>NZ_LN913001.1:1381901-2164948 GCF_001487105.1 Mediterraneibacter massiliensis | reverse complement strand
AGGAAGGGAACCCGGTGAACTGAAACATCTAAGTAGCCGGAGGAAGAGAAAACAACATGTGATTTCCAAAGTAGCGGCGAGCGAAATGGAAAGAGCCCAAACCGGAGTGCGTGCACTCCGGGGTTCGGACCGCGGAATTGATTCAATGAGTTTAGCAGAATGGTTTTGGGAAAGCCAGCCAGAGAGGGTGAAAGCCCCGTAAGCGAAAGACGAGTTGACAAGGCGGTATCCAGAGTAGGTCGAGACACGAGAAACCTTGACTGAAAGAGCGGGGACCACCCCGTAAGGCTAAATACTCCTTAGTGACCGATAGCGCATAGTACTGTGAAGGAAAGGTGAAAAGGACCCCGGGAGGGGAGTGAAAGAGAACCTGAAACCATATGTTTACAAGCTGTGGAACCGCTTTAAATGCGGAACTGCGTACTTTTTGTAGAACGGTCCGGCGAGTTACGTCGGCTGGCGAGGTTAAGCACTTAGAGGTGTGGAGCCGAAGGGAAACCAAGTCTGAAGAGGGCGAAACAGTCAGCCGGAGTAGACCCGAAACCGGGTGATCTATCCATGTCCAGGTTGAAGTTGCCGTAAAAGGCAATGGAGGACCGAACCCACATCCGTTGAAAAGGGTGGGGATGAGGTGTGGATAGGGGAGAAATTCCAATCGAACCCGGAGATAGCTGGTTCTCCTCGAAATAGCTTTAGGGCTAGCCTCATACGAGTCTTGCGGAGGTAGAGCACTGAATTCCTAAGGGGGCGTCAAAGCTTACCAAGGGATATCAAACTCCGAATGCCGTGTAGATGATGTATGGGAGTCAGACTATCCGAGATAAGTTGGGTAGTCGAAAGGGAAAGAGCCCAGACCTACAGCTAAGGTCCCAAAATGTGTGTTAAGTGGAAAAGGATGTGGGATTTCAAAGACAACTAGGATGTTGGCTTAGAAGCAGCCATACATTAAAAGAGTGCGTAATAGCTCACTAGTCGAGAGGTCCTGCGCCGAAAATGTCCGGGGCTAAAACACACTACCGAAGCTTAGGAACTGACGAATGTCAGTTGGTAGAGGAGCATTCTTAAAGAGAAGAAGCTGTACCGGAAGGAGCAGTGGATCATTAAGAAGAGAGAATGCCGGAATGAGTAGCGAGAGGAAGGTGAGAATCCTTCCGGCCGAATATCTAAGGTTTCCAGAGTAAAGCTGATCTGCTCTGGGTAAGTCGGGGCCTAAGGCGAGGTCGAAAGACGTAGTCGATGGATAACAGGTTGAGATTCCTGTACTATTTTATGACAGAACTGTGGGGACGCAGGGAGAGAGCGCGAGCCGGGAATGGAAAGCCCGGTGCAAGCGAAGTACCCGTACATCAGGCAAAACCGGTGTGCAAGGGGAAGGCGTGAAGCGGACCGAAGTAAGAGTAGGGAAGAGCGTGAGCTAACTGCCAAGAAAAGCCGCTATTGTTCATAAAATACCCGTACCGTAAACCGACACAGGTGGATGAGGAGAGAATCCTAAGGCCGACGGGAGAAGCATTGTTAAGGAACTCGGCAAAATGACTCCGTAACTTCGGGAGAAGGAGTGCCTGGGAGACCAGGCCGCAGAGAATTGGCCCAAGCAACTGTTTAGCAAAAACACAGGTCTATGCAAAACCGAAAGGTGAGGTATATGGGCTGACGCCTGCCCGGTGCTGGAAGGTTAAGGGGAGAGGTTAGCGCAAGCGAAGCTTTGAACTTAAGCCCCAGTAAACGGCGGCCGTAACTATAACGGTCCTAAGGTAGCGAAATTCCTTGTCGGGTAAGTTCCGACCCGCACGAAAGGCGTAATGATTTGGGCACTGTCTCAACAATGCACCCGGTGAAATTGAAATACCAGTGAAGATGCTGGTTACCTGCGCCAGGACGGAAAGACCCCATGGAGCTTTACTCCAGCTTGATACTGGGATTCGGTATTGCATGTACAGGATAGGTGGGAGGCTAGGAAGTGGCAACGCCAGTTGCCATGGAGCCGCTGTTGGGATACCACCCTTGCAGTATTGGGTTTCTAACCAGCAGCCGTGAACCGGCTGGGGGACAATGTCAGGTGGGGAGTTTGACTGGGGCGGTCGCCTCCGAAAGGGTATCGGAGGCGCTCAAAGGTTCCCTCAGAATGGTCGGAAACCATTCGAAGAGCGCAAAGGCAGAAGGGAGCTTGACTGCGACACCGACGGGTGGAGCAGGTACGAAAGTAGGACTTAGTGATCCGGTGGTATAAAGTGGGATTGCCATCGCTCAACGGATAAAAGCTACCCTGGGGATAACAGGCTTATCACTCCCAAGAGTTCACATCGACGGAGTGGTTTGGCACCTCGATGTCGGCTCATCGCATCCTGGGGCTGAAGTAGGTCCCAAGGGTTGGGCTGTTCGCCCATTAAAGCGGTACGCGAGCTGGGTTCAGAACGTCGTGAGACAGTTCGGTCCCTATCCGGCGTGGGCGTAGGATATTTGAGAGGAGCTGTCCTTAGTACGAGAGGACCGGGATGGACTGGCCGCTGGTGTATCTGTTGTTCAGCCAAGAGCATAGCAGAGTAGCCAAGCCGGGACGGGATAAACGCTGAAGGCATCTAAGCGTGAAGCCCCCCTCAAGATGAGATATCCCATAACGTCAAGTTAGTAAGACCCCTTGAAGACGACGAGGTAGATAGGACGGAGGTGGAAGTACAGTAATGTATGGAGCTGACCGTTACTAATAGGTCGAGGGCATAACCAAGCAAGGTGATAGGAGAATGGATGGAGAAAAGATCTTTTGTATGTAGTTTTGAAGGTATATATCTCTGGAAGAATGAGAGAAGAGACACCTGGAAGTATAAACTTCCAGGTGTTTTTTTGATGGAATTGCTGTTTGGCTATAAAATTTGCCGGCAGTTTGTAAGAAGATGGCGAAAAATACCTCATGTTAGTATAGAAAATAAAAAATTTACGAAAAGTGAAACTTTATGATGTATTTTGCCGTCTAATAGATGTAAGAACAGTGCAAAGATAAGGGGAGATGAGCACTGAAAAACATTGACCTGCAGGAGAAGAAAGGGGGAAGCCTATTGCTGTTTTTAGTGAAAAAAGCACAAAAAAGAGACGACCAGGCATTTGTGGAACTAATGGAAACTTATAAGTCCAGTATGTATAAGGTGGCGAGGAGTTATCTGCGCAGAGATGAAGATATTGCGGACGCTGTTTCCCAGACAATATTGGATTGTTATGACAACATCGTAAAACTGCATGATCCGAAATATTTTAAAACATGGATGATCCGTATTTTGATCAATAATTGTAAGGATATGATAAGACAAAATCAAAAGGAACATCTTCTGGAGGTGCCGCCGGAAAAAGGAGAAGAATGTATGGAGCTTAAAAATTATGAATTTCAGGAACTGATGAATTCTCTGGATGACAAATATCGAGTCATACTGCTTCTCTATTACGGAGAAGGCTTTAAGATCCGGGAAATCGCGCAGATACTGGAAATGGATGAAAATACGGTAAAGACAAGATTGTCCAGAGGAAGAAAAAAACTGGGACAGGTGTATAGTTTAAAGCCGGCGGCAGAGAGGAGATAATGTATGAGAAAGGATTATTCAGACAGAGAAATCAAAGAGATCCTGGAAAAAGAGGCGCAGATCCCGCAGTGTGTAGAAGAAAAAATACAGGCGGCATACCGGGAGATCAGTATGGAGCCGAAAGTAACGATGAAGTATACAAAGACATATAAGATCAGAAAAATGATCGTGATCGCAGCTGTTGTGACGATGGCGGCAGGATTGGTAGGATTTGCCGCGAATGAATTTTTAAAAGTCAATATAAGTGAAGATAAAGAAAACGCGAAAAAGATAGAATACAGGGTACAAGTAGACGCGCAGAAAGAAGCGCACAAGATCGAGGTGACTCCTACCTATATGCCGGAAGGCTATATATACGGAGAGGAAACTTCTCCATATGGAGGTAAATGGCATAATTCGGATACGGACAGCCAGATTACGATCACACCGATCAATGCGGCAGAGATTTATTGGGGAGAAAAGACAGAAAATCCGGTGTACCGAGACAGCTTTGATAAAGCGGATTATTTGGAAAAAGCGGAGATAGACGGGCAGAGGCAGGACATTTTTGTAGAAGCAGAGGTAAGTTATGTAGATACAGACAAGCAGACGATCAATATCTTTCTCACCAATCAGGAGTATGGATATATGGTTTGGATAAGCAGTGAGACAACTTTAGAAAAAGAAGAGTTGCTGAAAGTAGCGAAAGGACTGAAGATAGAAGTATTGGATGAGACAGAAGCCTATCCTACAGAGGCAGAGATAGAGGACGAACTTGCCGCACAGGCAGAAGAACAGAAACTTTGGGAAGAAGAAAAAGCAGAAAAATTAAAATATGGGATCCCGGCAGAAAATATCTATGAAATCGGAGATACCATCTCCAATCCGTTCCTGAATGCAGAATTCTCGGAGGAGGATATTGAGTATACTGTAGAAAATATTCAGATCAAGGACAGCCTTTCTATAGATAAATATCCGACCCAAAACTATATAAATTATGAAGAAGTTTCCCCCTGGATTCAGGAAGATGGAACATTAAAACCTCATGCCAGATACACGCAGACGATAACAGAAGATGGACAGGTGCAAGAAGAACCGATTCTTGAAGAAGTCGCATCGAAATATGTAGTGGTAAACATGAAAGTGAAAAATGCCTCCGACAGGGCATATGAAGAGATAAATCTCGCACCGGATCTGATCGTTAAAGAAACAAGAGAAGATGGAAGTCTCTCCTGCTATGGACCAACGTTCCTGCCGGCAAATGAGGACTATAATCTGCAGTGGAACAGCGGAGAAGGGGCAAGTTTCCCTGTATATATCGATCCGATATATTATACGGAAGGAACAGAACGTTTAAAGAGCGGTTTATACAGACCACTGAAAGAGCAGGAAGAACTGGAATATACACTCGTGTATATAGCGGATGAAGACGTACTGGATTCCCTGTATCTGAAATTCCAGCCATCCTATACGGAAGAAATGATCGAAGGAAAATGGACGACCAATCCATATGTGAAAGTAACGAAATAAAAATATGGGGGAAAGTTTAAGACGACAGGAGAGCGGTTTGACGCTCTCCTGTTTTATTTGTATGAAATGCGACTTACAGTGTACGAAAATATTTTGCTCAAAATGTTCATTTTCGAAGAAAATCTATATGAAATCGCTTCTTAGGTAATTGTATCTGAATTATCAAATGTTAAGATAAAAATATAAGAAATAATAAAACCTAGGAAGGAGAGTTATATATGGAAATTTTAAAGAAACTTTTACCTCAAGGAATCACCAGAGAAGAAAGAACACAGAAGTTAAATACAGCAATGCGGGATGTTAAACCTGCTATTTGTATTGAACGTGCAAAGCTGATTACAGAAAGTTATAAACAGACAGAAGGCATGCCACATATTATCCGTAGAGCAAAAGCACTGAAATATCTTTTAGAACATATGACAATTTTTATTGATGAGGAAGAATTAATTGTGGGAAACCATGCTTCACATCCGCGAAGTGCTCCTTTATTTCCGGAATTTGGTGGTTTTAGTAAAAAAGAACTGGATATGATGCCTACACGTAAGGTAGATACACTGCAAATCACAGAGGAAGAGAAGAAAATCCTTTTAAACGAGATTTATCCTTATTGGAAGAATAAATCTATTGATGATTTATCTAGGTATTATATTGATGAAAGGATTATGGAGGTTTTGGATTCTGAATACCGTGTATTTAATCCATTGAGTAGGGCTCGTAGTGGGTATGGTCATTATCTGCCCAATATCGAGAAAGTTCTTACAAAGGGGTTTTGCGAAGTGGAAAAAGAAGCAAGAGATTATCTTGCAAATTTGGATATTTTGGATAAGGACTTTACTGATAAGGTACACTTTTATAAAGCTGTACTAATTGTCTGTGAAGCAGTGAAAATATTTCAGGATAGATTTGCTGATTTAGCAGAACAAATGGCGGAAAAAGAACAAGATGACCGGAGAAAAAAGGAATTATTGCTCATTGCTGAAAATTGCAGGATTGTACCCTATAAGCCGGCCAGGACATATTATCAAGCCTTGCAATCCTATTGGTTTGTGTTGTTGATTGACTATTGTGGACAGAATGGTTCCGCTATTTCTGGAGGAAGAGTAGATCAAATGTTTTATCCCTTTTGGAAAAAAGATATAGAAGAGGGGCGTATGGTAAAAGAAGAAGCTAGGGAAATACTAGAGGCTTTGTGGGTGAAAAGCAGTGACATTATTAAAGCGGGAACGTACATGAGTGCCAGAAATAATGGGGGATTTGCTACGACTATCAATGTTGTTTTAGGTGGAATAGACGAAAAAGGTGAAGATGCTGTTAATGATTTTACATATGTGTGTTTGGATGCAGAACAAACAGTATTTAATTCAGAACCAAATACAAGTATTAGAATCTCTAAAAAGAATCCAGATAAATTTATTAATAAGGTATTACAGATTTTAGTAGAAAATGAAGGTGGGAAACTTCCGTTTTTTAATGATGAGCTGATAATTGATGGTTTGATTAAAGATGGAGTTTCAATAGAAGATGCAAGAGATTATGCAATTGTAGGTTGTGTGGAACCCACAGGGCAGGGGAATACCATGGGAAGAACAAATGCATGCTATTTTAATTTGGCAAAATGCTTGGAGTTGGCATTATTTGACGGAGTATGCCAAATGTCAGGACAGCAAATGGGGCCAAAGACAGGAGCGTTTAAAGATTTTAAAACATTTAAAGATTTTTTAAAAGCGTATGAGACACAAGTCGACTATTTTGTTGAGATGATGATAAGTTCTCTAAATTCTATTGAGCTTCTTCACGCCAGATATGGACAGCATATATATTGTTCTACTCTTTTGGAAGGATGCCTTGAAAAAGGAAAGGACTGTACACAAGGTGGTGCAAAATACGATTATGTTGGCGTTCAGGGAGTTGGTATTGCAGATGTGGGAGATTCTTTGACTGTTATTAATCAAATGGTGTTTGAAACAAAAGAGATTATGCCGGAAGCATTATTAAAGGTATTGAAAGAAAATTTTAAAGGTCAGGATATTCTAAAGCATCGTTTGATTAACAAAATATCAAAATATGGAAATGATATAAAGGAAGCGGACGAAATGATAAAATATGTTGGAGAACAGTATTGTAGAAGCGTGAAGGGACATTGTTCGCCCCATGGAGCAATTTATCGACCTGGTTTATTTTGCTTGTCTTCCAATACACCATTAGGAAGGCAAGTATGTGCACTTCCTAGTGGACGTGAAGCGGGTACTCCACTAGGTGATGGTGGAATTTCTCCGAAACATGGAATGGATATCTGTGGACCGACTGCTGCCTGCAAATCAGTTGCTAGAGTGAATCATGAATTGGCGATAAATGGAGTTAATTTTAACATGAAATTTATGCCTACGATTCTAAAGACAAAAGAAGAACGTCAAAAATTAATTGATATGATTCGCACTTATTTTAATATAGGAGGCATGCATATACAGTTTAATATTCTTACGCCAGAAAAATTAAAAGATGCACAAACGAATCCGGACAGATATAGAAATTTAGTTGTACGTGTAGCAGGCTATAGTGCTTTTTTCGTGGAATTGGATAAAGATATTCAAAATGAGATTATTAACAGAACAATGCAGTGTATGTAAGAAAAGGAGATAATATGGAAAAGCGAATAAAAGGGAATGTATTTGATATACAAAGATATAGTATACATGATGGTCCAGGAATTCGTACAGTTGTGTTTTTAAAGGGGTGTCCTCTTAGATGTAAATGGTGTTCTAACCCTGAATCATGGAATGAATCACCTCAGTTGTTTTATGCAGCGTCCCGATGTATTGGATGTCGCACTTGTGTGACAGTATGTACCAATAAAGAAGTAACGGCAGAAGACAGGGGGTTAAAGATTCATTGGGATCGGTGCAAAGCAGATAAATTGGACTGGGTAGAACAGTGTCCAACAAAAGCACTAACAGTAAAAGGAAAATGGATGGAAATTTCAAAAGTAATGGGTGAAATAGAAAAGGATATAGATTTTTACAGGCAGAGTAAAGGCGGAATTACTCTATCCGGAGGGGAACCACTTCTGCAGCCAGAATTTTCTTATGAGTTGTTGAGACTATGTAATGAAAAAGGAATTCATACATCTGTGGAAACAACAGGATGTGTTCCAAAAGAAAACTTAGAAAAGATATTGCCGGTAGTAGATTTATTCTTATATGATATAAAATCAGCAGATACGCACAAACATAAAGAATGGACTGGCATAGGTAATGAGGAAATTTTGGGAAATTTGAGATGGATATCTAAGCAGAGTAAAAAAATATTTGTTAGGACACCGATGATTCCAGAGGTTAATGATAAAGAACAAGATATTCTTGATATCATAGAAATCCTGCAGAAATATAGTATTAGAAACTATGATATACTGCCCTTTCATCAGTATGGAAGTGGAAAATATCAATCTTGTGGAATTGAATATGTCATGCGGGATGTAAAACCACATGACGAGGAATATGTAGAGAAGATGAGGGATATGATACGTAGTTATGGCTTTAACACAAAGGTGGAAAAATGAAAAGGGGGCAGCTTTTGCCCCCACTTTCTATATCATATTCATTGTGAAAGTGTTACCTGCCTACGTATATTCACAGGAGTTTTTGTGGAATTTGTATTTTTGTACAGTTCTAACTGAAACACACATTTGTCCGCCCTTGTGATGGAAGTAGTAAATTCAAAGATGAAGCCAGAATCTAAATAGGAGATACGTTGGATTTTATAACCTGGCACTTTGGCAGTGCATTTTAAAAGGGTTGCCTCATCTCTATTGATAATGATTGCTTCAATTGTTTCAGTTGCTCTATAAAGGTTCAATGCATAATGCTCATTTAGTGTATTGTACAGTGAAACAGAAGAAAAATCATAATATTCAATACCCTCACACAGATAATACGGGATATATGACTTTTCAAACAGAATGGGCTCATTATTCGCACAGCGAAGCCTATATAGCTTAAATACTTTTGTTTGTGTACTTGGCAATCTGAGCTGTTCACGAATAAAAACGGGAGCATCTACAACCTCGCTTTTTAGGACGATAGAATTAGGGTTTGCACCGAGTTCTTTCATGTTTTCCGTGAAATTATAAAGATAATTAATATTGCGTTTCATTTTGGAATCTGCAATAAAGGAGCCTCTTCCACGATAGCGGACAAGAAGTCCTTCTTCCACTAGTCTATCCATACATTGTCTGACGGTTGTACGGCTGATATTTAATATTTTACAAAGATTAGCCTCGGTGATCATTTGATCTCCAGGCTTTAAAATGCCTGCTTGAATTTGTATTTTAATATAAGAGGCAAGTTGTTCATATAATGGTGAATCACTTCCTAAAGAAAAATGAAAAGTTTCTTTAAAATAATCAATATCCAATTTAATAGTTCCTTTCTAACATAGGATTTCCGCATGGGATGAAAGGGACAAATGTTGTAAATACAGCGGATAGAACGGTTTTATTTGTTTCAATAGTATCACAAAAAGATAGTGCATTCAAATATCTTTTGCCAATTACTGGATGAAAAAACAACTGGATTAAATCATGTTTTTGTGATACAATACATATGTATCATACAAATGATACAAAAAGCATATCATAAGTAAATAAAAAAGGCAATATATTGACGTGGAAAAATAAAGTAAAATAAATGGGGAAAGTTATCAATGCGAGAACGCAGAAAGATTATTTTACAAGAATTAGAACAGACAGGATATGTAAAAGTAAGTATGTTAAGCCAAGAATTCCATTGTACAGAGATGACAATACGTAGAGATCTAAACGCTATGTCAGAAGAAGGTTTATTAAAAAGGACACATGGAGGGGCTGTTAAAATTGGAAAAAATTTTGTGACAGATAATGTAAAAGATTTGGTTTATAGCAATCTATGCAACAAGATATATATTGCGAAAATGGCTTACCGTATTATAAAGAATGGGGATACTATTTTTTTAGACGATGCGACGACTTGTCTGTATTTAGCACAGGAAATAAAAAGAAACAATAAAAAAAGTGTTAATGTAATTACAAATAGTATTTTACTCGCTTCAGAAATCATGCAGACAGTACATATATCATTGAAGATAATAGGAGGAGATATTGCAGGAAATCTTTCTGCTACTGTGGGGAAAGAAGCACTGGAACAGATAAGAGGATATAGAGTGAATAAAGCATTTATTGGGGTAAACGGAATTGATTATCAGGAAGGAATTACAGGAATCGGATATCCGCAGATGGAGATAAAAAAAGCTATGATGAAACGAGCAGAAGCTACCTATGTGCTAGCGGACAGCAGTAAATTCGGACATATATATTTGTCCCATATTTGTAATCTATCTGAAGTGACAGGTGTTTTGACAGATAAAGATTTAAAGGAAGAATATGTACAGATAGCAAAAGAGAAGAACTATCCGATATATGTAGATGATACATTTATAAATAGGAGAGAATGAAAATGAAGAAAGAAACTATGAGTGAAAAACAAAAATGTCAGTCGGGAGTTTTGTATGATGCTAATTATAATAAGAATTTGGTAGAGGAACGAAACAGATGCAAAGACGTATGTTTTGCATTTAACAATTGTTTACCATCTAGGAAAGAACACAGGAAGAATATTATAAAACCAATATTTGGTAAAGCAGATGATACATTTCAAATCGAGTCAGACTTCTGGTGTGATTATGGATATAATATAGAATTAGGCAGAAATTTCTATGCAAATCATGGATGTATCATTCTAGACGAAGCAAAAGTTATGTTTGGTGATAATGTTTTTATAGGACCAAATTGCGGTTTTTATACTGCAGGGCATCCGATTGATCCACAATTAAGAGCAAAAGGTTTAGAGTATGCAAAACCTATTACTATTGGAAGCAATGTTTGGTTTGGAGGAAATGTGGTGGTTATGCCTGGAGTAATGATTGGAGATGACGTAATCATAGGTGCTGGGAGTGTGGTGACAAAAGATATACCAACTGGGGTGATTGCAGTCGGAAATCCATGTAGGGTATTACGAAAGATCACAGAGGAAGAAATAGAAAAAGAAAGGAGGTTAGTATGAGCTGGCTAGATTTACATATGCATACTGTACTTAGCAATGATGGAGAATTTGAACCAGATAAACTAATGAAGTTGTGCGCAAAGGCGAAGCTGGAGGTAGTAGCGATTGCCGATCATAATAGTACCAGGGCATATAGAAAAGCAAGTGAAACAGCAGGGGCTTTGGGAATTGAATTACTTCCAGCAGTAGAATTAGATTGTACTTTTCAGGGAAAAGATTTTCATGTCTTAGGGTATGGGATTGATCCAGTATATGAGGAGTATGAAATAATTGAAAAAGAACTACTCTGCAAAGAACAAGATGCCTCCAAAATAAGATTGAAACTTATACAAGAAGCAGGGATAAAAGTTGATCATGAAAAAGCAGAAACTTTGGCCCATGATGACGTGATAACAGGAGAAGTAATAGCAGAAACTGCATTACAAGATTCAAGAAATTATGCATTACTAGAAGCATATCTTCCCGGAGGTAGTCGAAGCGATAATCCATATGTTAATTTTTATTGGGATTGGTGTGCACAGGGGAAAATTGCCTATGTACCGATAGAATTTATATCTCTTGATAAAGCGATAGAAATTATTAAAAAATCGGGTGGAATTCCGGTTCTTGCACATCCAGGGAATAATGTAAAAGAAGATACGGACTTGCTGGAAAAAATTACTGAAAGAGGAGTATGTGGAATAGAAGTGTTTAGTAGTTATCATACAGATAAGCAGAAGAAATTTTATATGGACTGGGCAAAGAAGCATGAAATGGTAATGACTGCTGGAAGTGATTTCCATGGAAAGACAAAGCCAGCTATTTTCTTGGGAGATATGGATATTTGGGGAATGGAAGAAATGTTATATAAAAAATTAAAGGAAGCAATAAGGAGGGGATAATCAGTGGATTCTTTGTGTCGGGATATTTTATGGAAAGAAGGGACATGGACAAATAAACCTGCAGCATGGAAAGAAGAAGGAAAATCGTTGTTGGTACAAGCGATGCCGGAAAGTGATTATTGGGAAAAAACATTATATGGATTTATACATCGCAATGGGCATGCACTTTTGACAGAGTTAAAACGTTCTGAGGCAATGGAGGTAACCTTTTTGTTAAAAGACTTCTCAGAATTATATGATCAGGCAGGCATGATGATCTGGTATGATGATATACATTGGATTAAGGCTGGGATAGAAGTAATAGATGGAGAGCCTAATATATCTATTGTAACAACAGATGTATATTCAGATTGTTCTAATTTTCCAGTAGCGAATTGGGAAGGAGAGAAGGTTACATTTCGTGTGTCACCTTTTCATGATGCAGTTTTAATTCGTGTACGTACTTCTAAAAGCAGATGGATGACGGTAAGGCTTTCTAGATTTCCTTTTGAGAAAGGAATAAAAGCGGGACCTATGGTATGTGCACCTATCAGGAAAGATTTAAAGGTAGAATTTACAAGGTGGATAAAGACGGATCCGGACATAGCACAGCATCAAGATCCTCCCATCATATAAATAATTTAGATATTTTACTATAAAAATCAATTTCAGATTGCTATATATTTTTATTTTGGAGCAAGCAGCGCTTGCGGAAATATTCTAAAGCAATTTGAAGTTGATTTTTTTAATACCTCAATTTACAGGCTTTTATTTTTTAAGGATGTATAGAAAATAAGAAGGTTTATCATTTAATAAATTAGTTAAATTGTAGAAAATATATAGTAATATTTGTGCAATATGCAAATTTTAGTATAAAACAAACAAAAGTATTGACAATATAAAACGATTAATATATATTAAATGTATCATACATTTGAAACAAATAAACAGGAGGTTAATTATGGGGAAGGTAAAAGAGATGAATAGTAATGAAAGCAAAATACTTCTAAAAAAAATGAAAGCAATGGGAATTTTGTGGGCGCTGATTTTAATTTGTATCATTGCGGCTGTTATTTCCCCTAATTTTTTAGGACCGGCTAATATAGTTAACGTAGTACGTTCTGTTTCTTTAAATGGTATTATTGCCATGGGTATGACCTTTGTTGTGCTAACAGGTGGGGTGGACTTGTCAGTTGGCTCTATTGTTGGGGTGGTTGCTGTGTCCTGTGCGATGCTGCTTCAAAAAGGAGTCTCTCCCATTATGACAGTAGCAGCAGGATTAGTAATAGGGATTATTCTTGGCCTAATAAATGGTATTGGGGTTACAAGAGGAAGATTAGCGCCGTTTATTATGACTTTAGGTACGATGACTGCACTTCGTGGAGTGGCAAGATATTTGGCGAATGGTTCGCCACAGAATTGGACTGAATCAGGTATTGATTTTTCCTTTTTGGGTCAGGGAAGTATGTTAGGAATTCCAGTACCGGTTTATATCTTTTTAACCGTATTTTTTATTGCATTATATATGCTGAAATATACAGGTTTTGGAAGAAGTGTATATGCTTTGGGGGACAGTAGAGAAGCAGCGCGTTTATGTGGGATTCATACAAAAAGAGTAGAGACAATGTGCTTTGTGATTACAGGTTTTTTGTCGGCGCTTTCTGCAATTATTTTTATTTCAAGATTAGGCATTGGGCAGCCGGAGGCTGGGGAAGGTTATGAGTTAGATGCACTTGCGATGGTCTATATCGGCGGGGCAAGCACAGCTGGAGGAAGCGGAAGTGTAGTTGGTACTTTGATTGGGGCCTGCTTGATTTCCGTATTAAATAATATTTTGAATTTGATGGGTATTTCCCCATTCATACAGAAAGTTATTCAAGGTGTCATTATTATATTAGCTGTGCTGTTAGAGAGAAAGACAAAAAAGAATTCTTAAGGCTAAGGGCACGTGAAGAAAGTGCTTTAGTAATAAAATAATTCACAATAATAAAAGGAGGAAATGTGGATGAAAAAGAAAATAATAAGTGCGGTTCTTTGTCTAACAATGGTAGCGGGTCTGGTAGTCGGATGTAGCAATGGAGGAGCAGGAAATTCTGATGGAGAGGATAAATCTTCGAAAGAAGGAGATAAAAAGTATACGATAGGATTGTCTCAGGGGACAATGAACCATCCATTTCGCGTTGCCATGGTGGATGAAAATGTGGCCTATGCAGAAGAAAATTATCCGGAATTTGAAGTAATTACGACTGATGGACAGAATGACTCGGCTACACAAGTACAAAATGTAGAAGATCTGCTTGCCCGTGGAATTGATTTATTGATTATTTCACCGTTGACAGCGGATGCACTGACTCCAGTTTGCCAGAAAGCAATGGATCAAGGAATACCAGTAGTTACACTAGACAGAAATGTAGAGTGTGAAGTTACATGTTATGTCGGAGCAGAGAATAAACCAATGGGAGTAGCTTCCGCAGATAAGTTAGCAGAAGCCTTGAATGGCAAAGGAAAAATTGTAGAAATACAGGGAACAGCAGGGACATCGGCAACGATAGACAGACATGACGGTTTTGCAGAGCAATTAGAAGCTGAATATCCGGATATGGAAGTTATTGCGACACAATATTGTGATTATCTAAGAGAAGATGCAATGGCATTTATGGATGATACACTACAAAGATTCGGACCTGGTGAAATTGATGCAATCTATTGTCATAATGATGAAATGGCGTTAGGGGCTTTAGAAGCATTGCGAGCAGCAGGCCGTGAAGATGAAGACATATTAATTACGGGAATGGATGGGACAGAAGTTGCTTTTAAAGAAATTGAAGAAGGCAATATGTTCTTTACTGTTTTCTATCCGTATTGTGCACCAGAAGGAATGCAGGCAGCATATGAGATCCTAGAAGGAGACGGAGTAGAGCAGCGTTGGGAATTAGAGACAGCGGTTATTGACAAAGATAATGTAAAAGACTGGATTGGAAAAGGTCTGTAAATAAACCCATAATACGGAGGTGGCAGCGATGCTTAAGATGAATCATATTTCAAAAAGTTTTCCTGGAGTAAAGGCACTGGATGATATCTCAATTTCTGTAAAACGAGGAGAAATACATGCTTTAGTTGGAGAAAATGGAGCTGGAAAATCAACATTAATGAAGATTTTATCAGGTGCTTATTCATTAGATAAAGGCGAGATTATCATCGATGGGGAAAAAATAGAAAATACGACACCTGCAAAGATGATTGAAAAAGGAATTGCAGTAATTTATCAAGAGTTAATGCTGTTGCCTCATCGTACTGTTGCAGAAAATATTTTTCTGAACAGATATCCGAAAAATAAGATGGGGAAGATAGATTATAAAAGGATGGAAGAGGATACAAAGAAAGTTATAAAAGAATTACAGTTAGATTTGGATCCGCGGGCTGTGGTAGAAGATTTAAGTGTGGCAAAGAGACAGATGGTAGAGATTGCCAAAGCAATGTCTAGGAACGCTAAAATTGTAGTACTGGATGAACCGACAGCAGTATTAGGAGACAATGAATTGGAAGGACTTTTCAGAATCGTAAAAAATCTTGCAGCAGAAGGAGTTACTTTTATCTATATTTCTCATCGGTTAAAAGAGATTTTTGAACTTTGTACAAGTTTGACAATTATGAAAGATGGACAGCTTGTAGAAAGCGGGCCGGTACAAAATTATACAACAGAAATATTGGTTTCCAGAATGGTGGGCAGGGATGTAAAAGATATTTATCCTAAAAGAGAAAGAAAATGTGGAAATGTTGTGCTTTCTATTCGAAATTTAACAAGGAAAGGCGCGATAGAAAATATCAATTTTGATCTTCATAAAGGTGAGATTTTAGGAATTGCAGGGCTTGCAGGAGCAGGACGCTCGGAGATTTTACGTGCAATTATCGGTGCGGATCCAATTGATGAGGGAAATATAGAATTGGAAGGAAAACCAGTAAAATTTAAAAACGTAAAAGAAGGAATTCTTGCAGGCTTAGGTATAGTACCAGAAGAACGAAAAGCAGAAGGACTAATGCTACAGCAAAATATGATATTTAATATGACTATACCGGCGCTTAGAAAATATAAAAATAAATTCGGTACACTGATGTTACGAAAAGAAGCAGAAATTACAAAGAAATATATTCAAATGTTTCATATACGTCCAGGAATACCTGATACCATTACAAATTTTATGAGTGGAGGAAATCAACAAAAGGTAGTTTTATCGAAATGGATAGCGGCAGATTGTAAAATTCTTCTTGTAGATGAACCTACTAGAGGAGTAGATGTAGGTGCAAAAGAAGAAATTTATGAAATATTAAATCAACTGATTGAAAAAGGACTTTCTATTATTATGGTGTCATCAGAATTGCCCGAACTTTTAGGAACATGCGACAGAATTATGGTGATGAATGAGGGAAAACAAACAGGATTATTTGATATTGAAGAATGTTCTGAAGAAACACTTATGACATTTGCAACAAATTAAAAAGAGGTGGAAATATGTACGATTTTTGTGCGATAGGAGATGCTTTGATAGACTATATTCCTGGTCCTGGATATACACTGGAGAAACCTATTTATCAATGTGAAGTTGGAGGAACAGTAGTAAATGCCTTGACAGCAGCAAGTAAGTTGGGACTTCATACAATGTTTATTGGCAAAATAGGTGATGATTGTATGGGAGAATTAATCAGACGCAAAATGGAAAGCTACGGCGTGGGTTTAGAGGGATGTGTTTTAGATCCAGTTCATTTTACGACACAGTCATTTGTCACCCTGGATGAAAATGGAGAGAGAAGTTTTAGTTTTTCAAGAAGATTTGGTGCAGATATTTGGCTGGATGAGAAAGAAATTCCGATAGAAAGAGTTCTCCAATCTGCTATGGTTGGATTTTCTGGTATGTGCATGACGGATGAACCAGTTAGAACGGCAACTTGGAAGGTGCTCAACGAGGCGCATAAAAAGGGAATACCAATTGTATTGGATGTAAACTACAGGCATAATTTGTGGAGTAGTAAAGAAAAAATGATTTGTGAGATGAAAAAAACTTTATCTAAGGTTTCGCTTTATAAATCATCAGAAGAAGAAGCATATCTTCTTACGGGAAGAAATACCTTGAAAGAGGCTGCAAAAGAAATTTCTAAATACGGTTGCAAACTAGTGATTATCACATGTGGAGAAAAGGGTTCTTATTATTACACAGAAGAAAAAAGTGAAAAAATAAAAGCATATGATGTGAAAGCAGTGGATACGACTGGAGCTGGAGATACTTTTTTCGCAGGAGTAATTTATCAAATTATTCAAAAGGGTGGAATAGAAAAGGTTATGTCAGAAGATCTTCCACAAATATTAAAGTTTGCTAATGCCGCAGGAGCATTAGCAACTACGAAAAAAGGAGGAGTGACAGGCTCTCCTCTGTTACAAGAAGTAGAGGAGTTCATAAAGCAGCAGAATAAAGAGTAACCATTTCAAAAAATGATGAAAGAGCATGATAAGTATAGGAGGAGACCAGATGAAACCAGAAAAATCAGCAAATGAGATGACCGTGAAGGAATTGGCAGCGTACATTGACTATTCTGTATTAAAACCGGAGTTTACAGAGGAAGAGATCATTGCTTTGACAAAAGACGGGGTAAACTTAGGGTGCGCTACGATCTGTATCAATCCGGGATATATGGAATTATGTGAACCATATGTAAAAGGAACAGACACCATGCTGTGTCCGGTAACGGATTTTCCGTTCGGCACAAGTTCTACACAGTCCAGAGTAGAGCAGATCGAAAAGGTGGCAAAGTATGATACAGTAAAAGAGGTAGATATCGTAGCGAACTTTGGATGGCTTAGAGCGGGATTATATGACAAGGTGACAGAAGATTTAAAGGCGTGCGCGGAAGCTGCCCATAAATATGGAAGAGAGATCAAAGTGATTCTGGAAACAGACGCGCTGGGTGAAGAGCAGATCCGAAAAGGCTGTGAATGTTGTGTAGAAGCAGGCGTAGATTTTGTGAAGACAAGTACAGGATTCCTTACAGGTTTTGAATTAAAAGGTGCTGCGCCGGAGGTGATCGAGATCATCATGGATCAGTTGAAAGGAAGGGCAAAGGTCAAAGGCAGCGGATGTATTCGGACAAGGGAGCATTTCTTACAGTTGATCGATATGGGAATCGACCGCATGGGAGTTGGATATAAATCCGTTCCCGTTGTGCTGGATCTGAAATAAAGGATAAATGCTTAGAAAAGGCAGTGTTTTACATTCTGGCATAGAATGTAGAACGCTGTTTTTTCATTATGGTAAAAACGATGGAAAAACAGTGCTATTTAGGCCTGTGATTTGACAAGGGTATCCAGGAAGTTTATAATTCAACTGTATGAGTGTATGTCCGGGACCAGAAGTTTTCGGATGTGAATAAACGCAAGGAGGAGTACAATGAAGAAGCCGGTTTTGATCATTATGGCAGCAGGAATGGGGAGCAGATACGGTGGTCTAAAGCAGATCGACCCGATAGACAAAGAGGGGCATATCATCATGGATTTTTCCATTTTTGATGCGAAAAGAGCAGGTTTTGAGAAAGTTATTTTTATTATAAAAAAAGAAAATGAAGAGGACTTTAAAGAAGCGGTCGGAAAACGTATAGAGCAAGTGATGGATGTCTCTTATGTATATCAGGATCTTTTTCATCTTCCAGAGGGGTATCAGGTTCCGCAGGGCAGGGTAAAACCATGGGGAACAGCACATGCTGTACTGAGCGCCTATGAGGAAGTAGATGGTCCATTTGCAGTCATCAATGCAGATGACTATTATGGACAGCATGCCTTTGAGAAAATTTACAAATTTCTTACTACCCATGAAGATGGTGAAAAATACAGTTATACAATGGTCGGATATCGGCTGAAAAATACAATGACAGACAATGGGCATGTGGCGCGTGGGATTTGCGAATTAAATGAGGATCAAGAACTTGTGGAAATCAACGAACGGACCAGGATCGAAAAAAGAGAAGGCAAGATCGCCTATTCTGAAGATGACGGCAAAACATGGATACCGGTGGATGGCGAAAAATTAGTTTCTCTGAATATGTGGGGATTTACCCAGAGTATTATGGAAGAGATCAAAGCTGGTTTTCCGGCATTTTTACAGCAGGGGTTAAAAGAGAATCCCATGAAATGCGAGTATTTCCTTCCGTCTGTTGTAAGTGGGCTGCTGGAGGAAGGACGTGCGGCGGTAACGGTATTGGATACAGAAGATAAATGGTATGGGGTGACATACAAAGAAGACAAACCAATGGTAGTGGCGGCCATTCAGGCGCTGAAGGATGCGGGGAAATATCCGCAGAAATTATGGGAATCATAAATATATCGCAGTAGAAAAGGAGGGTATAAAATGTCTATATTAGTTACAGGCGGCGCGGGATTTATAGGAAGCCATACTTGCGTAGAGCTGTTAAATGCGGGATACGAAGTAGTCATTGTAGATAATCTATATAATGCGTCAGAAAAGGTCATAGGACGGATTGAAGAAATCACAGGGAAAAGTGTGAAATTTTATAAAGCAGATGTGCGGGACGCAAATGCCTTACATGAAATTTTTGCTAAAGAAGCCGTCGAAGCGGTCATCCATTTTGCAGGATTGAAAGCAGTGGGCGAATCTGTCGCAAAACCTTTGGAATACTATGACAATAATATAAACGGTACATTGACACTTTGTGATGTCATGAGAAAGCATGATGTCAAGAATATTATTTTTAGTTCTTCTGCTACGGTATATGGCGATCCGGCATTTATACCGATCACAGAAGAGTGCCCAAAAGGAATTTGTACGAATCCATATGGCTGGACAAAATGGATGCTGGAACAGATCTTGACAGACTTGCACACGGCAGATAAAGACTGGAATGTGGTCCTTCTCAGGTATTTTAATCCTATCGGGGCTCACAAAAGCGGAAAGATCGGAGAAGATCCGAAAGGAATTCCGAATAATCTTATGCCCTATATTACGCAGGTGGCGATCGGAAAGCTGCAGTGTCTCGGGGTATTTGGGGATGATTATGATACACCGGATGGAACCGGTGTGCGCGATTACATTCACGTAGTGGATCTGGCGATCGGACATGTCCGTTCTGTCGAAAAGTTAAAAGAAAAAGCAGGGGTATCGGTTTATAATCTGGGAACAGGTAAAGGATATTCTGTACTGGACATGGTGAAGGCATTTGGAAAGGCATGCGGGAAAGAAATACCTTATGAGATAAGGCCAAGACGTGCAGGCGATATTGCCACATGCTACTGTGATGCGGCGAAGGCAAAAGAAGAATTACATTGGGAGGCAAAACGCGGTTTAGAAGAAATGTGCGAAGATTCCTGGAGATGGCAGAGTCAGAATCCCAATGGATATGAAGCGTAAGCGGAATTGAGCTAACACTGCGGAAGTATTCAAAACGGAAAAAATCGACTTCACATTGCTACAGACTTCCAACCAGAAGTATCTATTCTCTTCTGGTTGGAGATGTACAACAGCGTGAAGTCATCATTTTTTCTATAAAAGGCAGTTCGTCAGTTCAATTTATATTTTTCTATGAATTTCTGGACAGTTTCTATATCTGTTTCCAGCATCTCTGCAATCTCTTCAGCGCAGTATCCTTTCTGGACTTTCTTTTCTATCTGTTCCTGTAATTTTTGCAGTCTTCCTTCCTTCAATCCGGAAGCGTGACCCTCGCGAATACCTTCTTCACGCGCTTCATTTTGTTCCATGATCTTTTCTTCCCAAGCCTGCATATACCTCACTCCGATCTTTTCACTGGATTTGATCGCCTGGATGCGTTTCTGGATCTTATGGATCCGCTCGCTGGCGCAGTTTTTGCTCACTTCCTCCGTGGTGTGCTCCATATATTTGAGGAGTTCCACCAGTTCTTCCGGCACACCTTCTGTATTCTTTCCGTGTGTGTTTAGGAAGATACGGACAGCGTCGTCTCCCAGAGAAAGCTCCGGTACTTCCTCACACTGCATGCGGAAGGTATAGCGATACAGCCCGTATCCAAACAGGTCAAAGGGACAGATCAGGATGATATACACGGGATTTAACTTCTGAAAACCGACCTCGCCCGGAGTTAATAGATTGGAATCGATCAATGCCTGGTAGAAGCGGCTCCGTTTGGGAAGGTTTCCCGTATTGTTCTGTTGGACTTCTGTATTATATACGGTGTCCGGCTCATCCATTGCCCATACATCCAGCCGTACATAGCGGTTTAAGGGATGGGTACGCTGCTCTTTCTCTGTCTGGGGCAGCAGTTTTAATAAGACCTCGTTCCCTAAGATGATTTCCAGTATATCCCGCATGGTATCCGGGTCTTCTGCCGCCTGTGCGAATAAAAAACGATCCAGCAGGTTCAAATCCTGCAATGATTTTTGTTCCATATGTACTTTTCTCCTTTCATTATAGGGAAAAGCCTGCTGGTTTACAACACTTTTCCCTAAATTGCCTGTGACGTAAATCTCACTTCAGCAATATAAATCTTCCAGAATCTGCGTGTGACTTGACGCAAAAAAATTTCCGACACAGGTATGTGATTTTGTTTTTTGGGTAAATGTTTGCGAATATTCCGGATAAGAACCCGGATATAGCGACTATCCAGCAACTGGATAAAATAGAACGATCTGTATAGAGCAGATCATCAGGCTGTGTTTTAGGAAAAACACAAAAATTTTTCTAGATGCGCATCTAAAAGATACTCTTACCTTAACACAACAGAGTATAGACTACAAGAAAAAATAAATATAAATAATTTGACAAAACAGCAGGCAGAGTAAAAAGAAAAGTTGACATTATACAGGCGTGTCACATGGAGATGTCTGTTCTTGTTCCCTGCTTGCTGCTGTAGGAAATAATTTGACACTGCGGCGGGGGATTGTTAAAATGAAGAATGATGAAAAGGAAAGGACTGTTACTATGGAAGAACAAAAGGTGAATGTAATAGCAGAGGAGAAAAAACGGGCGTTAGGCTCTTTGCGCAACTCGGAGATGATCTATATGCTTGTATCAGCGTGCACAAAGATGCCGTTTGTGCTGTGTGATCCTGAAACGTATGATGACGAGATTTTCCTGTTTGATGATCTGGAAGAGGCAAAAAAATGTGCGGAAAAATGTAGAGAGGAAAAGCAGCCAGTGAATGTGGGGAGAGTGGCAAATAAACAGTTGCTTCCGTTTTATTCCAGTTTATATACGATGGGAGTAAATTGTCTTGTATTTCAGGCAAAAGGAGGTAAAAAAGCGGTGATCCAACTGGAAGAACTTGTAAAGCGGGGGGATACATCCAAGCTTCCGGACGGAAAAGTGTGGGTGGAAAATCCGAGCTTACATCTGACTTCCCTATATTTTATGCAGGAAATGCGAAGACAACAGAAACCAGAACTGACAGAAGAAATGAAAGAACTGCAGGAGGAGATACTTTCGAATTTTCAGAAAGGGACGTATATTGTGGCTGTACAGGCAGAAAATAAGATTCCGCTGCTGAAACTACAGGATGGTACTTCTTTTCAGCCTGTTTTTACGGATGTGATAGAGTTCCAGAAGTTTAATAAAGAGAAGAATTTTAAGTCGGCGGTAATAAAAGCAGATAAGTTATTGGACATTTTAGTTCCCGAAGCAAAAGGGGTTGTTATCAATCCTTTTGGGGTCAATCTGCAGCTTCCGATTAAGAGGAAAAAGCCATGATTATCTTTTATTTTAGCGGGACAGGCAATACGCTATGGGCGGCGAAAAAAATGGCGCATCGTTTGTCCGGAGAATGTCATGGGATCATGGAGTATGCCGCAGAAAAGTCTGTGGAGATCAAGGACGATAGGATCGGCTTTGTATTTCCGGTCTATATGAATGATATTCCATGGGTTGTAAAAGCATTTTTGATGGAAATATCGTTACAAAAGCCCAAATATATATTCGCTGTTTTGACATCAAGCAGTGGAAAGCATGGGAAAGCGGTTAAGAATCTGGAAAAGGTTTTGCAGGAGAAAAATACCTCCCTTTCAGCTGTATTCGATCTTGTAATGCCAGGAAACTGCATGCCTGGGAAGGCGTCTAAAGAAGAAGAAAAATTAGAAAAAGCGCCGGAGAGATTGGAGCAGATCATAAAGGCTATTAGGGCGAATACTAAGAATGTAAATCAGAAGTTGAAAGAAGATAAAATAAACGGAAAGATAAGCAGAGCATCTGCAGGCAGTCTGAGAGCAGATTTTGTGACAAGTTCCTGGTTTTATGGACAGGGGATGGCGGGCGCAGCCATGAAGCCCTATCCCAATACCGAGAAATGCACAGGATGTAGAATTTGCGAAGAAGTTTGTCCTACCGGAAATATTCAGATAAGAGACAAGAAGGCTGTTCACGGAGGATGCTGCGCAGCATGTTACGCCTGTTATCATTGGTGTCCGGAACAGGCGCATACAATATCTATGCCTGTTTTAAGAGGAAGAAAGCAGTACCATCATCCAGATATAAGCTGGGAAGATATTGCAGAACAAAAAGGACGAAGGAAAGTAAAATAAGAATGAAAAAGATAGAGAAAACAGACGGCAGGGAAGTACGCAGGAGGGGGCATAAGTGGGAATCGCAGAACTAATGATCCTGGCAGTGGGTTTATCAATGGATGCCTTTGCGGTTTCTATCTGCAAGGGGCTGGCTATGCCAAAGCTGTCTAAGAAAGCCATGGTGATCGCAGGACTTTGGTTTGGGAGTTTTCAGGCGTTGATGCCTCTTATGGGGTATTTTCTTGGTTTTCAGTTTAGAGAGAAAATTACGGCGATCGATCACTGGATCGCCTTTATACTGCTGACGATCATCGGAGCGAATATGATCAAAGAGTCTTTTGCGCGGGAAGAGGTCTGTGAAGAAGCAGACGCATCGCTTGATGTAAAAACAATGTTTGTGCTTGCGGTAGCCACAAGTATCGACGCTCTGGCGATTGGCATTACATTTGCATTTCTCGATGTGCAGATCGGACAGGCTGTCTTATTGATCGGGCTGATCACATTTGTGATTTCAGCGGCAGGGGTGAAAATTGGAAATATTTTCGGTATAAAATATAAGACAAAGGCAGAACTGGCAGGCGGGATCATTTTGATCGTACTTGGTGTGAAGATTCTGCTGGAACATTTGGGACTGCTTTGAGCAGGTGTGTGTATTTGGGGGAATTGGTTGTGTTTACAAAGCTTCCGTGGTAAACTAAAAAGAGATAAAGGGCAGGGTGCGCCTGCTGGCGCGCCGGGCAGCAGAAATTACGGGATAGATAAGGGGCGGTAAAAATGGCGGTACCGTTATATATTAGAAAAGAATATTTCAAAGGTGTGATACTCACGGATAAGAGCGCCCATATATTGGAATTTTGTTATAAGAAGGAGACAGTCAGTGTCTACGAGGAGGGAACGCTGCTGTTTTGTCTGCACTATTATCTGGAGAGTAAGTTTAAAGCGGAAATACTGGACTTTTATCTGATCGACAGGCGTTTGAGAGGACTGGGATATGGTACGGTCTGTATGACAGAGATACTCGAACAGCTCAGAAAAAAAAGTGTGACGATGGTAAAGGCGCCTCTTGGTTATGCAAAACTGCCGGAAGGTTATGTAAGCAAAGAGCAGTATCAGCAGCTGTTGGGCGGCTTTTATGAAAAGACAGGCTTTTCTCTCGGAGGAGACGGGAATACTGCGCTTCAGATCTTAAATTAGTGACAGGAGAGAATAAAGGCAGGGTATAGGAATGTATAGGATTTTAATCATTGAAGATGATTTGGCGATGGCACAGGCAATGCAAAAGGAGATGCAGGTCTGGGGCAACGAGGCGGTATATGTAGAAGAATTTCAGGATATAGTAAAGCAGTTTGCAGAATACGATCCGCATTTGATTCTTCTGGATATAACGCTTCCTTTTTATAATGGTTACTATTGGTGCGGCGAAATACGAAAAGTATCTAATGTACCGGTTATTTTTATTTCATCTGCTGCGGATAATATGAATATCGTGATGGCTATGAATATGGGAGGAGACGATTTTATCGCAAAGCCGTTTGACTTAAATGTACTTGTGGCGAAAGTGCAGGCGGTACTGCGCAGAACATACGACCTCACAGGGAAAGTGCCTGTGATCGAACACAAAGGGGCTTTGTTAAACCTCTATGATATGACATTTATATATGACGGCAGAAAGATCAGTCTGACGAAAAATGAGTTTCGGATCTTGCAGACGCTGATGGAAAATAAAGGGCGCCTTGTCAGCCGTGATACATTGATGACAAAACTGTGGGAGACAGATGACTATATTGAGGAAAACACATTGACCGTGAATATCGCGCGTCTGCGCAAAAAGCTGAAGAATGAAGGCCTGGATGAATTTATCACGACAAAGGTAGGAGAAGGCTATATCATAGCGTAGTATCTGAAAGAAGCACCTTGCCGGACTATGCCTGGCAAGGCAGGCGCTGCAGTGTGCCAAATGGGGATAGAAAGGAAAGAAATGGTGAAAAAAGAAAAAAACGGCGTGAAATTGTTTTTAGAGTATTTATATGAGCATCGTTTTACTGCTGTGTGGGCATTAGGCTGTATCTTATGCTTCACGGCAGTATTTCTGTTATATCAGATAGAATTGCGGGCAGTGTATTATCCGGTTTTGCTTTGCGCGGTATTTAGTCTGCTGTTTTGTATACCCGGATATAACAGATATAAAAGAAAGAGAGAAATACTAAATAGGCTGGGGGATGAAAAAGGAACTGTTACAGAGTTGCTTCCTTTTGCAGATGCTGGATTAGAGAGTGCATACCAGGCGCTGGCAGCGCGTATGGAAGAAACACAGCGTAAAAGTGAGGAAGCTTGGATACAGTCACAAAAGGACATGCAGGATTATTATGCCACATGGGTACACCAGATTAAAGCGCCGATTGCGGTGCTGCGGGTGCTTTTACAGAGAACGGATACAGAAGAAAATCAGGAAATGCGTTCTGAATTATTTCGGATCGAACAGTATGTAGAAATGGCATTGTACTATACGAGGCTGCAGGAAGACGCATCTGATCTGGTTCTTAAAGAAATTGATCTGGATAGGATCGTGCGTAATGCGATCCATAAATACGCAGGACAGTTTATAAGGAAAAAGCTCCGGCTCGTGTATGGGGGGACGGATAAGACTGTACTTACGGATGAAAAGTGGCTGTCTTTTATACTGGAACAGTTTTTATCCAATGCGGTCAAATATACAAAAGCAGGAGAAGTGCGTATAAAGGTAAATGACAGAAAACAGCTGACGGTAGAAGATACTGGTATTGGCATAGAGTCCGAGGATATACCGAGGATCTTTGAAAAAGGGTATACAGGCTATAATGGACGGATGGACAAAAAATCGACAGGGATCGGTCTATATCTTGTAAAACAGGCTGCCGGCAAGCTGGGACATTCTCTGCATGTAGAGTCTATTCCGGGAAAGGGAAGCCATTTTACGATTGATTTGGCTTCCTATCCATTGCAGGTGGAATAAGAAAATTCAGTTTTAGAAAGAGGGTGTACGGAGAAACAGACATGACAAAATTGTCACATAGAGCGGTTATAATGTCACAGATTTCGATGTCGGCATTATGGCCGCTTTGCTATACTGGTTCCAGAACAAGTAAGGAGGATATAACACAATGGCGATTTTAGAAGTTAGAAATCTAAAAAAAATATATAAGCCTCGTTTTGGAGGCAACCAGGTACAGGCTCTCTCCAACGTTTCTTTTTCGGTAGAAGAAGGCGAATATGTGGCAATCATGGGAGAAAGCGGCTCCGGTAAGACTACGCTGTTAAACATCCTGGCAGCCCTGGATAAACCGACGGCAGGAGAAATCTTCTTGGAAGGAACAGCGCTTTCTTCGGTGCAGGATAAAAAAATCAGCGAATTCAGAAGGGACAATCTAGGCTTTGTATTTCAGGAATTTAATCTACTGGACACATTTACCGTACAGGATAATATTTTTCTACCTCTTGTATTAGAAGGAAAGCGTTACAAGGAGATGAAAAAAAAGTTGGATCCGATTGCCAGGGAGCTGGGAATCACGGCACTGCTCAATAAATATCCCTATGAAGTCTCCGGGGGACAAAAGCAGCGCTGCGCAGTGGCAAGAGCGCTGATTGCGGATCCTAAACTAGTTCTTGCTGATGAACCTACAGGGGCTCTGGATTCAAAATCCACAGATGAATTATTAGGCCTGTTTGCGAAAGTTAACCAGAAAGGGCAGACGATCCTTATGGTGACACATTCTGTAAAAGCGGCGAGCAAAGCAGGACGCGTACTTTTTATCAAAGACGGGGAAGTATTCCATCAAATTTACAGGGGAGGCATGACGGATGAACAACTCTATCAGAAGATTGCCGATACACTGACGATACTTGCGACAGGTGGTGAAGTGCGATGAAGATAGGATTCTATTGTACACTTGCGGTGACAGGCATAAGGAAAAATAAAAAACTGTATTATCCTTATATTCTGACTTGTATCTGTATGATCATGATGTTTTATATTATTTGTTTTCTGACCTACAGTGGAGAGTTTAGATCCATACCAGGAGGAGAGGCGATGCAGTCTACCCTTTCTTTCGGATGCGGCGTTATAGGCATTTTTTCGCTTATTTTTCTGTACTATACGAATTCTTTTCTCATCCGGCGAAGGAAAAAAGAGTTTGGGCTCTATCATATCCTGGGGATGGGAAAACGCAATCTTACAAAGATCCTCATATGGGAAAATATTCTGACGGCGTTTGTGTCTCTTGCGCTCGGACTTATCAGTGGTTTTCTGTTGTCTAAAGCAGCTGATCTTCTCTGCGTGCGGCTTATAGGTGGAGAGTTTGGATTTTCCATGCATATTGAGCCGAAAGCAATCGGAATAACAGTGCTTTTATTTGCGGGAGTGTTCTTTCTGATCATGCTGCGCATGCTCGTACACATTTACCGTTCCCGTCCGATAGAACTGCTGCAGAGCGAAAGTTTGGGAGAAAAACCACCCAAGGCGAATTGGATGATCGCTGTCCTTGGTGTGCTCCTGCTTGTTGGAGCATACTATATCGCACTGCATATTGAGGAACCGGTTACGGCGATGATGTGGTTTTTTGTAGCGGTCGTTATGGTGATCTTTGCAACGTATCTGCTATTCATTACTGGTTCTGTGGCGTTTTGCAGACTTTTGCAAAAAAATAAAAGTTACTATTATAAAACAAAACATTTTGTTTCTCTTTCTTCCATGGTATATCGGATGAAACGAAACGGGGCAGGACTTGCATCGATCTGTATTCTTTCTACTATGGTGTTGGTGATGCTCTCCTCCACAGCGTGTCTGTATATCGGCGCTGATGATAGTTTGAGAGGAAGGTATCCGAGAGATATTGTAGTGGATATTTATTCCCAGAATGAAACATATGTGAATGTGATACAGGAGACGGTATCTGCGGTCCTGGAAGAACATGAGGAAAAGGAGGAACATATACTGCAGTACACGATGCTGGATATGGCAGGATATCAGGCAGGAGATACGATCTATCTGGATCCAGCGAGCATAGAGGCTGGGGTAGATATGTTTGAAGATATACGACAATTGTTTATCATTCCTCTGGCAGATTATAATCGTTTGATGGAAAAGACAGAGACATTAAAAGAGGATGAAGTCATGATCTATATGACCAAAGCGCCCCGGAGCGGGAAGACTTCAGGCTACGGACATGACACCATTACGCTGGATGGTATGGGGACCTGGCAGGTGAAAAAGGCGGTGCCGGAATTTGTGGCAAATGGCATCGATGCACAGCAGGTGATGTCCTCTCTGTTTATATTTGTAAAAGATGAAAAGGCGATACAACAGTTATACGATGGACAGGCGGCTGTATATGGAAAAAATAAATCTTATATGCATGTATATTATGGCTTCGATTTAAGTTGTGATAAGGAAAAGCAGATTGCGATTACAAAGGAACTCAAAGAACGGATATTCGGCTGCGTGGAACAAGAGGATGCCTTTCCGCCGGTGACAGTGGAGGGAATTGAGCAGGAACGCTCCTGGTTCTATGGATTATATGGCGGCTTATTCTTTTTGGGGATTTTGCTGGGAACTATTTTTATCTTTGGCACAGTGCTGATCATGTATTATAAACAAATATCGGAAGGATATGAAGATCAGGGCAGATTCGAGATTTTAAGAAAGGTAGGGATGAGACAAAAAGAAATCCGGCAGAGCGTTAATTCACAGGTATTGACGGTATTTTTCCTTCCACTTGTTATGGCCGGGGTGCATATAGCATTTGCCTTTCCATTGATTTCAAAAATGTTGCTATTGTTCGCAATTACAGATAAAAAGCTCCTGCTATGTATTACGGGGATTTGTTATGTTGTCTTTGCTATATTTTATATAGTCGTTTATATTGTGACTTCTAGGGGATACTATACAATTGTAAGCGGAAAAAAAGAGCGTCAGTGAGACGCTCTTTTTTAGATCTTTATGGATCCAGTCTTTTGATGAAATTGCCGGATACAGAACAGCCTTCGTTAAATACCATAAAGGCATTGGGATCGATTCCATTTACAATCTGTTTGATAGTAGATACTTCATGTTTCGATATGACGACAAAGAGGATGGAAGAATGTTCGTTTGTATAGGCGCCTGCTCCATCCCAGTTTGTGACGCCGCGTCCTGTCTGCTGCATGATCGCCTGGGGAATACCCTCCTTTTTCGTAAAAATGATAACACTCATATTGATGTTCTGGATATGTACTCTGTCGCATGCGATCGAATATACGACACCGTAAATAAGCGAGTAGATGACGATCTCGATATTGAACATGACAAGACAGATACCATAGACAAAAATATTAATGAGTAAGGACATTTTCCCGACACTGAAACTGTGGAATTTTTTCGTAAAGTATAATCCAAGTATATCCTGTCCGCCTCCAGAGCTTCCTCCGCGCAGAATGAGTCCGGAACCGCTGCCGGCAATAATACCTCCGATAATGCAGGCAGTCAGGTAATCATCAATGATCGGCTCAATAGGGATCGGGATGAAAGTCAGTGCCGCAGTCTGTATCAGGATCGTGACGATAGAACGTATAAAAAAATTTTTTCCCATTGTCCATGCCAGATAGATCAGCGGAAGATTGATCAGCAGATAAATAATCCCGGCAATATCCGTCTGCCCGAAGGACAGATGAAATACCTGTAAGAAAAACGTTCGAATCAACTGGGAAATACCCATAAAACCACCGTTGTATAGGGACAAGGGCGTGATAAATACATTAAGCCCAAAGGCAAACATTACAGAACCAAGTGTGGCATATCCCATTCCGTTGAGTCCCATGCGCCGCATAGCAGCAGAAAATTTTGATGACATAATATAACAGCTCTCCTTTTCCTGACAGAATTTTTCTATAAAAACTATTAAGTATTATAACAGGTTCTAGACTGCGGTACAATATAAAAACGGAGATTTTTTATAAGAAAGGAACGTTTATCGGAAGTACGGCAGAAAGCGTATCTGGAGACGTTCTTTTTTATATCTGAGAAGGTGTCTCAAGACGACGGTGGCAGAGATGAGGATAGACCCGTATATAAAAGAACGAACTGGCAGTGTGCGGATACAGGAGATAGTAAAACAGAAAAATGTGATGATGCTGCGGAACAGATGAGGTTCTATGATAATGATCACAGAAAATAAGAGGTAGAAAACGATCAGATACAACAGAGGAGTGAGGAACGGATACAGCCCCATAAGGCAGCCGAAAGACACAGCGATAGCTTTGCCGCCTTGTCTGGGATGCAGGAAAGGGAAAGCATGACCGATGACAGGAGCAGCCATGATAAGACAAAATAAAGAGGAACGATAAGAGACAAAGCGTGCAGCAAGAAAGACAGGAAGAAATCCTTTGGCTAACTCTAAAAGTAAGACAAAGATACCGACCTTGATGCCGGCACAGGAAAAAGCATTGAAGGTACCGGGATTTTTATCTTTACTTATCTGACGTATATCAATCCCGCAGAAAAACTTGGGAATGATGTACGCATAAAGGATACTTCCTGAGAGATACCCGATGATCATGAAAAAAATATAATCAGACATGTGATCCTCCTGCTGCTTCTGTAAATTCACGCAGAAGCTGGTAAGTTTTTTGCGCGGCATCTTTTGCGATCGTTCTTTTTTGGGCGGCGCACATTGCATGTTTCAACTCCTCGTCCCGGAGCAAGTTTTGTCCAGCGCAGATCTGCCCGTGAAATCTCCGTGATGTAAGCGAGAGACCATGAGCCGTGAAAAATTCCAGATTTCGTGTTTCACATCCAGGGATCGGACGCGTGTGGACGATCGGGATTTCCTTGACGGCAGCCTCTGTGCTGGTAAGCCCGCCGGGCTTTGTAAAGAGGACGTCACTGGCATCCATGTAGGCAGAGATGTGTTCGGTATAGCCTAATATACGTATATTTTCCTGATTTTGAAAAGATTTCTGGAGTATTTTGCGCAGCTTTTTATTATTTCCGCAGATGACAATGATATATTCATTTGCGGAGAGAGTCTTCAGCAGTTCAGCCACAAAAAAAGGAATCTTTCCAAATCCCATACTGCCGCTCATGATCAGATAAACATGGGCGTTTTCGGGGATACGGCAGATTTTTCGCGCATGGTTTTTACTGCCTACACCTGCGAAAGCCTTTCTGACCGGTATCCCATAGGGTTTTAATTTATGAGCGGGGATCCCCTTTTTTGTAAATTCCTCTGCGAGAGAGGCATGAGGGATAATATAGGCATCACAGTTTGTTTCCTCCCAGAAAGGGATACAAGTATAATCTGTTTCCACGGCGACGACTTTTTGTTTCAACATCCCTTTTTGCTTCATATAGGTAAGTGTTTCTGCGGCAAAAAGATGGACGGTCACAATAACATCACAGGGATGGGAATCCAGATATTTTTTCAGTCGTTCTGCGAGGAGAGTATTTGCATAATAGACGGGGGATTTCCTCTTTTTAGAACTGACAAGTGTGCCGGCTTTATAGAGAAGCTGGAACAGTCTGGGAGCATGGGTGACAATTCCGATATAACTGCCGCCTACCAGACGGGAGATACGTTTCCCGGCAAGGAGCATAATATCTACGAGCTCTGCGTTGTCACCGTGAGAGAGAATACATTCTTTGAGTGCCTTGCCGGCATAATTGTGTCCTTCTCCTGTATTACAAGATAAAATCAATACATTCATCATATAGTCGGTCTCATTTCTATGTCCATAAATCTGTGGTTGCTTCGAACAGTATGCCCTGTTTTTATCTGATCATATCACAAAGCCTGCGAAAAAAATAACAACAGGTATGGTGAAAATGGATACAAGGGTGGAAAATGCAAAAATTTCCGAAGAATAGGTATAGTTCTGCCCATAACGGATTGCCATCATTGTTCCGGTGGTAGCAGTAGGGCATGCAGCAGCTATCAAAACAGTGTATGCCACATCATGAGGCATCTTACATAAGAAAAGAGCTGCAAGAGTCAGCAGAGGAACTGCCATAAGTTTCAAAACAGCGGCTCTGTATATTTTAAAAGTAGAGAACAATTTCTTTAAATCTGCCTGTGCGACAGAAAAACCGGCAACCATCATGGCAAGCGGAGTGTTCATGTCTGCGATATACTCTATAGGATCCAGAAGGATCTCGGGAATCGCTATGCGGGCAAAAAACAGCAGTAAGGCGGCACCTGTCGCAAGTACAACAGGAGAGAGCATGCCTTCCCGGAGTTCTTTTAGGCTGAACTCCTTTTTCATAAGGCTTAAGCCATGCGTCCAGGAAAAAAGATTAAAAACCGTGATGTAAGCGGCAAGAAAAAACACGCCCTTGTCACCGAGCACACTTTGGATCAATGGGATCCCGATAAAACCACAGTTTGAATAGACCACACTGTAACGCTCGATACAGTAATCCGGATTATTCTTTGCAGGGACAAGAAGGTTTGCGGCAAATACTGCGAGGATATGTGAGACAGCTGCCGCAAGGAAAGCAAGCAGGAGTCCATGTATCAGTTTAGGGTCATACTCGGTCTGAAATGCAGTGATCATAACACAGGGATTGACTACAAGAAGGAGTAGATTAGACACAGCACGGTTGCCTTCCTGCCCTACCAGCTTGATACGATAGCAGATAAAAGCCAGCAGCATGATAAAAAACATTTTCAGAAGTTGACTAAATATTAGTATAAACATAAAATAAAAGGTTTCCCCCTCTTCTTTATCAGCGGTCGATCCCAGCCTGCAGCTCATCAGCCCAGGTCTGGAGACTATAAGTATGTCCGTTGAATAGTTTTAAAATAACCCCTGTAGGATGGTCCTCATTCGCGAATGCGTTTGCCTCGTCTGTATCTACATGCATGGCAAGGGAAAAAGAAGGATCGACCCGGACGACCACATCGGAAAAGATGAGGGAACGTTCATAGCTGGTCGTAATGACAAAGACAATATCATTATCTTTGACATGTGCGCGTATTGCATCTACAGGAGTCATATGGATATGTCGTTTTGCGACAATCACTCCTTTTTCAAGCTGTACTTTGCCGCTGGGTCCGATGAGGAGGCAGCCTGGCGTATCATCCAGGTCTCCAGACTGGCGTATGACGCTGGGAATGCCTAAACGCCGTGCGTCAGTAACCGAGATCTCCACCTGCGTATGAGAACGACAGGGACCAAGAACGATGACTTTTTCAAAACGTCCTTTCGGCCCGACGACAGTAAGACGTTCTTTGCAGGCATATTGCCCCGGCTGACTCAATTCCCTGAAAAAGGTAGGGCGGGAACCAGGACCGAATAAGATTTCAAAGTCCTGCTGTGACAGATGGATATGTCTTGCAGATGTCTCGATTGGAATTTTTAAGTTCATATTTCCTCCTGCTGGTAAAAAATCTTTACTATGCCGGTATGCGTTTGCATACTGGATAACTCTTTCAATTCTAGCAGAATCATACTATGTTTTCAAGTAAGAGAAGAATACGGGGTGACTTTTGTGCAAAAAATATGTTAAGATTTTGCTAAGAAAAGATAAAGTCAGATTGTCGGGGAGATTATGGCATGTTATTTTTGAGATACGTGTGTAAAAACACGAAAGGAAAGACAAAGGAGAAAATGAAATGGGAATAAAAGATATACTCTCCCTGTTGGGAGGTCTTGCTTTATTTCTGTATGGCATGCAGATGATGAGCAATGGGCTGGAGTCGGCGGCAGGAAATAAGATGAAATCAATCCTTGAAAGACTGACTTCCAACAGGATCAAAGGGGTACTTGTAGGTGCCGCTATCACGGCGGTGATCCAATCCTCCTCAGCCACGACAGTAATGGTCGTGGGCTTTGTGAATTCTGGTCTGATGACGCTGAATCAGGCTGTCTGGGTCATTATGGGAGCCAACATTGGTACTACGATCACAGGACAGCTTATTGCGCTGGATATAGGAGCGATTGCTCCGCTTTTCGCAATCGGCGGTGTAGCTTCTATTATGTTTATCAAAAGTGAAAAGGTGCATCATATCAGCGGCATTTTTGCAGGGCTGGGGATTTTATTCATGGGAATGGATATGATGGGAGCGGCTATGGAACCGCTTCAGAATTCGGAGACGTTCCTACAGTTTATGACGAATTTTAAGAATCCGCTGGTGGGCATTTTGATCGGGGCTGTGTTTACAGCGATCATTCAGTCTTCATCTGCCTCTGTGGGTATTTTGCAGGCACTTGCAGGTACGGGGATGATCCCTCTTTCCAGTGCGGTATATGTACTGTTCGGGCAGAATATAGGTACGTGTATCACAGCTGTGCTGGCTTCCATTGGTACGAAAGTCAATGCCAGAAGAACGACGGTCATCCATTTGATGTTTAATATTTTTGGGTCCGTTTTATTTACTGTCATCTGTCTGGCAACGCCTTTTGTCTCCTGGATGGAAGCCATGACTCCAGGGAATCCTGTGTCGCAGATCGCAAATGTACATACTGCATTCAATATTGTGACAACGCTGCTCCTTCTTCCGTTTGGGACATATATGGCAAAAATCGCAGTCAGAGTCCTCCCGGACAGCAAAAAGGAGGAAGATGAGGAGTACTGTTTAAAATATATCCGTCCGTTTGATTCCACTTATGCGATCGGTCAGGGAGCGGTAGCAATCTCACAGGTGCATGATGAGGTCAGCCGAATGAGAGATATGGTTGCAAAAAATATCAACGACGCTTACGATATACTTATCCGATACGATAACAAAGCACGGAAAAAGGTAACGGAAAGAGAAGAATATATTGATTATTTAAACAGAGGTATTTCAGAATATATTGTTTCTATGATGGGAAATGAAAAATCGTTTTCAGATTCAAAACAGATGAATGGTTTTTATGTGATCATCAGTAATCTGGAACGAATGGGAGATCATGCGGTGAACCTTGCTGAATATGCGGATGATCTGAAAAAGTGGGAACTGAAGTTTTCCGAGAATGTACTAGAAGAACTAGATGACATGAAAAAACAATGTCTTGCGGCATTAGATATCATAAAAGATGTCCGGCTAGAGCAAGCTGGCTATGTGCTGAATAAAGCGTCTGCGATCGAACAAAAAATCGATGATACAAGAGACAAATATTTTAAAAAGCAGATGCAGAGGCTTAAAAAAGGTAAATGTAAGCCGCAGACGGGGATTATCTTTACAGAGATTTTAACGGATTTTGAGAGACTGGGAGATCATGTGAAAAATATTGCCCAGCAGTACGATGAAATGGGAAGCTAAATGCGTATATTTTCCTCTGATTTACAGATACTACTTGTATCTGCAAAAGTTACCAGATGCGGTGTAGTCAGGATAAAATGTAAGAATGTAAAATGGAGGGAATTTTATGAAGGCAACAGGAATCGTAAGACGGATCGACGATCTGGGAAGGGTGGTCATTCCGAAAGAAATAAGAAGAACCTTAAGGATCAGAGAAGGAGATCCACTGGAGATTTTTACAGATAGGGAAGGCGAAATCATCCTAAAAAAATACTCTCCTATCGGAGAACTGGGGACATTAGCCAGGCTGTATTCAGAAAGTCTGGCGCAGACGATGGGCTGTACTGTCTGTATCACAGATATGGATCAGATCGTAGCTGTCTCAGGAAATGGGAAGAAAGAACTGAAAGAAGCCTATATTACCAAGGAATTGGAACACGTACTGCAGCAGCGTGTCCAGGTTACGGAAAAGGCGGGCAGTACAAAATTTGCGGCGATTGCGGCAGGAACACAAGAATATATAGAGGAGATCATCAGTCCGATCTTATGTGAGGGAGATGTGATAGGCTCCGTCGTATTTCTCAGAAAAGAAGAAAAGAAAAAATTCGGGGAAGTGGAATGTAAGGTGGCGCAGAGTGCGGCAGAATTCCTGGGGAGGCAGATGGAGCAATAGCATAAAACTCCTTGAACAGGCATAGGATGTAGAAACAGACAGAAGGTCTGGGCAAAACTATGCAGATTCTAGGAGGAAAGAGATGGAAAAGAATACAAAAAACAGCCGAAGCGTGGAGACAAAATTACTCTGGCTGCTGAAATCCCTTTTATGCGCGTATGTTGTAACAGGTATTTTACTGTTTATTCTGACGCTGCTTTTATACAAGCTGGATCTTGATGAGGGAAAAGTGACGGCAGGGATCGTGGGTATTTATATATTGTCCACTTTTGCAGGCGGTTTTATGATCGGGAAGCTTGCAGGTGTCCGCAAATTTATTTGGGGGATGCTTGCAGGTGTTTTCTATTTTGTGCTTTTGCTTTTGATCTCCCTTGGCGTTTACCACACATTGCAGTCAGAGTGGCAGAATATGCTGACAACCTGCCTTCTGTGTGCGGGAGGCGGCATGCTTGGCGGAATGCTTTCCTGAGAGAAAAAAGGGGTTTAAAAACTAAAAACAGTATGGTATAATAACGAAATAACAGGTGCAGACAGACACCATATGAACTAGGAGGAGAGAAAATGAAACACATTAAGACACTGAATACACAGACTTTGAATCATACAGTAAAAAAAGGCGGATGTGGTGAGTGCCAGACATCCTGTCAGTCAGCATGCAAGACATCCTGCACAGTAGGAAATCAGACATGTGAGCATAAGAAATAAGTATAACAGCAGCTTTTGCTTTTGGCTGAAGAAAAAGGGGAAAAAAGAGGCAGCGGCGTTTACCGCTGCCTTAGCGTTGTTATTAGGCGAGAGAGAGTTTTGCCTTTAGGCGCATAATAGGAAAATAATGAATTTAGAAATGAAAGAGAGATACATATCGTGATTCATCAGTATCAGAATAATGGATATTATATTGTATTAGATGTCAACAGCGGCTCTGTACATGTAGTAGATAAATCTGCTTATGAAGTGATCGAAATACTAAAAGAAGAAAATCCGGATCATACAGAACAGACATTAAAGCAGCCGCATACACTGTACAATTTAACAAAACATCTGGGGGGAAAGTACCCGGAAAGCGAGATAAAAGAGATTTTAGAGGCAGTGACAGAACTGACAAAAGAGGGAAAGCTCTTTACGCAGGATATTTATGAAGGATATATCGGGGAAGTGAAAAAAAGAAAGACTGTCGTGAAGGCACTTTGCCTGCATATAGCCCATGACTGCAACCTTGCCTGCAGATACTGTTTTGCAGAGGAAGGGGAATACCATGGAAGACGAGCCTTGATGTCCTATGAGGTGGGAAAGAAGGCGCTGGATTTTCTTGTGGAAAATTCAGGAAACCGACGGAATCTGGAGGTGGATTTCTTTGGCGGAGAACCTTTGATGAACTGGACAGTCGTGAAGCAGCTCGTGGCGTATGGGCGTGAACTGGAGAAAAACCATGATAAGCATTTTCGCTTTACATTGACGACAAATGGCGTACTTCTTAACGATGAAGTGCAGGAGTTTGTAAACCGCGAGATGGATAATGTAGTATTAAGTCTGGACGGAAGGAAAGAAGTCAATGACAAAATGCGCCCGTTTAGAAACGGCAAAGGCAGTTATGATCTGATCGTGCCGAAGTTCCAGAAGCTTGCTGCGAGCAGAAATCAGGAGAAATATTACATCCGCGGGACATTTACAAGGGAGAATCTGGATTTCTCTGAAGATGTTCTTCATTTTGCAGATCTTGGATTTGAGCAGATTTCGATCGAACCTGTGGTAGGAGAAGATACGGACGCATATGCGATACAAAAAGAAGATCTGCCCCGGATTTTTGCTGAGTATGATAAACTGGCAAAGATCATGGTGGACAGGGAACGCGAAGGAAGAGGTTTTACCTTTTTCCATTTTATGTTAGATCTAGAGGGCGGTCCCTGTGTGGCAAAACGTCTGTCCGGATGTGGTTCAGGTACGGAGTATCTGGCGGTGACGCCGTGGGGAGATCTGTATCCGTGCCATCAGTTTGTGGGAAATGAAGAGTTCTTGATGGGGAACGTAGAAGAGGGGATCACACATCCCGAGATCGCGGAAGAATTCCGGGGATGCAGCGTGTATTCGAAGGAAAAATGCCGGGACTGTTTTGCCAGATTTTATTGCAGCGGAGGATGCATGGCAAACTCTTATAAATTCCACCATACGATTCATGATACGTATGATGTGAGCTGCGAGATGGAGAGAAAACGTGTGGAATGTGCAATTATGATAAAGGCAGCGCTGGCTGACGAGGAAGAAAGGAATGGAAAGCATGAAGAAAAGTAAAGGCATCGGTACTCTGCTTATCATTGCGGCGTTTATGATTTTTTTGGGATATACGACCATATTTGGACTCGGAAAATTCGGCGGCGCGGCGAAGAACATCAATTTAGGTCTGGATCTGGAAGGCGGCGTGAGCATCACCTATCAGGTGAAGGGCGAGAAACCTTCTGAAGAAGACATGTCAGATACGATCTATAAATTACAAAGACGTGTGGAACAGTACAGCACAGAGGCACAAGTCTATCAAGAGGGAGACGACCGTATCAGCATTGAGATACCGGGAGTTACAGATGCAAATGCAATCTTGGATGAATTGGGGCAGCCGGGCTCCCTGTATTTTATCCGGGAGAAAGATACAGAAGGAACAGCAAACTACGCATTGGATTCTGCAGGCAACTACGTGCTGAATAAATCTATAGAAGAGATAGAAAAAGACGGTTCCATCCTGCTGACAGGATCGGATGTGAAGAGTGCTTCCGCCGGAACACAGCAGGACAATACGACGTCGGAGACGAAAAATGTTGTACAGCTTTCTTTTAATAAAGAAGGAACCAAAAAATTTGCCGATGCGACAAAGACGGCAAAAGAGGCCGGCGAGACGATCGCCATTTACTATGACGGGGAACTGATCAGTGTGCCCAGAGTTAATGCTGTCATTGAGGATGGGCAGGCGATCATTGAAGGAAAAATGACATATGAAGAAGCGGACAATCTGGCATCTACGATTCGTATTGGCGGACTCAATGTGGAACTGGAAGAACTGCGTTCGAAGGTAGTAGGCGCACAGTTGGGAGAAGAGGCGGTAAGCACCAGTCTAAAGGCGGGTGCTATCGGACTGGCAGTTGTATTTATCTTTATGATCATTGTATACCTCCTTCCAGGACTGGCATCCAGTCTGGCGCTTTTGATCTATACAGAACTGATTTTAGTTCTTTTAAATGCGTTTGACATTACGCTGACACTGCCGGGGATTGCAGGAATCATTCTGGGAATCGGAATGGCAGTGGATGCGAACGTGATCATCTTTGCACGTGTCAAAGAGGAACTGACGGCGGGAAAAGCGGTCAAATCTGCGCTTCACGCAGGTTTCCACAAGGCAATGTCTGCCATCCTGGATGGAAATATCACGACGCTTATCGCGGCGGCAGTACTGTGGTTAAAGGGCAGCGGTACAGTCAGGGGATTTGCGCAGACTCTGGCGCTTGGTGTGGTCGTATCTATGTTTACTGCGTTGGTGATCACAAGATTGATCATTTATTCACTGTATGCGGCCGGAATACGCAGCGCCAAAGCATACGGACGCCCAAGACCTGCCAGAAAGCCGATTGATTTTATCGGAAAACGCAAAGTATTTTTTATTATATCGATCATCCTGTGCCTGTCAGGCATCGTATTTATGGGAATACACGCAGGAAAAGGCGAGGGAGCCCTCAATTACAGTATGGAATTTAAAGGCGGTACTGCCACGACAGTGACTTTTGATAAAGAATATACGTTGGAGGAGATCGACAGCCAGATCGTTCCGAAGTTAGAAGACGTGACAGGCGATAAAAATGTGCAGGTACAGAAAGTGGAGGGCACGAACCAGGTGATTTTCAAGACCCAAACATTGTCTCTGGAAAAGCGAGAAGCATTTAATCAGGTAATGACAGAGGATTTTGGCGTCAATGAAGAAAAAGGGATCACATCCGAAAATATCAGTTCTACCGTAAGTTCGGAAATGCGGACAGACGCAGTCATTGCAGTGACTATCGCGACGATCTGTATGCTTTTATATATCTGGTTCCGGTTTAAAGATATCCGGTTTGCGACCAGCGCCGTGCTGGCTCTTCTGCATGATGTACTGGTAGTATTGGCTGTATATGCGATTGCGAGAGTTTCTGTGGGAAATACGTTTATCGCGTGTATGCTGACGATCGTAGGGTATTCGATCAATGCGACGATCGTTATTTTCGACCGTATCCGGGAAGAACTTAGGACAAAAGGAAAAGAAGATCTTGCCCTGCTCGTGAACAGATGTATTACGGCGACATTGACAAGAAGTATTTATACGACTTTTACAACTTTTATCATGGTAGCTATTCTGTATGTTATGGGAGTAAGTTCTATTAAGGAATTTGCGCTTCCGCTTATGGTGGGAATCGGCTGCGGCGCATATACGTCTGTGTGCCTGACAGGATCACTGTGGTATGTGATGAAGACGCGTATCGGAAAGAAAACACAGAATATACCGGCAAAAACAGGGAAAAAGAAATAATCCGGCAGGACTTAAAAAGACTGCAGAAGCGGGATAAAACAGGATGCCGGGGTATGAAGGAGTTTGTCTCCTTATACCCCGGCATTTGTTGAAGGAGGCACTTATGGAGAAATGGTTTATAGCCATGAAAAAGGCGGATTTTCAAAAGAATGCAGACAGGTATCATATCTCCCCGATCGTAGCAAGACTGATACGCAACAGGGAGGTGATCTCTGAACAGGACATCGATCTGTACTTAAATGGGACGATCGCGGATCTATACGACGGCATGCTGATGAAAGACATGGATAAAGCAGTGGAGATCCTTGCGGAGAAGATCAGGGAAAAGTCGGCGGTACGTATTATCGGCGATTATGATATTGACGGAGTCAACGCTACCTATATATTGAAAGAAGGACTGTCAGGCTTAGGAGCCGACGTAGATACCGATATTCCAGATCGGATAAAGGATGGATACGGTTTGAACCGTATGCTGATCGACCGGGCGTTGGAGGACGGGATTGATACGATTATTACATGTGATAATGGGATTGCGGCGAAAGAAGAAATTACCTATGGGAAAGAGAAGGGGCTTACGATACTCGTAACCGATCATCATGAGGTACCCTACGCAGAGCTTGGCGGAGAACGGGAATATATGCTTCCTCCTGCGGATGCGGTGGTGGATCCGCACAGAACGGACTGTCCGTATCCATTTAAAGGCTTGTGTGGGGCAGCAGTTGCGTATAAGTTGGTAGAGGCATTGTATAATGTGATGGGACGGGATGCAGAAGATATGGATTATCTGATGGAAAATGTTGCCGTCGCCACAGTCGGAGATGTGATGGATCTGATTGGAGAGAATCGTATCTTTGTAAAGCAGGGGCTGGAAATGTTAAAAAGAACAAAAAATGAAGGCTTAAAAGCGCTGATCGCTTGTACCGGTATTTCGGCGGAACGTTTAAACGCCTATCATATCGGCTTTGTACTTGGTCCCTGTATGAATGCCAGCGGCAGGTTGGATACGGCGAAGCGTGCGCTGGAACTGCTGGAAGCAAAGACGCACAGAGAGGCGGTCATGCTGGCAGAGGATTTGAAGGCTTTGAATGACAGCCGCAAAGAGATGACAGAAAAAGGAGTAGAACAGGCAATAGTAGAGATAGAGAGCAGCGATCTGAAAGATGATAAAGTGCTGGTGGTCTATCTGCCGGACTGCCATGAAAGTATTGCGGGGATCATTGCCGGACGTATCAAGGAGAAATATTATCGTCCTACATTTATTTTGACCAAGGCAGAAGAGGGGGTAAAAGGTTCTGGCCGTTCGATCGAAAGTTATCATATGTTTGAAGAGATGTGCAAATGCCGTTCCCTTTTTACAAAATTCGGCGGGCATAAGCTGGCGGCCGGTTTATCTTTGCATGAGGAAGATGTGGAGAAATTCAGACAGACGATCAATGCATTGGCAGATTTAAGTGAGGAAGACCTGCAGATGAAGGTGTCTATAGATATGCGGCTGCCTTTTACCTATGTGACAGAACAGCTCATAGAAGAGTTGGAATTATTGGAGCCTTTTGGAAAAGGCAACACGAGACCTCTTTTTGCAGAAAAGGGGCTAAAAGCGTTAAGACCTCGGATTTTTGGGAAAAATCAGAATGTACTCAAATGTATTTTAGAAGATAAAGAAGGGAATCGCTTAGATGCGGTGTATTTCGGAGATGTACAGGCATGTTTAAAGAAAATGCAGGAGAAACAGACTCTTTCTGTGACCTATTATCCTACGATCAATGAATTCAGGGGAGAGCGGACAAAGCAGATCACGATCGTCAATTACCAATAAAATGTTTGAAAATTGTGAGAATAATGCTATACTAAAAAATAACAATGCCCATACATAAGGGCACTGTACCTATCAGATAACTATCAGAGAAAGGGGGCATTGATATGGCAGGTACGCTGGAATATGAGCTGTTGAACAGAAATCTGGAGATTGTAGACGGACACGCGGTAAAAGCGCCTGAAGATTATCAAGACCCTGAACAATTATATCAGGCATTGATCGCAAGAGTACGAAAATACCATCCGTCGGCAGATATTACGATGATAGAAAAGGCATATGCTATCGGGAAAGCGGCGCATAAAGAGCAAGTGCGCAAGTCGGGAGAACCTTATATCATCCATCCATTGTGGGTTGGGATCATTCTTGCAGAATTGGAGATGGACAAAGAGACGATCGTGGCAGGAATGCTCCATGACGCCGTAGAAGATACGGACATGACGCTGGAGGAAGTTGTCGGGGAGTTTGGAGAAGAGGTGGCTCTGCTCGTGGACGGAGTTACGAAGTTGGGACAGTTATCCTATGCAAAAGATAAACTGGAAGTACAGGCAGAAAATCTGCGTAAGATGTTTTTGGCAATGGCAAAGGATATCCGTGTTATTATCATCAAACTGGCAGACCGTCTCCACAACATGCGTACACTGGAATTCATGATACCCGAGAAGCAGAAAGAAAAAGCGAGGGAGACGTTGGATATATATGCGCCGATCGCGCAGCGGCTCGGTATTTCTAAAATCAAGACAGAATTAGATGATTTATCCTTAAAATATTCACAGCCGGAAGTCTATTATAACTTGGTAAAAGAGTTAAACGAACGCAAGACAGAGCGGGAAGAGTTCGTACAGCAGATCGTGGAGGAAGTATCCAGCCATATGACGAATGCGCATATCCAGGCAAAAGTGTATGGCAGAGTCAAACATTTTTTCAGTATATATAAGAAAATGGTCAATCAGAATAAAACACTTGACCAGGTATATGATCTGTTTGCGGTGCGTATTATCGTAGATTCTGTGAAGGACTGTTATGCGGCTCTCGGAGTGATCCATGAGATGTACACGCCGATACCAGGACGGTTTAAAGATTACATTGCCATGCCTAAGGCGAATATGTACCAGTCCCTTCATACGACGCTGATGGGACCGTCGGGACAGCCGTTTGAAATCCAGATACGGACAGAGGAAATGCATAAGACGGCGGAGTATGGTATCGCGGCGCACTGGAAATATAAAGAGGGCGGCGACACAACAAAGAGTATGAAGGCGCAAGAAGAAGAAAAGTTAAGTTGGCTGCGCCAAATACTCGAATGGCAGAGAGATATGTCAGATAATCGGGAGTTTTTAAGTCTGCTTAAAGGCGATTTGGATCTGTTTGCAGAGGATGTCTACTGCTTTACGCCAAACGGTGATGTGAAGAATCTGCCAAACGGGTCTACGACGGTCGATTTTGCCTATTCTATCCACAGTGCGGTAGGAAACAAAATGGTCGGGGCGCGTGTCAACGGAAAACTGGTAAATATAGACTATAAGATACAAAACGGAGACAGGATAGAGATACTGACCTCACAGAATTCCAAAGGCCCAAGCAGAGATTGGTTAAATATCGTTAAGAGCACACAGGCGAAAAACAAGATCAATCAGTGGTTTAAAAGAGAGTTTAAAGAGGAAAATATCATCCGCGGCAAAGAGCAAATCGTCTCCTACTGCAAAGCAAAAGGTTTTAGCAGTGCAGATATCATCAAGCCGCAGTATCAGCAGATCGTACAGAAAAAATACGGTTTTAAAGACTGGGATTCTGTACTGGCAGCGATCGGGCATGGGGGCCTGAAGGAAGGGCAGGTTGTCAATCGTCTGCTGGAAGAATATGAAAAAGACCATAAAAAAGAGATCACAGATGAGACGATACTGGAAAAAATATCCGAGGCCAACAACCAGAAGGTGCATATTGCGAAATCAAAAAGCGGGATCGTCGTCAAAGGGATTGATGATATGGCAGTGCGTTTTTCAAAATGTTGTAATCCGGTGCCGGGTGATGAGATCGTTGGTTTTGTAACACGGGGAAGAGGCATGTCCATTCACCGCACAGACTGCATCAATATGCTCCATCTGACAGATAAAGAAAGGGAGCGCTTGATCGATGCTGAATGGGAAGAAAATGCGGCGGAGGAAAGCGGCGGGCAATATTTGGCGGAACTGAAGATGTACGCGGCTGACCGGCAGGGACTTCTGATGGATATATCCCGCATTTTTACGGAGGCAAAGATCGATGTTAAGTCTATGAATGTCCGTACCAGTAAGAAGGGCACGGCGACGCTGGATGTGGGATTTACTGTACACGGCCGAGAGGAGATGAACCGTGTAACAGAGAAATTGAGGCAGCTTGACGGTGTTATAGATATTGAGCGGACAGCGGGGTAGAAAGAATGAAACATATACAGATAAAGAATTTTGTAACAGGAATCGTAGGGACAAACTGCTATATTGTGAGCAACATTGCAACGAAAGAGGCGTTTGTCGTAGATATAGCAGGAAAATCTACGCCTATGGCAGAGTATATAAAAGAAGAAGGGCTGAGGATAAAAGCGCTTTTTTTGACACATGGTCATTTTGACCATATCATGGGGATTGACTGGTTCACGGCTTTGTTTCCGGTTCCAGTCTATGCCTTTGAGGAAGAGAGAAAACTGCTTGAAGATGCCGGGTTAAACGCGTCTTCTTCCTATGGAAGTGCTTATACATATAAGCAGGCGCAGTATATAAAAGATAACGAAGAACGTAGTGTTGCAGGCGTGAAGATACACGTTTTATATACACCGGGACATACCATTGGCGGATGCTGCTATTATCTTCCGGAGGAAGAAGTACTTTTTTCAGGAGATACGCTGTTTAAAGAATCCATCGGGAGGACAGATCTTCCCACCGGAAGTTCTGGAAAGCTTATCCGTTCCGTGAAAGAAAGGCTGTTTGTGCTGCCGGATGAGACGGCAGTATTCCCGGGACATATGGAAACCACAACGATCGGATATGAAAAAGCATACAATCCGTTTGTGAGATAGATGCGGCAGAGGAAGCACAGATGATTAAAATAAGCAGTCAGAAAAACAAATATACGTATAATGTGTATCATCTTGTAAAGGCATTTTTCCCGCAGGAAGAAATTGTGCAGCAGGTAGATGAGAACCAGGAGCCTCTTGTGAAATTCAGTGCAGATGGAGGCTCTTCTTTTTGTGTCCGCAGGGAAGAAAAAGAAGAGAATGTGATTCGTAGTGTTTACCGGCATTTGTCAGAAATGACAGGCAGAGAGCTTGCCTGGGGAATGCTTACGGGCGTGCGTCCGACGAAGTTGGCTATGCAGGCAATCGAAGCGGGAAATACGCAGGACGAGGCGGTGAGGTATTTGAAAGAGACGTATTTCATCAGTGAAAAAAAGGCTCGTCTGGGAGTGGCGATCGCAAAAAAAGAGAGAGGATTGCTAAGAAAACTAGATACGAAAAAGGGCTTCAGTCTTTATGTAGGGATTCCTTTTTGCCCAAGTATTTGTTCTTATTGTTCTTTTAGTTCTTCTCCTATCGATCAGTGGCGTGAAAGGACAGATGCCTATCTTGCGGCGCTGTGTAAAGAAATACGGGCGTTGGGAAGGATGGCGGCTGATAGAAAACTGGATACCGTCTATATCGGCGGCGGTACACCGACGACACTGTCTGCCTCTCAGCTTGACAGGCTTTTGTCTGTCGTTGCGGAGAGCTTTCCAATGGAAAGCTGCATGGAATATACGGTGGAGGCAGGACGCCCGGACAGTATCACAGAGAAAAAACTGCAGGTATTGCGAAATTATCCGGTGACGCGTATTTCCATCAATCCACAGACGATGCAGACAAAAACGCTTAAGCTGGTAGGAAGGAAGCATACCGCCGAAGACGTGACAGAAAGTTTTTATCTGGCACGTAAGGTGGGATTTGATAATATCAACATGGATCTGATCGCAGGGCTTCCGGGTGAAGATGCCGGCGATATGAAAGATACGCTGCGTCAGATCGAGCGGCTTTCGCCGGACAGCTTGACTGTACATGCACTTGCCATTAAAAGAGCGGCGAAATTTGGACAGGAAGGACGGATCCAGATGCAGGGCAGGGAAATAGAGATTATGGTGGAGGCGGCTGCAGAGGCTGCGAAACGGATGTCTATGGAGCCATATTATCTATATCGACAGAAAAATATCGCGGGGAATTTTGAAAATGTAGGGTACGCAAAGGTTGACAAAGCAGGAATATACAATATACTTATTATGGAAGAAAAACAGACGATCCTTGCGGCAGGCGCAGGAGCGACGACCAAGATCGTACTGCCGGAAAAGAGAAAATTGGAAAATGGGAAAGAAACAAATCTTATCCGTATCGCAAATGTGAAGAATATTACGGAATATATTGAACGTATTGATGAAATGATAGAACGAAAGGGAGAATGGCTATGACATTAAAAAAGAAACCAGTCACAGGTATGAAAGATATGCTGCCTGCAGAAATGGAGATCAGAGATTATGTGATCGGGCTGATTAAAGAAACCTATAAATCTTTTGGTTTTTCTTCTATTGAGACGCCTTGTGTGGAGCATTTGGAAAATCTGTTGAGCAAGCAGGGCGGAGACAACGAAAAGCTGATCTTTAAGATCTTAAAGCGTGGTGAGAAGCTGAAGATCGGGGAAGCGAAAGAAGAAGCCGATCTGGCAGACGGAGGACTTCGATATGATCTGACAGTGCCTCTTTCCAGATATTATGCAAATCATGCGAATGAATTGCCGGCTCCTTTTAAGGCCTTACAGATGGGAAATGTGTGGAGAGCAGATCGTCCACAGAGAGGAAGATTCCGTCAGTTTATGCAGTGCGATATTGATATTTTGGGAGAACCTGGCAGCCTGGCAGAGATAGAACTTATCCTGGCAACGACCTGTCTGCTGGGGAAATTGGAGTTTAAAAACTTTACCATCCGTATCAATGACCGGAGATTTTTAAAGGCAATGGCGGCATACAGCGGTTTTAAAGAGGAAGACTACGAGACGGTCTTTATTATTCTGGACAAAATGGACAAGATCGGGATCGACGGCGTGGCGGCAGAGTTAGAGGAATGTGGATATGCGAAAGAAGCGGTGGATAAGTATTTACAATTATTTAAAGAAATCCGGAACGATGTGGAAGGCGTTCGCTGGTGCAAGGAAAAATTACAGGGCTTTCTTGAGGATGAAGCGGCGGCTTCACTGGAAATGATCATCACAAGCGTAGAAAGTGCCAAAGAGGCGGATTTCAAGATTTGTTTTGATCCTACGCTGGTGCGCGGGATGTCCTACTATACAGGAACGATCTTTGAGATCGCAATGGACGAGTTCGGCGGTTCGGTCGGCGGCGGCGGACGTTATGATAAGATGATCGGAAAATTTACCGGTCAGGATACGCCGGCTGTCGGTTTCTCCATTGGTTTTGAGCGGATCATAATGCTTCTTATGGAACGCGGCTTTTCTATACCATCCGGAAAGGAGAAGAAAGTATTCTTATTGGAGAAAAATCTTTCAAAGGAAGCTACCCTGAAGGTTCTGGAAATGGCAAGAGAAGCGCGGATGAATGGAAAACAGGTCATGCTCGTAAATATGAAGAAAAATAAAAAATTCCAGAAAGAACAGCTGAAAGAACAAGGATACACGGATATTACAGAGATATACAAAGATTAAGCACAGAAAGGAAAAGAAAGATCATGGCAGAATCAATGCAGGGGCTGAAGAGAAGCCACCGCTGCGGGGAACTGTCCGCAGCAGATATAGAAAAGACAGTTACCATTATGGGATGGGTGCAGAAGAACAGAAATAAAGGAGGGCTGGTCTTTGTAGATGTCAGGGATCGTTCTGGCATCATACAGGTTGTATTCGAGGAAGGAAAAGCAGACAAGGCGCTGCTTGATAAGGCAGCAGGCTTACGCGCGGAATACGTGGTAGCGATCGTCGGAACAGTACAGAGACGTTCGGGCGCAGTCAATGAAAATCTCTCTACAGGGGAGATCGAGATCATCCCTCATGAACTACGCATCTTATCAGAGTCTGAGACACCGCCGTTCCCAATTGAAGAAAATGCAAAGACAAGGGAAGAAGTGCGCCTGAAATATCGATATCTGGATCTTAGAAGACCGGATCTGCAGAAGAATCTAATGCTCAGGAGCCAGGTAGCGAACTTAGTGCGTCAGTTTCTTTCTGAAGAAGGCTTTTTAGAGATTGAGACGCCGATGCTTGGAAAGAGTACGCCGGAAGGAGCGAGAGATTATCTGGTGCCGAGCCGTATTCATCCTGGCAGTTTTTATGGTCTGCCGCAGTCGCCGCAGATTTATAAGCAGCTGTTGATGTGTTCGGGGTATGACCGTTATTTCCAGATCGCGAAATGTTTCCGTGATGAGGATCTGCGCGCGGACAGGCAGCCGGAATTCACGCAGATCGATATGGAATTATCGTTTGTAGATGTGGAGGACGTGATCGATGTCAATGAACGTATGCTGGCAAAAGTATTTAAAGAAGTACTGGATGTAGATGTTCCCCTTCCGATCCCGCGGATGACCTGGCAGGAAGCGATGGATCGTTTTGGTTCTGACAAGCCGGACGTTCGTTTTGGAATGGAACTGACAGATGTCACGGATGTTGTGAAAAACTGTGGTTTCGGTGTCTTTACAGGCGCTGTCGAAAACGGCGGAAGCGTGCGCGGGATCAATGCGAAAGGGCAGGGCGCGATGCCAAGAAAGAAGATCGACAAGCTGACGGCCTTTGTGAAGGATTATGGCGCTAAGGGGCTGGCCTATGCAGCGATCCAGGAGGATGGAACTGTGAAATCCTCTTTTGCAAAATTCCTGACAGAGGAAGAAATGGAACAGCTTGTGCAGGCGATGGATGGACAGCCGGGAGATCTGCTTTTATTTGCGGCAGATAAGAATAAGGTCGTGTGGGACAGCCTGGGCGCCCTTCGTCTGGAACTTGCCAAACAGATGGAACTGCTTGACAAAAAGGAATATAAGTTTATCTGGATCACAGAATTCCCACTTTTAGAGTGGAGCGACGAACAGAACAGGTATACAGCAATGCATCATCCATTTACGATGCCGATGGAAGAAGACTTGGCGCTTCTGGATACAGACCCAGGGAAAGTACGCGCGAAAGCGTACGATATCGTACTCAACGGAAATGAGATCGGAGGCGGAAGCGTCCGTATTTTTCAGGATGACGTGCAGGAAAAAATGTTTGAAGTACTAGGGTTTACCAAGGAGCAGGCATACAGTCAGTTTGGATTTTTGCTGGATGCTTTCAAGTATGGTGTTCCGCCGCACGCAGGACTTGCCTATGGTCTGGACCGCCTCGTTATGCTGATGGCTAAAGAGGACAGCATCCGTGATGTGATCGCGTTTCCGAAAGTGAAGGACGCGTCCTGTCTGATGACGGAAGCTCCCAGTATTGTAGATGAAAAACAGCTGATCGAGCTGGGGCTTGAAAGAGTAAAGGCAGAATAAGAGATGAGGCGGATAAAAGAAAAGTGGCTGTTCGTATGCCTTGTCCTTTTTATTTCTGTTGCATTGCCATCTTGCGGACAACTGCCGCAAGATGGCAGGACAGCTTCTTCGCAGTCCCAGACAGGGCAAAAAGCGGCGGAAGAGACAGTAACGCTGGCGGATATCCCAGCCTATACAGATCAGCCTTACGTAGAGATAAATCAAGGAGAACCGGAGTTTACAAAAGAGGAACTTACCACAGAACCTTATGAAGACTATGGAGAACTGGACGATCTCGGACGCTGCCAGACAGTGCAGGCATGTGTAGGAAAAGAGACGATGCCTACAGAGGAACGCGGGGCGATCGGACAAGTAAAGCCGACAGGATGGCATACGGTGAAGTATGCAGGGATAGATGGAAATTATTTGTACAATAGGTGCCATTTGATCGGGTATCAGCTGACGGCGGAAAATGCCAATCCTGAAAACTTGATCACAGGGACGAGATATATGAATACAGAGGGGATGCTGCCCTTTGAAGAACAGGTTGCGGAGTATGTAAAAGAGACAGGCAATCATGTCCTGTATCGTGTGACTCCTGTGTTTGAGGAGGAGAATCTGGTCGCCTCAGGCGTACAAATGGAAGCAGAGTCGGTAGAGGATGAAGGCAAAGGCATCTGTTTCAATGTATATGTCTATAATGTGCAGCCGGATATTGACATAGATTATCAGACGGGAGAGAGCAAAAAAGCGGAAGCAGTCTCTGAAGAAGGGAACAAACAGCCGGATAAAGAAGCGAAGATGGATGGAGCTGACGCAGAAAAAACGTATGTCCTCAATCAGAATACATATAGATTTCACTTGCCGGACTGTGACAGTGTGTCTGCCATAAAAGAGAGGAACAAAAAAGAGTATACTGCGGACAGGGAAACATTGATAGAGCAGGGATATAAACCATGCGGAAGATGTAAACCTTAAGAAATAGAAAGTAATTTCCTATGAAATAAAAAAACTGCTGATTTATCAGCAGTTTTTTTATAAGAGCGACAGACGGGGTTCGAACCCGCGACCCCGACCTTGGCAAGGTCGTACTCTACCAACTGAGCCACTGTCGCATGTTTTGTTTGTTCTTTGTTGACCGGAACAATAAATACTATACTACAAGAAATTTAGAATGTCAACAACTTTTTTAAAATTTTTTCCTAAAAACCGAAGGGGTTCCGAGAATACTTTTTTTATGCTATAATATGACCCAATGAACGCTTGAGAAAGGACAAATACGCAAGATGAAAAGAAAAAAGATAAAAGCAGCGCTGCTTGGACTTGGGACAGTAGGCGGCGGTGTGTACAAATTGATACAGAGAAGAAGAGACGTGATGGAACAGACGATTGGAGCGCAGCTTGAGATCGTAAAAATCCTGGTGCATGATCTGCATAGAAAAAGAGAAGGAGTGGACGTCTCTCTTTTGACAGATAACTGGAAAGAAATTTTAGAAAATGAGGAAATTGAGATCGTCATAGAAGTGATCGGCGGGATAGAACCGGCGAAGACAATGATTTTGCAAGCTTTGCGCGCTGGTAAGCATGTAGTGACGGCAAATAAGGATCTGATCGCCGAGCAGGGCAGGGAACTTTTAAGTGCGGCAGAGGAAAACCATACCGATTTGTTGTTTGAGGCGTCTGTAGCAGGCGGGATCCCCATTATACGTCCTTTGAAACAGTGTTTGGCGGCAAATGAGATCACAGATGTGGTCGGCATTGTAAATGGCACGACGAATTATATTTTGACAAAAATGTTTGAAGAAAACATGAGTTTTGAGAGCGCCCTGGAAAAGGCAAAGGAATTGGGATATGCGGAAGCAGATCCGACAGCGGACATAGAAGGACTGGATGCAGGCAGAAAAGTGGCGATCATGGCATCCATCGCTTTTCATACTCGTGTCGTCTTTGGAAATGTGTATACAGAAGGGATCACAAAGATCACAGAAAAAGATATCGCCTATGCAAAAGAGCTGGACTGTGTGATCAAATTGCTGGGTGTGGCGCATAATACAGCAGACGGAATCGAAGTAGGCGTATATCCGATGCTGTTGAAAAAAGAACACCCGCTTGCATCTGTACGAGATTCATTTAATGCCGTATTTGTGCATGGAGACGCAGTGGACGACGCCATGTTCTATGGAAGAGGCGCAGGGGAATTTCCGACGGCCAGCGCGGTGGCAGGAGATGTTATTGATGTGGCAAGAGATATACAATATGGCTGCACTGGAAGGATCAGCTGTACCTGTTATAAAGAGACACTGATCAAGGAGTTTCAAGAGGTGGAAAATAAATTTTTCCTGCGTATGCAGGTGAAAAATCAGCCAGGCGTACTAGCGTGCATTACCCAGATATTCGGAAACCATAAGGTCAGTATCGTGCGGGTGGTACAGAAGTATGTAGAGGATACGAAGGCAGAGCTTGTCATTGTAACGGACAAAGTAAAGGAAGGTTATATAAAGAATGCTTTAAAAGAACTAGAAGAATTGGAAGATGTCTATGAAATAAGCAGCGTGATACGGGCATACTTATAGGAAGAGGGCTTCCAAAAGAGCATTTTCGTTTTACAGATGTCTGTATAGAGAAAGGAGCACAGATGGAGAGAAGAAATCAGCCTATCGGATTTATGGTAAAGCAGATCAATAATGTGTTTGAAAAAGACTTAAATGAGAAACTGCGCACGATCGGTATCACTTCTTCCCAGTGCGCGGTTTTGGACTACCTGTTCCATACAAGCAAAGACGAGGTGAACCAAAGAGATGTGGAGCGGCATCTGAGCCTGAAAAATCCTACTGTGACAGGAATATTGAAAAGACTGGATGAAAAGGGATTTATCCTCTGTGTGCCGAATGCCGTCGATAAGAGGAGAAAAAATATCTATCTGACAGAGAAGGCATATGATATCCAGAGGAGGATGGAGACAGACAGAAAAAAGATGGACAGAAACCTTACAAGGGGCATGAAAAAGAAAGAAATTGAAGCCCTCGTAAAAGGACTGGAAAAGATGTTGTATAATATTGCAGAACCGTAAAAAGGCAGGGAGGAAAATATGAGTTACGCAGATAAAGTTTTTATACAGATGTGCAGAGATATCATAGATAATGGGACAAGCACGGAAGGGGAGAAAGTAAGACCTGTATGGGAGGATGGAACGCCGGCATATACGGTGAAGAAATTCGGAGTCATCAATCGGTACGACCTTTCAAAAGAATTTCCGGCGCTCACTCTTAGAAGGACAGGAATCAAAAGCTGTACAGACGAGCTGCTCTGGATATGGCAGAAAAAATCGAATAATATCCACGATCTTAACAGCCATATATGGGACAGCTGGGCAGATACAGAAGGATCCATCGGGAAAGCATACGGTTATCAGATGGGCGTAAAGCACGCTTATAAAGAGGGAATGATGGATCAGGTGGACCGGGTCATTTATGATCTGAAGAACAATCCCTACAGCCGTCGTATCATGACAAATCTATATGTACATCAAGATCTTCATGAGATGAACCTCTATCCATGTGCATACAGTATGACATTTAATGTGACAAAGGAAAAAGGCAGTGAAAAACTGACTTTAAATGGAATATTAAACCAGCGTTCCCAGGATGTGCTGACGGCAAATAACTGGAACGTATGTCAGTATGCCGTGCTTTTGCATATGCTGGCGCAGGTGTGTGATATGAAGGTGGGAGAGTTTGTTCATGTCATTGCGGATGCGCATATTTATGACAGACATATTCCGATGATCGAAGAGCTGATCGCAAGAGAACCTCTGCCGGCGCCGGTGTTCTGGCTGAATCCGGAGATTCGAGATTTTTACGCGTTTACGCCGGATGACGTACGTCTGGAGGAGTATCAGACGCATCCCCAAATAAAAAACATACCGGTAGCAGTGTAGCAGGAAAGGAGAATATATATGCAGGCAATTGTAGCAGCAGACAGAAATTGGGGGATAGGAAACAAGAACAGACTTCTTGTAAGCATTCCTTCTGACATGAAGTTTTTCCGTGAAAAAACGACCGGAAAGGTGATCGTGATGGGACGAAAGACATTAGAAAGTTTCCCTGGAGGAAAACCTTTGAAAAACAGAGTGAACATCGTATTGACAGGAAACCGAGAGTATACGGTAAAAGATGCGGTGGTCGTACACACAGAAGAAGAATTAAAAGAAGAACTGAAAAAATATAAAGAAGATATCTTTGTCGTCGGGGGAGAAAGTGTTTACCGTATGCTGCTTCCGCTTTGCAGTACAGTGTATGTAACGAAGATAGACCGGGTGTTTGAGGCAGATACATTTTTCCCGAATCTGGATGAGAAAAAAGAGTGGAAGATGACGGAAGAAGGTGAGGAGCAAACCTGTTTTGATCTGGAATTCAGGTTTACGAAATATGAACAGCAAAAGTAGAAGGAAGAAAGCTACTCTTTCTTCCTGGATTATTTTTTTATGTGCCGCAGCGCTGTTGTGCCAGGGCTGTACTGCAGCTGTTAAACAGACAGACAGACAAACAGGCGCAGCAGAGAAAACGGATGAAAAGCTAAGTGTGGTGACAACGATCTTCCCCCAGTATGATTTTGTGCGGGAGATCGCGGGAGAAGAAGTAGAACTTAAGATGCTGCTGAAACCGGGGGAAGAAACACATTCTTATGAACCGACTCCGCAGGATATGATCGCTATTGAGAACAGTGATATTTTTATCTATGTGGGCGGAGAGAATGATGAATGGGTGGAGGATATGCTGACCTCCATGCCGGATGAAAACAGAGTGACGCTAAGGTTGGTGGACTGTGTAGACACTTATGAAGAAGAACATGTGGAAGGAATGAAAGAAGAAGGGGGACTTTTTCACGAAGAAGAAAACAATGTACAGTCCGATGCTGCAGAAGTACATTCCGTACATGAAATCGACGAACATGTCTGGACTTCTCCTAAGAATGCGGTACAGATTGTGGAGGCGATCAAAGAAATCCTCATAAGAAAGGATCCAAACAGGCGGGATGTATATGAAGAAAATGCGGCTGCCTATACAGATAAGCTTGCAGAGTTGGATATGCGGTTTAAAAAGATCACAGAAGAAACGGACAATCCTTTGCTGCTGTTTGGCGACAGATTCCCTTTCCGGTATTTTACAGAGGAATACGGGATTTCTTATTATGCCGCGTTCCCAGGGTGCGCCTCTGATACAGAGCCGAGTGCGGCGACGATGGCATTTTTGATCGATAAAGCAAAGCAAGAAAAGATACCTGTCATACTGAAAATGGAATTGAGTAATGCAGATATAGCGAATGCGATCGCGGAGGCGACAGGGGCCAAAGTTATGACATTTTACAGCTGCCATAATATTTCGGCGGAAGATTTTGAAAAGGGAGAAACATACTATACGATGATGGAGAAAAATGTAGAAACGCTGAAAGAGGCATTGGACTAAAGGAGGAATCGTTACAAGATGGCACTGATAAAATGCGAGAAGGTGTCAGTCGGCTATGAAGGACGGACTGTACTCAAAGATCTGGATTTTCAGATAGATTCCGGGGACTACCTATGTATCGTAGGAGAAAATGGTTCCGGTAAAAGTACGCTCGTAAAGAGCATTTTAGGGCTGAAGATGATAGAAAAGGGCAGGATCTTATTTGGTGATGGGCTAAAACAAAGGGAAATAGGATATCTGCCTCAGCAGACAGATGCACAGAAAGATTTTCCGGCAAGCGTATATGAAGTCGTACTGTCTGGGAGATTAAACAGCCGGGGGATGTGTCCGTTTTATACAGCCCAGGATAAAAAGCAGGCATATGAGAAGATGGAATTGCTCGGCATACGAGATCTTTCTCACAAGTGCTTTCGGGATCTTTCTGGTGGACAGAAACAGCGTGTCCTGCTCGCGAGGGCTTTGTGCGCGACAAAAAAATTGCTTCTTTTAGACGAACCGGTTACCGGATTAGATCCGATCGTCACAGGGGAGTTCTATAAACTGATCTATGAGATCAACACGAAGCAGAAAATCGCTGTTGTGATGGTCTCACATGATATAGAAAGTGCTGTCGAATATGCAAGCCATATTTTGCACCTGAGTGAAGATACACAGTTTTTCGGAACTGCTGCGGCATACCAGAGAAGCCGTGCCGGGAAGGCATTTCTAGGAGAAACGGCGCCGGATGGAAGAAATGCAGGAGGTGAGGAATATGTTTGAGACAGTCATACAGATGCTGTCCTATCCTTTTATGGTACGGGCATTTCTGGTAGGTTCTCTGGTGGCGCTTTGTTCGGCGCTTTTGGGTGTCAGTCTTGTCCTGAAACGCTATTCTATGATCGGAGACGGACTCTCCCATGTGGGATTTGGCGCTTTGGCGGCAGCCACCGCAATGAACGCAGCGCCTTTGTCCGTGGCGATCCCTGTTGTCATTCTTGCGGCGATTCTGCTTTTGCGCCTGAGTGCAAATACGAGGATCAAAGGAGACGCAGCGATCGCTATGATCTCTACCGGTTCTCTTGCAGTAGGGGTGATGTTGATCTCTGTAACAACGGGAATGAACACAGATGTCTATAACTACATGTTTGGCAGTATCCTCGCTATGAATGATGAGGACGTGAAGCTGGGATTGTTTTTATCTGCGATTGTATTGATGCTATATGTATTTTTTTATCAGAAAATATTCGCAGTAACGTTTGATGAGACATTTGCTCTTGCTACGGGAGTACGTGCAAATTTTTATAATACGATGATCGCGATCCTGACGGCAGTTACGATCGTGCTCGGCATGCGGATGATGGGGGCGCTTCTTGTTTCCAGTTTGATCATCTTTCCTGCGCTGACTTCTATGCGCTTGTGTAAGACATTTAAAAGCGTGATCATAAGCGCAGGGGTCCTTTCAGTCATCTGCCTTATATTAGGGCTTACTTTGTCTTATTTTTGCGCAATGCCTGCAGGAGCCAGCGTGGTACTGTTAAATATAGCTGCATTTTGTATCTACGCAGTGTTAGGCATGATTAAAAATGGCTGGAAAAGATAAAATATATCAATAATATTGTTAAAATGTATCAATAGATGAGCGTTGACAAAGGAAAAGATACAAATTATAATAAAAATACATTGTCGGTAAGATAAAATCGTCTAGGAAGACAGCAAATAGTATTGCCGGCAGAGTATGTATTTTTAAAAGCAGAGAAATGCAGGGATGAGGAGGGATCCTAAGTAGACTCCAACGTTATTCCCACGTTACAGGGAAACAGTATCGGACATTGTTCCTGTGCTGGCAGAGTGCAGAGATTTCTCTGAATTTAGGTGGTAACACGGATGACAGATTCGCCCTGAGCTTATGAAGCTTAGGGTGTTTTTTGTAATTAGGAGGAAGCGATGAGACAGATAACGGGAAATAAATTATTGGTAAAGGCGCTGAAAGAGGAAGGAGTCGATACGATCTTTGGGTATCCGGGCGCCTGTACGATCGACATCAGTGATGAATTGTATAAACAAAGTGATATACGTGTGATCCTGCCCCGACATGAGCAGGCGTTAGTGCATGAGGCAGACGCCTATGCGAGGACGACGGGAAAAGTCGGCGTTTGCCTAGTGACGAGCGGACCGGGAGCCACAAATCTGGTAACGGGACTTGCGACGGCTAATTACGACAGCGTGCCTCTTGTATGTTTTACAGGACAGGTGGCAAGACATCTGATTGGAAACGATGCTTTTCAGGAAGTAGATATTGTAGGGATCACGAGAAGCATTACCAAGTATGGAGTGACGGTACGCAACAGAGAAGATCTTGGAAGAATCATAAAGGAAGCTTTTTATATTGCTGGCACAGGACGTCCGGGACCGGTGCTGATCGATCTGCCCAAAGACCTGATGGCGGAACTGGGAAGCGCGGAGTATCCGTCGGAGGTCAATATCCGAGGATATAAGCCAAACACAAGTGTGCATGTGGGACAGTTAAAACGGGCGATCAAAATGCTGCACAAATCAAAGCGTCCTTTGTTTTTGGCAGGAGGCGGCGTCAATATTGCCCGCGCAAATAAGATCTTTGCGGAAGTGGCAGAGAAAACAAAAGTTCCGGTCGTGACTACGATCATGGGGCGGGGAGCTATTCCTACGGACCATCCTTTATTTGTGGGGAATCTGGGAATGCATGGCGCCTATGCGGCAAATATGGCAGTCAGTGAATGTGACCTTCTTTTTTCCATCGGAACCCGTTTTAATGACCGGATCACAGGAAAACTGCATGCATTTGCGCCTAAGGCACAAATCGTACATATTGATATCGACACGGCTTCTATCTCGCGGAATATCCATGTGGATGTGCCGATCGTGGCAGATGCCAGAGAGGCAGTTATAAAGATGCGGGAGTATGTAGATATGTGCCATACGGAAAGCTGGTTAAAGCAGATCATTGCCTGGAAGGAAGAACATCCGCTGAAGATGAAAAAGCGTGCTGTGATGGGACCGCAGGATATCATAGAAGAAATCAATCAGCAGTTTGATGAGGCGATCATCGTGACAGATGTAGGACAGCATCAGATGTTCGCAAGCCAATATGTAGAGATCACGAAGAAAAAGCAGCTGGTCATGTCCGGTGGGCTTGGAACGATGGGATATGGATTTCCGGGCGCCATAGGAGCGAAGATAGGGAATCCGGATATTCCGGTGATCGCGATCTCCGGAGACGGGGGCATGCAGATGAATATACAGGAATTTGCGACCGCGGTGCTGGAAGAACTGCCGTTGATCCTCTGTGTGTTTAATAATGAGTATCTGGGCATGGTCCGTCAGTGGCAGAAACTGTTTTACGGAAAGCGTTATGGGATGACTAATTTGCGCGCCGGTGCTCTTTATCGCAGAACACAAGGAGAAGAAATGCCAGGGTATACGCCAGATTTTATAAAGCTGGCGCAGAGCTATGGGGCAAAAGGGATCCGGGTGACAAAGAAGGAAGACATAAGAGAAGCGTTCAAGGAGGCTAAGAAAAATACAAAAGTGCCCACATTGATCGAATTTATCATTGACCCGGAGGAAATGGTATATCCGATGATACAGCCGGGCGGAACGCTGGAAGATATGATCATGGACTGTTAGGAGGAAGAACGATGGATGGAATGAAGAAAAGATGGATTTCCTTGTATGTGGAAAATCAGGTAGGTGTACTTTCGAAAATTTCCGGGTTATTTTCAGGCAAGTCTTACAATCTGGATAGTCTGACAGTAGGGACGACCGAGGATCCTACTGTGTCCAGGATGACCATCGCAACAGTCAGTGATGATGAGACGTTTGAACAGATAAAGAAGCAGCTAAACCGGATGATAGAGGTGATCAAAGTCATAGATTTCACAGATATTTTTGTGCGGATGAAGGAAATCCTCTATATAAAAGTGGAGAAATGTTCTCCCCAGGATAAAGTGGAAGTGTTCCAGATCGCAGAGACTTTTAAGGCAAAGGTGATCGACTATGGAAAAGACAGCCTGCTTGTAGAATTTGTCCAGACAGCAACCAAAAATGACGCCGTAGTGAAGTTAATGAAAGAGGAATTTAAAAGCATTGAAGTGGTGCGGGGAGGAAGCGTGGGAATCGAGTCTATCAGCATGATGGAAAGATAAAACAGAGCGCACTCTTGATTTTTAAGATGTAAAGTATTATAATCTAGGGAAAGCAAAGAGCAGATAAGAGCACTGGATGACAGGAGTTCCATATCCGTTCAGTGTAGAGGAATGGAGGAGTCTATATGGAGAAAAAAAAGATTGACTGGGAGAATTTAGGGTTTGGTTATATTCCTACAGAGAAGCGGTATGTTGCGAATTTTAAAGACGGCAAATGGGATGACGGAGCGCTGATAGAAGACGCCAATATTGTGATGAATGAGTGTGCGGGAGTATTACAGTATGCACAGACTGTATTCGAGGGGCTTAAAGCATATACGACAGAGGATGGCCATATTGTGACTTTCCGACCGGATCTGAATGCAAAACGACTGATAGATTCTGCAAAGAGACTGGAAATGCCGCCATTTCCGGCAGAACGGTTTGTAGATGCCGTGGAACAGGTAGTCAGAGCAAACGCGGCGTATGTACCTCCATACGGTTCCGGCGCAACATTATATATAAGGCCGTATATGTTTGGAATCAATCCAGTGATCGGTGTAAAACCGGCGGATGAATATCAATTCCGTGTTTTTACTACACCGGTCGGTCCTTATTTCAAGGGCGGTGTAAAACCGTTGACGATCTGTGTGTCTGATTTTGATCGTGCTGCGCCGCACGGGACGGGGCATATTAAGGCAGGTCTGAACTATGCTATGAGTCTGCATGCGATCGTCACAGCACATGCAAATGGATTTGATGAAAATATGTATCTGGATTCCGCAACTAGGACAAAGGTGGAAGAGACAGGGGGCGCAAACTTTATCTTTATCACAAAGGATCATAAAGTAGTTACCCCTCATTCGGATACGATCCTGCCTTCTATCACAAGACGCTCTCTTTTGTATGTAGCAGAACATTATCTGGGGTTAGAAGTAGAGGAAAGAGACGTATACTTCGAGGAAGTGAAAGAATTTGCAGAGTGCGGTCTGTGCGGAACGGCGGCAGTGATCTCTCCTGTAGGCAAGGTTGTAGACCATGGAAAAGAAATCTGCTTCCCAAGTGGAATGGAGAAAATGGGACCGACGATCCAGAAACTCTATGATACACTGACCGGGATCCAAATGGGACATATCGAGGCACCGGAAGGCTGGATCAAAGTGATCGAATAAGAAACAGGCGTATTAAGAAAAATAAAAACAGAAAATAGAATGAATTGCTCCCTTCTAGGCAGACAAGTGAAATAATAAAAAACTTGTTACTTAGAAGGGAGCATATTTATAGATTGAAAAAATGTGTAGCTATAGTAAAATAGATCAAGATCGAAAACGTATCTACCAATGTCGTGATCAAAGGCGAGGCCATGATCGCCGGATCCAGATGAACTTGCTTGGCGCATAGCGGCAGGAGACAGCCGATGAGTTTTGCTACAACGATTGTAGCAGCAAGTGAAAGTGCGATCACCAGTGCAAGGGTAACATTCTGATACATGATAAAGATTCGGATGCCGTTGGCCGCTGCCAGCACGAGCCCGACGATTAAAGAGATACGAAATTCTTTGAAAAGTACTTTGAACAGGTCGCGAAAATGAATCTCATCCAGTGCAATTCCCCGGATTACAAGGGTAGAACTCTGAGAACCACAGTTGCCTCCGGTATCCATCAGCATGGGAATAAAAGAGACTAAAAGAGGAACTGCGTCAAAGGCATTCTCATAGCGTGTGATAATGGTGCCGGTGACTGTGGCGGAGAACATCAGGACGAGAAGCCAGGGGATGCGATGTTTTGCATGAGCGAATACAGAAGTCGCAAAATAGGGCTTCTCACTGGGGCTCATGGCAGCCATTTTTGTAATATCTTCAGTGGTTTCTTCGACCATGACATCCATCGCGTCGTCAAATGTGACGATCCCTACCATATAGTTTTCCGCATCCAGTACCGGAAGCGCAAGCAGGTTATACTTTCGCAGAAGCTGCGCGACTTCTTCCTGGTCTGTATGTGTGTGGACAGAGATGATCTCTGTCTCCATTAATTCTTCGATCCGCATGTTGTCATCTTCCGTCATTAACTCTTTTGCCGACACGATGCCGATGAGCTGACGGCGTTCTGTGACATAGCAGGTATAGATGGTCTCCTTGTGTATACCTGTTTCTTTGATATGTGCCATAGCCTGCGCGACGGTCATTGTTTTGCGTATGTCTACATATTCTGTAGTCATGATACTTCCGGCGCTGTCATCTGGATAGTTTAACAATTCATTGATCATCAGCCTGTCGGATGGACTGACGGCGTCCAGTATACGGCTGACCAGATTCGCGGGAAGTTCTTCCAGTATGTCTACCGTATCATCCATATATAGATCGTCCAGCAGTTCTTTTAATTCCTTTTCCGTAAACATCTCCACCAGATAAGTCTGCATGGAGCTGCTCATATTGGCAAATACCTCTGCGGCCTTATCTTTCGGGATCAGGCGGAAAGCAAGTACAAGTTCTTTGTCATTGAGAACGGAGAGAAGGGAGGCTATGTCCACTTCGTTCATGACATCCAAAATACTTCTCACAGCCTTGAACTGGCGCTGTTCGAGAAGTTTTACAAAAATATCTTTGTTCATAGTTTATACCTCTTATTTCTGTATGTATTTTTATTGGGTTACACGAGTGATAACTGGCGCCAGAGTCCATAACCTCACCTCCTATCTATAATCGGTTCAGCGGGAGAGTATACAGAAAATAAAAAAGACCATACACTGCCTGAACAATGCAAAGTCTTTCTATGTTCTTCTTACCGTTCAAGCTTTAGTATCACAGGGCATAATAATTGCATTAGGTTATGCCTTCACGACATAGCCTGCTAACCAGCTCATTGTGTCTCCACAATCCTGCGGCAGCAATCTTAAGGAATCAACCCAATCCCTGTGGTAACCTCACCTACCGAAATATCTATTCAATTTCTACCTAATCATTGTAGTGCGAAAGAAGAAAGGTGTCAAGGAAAAAATGATTTTAATTCGTTGTACTGCCGGGAGAGTCTATGTTATAATAGCCAGAAGGCACAATATCCGGCAGAGGATATAAAGCTGGGGAAAGAAAAGATAAAAGAGGGATATAAGTGGAAACATATACAAGTTTTGCATCGGTTTATGATGCTTTTATGGATAACGTACCCTATGAAGAATGGGGCGTGTATCTGCGCGGGCTTTTATCAGAATATGGCGCTGCAGATGGTCTGGTGCTGGACTTAGGATGCGGCACGGGCACCATGACGGAGATCCTCGCCGGATACGGATACGATATGATCGGCGTGGACAACGCAGAGGAAATGTTGGAACTGGCTATGGAAAAGAAAGAAAAGTCCGGACAGGATATTCTTTATCTGCTGCAGGACATGAGAGAATTCGAACTTTATGGAACTGTGCGCGCGGTCGTCAGTATCTGCGATTCCATAAATTATATTACAGAAGCGGAGGATCTTAAACGGGTGTTTTCTCTGGTGAACAATTATTTGGATCCCGGAGGTGTTTTTATCTTTGATCTGAATACAGAGTATAAGTATAAAGAAATCCTAGGAGACAGGACAATTGCAGAGAACCGGGAAGAATGCAGTTTCATATGGGACAATTATTATTATGAGGAAGAGAAGATCAATGAGTATGATCTGAGTCTTTTCATCCGCTGTACAGAGGAAAAAGATTTGTACAGAAAATATAAGGAAATACACTACCAGAAGGCGTATACTTTAGAGGAAATAAAGCATTTCATAGAACGTGCAGGAATGGAGTTTGTGGCGGCGTATGACGCATTTACGAGGAAACCGCCTGCACAGGAGAGTGAACGTCTCTATGTCATTGCCAGAGAGCATGGAAAAGAAAAAGGAAGGATATAGACAGATGAAAGATTATATTGTAAGAGCAACAGCGGCACATACACAGATCCGTGCATTTGCCGCTTCAACCACAGAGATGGTGGAAGAAGCAAGGAGAAGACACGGGACGAGCCCTGTCGCCACAGCCGCTTTGGGCCGCCTGCTGACCGGCGGTGTGATGATGGGAAGTATGATGAAAAATGAGACAGATATGCTGACGCTGCAGATCAAGTGTTCCGGTCCGATCGGAGGAATGACAGTGACGGCGGACAGCCAGGGAAGAGCAAAGGGATATGTAGTCAACCCAGAAGTGCTGCTGCCGCCTAAAAATGGAAAGCTGGATGTGGGCGGAGCCCTTGGTGCAGGCTTCTTAAACGTGATAAAGGATATGGGTTTAAAAGAGCCTTATGCAGGACAGACAATTTTGCAGACCGGGGAGATCGCAGAAGACCTGACCTATTATTTTGCGACTTCCGAACAGGTGCCCTCTTCTGTGGGACTGGGTGTTTTGATGGAGAAGGACAATACGGTGCGGTGCGCAGGAGGATTTATCGTACAGGTCATGCCGTTTATCGAGGATAGCGTGTTGGATAAACTGGAACAGAATATCCAGAAAATTGACTCAGTGACGGCCATGCTTGACAATGGACATACACCGCAGGAAATGTTGGAGCAAGTATTAGACGGACTGGATGTAGAAGTGACAGATACCCTTCCGGCACAGTTTTACTGCAACTGTTCCAAACAGCGCATAGAGAAAGCAATCATCAGTATTGGGCGAAAAGAAATCCAGTCTATGATAGAGGAAGGAAAAGAAATCGAAGTAAAATGTCATTTCTGTAATACAGCATATGCATACACCGTAGAAGAATTGAAAGAGTTGTTAAAGAAAAGCAGATAGGTGGGAAAAAGATGAAAGACGGATTTGTAAAAGCAGCGGCGGCGACACCGGATATCAGAGTAGCAGATGTCGCATACAATACGAAAAAAATATGTGAGGCGATCGAGACAGCGGCGGCAGAACATGCCAAGATCATTGTGTTTCCGGAATTATGCGTAACAGGGTATACATGCGGAGATCTGTTTTCACAGGATATACTTTTAGAAAAGGCGAAGGAAGCCTTGCTTGAGATAGCGGAATTTACAAAAGACAAAGACGGTTTAATCTTTGTTGGTGTGCCGCTCTATGTAGAAGAAAAATTATACAATGTAGCGGCAGCGTTAAACAGAGGAAAGATCCTGGGACTGACGACGAAAACCTTTTTGCCAAATTATGGAGAGTTTTATGAAATGCGTCAGTTTACGCCAGGACCTGAAAGAGCAAGGGAGATTCTGTTTGAGGGACAGCAGATTCCTTTTGGGCCGCAGCTTCTGTTTCAGGCAGATACGGACGAACATCTGCTGGTTTCCGCGGAAATCTGTGAGGATGTCTGGTCTGCAATTCCGCCTAGCATACAGGCGGCGAGAGAAGGCGCTGTGATCCTGGTCAACTGTTCTGCCAGTGATGAGACTGTTGGAAAAGATATGTACAGAAGAGATTTGATCAAAGGACAGTCTGCCCGGCTGCTCGCAGGATATGTGTATGCGAATGCAGGGGAGGGTGAATCTACAACGGATGTGGTATTCGGCGGGCATAATATGATCGCGGAAAATGGTACGGTGCTTGCAGAGGCAAGGCGATTTAAAAATGAAATCATTTATACAGAGATAGACGTAAAAAGGCTGCTTTCAGAACGCAGAAAAAATACGACTTTTCAAGTGGCAGAAGAAAGGCGTCTTATGCGGATACCATTTCATGTAGAAATGGAACGGACCGAACTTACAAGAAAATTTCCTTCTAAGCCATTCGTGCCTTCTGATGAACAGACGCGTCGGATCCGCTGTGAAGAAATCTTGGAGATGCAGGCGTTAGGCCTGAAAAAGCGCCTTGCACATACGAAAGCGAAAGCAGCCGTCGTCGGGATCTCCGGCGGTTTGGATTCTACCCTTGCACTGCTGGTGACAGCCCGTGCGTTTGATATGCTGAACCGGGATAAAAAGGAGATCATTGCCGTGACCATGCCGTGTTTTGGAACGACGGATCGGACGTATCAGAATGCTTGCCATATGGCATGTAAAGTAGGAGCGACACTTCAGGAAGTGCCGATCGCAGAAGCGGTCAGAGTGCATTTTAGAGACATTGGGCAGAGCGAAAACGAGCACAGCGTTACGTACGAAAACGCGCAGGCACGGGAGCGGACTCAGGTGCTGATGGATATTGCCAATCGGATGGGAGGCATGGTCATTGGAACCGGAGATATGTCGGAACTGGCGTTGGGATGGGCAACTTACAACGGAGATCATATGTCTATGTACGGAGTCAATGCCTCTGTTCCGAAAACATTAGTGCGTTATCTTGTGCAGTATGCTGCGGATGAGACAGAAGACAAAGAATTAAAAGATGTGCTCTATGATGTGTTGGATACGCCGGTCAGCCCTGAACTTCTTCCTCCGAAGGAGGGAGACATCGCACAGCGGACAGAGGACTTGGTAGGGCCATATGAACTGCATGATTTCTTTTTGTATTATATGCTCCGTTTTGGCTATAATCCTGCGAAAATATTCCGTCTTGCAGTGTATACGTTTGAAGATATCTATGAGAAAGAAATTATCTTGAAATGGCTGGAGACCTTTGTAAGACGTTTCTTTTCGCAGCAGTTTAAGCGATCTTGCCTGCCGGACGGACCGAAGATCGGAACAGTGGCATTGTCTCCACGGGGAGATTTAAGGATGCCTAGTGATGCCAGTGCAGAAGTCTGGCTGCAGGAGATAAAAGAGCTGTATAAGGGGCTGTAAAGGGCAGATTCCAGACAGAAAGCGATCGTATAGAAAGGGGCGTTTGGAGATGAAATTAATAAAAACACAGAATGCTGTAGGCTGTGTGCTTTGCCATGATATTACGCAGATCATCCCAGGAGTGGTGAAGGAGGCAGTCTTTAGAAAGGGACATGTGGTAACGGAGGAGGATATTCCAGTCTTACTTTCCGTGGGAAAAGAGAATCTCTATGTGTGGGAAAAAGAGGAAGGTATGCTCCATGAAAACGAGGCGGCACAGATCTTATGCGAGATTTGTCAGGGAGAGCATATGCATGCCTCGGAAGTAAAAGAAGGAAAGATCGAATTGTATGCGCAGTGTGACGGACTTCTGAAAATAGACAGGAAGAAATTACAGGCGATCAATGCTATGGGGCAGATCGTCATTGCTTCAAGACACGGAGATTTTCCGGTCAAAAAGGGCGATAAGATAGCAGGCATGCGAGTCGTTCCCCTTGTGATCGAAGAGGAAAAGATGCGGCAGGCAGAGGCGATAGGCGGAGACAGACCGCTGTTTTGTCTGCTTCCTTTTCATAAAATGAAGGCAGGGATTGTTACCACGGGAAGTGAAGTCTACTATGGACGTATCCAAGATAAGTTTACCCCTGTAGTGAAACAAAAATTGGAAGAGATAGGGATGGAAGTCATGGGAGATACACTCTGCAATGACGATGCGCAGATGGTGACAGGGGCGATACGTTCCTTTATAGAACAAGGCGCCCAAATGGTTGTCTGTACAGGCGGCATGAGTGTAGATCCGGACGATAGGACACCGCTTTCTATCCGAAACGCGGCGGACGAGGTGATCACCTATGGCGCGCCTGTACTGCCGGGAGCAATGTTCATGCTTGCCTATGCGGGAGACATCCCGATCGTAGGGCTGCCTGGATGTGTCATGTACGCCAAACGGACGATCTTTGATCTGGTCCTGCCGAGGCTTGCGGCAGGTGAGCGGCTGTGTGCGGAAGATTTTTATAGGTTGGGAGAAGGCGGATTATGCTTAAACTGTCCGACGTGTACCTTTCCCAATTGTGGCTTTGGAAAAGGAGTATAGAGAAACGTGGCTGATTTTTATGGAAAATTGGATGAGATGCTGGCAGATTTTGCCGGTGACATCTGGGTGGAGACGGTATTGGAAGGGCCGGAAGCAGGGGCAAAGTATCTGCTGACAGCAGAAAAAGAATGTGGACAAAGAGCTCCTGCAAAAAGAGCAGAAAAGGTTTTTCAAGAGCGTGTAGGCCGTATGCCCAGGCTGGTCATCTGCGGCGGGGGACATGTATCTATCCCGGTCATACAGATAGGGAAAATGTTGGGATTTACGGTGACAGTTTTAGAAGACCGTCCCCGCTTTGCAGACAATGCAAGACAGGCAGGAGCAGATCAGGTATATTGTGAGGCTTTTGAAGACGGGCTTTCTAAAATTTCCGGCAATGGGGATACCTGGTTTGTGATCGTCACAAGGGGACATCGGTATGATACATTGTGTCTGGAGGCTGTTTTGCAGAAAAAAAGAGCTTATGTCGGGATGATGGGAAGCAAAAGAAGGACAGATATCGTAAAGAAGCAGTTGGAAGCAAAAGGATATAAGAGGAATGTGCTTCAGAACGTGCACACACCGATCGGTTTAGACATCGGCGCGGAGACACCGGAAGAGATCGCTGTCTCCATCTTTGCCGAGATCATCCAGATAAAAAATGAGAAGAAAAGCGGTATGGGTTATTCTAAGGAAATACTGGATAGCCTTTTGGGACGAGACAGACCGGGAAAGGAAATTCCGGGTGAGAAAGGAAAGGAACAGAAAAAAGTACTTGCGACGATCATCTCACGGAAAGGTTCAGCGCCCAGAAGTGTGGGAACAAAAATGCTCATTTATGAGGAGGGCTCGACCGTGGGAACAATCGGCGGAGGTTGTGCGGAGAGTAAGATCATACAGAAAGCACTTTGCATGATGCGCGCTGAAACGGCAGCATTTCAGATCTGCCAGGTGGACATGACGGCAGAAGAAGCAGAGGATGAAGGTATGGTCTGCGGCGGTGTGATCGAGGTGATGTTAGAATTGGTTGACGTCGGGATAAAAAAATGATAGGATAGTAAAAAGAATACGTGCTTATATAGGTTCATAATCGGTTGAACGTCTCTACCAGTTGCCATAACAACTGACTATAAGTAGAAGCAGGAACATTAGATTTGCTGTCTTCTTATAGAATGTATGGAAAAGGAGTGTTTTACAGATGAATGAATCTATTTTTATTTTACAGGGAAATGTGATCTATACAAAGGAGCCGGGAAAATTTGAGATCATAGAAAACGGGTATCTTGTCTGTGAGGATGGAAAAGTCAAAGATGTGTACCGGACGCTTCCGTTTTCGCTGGGAGCCGTTCCTGTTAAAGACTACAGAGGAAAACTTTTGATCCCGGGTCTTGTGGATCTGCACATACACGCGCCCCAGTATACTTTCCGGGGATTGGGGATGGACATGGAACTTTTAGAATGGCTGGAGGTCAATACATTTCCCGAAGAAGCAAAGTATAAAGATCTTACATATGCAGGAAAAGCATATGAGATATTCGTGGAGAATTTAAAAAAGAGTGCTACAACAAGAGCGTGCATTTTTGCTACGGTACATCGGGAAGCCACTCTTCTTTTGATGGATATGCTGGAGGAAGCAGGGCTGGATACGATGGTGGGAAAGGTCAACATGGACAGGAACTGCCCAGATTATCTGCGGGAAGACTCTGCGGATTCTGCCGCTGAGACAATAGAATGGATCAAGGATGCGGCACATAGAAAATATGAGCATACAAAGCCTATCCTGACGCCTAGATTTATCCCAAGCTGCACGGACGGACTGCTGGAAGATCTGAAAAAGATCCAGATGCGGTACGATCTCCCTGTACAGTCCCATTTGTCGGAAAATATAAGTGAAATAGACTGGGTGAAAGACTTGTGTCCGCAGGCAGAATTTTATGGGGATGCATATGACCGTTTCGGTCTGTTTGGAATGGATGCTCCTACAGTAATGGCACACTGTGTATACAGTGATGAAAAAGAGATACAAAGGATGAAGGAAAATGAGGTGTTTATTGCTCATTGTCCGGAATCTAATATGAATGTATCTTCCGGGATTGCCCCTGTGCGAAGATTTATAGAAGCAGGTCTGCACATAGGGCTTGGGAGCGATGTGGCAGGAGGCGCTACAGAAAATCTGTTTATGGCTATGGCGCATGCGATCCAGGCGTCAAAGTTAAGATGGAGGATACAGGATGAAAGGTTACAGCCATTGAAAGCAGAAGAAGTTTTTTATATGGCGACAAAGGGCGGCGGTGCGTTTTTTGGAAAGGTGGGCAGCTTTGAACCGGGATATGCATTTGACGTGGTCGTCTTAGATGACAGCCGGTTAAAACACCCTCAGTATCTGGATATACAAAAACGGCTGGAGCGCATGATCTATCTTGGCGATGATCGGGAGATCGCAGCCAAATATGTAGATGGCAGAAAGATTTTGTAAAGAAAAATATAGATTTATAGAAGGAAGCGATAGAAAAATATAGTATTTATAAAAAATTCTGCGGAGGTGATAAGATGGAGAACGGCGAACATGTAGTTGGGAAAAGTGTAAAAAGAGTAGATGCTTTTGAAAAGGTCACCGGACGTGCCAAGTATACAGACGATCTGTGCGGAAAAGAAGCATATGTGGCGAAAATTTTGCATTCTACAGTGGCGCATGGGATTGTAAAATCGATTGATACAAAAGAAGCGGAGAAAATACCAGGGGTAGTAAAGATCGTTACTTGCTTTGATGTGCCAAAATATTATTTTCCTACAGCGGGACACCCCTGGTCTACGGATCCGGCGCATCAGGATGTGGCGGACCGGCTGCTTTTGACAGAGCACGTACGATTCTATGGAGACGACATAGCAGCGGTGGTCGCGGAAAATGAAGTGGCGGCGGCGCAGGCGGTGCGGGCATTGAAAGTGGAATATGAAACGCTTCCGTTTGTTTTAGATGTGCAGGAAGCTATGAGAGAGGACGCCCCGCAGATACACAAAACATTTCCCCATAATATCCTAAAGCACACGACGATACGGAATGGAAATTATGAGGAGGCAAGCAGAGAGCCGGGGCTTACAAAAGTAGAAGGATGGTATCAGACACCGACTGTACAGCACTGTCATATTGAGAACTTTATCTGTTATGCTTACATGGAACAGGGCCGTGTCGTTGTTGTTTCATCCACCCAGATCCCACATATCTGCCGGCGTGTCGTAGGGCAGGCGCTTGGCATGCCATGGGGAAAGGTGCGGGTCATTAAACCTTATATCGGCGGGGGATTTGGCAATAAGCAGGATATCTTATACGAGCCTCTCTGTGCATATTTAAGTACTGTTGTGGGAGGAAGGCTGGTAAAGCTGGACGTATCCAGGGAGGAAACTTTTGTCTGCAACAGGGTAAGACATGCGATAAGAATACACATCATTTCCTGGGTGCGAAAGGATGGAACATTTGCTGCACGGAAGATTGAATGTTTTTCTGATCAGGGAGCCTATGCATCCCACGGACACAGTATCGGAGCAAAATGTATGAATTGTTTTCCGCAGCTGTATCCCTGCCCGCATATAGAAGGCGACTCGTACACGGTTTTTACGAATAAATCTGTAGCAGGGGCTATGCGGGGATATGGGATTCCGCAGGCTATGTTTGCCATGGAAAGTCACACAGAGGACGTAGCAAAAGCAATGGGCATCCCGTCTTATCAGCTTCGTTTTCAGAACGTTATGCCAAAAGGCTTTCAGGACGGTTTTTCAAAAAATGTAAATTACTATGATACTTTTCGGGAATGTATGGAAAGAGGCAGCAAGAGTTTTCAATATGAGGAAAAGGCAGCGAGATATAGAAATCAGATTGGCGATATACGGCGTGGAGTGGGCATGGCAGTGTTCTGGTATAATACAGGTGTGTGGCCTATCTCACTAGAAACATCTGCATGCAGGATGATCCTGAATCAGGATGGTTCTGTCCAGGTACAGGTTGGAGAGACGGAAATCGGGCAGGGAGCAGATACGGCGTTTGCGCAGATGACGGCAGAGACGCTCGGTGTTCCATTTGAAAATGTGCATGTGATGACAGTGCAGGATACGGACATCACGCCTTTTGGCCTTGGAGCTTATGCGTCCAGACAGACATATATGGCAGGATTTTCCATCCGGCAGACAGCAGAACTTCTGAAAGATAAAATTCTGGATGCAGCCTGTGAGATGACAAGGCAGATCAAAGGGAATATGAATATCGTAAACGGAAATATCATCCGTACGACAGATGGCAGGATGCTTATGACAATGGAAGAACTGGCAATGGAGAAGTTGTACAGTCTGACAAATAACGGACATCTGACGGCAGAAAGCAGCTGCCAGATCAAAAATAATGCGTACTCCTTTGGGTGCACATTTGCGGAAGTAGAGGTAGATATACCAGCCTGCCGAGCGGAGGTTGTGGATATTTTGAATGTACACGACTGTGGAAAATTGATCAACCCCTCTCTTGCAGAGGCACAGGTACATGGCGGGATGAGTATGGGAATCGGTTATGGATTGACAGAACGGCTTCTGTATGATGAGAAAACGGGCAGACCTTTGAATAATAATCTGCTGGATTATAAATTATCTACATTTATGGATCATCCTGATCTGCGGGCAGAATTTATAGAAAATTATGAGCCGACGAGTGCGTATGGAACGAAAGCGCTGGGGGAACCGCCTACCTGTTCTATCGCGCCGGCAATCCGCAACGCAGTGCTCAATGCCACAGGCGTTGCAGTAAATGAGATTCCACTGACACCGCATATTTTGTTTAAGCGGTTTAAAGAGGAAGGACTGATTTAAAGGAGGGGATGTTATATGTATGATATAAAAGCGTTATATGAGGCGGAAAATGTATCCCATGCGATCCAATTGCTTGCAGAACATCCTCAGGCACAGATCATCGCCGGAGGAAGCGACGTACTTGTACAGATCAGAGAAGGAAAAAGGGCAGGCGCAGAACTTGTCAGTATATATGGATTGGATGACTTAAGAGGAATCTGTCTGGAGGAGGACGGCATGCTCCGGATCGGTTCTCTGACCAGTTTTTCTCATATTACAAAAGATCCGCTGATTCAGAAGTACATGCCTGTATTAGGTGAGGCTGTGGACATGGTGGGCGGACCGCAGATACGTAATATTGGAACGATCGGCGGAAATACATGTAATGGAGTGACATCGGCGGATTCGGCTTCTACACTCTTTGCCTGGGATGCGGTGATAGAATTGACCGGCTTAGAAGGTATCCGCAGGATCCCAATTCAGGAATTTTATATCCGGGCGGGCAAAGTAGATCTGCGTCCTGCGGAGATACAGACGGGAATTTTGCTCCGAAGAGAATCCTATGAAGGATATGCAGGGAAATATATCAAATATGCTATGAGAAATGCGATGGATATTGCTACATTAGGATGTTCTGTAAATGTAAAGTTGACAGATGATAAAGAAAGACTCGAGGATGTCCGTATTGCCTATGGAGTGGCAGGCCCTATCCCTCTGCGGGCGCATCATGCGGAGCAGATCGGCAGGGGAAAAGAAGTTACAAAGAAAACGATAGACCGGACCATAGAAACCATATCTGAGGCAGTTCTGGAAGATGTGACTCCGCGGGACAGCTGGAGGGCAAGTAAAGCGTTCCGTGAACATATTTCCAAAGTGCTCTGTAAACGTGCCTTGAAAGAAGCAATCGTGAGGGCAGGCGGTGTCGGAGGTGAGCAGGTATGAGCAAAGAACAAAATATACAATATAAACTGGTCCGCTGTAAGATCAATGGCGTGATGAAGGAGACGATGGTGGATGTACGCGCGTCACTTACAGATATGCTGCGCGGAGAGTATCAGCTAAACAGTGTGAAGAAGGGCTGTGAGGTTGGAGAATGTGGAGCATGCAATGTATTGATCGACGGAGAATGTTATAATTCCTGCATTTATCTTGCCGTCTGGGCAGATGGAAAAGAAATCCGGACAGTGGAAGGACTCATGGGAGAAAACGGAGAACTCTCCGATATACAGCAGGCATTTATCGATGAGGCAGCCGTACAGTGTGGATTTTGTACACCAGGTATTATCATGAGTGCGGTAGAAATCCTCGAATCGGGCAAAGAATACACAAGAGAAGAATTAAGGAAACTTCTTTCTGGCCATCTGTGCAGGTGTACCGGGTATGAGAATATACTCAATGCAGTAGAAAAAACGATGCAGAAAAGGTTAAAGAAAGAATTATAAATTTATTGTAACAAAAATTATCAGAAGACAGATTCCACAATTAAATTTCAGAAAAAGACGACTTCACGCTGCTGCGTATTTCCGACGGAAGGCAAAACTCCTTTCTGTTTGGAAGTTTGTAACAGCGTGAAGTCAATTTTTTTAATCTGAAAGTATGCCCTTTATGGATTCCCCCTTTACGGCTCTATTCTATTCCATGATCTTCTCTACCCGAGCCTGCATATATTTTACTTGATCTTTTAAATTTTTACTTCAGCGATATACATTTTCCTGTATTTGCTGTGGCATGATGCTAAAAATTTCCGACACAGGTATGTGATTTTGTTTCTTTGTACTAATTTACAGTTTTTTATGATAATATAGCAAAAATTGTGGAAAAATACTGAAAAATAATTTGAAAATATAAGTATTGCAGTGATAAATTGTGAGATATACATAAAAAATAAAAATATAATCAGATTATATTGACAAAAATTAATAAAAATATATAATGAAATTAAATTACAGAAAAAAATTAACTGTAAAAATAAATTTCATAAAGTTATTTTTAGGAGAGAGATATGTCACTTGAAATCATCAAAATAAGAAATCAATATCCACAAATGAACACAGCCATGAAACGAATTGCCGATTATATCATCGGTGATCCTCATGAGGCAGTAAAAAAGAGCTCTCATGAATTGGCAGAATTGAGCGGTGTCAGCGATGCGTCAGTTACGCGTTTTGTCCGCTACATGGGATATGAAAATTTTAAGGCATTTCAATTGTCATTAGCCACATCTCTATCGCAGGGAGATGCGATAGAACACAGGGAGCCTATTACAAATAGATTCCAGTACAGCGGAGAGATTGCAAGAAATAATAATGAAACCGTCTGCAGAACGATTTTTCAAAGGAGTATTCAGATGCTGGAAGATACATGGAAAAATCTGGATATGATAACAATAGAGAAAACGGTTGATATGATAAGAACATCTCGTCGGATACTTTTGCTTAGTGTGGGAAGGTCAAAGGTTACTACAGAAGCCCTGTTTTCAAGACTTTACAGGTTGGGATATAACGTACAGGCATACAGCGATCCACATGAGCAGATTATAGTGACATCCATGGCAGAAAAAGAAGATTTTGTCATTGCTGTTAGTAATTTTGGAAAAACGAAATCCGTAGTAGAAGGGGTTATAAGAGCAAGGAAAAAAGGCGCACGTACATTGGGAATCACGAGTGTCATGCAATCGCCTCTTGCAAGAGAAGCAGAATATACGATTTTTAGCGCCTATGACTATGAGGCGGGGGAAATGGGAAAATACTATGAGCCGTCTTGCGAAAATGTGTCACAGGTTACAATTGCAGACTGTATCTATATGCTGTTGGCTATGCAGGAAGAGGATCGTATTTTGCACACATATGAAGCTATTTCAGAAGAACTGGAAAGCGAGCATATAAAAAGTTAACTAAAAAATAAGGAGGTAGGATATGTTAGTATCATTAAAAGAAATTACGGAATATACCCGTAAAAATGGTAATGCAGTGGGTGCATTCAATTGTTGCAATTATGAATCTGTAGCAGCAGTCGTAGGTGCGGCAGAAGAACTGAACTTACCAGTAATCATTAGTTATGCAGAGGTGCATAAAGACATTATATCAATCAAAGATATGGCGCCTGTTATGCTGCACTTTGCAAAAAAATCTTGTGTTCCGGTGTGTGTGCATTTTGATCATGGCGTTTCTTTAGAAAGTTGTGTGGAAGCAATGAAAGAAGGGTTTACATCTGTTATGATCGACGCTTCTGCAAAAAGTTACGAAGAAAATATAGAAGTTACCCGTCAGGTCGTAAAAATTGCCCATAAAATGGGGATTACGGTAGAAGCAGAATTAGGACATATCTTTACTTCAGATATGGGAGTGGGAAAGAAAAAAACATACGATGAAATCGAAGGGATAGATAATTTCCAGAATGTCGATGATGTGTATACAGATCCAGATATTGCAAAAGATTTTGTGGAAAAGACAGAAGTAGATGTATTGGCGATTGCATTTGGAACAAGCCATGGTGTTTATATAAAGAAACCGGTGTTAGATTTAGGAAGGATAATAAAAATAAAGGAAAAAATCGATATTCCGTTTGTAATGCACGGAGGATCGGGTTTATCTGAAGAGGAATACAGGCAGGCAATCAAAAATGGTGTCAAAAAAATCAATTATTATACATATATGGCACTGTCTGGGGGAAAAGCAGTGAAAGAAGCAATGGATAAAAAGGAGAAAAACGAAAATATATTTTTCCATGAAATCCCATTATTGGCAATAAAAGAAATGAAAGAAAATGTAAAAGCAGCAATGAAAATTTTCGCATTACAATAATCAAAAAGCAGGTGTAGTGAATGAAAAGGCTGATAAATAAAGCAGAAACAATCGTTGAGGACATGATAAATGGATATGTAAAGATAAATCGCGGCTTTATAAAAAAAGTACCAGGAGTAAATGCTGTTGTGAAAGCTTATCCGAAGGAGAAAGTTACTGTAATCGTAGGGGGCGGAAGCGGACTTGATCCATGGCCCATAGGATATGTGGGAAAAGGTTTGGCAGATGGAGCAGCAGTGGGAAATATTTTTACAGCGCCTCCGGCAAAAGCTATTCTTGAGGCGACCAGAGACCTTCCTCATGATCAAGGTGTGATTTATATTGTGACGAATCATGCTGGAGATGTTTTGAATTTTGAACTTGTAAGCGAACTGGCCGGACTGGAAGGTATAAAGACACGGCAGATATATATTGCAGATGACATAACTTCTGCACCAGCTGAGGAGAAGAAAGAACGCCGGGGCATTGGAGGAGTAGCTGTGCTTACAAAACTAGCGGGAGCAGTTACTGAAGACGTACATTCTTTGGAGGAAGTAGAACGGATATTAATAAAAGCAAATCAGAATATAGGAACATACAGTGTTACAACTGCGCCCTCTTATTCGCCAGTTACCGGAGAACAATGCTTTGAACTGGAAGAAGGAAAAATGGAATTTGGAATGGGGTTCAACGGTGAAACTGGGATTAGAAAAGAAAAGATCAAAGAGGCAGATGAAATCGCAGAAAAATTGATGGATGGCTTGATGGAAGATTTGAATATAAAGCCGCGTGATAAGGTCGTTGTCTGGATAAATGGATATAGTATGACCAGCCAGATAGAACTCAGTATCATAGCAGGAAAATGTTGCGATATCCTTCAGAAGAAAGAAGTCGAGTTGTATGACATGTTAATAGAACGTCTGTATGTGACACCGGGAGCTGGAGGATTATCTGTGACGATGATGAAGATGGACGAGGAATTAATGAAGTACTATGATAGATCTGCCGAGTCACCATTTTTTAAAGTGGGGGAAAGGAGTGGCAGTCAGTGAAAACAGAAGAATTAAAAATGATGTTCCTTGCAGTGGCGGATCAAATCATCCAGAGTGAAGATATGCTGACAAAAATTGATATGCAGATTGGTGATGGGGATCATGGAACGGGGATGGCACTTGGCTTTAGAAATGTCAGAAGAGAATTGGAAAACGCAGAGCCAGATTCAGTGGAAGAAGTATTTAAATTAGTAGGCATGACCTTGTTAGATACTATGGGAGGGGCGTCAGGTGTTTTATTTGGCACCGTCTTCATAAGTGGGATTACACATAGGGAACCTCATACAGAAATCGGATTGCAGGATCTGGCAGAAATTTTTCGTCAGTCTTTAAATGCATTGAAAAAGAGAGGCAAAGCAAAATGTGGCGATAAAACAATGGTAGATGCTTTTGAACCAGCGGTAATAGCTCTTGAAGAAAGCGTGAAAACGGGACACAGCCTTAAAGAAGGAACTGAAAATGCGGCAAAGGCAGCAAAAGAAGGTATGGAGAATACAAAAAAATACAGAGCCAAATTTGGACGGGCAAAATACTTTGGAGACAATGCGATAGGCCTTCAGGATGCAGGAGCTACTTCTATATGGCTGATTTTTCAGGAAATTGCGGATTGGGTGAATGTACATGAATAAAAAAATTGTGACAGTTACATTGAATCCCTGTGTGGATCTGACTTTAACAGTAGATAAATTTTTATACGGGGGAACGAATAATGTAGTAGGAACGAGAAAAGACATTTCAGGGAAAGGGATCAATACCAGTGTCGTACTGAAAAATCTGGGAATAGAAAATATAGCGACAGGTCTCATGTTTTTAGAGGATAAGGATATACTGAGAGACTTTTTGGAAAAAAATAAAATTCCGAATAAGTTCATTTTAGCACCGGGAAATATGAGAACGAATATAAAAATATTTGATAATTCGCAAAAGAGTATGAGTGAATTTAATGGAAAAGGTTGTTATGTGGATACAGAAACCCAAAATGCTTTTCTTGCGATGATGGAAGAAGTTCTGGCAGAAACAAAAATACTTATTGTATCAGGAAGTGTTCCACCCGGTATTTCTATAGAAATATATAAGTGGCTGACAGCTATGGCAGTGGAGAAAGGAATACGGGTAATTGCCGATGCATCTGGCCAAATACTAGAGGAAACAGTGGAAAGTAAGCCATTTCTGATTAAACCGAATACAGATGAACTGGAAAAGACATTCCACATGCCTTCTTCAACAGAAGAAGAAATTGTTCAGGCAGCAAATAAAATTATTAAGAAAGGAGTGAAATATGTTTGTGTTTCCAGAGGCGAAAAGGGAGCAGTTTTAGTAACTGAAAAAAAGATATATACAGCAGACGGTGTAGCGGTAAAAGTAAAAGGTATACAAGGAGCGGGGGATTCTATGATAGCAGGCTTCTGCTATGCTATGGAACATGCTATGGAGGAAAAGGACTATTTAAAGTATGCGGTAGCAGCCGCTACAGGCTCTCTTCTTCACGAAGGAACAAAATTATGCGAGAAAGAAGATATATTGGAAGTGGCAGATCTGGTGCAGGTGAATGAAAAATCGAATGAAGGAGGAATTAAGTAGATGAAAAAGTATAGTAGAAAAATTATGGGAATTATGTTGACAGTTGTTATGGTATTGACATTGGCTGTTGGCTGTGGTTCGTCGCAGGGAACGGAGTCTAAGACAGAGGGAACGGAAAAAGCAGAGAGCGATAAGAAGGTAATTGGCGTTAGTCTTTTGAATTGTACACATGTTTTCTATAATAATATCCAAAAAGGTCTGGAGAATAAGGCAGAAGAATTAGGATGGGAATTGATTATCCAGGATGCGGCAGCAGATGCAAATAAGCAGCTCAGCCAAGTACAGGATTTTATTACCCAGGACGTAGATGCGATCATTATCTGCCCTACAAATTCAGCGGGGAGCAAGTCTATGGTAGAACTTGCGGATGAGGCAGATATTCCAGTATTTACTATGGATATCGAATCAGATGGAGAAGTAGTAAGCCATGTAGCGACAGATAACTATAAAGGCGGGCAGATTGCAGCCGAATATATGCTTGAAAAAATCCTGACTGACAAAAAAGGTGATGCAGCAGTGATCACCTATTCAGAAATAGAAGCATGTATCCAGAGAGAAAAAGGTTTTACAGATTATCTTGCGGAAAATGCTCCAGATGTTAATGTCGTAGATATTCAGAATTATTCAGGAGATCAGCAGAAGGCAGCAGATGTAATGCAGAATATGCTTTTAAAACATGAAAATATTGATGTTGTATTTGCAGTAGGAGATCCGGCAGCAATTGGAGCACAGTCTTCTATCGATGCTGCAGGAAAAGATACACTGATCATAGGATACGATGGAAATCCAGAAGGGATTGAAGCAATTAAGGCAGGAGGAAACTGGGTGGCAGATGTTGCACAGGATCCAACAGCAATCGCAGAGAAAACTTTGGAAGCAGTGAAAACAAAATTAGAGGGCGGTACTCCGGATAAAGAGATTAAAATTGAACCATACATCATCGATAAAGAGAATGCGGAATAATATATTTCAGACAAGTGTGATTTCCAGATGGGGATGGGTATATTCCATCCCCATTCATTAAAAGGAGGAACCCGCATAATGGAAAAAAAACCTTTGGTAGAGTTAAGACATATATATAAGGAATTTCCGGGTGTTAAAGTTCTGCAGGATATTTCGATTTCATTTTATCCAGGAAAAGTACATGTGTTATTAGGCGAAAATGGAGCCGGTAAATCTACGATCATTAAAATTATATCTGGAGTATACCAGGCTGATAAAGGCGAAGTGTTTGTGAAAGGGAAAAAAGTAAAATTTTCAAATATAAAGCAGTCGCAGCAAAATGGAATCAGTGTTATACATCAGGAACTGAGTGTAATAGAAGATTTAATGGTTTATGAGAATATATTTCTGGGAAGAGAAGTTAAGAAAAATGGAAAAATTTTGAATAAAGCACAGATGATAGAACAGACACAAAAGTTAATGAATACGATAGGGATCCATATTAATCCCAAGTCATATATCAGGGATTTGAATAACGGAGAAAAACAGATGGTAGAAATCGTAAGAGCCGTTTCACAGAACAGTGAGATGGTTATTATGGATGAACCCACATCATCTTTGTCAGAACATGAAGTACAGGCATTATTTGAAGTGATTGAAAGGTTAAGAAAAGAGAATGTGGCAATCATTTATATCTCTCATCGTTTAAAAGAAATTATGGAAATAGGAGATACGTTGTCTGTCCTGAGAGATGGAATTTTGGTAAAGACGCTCCCTGTTGCGGAAGTAACAGAAAATCAAATGGTAACGATGATGGTCGGCAGGGAAATGAAGCAGTACTATTACAAGCCACAAGCATATAAAAATAAGGAAGTAGTATTACAAGTTTCACATTTGACAAGAAAAGGAGAATTCGAGGACGTATCTTTTCAATTATATAAAGGAGAAATATTGGGAGTTGCAGGCTTGATAGGAGCAGGGCGAACAGAAGTTATGCGGACAGTGTTTGGGGCAGAAAAACCGGATAGTGGAGAATGTCAGCTATTTGGACAAGTATATCATGCAAGGACGCCAAAAGATGTTATTCGCAGAGGTGTAGGGCTCATTCCGGAAGATAGGAGACAACAGGGACTTCTATTAGAGAAAAATGTGAAGGAAAATGCCTCATTGGCATCGGTTCTTAAAAGAGCCAGAAAAGGGTTTATTGATTTTCAGTGGGAAAAAAATGCTGCTTGGGAATACATAAAGAAAATGAGTATAAAGACACCTTCAGAAAGAGAGTTGGTAAAAAATCTTTCTGGAGGGAATCAGCAGAAAGTTGTTATTGCAAAGTGGCTTCTGGCAGAAGCAAAGATTCTTATCATGGATGAACCAACCAGAGGAATTGATGTAAACGCAAAATCAGAAATATATGCTTTGATGAAAGAATTTGTAGAAAATGGTGGAAGCATTATTATGATTTCATCAGAATTGCCGGAGATTTTAGGTGTTGCCAATAGAATTATGGTAATGCGGGAAGGAAAAGTCTCTGGATTTGTAGACGAAAAGGAAGCAGCAGAGGAAATTATAATGTCTTTGGCAAGTGTAGGCAGTGAATAAGGTGGTGTAAAGATATGAATGATAAGAAAATGATGGTGCAAAGTAGAAATTTTATAAAAAATAATACAATGTTATTTTTCTTAATTATTTTGTTTGTAATCTCTATGATATTTGTGCCAAGATTTGCGACAACAGGAAATATTCTGAATGTTTTGATTCAAATTTCAATTAATGCATTAATAGCATGTGGAATGACGTTTGTAATTTTATCTGATGGAATTGACTTATCTGTAGGCTCAGTAGCTGCATTGGCAGGTGTAGTAGGTGCTTCTGTGATCAAGCTGCTGCCGGATGCAAGCATAGCAGTTTCTCTAGGATTAATCCTATTGACTTCATTAGTCATAGGAGGACTATGTGGATGCATGAATGGATTTTGCATCGCAAAACTGAATGTCCCTCCATTTATCGCTACATTAGCTATGATGAATGTGGCCAGAGGTCTTGCTTATGTAGCTACAGATGCGAAACCAGTTTTTGGACTTCCAGAAAGCTTTGGTTTTGTAGGTCTGCGTAAAATAGGGCCTATTCCAGTGTCAATTATATTGATGATTATTGTTTTAGTAATAGCTTATATTATTTTATCCAAGACGGCATATGGAAGACACATTTATGCTGTGGGCAGTAATCAGGAAGTATCCAAACTTACAGGAATCAATGTAATGAAAATACGATTCAGTGTGTATATTATATCTGGTTTTCTGTCTGCGCTAGGAGGGCTGGTTTTGGCATCTAAACTGCAGAATGGACAGGCTACGGCGGCTCAGGGATATGAACTGAATGCAATTGCCGCGGTTGCAATGGGCGGGACTAGTATGGCCGGCGGCAGAGGAGGGATCATACAGACGATATTTGGTCTCTTTGTAATCGGGATTATCAATAATACACTAAGTCTTTTGGGGGTTTCTTCTTATTGGCAGACAGTTGCAATGGGAATTATAATACTTATAGCCGTTATTATAGATCAATACAGGAAATGAGAGGACACAAGAAGAATAGACGATGATAGAAATTTAGATGAACCAAAGTATATATGAATATATATTCTATGGAAGCTTTATTCTTAGCTGTTATGATTTCATCCAAGAGAAAAAAAGCAGAATCATAAATAGGAAGTTTACGGAACCAATATCAATAAATTAAGATAGTTCTAAAGAGGGGGTACAGTAAATTTGTGTACTCGCTCTTTTATTGTCTGAACTACTATGGAACAGCAAGTCCGGCAAGTTTATGAAATTTCTTGAAAAAGAGCGATTTGCTGTGGTATTATAATGACTGAAGAGTATCCATACCACAAATAAAAGTACATTTAGAGGGGGAAAATTATGAAAGCAAAGCGAAAAATTTTGAGTATATTGCTGGGGGTCTGTCTGGCATTTATGCTTGTGCCTACGACAGCTTTTGCGGCAGGGGAAGCCGCATTTGAAGTGATTGATACAGAAGGAAATACTACCCAATACGCGACTGTGCAGGAAGCACGCAAGGCGATGAAAGATGGTTATACATTAAAACTTTTAAAGGACTATGTGTCAACACCGGATTATAATTTTGGGATATCTATAGATGGCAAGATACGAGGTATTACAATAGATCTAAATGGGTGCAATGTGACATCCAATCAAAACAATGGATATGCGCTGAAGTTGGAGCAGAACTATGGAGGCGCACGCGATAATACCGTAACAATTAAAAACAGCGGGAATAAGCAGTCTGTCTTAGCAAGCAGTGGCTATCAGATTACAACTCGCAGCGGAGACTCTCAGTATACGCAGATCGTTAACTTAGAGGGAGATATTGCTTTTCAGAATGTAGCGGAAGGTGTAGAACCACTTGGGATCAAGTTGGGGACGGGCGCTAAATTATTGGATACAGAGAGCGCTCGTGCATTGATATCAAAGGGTGGATTTTCCGTAAAAGAAGCAGACGGAAACGCTTATATTTATGGATCTTGTGCAAATGCAGCAGGCAAGTCGGCAGACGGTAATATCACATTGCTGCATGACTATGAAGGAAATGAGAACATATCTTCTGGCTCGAAAGATGCGGTTCTTAATTTAGACGGGCATACCTACACTTATACCGGTAATGAGGCTGCAATTGCTGTGAACTATCCGAATGTAACATTTACGGTTAAAGGCGGTAAAGTTTCTGCTGTTGGTGAAGCAACCGACGGTGCGCATTTGATCGGCGCGCCGAATGCAAGCAACATGAACAACCGAGGGCTTATACTTGAAGGCGTGGAACTGACGGTAGCAGGCGATGCATATGGGATCATCACAAACGGTACAGAAACAGGCAATAGGGTAACGCTTAAAGATTCTACGCTCAATGTAGTAAATGGAGTTGGCATTTATTTCCCGTCAGATGGAGAAGTAAGGATTGAAAATTCTGTTATCAATGCGAAACATACAGGTGTACAGCTTTGTGCAGGAAATCTTACGATTACAGGCGAGACTGCAATTACGGTAACAGGACAGCCACAGGAAAAAACTGATGGCGACGGCGCTATTACAGACGGCGCGGCTGTATCGATCGTTAATCGTGATGGATATAAGAAGTTGGGAACTGTAAATATCGAAAACGGTGTTTTCAATTCTGCGGCAGATGTAGAAGCAGTCAAGGCGTATTCGTTTAACAATACAGACAAGATTGAAGGAGAATGGCCGGAGGCAGGCACTGTTGTTGAAGTAACCGGCGGAAGTTTTTCTTCTGACATTGCAGAAGATATCATAAACAGCGATATGCAGGCAACTATAACTTCCAAAGGTGAAACAAGATTTGTCATCGGAAAAACAGTCATAGAACAGGCCGTTAAAGCATTAGAAGAGGGAGACAAAATAACATTTACAAAAGCAGCAGATGATACGAAGATCACGCTTCCTGAAGGCGTAGAAATAACAAACAGCACAGGAAAAGACATGACGGTCAACGGAGATACGATCGAGGGCGGCGAAACTGCGACTGTCCATGTATGGGATACGAAATATACAATCGATAAGGAAGCTACATGTACAGAGAATGGAAGCAAGTCCATACACTGCACAGACCCTAACTGTACAGAAAAGAAAGATGTGCAGATTATCCCGGCAGCGCACAAATTAGAAAACGTTGCGGCGCAGGAAGCTACTTGCAAGACAGAAGGCATAAAGGCACATCAGCATTGTACTGCGTGTGGTAAGAATTTCCTCAATGGTGAGGAAGTGACGGCGGACGAGCTGAAGATCGCTAAGCTCGCTCATGCCTATACAGATGGTAAGTGTACGGTCTGCGGTGCGGCTGATCCGAATTACGATCCAGAATCGTCAACTCCTTCCAAACTTAATGATAACAAGAACATCCCGCAAACTGGAGATAACAGCAAGACTGCTCTTTGGCTTGCAGTTATGTTGGCTTCCGGTGCAGCCTTGATCTGTGCAGCTTTTTACAGTCGAAAGAAAAAATATAATCAATAGACAAAAATAGGACTGTTGTAAATGAGGAAATATAAATTTAACTGACAAAAGAATGGTCACACGATAACTGCATATTACAACGCTCGTCAGGGCTTTGCCGAAATTCCTCGCTTTTGCAACATACAGTTATCGCGCTTACGTTCTTCCGCATTCAAGTTTATATTCAAAACGGAAAAAACTATAGAAGATACACAAAGAAACACTGTGTCAGAACATAGGGCAGAGCCCACTTATCTGACACAGTGTTTCTTTGCTGTCTCTTTCAATTAGAAGTTTCATTCCACTATCAGAAGGAAATAAATACTTCTGTTTGAAAGTCCGCAGCAACGTGAAGTCAATTTTTTTAAACAGAAACATGAACTTAAGCGGCGAAAGTGTATGCATGAAATGTATGTTTTGCGTGAGCGAGGAATTTCGGCAAAGCCCTGACGAGCGATGCAAAATACACATTTCATGCGCCCTTTTGCCATTTGACTTCATATTTCTTTTGTCAGTTAAATTTATATTTACAAGTGGATCCTTGTACCTGTTTTTCCCAGTATCCCATCTTTTGCTTTTTCCAGCAGTGTGATGAGGGCCTGACGTCCAGGTTTGGATTCTGCAAATTCTACGGCAGCCTGTACTTTTGGGAGCATGGAACCAGGAGCAAAGTGTCCTTCCGCCATGTATTTACGGGCTTCGTTAGGAGTCAGCTCATCAAGCCATTTTTGTTCGGGTTTGCCAAAGTTGATAGCTACTTTTTCGACGGCAGTCAAAATGATGAGAAAATCTGCATCTAATTCTTTGGCGAGCAGACAACTGGCAAAATCTTTATCGATCACGGCGCTGGCACCTTTTAGATGATTCCCTTGACGTGTGACCGGGATGCCGCCGCCGCCGCAGGCGATAACAAGATCGCCGGAATCCACCATGGTACGGATAGTACCAATCTCTACAATCTCCTGCGGTTTAGGAGAAGCGACGACGCGCCGGTAGCCGCGGCCGGCGTCCTCCTTCATGATATACTCATATTTTTCTTCCATTTGGCGGGCTTGTTCTTCTGTGAGGAACCGCCCGATCGGTTTGGAGGGGGATAAAAATGCCGGGTCATCTGCGTCTACACGGACTTGTGTGATCATAGTGGCAACAGGTATATCCGTGATATGCCGGTTTAAAAGCTCTTCCCTCAATGCATTTTGAAGATCATATCCGATATATGCCTGGCTCATGGCGACACAGACAGACAGCGGTGTGTTTGGCTGTTGAGGATCTTCATGGGTAAGAGCGAGCATGGCGTTGTTTACCATACCGACCTGCGGGCCATTGCCGTGTGCGACAACGACTTCACAGCCTTCTTCTATTAGATCAACGATCGCGCGGGAGGTGATTTTTACGGCTTTCATCTGCTCGGGGAGAGTGTTGCCAAGAGCATTCCCTCCCAGGGCGATGACGATACGCTTTTTCTTTTCCATAGAGGACCTCCCAGAATTAAGCTTCTTTTACAGCGGCTATGGTCTCTACTTCGCAGAGTACCCCTTTTGGCAGTTCCTTTACTGCAACGCAGGAACGCGCCGGTTTTCCGGTGAAATATTTTGCATAGACTTCGTTAAACGCGGCAAAATCTTTCATATCTGCGAGGAAGCAGGTCGTTTTTACCACATCGGTAAATGCGGCGCCCTGACTTTCCAACAAAGCCTGAATATTTTTCATAACCTGTTCTGTCTGTTCCTCTATTGTAGTACCTACGACTTCTCCGGTCTGCGGGCTTAAAGGTATCTGACCTGAAAAAAAGGCGATGCCATTTAACACGATTCCCTGTGAATAAGGTCCGATTGCTGCAGGTGCGTTTTTTGTATCAACATATCTTAACATATGATTTCTCTCCTTTACTGATTTGAATTATTACTCAAAAACTCTTGGTGTTTTTCTGTCTTCCAGTTTTTTCAGAATATCTGCCGGATCTGCGAATTTTGCAAGGAAGATCATAGCGGCGATGATATATGGTTTATAACTTGCTTCTTTATAAAGAGGATCTCTGTAACGATCAAATACGCTGGCGTCAACTTCTCCGGTTTCACAGCTTACGCCTGTAATGTCTGCCGGCAGACAGTGCAGATAGAGAGCCTTGCCGTCTTTTGTTGTTTTCATCAGTTCTTCTGTACAAGCCCAGTCTTTATGTTCTGCATTCTGCGCGAGCAGTTCTTTCTCTAACTTATCGATTCCATCAAAATCACCGTTCCCATACAGTTCTGTACGTTTTTCCATGGCAGCAAAAGGAGCCCAGCTCTTTGGATATACAATATCAGCGTCTTTGAATGCTTCTTCCATACTGTTTGTCTTTGTGAAAGTACCGCCGGATTTCTTTGCGTTTTCAGCAGCTACAGCCTCTACTTCCGGGAATACTTCATATCCTTCTGGATGTGCAAGAACAACATCCATTCCAAAACGTGTCATAAGTCCGATCACACCCTGTGGAACAGATAGAGGCTTTCCGTAGGAAGGCGAGTAAGCCCATGTCATGGCAAGCTTTTTCCCTTTTAGATTTTCTACGCCGCCAAATTCATGGATGATGTGGAGCATATCTGCCATGGCCTGCGTAGGGTGATCGATGTCGCACTGCAAGTTTACAAGCGTTGGTTTCTGTTCCAGGATACCGTCTTTATTTCCCTGTGTCACGGCGTCTACTACTTCATGCATGTAAGCATTTCCTTTGCCAATGTACATATCATCACGAATTCCGATGACATCAGCCATGAAAGAGATCATGTTGGCTGTTTCTCGAACAGTTTCTCCATGTGCTACCTGGGATTTTCCTTCATCTAGATCCTGGACTTCCAGACCAAGTAAGTTACATGCAGAAGCAAAAGAGAAGCGGGTACGTGTGGAGTTGTCACGGAAGAGAGAGATTCCCAGACCGCTTTCAAATACTTTTGTAGAAATATTATTTTCACGCATAAAACGCAGTGCGTCAGCAAGAGTAAAGACTGCTTCCAGTTCTTCGTCGGTCTTTTCCCATGTAAGGAAAAAGTCTCCATTGTACATATCCTTAAAGTTCAAAGAATTGAGCTTATCAATATAATCCTGTAAAGTTTTCATTTCTGCCATTTTTGTTTTCCTCCTTAGATAAAAGTATAATCTGGTTTTAAGATTTTATATACCCGTTCGGGTACCTCGTAGCACATGTCTTGCGGGCGGGAGTCGCCCGATAAGACATGCATTTTTGTTTTTGGTCTATTCTTCGCAGTAAACAGTCGGGAGTGCGGCATATACGGCTGCGCATACTACGAGGTCAGCTTTCCATGTCTTTTCGTTCGGCGCATGTGCCTGTGCTTCTGCTCCAGGACCAAAACCGATACATGGGATACCGTTTCTTCCCATGATGGATACGCCGTTTGTAGAGAATGTCCATTTGTCTGTCAGCGGACGGCTTTGGCGCATTTCAATCGTTTCCTCTGTACCAATTCGTTTTTCCCCGTAAAGAGAAGTATAGGCTTTTTCAAGAGCTTTTGTTACTTTGTGATCTTTTGGTATCGCCCATGTCGGGAAATAACATTCGATTTCGTAAACACATCCTGTGTAAGACGGACGATCATAATTATACATAGATACTTTTACATCGTCTCCGTATTTCTTTACACTTGGGAGAGCACGGATCTCATCCAGGCAGCTTTCCCATGTTTCGCCAAATGTCATACGGCGGTCAAGAGATACTGCGCAGGAATCTGCCACTGCACAGCGGCTGGGTGATGTATAGAAAATCTGCGATACAGTGACTGTTCCACGGCCAAGGAAGCGAGCTTCTTCCCAGTCGGGATTGTATTTCGGGTTCAGCATTTTTACCAGCCCTTTGATCTCTGTCTCATCGGCATCATCGTTTTCGTTCAGAGCACGTACATCCTGGAGGATGTCAGCCATTTTATAGATGGCGTTATCGCCTCGTTCCGGAGCAGATCCATGGCAGGATACCCCTTTGACATCTACCCGAATCTCCATACGTCCACGCTGTCCACGATAGATTCCACCGTCTGTAGGTTCTGTAGAGACAACAAATTCCGGGCGGACTTTATCTTCGTTGATGATATACTGCCAGCATAGTCCGTCACAGTCTTCTTCCTGAACAGTACCGGTTACGAGTACAGTATATTTGTCATTTAAAAGTCCCAGATCTTTCATGATACGTGCGCCGTATACAGCGGATACGATACCGCCGCACTGATCGGACACACCGCGTCCTCCGATTTCTGTATCAGATTCGAAGCCTTCATAAGGATCAAAATCCCAGTTGTCTATATTTCCGATTCCTACTGTATCAATATGTGCGTCAAAACCGATCAGCGTTTTTCCTGTTCCCATGTATCCGAGAACATTTCCTTGGGGATCAATCTCGACTTTGTCGAATTCCAGTTTTCTCATCTCTTCGGCAATGCGGTCGATATGTGCTTTTTCGCCGCAGCTTTCACCGGGATTTTTAACGATTTCCCGCAGAAATTTTGTCATATCTGCTTCGTAATTTTTGGCTGCTTCTTTGATTTTGTTGAAATCCATAATTTTCTCTCCTTATTAAAATAATGATGGTTTACATGTTATTTGTCATTTCCATCCCATACGATGGATCTATATCTTCCAGGATCTGTATCTCCTTCGGTAGAGAAGAGCAGTACCCGGGAATTTTCATCCAGGCCAAGATGGTCTCTTAAAGGTTTATATTCTTCCATAGTCATGATGCAGGACAAAACTCCGAACGGAGCTGCGCCGGATTCTCCGGAAGTGACAGGAGTATCCCCTTTAATCGGAGCGGCAAGCATACGCATGCCCTTTGCAGCAGCCCAATCAGGAGCGGCCACAAATGTATCCACATGATTTTTCAGGATATCCCAGGAGATCGTGTTAGGTTCTCCACAGGCAAGACCTGCCATGATCGTTACCATATCGCCGTCTACGATACGCAGCTCTCCGTCACCTGCACAGGCTCCTTTATACAGACATGCAGCGGCTTCTGCCTCCACGACAACAACTTTTGGCGGATTATCTGGATAGCGGTTAGCAAAATATCCCTGCACCGCTCCGGCAAGAGAGCCGACACCTGCCTGGATAAATACGTGGGTAGGACGATCACATCCGGCTGTATGGAGCTGTTCATCCGCTTCCATTGCCATCGTACCGTATCCCTGCATGATCCAGGCAGGAATTTCCTCATATCCATCCCATGCGGTATCCTGTACCATGATCCCATTCTCTGTTTTTTCTGCCATTGCGTTTGCCATGCGGACACATTCATCATAGTTGTATTCTTCGATCGTCGCCTGCGCGCCTTCTGCGAGAATATTATCCAGACGTGTCTGTGTCGTGCCCTTTGGCATGAGGACAACAGATTTTTGTCCGAGTTTGTTAGCAGCCCATGCAACACCGCGTCCGTGATTTCCGTCAGTAGCGGTGAAAAAAGTTGCCTGCCCGAACTCTTTTTTTAATTCTTCTGATGTCAGCACCTGATAGGGAAGCGCAGATACATCTCTGCCTGTCTGTTTTGCAATGTATCTTGCCATGGCAAAAGAACCGCCGAGAACTTTGAAAGCATTGAGTCCGAACCGATAAGATTCATCCTTGACATACACAGCGTCAAGACCTAGATAGGATGCCATATGTTTTAAATCTGCAAGTGGTGTCACGCTGTACTGCGGAAAGCTTTTGTGGAAGTTCCTTGCTTTTTCGACCTCTTCAAGCGCCATGACCTTCAGTTGAGAATCTTCTGTTTTAGGCATATTGTTTAGTGCCCATTTGATTGTTTCCATTGTTTGAAACCTCCTTATTATGATTTGAAAGTGTAGTATTCTTTCTGTGATCTTTAAGTGCAGAAGTTATTTCCCGGCATCCATATAGCTGTAGAGCGTGAATTTGGAAATGCCAAGAAAAGAAGATACCTTATCGCCGGACTTTGTGATCAGAAAAGCACCGGCATCATTTAAATATTGCACAACCTTGATCTTGTCGTCTTTATTCATCAGAGCCACAGGCTTTCCGACCAAAGCAGTTGCCTGTTCAATGAGCTGATCTAACAACTCTGTAACATTATGTGTGATGGTGGCAGGTGTATCCTCATCTTTACCGTCTGCGCGTTTTTCTGCTTCTGTCTGTATAAGCGGCTGAACAGCCGCCTGTGCCGCAATCAAAGGCGTTATATCGTAATTTAGAGAGAAGATATAAGAAATTGTATTGTCCTCTCCGCGGATATACATCGTACTGGATTTCAAGATTCTTCCGTCCTCTGTTTTCGTAAGATAAGACAACTTATCTTGTATTTTATCAGGATCAGCTTTCAGTGCCTCCAGTACGATGCCGGAAGGTCCGTCACCTTCTTGGCGGTTGGATACATGGCCGTTTTCAATATAGACGATAGAACGGCTTAGATCTTCCTGATTTAAATCGTGGATGACAATTTCGCAGGAAGTGCCAAATTGTACAGCGAGACCATGGGCAAGCTGCTTTAGCAAAGTGAGTCTATTTGCCATGTCGATCCTCCTTTCTTCAGGGGAAATTTAAGTGACCGCGATATATGCAGCTCACCGCTTTTGCAGCAAACAGGAGCTGCGCCTTTAAACTCATCATATCATAAAAAAAACGAAAATCAATACTTTTTCTAAAAAAAATTTAGGTAACTAAAAATAATTTAGAATTTGTATTGCAATTGTAAAAAATTGATGTTATTCTATATACAACAAAAGCTGTCTGAAAAAATTTGTATGAAAAAGGAGACGGAAAATATGTTGATTTTAGGAAACGGAAGGGTGATCACAAGAGACAAAAGCAGCCCCTTTATAGAAAATGGCGCAGTAGCTCTTGAGGGAAATTCGATTCAAAAAGTGGGCAGTCTGGAAGAGATAAAAGGTATGTATCCGGACGCAGAGTTCATTGATGCAAAAGGTGGATTGATCATGCCGGCATTCATCAATGCCCATGAACATATTTACAGTTCATTTGCAAGAGGTTTGGCTATCAATGGATATGATCCGAAAGGGTTTTTGGATATTTTAGACGGTATGTGGTGGACGATAGACCGGAATCTGACGCTTCAGGACACCTATTTAAGTGCTATGGCCACGTATATTGAGTGTATTAAAAACGGGGTGACGACGATTTTCGACCATCATGCCAGCTTTGGTTCTATAAGAGGGTCTTTATTTGAGATAGAAAGAGCTGCAAAAGAAACAGGCGTGCGTTCTTGCTTGTGTTATGAGATCTCCGACAGAGATGGGAAGGACAAGGCAAAAGAAGGCGTACTGGAAAATGCAGAGTTTATCCGCCATGCTTTACAGGACGATACGGGAATGATCGCCGGTATGATGGGAATGCATGCGCAGTTTACAATCTCCGATGAGACAATGGCGCTTGCGGCTGAACATAAGCCGGATGGAGTCGGATATCATATCCATGTGGCGGAAGGGATCGAAGACCTGCATCACTGTCTGAAGACATATGGAAAGCGGATCGTAGATCGTTTGATGGATCATGGGATCCTCGGTGAGAAAACACTGTTGGGACATTGTATTTATATCAATCCGCACGAGATGGAACTGATCAAGGAGACAGATACAATGGTTGTACATAATCCGGAGTCGAATATGGGAAATGCCTGTGGGTGTCCGCCTACCATGGAACTCGTTCACAGAGGGATACTGACCGGCTTGGGGACAGATGGATATACACATGATATGATGGAATCTTTCAAAGTGGCAAACGTACTGCATAAACACCATCTGTGTGATCCGAATACTGCCTGGGCAGAAGTTCCGCAGATGTTGTTTGAAAATAACGCAAAAATCGCGGGGCGGTATTTCAAGCAGGAGTTAGGCGTCTTAAAAGAAGGGGCGGCAGCGGATGTGATCATTGTCAACTATGATCCTCTTACACCTATGCATGCTGGAAATGTTAACGGACATCTTGTGTTTGGTGTAACCGGACATGATGTGGTGACGACGGTAGCAAATGGAAAAGTCCTTATGAAAGACCGAAGACTGACGGAGATCGATGAGGCAAAAGTGATGGCAGACTGCCGGCAGGCAGCAGCGAAACTGGCAAGCAGGATCAACAGTAAGTAAAAGGTAAAAATTATAGAAAGGGTGCACAAAGCATAAAAGGAAGCAACAGGTGAATACAGAAAAAACAATAGATAGAAAAGATAATACAGAATTATTTAAATGGGATGGGAATCCTACCTTAGGGCAGATACTGCCTCTTGCGGCACAGCATGTGCTGGCTGCTGTAGTTGGCTGTGTGACGCCGGCGATTTTGGTGGCAAACGCAGCAAATAATGCCGGCGGGAATGTAAATATGGGACTTTTGATACAAATGTCTCTTGTTTTTGCTGCGTTGTCAACTTTCTTACAGTTATATGGGAACAGGATACATTTAGGTTCCGGCCTTCCGGTCATCATTGGCGTCAGCTTTGCCTATGTGCCTACGATGACGGCGATCGCGGCACAGGCAAAAAGTGTGGATACGATACTGGGAGCGATGGTGGTCGGAGGTATAGTGGCCATTCTTGTGGGTCTGTTTATCAAGCAGATACGAAAGGTGTTTCCTCCGCTTGTGATCGGAACCGTCATCTTTGCGATCGGTCTGTCGCTCTATACGACGGCTGTCAATTACATGGCTGGAAATCCATCTAATACATATGAAGTGATCGTAGAAGAACAGGGGAAGACGGCGGCGCTGGTATTTGGTTCCTGGCAGAACTGGCTGGTGGCGTTTATCACACTGGGGATCGTAGTAGCCTTGAACCATTACGGAAAAGGTCTGTTTAAACTCGCCTCTATCTTGATCGGTCTTGTCTGTGGTTATATCGTAGCACTTTGTTTTGGAATGGTAGATTTTTCCGCGTTGTCAAGCGCAGGATGGTTTCAGCTTCCGAAGCCGTTGGAGTTTGGCATGAGTTTTGAAATTTCGGCGATCCTTCCATTGGCGATCCTTTTCCTCGTCAATTCTATCCAAGCAATGGGAGACTTTTCTGCGACGACCAGCGGCGGCATGGACAGGCTGCCTACGGATAAGGAATTAAACGGCGGGATCATCGGATATGGAATCAGTAATATTGTAAGTGCTTGTTTTGGCTGTCCTCCGACTGCGACGTTCAGTCAGAATGTAGGGATCGTTGGTTCTACAAAAGTAGTGGCGAGAAAGGTATTTTCGATGTCGGCGGCTATTTTACTTATAGCAGGTTTGATCCCGAAATTTTCCGCATTGCTCCGTACGATCCCGCAGTGTGTGCTGGGCGGAGCCGTAGCTTCTGTATTTGCTTCTATCGCGATGACAGGGATCAAACTGCTTGTTACAGAAAAATTGACGTTCCGTAACACGACCGTAGCAGGTTTATCTATTGCGATCGGAATGGGCGTATCATTAAGTAAAGGATGTTTAGATCAGATGACGCAGAGTATCCACAGCGCGCTGAATATGGGAATGAGTCTGGAGAACTTCCAGTCTATCATCAATAATACTTTTGCCTCTTCCCCGGTCGTACTGGCAACGATTTTCGCAGTGCTTTTGAATTTATTGCTGCCAAAGGATAAACCCGAGACGGAGTAGATAAATTGGATAAAAAAGTATATTGGAGGAAAGAATATGAGTGATATAATGAGACCGATGGCTTTTGACCAGTTATTAAACTGGATCCTGACGGAAAAGAAACAGTCAGGCACAGTATTTGGAGAACACCATCCCTATCATGCGGATGCAAAATATAACAGGACACTTTTTGGGCGTCCTCTTGAGACGCCTGTCGGACCGGCAGCAGGTCCGCATACACAGCTGACCCAGAATATTGTGGCTGCATACTATACGGGAAGCCGTTTCTTTGAACTGAAGACCGTACAAGTGATGGATGGAGCAGAATTATCTGCTTGTGTCAATAAACCGTGTATCAAGGCAGATGACGAATGTTATAACTGTGAGTGGTCAACAGAACTTTATGTGTCTGAGGCAATGGAAGAATATATCAAGGCATGGTTTCTTCTGAAAGTGCTGTCTAAAGAATTTGCCTTGGGCAGTATGGATGGCTTCCAGTTCAATATCAGTGTAGGATATGACTTGGAAGGGATTAAGTCAGAGAAGATCGACCGCTTTTTGAACACTATGCAGCATGCACAGGGATCCGCGATTTTTAAAGAGTGCAAGTCTTACCTGTTAGAGCATGTGGATCTGTTTGCTCATGTGACAAAAGAAGATATTGAAGGGATTTCTGGTGATATATGTAATTCTGTTACGATCTCCACACTGCACGGATGTCCTCCGCAGGAGATTGAGAAGATCGCAATGTATCTGATCACGGAAAAGGGCTTTCACACGTTTATCAAGTGCAATCCGACTCTTCTGGGATATGAGTATGCCAGAAAGACAATGGATGAAATGGGATATGATTACGTTGCCTTCGGTGATTTTCATTTTCTGGATGATCTGCAGTATGAAGACGCAGTCCCGATGCTTACAAGGCTTATGAAAGTGTGCGAGGAACGAAATCTGGAATTTGGCGTAAAGATCACAAATACATTTCCGGTAGATGTAAAACAGAAGGAACTGCCCAGTGAGGAAATGTACATGTCAGGGAAATCGTTGTATCCGTTGTCTATCTCCCTGGCAGCAAAATTGGCAGAAGAATTTGACGGAAAGCTTCGTATCTCTTATTCCGGCGGAGCAGACTATCACAATATCAAAGGAATCGTAGAGGCAGGTATCTGGCCGGTAACAGTGGCAACGACGCTGCTAAAACCAGGTGGATATGATAGAATGACGCAGATCGCGTCACTGCTGCAAAAAGAAGGGGACATATTTGAAAAAGTCAATGCAGAAGCCACAAGCAGACTTGCAGAAGAAGCTAAGACAAGTCCCTATCATGTAAAAGCGGTTAAACCGCTTCCTTCCAGAAAGATGAAAAAGCAGGTGCCGTTGTTAGATTGTTTCGTCGCGCCATGTAAGGAAGGCTGTCCGATACATCAGGATATTCCGGCATATCTTCAGCTTGTAAAAGAGGAAAAATATGAAGAGGCCATGGAGGTGATCACAGAAAAAAATCCACTTCCATTTATCACAGGCACGATCTGTGCGCATCCTTGTATGGGGAAATGTACCCGTAACTTCTACGAGGATCCAGTACATATCCGTACTATGAAATTGGCAGCAGCTAAGAACGGATACGATGCGTTGTTTGAAAAAATACAGACACCGGCTATTACAAAGGAAGGCAAAGCAGCGGTCGTCGGAGGCGGTCCGGCTGGTATGGCGGCAGCGTACTTCTTAAGAAGAGCGGGCATGTCCGTTACTTTATTTGAAAAGACAGGCTCCCTTGGCGGTGTAGTACGCCATGTAATTCCGGAATTTCGTATTCCTGCAGAGGCGATCGACAAAGATCATGCCCTGCTTGAAAAAATGGGTGTAGATATCTGCCTGCATACGGAAATAGACAGTGTGGAAACACTGAAAAAACAAGGCTATACATCGGTGCTCCTGGCAGTAGGCGCATATGAACCCGGTGTGTTAAAACTGGAAGCAGGCGAGACGGTAAATGCGTTGGAATTTCTGGCCAGATTTAAAGAAACAGAAGGGAATATAGATATCGGGAAAAATGTTGTTGTTATCGGCGGCGGCAACACGGCGATGGATACCGCAAGAGCAGCGAAACGAGCAAAGGGCGTGGAACACGCATATCTTGTATACAGAAGGACAAAACGGTATATGCCGGCAGATGAAGAAGAACTGCTCCTGGCAGTAGAAGATGGAGTGGAATTTATGGAACTTCTTTCTCCTGTAAAACTGGAGGATAAAAGGCTGTTCTGTGATATAATGAAATTAGGAGATTTTGACAGTTCCGGACGAAGAAGCGTTATTCCGACAGGGGAGCAGAAAGTAATCCCTGCAGATACGGTGATCGCGGCGGTAGGAGAAAAGGTTCCGTCTGCTTTTTATGAGGCGAATGGTATCCGTGTCAATGAACGGGGCAGAGCATTTGTCAATGAAGAAACATTGGAGACAAGTATTTCTGGCGTCTATGTGATAGGCGATGGGCTTTACGGACCGGCAACAGTAGTAGAGGGGATCCGTGACGGGCGAAAAGCGGCAGAAGCGATCATCGGCGCAGCATTGTGCAAAGAAACAGACATAAAGATAGCGGAGACGGTCGTTTATGAGAGAAAAGGAAATCTGTCCGATCTGCATTCCGACAAAGAAGAAAGCGGCAGGTGCCTAAGTTGTTCTACTATATGTGAGAACTGTGTGGAAGTCTGTCCGAATAGGGCAAATCTGTCCATCCGTGTTCCTGGAATGGAAAAACATCAGATCATCCATGTAGACTATATGTGCAACGAATGTGGAAACTGCAGAAGTTTCTGTCCCTATGACAGTGCGCCTTATCTGGATAAGTTTACACTTTTTGCAGATGAGAAAGATATGGCGGACAGCAAGAACCAGGGATTTGCCGTATTGGACAGAGAAAAGATCAAATGTGCGGTCAGATTTATGGGAGAGACTCTCATCTGGACAAAGGGAGAAAAGACGCATATTCCAGAGGCATTATTAAAGCTGATGGAAGCAGTCTGCACAGATTACGCCTATCTTCTCAGATAAGAAGTATTTTATAAAACAGTATGACCCGGCTGCGATTTTGCAAGGGAAAGAAGCGGGATGAAGCGAATGGATATACGATATAAAAAGGGAAAAGAGTGGCACAGAGCAGGGTCACTGCTTGAGATTACGGGGGCGGCATATATGGACGCCCCGGTCATCTCTGTAGTCGGAGCAGGCGGAAAGACGACAACGATCTGGCGTATGGCAGAAGAATTTGTGATGCGGAACAAACCGGTGATCGTCACGACGACGACGCATATGAAAAAAGAAACATTTCCATGGTTTTTATGGGAGCCTTCTATATGTAAAATGGAAAGAATTTTGGAAGCGTATAAAAAAGTGTGCGTAGGTGTTCCGGCCGAAAATGGGAAAATACAAAGTGTACCTAAGGAGTTCCTGGGAGAAATCTTGAAGCTGGGACGCCCGGTTTTGATCGAAGCAGACGGAGCAAAGCATATGCCTGTAAAAGTCCCGGCGGAGCATGAGCCTGTGATCTTGCCGCAGAGTACGCATGTATTTGCTGTTTATGGAATGGACGCAGTGGGAAGTACGATAGAAGAGGCATGCTTTCGCAGGAAAAGGGCAGAAATACTTTTGCGGAAATCCGGCAAAGAAAAGATTACTGCACAGGATATTGCGATGTTGGCTTCATCAGAATATGGAGGCAGAAAAAATTGTCCGCCGGACACAGGATACTGGGTCATTTTGAATAAAGCGGAAGGCGCATCCCGCCTTGCGGCAGCAGAAGAAATCTGTTGGATACTGCAAAGAGAAGGAATAAAAAATGTACTTGTGACGGGTGAAGGAGTGCAAAGCAGAACATGAAAATATTGATAAAGGGTGCGGGAGATCTGGCAACGGGGATCGCATCCAGGCTGTATGGATGCGGACATCAGATCGTGATGACAGAATTGGAAGTTCCCCTGACAGTGAGAAGAAGCGTGGCGTTGTCCAGAGCAGTCTATGAAAAATGTGCACAGGTAGAAAATATGACGGGGATCTGCGCAGGTTCACGCAAAGAGATAGAAGATATTTTGGAAAAAGGAGACATCCCAGTCGTTGTAGACGAGAAAGCAGAGACACGCTTTTGGTTTCGCCCAGATGTAGTGATAGATGCAATCTTGGCAAAAAGAAATTTAGGAACTTCCATTACGGATGCGCCCCTCGTCATCGGAGTAGGACCGGGCTTTACGGCAGGAGAGGACTGTCACTGCGTGGTGGAGACAAAACGGGGGCATACGTTGGGAAGCCTGATCTGGCAGGGAAGCGCTATTGCGAATACAGGAGTACCCGGAGAGGTGGGAGGCTATACGACGGAAAGACTGATACGCGCAGCAGCGGACGGGCTCATGGAACCAAAGGTGCAGATCGGGCAAAAGGTAGAAAAGGGACAGATCGTGGCGGTGACAGGCGAGCACCCGGTCTGCGCGCAGATGTCTGGGATCGTAAGGGGCATGCTGCAAAGCGGCGTTCGAGTAAAACGAGGATTAAAGATTGGAGATATCGATGCGCGAAGCGACGTATCTCATTGCATGTCTGTTTCTGATAAGGCACGCGCGATAGGAGGCGGTGTCTTGGAGGCAGTCAGCAGGTTTGAACATATGAAAGGGAGTTTTGCGATCGTTGTTTTAGCGGCAGGAAAAGGAGAGCGATTCGGCAGCAATAAGCTTAAAATTCCATTTTTTGACAGTGCACTTTATGAGATCATGTTTCAAAAAGCGGCTGCTTTTTCCGGGTATCCTGTTATTGTGGTGACGGGATATGAGGAGATAGAAAAAGCAGCAGAGAAAAACGGTTTTGCAGTGGCAAGAAATCAAGAGCCGGAACAAGGGATTTCCCGTTCTGTAAAGTTAGGTCTGGAAAAGGTGTTGGAGATAGACAGTACGATACAGGGAGTTCTTTTTACAGTATGCGATCAACCCAATTTGAAGATTTCGACGATACAGCGGATCTTCAATGAGGCGTTCTGCCATCCCGGACAGATCATCTGTGCCGGAGAGGATGGAGAAACGAGGAATCCGGTTTTGTGGGATAAAAGAGATTTTCCTGCACTTTTAACTCTGACTGGAGATAGCGGGGGAAGGCAAATATTAAAACACCACTTGGATAGAGTGCGGATCATAGAAACAGAAAAGGGAGAACTTTTGGATATTGATCGTCCAAAAGACCTGGAATGTTTAAGAAAGGAAGTGGGTGTATGATCACAGTTCTTGTAAATGGGAAGAAATATGAAGTAGAGAAGGACAAAAAATTGATGCGATTTCTGCGGGATGATCTGCATCTTACGTCTGTAAAAGACGGATGCAGCCAGGGCGCATGCGGGACATGTACAGTTCTTGTAGACGGAAAAACCACAAGAGCTTGTATACCAATGCTTTCTAAAGTAGAAGGAAAAGAGATCCTGACGGTGGAAGGGCTAAGTGACAGGGAAAAAGAGGTGTATACGTATGCCTTTGCCACTGCGGGGGCAGTACAGTGCGGTTTCTGTATTCCAGGGATGGTGATGTGTGCCAAGGGTCTGCTTGATAAGACGTCTGATCCTTCCCGGTTAGAGGTGATCGCGGCGATACGAAATAATATCTGCCGCTGCACTGGGTATAAAAAGATTATCGAAGGAATCCTTTTAAGCGCAAAGATTTTCAGAGAAAACTTGGATGTTCACGAAGAAAGTGGAAAAGTGACGGTAGGACAGGCAATGCAGCGGATTGATGCCAAAGAAAAAGTGACAGGTACCGGAGAATATCCGGATGATATTTATCTAGAAGGGATGATCTACGCAAGCGCAGTACGCTCCGAATATCCGCGGGCGAAAGTGCTTGCGATCCATGCAGAGGAAGCACTTGCCATGGACGGAGTGATCGGGGTCTATACGGCGCAGGATGTGCCGGGAAATGTCAAGGTAGGACACTTAAAACAGGACTGGGATACGATGATTCCTGTGGGTGGTATCACGCATTATCTGGGCGATGCGATATGCCTTGTGGCGGCGGAAAATCAGGAAATACTGGAAAATGCTAAAACGAAGATCAAGATTGATTACGAGGTGCTTACGCCGGTTTTGGATCCTTTTGAGGCAATGCAGGAAGACGCTCCTCTTGTGCACAGTACGGGAAATGTGCTGGCACATGAACATCTGGTGAGAGGAAATGCGGATGAGGTGATCGCAGCGTCGAAATATAAGGTTACAAGACATTATGAGACGCCTTGGACAGAGCATGCATTTTTGGAACCGGAATGTGCGGTGGCAATGCCTTTTGATGATGACGGTGTATTCATTTATTCTAGTGATCAGGGAACCTATGATACACAACATGAATGTTCTATCATGCTGGGGCTTCCACCGGAAAAAGTGATCGTGGAAAATAAGCTGGTAGGCGGTGGTTTTGGAGGTAAAGAGGACGTCAGTGTGCAGCATCATGCGGCTTTGGTTGCCTACTTAACGAAGCGGATCGTGAAGGTAAAACTTTCCAGACAAGAAAGTATCGTAGTACATCCTAAGCGTCATCCTATGTGGATGGATGTTACGACAGCTTGTGATGAAAATGGATATCTGACGGCCATGAAGGCAGTCGTTGTCTCTGATACAGGCGCATATGCTTCTCTTGGAGGACCAGTTTTACAGCGTGCCTGTACACATGCGGCAGGGCCGTATAATTTCCAGGTGATCGATATTGATGGGAAAGCAATCTACACGAACAATCCACCTGCAGGAGCATTCAGAGGATTTGGCGTGACGCAGACTTGCTTTGCTTCTGAAAGGAATTTAGATCTTTTGGCGGAACTGGTGGGGATATCACCGTGGGAGATACGGTACCGGAATGCGATACGTCCAGGGCAGGTTCTGCCAAACGGACAGATCGCAGATGCGTCTACCGGTGTGGCAGAAACACTGGAGGCAGTTAAGGAAGTCTATGAAAGTGAGCCTTATGCAGGTATCGCATGCGCTATGAAAAACGCAGGGGTCGGAGTAGGGCTTCCCGACTGGGGACGCTGCCGGCTGCTTGTAAAAGGAGGTAAGGTGCAGATCCATGCAGGTGCTTCTTGTATTGGTCAGGGACTGGGGACCGTATTGACACAGGTCATTTCCGAGACAGCAGGTCTGACATTGGAAGAAATAGAATACTGCAGACCAAATACGGCAAATTCACCGGATTCAGGAACAACTTCAGGTTCCCGGCAGACGCTGATCACCGGAGAAGCGGCAAAACGTGCCTGTCAGGAATTGAAGCAAGATTTAGAGAAATACGCACTTTCAGAGTTGGAGGGGAAAGAATATTACGGAGAATATCTTGCCAAGACGGATAAAATGGGCAGTGATGTGCCGAATCCGGTTTCCCATGTGGCTTATGGCTATGCCACACAAGTGTGCGTATTGAATGAAGACGGAACGGTGAAAAAGATTGTTGCCGCTCATGATGTGGGGAAAGCAGTAAATCCTGTCAGTGTAGAAGGGCAGATCGAGGGCGGAGTAGTTATGAGCCTGGGGTACGCGCTGACAGAAAAATACGAACTGAAAGACGGGTATCCGGTATCCAGATACGGAACTCTAGGACTTTTTAAGGCAGATAAGGTGCCGGAAGTGGAGCCGATCATTGTAGAAAAACCAGGAGTGGAGGTCGGATACGGTGCTATCGGTATCGGAGAGATCACATCCATCCCGACAGCGCCGGCTGTTGCAGGAGCATACTACAAATGGAATCACGATTTCCAGACAAAACTGCCTCTGACCGGGACACCTTATGAAAAGAAGAAAAAGTAGGGAGCAGATAACGTTTTAATTTTACTCATCCGATTTCACAGGAAATAGGAGAATCTTCAAGGAACAGGAAGCGGAGGTTGTCATCTAGAAGACAGCCTTCCTTTCTGTTTTTTGTGTTATAGACACCTAATGCCACCGGCAGCAAAAGGGTGATTTCTTATAATGCATATGTTATTTAACTGCCGGTGGTATTATATTGGGACAAAAGTTAAATCTTTTGCTAGACAATAGGATGTAGGTAATATTTCAAGTTGTTTTTAAAAACAACTTGATGTATAATTAAAATATACCTTATCGGGCGAAGCCCGCCTGCCTGCAAGGCATGTATTACGGGATGCCCGGATGGGTATACCTTATCGGGCGAAGCCCGCCTGCCTGTAAGGCATGTGTTAGGGGATGCCCGGATGGGCAGAGAATATACATACAGGAGGAAACGTATGAAAAAGAAAAAGATGACGGCAATTTTATTGACTGTGGTTCTGGCAGGGATGTTGGCTGCAGGCTGTGGTTCTGCTCAGGACGGAAAGAAAGAGGTTTCTGCGGATACACAGAAGACGCAGGAGAAAAGTAAAGAAGAACCAACGGAACTTTTGATCGCAGCTGCGGCAAGCCTGGAATATTCTTATGAGGATGAATTGATCCCGATGTTTGAAAAGGCAAATCCGGATATCACGGTGAAAGGAACCTATGACAGTTCGGGGAAATTACAGACACAGATCGAAGAGGGAATCGAGGCTGATATTTTTATGTCTGCCGCGGCAAAGCAGATGAATGCGCTAGCAGAGGAGAACTTAGTGGATAAAGACTCGATTGTAAATCTGCTGGAAAATAAGATTGTACTCATTACTCCTGCAGATACAGAACTTGAACTGAAGGAATTCACCGATATTACAAAAGCGGAGACGATCGGCATTGGCGATCCCGCGAGTGTGCCGGTGGGACAGTATGCCCAGGAATCTTTGACAAATCTGGGATTATGGGAGGCAGTATCTGAGAAGGCAAGTCTCGGCACAAATGTGACAGAAGTGCTGAACTGGGTAGCAGAGGGAAGCGCAGATGCAGGTATCGTATATGCGACAGACGCAGCTACGACAGACAGAGTCAAAGTAGTGGCGGAGGCGCCGGCAGACAGCCTGGCAGAACCGGCCATTTATCCGGTAGGCATAGTCACTGCCTCAAAAAACAAAGAAGCGGCACAGAAGTTTGTAGAATTTCTGCAGAGTGAAGAGGCTGTCAAAGTATTTGAAGAATACGGTTTTATCGAATATAATAAATAGAGAAAAATAAGAAGTACAAAGGGGAAGGATCAATGGAACTGTCACCAATTCTGATCTCGCTGAGAACGGCAACAGTATCTATCTTTATTACATTTTTTCTGGGGATGGCTGCTGCCTACGGAGTCGTGCGTATGCGTCATGAAAAATGGAAAATGCTGTGTGATGGGCTTTTGACCCTTCCCCTTGTGCTGCCTCCGACAGTGGCCGGATTTTTCTTACTGTATATATTTGGCATAAAGCGTCCGCTGGGACAGTTTTTTTTAGAGTTTTTCGGTGTGAAGATTGCCTTTTCCTGGGGCGCTACGGTACTTGCTGCAGTTGTGCTCTCTTTTCCGCTGATGTACAGGTCTGCCAGAGGGGCATTTGAGCAGGTGGATGTCGACCTGCTCTATGCAGGCCGGACGTTGGGAATGTCTGAGTGGAAGATCTTTTGGAAAGTGCTGCTTCCCAATGCTATGTCGGGAATCCTGTCAGGCGGTATTCTGGCATTTGCCAGAGGTCTGGGAGAGTTTGGCGCTACAGTGATGATAGCGGGGAATATTGCAGGGAAAACGAGGACTCTTCCGTTGGCAGTCTATTCCAATGTTGCTGCGGGAGATATGCAAGGAGCATACAAATATGTGCTCATACTTGTTTTAATCTCCTTTTTTGTGGTAACTGGTATGAATTATGTAACGTATATATTCCAGAAGCATGACCGGAGGTAAGCAGTGCGTGAATTAGAAGCAGACATACAAAAAAAACTGAAGAATTTTTCTCTTGACATGCAGTTTGCCATGAGGGAAGAAATATTGGGGATACTCGGTGCTTCCGGCTGTGGAAAAAGTATGACATTAAAGGCTATAGCAGGGATCATAACGCTGGACAGCGGGAGGATTAAAACAGAGAGAACCGTATTTTATGACAGCAGATCCAAAACGAATATGACACCGCAGAAAAGAAAGGTTGGATATTTATTTCAGAATTATGCGCTCTTTCCGAATATGACTGTAAAAGAGAATATAGCAATGGGAATTCAGGGAAAAAGAGAAGAAAAACAAAAGAAAGTAGAAAAGCTCTTAGAACAATTTCAGATCAAGGGTCTGGAAAAACAATATCCCTATAAATTATCCGGTGGTCAGCAACAAAGAACAGCGCTTGCAAGGATACTTGCGTCAGAGCCGGATATTTTACTTCTGGATGAACCATTTTCTGCTATGGACAGTTATTTAAAGGAAGAACTCCAGCTGGAATTAAGAGAACATCTAAAGAATTTTACAGGATGCACGATCATTGTAAGTCATGATCGGGATGAAATATACCGGCTCTGTGATAAAACGATGGTTATGGGGGAGGGCGTGAATCTGATCTGTGGAGACACAAAGGGACTTTTTGCGCGTCCAAGGAAAATGTTGGCAGCTAGACTGACAGGATGTAAGAATATATCTAAAGCGAAACAGATAAAGGAAAATACTGTATATGCTATAGACTGGGGGGTGGAACTGAAGGTAAGGGGAAGCATACCGCAGAAGCTGGCATATGTAGGGATCCGGGCGCATGATTTTTTGCCTGTTGGTTCTTCTGAGACATGTGAAAACCGGATCCGAATACGATCGGGAGAAAGATCAGAAGCTCCCTTTGAGTGGATCTTACTCTTTCAAAACGCGGAGGATCCAAAGAAAGCGATGTGGATGAAGAGGGAACGCGGCGACAGGCAGATACCGGAATTTGTGACAGTGGATCCGGGGAAAATATTACTGTTGGAGGAATGATAAGTTGTATCCATTGGTAAAAGTTAAAGTTTATAATGAAGATTTGGTGTTTGGTCCAGGACTTACCATGCTTCTTGCCAGGATCCAAGAGACAGAATCCATGAAAGAAGCGTGCAGTGTGATGGGGATGTCCTACAGCAAAGGATGGAAGATCGTTAACCGGGCAGAAAAAGAACTGGGATATGAACTGATCAGTCGTCAGCATGGCGGCAGCAGGGGCGGAAAGTGCAAAATTACAGAAAAAGGACTCTCGCTTATGAAGCGGTATGAGAAAATGGAAGCAGAAGTGCAGGAATATACAAAAAAAATATTCCAGGACTATTTTCCGGAATATCGTTTGAACTGATCGATACTTTAGGCGAAGGCCAATGACTGCATCGCAGACTGCAGACACAGCCATTGCCTTCTGTTTTCATATATTCAGAATACTAGGAAAATATGAATCTGTTGTGACAAGAATTAGAAGAAATTCTAAACATTATTAAAAAGAAATAAAGTAAAAAATAAAAAGAAAATCATTTTGCCAGAACGGTGTGCATTGCTTCTTTTGCAGCGGAGACCCACCGTTCTTTTTGTGCCTCAAATTGCTCATGCAGCCAGGCAATCGCATTGTCCATGCCTTCTTCGGTTAATGGAAAAGAAGCGTTTTCTTTTTCCGCGTCCGGGGTCTTTTCAAAGGACCAGGGCTCTGGATAAATATAGACAGTAAAAGATTCCTTGCTTTCATCACATTGAAAAAAATACCGCATGCCGCTGTGGCTGCCTGAGAAAGGTTCTTTTTTTAACCCGCCTACGGGAATTAGTGTTTTATCGATCATTTTGTGTCTCCTTTTTTGTGTAGTCTGTGCGTATTTTCACTGCCAGATAGAGCAGGACCGCATCACGGAATTTGCGGGGATTCAGACCACATTTTTTATAAATATGATCCAGTTTATACTGCAGTGTGTTTTTGTGGAGGAAAAGCTGCTGTGCAGTCTGTAAAAGAGACATATCATTCTCAAAATAGACGGAGAGCAATGACAGTTCTGCCTCTGTCAGTGGAAAGATCGTCCGGTTTAAATAGGCATTCCTGTTTTCAGGCGTCAAGGAAGATAAAAAGAGTTCCAATGTGAGATGATCGAAAACAGCAAAATGCAGTTTGGTATCGGATAGACTATTTAAAGCGGTTATAGCACTGGAATAAGACTCTGATAGAGAAATACCCCGGACGGCTTTTCCAACTGCCAGACACAAACAGTCAGCGTATTTGTCAGCAAATGCTTGCAGATCGTCTGTATACTGGATAAAAGAGTCCTCTTCCATTAAGGCCAGATATTCGTTGGGATAATGATACGTATACAGTACAGTCCGCGTGCGGGAAAACAGATCCAAGATCTGCTGTTCCATTACAGGAAGGCTGTCTGGACGGTAAGCGGTACTGAGCCGGATGATAAGGATCCGTTTTTCGCTTTCCTTTCCTATATGCATTTCTTCTAAACAATGTAAGATATAGTCATAGTTCTCAAGTTTTCCACCGATGAGGGCATGGAGGATATAATGACGTTTTTCTGCCTGTGTTCTGGAAAATGCGTTGACTTCCTGCTCACGGATAAGAAGTCGGGTGATCCGTTCTGCAAGATAGGCAAATTTGCGGACTTCTTCCGGCTCTCCGCTGATACCGATCACGGCAATGATGACGTCCTTGTAGTGGACAGGGAGGTTCACTCCCTTGTACGTGCCGGAAAATTCTGTATTTGTGTCAACTTCCAGCATATTTCCTATTTGGGCCGCTTTTCGGCCGATTTCATGGAATGTACCAATACGCTGTATATCGGTACTTGCGAAAATGATCCCGGAGCAGTCGATAAAATTGACGTCATGTCCACAGACATCTTTTACAGTGTTTACAATCTGCTGTGCCAGGTCATGATCAATACTGGAAAGCATAATATTCCTCCTTTTCTAGAAACCTCTATAAAAGAGTATAAAGAAAAAAGAGAATAAATACCATAGAAAATTGCAAAAATATTTTACAGTGCTATAATAAAATAGAAGACAAATAAGAACGGAGGAGATTTTAATGAAAATAGCAGTAACCTATGAAGACGGACAGATCTTTCAGCATTTCGGACATTGTGAGGAATTCAAGGTATACGAGACAGAGGAAGGTAAAGTGCAGGCGGCACAGGTGATAAATGCAAATGGAAGTGGGCATGGTGCTCTTGCAGGATTTTTGCAGGAAAATGGAGTAGACGTACTTATCTGCGGAGGAATCGGAGGAGGCGCACGCACAGCACTCCAAGAAGCCGGAATTCAATTGTATCCGGGCGCATCCGGAGACGCAGATGAGAACATCAGAGCGTTTCTGGACGGCAAGTTAAATTTTGATCCAGATACGACTTGCAGTCATCATCACCATGCAGAGGGAGAAGCCTGCGGCAGTCACCACTGCGGTGAAGATAAACATGGCTGTACAGGCAAATAAAGCTGTTAGTACAATGCAAAACCCGGTATAGGAACAAAAAAGAGTACCCTTTATGCTCACACGTGCATATCGCAATACAGGCCTTGTAGGCGGGCGTGCTGCGCATGCTAAGGGATTGTTCCATACCGGGATATTTTATGTCATGAAGGGAGCGGAAGCAGGCGGTGAGGAGAAGAACACTTTTGCTTTTCCGTCATATAGTATTAAGAATTGCTTTATCAGGAGGAGTTTATGAAAAAGCGTATATTTACCGCTTTAATGACTGTATCTCTTACGATGACACTCTTGTGCGCATGCGCCTCTGGAAAAGAGGAGGATGTCAAAGAAACTTCCGGCGAGATTGGCAGCCGAGAAAAAGAAAAAATGATCGATGTTACATTAAACGAGGTGGCTCATTCTATTTTCTACGCCCCGATGTATATTGCCATTGAAGAAGGGTACTTTGAAAAAGAAGGGATCGATCTGGAACTTGTTTGTGGATTTGGAGCAGACAAAACAATGACAGCGGTTATTTCCGGTGAAGCGGATATTGGCTTTATGGGATCAGAGTCTTCTATCTACACATATAATGAGGGCGCGAATGACTATGTTGTGAACTTTGCCCAGTTAACACAGCGGGCAGGCAATTTTCTCGTGGCAAGAGAAGAAATTTTGGATTTTACTTGGAAAGATGTCAAAGGAACAACTGTACTTGGAGGTCGAAAAGGCGGCATTCATATATCAATGTAAATTTAGAGAGTATTGTGATTTTGTGTAACTGGGTGGATAGAATGAATAGTGTGAAGAGTATATAAAAAGAAGTGGCGGAAATACCAGCAATGATATTTCCGCCAAAATTATTAAGCCACCTGTGGATAATCGATAACTGCAATTTCCTGCATTAATTTTTTCGCCATATCAACAATCAATTCAAGGCGTTCAGCAACTTCATCTGTATAATATTTTTCTCCACACTGATCACATTCAAGGCATGGAACATTTTTAATTACAATAATACAATTTTTATAATTTACGACGTGTGTTGTTGTGCTATTGACAGTGGTACTATTCTTACAATACATACACATATCCATCACCTCTTTCTTCGAGTCTTTAAATCATCTTCAAATTTCTTTGTATCGGGGTAATCTTCTATAATTTCAGCAGTTGCAATTTTAATTTTTCTAAAAATTTTTCAGACGCTTTAGAAAACACTTGATATTTTTTCCAAATGATATGCATACCTGCTTCGGTTTGCGGAGAAAGAGGTCGAAAACATAATTTACTATTTTCGCCAGTATGGATGATTCTATCCAATCCGATGGCGTAACCCAATCCCTCTTCCACCATCAGGGAGGCGTTAAACAGCAAATTGTAAGTTGCTATAATTTCTAATTCAGAGAGTTCTTTATTAATCCAGGCGGTTAAAATAGCTTTGCTGTCATCTTGATTTGAAATAATCAATGGCTTATCCCATAAATCTTCCGGTTGAATCGTTTTTTTTGCAGCCAATGAGGAATCTCTTCTCATCAAAACACCCCATGTATCTTTGAATGGAAATTCTATTGAATTATACTTTGTGGGATCGACATTTCCAAATACAATCCCAAAATCAATCAATCCCTTATCCAGTTGCTCATTTACAAAACATGCGTTGCCGCTGGAGATATGGTAGCGGATTCCAGGATAGGATTCATAGAGTTCTTTCGCAGCTCTTGCTATAAAACGGACAGCATCGGTTTCGCCGGCTCCGATATAAACATCCCCCAAAATCATTTGATCAGAGGCAGAAATTTCCCGTTCTGTTTTTTGTACAAGGCTCAGTATTTCTTCTGCCCGTTTACGGAGTATCATCCCTTCTTCGGTAAGTGTCACTTTTCTTGTTCCCTTTGATCCACGAATCAGTAATTGTTTTCCCAGTTCCTCCTCTAACGCTCTAATCTGAGTGGAAAGGGTGGGCTGTGAAAGATGTAGCGATTTCGCAGCTTTGATAATACTTTGTTCTCTTGCAACGGCAAGAAAATAAGTGAGTACACGCAGTTCCATAACCGAGCCCCTCCTTTTTAATATGGTGATTATAGTATATCTTATTTTTTAATAGGTATCAACTATAGAAAGCTATAATATATAAGTATTTGCTATTTCTATTTTTGCTTTTTATAATGAGATTAGAAAGAGAAAAATGCAGATTGGTGGTGGTTATCCATATGGGTTACAAAGATATAAAACTGGAAGAGTTGATTGCATATGGTTCAAAAGAAGCAATCATAGAAAATCTAAAAGATGCCGGATGTAATCAGGAAACGATTGATTGCTGCCTTGCCTGTTTAGATTCAGGGCAAAAAAAGGAGCTGCTAAAACGATTGGAAAATCATCGAAAAGGACTTCTCGATCAAGTACACAAGGGGCAAAAACAGATTGATTGTCTTGATTATCTGGTGTTTCAAATCGGGCGCTGTTCTTTTCGACCAAATCAATGATAAGGAGGAAATCATAGTATGAAAATAATTGAAAACCAAACTTTTGATGAAGAGCGTACTCTTTATGGAAGCAATCAGCTTTTGGTCAGAAGCTGCGCATTTGATGGTCCGGCAGACGGAGAAAGTGCATTTAAGGAATGTAGCAAAATAGAAGTGGAGGATTGTTTTTTCAATCTACGCTACCCTTTCTGGCATGATCACGGACTTACCATCCGTCATTCGGAACTGACCGAAGGTTGTCGGGCAGCATTGTGGTATTCCGAACATGTGGCAGTAACAGATAGTAAGTTTCATGGTATCAAAGCATTCCGGGAATGCGCTGATATAACAATTCAAAACTGCGATATTATCTCTCCGGAATTTGGCTGGTCGGTACAAGGAATTAAAATGGAGAACTGCACCGCTGAAAGCGAATATTTTATGATGCGTTCTGACCATTTGACTTTTCGTGATGTTCGTATGAAAGGGAAATATTCTTTTCAGTATATCGCCGATTCTGTTTTTGAAAACTGTGTGTTTGACACAAAAGATGCATTTTGGCATGCAAAAAATATCACAGTGCGAAACAGCACCATAAAGGGAGAATATTTGGCATGGTATTCCGATGGTCTAACACTGATTAACTGTAAAATTATCGGTACACAGCCCCTTTGCTACTGCAAAAATCTGAAACTGATTAACTGCGAAATGCTGGAGACGGATTTAGCATTTGAGAACTCACAGGTAGAGGCGACGATTGCAACGAAGGTTGACAGCATTAAAAATCCGCTGTCCGGACGGATTATGGTGCCTGATTTGGGAGAAATCATTTTGGATGATGCGAAGGCAAAGGGAGAGATTGTGATTGCCAGTCAAAACAAAACTGGAGAATCCATGAACAAAACAGCTTAATATTTGGAAGGAGCAGTAGATATATGAGTGAGAATATTTTAGTGATTTCAACAAGTCCCAGAAGGGGCGGAAATTCTGAAACACTTGCAGATGCATTTATCCGTGGAGCAAAGGAAGCTGGACATCAAACAGAAAAGATATGTCTGTATGACAAGACCATTGGATTTTGCAAAGGCTGCCTTGCCTGCTTACAGTCTCATTGCTGTGTTATTCACGATGATGCAGATGTCATTGCACAAAAAATGCGTAAAGCCGATGTTCTTGTATTTGCAACGCCGATTTATTACTATGAGATGTGCGGACAGATGAAAACGATGTTGGATCGGGCAAACCCGTTGTATGACTCCGACTATCAATTCCGTGATATTTACCTTCTTGCATCAGCGGCAGAAACAGAAGAAAGTGCTATGGATGGAGCAATTAAAGGAATTTCCGGTTGGATCGATTGTTTTCCAAACTCCAGGCTTAGTGGGACAGTATTGGCGGGGGTGCAGAAGCCATTGGCACAATACAGGGAAATCCGGCATTACAAAAGGCTTATGAAATGGGGAAAACAGTTTAAGGGAGGTATATGCAGAAGTGTAGATTCATCACCATACTTCTTCTACTGATGCTTACGATGACTGCTTGCAGCAGCATCGCTACTCCAAAACATGAACCAGCAGACAGCACTCATACAGACCTTAACTCTTTTGACAACAAAGAATCGGGGGAACCCGGCACAGAGAAAGAAGAAACGCAGAAGGAGGAAAACACAATGAAAATGAAGCTTGAAATTGGAGACCATATTTTTTCAGTTGTTCTGGAAGAAAATTCTTCTGTAGATGCACTAAAAGAGCTGCTTGCAGACGGATCGCTGACACTTCATATGACGGACTATGCAGGAATGGAAAAAGGCGCTGATCTTGGGACAGTGCTGCCGCAAAACAATGAACAGATGCACACACAGGCAGGCGATATCATTCTGTATCAGGGAAAAACCTTGGTGATCTATTACGATACCAATTCGTGGAATCTGACACAGATTGGAAAAATTGAGAATGTAGATGCGGAAGAATTACGCCAGTTACTTGGTAAGGGCGATGTTACGGTAACGGTATCCATCGAATAAAAGGAGTGTATATCATGGAAATATTAGTATTAAACGGCAGTCCCAGACCTCATGGGAATACTTCGGCTATGGTAGAAGCATTTACAGATGGTGCACAGCAAAGCGGGCACAAGGTAAGCGTTGTGAATGTCTGTCAGAAGAAAATCGCAGGCTGCCTTGCCTGTGAATACTGTCACACCAAAGGGAACGGAGTTTGCATTCAGAAGGACGATATGCAGGAGGTTTATCCCCTTCTTGAGAAAGCGGAAATGATCGTGCTTGCTTCCCCTGTCTATTATTTCAGCTTTACAGGACAGCTGCAATGTGCGATTAACCGTATTTACGCTTTGGATAAACCAAAAAACCTGAAAAAAGCCGCATTGTTCCTCAGTTCCGAAAGCAATCATGTATACTGCGGCGCTATCTATGAATACCAAAACGCTTTTCTGAACTATTTGAAGCTGGAGGATATGGGGATTTTTTCCGCATACGGAAAAGAAAATAAGGCAGAAGAAAAATTAAATGATCTTCGTGAATTTGGAAAAAAGCTGAAATGATTGGAGGATAAGAAATGGCAATCAAGCAAATCGCAGGAAGAGAAGCATTGGGAGATTTCGCTCCCAAATTCGCACAGTTAAATGATGATATTTTATTTGGTGAAGTCTGGAACAGAACAAACCAGCTTTCTTTGAGGGACAGATCACTGGTCACGGTAACTGCATTGCTGGCGCAGGGATTAACGGATTCTTCTTTCCGTTATCATTTGGAAAGTGCGAAAAATAACGGCATCACCAAAACAGAGATCTCAGAAATTCTGACTCATGCAGCTTTTTATGTTGGATGGTCAAAAGCGTGGGCGGCATTCCGCATGGCGAAAGAGGTCTGGGCGGAATCCCCTGCTAAAGCCGGTGGAAAGGAGGCTCATGCGGCATCCATGATTTTCCCCATCGGGCAGCCAAATGAAGCATATTCCCAGTATTTTAGCGGGCGGAGTTATCTCGCTCCGCTTTCCACGGAACAGGTAGGTGTTTATAATGTAACCTTTGAACCAGAATGCCGAAACAACTGGCATATCCATCATGCTAAAACGGGCGGCGGTCAAATTTTAATCTGTGTCAGCGGCAGGGGCTTTTATCAGGAATGGGGAAAAAGAGCGCAGGAACTGTTTCCCGGAGATGTGATAAACATTCCTGCCGGAGTGAAACATTGGCATGGAGCGACTCCTTACAGTTGGTTTTCTCATCTTGCCATAGAAGTTCCAGGAGAAGAAACTGCAAACGAATGGCTGGAGCCCGTAGACGAAACTGATTATACAAACGCTATTTGCTAAAAACAGGAGGAAAATGAAATGACAGGAACTGTACTACATCTTACAACTGAATGGGATAAAACATTTCCCAAAAGTGAAAACGTAAATCACCGGAAAGTTACTTTTGTGAATCGCTATGGAATTACACTGGCGGCAGATTTATATGAACCAAAGGATAAGAAGGGAAAATTTCCCGCTATTGCAGTAAGCGGACCCTTTGGAGCAGTAAAAGAACAATCCTCAGGACTGTATGCTCAGGCTATGGCAGAAAGAGGATTTCTTACCATCGCCTTTGATCCGTCTTATACTGGAGAAAGCGGCGGCGAGCCACGATACATGGCTTCCCCTGATATCAATACAGAAGATTTTATGGCGGCAGTGGATTTCTTATCCGTACAGGAAAATGTGGATTCGGAAAAGATTGGTATCATTGGCATCTGCGGTTGGGGCGGCATGGCATTGAATGCTGCCGCACTGGATACCCGCATTAAAGTAACTGTTACTTCTACTATGTATGATATGAGCCGCGTAAACGCAAAAGGTTACTTTGATTCCGAGAACACCCCTGATGCACGCTACGAAAAGAAAAAAATACTGAATGCACAGAGAATTACAGATTATAAAAACGGAAGCTATGAGTTGGGCGGCGGTGTGATCGATCCTCTGCCGGAAGATGCTCCTTTCTTTGTAAAGGATTATCATGACTATTATAAAACATCCCGTGGATACCACTCCCGTTCTTTGAACTCCAATGGCGGTTGGAATAAAACCGGGTGTATGTCCTTTTTGAACCAGCCGATCCTTGCTTACGCCGATGAAATTCGCAGTGCCGTGCTGATGATTCATGGCGAGAAAGCACACTCCTGCTATTTCAGCCGGGATGCCTTTACAAAACTTCAAGGTGGAAATAAGGAACTCGTTATTATTCCGGATACTGTCCATACAGATTTGTATGATCGGATGGATGTAATTCCTTTTGAAAAGATGAAAGAATTCTTTGAAGAAAATCTTTAATCAAAAAACTGAAAAATAAACAATACAAGCAAAAGGTCTCTCTTTCCACAATGATAGAGAGACCTTCATTTATTCTAAATATGTGTCATCAAATCGAGAAAACAAGATCCACCCCGTATTACCATATCGCCATTCTTCCATATAAGTAATATTTCGGAGTTTTATCTTGCTGGGGAACGGTCGCCTCCCCACACCCACTTTTTTATTAGCTACACCGGAGGTGCACGCAGCAAAAAATCATAATTAACATAATTCTATTTTGAGGCATTCAATAAGTAATTGGATGTCTTTTTCTATTAGAAAATACACATGGTAATGCGAACAAATTCTTTTGTAAGCCAATGATATAAGCAAGGGTATGGGGAATTGTCACTCCCCATCAAGAGAAAACCCATAAGGTGAACGGAAGCGGAAAAGCGATAACGTTAAACATGGGTGGATCTTACTCTTATAAAATTTTTTCTTTCTGCACCCTGTAAAATGAGCTTTTAATTTTGGATGATCTTGGCACAGAACGAAATTCTGAGTATGCTCTTGGAATTGTATTCAGCGTAATTGACCGAAGATATCGATCTGGCAGACCATTGATCGTAACGACCAATCTTCCGATAAAACAATTATTGCCCATGAAAAAATGGGGAAAATGAAAACCTTTTTTGCTACTGCCGAATCAAGGCAGACTGAAAATATTATAGAGCAGACAGGCACAAAAACAATCTGATGTTTATATCTTAGTATAGACATCAGAAATAGAAAGAGTGTGATAGCTCTGCAGAAACCTACATATTACCTGTGGCAAACAGATTATACATCTTCAGAAGACTTTGAGGCAGATAAGGAGAAATATACGAAAATAGGTTTTCGGGTTGTCACGTTTGCGGATGGGCAGCCGGATAAAAATATACATAATGGAATAAAAGCGTTGATTCGAAACCATATAAAAGAAATCAATCAGTAATTTCTCTGGGCGGGAGACATTCTCTCGCCCTTATTATATTACATTATTCTATAAATAATATTTCAGAAAGGATGAGGACATGAATGCTGGATATGTGCGTCTTTCAAGAGATGACGATAAGCGAAATTATGTTTCCATAGAAAATCAGAAGTTAATTATCAATCAGTATGCAGCCGACCATGGAATGGTTATTGACCGATGGTATGAAGATGACGGAGTGTCAGGTTATATTTTTGACAGACCTGGATTTCAACAGATGATGGCTGATTTAGATAAAGATATTGATACCGTATATGTGAAAGATTTCTCTCGTCTTGGCAGACATAATGCGAAGGTTCTTTTGCTTTTGGATGAATTTCAGGAACGGGGAAAACATCTCATTGTCATTGATGATAATTACGATTCTTTCGATTCCAGCGACGACACCATTGGAATTAAAACATGGTTCAATGAGCGTTATGTAAAAGATACCAGTAAGAAAATCAAAAGAGCGATTGGAGCTAGACAAAAAGAAGGTACGCTTATGACAAAACCACCTTTTGGATATTGTCGGGATACGAAAGACAAAAGTATCATCAAAATTGTTCCCAAAGAGGCAGAATTTATTAAAATGGTTTACGATCTTTATATCTCAGGATCCGGGTATCGCAAAATAGCAAATTATTTGACCGACCAGGGTATCCCAACGCCTTCTATGGTACAGCGAGAACGAGAAATTGAAGAAGGTCGCATAAGCAAAAAGAAAGTTGCAACCGTTTGGTCTGACAGCATGGTAAAGGAATTATTAGATAATGATTTTTACATTGGAACTTTTCGTTTGAGAAAACGTGCCAGAAATACAGTACATGGAAAGGATAAACGTGTTCCAAAAGAAGAACAGTGTATTTTTGAAGATCATCATCCGGCAATTATTGATAAAGCCACCTTTACTCTTGTACAGGAATTAAAGGAAAAGCGTAATCGCACGAATTATCGTGGAAGCAGGGGGAAATGGATCGGTTCAGAAATCCCCAATCCTTTTGGAAGCTGTTTGTTTTGTAAAGATTGTGGAAGTCGTTTGACACCGATTAAGCGTCAAACATCCAGCAGAGAACGAAAATATTATATTTGTACTACCTATAATACGAAAGGTAGGCGGTATTGTGAGAAAGCGCATCTGATTGAGGAAAATGATTTGATGGAAGATGTGCTGAATTATATTAAACTGTGCAGAGAAGCGCTTTGTGAAGTAATTTCCACATATGATATGAGGGACTTTGAGGCAGAAAAGAAAACGCTGGCAGAAAAACGACAGGACATTCAGGAAGAAATTCAAAACCGAAAAAATCAACTGAAGGTACTTTTAACACAAAAAATAAAAGATTTATCCATAGCATCTGGAAATAAGGATTTGATCCATGAAACTTATGACTCTTTACAAAAAGATTTATTGGCTCAGATTCATGGTTTGGAGATGCAGGAAAAAGAACTGAACGAAACTACTATAGAAACACCGGATGTAAAAGACAAATTGAGAAACGCATTGGATGTAGTTGATAAAATCATTGCAGGTGGAACTCTTGACCGAAGAGATATTGAACTGTTGATTGAGAGAATTGACGTAGATAAAGAGGGAATGCCGGAAATCACTTTAAAATATGGTTTGTCTGATCTAATCAATTACAGTCCTGCTGATGAGATGAATCGCCGGGAAAATACTGTAATCGCTCTTGTAATGAAGTTGATTATAGAAGATGAATGTGGATATACCTCTGCAAAATACTTGTCAGAACATATGACAGCATTGGGATTTAAGAAAACGAAACAAAGTATCTTGCCTTATATCCATCTGATGAAAGAATTAGGGATTCTGGAAGATACGGATAATCCGCTGAAACCTTACAATATTGTGAAAACAAAAAAAGAGATTACGGTATTGATGCATCAATATCTGCCGGATTTACCGGCTCAAATGACTTCTGAACAATTATCGGACAATTATTTACATTGTAATTGTGGCGACAGGCGGCATGCCACAGATGGTATTTGAGTATATTTTAAAAGAGAACGGTATTGATCCAGAGAGTGATCTGGAGATTAATCAGAATATTGATTTTGGCTCTACTGCCGCCGCCTTTTCGGAAGGTCAGGGAGATTTCACAGTAGAGTTTGAACCCGGGGCTACCACATTGGAATCAGAAGGAAAAGGGTATGTAGTAGCGTCCTTAGGAGAAGACAGTGGTTATGTGCCTTATACAGCTTTTAGTGCAAAGAAAAGCTATATAGAAGAAAATCCGGACGTTATACAGGGAGTTACCAATGCCCTACAAAAAGGAATGGACTATGTGCAGTCTCATACACCGGAAGAAATCGCTGCAGCCATAGAACCTCAGTTCCCGGAGACTGATCTGGAAACGATCACGACGATTGTTACCCGGTATTATGAACAGGACACATGGAAAGATAATCTGATCTTTGAAGAAAGTAGTTTTGACTTATTGCAGGATATTCTGGAAAGTGCCGGAGAATTAAGCAAAAGAGCTCCTTATAAAGAACTTGTCACTACGGAGTTTGCCGAGAAAGCAAACAATACTACTGCAAAATAGACCCTGTAGTTCTATATAGCGCATGACAAAAAGGGCTACCGCATAAAATCGTGCGGCGGCTCTTTACTGTATATATGCCTGGCGGTATACATTTCTAGCAGGAAGATAAATTCTCTTTATTATAAAAAGAGATAGTAAATCGAGAAAAGCCATATAAATACAGTATCTATCAGTAAAATAAACAAAAGAAAATAAGGAAAATCATAACAAATGAAAGAGCCGCTTGTAACGCAATGCGTCAGCACTCTTTACAAGTTGTGGGATAAGTCGTATCTTCTCGATGGCAGAAATGGAACACAAATAAGACAGCAGAATATTTTTCAAACGAAGCATGTTACTTTTACAGTAAGATGCTTTTTTGTTTATGATATTTTACTATGTCCATGACAAAGGAGGAGTGATAAAGAATGGCAGAGATTTATGGATATGTACGAGTTTCAAGTATAGACCAGAATGAAGAGCGACAGATTGTCGAACTATCAAAAAGGAATGTGATTTCTAAGAATATATACATAGACAAGCAGTCGGGAAAAAGTTTTGAACGTCCGCAATATAAAAAACTCGTGAAAAAGCTAAAACAGGGTGATTTACTCTATATTTTAAGTATTGACCGCTTAGGCAGAAACTATCTTGAAATACAGGAACAATGGCGAATACTGACAAAAGAAAAAGGGATTGATATATGCGTCATAGACATGCCCTTACTAGATACTAGAAACGGTAAAGATTTAATGGGGACGTTCATTGCCGACCTCGTATTACAGATACTTTCCTTTGTGGCACAAAATGAGTGTGAGAACATCAGAAAAAGACAGGCACAAGGAATAGCAGTGGCAAAAGCAAGAGGCGTAAAATTCGGCAGACCAGCAATCACGCTTCCAGAAAACTTCGGGAAACTTATTCATGAATGGGAAAAGAAAAGACTTCCTCTGTCAGAAGTCTTAGACGTATGCAAAATGAGCGAAGCTACATTCTATCGGAAATTAAGGGAATATCGCCTATTACAGGAAAGGTAATCTGTTCTGAACTATCAAAAAGTACACCTTTTGATAGTCAGCTATATCATTTACAGTATAGCTGAAAACGCTTATTTTTTCAATGATTTTGTCGTTTGAAACGGTTTTAAAGCCGTTATTTTTTAATTTTGAATGATAACTCTATCTAGTCTATGTCTTTTGCAAAAGGTGTACCTTTTGAGAATAATTATGAAAGGAGCAGAAAAAAATGAAACAAAGAAGCTTAAAAAAAGTTTGTTTATTTCTACTGGCGGGAGCTATGATATTAACCGTCTTTCCGTGTAGTGGTAATGTAGTTTATGCACAGACACCAGAACATATGAATGATAATTCTGAAACGAATGTTTCAACAGAGGAAATCGAACATCAAGAAACCCCAAAAGCATTAACACAGAGTTTATCAGATAATAATACTCAAGAAATTTCTAATTCCATCATTGATACAAATGGAATTATAGAAGTCCCAACAGAGGGAATGATTATTACAGGGGGAGTATACTATGGAATTTCTAAAGATTGGTATGCTCAGAATAATCCAGATGGAAAGGTTTTAAGTCTGGCTTTAACTATACCAAATAATGTAACCACAATTTATAATGATGGCTTTAGGGATAGCTGGTCATCTCAAAAACAAAGTCAAAAGTGTATCACCAACTATAATTATGATGGTGATAAGACATATACGGATAAATACACTGTTGTGGATATTGACTTTTCAAATGCTGCGAACCTTACAACAATAAATAGTCAGGCGGCTATGTCTTGTACGTCTTTAACAGGTGTATTAGATTTATCCTATACCAAACTTGAAACCTTAGGTAAAAGCGCTTTTAATGGCTGTACGGGATTATCAGGTGTTATTTTTCCAGAAACATTAAAAAATATTGGTAGTACAGATAGTGGAAGTGTATTCAACGGGTGTATGGGCTTACAGTTTGTTCGTACCACTAACGGAAATTCGGGTACGATATTTGAATTGCCAAAAAATTTAGAAGTTATTGGGCGACAGAGTTTCAAAGGGTGTACTGGTTTTCCTGCTAATACAACAGTATCTATTCCAGCTTCAGTAACATTTGTTGGCAGTGAAGCATTTTATAATTCTCCTAATATTACGACGATATTTGTTCAAACAGGTAATGCGAATACATATGATGGAGGAGCATTTAAGGGAGATGATTATGGATTGGGGAAACGATTAACGGTTTTTAGCAATTTTTCTGCAAAAAAATCTTTTAAACCTAGCGGAAGCAACGCTTATTCTAATTCATTAACTTATGAATTTATGCTTTATTATGATACTGTAAAGACAGAAAAGAAACTTTGGGGACAGGCAGTCAATGTTTGCAAAGGGCAAGACGGAAACTGGTATACAGATGAAAATTATGTTATACCAGAAACAGATGGAAATGTTCTTGTTGGATATACAGGCGGCTGGATTTATGATGATACTGTTTTGACGGATAAAACAATTCTAAAACCATCTGGAGATGAATTAACCCTTTCCGCTTCTTATGTTTTGCAAGAACCGACTATTCAATTCATAGTAGATGGAAAAGTAATCGAAACAGAAGATACCTATCCAAAATTAAACTTATCAAATGCTAAGGAACATACGATAGGTGTTGATGTTTCACACCCGATAGAATCAGTAGAAAATGCTGATGTCAAAGTTAAATTTGAATATGAATGGACTGACGTATGGAACGGCGGTAAATTAGGACCTCGTATGGAAGAAGAGGGGTTTGGAAGATATAACCTTTGGGATAATCCGGAGGTTACAAATACAATCACAGTCAATGGAGCCGAACATGAACGAACAAATACTGGAAATTACTCAAAAGAAAATTATGGCGATGGATATTATCTACTTGAAATTTATGGATATAGTTGCCCGAAATCTGGCGGTCAATGGGAATTATTTTATAAATCAGCACACACAAAAATTGGAGTTGCCGATCCAGATCGTACTACAGATACGGCGTATTTATTTGATGTCGTAACTTCCGAACCTGTTCAAAAACCAAGCGTAACATTCACAGGAAACAATGTTGAATATGGATACAATAAAGCTGAAATCGTTGCTTCTGTGAGTGAGATAGATGGACAGACAAATACATATCAATGGTATAAAGCCAACAAAGAAAATTTATCTTCAAAGGGAAAAAAGATTGATGGAGCAACTTCAACATCATTACAAATAGAAAAAGGGAAAGACGCCGGAGAATATTATTATTATCTCGAAGTAACTTCAAAGAAAGAACTAAACGGAGATGTTGTCAAGACAAATTTTCCTGTACCTTTTACGGTTAATAAAATACAAAGTAATATTGAAATCACAACAAAGAACATGGATAAAACATACGATGGAAAAGTAGTATCCAAGCCAGCAGTTGAAAAGACAGGGAGTGGCAATGCTGTAGTATTCACATGGTATGTAAAAGACGGAGAAAATTGGAACAAACTTGATACCGCTCCTATCAATGCAGGAAGCTATAAAGTGGTAGCCAGCGTTGCGGAAGATACCAACTATAACGGCGCAGAAGCAGAAAAGATCTTTGAGATTACAAAAGCCGTACCCCAAATACCTGTACTAGAAACGTTCATCATCAAGCAAGGCGAAGCATTATCTTCTATCGAACTTCCATCATGCTTTGCATGGACAGATGATACACAGAAAGCTGATGAGTTAGGAAAACAGACATTTAAAGCAATCTATACGCCAGAAGATACAGCAAACTATCAGAGTGTAGAGGTAAAAATCGCTGTGAATGTCGTTCCAGCGTTCATACCAGTCAATCAGATACCGATGATAACAGCAGAGGATAAGAAGCTGACCGTTGGAGACAGCTTTGATGTTATGGCAGGTGTAACAGCTTTGGATAAAGAGGACGGAGATATTACAAAAGATATTGAAGTCATCAAAAACGAAGTCAAGACCGATACAGCAGGCGCTTATGAAGTAACCTACAAGGTAACGGATAAAGACGGAGCTTCCACGACAAAGACGATTACTGTTACAGTTAAAGACAAAGAGGAACAGTCGACCACTCCGACAAAGCCAGATACGGCAGTCAAGACAGGCGACAGCACGAATGTCTTATTGTGGAGTATAGTGGCAGTCATTTTCCTTGCAGGAGTGATAACGGTACTGTTATTCAAACGTAGAAAGAGCAGATAAGCCCCCGTTATCTAACAAGGGGGCACCAAAAACAAGAGACATTACTAAGCGGAAAACACTGTATTTACAAGGCAAAACCGCTTTTAACAGGGTGTTAACTGAAAGGCACTCATTTAACACTTGAAAATTGAATAAGACATAGGAGCGACAGTTGATTTCAAATAAGAAATAGAAGAATTAAGACAAAATCGTGAAGAATACGGAGTAACACAAAGAAGACTTGCTATTGCTTGTGGTATCAGTTGTACTCATTTAAATCAGATAGAGAATGGCATTACTGTTCCCTCTGCTAAATTAAAGCAAACGATAGAAAAACAGATTGAGCGTTTCAATCCGCAAGAACCGCTATTCTTATTGATTACTTTCGTGTCCGCTTTCCTACTACGGACGCATTAAAGAGTATTCGTAATGAAAAAAGCCGATAAACCTTGAAAAACAAGGATATATCGGCAATTCAAGAACTTATAAGAAGATATGGAAAAAGTTGATATTTTTTAAGCCTCAAAGAAAGGTTTTTGTCTTACTATAGAGAGTTGCTTATGATTAAAGGGATATAGTATACTTAGTATATAAAAATGAAAGAGGAACAGAATGAGCGGCAAAACATTGTTAAAGGTAAAGTTTTTAAGTAAAGTCACAAGAGATAGGGGGGGTAAGAGTATGATAACGATTTTTAATCGCAGATTCTTAATCGCTACTATGGATATGAAACGACAGTCAGATATTAGGGATAAATTGAGCGGAGCCGGTATTGCCTACACAGTAGGGACAAAAAATCTTCAGAGTTCAGAATGGCTGGGCGGAGGCAATAGAGGAAGGTATGGAAGTATGGGAATCCAGCAAAAGTATTCTTATGAATATAAAATCTATGTACACAAAGATGATTATGAAAGAGCATTGAAAGAAATACAATAGACGAAAAAACTTCCCGCAGATTGTAGTCTGTGGGAAGTTTTTTTGACTTGGTCTAATAATTATCATAATCATCTTCAAAAGGGTCGTCATAGTCTTCCTCGTCATAGCTATCTCCGGAACCAAGAGAAGCAATAGTAAGGATAATGAATATAACAGCAAATACAGCACATCCCACCGCGCAGTAAAGAAGCATGGAGTCAGTGTTTCTTTTCAAAAATGCAAACACAGCACCTCCAATACAAAATACTGCCGGAAACAGAAAGGCACAGAATGTATTCTTTTTCTGAAGAATGAATAATAAGATGCCGGATAAAAGCAGACAAAGAGCAAGTATAATATATATTGTTCCGGCACTGCTTTCATTTCCGGCGGTGACGTCGGTCAATCCGGTTGTAAAAGCTTTATATGTAAAGAAAGCAAATCCGATCAAAGAAAGAACGCCAAATATAATTTTTACACTTCTGAATCTTGGGGTTTCCTCCTCATACATATCTTCTTCCACAACAGGAGGTTCCGGTTTCCTGCGTGCGGCCGGTGCAGATTTTGCCGAGTTTTTATAGGTGGTATTTTCTGACGGAGCAGTCCGTCTTTTCTTTACAGGACGCCGTCCGGGATCTGTAGCGAGCATGTCTTCGTATCCTTTTTTAACAGCGGTTTCTCTTTTGGTACGAATTCTCTCGGGCGGAATATTCGCATATTTTTGTTCTTCAGCAGGAGCAGTACTTCTTGTATGTTTTGCCGGTTGTCCCTGACCTGTACGTTTTACAGGTTTGTCTGCAGGTGCCTGTTTAGGCGATCGTGTTTTGACTTGTGTACCTGCAGCTGTGGGTCTGCCGGTCTTCTTTGCTTGGGCTCTTTCAGCGGAAACTTTTTTGAGTTCTGTTGTTTTCTCAGGAGAAACAGCAGTATTTGCACTTGAGTTTCCGTTTTTCTTTGCGGTGCTTTTTTGTGTATTCAGATTCGCAGGTTTGTGATCTGCGGTCTGTTTTTGCCTTTCTACATTAGCAGTTTGATTTTGAACGCCTGGTTTTAGCGGCTGTTCCTTTGTACCCGCGGCCTTTTTAGCAGCCTTTTTGGCACGCTGCTTGTCTAGATTCCACTGTTTTTTGCAATTACGGCATATGGCATATTCGTTAAAGATGGGGTCATTATTTTCATTGACGCCAACTTGTTTTTTCTGTATTTCTACTTCTTTTTGGCATATTGGACATTTCATAGTTAAATTGTACTCCTCTCTTCGTAGACAATCCAAAGGATTAATTTACAACGCTTCTATTATAACATTTTGCATTAGTAAGAACAATGGAAAAATGCAACATATCCTCGAATTCTGCCGAAAAATGTAAAATATAAGAAAAAAGGAGACGCCGCGTGGGTTTCTTTTACAGAAATCACTGCGGCGCTCCAAATGAAGGAGAGGAATGGAGGAAGGAGGCGGTAGTATTAGGGCAGGGAGTCTTTGTTTTTTTGTGGTATAACGGGCGGAGTGAACTGGTATACGTCATTGTAGGATTCCAGTTCATCTTCCGATTTTGCAAGAGAGGGGATCAGTCCCGTACAATCCATAGAAGAGGCTGCGTTGGAAAGATAATCATAGTCATCGATTATCTTTTCGTTTTGTTTTTTATTTAGCATGATCATCACCTCATAGATATTGTGCCCGATCTATAAAATTGTATTCTGGAAAAAATATGATATAATAGCGATAAAAGCGGGATAAATATTGGAAATAAAAAAATTTTATGTATTAAACAGGAGGAGAATAATGAATATACTTGCGGACACACACGCTCATTCGTTGATGAGTGGACATGCTTACAGTACCATCCGGGAGATGGCGGCAGCTGCTGCAAAAAAGGAACTTAAGGTAATGGCCTTGACGGAACACGCACCGGAAATGCCGGGGACTTGCGGAAAATTTTATTTTGATAATCTGGATTGCGTGCCAAGGACAATGGAAGGCGTGCAGATGCTCTTTGGAGCGGAATTAAATATTATGGATACAGAAGGTAGGGTAGATCTGCCTGAAGAGACTCTGCGTGACCTGGACATTGTTATTGCCAGTATTCATCCGCCTTGTTACGGAAAGAGCCGTACGGAGAGAGAAAATACAAAAGCATATATAAAAGCAATGGAAAATCCATATATCCATATCATCGGTCATCCGGATGATGGTAGATTTCCGGTGAATTATGAGGAACTTGTAAAGGCAGCAAAAAGAACGGGAACTTTGCTGGAATTAAATAATTCCTCGTTAAGGCCACAGAGTTTCAGACAAAATGCCAGAGAAAATATGCTGACTATGCTGGAATTGTGTAAGCAGTATGAGGTATTTGTGACAGCAGGAAGTGATGCTCATGTAGATGCAGATGCCGGAAACTTTACCTATGTAAAAGAAGTACTTGCTTACTGTGATTTTCCGATGGAATTGGTTGCTACAACAGATTTGGAATTGTTGAAAAAGTTTTTGAGTTTTTAAATCTTTTACAAATCTTTATAAAACAGTATAAAAAGGTAGACTTTAAAAGTTTAGTGTGCTAAAATGTAAGGTAGTCATTGGACTATTAAAGGAGAGCATGTATTATGAGTAAGAAGATAAGAACAGAAGCGGTAGATTATCTGTTTCAGGCGATTTTAAGTTTGGAAAATAAAGAAGAATGTTATACTTTTTTTGAAGATATTTGTACGATCAATGAATTGCTTTCACTTTCGCAGCGGTTTGAAGTGGCGAAAATGTTAAGAGAGCAGAAAACTTATTTGGAGATAGCGGAAAAGACAGGCGCCTCTACCGCCACTATCAGCAGGGTAAACCGTTCTTTGAACTATGGAAATGACGGGTATGATATGGTCTTCGAGAGAATTAATAAATAAAAAGATAAAAAGACACTGTTGTCCTAAACGGAGAAACAGTGTCTTTTTTAATAATACATAAAATAGGGGCAGGGCATATGTGTTACCTCTCCTGCTGTGTGTTGTTTAGTCCATCAATCAATTTTTCGATAAGCTGTTTTTTTACATATACGTCAAAGCTGAGATTGCAGATAAATGTGAAGAGTTGGAGATATTCCCGGTCTTCTTCTGGTATATCTGTAAATGCTGTCTGTGCCTGTTCATGGGCAGCTTTGACTGTTTCCTGCAAAGAATCGATCCGGTTTTTTTCCATTTGACAGATTTCTTCATACAACGAAGTCATGTCCGTACTTCCATTCCCGTTAAAATATTTTTCTGTGAGGGGTTTTAGAAGTGCTTCGATATCTTTTATAGACAGTATATTCTTAAAATAATAGATATAGATCAAAATAAGCACATGCTCTTTGGAATATTTCTTTTTCACGGGAGGAGGAAGAAGATTATTTTTGGCATAATTGTTGATCATTGTTTTTGTAAGAATCTTATCATCTTCATAGCGTTTTGTAGAAGCAAGCTGGCTGTCCATAAAAGTAGTCACTTGATCCATGTACAGGTCAATATTCGGAATGTCTCCCGGATGAATATAGTCAATGCGGGAAAGACTTTCTAAAATGCTGTTGAGCATATCATTCGTATTTATTGTCATATAATCACCTCGATATATTCATTATATAGTAATCGAAACCAGATGACAAGTTTTTATTTATTAAGATTATGAGGGTTAAGAGTAGGAGATAAGAGTCGTTTTCTGGCGCTTAAATAGCAAGGAATTTCATAGAGGAGCATGAAAGTCCAGCCAACTGCGCAGGCAAAGGGGATTCCGTGTATCCCGGAGCGGGGGACGAACAGAAAGGTGAAAATAACGCGCAGTGAAGTCTGGATGAAGGTAGAAATCAGTGTGATTCTCATGTTTCCGATTCCGCGGAAGAACCCTTGGATACCGTTTGTGAAGGAAGGAAGCAGGTAGAAAAAGGCCATGACAGACAGATATTGGCTGCCAAGGTGAACGATATTTTGTGGCTGTACTTTATCTGTAAACAGACGCAGAAGAGGTTCGTGCAAGAGTAGTGTACACGCACAGATGAGTATCCAGTAAAAGAATTCCAGTTTTAGCCCGCTGCAAAAGCCGCGGATGATCCTGTCCGGCTTCTTTGCTCCCTGATTTTGCGCAGTGAACGTCGTAATCCCTTGGGCAATGCTTTGCTGAGGTGTAAAGGCAAAATCATCAATTCTTGTGACTGCATTGTAGGCAGCTATAACGTCTATTCCTAATGTATTGACACAGCCCTGGATGAGAAGCTTTCCTATGGGCTGGCAGGCTTGCTGCAGGGCGGTGACGGAGCCATATCTCAAGGTTGTTTTTAACAAAGACTTATGGAGTCTTAAATCAGAAAATTTTAATTGGAGAAGAGGAATCTTCCGGTAAATATATTGTGCGCACAGAAGGGCGGATAAAATCTGCGCAGCCACTGTTGTGACGGCAGAACATGTAATCCCGTAACCGAGCAGGCCAATAAAAAGAAGATCTAGGACAATATTCAATAGGGAAGAAAAAAGAAGAAATTTTAAAGGTGTCTTTGCATCTCCTATACTTTTTAAAGCGGCAGAGAGTGTATTGTAAAAATATGTAAAAGGTGCCCCCAAAAAGATGATGCGCAGATAGAGCGCAGTAGAAGAAAGGAGTGTGTCCGGAACACGGAGCACCTTAAGCAGTGGGAAGATAAAGACAGAGCCGGCAAAGGCAATGACAACGGTACTGATACATCCAAATAAAAGAGCGGTTGCCAATTCATCCTTCAATTCCCGGATACGTCCGGCTCCAAAGTATGAACTCATAATGACACCGGCGCCGATACACAGACCGGAGATGCCAAGGATCAGTATATTCATGACAGGACTTGCCGTTCCTGTCGCCGCGAGCGCTTCTTTTCCGATAAATCGGCCGGCAATGACGGCATCAGCGGCATTATAAGCAAGCTGAAAGAAATTCCCTAGTATAAGAGGAACTGCATAAAAAAAGAGTTGTTTGACGGGGGTGCCGTTTGTCATATTCACTGCTGCCATATCAAGGTCTCCTTTCTCATACAGTATTTTATCTCAACTATACTAGGTTTTCAATTTAAACATTTTATCATAATATGTGGTTGACAATCGGGAATGTGTGTTCGATAATGATAATACTTGAAAGGAGAGAAGTATGAGTATATATGATAGTTTAAATACCCCTCAGAGAGAGGCGGTCTTCCATACAGAAGGACCACTTCTGATATTGGCAGGGGCAGGTTCTGGCAAGACGCGGGTATTGACGCACAGGATTGCGTATCTGATCGAAGAAAAAGGAATAAATCCATGGAACATCCTGGCGATCACTTTTACAAACAAGGCTGCGGGAGAGATGAGAGAACGTGTGGACCAGTTGGTCGGTTTCGGTTCTGAGAGCATATGGGTCAGCACTTTTCATTCCATGTGTGTCAGGATTTTACGGCGTTACATCGACCGTCTCGGTTATGATACAAAGTTTACGATATATGATACAGATGATCAGAAGACATTGATGAAGGAAGTTTGTAAACTGGCAGATATAGATACTAAAGTGTACAAGGAAAGAGCGCTTTTGGGAACGGTTTCTTCTGCAAAAAATGAATTGATCTCTCCGGAAGAATTTGAACTGAACGCAGGGGGAGACTTTGGACGGCAGAAGATCGCGAAGGTTTATCGGGAGTATGAGAAACAGCTCAGAGCTAACAATGCGCTGGATTTTGACGATCTGCTTGTAAAGACAGTGCAGCTTTTTCAGACACAGCCGGATGTGTTGGCGTATTATCAGGAACGGTTCCGTTACATAATGGTAGATGAATACCAGGATACAAATACAGTACAGTTTAAATTGGTGAGTCTTCTGGCGCAGAAATACAAGAATTTGTGCGTAGTAGGCGACGACGATCAGTCGATTTATAAATTCAGAGGTGCCAACATCAAAAACATTCTGAACTTTGAACAGGAATTCCCGGATACGAAGGTGATCAAACTGGAGCAGAATTATCGTTCTACAGGGAATATCTTAAATGCGGCGAACGCGGTCATTAAAAACAACTGCGGCAGAAAAGAAAAGACTTTGTGGACTGAAAATGGCGACGGCGCCAAAATTGCACTGCGTCAGTTTGATACGGCGTATGACGAGGCGGATTTTATCGCAGAGGATATTGAGAAGAATATCCGGGAAGGGGGCGCCTATAATGATCATGCGATCCTATACAGGACAAATGCACAGTCTCGTCTTTTTGAAGAACGTTTTGTAGCGGCAAATATCCCGTATAAGATTGTAGGCGGTATCAATTTCTATGCCCGCCGGGAAATTAAAGATCTGCTTGCCTATTTAAAAACGATTGATAATGGGCAGGACGATCTGGCAGTACGGCGTATCATCAATGTGCCGAAAAGAGGGATCGGATTGACGACGATCAATCGGGTCCAGGAATCTGCTGCAGAGAGAGGAATCGGATTTTATGAAGCTTTACAGGGCCTAGATCTGATACCGAATATTGCCAGAGGGGCGGCAAAATTGGATTCTTTTGTGGCGCTTATCGAATACTTCAAGGGGCGGGCACAGACGGAGAGCATATCCGATCTGATACAGGAGGTTTTAGAAAAAACAGGCTATATGGAGAGTTTGGAAGCAGAGGCCAAGAGTGAAGATGAGGCGCATGACAGGAAAGAAAATATTGAGGAACTCTTAAGTAAGGTTGCTGCTTATGAAGAAAGCTGTGAAGATATAGAGGAGAAGGCATCCCTGAGTGGTTTTCTGGAGGAGGTCGCTTTGGTGGCGGATATTGACAGTTTGGATGAAGACCAGGAGTACGTAGTATTGATGACCTTGCATAGCGCAAAAGGTCTGGAATTTCCGAATGTCTATATGGCAGGCATGGAGGATGGATTGTTCCCCGGATATATGACGATTAGTTCTGGAGAGCCGGAAGAATTGGAAGAAGAACGGAGACTGTGTTATGTAGGGATGACACGGGCGGAACAAAAGCTGACTGTAAGCTGTGCCAGAATGAGAATGGTACACGGAGAGACGCAGTATAACAGAATGTCCCGTTTTTTAAAAGAAATACCGCTGGAACTTCTGGACAGCGGGGAAGTATTTACCAAAAAAACGGCAGGAAAAGAAGAAATAAAACAAGATTTTACTGCGTCCAATCCCTATTTTCATGCCAAAAAAAACTTTAAGGCACAGCCGTTTTCTGTCATGAAGGGAGCCCAACAATTTGCAGTCTCGAAGGAAAAAGGTCTGGACTATAAGATTGGCGATCGTGTGCAGCATATCAAGTTTGGCGCCGGTGTTGTGGAGGATATTACAGAAGGCGGACGGGATTATGAAGTGACAGTAGAATTCGATACTGCAGGAAGAAAGAAGATGTTTGCTTCTTTTGCAAAACTGGTAAAAATAGAATAAAATATAATTGAGATTTTGGCATAAATTAGTAGTAATCTGAAAATGATAGTGTTATAATCCCATCTTTGACAGTTAAAAAATGAAAAAGCGGCTACAAACCCAGTAAACATGTGGGTGTAGCCGTTTCCTTGTTTGCATCGATATGTGCTATTTTTCTGTTTATACTATTTTTTCGCTTTTGTTTCTTTTATAATTGTCCTCATTGTAGATTTACGCATGAATTCGTAATCCGTACGGAATCCAAAAGAGTTATGTAGATTGTCTGTTAACTTTGTCCGTTTATAAGATGGAATGTAACCACTGTCTTTGGATAAAAGTGTAACATTCATATTTCTTAATGTCTCTAAAATCTGATTACAGGTAAACTGTTCGCCAAGTTTCTTTTCTAATAATCGATAAACCAATAAGCTGATGAAACAAGTCAGGAAATGTGCTTTGATACGATCCTCACGTCTGACAAACACAGGCCTTGCCTCGAACTCTGACTTCATGATTCTGAAGTTTTCTTCTATTTCCCATCGTTGTTTGTTGATATGAATGATTTCCCTGACATCTCCCTCGAGATTTGTAATAACTGCATAAAAACCATCATACATAGATTCTTCTAGGATCTTAGATTCATCTAATTGATAAATATTTTTTTGAGCTATTTCGCCATCGTCTGTAATCGCTGTTTTTTGGATGAAACGAGTCGGATCATTTGGCCCCTTTCCTTTTCTGTTTTTATCAGAAGACAGTATCCTTTTTTTTGCTCGATCGATCTGAGCATTACGAATCTTACTTTGATAAGCTTTATATTTAGGAGAATAGGTAATAATGACTGTTTCATCCATATCGCCTGTTACAAGGGGATATTCTTTATAATAAATAGTGTTGTATACCTCTGGATCTGATTCATCAAGCGTCCGCAGGTCGATTAGTTTGTTGGAACCCGGAACCTTAAATTGAGTTGGCAGGAGTGCGAAATCACGTTCTTCTTTTTTCATTTTTTTCAAAGAATAAGTGATTACATAAGAACGGTTACCAAAACTGTTCAGAAAACGATTCTTTTTTCCGGCTAAACCAGCATCTGAACAAAAGATAAATTCACTGCAATTAAAATCTTTGATTACTTTCTGTTCGATTGGTTTTAGTGTAAGCTGCTCGTTTTGATTTCCAGGAAATATATCAAATGCCAAAGGAATACCATCTGCATCCATAAAAAGCCCCATGGTTACGATTGGATTTGGACGATGCTCTTTACTTTTTCCGTATTTTTTCATGCCATCTTCCGCTTCAATTTCGAAATAATAGTTCGTGCAATCATAATATAAAATCTTAGAATTACGTGGATGGACAAAGTTAGAATTCTTGTACAATTCCTCCTGAATAAAGTCAGACTCCTCAGCAAGAACGGATAAAGCACGATAAAGATCCTGGAGGGAATACTTTGGAGGTTCTAATAAAGAATGACAGTACTTATAACTGCTGAGTTTACTGGAAGGAGCCAGTATTCTTGCATAAATCAAATCTGTGAGGATTGCGTGGAAATCATAGGCAAACTTATGGTGATTACGTATGTTTCTGCAAATGTTATGCATTCTTAGTTCGCTGCATATCTTCTGTAAAAATAAATATCCGATATTAAATACGCGTTCTTCATCGAGAGGAATGCGAGCAAGTGGCGATAAGGATAGAGAGACTTTTTCTTTTTGTTGATTATAAGCAAGAGTTTCTTTTTCGGCTTCCTTTTTTGCCCAGTCCATTAAATCTTGTTCATTGCCTGAAAAGTGTTCTAAAAGAGCATTATATTTTCCCAGTTTTTTATAAATACGAGAAGAGGTTTTTCCGTTATCTTTTCGATAAGATTGTTTGATATAAACATCTTGATTTCCTTTATTTCCGGTAATAGAAACGTACATCTGATAATTCCTCCAACCCTTTTTCTTTATTATACCACAAATAGTACAAAATAGCACGTATAAAATCATAAAATTTGACAAAAAAATAAGCCTTAAATGGCTTAAATAAAGGGTTTCTAAGGAAAGTTATAAAAATGATGTGTCAAACTCCCGACACGGAGAGACGCAGTATAACAGAATGTCCCGTTTTTTAAAAGAAATACCGCTGGAACTTCTGGACAGCGGGGAAGTATTTACCAAAAAAACGGCAGGAAAAGAAGAAATAAAACAAGATTTTACTGCGTCCAATCCCTATTTTCATGCCAAAAAAAACTTTAAGGCACAGCCGTTTTCTGTCATGAAGGGAGCCCAACAATTTGCAGTCTCGAAGGAAAAAGGTCTGGACTATAAGATTGGCGATCGTGTGCAGCATATCAAGTTTGGCGCCGGTGTTGTGGAGGATATTACAGAAGGCGGACGGGATTATGAAGTGACAGTAGAATTCGATACTGCAGGAAGAAAGAAGATGTTTGCTTCTTTTGCAAAACTGGTAAAAATAGAATAAAATATAATTGAGATTTTGGCATAAATTAGTAGTAATCTGAAAATGATAGTGTTATAATAACAGAAAGTAAACCATTGTCGGCAAGACAGGGGAAAGGACGTGGACAGTATGAGCAAGGTAGAAGAATTGTTAGCAGAGACAAAATTAAGCGATTTATTGCATAAGAATGAATCAGAGAAACATAAGAATACGGTGATCTGGGTACTCGCGATCATTGGAGCAGTGGCAGCGGTAGCGGCGATCGCTTTTGCAGTATATCGTTTCTTTACACCGGATTATCTGGAAGATTTTGAAGATGATTTCGATGATGATTTTGACGACTATTTCAGTGAGGAAGATCAGGTATAATTGCTTACGATATAAGCACAAAGAAAAGATAGGCAGGATGTGGTCAAGCGCTGCACCCTGCCTGTTTTACGCTCAGAGGCTGTCGGATGACAAATGTAACAGATAAAAAAAGACAAAAAAGGAAATGGCAGGAACATGAAAAAAGGGCAGATATTAGAAGGAATAATTGAAAAAGTAGAATTCCCAAACAAGGGGATCGTCTCCGCTTTGGGAGAAGAAAAAAAAGTGATCGTAAAAAATGGAATACCGGGGCAGAAAATTAAATTTTGTATCAATAAATTCAAAAAAGGAAATCCGGAAGGACGGCTTTTGGAAGTGCTCCAGAAGTCAGAGTTGGAGACGAGAAAACCGGTTTGCAGTATTTTCCCGGACTGTGGAGGCTGCATGTACCAGACAATGTCTTATGACGGGCAGTTGAAAATGAAAGCAGAACAGGTAAAAGAGATTCTGGACGAAGCTGTAAAAGGAGACTGCCATTTTGAAGGGATAAAGCCGTCTCCTAAAGAATTTGCTTATCGTAATAAGATGGAATTTTCTTTTGGAGATGAATATAAGGATGGACCGCTTTCTTTGGGGCTGCATAAAAAGGGAAGCACATATGATGTATTGACTGCCGCAGACTGTAAATTAGTGCATGACGATATGACAAAGATCCTGACATGTGTTCTGCAATATTTTCAGGAAAAGAAGACGAGCTATTATAAAAAAATGCAGCATATAGGCTATTTGCGACATCTTCTTTTACGAAGGGGAGAGTACACGCAGGAGATTCTGGTAAATCTGGTAACAACATCCCAGGAAGAACCAGATCTGCAGCCTCTTGCTGAAAGGCTTTTGCAATTAAAGCTTAAGGGAAGGATCGTAGGGATCCTGCATATTATAAATGATTCTCTGTCAGATGTTGTGCAAAGTGATGAGACAAGGATCCTTTATGGACAGGATTACTTTTACGAAAAACTGCTGGATCTGGAATTTAAAGTGACGCCGTTCTCCTTCTTTCAGCCTAATTCACGGGGCGCAGAAGTCCTATACAGTACGGTGCGGGAATATATAGGGGATATTCAGAATATGACCGTGTTCGATCTGTTCAGTGGGACGGGAACGATCGCACAGCTTCTGGCGCCTGTGGCAAAGCAGGTCATAGGGGTGGAGATCGTAGAGGAAGCGGTAAAAGCGGCACGGGAAAACGCGGCACATAACGGACTTTCTAACTGTCGATTCATAGCAGGTGATGTGTTTAAGGTGCTGGATGAAATCGAAGAAAAACCGGACGTCATTGTATTAGATCCGCCAAGAGATGGGATCCATCCTAAGGCATTGCCTAAAATATTAGAGTACGGTGTGGATAAAATCGTATATATCTCCTGTAAGGTGACCAGTCTGGCAAGGGATCTGGAGCTGATACAGGCAAAAGGATATGAGGTGGTGAAGTGTGCGGCAGTAGATCAATTCTGTCAAACCGTGCATGTGGAAAGTATTGCACTCCTTCAGAAGAAAAAATAGCAGCAATTTGTTGCTTTTAAGTAATTTGCGTGATATATGGGTTTCACGCACACAGGTAAACAGAGCATACGATGTGCGTTTTAGAATATTTATTTTCTTATTGTATCCTTCGGTTGACTCATGGTTCTATGTGGAGATCCATTTACAAGTTTTGGCGCATAAAAATACCCTCCTTACTGTCCGGTAAAGAGGGTATATATCTAAAATTTTTAAGGATTTTAAATGAATTATCTGCTGTGTTTTTTCTTCCATATGAAAACAGCTGTACCAATCAGCACTGCACAGGCAGCCAGTATAGCCGCAATCCAAAGTGTAATATTGCTGTTGTCCCCAGTCTGAGGAGAACTGCCTTTAGATGGATCAGTATTGTCCTGACCTCCCTGAACATTGGAATCTCCTGGCTGTACATCTTTCGAATCGGAATATGCTAATGCATAAGTAGAGAATCTATCTGTTTCAAATGACAGAGTTCCATCATTGTTCCATACTGTATTAAGTCTCTCTGCGACTTCATCGTGGACACGGACAATGAAATAGTTTCTTCCTTCTTTGATCAAATCAGCTGGTATAGACACATGGAATGTCATAGACTTTGAAAGCTTTGTAAGAGTACCAAGTTCTTCATCATTTGCTTTTAATAATATGGAAAGATCAAAATATGTTCCAATTGTTTCATCTTTCTTTAGTATATTGTTTGTAAGGTCTTTTATATTTTCTGTTACAGAAATGGTGTTATCAAAGTTTACTTCAATGTGAACTACAGTTCCGTTTTCTATAGCTTTTTTTACTTTTTCTGCTGTCTTCTTGCTTACAGCAGCAGTCGGGATATCATTGATAATAGCATCCGCTACAGACGCAACCTCCTGTTCAAGTTTTTCAGTATTTGTTTTATCAACGCCTACTTGAATAGATTCGTAAGGTTTTGAAGTATCAATTGACGGTATATCTTCAACTTCGGCTGTAAGAGTACCGCATACGGTGCATTTTCCGTTTTCAAAAGTATGGCTGGCAACATTTCCGCTTGTAAATGTCTTTGTTCCTGCAGCCCCGCAATCACAGGAATAATAATATTCTGCAGGCTGCGTACAAGTAGCCTCTTGCGCAAGATACTTTGCATTGGTATTTTTTAGCACAAAATCATGGATGTGAGCAGTTTGGTTATTTTTAATAACCTGCTCTCCATTTACAGTAATATCATTTCCTGCTGCATTCTTTACATGTATGCCCTTAGGTACTGTGATTTCATTACCTTTAAGTACGGTTATATCTTTGATGCTATTTTCTGAAACAAAAACATTTATCTCTGCAGCATTTCCAATAAAGTAGTTATTTCCCAACGGGTCATTAAATTGAATCAGAGGATTTTGAGTATATTGCGATACGCTTTGTTCGCTGAACTGCCCTTTAGATATTTCCAAGTCAAAGAGATTTTCTCTATTCCAGCCATTATCTAATATCGTTCCGGTTACTACTGAATTACCCGAAATGGCAGCTTTCACCAATTGTTCCTGGCGTTTAGCATAACTATTTAATTGAAATATTACTTGTTTCGCAGTGTTTTGCTCTTGCCCATTGAGGTTGCAATCAGTCAAATTAATTGTTATACCATCATCCTCAATTGCAAATATTCCGAAATCATTACTGCCTTCGGCACTATGTACGTTAGGACAATAATAAGTAGTTCTACAAATATTAGCTACGCTTCCTCTTGAACCTGCAGAGGAAGATTCTCCTTTAAAATAGATTCCGCAATAGCCGCTTAAGTTTCCTCCGTTCATTGTAAGGTCAATAGGATTGAAAGTAAGCATTGGATATCCTGCTGGACCTGCCGCAATACTTGTATCAGTAACGGTTAACTTAGCTGCCGTCGATTGACTGCCACCTATAGTTATAGCCTGGTTATTCCCATTACCTGTCGCGTTTATCTTACATCTATCTAAGGCAAAACTATTTATGTGACCTCTTGTTTCAATAGGTCTGCCCAAATCAGAACTATTATTAATGGTAAGATCTTTCAGTGTAACATCTATATCAGTTGCGCTTCCGTTGTTTATGGCCAAGCTTGTGTTATTGCTGCCTCTTTTGCCATATCCGTTAATAGCGTGACCTGCTCCATCTAATGTACATGAAACAGTAATGTTAAGAAGATCGGTTCCAAGTGTAGGATAATCATAATCTTTTAACATTACAATAGTGTCGCCTGACACTGCAGCGGAAATTGCTTCTTCTAAAGTGTCGTAGTGAGTATTGCCTATTTTGGCTCCATGGTTACAGTTAACACCGCCATCACAAGATGTTGAACTGCTGGCGAAAGCTGTTATTGGAATAAATGTAAACGCTATGCAAATCGCCAATAGAATATGTAAAAATTTTTTCTTTGTTTTCATTGACTCTTTTCCCTTCTAAAAAAGTTTATTTAATCCCAAAAGTTACATCACGCCTACAATATGATGAACAAAGTACATTTTCTGCTTTTATGTAATTTTTGTTTTTTTGGAATGTAATAATGCAAGTATATCTTAGCGTAAAGTTGACGCGTTTTCAATAAATTTTTATTTTGAAATCTATAGAAACAGAACTGCTAGGCTGGACCGATCAAACTTGTCCTGCCTGGCAGTTCTGCTTATATTCCCATATACTTTCAAGAAAGTATTTTACTGTATTTTTTTATAGGCAGCTATACCAAAGAAAGAGAACGCCGCTGCAAGCAGCAGGACCAGCATAAGTTCCCCATTTATGTTGTCACCTGTCTGTGGTATGCCGGAATCAGCAGCTGCAGGATCCTTTTTATTGTCTGTCAGAGATGAATCAGGATTGGCAGGCTTATAATTTAAATCCTTTTTTCCACATACTGTGCACTTTCCATTTTTATATGTATGTCCAAGCGCTTTTTGTATGGTGCCTTCTTTTGTGCATTCTTGTGTGAGAGCTGCGTCTGTATAGTATTTATTACAAACTGCACAGTACCAGTATTCGATATTTCCGTCTTTGTCACATGTAGGTGCAGTGGCAGAGACATGTTTGACAGTATGCAGTTTTTCAACAGTACCTGAACCTGTGATAGTACCGTTTCCTGTCATACTGTCTGGAATCGTCAGTTCTCCGCTGTTAGAAAATTCACCGTTATTTTCTAATTTGGTATCAGGAGTGACTTCTAATGCTGCATCCGGACTGATCGTGACTTTTCCCTGGTCATTTATTTTAAGCTTTCCATTTCCCTCAACTGTAACACTGCCTTTAATATCCCAATTTCCTGTAACTTCCAGTATGGCGTCTTCTGCTATTTGAAAGATAATATTTTTCCCTTTTTCAATGACGATCTGATCCAGCGTCAGATCTTTATCAATGAGAACGGTATCCTGATCATCTACCTGTATATTTCCGCTTCCTGCCTGCCCGAAGAATTGTGCCAGCGCCACAGAAGACTGGGGCATGAAGGTGATCGTCTCATCTTCGTTGTACATATATGTATAGTCGTTGTAATCAGCAGGTTTTATGTCTTCAGGAGTATCCATCCATACCCAGCCGTTTACGGCAACCTGGCCGGCAGGGAGTATGACAGGAGCCGCTGCGACATCATAAATAAGCAGATGGTTGCTGCCTAATTCAAAGGTGTTGCTTTTGAAGTCTACAGGTTCTCCGATACGGCCTCCCGCCTGGATATAGTGCTCAAATACATCATTTTTAATCGTATTGCCGGTGAAGTCGGCTTGGGTCTGCAAGTAAATAGAGCCTGCATTATCAAAGTAATTGCTGCGGACTTGGATCTGGTTATTTGCGGAAGCAGAAGTTGTAATAGAGGTGGACGTAGCTCCGGCACCGCCTGTAGGTCCGTTTAATACAGTATAAACACTGTTTGTAAATGTACAATTTTCAATAATGAAATTGCCGCTTACATTTGGAAGCATTGTTCTGAATGCACCGCTGAATTCACTGTTTGTAAACAGAATACTTCCGCTGTCATCCTGTCCGTTGATATACAGACCATAGGACCATTCAAGCGCATTCTCTACGGCACCCTGATTGTTCGGGGTGTTGATAAAATGACATTGATCGATCTTGATGGCTGCCTTGTTTCCGCTTACAGTCATAGCGCTGCCTGTGTCCCGTTTTGTTACAGAATAGTGGACGGTGATATTTTCTAAGGCAATAGAAGTATTTGCGCCGGCGTTGCCTAGTGTCAGCAGTCTGCCCTTTGCGTCTGTATCGTTTGGCTTGAGTGTAAGATTTTGCAGCGTGCCCGCGCTTACAGAAGACAGACCTGCGACTGTATACTTGCCGGCTCCGTCCACAGTGATGTTTTTATTAAAATTTACATTTTCTGTGACATCCGAAAGAAGTGTGACAGTACTGCCCTCCGGTGCTGCCTCTATCGCCTTCTGCAGTGTTTCATATCCGATTCCTTCAACTTCCGCGACATTCTGCGGTGCTGCAAAAGATGTAACAGGAAAAAGGCTTATCGCGGCTAAGACAGTCAGGGCCGCGGCCCATACTCGTTTTTTTGTCATAATGATCCCCCTTACTTTTTAAGTTATACGCTTTTATAATAGCATAAATAAAAAATCCTATCTACTAAAAAAGTCATCATCTGCTGAAATATTCGTCTATGAATTTTTATGGGATTTTGATAAACTATAGAAAAGGAGTGTCAGGTTATGGAGTTTTTTACAACGCATCCTTCACCGGTCGGCAGGCTTACCTTAGGAAGTGACGGGCAATATCTGATCGGACTGTGGATAGAGGGACAAAAGTATTTTGGCAGTACACTGGGAGGAGCCGTATCTGAAAAAGGAGATCTGCCCGTATTTATGGCAGCAAAAGAATGGCTGGAGCGATATTTTGCCGGGGAAAGACCGAGGCCGGACACACTTCCTCTGTGTCTGAAGGGAAGTATATTTCAGCAGAGAGTGTGGAAACTTTTATGTGAGATACCTTATGGTGAGGTGACGACATATGGAATGCTTGCGTCAAAAGTAGCAGAACAGATGAAAAGACATTCGATGTCTGGGCAGGCAGTCGGAGGCGCAGTAGGGCGTAATCCCTTGTCTATCATTATCCCCTGTCACCGCGTCGTAGGAAGCGATGGGAGTCTGACAGGATATGCAGGCGGCATAAACACAAAAGTCAGCCTGTTAAAACTGGAAGGCGCAGATCTGACAAATCTGTATGTGCCAAAGAAAAAATAATATGTCCAAAAGGAGACTATGTACAATGGACTGGAAAGATGGAAAGAACAGATGTCAGTGGGCAAATCCGAAGAATGAAAAATATATACAATATCATGATGAAGAATGGGGCATTCCGGTATATGATGACCAAAGATTGTTTGAAATGTTGGTATTGGAATCTTTTCAGGCGGGGCTTTCCTGGGAATGTGTGCTAAATAAAAGAGAAGCATTCCGCAAGGCATTTGACGATTTTGATCTGGCGGCGGTCTGTTCCTATGGTGAAGAAAAAATAACCGCCTTAAAAGAAAATCCTGCGATCATCCGAAATCGGCTGAAAATACAGGCTGCCGTACAGAATGCAAAGATTTTCCGGCAGATACAGAAAGAATGTGGAAGCTTTTCTGACTATATATGGCATTGGACGGATGGAAACATTATCTACGAGATAGGGAAAACAAAATCACCACTGTCTGATATAGTATCTGCGGATCTAAAACGGCGGGGAATGAAGTTTGTGGGCAGTACGATCATTTATGCATATATGCAGGCGATAGGCATCATATATTCTCATGAAAAAGGCTGTTTTTTGGAGTGCGGAAAAGAGAGAGGGCGCAATAAAAACGGCTGAGAAAATACAATAAAAAAGATTGACAAGGTGTTTGCGCAGATGTTTATAATGAAAGAAGAAAAGAGAGAAGGAGTGGAATATATGGAACAGTATCTTGGAGAAAAAATTCCGAAATTGGGATTTGGGCTTATGCGGCTTCCTGTGAAAGAAAATGCGATCGATGTCGAGCAGACGAAAGCCATGGTGGACAGGTTTTTAGAGGAAGGGTTTGTGTATTTTGATACCGCTTATGGGTATCAGGACGGAGAATCCGAACGCGTAATCAAAAAAGCACTGGTAGATCGGTATCCAAGGGAAAGATTCATGCTTGCGACAAAACTTCCTGCGTGGGCAGGGGCAAAAAATAGGGAAGAAGCAGAGCAGATGTTCTATACATCTTTAGAACGTACAGGAGCAGGATATTTTGATTTTTATTTGTTACATAATTTAGGAGAACAAAGAACACATTTCTTTGATGACTATGATATCTGGACATTTTTGGCAGAGAAGAAAAAAGAAGGGCTGATTCGGCATCTTGGTTTTTCTATGCACGACAAAGCAGATGTTTTGGATGAAATACTTACGGCACATCCAGAAATGGAATTTGTACAGCTGCAGATCAACTATGCAGACTGGGAAGATCCGACGATCGAGTCCCGCAAGTGTTATGAGGTAGCAAGAAAACATAACAAGCCAATCATCATTATGGAACCGGTGAAGGGAGGAACCCTTGCCAATCCTCCGAAAGAAGTCAAAGAAGTCTTGTACCAGGCGGATCCGGACGCATCTCCTTCTTCGTGGGCGATTCGGTTTGCGGCTTCATTAGATGGCGTGATCACGGTATTGTCCGGCATGTCTGATATGGAACAGATGGAAGATAACGTGTCTTATATGAAGGAATTTAAACCACTGACCGCAGAAGAACAAAAGACAGTAGAGAAGGCGAGAGAAACTTTTAACGCATTTCCAAAAGTGCCTTGTACAGCATGCGCATACTGCATGAAAGGCTGCCCGCAGCATATTGCTATCTACGGTTCATTCCAGGCATATAATATCTACAGTATGTACGGAGATCTGACCGGCGCACGAAATAAATATCAGTGGAACACGGATGGTCACGGCTGGGCAAAAGCGTCTGCCTGTATAGAGTGTGGAAAATGTGAGAAGGTCTGTCCGCAGCACATTGCTATCCGGGAGGAACTAAAAAAGGCAGCATCTGTCCTGGAAGGATAAAAAACATAGACAGGGCTTTCCATTGGAAAACCCTGTCTATTTAGATACTGTACCCGTCGGGTACATATTTTTCTTTATGCTAACATGAAAAGTAATCTTACATATTATAGTAATGTGCGTAAATGCCATCTTTTTTTAAGAGTGTTTCATGTGTGCCTCTCTCTGCGATCCCTTCTTCTGTGATGACAATGATTTCATCTGCATGTTTAATAGTGGAAAGCCGATGCGCGATCGTGATGGTCGTTCTGTTTTTGGAAAGGTCTTCCAAACTTTGTTGGATAAAACGTTCACTTTCATTGTCAAGGGCGCTTGTAGCTTCATCTAAAATAAGGATCGGAGGATTCTTTAAGAAAACCCGAGCAATAGATATGCGCTGTTTTTGTCCACCGGACAGACGAGTACCGCGTTCTCCTACAAAGGTATCATATCCATCCGGCAGCTCTTCGATAAAATCGTGAATATTGGCTTTCTTGGAAGCTTCGATGATCTCTTCCATAGACGCATCTGGTTTTCCATAAGCAATATTTTCTTTAATCGTTCCACAGAATAAATACACGTCTTGCTGTACAATCCCAATCTGATCGCGCAGACTCTTTAGCGTCAATGTGCGCACATCTTTGCCGTCGATCGTGATGCGTCCGCCGGATACATCGTAAAAACGGGGCAGCAGAGAACAGATAGTCGTTTTGCCACTTCCTGAAGGTCCGACAAGGGCGATCGATCTTCCCGCCGGAATCTGGAAGGAAACATGGGACAATACAGGTGTATCATCATCACTGTAGTGGAAAGAGACATCCTCATAGGAAACTCTGCCCAGTACGTTATCAAGGGGCTGTGCATCCTCTGCATCCTGGATATCGGGTTCAGTTTCCATGACATCCAGAAAGCGGCGAAAGCCGGATAAGCCCTTTTGCATCATTTCTGTCAGTTCTACAAGGATTTGGATCGGATTGATGAAGATACCGATGTATAAAGCATACATAGCCAAGTCGGCTGCCTGCATCTGCCCTTTTGCGATCAAGTATCCTCCGAATACAAGAGTGATAAGATACATCATACCCTGGAAGAACAGATTCCAACCCATAAAACTTCCCATACAATTATAGTTCGCACGTTTAGAGACAAGAAAACCGTGGTTGCTTTTTCGGAATTTTTTTCGCTCGATTTCTTCATTGGCAAAAGACTGTACGACACGGATCCCAGCCAGCGTATCCTGCAGACTGGCGTTTACATCTCCTATCTTGCGGCGATTTTCCATAAAAGTCTCCTGCATACGTTTATTTTGGCTATAGGAAAATACAAACATACACAGAACTAAAAGCAGAAGTGGAATCGCCAGTTTCCAATTAATAAGAAACAAAAAGACAAAAGAACCTACGATTTTTATGAGAGAAATAAATAAATTTTCTGGACCATGATGTGCAAATTCGGAGATATCGAATAAATCAGATACAAGCTTGCTCATCATCTGTCCGGAATTATGCTGGTCGTAATAAGAAAAGGATAGTTTTTCATAGTGGTCGAAAAGCTGCTGCCGCATATCTCTTTCCATATGAGCGCCCATCATGTGCCCCTGGTAGCTTACATAATATTTACAGAGACTCTGGATGATGTACATGATAAGAAGACCAAGAGCAATGGGGAAAAGCGCTTTAAGTATCACATTCCTTTCTTCTGTAAATATTGTATTTGTCAGTGTACGGAGAATCTGCGGGTATGCCAGATCCACAAAACTTATGATGGCGGCGCAGAGCAGATCGACAAAAAAGACAATTTTATAAGGGCTGTAATATTTGATAAAATGTTTTAAAGTATGCAAGATCATTCTCCTCTCTTAAAGTCAGAAACTAGACATCTTATTTGAAAATAAGAAACCAAAACAATCTTAGCATAATCAGACAAGAGTGTCAAAAAGAGAGCGGCATGAAAGAAACAGACAATAGGACAAAGTCTTGACAGGCAAAAGAAGGCTATGCTATTCTACCAAATGTTTTGTGTAAAAGATAAAATCAGGCTGCAGGTATAGCCAAAGGAGAAAGAAATATGTCAAGGGAAAATATAAAAGAAAAGAAATACAATAAAATGGAGGCAAAAGAGATATTCCCACTTTTGATGAGTATGTCTCTTCCGATGATGTTGTCTATGCTGGTACAGTCCCTTTACAACATTGTAGACAGTATTTATGTTTCCAGGTTGGGAACCCGCGCCTTGACGGCAGTTTCTCTTGCATATCCGCTGCAGAATATTGTGATATCTGTTGCAGTGGGAATAGGTGTGGGGATCAGTTCTGTTCTTTCCATCAGTCTGGGCGAGAAAAATCAGGAAAGAGCAAATCAAGCGGCTGCGACGGGGCTGGTCCTGACGGTGTTTCACTGCATTTTATTTGTGCTTGCAGGCATAGTAGTGACAAAGCCGTTTCTATGTCTGTTTACACAAGATAAAGAAGTGCTTGCACAGGCGTGCGAGTATACCTATACTGTGCTGTGTGTTTCTTTCGGTGCGCTTTTGCAGGTGGCGATGGAGAAAATATATCAGGGTATAGGTGATATGAAGACTACGATGTATCTGCTGGGGACAGGGTGCATCATCAATATTATTTTGGATCCGATTCTGATCTTCGGTATGTTTGGCTTTCCAAAGATGGGGGTGAAAGGAGCGGCAACTGCTACAGTGATTGGTCAGATCAGCGCCTTTGTTTTATATATCGTCGTTTATTTGAAGAAGAACCCCGGTGTGACGCTCCATCCTAGATATATCCGGTTTGATAAAAAACTGATCCGGCAGATATATGCAGTAGGGATCCCGTCCTCACTCATGATGATGATGCCGTCTGTCCTCGTGGGAGGATTAAATGGGATACTATCCGGTATGTCGGAAGTCTATGTGGCAGTGCTGGGAATTTATTTTAAACTTCAGACATTTATTTATATGCCGGCAAATGGGATCGTTCAGGGAATGCGTCCGATCATTGGTTATAATTATGGGGCAGGGAACATAAAAAGAGTGAAAGCGGCGATCCGCTACAGCCTTTTGGCAGCTGCGGTGCTTATGTTGGCCGGTACGATCTTATCTTTGGGATTTCCAGCTGCAATCCTAGGTATGTTCCAGGCTGACACAGCGCTTTTGAACGCCGGAACGCAGGCACTGCGGCTTATATCGCTGGGATTTTTGGTTTCTTCTGTGGGAATCATCTCATGTGGAGTCTTTGAGGCAATGGGAAAGGGAATGCAGTCGCTGCTTATTTCTCTGCTTCGTCAGCTTATTATCATTCTTCCGCTTGGTTTTGTGTTGTCTAGATTTATGGGAGCTGCCGGAATCTGGGTGAGCTTTCCGGCGGCAGAATTACTGGCTGCGCTGGCAGCATGTGTTCTTATGAAGAAGCTGGATAATGGTAAATACTTCCCATTTGGGAAAGGAGATTGATATGCGGTTTTATTTGGCCCCTCTGGAGGGGATAACAGGGTATATTTATAGAAATGCAGTACATGATTTTTTTGGAGGGATCGATAAATATTTCCTTCCTTTTATCAGTCCTAACCAAAAAGGACATTTTAGCTCCAAGGAGAAGCAGGATCTCATGCCGGCGCATAATCAAGGAATGTATGCGGTACCGCAGATACTGACGAATTCAGCAGAGGACTTCCTGCGCACAGCAAAAAAACTAGAAGAATATGGATATGAAGAGATCAACTTGAATCTGGGCTGTCCATCTCGTACAGTAGTGACAAAAGGCCGTGGAGCAGGCTTTCTTGCCGAACCAGAGAAATTAAATAGATTTTTGGAGCATATTTTTACGGCATCCAGTCTGAAGATTTCTGTGAAGACAAGGTTAGGGATGGAAGAAGCAAAGGAATTTGAGAAGATCATGGATATATATGAGCAGTATCCTATAGAGGAATTGATCATACATCCGCGAGTACAAAAAGAGTTTTATAAAAATAAGCCGGATATCGAAGCATTTAAAAAGGCGTGGACGAGAAATAAGAATAAAATCGTATATAATGGGGATGTTTTTACGGCAGAAGATGTGGTAAAATTAAAAGAAATGTTCCCAGAATTAACATGCATCATGTGTGGACGGGGCGTTCTTATGGATCCGGCGCTGCTGCGCAAGGCAAAAGGGGGAAAGCCGTTAGAGAAAGGAGAATTAAGACGGTTCCATGACCAGATTTATCAAAACTACCAATCGGTATTATCTGGAGAGAGAACGGTTCTTTTCAAAATGAAAGAACTGTGGACGTATCTGGCGTTTTCTTTTACGGATCCTAAAAAATATGCGAAAAGAATTAAAAAGGCTGTACATTTTACAGAGTACGAGAGTGCAGTGGATGCACTGTTTGCGGAGCGGGAATTATGGAGATATTGATACAAATAGATGAGAATATCCTTTTGTTTATACAGGAGCACCTCAGACAGGACTGGATGAATGACTTTTGGAGTGCGGTGACGCATCTGGGGGACAGCGGCTGGATATGGATTTGCACAGGTGTTTTACTTTTGTTGTTCAAAAGGACAAGGAAGGCCGGAGCAGCTGAGTTATCTGCATTGGTGATAGGCGCGCTTATAACCAATGTCGTTCTTAAAAATGCCATAGCCAGAATACGTCCCTATGAGGTTGTGGAGGGACTGCACATATTGATTGAGAAGCAGCGGGATTTTTCCTTTCCGTCGGGACATGCTTGCGCCTCTTTTGCGGCGGCAATGGCACTATATAAAGCGCTTCCCAGAAAATATGGAATCTGCGCGCTGCTCTTGGCAGGAATGATCGCGCTGTCCAGGCTGTATGTAGGCGTACACTACCCTACAGATGTATTGGCAGGGATGCTGATCGGAATATTGGCGGGATGGACAGCTTGGAAACTGACAGAGAAAAGCAGAGAAACAATAGATAAGAGAAAAATAAAATAGAACGAATAAGAAAACCCCGGAATCTGATAAATACAATTTACAGATTCCGGGTATTCTTTTTAATGATATATCTGATCTGTTTCGTAAATGGCTTCACAAGTAAGCTGTACACCCAGCTTTTTGAAAATTTTGATGTCTACATCAGAGATCATGACAGAAGTATGCGCCTGACATCCGTTTAATTTTGGCAGTTGTCTGAGCGCCAGTCTGGCATCCTCGTTTAAAGCAGCACTGGTGGACAGAGCGATCAGAACTTCATCTGTATGGAGTCTTGGATTTTTGCTTTTTAGATAGTCTACCTTTAGCTTTTGAATAGGCTCGATGGATTCCGGCGAAATAATATGGAGCTCATGATCCAAGCCGGCAAGTTCTTTTAATACATTGAGCAATAGTGCCGCGGAGGCGCCCAGGAGATTAGTCGTCTTGCCGGTAATGATCCTGCCGTCATCTAATTCCATTGCAGCGGCAGGACCGGCAGTTTCTTTTGCGCGGTTCAAAGCAGCGCCTACCACTTTGCGGTCCTGTGTGCCGGTACCGGCTTGATTCATCAAAAGTTCAATTTTCTGTGCTTCTTCTTCCGTACTGTTTCCTTTCAGTAAGGAGTTAAGGGAGGCATAGTAACGGCGGATGATCTCCTGGCAGGAGGCTTCCCGGCAGACAGCGTCGTCGCAGATGCAGTTTCCTGCCATGTTGACGCCCATATCAGTCGGTGATTTATAAGGACTTTTTCCATAAATTTTTTCAAACATGGTATTTAATACCGGAAAGATCTCTACATCTCGGTTATAATTAACGGTTGTCTCTCCGTAAGCTTCCAGATGGAACGGATCGATCATGTTGACGTCATTCAAATCTGCAGTTGCCGCCTCATAGGCCAGATTTACCGGATGCTTAAGTGGAAGGTTCCATACAGGAAAAGTCTCAAATTTGGCATAACCGGCATGAATCCCCCGTTTGTGTTCATGATAGAGCTGAGAAAGGCAAGTGGCCATTTTACCGCTTCCGGGTCCGGGAGCAGTTACAATGACGAGCGGACGAGTCGTCTGGATATAGTCATTTTTTCCATACCCGTCCTCGCTGACGATGAGCGGTATATTGGACGGATACCCGCTTATATTATAATGAAGGTAAACATGGATTCCAAGATTTTCCAGATGGTTTTTAAAGAGGACGGCGCCGTCCTGTCCGGAAAACTGTGTGATGACCACACTGCTCACATACAGTCCTTGTTCTTTGTAAGAGTCCATCAGGCGCAAAACATCGGAATCGTAGGTAATCCCAAGATCTCCGCGCATTTTGTTTTTATCGATGTCTTTTGCGCTGATCACGATGATGATCTCTGCCTGATCGCTTAATTGCTTTAAAAGGCGCAGTTTGCTGTCCGGCGCAAAACCAGGAAGCACACGGGCAGCGTGATAATCATCAAAAAGCTTTCCACCGAATTCCAGATATAGTTTGTTGTCAAACTGGTCGATCCGCTGACGGATATGTTCAGACTGCATCTGCAGGTATTTTTCATTATCAAAACCAATTTTCATTTTTTTATTCCCCAATCCATGACATATTTCCTAACCAGTATACTATAAAATGATGTGGTTTTACAATATTTTCATAATCTTTTTGTTGATTTATAGGCAGCCTGTCTTTATAATGATAATAGTGCTGCAGTGCAGGAACAGAGGCTGTTCCTTCCTGCACGATTTGTAATTAGGAGGCATACGATGGATAATCAGAATAATCATAAAGATCCCAAGAATAACCGGCAGGGTTGGGGCGTTATTCTCGTCACGACACTGCTGGTCACTTTTATAGTAATGGGTCTGTATTCGCTGATGAAGGATAACAATCCAGAAGAGATCAGTTACGATAAATTTTTGGAACTGGTAGATGACAAAAAAGTAGAGGAAGTTATGATTGATACTTCCAAAATCTATATTACGCTGAAAGAAGACGCAAAAACAGAGAGCAGACAAAGCGGCAATACGGCAGAGGATCTGGTTGGTCAGTTGGAAGAAAGTGTAAAGGGAAATGGGACAAAACAGAAAGAACCAGATTATTATACAGGAACGGTAAATGATGAGAGCCTGACAGAACGTCTGGAGAAAGCTGGAGTAAAATTCAGCGCCAAGATTCCGGACACACTTTCCTCCATGCTGTTTGAACTTTTTATTACTTTAGTGCTGCCGATCTTGATGGTAGTTGTTCTTTTTAACTTTGTGATGCGCCGCGTATCCAAAGGCGGCGGCATGATGGGCATTGGCAAGAGCAACGCCAAAGTATACGTGGAGAAAGAGACCGGCGTGACGTTCCAGGATGTGGCTGGACAGGATGAGGCAAAGGAATCTCTGCAGGAAGTCGTAGATTTCCTGCATAATCCAGGAAAATATACCGGCATAGGGGCTAAACTTCCAAAAGGGGCATTGTTGGTAGGACCTCCCGGAACAGGTAAGACACTGTTGGCAAAGGCAGTGGCAGGAGAGGCAAAAGTACCGTTCTTTTCTTTGTCAGGTTCTGCATTTGTGGAAATGTACGTGGGTGTAGGAGCTTCCCGTGTGCGTGATCTGTTTAAACAGGCACAGCAGATGGCACCATGCATTGTATTTATAGACGAGATCGACGCGATCGGAAAAACAAGAGATACCATGATGGGCGGAAACGACGAAAGAGAACAGACGTTGAACCAGCTTTTGGCAGAGATGGATGGCTTTGATACCAACAAGGGACTGCTTCTTTTGGCTGCGACAAATCGTCCGGAAGTTCTAGATCCGGCGCTTTTGCGTCCGGGACGTTTTGACAGACGTATCATCGTGGATAAACCAGATCTGAAGGGCCGGATTGACGTATTGAAGGTACACGCAAAGGATGTAAAGATGGATGAGACAGTGGATTTGGAAGCAATCGCTCTTGCTACATCCGGCGCTGTTGGTTCTGATCTGGCAAATATGATCAATGAAGCGGCGATCAATGCGGTGAAGAACGGCAGACAGGTAGTAAGCCAGAAGGATCTTTTTGAAGCAGTAGAAGTCGTTCTGGTCGGAAAAGAAAAGAAAGACCGTATTATGAGCAAGGAAGAACGGCGTATCGTTTCTTATCATGAGGTCGGACACGCACTTGTGACGGCATTGCAGAAGAATACAGAACCGGTGCAGAAAATTACGATCGTACCAAGGACAATGGGAGCGCTTGGCTATGTAATGCAGACGCCGGAGGAAGAAAAGTTCCTTAATACGAAGAAAGAACTGGAAGCCATGTTGGTTGTGGCTCTGGGCGGACGCGCTGCGGAAGAAATCGTATTCGATACGGTGACGACAGGGGCGTCCAATGATATTGAGAAAGCGACTAAGATTGCCCGGGCAATGATCACCCAGTATGGTATGTCGGAAAAGTTTGGGCTGATTGGTCTGGAATCTATCCAGAACCGTTACCTAGATGGCAGACCGGTTTTAAACTGCGGAGATGCTACTGCAGCGGAGATAGATGCAGAAGTTATGAAGATATTGAAAGCTGCATATGAGGAAGCAAAACGTCTGTTGAGAGACAATAGGGAGGCACTGGATAAAATCTCGGATTTCTTGATAGAAAAAGAGACTATCACCGGAAAAGAATTTATGGAGATCTTCCGTCAAGTGCAGGGAATCGACGAATCGGAAGAGAAGCAGGAAGAGACAGAAGAACAAAAAGAGGGAGAGCAGGAAGGCAGGATCACTATGAAGCCTGCGGAGGCCGAGGAATAGAAAGCAATCAAGATCGGCACGACGGAAATATTTATGTTAAAATACCCTTAGCTGTGGAAACGCGGCTGGGGGTATTTTTTACCCGAAGGATTAGGATTGTACGCAAGAGATATACGCGATATAATAAAACAGTATGAAGGAGCATGGTAGGAAATATGGAAAATATAAATTTTAACATTGAAGAAGAATTAAAAAAACTGCCGGGAAAACCAGGCGTCTATATCATGCATGATGAAAAGGACGAGATTATCTATGTGGGGAAGGCAATCAGTCTGAAGAACCGTGTCCGTCAATACTTTCAGAGCAGTCGAAATAAGGGTGTGAAGATCGAACAGATGGTGACACATATCAGCAGATTTGAATATATAGTGACAGATTCTGAGCTGGAGGCTCTTGTATTAGAATGCAATCTGATCAAAGAACACCGTCCGAAGTATAATACGATGCTGATGGATGATAAGGCGTACCCTTTTATCAAGGTAACGGTAAATGAGGCATATCCTCGTGTCATGCTGGCAAGAAGGATGCAGAAGGATAAAGCTCGGTACTTTGGACCGTATACAAGCGCGCAGGCGGTAAGAGATACGCTGGATTTGCTCCACAGGCTGTATCATGTGCGGAGCTGTAATCGAAATCTGCCAAGGGACACAGGAAAGGAGCGTCCTTGTCTCAATTATCATATCAAACAGTGCGACGCACCTTGCCAGGGATATATTTCCCAGGAAAAATACGGGGAAGCTATCAGTGAAGTCATTCATTTTTTAAATGGAAATTATGAGAGTGTGTTAAAAGAATTGGAAGAAAAAATGAACACGGCATCAGAAGAATTGGAGTTTGAAAAAGCGATCGAGTACAGAGAATTGATAAATAGTATAAAGAAAGTTTCCCAGAAACAAAAAATCACGGACAGCAGCGGGGAGGACAGAGATATTCTTGCTGTGGCTACAGAAGAAGGAGACGCAGTGGTACAGGTGTTTTTTGTCCGAGGCGGGCGGCTGATCGGAAGAGAGCACTTTTATCTGCGTATTTCAAAGGGAGAGGAACACAGAAGTATATTGGACAGCTTTATCAAACAGTATTATGCAGGGACGCCATTTATCCCAGGGGAACTGATGCTGCCGGAAGAAATAGAGGATAAGGAACTGATAGAAGAGTGGCTAAGTAAAAAGAGAGGACAAAAGCTGGTTATCCGTGTTCCAAAGAAGGGGTCAAAAGAAAAGCTGGTGGAATTGGCGGCAAACAATGCAAGACTTGTTTTGGATAAAGATAAGGAAAGATTAAAGCGTGAAGAAGGAAGAACGATTGGCGCTGTAAAAGAAATCGCGGCATGGCTGGGGCTGGATAAAATACGCCGGATGGAGGCATTTGATATATCAAATACGAATGGATTTGAGTCGGTGGGGTCCATGATCGTCTACGAAAGGGGAAAACCCAAGCGTAATGACTATAGGAAGTTCAAGATCAAAGGGATACAGGGAGCAGATGATTATGGAAGCATGCGTGAGGTATTGACCCGCAGATTTATGCATGGACTGCAAGAAAAAAAAGAGGACATAGAGCTAGGAAAATTTACCGTATTTCCAGATCTGATATTGATGGATGGAGGTAAAGGACAAGTCAATATCGCGCTGGAAGTTCTGGAAAAACTGAATCTTACGATTCCTGTCTGCGGAATGGTAAAAGATGATCACCACAGAACGCGCGGGCTGTATTATCAGAATAAAGAAATTCCGATAGATAGATCTTCCGAAGGTTTTAAATTGATCACCAGGATCCAGGACGAAGCGCATCGGTTCGCAATTGAGTATCATCGGCAGTTAAGAGGAAAAGGGCAGGTACACTCTATATTGGATGATATTGAAGGAATCGGACCGGCAAGGAGGAAGGCTCTCATCCGTCATTATATGAGTCTGGATGCCATCCGGGCGGCCGAAAAAGAAGAACTTGCCTCTGTTCCGTCCATGAATGAAAAAGCCGCTGAATCCGTATACAATTTTTTTCACAAATGATATAATAAAAACATAATGGCGCATAAAATTGGAACAGCAGAAAGGAGAGAGTTATGGGACAAGGAATTAAGTTAAGTGAGATAGCCGAAAAAATGGATCTGAAAAATCTGACACCAGATGTGAGCTTGGCAGATAAAGAGGTACATGTACCGGATATTAACAGACCGGCTCTGCAGCTTGCAGGGTATTTTGATCATTTTGATTCGGATCGTGTGCAGATAATCGGATATGTGGAATATACATATTTACAGACATTGACACAAGAAGAAAAAAACAAGATCTATGATGAACTGCTTTCTCATCAGATCCCCTGTATTGTATTCAGCAGGAATCTTGAGCCGGACGGGGAGCTTTTGAAAAAAGCGGAAAAAGCAGATACACCGATCCTGACAACATCTAAGCAGACATCAGATTTTATGGCGGAGATCATCCGCTGGATGAATGTAAAACTTGCGCCGTGCATTTCCATACATGGTGTTCTGGTCGATGTATATGGCGTAGGTGTTTTGATCATGGGAGAAAGTGGGATCGGAAAGAGTGAGGCTGCTCTAGAACTGATCAAGAGAGGACATCGTCTTGTCACAGATGACGTGGTGGAAATACGTAAGGTGAGCGATGATACATTAGTTGGCTCTGCGCCAGATATCACAAGACACTTTATTGAACTGCGCGGGATCGGGATCGTAGATGTAAAATCTATGTTTGGTGTACAAAGTGTCCGCGAAACACAGAATATCGATCTAGTCATTACGCTTGAAGACTGGAGCAGGGAGAAGGAGTATGACCGCCTAGGATTAGAAGAAAATTATACAGAATTTCTTGGGAATCGGGTTGTATGTCATAGTATCCCGATACGTCCGGGGCGTAATCTCGCGATTATCGTAGAATCTGCCGCGGTCAATCATAGACAGAAACAGATGGGATATAATGCGGCACAGGAATTATATAAGCGTGTGCAGGAAAATCTGGCAAAGAAAAGATAGGATAAGGATAGGAGACAGACATGAAGTATTGTTTTGGAGTTGATATTGGAGGAACAACAGTAAAACTAGGACTTTTGGGAACAGAAGGGGATATCATCGACAAGTGGGAGATCATATCCCATACGGACAATGAAGGAGCAGCTGTACTGCCGGATATAGCGGATGCAATCGAAAAGAAACTTGCAGAGCATCACATAGAAAAAGAGAATGTGATCGGGATCGGTGTAGGAGTGCCTGCTCCGGTGACGGAAGACGGTATTGTAAATGGAAGTGTAAATCTAGGATGGAAGTACAAAGAAGTCAGAAAAGAACTGGAAGCATTGACGGGATTGAAAGTAAAAGTAGGAAATGACGCAAATGTAGCTGCGCTGGGCGAGATGTGGAAAGGCGGCGGCAGCGGAGAAAAAAATATGGTGATGGTGACGCTTGGAACCGGCGTGGGCGGCGGTGTGATCATCAATGGGAAAGTCCTCACCGGTGCACACGGGGCAGGAGGGGAGATTGGTCATATCTGTGTGAATTACAGTGAGACAGAAACCTGCGGATGCGGAAAAAGAGGATGTCTGGAACAGTATGCTTCTGCAACGGGCATCGTGCGTCTGGCAAAACAAAAGTTAAAGAGCACGGATAAACAAACTCTATTGAAAGAGGAAAAAGTGACTGCCAAAGATGTATTTGACGCCGTCAAAGAAGGGGATGAAGTGGCAAAGGAAATCGCAATCGCGTTTGGTGAATATTTAGGATGTGGTCTGGCGAATCTGGCAGCAGTTACAGATCCTTCTGTTATCGTATTGGGCGGAGGAGTATCAAAAGCGGGAGATGTACTGCTTTCTTTTATAGAAAAGCCTTATAAGGAACATGCTTTTTTTGCTAATAAAGAGGTGCGGTTTGTTTTGGCGACGCTAGGAAATGACGCAGGCATCTGCGGCGCGGCAAAACTGATCATAGACGAGGTGTGCTGATAGAAACAGAAAAATACTATAGCAGCAAGAAGTCCCTCACGGTTCATGTATATTACCGGGAGGGACTTATTTTGTTCTGTGTCTTATAGCAGGAAATTATTGACCGGTATTGCCGCCGCCAGTGCCGCCGCCGGTTTCGCCACCGCCGGGCCGCCAGTGCCGCCGCCGGTTTCGCCACCGCCGGTGCCGCCGCCGGTACCACCACCAGTACCGCCATCGCCGCCGCCAGTACCGCCAGTACCGCCGCCATCGCCGCCGCCAGTACCGCCATTACCGCCGCCATCGCCGCCGCCAGTACCGCCATTACCGCCGCCATCGCCGCCGCCAGTACCACCGCCATCGCCGCCGCCATCGGTATCGCCACCGTCGGTACCGCCATTATTGGTATTTTCATTGTCAGTATCATCCGTGTCGGAGGTATCTTTGTCCTTATCTTTATCCTTGTCTTTATCTTTATCTTCTTCATCTTTATGCCCGGAACAACTCTGCGTTGGAACAGTGCCGACAGCAAAATATTCTGTCAGGGCTGGGCATCCATCTACTGCCAAAAGTCCGGTTTTTGTACAGATCGTTTTCTGCTCTACAGAGGACGGCATTGTAAAATCTTTGTACTCCAGTCCTTCATGAACACGATCCATGATGTTTTTCCATAGAGTCTCATGCCAAACCTGACTGATGCCATCCATTGGTTTATTTTCGTCATATCCGCCCCATACAGAACAAGTGTAGTATGGAGTGAAAGCAGAAAGCCAGAGGTCAGTACTGTTCTCTGTTGTACCTGTCTTGCCGGCTGCCGGCATGCTGTTCAGCCTTGCCGCTGTACCGGTGCCCTTTTCAATAACATCCCGCATTGCGCTGGTTAAAAGTGCTGCGGTGGAGTCTTTGAGTACCTGGTGTGTGTCAGGTGTTGTATTGTCTAATAAAACATTCCCGTCATGATCAAGTACCTGCGTATACAGGATTGGTTTTGTATATACACCGCCATTTGCGATCGAAGCGTATGCAGCAGTCATTTCGATATTATATACACCTCTTGTGATACCACCCAGAGCAGTTGCCTGCGCAACGTCTGTCATACCAGGGAAATTTTCATTATTTCCATCTACCAGAGTCGTAAAGCCAAAGTCCAGCAGTTTATCATAACCGGTTTGTTCACCGATCGCAGTCAACGTCTCTACAGCACAGACATTGATGGAATGTTCGATAGAGTAGCGGACTGTGGACTGACCAGGATATTGATTGTCCCAGTTGTTGGCTTTGTTGCCGTCTTTATAGGTAAAAGGTCCCTTATTGTCGATCATGGTTGCAAGAGTATAACCTGCGCTGTCGATCGCGGGAGCATAGGTGGAAAGCACCTTGAAACAGGAACCAGGCTGTCTGGGCGAATCAGTGGCACGGTTGAGAGAAAGACTGGCTGTTTTTTCTCCGCGGCCGCCAACGATCGCTTTTACTTCTCCGGTATATTGATCCATCAAAACGACAGAAGCCTGCGGCTGCGGGGAAATATCGATCCGTTCGTCCACGGTATCCTCCTCCGTGATATTCAAAGTGCCTTTATATTCCGCGATTGCGCTGTGTACTTCCTCTTCAGAATAAAAGACAAGCGGATATTCACGTCCCCAGGCAGAGGCGATATAGTCTCCCAGCATTTCTTTACTGTAATTCTCCACTGTACCATCCGCCCGGTTGATCGTCAGAGCATAATCAAGACCATATTCCCATACACCGAGATAGTCGCCTACATTTGCAACCTCCTCATCACAGATTTGTTGTATAGTAGGATCTTGCGTCGCCGTGATCGTCAGTCCTCCGCTGTATAATGCGTTGTGTGCCTGTGTCTCGGTAAAGCCTTTGCGTTCCATCAGATCCTGGATGACCTGTTCTGCCAGAGAGTCAGAAAAATAGGAATAGGGAGTGGCGTCGGAAGCAGGAGCAGTCTGCAAAACCCGATCATATACCGGATCTGCAAGGGCTTCATCATATTCGGCCTGTGTGATATATTTTTGCTTCAGCATTTTATTTAGAACTTCTTCCCGGCGTTTTGCATTATTTTCTGGATTTATAACTGGATCATAGTAGGTTGGATTCTGTGTGATACCGGCGATCATAGCGGATTCAGAGAGTGTCAATTCAGAAGCATCTTTGTTAAAGTAGCGTTTGGATGCAGCCTGGACACCTAGACAACTCTGACCTAGATTGATCGTGTTCATATAAGATTCCAGTATTTCATCTTTACTCATTTGTTTTTCGATTTCGACCGCAAGATACTGTTCCTGCAGTTTTCTTTCCAGACGGTCATAAAATGTCTTTTCATCCGTGAAATTAGGGAAAACATTATTTTTAATAAGCTGTTGTGTCAGCGTACTTGCCCCCTGTGAAAAATCACCGCCGGAAGTGACGCCGATAACGGCAGCTCTTAAAATACCTTGTAGATCTATCCCATTATGTTCATAAAAACGCTCGTCCTCGATAGCGACAAAGGCGTTTGCCAGATATTCCGGAACCTCGTCGATCGTTTTATAGACACGGTTAGAACCGGATTCTTTAAATTGTTCCAGCTCAGTGCCGTCTTTGGCATATACAAAGGTAGTATATCCCTGCGGCTTGATATTCGCAGGTGTAACCTTTGGCGCATTGTCTATGATCTTCTTTGCAAAGAAAGCAGTTCCGGCTACTCCGATCATACCGATCAGAAGCAGGCAGATGACGACAGCTTTAAATACCCGGACGCCGACCCGTTTCTTTTTCATTTTCTTCTTAGAAGAGATATTTTTCTTTCTCTTGGAAAGATTCTCTTTTCCGTAATTCATGAATCAAATCCTCCTTATATCTGCTCGAAAGCGATAAAACACAGACAGAGGTATCTGTCTGCGCCGATTTAGCCGCCGAAAATGATCCGGCACAAAAGAATCACTCTTATGATTATAGCAAATTTACATATCTAAATAAAGAAAAAAATAAATTCTTCACATTTCTAAGGAAATCTTAAGAAATTCTTGTAGTTTTTCAGGAGTCTGGTATAGTGTTAGTAGCAGGAAAGAAAAGAGGGCAATAGTTTGGAAAAGTATCAGACAGTATATCAAGGAGCTTCTGCGGAAATTGTCGAGAAAAAGTCCCGTTTTATCGCAGAGGTATTTCCGGTATCCTCGGAGGAAGAGGCGGCAGAGATCCTGGAAGAGGTAAAAAAGCAGTACTGGGATGCGAGACATCACTGCTGGGCATATGTAATTGGAGATACACAGACAGCAGAGCGCTGCAGCGATGATGGAGAACCGAGCGGCACTGCCGGGAAGCCGATCCTGGAAGTCATCAGAGGACAAAAACTTTCCAATGTTCTGGTCGTGGTGACAAGGTATTTTGGGGGCACACTGCTTGGAACAGGCGGTTTGGTGCGTGCATATTCTTCTGCGTGTAAAGAGGCGCTTGCTTCTAGTACGATTATTACCAAAATAGAAGGGTTTAAACTGAAAATAAAGACAGATTATACAGGGCTTGGCAAGATCCAGTATATTTTGGGACAAAGAGGCATACCTGTCATAGAAACGGTGTATGCTGAACAGGTAGAATTATATGCACTGACAGCAAAAGAGGAAGAAAGGGTTGTATGCGCGGGGCTAATAGAAGGAACGAACGGAAAAGTACAGATCGAAAGAGTAGGTATATGTTGGTTTGCGAAGATAGAAGGAGAAATAAAGATACTTAAGGAATATTGAAAGAGAACGGGGGCGCTGCGCTATAGGTGAATGTTCATCTATGGAGCAGCGCCCCTCTATTTGGAACATATCACTTCTGATATGCTCTTTTTCTGTGTTGTTTATGCAAATTCAGGTTCGATCAGTCCAAAGGAACCGTCCTTACGTTTATATACAACATTGACTTCATCTGTCTCGGCATTGGAGAATACAAAGAAACTATGCCCCAATAACTCCATCTGTATACATGCATCTTCCGGATACATTGGCTTGATACCAAAACGTTTTGTTCTTACGATGCGTATCTCGTCGTCCTCCACGGAATCTTCTTCCGATTCAAAGAACTCCTTTTTAAAGTTGTTTCCTGCAGAAGAAGCGGTAGGATGTCCTTGACTTTTAGCAACCAGTTTGTTTTTGTATTTGCGCAGCTGGCGTTCAATAATTTCCTCTACAAGATCAATAGATACATACATATCATTGCTTGTCTGTTCAGAACGGATGATATTTCCTTTTACCGGAATCGTGACTTCAATCTTCTGCCGTTCTTTTTCTACACTGAGAGTTACAATGATTTCTGTTTCAGGAGTGAAATACCTTTCAAGTTTTCCTAATTTTTGTTCGATGACTTCCTTGAGTCCGGGAGTCACTTCAATGTTTTTACCACTGATAATAAAATTCATGCTGCTCAACTCCTTTTGTTCATATTATACAAGCAGAAAGAAAAAAACTGTTTGTATTATGTAGATATTATAGCATGAAACCTGACTAATGTATAGAACGAATCACTTCGATCCGCGTGATTTTTCCATCTGTCATTTTGGCGACACGGAGACCGAAATCAGAGAAATAGGTACATGCACCAATTCCTAATTCAGTCTCATCCTCTTTTAATTTTTTTGTGATAACATCCAAAAGCGTCTCGTCATTTTCATATGGGATATTGACATGGATCAGACGATTAATATGACGGACTTTCTGGGCGGCGCGAAATATAGTCTTTTCTGATTCATCAAAAACTACAAAGAGGAATTTTCTCGTTGCAAATAAAATAGCGATGGCGATCACCCCGAGCAAACTGTTGACAGGAGAAGAATGGTCGATGATGATCTGGCGGGCGATAGCAAAAAGCAGGACTTCAAAAACAGTCATGGGAGTATGCAGATACAGCATACGTATCATTTCTACTCCGATGATCAGATTAAAGCATACCGTAAGAAGATCCTCATAATTGGGATATGTGCTGAAATCGGTCAGATGATTAAAAGAGGCAAGAACCTGAAAAATCATGATGATAATGCCGCCCGCCAGCAATGCCGCGATGATATATTCCAAGGCAGTAGTCAGATGTTTAAGAAATGCTTTGGCGTATTTTTTCATAAGAACCTCCTTTGCAGTTCTGTTTTATTTCAAATTGCTGCGCTTACGCAGTCTGGAATCTAATATTTTCTTGCGGATCCGCAAAGATTCCGGAGTGACTTCCAACAATTCGTCTGTATCGATAAAATCCAGCGCTTGTTCAAGACTTAGGATTTTCGGCGGAGTCAGGCGCAAGGCTTCATCGGCACTGGAAGATCGAGTGTTTGTCAGGTGTTTGGTCTTGCAGACATTGAGCTCGATATCCTCAGCTTTGCCATTTTGTCCGATGACCATGCCGGCATATACTTTTTCTCCGGGACCTATAAATAATGTACCACGTTCCTGAGCACTGTACAATCCATAAGTGACAGATTCTCCTGCTTCAAAAGCAATGAGGGATCCTTGTTTGCGATACTGGATGTCGCCTTTGTAGGGGGCATATCCATCATAGACAGTGTTTAAGATACCATTTCCCTTTGTATCGGTCATGAATTCTCCACGATATCCGATGAGACCACGTGCAGGGATGGAGAATTCTAGACGGGTATAGCCGCCGTTTGAGGTTCCCATATTCCGGAGTTCTCCCTTGCGTTGGCTTAATTTGTCTATGATAGTGCCGGTGAATTCCTCCGGGACATCTACATAAGCAAGTTCCATGGGTTCCAGTTTTTTTCCGTTTTTATCGGTTTTATATAGTACTTCCGCTTTGCTGACTGCGAATTCGTAGCCTTCTCGACGCATATTTTCGATCAGGACAGAAAGATGCAGTTCTCCGCGTCCGGATACCTTGAAACTATCTGCGTTTTCTGTCTCTTCTACACGGAGGCTTACATCCGTGTTAAGCTCGCGGAACAGGCGGTCACGTATATGGCGGGAGGTGACATATTTTCCCTCTTGTCCGGCGAATGGACTGTCATTGACAATAAACTGCATAGAGATCGTAGGTTCCGATATTTTTTGGAAAGGAATTGCTTGGGGATTCTCAGGTGAACAAAGAGTATCTCCTATAGCAATGTCAGAAATACCGGATATGGCGACAATGGAACCGACGGATGCCTCTTTTACTTCTATTTTATTTAGCCCGTCGAATTCATATAGTTTGCTGATCTTCACTTTTTCTTGCTTATCTGGATCATGGTGGTTGACAAGAAGCAGTTCTTGATTGACAGCAATGGTGCCGTTATCTACTTTGCCTACACCGATACGGCCCACATATTCATTATAGTCGATGGTACTGATCAATGCCTGAGTAGGCGCGTCTGGATCTCCTTCAGGAGCCGGGATATAATCGAGGATCGTTTCGAATAGAGGCTTCATGTCCTTCTCATCATCTGTTAAGTCAAGTACAGCGACACCGGATTTGGCTGAAGCGTAGACAAAAGGACAGTCTAACTGTTCATCGGAAGCATCCAGATCCATGAATAGTTCCAGGACTTCATCGATCACTTCGTCCGGACGGGCTTCTGGGCGGTCGATCTTGTTGATACAGACGATGACCGGAAGATCCAATTCGAGCGCTTTGCGCAGCACGAATTTTGTCTGCGGCATTGCTCCTTCAAATGCGTCGACGACCAGAACGACACCGTTTACCATTTTTAAGACACGTTCCACTTCACCGCCAAAATCGGCATGTCCGGGTGTATCGATGATGTTGATCTTTACGCCGTTGTAAAATACAGCGGTATTTTTGGACAGGATTGTGATCCCGCGTTCCCGTTCGATATCGTTGGAATCCATAACGCGTTCTGCCACTTCCTGGTTTTCACGAAAAACTCCGCTTTGTTTAAGTAATTCGTCGACCAGCGTTGTCTTGCCATGATCTACATGGGCGATGATTGCAATATTTCTAATATCTTCACGTTTTGTTTTCATACTTAACACTCTTTCTTTTCAAGGAATTATGGTTTATTTTTATAACTGTTTTATTCTATCATAAAATAAAAAATTTACAAGGGGATAAAAAGAGAGGCTTTTTTTGTCGAAGGGTTTTTAACAGTATCGGTTCTAAACGGGAAATTTGATTCATAGACTTAGTATTGACTCAAAAATACCAAACAGAGGAAGGGAGAACTACAAATTATGTCAGATAAGATTATTGAGAACAATCAGGTGACGATCATAGGTGAGGTGGCTTCTACATTTACATACAGCCACGAAGTTTTTGGAGAAGGATTTTATATGGTGGATGTTTTAGTCAGGAGATTGAGTAATTCCGATGACCGTATTCCACTTATGGTCTCGGAACGACTGATCGATGTGACCCAGGATTACAGAGGTTCTTTTATCATGGTTTCCGGACAGTTCCGCTCCTATAATCGTCATGAGGAACAGAAAAACCGTCTGGTATTATCTGTATTCGTAAGAGAGATCGAATTTATTGAAGAGGAACCCGATGGCGCAAAGACAAATTATATTCTTTTGGAAGGGTATATCTGCAAGAAACCGGTTTATAGGAAAACGCCGCTTGGAAGAGAAATCGCAGATCTGCTGCTTGCAGTGAACCGACCATATGGAAAATCAGATTATATACCTTGTATCTGCTGGGGAAGGAATGCGAGATATGCATCGAATTTTGAAGTGGGAGAACATGTGCAGGTACTCGGAAGGATACAGAGCAGGGAGTATGTAAAAAAATTATCCGAAACAGAGACAGAAGTAAGGACGGCATATGAGGTGTCTGTTAGCAAGCTGGAATGTTTGAACGAAGAAGGATAGAGTATAGAGCTATTTGTGAAAAGGATATCAATGTTGAGGAACGGACTCAAATGTGGTATCCTTTTTTTGATAGTACGGATGAATGCAACTAGTGGAACACGAGGAGGAATATAATATGGTTAAAATCATTATGCATGGCTGTAACGGAAAAATGGGACGGATGATCACGGAAATTATAAAAAATGATGAGTGTGCAGCAATCGTAGCAGGAGTAGATACATATACAGAGACGGCAAATGAATACCCTGTATTTGATGATATCCGATCCTGTAATATAGAGGCGGATGTAGTCATAGATTTTTCTAACGCAAAGGCGGTGGACGCTTTGCTAGATTACTGTGTGGAGAAAAATATGCCGGTGGTATTATGTACGACCGGACTTTCAGAAGAACAGTCAGAAAAGGTGAAGAGAATATCTGAAAAAATTGCAGTTTTAAAATCTGCGAATATGTCTATGGGGATCAATCTTTTATTAAAGCTTTTAAAAGAGGCAGCACAGGTACTTTCTCCAGCAGGATATGATATAGAATTGGTGGAAAAGCATCATAATCAAAAACTGGATGCTCCCAGCGGCACTGCTTTGGCGATGGCGGACGCGATAAATGAAGCACTTGACAACACGTGTACGTATGTCTATGACAGAAGCCAGGTACGCAAAAAACGAGAGAAGAAAGAAATCGGGATCTCTGCTGTGAGAGCAGGGACGATCGTAGGAGAGCATGAAGTACTCTTTGCCGGAACCGACGAAGTGATCGAGTTTAAACATACGGCATATTCACGGAGTGTGTTTGCGAAAGGTGCTGTGGAGGCCGCGAAGTATTTAAAAGGAAAAGACAGAGGCATGTATGATATGGGAGATGTGATCGCATTTTAGCGAACTTTGGAAGATGAGGAGGAAGAACTCATGAAAGAACTGGAGATGAAATATCTGGAGCGGCTGTCAGATCTGTATCCTACGATCGCGGCAGCATCCACGGAAATCATCAATCTGCAGGCGATTTTAAACCTGCCGAAAGGAACAGAGCATTTTTTGACAGACATCCATGGAGAATATGAAGCATTTGCGCATGTGTTAAAAAACGGTTCAGGCTCTGTCAGGAGAAAAATCGATGACGTATTTGGAAATACATTGAGTTCGAGAGATAAGCAGTCGCTTGCCACACTGATCTATTATCCGAAAGCTAAGATGGAACTGGTGAAAAAGACAGAGAGCAACATGGAAGACTGGTATAAGATCAATTTATATCGCCTGATCGAAGTGAGCAAACGCGCGGCAAGCAAATATACGCGTTCTAAAGTGCGAAAGGCTCTGCCGAAAGATTTTGCTTATGTAATCGAAGAACTGATCACGGAGAAGGTAGAGTTTAATGATAAAGAGTCTTATTATAATTCGATCATTACGACCATCATCCGTATTGGCAGAGCGGAAGAATTTATAGAAGCTATTTCCAGTCTGATCCAGCGACTGGTCGTGGATCATTTGCATATAGTAGGCGATATATATGACAGAGGACCGGGACCGCATATTATCATGGACAAGCTGGTCGCCTATCATTCGCTTGATATCCAATGGGGGAATCACGATGTACTGTGGATGGGAGCAGCGGCGGGGCAAAGAGGATGCATTGCCAACGTAATACGTATCTGCGCCCGTTATGGAAATCTGGACATTTTGGAGGATGGATATGGGATCAATCTTCTGCCGCTCGCTACGTTTGCGCTGCGGACGTATCATGACGATCCGTGTACTTGTTTCCGGTTAAAAGGTCCGGAAAAACCAAATAAGGCGGAGATGGAGATGGATCTGCGCATGCATAAGGCAATCTCCATTATCCAGTTCAAGGTAGAAGGACAGATTATCGCGCAGCAGAAAGCGTTTCATTTGGAAAAACGTGCGCTTTTGGATAAGATAGATTACGAAAAAGGGACGATTGTATTGGAAGGAAAAGAATATGCCTTGTTGGATACGAATTTTCCTACGATAGACCCCAAAGATCCTTATGCTTTAAGCGCAGAAGAGGAGGAAATCATGGAGCGGCTGGAGCAGGCTTTTACAGGCTGCGAAAAGCTGCAGGATCATATGCGCTTTCTTCTTACAAAAGGAGGACTATATAAAGTATATAATAATAATCTGCTGTATCATGGCTGTGTGCCTCTGAATGAGGATGGCAGTATGAAGGAAGTGGAATTGTTCGGAAAGAAATATAAAGGGAAAAAGCTTTATGATGTCCTAGACAGTTATATACGGAAAGGTTTTTTTGCTCTGGACGAAAAAGAACGGCAAAATGGCAGAGATGTTATGTGGTATATTTGGCTGCATCCGGATTCTCCTTTGTTCGGCAAAAATAAGATGGCGACATTTGAAAGGTATTTTCTGGAAGAAAAAGAAACACATGTAGAAAAAAAGAATCCCTATTATTTTCTTTTGGAAAATGAACAGGTCGTAGATGGGATCATGGAAGAGTTTGGGTTGGATCCTAAGACAGCGCATATCGTCAACGGACATGTTCCGGTAAAGAGAAAGGACGGAGAAAGTCCGATCAAATGCAATGGAAAGGTGATGGTCATTGACGGAGGATTTTCTAAGGCATACCAGAAAGAAACAGGAATCGCGGGCTACACTCTGATCTATAACTCTTATGGATTGCTGCTCGTGGCCCATGAACCGTTTGAGTCTACGGAGGCGGCAATCGAGAAAGAGAGCGATATCCATTCGGAAATGATGGTTGTCAAAAGAGTGTTGGAACGCCGTCTTGTAGGCGATACAGATATTGGAAAAGAATTAAAAGAACAGGTAAAGGATCTAGAATTGCTTCTGGCTGCGTATAGAAGCGGTAAAATTGTAGAAAAAATATAATGGGGATATAATGTATGAGTGAGAAAGCAGGACAGGAAATTACGATACCGGAAAATGTGGAGGCAACAGAACCTCTGAAAATCTATTTGAAAGAGATTGGACAGATTCCGCTTTTGTCAGAGGAAGAAGAACGGCTTCTGGGGCAGCGGTGTGCCCAGGGAGATGAAGATGCGAAAAGAAAATTGGAGGAAGGTAATCTGCGCCTGGTCGTTTCTATTGCAAAGCATTACACGGGGAGGGGACTTTCCTTTCTGGATTTGATCCAGGAAGGAAATATAGGGCTCATGCGTGCTGTGGAAAAATATGATTCTACAAAAGAAAATAGATTTTCTACGTATGCTTCCTGGTGGATAAAAGAAGCAATCATGCGCGCGTTGGATGAACAGTCCCGGGAGATCCGCGTGCCCGTTCATGTGGCTGAAAATATGAAGAAGGTACAGAAGGTGAGAAAAGAACTTCAGCAGGAACTTGGACGTGAGCCTAGTGCGGCAGAGATCGCAGAAAAGCTGGGGGATAAGACAGAAGAATATGTAAAAGAGCTTCTGACATATCTGCAGGCTCCGGTTTCGCTGGAAACACCGGTGGGAGAAGAGGGAGATACGAACTTATCTGACTTGGTGGAAGATACGGCAGAGCATACGCCTGAGGAAGCAATGGATCTTTTGGTACAGAAGGAAGAAGTAGAAGAACTTTTGAGCCTGTTGAGCGAAAGAGAGCAAAAGGTCATAAAAATGCGTTTTGGACTGGAAGGCGGAAAAATTTATACTTTAGAAGAAGTAGGACAAGAACTTTGTGTGACCAGAGAGCGTGCACGGCAGATTGAGGCACATGCTATGGAAAAGCTTCGCAAAGGCGCAAAATAAAAAATTTCTCTCTCTATGTATAAACAAAGGATATTGTGCGGATATTAAAAAGGGACACAATATTTTATGGAAAGGGAGAGATTCTTATGAAAAGAATGAAGAAATTTCTGCTTCTGGCTCTCTGCGCGGGAGTGCTGAGTACAGCTACGGCATGCGGCAGTGAGAAAGACGCAGATAATGGCGCGGATCAGACAGAAGATACTGTGAATGATGCAACAACAGGAAAAGACAAAGAGGATAAATCTGACAAAGGAAACGGTATTGTCAATGATGCAGTAGATGATGTGACAGACGGTGTGGATGACGTGACAGAGGATATCACAGATGATGTAGACAAAGCCGCTGATGACATGACAGAAAACAATGGGGCAGATAAAAAAGCGGAAGAAAACAGATAGAAGGGGCATTCCCCTTCTATTTTTTAGGTAATTGCGAAACAAGTCCGCAATCCTGATTAAAAACAGGCAAAGGATCCTGTCATGCAGGATTCTTGAGATAGGAAGTGAAAATCGTTCATTTCTTGGCACAACAAATAAACCTCATGGGCTTATGAAGTTGGTAAGTCCTATGCTATGAGTGGTTTTAAACTTCGTATATATTGATGCTGGTGAATTTTATCAGCAACCATGACAGTTATTAACTGAGAAATTCCTGCAAGCAACAAATCTGCATGTAGTGTTTTCTCATTTTGGGTTTTACGACCGGCAATACAGAAACTGTCTTTAAAATGGTTGATTGATTTTTCAACGTTTACACGGATTTTGTAGGTCTCATCCCATTCTACGGAACCACGTTCCACACCGGGATAGGCACGCAGATTCTTTTCGGGGTAAATGTAAATCATTCTTCCACAGGAAGATGTGGTACAGGGGTTCTCACAGTGGCAGACACGGCGTTTCGTTTTGGTTTCACGGTTGTATTCCCATTTCATTTTAGGGCATACAAACTTCATGCTGGGAAGTTTGCTTCTCAGATGAGATTTACTCCCTTCCCGTTTCATTGGAAGTGTGGAATCATGCGGACAGCAAGGAACACCATTTTCGTTGAAGGTGTAGCCATGTTCTTCCATTGATAGTTTTGTCCGGAGTGGAATCAATGCTTTTTCAAAGCCAAGATCATCCAAAAGGGCTTTGTAGATTTCAATGGTATCAAAAGCGGCATCGCCTAGAAAAGTTTTAGGGTTAATCAAAGGATGCTTCTGAAAGAAATCAATCAAAACAGGGAGCAGCGCCTTAGAGTCCGCAAGTGATTTATCTTCATCTGGCGAATCGGATTTCTTTTCAACAATGATATCAGGATGAGCATTTAGGAAATCTTTATTGTAGAAGGTAATATCGCGAACAATACCAAGACCATTCGTGACAATACCAAACTTATAGGCATAGCAGAAATGTCCGTTGATATACATCTGTTGGATAGCCGGGTTAGCAGCAGCGTGTGTGGGCATTGAGCCGTAAGCAGCTTTGTAAGGATCAAAGTTGTGAGCCTTTGCAAAGGCCTTTAACTGTTTTATGATACGGTTCGCGTATTTCGGATTATTTTCTGTCACCCATGCCTCAATTCCAGAAGTATCAAAGATGCTCATGGAAGCAAGGTTAGAATCAATACGTTGGCAGATCGGTTCAGTGATATCAACTAAGTGATCAAACATCGATTGTAAGTCCATAAGAAAGTCCTGTTTAAAACGAGTGAATTTTGAGGCATCAGGAACAACACGGAAGCCACAAAAATCCCGTAGTTCCTGAGAATATTTTAAAAATATGATCAGAAGAGTATCGGTCGGGATTGAGAAAATGCGCTGAATAAGGAGAGCCTTGATTATAGGATAAAGCTGATGCTTGCGAGGTCTTCCTGTAGAAGCGTGAAAATGAGTAACAAAAGAAACAGGAACAATTTCATCAAGATTAATGGTTTGGTCAAGTAGAGAAAGAAACTGATATTTGTCATTATCGAATTTATTTTGGCAATCTTCAAAAACTTCTGCCAAAGTGAGCTGCTTATATGTTATCATATAGGTACATCTCCTTTCGGGTGGTTGGTTTATAGTTTCTAGGCAACTCTATTTTACCACAATCCGTTGAGGAGATGTTTTGTTTTATAAAAGTTAAAATGCCGTATTTATGCGGCTTGTGGCGTTTCGCAAACGCCTACTATTCTATTTTTGTATGAAGGGAGTATAACCATACAGGAAAAAAGCAATGACGGTATGTAAGGACCATGCTATAATGTATACAAAACAAATGTGAAAGGAAGAAAGACATGAAGTTTAGACCATGTATTGATATACATAATGGAAAAGTAAAACAGATCGTGGGAGGCAGTTTAAGAGATGAAGGAAATCAGGCGGTAACGAATTTTTCAACAGAACAAAGTGCCGCATGGTATGCAAAGTTATATAAGAAAGATAACCTGAAAGGAGGACATATCATTCTGTTAAACTCCAGAGATTCTGCATATTTTGAGGCTACAAGGCAGCAGGCGCTGTCGGCACTTTCTGTTTATCCGGGCGGCATGCAGATCGGAGGAGGGATCACAGAAGAAAATGCGGCCGATTATATAGAAGCAGGGGCGAGTCATGTGATCGTGACTTCCTATGTATTTTCAGGGGGAGAGTTCCATCAGGAGAATCTGGAAAAGCTGGTAAAAAGAATAGGGAAAGATCGTCTTGTATTAGACCTTAGCTGCAGGAAAAAAGGAGAAGAGTATTATATTGTGACAGATCGATGGCAAAAATTTACAGATGTAAAATTGTCAGAGAAAGTTTTGACAGATCTTTCCGGATTTTGTGATGAATTCTTGATCCATGCAGTAGATGTGGAAGGAAAAGCAGCCGGGTTTGACAGGAATCTGGTCAGAATCCTGAAAGAGAAAGTGCCCTGTCCGGTCACCTATGCCGGAGGGATCGGCAGGCTGGAGGAATTGAAAGAATTCGAGCGGGAAAGCGATGGGAAATTAGACTTTACGATCGGAAGCGCTCTGGATCTGTTCGGTGGGGACATCCCATATCGTACTATTGCAAACCTGTAAAGGAATTATGAACAAGTTATGAATTGGTTGAATTAGGTAATCGATAGTGATAAAATGGAGAATAGAGTAAATTTAGACAAGGAGTAAATTTCAGATTATGGGTTTAGTAGAGAAGATTTTCGGGACGCACAGTGAAAATGAATTAAAACGTATTTATCCTATCGTGGACCGGATTGAGGCACTTGAGCCGGATATGAAAACATTGTCCGATGCAGAACTGAGAGAAAAAACAAGAGAGTTTAAGCAGAGGCTGAAAAACGGAGAGTCATTGGATGATATTCTGCCGGAAGCATATGCTGTTGTGCGGGAGGCAGCGGGCAGAGTATTAGGAATGCGGCATTACAGAGTACAGCTGATCGGTGGAATCATCCTGCATCAAGGGCGCATTGCAGAGATGAAGACCGGAGAAGGTAAGACTCTTGTATCTACCCTGCCGGCATATTTAAATGCACTGGAAGAAAAAGGCGTGCATATCGTTACGGTCAATGATTATCTGGCAAACCGTGATGCACAGTGGATGGGAAAAGTACATGAATTCCTGGGACTGACTGTCGGTGTTGTCTTAAATGGCATGGATAATGACGAGCGTCGTCAGGCATATAACTGCGACATCACCTATGTGACGAACAATGAGCTTGGCTTTGACTATTTGCGAGACAATATGGTGATCTATAAAGAGCAGCTTGTACAGAGAAGTCTTCATTTTGCTATCATAGATGAGGTGGATTCTGTTTTGATCGATGAGGCGAGAACTCCTTTGATCATTTCAGGACAGAGCAGCAAGTCAACGAAATTATATGAGGCTTGTGATATCCTGGCACGTCAGTTGGAGAGAGGTGAAGCAAGCGGGGAATTCTCCAAGATGAACGCGATCATGGGGGAAGAGATCGAGGAAACCGGAGACTATATTGTAAATGAGAAGGAAAAAGCAATCAACCTGACAGAAGACGGCGTAAAAAAGGTAGAGAAGTTTTTCCATATTGAGAATCTTGCAGATCCGGAAAACCTGGAGATCCAGCATAACATCATCCTTGCTTTGCGTGCGCATAATCTGATGTTCAAAGATCAGGATTATGTTGTGACAGGGGAAGGCGAGGTCATGATCGTAGATGAGTTTACAGGTCGTATTATGCCGGGAAGACGGTATTCGGACGGATTGCATCAGGCGATAGAGGCAAAGGAACATGTCAAGGTAAGACGGGAAAGCAAGACACTGGCGACAATTACATTCCAGAATTTATTCAATAAATTTGACAAGAAAAGTGGTATGACAGGTACTGCGCTGACAGAGGAAAAGGAGTTCCGGGATATTTATGGTATGGATGTTATCGAAATCCCTACGAACATGCCTGTCCAGAGAAAGGACCTGGACGATGCTGTATTTAAGACGAAAGTGGAAAAATACAAGGCGGTTGTAGAAGCGGTCAAAGAAGCACATGCACTTGGACAGCCGGTACTGGTCGGTACGATCACGATAGAAGTCTCTGAACTTTTAAGCAAAATGCTGAAAAAAGAAGGTATCAAACATAATGTGCTGAATGCTAAATATCATGAGTTGGAAGCCCAGATCGTAGCAGACGCAGGAATACATGGAGCTGTCACCATTGCGACTAACATGGCAGGGCGTGGTACAGATATCAAACTAGACGATGCGGCAAGAGAGGCAGGCGGACTGAAGATCATCGGTACAGAGAGGCATGAATCTAGGCGTATTGACAATCAGTTAAGAGGACGTTCTGGTCGTCAGGGCGATCCGGGAGAATCCCGTTTTTATATATCACTGGAAGATGATCTGCTCAGATTGTTCGGTTCAGAGAAACTGATGGGTGTATTTAATGCATTAGGTGTAGCAGATGGGGAGCAGATTGAGCATAAAATGCTTTCTGGAGCGATTGAAAAGGCACAGAAGAAAATAGAGAGCAACAATTTTGGAATCCGTAAGAATCTGTTGGAATATGATCAGGTCATGAATGAACAAAGAGAGATCATTTACGGGGAGAGGCGCCGTGTGCTTGATGGAGAGAGCATGCGAGATACGATTTATAATATGATCACGGAGTATGCAGAAAATACAGCGGACCGGTTTGCTTCTTCTGAGGCAGATCCGGAAGACTGGGATCTGAAAGGACTGGAAATCGCTGTTCATGACATCATTCCACAGCTTGTGCTGCCTCCGGCAAAAGAACTTACGGCTATGCAGCAGAAGGAACTCAAACATCTTCTGAAAGAAAAAGCAGTGAAGGCGTACGAGGCAAAAGAGGCAGAATTCCCGGAAGCAGAGCAGATACGAGAGATAGAACGGGTCGTACTTTTAAAAGTGATCGATGCAAGATGGATGGCGCATATTGATGACATGGATCAGCTGCGTCAAGGAATAGGACTTCAGGCATATGGACAGAGAGATCCTCTTGTAGAATATAAGATGATGGGATATAATATGTTTGGCGAGATGACAGGCGCGATCGCAGAGACAACGATCCGCACGCTGTTCCATATCCGCGTTGAACAAAAGGTTGAGAGGGAGGAAGTTGCGAAAGTAACAGGCACGAATAAAGATGAAAGTTCTGTGCGGGCTCCTAAAAGAAGGGAAGAAAAGAAAATCTATCCGAATGATCCATGTCCATGCGGAAGCGGCAAAAAATATAAACAGTGCTGCGGCAGGAAGTAGAAAAACTTCTGGTAAAAGTGCAAGAAAAAGTGTGGCATTTTAACCGATGCCGCACTTTTTCAGATAATTGCGAGGAATTGTGCGGACGAGGCTGTGAAAGCAGGATGCTCGCAGAAAAAAAGAAAGAGGTGAAAAAGGTGGTTTTGTTAGAGGAGTTAAAAAACAGATTATCTGCATATGAAGAACCGCTGAAAGATTTGAGGGATTCACTTTGACTTAGCGTCAAAGAATGAGCAGATTGAAGAATTACAAAGGAAGATTGAGGAACCCGGTTTCTGGGATAAACCGGAAGAGTCACAGCAGACGATGAAACAATTAAAAGATCTGCAGGCATTTGTCGAGCAGATCGAGAAATTGTGTTCTGATTATGAGGACTTAAAGGTCTTGATCGAACTAAGTGCAGAGGAAGCGGATGAGAGTGCAGCAGAGGAAATAGAGGCAGAGTTGGAGCTGTTCGAAAGCAAGTTTGAAGAAATACGGATACGGACATTGCTGACAGGACCTTATGATAAAGACAATGCGATCGTGACTTTGCATGCCGGAGCGGGAGGAACAGAATCCTGTGATTGGGCAGGCATGCTGTACCGTATGTATGTAAGATGGGCAGAAAAAAAAGGGTTTGCCGTAGAGGTGCTGGATTATCTGGAAGGTGATGTGGCAGGCATCAAAGGTGTTACTTTTGAAGTGAAAGGTACTAATGCATACGGATATCTGCGTTCGGAAAAAGGGGTTCATCGGTTAGTGCGTATTTCTCCCTTTAATGCGGCGGGCAAAAGGCAGACGTCATTTGCCTCCTGTGATGTGATCCCGGATATTGAAGAGGACATTGACATTGAGATCAATGAAGATGATCTGAAAATAGATACGTACCGTTCCAGCGGGGCGGGAGGACAGCATATCAATAAGACATCTTCCGCGGTTCGTATCACGCATCTGCCTACCGGCATAGTGGTACAATGCCAGAATGAACGGTCACAGCATATGAATAAAGACAAGGCGATGCAGATGCTGAAAGCAAAGTTGTTTTTAATGAAGCAGCAGGAACAGGCGGAAAAAATGTCAGATATTCGTGGAGAAATCAAAGAAATCGGTTTTGGAAGTCAGATACGTTCTTATGTTATGCAGCCATATACTATGGTGAAAGATCATCGGACAAATACGGAGATCAGCAATGTAAATGCAGTCATGGACGGAAGCCTGGATGCATTTATCAATGCATATCTGAGTATGAAGGATGAATAGTCTCGTGAAAGGATGAGACAAAAAGGAGAGAAGAAGGGAGAAAAAGATGGTAAATATAGCAGTATTAGGGTATGGAACAGTAGGCTCCGGCGTAATAGAAGTGATCGATACAAACGGAAAACGGATCAATCAGAGAGTCGGAGATGAAATTTATATTAAATATGTGCTGGATATCCGTGATTTCCCAGGAGATCCTATACAGGAAAAACTGGTACATGACTTTGAGGTGATCGTAAATGATCCGGAAATACAGATTGTAGTCGAAGTAATGGGTGGAATCGAGCCGGCATATACGTTTGTTAAACGTTGTCTGCTGGCAGGGAAAAGCGTGGCAACTTCCAATAAGGCATTGGTGGCAAAGCACGGCGCAGAGCTTTTGTCGATCGCCAAAGAGAAAAATATCAACTTCTTGTTTGAAGCGAGCGTAGGAGGCGGGATTCCGATCATCCGTGCGCTGAATTCGTCTATCACAGCGGATGAGATAGAAGAGATTACGGGGATTTTGAATGGAACGACGAACTATATGCTCACGAAAATGTTCTATGAGGGAGCAGACTATGAGGAAGTATTAAAAGAAGCGCAGGCGAATGGATATGCGGAGCGTAATCCGGAGGCGGATGTAGAAGGGTATGATGCATGCCGTAAGATCGCCATTCTGTCCAGCCTGATCTCGGGACATCAGGTAGACTTTGAAGATATTTATACAGAAGGGATCACAAAGATCACAAAGCAGGATATGATGTATGCAAAAGAGATGGGAATGACGATCAAACTTCTTGCTTCCAGCAGAAGAGAGAACGAACATTTACATGCGATTGTGGCGCCGTATCTTCTTCCGGCAGAGCATCCTCTGTATAGTGTAAACGGTGTATTCAACGCTGTTTTTGTACATGGAAATGTGTTGGGAGACGCGATGTTTTATGGAAGCGGCGCAGGGAAACTGCCGACTGCAAGCGCGGTAGTTGCAGATGTGGTAGACGCGGCAAAACATCTGAACAGGAATATCATGACAATGTGGGAGAGTGAGAAAGTAGAACTTTTCCCGATAGCGGAGACTGTAAAAAGATATTTTGTGCGGATCGCAGGAGATGCAGAAGCTATGAAGTCTCACCTAGAAAGCAAATTTGGTCTTATAAGACTGGTAAAAGTAAAGGAGCTGGAGGACGAATTTGGTTTTGTGACAGAGGCGATGACGGAAGGCGAGTACAGCAAGAATGCGGCAGAATTTCCAGGAATTCTCCATATGATTCGAATTGAAGAGTAAGAGGGTATATAGATATATGAAATACATAATTGTATTGTGTGATGGGATGGCAGATGAACCGATCGAGGAATTAGAAGGCAGGACGCCGCTTGAGACAGCAAAAACAGAAAATCTGGACAGACTGGCTCCGATGTCGGAACTTGGGATGGTACGTACGGTGCCCTTAGGGATGGCGCCGGGAAGCGACACGGCCAATCTATCTGTGATTGGATATGATCCAAAGGCATTTTATACGGGACGTTCCCCTTTGGAAGCTTTAAGTATCGGCGTGGATATGGCTCCGCAGGATGTTTCCTTCCGCTGTAATCTTGTCACGCTGTCTGAAGAAGAAAACAAGTATGAAGACCGCAAGATCCTCGATCATAGTGCCGGCGAGATTACGACAAAGGAGGCCTCCCTGCTGTTAGAAGCACTTAGGGAAGGCTTGAAAGAAGACGGCTATGCATTCTATGTGGGGACGAGTTATCGTCATCTGCTGATCCAGAAGAAGGGAGAAGTAAAAGAACTGACGGCTCCGCATGATATCTTGACAAAGCGTATTGGCGAGTATCTTCCGGCAGATAAGACGCTGCGGAAAATGATGGAAAAAAGTTATGACATACTAAAAAATCATCCGGTTAATCAGGCACGCCGGGAAAAAGGTCTGAATCCGGCGAATTCTGCATGGTTTTGGGGAGCTGGTACGAGACCGGCACTGGTCTCTTTTGAAAAAAAGAATCATGTCAAAGGCGCAATGATCTCAGCAGTGGATCTACTCAAAGGAATTGCTGTGGGGGCAGGGATGCACAATGTCGTGGTGGAAGGTGCCAATGGAGGACTTCATACGAACTATGCCGGTAAAGCAGAGGCGGCAGTGAAAGTACTGACAGAGGATGGATATGATTTTGTCTATATCCATGTGGAAGCGCCGGATGAGATGGGACATCAGGGAAGTGTAAAAGATAAGATTAAAGCGATCGAGTATATTGACGCACAGATTATCGGACCTGTGTCCGAACGGATCAAAGAGACAGGAGAGGAGTTCCGTATGCTGGTATTGCCGGATCATCCAACACCGATCCGTCTGCGTACACATACTGGAGATCCTGTTCCGTATTTGTTATATGACAGCACATGTCAAGTGAAAGGAAAGGAAACCTACTGCGAGAAAACAGCAGGGCAGACCGGAATCTTTCAGGAGAACGGACATGAATTGTTGGATCGTCTGTTGAAAAAGAACGCTTGAAGAGTCATGGCGGGAAAGCGCTCAGAAAAAGCAGATAAAAGATAGAAAAAAGAAGAAAACACGGCTATGATCACGGCTGGGTTTTCTTCTTTTTTTCCTTTTCTATTGCAGAGCCTTACAGTACAAGTGATGGCGCGCTATAGGTACGGGTCGCCATTTCCTGATCCAGCAGGTATAGACTCTTTGGATCTGAACCAAAAAGTTCCATTTTTTTGACCAGATCTGCGGCATTTGTTTCTTCTTCCCCTTGTTCTTTTACAAACCAGTCTAAAAACTGCATAGTACGAAAATCTTTTTTATCGCTGGCTGCTCCGTAGATATTGTGGATCAGTCCAGTTACATAACGTTCATGGTTCAGAGCCGCTTTAAGTACATCGAGGTGTTCATTTGCTTGGAATACGGGTTTGTCGATCGCCTCATAAGCAACAGAAAGATCATTATTTTGCATATATTGTACAAACAACATAGCGTGATCACGTTCTTCCTGAGCTTGTATCAGATACCAGTTGGAAAAGCCATCTAAACCGACTTCTGAGAAATAATTGGAAAATGCCAGGTACAGATAAGCAGAATAAAACTCTTTGTTTACCTGTGTATTCAATAATTCTGCAATTTGTTCATTTACCATTGTAAAAAACGCCTTCTTTCTCTATTTGATTTGTTCATCCTATATATCTATGTTAAAAATATAGCATAGCCATATGGAAAAATCAATCATAGCTTATTACAGCAGAAGAAAGGTATATTTTTATACAGACAAGGGAATATATTAAAAGAGAAAAGTGCTGTTAAATTTCTTCACAGCCCGTATTACATATGTCGGGTCAGCGAAGGAATGTTGTGGGAAAGGATGGAGTGTATATGGAGTATTTGCAGATTGAAAAAGTAATAGGGCGTGAGATTATTGATTCCAGAGGAAATCCGACTGTTGAGGCAGAAGTTTGGCTGATGGACGGAACTGTGGGCAGAGGCATGGCTCCAAGCGGCGCTTCTACAGGTGAGTTCGAAGCATTAGAACTAAGAGACGGAGACAAGAAACGTTTCGGGGGAAAAGGGGTCTCCAAAGCGGTAGAGAATATCAATACAGTAATATGTAAAACATTGAAAGGAATGGACGCATCAGATATATATGCGGCAGACAGGGCCATGATAGAGGCAGATGGGACAAGAGACAAGTCAAAGTTGGGCGCCAATGCGATCCTTGCGGTATCCATCGCATGCGCAAGAGCGGCGGCTCTGTCTTTGGATATTCCTTTGTACCGTTTTTTGGGCGGAGTGAATGGAAATGATCTGCCGGTTCCTATGATGAACATACTAAATGGAGGAGCCCATGCGGCGAATACGGTGGATGTACAGGAATTTATGATCATGCCTGTGGGCGCTGTTTCATTTCGGGAGGGGCTGCGGTGGTGTACAGAAGTATTTCATGCTCTGGCAGCGCTCTTGAAAGAAAAAGGACTGGCGACTTCTGTAGGAGATGAAGGAGGATTTGCCCCGGATCTTGCAAGTGATGAGGAAGCAATCCAATTGATATTAGAAGCGATAAAAACAGCGGGGTATGAACCGGGAAAAGATTTTGTTCTTGCGATGGATGCCGCTTCCAGTGAGTGGAAAGGCAAAAAAAAGGGGGAGTATGTACTTCCGAAATGCAAAAAAAAATTTACTTCGGCAGAATTGGTAGAACATTGGAAAACACTGTGTGATAAATATCCGATTTATTCCATTGAAGATGGATTGGATGAAGAAGATTGGGAAGGCTGGAAACTTCTTACAAAACAATTGGGAGATAAGGTGCAGCTTGTCGGGGATGATCTGTTTGTGACAAATACAGAGAGACTGCGTAAAGGAATCTCGCAAGGATGCGCAAATTCTATTCTGATCAAATTAAACCAGATAGGAACGGTATCTGAGACATTAGAGGCAATCAAAATGGCACATAGGGCAGGTTATACAGCCATTGCTTCTCATCGTTCAGGAGAGACAGAGGATACGACGATCGCGGATCTGGCGGCGGCACTGAATATGCGTCAGATCAAGACCGGAGCTCCAAGCAGAAGTGAGAGAGTGGCAAAGTATAACCAGCTGCTGCGGATCGAGGAAGAATTAAGAGGCAGTGCGAAATATCCGGGAATGGAAGCATTTCATATCAAAAGATCTCTATAGAGCAGGAGGAGAATCGACAGGACAGGGGGGCTGCCGGTTCTTTTTTGAACGTAAACCAGAGAGAGAAAAGAGTACATATTTTAGTTTTTACTTGCAATATACCCACAAGGGGTATATAATGTAAAAAAGAATAGATGAAAGGAAGTGAAAGTCGAGACAAAGTCTACTCGACGATGCAAATGGAAGAAACAAAAGAATGTTGTTGTACGCATAAAACAAAAGAGCGTTCAGAGAAGGAATATAAAGATTTAGTCAATCGTTTAAACCGGATCGAAGGGCAGGTACGAGGTATCAAAAAGATGGTAGAGAATGATGTATACTGTACAGATATACTGATCCAGGTTTCCGCAGTAAACGCAGCTTTAAATAGTTTTAATAAAGTCCTTCTGGCAAATCATATCCGTACATGTGTGGCAGAAGATATAAGAGAAGGAAAAGAGGAGACGATCGACGAATTGGTAGTAACATTACAGAAATTGATGAGATAGACAGGAGGAAGTATATGAAGCAATATACGGTGACAGGGATGAGTTGTGCCGCATGCAGCGCGAGGGTAGAAAAAGCAGTTGCAAAAGTACCGGGGGTCTCTTCCTGCTCTGTCAGCCTTTTGACAAATTCCATGGGAGTGGAAGGAGAGGCAAAGGCTTCAGATGTGATCGCCGCTGTAGAAGCAGCAGGGTATGGAGCGGCTGAAAAAGGTCTGGAGACAAAGACTGTGCAGAAGGCAGGCACGGCTTCACAGGAGGAGTTTTTAAAAGATAAAGAGACGCCAAAATTAAAAAAGCGATTGATCTTCTCTCTGTGTTTTTTGCTCCCGCTTATGTATATTTCTATGGGACATATGATGTGGAACTGGCCGGTTCCTGCGTTTGTAGAGGGTAACCATGTGGCGATGGGATTGATACAGCTCCTTTTTACAACGAGTATCATGGTGATCAACCAGAAATTTTTTATCAGCGGTTTTAAAAGTCTGTGGCATAAAGTTCCGAATATGGATACATTGGTAGCGCTGGGGGCGAGCGCTTCTTACGTATATAGCCTGTATGCGTTGTTTGCCATGACAGACGCACAGATGCATGCAGATATGGGGAAAGTCATGTCTTACATGCATGAATTTTATTTTGAGTCAGCGGCAATGATCCTCACTCTGATCACTGTCGGAAAGATGCTGGAAGCACGGTCCAAAGGCCGGACTACAGACGCATTGAAAAGTCTGATGAAACTGGCGCCAAAGACGGCGGTGGTGCTGCGTGATGGAAAAGAAACAAAAGTATCTATAGAAGAAGTGACAAAAGGGGATGTTTTTGTAGTACGCCCCGGAGAGAATATACCTGTAGATGGTATCATATTAGAGGGCAGCAGCGCCATAAATGAATCTGCGCTGACAGGAGAGAGTATTCCGGTTGATAAAGAGCCAGGTGATGCTGTTTCAGCGGCTACGCTAAATACATCCGGTTTTATCCGCTGTGAGGCGGTACGGGTAGGCGAGGATACAACATTGTCCCAGATCATACAAATGGTCAGTGATGCAGCGGCGACAAAAGCGCCGATCGCGAAAGTGGCAGATAAGGTGTCAGGGATATTTGTACCGGCAGTGATCCTTATTGCGGCAGTGACAATGCTGATCTGGCTGTTAGCAGGACAGACGATCGGATTTGCCCTTGCAAGAGGTATTTCTGTGCTGGTTATCAGCTGCCCTTGCGCATTAGGTCTTGCGACGCCGGTTGCGATCATGGTAGGAAACGGTATGGGCGCCAAGCATGGGATCATGTTTAAGACAGCGGTATCTCTGGAAGAAACCGGGAAAATACAGATTGTTGCGTTAGATAAGACCGGAACGATCACAAGCGGGGAACCACGTGTCACGGATGTGCTTGCAGAAGAGGGCGTGACAGAAGAAGAGTTGTTATCCTTTGCTTACGCACTGGAGAAAAAAAGCGAACATCCTCTTGCCCGCGCGATCTTAACAGAGGCAGAAGAGAAAAATATACAGGCGGCAGGCGAGGTGACGGAGTTCTCTGCCGTACCGGGAAATGGACTTACCGGAAGAGTTAACGCAGAACTTCTCCACGGCGGAAATTTAAAGTTTATCATGGGAAAGGCAGGAGTCCCTGAAACTATACAAAAACAGGCAGAACGTTTGTCTAAGGAAGGAAAAACCCCTCTGTTCTTTAGCAGAGACGGAAAACTACTGGGGGTCATCGCAGTAGCCGATGTGATCAAAGAGGACAGCCCACAGGCGATAAAAGAATTAAAAGATATGGGAATACACGTTGTGATGCTGACCGGTGATAATGAGCAGACTGCTAGGGCGATCGGAGGGCAGGCTGGTGTTGATGAGGTGATCGCAGGTGTGCTGCCGGATGGAAAAGAAAGTGTGATCCGTGCTCTAAAGGAAAAAGGAAAAGTAGCGATGGTCGGAGATGGCATCAATGATGCGCCGGCGCTGACCAGAGCGGATATGGGAATTGCCATAGGGGCGGGAACGGATATAGCGATCGATGCGGCCGACGTCGTATTGATGAAGAGCAGACTGCGTGATGTGCCTGCGGCAATTCGATTAAGCCGCGCGACACTGCGCAATATCCACGAAAATCTTTTCTGGGCATTTATTTATAATGTCATCGGTATACCATTGGCAGCGGGGATCTGGATCCCAATCTTTGGATGGCAGTTAAACCCTATGTTTGGAGCAGCAGCAATGAGCCTTTCCAGTTTCTGCGTAGTGACCAATGCACTGCGGCTGAATTGGTTTAAAATGTATGACGGATCAAAGGATAGAAAAAGAAAACAAAAAAAATCATATAAAAAACAGGAGGAAGAAAAGATGAAAAAAACAATGCATATTGAAGGCATGATGTGTGGACACTGTGAGGCGAGAGTAAAGAAGTGTTTAGAGGCACTTCCACAGGTGGAAGAAGCAATCGTAAACCACACAGAAGGAACCGCAGTTCTTACTTTAAATGAAGAAGTAGAGGAGGCTGTATTGAAAAAGGCAGTAGAAGAGCAGGATTATACAGTTACAGAAATCGCCTGATCTAGAAAGAGTTTGCTGTCAATTTTGAAAAAGACTGAAAAATGACCTGTTTTTATCTGGCTGTATTTTCCAATATGGGGTACTATATAGATAAAGACAGGTTTTTTATTATGTAGGAAACCGAGTTTTTATGGAATAAAATCGGATATGTATGATCGTATGAACATCCTATCCAGATGGAGGATAAGAAAATGGAGTTTTTGAGTATATTTGATGTGTTGGGGCCGAATATGATCGGTCCTTCCAGTTCCCATACGGCAGGCGCCGCGTCAATAGGACGGATGGCGCAAAGGATGTTTCCGGAGCGGATCGTAAGCGTAAAGTTTATTTTATACGGTTCTTTTGCCAGAACGTACCAGGGGCATGGAACAGATAAAGCGCTTTTGGGCGGAATCCTCGGTTTTGAAACGGATGATCCACGTATACGCGAATCTTTCCACTGGGCACAGGAGCAGGGACTTTCCTATTCTTATACAACGGATGAAGAGACTGTGCCAGAACATCCGAATACAGTGGATATAGAAATCAGAGGCTGCACAGGCAGGGAAATGTGTGTGCGGGGCGAATCGACCGGGGGAGGAAAGATAAAAATCACTCGCATTAACGGTATTCATGTTGAATTTACGGGAGAATACAGCACTTTGATCGTAAAACAGGCAGATAAGCCCGGAGTAGCGGCACATATCAGCCAATGTCTGGCAGCACGGAACGTGAACATAGCATTTATGCGGCTGTTTCGCGAGAAGAAAGGAGACATTGCGTATACGGTAGTGGAATCGGATGAGAAAATCCCGGAAAGTATACTGACAGAGATGAAACAAAATCCAGCTGTATTGGAAATTTTACTGATTCAATTGTAGGAGGTAGCGACAATGCCAGATTTTCATTCGGGAAAAGATTTGTTAAAACTGTGCAGATCGAAAAACAAAAAGATTTCCGACGTAATGAGAGAAAGAGAAATAGAAAATGGAGCGTGGACAGAGAAGGAAATAAAGATAAAAATGGATAAAGTTTTATCCATTATGAAAAATTCTGCTAAAACGCCGCTGTTAAAACCAGAAAAATCTATTAGTGGACTGACTGGCGGGGAAGCAAAGAAGATTGCAGAATTTGGGAAAACGAAAGACAGCATATGCAATCCATTTATGAACCGCGTGATTGCTTATAGCATGGCCGTACTGGAAGTTAATGCCTCTATGGGACTGATCGTGGCGGCGCCTACAGCAGGGTCTTCCGGGGTGATTCCAGGGGCGCTTCTTGCATTACAGGAGGAAAAAGGCCTGGCAGATGAAGAGATAGAAAGAGGACTTTACTGTGCGTCGGCGATCGGGTATCTGCTGATGAGAAATGCATCTGTATCAGGAGCAGAGGCAGGCTGCCAGGCAGAAATAGGTTCTGCTTCAGCTATGGCTGCGGCAGCGGTGACAGAGTTGATGGGAGGGACACCTGCTATGTGCTTAAATGCGGCTGGTATGGCGTTAGCCAATATGCTTGGACTTGTCTGCGATCCTGTGGCAGGTTTAGTAGAAATACCATGTCAGAATAGAAATGCTCTCGGCGCATTAAATGCAGTCACCTGCGCACAGATTGTTTTAAGCGGCGTAGAATTTCCAATTCCATTTGATGAAATGGCGGCTGCCATGTATAGAGTGGGAAAAAATATGCCGGTGGAATTAAAAGAAACAGCTTTGGGAGGATGTGCAGCTACTCCTACCGGTTGTTCTCTAAAATGCAGCGCCTGTGAACAGGAAAATACAGAGGGAAAATAGACCTTTAAAATAGTGTTTGACTTTCATTTTAAAATACTATAAGGTAAAAATAGGTTATAAAAAGGAGGAGGATATATGTGGCGAGCATTAAAGATGTGGCAAAGAAAGCTCATGTAGGAGTGGGGACCGTATCTAGATTATTAAATGGGAGCGGCTATGTGTCTGTTGAAACCAGAAATAAGATTGAACGGGTCATGAAGGAATTGAATTATACCCCAAATGAACTTGCAAGAAATCTTTATCATAAAAAGACAGGGATTATAGCAGTGTTAGTACCGAATGTTTTAAATCCATTTTTTGCAGAATTTGTAGATTATGTGGAAAGTGAATTGTATCATGCCGGTTTTAAGATGATGTTGTGCAATACGGCGAAGGAAGTAAATGCTGAAATGGAATATTTAGATATGTTGAATCGGCATATTGTGGACGGTGTGATTACGGGAGTTCATTCTTTAGATGTGGAAGAATATAAGAAGATACAAAAACCTATTGTAGCGCTAGACAGATACTTAGGGGAGCATATTCCCGTGGTAGCAGTGAATCATAGAAACGGAGGACGTTTGGCGGCACAGACTTTGATAAAAAATGGATGTACGAAGATTTTACATTTTAAAGGAGCAACAGAAGTGGAGTCGCCTTATCACGAGAGGCATTTTGAATTTGAGCGTATAGCACAGGAGAATCAGATACAGATATATCCCTATGAATTGGAATGGAATCGATTTGATTCCGAATATTATGTGGAGGTCGTGCAGGATGTTTTTTCAAAAAATATAGAATTTGATGGAGTATTTGCAGTAGACAGACTGGCGATCGAGTGTATGAACGAGGTGATCAGAAGAAATAGGAAGGTACCTCAGGAAGTTAAATTTGTAGCATATGACGGAACCTATATTACAGAAATGGTAGAGCCGAAAATGACAGCAGTGGTTCAGCCGATAGAAAAACTGGCAAAGGAATCTGTAAATTTGATCTGTGACTTGATCAGTGGGACGTCCTATGTAAATAAACAGATTATGTTAGAGGTAGAAATGAGAAAAGGGAAAACAACAATTGTATGAGATATACGTTGAAATACACAAAAAGTATAAGAAAAAATCTAACATATTATACAATGTGAGCTTGAAATGGAAAATTAGTATTGACATATGTGGTAAAGAGGATATAATTAAATTGTCAAGAGAGGAAACTCTCTACTTTCTTTTCCGATATATGGAACGGGTTCCACATATCGGAAAAGAGGCTTTTTATTTTTAAAATATATGGAACCCGTTCCATATTAAACAGGAGGAAGAAAAATGGATAAAATATTCTCAAAAAAAGAGCTATATGACAGAACTCCACGGATTTACAAACGAGATGCATCTGAAGTACGTTTTCTTCTGGGAGGAATCGGAACAGGCAATTTTTCTGTAAATACAAGAGGAAAATTTCTGGACTGGGAAATTTTTAACTGGCCTGCTAAAAATACGAAATTTCCATTATCATTTTTTGCTATCCGGACAGAAAATGAAAACATGGAAAAACCAATATCTAAAATACTAGAAGCAAGGCTTTTGCCTCCTTATACAAGCTCGCATGGTTATTTGCAGGCAGAACTTGTAAATCTTCCAAGAATGGAAGATTCGGAAATGACATGCGAGTATCCGTTTGCCAATGTAAAGTTCTTCGATTCAGAATTGCCGGTGCAGGTGAGTATGGAAGCTTTTACGCCGTTTATACCGCTGAATGTAAATGATTCCAGTATTCCCGGAGCTATTATCAGATACCATGTTAAAAATACATCGAATCATCCTACAGAAGTAAGCTTGGTTGGAACCCTTCCCAATGCTTCCGGTTTTGAAGGATACGATGTTATCGAAAATTTGAAGCTGGCAGACAGTGTGAAAAATGTCTATCGTGAAACAGGAAATATCAAAGGGCTTTACTATGAACCGGAACATTTGGAAGAGAGCCATCTTAGATATGGAAACATGGCGATTATGACCACAGGGGAGAATGTGACTTATAAAACACAGTGGTTTGATGGAGAGTGGGTGGATGGGATCCAGGATTTTTGGGATGATTTTACGGAAGATGGACGATTGGAAAAAGAAACGATCTCGGACAGTGTTGGATGTGAATTTGCTCAATTCCATAATTTCAGTTTTTTAAAAAGAAGAGAAAAAATCGGCTCCATCGGTTCCTATTGTACGCTGGCTCCGCAAGAAGAGAAAACATTTGAATTTGTCATCACCTGGTATTTTCCGAATAGGGTAAAGGCATGGATTGAATTTGATGAAGATTATGAAAATTTTCAAGATGGAAAATATGGAGTTACAAGAAATTATTATGCAACGCAGTTTTCCAATGCATGGGATGCGGGAGAGTATATTTATGCGGAAATGTCCAGATTGGAAAAAGGAAGCAGAGATTTTGCTGATGCTATGTTTCATCAGACAACACTGCCCTACTATGTGATCGATGCCTTAACAGCGAATATTACAAATTTAAGAAGTAATCTTTGCTTTCGGCTGGAGGATGGGACTTTTGGAGGATTTGAAGGGATCCGGGATGATATAGGATGTGGTTACGGCAGCGTTCCCCATGTATGGAATTATGAACAGACAGTGGCTTTTCTGTTTCCAGAACTGGAACAAACAATGCGTAATGTGGAATTTTTGCGGGAAACAGATGAAAATGGCTGTATGTCTACACGGATGTTTTCTGTATTTGGGCAGAAGCGATATGAGATGGTGCCGGCATGTGACGGTCAGTTGGGCAGTATTGTGCGCATTTACCGCGATTTTAAAAATTCCGGGGACATGAATTTTTTAAAAACGATCTGGAAAAAAGCAGTGCAGGCGATGGATTACGCGATAAAACAGTGGGATACAGATGGAGATGGTGTGTTGGATGGACAGCAGAATACCACGTATGACATTGAGTTTTACGGTTTAAATCCAATGACGGACAGTATATTTCTCGCAGCTTTAAAGTGCTGTGAAGAGATGGCGGCCATCTTAGGTGATCAAGAACATGAAAAGATCTACGGGCAGCTGTATAAGAAAGGAGCACAGCTGGCAGATAAGCTTTTGTTTAATGGCGAATATTATGAACAGGTTCTGGAGGATGTGGACAGATATAAATATCAGTTTGGAAAAGGATGTCTGTCAGATCAACTGTTGGGACAGTTTCTGGCCTATATGTCAGGAATAGGAGAAGTACTGTCGAAAGACCATATGAAAACAGCTATGGAATCGGTATTTAAGTACAACTATCAAACAGACTTTTACCATACGGACAGTGTACATCGTGCGTATGCGATCAATGACGAAAAAGGTATGGTAATTGCAACATGGCCGAAAGGAGGTAGACCGAAATTTCCCTTATCATATGCAGGAGAGGTATGGACAGGTGTAGAATATTCTGTGGCAGCAAATCTGATTTATCTGGGGTGTGTAGAAGAAGGCCTGACGATCGTAAAATCTATACGCGACAGATACGACGGATACAAGCGAAATCCGTTTAGTGAAATCGAATCCGGCCATCATTATTGCAGAGCGATGGCGAGCTGGGGGATCCTGCAGGCATTGCTGGGACAAAAGAGTGATATGTATAAGAAAACACTTTCTATACATCCGGTAATAGAAGAAGACATGTCCAGTTTCTTTATCTGCGGAAATGCATGGGGAGTATACAGACAAGAAAAGAAAAATGGAAAATGGGTGAAAAAGTACGATATATTATATGGTACTTTAGATGGAATTCAATTAGATGATTAAAGGAGAAGTATTATGAAGAAAAAAACATGGGAAAAAGTAACGGCAGTTGCAGCGGCAGTACTCTTAACGGTTTCAATGGCAGGATGCGGTGCAAATGAGAAAAAAGAACAATCTGGAAATGGGGATACGATTACGATTGAATTTGCAGAACATGTAGCAAATATTGAAGAGCAAGAACCTCATATGATGAAAATTATTGAAGCATTTGAAAAAGAACATCCAAATATCAAAATTGATATAACAGGAAAGGAAGTATCTGAGCATAACAAACAAATGACATTATTAGCAGATGAAAATAAATTACCGGATATTTTTTGGCTTGAACAGGCTCCGGCAAAGGAATTTGCACAAAACGGGTATTTATATGATATGACGGAAGCGTTGGATGAATATGGAATCAATGAAAATCTTTTACCTGGATTGGTAAATTCCTGTATAGTTGACGAAAAAGATTTTGGCCTTCCCAGTGAAGTGATGATGGCAGGTTTTTTCTATAATAAGGCATTGTTTGAAGAAGCAGGGATTGAAGAAGCTCCTGAGACTTATGAAGAATTTACAGAGGCTGTCAACAAATTAAAGGACGCAGGCATCGTACCACTTACAGTAGGAGCACAGGATAATTACAGTATCTGGGCATTTGAGACGATGCTGGCACGTTATGGTTTCTTCGATAAACTGGAAGGATTGAACGATGGAAGCGTTTCCTGGAATAATGAAGATTTTATACATTATTTTGAAAAAGTAGAAGAAATGCGGGACAACAAGACTTTCACAGAGAATATCGCGAATATGGGATATTTTGAAGCAAAAGAGCAATTTCTTGGCGGACAGGCAGCCATGTTTAATTCTGGCGCATGGGACATTGGTGATTTTGAGGCCAGTGATATAGCCCAGAACATCGGTTTTTTCTGGGGTCCGACTTTCTCAGACAGCGAGTATCCGCAGCAAATCGGAATAAAGGCTTCCGGCGGAGTATATGTAGTTTCTGCAAAAGCGGCAGAGGATAAAGAACTTTTGGATGCAATCATGCAGTTCTGGCAATTTTATTATGGAGAAGAAGGAACAAAAATTATCGCTGAAGATACAGCGGCGCTGCCTTGTTCCCAGTATGAAGGTGAAGTAAATGTAGAAGAACATCCGGTACTGGCAACGATGATACAGGCTTTAAATGATGATTGGGAAGCGGTTCGTGAACCCTTTAATTCTTTATCTTCTACTGTAGCCTATGGATATTTCGATGCGACATTTGGTGTTATGACAGGAGTATATACACCTGAGGAGGCGGCAGATTATGTAGAAGATCTGCACAGTGCGGAGCGATAAAAGAAAACAGATATTAGATTTATACAAAATTTGGAGGATATTATGCATTGGGTAAGTACAAAAAAAGCAAAAGCAGTTATGCTGATTCCAACATTACTTGTATATATGGTGTTTATTATTATTCCCGTATTTGTCGCAGTGTATTATAGTTTTACAGACTACAGCGGCATGGGCAAAGCAGAATTTAGAGGTTTTGATAACTATATACGGATGTTTGGAGACGAATTGTTTTTAATTGCTTTAAGAAATACATGTATTGTTCTGGTGTGCAGTCTATTGTTTCTTCTTGTGGGTTCATTTTTAACCGCTATGTTGATGAACAGAGCTTTTAGGGGAAATGCATTTTTTAAAATGGTTGTATTTGCACCTTATATAATAGCACCCATTATTATCGGTATTATATGGGGATATATTATGAATCCGCAGTATGGGCTGCTCAATAATATCCTCCGTAGCATAGGTTTGGATGTGCTGGCCATTGAATGGATCGGGGGGACAAAATGGTCTCCTCTGGCGCTTGCCATCGTATTTACCTGGCAGGTTATGGGCTTTCATGCAACCATCTTCCTCTCCGGGATAAAAACGATTCCGGCAGATATATATGAAGCCTGTGCGATGGATGGTGCAAATGCACTGCAAAGATTGTTTTATGTAACAATACCTATGTTGAAAGAGACATTTATTATCAATATTGTTTTGATTATAACCGGAGTTTTCAAAATATACGAATTGGTATATCAGATGACAGGAGGAGGACCGGCTCATCAGTCGGAACTTCTTACATCTTATATGTATTTTACTGTGTTTAGTTCGAGAAAGTATGGATATGGCATGGCCATCGCTGTTGCGATACTTGTACTTTCGATCGCAGGTTCATTTGCCTATATCAGGATCACAACGAAAAAGAAAAGGAGAGAATTATGACAGGAAAAAGAAAATCCATAAAACAAATTGCTTTTTATGTGTTTGTCGCAGCTCTGGTCCTTATCTTGCTGATTCCAATTATATGGGCAATTTTGCTTTCTTTTAAGACCAATAACGAAATCGTGAATACACCGCTATCATTTCCTACATCATGGAATTTTGAAAATTATGTAAGAGCATTAGAGACGATCGACTTTGGAGGCATGTATTTTAATACGCTGATTTTGGTACTTGTTAGTACATTTTTCAGTATTGTGATCACTTTTATGAGTTCCTTTGCTATTGCCAGACTTACTTTTAGAAAAAAGCAGACAGCGGAATATATCTATCTCTTTTTTCTGGCAGGCATAGCGATCCCGATATACGTACTGATCTTCCCCATTTACCGCATTGATTCGGCAATGGGGATACTGGGAACGAGGTTAGGGTTGATCATACCGTATGTTGCTGTCAATATTTCTTTTAATACACTATTGTTTACTGGTTTCTTAAGAGAAATTCCCGGAGAATTAGAAGAGGCTGCATTAATTGATGGATGTAATCTTTTTAAGATATGTACCAGAGTAGTCATTCCCGTTATGAAACCGACATTTGTAACGATTGTTATTTTTAACGCAGTGTATATATACAATGAATTTCCATTCGCTTCTACTTTTATACAGGATAGCAGGCTGAATACGGTCTCCTTGATGACATCTATGTTTAAAGGGCAGTATTCTATGGATTACAGTGCGATCATAGCAGCGAGTCTGCTTATTATGCTGCCAGAGTTGATCTTCTATATATTCCTGCAAAAATATATTATCAGTGGGATGACATCAGGTGCTGTAAAGGGATGACACTTTGGAATATAAAAGGCAGAAAGCACGTGTGGAGGAACGTATGTCAAGAGAATTAATGTTGGAAAATATCAGAAAGGCGCAAAAAGAAATAGAGGAGAAGAAAGAACAGGTGAAAAGGGGAGCGATGCGTCAACACTATCATTTTATGCCGCAGACAGGATGGCTCAATGATCCCAATGGTCTTATATATTTTCGGGGAAAATATCATCTTTTTTATCAATATAATCCATATTATGGCTTTTGGGATTATATTCATTGGGGGCATGCCGTCAGTGAGGACATGGTTCATTGGGAATTTCTTCCATTGGCTTTGGCTCCCAGCGAATCGTATGATGATTATGTAAGAGGAGGGTGCTTTTCAGGAAGCGCTATCGAACATGAAGGAAAGCTGTTTTTAATCTATACAGGAGCTGCCAATCATGGGAATGGAAATGAGCAGACACAATGCATTGCATACAGCGAGGATGGAATCCATTTTGAAAAATATGAGGGGAATCCTGTGCTGAAAGCTCCAAAAGGCGTACCAAGTTCTCAGTTCAGAGACCCTAAAGTGTGGAAGCATGAAGATACTTATTATATGGTATGTGGAGCCAGTAGGGAGAACAAGGCACAGGTATTGCTGTATCGTTCCAAAGATATGTTTCACTGGGAGTATGTCAATGTACTGGCAGAAAGCAGAGGAGAATGGGGCTTTATGTGGGAATGTCCGGATTTTTACCAACTGGGCGATAAATATGTATTGACAGTTTCCCCGATGGGAGCAGGCGAACATACAGCGATATATTTTGTAGGGGATTTCGAATATCATACAGGGAAATTTATTTACCATACCGTAGGAGAGATTGATTGGGGACTAGACTATTATGCGCCTCAGTCTTTTCTTACAGCAGATGGAAGAAGAGTTATGATCGGCTGGGCTAATGAATGGGAATGGATGTCTTCTTGGAAGGACTGGGGACCTACGTATAAAGAAGGCTGGTGCGGCTTCTATAGTATTCCAAGAGAAGTGCGTCTTATGGAAGATTATACTCTGCAGTTTATACCGATCGAGGAATTGCGTATGCTTAGGACAGGCGGAGAGAAAAAAGAGGAGATGGTCATCTCTCCGGACGGCAGAGAATTATCTGCCGGAGACGGGATTGCTTTTGAAATGAAAATGAAGGTGCTTCTTGAACAGACAGATGCAGAAAGCTTGGAATTGTGTCTGCGCTGTGGAAACGGAAAACAGCTGCTATGTATGTTTGATTTTAAACATGCAGAAATCATAATAGACAGAAATCAGGCAGATGGGTGGAGCAAAGGAAGTTCAAGAAGTGCATTTAAAATAAGTGGAAAAAAAGAATTAGATATTCATATTTTTTCAGACAAAAGTTCAGTGGAAATATTCACAGATCAGTATCAGAATAATCATTCTAATAATATTTTTGCGCAAGATATGCAAAATCATATCCACATCTGTACCCATGGAGGGAATGCATTGATCAAAGAGTTTGAAGCATATGGAATAAAGAAGATTATGTAAGAAAAATCGAATATATTTTTCAATTCTTTTATGATAAAATAGACTATATTAGAGTTGGAAAGGGGAAGGCGTATGTATCATATTTCAAATCTATTTAATAATGACGATGTAAAGGTATTAGATTCAAAAGGCTGTTTTTCGATTATCGAATACCAAAGAGATTTAAGTGTGACGCCACAGTCCGCGATAGTAGCCTATTATTGTAATGAGATGAATATCAGAAAAAGGCAGGTTGTATGTGTATTGAACCAGTCGGCTGTTACACTGCAGGCAGGAGCCATGCAATGGATGGCAGGAGAAATCAATGTAACAACCGGCGTAAAAGGAGTAGGGGACTTCCTAGGAAAAGCTGTCCGGGGAAAAGCGACGGGAGAGTCTGCCATCAAACCGGAGTATGCAGGTACTGGCACTTTAGTATTAGAACCTACATATAAGCACATCATTTTGTTGGATGTAGGAGAGTGGAATGGGTCTGTAGTCCTGGATGACGGCATATTCCTTGCCTGTGATGCAGGTTTAAAACATAAAGCGGTTATGCGTTCGAATATGTCATCCGCAATAGCAGGCGGAGAGGGCTTGTTTAATCTAGGTATTATGGGAAATGGTATCGTATGCCTGGAAATTCCCTGCCCGAAAGAAGAATTGATAGAAGTTACGTTGAATAATGACACATTGAAAATAGATGGGAATATGGCGATCGCATGGAGCGGAAGTCTAAATTTCACGGTAGAACGTTCTGGAAAGACATTGATAGGGTCTGCAGCGTCCGGCGAAGGGCTGGTGAATGTTTATCGCGGAACAGGAAAAGTTTTGATGACACCGGTTCTTGATAATGTTGTTGAGAAAATCGGAGTATAGAAAGAAATAGACATTTTTTGACAGCAGTGATATAGTTATGTATTAAGATAATTAGGAGATGTTCCGCTTTTTTATCATTTCTTTTATCTGTTAGCATAGATTTGCGTCAAAAAGGAGGAAATAAGTAAGAATGAAATGGGCTAAGCGAGCAGCTGTATGGTTTCTTACGTTGGTTATGACATTGAACATATTGCCGCAGACGGTATTTGCTGAAGAAAAAAATGCCTTATCCATTCAATATGAAGTTACACAGCAAATGAATGAGGATAAGACGGAAGCAACTATTTCTTTAGTGTTTGCAGAGATGGAAACGGTACAGTTAGAAAAACTAAGATTACCTGACGGTACGGAAATAACGGAAGATCTGACGGTTGTTCAATATAATGTTTCCGATAACGGGGTATATGATTTTCTTGTAACGTATACTGCTGATGGTATCAGACAAGAAGAAACGATAGAAGTTGAAGCGGCTGGATTTGAAGAAAAGGGTGGGGATGAGAACAACGAAGAAACTATTCCTGTATTCCTGCAGGCGAGGAATCCGCTGTTTCATCTGGGGAGTCACATTCCAAAGGAGTGGATAGAGAGAAAAACGGAGTGACAGCAGAGGCAAAAGCTTTTGTCAGAACAGGAAATTCGTGGGAAGTATCTGATAAAGTTTCCTTCGATCAGGCTGTAACAGAGATCGAGCAGGCACGAGATGGAGAAGGACTGACAGAAGCGACGATTGTCTTTACACAAGATATCAACTTGGAAGGCGCAGATCATAGCGACTACACGACGCAGAATAATTTCGGCGGGATCGCGGGAGTGACGGTAACCTTAACCAGTAAGGAGCAGCCGGTCAAAGTCGACAATCTGGGGAAATATCTGTACAACACGCCCAAGGTGAATGCTGGAGTAGAGTCAGAGACAAAGGCTTACCTGCTGGTGGGGGACTTAATTCTGGATAAGATCCAGCTGGATACGTCGTCAAACCATACACTATTTGCGCAGGGAAATCATCTGACCTTTACAGAAAATTTTACTGCCACGGATGAGCTTTATTTATATGGCGGCGGGATTGGCAAATATACGATTCTGGAAGATGGATCTATTGATTATAATGGCGGAAATTTTGCCGAGACAAATCTGGTAATCCGAGGTGGAAAGTTTGGAATTGTTTACGGCGGATCTCTTCATGGCAACATTGCAGGCAATACGAATATTACAGTTGCGGCATCTCCTGACAATTCCAAAATAGATTCCCTATATGGCGGCGGAGATGGACAGAAGACAAATGCGTCTAATGCCATGTATGGAGCTGTCGGCGGAGATACGAACGTAACGCTGTCTTCAGGGACTTTCGGCTATGTTTATGGCGGCGGCTATGCCAGTGGTAGTAATACGATCAGTACACGATATGCGGCAGTGAAGGGCGATACCCATGTCACAGTTGGCGGCAAAAGCGGACAGAAGGCGATATTCAGTCATATTTACGGTGGAGGGGTCCGGTCGTCTGTGAAGAATACGAATGTGATCATCGAATCTACGGCGGAGGGAAATGATTCCGACCCTTATGCAAGCATTCATATTATCGGTGGCGGAAGCAGTGATATCGTCCAGGGAACTATTCATGTGACGGTAAATGGCGGGAATAAACTGGGAACTATTTTTGCAGGCAGCGGAAATGAGAATTATAATCTTCTGCAAACGGTGGAAAATCAGGAACAGGAGGAATTTGCTTCCCTTGTTGAGATCAACGGCGGAACCATGGAAAAGGTATATGGCTGTCATTTTTCAGATTTTTCACAGAATCCCTCTTTGTTTGCGGGCAGTGTAAAAATTGTGATGAATGGCGGTACTGTAAACGGCGTCATACTGGCTGAGAAAAAATCGACGATCCAGGGCGACAGTATCTGTGATGTAAAAAGTGGAACATTTAGGAGTACGCCTTCTATCAAAGGATACGAGCAGGGGAATGCTACGACCACGACCGGAGAGACGAGAGTCAATTTTATAAACGACAAGTATGTAAAGACCTGGCAGATCGCATATGTGGATACCATTTATGTGGACAACAGCAAAGACGCTGTCATACGCGATTATGCTGGTGCTCCGGCGGTTTCAAATGTGAAAAACATTCAGATTGAACAGGGTACTTTAGGCATTACAGGAACGAATGAGATTTCAGGAAACCTGACAGTCAACGGGACCCTTGCATTGACAAGAACGGATCATCCGGACAATAAAGACGAAAAAGGAACAGTAGGAACCTTAAGCGTAGGGGGAGCCTTTACAGGTACAGGAAAATTAAGACCGATTAAGACAAAGGTTTCTAATTTTCTGATCAATTCCAATCCGGTGGAAGGGGAGGAATATGTATATGCGAAAGATAAAGCAAATTCTATGGCAGAGCTGACGTTAGAGCCGGAGCGTTTCGGATTATACGTGGCGCATGATACAACCGAAAGCGCAAAAGATATTTGGAAGATCGCAAAAGATCCAAATGCCGTAAACGTAACGGTAATCTTTAAGAAAAATGGCGGAGATACAGAGGCGGATCCGGCTTCTCTTGAATGTAAAAAGGGAGAGGCTTTGGGAAAATTACCGAAGGCTCCTGTCAGAGAAGGATATCAATTTGCCGGATGGAATACGCAGCAGGACGGAAAAGGGACAGCTTTTGATGAAAATGTGGTTGTGAGTGGTGATATGACTGTCTATGCGCAGTGGACACCGTTGGAGTACGAAGTGGATTACGAATTTGTGCCGTTAGATTCCGCAGAAACACTTCCGAAAAAGGTAATGCAGCAGCTCCCAAGTAAAGAAAAAGTGAAATATAAAGAGACGGCACTTCCATCAAAAACACAATTTGACGAAGTGAAAGTGGATACCGGAAAATGGGTATTCAAGGGATGGACACCGGAAAAGATAGAAACTGTGACAAGTAATGTGAAGTTTACCGGTACGTGGGAATTTGTTTCTGCAGTAAGTGGATTGAACGAAGTTCCAACGATCAATGCAAGTGATAAGACATTAACAGTAGGAGATACATTTGATCCATTGAAAGATGTAACAGCAGCGGACAAAGAAGACGGTGATTTGACAGGGAAAATTGAGATTGTAAAGAATGAAGTCGATACAAGCAAAGAAGGAGTTTATCAAATTACATATAAAGTGACAGATAAACAGGGGGCTTCTGCGAGTAAGACGATTAAGGTCACTGTGAAAGGAAAAGAGACGCTGGGAGTTTCAAATGGGACAGGACATCCAACAGATAAGAATAATTCTGGAAACGCAGGAAGTGTAAAAACAGGAGATCAAACAAACCTAATACTTTGGAGAATATTGCTTATTGTGTCAGGGATTGGCGCATGTGGGGTATGTAGGAGAAAAAGAAAAATAGATTGATTATAATTTTAGAAAGAAATATATAGTGCACAGCCTAGACTCTTGGAAATGATACTGTATAAGGATAACCTAAACAGAGCGCGCAAGAGAGTGAAGGCGAACAAGGGAGCATCAGAATGGAGGAGATGACCATTCATGATGCTCTTTTGTATTTCAAGGAACATCAGTAAGAGTTTAGCGACTGTATCTATTAAAACCGCCATGTACTGCACGGCATACAGGGAGAGAGGAAGGCGGCTAGTCACCGCTTTCTGCTCTATTCATCCTCTGTTGTATCCTTCGTCCTTCCTTTTACATGCAGTCCTAATTTATCAGGAGACCGCCATATAAATAAGGCGCCCAGCCCTGCGATGATATAGAGCAAGGTTACTAAGATGGCAGAGTTTTCCTGCAGAGCCCATACAACCAGTACGATAGATGCAAGGACTGCAATAAGCTCCAGCGTGGAGAAAAAGCGTTTCTCACGGCGTTCTTTATACTGTAAGATTCGTTCTTCATGACTGTTTTCCAGATAAGATGTAATATGCTCTTCCGTGATCCGGCATGCTATTTGATCTGCAGGGGTAAAAGCATGCAGATTTTCCAGAATTTCTTTGTACACAGTCTCATAGATGCTTGTCTCTATTTCTGAATTTTTTGTTTCTTTGTCAATTTTATCTGAAGCTGCGGCATCAGAGGAAGCAGAAGAGGCAATGCCTTTTTGCGTATCTGCATATTCTATTGTCTTTGGTGCAGATTCAGATTGTGAAGCTGCAGCTTCATGTGTTGTGTTTTCTTGTTCCATCTTTTGTACCTCCCAGATATTCTTGTGAAATCTTGTCTTAAACTTATCATAACAGTTATTTGCATAAGAAGAAAGAAAAAAGTTCAAATTTAAAAATTCTTTATAATATTCAGAGAAAATGTATAGAGAAAAGAGTAAAAGAAATAAAAGAAAAGATGTATAAAATATGTAGGATCAAGACTTGCATTTTATGAGAAATGTGATATAATTAAAACCACTAAAAACCACATAAAATAAAACAATAAACCACTAAAAACCACAAAATAATATACGATATTTGATGGAAAACAACGTTGTGGCGAAATTTAAAGAGACTATAGGAGGTAAATGATGAAAATTTTAGAATGTAAATTTCTTCAGGATTTTGTTAAAATGGCAGAAGATGGGTATCAGCAAGGCTGGCATGAGAGAAATGGGGGGAATTTGTCCTACCGCTTGAAAAAGGGAGAAGTAGATGCAATCCGCCAGCGTCTTTCAGACAATGCCTCCTGGCAGTCGATCGGTACTTCTGTCCCAGGACTTGCAGGGGAACACTTTCTTGTGACGGGGAGTGGAAAATATTTCCGCAATATTGTCGTAGATCCGGAAGCGTGTCTGGCCATTATCGAAATAGATGAGAGCGGTAATCAGTATCGTATCCGCTGGGGACTTGCAGAAGGAGGAAAACCTACGAGTGAATTACCGACACATTTGATGAACCATGAGATCAAAAAGAGACTTACAGGGGGAAAGCATCGGGTGATTTATCATGCTCATACAACGAATACGATCGCGCTGACGTTTGTTCTTCCGCTTAATGATGAAGTATTCACAAGAGAATTGTGGGAAATGGCGACAGAATGTCCGGTAGTCTTTCCAGAAGGAGTAGGCGTTGTAGGCTGGATGGTACCGGGAGGACGAGATATTGCTGTAGCCACAAGCAAGCTGATGGAAAAATATAATGCTGTTATATGGGCACATCATGGTATGTTCTGTTCAGGAGAGGATTTTGATCTGACGTTTGGTTTGATGCATACAATTGAAAAATCAGCAGAAATACTGATTAAAGTAATGTCTATGGTTCCACAGAAGAGACAGACGATCGAGCCGGAGGATTTTAGAGATCTGGCTAAAGGTTTCAATGTAGAACTTTCCGAAAGATTTCTATATGATAAGAGAAGTCTTTCTATCTAAGACATAGATAAAAATTTGTCGTTAAAAGAAAAAAGAGATGCCGACTGCATAAAGTGTGTCAGCCTCTCTTTTTTTATGTATGTAATATATCATAATACACACGGTATTTTATATTATATAGCATAAAATAAGCAAGCTTTCCCTCAAGCGCGCATAAAGGATTGTAATTTGTGAAAAATACTATATAATGAAGTTAAAATATTTCCCACTAAAATGATAGGGAATTGATAGAGAGGAGAAAATGCGAATGATCAATATACAAAAAGCTGCAATTATAGGGTGCGGGTTTGTAGGCGCGTCTATTGCATATGCACTTATGCAGAAAGGGACGTTTTCGGAAATCGTTTTATTGGATGCGAATGAGAAAAAGGCAGAGGGAGAGGCAATGGATATTAGTCATGGACTGCCTTTTGCTCATGCCATGGATATTTACGCAGGAAAGTATGAGGATATACGAGACGCTTCCGTGATCATTATCACAGCAGGAGCAAATCAGAGGCCGGGAGAGACAAGATTAGACTTGGTACAAAAAAATGCAGGGATCATGAAATCTATCATCAGAGAAATCAAAAGGGTCAAATGTGAAGGAATACTGCTTATCGTCTCAAATCCTGTAGATATTTTGACGTATGTAGCCTTGAAAGAATCAGGCTTTCCTTCGTCAAGAGTGATCGGATCGGGAACGGTCCTAGATACTGCACGGCTAAAATATATTTTAAGTGAAAAGCTAAAAGTGGACAGCCGAAATGTACATGCTTTTATCATAGGAGAGCATGGAGACAGTGAACTTCCTGTTTGGAGTTGTGCAAATATTTATGGGATCGGACTGGGAGATTTTGCAAAAATGAAAGGCTATAAAAACTTTACATCAGAAATGGAAGAAATTTATCATGCGGTACGGGACAGTGCTTATGAGATCATCGAGAGAAAAGGAGCCACTTATTATGGGATAGGAATGGCTGCGGCGAGGATAGCAGAGGCGATTGTACGTGATAGTCATGCAGTTGTTCCTGTATCAGTTCTGTTGAATGGCGAGTACGGACTTTCGGATCTGTGCTTGAGTATTCCGGCAATCGTGGGAAGTGAAGGGGCTGAACAGGTGCTGGAGATTGCTTTTAATGAAGATGAAAATAAAAAGCTGAAAAAATCTGCGGAAGAATTAAAGGCAGTTTTGCATACCATTCAATAAAAAGTTTTAAGAACAAAAAAGCCGGATTACCCGGCTTTTTTCTATTCCATAGTTTTGTTTTTAATATGTCGTTTGATAGCTTCAAAGCTTTCGGCGCTTATCACGTGTTCGATACGGCAGGCGTCATTTGCGGCTGTATCTGTGGTTACGCCAAGCTGTTCAAGCCAGGAAGAAAGCAGCGTATGACGTTCATAGATCCGTTCGGCAATCTCTTTTCCGGCTTCGGTTAATGTGATATAACCTTCCGGAGATACAACGATATATTTGTTTTCCCGGAGTTTTTTCATGGCTACACTGACGCTGGATTTTTTAAAACCAAGCTCTGCTGCAATATCAACAGAGCGGACAACAGGATGAGCGTTGTTTAGTATTAGGATTGTTTCTAAATAATTTTCAACAGATTCATTTATATGCATTACCATTTATATACCTCGATTTCCCATGATTTTGTACAATTTTCTAAGATGGCAGTCCTGAATCTTCTGTACAGTACAATACTTTACATAATAGACAGTATAGCATATCTACTTTATAACATCAAATATAACGAAACGAAAAAGGATAAAATTGTCGACGGGGTTCTTGACAACTAATCTTAGTTAGAGTATACTAACCAATGAACGGAGCAGATATTGAAAAAACATATCATTTGTATATAATTTCAAGTTACACAAGCGTACTATGATTTTAGAGAAAGAAGAGGATGGAAGATGCCCTTGACAATGGCTGAGATTGGGAAAGTAAATACGATACGTAAAGTAAAAGGAAATGAAGAGACAAAGCGTTTCCTGGGAAATCTGGGGTTTATAGCTGGCGCGAAGGTGACGGTGCTGTCTGTGATCAGCGGAAATGTGATAGTGAATATTAAAGATTCCAGAATTGCAGTCAATGCTGATATGGCGCGGCATATCATGATCTAAACAGACCGCTTTGCCGTACATATAAAAGAATATTTACATTTAGGAAAGGAGATAAAGAGGATGACATTAGGAGAGGCAGAAGTAGGAAGCAGTGTTGTTGTTACCAAAATTGAAGGCGACAGCGCTTATAAGCGTCGCATAATGGACATGGGCATTACAAAGGGAAGTGAACTTTATATCAGAAAGGTGGCGCCTCTTGGGGACCCAGTAGAGATCACTGTGAGGGGATATGAGCTTTCTGTTAGGAAAAAGGATGCTCAATGTGTGCAGGTAAAATAATGTTTTATAGTATAATTCAAAAACAAACTTTAAGGAGGTAAAAGGAATGACAGTCAAGATCGCTCTTGCAGGAAATCCAAACTGTGGTAAAACTACAATGTTTAATGCACTGACTGGCGCGAATCAATATGTGGGAAACTGGCCAGGGGTTACAGTTGAAAAAAAAGAGGGAAAGGTAAAAAGCAAGAAAACAAAAGGCGAGGATATTATTGTTACAGACCTTCCGGGGATCTATTCACTTTCTCCATATACACTAGAAGAAGTCGTGAGCCGAGATTATGTGCTGAATGAAAATCCGGATGTTATTATCGATCTTGTGGATGCTACTAATATAGAACGTAATTTGTATTTGACAACGCAGCTTATAGAAACGGGAGTTCCCGTTGTGATTGCACTGAATATGGCAGATCTGCTTGAAAAGAGGGGAATTAAGATTGATACAAAACGTCTTTCCATGCTGCTTGGATGTACGATCATAGAAACATCTGCTTTGAAACAGACAGGACTCAAGGAGCTGATCGGCGAAGCTGTAAAAGTTGCAAAGAAAAATGAAGCAAAGCTTCCAAGTGAAATGTTTTCTGAAGAAATGGAGAGCGCAATTGAAGAGGTGAAAAGACTTCTTGCAGATTCTATAGCAGAGGATAAGAAGAGGTGGTATGCGGTAAAGCTTCTGGAAAATGACAGTAAAGTTGTCAGAACCGTGAAAATATCTGATGAAGCGAAGACAGTTGTTTCGAATTTGAGAAGTAAGATAGAGAAAAAGCATGATGATGATATGGAAAGTATCGTGACAGATGAGAGGTATAAATACATACAGAAGATGGTTGCGGCAACTGTGAAAAAAGGAAAAGAGAAGATTACAACATCTGATAAGATTGATCGGATCGTGACAAACCGTATCCTTGGTATTCCGATTTTTATTCTTGTTATGTGGGCCGTGTATTATGTATCTGTTACAACTGTAGGTACATTGGTTACAGACTGGACAAATGATGTTTTTGTCGTAGCAGTCCAAAATGCTGTAGGAGGCTTTCTGGAGAGCGTGGGAACAGGCGCTGTCGTGTATGGTCTGGTTGTTGATGGGATCATAGGTGGGATTGGCGCAGTACTTGGTTTTGTACCTCAGATGGCAATTTTGTTCTTGTTTCTTTCTATACTTGAAGACTGTGGCTATATGGTCCGTATTGCCTTTGTTATGGATCGAGTGTTTCGGCATTTCGGTTTGTCAGGGAAAAGTTTTATTCCACTGCTGATCTCTTCTGGATGTGGGATTCCAGGTATTATGGCTTCTAAAACGATCGAGCAGGATAACGATAGACGCCTTACTATTATGACAGCGACGTTCATACCGTGTGGAGCGAAACTTCCGGTTATTGCCTTAATGGGCGGAGTTATCGCAGGAGAGGCAGCCGGATATGCAGAGAGTTCTTTTATTGCTCCGCTTATGTATTTTATCGGGATTGCGGCGGTGCTTATATCGGCAATCATCCTGAAGAAGACAAAACTGTTTTCTGGCAAACCAGCGCCTTTTGTTATGGAGCTTCCTCAATATCATGTTCCTCAGGCAAGAACAGTTCTTCTTCATGTGTGGGAAAGATTAAAGGGCTTTATTATCAAAGCGGGAACGATTTTATTCCTGGCATGTGTTGCTATGTGGTTTTTGAGCAGTTATGGATTTGCGCAAGGTGGCTTTGGATTGGTTGAGGATAGTGCAGATAGTATTCTGGCTATGATCGGCGGAGTGATCGCTCCAATTTTTGCACCGCTTGGTTTTGGCTCTTGGGAACCGGTTGCCGCTTCTTTGTCCGGATTTACAGCAAAAGAGGCAATCGTATCTACGATGGGAACGCTGGCAAGTGTACAGGGAGATGTAGAAGATGCGGCGAATGTGGCAGCAGGTGTAGGAGCTTGGTTTCCGACAACGATGGCAGCGTTTTCGTTCCTTTTGTTCAATCTGCTGGACTCTCCATGCTTGGCAGCCATTGCTACGATGGCGCAGCAGATGCAGTCAAGAAAATGGTTTTGGTTTGCTATTATATTCCAGAATGTATTTGCATATGTCATTGCGCTTTGCGTATATCAGCTCGGCTCATTTGCTGTAGGAGGAACGTTTACGGTTGGTACGGCAGTAGGTATCTTATTAACGCTCTTGATTTTGAGCCTGCTGTTCAGGCCAGATCCATATAAAAATCAGAAAGTTTATACAAAACGTTCTGTACAGAATGTGTAAAAGAAAATCAAGTCAAGAAAAGCTGGATACGGGAAGGTGTTCGGCTTTTCCTGTAAAGGAGGGTGTGTTGTATGATAGCAAATGTTGTGATTTTGGTACTTATAGCAGTATATTGTATTTTTCTGTTATACAGGGGGTATAAGAATAGAAAAGCGGGCAGGCACATAGGGTGTACGGGCTGCAGCGGCAGCTGTGGACAGTGTTTAGGATGCGGCAGCAGTTCAGAAGCAGCGGCGAAAACAAAAGAAGGGCAGATGTGATATGGGAAACGCAACAGGTTCTACGCTCTATGCCTTTGGAGCATTTTTGCTCCTCTATCTTGTAGGAGCATTTGTATATCAAGGCTATCTATGGATCAAGAGGCATCGCAGTCATAGAAGAAATGATGGAGAAAAGTAAGAGGGATTGTTATGGCAGATATAATAATAGTAATAGTTGTAGTTCTTTTGATCGGGGCAGCATTAAAAAGTTCGGTCAAACATTTTAAGGGGGAAGGATCTTGCTGCGGCGGTGGATCGAGTTTAGCGGAAACAAGAGAGGAGAAAACTCTGGATGGTCCTGTGATAGGCAAAAAGACGATTAAAATATCTGGTATGCATTGTGAAAATTGCGTGAATAGCGTAACAAGAGCTATCAATAAGATCGAGGGGGTTCGTGCACAAGTGAGTTTAAGCAGCAGCAGCGCAGTTGTGTCTTATGATCGTGAAGTGAGTGAGAAGGAGTTAAAGCAAGCCATAGAAGAAGCAGGATTTGGGGTGACTAATATATCATAGTGACTGGTACAGATAAAATGGAGGCCATTATGAGCAGAAAAGAGCGGCTTTTAGAGCAGCTAAAGGAAAATGGATGCAGAATCACAAAACAACGTCTCATGTTGATCGACATTATTTTGGAAAATGAATGCTCCAGCTGTAAAGAGATATATTATAAGGCATTAAAAATGGATGAACATATAGGTGCTGCAACTGTTTATCGAATGATAAATGCGTTGGAAGAGATTGGAGTGATCAGCAGAAAGAACATGTATAAAGTAAATTGCTCTGAGAGTTGTCATTTTGAATATACTTGTAAGATCGTATTAGATGATGAAACGAACCTTCAGTTATCTTCAGACAATTTGAATAAAGTGCTTCAGGAGGGACTGCGGCGGTGCGGTTATGTAAAAGACCAGAAAATAACGAAAATAAAAGTTCAGTAAATTTATATTGTACATAATGAAAAATACTATCATGAAATTGTATTGATATTATTTTTCAATTCATGTATTATATAGATATGAGTTAGTTAAAACTAACTCATATAGGCACTGCTATATCTGCAAAATGAAGGAGGTTATTATGAGTGTAGTAATTATTGGTGGTCATGATAGGATGATCTGTCAGTATAAAAAAATCTGTAAACAGTATAACTGTAAGGCGAAAGTTTTTACGCAGATGTCAGCGAGTTTAAGTAAGCAGATTGGACAACCGGATTTAATTGTTCTTTTCACCAATACGGTGTCACATAAAATGGTGCGTTGTGCAGTGGAAGAAGCAGGAAGATGTAATGCAGATATAGTGAGATGTCACACAAGCAGTAAAAATGCTCTGGAAGAGATTTTGGAGAATGCGTGTGAATAAATAAAAATTCCTGACAGCAGGATGACTAAAATCATCCCGCTGCCAGGAATTTTTATATGCTTATTTGAGATTTAAATTTTTAAACAAATCGCCGAGATTTGTGCCGATATTCTCGCTCTTTGGAATATCCACTTTTTCTACTTTTTCTTCAGGGACTTCTTCCAGGGCTTTCATACTGAGACTAATTTTTCCATCTTTTACACCGATGATTTTTACAGTTACGTTATCTCCTGTATGCAGGACGTCGGAAGGGGCTTTTACCCTTTTCTGTGAAATCTGTGAGACATGAACAAGGCCGGAAAGTCCGTTTTCCAGTTTAACAAATGCCCCATAGTTCTGGAGTGTCTCAACAGTACCTTCCATGACAGTACCGATCTTGATATTTGCGATTTTCTCTTTCTGTGCCTGTTTTTCTTTTTCTTTGAGAATCTCACGCGCAGAGAGAACCAAGCGATTGTTAGCTTGATCTACATCAATGACGCGGACTTCAATATCTTTTAAAAGATATGTCTCCAAGTCTTCAATATAAGACAGAGAAAGTTTGGAAGCAGGAACAAAACCTCTGAGTCCTTCTACCATAGCAATTACGCCGCCGTTTACGACACCTTCTACTTTTACAGGAAGGATTGTCTTGTTTTCCATATATTCTGCAACCCGGTTCCAAGGATTGGCATCATCAAAATGTTCCTCGTAATCTGCCATTGTTTCTGCTTGTTCGTTTGTCTGTAATTCTTCTTTTAATTCTTCGCTCATTGTAGCACCTCAATCTAATTTTTTTCCATAAAACCAGTATAGCATATGTATAGATAAAAAGACAGGAAATCTTAAAAAATCAGTGCAATCTTAAAAAAATGATGCAATTAGTGTGACAGAGTTAGCGGCAGATCCTCATTATGTGGCAAAGCGACAGCATGCAAGGAGGGAAAAGGGTTGACGAATGAAATAAAAAATGGCAATCTATAGGTACATCTATCTTGTATACATAAGTTATAAAGAATAGATAAGCAAAGAAAATGTCGTGTTGTCAAAATGTCCTGGCGGACAAGGAAAAAGTGTACGGCAGGGATGACGGAGAAGAGGAAATATGAAAAAGGAAGAAAACAGTAAAAAAGTATATGTCGTAGGACATAAAAATCCAGATACAGATTCCATTTGTTCAGCAATTGCTTACGCAAGTTTGAAAACCAAGCTTACAGGTGTTGAGCATACACCGCGCAGAGCAGGTCAGCTCAATGAAGAAACACAATATGTCCTGGAACGGTTCGGTGTGAAAACACCGGCGCTTTTATCCGATCTGCGTGTGCAGATCAAAGATGTAGAATTGAGACATGTGGATGGTATACAAGGAAGCGTCTCAATAAAAACAGCTTGGGCTGAAATGAAAGATTTAAATATTAAAACACTTCCCGTTACTAGAAATGGAAAATTGGAAGGGGTAATTACAATAGGCGATATTGCTACATCTTATATGGATGTATATGACAGTACGATACTTTCTACGGCGAGAACACAGTACAGAAATATCGCCAGTGCGGTGGGCGGAAAAGTCATCACAGGGAATGCGCATAGTTATTTACAGAAAGGGAAAGTTGCAATTGCTTCTTCCAGTAAGATTTTGATGTCGGAATTTATTAAAGAAAATGATCTTTTGATCACGGGAGACCGCCCGGATGCACAGCAATATGGAATTGATGCAAATGTCGGATGTATCGTGGCATGTCATAATGCGCCTATAGAGGATAAAATCATCCGGCAGGCAGAAGAGAAGCAAATCGTCATTATCCAGACACCATATGATACATTTACAGTAGCAAGACAGATCAATCAGAGCATACCGGTCAGACATTTCATGAGTAAAGACGGACTGGTTACTTTTCAGATGAGAGACTATGTTGATGATGTAAAGGAAGTGATGGCACGAAAAAAGTTTCGTGATTTCCCGGTATTGGACGGCAAGGGAAAATTTCTGGGATTTATTTCCCGCAGGCGTCTGCTTAACTGCCGAAAAAAACAAGTTATCTTAGTGGATCATAATGAGAAAAATCAGGCGGTAGACGGGGTGGAAGAAGCAGAAGTTCTAGAGATCATCGATCATCACAGACTCAGCAGTATAGAGACAATGGGACCTGTATTTTTTAGAAATCAGCCGGTCGGATGTACGGCGACGATCATTTATCAGATGTATCAGGAAGAAGATATACTGGTGGATGCGCAGAACGCAGCTCTTTTATGCTCTGCGATCATTTCAGATACGTTGATGTTCCGTTCTCCTACCTGTACGCCATTGGATGAACAAAGCGCGAGAACTCTTGCCAAGATAGCAGGAATCGAGATTGAAGAACTGGCGCAGGAGATGTTCCATGCAGGAAGCAACTTGAAAGGGAAGACAGCAGAAGAAATCTGCTTTTTGGATTTTAAACAGTTTACTGTAAATGACACTGTTTTTGGCGTGGGACAGGTGAATTCCATGAGTGCGGAGGAACTAAAAGAGATTAAGGAGATCGTGCTTCCGCATTTGGAAAAGGCACGGAAAAATCATCGGTTGGATATGATATTTTTTATGCTGACTGACATTATTGCAGAATCATCTGAATTGTTGTGCTGTGGTATGGAGGCAAGGGAAAAAATTATTAATGCATATGATTTGAGAGCAGATACGGCAGATTTGATCTTAAAAGGAGTCGTTTCACGTAAGAAACAGCTTGTACCTACTTTGGTGGGAGCGCTTCAGCAATAGATAAAAGGAGATAAAAAATGGCAAAACAGATATGGAAAGCAGGGAATATGCTGTATCCACTTCCGGCAGTATTGGTCAGTACAGCGGATGGAAAAGGAAATACAAATATTTTGACAGTTGCCTGGACGGGAACTGTGTGTACAAATCCGGCAATGGTATATATTTCTGTAAGACCGGAAAGATACTCTTACCATATGCTCCAAAAGACCGGTGAATTTGTAATCAATCTTACGACAGAGAAACTGGTCAGGGCAACAGATTATTGCGGAGTGCGTTCTGGCAGGGATGTAGATAAATGGAAAGAATGTTCTTTGACGCCAGAAACACCGTCCAGCTTGAAATGGGCGCCGGTGATCAAAGAAAGTCCGGTCAATATTGAGTGTAAGGTTACAGAAATAAAAGAATTAGGAAGCCATCATATGTTTTTGGCAAATGTACAGGCAGTGCAGGTGGATGAAGAATTTTTAAATAAACAGAATAAATTTGAATTAAATAAAACTGGACTTATTGCATACTCCCATGGAGAATATTTAAATTTGGGGAAAAAGATCGGAACATTTGGGTATAGCGTAAGGAAAAAGAAAAAATAGAAATATAAATTTAACTGACGAACTGCCTTATAGAGAAAGAGTAAAATTTATTATAGAAGGTACGCAAAGAAACACTATGTCAGAACACAGGACAGGACCCGCTTTACCTCATCCGTTCGAGTGATTCTAAGCACAGAACATCGACGTGTCCATTGGAACACGCAGATGTTCTGCGCTAAGAACCAGGCGAACTGTATTCGGAACGCTCCTGTCAATGCCCTGCTTATCTGACATAGTGGTTCTTCGCTGTCTCTTCCAATCAGAAGTTTCACTCCACTATCAGAAGGTAGATTCCTCAATTAAATTTCAGAAAAAAAGACGACTTCACGTTGTTGTACATCTCCAATCGGAAGAGAATAGATACTTCTGCTTGGAAGTTTGTAGCAGCGTGAAGTCGATTTTTTAAAACAGGAACATGAACTTAAGCGGCGAAAGTGTATGCATGAAATGTGCACTCATTCGAGCATACCGCAAAACATACATTTTATGCGCCCTTTTGCCATTTGACTGCATATTTCTTTTGGATACTTCCGCAGTGTTAGCTCAATTCCGCCTCCGCTTCATTTCGCTATCGGCTATCGCCGAATGAAAAGGAACAGTTCACACCCTGTTTACATGCAAGCATGACACAGGGCATGAACTGTTCCTTTTCGCACTGCTTGTTGCTACGTTAAATTTATATATTATTTTTTAGTGGTTTAAGTTTCAATTGATTGATCCGTTTGAAAAGTAATGTGGATAATACTACGGAGACAACTTCTGCGATAGGGATCGCAAGCCAGACTGCGTTTAATCCCCATATCCTGGAAAATATATAGGCGACCGGAAGTATAACGAGAAGCTGTCTTGCAACGGAGATGATCAAACTGTATACACCGTTGCCGAGCGCCTGGAAAACAGAGCCCATGATGATACAATATCCGGCAAAGAGAAAGCTTAAGCTGATGAGGCGAAGAGCCGGGATTCCAATCTCTATCATATGCTGTGATGCATCGAACAATTTTAATAGGCTGCCTGGAAGTAGTTGGAATATGAGTAGTCCGACCAACATGATACTGACAGCGATATAGATGCTCAAGCGCATCGTAGAGAGGATACGTTTTCGGTTCCTGGCGCCATAATTATAAGCGATGATCGGGATCATTCCGTTATTCAGACCGAATACAGGCATGAAAATAAAGCTTTGTAATTTGAAATAGACGCCGAATACAGCTGTAGCAGTGGAAGAAAACGGCATCAATATTTTGTTCATGCCAAATACCATGATCGAACTGATAGACTGCATGATAATGGAAGGAACGCCTACTTTATAGATTGTAGATATGATTCGTTTGTCAGGACGGAATATTCGCATATTCAAGTTTAACTCTGTGTTTTTGCGGCAGTTAAACAGTAAGGCTAGGAACATAGCTACGATCTGTCCGAAAACTGTAGCAAGGGCAGCGCCAGCAACTTCCAGTCTTGGAAAACCAAAGAGACCGAAGATCAAAATAGGGTCCAGAATGATATTAATGACAGCTCCAGTCCCCTGCGTGATCATGGTATAGAAAGTTTTGCCGGTAGCCTGCAGGAGACGTTCAAAAGTAATTTCCAAGAAGATGCCAAACGACATAATCGTGATGACCAGCATGTACTGGGTACCGTAATTTACGATGACAGCATTATCTGTCTGTGCAGCAAAGAAGAAACGGGAACCAACAGTCCCGAATACAGCGATACAGATGAAACTGATAAAACCGAGGAAAATTCCGTTTCGTGCGGCTAAATTTGCCTCTTCAAAACGTTTTTCTCCTAGATTTCTGGACAACAAAGCATTGATTCCGACTCCGGTTCCGGTCGCGATGGCGATCATAAGATTCTGTACGGGAAATGCAAGTGATACGGCAGTCAAGGCATCTTCGCTCAATTGTGCAACAAACATGCTGTCAATAATGTTATATAAGGCTTGTACAAGCATAGAAATGATCATAGGGAGAGACATACTGATCAGAAGTTTGGGAACAGGCATGACTCCCATTTTGTTTTCTTTAGACTGGATAGTGTCCATGGTAATTCTCCTTTGTATATAATAGATTAACTAAACTATTATAACATCAATAAATAAGAATCACAATGCATATATTTTGAGGAGAAATAAAAAGGTATTTTGAATCAAAATAAAAAGGGCAGTGAAGGATTTGAAAAAAGACAGAATTGAAAAAGGACAGTTAAAGCGGATGGTACAGGCGGTGGGAATGGTATATGTATTTTTATTGCTGCCCGTTTGTATTCCTTTTACTGTTCAAACAAAGGAAGGAGAAAATAGGCAGCGTATAGAGAAAGCAGTAAGGACCGAATCGAAAAATATAGAGACAGAAGATGAGGCAGACACGGAAGATAAGAGGATAAAACCCAAAGTAGCGCTTACTTTTGATGACGGTCCTAGTATGGAATATACACCTATGCTGCTGGAAGGGCTAAAGGAGAGAGGAGTCAAAGCTAGTTTTTTTCTGATAGGCTGCAATATCGAGAAAGAAGGGAACAAAGAGATTGTAAAGCAGATGTATGCGGATGGACATTTAATCGGAAATCATACTTTTCACCATGTAGAATTGACCAGCCTAAGCAGAGAACAGGCGCTTATTGAACTTAAGGAAACGAGTGATCTGATCGAAGAAATCACCGGTGAAACAGTGGAGTATGTAAGGCCTCCATTTGGTTCTTGGAGAGAGGAACTAAATGAAGAAATTGAAGCAATCCCGGTTATGTGGAGCGTGGATCCGCTCGATTGGACAACGGAAAATGTAGAGGAAATTGTCCGTAAAGTAGTGACGGATACAGAAGAAAATGATATGATTTTGTTGCATGACTGTTATAAAAGTTCTGTGGAGGCAGCGCTGCAGATCGTGGATATACTGAAAGAGCGAGGGTTTGAATTTGTGACTGTAGATGAGCTGCTTTTAGATTAGAAAAAGAGGTAGATATAATGACGCATGAATATTCCAGGACAGAACGTATACTGGGAAAAGAGGGAATGGAGAGACTTTACGGAGCGTCTGTGATCGTATTTGGTGTAGGGGGCGTCGGTTCTCACTGCATAGAGGCGCTGGCAAGAAGTGGCATAGGAAAACTGACTTTAGTAGACAGTGATAAAGTGAATCTGACCAATATCAACCGACAGGCAGTTGCGTTTCACAGTACGATCGGGAGATTTAAGACAGAAGTAATGAAAGAGATGATACAGGATATTTGTCCGTCTATTAAAGTGCAGACATACGAAACTTTTGTATTACCGGACAATATAGCACAGTTTTTTGAAGAAAGGTATGATTATATTGTTGATGCGATCGACACAGTGACAGCAAAATTGGCGCTCGTACAGGCGGCACGCCAATATGGAATTCCGATCATCAGCAGTATGGGGACGGGGAATAAGCTGCATCCAGAATTATTTGAGATTACGGATCTGTCTAAGACGAGTATGTGTCCTCTTTGTAAAGTGATGAGAAAGGAATTAAAAAGCAGAGGGATTTTTCATTTGAAAGTTCTCTATTCTCCGGAAAAACCGATCCCTATTTATGATGGGAATGACAAGGAAAAGGAGAAAGCAGATCCGACGGAGAGAAAAAGAAGTGTTCCAGGGAGTGTATCGTTCGTACCTCCTGCGGCAGGTCTTTTGATTGCCGGAGAAGTAGTAAGAAATTTAAGCCAAGTAGGAGAATGAGTATGGATTTATTTGAATACATGAGAGAAAAAAACCAAGAGAAGGAATCGCCGCTTGCATCCAGGATGCGTCCGTCTACTTTGGAAGAAGTAGTCGGACAGCAGCACATTATAGGGAAGGATAAACTTTTGTATAGGGCGATCAAGGCAGACAAACTGCGGTCTATTATTTTTTACGGACCACCGGGCACCGGAAAGACGACACTTGCCAAAGTGATTGCTAATACGACGCAGTCTAAATTCACACAGATCAATGCGACAGTAGCAGGAAAAAAAGACATGGAAGAAGTCGTAAAAGAGGCGAAAGATCTGTATGGAATGTATCGGCAGAAGACGATTTTGTTTATTGATGAGATCCACAGATTTAATAAGGGGCAGCAGGATTATCTGCTTCCTTTTGTGGAAGATGGGACGCTTACATTGATCGGAGCGACGACAGAGAATCCGTATTTTGAAGTGAACAGCGCGTTGCTTTCACGTTCCAGTGTATTTGAATTAAAGGCGCTGGAAAAAGAAGATATAAAAAGTCTTCTAAAAAGAGCTGTATATGATGAAGAAAAAGGAATGGGGAGTTTCCATGCAGTGATCGAAGAAGAGGCATTGGAATTCCTGTCAGATATAGCGGGAGGAGATGCAAGAAATGCTTTAAATGCTATTGAGTTGGGTGTGCTTACAACAGAGCGCAGTGAAGATGGACGGATACATATTACGCTTGACGTAGCCTCGGAGTGTATACAAAAAAGGGTGGTCCGCTATGACAAAACAGGGGATAATCATTATGATACGATTTCGGCATTTATCAAGAGTATGCGGGGCTCTGATCCAGACGCAGCGGTATATTATTTGGCAAAAATGCTTTATGCGGGGGAAGATATTCGCTTTATTGCGCGCAGGATCATCATTGCTGCGTCGGAGGATGTGGGAAATGCAGATCCGATGGCGCTTACTGTAGCTGTATCGGCAGCACAGGCAGTAGAAAGAATAGGAATGCCGGAGGCAAGGATTATTTTGTCACAGGCCGTACTCTATGTGGCTTCAGCTCCGAAAAGTAATTCGGCGGTGACGGCAATCAGCGCGGCAGGTGAAAATGTAAGTAGGTACAAGACGACAGTGCCGGCACACCTTCAGGACGCACATTATAAAGGGGCACAGAAATTGGGGCATGGGGTCGGTTATAAATATGCGCATGATTACCCAGGACATTATGTCCGCCAGCAATACCTGCCAGATGAGATAAAAGATGCCAGATTCTATGAACCTGGCGATTTGGGATACGAGAGAAAAATAAAAGAACGATTAGAGGAGCTTCGAAAGAAGTAAGGCGTAAACCTCCTGGCTCTGCGCTGTCCAGCGGCTGGCTATGGTTTCGGCCTCTTTTTCTGTAGGAACCGTTAATTTCAGATCGATCAAGTTGAAGCCATTCTCCATGATCTGACAGCGCACCTCGTATTCGTGGTTTGTGTTTAGATAATAATCCGATTTTACAGCAGATTCTTCTTTTAGATCATATTGCTTTTCTTTGAGAAACTCGTCAATATCTTTTTGGATCGCAGCGGAAAGTTTGCTGTAGAAAAAGTGAATAGTTTCTTTTCCATTTTCAGTCAGATGATACAATGTCCGATTATGCGTCGTTTCTGCGTAGAGAAGATGGGAGGTTACCATTTCAGAAAGCGTTTCCTGGAGTTTGAAATAAGAAGTATATCCTTTATCCAGTATAAATTCAGATATTTGTGAAGTCGTCAGAGGAAAATCCACTTTATCCAGCATGTATAAGACGATCAGTTTATATAAAGTATATGTTTCAGCCATGATACTCCTTTCCCTGCCATATATCGTTTTCTTTCAGACAGTGTTCTAGCGCATTTAAGACAGTACGTTTTCTGCTCGTCCACAAAGGGGCAATCAGAAGATCTTTTGGTCCGTCTCCGGTCAGACGGTGAATGACGAAATCAGGATTTAAATGTCCGATACATTCTCCCAGCATTTCGATATATTCTTCCATGCTAGGTATATGGAAAGGGGAAGTCCGGTAAACAGACGCAAGATCTGTTCCCTGTAAAACATGCAGAAGCTGCAGCTTGATGCCCTGTATATCCATACGATTTAAATAAGAAATGGTCTGAAGCATTTGTTCTTTTGTCTCTCCGGGGAGAAAAAGAATGGTATGGACAATGACAGGAATATGATTTTCCCTCAGATCCGCTACCGCTTTGTCAAAGACAGAAAGTGGATACCCTCTTCTGATATACGCGGCAGAAGCGGGATGGATCGTCTGTAGCCCTAATTCTATCCAGACAGGTTTTATTTTATTGATCCTGGACAAAAGTGAAAGTATATCCTTGCTTAAACAGTCAGGTCTTGTGGCAATAGAAAGAATTTTTACATCAGGATCCTGGACAGCCTCCATATAGAGGGATTCCAGCCTGTCTAAGGGGGCGTATGTATTTGTGAATGCTTGAAAATAGGCAATATAAGAATGAACAGGACGTTTGTCTCTTAATACAGCCTTCCCTTTTTGGAGTTGTTCTGTGACAGACTCTGTAGGACATCCGGCAAAATCTCCCGAACCCTGGTCGCTGCAAAAGATACAGCCGCCTGTCCCAACCGTTCCGTCACGGTTGGGACAGGTAAGGCCTGCATTAAGTGAGATCTTATAAATTTTTTCTCCATAAGTCTGTTTTAGATAATAGTCCAGAGAGTAATAGCGCTTTTCGCCCCACTGTTTCATTAAATTAATTCCTTTACAGCTTTACTTACAGCATCAGCAACGCGAGGATCAAATGCCTCAGGCAGAATATTTTCTTCATTTAGTTCTGCGTCTGGAACAAGTGAAGCTATTGCTTCTGCAGTTGCAAGCTTCATTTCCTCTGTGATCTGTGAAGCTCTGCCTTCCAGCGCGCCTTTGAAGATACCAGGGAAAGCGACTACATTATTTACCTGATTCGGGAAATCGGAGCGTCCGGTTCCTATAACTTTAGCACCGGCTTCCTTGGCAAGATTCGGCATGATCTCTGGAACAGGATTTGCCATGGCAAAGAGAATGGCGTCTTTATTCATGGAGGCAACCATTTCTTTGGTTACGATATTAGGTGCAGATACACCTACAAAAATATCAGCATTCTTTAAAGCGTCAGCAAGAGTTCCTGTTTTGTTTTCTAGATTGGTTACATTAGTCATTTCTTTCTGCATCCAGTTTAAATTTGGAGAAGCTTTACTGATGATTCCGTTAATATCGCACATTGTAACATGTACAAAACCATAGGTGAGTAAAAGCTTGGCAATGGCCACCCCAGCACTTCCTGCGCCGTTGACAACGACATGACATTGTTCTTTTGTCTTTTTTGTGACTTTTAATGCATTGATGATACCGGCAAGGACGACGATGGCAGTTCCATGCTGATCGTCATGAAATACAGGAATATCCAGGAGTTCTTTTAAGCGTTGTTCTATTTCGAAACAACGCGGAGCAGATATATCCTCTAAATTGATACCGCCAAAAGCGGGCGCAATATTTACGATCGTACGTATGATCTCTTCTGTATCCTGTGTGTCCAGACAGATAGGAACAGCGTTGACTCCGCCGAATTCTTTGAAAAGAACCGCTTTTCCTTCCATGACCGGCATAGCCGCGCGGGCGCCGATATTTCCAAGACCGAGAACAGCGCTTCCGTCGGAGATAACGGCGATAGTATTTGATTTGATTGTGTACTTGTAAGCAGCTTCTGGATCTTTGGCAATGACCTTACAAGGTTCTGCGACACCGGGCGTATAAGCAATAGCCAGATCTTCACGAGTATTGACATGTGATTTGGCGGTAATTTCCAGTTTCCCATGCCACTGCTCATGCATTTGTAAAGCTTTTTCATTGTTTGTCATGATGATTCCACCTCACTGATTCTGAAATATTTTCTCTGCTGATTATCATAACACTGTTGAAGGATGTACGCAACCAGTAAGGCGACATATAGAGAAAAAAGGCTTTCCTTTTTATAATATATACGGTATAATAAAACAGTGTTGAAATTACACAGAGAACTCTTGGTATGATATTTTCAATTTCAGTCAATTCAGACTACTGTTTCTTAAAAAAGAAATAGTAAAAATCCCGAAAGTATATGAAAGAATCAGATAATAAAGCAATACAGAGATACATATTGTATTTAAAAATTTTTATAAAAAGAGGAAAATTGTGAAAGGAAAGGTATTTTTATGACGCGGGAAAAGTATGAGTCACTGCCGCTTGCGACTTTGAAAGAACTGGCAAAAGCGAGAAAAATGAAGGGGATTTCTGCTATGAAGAAGGCGGAACTCGTCGAAGCAATGCTTGCACAGGATGAGAAGGAGAAGCAGGATGAAGCAAGAGAAGAAGCAAAAGAAGGAATAAAAGAGGAATTAAAAGAGAAAAAAGATGGAACAGATATAGAACAGCTGGACAGTGGGAAGACGGCAAATGGAATATTAGAAGTACTTCCGGATGGGTATGGTTTTATTCGGTGTGAAAATTATCTTCCGGGAGAAAATGATGTCTACGTATCTCCATCTCAGATCCGCCGGTTTAATTTAAAAACTGGGGACATTATTATGGGTAATACGAGAGTAAAGACACAGTCTGAAAAATTCAGCGCACTTTTATATGTATCTACAGTAAACGGGGTGCGTCCGTCAGAGGCATCCAAAAGACCCAATTTTGAAGATCTGACTCCTATCTTTCCGGATCAGCGATTAAAATTAGAGACACCGGGCAGCTCTACAGCTATGCGGATCGTGGATCTGCTCTCTCCGATAGGAAAAGGACAGAGAGGTATGATCGTATCTCCGCCAAAGGCTGGAAAGACGACGCTTTTAAAGGAAGTTGCGCTTGCTGTACAGAAACGAGAACCGAACATGCATCTTCTGATCTTATTGATCGATGAGCGCCCGGAGGAAGTGACAGATATAAAAGAGGCTATTGCGGGCAAGAATGTAGAGGTGATCTATTCTACATTTGATGAACTGCCGGAACATCATAAGCGCGTGTCTGAGATGGTGATCGAACGTGCAAAACGTCTGGTAGAGCATGGGAAAGATGTGATGATATTGCTGGACAGTATCACACGTCTGGCACGCGCATATAACCTGACTGTGCCACCGTCAGGGCGTACGTTGTCAGGCGGATTAGATCCAGCGGCTCTGCATATGCCGAAACGGTTTTTCGGGGCGGCAAGAAATATGCGGGAAGGAGGAAGCCTGACGATACTTGCTACAGCATTGGTGGAGACAGGAAGCAAAATGGATGATGTAGTGTATGAAGAATTTAAAGGAACCGGAAATATGGAATTAGTGCTGGACAGAAAGTTACAGGAAAAGAGAGTATTTCCGGCAATCGATATTCCGAAATCGGGGACAAGAAGAGAAGATCTTTTATTGAACAAAGAAGAGCAGGAGGCGGTTTACATCATACGTAGGGCCATGAATGGGATGAAAGCAGAGGAAGCAGTGGACAACTTGCTGAATATGTTTTCACGTACAAAGACCAATACGGAGCTGGTACAGATGGTAAACCGGCAGAAATTTATATAGAGATTTAGCAAAAGGGGGCGCCGAGAAAGGCGTCCCTTTATTCTTTTATACCAAGGAATTGGCTTATTTGGGTGTTCTGTTCTATCAGCTGTAAGTATTTTTAATAGACTCCTAAGATTTTCAAAAAGAGCAGAAACAGGACAAAAAGAATACTGGGTTTTACGATCTTTGCACCATTTTTCATGACTAATCCGGCGCCCAGATAACCGCCTGCCATATTACAGAGTGCAGCTGCGATTCCTAGAGGAAGAAGTATCTGACCGTTTATAAGAAAGACAGCCAGAGCGGTGATGTTTGTTGTAAGGTTGATGATCTTTGCCTGGGCGTTTGCTGTAGGAATACTTAGATGAGCGCATACTGTAAAGGCTATTATGAGAAAGGTACCGGTTCCGGGACCATAGAAACCATCATAACCTCCGATAAAAAAAGCAGAAAGAATGGCCGTTAGGTAAGTTTTCTTGTCCAATATGACGATTTCGCTGCCTTTGTCATGGAATATTTTTTTATTTAGTACTAAAAAAGCGGAGAGTGGAAGAATAAAAACAAGTACATAGAGCATGATTTTTTCAGGTACAAGCATGGAAATTTTTGCGCCCAGTGAAGAACCTAAGATTGCCGCAAAAATAGAAGGAACTGCGAGTCTGAAGTTGATCAGATGGTTTCTTATAAAACGCAAAGTTGCCAGAAGAGTACCGCAGGTGGAAGAAAGTTTATTTGTAGCGACTGCCATGTGAGGCGGAAGACCTGCGATCAGATATGCAGGAATAGAAATCAGACCACCACCCCCGCCGATCGCGTCGACCAGACCGGCAAGAAAGAGAAGCGGACATACGATAAGAAAAGAAACAGGTGTCAGTTCCATGATGAACTCCTTTCTGAATTGAGCTGCAGTCGTATGAAGAGTATCTATATACTGATTTTATGTTATCACATGAATGAGAAAAAAGGAAGAAAATAGAAAACATATAAAACATACTTGACAAATAGGTATTCCAGAAATATAATGTAGAAAAATAAACATACTAATTTGATAGGAAAAAGGAGGAACGGCATATGGCAGGAATTTATAGAGGAACTTTGGATTTGATTGGGAATACACCGTTGGTCGAAGTGGTGAATTTGGAAAAAGAGCTGGAACTAAAAGCGAGAATACTGGTCAAATTGGAGTATCTGAATCCGGCGGGAAGTGTAAAAGATCGTGTGGCAAAAGCGATGATCGAAGATGCAGAGGCAAAAGGAATACTGAAAGAAAATTCGGTACTGATCGAACCGACATCAGGGAATACCGGGATTGGACTCGCAGCGATCGCAGCGGTGAAAGGCTATCGTATGATCCTTACTATGCCGGAAACGATGAGCGTGGAGAGAAGAAATATATTGAAGGCATATGGAGCAGAGATCGTATTGACAGATGGGACAAAAGGGATGAAAGGCGCAATAGAAAAAGCAGAGGAATTGGCAAAAGAGATACCAGACAGCTTTATCCCCGGACAGTTTACAAATCCTTCTAATCCGGAAATGCATCGAAAGACAACAGGGCCGGAGATCTGGAGAGATACAGACGGGAATGTAGATGTCTTTATAGCAGGGATAGGTACAGGCGGGACATTGACTGGTGTTGGAGAGTACTTAAAGGAACAAAACCCGGATATCAAAATTGTGGCATTAGAACCGTCCACTTCTCCGGTCCTTTCAGAAGGAAAAAGCGGACCGCATAAGATACAAGGTATCGGTGCTGGTTTTGTGCCTGATGTTCTGAATACAACAATATATGATGAGATCATACAGGCAGATGCAGATGATGCTTTTAAGATAGGAAGAATGCTTGCTAAAACAGAAGGTATTCTGACGGGTATCTCTTCAGGAGCAGCACTTTGGGGAGCCATAGAGCTTGCGAGACGCCCTGAAAATGAAGGGAAGACGATTGTCGCATTGCTTCCTGACAGTGGAGATCGGTACTATTCTACACCTTTGTTTGTATAAATTGCGTGAAAAGGAGGCGGCGTGTAGAAGAGAAGATAAAATGGAGGGGAAGGCATGAAATTATCAAAGAAAACACGATATGGGATCCGTGCGTTGATGGATCTTGCAGCCAGTACAAAAACAGAACAGGTGGCATTAAATAGTATTGCGCAAAGAAATGCGATTTCTGTTCAATTTTTAGAACAGGTATTTTCTGCTTTGAAAAGGGCTCGTCTTGTTAGAAGTGTAAAAGGTCCGCAGGGCGGGTATCTTCTGGAGAAAAATGCGGCAGACATCACCGTGGCAGAGATAGTAGAAGCTTTGGAAGGAAGCTACTTTTTTGAAAACGAGACAGAAGAACATATAGAAGCTTCTGGGAGTTCTCGTGTGATACAGGAACTCATTGTTGACAGAGTAAATGAAAGCCTGAGAGAGATTTTAGAAAATGTTACGCTTAAGGATCTGACAGAGCATTTTCTGGAATATCGTGATTATTCCCAGAATATGTATTATATTTAAGAAAAAAGAGATTTAGAAGTCCTTTCCCTTGTCAATATCGGCTGTCATGAGATCGAAAAGTGTGACACTGTCCAGATAATGGGTGATCATGGAATTTAGTTTCTTCCAAAGTGGGTGTGTAGGACAGACAGACTGCCGGGGACATTCGGGGGTGCATTCTTCCACGCAGGATACAGGAGCAAGGGTTCCTTCTGTAAGACGGAGAATGCTGCCAACAGTGTATTCGTCAGGTTGCTTTGTTAAACGGTATCCGCCCTTTTTGCCTCTAAGTCCTGTCAAAAATTGTTGCTTGACCAAAGTTTTTATGATATTTTCCAGATATTTTTCGGAAATGTTTTGTCTGGCGGCAATCTCATTTAATGGGGTATAAGTATCTGGTGACTGGCGGGCCAGGTCAATCATCACGCGGAGCGCATAGCGGCCTCTTGTTGAAATTTTCATAAAAAATCCCTCCTTTGACTTTACTTTATTGTACTATATCCGGCTTGTCAAGAGAGAGAAACGTATATCGTGTTTGATAAAGGCAGTTGAAAATGTGTATAGAAATATATTTTGAAAGATTTTGGGAGAAAAATACTTGCCAAAGAAATAATCTTATGATACAATGACATAGCTGTTTAGAGATTATAATAAGTATTTTAAAATAGAGAGGTGAAAATCATGCGCGAAGGAATCCATCCAGAATACCATCAGGCAACTGTGACCTGCAACTGTGGAAATACATTTGTGACAGGTTCTACAAAAGAAAATATCCACGTGGAAATTTGTTCTAAATGTCATCCGTTCTATACAGGCCAGCAGAAAGCAAGCCAGGCACGTGGTCGTGTTGATAAGTTCAACAAGAAATATGGTATTAAATAAGATTGAAGAAACACAGGCTGAGGTAGAAATCTCAGCCTGTTATATTATACCTTGTCGGGCGAAGCGGCCGCCTGTAAGGCAATAGTGTACGGTGTCCGGGATATACCCTGAGGGGCGTATATGGGGATATTTCATAACGGTGTCTTTTGGACAAGGAAGGGTGCTTTGATAGGGTATGCCTGATATGGATAGGAGGAAATATGAAATCATCAAATATAGGCGGCCAGGCAGTGCTGGAAGGAATCATGATGAGAAACGGCGGGAAATATGCTGTGGCAGTGAGAAAACCTGATAAAGAAATCGCGGTGGATGTGAAAGATTACAAAAGTTGTATTCCCTGGAAGACCCCACTTAAGATTCCGTTTATAAGAGGAATTTTTAATTTTATAGATTCCCTTGTTATTGGTATGCGGACGCTTACCTATTCTGCTGACTTTTTTGAAGAGGAAGAAGAAACCCGTCAGATGACGGAGGAGGAAGCAAAAAAACAAGAAAAGAAAGAAAAGGTTTTGATGAATCTAACGATAGCTCTTTCTGTAATTCTTGCGTTGGCGATCTTCATGGTCCTGCCCTATTTCTTAAGCAATTTTTTGAAGAAATTTACAGAGTCGCGTATGGTCATGGTAATTTTTGAGGGAATCATCAGAGTCCTGCTCTTTCTTGGATACATCCTTTTAGTGTCCCGTATGGAAGATATACAGCGGACATTTATGTACCACGGTGCAGAACATAAGTGTATAAATTGCATTGAGAGTGGTCTTACATTGAATGTGGAGAATGTAAGAAAAAGTTCCAAGCAGCATAAGCGGTGTGGGACTAGCTTTCTGTTTTTTGTTATGCTCGTGAGTATTCTGTTTTGCTTTTTTATTACAGCAGAATCCCAGGTCGTGAGGATGCTTTTAAGAATCGCGCTGTTTCCTTTGATAGCAGGAGTTTCTTATGAAATCATCAAATTAGCAGGGAACAGTAACAATGTATTTGTGGAACTTTTGAGCAAGCCGGGGATGTGGATACAGAATCTTACGACAAAGGAACCGGATGACAGCATGATCGAGGTGGCAATCTGCGCGGTGGAGGCTGTGTTCGATTGGGAAGCCTGGCAGAAGGAGAATTTATGAAATCGGGAGAAGAAAGCCTGCAAGACGCATACAGCTGGGGCAGAGGAGAGTTAGAAAGTGCGAAGATCCAAGAGTATGAACTGGATGCATGGTATCTTTTGGAATATGTGACAGGGATTGACAAGGCCCGATATTATGTAGAACCGGCACAAAAGATAAGTGAAGAACAAAAGCAGACATACTGTTCTTTGATAAACAGAAGAAAAAAAAGAGTGCCCTTACAGCATTTGACAGGGGAACAGGCATTTATGGGACTGAAATTCAAAGTGAATGAGCAAGTTTTGATCCCCCGGCAGGATACAGAAATTGCAGTCGAGACGGCTCTGGAACTTCTGAAAAATGGAAAAGTTCCATCTGATGAGGAAGAAATCAAGATTCTGGATATGTGCACAGGCTCTGGATGCATATTGTTAAGTGTTTTATATTGGGCAAAAGAGCATGCAAGAAAAGATAAAAAGGGAAGGAAAATAGCGGGGATAGGGGCAGATATTTCCGAGAGAGCGCTCGAGGTGGCCAGAGAAAATGCAGAGAATCTGAATATCCTCGCAGAGTTTATTTCCGGAGATCTTTTTGAAAATATAAAGGGAAAGTTTGGAATGATCATCTCAAATCCGCCCTATATCCGTACTTCGGAGATTGAAAAGCTGGAGCCGGAAGTAAAAGAGCACGATCCGATCGAGGCGTTAGACGGAAAAACAGACGGTCTTTATTTTTATAGAGAGATCGTCCGTATATCCGGAGATTTTCTTGAAAAAAAGGGTGTTCTGCTCTTTGAGATCGGCTGCGATCAGGGAAAAGAAGTTGCTATGCTCCTGCAAGAGAATGGTTTCCTGGATGTGACGGTAAAAAAGGATCTGGCAGGACTTGACCGTGTAGTGTACGGCGTGTATGATAGGTAAAGTGAGTAATGGTAGAAAGGATAGAAAAAGATGTTTGACAAATTGGAGGATTTGGTAATCCGTTATGAGGAAATTATGGGAGAACTGCAGGAACCTGGAGTGGCAGATGATCCGGAACGTTTCCGCAGACTGATGAAAGAACAAAGCGATCTGGCTCCGATTGTAGAGGCATATAGAGAATACAAACAATGTAAGCAGAATATCGAAGACAGTCTGTTTATGCTGGAGGAAGAAGCAGATGAGGAACTGCGGGAACTTGCGAAAGAAGAATTGAATGAATCTAAGACGAGAGTAGAGGAATTAGAAAAAGAATTAAAGATCCTTCTGCTTCCCAAAGATCCGAATGATGAGAAAAATGTTATCGTAGAGATACGTGCAGGTGCAGGCGGCGATGAGGCGGCTCTTTTCGCAGCGGAAATCTATCGTATGTATGTACATTATGCAGAGGACCGCAGATGGAGAACAGAATTGATCTCTCTGAATGAAAATGGGATCGGCGGGTTCAAAGAATGTGTATTTATGATCACAGGACAAGGAGCGTATTCACGACTAAAATATGAAAGCGGGGTACATCGTGTGCAGCGTGTGCCGGAGACAGAAAGCGGCGGGAGAATCCATACTTCTACAGTAACGGTGGCGATCATGCCGGAAGCAGAGGAAGTAGATGTCGTTATTGACGAGAAAGATATCCGGATCGATGTTATGAGGGCTTCCGGAAATGGAGGGCAGTGTGTCAATACGACAGATTCTGCAGTGCGTCTGACGCATTATCCTACTGGGATTGTAATCTATAGTCAGACAGAGAAGTCGCAGCTTCAAAATAAAGAGAAAGCATTCAGATTGCTGCGCTCTAAACTGTATGATCTGGAAATGGAGAAGCAGCAGGCATCCGAGGCAGAGGCACGCCGCAGCCAGATTGGGACAGGAGACCGTTCTGAAAAGATTCGTACTTATAATTTCCCACAGGGACGCGTCACGGATCATAGGATAAAACTGACACTGCACAAGTTGGACACGATTTTAAACGGTGATCTGGACGAGATCATAGATAGTCTGATCGCGGCAGACCAAGCGGCTAAACTGGCAAATATGAATGAAGAGTAAGTTTTATCTTGGTGAAAAAGTGAATTGATAAAATTGTTTGAAAAATTTTAAAAATTTATTTAAAAAAAGTGTTGACATCCAGGGGAATTTGATAGTATAATAGCAAAGCAGGTTGCGGGTGGAAAAAGCATCCAAGCCTACGATACAAGGATATGGGGTCTTAGCTCAGCTGGGAGAGCATCTGCCTTACAAGCAGAGGGTCATAGGTTCGAGCCCTATAGGCCCCATATATTAATTAAATATGGCGGAATAGCTCAGTTGGCTAGAGCACACGGTTCATACCCGTGGTGTCGCTGGTTCAAATCCAGTTTCCGCTACTAGAAGGAAAGCTGTTGTACCGATTTGGTACAGCAGCTTTTTCTAGATAGTCAAGTAAGGCAGGGTAGTATTTATGCCCAGAGTATGGTAAAATCTAAAACTAAGAGATAAAAATCTTTGACTATGGAGGATAAAAGAGATGAGAAACAATCGGGCAGGAAATATATTTCGGATCATAGCAGGCGCATATCTGGCATATCTTGGTGTGCAGCTTGTGTCGGAGACGATCCAGAATAAGCCGACCAATGAACTTTTTAATATCGTGATGGGCGTGCTGTTTATTGCTGTAGGAGTATGGTTTGCTATAGGTGCGCTAAGAGAGATACTAAAAGAACAAAAGGCAGAAAGGGAAAGCGAGCAGCAGCCGGAGGTTTATGAGACTGCAGAAACAAAGGAAAAAACTTTGAGAGATCACTTGGTACAGACAGAGGAAAAAGAAGAGGAAAAAGAAGAGGAAAAGAAAAAAGAGACAGAAGCGAAAGAAGAAAAGGACGAGAAAGAAATAAAAGAGAAAGTCAGAGAACCGGAGCAGTCGGAAGACTTAGAAGCAGATTACGAGGAGAAATAGAATATGAGAGTTGGAATGGGATATGATGTCCATAAATTGACGGAAGGCAGAAAATTGATCTTGGGCGGCGTGGAAATTCCATATGAGAAAGGGCTGTTGGGACATTCTGACGCAGACGTGCTTGTCCATGCGGTGATGGACGCTTTATTGGGAGCAGCGGCATTGGGAGATATCGGGAAACATTTTCCGGATACGGATGCACACTACAAAGGAATCTCCAGTATGATACTTTTGCGGTATGTGGGGGAAATGTTGGATGAGAAGGGGTATCTGATAGAGAATATTGATGCGACGATCATTGCTCAGAAGCCTAAAATGCGTCCTTTTATCGAGCAGATGCGGAAAAATATGTCGGATGCGCTAAAAATAGAAACAGAGCAGATCAATGTGAAAGCAACAACGGAAGAAGGCCTTGGCTTTACCGGAAGTGGAGAAGGAATTTCTGCCCAGGCTGTATGCGCGCTGGAAAAGTATAGGAACTATGCGAGTTATGATGTGACAGAAATAGAAAAGTGTGCAGGGTGCAGTGGCTGTATGCGGGAAAAATCTGTTTAGGAGTCTGGAGATGGATATAGTTTTAAGAAAGCTGGAACAAAAAGAACATAAACGGACGAGAGGACTGTGGGAAAAGGTTTTTGCAGAAGATACGAAAGCATTTTTGGACTATTATTATTTTATAAAAGCCAGAGAAAATGAAATCTATGTGATAGAAGAGAAAGAATATATCCGCTCCATGATACACTTGAATCCATATACCGTGCAGGTTGAGGACAGAGAATTTTTGTGCCATTATATTGTTGCGGTGTCTACGGAGAAGGCATATAGAGGCAAAGGGTATATGAGAAAGCTTCTGTACAGAACAATGGAAGATATGTATCGGAGAAAAGAGCCATTTACATTTTTGATGCCGGCGGCGGAGGCAATTTATACCCCCTATGATTTTCGCTTTATCTATAAGCAGAATATTGGAGAGACAAACGGGACAGAGGGAAATCTTCAGGCGGAAGTCACGGAGGCATCTATAGCAGATGCAGAAGACATGGCAGCGTTTTTTGCAGCGTATTTTAAGGCGGAACATCAGGTATGCGCCGTGCGGGATGCGGCGTATTATCAGACAATGATCCTAGAACAGCAAAGTGAAAATGGCGGTGTCTGCCTTATGAAGGATGCCGGAAGGATCTGCGGGATGTTTGCCTATGCAAGAGAGGAAAAACTGGAGATCAGAGAACCGCTTTACCTGCCGGGCTGGGAAATGGAATTTTTAAAAGCGGCCGCACAGCTTCGCAAAGATGGAGAACCAAAGGCAGTCCTTTATGCATGCGCGGAAACGTTGGCTGTAAGGCAGAAGCCTGTCATTATGGCACGTATCCTTCATCTGGAAAGTCTGCTTGGCGTATTGAAAGTGAAAAAAAACGAGCGTGTGTCGTGTTCTTTTGCCGTGATCGACCCAATCCTTGTAAAAAACAGCCGCGTATGGAAAATACACAGCCGGGAAGGAGAGGATATGCTGACAGTCACGGAGACAGAGGATTCAGAAGGTGTACTGCCGATTGCCTCCCTTACTTCCTTTTTGTTCGGATACCGTACGCTGGAAGAAATAAAGCAAGAAGAGGGAGTGATACTCAGTGCACATCTGGAGGAGGAACTTGGAAAATTGTGTATACTGCGCAGGATATATTTAAATGAGATCGTATAGGAAACCAGAGAGATGAATACAGAAAAGTACAGGCAGATCCTGCGGTAGGTATGGGTGCGGCAAAGAGGAAAATCAGGTTGACAAATTGTCGGATTTTGCATAATATATATCTATATTCGAAAAATCGGAAAAAGGCTGAGAACGAAAAGAGTAGCATACCTGAAGCTGTCAGAGAGAGATTGTCGCCGGCTGAAAGCAGTCTTAAGGGGAGGGCGTGCGAAGTGCATTCGGGAGCTGATTCTGCGAAGGGGGTTCCTGGTAGCGGGGTACGTAACAGACATACGTTACATGTCAGAAAGTGAAAGAAGAGATTCTTTTAATAGAGTGGAACCGCGGAAAGACTTCGTCTCTAGATGAGACGGGGTCTTTTTATATCGCAGGAAGTTTTTTGAAACATTCTGCGATATAGATGCGCTGGATAGATGTATACATAAAATAGAAATATAAGGAGGCTTTCAGGTGGGAATTATATCTTATATCAGGGAAGAAATTCAGGTCATAAGAGAACGTGACCCTGCGATCAAATCAAATATGGAGGTATTGCTGTATCCGAGTTTTAAAGTGATCCTCAGATACCGTGTGGCACATAAATTATATCTGAAAAAGCATTATTTTTTGGCGAGATGGATCTCGCAGCGGGCAGCAAGAAAAACCGGGATCGAGATACACCCCGGAGCGACGATTGGGAAAGGACTGTTTATCGATCATGGGAGCGGCGTCATCATTGGTGAGACGACGATCATAGGCGATAATGTGACACTCTATCAGGGAGTGACGCTTGGAGGAACCGGAAAAGAACAGGGAAAACGGCATCCTACGCTTGAGGATAATGTGATGGTCAGCGCCGGAGCCAAGATCTTAGGGTCTTTTACTATTGGAGAGAATTCGAAGATTGGGGCTGGATCGGTCGTATTGGAAGAAGTGCCGCCGAACTGTACTGTTGTGGGAGTACCGGGACGCGTTGTGCGGATGGGGAATAAGAAAGTCCCGCGAAGCGATATGGATCAGATCCATCTGCCGGATCCAGTTTTAAACGATATTCATTCGCTGCAGGCAGATAACGAAAAAATGCACAGCCAGCTTATCGAAATGTTGAAAAAGATGAAATGTATGGAAGAGGATGGCTATGAGTGCGGACAGGAAAAAACGACAAAGATAAAAATAGAAGAAAAAAGAGAGGAGATATAAGATGAAGCTGTATAATACGATGTCAAAACAAAAAGAAGAATTTGTTCCCTTGGAGGAGGGAAAGGTAAAGATGTATGTATGCGGACCGACAGTCTACAATTTTATCCATATCGGGAATGCAAGACCGATGATCGTCTTTGATACAGTACGCAGATATTTTGAATATAAAGGATATGATGTGAATTTTGTGTCAAATTTTACAGATGTAGATGACAAGATCATTAAAAAGGCAATAGAAGAAGGTGTAACGGCAGAAGAAATCTCGAAGCGTTATATTGCGGAGTGTAAAAAAGACATGGATGGGATGAATATTAAACCGGCGACGAAAAATCCACTGGCAACAGAAGAAATCGGCGGGATGATCGATATGATCCAGACGCTCATTGAGAAGGGATATGCATATGAGAAGAATGGAACAGTTTATTATCGGACACGCAAGTTTAAGGAGTATGGGAAATTGTCACATAAAAATCTGGATGATCTTCAGTCGGGCGGACGTTCTCTTCTCGTGACCGGAGAAGATGAGAAGGAAGATTCTCTTGATTTTGTGCTGTGGAAACCGAAAAAAGAAGGAGAACCTGCCTGGGAATCACCATGGGGAGAAGGACGTCCGGGATGGCATATCGAGTGTTCTGAGATGTCAAAGAAATACTTAGGGGAACAGATCGATATACATGCAGGTGGTGAGGATCTTGTATTTCCACACCATGAAAATGAGATCGCGCAGAGTGAGGCGGCAAATGGAAAAGAATTTGCGAAATATTGGCTGCACAATGCTTTTTTGAATATCGATAACCGTAAAATGTCTAAATCTCTCGGAAATTTCTTTACCGTAAGAGAAATCAGTGAACAATATGATCTGCAGATCCTGCGGTTTTTTATGCTGAGCGCGCATTACAGAAGTCCTTTGAACTTCAGCGCGGATCTGATGGAAGCCGCTAAAAGCGGTCTGGACAGAATCGTGACGGCAGCGGAGAATTTGCGTTTTTTAAAGAAAAATGCAAAAGTAGAAAGTATGTCTGCGGCAGAAGAAGAAGCGTTTTCTGAAAGCGGACAGTATGCAGAAAGCTTTGAGAAGGCGATGGATGATGATTTTAATACGGCGGATGCGATCGCATCGGTATTCGAATTGGTGAAATACGCGAATACGACTGCGAATGTGGAGAGTTCAGCCGAATATTTGGAAGCCCTTCTTGGCAGACTGACAGCTCTCACAGACGTGCTTGGAATCGTGGTTGAGAAGAAGGAAGAAGTACTGGACACAGAGATAGAGGCTTTGATCGCGGAGAGACAGGCTGCAAGAAAAGAGCGAAACTTTGCACGTGCAGATGAAATCAGAGATACACTGCTTGCAAAAGGAATTATTTTAGAAGATACAAGAGAAGGAGTAAAATGGAAAAGAGCGTAGAAAAAGGCCTGGATTACTATATAGAGAAGATGTTTAATATAGAAGAGATGGAGGCAGAAACCTACTCTCCTCTTGTACTTGCTTATATTGGCGATTGTATATACGATCTGATCATCAAGAGTTGGATCGTGAGCGCAGGAAACAGGCAGGTGCATAAAATGCACGAAGATACGAGCGCATACGTGCAGGCGTCCACGCAGTCTCTAATGATGCGTAAAATGCAGGAACACTTGACGCAGGAGGAACATACGGTGTATCGTCGGGGGAGAAATGCAAAATCCGTATCTCCCGCGAAAAATCAGTCTATTACAGATTATAGAAGGGCGACGGGATTTGAGGCGCTTTTGGGGTATCTGTATTTAAAAAAAGAATACCAACGACTGACAGAACTCGTAAAAATAGGTCTGGACAGCTTGGCGGAAAGGGGAGAAGACTAAAGTGGAAGAAAGGAAAAAAGAGCATACACTTTTACTGGAAGGACGCAATGCAGTATTAGAGGCATTTCGTTCCGGGAAACCAATCGACAAGGTGTTTATTTTGGACGGCTGTCAGGACGGACCAGTGAGAACGATCGTGCGGGAAGCCAAAAAGCGAGATACTATCCTTCAGTTTGTCAGCAAAGAGCGACTTGCACAGTTATCGGAGACAGGACAGCATCAGGGAGTGGTTGCCTATGCGGCAGCATATGAATACGCGCAAATAGAGGACATGTTTGCATTAGCGCAAGAGCGGGAAGAAGATCCGTTTCTTATTCTTTTGGATAATATAGAAGACCCTCATAATCTAGGTGCGATCATCCGTACCGCAAATTTGGCTGGAGCACATGGCGTTATCATACCGAAAAGAAGGGCGGTAGGTCTTACCGCTACAGTGGCAAAAACATCCGCGGGAGCCTTGAATTATACACCAGTGGCAAAGGTGACAAACCTTGTAAAGACAATGGAGGAGTTGAAAAAGAGAGGACTCTGGTTTGTGTGTGCGGATATGGACGGCGAATCCATGTATCGTCTGAATCTAAAAGGACCGATCGGACTGGTTATTGGAAATGAAGGGGACGGGGTAGGACGTCTTGTGAAGGAAACCTGTGATTTTACAGCAAGCATTCCAATGAAAGGGGAGATTGATTCTCTGAATGCTTCTGTTGCGGCAGGGGTGCTCGCCTATGAGATAGTCAGACAGAGAATGTCCTGATTGGGAACAGAGGAAAAAAGAATGGGAAAATATGAAAAAATCTCAGATGAGCAGCTGATCAAAAAACTGCGCGCAGGAGAAGATGACATCATGGATTTTATCATGATGAAATATAAATCTATGGTGAGAAAAAAAGCACGAGCAATGTATCTGCTGGGGGGAGAGAATGAGGATCTGATCCAGGAAGGCATGATCGGGCTGATCAAAGCAGTAAGAGATTTTGACGAATCTCAGGGCGCTTCATTTTTTAGTTTTGCCGAATTATGCGTTTCACGGCAGATGTATACAGCAATAGAGGCATCAAAGAGGAAAAAGCATCTGCCTTTAAATTCCTATGTTTCCTTGTACGAAGAGAGTGAAACAGAAGGGGAAGGAAAAAAACTTGCTCTAATAGATACAATCGAACCGGAAAAGGAGAATAATCCAGAGGCATTGTATTTTGGGAAAGAGTATACAGAGGCATTGATCGAGAATTTGAAAGAGAATTTAAGCACATTGGAAAATCATGTTTTATATCTGCATTTGATGGGAACAGATTATCGGACGATCGCAGAATTGTTAGATAAAAGTCCGAAAGCGATAGACAATGCGCTTCAAAGGATCAAAAATAAAGCGGAAAAAATGTTTGGAGGGAAAATACGGTGAGATTTGTTATACAGAGGGTGACGGAGGCGTCTGTTTCAGTGGAAAATAAGAAGATTGGCGAGATCAAGCAAGGCTTTCTTACCTTGATTGGCGTATCAGAAGAAGATACACTAGAGACAGCAGATAAGCTTGTAAAAAAACTGATCGGACTTCGGATCTTTGAAGATGAAAACGGCAAGACGAATTTATCTTTAAAGGATGTAGGAGGCAGTCTTTTGCTAGTCTCTCAGTTTACACTGTATGCAAATTGCAAAAAGGGAAACAGACCAAGCTTTATAGAGGCAGGAAACCCTGAGAAAGCAGAGCGGATTTATGAATATATCATTGACAAATGCAAAAGAGAGATTTCCTGCGTACAGACAGGGCAGTTTGGGGCAGAGATGAAAGTCAGTCTGGTCAATGACGGTCCATTTACGATTTTGCTGGATTCAGAGAAACTGTAATAGACTGGGTAGCAGTACAAAGGGAAACAAGGACAGAGATGGGAAAATAGAGTATATAGCAGGCTTCAGATTTTTGAGTAAAAAGAAAGGTTTGGAGGCGGAATGTATGTTAGAAGAACAGACAGTGAAGAAGCTGATCAAATGTGCGTTAGAGCAGAGAAAATTTTCTTATGCACCGTATTCCAATTTTTGCGTAGGTGCGGCGCTGCTTGCAGAAAATGGAACAGTATATACAGGATGTAATATTGAAAATGGGGCATATAGTCCGAGTAACTGCGCAGAGAGAACTGCATTTTTTAAAGCTGTCAGTGAAGGGGTAAAAGAATTTCGGGCGATCTGCATCGTAGGGGCGCCAAAAGACGAAACTCCCAATGAGTTTTGCCCTCCCTGCGGAGTCTGCAGACAGGTTATGCTGGAATTTTGCGGCTCGGATTTTCTGATCGTTCTGGCAGCGGATCAAGAGAAATATCAGATATTTACATTAGAAGAACTGGTGCCAATGGGATTTCATTTATAAAAGCAAAGGGGGCAAGGTAAGATGGTAGACTACACAGAAGGAGCCGGCATTCAGTATCATGTTGGATTGAAAGAGGGCGATGTGGGAAAGTATGTGATTCTTCCTGGAGATCCAAAACGATGTCAGAAGATCGCGCAATATTTTGAGAATCCTGTGCTTATTGCGGACAGCAGAGAGTTTGTTACCTATACGGGCACACTGGATGGAAGAAAGGTAAGTGTGACAAGTACCGGGATTGGCGGTCCATCTGCTTCTATCGCTCTAGAAGAATTGTGTAATTGCGGTGCAGATACCTTTATTAGAGTAGGCACCTGCGGCGGGATGCAGACAGAGGTGTGCGGAGGTGATCTGGTAATCGCCACGGGTGCTGTTCGTATGGAAGGAACGAGTAAAGAATATGCGCCGGTTGAGTATCCAGCGGTTCCAAATCTGGAGGTGACAAACGCTCTGGTTGAGGCGGCAAAAAAGGAGAACGTTTCTTATCATACAGGAATTGTTCAATGTAAGGATTCTTTTTATGGACAGCATCAGCCGGAAAAGCATCCGGTGAGTTACGAGCTGACCGAAAAATGGAATGCATGGCTGCGTATGGGGTGTATGGCGTCAGAGATGGAATCAGCAGCATTATTCATCGTAGGAGCATACAGAAGAGTGAGAGTGGGATCTGTTTTTTTGGTCGTGGCAAATCAGGAAAGAGAAAGACAAGGACTTCCAAATAAGCAGGCGCATGAAACAGATTGTGCGATCAAAGTTGCGGTGCAGGCAATACGGGATATGATCCAAAAAGAAAAGTTAAAATAAAAGCAGATCTTTGTATATAAAAATGACAGTTATAAAAAATGCGTATTCTGAAATGAGTCCACACTTTTTATAACTGTCCTCTTTGTTAAAAAGCTGCCTAGCGGACTTGAACCGCCGACCTCCGCCTTACCAAGGCGACGCTCTACCTACTGAGCCAAGGCAGCCTGCATTACAGTTGACTGTCACTGTACACAACGATATAAATATACAACATAATATAGAGTGTTGTCAAGAATTTTATAGGTTATATTTTGAAGAAAAATGCCACGATTTTTTACAAAATGTTAAAATGTCCGGGACATATGATATACTTAGAATAGAGTTTAAGGTGTGAAATCGGTACGGTTAAGAGAAGAAATATGAGAGTACCTAAAAGAGAAGAGTTACTGCCTCTTTGTGCCGCATTGAAAGAAATGACGGTTTTTCTTGAAAAAGATGCCAAGAACAGGAAACCTTATTTTTATCGCTTTCTGAACGCAATGGAAAACAACATCCGGATAGGCATGTATTTTAGTGCAGAGGATACAGAACAGCTTGGGAAAATATTAGTAAGAGACTGGAGTGCTGCAAATGACAAAATAGTTGGAATACCGGAGTATTTTTCTTTTTTGAAAGCAGAAGGCAGGTCCACGGAGGATATACTGCTGTTTATAAGTCTTATAGAAAAGATCGGGGTATTTTTTAGATGAATATCAGATAAAGAAGGGAGCGTTTAGTATGCCGGCATTTTTAAAAGATGTTTCTTTATTTCAAGGAACCGGAGAGAGAGATGAGAAAGGACAGACACTGGAGGAATTCTTGGAAAAATATGATCCGTATAAATATAAGACGCCTTGCTGCACAACAGATGCCGTTGTATTTTCCTATAATACGGATCTGATCAAAAGTGTAGATGAATTAAGTATTCTGCTTGTTAAACGCAGAAATCATCCCAGCATCGGTTTCTGGGGGCTGCCGGGAGGTTTTATTGATTTGGAAGAAAATCTGGATGAAACAGCCAGAAGGGAATTGGAGGAAGAAACCGGTGTATATGGAATCACAATGGAGCAGCTTGGAACCTGGGGGAATTATGACAGAGATCCGCGGGCGCGCGTGATAACGACGGCATATATGGCATTAGTAAAAGAGGCGGAAGTAAAGGTACAAGCAGGGGATGATGCCGCAGATGCACTCTGGTGGAAAGTTTGTTTGAAAGAACTAGACACTATAAAGAAAGGGGAGTGGCTCTGTACAGAATATCTTCTTCAGCTGGAAAATAAAGAAAAGAAGTTAAGAACAGAAGCGGTTATAGAAAAAGAAAAAAAAGCGGGAATAATCTGTGAACAGAAATTTTATGTCAGAAAACAGGGGCAGATAGCGGCAGATCATGCGGCGATCATAGTACAGGCTCTGTTAAAATTAAAGAAAAGATTGTAATATACAGCTATCGCGCAATTATTTTTCGAGCGCTTCCGCAGTGTTAGCTCAATTCCGCTTACGTTCCATTTCGCTATCGGCGATCGCCGAATAAAAAGAAACAGATCATACCCTGTTTACATGCAGGCATGACACATGGTATGATCTGTTCTTTTTGCATTGTTTGTTGCTTCGTTAAATTTATAGTTTGCTTTTTTTGCGGCTGACGGCTAATATCATGAACAGGAAGGAGAATGCGATCAGCATCCATATTACGAATACAGAGGTGCTTTGTTTGCTGAACATATCGTAATATCCTTTCAGGTAAATGATGACAACGATCCACGGCAGTACATATGTCATATATCCACGGATGAATTGCGGGAATTTTAATCCTTCTCCAGAGTTAGCCTCCTGAATAAAATTCTTCCATCCCCATCCATTTTTATGGGTACAGAAAAGCAGATATACAACGGAGCCCAGAGGGAGGATATTGTTGGAGACCAGGAAATCTTCCAGATCCATAATATTTGTACCTGCTCCAAGAGGCTGTATTTCAGATAATATATTAAATCCGAGAATACAGGGAATATTTAACAAAGTGATCAGTACGATGTTGATCCCAACAGACTTTGTACGGGAAAAATGGAACAGATCTATACCGAAGGAAACTATATTTTCAAATACGCCGACAATGGTGGACAATGCGGCAAAGAACAAAAATAGGAAGAACAAAGCTCCCCACAGACGCCCGCCCGGCATTTGAGAGAAAATGTTGGGCAAGGTGACAAAAACAAGACCTGGACCTACATCAGGTTCTACGTTGAATGCAAAACAGGCAGGGATCACGATGAGTCCGGCGGTGAGGGCTACGAAGGTATCAAGCAGTACAATACTTAAGGATTCTCCTGTTAAAGAACGGGATTTGTCCAGGTAACTTCCAAAAATGGCCATACCGCCCATTCCGATACTCAGGGTAAAAAAGGCCTGGCTCATAGCGCCAAAAATGACATTTCCTATGCCGCTTGCCTTCATTCTCTCAAAATCTGGTATGAGGTAAAATTTTAATCCTTCAGCAGAACCAGATAAAGTGACGGAACGAACAGCAAGAATAATCATGATAGCCAGAAGGCAGAGCATGGTGATCTTCATGATCTTTTCTACACCTTTTTGCAGGCCGATACTGCAGATCCCAAAGGCAATCAAAATGACAATGACAGTCCAGAAAAGAAGGCGGTATGGAGATTGGAGCATGGCATCGTATTTCTGCGCTACCTGTGCGGATGTAACATGTACAAATTCACCTTTTGCCATACGGAAACAATAGTAAAGCATCCATCCGCCGACACAAGAGTAGAACATGACCAATATATAATTTCCTGCGATCGCAAACCAGCGGGTATAATGCCAGCGTGAATGCGGCGGCTCAAGAGCATTGTAAGAAGTGGCGATACTTTTTTGACTGGCACGTCCTACACTGAATTCACAGACGATGATCGGCATACCGAGAATGATCAAAAACAAAAGATAGATCAATATAAATGCGGCGCCTCCGTATCTTCCTGTCATATATGGGAATTTCCAGACATTTCCCAGACCGATGGCACATCCTGCGGAAACCAAGATAAAACCAAGACGGGAACCAAATTTTTCTCTTTTCATATAAATAGTCCTTTCAAAATTAAAAATACTTTTCTAAGTATAGCATAGATGTGCATAAAGGGAAATAGGAAAACGATGAAGAACCGGTAAGAGAAAACAGCAAGACAGACCTTGTGGAGGCTGTCTTTTTATGGTAAGATTAGTGGCAGAAAAGTTTGAGATTGAGGAGGAACTTATGGAAAACGAAATCATTTCAAAGAACTTTATAGAGCAGGAAATAGACAAAGATCTCTCGGAAGGCGTTTATGATCATGTCTGTACACGTTTTCCCCCGGAACCAAACGGTTATCTTCATATAGGACATGCGAAATCTATTCTTTTAAATTATGGGCTTGCACAGAAATATAACGGTGAATTCCATATGCGTTTTGATGATACAAATCCTACGAAAGAAAAGGTAGAGTTTGTAGATTCCATCAAAGAGGACATCCAATGGTTGGGCGCAGATTGGAAAGAACACCTGTATTTTGCTTCCAGTTATTTTGATAAAATGTATGAATGTGCAGTGAAGTTGATACAAAAAGGGAAAGCATATGTGTGTGATCTTTCTCCAGACGAAATCAGAGAGTATCGCGGAACATTGACGGAACCGGGGAAGGAAAGTCCATACAGGAATCGTAGCATAGAAGAGAATCTGGAATTATTTACCGCTATGAAGGAAGGAAAATTCCAGGATGGAGAAAGAGTACTGCGGGCGAAGATAGATATGGCTTCACCTAATATTAACATGCGGGATCCGATCCTTTATCGTGTGGCGCATATGAGTCATCATAATACAGGAGATGAATGGTGTATCTATCCGATGTATGATTTTGCGCATCCGATCGAGGATGCGATCGAGGGGATCACACATTCTATCTGTACATTAGAGTTTGAAGATCACAGACCACTGTATGACTGGGTAGTAAAGGAATGTGAATTTGAAGCTCCGCCGCGCCAGATCGAATTTGCTAAATTATATTTGACAAATGTAGTGACTGGAAAAAGATATATTAAGAAATTGGTAGAAGACGGCATTGTTGATGGTTGGGATGATCCGCGCCTTGTTTCCATTGCAGCACTTAGAAGAAGGGGATTTACACCGGAGTCTATCAAGATGTTTATCGACATGTGCGGTATATCGAAAAGTCAGAGTTCTGTGGATTATGCGATGTTGGAATATTGTATCAGAGAGGATCTGAAGATGAAAAAGCCAAGAATGATGGCAGTATTAGATCCGATTAAATTGGTGATCGATAACTATCCGGAAGGGCAGACAGAGTATCTGGATGTAGCAAATAATCTGGAAAATGAGGAACTGGGAAGCCGAAAAGTGCCATTCTGCAGGGAATTATATATAGAAAGAGAAGATTTTATGGAAGAACCTCCTAAGAAGTATTTTCGTCTGTTTCCTGGAAATGAAGTGCGTCTGATGCATGCGTATTTTGTGAAATGTGTAAGTTTTGTAAAAGATGAAAGCGGTAAAGTGACAGAAGTGCACTGTACTTATGACCCAGAGACAAAGGCGGGCAGTGGTTTTACGGGAAGAAAGGTGAAAGGGACAATTCATTGGGTACCGGCTCCTTATGCTCAGAAAGCAGAAGTGCGTTTATATGAAAACTTGATCGATGAGGAAAAGGGCGTATATAATAAGGAAGATGGTTCCCTTAATTTAAATCCGAATTCTTTGAAAATCGTGAAAGATGCATATGTGGAACCGAGTTTTGAAGGTGCAAAAGCATATGACAGTTATCAGTTTGTAAGAAACGGATATTATTGCATAGATTCGAAAGATTCCAAACAGGATGCATTAGTGTTCAATCGGATCGTTTCTTTGAAAAGTTCCTTTAAACTTCCGAAATAATAGAAACTGCAAAACATAGATGGCAAGATGGTAAGGGCAGGTATCCTAAAAGATAGGACCTGCCTTACTTTTTGAAGAAAGTGGACTGGTTGAGAAAGAGGGAATTTACATGAACGAACTAACCATTCATTTGCAGCCAGATACGGGTATTCCCCTGTATGAGCAGATTTATGCTTATATTAAACAAGATATACAGGGAGGCAGACTGAAAAGCGGAGAAAGGCTGCCTTCTACAAGGCAGCTTTGTCAGTATCTGGAGATCAGCAGGAGTACGGTGGAATTGGCTTACGAACAGCTTCTGTCAGAAGGCTATGTAGAAGCTAGGCCATGTAAGGGATACTTTGTGTCAGAAATAGAAGGACTTTACAGTTTGAAACGTCCGGTAAAAGCGATAGAAGAAGAGGTAAAACATAAAGAAAAAAAATACCGGTATGATTTTACACCCAATGGAGTGGATCTAAAAAGTTTCCCCCATAATGTATGGAGAAAACTTTCCAGAGAAAGTCTGGGGGATGACCAGGCGGAGATGTTCCGTCTTGGGGATCCGCAGGGAGAATATGGACTTAGAAATGCGATCAGCAGCTATCTGCATCAGGCGAGAGGGGTGAATTGCCAGCCGGAACAGATCATCGTCGGGGCGGGAAATGATTATCTTTTAATGCTGCTGACGACGATCATAGGAACAGATCATAAAGTGGCGTTGGAGAATCCGACCTATAGGCAGGCATATCGGTTGTTTGAGAATCTTACTTATGAAGTATGTACTGTTGGTATGGATGAAAAAGGTATGTGTATTCCAGAATTGGAGAAATCAGGAGCAGATGTTGCCTTCGTGATGCCATCTCACCAGTACCCTTTAGGGATTGTGATGCCGATCCAAAGAAGGATCGAACTTTTGAAATGGGCAAATGCAGCAAAAGGGCGGTATATAATCGAAGATGATTACGACAGTGAATTTCGATATAAGGGGAAGCCTATTCCTGCCCTGCAGGGTTTTGATGCGCAGGAAAAAGTCATCTATACAGGGACGTTTTCCAAGTCGATCGCTCCTGCTATCCGAGTGGGATATATCGTATTGCCAAAACCGCTTTTAACGGTGTATATGAAGAAATGCCGATTTTTAAATTCTACGGTTTCTAAAGTAGATCAGTTGATCCTGCAGAAATTTATTGAAAATGGATACTATGAAAGACATCTGAATAAGACACGCGCACTATATAAGAACAGGCACGATGTACTTCTTGGCTGCCTGAAAGAGGGAAAGATCAAGTGTAAGATTTCTGGTGAGAATGCAGGCGTACATCTGCTGCTTCATTTCTCAGGTGAAAATGAAGAGACACTGATAGAAAGGGCTGCTCAAAAAGAAGTAAAGGTATATGGGCTTTCGGAATATTATGTGGAAGAAAAAAAAGGAAGACAGGCAAAAGAAGCGATTATACTTTTAGGTTATGCCAATATGGGGGAAGAACAAATAAGGCAGGCTGTAAAACTGCTTTCAGAAGCGTGGAAATGATGTAAATAATAAAAGACACTGTAGGAAATGGATGTGTTTTCCAAAAGTTAAACTTTTATTGCGTAGTAGAATTTTTATCTGCTACGCATTTTTTAGACATAAAAATACCGACCTCTAATCGTGATCTAACTTTTGGGGGTCGGTACATCGCGGTGTTTTTTATTATCATTTACTTTCTTTTTGGACATCAGATTCCTTTTTCGTAAGTTCTTTTTCTGTATCTTCTTTGTCATTTTTCTGAAGTGAAACGTATTCTCTGTCAGAAACTGGCTTTAAATCTACATCTAGATCTTCATCTTCCGTTAAATCAGGAGCGTCTTCGGTACACGCGTTCTCCTGAAGGCAGCTTCCCTTGCAGAAATAGGAAATAATAAGTCCGATGGCTGTTCCTGCGGCTGCCAGAATCAAAAACCATTTAAAAAATTTTTTCAATTTGACGTTCTCCTTTCTGTCAGATGACTGCCGATATTTAAAGAAACAGGCAGATAATCCACTTTTATTGTAATACTTTTTTTACAAAAACACAATACTCTAGATTTATTGCAGCTGCAAATAAATTGTGATACACTAAATATGCTATCAGCAGAAAAGGAGCAAAAGAGAAATGGAAAACAAAGCCGTAAAAAAAGCAAAAAAAGGAATTTTAAGTGTGGTATTCAGCCGTACAGCTTTGCTATTATCGTTGGTGCTCATACAATTGCTTTTTATGTTCACAGTTGCAACGATCCTGCATGAATATGCCGTTTATGTATATGGGATCGCTTCACTGATCGGAGCAGGTGTGATCGTGTATATTATCAATGAACGGGGAAATCCGGCTTTTAATATGACGTGGGTTCTTTTGATTTTGATTTTTCCGGCGTTTGGATGTTTATTTTATCTTTATGTGAAGTCGCAGATTGGAACACGGTATATAGGGAAACGTCTGAGCAGACTGCGGATGGAGACGGCTCCGTATATGGAACAGAGCGAGGAAATTATAGAAAATTTAAGACAATATAAGCCGGCAGATGCGAATCTTGCTTATTATATGAAGCATCAACTGGATTTTCCTACCTACCAGAATACGCAGATGGAATATTTTCCGAGTGGAGAAGCGTGGTTTTCTGTATTGATGGAAGAACTGAAAAGAGCAGAAAAATTCATCTTTATGGAATATTTTATTGTGGCGGAAGGAAAGATGTGGGGCGCTATTCTGGAACTTCTCAAAGAAAAGGTGAAAGAAGGAGTAGAAGTCCGTTTTATGTATGATGGTATGTGCAGTATTTCACTGCTTCCATACGGTTATCCTAAAGAAATCAGAAAATATGGAATTGCATGCAAGATGTTCAGTCCTATACGTCCGGTGCTTTCTACGACACAGAATAATAGGGATCACAGAAAGATCTGTGTCATAGATGGAAAGGTAGGATTTACAGGGGGATTGAATCTCGCAGATGAATATATCAATGAAAAAGAGAGGTTTGGTTATTGGAAAGATACAGCAGTTATGCTAAAAGGGGATGCAGTACAGAGCATGACAATGCTGTTTTTACAGATGTGGAATGTGACGGAGACACAGCCAGAGGATTATAAGGCATATCTGACGAAAATGAAGTCGAAGGTGTTAAAAGACAGCGGCTTTGTCATTCCCTATGGAGACAGTCCTTATGATCATGAAAATGTAGGAGAAGAAGTATATTTTCATATTTTAAACCACGCGAAAAAATACGTACATATTATGACACCGTATCTGATCTTGGACAATGAAATGCTGGATACATTGACGCATGTGGCTAAAACAGGGATTGATGTGAGCATTATCATGCCGCATATTCCGGATAAATGGTATGCATTTGCAGTAGCTAAGACATTCTACCGAGATCTGATACAATCTGGAGTAAAAGTGTATGAATTTACACCGGGGTTTGTTCATGCAAAAAGTTTTGTATCTGATGATGATACGGCGGCGGTAGGTTCTATAAACTTAGATTATCGCAGTTTATATCTGCATTATGAATGTGGGATCTTTATTTATGATAATCCGGTAGTTACATCAATAGAACAGGATTTTCAGGAGACACTGAAGAAATGTCATCTGGTGACATTGGAAGATGTGAAGCGAGTAAGTCTGTTTATGAAACTGTGCGGACGTATATTAAGGCTGATAGCGCCTTTGATGTAAAAAAATTTACGGAGCATGAATGTATAAAACGTTTCATGCTCCGCAAAGATCGCACTGCGGCAAAAAGGCGTCATGCTGCTGAAGCAACCCGCCGCAGGCGGAGAATTCTGCACTGCAGAATTCTTTTTTATTGCAGTTCAATTGTTTTTGTTCCAAGCTCTTCGCCCATAAAGCTGGCCACTGCAGTTAAAGTAACAGGTTTGTCCGCATAGTTGGCATTATAGGCAATGCAGGCAGTAACTGTACCGCCTGGTTTGACCTGGGCTATACTTGCATTTACAAGCTCATCATAAGGAGAACCGGTTGGAGTCATACCAGCGTTTAAAGTTTCTACTGTCGCGTCTGTTTCCTGAGTTGGCGTCATATAAAGCGGCCATACGGCAGCCGCAGAAGCCGCAGGTATGCGGCGCAAAAGAACAGAGTGAAGTTCCTCCACATTGGAAAAACGGTTTGCGGGATCGATCTGCGTACATTTTACGATTATATCCGACAAAAATATATCTGAGGAAAGTTTCTGTGCAGGGAGTTTTCCTGTAAGCATATAATTGATGAGAACACCCGTAGAATAAATATCACTTCTTTCGTCAGTCTGACCAAATCCAAACTGCTCAGGTGAAGCAAATCCAGCTGTTCCAAGAAGCTGTGTGTCTCTTGTTTGCCCGTCTTTTTTGATTCGCGCAATTCCAAAATCGATTAATTTTACGACATGGTCTGTGGAAATGATAATATTTCCAGGAGTAATATCACGATGTATGATTCCTCTTTTATGCAGAAAGAATAAAACATCACAAAGCTGCAAAATATATGTGCGCACTTCTTCTCTGGAAAATGTGCGTCCCTGCTCTACGGTCTGAAAAATGGTTGCTCCGCTGATGTATTCAGTCAATGCATAATAGCAGCCATTGCATGTATAAAGCGCATATATTTTAGATAAATTCGGATGTGTATACTCTTTAAGAACTTGGTATAGTTCATATTGCTCAAAAGTCAGCTGCTTTTTGACGGCGAGACTGCCTGTAGAGTTTTCCTTTACAAGAAAGGCAGAACAATTTTCTGTATCTTGCAGAGGTGAAAGAATTTCATATGCATTTTCCAGATAATTACCTTTTAGATCGGACATGGGATACCGCCTTTCTTGATTTTTTCTATAAAGTATTTTATCATAAGTCATATATTTGTAAACTAGATTTCCAAAATGCGTAAGGAAGAAGGGAAAAGCGTGGGAGAAAAAAGTACGGACGAATTATTGAAAATATTAAGAAGTAAGCAGAATTTTGATGAATATTTAAGAGAAGAACCTGCATTCTACACAGGAAAAATGGAAGATGAATTAGCGGAACTGCTTACAAAAAAGAACTTGAAGAAAGCCGAGATCATCAAGCGTTCCGGGCTGGATAGGACGTATGGCTATCAGATTTTTTCGGGTATACGTAAGCCGACGAGGGATAAACTACTTGCTCTGGGTTTTGGCATGGGACTCACAGTGGAGGAAATGCAGAGACTTCTGAAGGTTTCAGAATATCCTGCTTTGTATGTGAAGAACAAGCGGGACAGTATCATTTTGTTCTGTCTGGATAAAGAGGTATCGTTGATCGAGACAAATGAACTTCTTTATGAAATGGAAGAAGCTGCAATAGAATAAGAGAAGAATAGGAAAATAACATTTTACATAATGGGAAAAGTATAGTATAATTCATACGGCGGTTCTATTATGTCAGAAACGCTGTGAATGATGAAAAAGCAAAATACGCAGGAGGGTTTAAAATGGTAAAAGCAGTAGTTGGTGCAAACTGGGGCGATGAAGGAAAAGGCAAGATCACAGATATGCTCGGTAAAGAAGCTGATATCATTGTCCGGTTTCAAGGCGGAGCAAATGCAGGCCATACGATTGTAAATGATTATGGGAAATTTGCGCTGCATACACTGCCTTCAGGAGTGTTTTACAGCCATACGACCAGTATTATCGGAAACGGAGTGGCGTTGGACGTTCCGGTATTATTCAAAGAAATGCAGACGATCGTAGAACAAGGGGTGCCAAAGCCAAAGCTTCTTGTATCTGACAGAGCACAGATGGTCATGTCTTATCATAAGAATTTAGATGCCTATGAGGAAGAACGACTGGCAGGAAAGTCATTTGGTTCAACAAAGTCAGGAATCGCGCCATTTTATTCTGATAAATATGCCAAGATCGGTTTCCAGGTCAGTGAACTGTTTGACGATGCTTTGCTAAGAGAAAAGGTTGTCCGTGTGGCAGAACAGAAAAATATTCTGTTGGAACATTTGTACCATAAACCATTGATAGATCCTGAAGAACTATATAAAGAACTTATGGAGTATAAAGAAATGGTAGCGCCATATGTGTGCGATGTTTCTTTATTCCTACACAAGGCTATAAAAGAAGGGAAAAATATCCTTTTGGAAGGGCAGCTTGGCTCCCTGAAAGACCCGGATCACGGTATTTATCCGATGGTAACATCTTCTTCGACTCTGGCAGCTTACGGCGCGATCGGCGCTGGTATTCCGCCTTATGAGATCAAACAGATCATTACAGTATGTAAGGCATATTCCAGCGCGGTAGGAGCAGGTGCCTTTGTCAGTGAAATATTCGGTGAGGAAGCAGAAGAATTAAGAAGAAGAGGCGGAGATGGTGGAGAATATGGCGCAACAACAGGTCGCCCAAGACGGGTAGGCTGGTTTGACTGCGTGGCATCTAAATATGGATGCAGAATGCAGGGGACGACAGACGTTGCGTTTACTGTTCTGGATGTTTTGGGATATTTAGAGGAAATTCCTGTCTGTGTAGGATATGAAGTGGACGGGGAAGTAATCACAGATTTCCCGGTTACTCATCTGCTTGAGAAAGCGAAACCCGTATGGAAGAAGCTGCCAGGATGGAAGAAAGATATCCGCGGCATAAAGACCTATGAAGAATTACCGGAAAACTGCCGGAAATATATTGAATTCGTAGAGGAACAGATTGGTTATCCGATCACGATGATCAGCAATGGCCCAGGCAGAAATGACATTATCTACAGAGAGAAATAAAAGATGAGAAAGAAAAGTACTGTATCGAGAATGATGCAGTACTTTTTTGTGTGCGCCTTGCGGCGCACGTCGCTAATGGGTGAAAGTCCCTAATCCGCCCTAGTAGTGGGAAGGATACAGCCAAGACCAAGGGTGTCGTGGGTGACTGCGAATCTGAAGGAAGGTGGAGGCAAATCTCTGGTCTGACGAACAGAAATCACATGAGGCTATAGTTAAGGATAAGGTTGCACAACAAACTAAAGTCCAATAACTACTCGGAATTAACTATAGTATATGTGGCAGATATATGGAGAGAAAGTGACGTGTGGTACCAAGGGAGATCTTGTCAGCAAGTGGAAACAGAGTAAGAAACTTGTAGTAACAATGAATGGCGAGAAGTCAGCAGAAGCCATAGTAAACCGATGGTTGCAAACATCGGCGAAGGGCTGAACTTTAGGAGGCACAAGCAATGAATGTAACTGAAAGTAGATTTAAGAACAGACAACTTCATATAGAGGACTATCTGCAAATGGTATCTGCGGAACAGAGAGAGTATGCAGAAGTGTTCGACTACTCTAAGATTACTGAAAAGAGCGGTGTCATCACAGACTATTGGACGAACAATCTTTTGGAATTGATTTTGCGGAAAGATAATCTTAACAATGCCTATAAGCAAGTCAAAAGAAACAGAGGCAAAGGCGGAATCGATGGTATGCAGGTGGATGAACTTCTGCCCTTCCTTAGAGAAAACCAAGAAACCTTAATCCAAGAGATAAAGGGAGGGAAATATAAACCCAACCCAGTGCGAAGGGTAGAAATACCCAAAGAGACAAAAGGCGAGTACAGAAAGCTGGGAGTACCTACGGTTGTCGATAGAGTGATTCAACAGGCAATCGCTCAGGAACTGTCTCCAATCTTTGAGGAGCAGTTCTCAGAGAACAGTTTTGGTTTCAGACCGAAAAGAGGGGCACACGATGCCCTAAGACAATGCCAAAAGAATGTAAATGATGGCTACGTATATGTAGTGGATATGGACTTGGAAAAGTTCTTTGATACCGTATGCCAGAGTAAGCTAATCGAGGTGTTGTCACGAACCATCAAAGACGGCAGAGTGATTTCATTGATACACAAATACCTGAATGCGGGAGTGATAGCAAACGGGAAGTTTGAGCGTACAGAAGTAGGAATGCCACAAGGTGGACCATTGAGTCCGTTGCTCAGTAACATAATGCTAAACGAATTGGACAAGGAACTGGAACGCAGAGAGGACAGATTTGTCCGCTATGCAGATGACTGTATGATTTTCTGTAAGAGCAGGAAGAGTGCAGAAAGAACCCTGAAGAACATCATTCCGTTTATTGAAGGAAAGCTTTTCCTAAAGGTGAACCGGAAGAAAACAGAAGTGGCTCATATCAGCAAAGTTAAGTATCTCGGTTATACCTTTTATAGATACAAAGGCAAATGCAGATTCAGAGTACATCAAAAGTCAGTAGTCAAGATGAGAAATAAAATCAGAGAGCTTACTGATAGGAACAAAGGCATTAGCAATGCAGAACGGGAAAGGAAATACCAGGAGTATGTGCGAGGATGGGTAGAATACTTTAGACTTGCAGATATGAAAGGACTTCTCAAAATAACGGACGAATGGGCAAGGCGTAGAATCCGGGCGGTCTATTGGAAACAATGGAAGAAAATCAAAACAAAGTATCGAATGCTGAAAGCATTGGGAATGGAACATTGGAAAGCAAAGGAACTCGCTTGTAGCAGAAAAGGTTACTGGAGAATGGCGAAAGTCTTGAACCAAATCTTTTCAAAGAAAATAATAGCCAAGCTAGGATATACATCCATGCTTGACTATTATCTGGTAGTTTGTGAAAACTAAGGAACCGCCTAGTACTGAACGGTATGCTAGGTGGTGTGAGAGGTCGGCTAATCAATTAATGATTAGCCTCCTACTCGATATAGTATGACGGTTTCCGTATAGCGGGAAAAGTGCTGATAGTATTAGAAGATCCAAAATAAGAATTTCTTAAGAATCAGATAATCAAAACTTTAGATATTTTCCATAAGGAGGACACAATTGACAAGTATAATAAAACTATGTTAAGGATAGAAAAATATTTTTAGCATATTTTGAAATAGGGGAGAATATAATATAAAGCTGAGGTTTAATTAAAAGGAGGTATTTTTATGCGTCAGAGCAACATGGGAAGAAGCCAGGAGATAATATCGCTGGAAGAATACCTGCAGAAAAGACTAGCGATAAGGGAAAAAGAGTCTTTGGAAAATTCACATAAGAAAAAAAGAGCAGAAGAAAACACAACTGCTCTGGAATTAGCCGAATTACTGTATGTCTGACTGATCGTCGGTATGTATGTCTGATCCTATCTCTTGTCTGTTGGCCAGGCGGTAGACGAGAATGCAGGCATATAAAAGAACAGGGAGCAAGATGGTCAATGCGACAGAAGCCGCCAATAATTTAAGAGAAAATGCTGTATCAATAAAGGCAAAGACGAGTGTGCTGCCATACATACAGACAAGCAGTACGACCGTTATAAAGGCGAGAATACGTTTAGATTTTTTCATAGGGACTCCTTTCTATAATGCTTCTATCCAGTATTTATGAGAAACAGATGTGTCGAAAAACCGATGCAGAATCATTATATACCAAATAGTAGTTTACGGCAAAGAAAATTTGGTATATAATAAGTTCGCGGTTGAATTTTAGATAAAGGAGCAATATACAATGAGTGAAAAGAGTTTATTAGAACAGTGGAGAGCAGCTGCTTATAACAGAGAACTGTCCAAGGATCAGTTGGAAAAATTCTGGGGAGATTACTTTCAGATAGAAAAAGAAATATATGAAAAACTTTTGGCGGAGCCGGATGTGGAAGTGAAAGGAACCGTAAAGGAACTGGCGGAAAAATATGGGCAGAACGTTATGACTATGGTAGGTTTCCTGGATGGGATCAACGATAGTCTGAAAGCAGAGAATCCAATCGAGACGATGGAAGAGGATACAGTCGTAAGTCTGGGATTTGATAAAGAAAAGCTGTACAAAAATATGGTGGATGCAAAGGCAGATTGGCTGTATGAATTGCCGCAGTGGGACGCCATTTTTGATGAAGAGACAAGGAAACGTCTCTATCGTGAGCAGAAGCAGTCAGGAACGATCCGTAAGGAAAAGAAGATCGGCAGAAATGATCCTTGTCCATGCGGAAGCGGAAAGAAATACAAAAAGTGCTGCGGAAGAAATGTATAGATGAAAATATATTTTTTGTGTGCGGGTATTTTAGGGATCTTGTATTATCTGATACTTGCGTTTTATTCAAAAAGGTGGAATTCCACATTTACGGGATTCTGGCTGGCGGCAGGCGGTGCACATATATTTCTCGGATGTGTACCGCTTTCTTTTGATATAAAAAAAGTTCTTTTTGTTTTATTGGTGTTTGGCTGGGGGACTTTTTTGATTGTTGAGAGTTGTATTTTACGGGCTATGCGAAATTCCGGTAAGGGACATGCGGCGTATCTGATCGTGCTTGGGGCGCAGGTACGAGGAAGAAAAATAACGGATTCTCTCCTTAGAAGGTTGGATGCTGCAATACCATATCTGCTTCAATACGTGGAGACAACAGTGATCGTATCAGGAGGACAAGGGCCAGGAGAAGATATAACAGAAGCAGAGGCAATGGCAGAGTATTTAGAGAAACAAGGGATTTCCAGAGAGCGGATCATAAAAGAAGAAAAATCTACATCTACAAGGGAAAATCTGCGTTACAGCCGGCAGTTTCTAAAATCGCCGGAAGAATCTGTCTGTATCGTCACAAATGATTTTCATCTGTATCGGGCGCTTATAACGGGCAGGCAGGAAGGGTATAGGAATGTATCCGGGATTGCGGCAGCATCCAACCCGATATTCCAGTTAAATTATCTGGTGCGGGAGTTTTTTGCTGTTCTTGCCCTTTGGACTTTTGGAAAATGCAGTTGACAAAAAGAAGAAGGATGTTATAATGAGGCTATATGAAAAAAGACAATACGTTGATGAGAAGAGTAGGATGAGGAAAGGACACAGAGAGGGAAGTCAAAAGGCTGGAAGCTTCCTGTTGCGGAACCATCTGAAAACTACCTCGGAGTGACTGCAAAACAGTCCGGTGATACCGTTATCATTATAAATGAAGTGGTTCTGGCTTCTGCCAGCTCAAATAGGGTGGAACCGCGGGAATATCCCGTCCCTTTCTGTATTTAGCAGAAAGGGACTTTTTATGTGTGAAAGTACGAAGCTGTTTTTACATAGAGGCAAAAAAGTCCAGGGATACCGGCATGGACAAGAGACCTTTTTTGAGTGAAGAGGAGAAAGGAGCAGGAAAAATGAAGAGCATATATGATTGTTATACATTAAGTAATGGATACAAAATTCCCTGTATGGGATATGGTACGTATAAAGCGGCTGAAAAAAAGAATGCAGAGATCATAAAGAGCGCTATAGATGCGGGATACCGATATTTTGATACCGCTTCTTTTTACGGCACAGAGGAATATCTGGCAGAAGCGATCGCAATGAGTGGACTTCCAAGGGAAGCGTTTTTTATTACGACAAAGCTCTGGAAAGATGAGATGGGTTATGAGAATGCCAAAGAAGCGTTGGAGAAAAGTTTGAAAAGGCTGAAAACAGACTATGTGGATATGTATCTGATACACTGGCCTCTTCCAAAACCTGGATACAAGGAGTGGAAACAACTTGACAAAGAGACGTGGAGAGCCTTGGAAGATCTATATGAAGCAGGAAAGGCAAGAGCGATAGGCTTAAGTAACTTTCTCCCTCATCATATAGAAAACATATTGGAGGACTGCCGTATAGCACCGATGGCAGATCAGCTGGAATTTCATCCTGGCTATAGTCAGGAGGCGGCGGTGCAGTATTGTCAGCAGAGAAATATTCTGGTGCAGGCATGGAGCCCGATAGGAAGAACACGGGTCTTAGAGGAAACTCTTATAAAAGAACTGGCGGAAAAGTATCATGTATCTGCCGCACAGATCTGCCTGCGGTACGCAGTGCAAAGAGGTGTGGCGCCGCTTCCGAAGTCGTCTTCTTTGGAACGGATGAAGCAGAATCGGGATGTATTTTCTTTTACGTTAAGCACAGAGGATATGTATCGGTTAGAGACAATGCCCCAGTGCGGTTGGTCAGGAGAACATCCGGACCGTGAAAGAGTACCTGCACAGCAGGTGGGATAAGAAGAAAGAAAAAGTGTTGAGAAAGGATGAATGAGCAAATGAAAATTACGTTAAAAGATGGTTCTTGTATGGAATATAAGGAAGGAAAATCTGTGATCGAGATCGCGGCGGACATCAGTGAAGGGCTTGCCAGAGTTGCGACAGCAGGAGAAGTGGATGGAGAGATCGTGGATCTGCGTACGGTACTTGATAAGGATTGTGAATTGAATATTCTTACTTTCAATGATGAAAAAGGAAAAGGGGCATTTCGTCACACAGCTTCTCATATTATGGCACAGGCAGTTAAGAGGCTTTACCCGGAGACAAAACTGGCGATCGGCCCTTCTATTGCAGACGGTTTTTACTATGATGTGGACAGAGATACACCATTTACAACAGAAGATTTAGAAAAAATTGAAGCAGAGATGAAGAAGATCGTTAAAGAAAATCTTGCCATTGAGCAGTATACAATGCCAAGAGAAGAGGCACTTGTATATTTCCAGGAAAAGAATGAACCGTATAAAGTAGAGTTGATCGAGGATCTTCCAGAAGGAGAAACAATCAGCTTTTATTCCCAGGGTGAATTTACAGACTTATGTGCCGGACCGCATCTGATGACAACAAAGCCGGTAAAAGCGTTCAAATTGACTTCTCTTGCGGGTGCGTACTGGAGAGGCAGTGAGAAAAACAAAATGCTGCAGAGAATTTACGGGACAGCTTTCCCAAAGAAAGCAGAGTTAGAAGAATATCTGCATATGATGGAAGAAGCCAAAAAAAGAGATCACAGAAAATTAGGAAAAGAGTTAGGGCTTTTTATGATGAAAGAAGAAGGACCGGGCTTCCCGTTCTTTCTGCCAAAAGGGATGGATCTGAAAAATACTTTGTTGGAGTATTGGCGTGAAATCCATCGTAAAAACGGATATGTGGAAATTTCTACTCCGGTGATATTAAGCCGTCATCTTTGGGAAACATCGGGACACTGGGATCATTATAAAGATAATATGTATACGACAGTCATTGATGAAGAAGACTTTGCAATAAAACCGATGAACTGTCCCGGCGGAATATTGGTGTATGAATCGGAGCCGCGCTCTTACAGAGATCTGCCGCTTAGGATGGGAGAACTGGGGCTGGTACACCGGCATGAGAAATCAGGGCAGCTTCACGGTCTGATGAGAGTACGGTGCTTTACGCAGGATGATGCGCATATTTTTATGACACCGGAACAGATCCGCGGAGAGATCAAGAATGTAGCAAAGCTTATAGATGAAGTATATAGCTTATTTGGCTTTAAGTATCATGTGGAACTTTCTACACGTCCGGAAGACAGCATGGGCAGTGACGAGGACTGGGAGATGGCGACAGACGCTCTTAGAGGAGCACTGGATGATCTGCAGCTTCCTTATGTAGTAAATGAAGGGGACGGCGCATTCTATGGACCAAAGATAGATTTCCATCTGGAAGATTCAATCGGCAGGACATGGCAGTGTGGTACGATCCAGCTTGATTTTCAGCTGCCCCTTCGATTTGAACTGGAATATACAGGAGACGATGGAGAAAAGCACAGACCGATTATGATACACAGAGTAGTATTTGGGTCCATTGAGCGTTTTATCGGAATACTGATCGAGCATTTTGCAGGCGCTTTCCCAACCTGGCTGGCACCGGTACAGGTAAAAGTGCTTCCTATTTCAGATAAGCATATGGAATACGGGCAGAAAGTATTAAAAGAGCTGGAAGACGCTGGAATCCGTGCTGAGATCGACAGCCGCGCGGAAAAGATTGGTTATAAGATCAGAGAGGCACAGATGCAGAAGATCCCATATATGCTCGTTGTAGGAGCGAAAGAGGAAGAAGAAGGGCTTGTTTCTGTCAGAAGTCGTTTTGAGGGAGACGAAGGACAGAAAAAAACAGGAGAATTTATCTGCAGTCTGAAAAAAGAAATTGCAGAAAAAGCAGTGCGTGAAGTGAAAAAACAAGATTCGAATAAATAAAAAAATACAGGGCATAATGATATTGAATCTGTAAAAAAGGAGGATAACATTATGCCAGAATTAAAATGTACTGTACAGACATGTGTACACAATAAGCAGTTTTTATGTGACCTGGACAAAATACAGGTCGGAGGAAACAGCGCGAAAACCGCCGGGGAGACTTGCTGCGACAGTTTCCAGGAGAGAAAAGAAGGAGGAGGCAGTTATACAAACAGTATGAAAGCCCCTTCTGACTGTGCCTGCGTAGATTGTAACGCGACAGAATGTATGTATAATGAAAGCTGCCAGTGCCATGCAGGTAAGATCAGCGTAGAAGGCAGCAATGCCTGTCAATGCGAAGGGACAGAATGTGCGACATTTTCCTGCCGTGGCTGAGAAGGGTAAAATGTGTCCGGTTCGGACCGCATAGATATGAAAAAGCATTTGTAAAAAGAGATAGTGAAAAGGGGATTTTCTGTTGGAGGAAGATCCCTTTTTCTTATATTGACGCATCCTTATATAAGGCGTTATAATAATACGTACATATTAGGAAAGGTGGGCAATAAATGATAGAAGAGACACAAAAGGATGCCCAAAAAGAAGAGGCTCTCAACAGTGGATATTACATAAAACAGCCGGTATTGAAGAAGAAAGGATCTTCTAAGCTCAGGCAACAGTTTGGAAAGGGAATGACGTTTTTTATTGTGATCGCTACATGCATCCTTTTTTATTTTGCGCTTCTCCGCCTTACAGTTATTTCTGATATACTTGCGAAGGTTATCCATGTGCTGAAACCGATCATTTATGGTCTGGCGATTGCGTATCTTTTGAATCCAATCGTAAATATCGTGGACAGACATTTACTGCCTGTAATAAAAAAACGATTTCCTCGTTTTAAGAGAAAAGAATCGTTCGTAAGAGCAATCGGGATCATGACAGGGCTGCTTCTGCTCATCGCAATAGTAGTAACTTTGTTTAATATGATGATACCGGAATTATACCGAAGTATACGGGATATGGTGCTTACAGTTCCGAGCCAGATGAATCACTTCCTGGAATCTTTTGCCCAGATGAATTCGGAAAATTCGACGATAGGAAAGTTCGCGGCGGAAGTGCTGGAGGAAGCAGCGAAGTTTTTACAGAACTGGATGCGCACAGATCTATTAGAACAGGTGAATGTAGTCATGTCCGGTTTGACGGTAGGCGTTATCAACATTATAAGCGAGATACTCAACATTGTGATCGGAATGATCGTTTCTGTATATGTGCTGTTCAGCAAAGAAAAATTTTCCAGACAGTGTAAAAAAATCATATATGCACTGTTTAAACCTGCAAATGCGAATATGATCCTTCACCTGACAATTAAAAGCAATCAGATTTTCGGCGGATTTATCATAGGGAAAATTATAGATTCCGCTATCATCGGCGTGCTTTGTTTCTTAGGCTTATCTGTTTTGGATATGCCCTATACGATGCTGGTCAGCGTTATTGTAGGAGTGACAAATGTAATTCCGTTTTTCGGTCCCTATATTGGGGCGATTCCAAGCGCACTGTTGATCTTATTGTCGGACCCTAAGATGGGAATCTATTTTATTATCTTTATACTGTGTCTACAACAATTGGATGGAAATATTATCGGACCAAAGATACTTGGGGATTCAACGGGACTGTCCGCTTTTTGGGTTGTATTTTCCATACTGCTGGGAGGAGGCATGTTTGGTTTCCTGGGAATGATACTGGGAGTTCCGACATTTGCCGTGATTTATTACATTGTTAAAATGATTATCAACAACAGGCTGGAACGCAAGAAATTTCCTACAGATACGGACTGCTATGATAAGTTTAGCTATATAGATTCTGATGGTACATATGTACATGCTGATGAAAATGAGATGAAAAACGAGGAAAGAGGAGAAGATAGACATGCCGATTCGAGTACAAAATGATTTGCCGGTAAAAGAGATACTGGAGCAGGAAAATATATTTGTGATGGACGAATACCGTGCCGCACATCAGGATATCCGTCCGATCAGCATAGGGCTTCTGAATCTCATGCCGTTAAAAGAAGATACAGAACTACAAATCTTGCGTTCTCTTTCGAATACTCCGCTGCAGGTGGATGTGACATTTGTGCGGGTATCGAGCCATGTATCGAAAAATACATCTACCAGCCATATTTATAAATTTTATGAATCTTTTGAAGAGATTAAACGGCAGAAATTCGATGGTTTTATTATTACAGGCGCACCGGTGGAACTGCTGCCCTTTGAGGAGGTAGATTACTGGGAAGAACTAAAAGAAATCATGGAGTGGACGACAACAAATGTGACTTCCACGCTGCATTTGTGCTGGGGAGCACAGGCGGGAGTGTATTACCATTATGGGATTGACAAAGTAAAGCTTCCGCAGAAAAAGTTCGGCGTATTTAAGCACCATGTAAGAAACAGAAAGATTCCGCTTGTCAGAGGATTTGATGATGTATTCTATGCGCCCCATTCCAGACACACGACGGTTCCGGAAGAACTTTTGGAGAAAGATGAAAGAATTACGATCCTGGCTGATTCAAAGGAGGCAGGTGTGTTCTTATGTATGGCAGAGGACGGGCGAAAAATCTTTGTTATGGGGCACCCGGAATATGACCGGATGACGTTGGATGGAGAGTATAAAAGAGATAAGGCAAAGGGGATGGATATCCAAATTCCTGTTAATTATTATCCGGATGGAGATCCAGAACAAAAGCCGCTTCTTACATGGAGAGCATGCGCAAATAATCTATATACAAACTGGCTCAATTATTATGTATATCAGGTAACACCGTATGACTTGTACGGAACGCCGAGTTTTTAACAAATGGGGAAAGGGAATGAATTGTCCTAAATGTAATTCTCCAAATCAGGAAGAGTTTTGTGAAAATTGCAAAAAATGAAATAGGAGAGAGGGTATCGCACAATCATTTGATGATTTTGCGGCACCCTCTTTCCATATACATGTTTTACATATTGTATTGGTAATTCTCTCGTTATAAGACTTGACTAAAAAGATAGTATCCAAAATATCCAAAATATTTTCATATTAAGATTGACATTTTAAAAAGTCGGGAGTATTATATAAGTATAAAGATTAAACATATATTTAATTGTTCAATAAAAACATATCTTCAAGAGGAAAGGAGTATTGATCATGAAAAAGACATACAAGATTGAGGTAGACTGTGCAAACTGTGCGAATCTGATGGAGGATGCGGCAAAGAAAACGGCAGGCGTTGCAGACGCGACGGTTAACTTTATGACACAGAAAATGATCGTAGAGTTCGAGGAGGGGCAGGAGCCAAAGACAGTTATGAAAACGGTTTTGAAAGCCTGCAAAAAGGTAGAACCGGATTGTGAAATCGAATTTTAAAATTTTTGCACCCTTGCGCATTACGGTCAGGGTGCAAATTTATGAAGTAGATATGAAAAATTAAACAAATGTATAATCCAATAGGAGGATATGATCATGAACAGGAAACAGAAGAAAATGCTGATCCGGATTATCATTTCAGCTGTTATGGTTATTATATTGAATTTTATACCGGTAACAGGAATTGCAGAATTAGCTCTTTATCTGTTGGTATATTTGATCATAGGGTATGATATTTTAAAAAAGGCCGGAAAAGGCATTTGGAATCGCAGGGTTTTTGATGAGAATTTTTTGATGGCAGTAGCGACTGTGGGGGCATTTGCTTTGGCAATCTATGCGCGAAGCGGAGACTATAATGAAGCGATCGCTGTTATGCTGTTTTATCAGATAGGCGAGTTGTTCCAGAGTTATGCAGTTGGAAAAAGCCGCAGAAATATCAGTGCATTGATGGATATACGTCCGGATTATGCCAATGTAGAACGAGAAGGAAAGCTGGAAAAAGTGGATCCGGATGAAGTGGGTATTGATAGTATGATCGTAGTGCAGCCGGGAGAAAAAGTACCGTTGGACGGGATTGTTATAGAAGGAAGCTCCAGTTTGAATACAAGCGCTCTGACAGGAGAAAGTATACCCCGGGATGTACGGCAAGGAGATGAGATCATCAGTGGATGCATCAATATGACAGGTGTATTAAAAATCCAGACGATAAAGGCGTTTGAAGAATCTACGGTATCTAAAATATTAGAACTTGTGGAAAATTCCAGTTCCAGAAAATCAAAATCAGAGAATTTTATTTCGAAATTTGCAAAAGTGTATACTCCGGCAGTATGTTATGGCGCATTAGCACTGGCAGTTCTGCCGCCTCTTATACAGATCTTATTTTTAGGGCAGGCGGCACAGTGGGGCATATGGATATATCGGGCGCTTACATTTCTGGTCATTAGCTGTCCATGCGCGTTGGTCATCAGTATTCCACTTAGTTTCTTTGCAGGAATAGGAGGAGCGAGCAAGGAAGGGATTTTGATTAAAGGTTCTAACTATATGGAAACATTATCACGGGCAAAATGTGTAGTGTTTGATAAAACAGGTACTTTGACACAGGGAGTGTTTGAAGTAAGCGCTGTACACCACAATGAGATGGAAGAAAAAAAACTGTTGGAATATGCGGCACTTGCTGAGTGTGCATCTTCACATCCAATCAGTAAGAGTCTTCAGAAAGCATATGGAAAGGAAATTGACCGAAGCAGAGTCTCAGACATACAGGAGATCAGCGGATATGGGATACTTGCCACAGTAGATGGACAGGAGGTCGCTGCCGGCAACAGCAGGCTGATGGAAAGGCTGCATGTGAAGTATCGTGAATGTCATAAAGTGGGCACGATCATCCACATGGCGGTCAACGGAGAATATGCAGGACATATTGTGATTTCTGATATCATAAAAGAACACGCCAAAGAGGCGGTAGCGGCTTTGCGAAAAGCCGGTATCAAAAAAACAGTCATGCTTACCGGAGATACAAAGCGTGTAGCGGAACAAGTAGCAGAGACTTTGGGGATAGACAAAGTATATAGTGAATTGCTTCCGGGAGATAAAGTGGAAAAAGTAGAAGAATTGCTCCTGGAGAATGCCGGAAAAGATACATTGGCTTTTGTGGGAGACGGTATCAATGACGCACCTGTTTTGACTCGTGCGGATATCGGGATCGCTATGGGTGCTATGGGGTCGGACGCGGCAATCGAAGCAGCAGATGTCGTCTTGATGGATGATGATCCGCTGAAAATTTCTAAAGCGATCAAAATCTCTAGAAAATGTTTGCGGATCGTATATCAGAATATTATATTTGCATTGGTTGTGAAATTTGCCTGTCTAGGACTTGGGGCAGTTGGCCTTGCAAATATGTGGCTTGCAATTTTTGCCGACGTAGGCGTTATGGTCATTGCGATCTTAAATGCGATCAGGACGCTTAGGGTCCATCATTTATAAATAGGATAAAAATTATTATAAAGCAGCGGTATTTTCACCGCTGCTTTACTTTTGGGCAAAGATTAGGTAAACTATTAGAGGGAAAGAGAAGGAGGACAAAATGAAGTTAAGTGAATTAGCTATTGGAAAGACTGCGACCATACAGACTGTCGGTGGTTCGGGAGCTCTGCGCCAGCACTTTTTGGATATGGGGCTCATACAGGGGACAGAGGTGACAGTCGTAAAATATGCTCCTATGGGAGATCCTGTGGAACTTAGAATACATGGATATGAATTAACGATCCGTTTAGAGGATGCGAAAAATATTGAAATAGGTGAACCACACAAACCTAGAATGATAAAAAAGAAAACAGTGGGACGAGAAAAGCATCATCCAGGATATGGAGAAGGTGGAAAATTCCATAATAGAAAAGGTGAAAACCCTCTGCCGGATGACGAGACGCTTACATTTGCCCTGGTAGGAAATCAGAACTGCGGAAAGACAACTCTTTTTAACCAACTGACTGGTTCCAAACAGCATGTGGGAAATTTTCCCGGTGTTACGGTCGACCGTAAAGACGGTGTGATAAAAGGACATGAAAATACTTTGATCACAGATTTGCCGGGAATTTATTCTATGTCTCCGTACAGCAGTGAAGAAATCGTAACAAGAGAATTTGTAATCCGAGAAAAGCCTAAAGGAATCATCAATATCGTGGATGCGACTAATATAGAACGGAATCTCTATCTGACCATGCAGCTTTTGGAATTGGGTTTCCCGATGGTCGTGGCGCTGAATATGATGGATGAATTGCGGGAAAATGATGGTTCGGTCCTTGTAAATGAGATGGAGGCAGCGTTAGGCGTGCCGGTGGTTCCTATTTCAGCGGCAAAAGGAGAGGGAATCGAGGAATTGGTCCGCCATGCAATCCATGTGGCAAAATATCAGGAATGTCCTCTGGATACGGATTTCTGCAAAAGAGAAGAAGGGATCCACAGAGGGATCCATGCAGTGATGCATTTGATCGAGGATCATGCTGAAAAATCAGAAATACCTGTACGTTTTGCAGCAAGCAAGGTCATGGAAGGGGACAAAAAAATTCTGGACCAACTGAGAATGACAGCTCAGGAGAACCATATTTTAGAAGAAATCGCCAGTCAGACAGAAGCAGAAACAGGCTTGGATCGTGCAGCAGCTGTAGCACAGATGCGCTTTGATTACATAGAAGAAATATGCAGTGAAGCGGTTATAAAGCCAAAAGAAAGCAAGGAACGGGCCAGAAGCCTGAAGGTGGATCGGATTTTGACCGGGAAATATACAGGAATTCCTGCGTTTATCGGTATTATGGGTATGGTATTTTGGCTGACATTTAATGTGATCGGCGCTTTTCTGCAGGGGATTTTAGAAGCTGGGATCGCAGTACTTACCGAAATGGCAGATGGAGCCATGCAGGCGGCACATGTAAATGCAGTGGTACGTTCTCTTGTGGTGGATGGAATTTTTAATGGAGTCGGCGGAGTACTCAGTTTTCTTCCGATCATTGTAACGTTGTTTTTGTTCTTGTCTTTGTTAGAAGACAGCGGATACATGGCACGTGTCGCATTTATCATGGATAAATTACTTAGAAAATTAGGACTTTCGGGACGCAGTATTGTTCCGATGCTGATTGGATTTGGATGTACGGTTCCGGGAGTTATGGCAAGCCGTACGCTTCCATCAGAACGGGATAGAAAGATGACGATCCTGTTGACACCATTTATGAGCTGTACTGCGAAATTGCCGATCTACGCATTTTTTACAGCAGCATTTTTCCCAGAGCATGGAGCACTTGTCATGATCAGTCTTTATATATTTGGCATTATGATGGGAATCCTCATGGCATTGATCTTCAAGAAGACTGCTTTTAAGGGCGAAGCAGTTCCCTTTGTTATGGAGCTTCCGAATTATCGTATGCCTGGAGTGAAAAATGTACTGCATTTATTATGGGAGAAAGCTAAAGATTTTTTACAGAGAGCGTTTACAGTTATTTTCATTGCAACAATCGTCATCTGGTTCCTGCAAAATTTCGATACCGGTCTGAATATGGTGTCGGATTCTCAAAATAGTATTCTTGCAATGGCGGCAGGAGTACTTGCGCCAATTTTTATTCCGGTTGGTTTTGGGGACTGGCGGATCGCGACAGCGCTGATCTCCGGTTTCATGGCTAAAGAAAGTGTTGTATCGTCTTTGACGGTATTATTTGGAAGTACTGCACTTTTGCAGAGCAGTCTTACTTTGGCAGGAGCAGGTTCGCTTCTTGTGTTCTGTCTGCTGTATACTCCTTGTGTGGCGGCAATCGCTTCTGTAAAGAGAGAATTGGGCGGGAAATGGGCTGCTGCCATGGTCATAGGACAGTGCGTGATCGCATGGCTTGCAGCGTTTGTGGTATACCATGTTGGCATGATGTTTTAGAGAAAAGGAGCAGGTGAGCACCCTGCTCCTTTTCCGTTTATAGTATAGAGATGCCACTTTAGGCCTCTCCTTTAATACAGGAGATCTCCATCATTTGTTCGATCATATGGTGGAGGGTCTGTGCCTTTTTTGAGTTGCTTGCTCGATAATATGTTTCTTTCCCATCTCGATGGGATTCAAGAAGCCCGCTGGAACGCAGGAGGCGAAGGTGATGAGCGACAGCCGGACTGCTCATATGCATCATGGCAGAAATATTGATTACACATTCTTCACAATGACATAGGATCCAAAAAATACGGAGCCGTGTAGGATCGCTTAACTGTTTGAAAATATCGGCAATGATCTGAAAGTATTCCGCCTCCGGCATGTGTTTTAGGAGCTGCTCTCTGGATTGTCCGTGCTGGTGAGGTAAAGTATATTGTTCCATAAAAATTCCTCCTTTATATATAGTTTAACATACAATACTTTTTTTAGAAATAAATATGCAATATTCTATGAAGGATCCAGACTCCCTGGATATTCTCCTTTTATTTTTCGGTTAGGAATGGTATGTTTATTATATAGGTGGATATGTATTTTGAAAATACGGCTACCGCAATCCCACTGGCTTTAGACGGTGGGTTAAGGTAGGCAAAAGTAGTGGCTTGTGTTATACTTACGCCATGGGAACATGGAAATCAAAAAACAGACACAAATATTTACTCCAATATCATAATATTTTTGTGTGCAAGTATAGAAAGAAATTACTGACATCAAAGCAAATATCAGATGATATAAAACATTTTTGGAAAGAACATACCTTTTGGACAGATGGATGCTTTGCCTGTAGTGTAGGAAATATTTCCGAAGAAATGTTAAAGAAGTATATAGAAAATCAAGGATAGAAGGGCAGGCGGCAGCAAATGTTAAAAGCATATAAATACAGGGTATATCCAAACAATGAGTAGAAAATGCAGATAGCTAAAACATTTGGCTGTTGCCGTTTTGTATATAACCAGACGCTTGCATATCGAAAAGAAGCTTACGAGAAAGAGAAAAAAACCATCAGTAAAACAGGCTGCAACAATTACTGTAACAGAGAATTAAAGAAGACATATGAATGGTTAAAAGAAGTGGATAAGTTTGCCCTGACGAATGCAATCTATAATATGGATTCAGCTTATCAGAAGTTTTTCAAAGAACATACGGGCTATCCAAAGTTTAAGAGTAAACACGATAACCATAAATCCTATACAACGAATTTTACGAATGGAAATATAGCTGTAGATTTAGAGAATGGAAAAATAAAGCTGCCAAAGTTAAAAGAAGTAAAGGCAAAACTGCACAGAGAATTCCATGGCAAAATAAAATCAGCCACGGTCAGTCAGGTTCCAAGTGGGAAATGCTATGTGTCAATACTGGTAGAAACAGAGCATGAAAAATTGCCACACAGAAATCAAAATATAGGATTGGATTTAGGAATTAAGGATTTATGTATCACATCGGATGGGATAAGGTACGAAAATCCAAAGATAATAAAAAAGAATGAGAGGAAGCTGTCGAGACTGCAAAGGCAACTGGCACACAAGGAAAAAGGCAGCAGAAATTACGAGAAGAAGAAAAAAGAAATCGCAATATGCCATGAGAAGATAACAAATACCAGAAAAGATTATCTACATAAGATTTCACACGAAATTGTCAGCGAAAACCAAGTAATAGTTTCGGAAAATCTGCAGATAAAAAACATGGTAAAAAATCATCATTTAGCAAAATCAATCAGTGATGTGTCATGGTATGAGCTTACAAGGCAACTGGAATATAAGTCAAAATGGAATGGCAGGGAATATGTCAAAATAGACACATTTTATGCCAGTAGCCAGTTGTGTTTTGCCTGTGGATATCAAAATACAGATACAAAAGATTTATCGGTAAGGGAATGGATATGTCCGAATTGTGGAACAAAACAAGATAGAGATATCAATGCCGCAAAAAATATACTGGCAGAAGGATTAAGGCAAATAGCATAAAAGAAGCATATATAGGGCAGAAACTGCCCGAATTAACGCCTGTGGAGATAGTAGGTTACGAGGTCGATGAAGCAGGAAGTCCATTGGCTTTAGACAATGGGTAGTTCACGAAAGGACAGGCTTATAAAATATGGAGAAGGACAAAGGGTTGATTCACGTATATTTTGGAAATGGAAAAGGAAAGACAACAGCGGCTATGGGATTATGTGCCCGGGCTGCCGGATATGGATATAGAGTATTGATCTACCAGTTTATGAAGGATAACAAAACCAGTGAAAGAAATATATTAAAGCTGTCTGAGAATATAACGCTCCTGCCTGGATTAGAGAAGGAAAAATTCAGTGCTTATCTGACAGAAGAAGAGAGAAGAGAGAGAAAGATATTTTACGCCGATCAATTTGAAAGGATGACAAAGCAGGCGGAGGGATACGACGTATTGTTTATGGATGAGATCATCTATGCAATACAGGCAGAACTTCTGGAGGAAGATAAGATCATAGAGTATCTGAAAAGGAAACCAAAGCATCTGGAAATCATACTGACAGGAAACCGCCCAAGCATGGAACTGCTGGATATGGCAGATTATGCTACAGAAATGAAAAAGATAAAACATCCCTTTGATAAGGGGATAAAGGCAAGAATGGGAATTGAACGATAGGTATTTTTGTATAAAAGCATCCGAAAAATGTAGAGAAATTTCGGATGCTTTTTAATAGATTTTATTTTACTTTACTGTTATAGATGTCTTTGTTCAAGAGTCCTTCTGTTTTGGCGACATAGATACAGGTACAGGAATCGCCTACTGTGTTTAAAGAAGTCACGAGCATTTCGATAGGACGATTGATCGCCAGTATCAGGCTATATGCCAAAAGCGCCGCGTCGTTTGTAAAGCCAACACCAGACAGAATAGTAAAAAGAACGATTGCTCCGGCTCCAGGCGCAGCCGGTGTTCCGGCTGAACATAACATTGCCATTACTGAAATCATGATCAGTATAGGAACTGTAACATGCGACCCGGAACATCCGGCAATAAACAATGTCGCTATCACCTGCATGATGGCAGTACCGTTCATGTTGATCGTCATACCAAGAGGGAGGACAAAGGAAGCAATTTTTTCATCTACTCCCAACTCTGTGGTCGTTGTTTTTAAATTAAGAGGAAGAGTAGCGGCGCTTGAAGAAGTAGAAAAACCGAACATTGCGACCTTGGAAATTTTTTTGATAAAAGGGATCGGATTTAATTGAGTCCCAAAACGTATGAGCAGGGAATAACCGGCAAAAAGGTATGTAAGAAGCAGGATAACGGTCGTCACTACATAGATCAATGCCGGACGCAGATAGTGGATCCCATATGTGGCAAATGTTCTCGAAAAAAGTGCGAAAATAGCAAACGGTCCCATTTTTGTTACTACGAAATTTAAGAAAACAACCACTATATCATTTATTTCTTGAAATAACTTGCTTAAGGTATTTGTTTTTTCTTTTCCCAGTACATTCATGCACAGTCCTACTGCGACAGCTAGAAATACAACAGCGAGTACAGCTGTGTTGTCACTGAATACAGCTGTGATATTAAGGGGAACAGCGTTTAAAATAACAAGCAGAGGGTTGGAACCGACAGAACCTTTGGAAACAGAAAGTCCGGTAATATTGGCGCTGAAAAGACCGCTGCGATAAAGAAACATACCGACTGTGCCTGCTAGGAGCAGCGCAAAGAAATAGCATAGCAAGAACCAGGCGATTGTTTTAAAAGAGATGCGGCCCAGTGTTCGCGTATCTGAGATTGTGCCGATAGCAAGAGCAATAGAAGTAAAGATCATGGGGATGATAACAAGCTGCAAGGCGCGGATGAACATCTGTCCGATTATATAGAACAGACCAATAGCATTAGAGGCTCCTTCAGCAGATATATCTTGGAAGAAGATACTATTGATCATATTCCAGATATTTGCATTGCCGGTAGCATTTAATGTTTCTCTTAGCCATATAAAGAAAAAGCCCGCGATAATACCAAGCACGAGAGCAATGACAATTCTTCGTGCCAGAGAATGTATCGATTTTTGATTTTGCATAGTTTCAATCCTCCTTCTGAAATGGAATACATTGTCAGAAAAAGCGCCTTTTCTTAAGGGGTCTATTGTGCACCAAGATATATATGGTCATCTTATCGAATAAAACTTACGTTTACAATTGTCAGGAAGACAAAAAAACGATAGAAATTTTGTCGTTTTTAACAAAGATAGTATTCTTCTTATATATTATATTTTTAATATATAAGAAGAATTGAAAGAAAATAAAGAAAATAAAGAAAATGATTGACAAGATCAAAATGATAGTGTAAAATATGTTTTTCATCTAAAAAAGAGAGAAAAATATATAGAATAAAATAAAATAGTCTGTCAATTGGAGGTAATGAGATGTACAGCAGTATGGAGACAATAGGATTTTCAACGTATTTTAATGATGTGGTAAATTATTTCTATGAAGATGAAAAGCTCGTAGCACATCTGGGGAAAAAGCTGGGATTTGATGTTAGCCGGGATATGTTTTTGGGAGTGGTGTTTCTCTATCCTTCTACAGAACAAGGAACATTTGAAGAAAAAGAAAAATTAAAAGAGCATTTGACAGGGATGTGTGCACTGCCGGCTGTCAATAGAGCCGCCGCTGCGAATCAGATGTTTTATGTGGACAATGGGGTAGCGACTTTTTTAGTAGGACATACAAAGGACGAACTGTCCGAAATTCTTCCGGCGTTTAAAAAAGAAGCAGCAGCTCGTTTAGAGACATTGGGAGTCGATAAAAAAGTACGAGTAGGGATAGGGCTTCCTGAAAAAGGGATATCTGGGATCAAACGTACATATACGTATGCCATGAAGGCGGTCAAGGCAGGCGAGATCTTCAAAAAAGAGAGGGTTTTCTTAGACTATATGGGAATGGAAATTTATAGTTCTATCAATGCAATGGTGACTAGTTATGGCAAGCAGATTACAGATATTGTCTTTAGCCAACTGGGAGACATAGAGATCCGTGTACTTGCGAAGTACTATAAGTGCAAAGAAGATATAGATATGACGGCGAAGGTGCTGGATATTCCCTCTGATCTGGTGAGAGAATATCTTGCGAATGTAAAAAAATCGACGGGGTTGGATGTACATGATACAGAAGACAGTTTTAAACTTCATTTGCTGATGATCGCGAAGAAAGTGTTGGATACAAATAAAAAAATAGATAAGATGAAAGCATCGAATCGGTATACTTGCCTCCTGTTGGATGTTGATGACACACTTCTGGATTTTCAGGCAAATGAAAAAGAAGCCTTTGCGCATGTATTAAAGAGTTATGGGTATGAAGATGCACTCTCTTATCTTCCGGTATATAAAAAGATCAACGATAGGCTGTGGAAGGAATACGAGCAGGGAAAGATAGAAAAGGAAGAGATTCTAAATACGAGATTTGCGAAGACAATGCAGGAATTTGGACAAGAGATCGATGGAAAGGAGTGGGAGACAAAATACCGTTCCTGTTTAAATGAAGGTACGCAGATGATCGAAGATGCAGAAGAAATCTGCCAGTGGCTGCAGGGAAGGTACCGCTTATTTATCATCAGTAACGGAGTGGCAAAGACGCAGAAGAAACGTCTGAAAGCTGCGGGGCTTGACAAGTATTTTGAGCAGATCTTTGTTTCAGAGGAAGTGGGGGCGCAGAAACCGTCTAAAGAATTTTTTACATATGTGGAAAAACATATTCCGGAATTTGATAAGGACAAGGCATTGATCATCGGAGATTCATACAGCTCTGATATAAAAGGCGGGCTGGAATATGGGATCGATACATGCTGGTTTATTAAAGAAGGGGAAAAAGAACAGGTGCAGGGAGAAAAAAGTACGTACAGGATCAGCAGATTAAAGCAGTTAAAAGATATATTAGAGTAAACACAGGGGTTGAAAGAAGATGGCAAAACTTAGAGAATTATTAGAGTTTAAGTCACTTAGAAACCTGGAGCTTGTTACAAACACGGAATGTCTGGATGTCAATGTGGGAACCGTGACTGTAATGGAGGTACCGGACGTGATCCAATGGCTGAAAGGCGATGACTTTTTAATAACCAGCCTCTATTCTATCGGGGATGATGAGGAAAAGCAGTGTCGGCTGCTCTATGATCTGTTGGAAACACGCAGCGCATGTCTGGCAATTAAAACCGGAAAATATGCACGCCGCATTTCAGATAAAATGATCGCAATCGCAGATAAAAATCATTTTCCACTGCTTCAGATCCCTTATGAAATGACATATATCGACATTATCATGGATGTTATGAATGTAATCATGACAGAAAACAATAGAAGGAAGATGCTGGGAAAATATTTGGCAGACATTATTTTTCATCCTGCGGAAAATGTGGATATATTTGAGGAAGAAGGACGGCTTCTGAATGTAGATGTTGAAAAGGATTGTTTCCAGGCACTTCTGATCAAAGCAGATACACAGGAGATGTATGAAGGTGGCAGGCGGCGGATGGTACAATTTGCGGCAGACAGACTTTCTGCGTTTGCGGAAAGCTTGTCAGAAGGATTGTACAGCAGTAACTTTGCGTTGGAGAAAGGAATCCTTTTTATACTGTACAGCAGACAGAAAAGTACGTTGAAACGATATCTTCCGTTTATTTTGACAGAAATGCAGGTGACACTAGATGATCTGGCTATACACGGAGGCTATCGGGTGGGAATCGGAACAGCGAACATGAAAGCAGCGGGTATCCGGTGTTCTTATGAAGAAGCTGTGCAGGCGCTTGAGTTGGGGCGGATCGTAGATAAGACAGCGAAGATACACACATTTTCTGATCTGGAATTATATAGCAGCCTGCGCAAGATGCTGCAGAATAGAGCAGAGAGTTTATTTTTACCTGTCTGGGAGAAATTGAAAAATCAAGAGTTAGTAGATACGTTGATCGTTTATTTTGAGTGTGATGGCAATATGGACGAGACAGCGAGTCGTATGCATACACATAAGAATACGATCAAATATCGCTTGCATAAGATAAAAGAACTCACAGGGCTGGATGTGAGATGTCAGGCAGATAATTTTAAATTGTATTTCATGGTATTGGAAAAAAAGCTCTGCGGCAGATAAGCAGATACGAACAAGAGAGTGGCCTTTTTGTCTAAATAAACAAAAAAGGCCGTTCTTTTTTTCTTGTGTGAACATAGCATTGTACGTGCTGTGCGGATATACTGTTTTCATAAAGAATTCGCTGTCGGATGGGACGAGGCATACATCTTTATATAGAAAGAAAAGCCTTTACATCGGTGCTTATGAAATGATAAAGTAGGAGGAGACAGATATGATACACAGCCGTAGAGATATACAGTATTGCGAGGAACTTTTTAAAAGCTTCTATAATATAGGCGCTACCGCGGACGGAGGTGTTACCCGCCTCGGCTATACGCAGACCGAGGACAGAATGCATGAGACTTTGATCGCAGATGGAAAACAGATGGGCTATATGGATGTAACAGACGAAGTGGGAAATACATATATCTGCAACAGCATGGAAGAAAATTACTATCTGATCGGCTCACATCTAGATTCTGTCGTAGAGGGTGGCAGATATGACGGGGTGGCAGGCGTGATCGCCGGAATGATGGTGCTCCGCTGGGCGAAGGAAGACGAGTTAAAAGTTCCTATCCGGGTGGGGGCTTTTCGCTGTGAGGAATCCAGTAATTTCGGATGTTGTACGATCGGAAGCGGACTGATCACAAAAGAAGCCTACAAGCAGGATATTGAAGGACTTTTATCAAAAGATGGAAAGCTTCTTGGGGATATTTTTGCAGAAAGAGGACTGCATATCCGACCGAAAAAGATTGAGGGTGTCAGACAATATTTAGAATTACACATTGAACAGGGAAAGGTATTAAAGGAGTGTCATACGCAACTTGGGATTGTCAGTACAATAGCAGGTCCTATCCGGTATAGTCTGTATTTCCATGGAATGGCAGAACATTCCGGAACAACGCCGATGATGATGCGAAATGATGCATTGTGCGCAGCTGCGGAAGTGATACTGGAAGTGGAACGGATCGGGCAAAGAGAATCTATGTATCAGTCTGTAGCAACCGTTGGGGTATTGTATAACAGACCAAACGCAATGAATGTGATCCCCGGAGAAGTGGAGATTGGGATTGACATAAGAGGAATCGATCCGGCAAGTCTTGACAGGATTGAAAGAGGCGTGTTAGACTCTGCAAGGGCTATATGTAGAAAACGTAAAGTACAGTTGATCGAAGAGAAGTTAAGCAGTATTCCGCCGATAGAGATGACAAAGGATCTTGCACTTAAACTGGAAAAAGCGGCTCGTGAACTTCAGATTTCGAATCGAGTCATGGTCAGTGGAGCCGGTCACGACGCGATGTCATTTGCGTCTGTCTGTGATACAGCAATGGTTTTTATACCATGTGACAAAGGAATCAGCCATAATAAAATGGAATTTGCCACAATTGAAGATATCTGTAACGGTGCGCGGGTAATATATGAACATATTAGGAGGGAGAATCAGTGATTTTAATTAAAAACGGCAGGGTGATCGACCCTAAAAGTGGAACAGATGAAACACTGGATATTTTGATAGAAGAAGGAAAGATTGCGGGGATCGGAAAATATAAACGCAGCAACGAGTATGAGCGTATTATCGAGGCAGAAGGGAAAATCGTGGCGCCGGGTCTGATCGATGTGCATGTGCATTTCCGTGATCCTGGACTGACTTATAAAGAAGATATTGAAAGCGGTGCGAAGGCCGCAGCAGCCGGCGGGTTTACAACTGTAGTGTGCATGGCGAACACAAAGCCGCCGGTGGATAATGCGGACACGCTTTCCTATGTGTTGGAGAAAGGAAAGAAGACGGGGATCCATGTGCTTTCTGTAGCAGCAGTGACAAAAGGAATGAAGGGAAAAGAACTGACAGATTTTGCCGAATTAAAGAAAGCAAAAGCGGTAGGTTTAAGTGACGACGGGATTCCGATCAAAGACAGCCGCCTTATGTACGAAGCTTTAAAAAGGGCGAAAGAAGAAGGTCTTGCAATCAGTCTCCATGAGGAAGATCCTGACTTTGTATTCCAGGCCGGGATCAATAAAGGAGCCGTCTCTGAGTCTCTTGGGATTGGAGGAGCCATGGCGCTTTCCGAGCAGCTTATGGTGGCAAGAGACTGCACGTTGGCACTGGAAACGGGGGCTAGGGTCAGTATTCAGCATGTGAGTTCGAAAATTGCAGTGGAATATATCAGGCTGGCACAGAAACTTGGTGCAGATGTGTGGGCAGAGGCGACGCCCCAGCATTTTTCATTGACAGAAAAGGACGCACTTGAGAAGAAAACTCTCGCAAAAGTGAATCCACCTTTGCGTACAGAAGATGACCGTTATGGGATCATAGAGGGATTAAAGGATGGGACGATACAGATCATCGCAACAGACCATGCGCCTCATTCCGCAGAAGAAAAAGACAGAGAGATCACGAAGGCGCCGAGTGGGATGATCGGATTGGAGACAGCCTTGGCTCTTGGCATAACAAATCTGGTCCGTACAGGAAGCCTGACTATGGAATATTTCCTGAAAAAAATGACGCTGAATCCGGCAGAACTGTATGGACTTGACAGCGGATATATAGCAGAGGGGGCACCGGCGGATCTTGTTATCTTTGATGAATTTGAGAAATGGAAGGTGGAAAAATTCCATTCCAGATCCAATAATTCACCTTTTATTGGAGAAGAACTGTACGGTAAAGTGAAATATACGATCTGCAGCGGCAGAGTCGTATATGAGGATAAAGAATAAAACAAGGAGGCTAAGTATGGGAAAGATACTGGCAAATGAAAAACTGTCGGATGATTTTTATCTGATAGAAGTGGAGGAAAAGAATCAGGTAAAGGCCGGACAATTTTATATGCTGAGAGGATGGGAAGAATATCCGGTACTTTCAAGACCGATCAGTGTATTTGATGCAGATGGAGAAAAAGTATCCTTTTTGTATAAGAAAGTAGGAAAAGGAACAGAATTGATAAGCCGTCTGGAACCCGGAGAAATGCTTACGCTCAACGGACCTTATGGCAATGGATTTCCGGAAGATGTAAAGGGGAAAATCGCCATGGTAGGGGGCGGCGTCGGAATCGCGCCATTTTACTATACGGCAAAGAAATACAGAGAAGCAGGCACATGCAGCCAGATCGATATTTACCTGGGATTCAGCGGACAGCCGGTGTTAGAAACAGACTATCAGAATGTCGCAGATCATGTGACGATCGATGTGGGCGGCTTTATTACAGATTCTGTGGATCCTCTGAAATATGATGTGATTCTGACCTGCGGTCCGGAGATCATGATGAAAGTTTTATATGAAAAATGTGTGAAAGTGGGGGCAAGCGCTCCTCTGTATGTTTCTATGGAAAATCGTATGGCATGTGGGATCGGTATGTGCAAGGTCTGTACCTGTAAGACAAAAAGCGGAAATAAGACGGCCTGCAAAGACGGACCGGTATTTTTAGGAAGCGAGGTGTTTGCATAAATGAGTAGATTAAAGACAGAATTTGCAGGAATTGCTTTTAAAAATCCGGTGGTCCTTGCTTCCGGCACATGCGGATTCGGAAGAGAACTTGCGGAACAATTTGATATAGAGAAGTTGGGTGGATTATCGTCCAAGGGACTTATCGCGCATCCTCATGGGGGAAATGACGGTATCCGTATATGGGAAACACCCAGCGGCATCATGAATAGTGTAGGACTTGAAAATCCGGGGATAGAGGCGTTTATCGAAAAGGATCTGGATTGGGTCAATGAAAAAGACGTCGTTAATATCGTCAACATGGGAGGACACTTCAAAGAAGACTATTTTCGAGGGGCAGAGAGGCTAAATGATGTAGATCTGGATATTCTGGAGCTAAATATTTCTTGTCCAAACGTAAAAGAGGGCGGTATGAATTTTGGGGTCAAGACAGAAGCTGCCAGGGAACTGGTGCGGGAAGTGCGCAGGATCAGCAGACATAAACTGGTCGTAAAGTTGTCTCCGAATGCAGAGGATATTGTTTCTCTCGCCAAGATGTGTGAAGAGGAGGGGGTGGATGGTGTATCACTTGTCAATACATTCCTTGCGATGGCAGTGGACATAAAAAGAAAAAAAATGGTATTTAACAATGGATATGCTGGTCTGTCCGGCCCGGCTATCAAGCCGATCGCTCTGCGGATGGTGCACCAGGTGTGCAAGGCGGTAAAGATACCGGTCATGGGACTTGGTGGGATCACTACCTGGGAGGACGCGATTGAATTTATCATGGCAGGTGCGCAGGTGATACAGGTAGGCACTGCGACTTTCATGAAGCCAGATATTTCCCTGGATATTATCGAGGGCATGGAAAAATATATGGAAGAGAATCATCTGGATTCCTTGGATGAGATACGGGGGATTTTGTAGAACAGATTTGAAAACAACGAGGTTTGTATTCAAGTCTAAAATATGGTATGCTAAATAGGCGGCAGCAGTTTCTACTGTTTCCGCTTATTTTCATATTAAGAAAAATAGACGATAAAGGCAGGCAGCTGCAGAGGAGAAACAGATGAAAAAAATAGAGTTTTCAAATAAGATGAACCAGTTTGAGACAGGGATTTTTGCAGTGTTGAACGAGAAGAAAGAGGCACTGGAAAAGCAGGGGAGGAAGGTGTTTAATCTTTCAGTGGGAACGCCGGATTTTGCGCCGGCTCCCCATGTTATGGAAGCTATGAGAAAGGCCTGTGAAGATCCGCAGAATTATAAATATGCACTTTCAGATCTGCCGGAGCTTCTGAATGCAGTGCAGTACCGGTATAAGAAGCGTTTTGGTGTAGAACTTGAGAAAGAAGAAATCACATCCGTATATGGTACGCAGGAAGGTATGGCGCATATCGGGATGGTGCTCTGCAATCCGGGAGATATGATCCTTGTGCCGGATCCGGGATATCCTTTATTTGAGATGAGTGGGATCATGGCAGGCGCGAGAGTACAGACGTATCCGATTGAGGAAAAGAATGGGTATCTGCCCCAACTTTCTGAAATACCGGAAGATGTGCTGGAACAGGCGAAATATATGATCGTATCCTATCCGCTCAACCCGGTCTGTGTCTGTGCTCCGGATACATTTTACCCGGAACTGATCGCATTTGCAAAGAGGCATGATATTGTCATCCTTCACGATAATGCCTATTCTGATATTATCTTTTCCAGGGAAAAGGGCAGATCCTTCCTTTCTTTTGAGGGAGCTAAAGAGGTGGGGGCAGAATTTTATTCCCTGTCTAAGTCTTACAATCTGACTGGTGCGCGGATTTCCTTTCTAGTGGGGAATAAAGAAATAGTCCAGAAACTGAAGATTTTTCGTTCGCAGATCGATTATGGCATTTTCCTCCCGGTACAATATGCTGCCATAGCGGCTCTTACAGGACCAGACACCTATATTGAAGAACAGAGACAAAAGTATAAAGAACGGAACCAGATATTGTGCGGAGGGCTGCGCAGTATTGGATGGGATGTGCCGGACAGCCAGGGAACGATGTTTGTGTGGGCGAAGATTCCCGAAAATTACGAGACGTCGGTTTCGTTTTGTATGGATCTGATGGAAAAAACAGGAGTGATCGTAACACCGGGAAGCGCATTTGGAAAAGGTGGGGAAAGATATGTCCGCATGGCGTTGGTGGTGGATATACCGGTGATACAGGAAATGATTGGAGTATTGGATGCGTCCGGAATATTTTTAGACAAAAAATAGGGAGAGGGGAAGAAAGAATTTTGTGTAACATTCCAAGTTGACTGGAAAAGGAAGGAATGATAGTATAGGTAGTACTGATACATCATATAGGGAAGAAAATGGGATAAAAACACAAAATATGGTAAAAATAGGCGAAAAGGAGCAGGCGGCATGATCAAGGTTATTAAAAAAGACGGAACGAAGGAAGATTTTAATGTGCAGAAAGTTGTGGTGGCTGTCAATAAATCTGCATACCGCGCTTTGATTAAATTTAAAGAGGAAGAATTGGATTATATCTGCAAATTTGTCGAAGAGAAAGTGAAAGATCTGCAGATTACAGAGATTCCGATTGCAGAAATGCATAATGTGGTGGAGGGCGCTCTTGAGAAGGTAAACCCGGTGGTCGCAAAAAGTTATAGAGATTACCGGAACTATAAACAAGATTTTGTCCAGATGTTGGACGAGGTATATAAAAAGAGCCAGTCTATTATGTATATTGGGGACAAAGAAAACAGCAATACAGACAGTGCGCTTGTTTCAACAAAACGGAGTCTGATCTTTAATGAGTTAAATAAGGAACTGTACAAAAAGTTTTTCCTAACGGTAGAGGAAATACAGGCAATCCGGGAGGGATATATTTATATCCATGATATGTCGGCAAGGCGAGACACGATGAACTGCTGTCTCTTTGATGTGAAAAACGTACTGAGCGGCGGTTTTGAGATGGGGAATTTGTGGTACAATGAACCGAAGACATTAGACACAGCGTTTGACGTGATCGGCGATATTGTTTTGAGCGCCGCAAGTCAGCAGTATGGTGGTTTTACGGTTCCAAGTGTAGACGAGATTCTAGAGCCATACGCAGAAAAATCACATAAACGTCTGCTTGCGAAATATAGAGCTTTAGGATTGTCTGAAGAAAAAGCACAGGAAGTTGCATGGACAGATCTGGAAAAGGAGATGGAGCAGGGGTTTCAAGGGTGGGAATATAAGTTTAACTCAGTATCTTCCAGCCGTGGAGACTATCCGTTCATTACAGTGACAGCCGGAACACGGACGAGCCGGTATGGAAAACTTGCGACGATCAAGATGCTGGAGGTGCGACGGAAAGGACAGGGAAGAGAAGGACACAAAAAGCCGGTATTATTCCCGAAGATTGTATTTTTATATGACGAAGAACTGCATGGACCGGGAAAGCCGCTGGAAGATGTCTTTGAGGCGGGGATTGAGTGCTCAAGAAAAACAATGTATCCGGACTGGTTAAGCCTGACAGGTGAAGGCTATGTGCCAAGTATGTATAAAAAATACGGAAAGATCATCAGCCCGATGGGATGCCGTGCATTTTTATCTCCTTGGTATGAGAGAGGGGGCATGGAGCCGGCTGACGAGCGGGATGTGCCGGTCTTCGTAGGGCGGTTTAATATCGGTGCGATCAGTCTGCACCTTCCCATGATCTATGCAAAATCTATGCAGGAAAGCAAGCCTTTTTATGAGGTGTTGGATTATTATCTGAACCTGATACGTAAACTACATCAGAGGACATACGATTATCTGGGAGAGATGAAGGCTTCTACAAACCCGCTTGCTTACTGTGAAGGAGGGTTCTATGGCGGTAATCTGGGACTGTATGACAAGATCAAGCCGCTTTTAAAGTCTGCTACTGCTTCTTTTGGTATTACAGCATTAAATGAACTGCAGCAGCTGTACAATAAAAAATCACTTGTGGAAGATGGGCAGTTTGCAGTAGATACGCTTCAGTATATCAATGATAAAATAGAAGAATTTAAAAAAGAGGATGGACATCTGTATGCAATTTACGGAACACCGGCGGAGAATCTGTGCGGTGTACAGATACAGCAGTTCCGTAAGAAGTACGGGATCATAGAAAATGTTTCTGACAGAGAATATGTAAGCAATAGTTTTCACTGCCACGTAACAGAAGACATAACACCGATCGAAAAGCAAGATTTGGAAGGTCGTTTCTGGAATCTGAGCAACGGCGGGAAGATCCAGTATGTAAAATATCCGATCAGTTACAATGCAGAAGCAGTAAAATCCCTTGTCAGAAGGGCAATGGCAAAGGGATATTATGAAGGCGTAAATCTGTCTTTGTCCTACTGTGATGACTGTGGACATGAAGAACTGGATATGGACGTGTGCCCGCAGTGCGGCAGCAAAAATTTAACAAAAATCGACAGAATGAATGGGTATCTCTCTTATTCCAGAGTGAAAGGGGATACGCGGCTTAATGACGCTAAAATGGCAGAAATAGCGGAAAGGAAAAGTATGTAAAATGCGGTATCACAATATTACAAAAGACGATATGCTAAATGGAGATGGACTGCGGGTGGTATTGTGGGTGGCAGGATGTTCGCACGGATGCCCCGGCTGCCATAATCCGGTGACATGGGATATACACGGTGGTCTGCCCTTTGATAAGGCGGCAGAAGAAGAATTGGAAGAACAGCTCGATAAAGATTACATAAGCGGTATTACGTACAGCGGAGGCGATCCTCTTCATGCGGCAAACAGAGTGGAAATGACCGCGCTGGCGAAATGGCTCAGGGAAAAATTTCCTGATAAGAGCCAGTGGCTGTATACAGGGTATTGCTGGGAAGAAATCCAGGATGAGGAGATACTGGCATATATAGATGTGGTGGTTGACGGAAGATTTGAAGAAGCCTTAAAAGATACGCAGCTGCACTGGAAAGGTAGTTCTAATCAGAGAGTGATCGATGTGAGAAGAAGTCTGGAAGAAGACAAGATCATTCTGCACAATTCATAACACGGGAAGGGAAGATAAATGAAAAGAATTGCAAAATTTCACAAGGTGAGTTTTGAACAGTTTAAAAAGGACTGGATGGATACATTTGGACAAGGAGAAGCAGAAAAAACAGAAGAGATCTACCAGCAGATAAAGCTTCCAAGGAGAGCGACAGCGGGAAGCGCCGGTTATGATTTCTTTGCGCCGGTATCTTTTAGGCTCTCTCCGGGTGAGACAGTGAAGATTCCTACAGGTATCCGCGTGGAGATGGAACCGGAATGGGTGCTGAAGTGTTATCCGAGAAGCGGTCTGGGATTTAAATATCGCCTGCAGTTGAATAATACAGTCGGGATCATTGACAGTGATTATTTTTATTCAGATAATGAAGGGCATATGTTTGCCAAGATCACGAATGATTCTAAAGAAGAAAAGACAGTGGAGATTGCCGCAGGAGAAGGGTTCATGCAGGGGATTTTTGTGGAATATGGGATCACGGTGGACGACCAAGTTACTGCTGTGCGCAACGGCGGATTTGGCAGTACTTCAAAAAGATAATCTTACAAAAATGTAAGTAAAATTAAAAAAACTGTAAGAAAATATTATGGAAGAATACAGTTGTTTTCGGTATACTGTACCTGTAACTTAACAGAAACGGATAAAAGAGTACGAAAGAAAAGGTGACAGGCAGTATGAAGATCGTGAAACGACTGTGTTCTTTTATTTTATTATGCGGACTTGTCATTGTTGGCTATCTTACATGGCAGGGATATGAAGGATACCGAGGAGCGTTAGAAGTCAAAAGTGTAGAAGAAATGGCGCGCGAAATAGAGGCGAAGGAGAATTATACGACATTGGATGAAATGCCGGAGGCTTATAAGCAGGCTGTGCTTGCTGTAGAAGATAAACGATTTTATAGGCATTCGGGCATGGATCCAATCGCAGTAGGAAGAGCCATATTTCATGATATACAGGCAGGCGCTTATGTCGAGGGAGGCAGCACGATCACCCAACAGCTTGCTAAGAATCAATTTTTCACACAAGATAAAAAGCTGGTGCGCAAGGTTTCAGAGCTATTTATGGCATTTCGTATCGAGAGGACGCTCGACAAGGATAAGATCTTAGAATTGTATCTTAATTCAATTTATTTTGGAAATGGATATTATTGTGTAATGGATGCAAGTTTGGGGTACTTTGGAAAATACCCTTGGGAGATGGATTTTGATGAAAGCACCCTGCTTGCGGGCATTCCGAATGCGCCTAACGACTATAATCCATTGACCAATCCGGAACTTGCCAGACAGAGGCAGGAGCAGGTTCTGGATAAAATGAAGAAAGCAGGCTTTATAGAAGAAAACTAAAATCTGTATAATACAGGAAAAAGTGGGGAATCTAACCATAGAGAAATAAGGCGTGGGCATAGTATGCTCAGAAAGGAAGCGATTCTATGGTGAAGAAGATCACAAAAACAATCAGCAGTTCATTTGAAGAGAATATTGATTTTATGGACCGGGTTCTGCCAGTGGAAGAAAGTTTTGATATCATTCGGAGAAATATGGATATCGGGGGCAGAAGCGCGGTCTTTTATTTTATCGACGGTTTTGTAAAAGATGAGACGATGCTAAAGCTTATGACATCATTTATCGCTCTGACCGAAAAGACAATGCCGGCAGATGCCAGTGCTTTTTGCAAAAAATGCGTGCCTTATGTGGAGGTGGATGTGTTGGGAGATTTTGACAAGGTGATTAGAAATCTCCTGTCAGGGACGGCAGTCTTGTTTATAGAAGGGTATGAGGCATGTGTCTGCATAGACTGCCGGACATATCCGGCACGGAATGTGGATGAACCGGATAAAGATAAATCTATGAGAGGATCCAGAGATGGTTTTGTGGAAACTTTGGTATTTAACACTGCGCTAATGAGAAGGCGGATACGGGATCCTCATCTGGTAATGGAGATGACAGAGGCAGGGCAGGTGTCCAGAACGGATATTGCGGTCTGTTATATGCAGGACAGAGTAGATAAGGAATTGCTCTGCAATGTGAAAACGCGGATCGAGGAATTAAACATACAAGATTTAAGAATGAATCAGCAGAGCCTTGCAGAAGCACTATTTAAGAGGAAGTGGTTCAATCCTTTTCCTAAATTTAAATATACGGAGAGACCGGATACAGCGGCGGCATGCCTGTTGGAAGGAAAAGTCGTGATCCTGGTGGATAATTCTCCGTCGGCGATGATACTGCCAACATCTATTTTGGATATGATCGAGGAAGCCAACGATTATTATTTTCCGACACTGACAGGAATCTACTTAAAAGTGACTCGAACTCTCATTACTATCGCGACGGTTTTTCTGACCCCATTATTTTTACTATTTATGCAGAATTTAGACTGGCTGCCCGAGATATTCTCTTTCATTGCGGTTAGGGATGTAGTGAATATTCCGCTGATCTTCCAGCTCCTGATCCTGGAATTGTCTATAGACGGCTTAAGGCTTGCGGCAATGAATACGCCGAGTATGTTAAGTACTCCACTAAGTGTTATCGCAGGTATTGTGATGGGAGAATTTTCTGTGCAGTCGGGTTGGTTCAACAGCGAAGTGATGCTTTACATGGCATTTGTGGCGGTGGCAAACTATACGCAGCCTAATTTTGAACTGGGGTATGCTCTTAAGTTTATGCGCCTTATGTTGTTGATTTTAACAGGATGTTTTAATTGGGTTGGATTTGCGATAGGCTGCATTTTGGTCTTATGCTTCCTTGTTTTTAATAAGACGCTGTCAGGAAGAAATTATCTGAATGTGAAACAAAACTAACGGCGGCTTCTTTTTATTTACTATACTATCATAAAAAATATACCTGCTCTTTGAAAATTTTTACATTGGCAAAGAGCAGGAAAATGAAAAAAGAAAAACTTGTGGAGATCATGGGGAGTTGCAGGATAGGAGCGATAGTGGATTTTATTTTAGGCACGGCAACGGTGATACTCTTTATCATTACGGTAAAAAAAATTTTGCGAAATACCGGGAAAAATGATATGATAAATAAATCAGATACAAATATATAGGCCATGGAGGAATACAAGAATGAGAGATTATGTGATAACAGTAAACAGTACCGTCGATCTACCAAAAGAATGGCTGGAAGAAAGGAATGTTCCTGTCATTCCTTTGAGATATACAATAGACGGAGAAACTTATACAGATATGTATGGACTGTCAAGTAAGGAATTTTTTGCCAAGATCAGGGAAGGAAAGATGTCTGTTACGTCTCAAGTCAATCCGGACGAGGCGGTAGCAGCGCTGGAACCATTTTTGAAAGAAGGAAAAGACGTGCTGCATCTAGGATTCTCATCCGGGCTTAGCGGCACATACAACAGTATGCGTATTGCAGGGGAAGAACTTTCAGAAAAATATCCGGCTTCAAAGATCATAGTGATCGATACGCTGTGTGCTTGTCTGGGAGAGGGGCTCCTCTTATACCATGCGTTGAAATTAAAAAATAAAGGAAAGAGCATGGAAGAGGTTGCGCAATGGGTAGAAGAAAATAAACTACATGTCTGCCATAATGTGACGGTAGATGATCTACATCATCTTCACAGAGGCGGGAGGGTTTCAAAAACAACAGCTATTGTGGGAACCATGATCCAGATAAAACCGATCATACATATGAATGATGAGGGAAAACTGCAGGTGATCGGAAAAGAGAGAGGGAGAAAGCGTTCACTGAACAAGATCGTAGATATGGCAATAGAGCAGTCTAAGGGATGGGATAACGATATGGTCATGATCACCCATGGAGACTGTATTGAAGAAGCGGAGTATGTTGCGGGTTTGGTGCGTGAAAAGATGGGGGTAGACCAGATTTTGATCAATAATATCGGAACAGTCATTGGAAGTCATACCGGTCCGGGAGTAGTGGCTGTATTTTGTTTGGGAAATAAACGATAAAAAATAAGAGAAAACCGTATTTTGATTGAAAATATGGAACATAAAAAGGTCCGCTCCATCAGATTAGGAGCGGACCTTTTGTGTGATCGACTATAATGTAATGATTCCGAATGCACTCATGACAGAGCTTAAAAGGATCGCAATAAGGCAAATAGGTGCAATCCATTTTATCATAATAGTAAAGAGTGTCTTGCTTTTGAATTTGGCACCTTCTGCACAGGCTTCATCCAAGATTGTCTTTGGTTTGATGAAGAAGCCCACAAAGATACAGGTGATAAGAGCTACGATCGGCATAAGCACGCTGTTGCTCATGAAATCCCATGCATCCAGGATGGACATGCCAAGCGGCTTGATGAAATCCCAAACGCCAAAACCAAGAGAGGATGGAATTCCCATCAATATTACATATACAAAAACGATGATACAAGTCATCTTGCGTCCCCATTTGAACTTATCCATCAAGATAGAGACGATTGTCTCCATCAGTGAAATAGAAGAAGTCAATGCCGCAAAGAAAACAAGCAGGAAGAAAATGGCGCCAAGAATATCTCCGATCGGCATACTGTTAAATACTTTCGGCAGAGTGATGAACATAAGAGAGGGACCTGCTTTTAAGTTTTCTAAATTTCCTTCTGAAAAAATGAAAACAGAAGGCACGATCATCAGACCGGCAAAAAATGCAAAACCTGTATCGAAAAATTCAATCTGTTTGACAGAGGTTTCCAGGTTTGTTTCTTTTTTCATATAGGAACCATAGGTGATCATAATCCCCATTGCCAACGACATGGAGTAGAAAAGCTGTCCCATGGCTGCCAGTAAAGTCTTGATAGAAAAGTCCGACATATGAGGGAGCAGATAATATTTCAGTCCGTCTACAGCGCCATCCTGCATAAGTACGTAGACACATATTCCCAGTGTCAATACAACCAGTATGGGCATTAAAAATTTGCTGACATTTTCAATCCCTTTTTCTACGCCGAAGATGACAACCACCGCGGTAAATATAACAAAGAGAAGGAACCAAAAGATCGGTTCAGAGAGTCCACTGACAAATCCGGTGAAATAAGTATCCTGTGCAGCCGCAGCTGTATGCCCTGTAAGAGAGGTGGCAAAATATTTGATGACCCATCCTCCGATAACGGAATAATAGGGAAGAATGATAATAGGAACGATCGCTGCGAGCACACCAAGAAAACCAAAGCGTTTATCTAAAGATTTAAACGCCCCAATCGCACTTAAACGGGTCTTCCGTCCCAGAGCAATCTCCGCAGTCATTAATGTAAAACCAAAGGTAACAGACAATATGAGATAGCAGATGAGAAATGTCCCGCCACCATATTGTGCCGCAAGATAGGGAAAACGCCACAGGTTTCCCAGACCAACCGCTGAACCGGCAGCCGCTAAGACAAAGCCGACTTTTCCGGTAAAATTACTTCTGTCTTTCATAAAAATCCTCCTCAACCTCATTTGTAACCATAATAGCGATATTATGACATAAATAGCAGAAAAAAACAAGAGAAATTAGTGAATTTTCTAAATTTTTATTGGCCTAGCCGATGCCGCCATAGAAAATGCCTAGTATGTATACGAGCACACAGACTCCACAGAATACATATTTTGTCATAGGTTCAAACCATTTGCCCAGTGTCTTATTTCTTCCGGTCTGGACGGCATTGCGGGCAAATCCTTTTTTGCAGACCCAGAACATAGTAAGCCCGGCAAGCAGGGCTCCCAGTGGGATGACATAGATAGATATAGTATCCATCCAAGGACTTAAAAGTGTGCCTTCTACGAAAATACCGATGCATATAGTGACGATGCCAACAGCCGCTATAGCAAAAATACGGGAACAGCCGAAATGTTTCTGCAGCGCCTCAACAGGACTTTCCAGCAGGTTCATCAGAGAAGTGATGCCTGCAAATAACACAGCAAGGAAAAAGATCACCGCAAATATCTGTCCAAAAGGAATGCTCTGGATTACAGACGGAATCGTGATAAATAAGAGTCCAGGGCCGGAATCGGGCTGCATCCCATAGGCGAAGACAGACGGAATGATGACAAGCCCGGCAAGGAGTGCTGCCAGTGTATCGAATAAAGCGACATATTTAGCGCTGCTGACGATATCGACGTCATATTTTAAATAACTCCCATAGACAACGGTACCGCTTCCTGCCAGAGAGAGGGAGAAAAATGCCTGTCCCATTGCATATACCCATGTTTTGGGATTTGCCATTGCGGACCAGTCCGGTTTGAACAAATACGCATAGCCTTCCTGCGCGCCGGGAAGAAAAGCGACTCTGACGGCAAGAAAGAGAAACAGAATGAAAAAGGCAGGCATCATTACCTTATTGACCTTTTCTATTCCTTTAGAAATGCCAAAAGACATACAGACGAGTACTAATACCAGTCCTAGTATATGCCAGGATATACTGCCGAAATTTTGCGACAATTCTGAAAAAACAAGGACAGGGTCTTTATTACTGACAATGCTTCCTGTGATGGAATCAAATAAGAATTTTAAGATCCAGCCGATGATAACACTGTATCCGATGGCGATGCCAAGAGAACCAATAACGGGGATCAGACCGATGAAAGTTCCGATCCGCGTATTACGCTGCTTGAAAGCCTTGCTGAATGCGCCCAGAGGTCCTGCCTGCATGGCACGTCCAAATGCCATTTCCCCGATAACGCCGGTAAAGCCGATGAGAAGGACAAAAAGGATATAGGGGATCAGAAAGGCCGCACCGCCAAATTCACCGATGCGGTATGGGAAAAGCCAGATATTGGCCATCCCCACAGAACTGCCGATACAGGCAACAATGAATCCCCATTTATTTTGAAACTTGTCGTTTGAATTGGTTTGGTGTATACTTTTCATGTTTGCTCTCTCTTTCATGTAAAATGGCGCCTTGCAGTTGCTTTGACAGATGGCAGTAAGAGGATACTTTGCCAAAACCATGTCAGCTGCATGATGAAATAGGCGCTGTCCACGTTATTGTATCATATTCGGATTGAAATTTATAGAAGATTGTGGTTAGTTACATAAAAAGTTACATAAACTTTATGTCAAGCAGAGAAAATTGTTGACAAGAGGCAGAGAATGTGCTATTTTAGATATTGCGTAAGGCAAAAAACAAAGTAGAGTATCCACTCTCACCATAGCACAAGGGCGTGACTATTGGTCTGATATTGAACAAAGTGTTTTCTGAAGTTTTCTACCGTTATGTATGAGGAGCAGGAAGATTCTTTTGTTGAGAGTCGGGTGGATATTGTGTTCACTCGTTTTTTTGTGTTTTCGCACAGAACCTGAAGGAAATTCATTTGACGGAGGTATACGACAATTAGCGATTTAATGATTAACGAGCAAATCAGAGACAAAGAGGTGCGTCTGATTAGTGAGGATGGGGAACAGTTAGGGATCATGTCATCCAGAGAAGCTATGAAGCTTGCAATGGAAGCTGAACTTGATTTGGTGAAAATTGCACCTACAGCCAAACCGCCGGTCTGCAAGATCATTGATTACGGCAAGTATAAATATGAGCAGACAAGGAAGGAAAAAGAGGCAAAGAAAAAACAGAAAACTGTTGAGATCAAGGAAGTGCGTCTGTCACCGAATATCGATACGAATGATCTGAATACAAAGGTGAATAATGCAAAGAAATTTATCATAAAAGGGAACAAGGTAAAGGTTACACTGCGTTTCCGTGGAAGAGAAATGGCGCATATGCAGCAGAGTAAACATATTCTGGATGATTTTGCCGGTCTGCTTTCAGAAGTAGCGGTTATCGAAAAGCCGGCAAAGCTTGAAGGAAGAAATATGAGCATGGTTTTAACTGAAAAACGTTAAGAGATTGTTCCGGAATGAATATCCGGCAGGGCATCACAATAAAGGAGGAGATCATTATGCCAAAAATTAAGACAAATAGAGCGGCAGCAAAACGTTTCACAAAGACAGGGACAGGAAAACTGAAAAGAAATAAAGCTTATAAAAGCCATATCTTAACAAAGAAGACTACAAAGAGAAAAAGGAATCTTAGACAGTCTGCAATTACAGATGCAACGAATGTAAAGAACATGAAGAAAGTGTTACCGTATCTGTAAGATTCGGTAGTTTAGAAGGAGGATTAAGAAATGGCAAGAATCAAAGGCGGAATGAACGCAAGGAAGAAACATAACAGAACATTGAAACTGGCAAAAGGATACAGAGGAGCCCGTTCCAAGCAGTATAGAGTTGCAAAGCAGTCAGTTATGAGAGCTCTCACATCTGCATATGCGGGAAGAAAGCAGCGCAAACGTCAGATGAGACAGCTTTGGATCGCGCGTATCAACGCAGCGGCAAGAATGAACGGCTTGTCTTACAGCAAATTTATGCACGGACTGAAACTTGCAGAGATTGACATCAACAGAAAAATGCTTGCAGAACTTGCAGTAAATGATAAAGAAGGTTTTGCGGCACTGACAGAGATCGCAAAAGAAAAGATTGCGTAATAAAAGATTAAAAAATACACCCTGTTACAATTTTGATTGGAACAGGGTGTATTTTTGTGGGAAAACATTTTTTATCCTGATAAAAATAAGGATTATATTTTTGTTCCAGCAGTTCTGTCGGATAGTCTGCACATTTGCCTGTCCGGTACTTGTGCCTTTGAAAAGGCTGTGCTATAGTCAGAATAGATGGAAAGGGAAAAGAAAAAAGGATCCCTTCCGGAAAGGAGACGGGATGGATTTTGAAGCATTGCAGCAGATACGTGAGAGTTGTCGTATCTACAGTGACAAAAAGGTAAAAAGAGAACTGCTGATACATCTGGTGGAGATTGCCAGATTATCTCCCAGCGCCTGCAACTCGCAGGCATGGCATTTTATTATTGTAGATGAAGAAGAAGCTCTTGAAAAGATGAGAGATGGTCTGGATGATCATGGACTCACAGGCTGCCCGTGGAAGGAAAACGTACCGGCATTTATTCTTCTGTGCGAGGAAAAGGCACATTTAAGAGAGGCGGTAGAGGAGAAATATGGCTCCCAGCATTTCGCGCAGATGGATATCGGGATGGCAGCGGTGACATTGTGTTATGGGGCAGCGGATATGGGACTTGGCACTTGTATGATCGGTGTTCTGAATCAACAGAAATTAAAGGAAGCATTTCACGTTCCGCCAGAGTGTACGGTACGTCTTGCGATTGCTGTCGGATATCCCCAAAAAGTAGGGAAACCCCGTGAAAAGAGACGAAAAGAGATGGAAAAAATCGTAGGATATAATCATTGGTGAGAAAAATGAATAGGAGAATCCCTTATGAAAATTTACCTATGAAAATTTAATCAAAAAAGAATATTGACAATTTCGTGTAATAGTGATAAAGTTTTTTTAAACCGTTGAAGAAGAGTAAGTACTTTTGCGATATTACCTTACAGAGAGCTGCAGATGGTGGGAATGCGGTAGGCAAAAGCAGAGAGGAATGGGCTTCGGAGGGTGAGCTGAACAAAAAGAAAGAGTAAGTAGGCGAACCGGAGAGAGTACTCCGTTATCAAAGGCAGCATATGTTGGTATGCATGAGTGGATGTAGTGTTGCATCAAGCCGGGTGGCACCGCAGGAGTTTTTAAGTAGATGAATAAACTCTTGTCCCTGCAATGTAAATGTTGTATGGGACAGGAGTTTTTTTGTTGGGAAAGGATGTTCCAAAAAGCTCATGTCCCGGAGATCATGCCGGTTAAAAATATCGGCAATAGGAAAGGAGAAGTAAAATGAGTGAGAAAAAAATTCCTTACAAGATTTATCTGGAAGAAAGTGAGATGCCAAAGGCATGGTATAATGTCCGGGCGGATATGAAAAATAAACCTGCGCCGCTTTTAAATCCGGAGACGTTAAAACCAATGACGGAAGAAGAATTGAGCGTCGTGTTTTGCCAGGAATTGGTAAAACAAGAATTAGATAATGAGAATCCATATATAGAAATCCCTAAAAAAATCAGAGATTTTTATAAAATGTACCGTCCAGCGCCGCTAGTGAGAGCGTACTGTCTGGAAGAAAAATTAGACACGCCAGCTAAGATCTATTATAAATTTGAAGGAAATAACACAAGTGGAAGTCATAAGTTGAATTCCGCGATCGCGCAGGCGTATTATGCAAAGGAACAAGGTTTGAAGGGCGTGACGACAGAGACTGGAGCAGGACAGTGGGGAACAGCATTGTCTATGGCATGCTCTTATCTGGATCTAGACTGTAAAGTATATATGGTAAAATGCTCCTATGAGCAGAAGCCGTTTCGACGGGAAGTGATGAGAACTTATGGGGCCGGCGTGACTCCGTCTCCTTCTGAGACAACAGAGGTGGGAAGAAAAATACTCGCAGCACATCCGGGAACAACGGGAAGTTTAGGATGCGCGATCTCTGAAGCGGTAGAGGTGGCGACACATACACCGGGATACCGGTATGTATTGGGCAGTGTATTAAACCAGGTATTGCTCCATCAGTCTATCATCGGTGTGGAGACAAAGACTGCCATGGATAAATATGGTATCAAACCAGATATCATCATCGGTTGTGCAGGGGGTGGTTCTAATCTGGGTGGACTGATCTCTCCGTTTATGGGCGAGAAATTAAGAGGAGAAGCTGATTATCATTTTATTGCTGTAGAACCATCTTCCTGTCCAAGCTTTACAAGGGGTGTGTACGCATATGATTTCTGTGATACAGGAATGGTCTGCCCGCTGGCGAAAATGTATACACTGGGCAGCGGATTTATTCCATCTGCGAATCATGCAGGAGGTTTGCGTTATCATGGTATGAGTTCGGTTCTGTCTCAGCTATATGAGGATGGTTATATGGAGGCACGTTCTGTGGAACAGACATCTGTATTTACTGCGGCAGAACAGTTCGCGAGAGTGGAAGGGATCCTTCCGGCTCCAGAGAGTAGTCATGCGATCAAAGTAGCAATTGATGAAGCTTTAAAATGTAAAGAGACAGGAGAAGAAAAGACAATCCTCTTTGGCCTGACAGGTACAGGATACTTTGACATGGTGGCATATGAGAAATTCCACAATGGCGAGATGCAGGATTATATACCGACTGACGCAGAACTGCAGGCGGGATTTGACGGTATACCAAAATTTCCGGGAAATATGGAATAGACAGTCCATGTGAACAAGAATAAATGTATCCCCATTTGGCATTCCGGATACATGCCTTGCAGATGGCGTGCTGCATATGATAAGGTATAAAAAGGCGTTGATTCATGTTTATGATTCAACGCCTTTTTAAGCAAAAGTATATGTATGTATAATTTGAAAATTAAAAAGCAGAAAACCTATGTAAGGTCTTCTGCTTTTTGCATACTGCGGAAGATGGGACTTGAACCCACACGAGCGCATTGCTCACAAGATCCTTAGTCTTGCTCGTCTGCCAGTTCCGACACTTCCGCATTTTGCGGCGCTTCTGTGATTCACACGCCACGAATAATATAATACTCGGTATCAGATTAAATGTCAACAATTTTTTTTGCTTTTTTTCATTTTCGTAAATTCTATGCTTTGTCCTGTGAAGCACATTCGCCTGGAAGGCATGTATTGTGGGATGCCCGAATGGGGAAAAAACTGAAGTATAGAATACTATAAGGAGACAATGCGATGGAAAAAGGCAGGAATATTAAAGGGATTTGAGGACTCGGGCGGGAACCCCTGCGACGAGGACATTATCTCCAAAAGATTTTGTGACAACAGTACCGGAAGCTACGACAACATTCCTGCCAAGAGTAACGCCCGGATTGATCACGCTGTGCCCTCCGATCCAACAGTTCTCCCCGATTTCAATCTTTTTTCCGTGTTCTTTTCCGGTCAGCCTTTCGGCAGGATCGAGAGGATGGTTGACTGTATAGATTCCAACTTGAGGACCTATTTTTACATGGTCATGGATCACAACTTTTCCTACGTCGGCAATGACACAGTTGTAATTGATGAACACATGGTTTCCTACATGAATATTTTTTCCATAGTCACACTGAAAGATGGATTTTATATTGACATCTTCCCCTATATCTCCCAGCAGCCTTTTGAGAAGAATATAGCGCTTTTGTTTTTGGCTGTTGTCAATTTGATTTAGATCAAAGATAAGATGATTGCAGAAAATCCGCATTTCTTTGAGTTCAGGAGAAGACGGAAAAATCCATTCACCAGACAGCATTTTTTCATATTCACTCATAAAAATCTCCACTCCGCCGCCAAGTTGCAGCATAAATAGTACTCTCATTTGATGCAATATGGTTCATAAATATATTATATCGGTGAAAGAAAAATAGTACAAGCAGAAGATAAGCATTTTTATGGAGATTCCGAATCCTGAAAAGGAGCAACTGCAGTGTCTGGCTTTTTTTGAAAAGGCCTGCGTCCTACAAGTTCATCTAAGGTCAGACCATAAATATCGGCTAATTGGATCAGAATAAAAATATTTGGAACACTGATGCCGCGTTCATATGCGGAGAGAGTCTGCCTTTGTATACTTAACTTTTTAGAAAGTTCTAACTGGTTTAGATTATGTTGCTTGCGAAGCATTTTTAATCTTTTTCCTAGTGTGTTAGATAACATATCACATCACCAGGAATATTGTACCATTGTAAGTATGAATAAGAATGAGCGTACATAAAATATGAGTATATGTAAAACCTATATTTGGATAGCACTGCGATCGGTATTCGGTACAATAATAGATAGAATATTAAAGGGTGTGAATACAGTGGACAATCGTGTAAAAGAACTCCGGAAAGAAAAAGGACTTAAACAGGAAGAATTAGCTGCTAAAATTAATGTTTCGCAGCAGACGATCAGCAGGATTGAGAACGGCGAGAATTCTCTGCCGGCAGATATTTTGATACAATTGTCAAATTATTTTCATGTTTCAATCGATTATATTTTGAAGGTATCGGATAAAAGACTGACGCAAGAGTATCAGATCGAGCTTTTGCATCTGACGGAAAATCATATGGATATTTGCAGAATGTATAATGCAGTGAGCAGCAGAAAACAGAGTTTGGTTTATGAGTTGCTAAAAGAAATGTATGAGGATGAAAAGGATTAAATAGGAGCGAGTACAAAAAATAGGTGCTCGGTTCTATTTTTTTTGCAGTTTTAATGATACTATTATATTACAGTCTGCAAATAATAAACTAAAAACCCGTCAATACTAACAGAAGAAGTGTCAATCGGAGGAAAACAATGTTAGAAAAAGTGGATTTAACAAAAAAGTTATCAAAAGAAGAGTATAAAGCAAAAATGCCTATGCTTGAAACAAAACTCTCTTATCTGCAGAGACAGTGTAAGGAAATGAACATACCTGTTATGATCGTATTTGAGGGATATGATGCGGCGGGAAAGGGACTGCAGATCGGGAAATTGATACGCGGCATGGATCCAAGGGGGTTTGAAGTGTATACGGTAAAAAAGGAGACGGAAGAAGAAGCTATGCATCCGTTTTTTTGGAGATTTTGGAGAAAAACACCACAAAGAGGCAGAATGGCGATTTTTGATGGAAGCTGGTACCGTAAAGTGCTCATAGACCGTTTCGAGAAGAGGACAAAGGAACGTGAACTGCCTTCTATATATTATTCTATTTGTTCCTTTGAAAAGCAGCTGACAGATGATGGCAACGTATTGATCAAGCTTCTCTTTGATATCGATAAAAAAGAGCAGAAGAGACGATTTAAGAAGCTGAAGAAAAAGAAAGAAACCGCATGGAGAGTAACGCAGGGGGATATAGAAAGGAACGTGCGGTACAGCGAATATGAGCGTATGATGGAAGAAATGCTGCAAAAGACAGATGTCGACTATGCCCCCTGGACGATCATCGAGGCGACGGACCGCAGATTTGCTGCAGTAAAAATGTATTCTACGGTTATTGCATTTTTGGAAGAGGAGATAAAAAAGAGAAAGAACGAACAGGTAAAGACACGGGCGACAGAAGTGCTGCGTGAACTAGAGTCGGAAAAAGAAGAAGCACAGGCGGTCGAAATCCAATCTCCCAAAACGGAAGGAAGCCAGATCAGTAAATTACAAGAATCGATACTGTCCAAAGCAGATCTTGCATGTACACTGACAAAAGAAGAATATAAAAAGAAGCTGAAGAAGTTACAGAAAAAGATAGAAATGCTGCATGGCGAACTGTACCGCAGAAGGATTCCGGTCGTGATCGGTTTTGAAGGATGGGATGCCGCAGGAAAAGGTGGGGCGATCAAGCGTCTGACGGAGAAGATGGATGCGCGGGGATATGTTGTGACGCCGATTGCCGCGCCCAATGATATTGAAAAAGCGCACCATTATCTCTGGAGATTCTGGAGAGCCATGCCAAAGGCGGGACATATTGCGATTTTTGACCGGACATGGTATGGTCGAGTGATGGTGGAACGTATTGAAGGATTCTGTACAAAGGAAGAGTGGCAGAGAGCGTATAAAGAAATGAATGATATGGAGAAAGATCTGGCGGATGCAGGGACGGTCATTTTGAAGTTCTGGATGCATATTGACAAGGAAGAACAAAAAAAGCGTTTTACTGCACGGCAGGAGACGCCTGAAAAGCGATGGAAGATTACGGAAGAAGATTGGAGAAACCGCGAAAAATGGGACAGTTACGAGGAGGCGGTCAATGAGATGCTCCTGCGCACTTCGACGGAATATGCCCCTTGGATCGTTGTGGAGGCGAACAGTAAATACTATGCAAGGATCAAAGTCCTGCAGACAGTAGCAGAAGCAATCGAAAAACGCTTGAAAGAAGAACGGAAATAGAGGAAATACAGAAAAAGTACAGAATATAATTATATAGAAGAACAATATGACGATGGTTTCAGAATGGATTCGAGGTAATGCCAATGACCATAAGAGAACAATTGGAGGAGCGGGAAGTTGCGTATTTAAGTCCTTATGCCACATTAAGCAGAAATTCCAAAGGCAGGGAGAGGGAAGAAGAACAGTGCGATATACGTCCTGTATTTCAAAGGGACAGAGACAGGATCCTGCACTGCAAAGCATTCCGTAGGCTGAAGCAGAAGACACAGGTATTTCTTCTTCCCAAAGGAGATCATTATCGGACGCGGCTGACGCATACGCTGGAGGTTTCGCAGAATGCCAGGACGATCGCCAAAGCATTGAAACTAAATGAAGATCTAGTGGAAGCCATTGCTCTGGGACATGACTTGGGGCATACGCCGTTTGGGCATGCAGGGGAAAGGGCGCTTAACCGGGTGTATCATTTTTCACATCACAGGCAGAGTCTCAGGGTTGTAGAATGTCTGGAAAAACAGGGAAAAGGACTGAATCTTACATGGGAAGTGCGGGATGGGATACTGAATCATCAGACTGCGGGACATCCGCATACGCTGGAAGGACAGGTCCTAAGGCTTTCGGATAAAATCGCTTATATCAATCATGATATGGATGATGCTATCCGTGGAGGGATACTTACAGAGAACGATATTCCTTATTCTATAAGAAAAGTATTAGGATATACGGGGAAAGAGCGTCTTAACACGATGGTGCATGATGTGATCACTCACAGCATGGATAAGCCGGAGATCTGTATGTCGGAAGAAGTAGAGGCTGCCATGACAAAACTGCGGAAATTTATGTTTGAGAATGTATATATGAATCCAAAAGCGAAGGGGGAGGAAGACAAGGCGGTACATATGATAGAGCAGCTGTATGAATATTATATCCGCCATCTGGATACGCTGCCGCGGCAATTTCTGGACGCACTGTCTTATACGGACAGCAGCAGAGAACAGATCGTGTGCGATTATATCGCAGGAATGACGGATCTATATGCTGTAAAAAAGTTTCAGGAATTTTTTGTGCCGGAAGCCTGGAAAAATTAAAGGAAAACGACGGCCTTTGTCGAATATAATAATATAAGGGCATTTTTAGGAGGAAACTATGTATTATTCAGAGGACCTGATAGAAGAAATCAGAATGAAAAACGACATTGTGGATGTCATATCCGGGTATGTCAGGCTTCAGAAGAAAGGGAGTTCCTATTTTGGTCTGTGTCCTTTTCATAACGAAAAGTCTCCCTCCTTTTCGGTCAGCCGGGGAAAGCAGATGTATTATTGTTTTGGGTGCGGAGCAGGAGGAAATGTATTCACATTTTTGATGGAATATGAGAACTTCTCTTTTGTGGAGGCGGTGAAATTCTTGGCGGATCGTGCAGGAGTGGAGCTGCCGGAGATGGAGTATTCCAAAGAGGCAAAAGAAAAAGCCGACTTAAAAGCTTCCATATTAGAAATCAATAAGGCGGCGGCAAAGTATTTTTATGCACAGCTGAAATCGAAAAATGGCATGCAGGCCTATACATATTTGAAGAATAGAGAGTTGTCTGATGAGATGATCACAGGATTTGGGCTTGGATATTCTAATAAATACAGTGACGATCTGTACAAATATCTGCGGAGCAGGGGATGGACAGAAGAACTGATACGAAAAGCAGGACTTATAAATACGGATGAACGTCACGGGGTGTATGATAAGTTTTGGAACCGAGTGATGTTTCCGATCATGGATGTAAACAACCGCGTTATAGGATTTGGCGGCCGTGTTATGGGGGAGGGGAAACCGAAATATTTAAATTCCCCAGAGACAGTTGTTTTTGACAAAAGCCGGAATCTGTATGGATTAAACCGTGCGCGTGTATCAAAGAGATCCTATTTTTTGTTGTGTGAGGGGTATATGGATGTGATCTCGCTCCACCAGGCCGGTTTCACGAATGCAGTCGCTTCACTGGGCACGGCTCTGACATCCGGACATGCCTCTTTGATCAAACGATATGTCCAGGAAGTGTATCTTACGTATGACAGTGATGACGCGGGAACGAGAGCTGCCTTGCGTGCAGTACCGATCTTAAAGGAAGCAGGGATCGCAGCAAGGGTGATACGGATGGATCCGTATAAAGATCCGGATGAATTCATTAAAAATCTGGGCGCCGAGGAATTTGAAAAACGGATCAAGGAGTCAAGAAATGGTTTCTTGTTCAGCCTGGAGATATTGGAGCGAGAGTTTGCCATGGACTCTCCGGAAGGCAAGACAGCATTTTTCCGAGAGGCGGCCAGGCGGCTTTTGACTTTTGAAGAAGAATTGGAACGCAATAACTATATAGAAGCGGTCGCAAAGAAATATAAGGTCAGCGAGGAAAGTCTGAAAAAGATGGTCAGCAAGGCTGCTGTGCAGGAGGGAATGGCAAAGCCTGTGGTAAGACATAAGCAGGCGGCAGGACAGGAAAAGCCAAAGGAAGATGCAATCCTGACTTCGCAGAAAGCGCTTCTTACATGGATGATTGATGAAAAGAAGCTGTTTTCCGTCATCCGCAGATACATAAGCCCGACAGATTTTACAGAAAAACTCTACCAGACAGTTGCGGAATTCCTGTATGATCAGTATGATAAAGGAGAATTAAACCCGGCTAAAATATTGAATCATTTTACAGCGGAGGAAGAACACAGAGAGGCGGCCTCTCTGTTTCATACCAGGATCAAGAAGCTGACGACGAAGGAAGAACAGGAACAGGCGCTCAAAGAAACGATACTGAGGGTAAAGTCGCATAGTATCGATGAACAGACGCTGCAGCTGGAACCGACAGACATGGCCGGCTTACAGCATCTGATGGAAGAAAAGAGGCGGCTGGAGGATTTGAAGAAACTGCATATTTCTATTGATTAAGGATAAAATAAAACAAGACAGCCTGCGCTTTTGCAGGTGGGGAAGGATGGACACATGGAAGAAAACATACAGAAATTTGAAGAAAGATTAAAGGAACTTGTTGCACAGGGAAAGAAGAAAAAAAGTATACTGGAGCTGCAGGAGATCAATGATTTCTTCAATGATATGGAACTGAATGCAGAACATATGGAGAAAGTATATGATTACCTGGAAGCGAATAATATTGATGTCCTGCGTATCAATTCTGATGTAGACGATGATGTGGATGTAGACATCGACGTGATCATTTCAGATGACGATGAGGTGGATATGGAAAATATCGATCTGTCCGTGCCGGAAGGAGTCAGCATTGAGGATCCTGTGCGTATGTATCTGAAAGAGATCGGAAAGGTCCCACTTCTAAGCGCAGAGCGTGAGATCGAACTGGCAAAACGGATGGAGGAAGGCGACGAAGATGCGAAAAAAGAACTGGCAGAGGCAAACTTGCGTCTGGTGGTCAGCATCGCAAAGCGCTATGTGGGCAGGGGTATGCTTTTCCTTGATCTGATCCAGGAGGGGAATTTGGGCTTGATAAAAGCCGTGGAAAAATTTGACTATCACAAAGGGTATAAGTTCAGCACATATGCGACATGGTGGATACGGCAGGCAATTACGAGAGCAATCGCGGATCAGGCAAGGACGATCCGTATTCCCGTGCATATGGTCGAGACGATCAATAAGCTGATCCGGGTATCTCGTCAGCTTTTACAGGAACTGGGCAGAGAACCGCTGCCGGAGGAGATTGCCAAGGAATTGGACATGCCGGTGGAGAGGGTCAGAGAAATACTGAAGATCTCCCAGGAACCGGTTTCTCTGGAGACACCGATCGGCGAGGAGGAAGACAGTCACCTGGGCGATTTTATACAGGACGACAATGTCCCTGTTCCAGCAGAGGCGGCGGCACAGACATTGCTCAAAGAGCAGTTGGACGAGGTGCTGGATACGCTGACAGAGAGAGAACAGAAAGTACTGCGCCTGCGTTTTGGTATGAATGACGGCCGCGCAAGAACTTTAGAGGAAGTAGGACGTGAGTTCGACGTTACAAGAGAACGTATTCGTCAGATTGAAGCGAAAGCTTTAAGAAAACTCCGTCATCCAAGCCGCAGCAGAAAACTGAGAGATTATCTGGATTAAGGGGCAGTCATGGAACTATCAAGAAGATTACAGGCAGTTGCCTCCTTGGTGACTGCCGGATATAAATTGGCGGATATAGGTACAGATCATGCCTATATCCCAATCTATTTAACGGAAAATGGGATCATTCCTTCTGCGGTAGCGATGGATGTCAGACCGGGACCTTTAAAAAGAGCAAAAGACCATGTGCAGGAGCACGCCTTGGAAGATAAAATAGAACTGCGTCTTTCTGACGGACTGGATAAACTGCGGCCGGGCGAAGCGCAGTGTGCAGTGATCGCGGGAATGGGCGGGGGGTTGATGATACATATTTTAGAACAGGCAGGCAATAGCCTGGCTTATTTAAAGGAGTGCATTCTTCAGCCGCAGTCGGAGACCGCAAAAGTGAGAGCCTTTCTGCTACAGGAGGGTTTTTTGTTTATAGAGGAGAAGATGGTGCAGGAGGAAGGAAAATACTATCCTATGATGAAAGTAGTACCGGGGAAAAAAGAGCAGGAACAGAATTGGAGTGAGACAGAACTTCAGTATGGAAGGCTTCTTTTGGAAAAGAAAGATCCGGTGCTGTATGAGTATCTGAAAAGGGAAGGCAATCTAAAGAAGCAGATACTAAAGCATCTGCAAAATGGAGGAACAAAGAGGATAGAAGATAGAAAAGAACAGTTGAGACAGGAACTTCTATGCATAGAGAAAGGAATGAAGTATTATGCTGTGTAAGGAAATCATGAAAGTGATAGAGGCTTCCTATCCGCCGGAAGCCGCCCTTAGTTTTGACAATGTGGGACTTCTGGCAGGGAGAAGTGAAAAAGAAGTGAAGAAAGTATATATCGCCCTGGATGCGACAGAATCTGTGATCGAGCAGGCTAAGAAAGCTGGGGCAGATATGCTGATCACGCATCACCCTCTTATTTTTTCTCCTTTGAAATGCGTGACAGACAGAGATTTTATAAGTAGAAGGGTCGTTGCGTTAATCCAGTCTGACATCGCATACTATGCTATGCATACAAATTATGATGTCCTTGGAATGGCAGCTTTAACGGAAAGGATCCTGCAGTTGAAAAATACCGAAGTACTGGATGTTACAATGGAGAAAGATGGGCGCGAAGAGGGAATTGGAAGAGTAGGTACCCTGCCGCGAAAAATGTCTTTGGAAGAATGTGGCGTCTATGTGAAACATACATTAAAACTAGGAACGGTAAAAATATTTGGGAATATGGAGCAAAGTGTTTCACGGCTTGCCATATCACCGGGAAGTGGGAAAAGCGCTGTTTCAGCGGCGATTCGGAAAAAAGCAGATGTTCTTGTGACTGGAGATATAGGACATCATGATGGGCTGGATGCGGTAGAACAGGGACTTTCTATCATTGACGCGGGACACTATGGGACAGAATATGTCTTTATAGAAGACATGAAACACTTCCTGGAGAAAAAGCTTCCTGGTCTGGAGGTGACGGCAGCTCCGGTCGTTCATCCGTTTCAGGTTGTATAGGGACTCCTGACCACAGCTGAATAAAAGGAGGAAAAATGGAGAAAAAATATTGTAAAGTAAAGATCGAAAATGAGACAAGAATCTATGAAGCAGGCACTACGTACAAAAAAATAGCAGAAGAATTGCAGGAAAAATATGCGCACCAGATTGTCTTAGTCTATGTAAATGAATTCCGCCTTCAAGAACTGTCAAAGACAGTGGAACAGGACTGTGAGATTACTTTTCTTACAACGGCAGATCAGATCGGGCATGCTGCATATAAGAGAAGCATGTGTTTTCTTCTGGTAAAAGCGGTGCATGATGTAGGAGGACATGATACAGTAGAACGTGTGCGTATCCATTTTTCCCTCAGCAAGGGGTATTACTGTACGGTGGAAGGAGATGTTGTACTTGACCAGGAATTTCTTGAGAAAGTAGAGCATAGGATGCGGGAACTTTCCAGAGAGAAGATGCCGATCAAGAAACGTTCTGTCCATACATCGGAAGCAGTGGAGCTGTTTCGGCGGCATGGGATGTATGATAAGGAAAGACTGTTTGAATACAGGCGCGTGTCAAAGGTTAATATTTATAGTATGAATGAATTTGAGGATTATTATTATGGATACATGGTTCCGGACGCCGGCTGTCTGCAGTATTTTTCTCTGCATCTTTATGACAAGGGCTTTGTGATACAGATGCCCGTGAAAGAAAGGCCGGAAGAGGTGCCGCCGTTTGCTCCGAGCCCGAAGCTCTTTGAAGTGCTTAAAACGTCCGTTGAGTGGGGAGACAGTCAGGAGATAGATACAGTAGGGGCACTCAATGACATGGTCACAAAATGTGATATGCGGGAAGTGGTGCTTGTGCAGGAGGCCTATCAAGAGAGGCGTATTGGTGCGATAGCCGAGCAGATCGCCAAAAGAAAGAATGTAAAATTCGTGTTGATCGCAGGTCCTTCTTCCTCAGGAAAGACTACGTTTTCCCATCGTTTATCCATACAGCTTAGAGTAAACGGCATGAAGCCGCACCCGATCGCTGTGGATAATTATTTTGTGAATCGTGAGGATACGCCAAAAGACGAAAATGGGAAGTATAATTTTGAGTGTATTGAAGCAATTGATGTAAGGAAATTTAATGAAGATATGGAGGCACTCCTGGCGGGAAAAGAAGTGTATCTGCCGATCTTTAATTTTAAGAAAGGGGTGCGGACTTATGATACGACACCCAAAAAGCTTGGAGAAAATGATATTCTTGTGATAGAAGGGATCCATTGTTTGAATCCAAAGCTGACAGAAGCACTTTCTGATGAAAACAAATTTAAAATCTATATCAGTGCGTTGACCCAGTTAAATATTGACGAGCATAACCGGATACCATCTACAGACGGACGGCTTATACGCAGGCTCGTGCGGGATGCAAGAACAAGAGGAACATCTGCGAAAAATACGATCGCTATGTGGCAGTCGGTGAGGAGAGGAGAAGAAGAAAATATCTTCCCGTTCCAGGAGGAAGCAGATGTTATGTTCAATTCTTCACTTTTATATGAACTTGCTGTACTGAAACAATATGTGGAACCGCTGCTGTTCGGCGTAGAAAAAAAATCGCCGGAATATGCAGAGGCAAAGCGTCTTTTGAAGTTTTTTGATTATTTTGTGGGAATCGGAAGTGAATACGTGCCGACAAATTCACTGCTGAGAGAATTTATCGGCGGCGGATGTTTTCGTGTATGATCTATATATTTGTGCTCAGCGCCGATGTTTCCGTATAAGGCAGGAAATTACGCCTGCCGTGCACAGGCCGAAGAGGACATTGTACAGAGAACCATAGACATCCAGAGCGCCTTTTAGACCGTATAGGACTTCCAAAGAATCCGGGATAAAACGGTTTAGGAGAAATGCCAGATAGGAGGAGACAAACACGGCGATGAAGGAAAACATCCCTCTGCCGGTATCCTCCTTCCAGGAAGAGAAACCATCGCGCACTTTTGTTCTAGTCATTGCCCAGAAAAGGGAAATAAGTTCAAAGAGCAGGAAAAGGGCAGCTACACTGAAGTATGCTGCCAATACGGGGGTAACCTGCATTGTCCTGCATGCTTCTATGATATCTCCATATAGCGCGCTTCCGCGCCAGAAATTATAAGTTACATAAAATGTAGTTGCCAGGATGAGAAGGAGGGAAAGACGCCGGATCACGGTACTGGAAAATCTGGACAGCGCTTTTCCGCCTTTTCGTATTGGCGCGGCTAAAGGAACAGAACTTTTCCGGCGTTTTTTCCTTTTTTTATATTCCTTTTCATTGGGGAGGTCGTAACAGGTATCGTCATAATTTCTATATCCTGCTCTGTGTTTGTAGTCGTCTTCATCTTCATAGTCTACATCTTCAAAGTATTTCCGTTTTGGAACATCTGTGTGCTGTATGTCAGTGAAGACAGATGGATCATCTTCATATGTGACTTCAAAATCATCATCAAATATAGTAGAGTGCTTTTTGGTTGTACGCATAACAATCCTCGCTTTCATAAAGATAACTCTATATATGGTATAACTTTTTTTGGCAGGACTCAAGCATCGGAAGAAAAATTAAGAAAAATCTTAGATTTTCACTATGGTACGAAAGGAAAATATATGAATATTTTAAATATAGAACATATCAGTAAAGAATTTGGAGAAAAAAGTATTTTTGCTGATGTCTCCTGTGGGATCCAGGAGGGGGACAAGATCGGCATCATTGGGATTAATGGGACGGGAAAAACCACTTTATTAAAAATTATTGCTGGACTGGAAGCGGCAGATGCAGGGCAAGTGATTATAAAAAATGGTATACGTCTTGCTTATCTCCCGCAGGATCCGCTTTTTACAAAAGAGGAGACAGTGCTGTCCTATGTAATGAGAGGGAAAATGCAAAAGGAGGACTGGGAGACAGATAACGAGGCAAAAACGATTCTAAACAGGCTGGGATTGTTTGACCATGAGGCGAATGTACAATACCTTTCCGGCGGACAGAAAAAGCGTGCGGCTCTAGCCAGGACACTGCTTGAACCGGCGCAGATCCTAATCTTAGATGAGCCGACGAATCATTTGGATAATGAAATGGCAGCCTGGCTGGAAGCATTTTTGAATCGGTTTAAAGGATGTGTCATCATGGTTACCCATGACCGCTATTTCCTGGACAGAGTAACGAACCGGATTTGGGAGATCGATCATGGGAAAATTTATGAGTATGAGGCGAACTATACAAAGTTTTTGGAAATGAAAGCAGCAAGAGAGGAAATGGAACTCGCCTCTCTGCGAAAGAGAAACAGTGTGTTAAGAGCAGAGCTAGAATGGGCAAAGCGAGGGTGCCGTGCCAGAAGTACAAAGCAAAAGGCAAGACTGCTCCGTCTGGAAGAACTGAAAAATCAGGCGGCGCCTATACAAGATATGACGGTAGAACTGGAATCTGTAGAAAGCAGAATGGGGAAAAAGACGATAGAAGTATCTCATATATGTAAAATGTATGGGGAAAAAACAATTCTTGCAGATTTTAGTTATATCGTACTGAAGAATCAAAGACTTGGGATCATAGGAGAGAATGGATGCGGTAAATCTACGTTGATGAAGATCCTGGCAGGGGAATTAAGACCGGATAGTGGGCATGTGGAAATCGGCGAGACGATCAGGATAGGGCATTTTGCACAGGAGACGCCCCAGATGGACACGGAGCAAAGAGTGATTGACTACATTCGTGAGGTGGGGGAGTATCTTCCGACGAAAGAGGGAAGGATATCGGCTTCCCAGATGCTGGAACGATTTCTGTTCAATGCTTCTATGCAGTATACGCCGGTTTCAAAGCTGTCAGGAGGAGAAAAAAGAAGGCTCTATCTTTTGAGAGTACTGATGGGAGCCCCGAATGTTCTTTTGTTAGATGAACCGACCAATGACTTGGATATTCCTACACTTCACATATTAGAAGATTATTTGGAATCTTTTGCAGGGATCGTGATTGCTGTTTCCCATGACCGGTATTTTCTGGATACGATCGCAGATCGTATATTTGCTTTTGAGGGTGAGGGCAGATTTGTACAATATGAGGGCGGATATACGGATTATATGGAGAAAAAAAGAAAAAAGACGGAAAATACAGAAACGAGGAAAACAGCTGCAAAAGTGAAAAATCAGGCATATACGGACGAGAAAGAAGAAATGGGGAAAAAGCGTTCATGGAAGCAAGACCATCAGACAAATCTAAAATTTTCGTATAAAGAACAAAGGGAATATGAGAGAATCGACGAGGAAATCGCACAATTGGAAGAAAAACTAGAAAAAGCAGAACAAGAAATAGAGAAAAACGCGACGAATTCCGTGCGTTTGTCTGAACTTATGCAGGAGAAAGAAAAGACGGAGAAAGAACTGGAGGAAAAGACGGAACGCTGGGTATATTTAAATGATCTGGCAGAACAGATTGAGCGGCAGCAGCAGGAAAAATAAGGAATAAGTAACATCAAGAATTAATGAACGGATTCTCTTGACAAAAGCAGACATAGTTGCTAATATTATAGAAAACAGAACGCACTCTGTTTTTTCTGCAAGGTCAATGAAACCGGGAAAGTGAGGAAATACATGAGAAAACAGGTCTATTCATTGTTGGTCGACAATAATCCGGGAGTACTCAGCCGGATCGCAGGTTTATTCAGCAGAAGAGGATACAGCATAGACAGTATCACCGCAGGTATGACGGCAGATCCAAGATTTACAAGGATCACAGTTGTTGCTTCCGGAGATGAACTGATCCTTTCACAGATTGAAAAGCAGGTCAGAAAACTGGAAGATGTGATTGAGATCAAAGTTTTAAAAGATGAAGAATCTGTCTATCGGGAACTGATCATGGTAAAATTGCGCGCGAATGCCGCACAGAGAGGAGAGATCATCTCTGTGGCAGATATTTTCCGTGCGAAGATCGTAGATGTGGAAGAAGAATCTTTGATGATCGAATTAACGGGGAATCAGTCTAAGTTGGAAGCATTCTTAAATCTGCTCAAAGACTATGAGATATTAGAACTGGCACGGACAGGGATCACAGGACTCGCCAGGGGAAGCAAGGATATTACATATATTGACTAAAACAGGTGCATAAAAGAAAGCTAAGGGCAGGAGCCTTTAACTATAAATTTTCAGAAAACACAGCATAGCCATGCTGGAATGTAAATTTAGGAGGAATGAAAAATGGCAGCTAAAATTTATTATCAGGAAGACTGTAATCTTTCTCTGTTAGAAGGGAAAACTATCGCGATCATTGGTTACGGCAGCCAGGGACACGCACATGCGCTGAACTTAAAAGAATCCGGATGTAATGTGATCATCGGACTTTATGAAGGAAGCCGTTCTTGGAAAAGAGCAGAAGAACAGGGATTTGAAGTATTTACCGCAGCAGAAGCTGCAAAGAAGGCAGATATTATCATGATTCTGATCAATGATGAGAAACAGGCTGCGCTTTATAAGAAGGATATTGAGCCGAATCTGGAAGAAGGCAATATGCTGATGTTTGCGCATGGTTTTAACATCCATTTTGGGCAGATCGTACCGCCGGCAAATGTAGATGTGACTATGATCGCGCCAAAGGCTCCGGGACACACTGTAAGAAGCGAATATCAGGCAGGAAAAGGAACGCCTTGTCTGGTAGCAGTGCATCAGGATGCCACAGGAAAAGCACTTGATAAAGCGCTTGCGTATGGGCTTGCGATCGGTGGCGCAAGAGCAGGTATCCTGGAGACAACATTTAGAACAGAGACAGAGACAGATCTCTTTGGCGAGCAGGCTGTATTGTGCGGCGGTGTATGTGCGCTGATGCAGGCGGGATTTGAGACACTGACTGAGGCGGGATATGACCCAAGAAACGCTTATTTTGAATGTATCCATGAGATGAAGCTGATCGTAGATTTGATTTATCAGTCTGGTTTTGCAGGTATGAGATATTCTATCTCCAATACGGCAGAATATGGTGATTATATTACAGGTCCAAAGATCATCACAGAAGAGACGAAGAAAGCGATGAAACAGATTTTAAAGGATATTCAGGATGGTTCCTTTGCAAAAGAATTTTTGCTGGATATGTCAGAAGCAGGAGGACAGGCACACTTCAGAGCAATGAGAAAACTTGCTTCCGAGCATCCGGCAGAGAAGGTTGGGGAAGAGATTAGAAAGCTCTATAGCTGGAGTGACGAGGACAAACTGATCAATAACTAATTTTGCGGCAGGATCCGTGAGCAGGAACTAAGAAATCAGCCGGAAGCGGCAAGTAAAAAAAGTACGCATATCAAACTCGTGTTTGATATGTGTACTTTTTTTGGCGACGGGTATATAATAGAGTTTGAGTCACACAGGAAGGGGAGAGGATGAGTGGAAAGCAGAAATGATTTCAGTAAAGGGAGCATTGCCAGAAATATCTTAAGTCTGGCCCTGCCTATGACATTAGCACAGTTGATCAATGTACTTTACAGTATCGTGGACCGTATTTATATAGGGCATATTCCGCACACTTCTGCGGAAGCACTGACAGGGATCGGACTGGCGCTTCCTATTATTACGATCATCACAGCATTTGCCAATCTGTTCGGGATGGGCGGTGCACCGTTGTGTTCGATCGCCAGAGGCGGGCATGAAGAAAGAAAAGCACAGTGTATCATGGGCAACTCTTTTTCTATGCTGCTTGTGTGCGGCGGTATTTTGATGGTATCCGGTCTATTGTTCAAAAGACCGCTTTTGTATCTGTTCGGTGCCAGTGATGCTACGTTTCCCTATGCAGATGCATATCTGACGATTTATTTGCTGGGGACGATCTTTGTCATGATCAGTTTGGGGATGAACAATTTTATCAATTCCCAGGGATTTGGAAAGACGGGGATGTTTACTGTCTTGCTGGGAGCTGTGTTCAACATTATTTTAGATCCGGTTTTGATCTTCGGCTTTCATATGGGAGTCAGAGGCGCCGCAGTGGCCACCGTTATTTCTCAGGGAGCATCGGCATTGTGGGTGCTTAAATTCCTGACAGGAAAAAAAGCGATTCTAAAACTGAGCAGGGACGCTATGCGTATAGATGTAAAGTTGGTGAAGGAAATCGTGCTGCTCGGGGCAGCAGGATTTATCATGTATATTACGAACGGAACTGTGCAGATCGTCTGTAATGCGATGCTTTCCAGATATGGAGGAGACGTATATGTGGGAATCATGACAGTCATCAATTCAGTGAGGGAGATCATCACAATGCCAGTGACAGGACTGACATCCGGTGCACAGCCGGTGATCGGCTATAATTATGGGGCAGAATGTTATACACGTGTAAAATCTGCGATCAAATTTATGGCAGGAAGCTGTATGGTATTTACGGTACTGATGTGGGCAGTTTTATTTTTTGAGCCACGTTTTTTCCTGCATCTGTTTACAAATGAACCAGAGCTGATACAAAAAGGAATCCCTGCAATGCGGCTGTATTTTTGCGGGATTTTTATGATGGCACTTCAATTTTCCGGGCAGTCTACATACCAAGCACTGAATCTGCCTAAACCTGCGATCTTCTTTTCTTTATTCCGCAAGATCATCATTGTAGTTCCTCTGACGCTTTTGCTTCCGATGGTGGCAGGGCTGGGAACAGACGGGGTGTTTTTGGCAGAACCCATATCGAATGCCATCGGTGGTACAGCGTCTTTTGTTACGATGCTCATCACTGTCTGGCCTACATTAAAAAAGACATCCGCCTGACGGCAGCGGATGTCTTTTTGTTTTCTCTATATCAGATCAATTAAGCAATCGTATTTACAGCTTTTGATAAGCGAGAAATCTTTCTGGAAACAGTTCTTTTGTGGTAAACACCTTTGCTTCCAGCTTTTGAGATCTCAACGATAGCCGCATGTAAAGCAGTCTTTGCAGCCTCTGCATCTTTTGCAGCGATCGCAGCTTCTACCTTTTTCACAGCAGTTTTTACCTTTGATTTGATTGCTTTGTTTCTTGCAGCTTTTGTCTCGTTCACTAAAATTCTTTTCTTAGCAGATTTAATGTTAGCCAATCTGTACACCTCCAAATATGCGAAATTTCAAATGTAATTTATCATTTCACTGGATTCGGACACGGACGTTCCAATGAAACATACCCATTTATTTTATGCCAAGTATGGAGGCTTGTCAATACATATTTATGAAAAATACGGTAAAACTAAACAACATCGGGCGAAGTTTGCCGGCATGAGAGGGCATGAGCTGCGAAACAAGAATAAAGTGAGGATGGAGTATGTTGGATAAGTATAGTATTCGTACAGACCTTGCGCTGGAAGAAAAGGAGCGGTTTGAATCGGATCATGTAGAAGTACAGGGTGTCGTACTGGAGGAACATTATGATGAGGAAAAAGAAATTCGTGTAACGAGAGTGCGGATAGAGACGGAAAAAGGAGCTAAAGCAATGGGGAAACCAGTGGGCACCTACTTGACTTTAGAGGCGCCTAATCTGTCTGTGCCGGATGAGGATTATCACAGGGAGATAGCAGAAGAACTGGCAAAATATGTGCAGGAATTGATCCGGGGAAATACGATCGAGAAAGAAGATGTATCTATACTGGTAGTCGGGCTTGGGAATCGACAGGTGACGCCGGATGCGCTGGGACCCAATGTGGTCGATCATCTGACAGTGACAAGACATATTGTAAAAGAATATGGAAAGTATGCGATGGGGATGGAAAATGCCAATATGATTAGTGCGATCGTGCCGGGTGTGATGGGACAGACGGGTATGGAAACTGTCGAGATCATACGAGGTGTGATTAAAGAGACAAAGCCGGATCTGGTGATTGCAGTGGACGCATTAGCCGCGCGAAACAGCAAAAGGCTGCACCGGACGATCCAGATCGCAGATACAGGGATACATCCGGGAACAGGTGTGGGAAATAACAGGAGTGGACTGAATAAAGAATCTCTGGGAGTCCCGGTGATCGGTATCGGAGTCCCAACCGTGGTAGACGCGGCGACGATCGTAAACGATACGATGGAGAATTTCATAGCAGCTCTGGAAACTTCCGACACGCTGAAAAAAGCGGGAGAAGTTTTGCGTTCTTATACTGCAGGAGAAAAATATGAATTGGTAAAAGAACTGATCGCGCCACATTTAAACGGAATGTTTGTCACGCCAAAGGATGTAGATGAAATGGTAGATCAGATCAGTTATACGATCTCGGAAGCACTGAACGTATTATTTATGAGAAAAGGCATAATAGGGGAACCTAAGCATACAATGTAAGAAAGAGTCCGGAAGAAAATAGCCGGTGCATCTTAAAGAAAAAAGAAAAGTGTGCGCTCAAAGGCATCTTTTGAAAAGAGGGAGAAGCACACTTTTTGCAGAGGTGGACAGATTGAATAACGGAAAGCAAAAACAGTTAAAAGGACTGCTTTTTATTCTGTGTTTCGCAGGCGTCTGGGCTGCAGGAGCCGTTGGAAAAACAGCGGCCAGAGATTTTGGCTATGAACTGCAGGGAGATCTGCTGTATAAAGCGGAAGAAATGTATATGCCGGGCCTTGCCTATCTGCATAAAAAACCAGAACAGGGCATGGGGGCATGGATTACAAAGAAAGTGTATGCATGGCTGCCGGTGGTACAATATGTGGAAGAGAAAAAGACATATGAAGCGCCTATGGAAGATGAAGAGACAATCGCAAAAATATTAGAAAGCCAGGCAAACGACGAGAATGCGGTAGACGAAAACGGGAAATTGATCGGAGAGGAAGATGCAGCACAATCACAGGAAACACAGCCGGTATCTTCTTCTGTAGATATGTCGATAGAAAAGCTGCGGGATTTTGATTATCTGCTGAGCAATTTTTATACGGTAGACAGTTCCACTATGATAGGACCGGATCAGCTCAATGCAGACGATCTGCTTGGACGAAGCATGAAGATCGATACTACTGCAGACGGTCCGAAAGTACTGATCTTTCATACCCATTCCCAAGAAGAATTTGTGGATTCTACGCCGGGTGATCCCAGCACCAGCATTGTAGGTGTCGGAGAGTATCTGACAAAGCTTTTAAATGAGAAAGGGATCGAGACAATCCATGATACCGGGGTCTATGATATTATCAATGGACAGCTTGACAGGAGCAATGCCTATGAGAATGCGGAAGCGTCTATCCGCCCGATCCTGGAGGCGAATCCTACGATAGAAGTGGTCATCGACCTGCATCGGGACGGAGTAGGCGACGACACACATTTGGTGACGGAAGTAAACGGGAAGCAGACGGCAAAGATCATGTTCTTTAACGGATTGAGTAGAACGCGTACAAATGGGGATATAGCATATCTTTATAATCCATATATACAGGATAACCTTGCCTTTTCATTACAGATGCAGCTTGCCTGTGAAAGTACATATCCAGGTTTTGCAAGGCACATTTACCTGCGAGGCTATCGCTATAATCTGCATCTGGTGCCGAAATCTCTTCTGATTGAAGCCGGAGCGCAGACGAATACAGTAGAAGAGATGATGAATGCAATGGAAGTGTTGGCAGATACATTACAGCAGGTTCTTACACAATAAAGGAGCGGTCTTAGAGTATAATTATCATTGGCAAAAATAAAGGGAAGAGATCGAAACCTCTTCCCAATCATACAGATTTATCTTATTGTTTAATTGACGAGAAAAAACATAAGGAGTCTGTATGATGAATTCAATGATAAAGGAAAACGGCGTAACATTCAAGCAGTTAGAGAAAAATATTTATGCGTGGGTCTGCCAGATCGGCAGGGAGTTCCCAAAAGAGTTCCTGGAACGGTATGACCGGATGCTGATGGAGGACAGAGACAAAAAGAAGTACCGGAATAAAGGGGGCAGACAGACAACTGTGAAGACCGTATATGGTGAGGTGACCTATCAGAGAAATGTTTATGAAGTGACAGAGGAGGACGGAAGAAAGCGTTTTGTATATCTGCTGAACGAAACACTGGATCTGGATCACGTGGGTTTGCTCTCAACGAATATGGCGGAACTGTTGGTAAACGGGATCACAGAACTATCTTACAGAGAATGTGCCCGTCAGGTCAGTGAGATGACTGGACAGACGATCAGTGCGATGGGAGTATGGAACGTCATTCAGGCGTTAGGGGAAAAAGTCTGTGAGGATGAAGCGGAGCTGACAGAAGAATATAAGAAAGGGCATGTGAAAGGAAAAAGAGAGGTTCCCGTCCTGTTTGAAGAAGCGGATGGAGTTTATATCAGGCTGCAGGGAAAAGACCGGAAAGAGGAAAAACAGGATAAATCAGAGATTAAGATCGGGATTGCTTATGAAGGATGGCGAAAAACCGGTTCGGATCGTTATGCGCTGGAAAATAAAGTAGTCGTTGCCGGATTTTCCAAAGCAAAGGAGTTTCAGGAATATCGGGAAGCAGCAATCGCGCAGGAGTTTAACCTGGATGAAGTGGATCAAAGAATCTTAAACGCAGACGGAGCATCCTGGATCAAGAAAGTGAAAGATAAAAGCACCTGTTTTCAGTTAGACCCGTTCCACCGGAATAAGGCTGCGAAAGAGAAAATCCATGAACAGGCTGCGAGGGATGCTGTTTTAGAGCTGATAAAAGCTGAAGAGATTGAAGAAGTATTCCGGTATCTGGAAATCTATCGAAACAGCTTAAGTGATGAGGCAGAGATTGAAGATGTAGAAGACCTGATTCGTTATTATGAAAACAACCGGGAAGGACTCGTGCCTTACCAGTCTCAAAATCTCAATCTTCCAGAGCCACCGGAAGGGTTGGCATATCGGAATATGGGAACGATGGAAAACCATGTATGGAGCGTGATCGCAAAGCGAATGAAGCATGGACATAGGAGTTGGAGCAAACAGGGAGGAAATCATCTGGCGAAGATCCTGGCAAAAAAGTGCAGTGGAAAGCTGTATGAAGTGACCGAACGTCTGCGTCGGCCGGTATTTGAAGAAGAAAAAGTAGAAGAATTGTATGGAGAGATTCTGATGTCAGCGAAAGCGCCAAGGAAAGACGGAAAAGGATATGAATATCCGGTGATTGGACATATGGTTGGATTAAATGGAAAGATACAGGGGGAGAGAAAACGACTGTTGTACATGGCTGGATATTAGACTGGGACAAAACATGCTATTTCAACAAAAAGATAAATCAAAAAGAAAGTTGCCAACGATTACTTGACAGTAACAGGAGCGGTTGAAAAGGAAAAATTATTTGAAAACCCCTATCGTATGTGCTAGAATTAACCAATAGTGCAGGGAGAGGCAACCCCTGGCAAGAGGTGTAAAAGAAGTAGGAGAGAGTAAATATGGGAAAGCAGAATACATATGATGCGGACAGTATTTCCGTATTGGAGGGGCTGGAAGCAGTCCGAAAAAGACCGGGAATGTATATCGGAAGCGTATCGACCAAGGGATTGAACCACTTGATATATGAGATCGTAGACAATGCAGTGGATGAGCATTTGGCAGGGTTTTGTTCAAAAATCGAAGTGACGCTGGAAAAAGACGGCTCCGCGACTATTGCTGACAATGGACGCGGAGTTCCTGTTGATATGCATCAAAAGGGTGTATCCGCTGCTCGCCTTGTCTATACAACACTGCATGCAGGCGGAAAGTTTGATGACTCGGCTTATAAGACCAGTGGGGGACTGCACGGAGTTGGCTCCTCGGTCGTAAACGCATTGTCTGTATATATGGATGTAAAGATCAGCAGGGACGGCTATGTGCATCATGACCGGTATGAACGAGGGATCCCCGTCATAGAGCTGGAAAATGGACTGCTTCCCAAAATAGGAAAGACGCGAAAGACGGGAACAGAAGTAAATTTTCTGCCGGATGGTGAGATATTTGAAAAGACAAGGTTTAAGGCTGACGAGGTAAAGAGCCGTCTGCATGAGACAGCCTATCTGAATCCGGAGCTGACGATCGTGTTTGAAGACAAGCGCGGTGAAAAAGCGGAAAAAGAAATCTATCATGAACCGGAAGGAATCATAGGATATATCCAGGATTTAAATAAGAAAAAAGAAGCGCTGCACGCACCAATCTATTTCAAAGGAGAGTCGGAAGGAATCGAGGTAGAGGCGGCTATACAGTATGTCAATGAATTCCATGAAAATGTACTTGGTTTCTGTAATAATATATATAATGCCGAGGGAGGCACACATCTGACTGGTTTTAAGACAACGTTTACATCGGTTATGAATCAGTACGCCAGAGAACTTGGGATCCTGAAGGAGAAGGATGCCAACTTTACCGGAGCGGATATACGAAATGGCATGACGGCGATCATCTCGATCAAACATCCGGATCCACGGTTTGAAGGGCAGACGAAGACAAAACTGGACAATCCGGATGCAGCGAGAGCGGCAGGTAAGGTGACGGGAGATGAGATCGTATTGTACTTTGACCGTAATCTTGAGGTGCTTAAAAAAGTACTTTCCAGTGCGGAGAAAGCGGCGAAGATACGAAAGACAGAAGAAAAAGCAAAGACGAATCTTTTGACGAAGCAGAAATATTCTTTTGACAGTAATGGGAAATTGGCAAACTGCGAGAGCCGAGATCCGAGTAAATGTGAGATTTTTATCGTGGAGGGAGATTCTGCGGGCGGCTCGGCGAAGACGGCGCGGGACAGAAATTTCCAGGCGATCCTCCCGATCCGAGGGAAAATTTTAAATGTAGAGAAAGCAAGTATTGATAAGATCCTTGCCAATGCAGAGATCAAGACGATGATCAATGCGTTTGGCTGCGGCTTTTCGGAAGGATACGGCAATGATTTTGATATCAGCAAGCTGCGTTATGATAAGATCATCATCATGGCAGATGCAGATGTAGACGGCGCTCATATCTCTACACTGCTTTTGACGCTGTTTTATAGATTCATGCCGGAGTTGATCTATGAAGGGCATGTGTATATTGCCATGCCGCCGCTGTACAAGACTATGCCGAAAAAAGGAGAAGAAGAGTATCTGTATGATGATAAGGCATTGGAGAGATACAGAAAGACTCATGACGGCGGTTTTACGCTGCAAAGATATAAAGGACTTGGAGAAATGGACGCACAGCAGCTCTGGGAGACAACGCTGGATCCTGAAAGGAGACTCTTGAAGCTGGTGGAGATCGAAGATGCCCGTATGGCATCCAGTGTGACGGAGATGCTGATGGGAACTGAGGTGCCTCCTAGAAAAGCGTTTATTTATGAAAACGCCACAGAGGCAGAACTGGATATATAATGTGTCTGAAAGGACGAGGAGATAAGGAAATGAACAGTGAATCACAGATAATAAGAACAGAGTATTCAGATCTTATGAAAAAAGCATACATCGATTATGCCATGAGTGTCATCATCGCACGGGCGTTGCCAGACGTGCGTGACGGCTTAAAACCTGTACAGAGAAGGACGCTCTATGATATGCATGAGCTGGGAATACGCTATGACAGGCCATATCGTAAATGTGCGCGTATTGTGGGAGATACAATGGGTAAATATCATCCTCATGGAGATAGCTCTATCTATGAATCTCTGGTCGTTATGGCGCAGGAATTCAAAAAGGGTATGGTGTTAGTAGACGGACATGGCAATTTTGGTTCCATAGAGGGAGACGGTGCGGCGGCAATGCGGTACACAGAAGCAAGACTTACGAAATTTACGCAGGAAGTCTACCTGTCTGATCTGGATAAAAATGTGATCGATTTTGGACCAAATTTTGACGAGACAGAAAAAGAGCCTGTCGTTCTTCCTGTGCGCATACCAAATCTGCTTGTCAATGGGGCTGAAGGAATTGCGGTCGGGATGGCGACCAGCATCCCGACCCATAATTTAGGCGAAGTGATCGAAGCCGTGAAGGCATATATGAAAAATGATGAGATCAGTACGAAGCAGCTGATGAAATATATCAAAGGACCGGATTTCCCTACAGGCGGAATCGTAGTCAATAAAGATGATCTGCTGCAGATTTATGAGACGGGACAAGGAAAAATCAAAATCCGAGGCAAGGTAGAAGTAGAAGAGTTAAAGGGCGGCAAGAAACAGCTTGTTATCACAGAGATCCCCTATACGATGATCGGAAGCGGGATCGGCAAGTTCTTAAATGATGTTGCTGGGCTGGTAGAGGCCAAAAAGACAACAGATATTACAGATATTTCCAACCAGTCTTCCAAAGAAGGAATTCGTATCGTATTAGAGCTCAAAAAAGGAGCGGACGCTGAAAATCTAAAAAACATGCTTTATAAAAAGACACGACTGGAAGATACGTTCGGCGTCAATATGCTTGCTGTGGCGGACGGAAGACCGGAGACTTTGGGCTTAAAGGCAGTGATCGAGCACCATGTGGATTTTCAGTTTGAATTGACGACGAGAAAATATAAGACATTGCTTAAAAGAGAGGAAGAGAGGCGGGAAGTACAAGAAGGGCTGATCAAGGCGTGCGATGTGATCGATCTGATCATTGAGATCCTGCGGGGAAGTACGTCTGTAAAAGATGCAAAAGCCTGCTTGGTCAACGGCGTAACAGACAATATCAAATTTAAATCTAGCATTTCTAAAAAAATGGCAGCACTCCTTCGGTTTACCGAGAGGCAGGCGACTGCAATACTAGAAATGCGTTTGTATAAATTGATCGGATTAGAGATCGAGGCACTGCAAAAAGAGCATGATCAGACGTTGAAAAATATTGCCAGATATGAGGATATTTTAAATAACTATGATTCTATGGCGAATCTGATCATGGAAGAATTGGATTCTTATAAAAATGAATATGGAAGAAAACGCAGGACAGTCGTAGAAAATGCGGAAGAAGCAGTCTTTGAGGAGAAAAAGATCGAGGAACAGGAAGTCATATTTTTGATGGATAGGTTCGGCTATGCAAAGACAGTGGATGTTTCTGTATATGAGAGGAACAAAGAAGCGGCAGACGCCGAGAATAAATATATTGTCCGCTGTATGAATACAGGTAAAATCTGCCTCTTTACAGATACCGGGAAAATGCATCAGATCAAAGTGTTAGACCTGCCCTATGGAAAATTCAGAGACAAAGGGATCCCGATCGATAATGTAAGTAATTATGTGAGCAGTGAAGAACAGATCATCACCGTATATGATGCCGAGCAAATGCGTTTCGCCAGATTATTGTTTGCTACCAGTCAGGGAATGTTAAAGAGGGTAGAGGGCAGTGAATTTCAGGTGTCGAAACGGACCATTGCGGCAACGAAGTTAAACGAGGAGGACAGGCTGCTCGCCGTCTGTGTGGTCAATGAAAACCAGAATCTCGTATTGCAGACAAAGGGTGGGTATTTCCTGCGGTTTATGGCAGCGGAAGTTCCGGAAAAGAAGAAAGGCGCTGTGGGAGTGCGAGGAATGAAACTTCAGAAGAAAGATGAGTTGGAGCAGGTATATTTGTTTGAAGAAGGTATGGAAGCAAAGGCGCTGTATAAAGAAAAAGAAGTGGTATTAAACAGACTGCGCCTGGCAAAGCGGGATGGTACCGGGACAAAGGCACGTGTATGATCAGTACTTGAAATGGTTATAGGCAAACTTAGAGTATAATTATCATTGGCAAAAATAAAGGGAAGAGATCGAAACCTCTTCCCAATCATACAGATTTATCTTATTGTTTAATTGACGAGAAAAAACATAAGGAGTCTGTATGATGAATTCAATGATAAAGGAAAACGGCGTAACATTCAAGCAGTTAGAGAAAAATATTTATGCGTGGGTCTGCCAGATCGGCAGGGAGTTCCCAAAAGAGTTCCTGGAACGGTATGACCGGATGCTGATGGAGGACAGAGACAAAAAGAAGTACCGGAATAAAGGGGGCAGACAGACAACTGTGAAGACCGTATATGGTGAGGTGACCTATCAGAGAAATGTTTATGAAGTGACAGAGGAGGACGGAAGAAAGCGTTTTGTATATCTGCTGAACGAAACACTGGATCTGGATCACGTGGGTTTGCTCTCAACGAATATGGCGGAACTGTTGGTAAACGGGATCACAGAACTATCTTACAGAGAATGTGCCCGTCAGGTCAGTGAGATGACTGGACAGACGATCAGTGCGATGGGAGTATGGAACGTCATTCAGGCGTTAGGGGAAAAAGTCTGTGAGGATGAAGCGGAGCTGACAGAAGAATATAAGAAAGGGCATGTGAAAGGAAAAAGAGAGGTTCCCGTCCTGTTTGAAGAAGCGGATGGAGTTTATATCAGGCTGCAGGGAAAAGACCGGAAAGAGGAAAAACAGGATAAATCAGAGATTAAGATCGGGATTGCTTATGAAGGATGGCGAAAAACCGGTTCGGATCGTTATGCGCTGGAAAATAAAGTAGTCGTTGCCGGATTTTCCAAAGCAAAGGAGTTTCAGGAATATCGGGAAGCAGCAATCGCGCAGGAGTTTAACCTGGATGAAGTGGATCAAAGAATCTTAAACGCAGACGGAGCATCCTGGATCAAGAAAGTGAAAGATAAAAGCACCTGTTTTCAGTTAGACCCGTTCCACCGGAATAAGGCTGCGAAAGAGAAAATCCATGAACAGGCTGCGAGGGATGCTGTTTTAGAGCTGATAAAAGCTGAAGAGATTGAAGAAGTATTCCGGTATCTGGAAATCTATCGAAACAGCTTAAGTGATGAGGCAGAGATTGAAGATGTAGAAGACCTGATTCGTTATTATGAAAACAACCGGGAAGGACTCGTGCCTTACCAGTCTCAAAATCTCAATCTTCCAGAGCCACCGGAAGGGTTGGCATATCGGAATATGGGAACGATGGAAAACCATGTATGGAGCGTGATCGCAAAGCGAATGAAGCATGGACATAGGAGTTGGAGCAAACAGGGAGGAAATCATCTGGCGAAGATCCTGGCAAAAAAGTGCAGTGGAAAGCTGTATGAAGTGACCGAACGTCTGCGTCGGCCGGTATTTGAAGAAGAAAAAGTAGAAGAATTGTATGGAGAGATTCTGATGTCAGCGAAAGCGCCAAGGAAAGACGGAAAAGGATATGAATATCCGGTGATTGGACATATGGTTGGATTAAATGGAAAGATACAGGGGGAGAGAAAACGACTGTTGTACATGGCTGGATATTAGACTGGGACAAAACATGCTATTTCAACAAAAAGATAAATCAAAAAGAAAGTTGCCAACGATTACTTGACAGTAACATAGGCAAAGTAAGAAAAGAATTTCCTTGCAATTTGTGTGAAACAGTGCTACACTATTATACAGTTACATAGGAAGCCGGCAGAAGAGTGAACGAAAGTTCACTCTTATTTATTGCCGGAGGTTTTTCCGGCAGAGCTCTCCTTTGAACGAGTAAGTCTATACCAGAGAAAGGAAGTTTGTCGTGTCAAGAAGAGAAGAATATGAGCAGAAGACAGAGGAACTCTTAGAGCCAATCGTGAAAGAAAATGGGTTTGAACTGGTGGATGTGGAGTATGTAAAAGAGGCAGGTACTTGGTATCTGCGTGCCTACATCGACAAGCCCGGAGGGATCACAGTAGATGACTGTGAAACAGTCAGCAGGAGATTTTCCGACATTTTAGATGAAAAAGATTATATTGAAGATTCTTATATCTTTGAGGTAAGTTCACCGGGGCTTGGCAGACCTTTGAAAAAAGAAAAAGATTTTCAGAGAAGTCTTGGAGAAGAAGTGGAGATACGGACATACAAGGCCATTGACAGACAGAAAGAGTTTGTCGGTATTTTAAAGGAATATGACAAAGAATCTGTGACTATCACCTATGAGGATGCGTCCACACAGACATTTCAGAAAAGTGAGATCGCGCTGATTCGTTTAGCTTTGGATTTTTAAATTTAGGAGGAAATAAAAAATGAATACAGAATTACTGGAAGCATTGACGATTCTTGAGCAGGAAAAAAATATCAGTAAGGAAACAATGATGGATGCCATAGAAAACTCTTTGATCAGCGCCTGCAAAAATCATTTTGGAACAGCAGACAATATCAAAGTGATCATGGACAGAGAAACTTGCGATTATGCAGTATATGCGGAGAAAGAAGTGGTAGAGGAAGTGCTGGATCCGGCATTGGAGATCAGTCTGGAAGATGCAGAAAAGCTGGATTCTTCACTGCAGTTGGGAGATGTGGCACAGGTTTCGATACAGTCAAAGGAATTTGGACGTATCGCTACACAGAACGCAAAGAATCTGATACTCCAAAAAATAAGAGAAGAAGAACGGAAGGTTGTGTTCGACCAGTATTTTGAAAAAGAGAAAGATATCGTGACAGGTATCGTACAGCGTTATGTAGGCAAGAATATCAGTATCAATCTGGGCAGAGCAGACGCTATGCTGACAGAGAATGAACAGGTAAAGGGAGAGACGTTTAAGCCGACAGAGCGGATCAAGTTATACGTGGTAGAAGTGAAAAATACGCCGAAGGGACCGAAAATCTTGGTGTCCCGTACACATCCGGAATTGGTAAAACGGCTCTTTGAGGCGGAAGTGGCAGAAGTAAGGGATGGTACCGTAGAGATCAAGAGCATTGCCCGTGAAGCCGGATCCCGTACGAAAATGGCTGTTTGGTCTAATGATGAAAATGTAGATCCGGTAGGCGCCTGTGTTGGGATGAATGGTGCCAGAGTCAATGCGGTAGTGCAGGAACTGCGTGGAGAGAAGATCGATATCATCAACTGGGATGAAAATCCGGCGCTTCTGATCGAAAATGCATTAAGTCCGGCAAAAGTAATTTCTGTTATGGCGGATCCGGAGGAGAAAGTGGCAAGTGTGATCGTACCGGACTACCAGCTTTCGCTGGCAATCGGCAAGGAAGGGCAGAATGCAAGACTTGCGGCAAGGCTTACAGGCTATAAGATCGATATTAAGAGTGAGACGCAGGCAATCGAAGCAGGAGAACTTCCGGAAGACTATATGGAACAGATGGGCTTGATGGGAGAAGAAGGCTATACCGGCGACTATGAGGAGTATGAGGAAGACTATGAGGAAACCTATGAAGATACGGCAGAAGAGGAAGAATACGAATTCATAGAGACAGATGACGGTGAAGTATAAGATGTAGACAGAGGTGACTTGTTTGGGAAATAAAAAGAAGATTCCTATGCGTAAATGTGTGGGATGTCAAGAGATGAAACCAAAGAAAGAATTGATGCGGGTGCTGCGCGATGAGACCGGGGCATTTTCCTTGGATACGACAGGAAGAAAAAATGGAAGGGGCGCTTACATGTGTCTGTCACGGCAGTGCTTTGAAAAGGCAGTCAAAACGAAAGGGCTGGAACGTTCCTTTGGGCAGGCAATTCCCGGGGAAGTTTATGAAAAGCTGGAAAGGGAGATGGAGGAGATTGAGGCAAGATAAGATATTATCCCTGATCGGACTCGCAACGAAAGCGGGAAAAACAGCGAGCGGAGAATTCCTGACAGAAAGAGAGACAAAGTCGGGAAAGGCCTTTCTGGTCATTGTGGCGGCGGATGCATCTGACAATACAAAGAAAAAATTTCGGGAAATGTGTAAATTTTACAAGGTTCCAATTTATTTTTACGGAGATAAAGATACCTTAGGGCATGCAATGGGAAAAGAATTCCGTGCATCTCTGGCGATATTGGACGAAGGATTTGCAAAGGGAATTCAGAAGGAATTTAAGACGAGAGAGGATATTGCATAAAGGAGGTAGTGATATATGTCAAAAATGAGAGTGCATGAACTGGCAAAAGAGTTGGGGATGGACAATAAAGAACTGATGGATATTCTGGGAAAAAAGAATGTGGAGGTAAAAAGTCACATGAGTTCTCTGGAGGAAAATGTAGTGGAAGAAATTAGAAATGAAGCGGGTAAACCAGAAAAGAAAAAGGAAGAAGAGGCAGCTCCGAAGAAAAAGAATCTTGCCTTTGTGATCCGTCCGCAGAATTCTAAGAATGTAAACAGAATACAGGGAAACAGACCTGCGGCTAGAGGGCAAAGACCAGCAGGGACGGCACGTCCGGCGCAAGGCGCAGCGGGCAGCCGTCCTGCAAGACCGGCACAGGCAGGACGTCCGGCGGGAAAGACAACCCAAACTATGGGGCGTCCGACAGGAGCGCAGACGCAGGGGAATTCTGCGCAGCAGACAGGCACTTCATCTCAGGGAAGTGCCCGCCCGGCAGGAGCGTCATCTCAGGGAAGTACCCGCCCGGCAGGAGTGTCATCTTCGGGAAATACCCGCCCGGCAGGAGTGTCATCTTCGGGAAATACCCGTCCGGTGGGAGTGTCATCCCAGGGGAATGCCCGTCCGGCAGAAAATACATCTTCAGAGAGCAGGCGTCAGGGTGGCATAAATACCCAGGGACAGAATCGTCCAAAAGGATATGGAACGGGAACAAATCGCAACGGTGGTGAAGCACAGCAGGGAGGTCGTCCATCCGGAAATACATCACGCAGGGATACAAGACAGGGGAATTTCGGACAGGAAAACAGCCGTCCGTCCAGACCGGGAAGAGATGGCAGAGATGGCAGAAATACTGGTGGGAACCGGCGCTTTGATAACCAGGGACAGCGTCCGATAAAAGGCGATTCCAGAAGAGAAGACAGAGATTCTCTTTCTATGCCGATGATGGAACAGCAGCAGAAGAATCAGCGCAGCAAAGTAAAAGATAAAGAAAAAGACTACAAGAAAAAAGAGCTGAGAGATGAGGCATTTGAGAGTAAAGGCAAGAAAAGCAAAAAACAAAAAGTTGTTGCTGAAGTGAAAAAACCACAGCCAAAACCGGCAGAGAAAAAAGAAGAACAGATTAAACAGATTGTTATTCCGGAAGTACTTACGATCAAGGAACTGGCTGATAAAATGAAGATCGTCCCTTCAGTTATTGTAAAGAAGCTGTTTTTACAGGGGAAAGTCGTTACAGTAAACCAGGAAATCGATTTTGAGACAGCGGAAGAAATAGCAATGGAATTTGAAGTGCTCTGCGAGAAAGAAGAAGTAGTAGATGTGATCGAAGAGCTGCTTAAAGAAGAGGAAGAGGACGAAAGTACAATGGTGAAACGCCCTCCGGTAGTTTGTGTCATGGGGCATGTCGATCATGGGAAAACTTCTTTGCTCGATGCGATTCGTCATACAAATGTCATCGGCCGTGAGGCAGGGGGAATCACACAGCATATCGGTGCTTATGTCGTAGAGGCAAACGGAGAAAAGATTACCTTTTTAGATACGCCGGGACATGAAGCCTTTACTGCGATGCGTATGCGTGGGGCGAATTCTACAGATATTGCTATTCTGGTCGTTGCTGCAGATGATGGAGTGATGCCGCAGACAGTGGAAGCAATCAATCATGCAAAAGCAGCCGGAATAGAAATTATTGTGGCAATCAATAAGATTGATAAACCAAGCGCAAATATAGAACGTGTAAAACAGGAATTAACAGAATACGAATTAATTCCTGAAGATTGGGGCGGAAGCACGATTTTTGTTCCTGTATCCGCACACACCAAAGAAGGAATCCCAGAGCTGTTGGAGATGATTCTTCTGACAGCGGAAGTAATGGAATTAAAGGCAAATCCGAATCGATTCGCACGTGGTCTGGTGATCGAAGCGGAATTGGATAAGGGAAAAGGTTCTGTAGCTACAGTCCTTGTACAGAAAGGAACACTCCATGTAGGAGATGCGATCGCAGCGGGAAGTGCACACGGAAGAGTCCGCGCCATGATGGATGATAAGGGAAGACGTGTCAAAGAAGCAGGACCGTCTCAGCCGGTTGAGATCCTGGGGCTTAACGATGTGCCCAATGCAGGAGAAGTGTTTGTAGGCTGTGAGTCTGAAAAAGAAGCAAGAAGCTTTGCAGAGACATTTATCGCGCATAATAAAGTAAAACTGTTGGATGATACAAAATCGAAGATGTCATTGGATGATCTGTTTACACAGATCCAGGAAGGAAACTTAAAAGAACTGAATATTGTAGTGAAAGCAGATGTGCAAGGGTCTGTAGAGGCGATCAAGCAGAGTCTTCTGAAACTTTCTAATGATGAAGTTGTCATTAAGATCATCCATGGAGGGGTTGGTGCGATCAACGAATCCGATGTGATCCTGGCATCTGCCTCCAATGCGATCATTATAGGATTTAATGTGCGTCCAGATGCGACAGCAAAAGAAATCGCAGACCGTGAGGGCGTGGACCTAAGACTTTACAGAGTTATCTATAATGCGATCGAAGACGTAGAAGCGGCTATGAAGGGAATGTTGGATCCTGTGTTCGAAGAGAAAACATTAGGACACGCAGAAGTACGGCAGACATTCAAAGCATCCGGAGTAGGTACAATCGCAGGCGCCTATGTAAAAGATGGGATATTTGAAAGAAATTGTTCTGTGCGTCTGATTCGGGATGGAATCGTAGTGTTCGACGGTCCGCTTGCATCTCTTAAGAGATTTAAAGATGATGTGAAAGAGGTAAAAGCAGGATACGAGTGTGGATTTGTATTTGAAAATTATAATGATATTAAGGAAGGCGACGAAGTGGAAGCCTATAAGATGGTAGAGACAGAAAGAAAGTAAAGCCGGGAAAAGTCCCGGCGGTGAAAAGGGGAGCTTAGTATGAGAAAAAATAGTATCAAAAATACAAGGGTAAATGCGGAGGTACAAAGAGAATTAAGTCATATCATCCGCGGTGGGATCAAAGATCCCAGAGTGGCTCCAATGACTTCCGTTGTGGCAGTAGAGGTGGCACCCGACTTAAAAACCTGCAGGGCGTACATCAGTGTATTAGGAGATGAAAAAGCGCAGGAAGATACAATAAAGGGTCTGCAGAGTGCGGAAGGATATATCCGGCGGGAACTTGCCAGGACCATCAATATGAGAAATACGCCAGAAATCAAATTTATTGCAGATCAGTCTATCGAATATGGTGTGAATATCAGTCATAAAATAGACGAGGTGACAAAGAATATAAAAGATGAGGCATAGGTGGAATGAATATGGTATTGACTGATTTGCTAAATGGAAAGAAACGAGTAGCTCTGGGAGGTCACGTCCGCCCGGACGGAGATTGTGTGGGCTCCACGCTTGGCTTGTATCTGTATTTGAAAGAACAGTATCCAGAGATTGAGACAGAGGTATATCTGGAGGGAGTGCCAAAGGCATTCCAGATCCTTTGCGGTACAGAAGAAGTGAAGACAGAAATACATCCGTGTAAACCTTATGATTTGTTTATCTGTCTGGATTGTGGCGATATAAAACGTCTTGGCTTTGCAAGTGTGCTCTTTGAGCAGGCAGAAGAAACAGCGTGCATAGACCATCACATCAGTAATGAGGCGTTTGCAGACAGCAACTATATTGTACCGGATGCAAGTTCTACAGCAGAACTTGTTTTCACCTTGCTTGACAAGGGAAAAATCAGTAAGGCATGTGCAGAGGCACTTTATATGGGAATCGCCCATGATACAGGAGTATTCCAGTATTCTTGTACATCGCCGGAGACAATGGAAGCTGCTGCGGAATTGCTGCGCAAAGGTATCGACGGAAATGCGATCATAGATAAGACGTATTATGAAAAAACATATGTACAGAATCAGATATTGGGAAAGGCTCTGCTGGAGAGTATGCTGATTTTGGATAAACGCTGTATCGTGTCAGTTGTCACAAGAAAAGATATGGAATTTTTTAGAGCCGTTCCTTCCGATCTGGAAGGAATTGTAAGCCAGCTTCGCCAGACAAAGGGGTGTGAAGTGGCGATATTCCTGCATGAAACAGAGCTGCATACTTTTAAAGTAAGCTTGCGTTCAAAGGAGTGGGTGGATGTAAGCAGGATCGCTCGGTATTTCGGAGGAGGCGGTCATGTCCGCGCAGCGGGCTGTATCCTAAAAGGAACAGCACATGATGTGATCAATAATATCAGCAGGCAGATCCTGCATCAGTTGGGACAGAAGAAAGGGCAGGATGAAAAAGCATGATAAATGGGATCCTGAATGTATATAAGGAAAAAGGCTATACTTCCCATGACGTAGTGGCAAAGTTAAGAGGAATCACAAAACAGAAAAAGATTGGGCATACGGGAACATTGGATCCGGATGCCCAGGGAGTTCTTCCGGTCTGTCTTGGGAGAGCGACCAAACTGTGCAGTCTGCTTACAGAGAAAGATAAGATATATGAGTGTACCCTGCTTCTTGGAAAGGAGACAGATACGCAGGATATTTCCGGAACAATCCTTGAGGAAAAGGAAACGGAACATCTGACAGAAGAAACTGTAAAAAAATGTATACAGGGATACATTGGGGCATATGAGCAGATTCCGCCAATGTATTCGGCCCTTAAAGTAAATGGAAAGAAATTGTATGAACTCGCTAGGGAAGGGAAGGAAGTGACGCGGATGCCGCGTCAGGTACAGATTTATCAGATTGATATTCTTGCGATGGATCTCCCCAGAGTCAGGATGCGTATCCATTGTTCAAAAGGGACGTACATACGTACATTATGTCATGATATAGGTGTACAGCTCGGTACAGGAGGCTGTATGGAAGAACTTCTGCGCACAAAGGTAAGCTGTTTTGCGGCAGAAGACAGTCGGCGGTTGGAAGAAATCGAAATGTATATGAAAAAAGGTGAGCTTGACAAAATTCTCATTCCAACAGATCGTATGTTTTCAGATTTAAGAAGGATTACGGTAGGCAAAAAAGAGGCAAGGCTTGCGTATAATGGAAATACGTTTCCGGCTCAAAAACAGGCGGATGACATGTGCTGCCATGCAGATGAGGAAGTAAGGGTCTATGATGAACAACAGCAGTTTATTGGGATTTTTTATTACGATGAAAAAAAGAAAAGTTTTAAGGTAAGAAAAATGTTTTTGAGCCAGTAGGAAGTGAAAGGATAAAAGACATGCAATACATTACAGACATCCAATCCTATCAGGGAAAGAAGCGGACAGCTGTAACTTTGGGAAAGTTTGACGGCATGCACAGAGGACATCAGAAATTACTTGCTAAAATAAAAGAACATACAGATGAAAACTGTGAAAGTGTCGTATTTACGTTTGATATGGGCAGAGAGTGCCTGATGACAAATGAAGAACGTAAGACAAAGCTCACAGGGCAGGCAGACTGGCTGATCACCTGTCCGTTTACGGAAGAACTGCGAACTATGAAGGCAGAGACATTTATCCAAGAAATTCTTGTAAAAAAACTTCACGCAGAGTATATTGCTGTCGGAGCAGATTTCCATTTTGGATATGGAACACAAGGGGATGTGAAGATGCTGGCAGAGTTTGCTTCAGAATATGGATATAAACTGGATGTGATCGAGAAGGAAAAATATAAAGGAAAGGTGATCAGCAGTACGTATATCAAAGAAGCACTTTCGCAGGGAGCGATAGAACTTGCCAATACTCTTTTGGGATACCGCTACGGCATGACAGGTGTAGTAGAACATGGCAAACAACTTGGACGAACCTTAGGGTTCCCGACGATGAATGTGGCGCCGGAGAAAGAAAAAATACTGCCTCGGTTCGGGGTGTATGCCTGCCGGATAAAAGTGGATGGGACTTGGTATGAAGGGATTGGGAATGTAGGAGTAAAACCTACTGTGTCCGATGAACAGAAACGGCTGACAGAAGTATTCGCCTTTGCATATAATGCGGATGCCTATGGAAAACAGACAGAGATTGAATTCTATACGTTTGAACGGCCGGAGACAACCTTTTCTTCTTTGGAAGAACTAAAAAAACATGTAGAACAGGATATCTCTTATGGAAAGGCATATTTCCGGGATGCTTTGTCTGACTGCGCCGGAAGTAGTAAGTAGTAAAATTAAGCTTTACACAAGATACTTCCTGTGGTATACTTAGCAAGTATGAAATCAGCCGATGTTCGGTAACAGGATAACTCCAACCGTTACTTAATATCTGGCGGTTAAATAAAGAATATAAGGAGGAGTAACAATGATTGCAAAAGAAAAGAAACAGGCGATTATCGCAGAATATGGCAGAAGTGAAGGAGATACAGGTTCTCCGGAAGTACAGATAGCGATTCTGACAGCAAGAATCAATGAGCTGACTGAGCACTTTAAGGCAAATCCAAAAGATCATCATTCAAGAAGAGGTCTTTTGAAAATGGTAGGACAGAGACGTGGTCTGCTCGCATACCTGAAAAAAGTAGATATTGAAAGATATCGTAGTTTGATCGAAAGACTTGGATTAAGAAAATAAGGTATACTACAAAAAGGAAGCTTGTTTGGCTTCCTTTTTGATTTGCTTAACTATATAGAATGTGATATAATATAAAAGATTGCGGACTAAAAGCATAAAGCCGAGACCACTGAAAAGGATATTGCTGGTGTACAATATGTTTTTCAGTAGTTTCGGGGCTTTGGTCTGAAAATGTTTGAGTATAAAAAGGAGAAAAACATGTACAAGAAATTTGAAATGGAACTTGCCGGCAGGACTCTTCGTGTAGACGTTGACAGAGTGGCGAAACAGGCGAATGGAGCGGTTCTTATGCATTATGGAGATACGACCGTTCTTTGTACAGCAACGGCATCAGAAAAGCCAAGAGATGGGATCGATTTCTTCCCGCTGAGCGTAGAGTATAATGAAAGGCAGTATGCAGTAGGAAAGATTCCAGGGGGATTTAATAAAAGAGAGGGAAAGGCATCTGAAAATGCGATTTTAACATGTCGTGTGATCGATCGTCCTATGCGTCCGCTTTTTCCAAAGGATTACAGAAATGATGTCACATTGGAAAATCTGGTCATGTCAGTAGATCAGGACTGCAGCCCAGAATTGACGGCAATGCTTGGTGCGGCGATCGCGACAAGTATTTCTGATATTCCATTTGACGGACCGATTTCTACTACACAGGTAGGCCTGGTAGATGGAGAATTCGTATTTAACCCGACAGCCGCACAGAAAGAAGTATCTGATCTTGCTCTTACAGTCGCTTCTACAAAAGAGAAGGTGATCATGATCGAGGCGGGGGCAAACGAGGTACCTGAAGACAAGATGATCGAGGCAATTTTTGCTGCACATGAAGTGAATCAAAAAGTTATTGCTTTTATTGATACGATCGTTGCAGAATGTGGAAAACCAAAACACGCATATACAAGCTGTGCAGTGCCGGAAGAATTGTTTGTCGCTATCAAAGAAATCGTTCCTCCTACAGAGATGGAAGAGGCCGTATTTACAGATGATAAACAGACAAGAGAAGAAAATATCCGTGTGATCACAGAGAAACTGGAAGAAGCATTTGCAGAAAAGGAAGAATGGCTGGAAGTTCTGGGAGAGGCAATCTACCAGTATCAGAAAAAAACAGTCAGAAAGATGATCTTAAAAGACCACAAACGTCCGGATGGACGTGCCATTGACCAGATACGTCCGCTTGCCGCAGAAGTAGATCTGATACCAAGAGTACATGGATCTGCTATGTTTACAAGAGGGCAGACACAGATATGTACAGTGACAACACTGGCGCCTTTGTCTGACGCACAGCGTATCGATGGACTGGATGAGGCAGAGACATCCAAGAGATATATGCATCACTATAATTTCCCGTCTTATTCTGTAGGAGAGACGAAACCCTCCAGAGGTCCGGGACGCCGTGAGATTGGACATGGAGCATTGGCAGAAAGAGCATTGCTTCCGGTACTGCCGGATGAGTCTGAATTCCCATATGCGATCCGTACCGTGTCAGAGACATTTGAATCCAATGGTTCTACATCTCAAGCAAGTGTATGTGCATCAAGTATGTCATTGATGACAGCAGGTGTGCCGATCAAAGCTGCTGTAGCCGGGATTTCAGCCGGTCTGGTAACAGGCGAGACAGATGACGATTATCTGGTGCTGACGGATATCCAAGGATTAGAAGACTTCTTTGGAGACATGGACTTTAAGGTTGCAGGAACACATAAGGGAATTACGGCAATCCAGATGGATATCAAGATCCATGGTCTGACAAGACCGATCATTGAGGAAGCAATTGCTGCTACAAAGAAGGCAAGAACATATATCCTGGACGAGATTATGAATAAAGCAATCAGCGAGCCTCGTCCGGAAGTTGGACCATATGCGCCTAAGATCATACAGATGCAGATCGATCCGCAGAAGATTGGAGATGTAGTTGGGCAAAGAGGAAAGACAATCAATGCAATCATTGATGAGACAGGCGTGAAGATCGATATTACAGACGATGGAGCAGTGTCCATCTGTGGAACAGAAAAAGAAGGCATGGACAAGGCTGCAAAATTGATCGCTACGATTGTGACAGATTTTGAAGCCGGGCAAGTATTTGAAGGAAAAGTTGTCAGCATCAAAGAGTTTGGCGCATTCTTAGAATTCGCACCGGGAAAAGAAGGCATGGTCCATATCTCTAAAATTTCTAAGGAAAGAGTCAATAAAGTAGAAGATGTTCTTTCTTTGGGAGATGTGGTAAAAGTCGTATGTCTCGGTAAAGACAAGATGGGAAGATTCAGCTTCAGTATGAGAGATGTGGCAGAATGATAATTAAGGGCAAGTCGAGGTAGCGTATCAGGGGCAAAATTCCCCCATCGTCCCTACCTCACCAACATTTCAAAAAAAAGACTCAGTACAGAGGAAAAACCTCTGTGTTGGGTCTTTTTCTATGGAAAATTTTGACAAAAAAGTGGAGGATTTCATAAAAAGAAATCTGAAAGCCTGTTGAAGCAAAATGGGATTTATAAGCACCTGTATGAAAGTTATATCCCTATACACAAAGCAGCTAGTCTTAGGATTGGCTGCTTTTTATACAAGATACAGAGGAGTCTCTGTTATTACATATCATTAGAAACAGCATTTATATTTGTTAATTAAATATCAATTTTGTAAGATTTGAAATATAAAAAATAAAATAAGAAATGAAATAAACAGTAAAAAAAGAAGAAATCAAAAAAAGTGTATCAATATTAAAGAAAATAAAAAATTAACAAAATAAAATAATATAAATGTAAATTTATAGAATAGAACAATTAAACTGTAAGATTGTTAATGGTATTGAAATTGGGTATATTGGATAATATTAAGTGTAAAAAACAGAAAAACTTAGTTGAAATGACTAAAAGAAAGGAGAAATTATGATCAAGAGCATTGGATTTGTCGGCGTGGGAATTATGGGAAAACCCATGGTACTAAATCTAATAAAAGCAGGATTTGAAGTCTCTGTTTATGCCAGGACAAAAGCAAAAGTGGATGATGTTATAAAGGAAGGAGCGATGTTCTGCAATTCTATCAGAGAGTGTGCAAAAGGCAAGGATGCGGTTATCACAATGGTGGGGTTTCCGGAGGATGTAAGAGAAGTATACTTTAAGGATGATGGAATTTTAAACAGCGCGGAGGAAGGGACCTACTTAATTGATATGACAACTACAAGTCCGACGTTAGATAAGGAAATTGCATGGGAGGCAGAAAAGAGACATATGCATGCGTTAGATGCTCCGGTGACCGGAGGTGACTTTGGAGCAAAGACCGGTACACTCTCTATATTAGTGGGGGGGAAAAAAGAGGAATATGAGTATTGCCGTCCGGTTTTTGAAGCAATGGGAAAAACAATTGTATATTTTGGAGAATCTGGTAAAGGGCAGCACGCTAAATTAGCTAATCAGATTGTAATTGCCGGTACATTATGCAGTGTTTGTGAAGCAATGAGTTATGCGGAAAACGAAGGAATTGAATTGCATACGCTGTTTGCTGCTATTTCTGATGGGGCAGCAGGAAGCACACAGATGAAAAAAGTTGCTTCTCTTGCGTTGGATGAAAATTATAATCCGGGATTTTTCATTAAACACTTTGTAAAGGACATGAAATTAGCACAAGGAGAAGCCGAAAAAGTAAATCAGAAGCTGCCTGTTTTGGAGAAAGTTTTGGACATGTATCAAAAACTTGAAAAGGAAGGAAAAGGAAATTTGGGAACACAGGCGTTAATCCAATATTATAGAGACAAAAAAAGGAGTGACATGGAATGATGAAGGAAAATAAATTACGGTACCATTTGGAGAATAACCTGCCAACATTATCAACTAGGCTTTGGAGTACATGGCCTTTTTATACAGAGGTAGTCGGCTCCACGCATAATTTTGATTACATAGAATTTGTGGGAGAATATGCCCCGTTCAGCCAGATGGACTTGGAAAACATAGCGAGAGCAGCGGAATTACATGAAATGGGAACGATGATAAAACTGGATTTACAGAATCGGGGATATGTAGCGCAAAAAGCGGTCGGAGCAGGATTCCAGGCCATTATGTTCGTGGATCATGTCAGTGTGGAACAGGTAAAGGAAAGTGTGGAGATGATGAAGCCGAAGACACCGGATGGAAAAGGGACATTCGGATATCCGAACAGACGGTTTATAGGAACACAGTCACATATTCCGGCGATGGAACATGCAAAACGTCTGGAGGACGTTGTCTTATGTTTTATGATTGAAAAAGAAGAAGCCGTGCAGAATATAGATGAGATCTGTTCTGTCCCCGGGGTGGATATGATTCAGTTCGGACCGAATGATTATTGCATGAGCAAGGGATGGAATACGGTAGATCACAGAGATGAATTTAAAGCGGCGGAGCGAAAATGTATTGAAGCGGCGATTGCACACGGAGTAAGACCAAGATGTGAGATTGTACATCCGGAAGATGCTCAATATTACATAGAGTTGGGAGTAAAAGACTTTTCTCTAGGAGATCAGCTGGCAAAATTGAAGGCATTCTGGAACGGGGAAGGCAAAACAATGAGGGAAATAGTAGAAGGCTTAAAGTAGGGAGGAAACGGAGAACTATGAAATATAAAGTAATTATACCTGAAGATATCACAGAACCGGGAAAAGACTATCTGAGAAAAAATAACTGTGAGATTGTCGTTCTAAACAGTACGGAACCAGAAGTGTTGGAAAAGGAAGGGGCGGACGCGGACGCGCTGCTCGCCAGAACAGCAAAATATCCAAAAGAAATTCTGAGTAAAATGCCGAAACTGAAAGTGATAGGGCGCCATGGAGTCGGGTATGACAATATAGATATGGATTTCTGCAATAAAAATAAGATATGGGTTACGATTACTCCGAACGCGAATGCCAATGCGGTAGCAGAACATACGATTATGCTGTTGCTGGCATGTGCCAGAAATTTGCTTTATCAGAACCAGGAGGTGAAAAAGGGAAACTGGAATTCCAGAAACCAGGTAAAAGGAGAAGAAGTAAACGAAAAGGTAATCGGAATTGTAGGCTGCGGAAGAATCGGAAAACAAGTAGCACAAAAAGCAGTTTTGGGATTGGGGATGAAAGCAATCGGATACGATCCTTATTTGGGAAAGGATATAAAACCTGAGAATATTGAAATGGTGGATTCTGTAGAAACCGTGTTCAAAACCGCTGATTTCATTTCACTTCATCTTCCGGAAACCGGAGAGACAAAACGGATGGTAAATGAGAGATTACTCTCCATGATGAAACCGACCGCAACACTTTTGAACTGCGCGAGAGGCGGAATCATTGACGAGGTAGCCTTATATAACGCTTTGAAAGAAAAGAGAATTCATGCGGCAGGTGTGGATGTATTGGCGGAAGAACCGTTTGACAAGGAACATAAATTCATGGAACTGGAGAACATGGTGATCACTCCGCATAATGCCGCGCTGAATGTGGAAACCATGAATAAAATGGGACTGGACGCTGCGGCAGGTATCGTGGATGTTCTGAATGGAAAGACACCTGCGTGGGCAGTAAGTAAATTTGCATAAGAGTAGAGTGAAGGAGGCGATAAGAATGTTGGGTGTAATTGGAATCATTATTTCACTGGCAGTGTTGATTTTACTGGTGTTTAAAGGGTGGCATATGGGAGTGGTAGCCATCATTTCCTCCCTGATTGTCATTGTGACAAGCAAGATGGATATATGGACAGGTATATCAGAATCCTTTGGTGGCAGCTTTATGTCATTTGCAGGTTCGTGGTTCTTGATATTCGCACTGGGAGCAATTTTCGGTAAGGTAATGGAATTAGGCGGTGCGTCTATGGCCATTGCGAACAGTGTGGTAAAACTTCTCGGGAAAAAACATATTGTACTTATTGTTTTATTGACAACGCTGGTTTTGTCCTATGGCGGTATCGGGGTATTTGTAATTGCGTTTACTATGTACCCGATCTGTATGGCGCTGTTCAAAGAGGCGGATATACCAAAGAAAATCTTTCCGGGGCTGCTTCTGGCGGTTCCAGCTACGGTGACTATGGTGTTTGCACCGGGGACGCCGTCTACGCAGAATCTGATCCCTACGGAATATTTCGGAACTAATATCTATGCGGCGCCAGTTATCGGAATTATTACCTCTGTTTTCGTACTTATATGTGATTATATATTCTATAACTATGTAGTAAAAAGGTGCGCGGCACGGGGCGAACATTTTGTTTCGGGAGAGAATGATAAAATCGAGGATTTGAATGATACAGAGATAATAGAGAAGCTGCCTGCTCCATGGAAGGCGTTTCTTCCGCTGATTGTGCTGATTGTGTCGATTTTTATATTCCAGAGTGTTGTCTCTGTTTCTAATTATGCGGTTGTTTTGGGAATGACACTTGCAATTATTGTGGCGATTATCCTGTATAGAGGAAGATTTGATGTGAAACTGACACTGGCAGACGGTACGACAAACGGTTTAAACGCACTGATGATCACTTCCTGTATTATGGGATTCGGAGGAGTTGTTACGGCGTCGCCGACATACACGCAATGCACGGAATGGCTGTTAAGCCTGGATATGAACCCATTGCTTCTGATGTTTTTCTCCATCAATGTCATCTGCATGATCACAGGTTCCTCTACAGGCGGATTAAACATTTTCCTCAATTCCATGGGAGAATATCTTCTGACAACAGGAATCAATGTACAGATCTTGCACCGGCTGTCCGCAATCGCATCGGCGGGACTGGATGCCATGCCTCATGCCTCGGGAGTTGTTCTGGCGAACTCCGTCGCAAAGACAGATATGATAGATACATATAAATATACATTCGTATCACAGTGCCTGATACCAATGCTTGGATTCGGGGTTGCCGTGGCCTTGTATGTGATAGGGCTTTGCTGATAAAGCGGGAGGTGCAAAATGCGATATGATTTTATTATCCGGGGCGGACATGTGATAGACCCGGAAAGAGGGATAGATGAGACTGCCGACATTGGAATTACAGGCAATAAAATTGCAGAGGTGTCAGATGACGCTGAATGCGGCAGGATAATTAATGCTGCCGGTTGCTATGTATTTCCGGGATTGATTGATTTTCATACGCATATATACGGAAATGGAAGTAACTGTGGCGTACATGCGGATTATCTACTGGCTACAGGGGTGACGTCTGCTGTGGATGCAGGAACAGCAGGAAGCAGTAATTTTGATTCTTTTTATGGCGGAACGGTTGTTCCGAGTAAGGTCAGGATTAAGAGTTACCTTAATATGTATGGAAGCGGTCAGATTGACTATAATATTGTCGAAAAATTTGACCGATGCGAATACAGAAAGCAGGATATTCTTAAAGTGATAGACAGATACCGTGACAACATACTGGGACTGAAAATTAGGATGAGCAGAGGGGTTGCCAAGGATATAGACGCGATGGACGCTATGATGGAGATTGCGCAGGAGGAGGGGGTCGGAGTATGTGTGCATACGAGTAATCCAGTTGTTCCCCTTCCAGAGATAACAGAACGTCTGAGGGCAGGAGATATCTACTGCCACTGCTATCAGGCGTGGGGAGATGAAAGTATTCTGGATGAAAACGGAAAGCTGCGTGGATTTATTATAGAAGCGCGAGAAAAGGGCGTGCTGATGGACGCGGCAAACGGCCGGATGAATTTTAGTATAGAATGTTGCAAAAAAGCGCTGGAACAGGGATTTTATCCAGATATTATTTCAACAGACTGGCTGGATGATAAATATAATATTTCCAGCCATGCGAAGAGCCTTACGTTTGTGATGAGCAAATATATGGAACTGGGAATGACGCTTCCCCAGGTGCTGCGCTGTGTAACTTCTGCGCCGGCAAAGGCTATGGGAATGCAGGGAAAGATAGGAACACTGAAACCAGGGGCATATGCAGATGTGGCAATCTTTAAACTGACAGAGAAGAAGGCGATTCACAGAGACTCCGCTAATCTTACTTTTGAGACACATAAATTATTTGTTCCGCAATGTGTTTTTGCAGATGGTGAACCAGCATTCTGTCAGGCGGATTTTGCGTTGCTGGATTAAAATGAAGGAAGGAATTATATAGAATGGAGAAGATAGGGTATTTTATAAACGGAGAAATGCGTACGTCGGTTACGACAGAATATTATAAGCTGTATGATCCTAGTACCGGACAGGTGGAGGCAGAAGCAGCGAAATGCACGGAGCAGGAGGTATACCGTTGTATTGAAGCGGCGGCAGAACAGTATCAAAAATGGAAGAAAGTTCCCGTAATGAAGCGTGTACAGGTTCTGTATAGAGTCAAACAGTTAATAGATGAAAACATAGAAGAACTTACACTGTGCGTTGCAAAAGAGCACGGGAAAGTATGGTCGGAGGCAAAAGGCGATGTTTTAAAGGCTAGGGAAGGAACAGAACTGGCGTGTTCGGTAAATTCTCTTATGATGGGAGAAGCGCTGATGGATACTTCCAGCGGATACGATACGGTACTGTACCGTGAACCAGTGGGCGTGTTCGGAGGGATTTGTCCGATGAATTTCCCTGCCATGATTCCGTTTGGGTGGATGGCACCGGTGTGTATCGCATGTGGGAATTCAATTATTCTGAAAGTTTCCAGCAAGACACCGAGGACGGCTTTTGCAATGGCAAAGCTTTACAGGCAGGCATTTTATGAAATGGGGTATGAGTATGTCCCTCTGAATGTTATAACTACAAGCAGAAAGGAAGCTGAAATATTACTGACACATCCTGAGGTAAAAGGTATATCCTTTGTGGGCTCTACGCCGGTCGGACTTCATGTATATGGTACGGCAGCGGCACATGGAAAAAGAGTACAGTGTCTGACGCAGGCGAAAAATCATGCGCTTGTATTGAACGATGCACCGGTTACAAGGACGGCGGCAGGAATTATCAACTCAGCATTCGGATGCGCGGGAGAACGCTGTATGGCTCTGCCGGTTGTAGTTGCCCAGGAAAGGATTGCCGATGCATTGGTGGCAAAGCTGACAGAACTGGCGAAAGAGCTAAAGGTAGGACCGGCGTATGACAAAACGTCGGGGCTCGGACCAGTTGTGGACAGCGGACATAGGAAAAAGATAGAAGCATATATAGAGTCGGGAATAAAAGACGGAGCGAAATTAATATTAGACGGCAGAAACGTGACTGTTCCGGGATATGAAGAAGGTTTCTATCTTGGCCCCACTATTTTTGATTATGTGAAACCGGGAATGAAAATAGGCGAGGAAGAAATATTTGGACCGGTACTCTGCATAAAGAGAGTGAAGACATTTGAAGAAGGACTTAGGATAATGAATGAAAATCCATATGCGAATGGCTCCGTGATTTTTACACAAAACGGATATTACGCGAGAGAATTTGTCAACAGGACAGATGGAGGCATGGTGGGTGTAAATGTAGGAATTCCGGTTCCTGTCGGCGTATTTCCGTTTAGCGGACATAAACAGTCATTCTTCGGAGATCAACATTGTCTGGGAAAAGACGGCGTGCGTTTCTATACGGAAAGCAAAACTGTGACAACAAGATGGTTTGACGAAAAAGAGGCGGAAAATACAGTAATCAACTCATGGGACGGAACAATTGATGAATAAAAATCTGGAGGCGGAAAAGATGAAGATTGTCGTATTAGACGGATATACATTAAATCCGGGGGATCTGGACTGGGCAGGACTGGCAGAACTCGGGGAATTAAGAGTATATGAGAGAACCTCGCTAATAGATGAGGAAGAAATTATTGAACGTATCGGAAGTGCTGAGATTGTATATACTAATAAGACCCCGATTTCCAGATATGTACTTGAAAAATGCCCGTCTGTCAGATTTATCGGGGTGCTGGCAACGGGATATAATATCGTAGATGTTGAAAGCGCGCAGAAACGAGGGATACCGGTGGCAAATATACCGTCATATGGCACGGATACGGTAGGACAGTTCGCAATAGGGTTGCTTTTGGAAATTTGCCATCATATCGGATACCATGATCACGCGGTACACGAAGGAAAATGGGAGAAGAATCCGGACTGGTGCTTCTGGGATTATCCTCTGATCGAGTTATCGAAAAAGACCATAGGTATTATCGGGTATGGAAGAATCGGCCAGGCAACAGGGAAAATTGCAAAAGCGCTGGGAATGACCGTACTGGCATATGACAAAAAAATAAGTGAGGAAGGCAAGAAAACGGCAGAGTATACAGATCTGGAAGAACTGTTTGGAAAAGCAGATGTAATCGCGCTGCATTGCCCGTTGTTTGAAGAGACACAAGGAATTATTAATAAAGAAAATATTACGAAAATGAAAACAGGAGTGATTATTATTAATAATTCAAGAGGCGGGCTTATAGTCGAGCAGGACCTGGCGGATGCTCTCAATAGCGGGAAAGTATACGCGGCAGGACTGGATGTCGTATCTTCAGAACCTATACGAAAAGATAATCCTCTGCTGAAAGCAAAAAATTGTCTGATTACGCCGCATATTTCATGGGCATCCAAGGAGAGCAGAAAAAGGCTGATGGATATGGCTGTCGATAACCTGAAAGCATATATAAATGGGACCCCCATTAATATTGTGAACGAATAGAGGAAGTATATGATGGTACATTTTGAATTTCCCTACGGAAAAGGGACGATAAGTACGGATATAGAAGAGGAGAGAGTAAATAAAGTGTTGATTCCTCCGTTTCACACATATTACAATGAAAAAGCAGAAGAAAAGATTATAGAGGAATCACTTTTGCATCCGATCGGGACGGCCAGGCTGCAGGAACAGGTAAAAGGGAAAAAAAGTGTTGTGATCATATCTTCTGATCATACACGGCCTGTGCCGAGCAGAATCATTATGCCGTTGCTTCTAAAAGAAATACGTTCGGGAAATCCGGATATAGATATTACAATATTGATTGCTACAGGATGTCACAGAGAAACAACGAGACAAGAACTGGAAGAAAAATTCGGTACAGATCTTGTGGAACGTGAAAAAATTATAATACACAATTGTGACGCACAGGACGATTTAAAAGAATGTGGCCGACTGCCTTCCGGCGGTCGGCTGCTTTTAAACAAGTTTGCATTGGAGACGGATCTCTTAATTGCGGAAGGATTTATAGAACCTCATTTTTTTGCAGGTTTTTCAGGGGGAAGAAAAAGTATTCTGCCGGGAATAGCGGGAAGAGAAACGGTATTATATAATCACAACGCGCAGTTTATAGACGATCCGAATGCTAAAACAGGCGTTTTGAAACATAATCCGGTACATGAGGACATGATCTATGCCGCAAAAAGGGCTGGCCTTGCTTTTATTATCAATGTAATATTAGATTCTTGCCGGCATATTATATACTGCGTATCGGGCGACTATGAAAAGGCGCATATGGAAGGTGTGAACTGGCTGAAACGAGCGTCAACTGTAAAAGTAGAAAAAACAGAAGTAGTACTGGCCGCAAACGGTGGGTATCCTTTGGATCGTGATATATATCAGGCGGTAAAGGGGATGACAGCTGCTGAAGCAGCTGTAAAAGACAGGGGCGTGATTATCATGCTGGCCCAATCAATAGATGGGCATGGTGGAGAATCCTTTTATAAGACATTTTACAATAAAAAAACACTGGCAGAAATTGCGGAAGACTTTATAAGGACTCCGAGAGAAAAGACAGTTAAAGATCAATGGCAGTCGCAGATATTTTGTCGTATTCTTAGGAAAGCATCAATTATTTATGTATCAGATCTACCTGATGATATTATCAGAAATATGAGAATGATACCCGAAAAAAATATACAAAATGCATTATGTAGAGCAGAACACATATTGCGAAAAAAAGATTTCAAAATAAATATAATTCCAGATGGGGTGTCAGTTATTGTTGATAATGGCTCCACGAATTTACAGGAGAAAAACATTGGAAAAGACAGAGATAAGATCCTATCCCAGAACACATTATGACGAATTTAAGAAACAAGGATACAGAATTTTTTATTTTAAAGATATTATCACGCATCTTCCGGAATATCATTACCATGATTATTATGAGGTATCGGTTATTTTAAGCAGTAGAAACGTAAACTATGTAACAAAAGAAAAAGAATATGAAATAGCGTCAGGAGACATTATAATTTGTAATGTGTTTGAACCGCATTGTTATAAAGAGATGTTGAAAAACTCTTATTGTGAAAGGCTGAATCTAGGTATAGATCCTACAAAATTATTTCAATATTCTGGTAAAAATATAAGAATGCTGTCAGTATTTCAGAAAAGTAATCTGAACTACCCTGTTGTAAAGTTTGATTTTGGAACACTTTATAAATATTATCAGTTAATTGAGATTTATAAAAATATTAAAAACTATCATAATGAATTAATGGAATTATCTATGATTCAATTGCTGTTGGCATATTTGTGTGAAGATTGCTCTATTGATGACAATAATAATGAAAAACAGATTAAGGACATCAGGCTGGTGGCTCATATTATTGAATATATTAATAAATATATTGAATATAATATCACATTGAGTCAGCTTGCCAAAGAGACAAGCTATAGTGTTTCTCATATATGCAGTATTTTCAAAAGTATTACAAATAAGACGATTATCAATTATATTAAAGAAAAAAGAATGGAGTTGGCTTTACAGTATTTAAAGGAAAATTTATCCCTTGTAGAAGTAGCGGAAAAGGCAGGGTTTAATAATTATAGTTATTTCTATAAAGCATTTAAAAAAATGTATGGTATCAGTCCGATACAATACAGGAATGATAAACAGTGAACCAGTATAAAACAGAAATGAGTTAATAAAGGAGTTTAAGAGTGGCCGAAAAATATTTCAGTATATGGAGTTCTATAATTCTAAATTACAGTCTATAGGGGACGGTATAATCGTCATGCAATACTTCGGATGAACAGGAGTATTTTGCTGAAGATTGGATATAATATGAATAAACTTTGTCATAAAATCCAGGTGAGAAGGACAGGTCACAATCCCGAAAGATGTTCGTGACGTTTTCGATGTGGCAAGCGGCGATAGGATTACTTTCGTGGTGGAAGGAAACACTGTCCGTATTGTCAATTCTGCTGTTTACGCCATGCAAATGCTCCAACAGGAAATGACCGGAGAAGCAGAGTGCGCCGGTCTGACTTCAGAAGATGATGTGATGGAACTCGCCAAGAAATTGAGAAATGAGGACGAAAAGGCATGAGAGTTTTGATAGATACTAAGGTCCTGATTTCTGCGGAATTAAGCACCAACGTAACACCATTTCAGGCGTATGTAAAGGCTGCATTCTATTCCAATCATGGTCTGATTTGTGAGGCAGCGGGGCGTGTAAAAACTCCTGACCCGCTGTGTTTATATCTGTTGAATCTCATTTTTGTCGTGTTGGGAATTGACAGGAAAGTTATTCTTTGCTAGAACGAAAATAGAAAAAGGCACTACTGATAGACCGTTAGTCCCCAATATTTAGTTGCTCAGAAGAGTAACCGTAACCTTGGCTGAGGCGGTTACTTTTTTGATTGTCAAATGCATTTTTGACAAAGTAGACGACCTGTATATGGGAGCACCGGGGACGGCGGAAGATGGAATTAAGAGAAATGTTCTTCACAGAAAAGAATACCCAGACCATCCCTGTTTTCGAGATATTAAAAAAGGAATGACTGCGATGCAGAAGATGATAAAGGAAAATTAAGGAAATGAAAAGGACCCTACGATTGAGCAATGTCATTAAGTTAAAAAATTGAATCGAATGATTCTTTGTAACAGAGATGGTAGAATTGAATTCTGCTATCTCTGTTTTTCTATTTCAAAGCACGACAATTAGACAGATTTTCATCTGTCTAAAAAATAAGTATTCAATTCGGCAGTTTTATGCTACTCTGTATAAGAAACCATGAAATATTTTTGCAGTTAGATTGCGTTCTCTGTGTCTACCTGGTTTTATTGGCATTTCTGCAAAGTTATACATAATTAAATGTGCATAAATTTCTTGTTTGATACACACCACCTTTTTTGAATGAAAATTTAGCATTCCCACTGTATATTTGAAATTTCGAAAAGATGTTTCCATCCCCCATCTTCTTGCATATAAATCTTTTATAGTTTTCGCAGGATATTCCATTCTACTTAAATTTGTAAGAACAGTTTCATAAGTATTTTCCGTGATTTTAAAGCGTACAATTCTAAAACTTAGTTTGTAGAATTGTATAGGGTCATTTTTTTCGGAGTTTGTTCGAGAGAAAGTCAAACGGTGTACTGTGTGGAATAAATTTATAGTGATTTTTATCTTTTGTAAAAAGTTCTTTTATTTCATTTGTCTGCTTTCGCGTTAATTTTAAAGATATGTCAACATCAAACTCTTCCTTATCTGGAAGCTATAAAGACGAAATCAAATCTATTTTGGTTTTATAAATATCTAAAAATTTCAATATTTATTATTTAATTAAAAAAAGATAAGAAATAATGTAGACACAGCAAATACAGAGAATCTCGGCATTTGTTATCCAAGGGTGACTACAACGGCGATTTGTTCATTTACAGGAGTAGGCGGATCGATTCTTGCAGTAATGCTTTTGACAGTAATAATGGTCGCTATCGAGGAGCAAATAAGCTTGTGATTACCTTTTCACAAGAGTAAAATAAAAATGAACAGGTTGTTTGGTTTAAGAACAGAGGGATGTACAGATGGAACAGATGACATTATTTGAAAATCGTCCGGCTATGGTGCCGCTCGCCAGCAGGATACGACCGGATTCTCTTGAGAAATTCGCAGGCCAGGAGCATCTCCTTGGCCCAGGAAAGGCGCTGCGGCAACTTATTGAGCGGGACCAGATTTCCTCCATAATATTCTGGGGACCGCCCGGAGTAGGAAAGACAACGCTTGCCAGTATCATAGCGGGAAGGACAAAAGCAGAGTTTATTAATTTCAGCGCAGTGACAAGTGGGATCAAAGAAATAAAGGAGGTTATGAACAGGGCGGAGCAGAGCTGCAGAATGGGTATGCGGACAGTCTTGTTCGTAGACGAGATCCATAGGTTTAATAAGGCGCAGCAGGACGCGTTTTTGCCTTTTGTGGAAAAGGGAAGTATCGTATTAATAGGAGCAACGACAGAGAATCCTTCGTTTGAGATCAATGCGGCGCTTCTCTCCAGGTGCCGTGTGTTTGTACTAAAAGCACTGGAAGAAAAAGACGTGATAAAACTTTTAAAGAATGCTCTCGTAAATCCGGCAGGTTTTGGCGGGCAGAATGTGCAGATCACAGAGGACGATCTGCAGGCGATCGCAGCCTTTGCCAACGGGGATGCCCGCACTGCTTTAAATACGCTGGAGATGGCAGTGTTAAACGGGGAGATTAGTGCGCACGGAATTACCGTTACAGAGGAGGGACTGGCACAGTGTATTAGCCGCCGCTCTCTTTTGTATGATAAAACAGGGGAGGAGCATTATAATCTGATATCCGCGCTTCACAAATCCATGCGCAACAGCGATGTAGACGCGGCGATCTATTGGATGTGCCGTATGCTGGACGGCGGGGAGGATCCCCTGTACATCGCCAGACGCCTGGTGCGCTTTGCCAGTGAGGATATTGGAATGGCAGACAGCCAGGCATTGCAGGTGGCTGTAGCAGCATATCAGGCATGTCATTTTCTGGGAGTGCCGGAATGTGATGTACATCTGACCCATGCAGTTACGTATCTCGCAGCAGCGCCCAAGTCAAATGCGTTATATAAGGCATGTGAGAGATGTAAACAGGACATAAAAGATATGCCGGCACAACCGGTACCTCTGCATCTGCGCAATGCGCCGACCAGACTTATGAAAGAGCTGGAATATGGCAAAGGGTATATCTATGCGCATGATACAGAAGAAAAAATGGCACATATGCAGTGCATGCCGGACGCCTTAAGAGACAGGCGGTACTATATGCCTACAGAAGAAGGCGCTGAAAGAATGGTGAAAAGCCGGCTGGAAGAAATTGCGGCATTTCAGGCGGGAAAGAACAGATGAATACTTAAGACTCCGTCTTGATATACAGCATCGATCGTCCCATGCATTTGTTCTGTGAGGGCTTTTGCGATAGAAAGCCCAAGTCCTGTTGATCTAGAGGCTGTTTCGACCGTGTAAAACCGGTCGAACAGCCTTTTTGCCTGAATTTCATCCATGTTGACGGCGTGATTGGAAAAAATGATCTCTCCGGTATTTTTCAGTGTGATATGCAGGTCGCCGTCGCTGTATTTGAGTACGTTGCTTAAGATATTTGCGAAAATACGCAGAAGCATATCAAAATCCAGGGTGCGCCGTATTTTTTCTTCGGGCAGAGAGATCACAGGACAGATCTTTTTTTGCTTTAATGCCGCATAGTATGCCGATATACTGTATTCAAGCGCATGGTTTAAAATGACAGTCGTGTAGTTTACGTCTTTTGACAAAGATGAAAATACAGAATAACGAAATAATTCTTCTGTCAATTGTCGCAAAACAATGGAACGTTCCCGGATGATATGAAGGTAACACTCTGCAGTCTCTGTTGTTTCTTCCTTTTCTAACAGATCCAGATAGCCAAAGATGGCGGTGAGCGGTGTCCGCAGATCATGGGATATATTCGTCACCGCTTCTTTGAGTTCCAGATCTCCCTGTAAGAAACGATGGCGCTGTACACGGAGTTCTTTTAGCTGTACGTTGATCTGGGCGGCTAATTTCTGCATAGCCGGATCCCGGCTGGATATACTGATCAGGATATTTGTATCTTCCTGTAATCTTGCGGCAAACTGCGCCTCTATTTCTCTGGCAGATTTTTTTAGAAGCCAGATCTTTATCGAAAGCCAGAACAGGAGGATATTAAGAATACAAAGGATGCACGTGAGGTAAAATGTCATATATGTGGAAGGTCCTTTCCATAATTTTACGACGGCTGCCGTATTATTTGATATCTTTTTTGCGAAATGCCACCATTCCGGCTCCGGAGGCGAGTACGCAGACGGCGGCTGAAGAAAGTCCGGATACTAAGGGATCGTCAGGGAGCATCTGTGTGAACTGGATGGACTGCCCGGTGGGAAGCGCATCAAAGCAAAATTGATATACACTTCGTTTTCTTCCGGAGAGGTAACTAGGATTTTCTTCTTCGCCTTCTTCTTCGATCACCCCGGATTCTGTGGCATACATATAGGCGTCATAAGTTTCAGGCTCCTGCAGACGCGCATTGATATACGCTGCAAGGAATAAAAGAAGAAAGACACCCAGTATATTGATGACAGATGCTATGGCCCGGCTTTGCTTCAGCATGGAGACCAGAGTGAAAAGGGAGACGAAAGCAAATGTCATGACTATACTCAAAATGAAAATGAGCAGGATAAAGCGTAAGTCTGCAGAGAAAAAGCCAAAAAGCGGAATTCCGATCGCCAGTGTAGGCAGGATAAAACAAAGACACATGATTAATCCGGCAAAACAGCAGGTAAGCAGATTTGCCAGATAAATAGCAGATCTTGAATGACCGACTACAATTTTATTCCGGATCGTGCCGTCGCTGTATTCCGTCCCGATAAAAAGGCTGACAAAAGCGGACAGCAGGATGCCGATAAAGGTACAATAGGTGAAAAATAGTGTTTCCAAAGTGATAGTAAAATCATGCAGGATCATATTTCTGTAATAGGTGATCTCCAGAAAAACAGAAAGAACGATCATAAAGATGTTACAGATCCAGAAGGTTTTATCTTTTTTTAAACGGGAAAAATTGGCAGCAAGCAGCTTATACATTGTGGACACCTCCGATCAGATTAACATAATAGCTTTCCAGTGTTTCTTCCCGTTCGGTGACAGAGAGGATATCGCAGTCCCGTTCAAGAAGGGAAAGAGCAAGTTGAGAAATATTGACTTTTGAAAAAATATCTGCCAGAGTGTCTGACAAAATATGATAATCGATCCCCATCGTGTCCAATGTCAGAGCGAGCGCTTTCATATCAGAAACCTGTATACGGATACACTTGCGGCATGCGGCTTCCAGCTCTTTTGCCCCGATCTCTTTTATCATACGGCCATTGTCTATGAAACCGTAACAAGTGGCAAGACGGGACAATTCATCCAGAATATGACTGGATATCAAGACCGTGATCTGTTTTTCCCGGTTCAGTTTGAGTATCAGTTCCCGCATTTCAATGATCCCTTGCGGATCCAATCCATTGATCGGTTCATCCAGAACAAGAAAATCCGGGCTGCCTGCAAGTGCGACGGCAATACCAAGCCGCTGCCGCATACCAAGAGAAAAATTTCTGGCCTTCTTTTTTCCTGTATCTGATAGTCCTACAAGGCAGAGCAGTTCCGGGATATCATCAAAAGAAGGCAGACCTAAGATCCGGTATTGTTCCCGCAGATTTTCTTCGGCCGTCATATCCAGATAAATAGAAGGGGTCTCGACGACAGCGCCTATCCTGCGGCGGCATTGCCGTATCTCCTTTTTTGTGTGTTTAGTCCCATACAATGTATAGGACCCTTGGGTTGGTTTTTGCAGTCCGCAGATCAGACGGATAAGCGTGGTTTTTCCGGCGCCGTTTTTGCCGACGAAACCATAGATCGCGCCTTTTGGAATATGCATAGAAAGCCTATCCAATGCTTTAAAATTCCCATAGTGTTTGGAAAGGGAATCTGTTGTCAGAATATACTCCATAAATGTGAATCCTCCTTGTTGTTGATAGGAGTATTTTACTGTATACGAGTTAAGAAACCAGTAAAGGAAAACGTAAAGAAATGGTTAAGGATTTTCTCTTATCTTAAATCCGATTCCCCATACAGATTCAATATGATCTTTGCCGTCTGCTTCCTTTAATTTTCGGCGCAGGTTACTGATATGCACTTTTAGAGAACTTTCTACGCAGTCAGGAGTATCGGCGCTTATCTCATCCAGCATGACAGATTTTGTGATGACCTGGGACGGATTTTTTAACAAAAGCTTGAGAATCGCATATTCTGTTTTTGTCAGTTTTACAGAAATGCCGTTTACAGTGACACGGCGGGAAGACAGATCCATCTGTATAGGCTCAAAGCACAAAAGAGAAGGCGCAGATACTGTCCGATTCCGTAAATGGACTTCCATGCGTGCAAGTAACTCTGCTGTGTCAAAAGGTTTGGTCATATAGTCCACGGCGCCGCTCCTGAGCAATGCGACTTTACCGCACACATCGGTTTTGGCGCTGACAACAATGACAGGCAGATTTTTGATATAAGGAAGCAGTTCCTCTCCGTTTAATCCCGGCAGCATCAGATCCAGCAGGATCAGATCGGGCGTGTGGTCTTTCAGATATAAAAGGACTTCTGTCCCGGAATAGGCACGGGCAGCAGCATATCCCTCGCGTATAAGGAGTTCCTCCAGCATATCTCCGATGGATACATCATCGTCTACAATCAAAATCGTTTTCAAATTCACGGCCTCCAGTCTATAGTATGAAAAATAATCGTGTCTCTGTGTGATTTCTAGAGATATTATATCCATATGAAAGAACGTTTACAAGAAAAATTTGAGGAGGAAGAGAGGAACAGGGATTAACAGATACACGTTTATATGTATTTCCATAAATCTTACAATCAAAGCAAGATATTTTATTCTCATGCCATTATTCGTCCTTTGACGCAGGTTATCGGCCTATTTCGCTTGATATTAAAAATTCAAATAGATATACTGAACGATAAAGACGAAACGATAGGGATAGAAATACAGTGCGGCGCTTTGAATAAGGAAAAATCGGCTGTAGTAAATATCCAGAAAAGAAAGAGAGAAAGGGGTTGACAAAAATGACGCAGGAAATTAGCCTTGTAGAGGCAGGCAGGATAAGTCTGCCCTTTTTTCTTGTCAAGCGGCAAATTACATAAATTCAAAAGGCGTATTTCACCAGTGGAATTACCACGGGCGGGATGCGCCTTTTTATATTGCGAAGTTCATGTAAAAAGTAAAAATGAAATTTTAGAAAGGACGATTTAACATGCTTAAAAAACTCTCAGCAGTTGCATTAACAGTACTGTTAGGTATTTCATCTATCGGTTATCCTGTTGATGCAAAAGAAACAAAAGCAGGCGCACTTCCGCCAAAAGAACAGTTTGCGACCGTTGATGAATTAAAAAGCTTTGACACAGATGATAATGACGGAGACATAGATCCGGCAAAAGTGTATTTTGGAAAAGACAAGCAGCAGTGGTGGATTGCGGGAAGCCAAAGCACGGACAGCATGACGCTGTTCGCGGCAAGTTCGTTAGCAACAGGCGTTGAGTTTAACCCAATATACATATCAAATGGTATGCAAGCCTATAGCAGGGATTGGGGCTGTACGTATACAGGTTTAACAAATGTGGACAGCCCAGGGGACGTCGGCTTGAACCATTATGGCGGAAGCCCATTAAGGAATACGACCTTAAAAGAGTTGGAAACTTCCTGCTTTTCAGATACGGAACGAAGCCTGATGAATGACACAACCATTTATACCAATGATATGACATGTTACGATTATATGAATAATAGAGGTTGGAGTCATCTATTTACGCACGATAAATATTTCACACAGGATAAGCTGTACCTTGCTTATAGTGATGAAATATTTCATGGAGAGGGGAGCGACACCTCTATCACCGTAGGCGGAAACAGAGCGGAGGATCTAACCGGCGGTCTTCGTATTGATTCCAAGTATTGCGAAAGCGTCGGTGCGGAGTTTTGGCTGCGTGCGCCGGACACCACGGCTGCTGATCCAACGAATGCGATGACCGTGAAAAGTATGGGTTCGACTTATGGTTGGGTTCCTTGGTCACTGGAAGCCAGAAATACGGCTGCAGTGGTACCCGCTTTTGAGTTCAATCTGTCATCGGTCCTCTTCGCGTCTGCCGCGCCAGCAGCAACATCTGACGGGGCATTGACACTTGCGGATACCGCCGGCGATGGGGCATTTACCTTACGATACAGTGCAGATGATCTGGGCTATGATCTTGGTTATGCCCTCCATACGGATGATAAGAGTGCGATTGCCGTAAGAAACGTTCCGGAAGGTACTTGTTTAGTCGCGCAGAACAGTGAGGGCGCCTATGCAAAACGAATCACAAATGAAAAAGAAGTTACCGCAGCCGAGATGCAGTTAGATAGTTTTGAAAACTGCGAGGTATGGCTGGAACGGACGGATGAAGAACAGAGAATTACGTATGCGGCAAAGGCGCAATATGGTGTAATTATTGAAGTTGCCTTTAATGAATCAGTAGAAATCACCTCAGACAACGGCATTCAAATAATCCCTTCTGGTACGCCGATAGAACCCATTACCCTAGAAGGACACGACTTCAACCAACTCGGATTTTACATTCTCAAGGGTTACGCCGACAAAATTGAAGGCTTGAATGGCTTGACTGCAACCGAAGAAGAAACAGATAACGGTATTGTTGTTACACTTGCGGGAACGCCAAACGGAAACGTCAATATTACACTGCCGACCGGAGAACCAAAAGGCTCTCAACAGCCGCCAAAGGTAACAGGCGGTATCGGCAAAAAAATCAACGGCACCACAACGGCGATGGAATATGCAATGATTGTTCCACGTGACCCATATTATTCATGTAGTGATGGAAGCACAGAAGCAGTCACCTTCGGCAAGTGTTATGTTCGGTTCAAAAAGACACCAACGCTGAACGCAAGCGATTGGACAGAAGTTGACCTAATTGCACCGACGTATACAATTTCCGCGAATGAAAGTTCTTTGAAATTTGATACAAAAAATGAGGGATACAGCACTGACGGTCTTTCAAAGACAGTCACAATAACCAACACAGGAAACAGTACTGTTACCCTGCTGTCCCCTACAAGTCAAAGCTACGATGTTTCTTTATCACCCACAGAGCTCGCGCCAAGTGAAACGGCTGTTTTAACCGTTACGCCAACGGCTGGTTTAACGAACGGAACGTATGAGGAAACAATCAAAGTTGAGACAACAGAGCGTACGACAGCAAACATAGATGTGTCCTTCAAAGTCAACGGCGCATTGAATGTATCTCTTACGCCAAGCGCAACAGAGATTATCGAAGGACAGACTGTAACACTTACTGCTCATGCTCAAGGCGGAAGCGGTCAGTACACTTATGTATGGTATGCAAATGACGCAGAAGATAATACGCTTCAAGGAAATGAAGTAACTGTATCTCCAACCGTGACGACAACCTATAAAGTAGTCATTACAGATACGATTGAAGATAAATCTGCCACAGCAACTATTACGGTTATTCCAAAGAACTATGATTTAGAAGTGACGGGTAATTTTACATTCGACCAAAAACATATAGGATATGAAGGTGTTTCTGCCAATTGTTTCACTATCGAGAATATAGGAAATGTTGATGTTACAAATATCCAGGCAGCCTTAATAGGAGCAAATGCAGACGTATTTACTTTAGACACAGCAGAAATGCAAGATACACTTGTCCCAACTGGCGCTGCTTCATTTACAGTAAAAACAAATGCCGGCTTAGGCGCAGGAACATATACTGCCCAGGTACAAATCACAGGAGATACCGGCATTTCAAAGACATTTGAAATCAGTTTTACCGTAGAAAACCATGATTATGGAGAATGGAAATCCGATGAAACAGGACATTGGCAGGAGTGCAGCATCTGCAACGAGAAAACCGAAGTAACAGCGCACACCTATGGCGACTGGGTTGTAACGAAGCCAGCCACGGCAACCGAGGACGGAAGCCGTGAAAAGATTTGCTCCATGTGCGGCGACAAGGTAGTCAAGGCTATTCCGGCCACGGGCAGTACCGGCGAGCCGACAAAGCCGCAGACCGATATCCCACAGACAGGCGACGTTTCACACAGTTATCTGTGGTTTAGCCTTATGGCAGCAGGGGTTTTGTTTATCATTATGCTTATGAGGCGTAAAATGAAGAAAGAAAAAGAATAGGAATAAGTCTGTAACATACGAAAAATCGGTATTGCTGTTTATTCCAATGATACCGATCTTAAAAATACAAATGGATATTAATGAGGTAAAAAGCGCAGAGAGGAGAACGATATGGAGAACAATGCAATGACAGCATCCTCTGAATTTGACGCGGCGGCTTTTACAAAGTCGCTGCTCGAGCAGTATTATCACTTAGATGTGGAGCCGTTTTTGAACGCATTGGCGGATAGCGCCATGTGGATCGGTCCCGGCAATGTCTATGTGTCCGGCGCGGCGGCAATCCGAAAATTGTTTGATACGATCTATATGCCCGTTATCCATCTGAGCGAGGTTGAGATGGAGGAGATTTACAGGACAGAAAATCTGGCTGTAGTCGTCGGGCAGTTCAACGCCGTAACAGACGAGAAGGCAGACGGTATTCTGGCAGTACATCAGCGGATTACATTCCAATATCTTCTTACGGACGGCGAATGGAAAATCCTGCATCTGCACGTTTCCAATGAATACAGCGAGTTGGTTGGAGAAGAGGTTTATCCCATTAAAATGAGCCGTGAAACTTATCGATATATGCAGCAACTTTTAGCGAAAAAGTTTATGGACAGTAAAAAGCTGACGCTGGAAGAGGATGCGAAGACCTATTTCATCAACCCGGATGAAATCGTCTGTGTGGAAGCGATGAAGAACCGCAGTGTCATTCACTGCATGACCAAAACGATCGTCAGCAACAAGCCCATCGGCACGCTGGAACAAAAGCTGCCTGCGAATTTTTATCGGGCGCATCGCAGCTTTCTTGTCAATTGCAACAGTATTGTGAAGATTTCCCGCTTTATGCTGGAACTGCAAGGCGGTCTGACAATCCCCCTGCCGGAAAAACGGTATACGGCAATCCGGGAGAATATCAAGACGCTGCTCGGCCGTACGGAATCTGTTCCTTTTCATTCGGCGACTGCCGATAGCGAAATGAAGCGTAAGCGGAATTGAGCTAACACTGCAGAAGTATCTATTCCCTTCCGATTGGAGATGTACAACAGCGTGAAGTCGTCTTTTTTCTGAAATTTAATTGCGAATCTGTCTTCTGATAGAAGGTGAAACTTCTGAATTGGAAGAAACAGCGAAGAAACACTGTGTCAGATAAACAGGGCATTGACAGGAGCGTTCCGAATACAGTTCGCCTGGTTCTTAGCGCAGTACATCTGCGTGTTCCAATGGACACGTCGATGTTCTGTGCTTAGAACCACTCGAACGGATGAGGTAAAGCGGGTCCTGTCCTGTGTTCTGACACAGTGTTTCTTTGCGTATCTTCTGTCGTTTTTTCAATTTTGAAATATAAACTTAAGCTGAGAAAGTGTAAGTGGAAAATATATGTGTTACGTGAGCGAGGAATTTCGGCAAAGCCCTGACGAGTGATGTAACACATATATTTTCCACGATCATTTTGTCAGTTAAATTTATATTTTCAGTCATATTTTATTTCTTTGCTCAATATATATTGTTTTAAGAGGTGGACAAGATGGAAGCAGAGAAAAGGAAAGCGCAGATCCTTCAGGTCTTAGCAAGAGCAGTGCGACAGATCCTGGAGGAGGAAAAGATGGAGTTTACATATCTGCAGGAGATACGGCTTAGAATAGGACAGCCTTTACGCATGATTTATGATAATGAGGAAAAAACACTCCCGATAAGAAGTGAACAGAAGTATATTGTTACTAAGGAGGCAATCAGAGAGACGATGGAGTATATCAGCCATTATTCCCTGTATGCCTATGAAAATGAACTAAAACAAGGATTTTTGACAATAGAAGGAGGACATCGGGCGGGCGTGACAGGTAAAGTGATCGTAGAACAGGGAAAAGTAAAAAATATACAGTATATTTCATCTATTAATATCAGGATGTCACATGAGATCCTGGGATGTGCCAAAGGAATTCTTCCATTTATAACAAAAAACAGACAGGTATGCCATACGCTGATCATTTCTCCGCCTCGCTGTGGAAAGACCACTTTGATACGGGATCTGGTCCGGCAGATCTCGGATGGAAGTGAACACGTGAAAGGCTGTACTGTGGGAGTAGTAGATGAGCGCTCAGAGTTAGGAGGATGTTATCTGGGAGTGGCGCAGAATCATCTGGGGAGCAGAACAGATATTCTGGACTGTTGTCCGAAAGCAGAGGGAATGATCATGCTCATTCGTTCCATGGCGCCCCAGGTGATCGCTGTAGATGAAATCGGCACACAGGAGGAGATACATGCCGTTGAATATGCTATGCAGTGCGGCTGTAAAATGATCGCAAGCGTGCATGGCGCTTCTCTGGAAGAAGCCCAAAATAAACCTATTCTGGGAGAATTGATCCGAAGAAAGCGGTTTGAACGTTATATTGTATTGCAAAATGAGAGAAGACCTGGGGAAATTCAGGGAATCTATGATGAGCGGGGGAGTTCGTTGTGCAAAGAGTGCTGGGAAGTTGTCTGATCATTACTGCAACCACATGCGGAGGACTTCTTTATGCGGCAGAATTGAAAAGTTATCTGGAAAAATTACTCTATATCCGGCATGTTCTTTATCTGATACAAGGAGAGATGGAGTATACAAACGCGCCATTGAGCGAGGTGTTTGGGAAAATAAGCATGCGTGTGAAGGAGCCTTACCGTACATGGCTAAAAGTGATGGAACATGAAGTGGAATCGAGAAGAGAACAAGGGTTTGTGAAAATATGGAACCGCTCTATAGATAAGTATCTGGGCGATCTTCATCTAAAGAGCGTACATTCTATCCAGCTGAAAGAACTGGGGACTTTTTTGGGACAGCTTGACAGAGAGAGTTTTCGGCATACCATGCAGATGTATTTAAATCGAATGGAACTGGAGATAGAAAAAGTGCGGGAAGGAATGGCTTCTAAAAGAAGGATCAGCAGTTGGCTGGGGGTGATGGGAGGAATTTTTCTGGTCGTGATATTACTCTGAATATACAGACAGTTTTGCCTATTCCTGCGCTGATAGGTATACCCATCCGGGCACTCCGTAATATACGCCTTGCAGGCGGGCGTGCTGCGCACGACAAGGTATACCCTTCGGGCACCCCGTAATACATGCCTTGCAGGCGGGCGTGCTGCACACGACAAGGTATAAGAGAGCAGGCAAAGAGAAAGCAGGAGGGAGCCATGACGATAAATCTGATATTTAAAATTGCGGCAGTGGGGATACTGGTCTCTATTTTGAGCCAGGTATTAAAACACAGCGGGAGAGAAGAACAGGCTTTTCTGACCAGTTTTGCAGGACTGATCTTAGTCCTGTCGTGGGTTCTGCCGTATATTTATGATTTGTTTCTGTCTATCAAACAACTGTTTTCCATGTAGTTTTCAAGAGAAGGGGAGAAAGCATGAGCGTATTGCAGATAGGGATCATTGGTGTGATAGGCGCTTTGCTGGCGATCCAGTTTAAAAGCGGGAAAAGTGAATATGGGATCTATATGGGTGTAGGGGCTAGCATACTTTTATTTTCCTGTATTGTCGACCGACTGGAGATATTCATTCGGACAGTAGAACAGATCAGCCATTTTATCAAGGCAGACATGAGTTATATTTCAACGATGATGAAAATGATAGGGATCACATATATCGCAGAATTCTCTTCTAGTATCTGTAAAGATGCGGGATATCAGACAATAGCAGTACAGATCGAGATTTTTAGTAAATTGACGATATTGGCATTGGGAATGCCGGTTTTGCTTGCACTTTTAGAAACAATTCAGGAGTTCTTATTATGAAGCGCTTCTGCAGGCCGTTTTTTTTCTGTTTGTTGTTGCTTTTTCTTTTGCAGTGGACAAAAAGCGTATGCGGCGGCGCAATAACAGTATTTGCAGAAGAAGGAGAAATGACGGAGGAAGAAGAAAAACAGATACAAAACGAAGTAGAGAAAGCTGTGATAGAAGAGTTTGATTTTTCAGAAGTAGATGAAAGCTTAAGGCAGATGTTTCCGTCGGAAAAAGTAAAGTTTAAAGATGTTTTGATGCCGCTTCTGTCTGGAAATATAGAGGAGGCGGGAAAACTATTGCTCACTCTTCTTACAGATCAGCTGTCGTATGAATTTAGATATAACAGACAAAATCTTGTTTATATATTGTTGATTGCGTTGATCGCAGCTGTATTTACAAATTTTTCTAATACGTTCCAAAACAGACAGGCATCGGAGATTAGTTTTTATGTGTTGTATATGCTTTTGATCGTACTGTGTTTACAGTCTTTTTGTGTCGCGATAGAGGGGGTGGAGGAAAAACTGTCGTTTCTTACCACGTTTATGAGGGTGTTATGCCCCAGCTATTTTCTCGCTGTAGCGCTTGCGGCAGGAAGTGTTACGTCATTATTTTTCTATAATGTGATCTTATTTTTAATATATGTTGTGGAAATACTGATCCTTCAGTTTTTACTTCCGCTTATCAATATTTATATCATGGTACAGGTTCTAAGCAATCTGACAGGGGAAGACTTTCTCTCACAGTTTGCAGGACTTTTACAAAAACTCGTGGCATGGATATTAAAGACACTGCTGGCATGTGTGCTGGGGATCAATGTAGTACAAGGGCTTCTCGCCCCGGCGGTCGATTCTTTGAAAAGAGGCGTACTTACAAAAACGGCGGAGGCTTTGCCGGGCATTGGAAATGTAGTTGGAGGAGTGACAGATGTGATACTTGGGACGACCGTATTGATAAAAAATGGGATTGGTATGGCAGGAGCTGTGATCGCTGTAGGAATCTGTGTGATCCCGCTGCTTCAGATGCTTTTGATGGCGTTTCTGTACAAATTTGCCGCTGCCCTAGTACAACCGGTATCCGACAAGAGGATTGTCGGCTGCATAGGGAGTGTTAGTGAGGGTTATGAACTGATCGTAAAAGTAATTTTTTCTACAGGGATCCTTTTCCTGTTGACGATTGCAGTTGTGGCGGTTTCGACGACTTAAAAGACGGACAAAAAGGAGAAAACAGATGTTGACACAGTTATATGACTGGATTATGGATATTACTTCTTATCTGATCGTTGTTTCAGCGGTTTTACAGGTAATACCGGGAAAAGAATACAAAAAATATATTCAATTTTTTTCGGGACTTGTTCTAATACTACTTTTATGTACACCAATTTTGAAACTATCCGGAATGCAGGACACTTTCACAGCTATATATAGCAGCAGAGAATATGAAATGGAAAAACAAGAAATAGAACGCAGAGCACAATATTTTGAAGATCTGGATATCCTCAAGTTTGTGCCTGAACAATACAAGGAACGTATGGAAGAAAGCGGGGGACAGATAGAGGTGGAGGAGATTAAGGTTGGAAAATAAATGGAAGGAATGGCTGTCTAAAATTAAGAAGAATGAGAAACTTCCAAAGAAAAACCAGATACTGATTCTTCTTCTGGCAGGGATACTCTTATTGGTCATTGTATTTCCGGTACCTGAAGACGATAAAAAGGAAGAAGAAAAAATACAGGCACAGTTTCAGGAGCAGACAGAAGATCAAAGCATGTCTGCGTATCAGGAGTATTTAGAGAGGAGAACAGCAGAAGCTTTAGAAGAAGTAGAAGGGGTGGGGAAAGTATCGGTCATGCTTACATTGAGATCGTCTGCGCAAAAGGTGATAGAAAAAGATCAGCAGACATCCAGCCAATCGACAGAGGAGGCAGACAGTGAAGGAGGGACTCGCAGTACGACAGACAATTCTTCTGATAAGACGAGTGTATATGAACAAGGCGCGGACGGAAGTCAGTCTCCCTATGTCAGTAAGGAATTGACTCCGGAGGTAGAAGGGGTAGTTGTAGTGGCAGACGGAGGAGACAACGCAGTGACAGTACAAAATATAAGCGAGGCAGTTCAGGCATTATTCGGGGTGGAAGCGCATAAGATTAAAATAATGAAACGTCACAGTACATCATAAAGGAGGATTCCATGAAACGTTTATTTAAGAAGAATCAAATCATTATCACTACACTTGCAGTGATGATTGCGATTGCCGGGTATCTCAACTATTCGGGCAAGCTGTTCGGAGAAAAAGAGAAAAATACGACAGAAGCAAATGCAGAGTTGGCAAATCAGGAACTTCTGGATATTTCTCAAGAAGACATTGAAACAGGCTCCGAAGATATTGAAAGTAATGATTCTGAGGTGGAGGGAACGCCGGGAGAAGCTGTTCTGACAAGCGGAAGCGCGGATACCACTGTAGCGCAGGCAAAGATCTCCAGAGAACAGGTGCGCGCGCAGAATAAAGAAACTTTGCAGGCGATCATCGATAATACAGATTTAAGCGACGCAGAAAAACAGGACGCAGTGGCACAGATGGTACAGCTTACGGAAATATCGGAACAAGAAGTAGCTATAGAGACATTGATGGCTTCTAAAGGATTTTCAGAGGCAGTCGTAAGCTTAACAGCAGATTCGGCGGATGTTGTAGTAAATGCAGAAGAACTGACAGATGCAAATCGTGCGCAGATCGAAGACATCGTGACACGCAAGACAGAAATCGCCCCTGAAAATATCGTGATCACACCGATACACGAGTAAGTTGGGGATTGCAGTCTTTTATTACATATGCTAAACTAAATTCGTATGTCCAGAAGGAGAACAGTGCCGGACTCACATGCCTGTTTTTGTCTGTTTCATTTTGTTAAAACAGACATGCAGACCAGACCGGCACTGCAGAATTTTATAAATAGGAGAATCAGAAGCTATGTCCGAAATTACGAATGAGATCAAAAAAAGAAGAACATTTGCGATTATTTCTCACCCGGATGCGGGAAAAACGACACTTACAGAAAAATTCCTTTTATATGGAGGTGCGATCAATCTGGCAGGATCTGTAAAGGGAAAAGCGACTGCCAGACATGCTGTATCGGATTGGATGGAGATTGAAAAGGAAAGAGGAATTTCGGTGACATCTTCTGTGCTGCAGTTTAATTACGGCGGATTTTGTATTAATATCCTGGATACGCCGGGACACCAGGATTTTTCCGAGGATACGTACCGTACGTTGATGGCCGCGGATTCTGCCGTGATGGTCATTGATGCGTCAAAAGGTGTGGAGGCTCAGACGAGAAAGCTGTTTAAAGTCTGTGTCATGCGTCATATTCCAATCTTTACATTTATCAATAAGATGGATAGGGAAGCAAAAGATACATTTGATCTGCTGGATGATATAGAAAAAGAATTGGGAATTGCTACATGTCCGGTCAACTGGCCGATCGGTTCGGGAAAGGAATTCAAAGGGGTTTATGACAGACAAAAGAAAGAAGTAGAATTGTTTTCTGAGACGCATAAAGGGACGACAACGGGGGAAGTTAAGACAGTAGATGCAAATAATCCGGAATTGGACTGGCTGATAGGCACAGAGGCAAAAACAAATCTGTTGGAAGAAATCGAGTTATTGGACGGCGCTGCTGCGGAGTTTGATCAGGAAATGGTGGACAAAGGCGAGTTGTCGCCTGTCTTTTTCGGTTCGGCGCTTACAAATTTTGGTGTGGAGACTTTCTTAAAGCATTTTTTGAAAATGACGACTGCTCCTCTTCCAAGGATGTCGGATCAGGGAGAGATAGATCCAATGACAGAACCGGATTTTTCGGCGTTTGTATTTAAGATACAGGCAAATATGAATAAAGCACATAGAGACAGGATCGCCTTTATGCGTATCTGCTCGGGAGAATTTCAGGCAGGTATGTCTGCGTACCATGTACAGGGAAAGAAGGAAGTGCGCCTTTCTCAGCCACAGCAGATGATGGCGAGCGAGAGAAAGATGATAGACAAAGCATGTGGCGGGGATATCATCGGTATATTTGACCCGGGCATTTTTTCGATCGGCGATACATTGACAACATCTAAAAAGAAATTTGCATATGAAGGGATCCCTACTTTTGCGCCGGAACATTTTGCACGGGTGCGGCAGGAAGATACGATGAAGAGAAAACAGTTTGTCAAAGGGATCAACCAGATTGCGCAAGAAGGGGCAATCCAGATCTTTCAGGAGTTTAATACCGGAATGGAAGAGATCATTGTCGGTGTAGTCGGGGTTCTGCAGTTTGACGTGCTCAAATATCGTCTGAAAAATGAGTATAATGTGGAGATACGCCTTGAAACTCTGCCATATGAGTATATCCGCTGGGTAGAAAATGAAGAGATAGATATGAGCAAACTAACTGGTACATCTGATATGAAGAAGATCAAAGATCTGAAGGGCAGACCGCTTCTTTTATTCGTACATGAATGGAGCATCCGTATGACACAGGAGAGAAACGAAGGACTGATCTTATCCGAGTTTGGCCGCTCCTGATGATTCCCCTTTGCAAACAGAGGGATATTTGTTATAATGATAAAAGAGAAAAAGCAAAACGAGTGGAAATAAAACAGGAGGTTTTTAAGATGGCAAGGGACGAAAGAAATACGTATACAATACAGAATGATGCAAATATGGGAGAAGTAAAGATCGCAGACGAAGTGGTTGCGATCATTGCCGCGTTGGCAGCCACAGAAGTGGATGGCGTTGCATCTATGGCAGGAAATATCACGAATGAGCTAATCAGCAGGCTGGGCATGAAAAATCTGTCAAAAGGCGTAAAAGTGGATGTGTTGGAAGGTGTTGTGACAGTTTCTCTTGCTCTGAATTTAAAATATAATTATAGTATTATGGATGTTTCCGGCAAGGTACAGGAAAAAGTAAAAAATGCAGTAGAAACTATGACAGGATTAGAAGTTGCAGATGTAAATATCAAAGTCGCGGGAGTAGAAATGAGTTCTCAGGAGTAAGCTTTTATTGCCAAAGCGTATATCTATGTAGTATAATAAAGGATGTCGTAAGACATCCTTTTTCATTTTAAAGGAAACCTTTAGGAGGAACCAGATATGGTAAGAACAGAACTTCGGGAGCATATTTTTAAAATGTTGTTCCAGATTGAATTTAATAAACAAGAGGATATGCCGGAACATATAAGGTTGTATTTTGACAGTATTCCGCACGCAAAAGAAAAGGATCGAGAATATATACAGAAAAAGTATGATGCAGTCGTGGAAAAAGTGCCGCAGATCGACAGGCTCTTAAATGAAAAGGCAAAAGGATGGAAGACTGCCCGTATGAATAAAGTGGATCTGACGATCCTGCGACTTGCTTCTTATGAGATTTTGTGGGATGATGATATTCCTACCTCTGTCGCTATTAACGAGGCGGTAGAACTGGCAAAGCGTTTCAGCGGTGAGGACGGTCCGGCTTTTGTGAACGGAGTCCTGGCTAAAATGGCAGAGTAAACAGGAGGCATTTTTATGCGCAGTGTCTATACGGTCAAGCAGGTCAATGCGTACATCAAAAATATGTTTGCGCAGGACTTTATGCTGAATCGCATATATATAAAGGGAGAGGTATCTAATTGTAAATATCATACCTCGGGGCACATTTATTTTTCCTTGAAAGACGAGTCCGGCTTGATAGCCTGTGTCATGTTCGCAGGCTCACGGTCAGGGCTTTCTTTTCGTATGCGGGACGGGCAGCAGGTCATAGCAGGAGGAAGTATAGGCGTCTACGAGCGGGATGGAAAGTATCAGCTTTACGCAAAGGAAATCCTATTAGACGGAGCAGGGCTCTTGCATGAAAAATTTGAAGCACTGAAGAAGGAACTGGCGGAAATGGGAATGTTCGCTCCGGAATATAAGCAGCCGATCCCGAAATTTGTACAGACAGTCGGGATCGTGACGGCGTCTACCGGCGCAGCTGTAAGAGATATCATCAACATCGCTTCCCGCAGAAATCCGTTTGTCCAGTTATTGCTTTATCCTGCACAGGTACAAGGAGAAGGAGCGGCAGCTAGTATTATCCGTGGTATCCATGTGCTAGAGAGAAAAAACGTAGATGTGATAATCGTCGGCAGAGGCGGCGGAAGCATAGAAGATCTGTGGGCGTTTAATGAAGAAGCTGTGGCGCGTGCGGTATTTGAGTGCCGAGTTCCGATCATTTCTGCGGTGGGGCATGAGACGGACACGACGATCATAGATTTTGTGGCAGATATGCGGGCACCTACCCCCTCGGCAGCAGCAGAACTTGCTGTTTATGATTATCGGGATGTAAAACAGGTATTGGGAGAGAAGAGGGAAAGAATCAAAAGACAGATGCTCAGCAAAATCGAGAAGGAACGTGCAAGGGCAGCGCAGGCAGCTCTGAAGCTGAAATTATCTCATCCCAGGCAGAAGTTGTTTAACAACAGACAGTATGCGGCTGATCTGGAAAATAAGATACGTACGCTTTTGGAGGAAAAGTTAAGAACGAGCAGGCATAGGCTTGCTATATATGCGGAAAGGATGAAAGGATTATCCCCGCTTAGCAAGTTGAGTCAGGGATATTCTTATATTGAAAACAGCAGGAAGGAAAATATAAAATCTGTTTTGCAGGTTGAAAAAGGAGAAATACTGCAAGTATATATGACAGATGGAGTTGTGCAGGCGAAAGTTTGCGGGGTAGAGGAGCAGGGAATTTGTGAGTCAAAAGAAGGAGTATAAAAAGATGGCAGAAAGAGAAAAACGCGAAGGTCTGGAGGAATTATTCGAAAAACTTGAGACAGTTATGTTGGCTTTAGAAGCGGAGGACGTGACACTGGAAGAATCTTTCCGTCTCTATAATGAGGGAATGCATCTTTTGAAAAAATGTAATGAAACAATGGATGAAGTAGAGAAGAAAGTCCTGATCTTGGACGAGGATGGAGAAGCTCATGAATTTTAAAGAAGAATATCAGAAAAAGGTCATACAGATTGAACAGATTTTAAAGCAGTATCTCCCGGAAAAAGAGGGAAAGCAGGCGGTTATCATGGAGGCGATGGAATATAGTCTTATGGCAGGAGGAAAACGTCTGCGGCCTATGCTCATGTGGGAGACATATCAGCTGTTTGGAGGCGATGGGAAATGTATTGCGCCCTTTATGGCGGCTATGGAAATGATCCATACTTACTCTCTTGTGCATGACGACCTGCCGGCAATGGATAATGACGCATACCGCAGAGGACGCAAGACGACACATATTGTCTACGGAGAGGACATGGGGATCCTGGCGGGAGACGCTCTTTTGAACTATGCCTTTGAAACAGCAGGCAAGGCATTTGACTTAGAACCAGAAAACAGCCTGAAAATCGGAAAAGCAATACAGATTCTAGCGAAAAAGGCCGGTATTTATGGAATGATCGGCGGTCAGGTGGTGGATGTAAAAGAATCCGGACATGCAGTATCTGCAGAAACCTTAGATTTTATCTATCGATTAAAGACCGCGGCACTCATCGAGTCGTCCATGATGATCGGAGCAGTACTGGCCGGCGCAGATAAAGAAAACGTGCAGAAGGCAGAACAGATCGCTGGAAAGATAGGGATCGCTTTTCAAATCCAGGATGATGTCCTGGATGTGACCGGGACGATGGAAGAACTTGGAAAACCGCTCCATAGCGATGAGAAAAATGAAAAGACGACATATGTGACCTTAAAAGGGCTTCAGGAAGCGAAAGAAATCGTAGGTGAACTGACCGGTCAGGCAATTGCAATACTGGAAGGGATCGAGACGAAAGGATCCTGTGAATTCTTAGAGCAGTTATTACGATCTCTGATCTATAGAAAAAAATAAGGAGGAGCTTCCCTTATGCTGTTGGAAAAAATTCAGAAAGAAAATGATATAAAGAAATTAAAGCCGGAAGAATTAAAGCTTCTGGCTGATGAAATACGAGAATTTTTAATCGAAAAGATCAGCAGGACAGGAGGGCATTTGGCCTCAAATCTGGGGGTTATAGAACTGACGATCGCGCTGCATCTGTTTTTGGATTTTCCCCACGATAAGCTGATCTGGGACGTGGGACATCAATCCTATACCCACAAGCTTTTGACGGGAAGACAGGCAGGGTTTGATGAACTGCGTAAATATGGAGGGATGAGCGGTTTCCCGAAGAGAAAGGAAAGCGCATGCGATGCTTTTGACACAGGACACAGCTCTACCTCTATTTCTGCGGGGCTTGGCTATGTGGCAGCAAGAGAACTGCAGGGGGAAAAGTACAAGGTTGTCTCTGTCATCGGAGACGGGGCAATGACCGGGGGAATGGCGTATGAGGCATTGAATAATGCTTCTCGTATAAAGAGTAATTTTATCATCGTACTTAATGATAATAATATGTCAATTTCCGAAAATGTGGGCGGCATGTCCAGCTATCTGGATGGAATCCGCACTGCCCAGGCCTACACAGAATTAAAAAAAGGCGTGGAAGATACTTTGCGGAAGATCCCAGGTACAGGCGAAAAGATCATACAGCAGGTAAAGAAGACGAAAAGTGGGATCAAGCAGCTCTTTGTACCGGGAATGTTTTTTGAAGACATGGGAATCACATATTTAGGTCCAGTAGACGGACATGACATCCGCAAGCTCTATAGGACTTTCTGCGAGGCAAAACGGGTGGATCATGCGGTGCTTGTACATGTACTGACAAAAAAAGGAAAAGGCTATACGCCTGCGGAAGAGGATCCCGCCCGTTTCCATGGAACAGGGCCTTTTGAGATTGAGACGGGCAAGGCAAAAGAAGACAAAGGAAAAGATACATATACAGAAGTGTTTTCAAAAGTTTTTTTGGATATTGCGCGGCACAATGAAAAAGTGGTCGGGATCACGGCTGCAATGGCAGACGGGACAGGACTTGTCAGGTTTGCCAAGAAATATCCTCAGAGATATTTTGATGTGGGAATTGCAGAAGGGCATGCGGTGACTTTTGCCGCGGGCTTGGCGGCAGGAGGGATGAAACCAGTGTTTGCTGTATATTCTTCTTTTCTGCAAAGAGGATATGATCAATTGATCCATGATGCCTGTCTGCAAAATCTACCGATTGTATTTGCCATAGACCGGGCGGGCTTGGTAGGAAGTGACGGAGAGACACACCAAGGTTTGTTTGATTTGTCGTATTTGTCCATGATTCCAAATCTGGTTGTCATGTCACCCAAGAATCGCTGGGAGATGGCGGATATGCTCCGTTTTGCCGTGGAACTGGATGCCCCAGTGGCGCTGCGTTATCCGCGAGGCGAGGCATACGAGGGGCTGGAGAAATTTCGTGCTCCGATCGTACTTGGAAAAAGTGAGATCTTGTATGAGGAAGAGAGTATCGCGCTGATCTTTGCGGGGCATATGGCGTCTGTAGCGGAAAAAGCACGCCGGAAGCTTAAAGAGATCGGATATAGCTGCAGTCTTGTCAATGCCAGATTTGTAAAGCCTGTAGATACACAGATGCTGGAGTATCTGGCACAAGATCATTCTTTATTTGTCACGCTGGAAGAAAATGTGCTTTCCGGCGGTTTTGGAGAACAAGTACTTGCATACGTGACAAAGGCAAAATTAAACGTAAAGGTACGTACGATCGGGATTCCGGATGAGTATGTGGAGCATGGAAATGTAGAGGTTCTGCGCAGGGAAGTAGGATTGACTCCGGAAGTGATCGTAAAGCAGATCATAACAGACTATGCGGCTATAGTTGAAGGTGAATGGGAAAAAACAGTGTAGCAGAGGAAAAGAAGATGAAAGAACGTTTAGATATACTGCTTGTAAAGAGAAATCTTGCGCCGTCCAGAGAAAAAGCGAAGGCGATCATCATGTCGGGAAATGTATTTGTAGACGGTCAGCGGGAAGATAAAGCAGGAACTACCTTTTCAGAAAAGGTGCATATAGAGATCAAAGGACATACATTAAAATATGTAAGCAGAGGCGGATTAAAGCTAGAAAAGGCACTTACACATTTTCAAACAGATGTAAAGGGAAAGGTCTGTACAGATGTGGGAGCTTCCACAGGAGGGTTCACAGACTGCATGCTGCAAAACGGCGCCAGTAAGGTATATGCGATTGATGTAGGATATGGGCAGCTGGATTGGAAACTGCGTCAGGATGAACGGGTCGTTTGTATGGAGAAGACTAATATTCGTTACGTGACACCGGAAGATATAGGAGAACCGGTTGATTTTTCATCCATCGATGTTTCTTTTATCTCTCTGACCAAAGTGTTGCTGCCCATCCGAAATTATTTAAAAGAGAATGGAGAGATTGTGGCATTGATCAAGCCGCAGTTCGAAGCCGGCAGAGAAAAAGTTGGAAAAAAGGGAGTCGTGCGTGAAAAAAGTACTCACATTGAAGTGATCGAGAAAGTGACAGAGTATGCGCAGAAGAATGGTTTTGCCCTCCTTGCCCTGGAGTTTTCTCCGATCAAAGGACCGGAGGGCAATATTGAATATCTGGTGCATCTCAAGAAATGTCCGCAGAAAACAGAAAAGAAAAATCTGACCGACATTATAAAAACTGTAGACAGTGCATTTGAAACACTGTCAAAATAAGAGGAAAGCTATGGAGCGATTTTATATTATCACAAATACATTAAAGGATAAGGACTACAAGATCACACAGGAAATACAAACGTATATCGAACAAAATGGCGGGGAATGTATTTTGTCTGAAAAAGATGGAGACGGTCATATTCTTCCGGAAAGTATCCCGAAAGATGTAGACTGTGCCCTAGTGTTGGGGGGAGACGGGACCATGATCCGGGCGGCAAGAGAGTTAGGTGAACATTCGATCCCTCTTTTGGGCATCAATCTTGGAACATTGGGATATTTGGCAGAGGTAGAGGTCAAAGATTTAAAGGATGCTCTTACATTTCTTCTGCAGGGAAAACCGGATATAGAAGAACGGATGATGATCGAGGGAACGGTGGAACATGTTGTCAAAGATGTGGCGATTAATGATATTGTTCTGACCAGACAAGGAGGACTTAGAATCGTACAGTTTGCTGTCTATGTAAACGGGATCCTTTTAAATACGTATCTGGCAGATGGTTTGATCATTTCTACACCTACTGGTTCAACAGGGTATAATCTTTCAGCAGGCGGGCCAGTGGTAGAACCGACAGCAAGTATATTCGTGCTTACTCCGATCTGTTCTCATGCCTTAAATACGAGCAGTATCGTACTTTCTGCCAAAGACAGGATTGAAATAGAAGTGTGCAGAGGAAGGTATGGCAGAGAAGAACATGTTCTTCTGAATTTTGACGGAACTGACGGAATACCACTTGTAACAGGGAACAGGGTCTGTATACAGAAGGCAAAGGCAACAACGAAACTGGTAAAGCTAAGTAAAGAGAGTTTTATGAAAACTATGCGCAAAAAAATGAAAGGAAACTAAAAAATGAAAGTCAGCCGACATGCAAAAATTATTGAATTGATCAGCCAGTATGATATCGAGACGCAGGAAGAACTTGCCGAACGTCTCTTAAGTGCCGGCTTTAAAGTGACGCAGGCAACAGTATCGAGAGACATTCGCGATTTAAAACTGACGAAGGTTTCTGTGGATGGAGGAAAGCAGAAATATGTGATCCATAGACAGGCAGAAGAAGGGATGAGTGAAAAATATGTACGTGTCCTGAAAGACGGGTATGTATCTATGGATATGGCACAGAATATACTTGTCATTAAAACAGTATCTGGTATGGCAATGGCAGTGGCAGTAGCGGTAGATGCTATGAAGTGGAATGAAGTAGTCGGCTGTATTGCGGGAGATGATACGATCATGTGTGCGATCCGCAGCGTAGAAGAGACCGTGACAGTGATGGAAAAAATACGGAAGATTGTGTTAAAACCTGCGGGCGAGTCTTGAAAGGTAGGCAAATATGTTACAAAATCTGTATGTTAAAAATCTGGCTTTGATCGATGAAGCAGAAGTTACATTCCAGCCCGGATTGAATATATTGACAGGAGAGACAGGCGCGGGAAAATCAATCTTGCTCGGTTCGGTCAATCTAGCCCTGGGCGGACGATATTCGGGTGATATTTTGAGGAACGGCGCCAAAGCAGGTGTTGTAGAACTGACTTTTTCGGTGGAAGATGAAAATCTACAGAAACAACTAGAGGCATATGATGTTTTCCCAGAAGAAGGAATGCTTACGCTAAGCCGAAAACTGATGGAAGGGCGCAGTGTCAGCCGGGTTAATGGAGAGACAGTCAGCAAGAATGTCCTGAAAAACGTAGCCAGTCTTTTGATCGATATTCACGGGCAGCATGAGCATCAGACGCTGCTCAATAAGAAGAATCATCTTGTGCTTCTGGATATGTATGCAAAGGAAGAAACGGATGGTCTGAAGAAAAAAGCGGAGCAGGCGTTCCGAGACTATAAAATGTGCAGGAAGAAATTAGAAGAATCGTCTCTGAATGAAGAAGAACGCAGGAAGGAAATGTCGCTTGCCCAATTCGAAGTCTCTGAGATCGAAGAAGCCTCTCTCAGGGAAGGAGAGGACGAAGAACTGGAAACGTTGTACCGCCGCATGGTGAAAAGCAGAAAGCTAAAAGAAGGTATCACAGAGGCATATCAATATACAAGCGCAGATGAGATAAATAACGCAAGTACGCTGTTAAGCCGTGCTATACGTGCCCTGTCTGAGGCGGCAGATTGTGACGAAAAAGGCGGACAGCTCTATGAACAGATTTTAGAAATCGACAGTCTTCTCAATGATTTTAACCGGGAATTGTCAGATTATGCGAAAAGTTTTGATTTTTCTGAAGAAGAATTTTATGAGACAGAGACTCGTCTAAATCTTCTGAATCATTTAAAGTCAAAATATGGAAGTACAATACAAGAAATCTTGACATATTATGACGGCAAAGTACAAAGACTAAAAGAACTGGAGGATTATGACGCTTATATTCTGAAACTGGAACAGCAGGCAGAAGAAAGTGAGATAAAGTTAAAAAAAATCTGTGAATGCCTGCATACTGTAAGAGAAAAGGCGGCAAAAGGATTTGCGCAGGAGATTAAAAAGCAGCTTGCGGATCTGAATTTTATGGACAATCAGTTTGAGATCCGCCTTTCTGATCTTGGACATTATACGGAAAGTGGGCGGGATGACGCGGAAATTTACATCGCGGTTAATCCGGGAGAAGCTTTGCGTCCTCTTTCTCTGGTCGCTTCCGGCGGAGAACTTTCTAGGATCATGCTGGCAGTTAAGACGGTTCTTGCCGATGAAGAAGATACGCCGACGCTGATATTCGATGAGATCGATACAGGGATTTCCGGGATCACAGCCGGAAAAGTAGCGGAAAAGATGCAGGTCATAGGCAAAAATAGACAGGTGATCTGCATTACCCATCTTCCCCAGATTGCGGCAGCGGCAGACAGTCATTTCCTTATTGAAAAAACAGCAGAATCCGGAAAGACCAGAACGCAGATACGCTCTCTGGACAAAGAGGAATCTATAAAAGAACTGGCGCGCATTTTAGGCGGAGCGAATGTGACAGACAGTATCTTGGATAGCGCGAAAGAGTTAAAAGAATTAGCGGCCAGTGAGAGGAAATACCAGTGTGAAAAATAAAAAAAGCTCATATACTAAAAGCGGATACACATACGTATCCGCTTTATTTTATACAGAAGAAAGGATGTGGGCTTACAATGATAAAGGACAGAAAAGTGGGAAAAAGATATGTGTTTTCTTTTGTCCTGATGGCGCTTCTGATCGTCTGTCTGACCGGCTATCAGGTAAGAAGCAGGGAGAAGGCGAGTTGGCAGGCAGAGGCAAGTACAGATGCCTTTTCTGACAATACTGTACTTCTTGGCGGGATGCCTGTGGGGATATATATGGAAACAGATGGCGTGATGGTTTTAAATACAGAGGAAATAGAAGGTGTGGACGGGGAAGAATATGATCCGGCAGGCAATCTGGTAAAGGCGGGAGACTATATCACTGGCATCAATGACCAGGAAATCCATAATAAGAAAGAACTTCTGCGAGCATTAGAAGAACTGGATGATGCAGAAGTGATACTTGCTGTCCGGAGAAACGAGGCACAGTTGGAAGTGAAGATCAATCCGGTGGAATGCGGACCCAATGAATATAAGCTGGGAATCTGGGTGAGGGATAATGTACAGGGTCTGGGAACGATCACCTTTTTAAATGAAAAGAGCAGATTTGGCGCACTGGGGCATGGGATCCATGATACAGATACAAATGTGCTTATGTCTATTGCGGAAGGGAGTCTGTATAAAACAAGTATACAGGCAGTGCAAAAAGGAGAAAACGGAATTCCCGGCAGTATGGAAGGAATCATTGTCTACAACGGGTATAATAAACTAGGGAGTATTGATAAAAATACAGATGCGGGAATATATGGAACAGTAGAAAAAATTGACGAATTATTTGAAGAACAGATCCCAATTGAGACTGCGTCCAAAGAAGAAATCGCGAAAGGACCGGCTACGATACGTTGCTTTGTTGACGGAAAAATACAAGAATATGACATACTGGTGACAGATATCGACACTTCTGAACAGGAGATCAACAAAGGACTTGTCATCCAGGTGACGGATCAGGCACTTTTGGACAAGACAGGCGGGATTATCCAGGGAATGAGCGGCAGTCCCATCATACAGAATGGGAAGCTGATCGGGGCGGTAACGCATGTATTCGTACAAGATTCGACAAAAGGTTACGGCATTTTTATAGAAAATATGCTGCAGGAAGCAAAGTAGTGTTTTGTCGAATATGTGTCGAATTACTGCAACAAATTCTCCTTGATTCTGCATAGATGTGTAGATATAATAGGCATTGTGGCGTTTTCAAAAGAAAGGTTTTCTGTCTAAAGGAGAAAAAGGGTTATGGAACATTTGAATGTAGCCATTGCTGATGATAATCAGAGAATCCTGGATCTGATGGAAGAGATTATCAATATGGACAATGAGCTAAATGTAGTAGGGAAGGCAAAAAATGGTGAAGAAATGTGTCAGATCATCAGAAATAAACAGCCGGATGTGGTTTTGTTGGATCTGATCATGCCGAAAATGGATGGGTTGACGGTCATGGAGCAGGTCAGCCAGGACAAAAGGGTAAATAAGCGTCCTTACTTTATCGTTGTAACAGCAGTCGGCCAGGAGAAGATTACAGAAGATGCCTTTAACAAAGGGGCAAATTACTACATTATGAAGCCGTTTAACAACGAAATGCTGTTAAATCGGATTAAATCTGTCAGAAAAATGTTCCGAAATTATGAGAAAAAGAACGAAGATACAACACAAGATATTGTTAGCAGAGAAAAAGAATTGGAAAATCATGTCACAAACATGCTGCATGAAATTGGGATCCCGGCACATATCAAGGGATATCATTATCTGCGTGATGCGATCATTATGGCAGTGGATGATATGGATGTTTTAAATGCGATTACGAAGGTACTCTATCCGACAGTGGCAAAAAAATACCAGACAACATCCAGCAGGGTCGAGCGTGCGATCCGTCATGCGATTGAAGTGGCATGGAACAGAGGCAAGCTGGATACACTGGATGAATTGTTTGGATATACAGTCAGTACAGGAAAAGGGAAGCCTACGAATTCTGAATTCATTGCGTTGATCGCAGATACCATACAACTAGAGTACAAACATAGAAACTAAATGGATATTTTAGGAGATTTTCGAAAGATAAAAATCTTTTCATTATAGAGAAAATGCGTTATAATGGACTACAATAGATATTGTTCTTAAATACCTGAAAGAGAGGGGAAAAGATGAAAAATATTTTATTTGCGTCCTCAGAGTGTGTACCATTTATAAAAACGGGAGGGCTTGCCGATGTGGTAGGGTCGCTGCCTAAATATTTCAATAAAAAGAAATATGATACCCGTGTGGTATTGCCCAAATATGCCTGTATGAAGCAGGAGTGGAAAGACAAACTGGAATATGTGGATCATTTTTATATGGATATTGCAGGGCAGAATCAGTATGTAGGGATCCTGCGATATGTACATAATAAGATTACGTTTTATTTTATTGACAATGAATATTATTTCAGTGGATTTGCTCCATACGATGGAGATCCAAAGTGGAATATTGAGAAGTTTGCATTTTTCTCAAAAGCAGTTCTGAGCATTTTGCCTGTTATTGGCTTCCGCCCGGATCTGATCCACTGCAATGACTGGCAGACGGGACTGATACCGGTATATTTGGATAATTTTCGGTATATGGGAGAATATTACAGAGGAATCAAAACAGTGATTACGATACATAACCTGAAATTCCAAGGCGTGTGGGATACAAAATCGGTACGGGAGATCACCGGACTGCCGGAATATTATTTCGTGCCGGATAAGATGGAGGCATATAAGGATGCAAATCTCTTAAAAGGCGGAATCGTTTATGCGGATAAAGTGACGACGGTGAGCCGGACATATGCCGAAGAAATCAAGACGTCATTTTTCGGAGAAGGGTTAGAAGGGCTGATGAGCGCAAGATCCAATGACTTGTGCGGGATCATCAATGGATTGGACTATGAGGAATATGCTCCATTTTCAGATAACAAAATTGTTAAAAAGTTTACAGTAGATACCTTTCGGAAGAATAAGACAGTCAATAAGCTGGCGCTGCAGGAGGAATTAGGACTAAATAAGGATTCCCATGTGATGATGATTGGGATCGTATCCCGACTGACAGACCAGAAAGGTTTTGACTTGATTGATTATGTGATGGATGAACTGTGTCAGGACGCCGTACAGATTGTGGCTCTTGGGACAGGAGAAGTAAAATATGAAAATATGTTCCGCCATTTTGCGTGGAAGTATTCGGGGAAAGTTTCCGCAAATATCTATTATTCTGATGAACTTTCTCACAAAATCTATGCATCCTGTGACGCGTTTCTTATGCCATCTTTATTTGAACCATGTGGTCTAAGCCAGCTGATGAGTTTGAGATATGGAACGCTTCCGATCGTCAGAGAGACAGGCGGACTTAAAGATACAGTAGAACCATACAATGAGTATGAAAAGACGGGCACAGGTTTTAGCTTTGCAAATTATAATGCACATGAGATGTTAAATACTATTCGTTATGCGGAACACATCTTTTATGACAAAAAGAGAGAGTGGAATAAGATCGCGGAGCGCGCGATGCAGAAGAATTTTTCCTGGAAGAATTCAGCCAGACAGTATGAAGAACTTTATAAGAGCCTGCTTGGCGAATAGCGACAAAAGTAAGATAGACAAGAACAGGAGTTTACATGAAGATCATAGACCGACTAAGAGAAGAGAAGATCCATATTTCTTTTGAGGTGTTTCCGCCCAAAAATCAAGATGGATTTGAAAAAGTACTGACAGCAACAAACAAAATCGCAGAACTTCATCCGGCGTTTATCAGTGTGACGTACGGCGCAGGAGGAGGGACAAGTAAAAATACAGCAAAGATAGCCTCTCATATTAAAAGAGATCTGGGTGTGGAGAGTATTGCGCATTTGACATGCGTTTCTTCTACAAAGGAAGAAGTAAGAGAGGTGATCGCAAATTTAAAAAAGCTTGACATAGAGAATATCCTCGCGCTGCGCGGGGATATTCCTGCGGGAATGCAGTTCCCGTCGGGAGAACGGTTTCACTATGCCTATGAGCTTATAGAGGAAATCAAAAAACAGGGCGACTTTTGTGTCGGTGCGGCCTGTTATCCGGAAGGACATGTGGAAAATGAACATAAAGTAGACGATATCAAATATCTGAAACATAAAGTAGACTGTGGTGTTGATTTCCTCACTACCCAGATGTTTTTTGACAACGATATCCACTATAACTTTTTGTATCGGATACGGGAAGCGGGAATTACGGTTCCGGTTCTTCCGGGGATCATGCCGATCACAAGCGCGGCGCAGATGAAACGGAGCCAGGAACTTTCAGGAACCGTATTTCCACGCAGATTTTTGGCAATTTTAGATCGATTTGGCAGTTCTCCGGAAGCAATGAGGCAGGCGGGGATTGCTTATGCGACAGACCAGATTATCGATCTGCTTGCCAATGGTGTAAGGAACATACATATTTATTCTATGAATAAGCCAGAAATTGCATGTGCTATTATGCGAAATTTATCTGAGATCGTGAAATGTCAGGGGTGACGTGCGAATGGATAAGAAGGTCAGAGAGGCCATACGTTATCTGGGTTTTGGCAGAAATACGGTAGATGAGCAGACTCTTGCGATGATTTCAGATTCCTTCCGGGAACTGAAACAGGCGGCAGACCCTAAATCCATCTATCGTATTTTTGATTTTAAGCAATACAGTGATACTAAGATCATGGCAGGAAATTTAAAAATAGAAAGTAGGAATTTGGGGAAGAATTTAAAAGGCTGTGAACAGGTTATATTTTTTGGCGCAACTTTGGGAACGGGAGTGGACACGCTGCTTCGCAGATATACCATTGCGGATATGGCGAAAACAGTTGTCCTGCAGGCCTGTGCGGCTGCTGTGCTGGAAGAATATTGTGATATGTGTCAGGAAAAGATCGGAGAGGCATTGCGAAAAGAAAACAAATATCTGCGTCCACGTTTTAGTCCGGGATACGGAGATTTTGGCATGGAATACCAAGAAGCTCTGATCCGAATGTTGGATTGTGCAAAGCGGATCGGGCTTACTATGACAGGAGGAGCTATGATGGTACCTACAAAATCTGTTACAGCTGTTATAGGGGTCAGTCCCACAGAAGAAAAGTGCCATATAAAGGGCTGCGAGTCCTGCGAGAAAAAAGATTGCATCTACAGAAGGGATACAGAATGATAAAAGAACGTTTAGGAAGAGAACTGTTATTTTTTGATGGAGGAATGGGAACGCTTCTGCAAGAAGAAGGCCTGTTCCCGGGAGAATTGCCGGAGACTTGGAATCTGACGCATCCTGAAGTGATCCGGAAGATACATAGAAAGTATATCGAGGCAGGCAGCGATATCATACTGACAAATACATTTGGCGCGAATGCTCTAAAATTTCATGATGAGACATTTTCTTTGAAAGAAATCGTAGAGAGTGCAGTTTCTCATGTACAAGCAGCGGCAGAATCTGTCGGGAGGAAGATCTATACAGCATTAGATATAGGACCTACGGGAAAACTCTTAAAGCCCATGGGGGACTTGAGTTTTGAAGAAGCATATGCAGCTTTTAGGGAAGTAGTTCTGTATGGAAGAGAAGCCGGTGTGGATGTGATCCATATTGAGACGATGAGTGATACATATGAGATGAAAGCGGCAGTACTTGCGGCGAAAGAAAATACATCGCTCCCCGTCTTCGTGACAACGATTTTTGATGAAAGAGGAAAGTTGCTGACCGGTGCGGATGTTCCTTCCGTTGTCGCATTGCTGGAAGGACTTAGAGTGGATGCGCTGGGGATTAATTGCGGCATGGGGCCGAGACAGATGAAGCCGATCCTGGATACGATCCTGCGGTATACATCTCTTCCGGTGATCGTGAAGCCAAATGCGGGTCTTCCAAGACAGAAGGATGGAAATACATATTATGATGTGAGTCCGCAGGAATTTGCCGACGTTATGGTTAAGATTGTTGAAAAAGGTGCTGCGGCGGTAGGGGGATGCTGCGGTACGACTCCGGAACATATCCGAGCGATGACAGATGCTTTAAGGGGAAAAAGCTTAAGACCGGTGGAAAAGAAAAATTTTACAGTAGTTTCCTCCTACGGACAGGCTGTTTTTTTAGATAAAGGATCCAAGATTATCGGGGAGCGTATCAATCCGACTGGGAAGAAAAAGTTTAAACAGGCCTTAAAAGATCATGATCTGGATTATATTTTGAAAGAAGGCATCATGCAGCAGGAGAAAGGAGCGCATATCCTGGATGTAAATGTGGGATTGCCGGATATTGATGAGCCGGCGATGATGAGAGAGGTCGTAGAAAGTCTGCAAAGTATCACAAGTCTCCCTCTCCAGATAGATACAGTCGATATAGAAGCGCTTGAGACAGCACTTCGTATCTATAATGGAAAGGCCATAGTCAATTCCGTCAGCGGCAAACAAGAGTCTATGGACAAAGTGTTTCCGCTGCTTGCCAAATATGGCGGCGTAGTCATTGGACTTACATTGGATGAAAAGGGAATTCCGACAGACGCACAGGGAAGAGTGGAGATTGCTGAGCGGATCATAAAAGAGGCGGCAAAATACGGGATTGAGAAAAAGGATATTGTTATCGATGCGCTTGCTATGACGATCAGTTCTGAGCCGCAGGGAGCGAAAGTAACGCTTGAGACATTGAAAAGGCTTCGGGAAGAACTGCAGGTACACACAGTGCTGGGAGTATCGAATATCTCTTTTGGACTTCCGAACCGTCCGATCATCAATGCGGCGTTTTATACCATGGCAATGCTAAATGGACTCAGCGCCGGCATTATAAATCCGGCATCTGAAGATATGATGAAATCTTGGTATGCCTATCATGCACTGCAGGATCTGGATGTGAACTGTGAAAGATATATTGAAAAATATGCAGATATGCCAAAAACATCTGCTGTGCCTGTTTTGGCCGCAGATAATATGACTTTACAGACAGCCATTGAAAAAGGTTTAAAGGAAGAAGCACATACCATCGCGGAATATCTGGCGGAGAAGGAGGATCCACTGTCTGTCATCAACACATATATGATCCCAGCTCTGGATAATGTGGGGCAGGGGTTTGAAAAAGGAAGCGTATTTCTGCCGCAGCTGTTAATGAGCGCGGAAGCGGCAAAGAGTGCTTTTGCGGTAGTAAAGGAAAAAATAGCCGAAAAGGGCGGCGCTGGTGAAAAAAAGGAAAAGATCGTCCTTGCCACTGTGAAAGGAGACATCCACGATATTGGAAAGAATATTGTGAAAGTATTATTGGAAAACTACAGTTTTGAAGTAATAGATCTTGGCAAGGATGTATCGCCGGAGAAGATCGTGGAGACGGTATGTGAAAAGAATATCCGTCTGGTAGGTTTAAGCGCGCTTATGACAACGACAGTCGTGAGCATGGAAGATACGATACAACAGTTAAGAGAAAGGGCTCCGGGCTGCAAGGTAATGGTAGGGGGCGCTGTTTTAAACAAGGAGTATGCAGACATGATCGGAGCAGATTTCTATGGAAAAGATGCTATGCAGTCTGTCTATTATGCGCAGGAAGTATTTGCAAGAACACGATAGAAAAAAGTTGTACCGTCTTTTGTACAAATAAGCGTGTTGACAATGCTTTAAGAGGGCGTTATATTTGTTAAGGGAAAAGAGAGGAAAGAAACACGCCTGCTTTGGCAGGAAGAGAGAATCAGAAGGAGGAAACTATGATGAGAGGATTGCAGACACCGGTGAGAGCGATTCGAAGACGGGTGTTTACAGAAGTTGCGAAATTGGGGTTCAAGGCGGACGCGAAGACCTTATTGGATGATATGGAATCTATACCCTATGAAATCGTAAATGACGATACAGAGAAATACAGAGAAAGTACGTATCGTTCCAGAGCGATCGTAAGAGAAAGACTGAGACTGGCAATGGGGCTCTCCCTGCGCCCGGAGAACAAGCCTGTGCACCTGACCGCAGGGGTGGAGGCGAGCAATATTTCTGAGAAATATTATGAACCGCCGCTTATGCAGGTCATTCCCTCTGCGTGTGAAAGCTGTGAGGAAAATAAATATGAGGTGAGTAATGTCTGCAAGGGGTGTCTGGCACATCCCTGTCAGGAGGTCTGCCCGCGAGATGCTATTTCTATGGTGAACGGACGCTCCTATATTGATCAGGAGAAATGTATCAAGTGCGGAAGATGTAAATCTGTCTGTCCATATGATGCGATTGCAAAGAAAGAACGGCCATGCCAGAAGGCATGTGGAGTAGGCGCGATCGTGTCAGATCAATATGGACGTGCTTTGATCGATAATGACAAATGTGTATCTTGCGGAATGTGTATGGTAAGCTGCCCGTTTGGAGCGATCTCTGATAAATCACAGATCTTCCAGCTTGCGAGAGCGCTTTCAGAAGGAGAAAAGGTTGTCGCGGAGATTGCGCCGGCATTTGTGGGGCAGTTTGGCAAGAATATCACACCGAGAAACATTAAAGCAGCTTTGCGTGAACTAGGCTTTACAGAAGTGTATGAAGTGGCTTTGGGAGCAGATATTGGTGCGATTGCCGAAGCACATCATTATGTGGATAAAGTTGTGACAGGAGAATTGCCGTTTCTTCTGACTTCCTGCTGTCCATCCTGGGCAGTGATGGCAAAGAAGTTTTTCCCGGATGTGATCGATCAGATTTCGCAGGAACTTACCCCTATGGTCGCGACGGCGAGAACGATCAAACAGGAGCATCCGGATGCGAAGGTTGTATTTATCGGACCATGTGCGGCAAAGAAACTGGAAGCTTCCAGAAGAAGTGTGCGCAGTGATGTAGACTTTGTCGTTACGTTTGAGGAAATGCAGGCGATGTTTGATGCGAAGGGAATCGATCTGACACAGTATGAAGCGGAGTCATCCTTCCATGACGCTACCGGAGCAGGCCGCGGTTATGCCTGTGCGGGCGGCGTGGCAGAAGCAATTGAAAAATGTATCAATGAATATTATCCGGATGTGCAGGTGAATATAGAGCATGCAGAAGGGCTTGCAGAGTGTAAAAAGATCCTGACTCTGGCAAAAGCAGGGCGTATGAACGGCTGCCTGATAGAAGGAATGGGCTGCCCAGGGGGATGTATCGCGGGGGCAGGAACGAATATTCCTGTACCGGCAGCGAAAAAAGATCTTGCGGCATATGTAAAGAATTCCAGCAAGGCAATTCCGCCGAAAGAGTTGGAAGAGATCGAACTGAAATAAAATAGAAAACAAAAGAACCAGGAGGAGAAAGAATGCAGCCTTATGGAGTAAACCAGTTAAGAAAAATGTTTTTAGAGTTTTTTGAGAGCAAAGGGCACCTTGCTCTTAAGAGTTTCTCTCTAGTGCCACACAATGATAAGAGTCTTCTGCTTATTAACTCAGGAATGGCACCTTTGAAGCCTTATTTTACAGGACAGGAGATTCCGCCAAAGAAGCGGGTCACGACCTGTCAGAAGTGCATCCGTACAGGAGATATCGAAAATGTTGGGAAGACAGCGCGGCACGGTACTTTTTTTGAAATGCTGGGGAATTTCTCTTTTGGGGATTATTTTAAGAGAGAGGCGATCCACTGGTCCTGGGAATTTTTGACAGACGTGGTAGGATTGGATCCGCAGCGTTTGTATCCGTCAGTATATCTGGAAGATGATGAAGCGTTTGAAATCTGGAATAAAGAGATGGGAATCCCGGCAGAGAGGATTTTTAAATTTGGAAAAGAAGATAATTTCTGGGAACATGGTTCTGGTCCCTGCGGTCCCTGTTCGGAAATTTACTATGACAGGGGAGAAAAGTATGGGTGCGGCAGCCCGGATTGTACTGTAGGCTGTGAATGTGACCGGTACATGGAAATCTGGAATAATGTATTTACACAGTTTGATAATGATGGAAATGGACATTATTCTGAACTGGAACAGAAAAATATTGATACAGGCATGGGATTAGAACGTCTGGCTTCTGTTGTGCAAGATGTGGATTCTATCTTCGATGTAGATACGATCAAAGCCTTAAGAGATCATGTGTGTGCCCTTGCAGAGGAAGAATACGGAAAAGAGAATAAAAAGGATATATCTATTCGTGTTATCACAGACCATATCCGGTCGGTAACATTTATGATCTCCGATGGGATCATGCCTTCAAATGAAGGGCGAGGCTACGTGCTGCGCCGTCTGCTAAGGCGTGCCTGCCGCCATGGAAGGCTTTTGGATATAAAAAATGGTTTTCTGCCAGAACTGGCACAGACAGTCATCGAGGGCTCAAAAGATGGTTATCCGGAATTGGAAGAAAAGAAAGAGTTTATCCTGAAAGTAATCGCAAAGGAAGAAGAACAGTTCAATAAGACTATTGATCAAGGCCTGGGCATTCTATCTGATATGATCACGCAGATGGAGAAAGAAAAAACCGAGATCCTAAAGGGGGACGAGGCGTTTAAATTGTATGACACCTATGGGTTCCCGTTGGATCTGACAAAAGAAATTCTGGAAGAAAAGAATTTGAAAGTAGATGAAGAAGGCTTTCACACAGCAATGGAAGTACAAAGAAAGACAGCCAGAGAAGCCAGAGAAGTGACTAATTATATGGGAGCGGACGTGACGGTTTATGAATCTATCGATCCGAGTATCACGAGCACATTTGTAGGATATGATCATCTTAGCTGGGAATCAGAAGTGACAGTATTGACAACGGAAGAAGAAGTGACGGAAGCTCTTTCTGACGGAGAACGAGGAACAGTTTTTGTACAGGAGACACCGTTTTATGCAGCCAGCGGAGGCCAAGAGGCAGATACGGGAACCATATGTACGGAAACAGGAGAATTTCGGGTAGAAGATACCATCAAGCTGTTAGGCGGCAAGATCGGTCATGTAGGAATTGTTACAAAGGGAATGATAAAGACCTCTGATAAAGTAACCTTAAAAGTAGACGCGCGTAAGCGTGCCCTTTCCGCACGCAATCACAGTGCGACGCATCTGTTGCAGAAAGCGCTCCGTACAGTGCTCGGTACCCATGTAGAGCAGGCGGGATCTAGTGTAAATGAGGATAGACTTCGGTTTGACTTTACCCATTTTTCAGCGGTGAAACCGGAAGAACTGAAAAAGGTAGAGCAGATTGTAAATGAGCAGATTGAAAATGCGCTGCCGGTCATCGTAAAAAATATGCCTATTGAAGAAGCAAGAAAGACAGGAGCGCAGGCTCTGTTTGGAGAAAAATACGGCGATATCGTGCGTGTGGTGGATATGGGGGGATTTTCTATTGAATTTTGCGGAGGAACCCATGTAAAAAATACCAGCGAGATCATGTCTTTCAAGATTATTTCAGAAACCGGCGTAGCGGCGGGGGTAAGAAGGATAGAGGCGCTCACGTCAAACGGGCTGATGGAGTATTATGACAGACTGGAGAAAAAGCTGAAAGAAGCAGCGCTTCTGATAAAGGCAACGCCGGAAAATCTTGCCGAAAAGATCACGCATATGATTTCGGAAAATAAGGCGCTCCATGCTGAAGTGGAAGGTTTAAAGAGCAAGATTGCGCAGAGTGCTGCCGGCGATATTCTGGATAAAGTGACAGAGATAGGCGGGGTAAAACTTCTTGCCGCTAAGATAGACGGCGTGGATATGAATGGCTTAAGAGAGTTGGGAGACCAGTTGAAAGAAAAACTGGGTGAAGGAGTGGTTGTACTTGCATCCGGCGCGGAGAATAAGGTCAGCTTGATGGCAACAGCTACAGAAGGCGCAATGAAGCAAGGCGCCCATGCCGGCAATCTGGTGAAGGCGATCGCAGGTCTTGTCGGTGGAGGCGGAGGCGGTCGTCCGAATATGGCGCAGGCAGGCGGCAAAAATCCTGCTGGGATTGAGGAAGCCCTTTCAAAAGCAACANCGTCAGTATATCTGGAAGATGATGAAGCGTTTGAAATCTGGAATAAAGAGATGGGAATCCCGGCAGAGAGGATTTTTAAATTTGGAAAAGAAGATAATTTCTGGGAACATGGTTCTGGTCCCTGCGGTCCCTGTTCGGAAATTTACTATGACAGGGGAGAAAAGTATGGGTGCGGCAGCCCGGATTGTACTGTAGGCTGTGAATGTGACCGGTACATGGAAATCTGGAATAATGTATTTACACAGTTTGATAATGATGGAAATGGACATTATTCTGAACTGGAACAGAAAAATATTGATACAGGCATGGGATTAGAACGTCTGGCTTCTGTTGTGCAAGATGTGGATTCTATCTTCGATGTAGATACGATCAAAGCCTTAAGAGATCATGTGTGTGCCCTTGCAGAGGAAGAATACGGAAAAGAGAATAAAAAGGATATATCTATTCGTGTTATCACAGACCATATCCGGTCGGTAACATTTATGATCTCCGATGGGATCATGCCTTCAAATGAAGGGCGAGGCTACGTGCTGCGCCGTCTGCTAAGGCGTGCCTGCCGCCATGGAAGGCTTTTGGATATAAAAAATGGTTTTCTGCCAGAACTGGCACAGACAGTCATCGAGGGCTCAAAAGATGGTTATCCGGAATTGGAAGAAAAGAAAGAGTTTATCCTGAAAGTAATCGCAAAGGAAGAAGAACAGTTCAATAAGACTATTGATCAAGGCCTGGGCATTCTATCTGATATGATCACGCAGATGGAGAAAGAAAAAACCGAGATCCTAAAGGGGGACGAGGCGTTTAAATTGTATGACACCTATGGGTTCCCGTTGGATCTGACAAAAGAAATTCTGGAAGAAAAGAATTTGAAAGTAGATGAAGAAGGCTTTCACACAGCAATGGAAGTACAAAGAAAGACAGCCAGAGAAGCCAGAGAAGTGACTAATTATATGGGAGCGGACGTGACGGTTTATGAATCTATCGATCCGAGTATCACGAGCACATTTGTAGGATATGATCATCTTAGCTGGGAATCAGAAGTGACAGTATTGACAACGGAAGAAGAAGTGACGGAAGCTCTTTCTGACGGAGAACGAGGAACAGTTTTTGTACAGGAGACACCGTTTTATGCAGCCAGCGGAGGCCAAGAGGCAGATACGGGAACCATATGTACGGAAACAGGAGAATTTCGGGTAGAAGATACCATCAAGCTGTTAGGCGGCAAGATCGGTCATGTAGGAATTGTTACAAAGGGAATGATAAAGACCTCTGATAAAGTAACCTTAAAAGTAGACGCGCGTAAGCGTGCCCTTTCCGCACGCAATCACAGTGCGACGCATCTGTTGCAGAAAGCGCTCCGTACAGTGCTCGGTACCCATGTAGAGCAGGCGGGATCTAGTGTAAATGAGGATAGACTTCGGTTTGACTTTACCCATTTTTCAGCGGTGAAACCGGAAGAACTGAAAAAGGTAGAGCAGATTGTAAATGAGCAGATTGAAAATGCGCTGCCGGTCATCGTAAAAAATATGCCTATTGAAGAAGCAAGAAAGACAGGAGCGCAGGCTCTGTTTGGAGAAAAATACGGCGATATCGTGCGTGTGGTGGATATGGGGGGATTTTCTATTGAATTTTGCGGAGGAACCCATGTAAAAAATACCAGCGAGATCATGTCTTTCAAGATTATTTCAGAAACCGGCGTAGCGGCGGGGGTAAGAAGGATAGAGGCGCTCACGTCAAACGGGCTGATGGAGTATTATGACAGACTGGAGAAAAAGCTGAAAGAAGCAGCGCTTCTGATAAAGGCAACGCCGGAAAATCTTGCCGAAAAGATCACGCATATGATTTCGGAAAATAAGGCGCTCCATGCTGAAGTGGAAGGTTTAAAGAGCAAGATTGCGCAGAGTGCTGCCGGCGATATTCTGGATAAAGTGACAGAGATAGGCGGGGTAAAACTTCTTGCCGCTAAGATAGACGGCGTGGATATGAATGGCTTAAGAGAGTTGGGAGACCAGTTGAAAGAAAAACTGGGTGAAGGAGTGGTTGTACTTGCATCCGGCGCGGAGAATAAGGCCGGCTTGATGGCAACAGCTACAGAAGGCGCAATGAAGCAAGGCGCCCATGCCGGCAATCTGGTGAAGGCGATCGCAGGTCTTGTCGGTGGAGGCGGAGGCGGTCGTCCGAATATGGCGCAGGCAGGCGGCAAAAATCCTGCTGGGATTGAGGAAGCCCTTTCAAAAGCAACAGAAGTACTAAAAAGTCAGGTTTCTTAAGTTTTTTGAAGGAAAACAGTTGACGGAACTGAAAAATATGATATAATCTTGTGTAGTGCAATAAATATACCCGAACAGTCGTATGATGCACAATACAAGGCTGGAGGGGAGGTTAGGTGTGAGACTATGTCGAATGTAATCGTGAAAGAAAACGAGACGTTAGATAGTGCTTTACGCAGATTCAAAAGAAACTGTGCAAAGGCAGGCATTCAGCAGGAGATTCGTAAAAGAGAACATTACGAAAAACCAAGCGTTAGACGTAAGAAAAAATCTGAAGCCGCTAGAAAACGTAAATATAATTAATGATGTGCAGATAAATAGAGTGTTGTGATCCAACACTCTATTTTTGTATCATGATAGGCCCTTAAGAGCGGCTTTACCTGCTCTAAGGGAGAAGGAAGGAATATTATGTGGAATGGGGTCATTTTTGGAAGGGATGTTTATCATATCGTTATGTGGTTCCTTACATACAGTGTACTCGGATGGATCGTAGAATCTATCTATATGTCGATCTGCAACAGGAAATGGACGAACCGGGGCTTTTCAAGAGGTCCTTTTTGCCCCATATATGGGGTGGGGGCTTTAACGGTTTATTTTGTGTTGTATCCTTACAGTCATAATAAACTGCTGCTTTTCGTGTTGGGAGCAGCGCTTGCGACTTTTATCGAGTGGGTGACGGCGAAGATCATGCAGAAAATCTTTGGAGAGATCTGGTGGGATTACAAAGATAAACCTTTTAATTATAAAGGGATCTTGTGCCTGGAAAGCACCATTGCATGGGGTGTTTATACATTGGTCTTGTTTGGGATCCTGCACAGTATGGTAGAACGGATCGTAGATGGAATACCGCGCAGTATAGGAGAAAAGGCAGGTCTTCTTATTTTGTTCGTATATTTCATAGATTTTTTGACGATCGCTTATAAGGAAAGAAGAAAAATTGTATAAAAATAAAAACAAAAATGAATAAATGAAATTCAATTCCTGCAAAAATAATTTGTAAGAGGAATGAGTTCTGAGTTTTACATAAGGCGATTTTCTATGAAAAATAATAGAAAATTACAAAAAAATCATATATATTTTATCTGAATGAAGTGATAAAGTTATAAAATAAATGAAATTTATTGTTGACAAAATTGCATTTACCTTATAGAATAGACGAGTAGATGATTCTGTCACAGATAGCTGGCAGCATTGTCTGCCGGCTATTTTGTATATTTAGGAGGTAAATAGGGATGTCATATGTAGATGAAGTAATTGATTTAGTTGTAAAAAAGAATCCGGCAGAGCCGGAATTTCATCAAGCGGTAAAAGAAGTTTTAGAATCGTTGCGTGTCGTTGTAGAGGCAAATGAAGAACAATTCCGTAGAGATGCTCTCTTAGAGAGAATGACAGAGCCTGAAAGGCAGTTGAAATTCCGTGTGCCGTGGGTAGATGACAATGGACAAGTACAGGTAAATACTGGGTACCGTGTACAGTTCAACAGCGCAATCGGACCATACAAAGGAGGACTTCGTCTGCATCCATCCGTGAACCTTGGTATTATAAAATTCTTGGGATTTGAGCAGATTTTCAAGAACTCTCTGACAGGGCTTCCGATCGGTGGAGGAAAAGGAGGGTCAGATTTTGATCCAAAAGGAAAATCAGATCGGGAAGTAATGGCATTTTGCCAGAGTTTTATGACAGAATTATGTAAATATATTGGAGCAGATACAGATGTACCGGCAGGAGATATCGGAACAGGAGCCAGAGAGATCGGTTATATGTATGGGCAATATAAACGTATACGCGGGCTTTCTGAAGGAGTTCTTACGGGCAAAGGATTGAGTTACGGAGGCTCACTGGCACGTACAGAGGCGACAGGATACGGACTTTTATATCTGACAGAAGAAATGTTGAAATTAAATGGACAGGATATCAAGGGCAAGAGGATTGCCGTATCCGGCTCCGGAAACGTTGCCATTTATGCTACCCAAAAGGCACAGCAGATGGGTGCGAAGGTTGTGACAGTAAGCGATTCAAACGGCTGGGTGTATGATCCGGAAGGGATTGATGTAGAGGCATTAAAAGAGATTAAAGAAATTAAGAGAGAAAGACTGACAGAATATAAAAACTACCGTCCGAATGCACAATATCATGAAGGAAGAGGCGTGTGGTCAGTGAAAGTGGATATCGCTCTTCCATGTGCAACGCAGAATGAACTGCTGCTTGAAGATGCAAAGATGCTTGTGGCAAATGGATGTATCGCAGTAGCGGAGGGAGCAAATATGCCGACTACGCTGGAAGCGACAGAGTATCTGCAGGAGAACGGCGTTCTGTTTGCACCGGGGAAAGCTGCAAATGCAGGAGGTGTGGCAACTTCTGCTTTAGAAATGTCACAGAATAGTGAAAGATTAAGCTGGTCATTTGAGGAAGTAGACAACAGACTGCAGCGGATCATGGTGGACATCTGCCACAATATAGCAGAGGCGGCTGAGAGATATGGTTTCAAAGGAAACTATGTGATCGGTGCGAATATTGCTGGTTTTGAAAAAGTAGTAGATGCTATGAATGCACAGGGGATCGTGTAGAATACGGTTTAAATTTTTGATATGAGGAAATACTGATCATATAAATTAAGATAGGTTCCACTGTCTGAGATTATGAAAATATTGTAAACAGAATTGACAGAAGATAAAAAATGCATTATAGTATCTTTTGTAAAAGGGAGTAACTGGCGTTTATAAAAACGTTTGCGATGTCGTCAATACGATGAGTATTCATCCGTATCGTGATTAAACAGTGAGACTTTTATTGCGTTTAAGTATGCAATGAAAGTCTCATTTTTTATATGCCATAGCAAATAACACGCTGTGTTGAGTCATAAAAGTATTGCTTCCCATACTTTTTTCAGAAGAAAAGGAGGTTTCATGATGAAAAAATATTATCAGTTGTCGGGAGAGGAAACTCTACAAGACATAAACGGGCAGACAGAGCCGCTTAGCGACAGTCAGGTAAAAGAACATCAGGAAAAATACGGACCAAATGAATTGGTAGAGGGGAAAAAGAAGACGACGCTTCAGATTTTTTTAGAGCAGTATAAAGATTTTCTTGTCATCATATTGATCATAGCTGCGATCGTATCCGGCTTTCTGGGAGATATAGAGAGTACAGCGGTTATTTTGATCGTTATCACAATGAATGCTGTTTTGGGAACGGTACAGACTGTAAAGGCAGAGCAGTCTCTTGCGAGTTTGAAAAAGCTTTCCGGACCAGAAGCAAAAGTATTAAGAGATGGGAATGTCATTCAGATCCCGTCTGCGGAGGTGACGGTAGGAGATAGAGTCATGCTTGACGCAGGAGACTATATTCCAGCTGATGGACGTCTGTTAGAATCAGCCAGTCTGAAGGTGGATGAAAGTGCACTGACAGGAGAAAGCCTTGGCGTTGACAAAACGATCGAACCTATACAAGGAGAAGTGCCGCTTGGAGACAGAACAAACATGGTATATTCTGGAAGTTTTGTCACATATGGAAGAGCCTCCTTTGTAGTAACAGATATAGGCATGCAGACAGAGGTAGGAAAGATTGCAAGCCTATTAAAGACGACATCAGAGAAGAGAACGCCGTTACAGATCAATCTGGATCAATTCGGGCAGAAACTTTCTATATTGATATTAGTCTTCTGTGGAATCTTGTTTGGCATCAGTGTATTTAGAGGAGACAATATCGGGGATGCTTTCTTATTCGCGGTAGCTCTCGCAGTAGCGGCGATTCCAGAGGCATTAAGCTCAATCGTCACGATCGTCCTTTCTTTTGGCACACAGAAAATGGCAAAGGAACATGCGATCATACGAAAACTGCAGGCAGTGGAAGGTCTGGGCAGTGTGTCTATCATCTGTTCTGACAAGACTGGAACTTTGACACAGAATAAAATGACAGTGGAGGATTATTATGTAGATGAGACTTGTGTGGCGGCGGATGAGATCAATACACAGAATCTTTCACATAGCAGGCTGCTTCTGGCTAGTATCCTCTGTAATGATTCTACTAATATAGATGGCGTGGAAATCGGTGATCCAACGGAGACTGCGCTGATCAATCTTGGCACTCGTCTGGGAGTCTGTCCGGAAGATGTAAGAGAAAAATATCCTCGTGAAAGTGAGAACCCATTTGACAGTGACAGAAAACTGATGTCCACCAAGCATACGATGGAAGGAAAACCGACGATGCTTGTGAAAGGGGCCGTAGATGTATTGATGGGACGCATGGAGCAGATCCAGATCGGTGCTGAAATACGTCCTATCACCGAAGAGGACAAAAAAAAGATCGAGGAGCAGAACCAGGCTTTTTCCAGATCCGGATTAAGAGTATTGGGATTTGCCTATAAAATAGTTTCAGATGAATTGGAATTATCACTGGAAGATGAATATGGATTGACATTTTTAGGCCTTGTCGCTATGATGGATCCGCCGAGAGAGGAGTCAAAGGCTGCGGTAGCTGAATGTAAGAGCGCAGGTATCCGTCCTATTATGATAACAGGCGATCATAAAGTAACGGCTGCGGCAATCGCGAAGAGAATCGGGATCCTGGAACAGGAATCGGAAGCCTGTGAAGGCGCAGAGATTGATTCTCTTTCAGATGAAGAACTGAAAGATTTTGTGGAAGGTATCTCTGTATATGCACGTGTATCACCGGAACATAAAATACGAATCGTCAGAGCATGGCAGGATAAAGGGAATATCGTCTCTATGACAGGCGACGGCGTCAATGACGCCCCGGCGCTTAAGCAGGCAGACATAGGTGTAGCGATGGGTATCACAGGAAGTGAAGTTTCCAAGGACGCTGCGGCAATGGTGCTGACAGATGACAATTTTGCTACGATCGTAAAAGCAGTGGAAAATGGAAGAAATCTTTACCGTAATATCAAAAGCGCTATCCAGTTTTTGCTGTCAGGGAATTTTGGCGCTATTCTGGCCGTACTGTATGCCTCTATTGCGGCGCTGCCGGTACCGTTCGCGCCTGTACATTTATTGTTCATCAATCTCCTGACAGACAGTCTTCCGGCGATCGCATTGGGACTGGAGCCTCACACAAAAGATGTGATGAAAGAAAAACCAAGACCGCTGAATGAATCTATTTTGACAAAAGAATTTCTGTTAAAAGTAGGAATCGAAGGGTTATCGATCGGTGTAACTACAATGATCGCCTTTATGATCGGTTATAATCAGGGCGGAAACGCATTACTTGCAAGTACGATGGCATTTGCAACATTATGCTGCGCAAGACTGTTCCACGGATTTAACTGTAAATCAGATAAACCGGTTGTCTTTACAAAAGCGGTAGGAAACAATATTTATTTGATCGGTGCATTTGTCCTTGGTATTGCGCTGATTACCAGTGTTGTCATGATCCCGGGACTGCACAGTATCTTTAAGGTGCAGACATTGACTATGACCCAGCTGTTCACAGTATATGGACTTGCAGCTTTGAACATTCCAATCGTTCAAATCTTGAAAGCAGTGAGGGCAGCGCTTTTCAAGTAAATTGCATATAAGAGAAAAAGGAGGAAATAAAATGCAGCAAGTAAAGAAGCCAAAGAGGCCCTTATATATATATTATTTGATCGCTCTGGCTGTCCTGATCCTTTTAAACGCCCTTATTTTTCCTAAATTTATGGGACAGTCAGTGGAGACGGTAGATTATGGTACTTTTTTAAAGATGGTGGAAAATCAAAAAGTATCCAAAGTACAGATTGAAAATGAAAACATTTATTTTACAGATAAAAGTAAAGAGCCAAAATACTATGAAACAACGACATTTGACGATCCTGAATTAGTGGACCGCCTGTATGATTCGGGCTGTTCTTTTGGCAGAGTTGTGAAGGAAGAGATGAATCCGATTTTGAGTTTTATCCTTACCTGGATCGTTCCACTTCTGATATTCTGGGGATTAGGGCAGCTGCTTGCACGCCAGATGATGAAAAAAATGGGCGGAGGCGGTGCAGGCAATCCGTTCATGCAGTTTGGAAAGAGTAACGCAAAGGTATATGTGGCATCTACAACTGGCATAAAATTTGATGATGTGGCGGGAGAGGATGAGGCTAAGGAGTTGCTGACGGAGATTGTGGATTTCCTGCATAATCCGCAGAAATATCAGGAAATTGGGGCAACCTGTCCCAAAGGAGCCCTTCTCGTAGGACCTCCGGGAACAGGAAAAACACTTCTGGCAAAAGCGGTGGCCGGAGAAGCAAACGTTCCGTTTTTCTCCATATCCGGTTCTGAATTTGTAGAGATGTTTGTAGGAATGGGTGCTTCCAAGGTGCGGGATCTGTTCAAACAGGCGAATGAAAAGGCTCCCTGTATTGTCTTTATTGATGAGATCGATACAATTGGGAAGAAACGCGATAACCAGGGATTTGGCGGAAATGATGAACGAGAACAGACTTTGAATCAACTGCTGACAGAGATGGATGGTTTTGATGCTTCAAAAGGGGTGGTTATCCTTGCGGCTACAAACCGTCCGGATACATTAGATCCGGCATTGTTGCGACCGGGGAGATTTGACCGCCGGATACCTGTAGAACTTCCGGATCTAAAAGGCCGGGAAGAAATACTGAAAGTGCATGCAAAGAAGATCAAGATTGGCGATAATGTAGACTTTAATGCTATTGCGCGTGCCGCTTCCGGTGCTTCCGGCGCAGAACTTGCTAATATGATCAATGAAGCTGCGCTGCGGGCTGTCAGGGAAAATAGAAAATATGTGACCCAGGCAGACCTGGAGGAGAGTATAGAAGTAGTCATTGCAGGATACCAAAAGAAGAATAAAGTGCTTTCTACGAAAGAAAAGCTGATTGTCTCCTATCATGAGATCGGCCATGCTCTTGTGGCTGCCCTGCAGTCTCATTCCGCGCCGGTAACAAAGATTACGATCATTCCCCGTACTTCCGGTGCTTTAGGATATACAATGCAGGTAGAAGAAGGAGAGCGCAATCTGATGTCAAAGGAAGAAATACAAAACCGTATTGCTACGCTGACAGGAGGAAGATGCGCAGAAGATTTGATCTTTCACTCTATCACTACGGGTGCATCAAATGACATTGAGCAGGCAACAAAGCTGGCCAGAGCAATGGTCACAAAATATGGAATGTCGGAATATTTTGGCATGGTGGCACTGGAAACAGATGTCAATCCATATCTGGGCGGGGACAGCAGTTTAAGTTGTGCGCCGGAAACAGCGAAGACGATTGATGAGATGGTGATACAGACGGTCAAAGATGCTTACGACAAGGCAATGCATCTGCTGAAAGAAAATGAAGGAAAACTCCATGAACTTGCGAAATACCTGTATGAGAAAGAAACGATAACAGGAGAGGAATTCATGGAAATATTGGAGAAGAAAGAACAAATATAAGAAATAGACCGCCGTCACGAAGAAGTGACGGCGGTTGCTTTTTACGTATGCCGTTTAATGGTTTCTTTTAAGACATACTTTTTATCACTGTATCTGTCTACGATATATTGATTGGCAGCATGTTCGAGTTCATCCGGCAGAGGAGAAAGTGTTACATCGGGACCGTATTTGCGTTTTAGCGCTCGTTCCAGCAGATAATCGCATACATGCGGGTTTTTAGGAAGTAGAGGACCGTGCAGGTAAGTGGCGATCACATTTTTATAGACAACTCCCTCATAACCGGATTTTCCGGTATTCCCCAGGCCATAGAAGACTTTTCCGAAAGGTGTATGATCTTTGATATATGTGCGGCCTCCGTGATTTTCAAAACCTACTACAGGCGTATCAAACAGAGGACTGTTAAGAACGATATTTCGTATCAGACGTTCAGGCTGCCATTCTGTGGTAATATCCAGAATAGAAAGTCCCTGGATTGTCTTTTTATCTGTTTTGTAATATTTTCCAAGAAGCTGATAGCCGCCGCAGACAGCCAGAACAACGCCGTTATCTTCTACGAATTTATGGAAGTCATCCCGGATATCTAGTAAATAATTGCAGACGATTTCTTGTTCCCGATCAGAACCTCCGCCTAAGAGGACGATGTCAAGATTTTGAAAGTCGATCGGATCTCCGGACAGAAAAGGGATGACTTCTGCTTCTATGCCGCGCCATTCAAGGCGTTTGCGGAAACATTGGATATTTCCCCGATCACCGTATAGATTCAACAGATCAGGATATAAGTGTCCAATTGTCAGTTTCATGAAAGTGCGCCTCCTTCCGTTTCTTTTTCCAGAGCAGTGAGCAAATGGTTCGTCCGGTAGAGACCGGAATAATTTACGATCACATAGAGATTTTTTGTACCGTTTTCTGCACGGTCTAAAATAGCGGTACGCAGATCCGTAGTAGAGTCACAGGGAATGCCTTCATACTTCAAACGAAGTCCCATATCGTGCCTGCGGGTACCTGCAGTCGTAATAGACTGCGCATGGCTGTTACAAAGATATTGAAAGTCTACGTCCCACAACCAAGAAATATCCTCTCCATCTTGGTAAGTATCGTTTATCTGTATGATGATGTCTTTTGGCTTATCATCTTTTAATACAAGAGATACCTTCTGCTGGAAACCGATTGGATTTTTGGCAAGATGAAGCTGTACCCGGGCTCCTTTGATGGTAAAAATACTCTCACGGTTATTACCATAGTCAAACGCTTCGATCATAGATTTAAAATCTTGATAGCCTGCCCCTAGAGTCTTCAATGCCGTATAGGCAGAGAGGGTATTATATATATTGTAAGGTGTCCGTACAGTGGAATGAATAGAGAGCCCATCCATATCAAAAGAATATATTTCATCATGGAAAACAATATTTTCAGCAGTGTGATCTGGTACGGGACGCTTCCATCCGCAGTTTGCGCAATGATAGATGCCAAGCTGTCCATAGTGGAAAAAATCATAGTGCAGTTTCTTTCCACAGTTACGGCAGAAAATACTTTCTCGTATTTCGGAACGGGAAATATCGTCAAAAATCTGTTCATTGATGCCATATGTGACAAAGGGGTTCCCACTCTTTTCTGCAAGAGAATAGGAGAGGATATCGTCACAGTTGATGATCAGCGTGGTGTCTGGAACACTTGTTACGGCAGTCAACAATTTGTTGTAGGTGATGTCTACTTCACCGAAACGATCCAGCTGGTCTCTGGAGATATTTGTCAGGAGGGCGCAGTCTGGCTTGAGCTTTGGCAAAACGCCCACAGAGGCAATCTCATCTACTTCGATACAGGCATAGTCTGCGTCCAGCAGACCGTGGCGGTCTGTAGAGAGCACAAAGGCAGAAATAATTCCATTTAGCATATTCGCTCCAGTGCGATTGATGATGACCTTTTTATCTTCTGCTTTTAATGCCTGATAAAGGATTGCATTGGTGGTAGTTTTTCCGTTTGTTCCCATTGTGACAATGATTTTTTCACGGATCTGACCGGATAATTCGGTTAAAATATCCGGGTCGATAAGACGGGCAACGTATCCGGGAAGTGTTACGCCGCTTCCTCGATTTAATTTTTTGATCAGAGTGCTCGTCCCTTTTGCACATTTGATAGCTAATTTACTTCTTAATCTCATACTTATAACCCAACTTTTTATCTATACTTGTATTTTATTAAATACCTGTATTATTATAAGGGAAAAGGCCATAGAAAACAAGGAGTTATTGTGTTAGAATAACAAGGAAATAGAAATAAAAACGGCAGAATACTTCGGAAAGAAGGGAAATTATACATGAGCAAAAAACAGAAGATAAAGGAAGAAGAAAAAAAGGACAGAAGGATCCCGACAACCCGTTACTCTCCAGAATATAGAGTGGGACTTACAAGCGCGCAAGTACAGGAACACAGGCTGCACGGCTGGACAAACAAAGCAGTCGATCCGCCGTCTAAAACGACAAAAGAAATCATTCATGAAAATACATTTACCTATTTTAACTTGATTTTTACGATTCTGGCAGTGCTTTTATGTATTGTAGGGTCTTTTAGGGATCTGACCTTTTTGCCGGTCATCATTTCCAACACACTGATCGGTATCATACAGGAGATACGGGCGAAGAAAGTTCTGGATAAGATGACAATGTTAAATGCGCCTCATGCTCTTGTGGTCAGAGATGGGAAAACATGGACGATTGATGCTGAAGAATTGGTACTGGACGATATTGTTATTTTTCGTGCCGGCAATCAGGTGTGTGCGGACGCAGAAGTATGCGCCGGAGAGGTGCAGGTGAATGAGTCGCTTCTGACAGGGGAATCCGATGAGATTACAAAAAGAAGAGGCGATACATTAATGTCCGGCAGTTTTATCGTTTCCGGACAGTGCCATGCCCGCTTGGAAAAAGTAGGGGCAGATTCGTATATTTCAAAGCTGACGATACAGGCAAAAGAGATGCAGGAAGGCGAACAATCTGAGATGATCCGTTCCCTTGATAAGTTGGTAAAATGTGTCGGAATCGCCATTATCCCAATTGGCCTGGTATTGTTTGGACAGGCATTTTTTCTGCAGGGAGAAGGTTTTCGTTCCAGTGTGACTTCTATGATCGCCGCGATCATTGGGATGATTCCGGAAGGATTATACTTACTCGCCAGCGTGGCGCTTGCGGTAAGTTCTATCCGTCTTGCACAGAAAAAAGTGCTCCTGCATGATATGAAATGTATAGAAACGCTTGCAAGAGTCAATGTCCTCTGTGTGGATAAGACGGGTACTATCACAGAAAATACGATGAAGGTACAGGAAATGATACCTGCTGAAGAATATGAAGAAAAAGAAGACGGCGGACTTTCATTGCTGATAGGAGATTTTGCGGCAGCGATGAGCAGCGATAATATCACGATGGAAGCAGTGAAGGCATATTTTCCGGCGGCTTCGGGCAGAGAAGTTGTATCGAAAACGGGCTTTTCTTCTGCTACAAAATATAGCAGTGTGACTTTTCGGGAAGGCGCTTATGTACTTGGCGCTCCGGAATTTGTGTTAAGAGAAAAGTATCCGGAATATGAAGAGAAGATACTAAGTTATGCTTCGAAAGGAGCCAGAGTACTTGTCTTTGGAAGTTATGATGAAGAGATAGACGGGAAAGCGCTCCATCACGGCATCGTACCGCTGGCATATCTTTTGCTCGCTAATCCGATCCGGGAAGCTGCACAGGAGACCTTCCGATATTTTGCGGAGCAGGGAGTAGAGATCAAGGTGATCTCCGGCGACAATCCGGTGACCGTTTCGGAAGTCGCAAAACAGGCAGGGATCGTCGGGGCAGAACAGTTTATAGACGCTTCTTCTCTGAAAACGCCGGAACAGCTGAAAGAGGCTGTCCTGCATAATACGGTATTTGGAAGAGTGACACCGAACCAGAAGCGGCAGTTTGTACAGGTGTTAAAAGAAGCGGGGCGTACTGTTGCAATGACAGGGGATGGAGTAAATGATGTCCTTGCGCTTAAAGATGCAGACTGCAGTATTGCAATGGCATCTGGAAGCGAGGCGGCAGCGCAGGCATCCCAGTTAGTTTTGCTGGAATCTGATTTTTCCTGTATGCCGCAAGTCGTTTTAGAGGGGCGAAGAGTGGTAAATAATATCCAGCGCTCTGCTAGTTTATTCCTGGTAAAGAATATTTTTTCCTTTTTGTTAAGCCTCTTATCGGTTGTATTTATGTTTACCTATCCACTGGAACCATCACAGGTTTCCTTGATCAGTACATTTACGATTGGGATCCCGGCATTTTTCCTGGCGCTGGAACCAAACAAAAATATCATAAAAGGAAAATTTTTGACGAATGTCTTTTTGAAAGCACTGCCGGCGGCGCTTACAGATGCACTTGCGGTGGGTGCGCTGGTCATCTTTGGTGAGACCTTTGGCGTGAATACGACCGATATTTCTACCGCGGCGACCATGCTTCTTGCAATTGTCGGTTTTATGATCCTGTATACGATCAGTGCGCCGATGAACAAACTGCGTGTCGCTATTTTTGCAGGATCTATAGCAGGGCTTTTATTCTGTAGTTTTTATCTCAATGATTTATTTGCGATCACGGGGATGTCGACAAAATGCGTTATGTTGTTTGTCGTATTCGCAATTGCTACGGAGCCGGTTTTACGTTATTTGACAAGATTGATAGAAAAACTTAGGATTTATTATTTAAGACTGCGCAGAAAAGGAGAGGAAGAAGAATGTCTATACAATTAAACCATGAACTGCCGCTGCCGGATACATTAAAAAAAGAATATCCGCTGCCGGAAGAACTGCGAAAAAGAAAGGAAGAAAGAGACAAGGAGATACAGAAGGTCTTCACAGGAGAGTCAGATCGTTTCCTTGTGATCATCGGCCCTTGTTCCGCAGATAATGAAGATTCTGTGTGTGAATATACAGAGCGTTTGAAAAACGTATCGGATAAGGTATCCGACAAATTATTGATCATACCGAGAGTGTATACAAACAAGCCACGGACTACCGGGGAGGGATATAAGGGAATGCTGCATCAGCCTGATCCGGATAAGGCGCCGGATCTGCTTGCCGGCATCATAGCTATCCGAAAACTGCATATCCGCGTGCTTAGAGAAACCGGACTTTCTTCTGCGGATGAAATGCTGTATCCGGAGAACAGAAGCTACTTAGACGATGTACTGTCGTATGAAGCGATTGGAGCACGCTCGGTAGAAAATCAGCAGCACCGGCTTACTGCCAGCGGAATGGATATCCCCGTAGGAATGAAAAATCCTACCAGCGGAGATTTGTCTGTTATGTTGAATTCTGTAATCGCCGCTCAGCATCCGCACCGCTTTATCTACCGGGGCTGTGATGTAAATACATCTGGGAATCCTTTGGCGCATACGATCCTAAGAGGCGGCGTAGATAAATATGGAAAAAATATTCCCAACTACCATTATGAAGATTTAGTGCGGCTGAAAGAAATGTATCTGAAGCAAGAACTGAAAAATCCAGCTGTTATCATCGATACAAATCATTCTAATTCAGGCAAACAGTTCCAAGAGCAGCCAAGAATCATAAGCGAGGTCCTTCATAGCCGCAGCTATAATCCTGAACTGAAGAAATTAGTGAAAGGTGTCATGGTAGAGAGTTATCTCGTAGAAGGAAGACAGGATATTGGCGAGGATCATATCTATGGAAAATCCATCACTGATCCCTGCCTGGGATGGAAAGAGACAGAAGAAATGCTGTACATGATGGCGGAGAAGGTGTAAGGATGGAGTTATAGCAAGAAATTTACTGACCATAGAAGCGAGGTTGAGATATTTACTGATTCAAGTGTTTGGAGAGGATTTTATACTTATGGCTTCAAGAGCAGAGTGGATTTACCAGAAAGAGCGTACGGTCATATGATATGCCGCGAATAAGAAGAAACACATAGATGATTAGAGGATTATTTATTTGCCACGGCAGGATAAACGTGTAGGTTGCATATTTCCGCAACATTGGGCGGTATTGGGGCAAATCAAGGCATATAAAAAGGCACGATACTACGGTATTGCTACGAATGAAGGTTTTAGAGTTGAAAATATAGAAAATTGTGTGTAATCACTTCGTTTTTAGATCTTGCCCGTGGTTCTGGAAATTTTTTACTTGAAACTTATCTTTCCCACCTGAGTTAAGAAAAGCACATACTGCAAATGATAAGGCAGTTATGGCTGTATATGGATTTAGCACAAAAATGAGAGAAGCCGACTGTGCTGCAGAATTGATGAAGCTATATGAGGGGAAATACTGAATCGAGAAAATTTAAATAAAATATTGGAACAATACATTTCACGATTTGATGAATTAAATGAGAGTATTGAAAATGGTGGAAATGACGAAGGATATAAATGGAGGGCTGAATCACAATTTAAAAATAATTGGAATCTTGATGATACGGATTTTGAGGGAATGTTTATAAAGTCCATGCAGGAAATCAGTAACTTGATTGACAATGCAACGGTTCAGCCAATAGGTGGCATTAGGTTACTTTTAAAACAGGAAAAGGAAGTTGAATTTGTACGACAGAGTTTTCGCAATTTGTTTTGTGAAGATGGTGGAGATTTGGATAAGAGACAGGAACGGATTGATGAATTTATAGATACAGTTAATGCAAAGATAGAAAAATATGTGAATGGCTCGTGGAAATATCCGCAAAGCAGAAATAGTGTTATTTATTATCTGAATTTATGGAAACCGGAAGAAAATTATATTTTTAAATCTACAGAAGCAACTGCGTGGGCAAACTGTATAGAATATGGGGACGATTTCGGAAGTGGAAAAACATTTTCACTAAAAAAATATTATAAGATGTGTGATGAGTTATTAGAAGAAATCAAGGACAATCAGGAACTTCTGAAATTACATTCCGAAAGAATGACTAAGGAAGCAAAAGAGTATGATGATAAGTTACATATTTTAGTGTATGACGTTATTTATTGTGCATATACCTATGGCTTCTACCAGAATATGTCTATTTCTAAAACATCTATAAAAGAACGTATAAGAAGAGCATCCAACCGACAAAAAATGGATGATCTACAAAATATAATTTTAACCGCAGAAGAAAGAATAAAGCAGGCGCAAGGTGAGATAAAACCATTACCGGATCTTACAGGAAAGCAGGTATAACATAAGAAATATGGGAAGGGTAATGTGTTAGAATGTGTAAATGGACGTATGAAAGTCTCATTTGTTGCTAAAGAAGTAATTTTTCAATATCCACAGTCTTTTATAAATGGCTTTTTGACATGTAGTGAAATAGATGAAATGATCTTCAAAAGAAATGGAGAAATTTTGGAAGAAATAGAAAGTCTGAAGAAAAAAGTGAAAAACGCACAGATGGATTTGCAACAGTTACAATAATTTAATGTTTTTTAAGAAGGTGTTTTGCGTGAAATATACACAGGGACAAAAAGCATACAGTGTGGAAAGCAATCGCTTTATAAAGGAAGTGACTATTGTTCGAGGAGCTACTAATTCTTATGTAGTATGGTTTACAGATACTGGTGGTGTAATTCAGGTACATGACAGCAGGGTTTTTGCCACCGAGGAAAAGGCAAGTGCTTTTATCCCATCAGAAAAGAATAAAATTCGGTCGTCATATGAACATTGATCTTAAGGGAGTAATAGTCGGATGAATCCTTTATTTATACAAGGGTTACATATAGATTGGGATAATATTCCCCAAAACAGTTATTTACGGCGAATCGATGCGATAAAAGGATTAGATGAACTGGTATTTCATAATCTGATTCCCTTTTTTGTCGAAAAAAATGGAGGTGGAAAATCGACTTTATTGGAAGCAATTGCAGTTGCCAGTGGGTTTGATCCAGAAGGAGGTAGGAAGAATTATGCTTTTTCTACTTATGATTCCTATTTGCAATTATATGAAGCTGTTCATATTGCAAAGGGATATCGTCAAGCAAAGTGGGGATATTTTCTGAGAGCAGAAAGTTTTTATAATGTGGCAACCAAAGAAGAATATGCAGATTGGGAACATCCATCGGAAAAATACCATGAAAAATCACATGGGGAAAGTTTCCTTGCACTTGCTCAAAATTATCTGTAATCAAACAGATTATATTTTTTTTGATGAGCCGGAAGCGGCATTATCGCCACAGAGACAGCTGACATTATTGATGGAAATTGCTGCTTGTGCAAGACAGGGATCGCAGTTTATTATTGTCACTCATTCCCCTATTTTACTCGGAATACCGAATGCAGAGATATTGTTGTTTGATGATGGTGCGATACATACATGTGAATATGAAGAAACGGAAAGCTATATGGTAACAGAAATGTTTATCAATAACAGGGAACAATTACTTCACAGACTTTTTTCATAATGAGTTAGCTTTGTTCAAGAATAAGAGAAGAAATAATATTATCATAAAATTTTCAGTTGAAGTTGAGAGGCGCTAGTATGAAAAAGAAAACAAAGATTATTATTGGAACTTTGGTTGTTTTTGTAATTTTAGTAGCAGGAATTAGTTATAGAGGATATATATCGGCACATACATTTACACTCTCTGGCAATGAACAAATACAATCAATCACAGGAACTGTAAAAGTAAGTAGTCCGAGGGATACAGAGGTGATTTTTATTAAATAAAAAACTAAGGTAAATTATGCTATTCCTTATATTACCTCTGGAGCAAGTGAAACGATTAATCTTGAAAAGGGAAAATGGTATAATGTTGAAACGGGTAAAGGACTTACAATGAGTTTAGTAAATGTGCGTATAGAGTAGATGTTAGAATTTAGATATGATACTCAACTTCTAATTGAAGACGAAAATTTTGATGAAGATAAAATAAGTGAATATTTTACAAATAATTTTAAAGGAGATTGTTTATTGGCAGTTGAAGATGAAGAACTGATTAAAATTCATTTTCACACAAATGAGCCATGGAAAGTATTAGAGTACTGCTCACAGCTTGGAGAAATTTAAGATATTGTTATTGAAGATATGGATAGACAAGCGAGAGGTTTAGAGGGATAAATTAAAATTTTGTTTAAGCAAATATCCACTCTACGAAACGTAGAAACCGTTAAAATTTACCATATTCTACTGTACAGGGGTGTGAAAAGAATAAGGAAGCTATACAATGAGGCCAGAGAGGAGGAGATACACCTGTGGAGCAAATTAAGATAGGTAATTTTATTGATAAGGCCACAAATCATAGGTAGAAATGCTGCCGGGAATGTGGCTTTTTCTTGTTGAAAAATGTTATAAGAATGTTATAATTTTGCTATAACTTTTAGTTGTTAATTATTGATATTTTTGAGGTGATAACATGGATTTTTCGGAGCAAATAAAAACTTTAAGACAAGAATGTTTACTTAGTCAAGAGGCATTTTCAAAGGAACTAGGTGTTTCTTTCGCAACGGTTAATCGTTGGGAAACGGGGAAAACGCTACCAACATACAAAGCTTTACGCACTATTAAAGAATACTGCAAAAAGAACAATGTTGAATTTTCGATAGATACTAATATTGAAAGAGGTAGTACAAATGGCTAAGTCTACGAATATAAATAATAGAAGATACCTTGGAAATAAATATAAACTTTTACCATTTATTAAAAAAGTTGTGGATTCAGAGTGTACAGATATTGAAATTGTTCTAGATATTTTTTCGGGAACTGGTGCAGTTGCTTCAGCTTTTCAAGACAAGCAATTGATAACCAACGATATTATGTACAGTAATTATATTTCTAACCTTGCGTGGTTTTCACCACGAAAGTATAGTAGAAAAAAAATAGAAAAAATAATTGATGAGTATAACGCTATGGTCATTAATGAAGAAAACTATATGACCATAAATTTTTCTAATACATATTTCAGTCATGATGATTGTTCAAAAATTGGTTTTATTCGTGAGGACATAGAGATGAAATATGCAAACAAAGAAATAAATGTGAGGGAGAGAGCATTATTGATAACTTCACTTCTCTATGCGATGGACAAAATTGCGAAGACATGCGGACATTATGATGCGTACCGTCGAGGTGTAGAATTTGATATGCATTTAGAATTATTATTACCGGAAGCGAGTACAACGAATAATAAAAAGAATAAATGTTACAATATAGATTCGAATGATTTGGCGGGTAAAATTGTTGCTGATTTAGTATATATCGACCCGCCATATAATTCAAGACAGTATTGCGATGCATATCATTTGCTTGAGAATGTAGCTAGATGGGAAAAGCCAGAAGTCTTTGGTGTTGCAAAGAAAATGGATAGGACGGCATTGAAGAGTAAATATTGTACCAAAAGTGCAGCAGAAGCTTTCGATGATTTAATTAAGCAATTGAAGTGTAAGTATATTGTGCTGTCTTATAATAATATGGCAAAAAAAGGGAATGATCGTTCGAATGCAAGGATATCAGATGATGATATCTTCAGAATTCTTCGTGCTAAAGGAAAAGTAAAGGTATTTTCTGAGGAATATAAAGCTTTTACAACTGGGAAATCTGATATAGAAGATAATAAAGAGAGATTATTCTTATGCATATGTAATGAGGAGGAATAAAATGATCCAATCGCCACTAAATTATACTGGCGGAAAATACAAATTGTTGCCACAAATTCTGCCACTTTTTCCTAAAGATATAAATTGTTTTGTTGATTTGTTTTGTGGTGGTTGTAATGTGGGAATTAATGTTTGCGCTAAAAAATATGTTTATAATGATAGCTGTGAGCCATTGATTAATCTCTATTCTGTTATGCAAACTTTAGATCCAGCAAGTTTTATAGATAAGATAGAAACTGTAATAAAAAGATATGGTCTATCGGATGTAAAACTATACGGGTATGATTTCTATAACTGTAATAGTTCAGATGGATTGGGAGCATATAATAGAGATAAATACATGAAGCTTAGAGCGGATTTTAACGCATTGAAAGAAAGAAATGCTGATTATTATGTTATGTTGTATGTACTTATTGTATATGCATTTAATAATCAAATCAGATTTAATAGAAATGGAGAATTTAATTTGCCACCGGGCAAAAGAGATTTCAATCAGAAAATGCATAGTAAAGTTGAAAGATTTATAGAATTGCTTCAAAATCAAAATGCTACATTTATGCATAGAGATTTTAGAAAGATAGCAATTGATAAACTTACAGATAAAGATTTTGTATATGCTGATCCGCCATATTTAATTACTTGTGCTGCGTATAATGAGCAAGGGGGATGGTCAGAAGTTGACGAAGAGGATTTACTTCAAATGCTTGATGAAATATCACAAAGAGGTATTAAATTTGCATTATCTAATGTTTTGGAATCAAAGGGAAGAGAAAATGCTTTGTTGAGAAAATGGATTGAATCCAAACCAAACTACAAAATGATAGATTTGAATTATTCATATAATAATGCAAATTACCAGAGACAAAATAAGGAAGAAAAAACTAGGGAAATTCTTGTTATAAATTATTAGGAGGCTATTATGAGAATAAAAGAAGGTCAGATTTTTAATCTAATGGATACAAATGGAAGAAGAAATGATGTAATCAATGCTTTGCAAGGCTATTTAACAATCTTAGATGATATTCAGAACGAGCAAAAAATGAATTGGGCCTCTATGCCGGAGAGTTTGGCACAGTATGAGTTTTATAGACAGGCTATAGAATTATCGCCAGAGGTTTTTGGCAAACATGGACCATATGATAAACTTGTTGAAACACTGGAAAGTAATAAAGATTTTGCAACAGCTGTTCAAACTAAAGATATGGAGTGGATCCAAAAGAATAGTTTTATGTTCCAAAGTCTTGTTAAGCAATTTGATTTAGGAATAGAAGATAGAGCTAGGCATTATACAAGTAATTTAGTGAAATTGGGTTTCACAGATGAAGGTAGAGAAATTTCACCTGTTGGAGAGCTTCTTCTTGATTTGAAAAAGCTGAGAAAAGATGATTTAGAAATTCTGCTCCCGATAGATGGAGTTAATATAGTTTATTTGCGTCAGTTGATGAAATTGCGATTATTTGATACTGAAGGAGAAAAATACTATTCGCCATTTAATTTGGCTATTTTTGCGTTATTAAAACGTCATAGGTTGTCAGAAAATGAGTTTTCTGAGCTTGTTCAGGGGTTAAGTCCGTATTCGGATTTTTCGGATATTGAACAATATGTTTTAAATTATAGAGAAGGCGATATTGTTTCAGGTGTTTCGATTGATATTCCGGCAGAGATACATACAAATGAAAGATTATCAGAAGCTGTATTTCGAGACAATTATAAAAATAGAAAAAGTAATGCAGGAGTTGATGCATATTGGGTATATTATAATTTTCTATTTGATTATGTAGAGAATCCATCCTCTGCAACAATAGACAAATTGCTTACTTTTTTTGAAAATAACAAGGCAATGCTTAATAAGGCATTCGGGTGTGGTCAGAATATATTTACACAAAAAACAGGAGATAGGCCAACAACAATTGAATTTGCTAAGCAATACAAGAAAATGTTTGAAGGAAATTTAAATATTTATATGTTTAAACAGTTTTCATTGTCAAAGATACTTGATCAAATTCGTGAGTATTCAGATACTACAAAACGTATTTTTAAAGCAACCGGTATTATTAGTTTTGATAATGGGTTTGTTGAATTGGCCTACCGAGAATTGTGTGCATGCATATTTGAGGAAGAATTAATTAAGAATAGAATAGCAGGAAGCATAAGTGAGGAGTTGCATTCATATTATGATTGTTATGCAGAATATGAAGAGGGAATAAATAGTTTTTATTGTAATATAACTTCCTTATCACAAATACTTGAATATTATGAAGAAGAAATAAAACAGGTTGAAGATAATATTCAAAAAGAATTTCCAGGGGCAACTATTGAAGAGATTCCTGTTATTGTTGCGGACAAACGAAGAAAAGAGTTTGCTGAATTTATTGATAAGAATTATCCAGCAGAGAAAGTTAAGGAGATTCTTGGGTTATTTAGTAATAGAAGTAATGATAAACTTATTAAAGACACGGTTAGTCCAGATGCAACAGTACCAACTATCTATGAGTATGTTGTTGGTATAGCATGGTATTATTTTTCGGGAAAAAGAGTTGATATTCTGAGCAGTTATAATCTGACGTTGTCAGCAAACTTTGAACCTTTAGTACATGCTGGAGGTGGACAAGGCGATATTGTAATATATGAAGATGATAAGGTTGTTATGTTAGAGGCTACCTTGATGAATGCAAGTAGTCAAAAACGTGGAGAATGGGAACCTGTATTAAGACATTCTATTAATTTGAAAGTTGAAGAAGAAACTGCTTGCACAGGTAGAGAAGTGACATCATTCTTTATTGCAGATAGCTTTGATTATAATACCATTAATATTTGGAAAGCTGTTGCTGCAGTTCCGCTTCAGTCTTCTACTGATAAGGATAAGTTTACTGATAATGTTGTCATCATGCCTGTTAATACTGATGAATTGTCTTCATTGATAGATAAGTCTTCTGAGTATGACTCAATCATATCAAAGGTACATAAATTATTTGAGATTGACACAATAAACTTTGATATTGAATGGAGAGAAAAATTTATGGGATCCATAATTTAAGTTGTCGCGTTACATAACGGGGGAGGTTAAATCTTCACAACCTTCCTGACTAAAGACCGGCACCCCCTCACGCGCTAATTTTTGTGAAATGTAAAAAAGATTTTAGTTCCCATAGGAGACTACTACCACAGCAAAAATGCTAAAACGTCAAAATAGAGAATATAGTACAAAGGAGTCAAGCTGTGTGATCATCTTGTCGGAATGAGAAATACTATGAATGCAGAAAGCGTTAATGCTGGACAGCACAAGATAAATATAAAGTATATTTGGATTATTTTAGGATTAGATACTAAATGAGCTTTGAAAAGATAATTGAGCAATTGGATATCATGAGATATCTGGAGCAATTTTAAAAAATAAAATTTTCATGAGTGCTTTTTGATAAATAGGTGAGAAAGGAAAATGATTGAACAAATAGAACAACTAAAGCAGGGATTATCCACAGCTTTTATAAATCAAAATATTTCATCAAACTTGGCTTATAAACCACAGTTTGTATCGAACAATTATAAAGAAGGACGAAAGGTTATCTCATCTATTGAAGATGAGCTTTTGTCATGTAAAGAATTTGCTATCAGTGTTGCATTTATCACGATGGGTGGAATCACACCGCTTCTCCAAACTTTCAGAGAATTGGAGCAGCGTGGTATTTCTGGAAAAATTCTTACTACAGATTATCTGACTTTTAGTGATCCGAAGGCACTGAGGATTCTTGCGAATTTTAAAAATATTGAATTGAAAATGTATATAACAGAGAATGGGAAAGAGGGCTTCCATACAAAAGGATATATTTTTAAAAAAGAGGAAATGTATCGGATTATTATTGGAAGCTCTAATATGACGCTTAGTGCGCTTACAACAAATCGGGAATGGAATACAAAAATTGTTTCTGCGGAGCAGGGAGAATATACTAAAAGTGTAGTGAATGAATTTGACCAGTTATGGAATGCGCATCAGTCATTGGAATTCGGGCAGTTTATTGAAGCTTATACCAATGTTTACACAAAGAATAGAATTATCCAGAAACAAAAGGAAATTGCTAAGCAGGCAGAAATCCCATCTCTGGAAGTATATCGTTTGCAGCCAAACTCTATGCAGGTCGGTTTTATAAATAATCTTCAAAAAATTTATGAAGCAGGCGAAGATAAAGCTTTGTTGATTTCTGCGACAGGTACCGGTAAAACTTATGCATCTGCATTTGCAGCAAGAGAACTGGAATTTAAGAAGGTATTATTTTTGGTTCATCGTAATCAGATTGCAAGACAAGCCTTGAAATCGTATCGAAAAGTGTTTCGTGGTAAAGTTTCTATGGGGATGGTTACTGGAAAATATCAGGATTACGATGCTGACTTTGTGTTTGCAACGGTTCAGACATTAAGTAAAGATGAAAACCTGAGCAGATATGAAAAAGAGCATTGGGATTTGATCATTATAGATGAAGCCCATCATAGTTCGGCAGACAGCTACAAAAAAATTATGGATTATTTCAAACCGAGGTTATGGCTGGGTATGACAGCAACACCGGATAAGCGTGATGATAAACTAGAAGGCAGAAATATTTACGAGATATTTAATCACCAGATTGCATATGAAATTCGTTTGCAGAATGCGATGGAAGAGGACTTGCTGTGTCCCTTCCATTACTTTGGAATTACGGATCTGGAAGTTATTGCGGATGCTGGAAAATCGTCTGAAGAAAAAATTGAAAATTTTAGATATCTGACATCAGATGAACGTGTTTTAAATGTAATGAAACAGGCGAAATTCTTTGGACATAGTGGAGACAGAGTAAAAGGTCTGATTTTCTGCAGTCGTATTGATGAGGCGAGAGAATTGTCTGCGAAGTTTAATGAAAAAGGTTGGAGAACGCTTGTATTAAGTGGCAGTGATTCAGAAACTGTAAGAGCAGCAGCTGTTGAACGACTTGCCGGTGATGAGGCAGAAGATGCGTTAGATTACATTATTTCTGTGGATATATTTTCAGAAGGTGTGGATGTTCCGGAAATTAATCAGGTAATTATGCTTCGTCCAACCGAATCACCAATTATTTTTATCCAACAGTTAGGACGTGGACTTCGCAAAGCTGAGGGTAAAGAATATGTAGTTGTTATTGATTTCATTGGTAATTATCGTAATAATTTTATGATTCCAATTGCACTTTCTGGAGACAGAAGTTACAATAAAGACAATATTCGTCGTTATGTAACAGAAGGTGGACGTGTGATTCCAGGCGCAAGCACGATTCATTTTGATGAAATTTCTCGTAAGAGAATCTTTCAGGCAATTGATAATGCAAACTTTAGTGACATTAAATTGATTCGTGAGAATTATACGAATCTGAAAAACAAACTGGGGCACATTCCGGCGCTTGCAGATTTTGACAAGTATGGAGAAATGGATGTACTCAGAATTTTTGATAATAGCAGTCTGGGATCCTACTATAAGTTTCTTGTGAAATATGAAAAAGAGTACACAATCCGATTATCAAAAGATGAAGAAAAAGTAATCGAATTTGTTTCAAAGAAATTGGCCAGTGGAAAACGAGTTCATGAGTTGGAAATGTTGAAACGGATGTTGAAATATCAAAATGGAATCATGGGTTTGTTAAAGAAATCATTGCAGGATAATTATAATTGTTCAATGGATGATAATTGTACTGAAAATGTTGTAAATATGATGACAAATGAATTTCCTACAAGTGCTGCTAAGAAAACGTACTCTCAATGTATATTTCTGGAAAAAGACGGATCCGATTATAGAGTATCTAAATTATTTGCAGAAATGTTACAGAACAAAGATTTCTATCATATTTTGGAAGAACTTATAGATTTTGGTATTTCACGATATAAAGAAAACTTTAGCATGAGATATCAAGATATGGATTTGGTTCTTTATCAGAAATATACTTATGAAGATGCCTGTCGTTTGTTAAATTGGGAAAGAAATGAGGTTCCATTGAATATCGGTGGGTATAAGTATGATAAGAAAACAAAGACCTTTCCCGTATTTATCAACTATGACAAACAGGATGATATTAGTGATACAACAAAATATGAAGACCATTTTACAAGTTCCAATCGTTTAATCGCGATTTCCAAAAGTGGGCGAAGTATTGAATCAGAAGATGTGCAGAATTTTCTGAAGGCAAAAGAACGAGGCATAGATGTGCAGCTTTTTGTAAGAAAAAATAAAGATGATAAAATTTCAAAAGAATTTTATTATCTTGGAAGGATGACTTCAACAGGAGCAGTAAAGGAATTTATAATGCCAAATACTGATAAAACAGCAGTAGAAATAGAATGGGCATTAGATACTCCAGTGAGAGAGGATATATACGAATATATAGTAAATGGATAATAGAAATGATAGGAGAAAAAATGAAGACAATTAGAGTAGTGGCAGCAATTTTGATTGATACTGGAAAAGTGTTTGCAACTCAACGAGGATATGGAGAGTTCAAAGATGGTTGGGAGTTTCCTGGTGGAAAAATTGATGCAGGAGAGACTCCAGAAGAAGCACTTGTTAGAGAAATAAAAGAAGAACTTGATACAGAAATTGAAGTTCTGAAATTGTTAGATACCGTAGAATATGATTATCCGAAATTTCATTTATCGATGGACTGTTTTATCTGTAAAATAAAATTTGGAAATTTAGTGCTGAAAGAACATGAAGCCTCAGCATGGTTGACAAAAGAAACTTTGTATAGTGTGAATTGGTTGCCGGCGGATCAGGGATTGATTCCTTTGATAGAAGAGTGTTTATAAAGAAGGTCGATATGATGAAAGGCGATAGGACTATTAAATATTATGATGAATATGCAAAGCAATTTGTAGAAAATACTGCGAATGTGGAATTTCGTCACATGCAGAATCTATTTTTAGATAAATTGCAAAAGGGTGCATATATTCTGGATCTTGGCTGTGGCTCTGGCCGTGATACAAAATACTTTTTGGAGCAAGGGTATCAAGTGGATGAGATTGATGGTTCGGCAGAATTTTGCAAACTGGCAAGTGAATTTACTGGTATTGAAGTGAAGCATATGTATTTTCAAGAAGTATCTGAGTTGGAAAATATGATGGTATCTGGACATGTTCATCGATTCTGCATTTAAGTTACGATGATTTGGAAGCAGTGTAATCTACGGTTATGGTATCCCTGCATATTAAAAATGGGTAAAAGAAAACCAGAGGTTTATTCCTCTGGCTCTTTTATCTTACATAGACTTCTGACGGTTGCTTCAATCACCGACAATTCTTTATTGTCAAGCTTATTAAGCAAGGCATCGATCTGTCTGTGTGTAGAACTTTTTACCGTTTTTTTCTCTGGGAAAAGGAACTGGTCAAGTGAGATATGAAATCGTTGGGCAAGGAAAAATAATAGCTGAATGCTTGGAAACTGCCCATCGTTTTCAATGGACTGTATATGACGCACGGAATAGTCCAACAGTTCTGCTAAATTTTCTCTTGTCATATGTTCCGTATTGCGGGCTTTCTTAATAGATTGACCTATCGGTGTAAAATCGAAGTCCAGATAGAACTTTTTATCGTCCATTTACTCACCACCTATCCTCTGATACTTCATATTCCTATATTGTACAGAGATGTGACTTCTTATTAAAGAAAGTGAAACGATGATTTATGAGTATCAGTGAAGTTTTAGAACGAAAAAACATGACACAGTACAGACTGGCTGTACAGAGCGGAGTTCCTCATACAACTCTCAGCGATATAATGAGTGGTAAGACTAGAATTGAAAAGTGTTCAGGAGAGACTTTATATAAATTAAGTTCTGCATTGGGAGTCACAATAGAGGACCTGATTTCAGAAAGCATTGAAAAAGCAGCAAAGGAGCGTTCCTGGGAACACGGATTACCGGAATATTTGCAGAATGACCTCGATGCCTATAAAGATGGTTTGAAAAAGAAATCTTCTATATTGGATTGTTTATGGGGCGAGCTTTATGGAAGTATCAATTGTGCTGAGATTAATGAGGAAAGTATTACTCATGAGCATGCACAATATTTAAGAGACAAATATCTGTGAGGTGATGAATGATGGATTTTACAAATTGTAAAAGGATTATTACTAAGGTATATAGGTAGCACAATCTTCAACCTTGTAGGCATAAAAGCACAAAATACTATGCTTGGAACATTTGATGTAAATGGCAAAAAGAAAATTGTATGTGTATGTGAGGAGTTTACATCCGATGGAAGTGTTCTCTATGATTTTTGCTCTATCAAGAATACTATTATTGACTCAGAACATGAAGGCACTGGCACAGATTTGTCAGACTTATTGGAGACTATTGAAAAGCAGCAGTTTGTTAATTCAAGTGAGTTGCGGGACCATTTTTGGAATGTGTTTATCATTGATACAATGCTTGGAAACTTTGATCGACACAATGGAAACTGGGGATTCTTGTATCATAATGCTTCCAATGAATCGGAAATAGCTCCAGTTTTTGATTGCGGAAGTTGTCTTTTGCCACAAGCGGATGAAAAGATAATGGAAAAAATATTGAATGATGAAGATGAGTTAAATGCAAGAATATACAGATTCCCAACATCAGCAATTCAATACAAAGGAAAGAAAATAAATTACTATGATTTCTTATCATCATTGGTAGATGAAAACTGTATATCTGCCCTTGTGAGGATGATTCCAAGAATTAACTTTGAAAAAATCAATAGCTTTATTGATGCGGAAGAGTACCTTTCAGAAACTGCAAAGAAGTTTTATAAATACTATATTTATCAGAGATACGAAAAGATATTGATGACGGTGTACAAGAAATTAGTGACCCAGATGGAGTAGGTTTGAAATATTCAGAGGGCCCTGGTATCCCCTAGCACATAAATTAGTGCGGAGGAACCGGGGCCTTTGTAATTATTTTAGAAATTATTCAATTGGCAACTGGAGTTCTGTCAGCCAGTCAGCTGGACTTTTTTGTACTTGTATGTAAATAAAGAACAGAATAAAAACGAAAAATCCGTTGATAAATTTGGTAGTTATGAAGTTTTTTCGTATTACAGCAAAAGGATTACCGCTTTTTAGGAAAAAATGGATTTAAGTTTTTTATGGACAGTAAGCTGAATAAGAAAGGTGGAACGCTTCTCTTTTCTACTCATCTGATGGTCTATTTTTGTGCGTGTAAATAATGAACGTGTTCATTTCCTTTTGATTGACATATACGGAATCCGTGTATATAATCAAATTAGAAATATACGGCTTCCATATATGAAGGGAGTGGCATTATGGATTATATGAACATAGAAGGTCTTAATATCAAATTAGAGAAAGTAGAATATGTAGATGAAGAAAAAAGGAAAAAGCGTTTGATGGCATATATGTTCAAGGCTGTTCGAGAACAAACAAAAATGAACAGAAAAGAATTTGCAGAATGGCTAGGAATTCCATATAGAACGATGCAAGACTGGGAATTAGGAAAATCACAGGTTCCAGAGTATGTTCTTAGGCTGGTGGCATATAAGGTACAGGCGGAAAAGGAGAAAGGAAGGCTATAGTATGGAAGGTGCAGTAGTAAGTATTTTTTTAGCAATCATATATGCTGTATTTACAATTATGTTAAATATTGCCGGTTTTTTGCTTGCTCATTTTGATGTTGTGAATTCTATGTTACTTGGTGGACCGGCACAGTTTTTCATTAGAAATTATGAATGGGCCTCTGCGTCCAAGTGGATATTATTTTCCGTAGTCTTTATTATTTGTAAGATTATCCGGCATTCTTCTAAGACTGGTAGAATTGCTTTTACGATATTTTCAGTATATGCTGCAGGAGGATTATCAACTGTGTTCATGTCACGAGATACAAGAGCAGAGACTATCAAGATAGCGATTATCTGGCTGCTTGTCGTTTTACTCAATGTTATCAGATGGAGTACCATCAAGAAACAAGTAGCAGAATTACAATAAATCAAAATTATAGGGAGAAGAAAAGCGAATAAATCAGACGAAAAATATTTTCAGCGCCACATCTTGAACGAGATTTGGATATAAAGATCAAAGAGGACACCATAGGATGACGCTAATAGAATATTTATTGCAAAAAAATACACAACAAGTAGTGTTAAATTTAGAAGAGATAGAAAAATAATATTGTTAAAAGAAGGTTATTCACTTTACCAGATGCATATGGCGATGATTGGACTATGAGCAGAAAAGATGGAGCTGGTTCACTTGGAAAATATTTTAACGCATATATTTTGGAGCACCCTGAGTTTGGAATTACATATATACTAGATAAAACCATTAAGAGAAGAGCGGTGTATACATTTAAGAGATAAAAGAATAGATGTAGATTGAATGGTTTCGCATCTTTTTTTCCAAGATATTCTAATTGGACTATGACATAATTCTGTATAGATACTAAAAGTTTGTTTTGTGCAGGAGGATAAGCATATGAGTAAATATCCAGTTAATTTGGAAATGACATTAGAAAATGGCCAGAAGTCAATCAGATGACGACGTGCCTTGGAAAAAGAAGAAGGTGAATGAAAATGAAGGAAGAGATAATTCGTAAATTACGTGAAATTGAAATAAAAGAAAATGTAAAAATACTTCTTGCAGTGGAGTCTGGAAGCAGAGCATGGGGATTTGCTTCTCTGGATAGTGATTATGATGTAAGGTTTATTTATGTAAGACCGAAAAAAGAGTATTTACGGCTTGATACGGTTAGGGATGTCATTGAGGTGCCAATCAATGAAGTACTAGATATCAATGGATGGGATCTACAGAAAGCTTTACGTCTATTATATAAATCAAACCCGACTCTATTTGAATGGTTTTCATCTCCAATTGTATATATGGAAACAGAATTTGCTGATGAGTTTAGAACAATGATGATGGAGTATTTTTCTAGCAAGCGAAGCTTGTATCACTATATCAGCATGGCTGAAGGAAATTATAGGGAATATTTGAAACGAGATATGGTTCGAGCAAAAAAATATTTTTATGTGCTTAGACCTGTGTTGGCTTGCAAGTGGATTTTGGAAAAAGGAACACCGCCTCCAATGCTATTTTCAAAGTTAATGAAAGTACAGTTACCAGAGTACTTAAAACCAGCAGTGGAAGAGTTGCTTGAGTTGAAGATGAATTCTCCAGAAATTAAGGAAATTCCCAGAGTGGACGTAATCAATGAGTACTTGGACCAGTCTATAGAAGAAATAAAGGAATTGGTGAAAGGAGTTAAGGATAAGCAATGCGAGTGGACTGTTTTAAATGAAATGTTTTTACATTCCATTTAAAGAATTTTTACAGTAGATTCTATAAATCCTGTATAATTGGACATATATATGTTTAAGGAGTGATTTTTATGAATATAAGACATCGAGTATCTTCTTTAAAAGATTTACAAAGGGAATGAAGAGTATCAGAAATATATGGAAAATCTGACAGATATGCAGAACCATGTGCTTCTGTATCTTCAGAGCTTCTGCAGTCTGGAAGAAAGCGGTGTAAAGGAAAGACGAGAACAGCAGGTGACGGAAAGAAATGAGGGCAGAGAAGCTGTGCCAAGGGCAGAAGCAGACAGCCACTGGAAAAGATAAGAAATTATCCATTCATGAACGGCTTGAGATTAACAAGAGGATTATTCAAGAAAAGCAGGGAAAAGATAAGCCAGAGAGAGGCTGATTTGGCTGTAAGATAAATATTGTGATAATGGAGGGTGTGGGAAGTAGATTCCTGCATCCTTTTTTAGTGCGTAAATATGTATTGAATGCTATAATGAAAACAGATCGGAGGAGGTTTTATGCTAATTACACCGTTAGGAGATATTGAAATATATATAGATGACAAAGTAGTTGAATATACAGAAAAGTGTATTACAGTATCCGGAGATTTATGTCCTGATGTAAGTGGAAAATATGCCATTGCAGTTGTCTTTTATCCAGATGGTAAATTACATACAATTTCTTGCAAAATAAAGGGTTATACTTTATCCAAAGAAGATGAAATAGAATCAGGAGAACGATTGGAATTGAAATCGTTCTATAAAGGCAATACGAAATTGTCTATAGGTATGGAAGGGGAAGCGGGATATTGTTTCTATGGAACACGTTCATCAGAAATATATGATTATGATAATGATTATATGGAGAATGGAGTTTCATATTTGATAAGGGAAGAGACTAAGACAACGAAGTATGTATTTGGTGTTGCTTGGATAGAAAATGTTACAGCAGAAAATAACTGGCAGACATGGTATGGAGCAGATCCAACAATTTTTTAAAAAGAAAGAGGAATGATTATTATGGGGAAATCATTAAAAAATAAAATGAAAAATGTGGGGAATTTTATAAGTGAAACTATTGTGGAGGTAGGAGAGCAAGTAAAAGATAGTGAAATGCTTAATAAAATTTCTGAAGGAACCAAAGACGGACTTGAAATTGTGTCAAAAAAAGTAAAGTATGGTTCGGAAATTCTTAGACAAAGGGAACGCTCTGTGGATTTACTAGAAAATGTTGAAAATTTAGTAAACAGTATTGCAAATCATCCTAAGAATTTTGAGGCAGATTTTAAGGAGATTCAATTTTATAAGAAAGAATTTAAAGATGTATGTGATTATGCAAAGAAAGAACTTGATGCAGCAAAGAAATCCATGGCAGGTGTGGGAGCAGGAGTAGTCGGGGGTATGGCTGTTGCCAGTTTGGCTCCGAGTGCAGCTATGTGGGTAGCAACTACATTTGGTACAGCATCTACAGGAACTGCTATATCAACATTGTCAGGTGCAGCCGCTACTAATGCAGCTTTAGCATGGCTTGGAGGTGGCGCAGCCGCCGCTGGGGGAGGTGGAATGGCATCTGGAACTGCATTTTTGGCAATGGCTGGTCCAGTAGGTTGGACAATTGGTGGAGCTACACTATTAGCATCAATCGCTCTGTTTGCAAATAAAAAAATAAAACTTGGTAAAGAGAAAAAAGAAGAGATTGAGGGAGTATTACGCAATGTTGAATCAATTAGTGAAGTAAATGTTAAAATGCAGTCATTATTAGATAAGACGGACAAATTAAGAAATATGTTGAATGATCAGTACGGAAAGTGTATGTCCTATTATGAAAAGAGCTTTATGGAAATAACAGATGATGGGCAAATGTTATTGGGAACCCTTGTGAACAATGCGAAATCTTTGGCGGCAACGCTTGGTGAAACTATGGAGGAATAAATTAAATGACAGAAGCTAAAAAGATTATTAAAAGTGGGCAAGAACAAGCGGTTGCTTCTTGGATGAATTACCTGAATCAGGTGCGATTAGACCGATTGATGGAGGTATTGAGGAAAGAAGAATTAAATTTGAACGAAGCAATGTCTACTATAAGTGAAACACTTAAAATAATTAGCAGAGATATAGTAAACAATGGAAAAGGGCGAGGCGGTCAATATGGAATGCATGGATTTATTGCTGAAGTTGCGGAGTGCGGTATAGGAAATGCCAGAGAACAGATTGAGGAAAAAGCACCTATTTATGAATGGATTAATGACAATGGTCCTGAGGATTTAAGAAGAGGTGCAACATTGATACAGCAGAAATTTGTAAATGGAGGCGGGCATTTATCACTACAGGCAATTCGTATGCATTTAAATGCTTATCCTAATTTCCTTGATAATGGTGGAGTATATCAAATCCCGGAAGACCATTATGAAAAAATCAAGTGGTTGCTTTCAATTTCAGAAAAAGAAGCAAATAAAATGCCGACTTTAACAGGCGATTTTTCTCTGAAACAGTGGAGAGAAGTACATGATTTTTTTGAAAATGGCGATATTTCATTGGATAAAGTAGAACCGTCAAAACTAAAATATTCTGAAGTTCAAAGAAGCACATATGAACAGACTTTTTCAAAAGAAAAGGATAATTTAAGAAAACGAAATCAAGAAAGAAAAGAACAGGCATATAATAAAAGTAAACCTACGTTATCTGAGGGAGCGAAAGCAACAGCAGCCGCTGCAGCAATTGAGGGTGCTATGGCGTTGTGCCTGGGAATAGCCGAAATAAGAAAGTCTGGTAAGAAATTTAATACTTTTGATGAGGATGATTGGAAAAAGATTGCAGCTACTACAGGAAAGGGAACCTTGAAGGGTGGTATGCGAGGAGCATCCATTTATACATTGACAAATTTTACTGCAACTCCGGCAGCTGTAGCAAGTGCAATGGTAACAGCAACATTTGGTATTGCGGAACAGGCATATCAATTAAAGCAGGGAAGTGTAGATGAACAGAGATTTATTGAGAATTCAGAAATGTTATGTTTAGATGCCTCAGTTAGTGCACTTTCTTCATTAGCAGGCCAAGTGTTGATTCCGGTTCCTGTGCTTGGAGCAGTGATTGGAAATACTATAGGAACTATGATGTATCAGATTGCAAAGGATAATCTGTCATCCAGAGAGCAGAAGATATTTGAAGAATATGTAGATGCAGTACGTCAGCTGGATGTTTCATTACAGGATCAGTATCAGAAATTTGTAGATGAAATTGGCAAAGATACGAAGTTTTTCATGGAATTATTAGACAGGGCATTTGTACTGGACATTCCTGTAGCATTTGAAGGTTCTATTGATTTAGCAAAATCATGTGGAGTACCAGTAGATGAGATATTAGATAGCAAAGAAAAAATAGCATCATATTTTATGGATTAAAAGATGGTGTGTTATAAATTACCCATCTATGATATTATGTAATTATTCAAAGAAGGGGTGGATGAAATGCCAAAAGGAACAAATCAGAAATATAAATTATATCGTTTAGCTCAGATTATGCTAGAAAGAACGGATGATGAGCATTATATAACAATGTCAGAAATCAAGGAAGCCCTTGGAGAATTATGATATTACTGCAGATAGGAAAAGCTTATAGGCAGATCTAAAGGATTTGGAAGTTGAAGGAGAACCGGTAAAGAACAAATACCATTATCATGTTGTGAGCCGTATGTTTGAGCTACCAGAGTTAAAATTACTTGTCGAATAAAAACTATGAATGAAAGCATTTATTATATGGTTGACACAATACATAGTGCCATTTCAGAAAACATCTTGCAACGGTGGTTGTCAATGACAGCGTAACAAGAGAAGCTATTACAAGAAAGCAGGAGAGAGCGTTTCTTGAATTTGTAAAGCAGGACAAGCACTTTCGTAAGTATTATGAGGGCATTTACATTCTATTTAAGACAGGACTTCGTATTTCTGAATTTGTTGGATTGACGATTTCTGATATTGATTTAGAAAAAGGTGTTATCAATGTCAATCATCAGTTGCAACGTAAGCATAATATGGAATATATTATAGAGGACACAAAGACAGACAGCGGTACAAGACTTGTGCCTATGGCTGATGATGTAAAGGCGTGTTTTCGTAAGATTATTCAAAACCGTAAAAAGCCAAAATCAGAACCTGTGATAGACGGTAAAAGTGGTTTCCTGTATTTAGACAAAAATGATATGCCTATGGTTGCTTTGCATTGGGAGAAATATTTTCAGCATATTTGCGAGAAGTATAATAAAATATATAAACAGGAATTACCTAAAATTACACCTCATGTTTGCCGACATACCTTTTGTTCTAATATGGCAAAGTCGGGAATGAACCCTAAGACATTACAGAATATTATGGGACATTCTGATATAGGAGTTACGCTGAATACATACACGCACTTGGACTTTGACGATATTCAAAAAGAGATGAAAGAAGTCTGTAATCAGTTGCCAAGCATGCGTGAAAAGGTTCAGTGAACCTTTTCTTAGCTAGTTGTAAAGTTGTAAAACAGGCACAGCTTTACAACTTATTTTACAACTTTTGACCGCCAGAACATGAGAAAATATAAAAAGATACATGAACAACTAGAAAACAAGAAGTTGTAGAGATGCCTTAAATACAAGGAAAAATGAAGATATAAGGAGTTATGAAACATGATAAAAATACTATTCATTTGCCACGGCAGTACACTAATCGAGCGCGGAAACCCTTGATATTCCTTGATTTTTTGAAGCTAACAGAAAAAATTTACTACTTATTTACTACCTATAAAAATTATTGATTGCCTTGCCACGATATAAATAAAATTGAACATTATTCGCATGAGCGACGTTACCTTATCCCGACCGGGAAACATGGAACGCCGCTATTTTTTTACCCTCATGTTACGCAGTAAGGGCAAACAAAGCCTTGATTTATGCGGCTCTTAGAGCGCAGAAATGAGAAATGCAAGGGTTGATACCTTTTCCCTCAAAACCGCGTTTCTACTGCGTAACAAATCCAACTAAAGGAGTGATGAAGCTATGGCAGTTTTTCGCGTGGAAAAGAACAAAGGTTATACGGTTATGAGCAACCACCATTTACGCAACAAGGAACTTTCCCTAAAGGCAAAGGGCTTGTTATCGCAAATGCTCTCACTTCCCGAAGATTGGGACTACACCCTTGCAGGACTGTCCCTTATCAACCGGGAAAGTATCGACGCTATCCGCACCGCTGTATGGGAGCTTGAAAAAGCCGGATATATCACAAGGCGACAGGGACGCGACGAGAAAGGCAAAATGACCGCTATCGAGTACACCATTTACGAACAGCCACAGCCCCCGGCATTGGATTGTCCGGTATTGGAAAATCCAACAGCGGATAAGCCGATATTGGAAAATCCGACACCGGATAACCCGACGTCGGAAAATCCAACGCAATTAAATAAAGAGATACAAAAGACTAACTTACCAACAAAAGAAAAATTAAATACAGATGTATCAAGTACCCATTCCATTCCTTTCCATTCCCTAAATCCCTCTCCCTTAGAGGACGCGGCACAGCCGCCGGAACGGAAGCGAAAGGAAACGACAGACGCATATAGCGTGTATGAAGAAATCATCAAGGACAATATCGAGTACGACTATCTGATACAGGATAGATACCTTGACCGGGACAGGATAGAGGAAATCCTTGCCCTTATTCTTGAAACTGTCTGCACCAAACGAAGAACAATCCGTATTGCCGGGGACGACCACCCGGCAGAGCTTGTAAAAGCAAAATTTATGAAACTGAACAGCGAACATATCCGCTTTGTACTGGACTGTATGCAGGAAAACACCACCAAAATCCGCAACATCAAGCAGTACATGAAAGCTGCCCTTTTCAATGCCCCGTCTACGATTGGCAGCTATTACACGTCCCTTGTATCTCACGATATGTACGGCGGGCGCACTATCCAGTCGGCAAGAAGCAAGGGCATACCCGATTACACCTGTAACGAGGACGAAAGCCTGTAAACCAACCCAAAGGAGGATTTTATGATGACACAGAGAACAGGAGCTTTGATTTTTGATGAAACCGCTGACCGCTACGACATTCGCTTTGACGTAAACGACTATTACGGGGGCTTGCATTGCGGCGACTGCATGGAGGTCTTTGTGCGGGGCAAATGGAAGCCTACCCGTATGGAGTACGGGGACAACTGGTATCTTGTAGGTATTCGGGCGGCAGACCTTTCCGGGCTGCGGGTGCGGATTTAACAGGGCGGCGTGAAAGCGGACACTCTTTTTTCATGCCCGCCCCGCTTCCCGGTGGCGGGCATACCACCCTAGAACACGAAAGGAGGACATCCATTGCAGGAGGAAACCAACGAAAAGACCATAGCCCTTTACATCAAGACCGGGAAGCTGACGGCGCAGCAGCTCCAAAAGGCTATGAAAGCCCTGCTTGCACAGATGAAAAAGCAGCATGACAAACAGAAAATCCCGCATGGCAAGCAGACCCTAAAGCAGCTTATGAAGCAGAACGCGGGCGTTTCCAACATTGAAATCACAAAGGACAATATCAAAGCCTTTGAGAGTACGGCGAAAAAATACGGGATTGACTTTGCCCTAAAGAAAGACAGCACCGAAACCCCGCCCCGCTATCTTGTGTTTTTCAAGGGACGGGACGCGGACGCACTGACCGCAGCTTTCAAGGAGTTTTCCGCAAAGAAGCTGACGCAGGAACAAAAGCCCTCTATCCGCAAGCTGATTGTTTCCCTCAAAGAAAAGGCGGCGGCTCTGAACACACAGCGGGACAAAGTAAAAAACAAAGACAGGGGGATTGCAAGATGAACGCTATCAACTGGAAAAAATTGCTGCTTCCCAACATTCCCTATCTGCTCTTTGTGTATCTTTTTGATAAAGTCGGGCAGGCGGTACATCTTGCGCCGGGGGCTGACCTATCCGGCAAGGTGCTGTCGCTTGGGGAGGGATTTTCTATGGCTTTTGCAAATCCGTTTCCGAGCCTTGCCCCTATGGATTTGCTTATCGGTATTGCGGTGGCTGTCCTTATCCGGCTGATTGTCTATGTAAAAGGCAAGAACGCGAAGAAATACCGGAAAGGTATCGAATACGGTTCTGCCCGTTGGGGAACTGCCGAAGATATTAAGCCCTACACCGACCCGGTATTTCAGAATAACGTGCTGCTCACACAGACGGAACGGCTTACCATGAACAGCCGCCCAAAGCAGCCGAAGTATGCAAGGAATAAAAATATCCTTGTTATCGGGGGAAGCGGCAGCGGCAAGACGCGATTTTTTGTAAAGCCGAATTTAATGCAAATGCACTCAAGCTACGTTGTAACCGACCCGAAAGGAACGGTTTTAGTCGAGTGCGGGAAGCTCTTACAGCGGGGCGGCTATCGGATAAAAGTGCTGAACACGATTAACTTCAAAAAAAGCATGAAATACAATCCCTTTGCCTATCTCCGCAGCGAGAAAGACATTTTGAAACTGGTAAACACTTTGCTTGCCAACACCAAAGGGGACGGGGAAAAAGCCGGGGAGGATTTTTGGGTAAAATCGGAACGGCTTTTTTACTGCGCCCTTATCGGCTACATTTGGTACGAAGCCCCGGAGGAAGAAAAGAACTTCACGACGCTGCTTGAAATGATAAATGCCAGTGAAGCCCGCGAGGACGACCCGGAATTTCAGTCCCCCGTTGACCTTATGTTTGAACGGTTGGAGGAAAAAGACCCGGAACATTTTGCCGTCCGACAGTATAAGAAATTCCTGCTGTCTGCGGGAAAGACAAGAAGCTCTATCCTCATTTCCTGCGGGGCGCGACTTGCACCCTTTGACATTAAAGAGCTGCGCGACCTTATGGAAACCGACGAAATGGAGCTTGACACCATAGGCGACCGCAAGACCGCCCTGTTTGTCATTATCAGCGACACCGACGACACTTTTAACTTTGTGGTATCAATCCTTTACACGCAGCTTTTCAATCTGCTTTGCGACAAGGCAGATGATGAATACGGCGGCAGGCTGCCCGTTCATGTGCGCTGTCTGTTAGACGAGTTTGCAAATATCGGGCAGATACCGAAGTTTGAAAAGCTCATAGCCACTATCCGAAGCCGGGAAATCTCTGCTTCAATCATTCTGCAAAGCCAGTCGCAGCTAAAAGCCATTTACAAGGACAACGCCGATACCATAGTCGGCAACTGCGACACCACCCTTTTCTTGGGCGGCAAGGAGAAAACCACCTTAAAAGAAATGTCGGAAATCTTGGGGAAAGAAACCATTGACAGCTTCAACACTTCCGAGAACCGGGGGCGTGAGGTATCGCATGGGCTGAACTATCAGAAGTTAGGCAAGCAGCTTATGACCGAAGATGAAATTGCAGTCATGGACGGCGGGAAATGTATTTTACAGCTTAGAGGGGTGCGCCCGTTCTTCTCTGATAAGTACGACATTACAAAGCACCCCAACTATAAATATCTTTCCGACTATGACAAGAAAAATACTTTTGATATGGAAAAGCATTTAAGGCGCAGACCCGCCCTTGTGAAGCCGGACGAAGTATTTGACTACTACGAAATCAGCGAAAGCGATTTGCAGGAGGACACCGACCATGAATAAACGTATCAGAAAGAAAAAGGACAAGAAAATCACAGAAGCCATAAACGGGCTTGTTTTCATTGCCGAGCGACGGGAACAGCAACGGCAGGCAGCTATCCGGCAGTTTGTGAAACGGTGTGAAGCCCTGTATGAGCAGAAACGGGTGCGGCGGGAACTTTGATTTTACGGGAGGTTACACTATGAGCAGACAGAAAACAAAAACTGATGATATACGTCGTGAACATTATTTTACAAAGATGATAGAAAATGCAGAAAACGCTCTGCGGGAGTATTTGCAGGAACGCGGAGGGGAACAGACCCTTTACGTTACCGAGTATATGCAGCGCAGGAGCTATCTTTTGGAATGACGAAAAATGTGTGTTCCCGGCTGAAAAGAAAGGAGGAATTGACGCAGTAACAAAGAAACAGACAACTTACAGAATACGCGCCCCTACTGGAAAATCCATAACGCCCACACTCAAAACTGAATACCGCCGCGCGGCAGACACATAGGCAGCGCGGGGAACCCGCCACAATCCGGCGGGCTTATGACTGCGGCAGTTACAAAACTGACCGCCGTTTTTTATGCCCTTTTATAGGGCAAGCCGCATTTGCGGCAGAAAGGAGCTTTATGGAATTTTTTAACTCTGCCATCGACGTATTACAGACCCTTGTTATCGCACTGGGCGCAGGCTTAGGCATTTGGGGCGTTATCAATCTCTTGGAGGGATATGGAAACGACAATCCGGGTGCAAAATCACAGGGCATTAAGCAGCTTATGGCGGGCGGCGGCGTTGCCCTTATCGGCACTATCCTTGTACCGCTTCTTTCCGGTCTGTTCGGATAAGTTTACGGAGGGTAGCCTATGGAGAGCATACTTGACGCGATTAACGAATGGATAAAGGAAATCCTTATCGGCGCGATAAACGGTAATCTGTCAACGATGTTCGGGGACGTAAACGAAAAAGTAGGCACCATTGCAGCGGAGGTAGGCAAGACCCCGCAGGGGTGGAACGCAAACATTTTCAGCATGATACAAAATCTGTCGGAAAATGTGATTGTACCCATTGCGGGGCTTGTCATTACCTATGTCCTCTGTTATGAGCTTATCAGCATGGTAACGGAAAAAAACAATATGCACGACATAGAAACATTTATGTTCTTTAAGTGGTTTTTCAAAGCCTTTGTTGCCGTTTTCTTGGTAACACACACCTTTGATATTACTATGGCGGTTTTTGATATGGCGCAGCATATTGTGTCCGGCGCGGCGGGGGTAATCGGCGGCGATACGAATATCGACGTAACCGAAGCCCTTGCCGCCATGCAGGAGGGACTAAAAGATATGGAAATCCCCGAACTACTGTTACTTGTTATGGAAACGAGCCTTGTAAGCCTTTGTATGAAAATCATGTCCGTACTGATAACCGTTATCCTCTACGGAAGAATGATTGAGATATACGCCTACTGTTCCGTTTCCCCTATCCCTTTTGCCACCATGACAAACCGGGAATGGGGACAGATTGGGAACAACTACCTAAAGGGGCTGTTTGCACTTGGTTTTCAAGGCTTCCTCATTATGATATGCGTCGGCATTTATGCAGTTTTAGTAGGCGAAATGGTCTTAGCGGACAATCTGCACAGCGCGATTTTTTCCCTTGCAGCCTATACCGTTATCCTCTGTTTCTCCCTGTTCAAATCCGGCGCACTGGCAAAATCTATATTCAACGCCCACTAAGGGCAGAAAGGAGGTTTTTTCTTGGCGTATGTACCTGTACCCAAAGACTTATCCAAAGTCAAAACAAAAGTCGCTTTCAATCTGACAAAGCGGCAAATCCTTTGCTTTTCAGTGGCACTTCTTATGGGACTGCCACTTTTCTTTTTGCTCAAAGACAGCGCAGGGACGAGCCTTGCGGCAATGGCAATGATTGTCGTCATGCTTCCCTGCTTCTTGGTTGCTATGTATGAAAAGCATGGGCAGCCCCTTGAAGTGGTTGTAAAGAACATCATTCAGACAAAATTGACCCGCCCCAAAGTGCGACCGTATCAGACGGAAAACCTATATGCACTCTTGGAGAAACAGCGGGCATTAGAAAAGGAGGTATCAGCGATTGTCAAAAGGACAGACAAAAAAGACGCGGGAAGCCGCAGGAAACAGGCGTAAGCTGACCCGCGCGGAAAAGAAACAGATAGCGGCGGTTATCCGGCAGGCAAAGGGGGACGGCAAAGCCCACACCGCACAGCAGACCATTCCCTACCTTGCCATGTACCCGGACGGTATCTGCAAAGTGGCACAGCGGAAGTATTCAAAGAGCATTGCATTTGAGGACATCAACTATCAGCTTGCACAGGCAGATGATAAGACCGCCATTTTTGAAAACTGGTGCGATTTTCTCAACTACTTTGACGCAAGCGTGAACGTGCAGCTTTCTTTCATCAATCAAGGCTCACAGCAGGAACAGGCAGCGCGGGCAATCCATATCCCGCCGCAAAATGACGATTTTAACTCTATCCGCACCGAGTATTCCGATATGCTGAAAGCGCAGCTTGCCAAAGGGAACAACGGGCTTGTAAAGCACAAGTACATCACATTTTCCATTGAAGCGGACAATCCGGCGGCGGCAAGGGCGCGTCTTTCCCGTATCGAAACCGACGTACTCAATAACTTCAAGGTGCTTGGCGTATCGGCGCACCCCTTATCCGGCTATGAACGTCTGAAAGTGCTGCATGGGGTATTCCACCCGGCAGGCGAGCCGTTCTCATTCTCTTATGACTGGCTGACCCCGACAGGGCTTACCACAAAGGACTTTATCGCCCCGTCCTCTTTCAAGTTCGGGGAGGGACGCTACTTTGCTATGGGGAAAAAGACAGGGGCGGTATCGTTCCTTGAAATCCTTGCCCCGGAGTTAAACGACCGTATCTTAGCGGATATGTTGGACTTGGAAACAGGCGTTATTGTCAATCTCCACATTAAAAGTATCGACCAGTCGGAAGCAATCAAGACCATTAAGCGCAAAATCACTGACCTTGACAAGATGAAGATTGAGGAACAGAAAAAAGCGGTTAGAAGCGGTTACGATATTGACATACTCCCGTCCGACCTTGCCACCTTTGGAAATGAAGCAAAGAACCTGTTGCAGGATTTACAGAGCCGCAACGAGCGAATGTTTCTTCTCACGTTCCTTGTGGTAAACATGGCAGATACGAAGCGGAAACTGGAAAATGACATTTTCGCGGCGGCGGGCATTGCACAGAAATACAACTGCGCCTTGACCCGTCTTGACTATCAGCAGGAAGCGGGGCTGATGTCCTCTGTCCCTTTGGGGGAGAACCTTATCCCGATACAACGGGGGCTTACCACATCAAGCACCGCTATTTTTATCCCATTCATCACGCAGGAGCTATTTCAGACCGGGGCTGCCCTGTATTATGGGCTGAACGCTTTAAGCAACAACATGATACTCTGCGACCGCAAGCAGCTTAAAAACCCGAATGGGCTTATCTTGGGAACACCGGGCAGCGGAAAATCCTTTGCGGCAAAGCGGGAAATCACAAACGCCTTTCTTATTACCGACGACGATATTTTTATCTGCGACCCGGAAGCCGAGTATTTTGCCCTTGTCAAGCGGCTTGGCGGGCAAGTGATACGCTTATCCCCAACCGGGAAAGGCATGGACGGTACGCCCCAGTATGTAAACCCTATGGATATGAACCTTAATTACAGCGAGGACGACAGCCCCCTTGCACTGAAAAGTGATTTTATCCTTTCCCTCTGCGAGCTTGTCATTGGCGGCAAGGAGGGCTTGCAGCCCGTTGATAAGACCGTCATTGACCGCGCCGTAAGGAATGTGTACCGGGACTACCTTGCTGACCCTGTACCGGAGAAAATGCCTGTCTTGGGCGACCTTTATGACGAGCTGTTAAAGCAGCCGGAGCCGGAAGCTGCCCGCATTGCGGCGGCATTGGAGCTGTATGTTTCCGGCAGCCTTAACGTGTTCAACCACAGAACCAACGTGGAGCTTTCTAACCGCCTTGTCTGCTTTGATATAAAGCAGCTTGGGAAGCAGCTCAAAAAGTTAGGTATGCTCATTGTGCAAGACCAGATATGGAACCGCGTTACCATTAACCGGGCAGAGAAAAAGTCCACCCGCTACTATATGGACGAATTTCATCTGCTCTTAAAAGAGGAACAGACCGCCGCTTACAGTGTGGAGATTTGGAAGCGTTTCCGTAAATGGGGCGGCATACCGACAGCCATTACACAGAATATCAAAGACCTTTTGGCAAGCCGCGAGGTAGAAAATATTTTTGAAAACTCTGATTTTGTCCTCATGCTCAATCAGGCGCAGGGCGACCGGGCTATCCTTGCAAAGCAGCTCAATATCAGCCCACAGCAGATGAAGTATGTAACCCATACCGAAGCAGGCGAGGGACTTATCTTTTATGGAAATGTAGTGCTGCCCTTTGTAGACCATTTCCCGAAAGATACCGAGCTTTACCGCATTATGACGACGAAGCCGGAGGAAGTGAGCAGCCTATGAAACAGTTAAAACCACGCGATAAAATCACACAGAAAATGACCCGCGACGGTGCGGTGGAAATCAACGAAACACAGCAGACTGCCGAGCGTATCAGCAGCCGGGAAGCAGACAGCGACTTTTCACAGCCGGACACCGCTACCGCAGAGCGCGTCATGGAACACCTTGACGCAGCCCATACCCGAAAGGCAAGTAAAAAGGCAGTCAAGAAAGCGCAGGAAGCGGCAGTTTTGCGTACTTCCACTTCCCGCTTGCAGTTTACCGACGAGGAACGGGAAACGCCAAAACTGCAACCCTACATTAAAAAATCGGAAAAAGCAGCCGACAAACTGGACGCGGCAAAGGCAGCTATCCAGAAGCAGAAGAAACTTGTAAAAGAGCGCACCTTTGAGGAAACTAGCGGAAAGGCAAAGACCCGGCTTTACTTTGAGGAACAGGAAAAGCCGATACCCGGCGGCAAAGCTCACAGGAACCCGTTATCCCGCCCCGCGCAGGAAGCGGGGATTTTTGTTCACAACAAAATCCACAGCGTCGAGAAAGACAATTCCGGCGTGGAGGGTGCGCACAAATCGGAGGAACTTGCCGAGCGCGGCGCAAGGTACGGGACAAGAAAATTAAAACAGGGCTACCGCAGCCATAAGCTGAAACCCTACCGGGAAGCGGCAAAGGCAGAACAGGCAGCGTTTAAGGCAAACGTCAATTTCCAGTATCACAAAGCCTTGCAGGAAAACCCGCAGCTTACAAGCAATCCCTTTTCCCGGTTCATGCAGAAACAGAAAATCAAACGCCAGTATGCAAAGACCGTAAAGAAAGGCAGCGCAGCCACCGCCAAAGCAGCCGCCGGAGCGTCCCAAACAGCAGCAAAGAAAGCGGCTGCCTTTGCAGGACGACACCCGGCGGGCGTGATAATCGCTATCGCCGCGCTGCTTCTGTTCATCATGGTATCCGTAGGGCTTTCCTCTTGCGGGGCAATGTTTTCCGGCAGCATGAACAGCGTGTTAGGGACTTCCTACACGTCCGAGGACAGCGACCTTGTGGCAACGGAACAGAGCTATGCCGCAATGGAAAATGAGCTGCAACAGGAAATTGACAATATCGAAAGCACCCACCCCGGCTATGATGAATACCGCTATGACCTTGACACTATCGGGCATAACCCCCACGAATTAGCGTCGTACTTGACTGCCCTTTTGCAGAGTTACACCCCGCAGAGCGCACAGGCAGAGCTAAAGCGGCTGTTCGGCTTACAGTACACCTTGACGCTGACGGAAGAAATCGAGATACGCACCACCACCGACGAGGAGGGCAACGAGGAAGAATACGAATACCGTATCTTAAATGTGAAGCTGACAAACAAGCCGATTGCTTCCCTTGCGGAAGAACTGCTGAACCCACAGCAATTTGAAATGTTCAAGGTGTACTTACAGACACAGGGCAACAAACCGTTGATTTTTGGCGGCGGCTCTCCCGACGGAAGCCCGTCCGAGGATTTAAGCGGCGTGGAGTTTGTAAACGGCACACGTCCCGGAAACCCGGAGCTTATGGAGCTTGCAAAACAGCAGGTCGGAAACGTGGGCGGCTATCCCTATTGGAGTTGGTATGGCTTTAACAGCCGCGTGGAATGGTGCGCCTGCTTTGTGTCATGGTGCTACAATCAAGCCGGAAAAAGCGAACCGCGCTTTGCGGGCTGCGAATGGCAGGGTGTCCCTTGGTTTCAGTCAAGGGGACAATGGGGCGCACGCGGCTATGAGAATATCGCACCGGGCGACGCTATCTTTTTCGATTGGGATTTAGACGGCGTTGCCGACCATGTGGGGCTTGTGCTTGGCAGGGACGGAAGCCGCGTCTATACCGTTGAGGGCAATTCCGGCGACGCCTGCAAGATTAAAAGCTATGACCTCAACTATCAATGTATCAAAGGCTATGGGCTGATGAACTGGTAAGCAGCCCCGAAAAGAAAGGAGAATTTTTTTATGGCAAACAACAAAATCGACCGTATCAATAAGGAAATCGCAAAGACCCGCGAGAAAATCACAGAGTATCAGAACAAGTTGAAAGGACTGGAAGCACAGAAAATCGAAGCAGAAAATCTTGAAATTGTGCAGCTTGTACGCGCTATGCGTTTGACCCCACAGGAACTGAACACTATGCTGTCCGGCGGCGGTATTCCCGGTATGAGTGCCGCGCCTGCTTCTGATGAAGCGGCAGACTACGAAGAACAGGAGGACAATGCAGATGAAGAATAAACTGAAACAGACCATGACTGCCCTTTGTGCCGCCCTTATCCTTATGGGCGGTTTTTCTGTCCCTGCCTATGCACAGGGCGCAGCCACAGAACCACCCGCAGAGGACGCGACCAACGACAGCAACGTAATTGTGGAGGAAAACGAGGAAACGCCGCCCCTTACCCCAAAAGGAAACGCAACACTGGTTGATGATTACGGCGGCAATAAGCAGCTTATCACTGTTACCACCAAAGGTGGCAACTATTTCTATATCCTCATTGACCGGGCAGCCGAGGGGGAACAGACCGTACATTTCCTTAATCAAGTGGACGAAGCCGACCTTATGGCACTGACCGAAACCGGGGAAGCCACGAAAAAGCCGGAAGTCTGCAACTGTACGGAAAAATGCGAAGCCGGAAAGGTAAATACGTCCTGCCCGGTATGTGCAACCACTCTGACAGGCTGCACAGGCAAGGAACCTACCCCACCCCCCACCGAGCAGCCGGAAGAACCCAAAGAAAAAGACGGCAATCCCGGCGCGGTGCTTGCCTTAGTCCTCTTTGTGCTGCTTGGTGGCGGCGCAGCGTTCTACTACTTTAAGTTTATAAAACCGAAGCAGAACGTGAAAGGGAACACCGACCTTGAAGATTTTGACTTTGAGGATTACGACGAGGACGAGCCGGAAGCAGACACCGGGGACACTTCCGAAGATGAAGAAACGGAGGGAGAAAACTTATGACCCTGTTTACCGACAATCCCTTTGAAAAGATGATGATACAGAAACCGGACTATGGCAAAGGGGAAAAAGCCCCGCCGGAGCTTTCTTCCCCACGCTGCGCGGGCTGCCCTTACAAGGGGCAGTCCCCTTGTGTGGGGTACTGTATCAGAAAACTGGAAACCAAACGACAGACCGAACGATAGGAGGAATTATCATTGATTTTAGTTATCGCAGAAAAGCCCAGTGTGGCGCAGACAATCGCTGCCGTACTTGGGGCAAAGGAAAAGAAAGACGGATTTCTCACAGGAAGCGGCTATATCGTTTCTTGGTGCGTGGGACATTTGGTAGGGCTTTCCGAAGCTGCCGCCTACGGGGAACAGTATAAAAAGTGGAGTTATGACAGCTTACCGATTTTGCCGCAGGAATGGAAATACACCGTTGCTTCTGACAAGGAAAAGCAATTCAAAACCTTAAAGGAACTTATGCACCGGGCAGACGTTTCCGAAGTGGTAAATGCCTGCGACGCAGGGCGCGAGGGAGAACTCATTTTCCGCTTTGTCTATGAAGTTGCCGGGTGCAGGAAGCCCATGCGCCGCTTGTGGATTTCCTCAATGGAAGAAGCTGCTATCAAAGAGGGATTTGCACATCTGAAGAACGGCGAGGAATACGACGCGCTCTTTGCTTCCGCATTATGCAGGGCAAAGGCTGACTGGCTAATCGGTATCAACGCAACCCGTCTTTTTTCTGTCCTTTACAATCATACCTTGAACGTGGGGCGCGTACAGACCCCGACCTTAAAAATGCTTGTTGACCGGGACGCAGCGATTACCACGTTCAAGAAAGAAAAATACTACCATGTGCGCCTTGCCTTATCCGGCGCGGAAGCTGCAAGTGAACGAATTTCAGATAAGGCAGAAGCCGACGCATTAAAAACGACTTGTGAAGTGTCAAAAGCAGTCTGCACTTCCCTTGTAAAAGAGAAAAAGACCGCAGCCCCGCCGAAACTCTTTGACCTTACTTCTTTACAGAGGGAAGCAAACCGTATTTTCGGCTATACCGCAAAACAGACCCTTGACCTTGCACAAGCCCTGTATGAAAAGCGTTTGCTTACTTATCCGAGAACCGACAGCAGCTATCTGACTGACGACATGGGCGACACAACGGCGGGCATTATCAAGCTGCTTTGTGGAAAGTTTTCTTTTATGGCGGGAAAAGACTTCACGCCGGAGCTTGCAAAGGTGCTGAACAGTAAAAAGGTATCCGACCACCACGCTATTATCCCCACTATGGAGCTTGCAAAGACTGATATTACCACGCTGCCGGAAAGTGAAAAAAATATCCTTACCCTTGCCGGGGCGCGTCTGCTCATGGCGACCGCCGCAGTACATACCTTTGAAGCAGTTAAAGCTACATTTGAATGTGCCGGACAGCCCTTTACCGCAAGGGGCAAAACCATTCTTTGTGAGGGTTGGAAAGAGATTGACCGAAAATACAGGGCAGCCTTAAAGAACAAGCCCGAAACGGACGACGCAGACAGCGACACAGAAAAGACCCTGCCGCCATTTACCGAGGGGCAGACTTTTGAAAATCCGGCGGCAACGGTAACGGAGCATGACACAACACCGCCGAAACCTCACAACGAAGCGTCGCTACTCTCTGCTATGGAGCGCGCCGGAAGCGAGGACACCGACCCGGACGCAGAACGCAAAGGGCTTGGAACGCCCGCCACCCGCGCCGCCGTCATTGAAAAACTGGTAAAGGGCGGCTTTGTGGAGCGAAAAGGCAAGCAGCTACTTCCTACAAAGGACGGTATCAACCTTGTGTGCGTCCTACCGGACACCTTGACAAGCCCGCAGCTTACCGCAGAATGGGAAAACAATCTGACGCAGATTGCAAAAGGCAAGGCAGACCCCGCCGCATTTATAGAGGGTATCGAGGATATGGCGCGGGAACTGGTAAAGACCTATCCATTTCTTTCTGATAATAAAGCGCAGATGTTCAAGCCGGAACGGGAAGCGTTGGGAAGCTGCCCCCGCTGCGGTTCTCCTGTCTATGAGGGAAAGAAGAATTACTATTGCAGCAACAAGGAATGTATCTTTACCATGTGGAAAAATGACCGTTTCTTTGAAGAACGAAAAGTAACCTTTACCCCGAAGATTGCCGCTACACTCTTAAAATCCGGCAAGGTAAATGTAAAAAAGCTCTATTCCCCAAAGACGGGCAAGACCTACGACGGAACTATCGTATTGGCTGATACGGGCGGGAAATATGTCAACTACCGGGTGGAGCTTCCGAGGAAGAAATAACTGAATAGCAAGCATAGGAAAAGAGTACCCTTTTCCGTAAAATCCCTGCTTTCTCTACCGAGAACGGCGGGGATTTTTTGCTTGTTGGGAAGTGTCCCAAACCCTCTGAAATCTTGAAAAAATCTCTAAAATCTTTGGCAAAAACGCGGGCGCGGGGTACTGAATGATGAAACCGGAACATGCAGCGTCCGCGCTGCTCTTTGGAAAGGAGGTTACACATGGCAAGTTTACGGGACACCGTAAAGGACTATCAAGAAGAATTAAGGGACGGTATCGCTTGGGTGGCGTTTTGGAAAACGGGACGTTCTTGGAACGCGGAATATTTCCACCTTGAAATGGGCGATATTCTCTACCCGGAGGACAGAAGCCGCATGGAAGAAATCAAACAGGCTGACCCTGCCGCCGTTGTGGTAAACGGCTATTATTCCGGCTATCTTGGCGAGGATATGAACCTTGACGAGCTGACCGCCGGGGTGCGCCGCCACTACGAAAACGGATATAGCAATATCGGGGAATTTATCGAAGCCCACGACGACAGGCTGCCGCCGGAGCTTATCGAGGAAGCAAGAGCCGCCGCCCATGCTGCGGGGCTTCCGTTCTCTGAAAAAGCCTACCGGGACGGCGAAGAACCCGACCCCTACATTTTTGACGGGAGCATGAGCATAGAGGACTACGAACTTATGCACCGCATGATTGAAAAAGAAAGGAGTGAACGCATGGAACAACCGATTTTAAGCGGCTATCTTTCCAATCTTGGGAAGTACACCGAGGGCAGGCCTACGGGCGAATGGGTATCATTCCCCACGACTGCCGAACATTTGAAAGAAGTCTTTGACCGTATCGGCATAGACGGCAAAAACTACGGGGAGCTGCATATCACAGAATACCAGTCCTCTATTGCGGGACTGGCAGGGAAATTGACCGAGCTTGAAAACCTTGACGAACTGAATTATTTGGGCGAACTTTTGAAAATGCAGTTTGACGACGACCGGGAAAAATTTACTGCGGCTATCACATACGGCGACCATACAAGGGATTTGCAGGACATTATAAACCTTGCACAAAACCTTGACTGTTACTGGCTTTATCCGTCCGTAAAAAGTGAGGAAGATTACGGGCATTATCTGATTGAAGAACTGGACGAGTTGGAGCTGCCGGAAGAAGCAAAAAACTATTTTCTTTATGAGGAATACGGGCGCGACGCTGCTATCAATGACGGGGGCAGATTTACCGAGCAGGGCTATATCTACAACAACCGCAACACCTTTACACAGTGGTACGACGGACGGGACGTGCCGGAGGAATACCGAGTAACGCCGCAGCCGCCAGTACAGGAAAAGGAACAGGCAGACCTTGACGCTGCTATGGCGGTACAGGCTACACCCGAAACAGAGCCGCGCCCGGTTATCCCGCTTATCCTATCTTCTGAAAAACCCGCCGACAAGATGAAAGAGATTACCGACCGACTGGAACAGGGCATTTTGGGGATTTATGAAAGCGACCGCTACGCTGATTATCTGCGTACCATGTCAAAGTTTCACAATTACAGCTTTAACAATACAATCCTTATCGCCATGCAGGGCGGCAGCCTTGTAAAAGGTTATAAACAATGGGAAAAGGAATTTGACCGCCATGTAAAGCCGGGAGAAAAAGCTATCAAGATAATTGCGCCCGCGCCCTTTACCGTTAAGAAACAGGTGGAAAAAATCGACCCGGACACGCAAAAGCCTGTTTTCGATAAGAACGGGAAAGCCGTTACCGAGGAAAAGGAAATCCAAATCCCCGCCTTTCGTGTGGTATCTGTTTTTGACGTGTCGCAGACCGAGGGAAAGGAGCTGCCCGACCTTGGGATAAAGGAGCTTACGGGCGACGTGGAACAGTATCAGGATTTTTTCGCTGCCCTTGAAAGGACTTCCCCTTTTGACATTTCCTTTGAAGCCTTGGGCGGCAGCGTAAAGGGACGCTGCAATTATGAGGAAAAGCGTATCTCTATCAACGAGGGCATGGACGAATTGCAGAATATCAAGACCGCAATCCATGAAATCGCCCATGCGACACTCCATGACATAGACAAAGACGCGCCGGAACGTCCCGACCGCCGCACCCGCGAGGTACAGGCAGAAAGCGTTGCTTATGCCGTTTGCCAACATTACGGGCTTGATACGTCGGATTATTCTTTTGGGTATATCGCCGGGTGGAGCAGCGGAAAAGAACTTGCAGAACTGAAAGGCTCTCTTGAAACAATCCGCAACACCGCCGCAAGTCTGATTGATACCATAGACGGGCATTTTGCAGAAATCCAAAAGGCACAGGATAAGGAGCAGACCACCGAACAGGCACAGCCCACACAGGAAGCCGCCAAACAGCCCGAAGCAGAAGCAGCCGCGCCGGAGCTTCCCGAGGAAACAGCCCCGGTACAGGAAAAAGAAGCACAGCCGGAACAGGCTGCACCCACCCCTTATTACACTATCAATGAAGCTGCCGCCAAACGCGCAAAAGATATGAACAGCTTTTCCGATTATAAGCAAGGTAGCGCGACGGCTGAATATAGGCATTATGTTGATGAAGCCGTACAGCTTGCAGAAAGGCAGAAACAGCGGGTAGACCCGATGTACCATGAGAAAATCGACAGCCTGCTTGACACCTACGCCCGGAAACTGGCGGCGAACATGAACAAAGGCTATGAGATTGACGCGCGTGTTCCATCTATCCTCATTGCAGGCGGCTCTAACTTCCCCACAAGGAAGAAAGAAAAGCAGAACGCAGCCCGCGACAGCAATTACCGGGAATGGCAGGACATACAGGGACTTCTTGATAAAATTCGCAGCACCGGCATGGGCGGTATCAGCGCAGACGACCCGCAGGCAGTACAAAAGTTAGAAAAGAAATTGGAAATCCTTGAAAAATCGCAGGAAACCATGAAAGCCGTAAACGCCTACTACCGCAAGCATAAGACCCTTGACGGCTGCCCGCAGTTGTCGCCGGAACAGCTTGAAAAACTGAAAGCAGACATGGCGAGCAGTTGGCATTTGGGGGACAAGCCCTTTGCGACTTGGACGTTATCCAACAACAGCGCAGAAATCCGGCGCGTGAAAGACCGTATCAAATCCCTTTCACTGCAAAAAGAAATCGGTTTTGTGGGGTGGGAATTTGACGGCGGCAAGGTGGAAGCAAACACCGAAGCGAACCGCCTGCAAATCCTCTTTGAAGATAAACCAGACGAAGCCACGCGGGAAGCCTTAAAAAGCAACGGCTTCCGTTGGTCGCCAAAAGCAGGGGCATGGCAGCGGCAGCTTACCAGTAACGCCTACTATGCGGCTGATTATGTCAAGGCGATTGCACCCATTACCGGGGAAAAGCCTACCGAGTTACAGCGGGCGCATATCCGGCAGCAAAAGGTAGCCGCACAGGAACAACCTGCAAAGGAGCAGCCGAAGCAGGAAGCCCCACAGCATAAAGATACCTTTTCCATTTATCAGATAAAAGGCGGGGACGAAACAAGGGACTTGCGCTTTGAGCCTTACGACCGTCTGACTGCCGCCGGACACCGGGTAGACCCAAAAAACTATACACTTGTCTATTCCGCACCTCTTACGCCGGGGACTTCCCTTGAAGATATTTACACCCGCTTTAATATCGACCACCCGAAAGATTTTAAGGGACACAGCCTTTCCGTTTCCGACATTGTGGTGCTTCATCAGAACGGGCAGGACACCGCCCACTATGTAGACAGCTTGGGGTATAAGGACGTGCCGGAGTTTTTGCAGCCGGAAAATTATCTGAAAGCTGCCGAACAGACCACCGAGCAAAATTACAACATGATTGACGGGCAGATAAACAACACCCCGACCGCTGCGGAACTGGAAGAAAAGGCAAAAGCCGGAGGACAGATTTCTCTTGCAGAATACGCCGAAGCCCTCAAAGCAGAAAAGAAACAGGCAGAGCCGGAGAAAAAGTCCTCTATCCGGGCGCAGCTTAAAGCAGCGAAAGAACAGGCACCGAAGAAACAGGCAAGACAGAAAACACAGGATTTGGAAAGGAGCTGACCTATGAAGTTACAAAAATTTGAAAATGTGGACGTTATTGCTTCCCTTGAAGCCATAATGAAACAGAACACCGCTTTTTATCAGAGCGATTTTGACATAGACAAACAGATTTTGCAGAAAGCGGCGGTAAGCCCTATCCCGGAGGACAAACGGCTTTTGTGGTTTTCCCGCCCGTCCGGGACGTGCTGCTTCCGGGAACGGGACGTTTTTCTAAAGGACACAAGGCAGCATAATACATGGCGGTTTTACGGGGAACAGACCCGCGATACTATCCTTGCCTATGCGGTGGAACTGACAGGCACAGAGCAGGAAAAAATCAAGGGCAATCTTTATGAACTGGATTATTTGCAGCATTTCCGGGAAGTAATCGAAAAATCAATCCCTGCCGACAACTACACGCTGATTTATGAGCATGGGGAGCTGACAAAGCCTGCCGGACAATATTTTGACGGGGACACTGACCCGCAACTTGGAAAGTTTATACGTTTTGAAGCACAGCCAAACGACCCGGAAGCCTTAAAAAGCCTTTTGAGGGAACAGCAGAAAAAACGAACACCGCATACGCAGAGGGATTTTCAGTTACATATCGCCGCCCTGCATGACAGACGGATTGAAGCAGAAGCCCGCCGGATTGTGGAAAATGTAAAAGGGCTTGGAGAACCGGACAGCCCCGAAAAGACCCATTGTGCGGTAGAACTTTCTCCCTGCTTTGTTCCACTGGCAACGGATAAGGATATGGAACGGCTGCTTTCCATGCTCCCTTACAAAAGCCTTTCCTTATCTACGTTGGAGGGCAGGCATGGAGTTTATGCGCTGATAGATAAAAGCGAGAGGAATAAAGAGATGAAACAGTCCCCTCCCTCTGTCCGGGCGCAGTTACAAACAGAAAAATCCCGAAAAGTCCCGAAAAAGACAGCAAAATCAAAACATCACGAATTGGAGGTATGAGCATGATTAGACTGACCGTTGAAGAAATGAACCTGTTGAGTATTTACCATGAGGGAAGCAAAGCACAGCTTATGGAAAATATGACGGCTGCGCTGCCGTTCATGGACGAGGATATGCGCCCCTTTGCAGAACGCACCTTACAGAAAATCTCCCCGCTAACAGAAAACGAGTATGCGGAGCTTGCCATTTTCGCCGCTGATGAAGTATGACCGGGGGTAAGCGGCTTACGCCGCCACAGAGCCGAAAAGTCAACAGCCTTGTAAAAAAGGAGTGCTGCAACTGCGAGCGCGGACACTGTATCTTATTGGACGACGGGGAGGAATATGTCTGCCCGCAGCTTATTTCCTGTTCGCTTTTATGCAAGTGGTTTCAGATTGCCGTACTTCCTCTTGATAAGCTACTGTATGCAGAGCTTTTCAAGACCGAGGATAAAAAGCGTTGTACCGAGTGCGGCACGTTCTTTGTATCAAAATCGAACAGCGTCAAATACTGCCCGGACTGCCGGAAACGGATTACCCGCAGACAGGCAGCCGAGCGCATGAGGAAACGACGCGCGGTGGTTACGCAATAAGGGCAAAAAGAGCCTTGATTTACAGGGCATAAACGGCGTGAAACTGGCATAGGCGATACAGAATACCTTTTCCCTTGAAATTAGGGTTCTACTGCGTAACATATCAAATCATCTGTACCCACAAAAAACGGGCGCGGCGGCTATGATTACATGGCTGCTGTTGCCCGTCTTTTTATTTGTTTTGTCTTTGATTAGCAATAAGTATTTGAGCTATTTCGGGGTGTTCTTTCAATGACTCTACTTGTTCTTCTTGCCACTCTTGTATTTCCTCTTTTGATATGTCTATCATTTCGTAGCCATGTCTTGTATCAACAAAAACCGCTAGTTCTTTGTAAATTGAAAGAAGCTGTTGATACCCCTCACCTAATCCTAAATATGAAACATCAGCAAAATCAAATTGCAATAAAAAATCATTCGGTTTCGGTAAAATTCGCAACAATTCAGACAGTTGGATTTCTGAAATAATATGTATTACTTGTGTGTCACAATAGGAAAAGCTTGGCGTGCCGGATATTTCGTTGCAAATATTTAGAATTAGCGTCCTAAAGTTGTCACAATCTTTCAACAAATCAAAAGAGTATGGTGTCGTTCCGTTTTCAACTTCATTTTTGAAAGACTTTTGCTTACATAGAATAACTTTATTTTTGAAATGAAGTTTATCCATATCTTCGGGTTTTCCCGTTTGCAATAGTTTTTCTTGCTCTGCTGCATATTTAATCATTGCAAGGAGTTCACTAATATACAGGTATAAACTTACTAATTTAGGTGCAATAATTTCTTTAGCTTTCTTTTCTTGTTTTATAGCAGGAAGATAATCCACCATATAATAGAAAACTAAACTTGTTACATATGCAGAAGTGAATATATCAATCATTTGAGCCATACCCGAAAAAAAGTCGCTTTTCGGAGCATCAAAAATAAATGATATAATTGCAGGAGGAGCAAAAAAATATGGAATAGATGAATTTTTAATCATTAAGAAAATGCTTACTGCAAATAATATAAAAAGTATCTTATGGCGTTTTATAAATGACATAATTTATCCTACCTTTACAGTATTTTTCAATAAATATATTTTACCATAATTCTTTGAGATATTCCATATATAGACTTTATCCGCGCTCTGTTTCCTTTCCACGTTCCGGCTCTTTCCCCTGCCGCAAAATGCTGTCTATGTTCTGTTTGATAACATCGTATTCCTTGACTTTCTTTTTCAACTTTCCATAATCGGCGTAAAGGGCTTCTTTCTGCGCTTGGAGATGTCCGTATTCTTCCTGCATGGCGGCGAGGTTGGGGAGTTTGGTAATGCCCGACGCTTTGAGTGTCTTTGCTGCTGCTTCATGGAGTATCAGACTGCTTTCCTGTTTTGCCCGGTATGCGCCCTTGTCCTTTGCCCTGCGGTATGCGTCATAGGCTGGCTTGGTCTTTTGGTATGTGGCAACGTGCTTCATCAGCACCGCCATATCCGCAAGCCGCCTTTCCACGCCCTTTAATGCCTCTGCCGCCTGTTCGCTTTCCGTCTGGATTTCCGCTATCCTTGCGGTCAAATCTGCATACTGCGTGAGATTATTTTCCGTCAAGAAATTCATGGTCTTTGCTGCCTGTTTCAGATTGTGGATTTTAGCCCACTGTTCATACCCCCGGCTCTCTTGTGCCTTGATACTGTTTTCAATGTCGATAAGCAGCGATACGCCGCGCTGCTCTTTGGGAGTTTTCGCCGCCTTTGTGCGCTTGCCTGCAATCCGTTCTCTGATTACTTCCTCTGTATAATCTGCACCGAGGGTTTTTAAGCGGGTAAACCGTTCCTGTCCGGGAGCACGGCAGGAGATATATTTTCCCGGCTTTATCTCATAGCCCGCCGCCTGTAACCGCTGCAATAATTCTTCAAAACTTGCTACTTGGGGGATAAGCGTATCAACGGCAATTTTCAGCTTGCCTTTCCAACTTGTTCCCGTCTTTTCCGCTTGATATTCCGCATAGCTTTTTCCCTTACTGCCTTTACCCGGAACGACAACGGACAGCCCGTTTTCCCGGCACAACTTATCGCTCATGTTCCGTATGCCGTAGTAGCTGCGCTTATTGGAATTGTACTTATGGTAGTCAACGAAATTGACCGCGCAAAAAATGATGTGGTTATGGATATGCCCCTTGTCTATGTGGGTGGTAAGGACGTATTCGTGCTGTCCCTTTGTTGCTGCGTCGGCAAGCTGCTTTCCGATTGCATGGGCTTTCTCACAGTCCACCTCTCCCGGTTCAAACGATTGTATCAGATGAAAGGCTAAGTTGTTCCCTTTCTGCCGAGCCTGCGACAAAGTATATTCAAACTCAATATCTGCCGTTTCATAGCTGCACCCAAAGGAGGACACAAGTGTTTTCCCGTCTGTCTTATCCGGGTTTTGGATATAATCAAGGGCTTTGCTTAACGTGCTTTTAATAGGCTTAATCTTTGTAACCGCCATATCTCCGCAAGCACCCCCTTTATTTCTTCTATGTCCTCTTGATAGACGCTGCCTGTCGCATTGACACGCTTTGCAATCTGATTGATGTTGACCCCGATTTTCTGTATCTCCGCTGTCATGGCTTTTATATCGCTATGGTCTGTCTGAATGATATAGCCGTCAATAGCAATCTTGCGAAGATACGCCGCCATGTTTTGGGTAGGGACGAGCTTCATTTTCTGCTCAATCAACGCCCGTTCTTTCTCTGTTACATAGAATTTGATTTGTACTTTTCTTTTGCGTCCGTTCATGCAATCGCTCCTTTCCGTTCCGAGGGTTTGGGACACTTCCCAACAAGCAATTTTCAACCGACGCACCGCAGGGTAAGAGGGGGAAAATACGGAAAAGGGTACTCTTTTCCTATGCTTGCTAAGAAAGTTTTTTCCTCACTTATCACTACAACGAAACTCCCAGTATGCCAAAAAAAGCGCAAAAGAAAAACGCCGCAATCCTGCGACGCTTCAATCACTTTATGCAGACAAAAACGAGGGAACTTTATTCCCCCGTCTTGTCGTTGTTGGCTTCCTCTATACCTTTTGCAGTAGCAGACATAATTTTTAAGTCTGTTTCGCTCATTGTGTCAAGCATGGTATCAAGTTGACGGCGGCGTGTGGACTTCTCCTGTTCCCGTTCCGGGAAAAAGAACTGGTCTACTGATACGTCAAGCAGGGTTACAAGCTCATATAAAATCTGTAAACTTGGGTGCTGCCCGCTGTTCTCAATGGACGCGATATACCGGGGCGCAATATTCAGTGTGTCGGCTAACTGATTGCGTGATATTCCCTTTGCTTTTCTTGCTGCTTTAATGGCTTGCCCGAAAGCCTTAAAATCGAATTTTTCTTTGTTCTGCTTCATAGTCATTTCACCCAACTACATTTTACTGTTCCTCTTTTCTTTGAGATATGATTACACATATCATAGTACGGATAGAAATAGAGCATATTATATTAAAAGCAGCGTTGTATTTTTGAGATGAAAATGATATACTGACAATAATCCCTATTTGATTGAAAGAAGTGATTTATATGTGTATCAACACCAAAAAGAGAAACAAAGATTTTCTCCATGCAAAGCCAGTAGATTGCGACGGTTGCATGGAGTAAAATAGTCGCAAAATAATGCTGGCTTTGTAACTTGACTATCATAATCAAGGAGGAAGCCTGCATGAAATATAAAAATGCACAAGTTATTCTTCCGGACGCATTGGTAAAAGAGTTACAAAGTTATGTTCAAGGCGAATATATTTATGTTCCTGTCGAACAGGAGCAACAAAAGCGTTGGGGAGAAGTTTCCGGTTACAGGAAAGAATTAGAGCAACGTAACCAGAAGATAAAACAAGAATATCAAAGCGGTATTTCTATAAATTGTCTTGCCGAAAAATATTGCCTATCTTTATATGCGGTTCGGAAAATTATATATCAAAAGTAAGGTAAGGGGCTGCCGAGTGCAGCCTCTTATTTTTATACAGATTGATTCGGTATTATATAGAGTATAGAAAAATTTTTCAACGAACTGTATGATAAAGAAGAAATATTTAAAATACATGGGAGGGAACTATTATGTGTACCCGATTTGTTTATAATGGGAATGACATGATTACAGGATTTAATTTTGATATTGACCTTGCAGTGTGGAAACATAAAGTGATAAAAGAAAAAGAACGCTTTTATATAGGTATTTTACGACCGGACGGTACATACCACTCTTATCATGGTATCAATAGGAATGGAAATGTTGGGACATTGTTATATGTGCATGACAATCCTGCCGGAATATATCGAGATAATTCTGACTGTATAACGATTGCCGACTTGACAGAACAGTTTATTAAAGCACAAATTTCTTTTGATGAGGTACTCCAAATTGTAAAGGCAAAGCAAGTTACTTATGCACCGGACGCAACCATGCAGGCAATGTTATCAGACAGTCATGGACGTGTTTTAATCATTGAACCGGGAATAGGCTATAAAGAAGAACGCGAACAATATTCCTTGATAACGAACTATTCTTTGATGAAGCCGGAAAGTACAAAAGATTTTATTGTTCCGGGGGACGATAGATATGAACGTGCTTTGAAAAAATTAGAAAAATATAGCCCCGATTTTTCAATTTCAGACGCAATTCAATTACTTTATGATGTACGTCAAGAGGGTGCATGGGCAACGAGAGTTTCTTTCGTGTATTCTGCCAAAGAGCAAACCGTATATTATGTAGAAAATAACCATTTTGAATGTATTCAAACATTCACTTTTCCGTTAGAGCGATAAGGGAGGAACCATTATGTTACAGAAAATTTATCCACGTTCAAAAGATAAAGAAACGGTATATCTTAAAAGTGTTATCACTAACCCTAATATCATAGTGGGCGATTATACTATGTATAATGATTTTGTGAAAGAACCAAAAGACTTTGAAAAAAATAATGTTTTATATCAATACCCTATCAATCAAGACAAATTGATAATTGGGAAATTTTGTTCAATCGCGTGTGGAGCAAAGTTTATTTTCAATAGTGCAAATCATACATTATCGTCCTTATCAACATACCCATTTCCTATTTTTTTTGAAGAATGGGGATTAGACGTAAAAGACATTACAAAGGCATGGGATAATAAAGGAGATATTGTTGTCGGAAATGATGTTTGGATTGGTTATGAAGCAGTCATTTTAGCGGGCGTTACGATTGGCGACGGTGCTATTATCGGAGCGCGAGCAGTTGTAACGAAAGATGTTCCACCTTATACAATCGTGGGAGGTGTACCGGCAAAACAGATACGAAAAAGATTTAATGAGGAAACGATTGATACATTGCTCAAATTAAAATGGTGGGATTGGTCTAAAGAGAGAATATCTAAAAATATTGCCGCTATTCAATCCGGTAATCTTGGATATTTATTATAAAGGAAACACAGCCCATATTTCTCTTGACTTTTACTATTAACAATAGTACTATTGATAATAGTAAAAAGAAAGGAGAAATAATATGTCATCAATAGATTTAGTGGTGCTTGGTATCGTGTTAGAGAAACCGCAAAGTGCTTATGACATACAGAAAGATGTAGAATATCATAACTTATCAAAGTGGACTAAAATAAGTGTGTCGTCAATTTATAGAAAAGTTCTGCAATTAAAAGAAAAAGGCTATTTAGAAAGTGATATTGTAAAAGGAGATAAATTTGCTGATAAAGCGATTTATTCTATTACAGAGAAAGGAAAAGAATATTTTGAAAAGTTAATGTTTACCTATGCTTCTCAAGATGTTCCCCTCTTATTTGATTTTAATGTGGTAATTGCAAATTTGAATAAGGTTAGTTCAAATGAAGCGATTAAACTTATTGCTCAATTAAGAGAAAGTATAAAAATCTCTGCTAAAGCTAATGAAGATTATGCAATTCAATATGCTACTATTCCACTTGTAGGAAGAACAATTTTTGAACAGCAGAAACTTCTTTATAATTCACTTTTACAATGGCTTGACAGCTTTGAAGCGCAGATGAGTAAGGAATGATATTATGGCTATAAAAAGTAGCTTTACGGTCATGTTTGAAGCTCCATTTTGGATTGGCGTATATGAACGATTTGACGAGGGATATTATGAGGTTTGTAAAATCACTTTTGGTAGTGAACCTAAAGACTATGAAGTTTACGATTTTTTGCTAAAAAATTGGAATAGTCTTAAATTCAGTCCTCCTATCAAATCAGAAATAACAGAAGAACGAAAAATCAATCCTAAGCGTATGCAACGAGAAATCAACAATCAGTTACAAAATAAAGGAATGGGAACCAAAGCACAACAGGCGTTGAAACTTCAACATGAACAAAACAAAATGGAACGAAAAGTTAAAAGTAAAGAACAACGGGAAGTTGAAAAAGAACGCCAGTATGCTTTGCGTCAAGAAAAACGAAAAGCTAAACATAGAGGTAAATAATGATGAATAGTGAAAATTGGATTTATTGTCCGGTTTGCAAAAATAAAACACGACTGCAAATACGGGAGGATACTGAATTAAAAAATTTTCCTCTGTACTGTCCAAAGTGCAAGCAAGAAACCCTAATCAATGTCTATAAACTAAATATTTCAGTTATCAAAGAGCCAGACGCACAGACGCAGAGCCGATAACACATGAGGATATTTCCTTGTGGTTATCGGTTCTTTTTGTTGATAGCTACAATCTGTTTTATGATTGCTGATATTTACCAACAACAAAACCGTTACTCTAACGGGAAACGATTGTAGCAGCGTTAAGCAGCGGTTTTGAAATAACAATCAAAGCCGCTGTTTTCTTTTTCCAAAAGTAAGAATACAGAGGGTGTGTTAAAGTCGCCCTTTTATAAGGATATGGCGGTATTAAGGAGGTATCGCCATGTCCTTTTTCTTATGCCTGTCTAATGGGTTACTATCAAAAAAAGCCATTATCCACCGACGGGTTATTCCGGCTATGTAGATGAACTGTCAAATCAATTAAATACTGCTGTTATTTCCTATGCGTCTGTCTGCATTTTGCAGGCAGGCGCATTTCGCATTTTACAGAAGATTTTTCAAAAACTTTGCCCCCTTTTTGGCAAAGCAAAAAGTCGCCTGTATTATCCCGCGAAAAGGGGAGGTACTACCGCCTTTCGGCAGAAAGGAGGTGAACACCATGACACCTAATCGCAGGGAATTTGAAAAGCAATGTGCGTTTCAAAAGTTCTGTAAATCAGTACTTCACAATGAAGCGTGCAACGCCCATGAGGAAATTCGTCGGCGCAGAGTTCGGGAGGTTACTTTTTCCAACCTTGCCTTGCATGAGGAACGGCAGCTTTATACCGTCGATAAGTATTTTCAAGACGAAGAAGCAGAGCCGTCCTATCAAATGGCAGGAAAGGAAATAACCCCAAAATTGCTGCTTGAAGCTATCCGGGCTTTACCCGAAGAACGGCGCAAAATTGTACTGCTGTATTACTTTGAGGGATTGACTGATATAGAAATCGGAAAGCAGCTCAATATCTCAAGAAGTACGGTACAGTATCGCCGGACAAGCTCCTTTGAGCAGTTAAAAAAATATTTGGAGGAAAACGCTGATGAATGGATTGAATGGTAAACCGACCGAGTACCCGGAAACTGCCCTTGTTCCCTATCCCGTTATTTTGGCGGCGAGCAAAGGCGACCCGGACTCAATGAAGATTGTATTGCAGCATTTCAGCGGCTACATAGCAAGTCTTTCCATGCGAAAGCTCTATGACGAGCGAGGAAATGTTTATTTTGGAGTGGACGAAGAAATACGCGAAAGGCTGCAAGCAAAACTAATGAGGGCAATTCTCATATTTAGGGCTGAATAAACCAACGCGGTATTGGAACGCTTCCCCCTTTTCCGTTCCATATCGCAGGACAGCCCTCTGTTCTTTGACAAAGAAAGCGGCGCAATAGAACGGCGACGCAGCATAAGGCAAATCAGATACATTCGATATATGGGGAGCCGTTGGGCTGATACGCCATGACCGAAAGGAGGGACAAAACGAGCGAAAACTATCAGCGTTCCAAAGCAGATTTAGCAACTCTGTCGCCACAATCCATATATCGGTATAATGATACTCCTTTACCGCCGTAGTCCGAGCGTTAGAAGCGTCGCAGACAACGGGTAGAGCTGCATGAGAACCATGCGGAAGTGAAATTCTTGTGAGGTTTGCTAAAACCGTCTGATGAGCCTTTATAATTTTACAATAGTTTTATAGTTCAAGAAAGGGGAGAGAATAAATGAATAATGAAACACAGATACAGATACAAAATAAGTTTTGTTTAACGATTGATGAAGCAGTAATTTATTTTAATATTGGAGAAAAGAAATTAAGAAAACTTGTTTCAGATAATTTGGACTCCGGTTTTATTATTCAAAATGGAGTAAAGTTTCTTATCAAAAGGAAACGATTTGAAGATTTTCTGAATGACCTGACAGCAATTTAACAAATATAGGATAATCAGTAGCCATATCGGATAGGCTATATAGTCTTTCCGCTTTGAGTGCTGCTTGATAAAAGGATAGAAAAAGGGCTTTGCTTATGATATAATTTAATATATCGTGGCGAGGCTCTTTTTGTACGAAAGGAGCATAGACATGAGCGGAAAAAGACGAGATAGCAAAAATCGTATTCTTCGCAATGGAGAGAGCCAACGCCGGGACGGACGATATGCGTTCAAATATATTGATACAACAGGTAAACCGCAGTTTGTTTATAGTTGGAAATTAGAAAAGACAGATAAGACACCACAGGGAAAGCGCGACGACCTTTCATTAAGGGAAAAGGAAAAGCAGATAATGAAAGCGATTGATGATGAAATCGTCCCGCGTGGTGGGGAAATGACCGTTTTAGAACTGGTAAAGAAATATCTTTTACAAAAAACGGGAGTACGGCATAACACAGAAGCAAATTACAATTTTGTTCTCAATATTATTAAGAAAGAGGACTTTGGTAAAAAGCGGATAGATAAAGTGAAACTGTCCGACGCAAAATGTTGGCTGATAAAGTTACAGCAGGACGGGCGCGGGTATAGCTCTATTCATTCTATCAGAGGTGTTATAAGACCAGCTTTTCAAATGGCGGTAGATGATGATTTGATACGCAAAAATCCGTTTGAATTTCAGCTTGCTACGGTTGTTGTAAACGACAGCGTAACAAGAGAAGCAATTACAAGAAAGCAAGAACGAGCATTTCTTGAATTTGTGGCAAATGATAAGCACTTTTGCAGATATTATGAGGGGATTTTTATCTTATTCAAAACAGGGCTTCGTATTTCAGAGTTTGTGGGATTGACATTATCAGATTTGGATATGCAGAATAGAAAAATTAGTGTCAATCATCAGTTACAAAGAAAACGGAATATGGAGTATGTAATTGAAGATACAAAGACTTCTTGTGGCACAAGAGAAATCCCTATGACAGATGAAGTTTATAAGTGCTTTCAACGTATTATTTCCAGTAGAAAGAAACCGAGGGTTGAACCTATTGTAGGAGGTAAATGTGGCTTCTTATATTTGGATAAAAACGATATGCCTATGGTAGCCTTGCACTGGGAAAAATACTTTCAGCATATTTGCGAGAAGTATAATAGTATTTATAGAGTGCAAATGCCAAAGGTTACGCCACACGTTTGCCGTCACACTTTTTGTTCTAATATGGCTAAAAGCGGCATGAACCCTAAAACTTTACAGTACCTCATGGGACATTCTGATATTAGCGTCACGTTAAATACTTATACACATATAGGCTATGACGACGCGAAAGAGGAACTGAAACGGGTAGTAAATGGCGAGTAGTAAAATGAGTATTCAGCCCTTAATTTACTACTTTTTGTACTACTTTTGAGGTAAAAGATGTGCTAATTTATGCTACGGTATGCCACGAATGAGAGGAAACAGCAAGCGAAAGAAAATGCCGATACATCAAGGAAATACAGTAAATTCAAGGAGTTTTACATAGATGATTAGAGTATTATTTATTTGCCACGGCAATATCTGCCGCAGCACCATGGCAGAATATGTTATGAAAGATTTGGTACATAGATCCGACCTATCGGATTCGTTTTATATTGATTCCGCGGCCACCAGCCGAGAGGAAATTGGCAATCCCGTTCACCACGGCACTCGTCGTAAGTTAAAAGAGGTAGGGATTCCCTGCGGAGACCACAAGGCACGCCAGATGGAGAAGGCGGACTATAGGAAATTTGACTATCTGATCGGGATGGAGGAGTGGAATCTGCGGAATATGCTGCGGATTTTAGGGGAGGATCCGAAGAAAAAGGTATATCGTCTTCTGGACTTTTCAGATTATCCAAGAGATATTGCAGATCCTTGGTATACAGGTGATTTTGACACAACGTACGAGGATGTAAAAGAGGGCTGTGAAGCCCTCCTCAAAGAATGTCTCCTACGCCTCTAAAGCGTAGGAGAGCAATTTTTTCAAATTGTGGTGAAATTGCCGGTTGCAAGATTTCAGCCGTAGTTTTTCCGCATTAGTTTTATTCTGTTCTACGAAAGCGTCATATCTGGCAAACAGAGTAAGATAATCTATGTTTTGTTTTTGTCCCCAGTGAACCAGAACCCAGTTCATAGCGTCAAGATTCCAGTAATCCATCGGGATTTCAGCATTTTTTAAAATAGCGATATATTGGATCGCCTGCAGAGATAATTGATTCAGCTGGCGAGTACGGAATGTATTTTCTTTTGCATCCTTCCCTATTTTTTTGAACAGCTTTTGGGGAAGGCGTTTTTTCGATGTCTTATGTTCCATCAGATGAATACTTTGTTCAAGCGTTTCATTCAATTTGCAGGCAGCGTTCCAGTAGGTAACAAAAGAAGGGGAAGAAGTTTTTTCTTCTTTTAGATCTGTCATTGTATAAGTACGGAAGACGCGCTGCTGTTTTCCGAATAATTTTTGATTGTATTTTTTTCTTTTTTCCGGATGAGAAAGTATCCGGTAAGCCTCCAGTATTTCCTGCATATATGCAGTTGTATCAATATCGTTTTGCATATTTGCATCTGGATGATAGACTTTTGCCAGCGCATTTTTTGCGCTGGTGATTTCTTCCAATGTTGCATCGCGGGATACGCCAAGGATTTCATAGTATGTACGAGTCCCCATGCCAACCTCCTTATTATTGTTCATTATTTATTCTACCCATGATAAATATACGCCATAAAAAAGGAAAAATCAAGAAAAATGACAGCGAAACCATTTTGCTGTATTGCAGATGAGCAGAGGCATGTTACAATAAAAACAGGAGGAAAGAATATGCAGTATACAGTTTTGCACTATTATAAAGAATTTACGTGCACGGCAGGGAAATGCCCGGATACTTGCTGTGCAGGCTGGAAGATCATGATCGATAAAAACTCTTTGAGAAAATACAAAAAAACAAAAACAGATTTTGGGAACCGTCTGAAAAATGAGATTGACTGGAAGGAAGGTTCCTTTCGGACCTACAGGGGAAGATGTGCATTTTTAAATGAGGAAAATCTATGCGATATTTACCGGGAAGCAGGGAAAGAAATGTTGTGCAGGACATGCAGGCAGTATCCCAGGCATATAGAAGAATATGAAGGACTTAGGGAAATTTCGCTTTGCCTATCTTGTCCTGAAGTAGCTAAAATTGTACTGGGGATGAAAGAGCCGGTAAGGTTTCTGACAGCAGAAACAGACAAAGAGGAAAGAGACTATTCTGAATTTGACTTTTTCTTATTTACCAAGCTGATGGATGCCAGAGATTTGATGATCGCTGTTTTACAAGACAGGAAGCATCCCATTGACGCAAGAATGGCAATGGTCTTATCGATGTCCCATGATCTGCAGGAACGGATCGACAAAAATGCACTGTCAGAAACAGGGAAGCTTTTTGCAAGATATGAGCAGCCGGAGGGGCTTGTGTGGTTTCAAAAAAGAGTAGAAGAGATTCGAAAAAAAGAGGGGTACCTCAAAGAGAAAGAAAGTATTATAAGAGAATGCTTCCGGCTGCTGGATAAGCTGGAAGTATTAAAGAAAGAATGGCCCGCTTATTTATCTGCGCTGCGGCAGAGACACGATCAAAAGAAACGAACGTCTGAGAAACAGGCTGAAAAAAGTGGGGGAAGGCAAATGGAGATCTGGACAGAACAGATCATGGTTTATTTTTTGTTTACCTATTTCTGCGGAGCCGTATATGACAGCGACGCCTACAGCAAATGTAAATTTTCGTTCGTATGTACGATCCTGCTGCGGGAAATGCTATGGGCGATGGATATAGAAAATATGGAAGAAGAAAAAAGCCTGGAAGAGGCGGCGGATTTGGTACATCAGTTTGCGCGGGAAGTGGAACATTCGGATAAAAATAAAAAGATCCTGGAGCAGCTTTTAAGAAAGGAGAATTTATTTTCCTTGGAAAGGCTTCTGGAAACGTTATAAACTTTGTGGTTGAACAGGAGGATAGAAAAAAGAATATGAAAGCAGTCGTATATCATGGAAATGGGAGGATTGGGCTGGAAGAACGTCCGATACCTGAACTTCGGGAAGACACAGATGCGTTGGTGGAAGTAACATTAACGACCATATGTTCCAGCGATATTCATATCAAACACGGGATGGTTCCCAAGGCAAAGGAAGGTGTCATACTGGGGCATGAATTTGTGGGAAAAGTCGTACAGACCGGAAGCGCGGTAAGGAAAATACAGCCTGGCGATCGAGTGGCAGTCAATGTGGAAACATTCTGCGGAGAATGTTATTTTTGCAAAAAAGGGTATGTGAACAACTGCCAGGATAAAAATGGCGGATGGGCGTTAGGATGTAGGATAGATGGCGGACAGGCAGAGTATGTACGTATTCCCTATGCGGATAATGGACTGACGAAGATACCGGCATCTGTCAGCGATGAAGCAGCTCTTTTTACAGGAGATTTACTTTCTACCGGTTACTGGGCGGCAAAAATGGCAGAGATACATCCGGAAGATACGGTGGCTGTGATCGGTGCTGGTCCGGCGGGGATCTGCACAATGCTTTGTGCGGCTCTGTACCATCCGGCAAAACTTATCGCCATAGACATAGATAAGCAGCGGCTGGAAGTGGTGAAACAAAAAGGGATAGCAGATGTAGTACTAGATTCCGGATCAGATCGTATAGAGGAAAGAATACGGGAACTGACAGAAGGCAGAGGTGCAGATTTTGTAATAGAAGCAGCCGGAACTTGTGAGACATTTGAGCTAGCGTGGAAGATCGCGCGTCCCAATGCAGTGGTCGGTATCGTAGCAATGTATGAAAGCCCGCAGATCCTCCCGCTTCCGGATATGTACGGAAAAAATCTGACATTTAAGACCGGAGGAGTAGATGCGGCAGACTGTAAAAAAATATTGGAGGAAATTGAAAAGGGAAATTTGAATACAGAATGTATGATCACACATCGGACTGCATTGGAGCATAGTATAGAAGCATATGATATATTTGAAAATAAGAAAGAGGGTGTCATCAAATACGCAATCAGGATGCGTGGAAAGTAAGTGTTGTATATGGTGTGGCGACACAACGGTCAGGGAAAAGCAAATGAAAAAGGAAGGGATATAAATATATATGAAGAGGGGTCGAAATATAGTGGCGTTTTTACTGTTCTTGGTATCCATGGTAAGTACTGCCGGATGTGAAAGTGTGATCACAGAAAACGCCTGTCTTTCCGAGGAACACGTGGAAGCATCGGATGTGCCGGCTTCAGAGAAAAAATATGAAAGCAGTAAACAGAACAAAAGTATAGAAGAAATGATGAGGGAGATAGAAAAAAAGCGCTTGCCCTCTTCAGTGGCCTTGGATGTGGAACCAATCTATCAGGAACCGGAACTTCCTACTGGCTGTGAAGCGGTATCCTTGACTATGCTGCTTGCGTACGAAGGGTTTGATCTGGAAAAGATGACCATTGCCGAGGAATATCTGGTCTATAGTAAAAACTGGGATTTGGATGAAGGATACGTAGGAAATCCGACTACATATGAAGGAGCAGGTTGTTTTCCGCCCACGATCGTGCAGACAGCAAAAAAATATCTCACAGCCCAAAAATCTTCTCTAGAGGCTGTGGATCTTACAGGAAAAAGTATGGAAGAATTACTCCATTATGTAGCGGATGGACATCCGGTGGCTGTGTGGACTTCTATGTACATGGAACCTCCTATTTTGACAGAACAGGAAGAAAGTACGTTTCCGTGGTATGATACGGAACATTGTGTCGTGCTTTCCGGGTATGATTTAGAAGAGGATATTTTGATCGTTCAGGATCCACTTATGGGAACGATCGACCGGAAACAGGAAGAATTTACAGAGATTTACGACTTCATTGGACAGTACGCTGTCGTACTTTTATGACAAGGATTTTTGTTCTATTTTCAAGCTTCCTTTACTATATTGATAATAGACGATATAGTAGAGGGAGTTATTTTATGAAAGCAGTTTTGGGAGTACTTTTAAGTGCCTTATTATGTGTGCAGAGTGTATATGCCATGCCGGCAGAAACAGAGATTTTGTATGAGGAGGAACAGGAGGAAACCATAGAAGAGACTGAGAAAGGAGAAGTACAAGAAAATACGGAACAGACAGATGATCTGGAAGTCAGTGCGCCGTCGGTGATCTTAATGGAGGCATCTACGGGCAGTGTGATATACGAAAAGGACGCAGATACAAAAAGACCCCCGGCAAGCGTAACTAAGATCATGACGCTTCTTCTGATATTTGATGCAATAGAAGAAGGCAAGATTTCATTGGAGGATAAAGTGACAACCTCGGAATATGCCGCATCCATGGGAGGTTCACAGGTTTTTCTGGAGGTCGGAGAAATGCAGACGGTGGATACGCTGCTCAAGTGCATCTCTGTTGCAAGCGCCAACGATGCCTGTGTGGCAATGGCAGAATATATAGCCGGCAATGAGGAAGAATTTGTTCGTAAGATGAATGAACGGGCAAGAAAACTGGGAATGGAAAATACAAATTTTGTCAATTGTAATGGATTGGATGCAGAAGGACATGAAACAAGTGCAAGAGATATTGCGTTGATGTCCAGAGAGCTGATCACAAAATATCCTCAGATACACGAATACTGTATGGTGTGGATGGAAAACATCACGCATACGACGGGAAAAGGAAGTTCCGAATTTGGGCTAACGAATACAAACAAACTTGTAAGACAGTATGAGTATACGACCGGATTGAAAACCGGCTCTACCGAGGACGCGAAATTTTGTGTTTCTGCTACAGCAGAAAAAAACGGTGTGGAACTGATCGCAGTCGTTATGGCGGCGGAAAATTCAAAAATAAGATTTAAGGATGCTACGACACTGTTAAATTATGGTTTTGGAAAATGCCAGGTCTATCGAGATGAAGAACCAGAGAAGATGAAGCCAATTGCTGTTGAAGGCGGCGTCCACGAGAAGGCTGCCTGCGGATATGCACAGACATTTACATATATGGACACGACCGGGGCAAACTTAAATGAAATTACAAAAAGTGTGGAAATAAAAGAACCGGTAAAAGCGCCTGTGAAAAAAGGAGAACAGATTGGAAAAATTATCTATAAACTGAACGGAAAAGAAATAGGCAGTACAATGATCATAGCAGAAGAAAACGTGAAAAAGGCAGGTATATGGGATCATCTGAAGAGGGTCTTCAAACAAGTATGTATTTGACAGCGCAAAAAGTGTATGCCGTCTGCCTGTGAGAGAAAAAAAGAAAGTCTGTACCAAATATAGACTATGTTTTATAATAGAAAAAGACATGATATGGCATAATGACAAGAAAGTACCAGAAGCATAAGGGGGATGGCAGATTGAAAACATTAGGGGTATTAGGGGGGATGGCAGCGGCAGCGTTGCTTTTATGTATTGGAGAAATGTATAGAGAACAAAAAATATTTCAAGTTACAAAATATGTATTTCAGACGAAAAAAGTATCCCCTTCGTCCGAAAAAATAAAGATCCTCTTTTTAAGTGATCAGCACAATAAAATATATGGAAATACGAATGAAGTGCTATATGAGGCTGTGGGGGAGGAAAAGCCTGATCTTATCTTGATCGGCGGAGACATGCTGATAGGGAAGCGGGGCGTTTCGGCAAAGCCGGCGCTTGATTTTGTAAGCCGGCTGCCCCGGATCTGTCCCGTGTATTATGTAAATGGGAACCACGAGCAGCGAATGAAAGAAGGAGAAGACTATTTTTGCAGTGCATATGAAAACTACAAGAAGATGCTGCAAAAAGCCGGTGTATATTTTTTGGAAAATGAAAGTGTAAATATAGATATACGAGGGACGGCTCTTTGTATCAGCGGCTTGGAACTGCCGCTGCATACATATAAAAAATTTCAGACATTTTCAATCTGCGCGGAAGATATCAAGAAATGTATTGGAGATGCTAGAGAAGAAAGACTGCATATATTGCTGGCCCATAATCCGGCTTTTGCAGAAGCTTATAAAAAATGGGGAGCAGATCTTGTGTTGGCAGGACATCTGCATGGCGGACTTGTCAGATTTCCGGGATGGAGAGGAGTGATCACTCCGCAATTTAAACTATTCCCAAAATATTCCGGAGAAATGCAAAAAGAGAACGGACAGGCGGTGATCGTAAGCCGCGGCCTGGGGATGCACACGATCAAGATCCGCCTGTTTAATAAAGCGGAGATTGTCTCTGTATCTCTCGTTCATCCGGCTGAAAAGATTTCCTTGTGAAAACAGAAAAATTCCCGTATAATGGGTAAAGTTGATATACATATGTGTATAAAACAAGATGGAGGAGATATGGGGATACCGGTAAAACTGGAGGTGTTTGAAGGTCCGCTGGATCTTTTGCTGCACCTGATCGATAAAAATAAAATAGATATTTATGATATTCCGATCGTAGAGATCACCAATCAGTATATGGAGTACATACGAAATATGCCGAGAGAGGATTTAAATATCATGAGTGAGTTCCTTGTGATGGCGGCCACTCTTTTGGATATTAAATGTAAAATGCTTCTTCCAAAAGAGATCAATGACGACGGCGAGGAGGAAGATCCACGAAAGGAGCTTGTAGAACAGCTTCTTCAGTATAAAATGTATACATATATGGCAGAGGAGTTAAAAGACAGGCAGGTAGAGGCGCAGTGTGTATTTTATAAAAAGTCAACTGTACCGCTTCAGGTACAGGAATATGAGGAACCTGTGGATCTGGACATGCTGCTGCAAGATCTGACTTTGCAGAAACTTCACCGTGTGTTTCAGGATGTTTTAAGACGACAGGACGAAAAGATCGATCCGGTCAGAAGTAAGTTTGGAAAAATAGAAAAAGAAGAAGTGACGTTAAATGATAAACTTGCCTATATCAAAGACTATATAGAAAAACATAGAAAATTTTCTTTTCGGCAGCTCTTGGAGAAACAAAGAAGCAGGATGCAGACAGTCGTTACTTTTCTCGCGGTGCTGGAGCTGATGAAAATGGGGACGATCCATGTGGAACAATCGGATATCTGCGGTGAGATTATGATTGAAAGGAATGTATAAACAGATGGAGATTGAAAAATTGCAGGGAATCATTGAAGCTATTCTCTTTACGATGGGTGATTCGGTAGAATTGAATAAGATCGCCGCGGCGATCGAACATGATGAAAATACGACAAGAAAGATCATCCACAACATGATGGACAGCTACGAAGAAGAAAATCGAGGCATACGTATTATCGAATTAGACGATTCGTTTCAGATGTGCACGAAAAAGGAAGACTATGAATATCTGATCCGGATCGCCAAACAGCCTAAGAGATATGTTTTGACGGATGTTTTGTTGGAGACATTGTCTATCGTCGCATATAAACAGCCGGTGACAAAGTTAGAGATTGAGAAAATCCGAGGGGTGAAATCAGATCATGCGGTAAATAAACTGGTAGAATATGGACTTGTGGAAGAAGCAGGCAGGATGGAGGCTCCGGGGAGACCGCTTTTATTTAAAACGACAGAAGAATTTTTACGGCGGTTTGGCGTGCAGTCTTTAGAAGATCTGCCTTCTCTGAACGAAGAACAGATCGAACACTTTAAGGAGGAAGCGGAAGATGAGGCGCAGTTGAAACTGGATATATAAGTGTTCTATTTTATCCGGAGGCAACATAGATAGTAGTAAGAGTATACTGTGGAGGCAGTATGGGAAAACGGATAGTATGCGTGATTCTTTTTTTGACACTTATTTTTATTTCACTGCCGGGAATGTCTTTAAAAGCCTTGGAGGAAGAAAAGACAAAAGAAACAGAACAGAAAATAGAGGAACCCCAAAATTTATACGCCCAGTCAGCAGTTTTGATGGATGCAGACAGCGGGCGTATTTTATTTGCGAAAAACGGACAAGAAGAACGTCCTATGGCAAGTACGACGAAGATCATGACGTGTATACTGGCATTGGAACTGGGAGAACCGGAAGAAAAAGTGACAGTGAGCAAAGAGGCGGCAGTACAGCCGCAGGTAAAATTAGGTATGCGTGAAGGCCAGACGTTTTATTTAAAAGACCTTTTGTATTCTTTGATGTTGGAATCGCATAATGATACGGCTGTTGCGGTAGCAGAACATATTGCGGGAAGCACAGAAAAATTTGCAGAAAAAATGAATGAAAAGGCAGAAGAATTAGGCTGTAGCCATACGTATTTTATCACGCCAAATGGTCTGGATGGAGAAGATGAAACCGGAAACCATCATACGACAGCAGAAGAACTGGCAGTGATCATGAAATATTGTATTACGAGTTCACCAAAAGCAAAAGAGTTTCTTACGGTCACACAGATGAAAGAATATAGCTTTTCAGACTGTGAAGGCACTGCAGAGTATCATTGTGTTAATCACAACGCATTTCTTGCCATGATGGAGGGAGCAATTTCGGGAAAAACGGGTTTTACGGCAGATGCAGGATATTGCTATGTAGGGGCGCTGACTGATGGAGGCAGGACCTTTATCGTGGTTCTTCTTGCCTGCGGATGGCCGAACCATAAAGGATATAAATGGGCAGATACAAGAAAGCTTATGCAGTATGGACTGGATAATTATCAATATAGAGACGTATGGAAAGATCTTCCGGTCCATACGATTTTCGTACAAAATGGCGTATCAAAAACTTTCCTGCCGGGAGAAAAAGCGAAAACAGCGGTATCGGTAACTGGGAAAGAATGTAAACTCCTTTTACGTAAAGATGAGCAGATCACGGTAGAATTTAAAATACCGGAGGAAATAACAGCTCCTGTAAAAAAGGGCAGTGTGATCGGAAAAGCGGTATATTCGGTTGGAGAAGAAAAGCTTGCGGAATATGAAATTTTAGCAGAAGAAAACGTTGAAAAGCGTTCCTTTTTCTGGAGTAGTACATATGTTTTTCGAAAATATTTTTTAAATGAGAATGCGTAGGTTAAAATAAATCAATATAAATGATTAATATTGCCACTGGTATATAGGGGATTACTGTGGTAGTATAAGGGAAAATAAAAAAAGACAATGAAATTGATAAAATATAAGGAGAAGAAAAATGAAAAACTGTGCGAAATACGAGAAAACTTATTTTATGCCTCCAGAAGAATGTTATGATTGGGTGAAAAAAGATTACATAGAGAAGCCTCCTGCCTGGTGTAGTGTGGATCTGCGGGATGGAAATCAGGCTCTGATCGAACCGATGAGTCTGGAAGAAAAGCTGGAGTTTTTCCAACTTTTAGTCGATGTAGGCTTTAAGTCGATTGAAGTTGGTTTTCCTGCCGCTTCAGAAACAGAATATCAATTCCTGCGGGCGCTGATCGAACAGAATATGATCCCCGAGGACGTGACAATACAGGTACTTACACAGGCCAGAGAGCATATTATCAGGAAGACATTTGAAGCAGTAAAAGGGGCACCTCATGCTGTTATACATGTATACAATTCTACGTCTGTGGCACAAAGAGAACAGGTGTTTAAAAAAGACAAGGAACAGATAAAGAAGATTGCCGTGGACGGTGCGAAACTTTTAAAGAAACTGGCACAGGAAACAGATGGAAATTTTACATTTGAATATAGTCCGGAGAGTTTTCAGGGGACAGAGGTGGAGTATGCGCTGGAGGTATGTAATGCGGTCTTAAAAGTGTGGAAACCGACGAAGAAGAATAAAGCGATCATCAATCTTCCTACGACAGTTGAGAATGCAATGCCGCATGTATTTGCGAGCCAGGTAGAATTTTTCCATAAGCATCTGCTTTATCGGGAAAATGTTATACTTTCTCTGCACCCACATAATGACAGAGGATCTGGGATCAGTGATGCGGAGTTGGGAATACTGGCAGGGGCAGACAGGATCGAAGGCACACTTTTCGGAAATGGAGAGAGAACCGGAAATGTAGATATTATCACGCTGGCTATGAATATGTTTTCACAGGGGGTGGATCCGGGACTGGACTTTTCGGATATGAGTGATATATGCGAAGTGTATGAGAGAGTTACACGGATGAAGGTCTCACCGCGTCAGCCTTATGCGGGAGAATTAGTATTTACAGCATTTTCCGGTTCCCACCAAGATGCGATCGCAAAGGGAATGGCATGGAGAGAAGAAAAGAACTGCAGTACATGGACGGTTCCTTATCTGCCCATTGATCCGCAGGATGTAGGCAGAAGATATGATTCTGATGTGATCAGGATCAACAGTCAGTCAGGAAAAGGTGGAATCAACTATATTTTAAAACAGAGTTTTGGTATCAGCCTTCCGGAAAAAATGAAGGAGGAAGTCGGATATCTTGTGAAAGATGTATCGGACAAAGCACACAAAGAGCTGACTCCAGATTGGGTATACCATATTTTTGAAGACCATTATATTAATGCAAAGACCACGTTTACAGTCGATGCATGTCATTTTAAACAGGAAGATGGGATCGTAGCAGAGGCGACGATCCATCACAAAGGAAATGATCGTGTGATCATGGGCGTAGGAAATGGGCGTCTGGATGCAGTCAGCAATGCGATCAAGCAGTATTTTGATATTAGTTATGAACTTGCGTTTTATGAAGAACATTCGCTGACAAAAGGGTCTTCCTCCAGAGCGGTTGCTTATGTGGGTGTGATCTGTAATAAAAAGAAATACTGGGGTGTTGGAATTGACGCAGATATTATCAAAGCGTCGGTGGAGGCTTTGGTAGTGGCTGTAAATAAGATAGAAGAAATTGCGAATCTGGATTCCTGCAAGGATGAAAGACTTTTAGAAATCACGAATTATATTTATGCCAATTACAAGGAAGTGACGCTGGATGATCTGTCGGAAAAATTCTTCCTTTCCAAACCGTATCTTTCTAAATATATCAAAGAAAAATCCGGTATGACGTTTGGCGACATTCTGAAAAAAGTAAGAATGAAAAAAGCAAGAGCCATGCTCAGAAGCAGCAATGCTACCGTTGAGAGTATAGCCGAAACTGTAGGGTATCAAAACGTAGAACACTTTAATCGTATATTTAAGAAAATGTATAATATCACACCAGTACAGTTTAGAAACAGAAAGGCTTGATTTAAGAAATGAGAAAATAGAGAAAACAGTTATAGTTGGACGTCCCATTACACAGACACGCCGCTATAGCTGTTTTTCTTCGTGTTTTATAAAAAATAGTTATTTTTTGTAGAAGAGATAATTGCAATTTTTGTTTTGTGATTTTTCATTATGTAGACAAGAAAAGAGGGGGAAGAAGAGGGGAGACAGTCTGTTTTACATTTAATATTTATGAAAGAAAATAGAAAAAATGCATGTAAAAAAGCCTTATCCGTTGTGCGGAAAAACTTTGTCATATGTCTTTGAAAATTTTAAAGAAGACACGACAAATACAGTGATCTTGCAAGTTTTAGAGAGTGGGATTTCATTCTGAAAATAGCGGGATTTCATTATGTGAAAAAAATGTCATTTTGGGTATTTATGAATTGAATTTTTAACGTAGATGTTATATACTTATAATTGGCAGAAATTTTGGTTTATTTAAAACAAATTTATTTATATGGAGGGCTAGAATATGAGCTACAATGCAACAGGAAACTCAGCAAGCAGAAGAATTGCCACTATGCTTGATGAGGGAAGCTTCGTTGAAATCGGCGGTGCTGTTACAGCCAGAAGCACGGATTTCAATCTGCAGGAACAAGAGACTCCTTCTGATGGCGTTATTACAGGATATGGGGTCATCGACGGAAATCTTGTGTATGTATACAGCCAGGACGCAACTGTATTAAAGGGAGCTATTGGCGAAATGCATGCCAAGAAGATTGCCAATATTTATGATATGGCAATGAAAATGGGAGCGCCGGTCATCGGATTGATCGACTGTGCGGGCTTAAGACTGCAGGAGGCGACAGATGCTCTTGAGGCGTTTGGAAGTGTTTATTACAAACAATCTATGGCATCCGGCGTGGTTCCACAGATCACGGCGATCTTCGGCATGTGCGGCGGTGGCCTTGCCGTTGTACCGGGACTTACGGATTTTACTTTTATGGAAAGTAAAGAAGGAAGATTGTTCGTGAATTCTCCGAATGCTCTGGAAGGAAATGAAATTTCTAAATGTGATACATCCAGTGCGCAGTACCAGAGTGCAACAGCAGGTCTGGTAGATGGGATCGGAACAGAAGAAGAAATCTTGGGACAGATACGGTCTCTTATCTGTATGATCCCGGCTAATTATGAAGATGATCTTTCTTACGTAGAGTGCACAGATGATCTGAACCGTGTCTGCGCAGAGATTGCAAACGCGGCAGAAGATACTTCGATCGCGCTTGCTATGCTGGCAGATGATCAGAACTTTTTTGAAACAAAGAAAGAGTACGCTCAAGATATGGTGACAGGTTTTCTGCGTCTGAACGGAATGACAGTAGGCGCCGTTGCAAATCGTTCTAAGGCATATGATGAAGAAGGAAAGGTTTCCGCGGAATTTGGCTGTGGACTTACTGTAGACGGCTGTAAAAAGGCAATTGATTTTGTGAATTTCTGTGATGCGTTTTCTATCCCAGTGTTGACACTTACAAATGTGTCCGGTTTTGCGGCAACAGTGGAATCAGAGAAAAATATGGCCAGAGCCGTTGCAAGAATGACTTATACATTTGCAAACGCAACAGTTCCAAAAGTGAATGTGATCGTAGGAAAGGCATATGGAAGCGCTTATGTGGCTATGAACAGTAAATCTATAGGAGCAGATATGGTGTATGCTTGGCCGTCAGCAGAAATTGGAATGATGGACTCTGCGCTTGCGGCAAAGATCATGTATGCAGATGCGGATGCGGATATGTTAAAGGCGAAAGCGGCAGAATATAAAGAACTGCAGTCGAGCCCAATGTCTGCGGCAAGAAGAGGATATGTAGATGCGATCATCGAGCCTGCAGATACAAGAAAATATGTGATCGGTGCGTTTGAAATGCTGTTCACAAAGAGAGAGGATCGTCCGGACAAAAAGCACGGTACGGTTTAGTGAGGTGAGGCGAAGTGAAGAAAAAAATTAGTTTATTAGGACTTGTCCTCATTCTCGTCCTTAGCTTTACAGGATGTGGCAGCAAGTCCGATGTACAAGAATATGATAAAAGCACCCTGGAAGAACAGGCTAATATGATTCTCTATAATTTCAGCATGATGACAGAGGAGGATTTTGAAACCTTTGAATCTATGTCTGACTTAGAATTGAATCTGACTCTGCTTCAATCAGGGATTAAAATGGAACCGGCTGATTTTCTGACGATGATCGAAGCGTGGAAGGCCGGGCAGGAAGAATGCGGCACCTATCAGAAAAATGACGCGTTTGAAATGGAAACGACAAATGAAGGTGTGAAATTGACAGCTCCGGCAGACTTTGAGGACAGAGACGGGACGATCGAATTTGTCTTTGATGAAGATATGAATATGGAAAGCCTGACTGTCAGTGCAGAGTATTCACTGGGAGAAATTCTTGAAAAAGCAGGATTGAATACAATATTAGGTATGGGAACTGTATTCGTAGTACTGATTTTTATTTCATTTATTATTTCCCTGTTTAAGTTTATTCCTGCAATTGAAAAGAAATTCAAAAAACAGGCTAAGACAGAGGCAGCAGAAACGCCGGCTGTACCGAAAGCAGAGCCAAAGGCAGCTGTATCAGAGCCTGATCAGGGAGACGAAGAACTGGCTGCAGTTATCGCAGCGGCAGTAGCTGCTTCGGAAGGAACTTCTACAGACGGCTTTATTGTCCGTTCAATTAAGAGAAGAAAATCAAATAAATGGAATTAATCAGGAGGAAACGAAAATGAAAAACTATACAATTACAGTAAATGGAAATGTGTATGATGTAACAGTAGAAGAAAAAGGCGCGGGCGTGGCACCGGCTGCACCAGTACCGGCAGCTGCACCGAAAGCAGCTCCAAAGGCTGCACCAGCACCGGCACCGAAAGCAGCAGGGGCAGGAAGCATTCAGGTGAAAGCCGGAGCAGCGGGAAAGGTATTTAAAATCGAAGCAAATGTAGGACAGAGTGTACAGTCGGGAGATACAGTCATCATTATCGAAGCTATGAAGATGGAAATCCCAGTAGTAGCCCCGGAAGCGGGTACAGTTGCTAGTATCGATGTGGCAGTAGGCGACGCCATTGAAGCAGGAGCAGTACTGGCTACATTAAACTAGTTTACCAGGAGGTTTGACAAATGGAATATATTTCAAATACGCTGGGGAATCTTGTACAGCAGACTGCCTTCATGAATCTTACGGTCGGAAACCTGATCATGATCGGCGTTGCGTGTATCTTTCTCTATTTAGCGATCAGACATGGTTTTGAGCCGCTTTTGCTTGTCCCGATTGCGTTTGGTATGCTGCTTGTTAATATCTATCCGGATATTATGCTGCATGCTGATGAAGCGGCAAATGGAACAGGCGGGCTTCTCTATTATTTTTATGTACTTGATGAATGGTCTATTCTTCCATCTCTGATTTTCCTAGGAGTTGGAGCAATGACAGACTTTGGTCCGTTGATTGCGAATCCGAAGAGCTTTTTGCTCGGTGCGGCGGCACAGTTCGGAATTTTTGCGGCATATCTTGGAGCTATGGCGATGGGATTCTCAGATAAAGCTGCTGCTGCGATCTCGATCATCGGCGGAGCAGACGGTCCGACATCTATCTTCCTGGCAGGAAAACTGCAGCAGACAGCGATCTTGGGACCGATTGCGGTGGCGGCATATTCTTATATGTCATTAGTGCCGATCATTCAGCCGCCGATCATGAAACTTCTGACGACGAAAAAAGAACGTCAGATCAAGATGGAACAGTTAAGACCTGTGTCCAAACTGGAAAGGATCCTGTTCCCGATTATTGTTACGATCGTTGTATGTGTGATCCTGCCTACTACAGCTCCTCTTGTAGGTATGTTGATGCTTGGAAACCTGTTCAGAGAGAGTGGTGTTGTAAGACAGCTTACAGAGACGGCTTCCAATGCTTTGATGTATATCGTCGTCATCCTGCTTGGTACATCTGTAGGCGCTACGACCAGTGCAGAGGCATTTCTGAACTGGGATACGATCAAGATCGTTATCCTTGGTCTGGTTGCGTTCGCGTTTGGTACAGCAGCAGGTGTATTGTTTGGTAAACTGATGTGTTGGGCTACGAAGGGAAAGGTAAATCCGTTGATCGGTTCTGCAGGTGTATCTGCGGTGCCTATGGCAGCCAGAGTTTCCCAGAAAGTCGGAGCAGAGGCAGATCCTACAAACTTCCTGCTGATGCATGCAATGGGGCCAAACGTTGCCGGAGTTATCGGTACTGCTGTTGCAGCCGGAACATTTATGGCGATCTTTGGTGTTAAATAAAAGTGGAGGAAAAATAAATGGCAGAGATTGAAAAGAAACCAGTTAAAATAACAGAGACCATTCTGCGTGACGCGCATCAGTCCTTGATCGCGACCAGAATGACAACAGAACAGATGTTACCGATTGTTGAAAAGATGGATAAGGTAGGCTATCACGCCGTAGAATGTTGGGGCGGGGCAACATTTGACGCTTCCCTTCGTTTCCTGCATGAAGATCCATGGGAAAGACTCCGCAAATTCCGCGATGGTTTCAAAAATACAAAATTGCAGATGCTTTTCCGTGGACAGAATATCCTTGGATACCGTCCATATGCAGATGATGTAGTAGAGTATTTTGTGCAGAAATCTGTAGCAAACGGAATCGATATTATCCGTATTTTTGACTGTTTAAATGATATCCGTAATCTTCAGACAGCTGTAACTGCCGCAAACAAAGAAAAAGCACATGCGCAGGTAGCGATGTCCTACACGCTGGGAGATGCTTATACATTAGAGTACTGGAAAGATCTTGCAAAGAAGATCGAGGATATGGGTGCGAATTCTATTTGCGTAAAAGACATGGCAGGGCTTCTTTGCCCATATCAGGCTACAGAGCTTGTAACAGCATTGAAAGAAGTCGTAGATATCCCGATCGAGATGCACACACATTATACATCCGGTGTTGCATCCATGACATATCTGAAGGCAGTAGAAGCGGGAGCCGACATTATTGATACAGCTATGTCACCGTTCGCACTGGGCACTTCACAGCCAGCTACAGAGGTTATGGTAGAAACATTTAAAGGCACACCATATGATACAGGACTGGATCAGAATCTTCTGGCAGAGATCGCAGATTATTTCAGACCGATCCGTGATGAAGCTCTGGATAGTGGCCTGTTAAATCCAAAGAATATGGGTGTAAACATTAAGACACTTTTATATCAGGTTCCAGGAGGTATGCTTTCTAACTTGACTTCTCAGTTAAAGGAACAGGGAGCAGAAGATAAATTCTACGATGTTCTGGAAGAAGTACCGCGTGTGCGCAAAGATTTGGGAGAGCCGCCTTTGGTTACGCCATCTTCACAGATTGTTGGCACACAGGCTGTATTTAATGTTCTGATGGGCGAACGCTATAAGATGGCTACAAAAGAAACAAAGGACATCCTGTCCGGAAAATACGGCGCGACTGTAAAACCGTTTAATGAAGAGATACAGAAGAAAGTAATCGGTGAGGATGCAGAAGTGATCACATGCCGTCCGGCAGACCTGATCCCTAATGAACTGGATACACTTCGTAAAGAATGCGAACAGTGGATACAGCAGGATGAAGATGTGCTCACATATGCACTTTTCCCACAAGTTGCGGTAGATTTCTTTAAATACAGAGAAGCACAGCAGACGAAAGTGGACGCAAAAGTTGCTGATACAGAGAATGGTTCTTATCCTGTATAAAGGCAGGAAAACTGTATAAAAATGAGAAAAAAGTAAATGGTATTCTTGAGAAAGAGTACCGTTTACTTTTTTTATGGCTGAAATCCATTTGTACTGGAAATGCTTTTCATGGTATAATGTTACAGGTTATAAGGAGGCATATATGAGTATAGCAGAGAGAATCGTCAGATTAAGGATGTATATGAAATCTCATGAGATAGATCTATGTATCATACCGACTGCAGACTATCATCAAAGTGAATATGTAGGAGAATATTTTAAATTAAGAGAATATATGACTGGTTTTACCGGCTCGGCGGGAACAGCAGTTTTTACGAGAGAAAAGGCTGGACTTTGGACAGACGGCCGGTATTTCCTCCAGGCAGAAGAACAGCTGAAAGGGACCGGGATTTCATTGTATCGCACAGGAGAACCAGGTGTGCCTTCTGTCGAGGAATTCATAAAGGAAGAACTGCCTGTGAAGGGCTGTATAGGGGTGGATGGAAGGACGATAGGCGTCAATACCGGAGAGGTGTATGAGAAGTTGGCGGCGGAAAAGAACGGCCGCTTTTTATATGATTTAGATATAGCTTCTTTCGTATGGAAAGAACGTCCCTCTTTGTCTCGCAAACCTGCTTTTTTTCTTCCTTTAAAATATACTGGAGAGAGTACACAGGAGAAACTGGGACGTGTGAGACAGGTTATGAAAAAGAACCGAGCAGATAGTCATATAGTGACAAGTCTGGACGATATAGGATGGCTTCTAAACATACGTGGACGGGATGTTGAATATTTTCCGCTGCTTTTGTCCTATTTGATGATCGGATCGGATACGGCGGAATTGTATGTTGACGAAAATAAGTTTTCAGAAGAAATAAAAGCAGAGCTAAAAAAGAATGGAGTCGTTCTTCTTCCCTACAACAGTATATATGAGCGGATAAAAAAGGCAGAATATAACGCAGTGCTTTTAGACAGAGATAGGGTAAATTATACATTATATAAAAATCTTCCTAAACAGGTGCGAGTCATCTGGAAGGAAAATCCGGAAATTATGATGAAGTGCGTGAAAAATGAAATAGAAGTAGAAAATATCAGGAAAGCGCATTTAAAGGATGGAGTTGCCCATACGAAATTTATGTATTGGCTGAAGAAAAATATAGGTACAAAAAAGATTACGGAATTGGAAGTATCCGACAAGTTAGAAGCCTTTCGAAAGGAACAAGAAGGCTTCTTATGGCCCAGTTTTGATCCAATCTGTGCGTATGGAGAACATGGGGCAATCGTCCATTACAGTGCCTCGCGAGAGACAAATGTCCAAATCAAGGAGGGAGGACTTCTTCTTACAGATACAGGCGGCAATTATTTGGAAGGTTCTACAGATATTACGAGAACGATTGCAATAGGAGAGATACCGCAGGAACAAAAAGAACATTTTACTCTGGTAGCTGCCAGTATGCTTAGGCTGTCCGATGCCCGATTTCTCTATGGATGTACCGGAGAAACTTTAGATTATGCGGCGCGGGAACCCTTCTGGAGAGAAAATCTGGATTTTAATCACGGAACAGGGCATGGAGTAGGATATCTGGGAAATATACATGAGCCTCCCATTGCTTTTCGCTGGAAAAGCGGCAAAAATTCTCTTCCGCCATTGGAAGAAAATATGGTGATCACAGACGAACCTGGGCTTTATATAACAGGGACATACGGAATACGGCTGGAAAATGAACTCTTGGTACGTGCGGGAGAAAAAAATGCCTATGGGCAGTTTATGTATTTTGAGACACTTACGTTCGTTCCCATTGATCTAGATGCAGTGGAACCGGAAAAATTGGACGAGCGGGAGAAGAAACTTCTGAACAGATATCATGCTGAAGTATATGAAAAGATCGCGCCATTCCTTTCAAAAGAGGAATGCAAATGGCTGCAGGAGTATACAAGACCAATATAAGAAGGATAGGTAGGAACATGGAAATAGGAGAAAACAGTGCAAATGAACTTTTGATCCGCATGGAAGAAAAATATGCGAAGCTGAGTAAAGGACAGAAGCGCCTTGCAGATTATGTACGGGAAAATTATGACAAAGCAGTATTTCTTACAGCATCTAAATTGGGGGAGATTGTGGGAGTCAGTGAATCTACAGTAGTCCGATTTGCCACACAGTTGGGATATAAAGGATACCCTGGATTCCAGAAAGCTTTGGAAGAATTAGTGAGAACGAGACTGAATTCCATACAGAGGATGGAAGTGACATACGGAAGGATCAGTCAGCCTGAGATATTAGCGACTGTCTTGCAGTCTGATATTGAAAAGATCAAACTGACGTTGGCCGGAATCGATCAGAAGGCTTTTGAGCTTGCAATCGATACGATATTACATGTAGAAAAGATTTATGTCATCGGCATCAGAAGCTGTGCTCCGCTTGCCTCTTTCTTAAGTTTTTATCTGAATCTGATCTGTGAGAATGTTGTTCTGGTCAATACAAACAGTTCCAGTGAGATTTTTGAGCAGCTGATCCGTATCAATGAGAAAGATGTGATCATTGGGATCAGCTTTCCGAGGTATTCGATGCGTACGTTGAAGGCATTGGAGTTTGCGAGCAACCGGAAAGCAAAGGTGATTACTTTGACGGACAGTGTGCATTCTCCGATGAATCTGTATTCGTCCTGTAATTTGATCGCCAGAAGTGATATGGCATCTATCGTGGATTCTTTGGTGGCGCCTTTAAGTGTGATCAATGCGCTTGTAGTCGCATTGTGCATGAAAAAGCAGACAGAAGTTGTCAGTACATTGGAAACATTAGAAAAAATCTGGGATGAATACCAGGTATACAGCGGGGATGAGTTGAATCATGTAAGTGATATGAGACTGCAAAAGGAGAAGAAGATAGATGAGTAAGGTACTCATAATCGGAGGCGGAGCCGCAGGGATGATGGCGGCAGTTTTTGCTGCCAGGCAAGGCAGTGAAGTACATATTTTTGAAAAGAATGAGAAACTTGGAAAGAAGCTGTTTATTACGGGAAAAGGGCGCTGTAATTTTACAAATGCCGCAGACGCGGAAGTATTTTTTGCTTCTGTTGTGAGCAATCCCAAATTTATGTACAGTGGTTTCTACAGCTTTACAAATGAACAGGTGATTCGTTTTTTTGAAGATCTTGGTGTGAAAACAAAGGTGGAGAGGGGAGAGCGGGCGTTCCCGGCATCGGATCATTCCTCTGATATCATACAAGCGCTGAAAAGAGAGATGGAAAGATTAGGTGTACACGTTCACCTGCAGACGGAGGTGGTAGAAGTATGTACAAAAGACGAAAGATTTAGCGCTCTTTGTATGAAAAACGGAGAAAGTATAGAAGGAGATGCCTGCATTGTGGCTACAGGAGGACTTTCTTATCCATCTACAGGTTCTACAGGAGACGGGTATCGTTTTGCCCGTGCATGCGGGCATACAGTGACAGAGCTTTTGCCGGCCCTTGTACCTTTGGAAGTAAAAGAGTGGTATGCAAAGGAACTGCAGGGACTCTCCCTTAAAAATATTTCTATACAAGTGACAGATGGAAAGAAAAAGTTATATGAAGAATTTGGAGAGATGCTGTTTACCCACTATGGTGTGAGCGGTCCGGTCATATTGAGCGCGAGCAGCATGGTGGGAAAGGCACTGAAGAAAAAGGAGCTGACACTTCATATTGATCTGAAGCCTGCGCTTTCTTATGAAAAGCTGGATCAAAGAATACTGCGAGAATTTGAAGCAAATCACAACAGGCAGTTTAAAAATGTAATCTCTGGTCTTTTTCCGGCAAAGCTGCGTCCTGTGATGATCGAACTGTCGGGTATACCTTCAGAGAAGAAAATCCACGAAATCACGAAGGAGGAACGAAAAGGTTTTATCCGTGTGATCAAGGACTTTCAGATGACACTGACAGGTTCGAGAGAATATCGAGAGGCGATCATCACACAGGGAGGAGTAAATGTTAAAGAAATCGATCCCGGAACAATGGAATCAAAATGTACGAAAGGTGTATATTTTGCAGGAGAAGTGTTGGATATAGATGCTCTAACCGGGGGATTTAATCTCCAGGTATGCTGGAGTACGGCATATTTAGCAGCATTTTCTGCGAGTGAGGAGATTTTCCAAGGAAAATAAAATAGAAAAAGACAGTAATAAAGAATACAAGGAGCGTGTATAAAATGGGATATAATGTAGCAGTGGATGGTCCGGCAGGTGCAGGAAAAAGCACGATTGCCAGACTGGTGGCTAAGAAAAAGGGATATATATATGTAGATACAGGAGCTATGTACCGTGCGCTTGCCGTATACTTCCTGGATAATGGAATAAAGGCGGAAAATACGGAAGAAGTGGTAAGAGCCTGTGAGAAAGCAGAAGTGAGTATTGCTTACAGAGACGGTGTTCAGCAGGTTATGTTAAATGGAGAAAACGTGACAGATAGATTAAGAAATGAAGAAGTGGGAAATATGGCGTCAGCTACTTCCGCTGTCCCCCAGGTACGGCAGAAACTACTTTCACTTCAAAAAAACCTGGCGAGGAAAGAAGATGTTATTATGGATGGACGAGATATAGGAACTAACATTCTTCCAAATGCGGATGTGAAAATTTATCTGACAGCGAGTGTGGATACAAGAGCTTTACGCAGATATAAAGAACTAAAAGAGAAAAAGATCCCATGTGATTTTGAAGAGATCAAACAGGATATTGCAAAACGGGATGAACAAGATATGAATCGGAAAACAGCACCTCTGCGCATGGCCGAGGATGCAATTTTGATCGATAGCTCGGATATGACGATTGAAGAAGTGGTGGAAAAAATTTGTAGTTACTGTAAATGAAAGGCAGGAAAATGAAGATCATAAAAGCAAAGACGGCAGGGTTTTGTTTTGGAGTCAGGCGCGCTGTAGATACGGTATATGAACAGCTTGCAGAAAACAGCGGACAGAAGATATATACCTATGGACCGATCATACACAATGAGGAAGTTATAAAGGACATGGAGAAAAGAGGGGTCACTGTTTTGCGGTCAGAGGAAGAACTAGAAGCGGTGACGGAAGGAATCGTGATCATCCGTTCTCATGGTGTTGAAAAGCGGATCTATGAAAAATTGAACAGCCGCCAGATCACTGTGGTGGATGCGACGTGTCCTTTTGTTAAAAAGATACACACGATCGTAGAGCGAGAAAGTGAGAAGGGAAAACATATCATCATTATAGGAGATCCCGAACATCCGGAGGTAAAGGGGATAAGAGGCTGGGCAGGTAAAGATACAACAGTTATACAGAGTGTTTCGGATATGGAAAAACTTCCTGTCGAAAAAAAGAAAAAAATCTGTATCGTCGCTCAGACGACATTTAATTACAACAAATTTAAAGATTTAGTTGAAATTATTTCGGAAAAGAGTTATGATGTAAGTGTTTTAAATACAATCTGTAATGCTACAAAGGAACGCCAGACTGAGGCACGAAGTATTGCAGAAGCGGTGGATGCTATGATAGTGATTGGCGATAAACATAGTTCCAATACCCAGAAGTTATTTGAAATTTGTAACAGAGCATGTAAAGATACGTACTATATACAGACGCTTGACGATTTGGATTTGAATCAATTAGGGTCAGTGGAAACAGTAGGTATTACAGCGGGGGCATCCACGCCCAACAATATAATTGAGGAGGTTCAAAATAATGTCAGAATTATCTTTTGAACAAATGTTAGATGAGTCATTCAAAACAATTCATAATGGAGAGGTAGTCGAGGGTACTGTGATCGATGTGAAGCCAGAGGAGATCATCCTGAACATCGGTTATAAAGCAGATGGTATCATTACGAAAAATGAGTACTCCAATGACCCGTCTATCGACCTTACGACAGTTGTTTCAGTCGGGGATACGATGAGTGTTAAAGTTTTGAAGGTAAATGATGGAGAAGGTCAGGTACTGCTTACATATAAGCGTCTTGCTGCTGAAAAGGGCAATGAAAGATTAAGAGAAGCGTACGAAAATAAAGAAGTATTAAAAGCAACGGTTACGCAGATTCTGGGTGGAGGCTTATGTGCAACTGTTGAGGAGGCACGTGTATTTATCCCGGCAAGTCTTGTATCAGACTCTTATGAAAAAGATCTCAGTAAATACGAAGGACAGGAGATTGAATTTGTGATCAGTGAATTCAATCCGCGCAGAAACCGTGTTATTGGAGATAGAAGACAGCTGTTAGTAGCAGAACGTGCAGAGAGACAAAAAGAGTTGTTCGCAAAACTGCATATCGGAGATACAGTGGAAGGTACTGTAAAGAATGTTACAGACTTTGGCGCATTTATTGATTTAGGTGGCGTTGATGGTCTTCTGCATATTTCTGAAATGTCTTGGGGCAGAGTAGAGAATCCTAAGAAGGTATTCCAGGTAGGGGATACATTGAAAGTTCTTGTAAAAGATATTCATGATACGAAGATTGCTTTGAGTTTGAAGTTCCCAGAGACGAATCCTTGGGCACATGCATCTGAGAATTTTGCGGTAGGTACTGTGATCAATGGAAAAGTAGCTAGGATGACAGATTTTGGCGCATTTATAGAGTTGGCGCCAGGAGTAGACGCATTGCTCCATGTTTCACAGATTTCAAGAGCACATGTGGAAAAGCCATCAGATGTACTTTCTATAGGACAGGAGATTACGGCTAAGATCGTGGATCTTAATGAGGCAGAAAAGAAGATCAGTCTGAGTATGAAAGTGTTGGAAGCAGAGGCAGTTCCTTCAGATGAAAGTGAGGAATAAGGGATTAGATTCTTTGGTGTTTAGAAAAGAATAAATGTATATTAAGAGGCGGTTGTGTTGACCGCCTCTTATTTTGGTTCTTTGCCAGTATATATTTTTAACAGGTAAGGACACTGTATTAAGAAAAGCAGAAATACCGTAGAAATAAATTTTAAGATGTTAAAAAATCGACAAAATGTACGTATAAATGTGCAATTATTCTATTTCAAATACTAGATTTTGTGTGGAGATTTTAGTACAATAAACATATTGTGAGACAAGCAAGGGAAAGGAAGGGAAAGAAAATGGGACTTTTAACTTTTAAAGGCGGCATCCATCCAAATGATGGAAAAAGTCTTGCAAAAGATCGGTCAATTATGCAGATCCTCCCAAAGGGACAGCTGGTCTATCCGCTTTCACAACATATAGGCGCTCCGGCAAATCCCGTTGTAAAAAAGGGAGATCATGTACTAAAAGGTCAAATGCTGGCAGAAGCAGGCGGGTTTGTTTCTGCTCCGATATATGCTTCTGTATCGGGGACTGTAAAGGGTCTGGAACAACACTTTAATCCAGCAGGAAGCAAGGTAGAGTGTATTGTTGTAGAAAACGACGGAGAATATGAGGAGATAGAATATGAACCGGTTAAGCCGCTTTCTGAGTTATCAAACGATGAAATTTTAACAAAGATAGGCAATGCAGGGATCGTAGGCATGGGAGGTGCCGGCTTTCCGACCAGAGTAAAACTGTCGCCAAAAGAGCCGGAAAAGATAGAGTATATCATTGCCAATTGTGCGGAATGTGAACCTTATATAACTGCAGATTACCGACGTATGTTAGAGAACACGCAGGAACTGGTAAGCGGAATGAAAGTGGTTCTTTCTCTTTTCCCTAAAGCAAAGGGGATTTTTGCAGTAGAGGACAATAAAAAGGATTGTATCGAGAAATTAAAAGCAGCTGTTGCAGATGAGCCTAGGATAGAAGTGAAGGTACTGATGACAAAGTATCCACAAGGAGCAGAACGGCAGCTGATTTATGCTGTAACAAAGAGAGCGATCAATTCGACGATGCTTCCGGCGGATGCAGGTTGTATTGTGGATAATGTGGAAACGATGATCGCAATCCATTATGCAGTGATCGAAGGAAAACCGCTGATGGAGAGAATTGTAACGGTAAGTGGAGACGATATTGAACATCCGGGCAATTTTAAAGTATTGCTGGGGACAAGCCATAGAGAATTAGTCGAAGCAGCGGGCGGTTTTAAAGAGGATCCTGAAAAATTGATTTCAGGAGGTCCTATGATGGGCTTTGCGATGGTCACGTTGGATGCACCTGTGACAAAGACATCTTCTTCCATCCTTGCCTTTAAAGAAGACATTGTGGCAAAATCACCTGCTACAGCCTGTATCAACTGTGGCAGATGTGTAGAGGTGTGTCCAAGCCGTATCATTCCTTCCAGATTGGCAGACTATGCCGAGAGGATGGATGAGGCTTCTTTTATCGGCATGAATGGATTGGAATGTGTAGAGTGCGGTTCCTGCAGTTATGTCTGTCCTGCAAAAAGGCCGTTGAAACAGGCGATTGGTTCCATGCGGAAAATTGCACTGGCAAATAAGAGGAAAAAGTAAGAGAGGTGGAAAAAGTGAAGGAAAATTTAAACGTATCATCCTCGCCGCACATTCGAGATAAGGTGACAAGCAGTAATATCATGCTCATGGTAGTGATTGCACTGCTTCCGGCAACTATATTTGGGATTTATAATTTCAGACATGAGGATGCGTGGATTTTAGTGGTTGTCACGACAGCGGCAGCGGTATTGTCTGAATATATTTATGAAAAACTTATGCATAAGCCAATTACGATCAAAGATTTCAGTGCTGTTGTAACCGGGCTTTTGCTGGCCTTGAACCTTCCACCGACACTTCCGTGGTGGATGGGAGTGCTAGGTGCAATATTCGCAATTATCGTAGTAAAACAGCTGTTTGGCGGTTTAGGACAGAATTTTATGAATCCAGCTCTGGGAGCAAGATGTTTTCTGCTGATCTGTTTTACCGGACGAATGACCTATTTTGTCTATGACGGAGTGACAGGCGCGACTCCGCTTGCAGAATTAAAAGCAGGACAGGCTGTGAATACGATGGATATGCTGCTGGGAAATATCCGCGGTACGATCGGGGAGACTTCCGTAATTGCGATCATGATAGGAGCAATGTTCCTTCTTCTAATGGGTGTGATCGATCTTCGGATACCGGGTACATATATTGTGACATTTGTAATTTTTATCACAATTTTTGGAGGACACGGGATAGATGCACAGTACATTACAGCACACTTGTGCGGCGGCGGTTTGATGCTTGGAGCGTGGTTTATGGCTACAGATTATGTGACGTCTCCGATCACAAGCAGCGGTAAAATCGTATACGGTGTCTGTTTGGGAATCCTGACAGGGCTGTTCCGGTTGTTTGGAGGTTCTGCAGAAGGGGTTTCCTATGCGATCATTATCAGTAACCTTTTGGTGCCATTGATCGAAAAGGTTACTCTTCCCAAACCATTTGGTAAAGGAGGAGAGAAATAATGCAAAAAATTATAAAAAATACGCTGATATTAACAGCAATCACAGTAGTTGCAGGGCTTTTGCTCGGAATCGTCTATGGAATCACAGAAAAGCCAATTGCGGTTTCACAGGAGAAAGCAAAACAAGAGGCATTTCAGGCAGTCTTAAAGGATGCCGCTTCCTTTGAGACATATAAGGAGTTTGACGCAGACGAGGCATCGTCTTTGTTAAAGGAAAACGGATATGCACAGGATGACATAATGGAAATTGCAGAGGCGAAAAATGCAGGAGGCGAAACAATCGGATATGTTATCAATGTAGCTTCCCATGAAGGTTATGGGGGAGATATAGAGATGTCCGTAGGTATCTTAAATGACGGTACTGTAAAAGGCATAGAAATGCTTTCGATCAGTGAAACAGCAGGACTTGGAATGAAAGCAAATGAAGCAGATTTCAAAGAACAGTTTAAGGATAAGCAAGTAGAAAAATTCTCTTATACAAAAACCGGAGAAGAAGGCGACGATAAAATCGATGCGATCAGCGGAGCTACGATTACAACAAACGCCGTCACGAATGCAGTGGATTCTGCGCTCGTATATTTTCAGAATGAGTTAGGGGGCGGTGTGAATGAGTAAATGTATAGAGCGAATTTATAATGGTGTGGTAAAAGAAAATCCGACTTTTGTTCTTATGCTGGGCATGTGTCCGACACTGGCGGTTACAACATCAGCTGTCAACGGTGTCGGTATGGGACTTTCTACGACTGCAGTGCTCGTTATGTCCAATATGCTTATTTCCATGCTCCGTAAGATCATACCGGATTCCGTGAGAATGCCGGCGTTTATAGTCGTTGTCGCATCTTTTGTGACAATTGTAGATTTCTTGTTGGAAGGTTTTGTTCCCTCCTTGTATGATGCTCTTGGGCTTTATATTCCGCTCATTGTTGTAAACTGTATCATTTTGGGAAGAGCAGAAAGTTATGCTTCGAAGAATCCGGTTTTGCCGTCCATTTTTGACGGAATTGGCATGGGGTTAGGTTTTACGATCGGACTCACCTGTATCGGGATCGTAAGAGAAATACTCGGCGCGGGGAAAGTGTTCAACATGCAGATACTTCCGGATTCCTATGAGCCATTGACGATCTTTATCCTGGCTCCGGGAGCGTTCTTTGTTCTTGCCGGGCTTGTTGCGCTGCAGAATAAAATAAAAAACAAGGCGGCAAAAAGAGGGGAGAAAAGGAATGAAACAGCACTGCATACTGGATGTGGAGAAGGATGCACATCCTGTGCAAATCAGTCAGTATGTAATGGGCATATATTCCCGACAGGTGCTGACAAGGAAGAGAAAGAATAGGAGGAAATGACAGTGAAAGAGTTATTATTGATCGCAGTAGGTTCTGCGCTTGTAAATAATGTAGTCCTTAGCCAATTTCTAGGTATCTGTCCTTTCCTGGGTGTCTCTAAGAATGTGAAGACAGCCGCCGGAATGGGCGGAGCCGTTGTATTTGTTATAACAATCGCATCTTTTGTGACTGGACTGATCTATAAATTCATACTTGGCAATAAAAATATTATGGGCGGAAAACTAGAATATCTTAACACAATCGTATTTATTCTGGTCATTGCCGCACTCGTTCAATTTGTAGAGATGTTTTTGAAAAAAGCAATGCCGCCGCTTTATAATGCGTTGGGTGTATATCTGCCCTTGATCACGACAAATTGTGCGGTTCTTGGTGTTGCGCTGACAAACGTGCAGGATGGATATGGTGTGCTGACAGGAGTGATAAATGGTTTTGCTACGGCAGTTGGTTTCCTTATTGCTATTGTTCTGATGGCTGGTATACGTGAGAAAATCGAATACAATGATATTTCGGAATCCTTTCAGGGAACTCCGATCGTTCTTGTGACGGCCGGATTAATGGCAATTGCATTTTTCGGATTTTCAGGATTGATATAGGAGGGACATAACGTATGAGTATAGGAGCAATAATTTTAGCCGCCGTTGTGGTAGGGGGTACAGGTGTATTCATCGGAGTCTTTCTTGGTATATCTGGAAAGAAATTTGCTGTTGAGGTCGATGAAAGAGAAGAGGCAATCCTTGGTGTTTTGCCAGGAAATAACTGTGGGGGCTGCGGATATGCAGGCTGTTCCGGACTTGCAGCTGCAATCGTTAAAGGAGAAGCGGAAGTGGGAGGCTGTCCGGTGGGCGGTTCTGAAGTTGCAGCAAAAATTGGAGAGATCATGGGACAGGCAGCTGGAGAACAAGAGCGTAAAGTTGCATTTGTAAAATGCGCCGGTACTTGTGAGAAAGCAAAGACAGAATATGAATATTTTGGGATAAAAGACTGCATCATGGCAAGTCAAATGCAAGATGGAGGCGCAAAAGGCTGTTCTTTCGGATGTTTGGGGTATGGAAGCTGTGTAAAAGCCTGTCCATTTGACGCCATCCATATTCAGGATGGTATAGCGGTAGTAGATAAAGAAGCCTGCAAAGCTTGTGGAAAGTGTATTGCTGCCTGCCCGAAACATTTGATAGAGTTGATTCCATATAAACAGAAAACATTCGTACAGTGCAGTTCAAATGATAAAGGAAAAGCACTCATGGATGTATGTGAGGTGGGATGTATCGGCTGTCGCCTGTGTGAAAAAAATTGTGAAGCAGGCGCGATCACAGTGAAAAATTTCCTTGCCCATATAGACGCAGATAAATGTACAAACTGCGGTGTCTGCGCAGAAAAATGCCCAAGGAAGATCATTAGAAGTTTCACTTTACTGCCAGAAGGCAGATTCCGCAATTAGATTTCAGAAGAAAAGACGACTTCACGCTGTTATATATCTCCAATCAGAAGGAAATACATACTTCTGTTTGGAAGTACGCAGCAGCGTGAAGTCGATTTTTTTAGCAGAAACATGAACTTAAGCGGAGAAAGTGTATGTGTGAGCGAGGAATTTCGGCAAAACTCTGACGAGCGATGTAATATACAGTTGACGCATAATCATTTTTTCGAATACTTCCGCAGTGTTAACTCAATTCCGCTTATGCTTCTTTTCGTACTGCTTGTTGTTTCGTTAAATGTATATTTAATTACTGTAGTGTAGTTCATAATCGTCTGTTACGAATATGGCTTCTATTCCATCCAGTTTTTGAATGAGTTCCATACCTTTTTCTAAACCTAGGTTATAGCAGGTTGTGCTCAGCGCGTCTCCATCCACGGAATATTCGGAAAGGATTGTTACTTGAACAAGGTTGTTTTCGCAAGGATAACCTGTATCGGGATCAAGGATATGATGATAGATCTTGCCTGCTTTTTCAAAGTATCGCACATAATTGCCGGAAGAAACGACAGAGCGGTCTTTGGTGTCCAGGTAGGTAATAGCAGTACCAGTTTCATCAAAGGGCTTTTGTATACCGATTTTAAAAGGAGTGCCGTCGACATGTCCGCCAAGAGCCAGGATATTTCCTCCCAGATTGATAAGGGCATGTTCGATTTCAGCACTTTCTAAATATTCTTTTAGTTTGTCTGCAATATATCCTTTTGCGATACCGCCAAGATCAATCTGGGCTTTTGGATCTTTTAAGGTAACTGTATTGCCGGTTACTTCTACATTTTGAAAGTTGATATGGGACAAAGCATCTTGAATAGCTTGTGGATCAGGAAGTTCTTTTGTTTCATTATCCTGAAACTTCCAGAGTGTGTTGACAGTTCCGACTGTAATATCAAATTTCCCATTAGAGAGTTCTCCGTAGTCAAGTCCGATCTGTATCAGTTCTGCCGTCTCATCTGCTACTTCTACAGGCATACCGTTAGAAGAATTAATACGAGATACATCACTACTTTCTATCGTACGGCTGAAAAGACTTTCATAGTATTCGCACAGGTCTTCACAATGGGCAAGTATTTCTTCGTCAGCTCCCCAAATAGTAAGTGTTATCACTGTATCAAAGTAAATACCTGTCATCTGCTGTTTTTCATTGAGCGGAGGAGAAGCACAGCCAACGACAGATACCATAATGGAACAAGAAAGCAAGTAAGTAAGTAATCGTTTCATAGGTACCTCACTTATTTTATCGTGTTTTAAATGACATAAAGCATTGTTGGTAAACAAAAATCATATTTTCCCTATTATACCGGGGATTCAGAAAAAGTACAATCGAACATGTGATTGCATTCTATATAACGGTATGCTATGATAATGCGTAAAGAGGTTGAAAAATGAAAAAAAATGATTGGTTTTTAGTTGGTATGGTATTGCTGACAGCAAGCGGCTTTTTCTTATTTCAATTTTTAAAGCCAGACAATGAAAACAAGCAGGTTGTCATAACGGTAGATAAGGAACTCTATGGAATCTATGACTTGGAAGAGGAGCAAAAGATTGATATAGAGGGAATGAATGTACTTGAAATAAAAGAGGGGCAGGTGAAGATGCAAGAAGCGGATTGTCCAGATTTGTTATGTGTTCATCACAAAGCAATTTCGAAAGAAGGAGAAAGTATCATCTGCCTTCCCAATAAGGTTGTAGTAACGATAAGAGGGGAAGAAGAAAGTAATGTAGATGCAATGACAAATTAGAGGAAGAGTTCCGACATAGGGGGAAATGGGGATAAGAAAGGAGACAGCTTGAAGAACAGAGCGGCATATTTCGGAGTATTTACAGCGCTGGCATTGATCTTTAGTTATGTGGAAACATGTATTCCCATCTCGTTTGGCATACCAGGAGTGAAATTAGGGCTTGCCAATCTTATGATCGTCATCATGCTGTACAAAGGAACTGCCAAAGAGGCCTGTTTGCTTTCTGTTGTGCGGATTTTACTTTCCGGTTTTTTATTTGGCAGTCTTTTTAGCATCTTGTATAGCCTTGCAGGGGGGATATTAAGCCTTGCTGTGATGATCGGATTAAAAAGAAAGAATACATACAGTGTGATCGGAGTCAGTATTGCGGGCGGTGTGTTTCACAATATTGGTCAGCTTATCGTAGCCATGATGGTCGTGGAGACGCTTTCGGTTGGCTATTATGTTCCGGTTTTACTTGTGGCAGGATGTGTGACAGGAGCGCTGATCGGAACAGTATCTGAAGCAGTATTAAAGCGTACGGCCAATATCAGATTAGAATGAGCGAAAGGAAATGCAGATGATTTCATATATCAGAGGAGAACTCGCAGCGATTGAAAAAGAAAAAGTAGTTGTAGATGTAGGCGGGGTGGGTTACGGTATCTATATGCCGGAACAATCTATGGGACTTCTGCCGTCTCCAGGGCATGAGGTAAAAATACATACGTACCTCAATGTGCGGGAGGACGCCATGCAGTTATTTGGCTTCTTGACAAAAGAAGAACTAGAGATTTTCAAAATGCTGATTGGTGTCAGCGGGATTGGACCCAAAGGCGGATTAAATATTTTATCCAGTTTATCTGGAGACGAGCTGCGTTTTGCGGTGCTTTCAGGAGATGTCAAAGCAATCTCAAAGGCACCGGGGATCGGAAAAAAAACGGCGGAGAAATTGATCATCGAACTGAAAGATAAGTTGGATATCGAGGATATACTGCATACAGATAAAGAAGAACCGAGGACGGCGCTGGACTCTGGCACAGGGGAAGTACAGACAGAGGCTGTACAGGCACTGGTTGCCTTGGGATATGGCAGTGCAGAAAGTCTAAGAGCTGTAAAAAAGGCAGGAGAACTTACGACAGTAGAAGCTGTCTTAAAAGAGGCGTTAAAATATTTATTCTAATACATTTACAGAAAAAATAGTATAAAGCAGGTTGGAAATATGGAAAAGCGAATTATCACAACAGAAAATCTGGAAGAGGACAGTAAGATCGAAAGCAGTTTGCGGCCTCAGTCTTTAGACGAGTATATCGGACAGGAGAAGGCAAAGAAAACGCTTTCTATATACATCAAAGCGGCTAAGGCAAGAAAGGAAGCGCTGGATCATGTATTGTTTTATGGACCGCCGGGACTTGGAAAGACGACATTAGCTGGCATTATTGCAAATGAAATGGGAGTCAACTTGAAAGTAACCAGCGGACCTGCTATAGAAAAACCAGGAGAGATGGCGGCAATCTTGAATAATCTACAGGAAAATGACGTTCTTTTTGTAGATGAGATACATAGGTTGAACAGGCAGGTGGAAGAAGTTTTGTATCCTGCTATGGAGGACTATGCGATCGATATAATGATCGGGAAAGGGGCGACCGCACGTTCTATCCGACTGGATCTGCCTAAATTTACACTGGTAGGAGCGACTACCAGAGCTGGTATGCTGACAGCACCGTTAAGAGACCGTTTCGGAGTTATAAACCGTCTGGAATTTTATACAGAGAAGGAACTTGCGACGATCATCATCCGCTCGGCAGCGCTGCTTGATGTTGCAATCGAACCGGATGGGGCGGTGGAACTGGCAAGACGCTCGCGGGGAACCCCCCGTTTGGCAAATCGTCTTTTAAAAAGAGTACGGGATTTTGCACAGGTAAAATATGATGGCATTATTACAGAACAAGTAGCGAATCTTGCGCTAGATCTTTTAGACGTAGATAAATATGGCCTGGATTCTATCGACAGAAATATTTTACAGACTATGATCGAGAAATTCAAAGGCGGTCCGGTAGGACTTGATACTCTGGCGGCCTCAATCTCTGAGGATGCAGGCACATTAGAGGAGGTATATGAACCATATCTGTTAAAAAATGGGTTTATCCAGAGGACACCGCGGGGCAGAGTCGTTACGGAACTTGCCTATGCACATTTAGGAATCCCGTTATAAAGCGAAAATACGTACAAACCGGACAAGACCGTCGGTTGTAGCGATGAAAAGGCTGATTCCAGGATCGGAACAACTATACGGATTCCTGACAGAGAAACGAAAAAAGAGTTGGTTTTTGTCTCTAAATAGTTTATAATAGCAGTTAGGAAATGCAAGGAGGAAGCTATGAGTTCAGCAAAGCACTATACAGAAGTATTGATCGGAGGAAAAGTATATACTTTAAGCGGGTTTGAAGGTGAGGAATATCTTCAGAAAGTGTCCTCCTATCTGAACCATAAGATCACAGAATGCGCAAACAGTGAGGGATACAGAAAGCAAAGCGCGGATACCCGTAATGTCCTTCTTGCTTTGAATATTGCAGATGATTATTTTAAGGCAAAAAAGCAGGGGGATTCCCTAGAGAACGATATAGAATTGAAAGATAAAGAGATGTATGATCTGAAGCATGAATTAATCTCAGCCCAGATCAAATTGGAAAATGCCGAGAAAGAACTTGCGAAGATGAAAGAGGATAACAATGACCTTCAGATGCAGATCGTAAAACTGGAGACAGAGATGAAGAACCGCAGAAGATAAGAATCTGTCATGGAAAGTCGGAGAAACTTCCTTTGTGAAGATAAACATGGGGTGTGTGGCTTTTGCCGGACATCCTTTCTTTATTGCCATGCAAAATAAAAGCAGTATACAGGAGAAAATGATATGTCTAGAATGCATAGGAAAATAGAAATTTTAGCACCGGCGGGAAATTTTGAAAGTTTTATGACTGCCGTGAACGCAGGGGCTGATGCAGTATATGCAGGAGGTCCCCGTTTTGGCGCGCGTGCGTATGCAGATAACTTTACCGTACAGGAATTGACAGAGGCGATCGACTATGCACATCTGCATCAGAAAAAGTTTTATCTGACAGTGAACACACTTTTAAAAAATAGTGAAATATCCGGACTTTACAAATATCTAGAACCTTTATACTGCCAGGGACTGGATGCGGTGATCGTGCAGGATATCGGTGTTTTATCTTTTGTTAGAACCTATTTTCCTGAGATGGAGATACATGCCAGTACACAGATGACGATCACCAATGTAAAGGGGGCACAGTTTTTAAAGGACGCAGGGGTAAAAAGGGTTGTGCCGGCAAGAGAATTGGCTCTTTCGGAAATTCAGGATATACAAAGGCAGACAGGAATGGATGTGGAATGTTTCGTGCATGGAGCACTTTGCTACTGTTATTCAGGACAGTGTCTGTTGAGCAGCTTTATCGGCGGTAGAAGTGGAAACCGAGGACAATGCGCGCAGCCGTGCAGGCTTCCATATTCTGTCGGAAAGAAAAAAGGATATCTCCTTAGTTTAAAGGATATTTGTACTTTAGATATGATCCCAGCATTGGCGGAGGCTGGAATTCATTCTTTTAAGATTGAAGGAAGAATGAAAAGGCCGGAATATGTGGCAGCAGTAACAGCTATGTACCGAAAATATCTGGATAAATATATGGCAGAAGGAAAAGAGAATTTTTCTGTGGAGCCGGAAGATATAGAGCGGTTAAAAGATATTTATAACAGGGGCGGTTTTCATGCAGGGTATTATAAGAAGCACAATGGGAAAGATATGCTGTCCCTTGACAGACCGAATCATGCAGGGGTGCCCGCAGTGAGAGTACTTTCTCAAACGAAACGGGAAGTAAAGGCAGATGCACTTGTCGATATTCATAAAGGGGATATACTGGAACTGACGGAAAAACGAGAAAACTATACATTTGGAAAAGATATAAAGAAGGGGGAGAAAGTTACATTTCTGGCTCCAAAGCAGCAGTTCTATAAAAAGGGAAAGATCTTAAACCGGATACGAAACAAAACGCTTCTGGATGAGATGGATAAAGCATATGTTTTTGCAAGAAAACAAGAGAAAGTGGATGGAAGTCTGCATATTTTGAAAGGAAGGCAGGCTGTGCTGCGCCTGACAAATGGAATGCATTCTGTTGAAGTATATACAGAAGAATGTGTATCTGAGGCACAGACAAGACCGCTTACGAAAGAAGAAGTAAAAGCACAGCTTACAAAAACAGGAAATACGCAGTTTTATTTTGAAAATTTAGAGATAGAGATGGAAGAAAATATCTTTTTGCCTATGCAGCAGATCAAGCAGATGCGAAGAGATGCTCTGGCAGCATTGGAAAAGGAAATCTGTCGAAGTTATCGAAGGGCTGCTGCAGCTGATGAGAAAAATGTACGGGATGCATTTGAAGTATTACAGGTGAGAAGCGGTAAAGACCGTGCAGATACTCTTCCGTTCGTGTCTGTATCGGTAGAAACAGAAGAACAATTGTACGCAGTGCTTGCATTTTGTGAGAAAATGCAGCAGCAGAAAGTAAAAGTTTCCCGTTTGTATTTGGATTTTCAGATCAGCGGAACATTATTCCTATCAAAAAACATATGTACAGTTTGTGAAAGAATCAGAAAATGCGGTGTAGAAATTTACTATGCTATGCCGCATATCTTCAGAGAGCAGGCACTTAGAGCCATGACAAAGTCATACGAGACATTTTATATGTTCTGCATGGACGGGGTACTCGTGCGAAACTATGAAGAGATCCAATTTTTAAGAGAGCAGAAATTTGACAAGCCGATAATTCTGGACCATAATCTATATATATTCAATCAATATGGGAAGCGGTTTTTTGAGGAACAGAAGTTTACCTCGTTTACTGCTCCGATGGAGCTGAATGTAAAGGAACTGGAAGAACTGGGGATTGAAAATGCAGAACTGACTGTATATGGGCATATTCCGGTAATGATAAGTGCACAGTGTATTACAAAAACTATGGATGGCTGCACAAAGGAACCAGGTATGTTAATGCTTACCGATCGGTATAAAAATCTGTTTCCAGTTAAAAATTACTGTAGTCTCTGCTATAATGTAATATATAATACTGCTCCGTTATATTTGGCGGATCTGACAGAAGAAATCAGAACGCTTTGTCCGAAAAGTCTGCGCTTTGCCTTTACTGTAGAAACGAAAGAGAGAACTTTGGAAATATTAGAAAAAGCAGGGCAGGATCTTACAGGAGAAACAAAAAATACAGCGTCTCATTTTTCTTATACAAGAGGACATTTCAGACGCGGAATCCTATAGAAGCAGGTGAAATCGTGATTAATATAATTGTGGAATTATCAAAATATATCATTGTCATTTTGATGGCTGCCTATACCTTTTCATGTTTTTCTATTTTTGCACAAAATTATGAAGATGATGAGAAGCGTGTATTAGTCAGACAGAATGTTTTGATGTTTACGTTGCAGCTGGCTGCATATGTTGTTATGTATTTAAAATCAAAAGATGGGAAAATACTATTTATCTATGCCGTGCAGACGGTTGTATTTTTGGCAGTCATCCTTTTGTATAATCTTATCTATCCGAATGTATCCAGGCTGGTCGTTAATAATATGTGTATGCTGATGAATGCAGGAATGATCATGATCACACGTTTGTCTTATGACAATGAAGTGCCGTTTGACAATGCGATAAAGCAAATGATATTTATCGCACTTGGAGTTACTTTTGGTCTGGTGGTGCCAATTCTTATCAAAAAACTGAAATCTCTGGCTGACTGGACGTATCTTTATGCAGGCGCGGGGCTGGCGGCGCTTTTACTTGTAGCAGTTTTCGCAGTGAGCTCCGGAGGAGCTAAATTAGGCTTTACTGTATTTGGTTTTGGGATACAGCCATCGGAGTTTGTTAAAATCTTATTTGTATTTTATGTGGCGGCAAGTCTGAAGAAGTCTACAGAATTTAAAAATATCGTGATTACGACTGCCGTGGCAGCGGCTCATGTTTTGATCTTAGTGTTGTCTACCGATCTGGGAGCGGCACTGATCTTATTTGTCGTTTATCTGATCATGCTCTATGTGGCGACACGCAAGCCTTTATATGCGGTGGCAGGGATTGCGGCGGGCAGTGCGGCAGCTGTGATCGGATATCATCTTTTTGCCCATATCAAAGTACGCGTATCTGTCTGGAAAGATCCGTTCGCTTCGTACAGTAACGGCGGTTATCAGGTGGCACAATCCTTGTTTGCGATCGGGACAGGCAGTTGGTTTGGAATGGGATTGTTTCAGGGGCTTCCCGATAGTATTCCGGTGGCAGAGACGGATTTTATTTTTTCGGCGATCGCGGAAGAACTGGGGCTTATTTTTGCACTGTGCTTGATCTTGATCTGTGTAAGCTGCTATGTGATGTTTTTAAATATTGCCATGGAGATTCGCAATCAGTTTTATAAACTTGTTGCTCTTGGATTAGGTACCTGTTATATTTTCCAAGTGTTTTTGACGATCGGTGGAGTGACTAAGTTCATTCCGTCGACTGGGGTCACACTTCCTCTTGTCAGCTATGGCGGCAGTTCTATGCTGAGTACAATGATCATGTTTGGCATCATACAAGGTCTCTATATCTTGAGAGAAGATGAAGAAGAAAAGCTGGAGCGAAGACGAGAAAGTAAGTTAAGAAAAGAGAGAGAGTTGAGAAATGAACCGAGAAGAACGACCAAGAAAAAAACAACAAAAGAAAAGCCGCGTTTCGAAGAAGTCCCGAAACAAAGAGTTCGCTAGAGTCACGTATCTTTTTGTTATTTTATTTCTTGCACTGATGGCATATATTGTCTATTTTAATATTGTGAAGGCAAAAACAATCGTAAACAGTCCTTATAATGAAAGACAGAATGCATTTGCAGATCGCATCGTCAGGGGAAGCATTACAGATCGGAACGGAAATGTTCTTGCTGAGACAGAAGTGGCAGAGGATGGAACAGAGATAAGGACGTATCCATATGGTCCTGCCTTTGCGCACGTCGTAGGCTACAGTAGTGAAACGGCAGGAAAAAGCGGATTGGAATCAGTGGAGAACTTTGAACTTTTGACGTCCAATGCATTTTTTGTTCAAAAAATCACGAATTCTTTCAAAGGAGAGAAGAATATAGGTGACACGGTTGTAACCACGCTGGATGCAGATCTCCAACAAGCCTCCTATGATGCTTTGGGAAGCAATAAAGGAGCTGTCATTGTGATGGAGGCAGATACAGGAAAAATTCTTGCGATGGTTTCCAGTCCGACTTATGATCCCAATACAGTGGACGTTGACTGGGGGTATTTAAACACAGAAGATAACGGGAGTCCGCTTTTGAACCGGGTGACGCAGGGAGCGTATGCGCCGGGATCTACGTTTAAGATCGTGACGACCCTGGAATTTATGCGTGAAGATAAAAATTATGGAGAGTATGGATATGAGTGCAGTGGAGAAATCACAGAAGATGGCACGACGATCCATTGCTTTGACAGTACAGTTCATGGATGGGAAGATCTGCGCAGTTCCTTTGCAAATTCCTGCAACGCCTCTTTTGCAAATATCGGTTTGTCTTTGGATAAGTCTTCTTACCGAAAGACAGCGGAAGATCTATTGTTTAACAAGGCACTTCCAACTGTGCTGGAATATTCTAAAAGTTCTTTTGCTGTAACAGAAAAAACAGACAGTGCGGAAATAATGATGACGGCAATGGGACAGGGCAAAACACTCGTAAGTCCATATCATATGGCTTTGATCACACAGGCAATAGCAAACGGCGGCACATTGATGGAGCCATATCTTGTCGATAAAGTGACGAATTATACCGGCAGTGAGATACGCAAAAATGTACCGAAAAGCTATAAGAGACTGATGACTTCAGCAGAAGCTTCACAGCTAAAGGAATATATGGAGGCAGTCGTGCAGGAGGGAACAGGCTCTTTGCTAAATGGCGATTCCTATACTGTGGCCGGAAAAACCGGAACTGCAGAATACAGTATGACGGACGGAGAAAAAACACATTCCTGGTTTGTAGGTTTTACAAATGTAGATAATCCAGAACTGGTGATCAGCGTGATCATAGAAGGATATGATGGAAATGATGGCGCAAAAGCCGTTCCGATCGCAAAACAGATCCTAGATTCCTATTATTATCAGTAAATGAAGGTGGCACAGAATATGCAGATGAAATTTTACTGTGATTTATATGTCAGTGATTCCTGGATGCATAAAAAAACAAAAATTGTGGAAAAATTACAGAAAAATAAATTGCAGCCACAAGTTTATATTATCGCACTGGCACAGGGAGAACAAAACCAGCTGGAAATTTTTTCAAGCATGCTTATCAAACAACATATCTTTGAACACAGTACGCTTTTTATCGTAGGGATTGTTTCCGGTTATGAAGAAGCGCTCTGTGTGCTGGAAGAGATTTCCCAAAAGGTATATGAAGAGACAAAAGGACTTTGCATCCGCCGTTATATAGTAAAGCGGCAGGAAGAATTTGAAAAGGCAGGGTATTGAGACTGATGATACATATCATTCTGTTTGTGTTAAAAATTTTAGGATGGATCGTTCTTGTAATACTGGGACTTCTTTTGCTTTTGAGCCTGACAGTCTTGTTTGCAGGCTTTCAGTACAGAGGTAAGGCAAAATGTATGGGGGCACTCGATACATTGAGTGTGGGGCTGGAGTTTTCCTGGCTTTTTCATTTGATAAAAGGAAGGTTTTTTTATGAGAATGGTAATATGAAATGGCGGCTGCGTGTGGCATGGAAGACCTTTCCGTCAGACAGGAAAACGAAAGATATGCATAAAACTGTTGCAGAACCAGAATTTGTAAAAACAAAAGAGAAAGAAGAACCGAATCTAAAAGAGAAGGATGTAGAAAAGAAAGATACAGAAGAAAAGGTACATACGGAGTATAAGAAGACAGCAGAAAAGACAGAAAGATATGATGCGTTTAAGGGGAAAAAGCAGAAAAAAGCAAATAAATTAGAATATACATTCCGTAAAATCTGTGATACTATAAAAGCACTGAAAACAAAAAAAGAACATGTCTTGGACTTTATAAGGGAAGAGGTCCATAGAAGTGCTTTCAAAAAAGGAGTAAAAGAGTTAAAGCGTCTGGGAGGCTTTTTAAAGCCGGATGTACTTGAAGCGGATTTGAAGTTCGGCTTTTCTGATCCGGCTGTAACGGGATATACACTTGGCGTGCTCAGTATGATTTATCCTTTTATAGGAGAACATGTACAGTTGGAACCGGATTTTGAAAATAAAATATTAAAAGGACAGGCATTTGTACAAGGCAAGATAAGGGGGATATATCCGGTTATTTTCTTGTGGAATATGCTGTGGAGTAAACAAGTGCGCCAAACGATAGCAGATATAAAAAATTTCCGGTTATAAAATCGAAGAAAAACCATCAATAAGGAGGCGTTTAATAATGGCAGAAGAAACGAATTTTAAGGCAACGGTAGAATCTTTGTTTAAAGGGATGGATGGGGTCATATCATCGAAGACAGTAGTCGGAGACGCGATCCATATCAATGATACGATCATTCTTCCTCTGGTAGATGTATCTTTTGGAATCGGCGCAGGGGCCTTTTCGGGAGACAAGAAGGAAAAAGGAATGGGAGGAATCGGCGGTAAAGTTACACCTAGCGCTGTGATCGTGATCCAAGGGGGAAAGACTAGACTTGTAAATATCAAAAATCAGGATACCATTACAAAAATTTTGGATATGGTGCCGGATGTAGTAGACCGTTTTGCCTCCAGAAAAGAGGATAAGGTCACAGAAGAAGATGTTATGGATATTTTAAGTACAGAAGCAGAGGACGAAAAAAAGGAATAATGGTGCTTTTGCCGTCATAAATATAGAAGTAAGCAATCAGTCGGAAGTGAAAGAGATGAAAAGAGTAATCGGATTTGCATTATTCTGGATGGCTCTGGGAATGTTCTTGATGCTGCTGCTTTCGAATATGGTATGGGGAGTCATTCTTATTCTTGTTTTCCTCATATTGGGATATAAGTTATTTTGCTGTTAAAAAAACTGCCGTCTATAAAAGAAATTATATATTTCCTCTATAGACGGCAATTTTTCATAGCTGTGATATTTTCTGCATTATGCACGTTCTACGCGTCCGGATTTCAGACAAGATGTACATACATACATTCTTTTTGCCCCGCCTTCTGTTTTTACACGAACGGATTTTACATTTGATTTCCACATTTTTGGTGTTTTTCTATGAGAGTGACTTACGTGATTCCCGAAGTGAGCACCCTTTTCACAAATAGCACATTTAGCCATCATTGCACCTCCTAACAATCTGAACTCGTCCATATAGGCTCATAACAATGATATTTTAACAGAAAGAATACATGATTGCAAGCATTTTTTCTATTTTCTCTTTTGCGGTTCACATAATTCTTTTTTCGTGATAAAATCATAGTAAGAAAATCAAGGTAGAAAGCGGGGATCATTATGAAGAAAAGAATTATCACGATAGGAAGACAATATGGCAGCAATGGACGTTCTATTGCACAGAAACTGTCCGATAAACTCGGAATTCATTATTATGACAAGGAATTGATCTACCTTGCCAGTCAAAAAAATGATATTTCCTATGAAGAACTGTTAAAAGTGGATGAAAAGAGAGCGGATCCCTGGCGTTATCCGGTGGAAGACGATATGCAGATGAACCGCCGTTTCCGCTATGAGCCTATGAATGATGTCTTGTTTGAAACAGAAAAAAAAGTGATTTTGGAATTGGCAGAAAAAGAAGATTGTATTATTGTCGGGAGATGTGCAAACTATGTACTAAGAGAAAAAGAAAATGTCCGCAACATCTTTTTCTATGCGCCGTTAGAAGAAAGGATAAAGACGATCATGGAACGTGCTTCTGTAGATGAAAAAGAAGCGGCATACCTGATCAAGAAAATTGACAAGCAGAGACGGTACTATTATAATTCTTATACGGATCGTCGGTGGGAAGATATGGAACAGTATGATATCTGCATGGATACAGTGAAGATGTCAGTAGATTCTATATTAGATATTTTATGTGCAGTTTATGAATCTATATTGTAAATTTGTGGAAGAGATAGTATAATACCCATATCAGCGTCCTATATTTGGGCGCTGTTTGTGAGCGAAATCCATTTTAGAATTGGAGGGAATATATGATGAAGGGAAGCATGAGTACAGAATTGGGAGTGATCACTGTAAATCCAGATGTCATTGCTAAATATGCCGGTTCCATGGCAGTAGAATGTTTCGGGATCGTGGGCATGGCAGCGGTGAATATGAAAGATGGTCTCGTAAGGCTGCTGAAAAAAGAGAGTCTGACCCATGGAATCCAGGTGGAGATTACAGAGGACAACATTCTGACGCTGGATTTTCATGTTATTGTAGCATACGGGGTGAATATCCTGTCTGTTTCTGATAATCTTATGAATAATGTGAAATATAAGGTGGAAGAGTTCACCGGTATGACAGTAGATAAAATAAACATCTTCGTTGAAGGTGTCAGAGTGATTGATTAAGGAGGATACTTATCGTGGGTATTAAAACGATAGATACAAGCATGCTTCAAAAGATGTTTCTTGCCGGCGCGGCAAATTTAGAAGCAAAAAAGGAATTCATTAATGAATTAAATGTCTTTCCGGTTCCGGACGGAGATACAGGAACGAATATGACACTGACGATCATGTCAGCGGCTAAGGAGGTAAGCGCGCTTGAAAAAGCGGATATGAATTCTGTCTCTAAAGCGATCTCTTCTGGCTCTTTGCGGGGAGCAAGAGGAAATTCGGGTGTGATCTTGTCGCAGCTTTTGAGAGGATTTACAAAAGAAATCAGGGAGTGTCAAGAAATTAATGTTCCTATTTTGGCAAAAGCATGCGAGAGAGCTACAATGACTGCCTACAAGGCGGTTATGAAGCCGAAAGAAGGAACGATACTGACTGTAGCAAAGGGGATTGCGCAGAAGGCAGCCGAACTGGCGGAGACAACAGATGATCTGGAAATCTTTCTTCCAGAAGTACTTTCACATGCGAAGGATGTGCTCGCACAGACGCCGGAACTTCTCCCGGTACTGAAAGAAGCAGGCGTTGTAGATTCCGGGGGACAAGGACTTTTAGAAGTGTTAAATGGCGCTTACGACGCTTTTCTTGGAAAAGAGATTGATTATTCTAAAATAGCTTCTGGCAGCGGCGCTAAGATTGTAAAACCGTCCTCTCAGGCGGAAGCAGACATTAAATTTGGTTACTGTACGGAATTTATTATTCTGACAGAAAAAGCTTTTGTGGAAAAGGATGAGACAGAATTCAAGGGATATTTAGAGTCTATTGGAGATTCCATTGTTTGTGTAGCAGACGATGATATCGTAAAGATCCATGTACACACGAACGATCCCGGACTTGCTATCCAGAAGGCGCTTACGTATGGACAGCTTTCACGCATAAAAATTGACAATATGCGGGAAGAGCATCAGGAAAAGCTGATCAGAGACGCGGAAAAAGTCGCGGCACAGCAAAAGAAACAAGAACCACGTAAATCAGTTGGATTTATTGCGGTGTCCATCGGAGACGGCATGAATGATATTTTCCGTGAATTAGGAGTGGATTATATTATCGAAGGCGGACAGACGATGAATCCGAGCACGGAGGATATGCTAACAGCTATCGACAATGTCAATGCAGACCATATTTTTATCCTTCCTAATAATAAAAATATCATTTTAGCGGCGAACCAAGCACAGTCGCTTACAAAAGATAAAGATATCCTTGTGATCCCAACCAAAACGGTTCCGCAGGGCATCACGGCGGTGATCAATTATATGCCGGAGGCAGACGTTGATACAAATATGGAAGTGATGAGCGAGGGGATTGCAAATGTAAAAACAGGACAGATCACTTACGCGGTGAGAGACACGAAGATCGACGATAAAGAGATCCATGAAGGAGATATCATGGGAATCGGAGATGCGGGAATTCTTTCCGTAGGGGAGTCTGTAGAGCAGACTGCAAAAGAAATGCTTGCCCTTTTAGTGGACGATGAATCAGAATTGATCAGTCTGTATTATGGTCAAGACATTTTGGAAGAAGATGCAGTCAGGTTCGCAAAAGAAGTAGAAGAACTTTATCCGGACGTAGATGTGGATATGCATGCAGGAGGACAGCCGATCTACTATTACGTGCTCTCTGTGGAGTAAGCCGATGGATATAAATTCCAGGATTAGCGCTTTAAAGGGTGTAGGAGAAAAGACAGAGAAATTGTTTGCTAAATTAGGTGTCCATACAATACAGGAACTTCTTTCTTTTTACCCACGTAGTTATGAAGTGTATGAAAAGCCGGTGCCGATCAAAGAGGCGGAAGAAGGAAAGACGGTCACGATATCCGGCGTGATCTTTGGCAGAGTGATGACAGGAGGCAGCCGCTCCCTGCAGATCACAACACTCCACGTCAAAGATTTGACGGGAACGATGAAAGTAGTCTGGTTTCGCATGCCATTTTTGAAAAGTACACTGTCAAAAGGTGGAACAGTTACCCTGCGGGGGCGGATCGTAAAGCGAAAAGGGCAGATTCTGATGGAACATCCGGAGCTTTTTTATCCGGCTTGTGATTACGAAAAAAAATTAGATACTCTGCAGCCGGTCTATTCTTTAACTGCGGGTCTTACAAATAATATGATAGGAAAACTTGTGAAACAGGCAATGGGTGTTTTGGATGACAAGTGGGACTTCCTGCCTGAAGAAATCCGCAGAAAATATGAATTGGCCGGTTATGCAGAGGCTGTAAAAGAGATGCATTTTCCTAGAGAAAAGGCATCTTTTTATCATGCCAGGAAGCGGATCGTCTTTGATGAGTTCCTGATATTTATCTTGTCTTTACGACAGGGGAAAAATAGAGAAGATCGGGCTGTAAATTCGTTTTGTTTTAAAAAGTGTCCTGAAATAGACGTTTTTTTGCATTCTCTTCCGTATGAATTGACAAGTGCGCAGAAAAGGGTATGGAAAGAAATATACAAGGATCTGGGGAGCAGACATGTAATGTCTAGATTGGTACAAGGTGATGTAGGGTCAGGAAAAACGATCGTAGCGGTGCTGGGTCTTTTATATGCAGCGCTAAATGGTTATCAGGGGGCACTTATGGCGCCTACGGAAGTTCTTGCTCGTCAACATTATGCAAATATTACCAATATGTTGGAGCAATACGGTTTTTCTGTAACAGCAGAGCTTCTGACGGGTTCTATGAGCGCAAAAGAAAAACGGCTTGCCTACGAGCGTATTGAGAACGGGAAAGCAGCAATCATTATAGGCACGCATGCATTGATACAAGAGAGGGTAATCTATCATGATCTTGCTTTGGTGATAACGGACGAGCAGCACCGGTTTGGAGTAAAGCAAAGAGAAGCATTGGCAGGAAAAGGGCGGCTGCCTCATATTCTTGTTATGAGCGCAACGCCGATCCCGCGTACACTTGCTATCATCCTGTATGGTGACCTGGATATTTCGGTGATCGACGAACTGCCTAAAAACAGGCTTCCCATCAAAAACTGTGTAGTAGATACTAGTTACAGAAATACAGCCTATGCATTTATGAAAAAACAGATAGCATCCGGGCGGCAATGTTATATTATATGTCCTATGGTAGAAGAAAGTGAACATCTTGAAATGGAGAATGTGCTGGATTATGCTGCGGAACTAAGAGATATTATGGGAGCGAATATCCAAATCGGCGTATTGCATGGCAGAATGAAACCGGCAGAAAAAGAGGAAATCATGGAAGCATTCGCAAAAAATGAGATCCAAGTGCTTGTATCTACTACCGTAGTCGAAGTCGGGATCGATGTTCCCAATGCCACCGTGATCATGATCGAAAATGCAGAACGATTTGGACTTGCACAGCTCCATCAGCTGCGAGGCAGGGTAGGACGTGGGAATGAACAGTCCTATTGTATATTTATGAGTGCCTCAAAAACAAAAGAAACAAAAGCACGTTTAGATATATTGAACCATTCTAATGATGGATTTTATATTGCAGGTGAGGATTTAAAACTGCGTGGTCCCGGAGATTTATTTGGAATTCGACAGAGCGGAATGTTGGATTTTAAGGTGGCAGATATTTTTCAGGATGCCAGCCTGCTAAAGCAGGCAAGTGAAGCGGCCGACAGTATTCTGGAGGCCGATCCTTCTCTACATGAAGAAAGTTTGCGCAGGTTAAAAATAGTTCTGCAAAAATATATGTCGGAAGCTATGTTGGAAACAACTCTTTGAAAATTGCAGGAAGTGACAAAAAAGGAAGGAATTTCTAGTGTAAAAGAATAAAACCTCCATATACTATGGTTGTAACTTAAAAAAAGTTACAAATACTTGAGACGTAACGAAACGTTACAAAAAAGTTGCAAAAGGAGGAAAAGTAACATGGCAAATCGTTCATCTAACAGAGCAGCAGTACCGGAAGCCAAAGGCGCGCTGGACAAATTTAAGTATGAGGTAGCAAATGAATTGGGAGTACCACTTACTGACGGATACAACGGAGATCTTACTTCCAAGCAGAATGGTTCCGTTGGCGGTTATATGGTCAAGAAAATGATCGAACAGCAGGAAAAACAGATGGCTGGCAAATAAGTATTTTTTATAGAGGAAAGCACTTAGGAATTGACCTGAGTGCTTTTTTCTGCTAAAATTCACCATAGTTAAAACTCCACAGTGAAAGCGGGAGGTTGCATATGAGAGTGATCGCAGGCAGTGCGAAAAGAGCACAGTTAAAGACTTTGGATGGAATGGATACGAGACCTACAACGGACAGGATCAAAGAGACATTGTTCAATATGATCGCGCCAGGTCTCTATGATTGTATCTTCCTGGATCTGTTCAGCGGCAGCGGCGGCATAGGAATAGAAGCACTAAGCCGGGGAGCAAAAGAAGCTGTCTTTGTGGAACAGAATCCAAAAGCGATGGAGTGTATCAAATATAATTTGAAAACGACCCGTTTGGAAGGCAAAGCGCTGACGCTTACAAAAGATGTTATGACAGCGTTATACCAGTTGGAAGGTGAAAAGACGTTTGATTATATTTTCATGGATCCACCGTATCATCAGGGATTAGAGGAGAAAGTACTTCATTATTTAAAAGATTCTGAACTGGTATATGACGATACACTGCTGATCGTCGAAGCAGCAAAAGAGACCGATTTTTCCTATGTGGAAGAATATGGATACGAGATTATAAAAATAAAAGAATATAAAACTAATAAACACGTTTTTTTAGAACGTGCCGGAAAGGAAGAAGTATGCTAAGAGCAATTTATCCCGGAAGTTTTGATCCGGTTACATATGGACATTTGGATGTCATCCGCAGATCCTGCAAAATCGTGGACGAATTAATTGTCGGTGTATTAAATAATAATGCGAAAATGCCGTTGTTTTCTGTAGAAGAACGTGTTAAAATGTTAAAAGAAGTGACAAAAGACTTGACAAATGTAAAGATTGTTCCTTTTCATGGGTTGTTGATCGACTTTGCCAGAGAAACCGGGGCAGATGTCGTGATCAGGGGATTGAGGGCGATCACAGATTTTGAATATGAGTTACAGATGTCACAGACAAATCACAAGTTGGAACCAAATGTTGAGACGATGTTTCTGACGACCAGTATTGAATATTCTTATTTGAGTTCTACGACAGTGAAGGAGATTGCCGCTTTTGGGGGAGATATCACACAATTTGTGCCGGAAGCGGTGGCTGTTAAATTAAGGGAAAAGATGAACGCAAAAGGAGAGTGTAATAATGAGTAGCCGTATTGAACAGATTATTGAGGAAATCGAAGAATATATTGACAGAGACTGTAAATTCCAGCCATTATCGACAACGAAGATTATTGTAAACAAGGAGCACCTGGATGAGCTTCTGAGAGAACTCCGTATGAAGACACCGGATGAGATTAAGCGTTATCAGAAGATCATCAGTAATCGGGATGCTATCCTGGCGGATGCAAAAGCGAAGGCAGACGCGATGATCGAGGAAGCACAGGTACAGACAACAGAACTTGTCAGTGAACATGAGATCATGCAGCAGGCATATGCACAGGCAAATGAGATTGTGACGCAGGCGACGGCACAGGCGCAGGAGATCATAGACAATGCCACATCTGATGCGAATGCGATCCGGATCGGAGCGATCCAGTATACAGATGATCTGCTTGCAAATGCGGAAAGTATCATCGGACATACACTGGATAGTTATGCAACGAAGTATGATGGTCTGATAAATTCTTTGCAGGAATGTTATGATACAGTGCGTTCCAATCGTGCTGAATTGGAAATACCAGATGAAAATGCACAGGACTATCCGGAACAGAACAGCTTGGAAAATATGTAAAAGTTAAAGTATAGAATTCTTTACTAAGAGATAAATAAATGCCAGTAGACTGGCTGCCAACGAGGCAGCCAGTTTTTCTATGATATAAGGAAGTAAGGGGATCCCGGTTTTCTGTATCATACATTGCGTTTGGGCGACTGAGCAGAAGCCGCCGAATGATGTGAGGGCAAGGATTGCCGGATATTCTATTATAAATGGAAGAGAATATCGGTGCAGCAACAAAATTCCATTTGTAACTTCCAAGGTTGGGAGCGCAAAATCAAAAAGTGGATTTTTCCACGGAAATTCCTGCAGAAGTGTTAGAATAACGGAAAAGAGTATGATATAGCCTCCGACTTTTACAATAGTCTCAAAACTATTCATCATACAGGAATCCAACATAGAAAAATCCAGCTTTTTCTTTTTACAATCTCTTTTCTCGATGTTTTGAAAAGCAGACTGGTCCTTTAAGTAAAAACGACGTGTCACAAAGCTTACGAATATAGGAGCGGTCAGAAGGATCAGAAACGTAGGAAGGGCGAATTCCTCTTTTCCCAGGGTTTTCCATACAATAAAATTAAGGATGAATACAGGACTTGTATTATTACAAAAAGATAAAAGATATTTTCCTTCCGCTTCGGTGATCTTATGTGAAATAACGAGATCGGCTGCCATTTTCGCACCCATCGGATAACCACACAGGAAACCGATAAGCAGTACAAAACTTCCGTTATCTGATACGCGAAAAAGAAAACGTAGAGGACCGGCTATACTCTGGGCAATATAGTGGATACTGTCTGTTAAAAGTAAAAGATTGGTGATAAGAAGAAAGGGAAATAATGTGGGGAAAATAATCTGGAACCATAGCAGAAGGCCTTCGCTTGCACCATTGAAGACTGCTTTTGGAAATGCAAGCATGGCTACAAATGTAAAAATACATAAAATGATCGAAATATATCGTTTTGTCATAGATAGTGCCTTCCTTTCCCGTGTTCATGCCATGCAGGAGGTTCCCCTTTCTGGATTTGGACGTAGGATGCCCCCTTCTCTTGATATATGAAGCAGTATGCTTTTTTATGCTGTATTGCAGATATATTTATAAAAGTCTTGCAAGGAACATATAGTAAAATAAAAAGAGGTTTTTTTGAAAAGAAATCGAGTAAAACGGTATCTGATTTTTAATTTCTGTCTTCTTCTATTTCTATCCACCGCATTTCACAATCTGAGGGAACATGCGGCATTAAGCAGGCTTTCCGAGACAACGGCCGCAACAGAAAAATTTCGTTCTCAGCCGGTTGATACACAGATGCAGAAACAGATACAAAATATGGAAGAGCCAGGAGAAGTCCTGGCGCTGTACTGGCTGGAACAAGACTTTGAGACGAAACAGGCAGCTAAGATGCCGACTGTGGAGACGTTAAAGGATACAAAAGAAAAGTGGGAAAAAGCGAAAGGCTGGGATACATATAATAAAGCATGCAAAGCAATATGGGATGATTTAGAATATTTTCCGATCCCAGAAGCTTCCAACCATTCCCATGTAGCAGTTACATTTGAAAATTCGTGGATGTTTTCACGCAGCTACAAAGGGGAGAGAGGGCATGAGGGGACAGATATCATGCCTACAGTAGACAAACGGGGATACTATCCGGTCATCAGTATGACGGACGGTGTGGTAAGACAGAAAGGCTGGCTGGAACTAGGTGGCTGGCGGCTGGGGATTGAAACGGAAAAAGGTGCCTATTTTTACTATGCGCATATGGATTCCTATGCGGACATTGAGGAGGGAGATATAGTACATGCAGGAGATCTCCTTGGATATATGGGGGATACGGGGTACGGCAAAAAAGAAGGAACAAAAGGAAATTTTCCGGTGCATCTCCATGTAGGAATTTATTTGAATGTAAATGGAAAGGAGATCAGTATCAATCCTTATCCGGCATTGAAGTATTTGGAATCACGTAAGATCTCCTGTGTGTATTAGCGCATGGGTAGTTTTATGGATGGTTTTATGCTATAATCATTCACGTGTGGAGGAAAAAAGATGAATTTACCCAAATTATTTGAAGAAAAGATGCAGACGCTTTTAGGTGCTGACTATGAAAAGTATATACAGTGTTTTGAGGAAGAACGGCATTATGGTCTGCGTGTCAATACAAACAAGATTTCTGTAGAAGACTTTTTGAAAATCGCCCCCTGGCATTTAGAGCCGATCCCCTGGATACATAATGGTTTTTATTATGATGGTGAAGTGGTACAGCCGGCAAAGCATCCGTACTATTTTGCCGGACTCTACTATCTGCAGGAACCAAGCGCAATGACACCGGCGGACAGACTTCCGATCTGCCCGGGAGATAAAGTACTGGATGTCTGTGCGGCTCCGGGAGGGAAAGCTACGGAGTTGGGAGCACGATTAAAAGGGGAAGGACTTTTGGCTGCAAACGATATCAGTTCATCCAGAGCTAAGGGGCTTTTAAAGAACCTGGAACTATTCGGAATCGGGAATCTGCTTATATTAAATGAAGAGCCTGGTAATTTGACAAAAATATTTGCAGAATATTTTGATAAAATACTGATCGATGCGCCTTGTTCCGGAGAAGGGATGTTCCGCAAAGATAAAAAAATGATAAAAGCATGGGAAGAACACGGACCGTCCTACTTTTCTAAAATACAGAAGAATATCATCATGCAGGCGGCTTCCATGCTGCGTCCCGGGGGAATGATGCTGTATTCCACCTGTACGTTTGACCGCAGCGAAAATGAACAGGTGATCGCCTGTCTGTTAGAGCAGTGCCCGGAATTTGAACTATGTGAAATAGACGGATATGACGGTTTTTCTCCAGGTATTCCAAAAGGAGCAGAAGAAGAAAATCTAAATCTTAATAAAACGGTGCGTATTTTCCCGCATCGTATGAAGGGAGAAGGACATTTTCTGGCATTACTCAAGAAAAAAGAGAGGGGTTTTGAAGACGATAAGTCTCAAAAAGGGCATGCACTTTCCGGAAAGCTGCCGGAAGAATTAGAGGAGTTTCTTCAATTGGTGAAACGATCCTTTGACAGAAGCAGATTTGAAATCAATAACGGGAAAGTCTATTATATGCCTACAGGGCTTCCTAAGATGCAAAAGTTGCGATTCCTTCGTACAGGATTGTTCTTGGGAGAAGTAAAGAAGAAACGTTTTGAACCAAGTCAGGCGTTTGCGATGAACTTAAAAAAAGAGGAATATCCGTTTGTTTTAAATTTTCCCTGTACAGACGAACGTGTCATTAAGTATTTAAAAGGAGAGACACTAGATGTTTCCGACCTTGTCCAGGAGAATGATAAAGGCTGGTATCTTGTCTGTGTGGATGGATATTCTCTCGGATTCGGAAAATTATTAAGCGGTATGCTCAAAAACAAATACTTGCCGGGATGGCGCTGGCAGTCATCCAGATAGAGAATAGATACAAGAAAAGGAAAACAGCATATGAAAATAAGACTGGACAAATACCTTGCGGATATGACTGCCGCTGCAAGAAGCGAAGTAAAAAAGCAGATTGCGAAAGGTCTGGTGAAAGTAGACGGTCAGACTGTCCGAAGACCGGAGGCAAAGGTTGATACAAAAGAAAGTATTGTATGTCTGGAGGGAACTCAGATTTCTTATACTTCTTTTGTATATTATATGATGAATAAGCCGTCGGGCGTAGTATCTGCGACACAGGATAAAAGCGAAAAGACAGTACTTTCCCTTATGGAAGCTCCAAGAAAAGATCTGTTCCCAGCCGGCAGGCTGGACAAGGATACGGAAGGACTTCTTTTGCTTACCAACGACGGCGGATTTGCGCATCGCATACTTTCTCCCAAAAAGCATGTAGACAAAATCTATTATGCCAAAATAGAAGGTCCGGTAACAGAGGCAGATGTAGATGTATTTGCAGAGGGAATGGATATTGGAGAAAAAAGGCGAACGTTGCCGGGAAAGCTAAAAATCCTTTTTTCCGGTGAGATTTCAGAAATTGAACTGACCATACAGGAAGGAAAATTCCATCAGGTAAAGCGAATGTTCCAAGCCATTGGAAAAAGAGTGCTGTATTTAAAACGTATACAGATGGGCAATCTGCGATTGGATGAGACATTGAAGCCGGGGGAATACCGGGAATTGACAGAGGAAGAAAAGGAAAAGTTATGTTAAAAAAGAAAAAAGCAGTGATCTTTGATATGGATGGATCTTTGGTAGATTCTATGTGGATCTGGCCGGAAGTGGATAGAAAATACGTACAGAAGTACCACCTTACCTTACCGGAAGATTTTCACAGGGCAATTGAAGGGAAAAGTTATACAGAAACAGCGCTGTATTTCGTAGACACCTTTCCTAACCTGCATAAAACCGTGGAGGAAGTGCAGGCAGAATGGATAGAGATGACAATGGAACTGTATAAGACAAAGGTTCTTTTAAAACCAGGGGCAAAAGAATTTTTGGATAAAATGAAAGAGCGACATATACTTCTCGGGATCGCCACCAGCAATGCGAGAACTCTTGCGGAGGCGGCGCTTAAAGCACTGGATATAGACTGGTATTTTCAGTCAGTCAAGACTTCCTGCGAGGTGCCTTGCGGAAAGCCAAGCCCGGATATCTATTTGCAAGTGGCAAAGGAACTGCAGGTTTCGCCTGAAGCGTGCCTCGTATTTGAAGATATACCAAATGGAATACGAGCCGGAAAGAATGCGGGCATGGAAGTATGTGCAGTGGATGACGCGTTTTCCCGCCCGCTCACAGATGAAAAAAAGGAGCTTGCGGATTATTTCATTCATGACTATTTTGAAATATTCCAGGATACCTATGAAAGATGTTTTTAAAAAGTGGTAAAACACAGGGAGTATAAAGATGAACCGGGAATTTTTGCCGATATGCAGACAGGATATGGAGAAAAGAGGCTGGAAATATGTAGATTTTGTTTATGTCATTGGGGATGCTTATGTCGATCATCCTTCTTTTGGACATGCGATCATCAGCCGGCTTCTGGAAGCACATGGATATAAAGTCGGAATCCTTTCGCAGCCAGATTGGAAAAAGAAAGAGAGTATTATGGAATACGGGAAACCCCGTCTTGCATTTCTTGTATCGGCGGGCAATATGGATTCTATGGTCAACCATTATTCTGTATCTGGAAAAAGACGAAAGAAAGATGCTTATACTCCCGGCGGAGAAATCGGAAAACGGCCAGATTACGCGACGGCTGTGTATGGCAATCTGATCCGGCAGGCATATAAAGACGTGCCGATTATTTTAGGCGGCATAGAAGCGAGCCTGAGGCGGCTCGCTCACTATGATTACTGGTCGGACAGGCTCAGACGTTCCATTTTATTAGATTCCGCCGCAGACATGATCTCTTATGGCATGGGAGAACATTCTATCTTAGAGATCGCAGAAGGATTAGATGCAGGAATTGCGGTACAGGATCTGACTTATATTGATGGGACGGTTGTCAAAGTATCTTCGATAGATGCTGTCTATGACTATGTTGCCCTGCCTTCCTTTGAGAAAATGAAAACAGATAAAAAGCAGTATGCACAGAGTTTCTACACACAGTACTGTAATACGGATCCGTTTACAGGAAAACGTCTTGTGGAAAAGTATAGTGAACATGTATATGTTCTGCAAAATCCTCCCTCCAAACCGCTTACTGAGATGGAAATGGATGATGTGTATGCACTGCCCTATATGCGTACTTTCCATCCATCCTATAAAGAAGCGGGAGGGATTCCAGCGATTGCAGAAGTGAAATTCAGCCTGATCAGCAATCGAGGCTGCTTTGGCGGCTGTAATTTTTGTGCGCTGACTTTCCATCAGGGTAGGATCATACAGACGAGAAGTCATGAATCTCTGCTCACAGAAGCAAAAATACTTACCCAAGAAAAGGAATTTAAGGGTTATATCCATGATGTGGGAGGTCCTACGGCGGATTTCAGACATCCGGCATGTAAAAAACAGCTGCGTGTGGGAACTTGCAAGGACAGGCAGTGTCTGTTTCCTTCTCCTTGTAAAAATTTAGATGCCAGCCATAAAAACTATATACAGTTACTAAAAAAATTAAGAAATATACCAAAAGTGAAAAAAGTATTTATACGTTCCGGTATTCGGTTTGACTATGTACTTGCAGAAAAAGACCAGTCGTTTTTAAAAGAACTGTGTGAGCATCATGTGAGCGGGCAATTAAAAGTAGCCCCGGAACATGTCTCAGATACTGTGCTTCATATGATGGGGAAGCCAAAGAACAGTGTATATCGGGAATTTATAAAAGAATACACAGAAATGAACAAACGATTAAACAAGGAGCAGTATCTTGTCCCTTACTTAATGTCCTCACATCCTGGTTCTTCACTGAAAGAAGCAGTAGAGTTGGCAGAGTACTGTAGGGACTTAGGGTATATGCCGGAACAAGTACAAGATTTTTATCCGACGCCTTCTACGATATCGACTTGTATGTATTATACAGGTTTGGATCCACGAACGATGAAAGAGGTCTATGTTCCGCGTTCTCCTCATGAAAAAGCAATGCAGCGGGCGCTGATACAATACAGAAGGCCAGAAAATTATGAATTGGTTTATGAAGCACTGAAAAAAGCAGGCAGAACTGATCTGATCGGATTTGGTCCGCAGTGTCTGATCGCGCCAAGACGGATAAAGAATAAACAGGATAAAGGAAAGGAACAGCCAAAGGCGGGAAGAAATACGGAATTCAAAAACAGGAGGAAAAAGACGATACGCAATACGCACAGAAAGAAGGGAACTAGATGAAGATCGGGATCATAACAGGCGCCTCTTCCGGTATAGGAAGAGAATTTGCAAGACAAATGGAGTATTTTTATCAAACACTAGATGAAATATGGGTGATCGCCAGACGGAAGGAAAAGCTTCTCGCACTTTCGGCACAGATACGTGTCCCGGTGCGGATTTTTAACGGGGATCTGACAGAAAAAGAAATATATACAGAATTGAGCAATCTTTTGGAAACTGAAAAACCGGATATCCGTATGTTAGTCAATGCAGCCGGTTTCGGAAAGTCTGGAAACGCAGAAGATATACGGCGAAAAGAAGCAGGATGTCAGAGCCGTATGATAGACTTAAACTGCCGTGCATTGACAGAAATGACTTTTGTATGTCTGCCATATATGTCAGCAGGAAGCCGGATCTTAAACATTGCGTCCGCCGCCGCATTTTGTCCGCAGCCCGGATTTGCCGTATATGCGGCGACAAAAGCCTATGTGCTGAGTTTTTCCAGAGCATTGGGAGAAGAAGTAAAAAACAGAAGAATCTATGTTACAGCCGTATGTCCGGGACCGGTAGATACGGAATTTTTTGAAACAGCGGGCAGACCGGAAAGTTTCCTAAAAGAAAAAGTCATGGCAGAAGCGCCGCAGGTGGTACGAAAAGCGCTTTTGGACAGCCACGCCAGGAAATCTTTGTCTATATATGGACTTCCTATGAAGGGAGCGCAGATAGCGGCAAAGGTCTTGCCGCACCGTCTTGTGTTAAAACTAGAACAAATTGGGAGAAAGTAAGGAGTCATACAGATGAAAAGAGTACAAAAAGGTACCCCGGGATTTTTAGATTATAAAAGAAAAGTAGAGATTCTGCGCACCATTATTTACTTTGGGATCGTGCTTTTGATTTTTCTGCTCGGATACAGCCAGACACATACACGGCTGAATATGCTTACAGTAGTAGCCGTGCTTGGCTGTCTGCCTGCTTCTAAAGCACTGGTAGGGGTCATCAGCAGATTTCCATACCATTCGGTCAAGGAAAAGCTGGTAAAAGAGGTGAAAGCTGTCACTACACATCTGACAGTTGGTTATGATATGATTATCACGAGCCGTGAAAAGATCATGCCCATAGACTGCATTGTCATATCCGGGCATACTGTTTTTGGCTATACGCACTACAGTAAAGTAAATGTGCAGGAGGCTTCCAGATATATACGGAGTATCCTGGTTGAAAATCAGTTTTCCAATGCCAATGTAAAAATTTTAAATCAGTATAAGGCTTTCTTGGCACGGGCAGAAGGTCTTAACAATATCGCAGCTGTAGAAAAAAAAGATACAAAGGAAACGGAAGCGCGTATTTTGCACACGATCTTAAATATTTCTATGTAGCGCAAACGACGGAAGAAAAAACGAAATGGGTGGAATATGAAAGAAATTTATATCAGTGAAAAGGAAGCGGGGCAGCGATTGGATAAACTACTTGGAAAGTATCTGAATACTGCTCCGAAGAGTTTCCTGTATAAAATGCTGCGCAAAAAGAACATCACACTGAACGGAAAAAAGGCCGCAGGAAACGAGAAGCTGTGTACGGGGGACAGAATAAAGTTTTTCCTGTCAGAGGAAACCCTTTCGAAATTTTCCAATACACAGATACAATATACGGAGGGGAAATTGAATATCTTATATGAAGACAAAGACGTGCTTTTTATTAATAAGCCAGTCGGCATGCTGTCCCAGAAGGCGAAACCACAGGATGAGTCTCTCGTGGAACATATAGTCACCTATCTGTTGAAGAGTGGACAGCTAAAAGAAGAAGAACTTCTTACTTTTCGCCCCTCCATCTGCAATCGTCTGGACAGAAATACAAGTGGGATCATAGCAGCAGGAAAGACACTTGCTGCTTTGCAGCAGTTAAATGCTGGATTTAAGAAGAGGACTATACAGAAGCAGTATCTTTGTCTTGTAAAGGGACAGATCACTGCATCTGCGCATATACGAGGAGTACTTGTAAAGGACAGGACACATAATAAAGTAACAATCCTGCCTTTTAAAATAGACGAAGCACAGACGGATGTGTACAGAAAAGAAGAAGCTTATATTGAGACAGAATACCAGCCTATTGCTACAGCAGATGATTCTACACTTTTAAAGGTGCATCTGATCACTGGAAAAACTCACCAGATACGTGCGCATCTTGCGAGTATTGGACATCCGTTGATCGGCGATTATAAATACGGAGAATACAGGCTCAATGAACAGTATAAAAAAGAGTTTGGCTGTCAGTCACAGTTACTTCATGCTTATCAGCTTATCATGCCGGAATGTAAAGGAGAACTGCGGCATTTATCGGGAATGAAAATTACAGCGCCTCTTCCCTCTCTTTTTGAGAAGGTGCTGCGTGCAAAAGGAGTGAACACAGATGGCGACATGGAATTCAAGAGGCCTTAGAGGTTCTGCGCTGGAAGACTTTGTCAATAGGACGAATGACCGATATGGGGAACTGGGACTAGCTCTGATACAGAAGATCCCTACGCCGATCACGCCTGTGAAGATAGATAAAGAGCAACGTCATATCACATTGGCATATTTTGATAAGATCAGTACGGTAGACTACATCGGTGCTGTGCAGGGTCTTCCTGTCTGTTTTGATGCAAAAGAATGTCATGCAGATACGTTCCCGCTTCAGAATATACATGAGCATCAGGTTTCTTTTATGGAGAAATTTGAAAGACAAGGCGGCATCTCTTTTCTTCTTCTCTATTTCAGTCATAGAAATGAACTATACTATATGCAGTTCAAAGAGATTTTGAAGTTTTGGAAGCGGGCAAAAGAAGGCGGTCGGAAAAGTTTTCGATATGAAGAATTAGATCCATCCTTTTTTATGGCGTTTAAAAATGGGTATTTCGTACCTTATCTGGATTATATCCAAAAAGATTTGGACAGCAGGGATTGACAGACAGAAAGAAAATTCGTATAATGACAGAAGCAATTTAATGTATTAGCACAGTAAAGTGAGGAGGCGGAACATGGAAGAAAAACTCCATACACCGGAAGGCGTCCGGGATATTTATAATAAAGAATGTAGGATAAAGCTTGCCTTGCAGGAAAAATTACAGGATACACTACACTTATACGGATATCAGGATATACAGACGCCGACATTTGAATATTTCGATGTATTTCGAAAAGAAATCGGTACGATTTCCGTGCAGGAACTTTATAAATTTTTTGATCGGGACGGCAATATCCTGGCGCTTCGTCCGGACATCACACCTTCTGTAGCACGCGTTGCGGCAACGTTGTTTGAGCCGGAGGACTTTCCGATCCGCCTGTGCTACACAGGAAATACATTTATCAATCATTCCAGCTACCAGGGAAGATTAAAGGAAAATACACAACTTGGAGCGGAATTGATCGGATTAGATTCAACTGCCGCAGATGCAGAGATGATCGCTATGGTGATCGATGGCCTGGAAAAGGTTGGTTTAAAAGAATTTCAAGTCAGCGTAGGGCATGTGGATTTTATCCAGAGTCTAATGGAAGCGACAGGTCTTACAAAAGAAAAGAAAGAAGAACTCCATTCCCTGATCGTAAACAGGAACTATTTCGGAGTGGAAGAAGTTTTGGATACATCGCATGTGAAAGGGAGCGTAAAAGAAGCATTCCGCATTCTGCCGGAACTGACAGGAGGACCGGAAATCATGGAGAAAGCGGCAAAGATCGCGCCTTCTGTCAACGCGCGACGGGCAATTGTAAGACTTCTCAAAATCTATAAGCTGCTTGTACTGTACGGAGTCGAAAAGCATATTACCTTTGATCTGAGCATGAGCGGAAGCTATGGATATTATACAGGGATCATATTCCGCGCTTATACGTATGGAACAGGGGATGCTGTCGTAAGGGGAGGGCGCTATGATCATCTTTTAGAAAAATTTGGAAAGAATACACCTTCTATTGGTTTTGCTATTATCATCGATGAATTGATGAGTGCTTTGAACCGACAGAAAATCCCGGTTGAAACAGGACATGTAAATCTGATCGTTTACACGGAAAATACGGAAAAATGGGCGCTTTCTCTGGCTAAGAGTTTCCGCGCAAAAGGAAAATGTATCAGTATGTATAAAAGAGAAGGCGCAGAAGAAAAAGAACATTTTATCCGGTACGGCAGAAGAATGAATGCGGTCAGTATACTATATTTGAGAGAAGATTTAAAGATTGAGATGATCAATTTAAAAACCGGCGAAGAAAAGATAGCAGACGCAGCCAAAAAAGCAGACTAAAAGGAGCGAAAGATGAGATATTTGACATTTGCCCTTACGAAAGGGCGCCTGGCGAGCAAAACGCTGGAAATGCTGGAAAAGCTGGGAATCACTTGTGAAGAGATGAAAGATAAAAATTCCAGGAAGCTGATTTTTGTGAATGAAGAGTTAAAATTAAAATTTTTTCTGGCAAAAGGTCCGGATGTACCTACCTATGTAGAATATGGCGCGGCGGATATCGGAGTTGTGGGAAGAGATACGATCGTGGAGGAAGGAAGGAAAGTCCATGAGGTCTTGGATCTTGGTTTTGGAAAATGCCGTATGTGTGTATGCGGCCACGAAACGGCAAGAGAGCTTTTAAATCGGCATGAGCTGATCCGGGTCGCTACCAAGTATCCGAAAATTGCCAAAGAGTATTTTTACAATAAGAAACACCAGACGGTCGAGATCATCAAAATGCACGGTTCGATCGAGCTTGCGCCTATCGTAGGTTTATCAGAAGTTATTGTCGATATTGTAGAAACGGGATCTACTTTAAGGGAAAACGGACTTGTTGTATTAGAGGAGGTATGTCCTTTATCCGCCCGGATGATCGTGAATCCAGTCAGTATGAGGATGGAAAATGAAAGGATCAAAGAATTGATCCAGAATCTTAGAAAGTTGCTGCAAGAAGGGAATGAGAAAGATGCGCATTGAAAAATTAAATGAAGGTTCTAAGCAGAATCTTTTGGAAGCATTATTAAAAAGAAGCCCCAATAGTTATGGAATGTATGAGGCGAGTGTACAGGAAATCATTCGCGCGGTCAAGGATAAGAAAGACGAGGCGCTTTTTTCCTATACGGAAAGATTCGACGGTTTTTCTTTAAACAAGAACAATATTCTCGTGACAAAGGAAGAAATTGATCAGGCGTATCAGAAAGTAGACGGACAGTTGCTTGAGATCATCCGCAGAGCGATGAAAAACATCAGGGAGTATCATGCAAAACAGATGCAGTACAGCTGGTTTGACAGCAAACCGGATGGCACTATACTCGGTCAGAAGGTAACGGCGATCCAAAAAGCAGGCGTTTATGTTCCGGGGGGAAAGGCAGCTTATCCTTCTTCAGTGTTAATGAACATTCTTCCGGCAAAGGTAGCTGGGGTAGAAAAAATTATCATGGTAACGCCGCCGGATAAAGAAGGGAAGATCGCTCCGACTACCTTAGTAGCGGCAAATGAGGCAGGAGCAGATGAAATTTATAAAGTCGGAGGAGCACAGGCAATCGCAGCTCTTGCTTACGGTACACAGAGTGTGCCGAAAGTAGACAAGATCGTAGGGCCTGGGAATATCTATGTTGCTCTGGCTAAAAAAGCTGTCTACGGACATGTGAGTATCGATTCTATTGCAGGTCCCAGTGAAATTTTAGTACTGGCAGATGAGACAGCGAATCCACGATATGTGGCGGCAGATCTGCTCTCACAGGCAGAACATGACGAACTTGCTTCTGCTATTTTGGTGACTACAAGCCAGGAACTCGCAAAAGAGGTTTCCAGCCAGATAGATCAGTTTATCGCAGAACTATCCAGAGGAGAGATCATAGCAAAGTCTTTAGAAAATTATGGACATATATTGGTAGCGGATACACTGGAGGAGGCAATTGATGCGGCCAATGAAATCGCCTCTGAACATTTGGAGATCATGACTGCGAATCCGTTTGAGGTGATGACAAAGATCCGAAATGCGGGTGCGATTTTTATCGGAGAATATGCAAGCGAGCCGTTGGGAGACTATTTTGCGGGCCCTAATCATGTCCTGCCGACCAATGGAACGGCAAAATTTTTCTCCCCTCTTTCAGTAGATGATTTTTTGAAGAAGTCAAGTATCATCTCTTATTCAAAAGAGGCATTAAGAACCGTACATAAGGATATTGAACAGTTCGCGCAGGCAGAGAGACTGACGGCACACGCAAATTCAGTCAGAGTCCGTTTTGAAAAGGAGGACTGCCAATGAAACGTATCGGAAGATGTACACGGAAGACAAAGGAGACAGATATAACACTTAGTATTTGCCTGGATGGACAGGGTAATACGCGTATCAATACGGGAATCCCGTTCTTTGACCATATGCTGGACGGTTTTGCAAGACACGGTCTGTTTGATCTGGACGTATGCGCACAGGGAGATCTGGATGTAGACAGTCATCATACGATCGAAGATACAGGAATCGTACTTGGGCAGGCGATCGCAGAAGCGCTGGGCGATAAGACAGGTATCAAAAGGTATGGATTTTATATCCTCCCCATGGATGAAACACTTGCCTTAAGTGCGGTAGATCTGTCTGGCCGTCCGTATTTGAAGTATGATGCAAAATTTAATGTTCCGCTTCTTGGAACTATGGATACAGCGATGGTGCGGGAATTTTTCTATGCAGTATCCTACAGTGCGGCAATGAATCTGCACTTGAAAATCCTGGAGAAGGGAAATGATCATCATATGGCAGAAGCATTGTTCAAAGCATTCGGAAAAGCTTTGGATGCTGCTACAATGCCTGAACCCAGGATAAAAGAAGTCTGGTCTACAAAGGGCAGCTTATAAAGGAGAAATGAGAAATGAGCTATAAAAGATTGACTCCCTGCATATTTATAGATGGAGGGAAAGCAGTAACCTGGTTTGACAACAGAACAGTTGTGGCAGCTGATGTCGTTGCCCTGGCAAAGTATTACAGTGAGATGGGGGCAGATGAACTGATCATTTTTGATCTGTCAAATTCAGATGAAGAACATGACGAAGCGATCGATCTGATGAAGAAGATCCACCGTGTTATCAGTATTCCTATGATCGCAGGCGGAAATATCCGCAGGCAGGAGGATGTGAAAAAGATTCTCTATGCAGGCGCAAAACGGGCGATGCTTAATTTTTCAAAGCCGGTTTCTTTAGAGTTGATCGAGGATGTGGCAAAGCGATTTGGCAAAGAACGGATTGCAGTCTCTCTCAATGATTTTGATGCCTTGTTTAAACAGCAGCATCTGATTGAAGAATACAGTACAGAAATCGTATTCATGCATCGACTGGATCTGAATTCTGTTATGAATATAACAGAAATTCCATGTGTTGTAGTGACTGATACAATGGAACAGAGCGAAATCCTCAAGATTTTAAAATGTGATGGTGTAAAAGGCGTGTCGGGGATGTTTATCAGCCAGCGTGAAATGGATTTTAATGCATTCAAGGGAATCTGCGCAAAAGAAGGAATCAAGATGACATCTTTTGAAAGTTTGATGGATTTTTCTGAGTTTAAATTAAATTCCGACGGACTACTTCCTGTTGTTGTACAGGACTTTAAGACGAATGAAGTATTGATGATGGCATATATGGACGAAGAGGCCTTTGAAAATACTGTTAAAACTGGGAGGATGACTTATTACAGCAGAAGCAGGAAATCTCAGTGGGTAAAAGGGGAGACCTCCGGACATTTCCAGTATGTGCGGACTCTTACGATCGATTGTGACAAAGACACCCTTTTGGCGAAAGTGGAACAGATAGGCGCCGCATGTCACACAGGAAACCGTACTTGTTTCTACCAGCCGATTGTAGGAAATGATTATGATGCAAAAAATCCTCTGCAGATATTTGAAAATGTCTATCAAACAATCATGGACAGAAAGGAACATCCAAAAGAAGGTTCTTACACAAATTATCTGTTTGAAAAAGGGCTTGATAAAATATTAAAGAAAGTCGGAGAAGAAGCGACAGAGATCGTTATTGCTGCGAAAAATCCGAATCCTGAAGAAATCAAATATGAGATCTCAGATTTTCTGTACCATGTAATGGTCCTTATGGCAGAAAAAAATGTGACATGGGAAGATATTACGAAAGAACTGGCAGAAAGATAGACGAACATGATTGCTGTCGGCAGGAAACAGCTCTTATCAAGCAAATAGCGGGAAGTTCTAAAGATTTATAAACATACATAAATATTAGAAAGAACATCATTTGAAACAGGCAGTTATAGTCGAAAGGAGTACTGTTTATGAATGAATCTGAAAGACGGCGCCGAGAACTGCTGCGTCAGACCCGCAAGCTGTATGATGAGAATATATCTCTGCCGGCAGTTCATCCTCGATATGGGAATATTATCCATGAATTGTATGAAACGGACGAACAGGCAGAACCGAAGAACAGCTTTTTTTTTCGTGCCGCAATCGGGCTTCTCTGTTTTGTCTGTTATGTGTGTGTAGATGCAAATCAAATCAAAGTGGCAGAAGTAGGAAGTGAACAGATTGTAAACCAGATCGAGAAACAGATGGATGTAGAAGTACTGGAAGAAGTATGGAAACAATTATAAATATTTATCGGGGGCTCACAGCAGGTGCTGAATGTCTGACAGTGATTTATAGGTAAGTAGGTTTGAGCTTGAATAAAGCACGAAAGTAAAAACAGGTTTGGTTTTCTTTCGTGCTTTTTCTCGCCTCTTGAACTTCTTTTCTAAAATGTATATAATACAATAGATTAATTGTAATTTTCCGCTATTTCTTTTTATGCGGATTTTGAAAGGATAAGTATGAGAAAACTGGCTTTAAATGATGAAATATTATTAAATATCGAAAAACCGGCCCGCTATATTGGCGGAGAACTGAACGCTGTTATGAAAGAGGCGGAAAGTGTGGACATACACTTTGCGCTATGCTTCCCGGACGTGTATGAGGTTGGGATGTCCCATCTGGGGATACAGATTCTCTATGATATGTTTAATAAAAGAGAGGATGTATGGTGTGAGCGAGTGTATTCACCGTGGCTAGATCTGGATAAGATCCTGCGTGAACACGATATACCTCTTTTTGCTTTAGAATCGCAAAGCCCTGTTAAAAATTTTGATTTTTTAGGGATTACGCTTCAGTTTGAGATGTGCTATACAAATATTTTGCAGATTCTCGATCTGAGTAAGATCCCACTTCATGCTGACAATCGTACAGAAAGCGATCCGATCGTGATAGGCGGAGGTCCATGTGCCTATAATCCAGAGCCTTTGGCAGAATTTTTTGATCTGTTTTATATTGGAGAAGGGGAAACCGTATATGATGCATTGTTTGATACATATAAAAAATGCAGAAAGGAAGGAAAAAGCAGACAAGAATTTTTAGAATATGCCGCGCAGATCGAAGGAATTTATGTGCCGCAGTTTTATGAAGCCACCTATAAAGAAGACGGAACGCTTGCTTCTTTTGCGCCTGTCAATGCACATGCTCCGGCTGTCGTAAAAAAGCAGGTTCTCATGGATATGACAGGCGCTCCTTATCCGGAAGCACCGGTTGTTCCCTTTATCAAAGCAGTGCAGGACAGAGCAGTACTGGAAATTCAGAGAGGGTGTATACGTGGATGCAGATTCTGCCAAGCGGGTATGATATACCGTCCTACCAGAGAACGCGATATAGAATCTTTAAAAAAGCTGGCAAAAAAAATGTTGGAAAATACAGGGCATGAAGAAATTTCTTTGAGTTCCTTAAGCTCCAGTGACTATTCAAAATTGGAAGAACTAGTTACATTTCTGATAGATGAATTCCATGGAAGAGGAATTAATATCTCTTTGCCGTCGCTTAGGATCGACGCGTTTTCGTTGGATGTGATGGGAAAAGTGCAGGACATCCGTAAAAGCAGCCTCACATTTGCTCCGGAAGCCGGATCGCAAAGGATGCGTGACGTTATCAATAAAGGTCTGACGGAAGAAATGATATTAGAAGGCGCAGGGGAAGCATTTGAAGGCGGCTGGTCTAAAGTAAAATTATACTTTATGCTGGGGCTTCCGACAGAGACTGAGGAGGACATAAAGGAGATTGCCCGTCTATCTGATAAAGTGGCGCGCAGATATTATGAGATTCCAAAAGAAAAACGTAATGGAAAATGTCAGATCACAGCAAGTTCCTCCTTTTTTGTGCCAAAACCTTTTACTCCATTTCAGTGGGCTCCTATGCTGACAAGCAGGGAATATATGGATAGGGCAGCTATTGTAAATCAGGAATTTAAAGAACAGCTGAACCGGAAAAGTCTGCGATATAATTGGCATGACGCACAAGTAACCGTCTTAGAGGGGGTTATGGCACGCGGAGACAGGCGTATCGGAAAAGTGATAGAAGAGGCATATCGTCTGGGATGCCTGTACGATTCCTGGACAGAGTCTTTTCAAAATGATCTTTGGATGCAGGCTTTTGAAAATATGCATGTGGATATAGATTTCTATACACTCCGTGAAAGAGCGGAAGATGAATTGTTCCCTTGGGATTTTATTGATATCGGTGTGACGCGCAAATTCCTTAGAGCGGAATGGGAGCGGGCCATGAGATGTGAAGTCACTTTAAATTGTAAGTCTCGGTGTTCAGGATGCGGGGCATCTATTTTTGGAGGGGGTGTCTGCTATGAAAGTAAGAATTAAATTCAGAAAATATGGCGCTATGCGTTTTATCGGGCATCTGGATGTGATGCGTTTTTTTCAAAAAGTTATGAGAAGGGCGCAGATTCCAATCGCATTTACCGGAGGCTTTAGCCCGCACATGATCATGTCTTTTGCCAGCCCGCTGGGGATAGGACTTTCCAGCGATGGTGAATATTTTGATATAGAATTACAAGAACCGATTAATGGGGAAGAAGCAGTTCGACGTATGAATGCAGCGTGTGTAGAGGGAATCGAAGTTGTAAGTTTCAGACAGATCGCAGAAGAAAAGAAGATGACAGGAATGACGATACTCTCAGCGGCAGAGTATTTGACAACCGTTTCAAAAGGAACATTTCCGCCAGATTGGAAAGAACAGCTGAACCGGTTTTATGAACAGCCTCAGATACGAATTGTAAAACAGACAAAACGTAGTGAACAGAAAGTGGATATACGGCCTATGATCTACAAACTGTCTGTCAAAGGAGAGGCAATCTATATGCAAAACGCAGCCGGGAGTGCAGAGAATTTGAAACCTGGGCTTGTCATGGAAGCATTTTTACATTTTTTGCAGCTTCCCGCTGAAGAATTTCGCTTTTCCCATCATCGCCTGGAAATGTATGCAAATGTAGGAACAGAGGGACAGCGCAGGCTGGTGACACTGGAATCACTTGGGAAAGAAATCACGGATGTTTCTGCTCATTGATCGGGAGGCAAATTCATGTATAAAAAAAGAAAAGTACTACTGATTATAGAAGGAAAATATGTCTGGACATACTTTGTGGAAGATGGAGAAATTGCAGAGATCCATTGCTCTGCGCTTATAGAGGAAAAGCAGCAGACAGAACCTGCACTTGGAAATATCTACATAGGAAAAGTAAAAACTATCGTAGAAAACATAGGTGCTGCTTTTGTTGAAATTCAAAAAGGGGTGAACTGCTATTATGACATCAGTCAGGCTGAACACGCAATTTTTGCGCATAAACAAGGGAAAAAAACAATCAACATAGACGATGAACTTATTGTACAGATCAATAAAGAAGCGGTGAAGACAAAAGCGGCGACTGTTACGAGTAATTTGAGTTTGACAGGCAGATATGCCGTTCTGACACATGGTAATACGAGGATCGGTGTCTCAGGGAAACTGCCAAAAGATATAAAAGAGACATATAAGACACAGCTTTCCGCATTAAAAAATGATAGATTTGGATTGATCATCCGTACAAATGCTGTAACCGTACCATTTGAAACAGTTGCAGCAGAGATAGAAAGATTGCGGGAAGAATACAAAAAAATTTTGGATACGGCACAGACAAGGACTTGTTATTCTTGTCTTAGATCTGCTCCGCCTGCCTATATTACAGATTTAAAAAATGTATATACAGAAGGTCTGGAAGAAATCATCATTGATAACAAAGAATTGTATACAGATATACAAAAATATTTTCTTCAGGAACAGCCAGAGCTTCTTGCTTTGCTGAAGCTATATGACGATAAACAGCTTTCTCTTGCAAACTTATATAGTACGCAAAGTGTACTGGAAAAAGTGAGTAAAGAGCGTGTGTGGCTGAAGAATGGAGGATATCTGGTCATCCAGCCTACAGAAGCTTTGACAGTGATCGATGTAAACACAGGAAAATATACAGCTAAGAAGAAACGTAAGGATGCGGGGTTTCAAGTCAACATGGAAGCGGCAAAAGAGGCGGCTCGCCAAATCCGCCTGCGAAATCTTTCCGGAATTATCATCATAGATTTTATAAACATGGAAACGGAAGATGAAAAAAAGACTTTGGTTAAAGAACTGCGCTGTTATCTGGAAAAGGATCCGATACAGACCACGTTTGTAGATGTCACGCCACTTCAGCTGGTGGAGATCACACGAAAAAAAGTGCGTAAACCACTCCATGAATTGCTTTCTTCTATAGATTGTATACAATTATACAATAATTAATACGAGAATATTATGCCTTACCTGTGTAATAATATTGCGAAAATTAAACTGTATTTTTGTATACAATTTAAAATGGAGGAGAAATGAGTAAAAAAGAATTAAAAACAAATGCAATGCGTATTTTAGACAGAAAGAAGATACAATATACCTTCCAGACATATGCGTGTGATGTCTTTGTTGATGGAGTCACAGCAGCAGATACGGCAGGTCTTCCGCATGAACAGGTATATAAGACCCTTGTAACGGTTGGGAAAAGCGGCGAATACTATGTATTTGTTATTCCGGTCGCGGCAGAATTAGATCTGAAAAAAGCTGCCCGCAGTGTCAAAGAAAAATCTATAGAAATGCTTCCCGTAAAAGAATTAAATAAGATAACAGGATATATACGCGGGGGATGCACGGCAATCGGTATGAAAAAGAAATATACAACACTGATCGACCGTACCGCCTGTATTTTGGACTGCTTATATGTAAGCGGGGGCAAGCCGGGCATGCAGTTAAAATTGCGTCCGGATGATCTTAAGAATGTGACAGACGCCCAATATGCGGATGTCATAAAATAAAGATTTACAAGTTTTTAAAGAAGCGGTATAATATGGTACTAGAATGCGGAGAATACAGGATTTTCCCACTGAATTATAGAGAAAAACCGTTTGGAGGAAATTAAAAAAATGAAGAAAGTAGTAAAATTCGGAGGAAGCTCTCTTGCAAGCGCTGAACAATTTAAGAAAGTAGGAGAGATCATCCGCCAGGATCCGGCAAGACGGTATGTAGTTCCATCAGCTCCCGGAAAACGCTTTGCTGGAGATACAAAAGTCACTGATATGCTGTATAACTGTTATGAAGCAGCAGAAAAAGATGAGGAATTTATAAATTTACTCGAACAGATTCATGCACGCTATCAAGAGATTATAGATGGATTAAATCTAGATCTTTCATTAGATGAGGAATTCGGAATCATAGAGGAAAACTTTGAAAAGAAGGCGGGAAGAGATTATGCCGCCTCACGCGGAGAATATTTAAATGGGATCATTATGGCTGCTTATCTGGATTTTGATTTTATCGATGCAGCGGAAGTCATCCGTTTTAACGAAGATGGGACTTTTAATGACGAAAAGACAAACCGTTTATTGTCTGACCGTCTGTTAAATGTAGAAAATGCAGTTATTCCTGGTTTTTACGGTGCAAAAGAGGACAGTACGGTCGTGACGTTTTCCAGAGGCGGTTCTGACGTGAGCGGTTCGCTGGTGGCTTTGGCTGTGACAGCTGATCTATATGAAAACTGGACAGATGTATCCGGCTTTTTGATCGCAGATCCAAGGATTGTCAAAAATCCAAAATCCATTGAGACAATCACCTACAAAGAACTTAGGGAGCTTTCCTATATGGGCGCCAGTGTTTTGCACGAGGATGCGATTTTCCCTGTGAGAAAAGCGGGAATCCCGATTAATATCCGTAATACCAATGCACCCCAGGATAAGGGAACACTTATTGTAGAAGGAACTTGCAGACAACCTAAATATACGATTACAGGTATTGCAGGGACAGATGGGTTTGTTTCGATCACGATTGAAAAGGCAATGATGAATTCAGAAATCGGATTTTGCCGCAAGGTACTACAGGTATTCGAAGAAAATGAAATTTCAATCGAACACATGCCGTCAGGGATCGATACGATGACGATCTTTGTCCATAAAAATGAGTTTGAGGAGAAAGAACAGCAGATATTGGCCGGGATTCATAAAGCGGTAGATCCGGATCATATCGAATTGGAATCCGATCTTGCTCTGATTGCTGTCGTAGGACGAGGCATGAGATCGACCCGCGGGACAGCGGGCAGAATTTTCTCTGCCTTGGCTCACGCGCATATCAATGTAAAAATGATCGACCAAGGCTCCAGTGAGCTGAATATTATTGTCGGCGTCAGACATGATGAGTTTAAAAATGCGATCCGTGCATTGTATGAAATTTTTGTTCTGACACAGATTTAGGATACAGAATAGGAAAGAAAAAGGCGGAAAGACAAATGAACATTTTGTTCTTTTTAAAACCCAAAAGTGAAGTGGCATACATTTATGATCACAGTACGCTACGTCAGGCACTGGAAACAATGGAATATCATAAGTATGCCTCTATCCCTATGCTGAATAAAGCAGGCGAATACGTAGGCACGATCACAGAAGGGGATATCCTTTGGGGAATCAAGGACTATACAAATTTAAATCTGAAGGAAGCAGAATCTATTTTTATTCAGGACTTCCCGCGAAAAGCAGATTATGATGTCGTCTCTGCAGATTCCAATATGGAGGATCTTGTGAAAAGGGCGATGAATCAAAACTATGTGCCTGTTGTGGATGATCAGAAGAAGTTTATTGGCATCATTACGCGTAGGAGCATCATCGAATACTGCTATGAACGTCTAGGGGACTGCGACAAATAAATTTTTACATAGAATGAATTCATTGCTATATTTTCTAAAAAAGTTGTCAATATCTATTGACGAAACAAAAAGCGATATGCTATACTACAACAGTATGCCGCACAATGAGGTTTATAAAGTTCTGTTTTAGGACAGACACCGTAATTGGCGAGTAATGATAATAGGAGGTGCCATATGTACGCAATTATAGCAACAGGTGGTAAACAGTACAAAGTAGCTGAGGGCGATATCATTAAAGTAGAAAAACTTGGTGTAGAAGCTGGCGAAACTTATACATTCGATCAGGTACTTGCAGTAAACAATGACAAAATGGTTGTTGGAAATCCGACAGTTGCAGGTGCAACAGTAACAGCTTCTGTAGTTGGAAATGGAAAAGCAAAAAAAGTAGTTGTTTACAAGTATAAAAGAAAAACTGGATACCATAAGAAAAATGGTCATAGACAGCAGTATACGGCTGTTAAGATTGAAAAAATAAACGCTTAATCAGGTGTTTTGATGATCCAGATTACAGTATACAAAAATAAGAAGCATGAATATGTGGGGTTTGATACAGAAGGACACGCAGATTTTAGTGAAAGCGGACAGGATATTGTCTGTGCTGCAGTGTCAGCGCTAGTCATTAATCTGGTAAATTCAATTGAAAGGCTGACTTCTGACAGAACGTGTTTTGTGTCAGATGAAAAAGAAGGAAAAATTGAATTTCGTTTTTTAGATGTTCCCTCACATGACGCACAGCTTTTGCTGGACTCGATGATTCTCGGCATAGAAGAGATAGAGGACAGCGATGAGTATCATTCATATATTGACATAATTTTCAAGGAGGTGTAAATACTATGATGAAAATGAACCTTCAGTTTTTTGCTCATAAAAAAGGAGTTGGTTCTTCCAAGAACGGACGTGATTCCGAGTCAAAAAGATTAGGAGCGAAGAGAGCAGACGGACAGTTTGTAAAAGCTGGAAATATCCTTTACAGACAGCGCGGAACAAGAATCCACCCAGGTGTGAATGTGGGACGCGGCGGCGACGATACTTTATTTGCATTAGTAGACGGTGTCGTAAGATATGAAAGAAAAGGAAGAGATAAGAAACAGGTTTCTATCTATCCAGTGGCTGAATAATAGTATAGCAGTGAAGCCTCAGACTTTCGGTCTGGGGCTTTTGTGATATTTTTTAGACAGAGGAAACTAACGAAAAACAGCGATAAAAAAGGAGTATATATGTTTGCAGACAGAGCAAAAATATTTATCAGATCCGGAAACGGCGGCAATGGTCACTGCAGTTTCAGAAGAGAGTTATATGTTCCAAATGGAGGCCCAGACGGCGGTGACGGCGGTGACGGCGGTGATTTGATTTTTGAGATAGATAAAGGTCTGAACACATTGGTAGACTTTAGACATAAAAGGAAATATGCAGCTGGGGATGGAGAAGAAGGCGGAAAAAGAAAATGTCACGGAAAAAATGGAAAAGATCTGATCCTGTATGTTCCGGAAGGGACTGTTATCAAAGAGGCAAAGACTGGAAAAGTCATAGCCGATATGTCCGGCGATAATAAGAGACAGATCGTGTTGAAAGGCGGAAAAGGCGGATTGGGAAATCAACATTTTGCCACGGCAACCATGCAAGTTCCCAAATATGCCCAACCGGGGCAGCCTGCCATGGAATTGGAAGTTCTGTTAGAATTGAAAGTGATCGCCGATGTAGGATTGGTTGGCTTTCCCAATGTTGGAAAATCTACGCTGCTTTCTCGTGTTACAAATGCAGAACCTAAAATTGCCAACTATCATTTTACGACTTTGAATCCGAACTTAGGAGTCGTGGATCTAGAAGGAGCAAAAGGGTTTGTGATGGCGGATATTCCCGGACTGATAGAAGGAGCCTCAGAAGGAGTGGGATTAGGGCACCAATTCCTGCGTCATATCGAACGGACAAAATTAATCATACATGTTGTAGATGCTGCCGGTACTGAAGGGCGTGATCCAGTAGAAGATATTTATAAGATCAATGCAGAATTAAAAGCATATAATCCCGATATTGCAATGCGTCCGCAGGTGATTGCTGCAAATAAGACCGATTTGATCTATGATATTGAAGAAAGTCCGATTGAACGTCTGAAAAAACAATTTGAACCGAAGGGAATCCCGGTATTTCCTATCTCCGGAGTTTCTGGGCAGGGTATTTCAGATCTGCTCTACTATGTAAGTAAGCAGCTGGAATCTATGGACAGTACCCCCATTATATTTGCGCAAGAATATTTCCCAGAGGATGAACTGATTTATGAAGATCTCCCCTATACAGTAGAAAAGGAAGACGGCATGTATGTAGTGGAAGGGCCTAAGATTGAAAAAATGCTCGGATATACGAATTTAGATTCTGAAAAAGGCTTTGCATTTTTTCAAAAATTTTTAAAGGATACGGGCATTTTGGAAGAACTTGAACAGGCAGGTATACAAGAGGGCGACACGGTAAAAATGTATGGCCTGCAATTTGATTATTATAAGTAGAACACAGGAGAAGAAAAAATGACGACAAAACAAAGAGCCTATCTTAAAAGTCTTGCAATGACAATGGAGCCCGTGTTTCAGATTGGAAAGGCCAGTATGACCCCAGGGCTCACGCAGGCGGTTGCTGAGGCTTTGGAGGCAAGAGAACTGATAAAATTAAGTGTATTGCAAAATTGTGGGGATGACCCTAAAGAACTGGCACAGATACTGGCAGAGCGTACACATGCGCAGGTTGTACAGGTGATCGGAAAGAAAATCGTTCTGTATAAAGAAGGGAAAGAGAATAAGAAAAGAATCATTTTGCCATAAGCAAGAATAAGAAAAGGTGAAAATATGAAAATAGGAATAATGGGAGGAACCTTTGACCCTATCCATATAGGGCATCTTTTGCTTGGAGAATTTGCCTATGAAGATTTTGGATTAGATGAGATCTGGTTTATGCCAAATGGAAATCCACCTCATAAGGATACGACTGTGCACAAGGATAAAGCAGACGATGAAAAAGCCCTGCGGCAGCGAGTAGAAATGGTACGCCGTGCTATCTGCGGTGTACCGCATTTTAAATTATGTCTGCACGAAGCATCTGCCGTAAAACATTCTTATACGTATCAGACTATGCGGGAATTGAACATAGAATATCCGGAAGATAGCTTTTATTTTATTTTAGGGGCAGATTCTCTTTTTGCCATAGAACAATGGAGATATTTTAAAGAAATCTTTCCTACGTGTACGATCCTGGCAGCAATGCGCGATGATAAGGATGTAAAGGATATGGAACAGCAGATTGCGTATCTTTCTGAAAAGTATGGCGCAAGGATCGAGCTTTTGCGAGCTCCTCTTTTAGAAATTTCTTCTACGACGATACGTGAGAGAGCTGCAAAGAACTTAAGCATCCACTATATGGTGCCGGATCCTGTAGTAGAGTACATTGGTCAGAATCAGCTATACAGAGAATAAGGCAGGAAACAAAATGAAAGAGGAATATCAGACTATACAAAACCGTCTAAAAAATCAATTAAAGAAAGAACGTTATGAACATACGGTAGGAGTGATGTATACCGCCGCTTCTTTAGCCATGTGTCATGATGCAGATATACATCAGGCAATGCTTGCAGGACTTTTGCATGACTGTGCTAAATATGGCTCTTTAGACGAACAGATAAAGCGCTGCCATGAGAAACATATCGTGCTTTCCGAGGCAGAAATACAGATGCCTTCCTTGGCACATGCAAAACTAGGCGCCTATCTGGCAAAACATGAGTATGGGATAACAGATGGGGCAGTTTTATCTGCAATTCGTTATCATACAACCGGGCAGCCAGGCATGTCGCTTTTAGAAAAAATCATCTATATTGCAGATTATATTGAGCCAGGCAGAAAAGAAATACCGGGCTTGTCAAAAATTAGAAGAGCGGCATTTACCGATCTTGATAGGGCAGTAGCATTGGCGGCTAAAGGAACGATCAAATATTTGAAGATGGCAGGAAAACCTATCGATAAGCTGACGATAAAAACCTATGAATATTACAACGATGAAAAAATATTTACATAAAATAAATAGGAGGCAGAAGAACAAACTATGGAATATGGAAAAGAAATGGCGCGTCTTGCGTGGCAGGCGCTGGATGAAAAAAAAGGCGAAGATATACAGATCATCGATATTCGAGAAATCTCTATTATGGCAGACTATTTTTTGATCGCTACCGGAAGCAGTGACAATCAGGTACGTGCCCTTGTTGAAAATGTAGAGGAAACCCTTTACAAAGCAGGCTATTCGGTGAAACAGAGGGAAGGATATCAGGCAGGAAACTGGGTGCTGTTGGATTTCGGTGATATCATTGTTCATATTTTTGATAAAGAAAACCGTCTTTTCTATAATCTGGAAAGAATATGGCGTGACGGAAAAATAATAAACGCGGAAGAATTATAAAGCTCTTCCGCGTTTATTATTTTATAGCTGCTTATGCAGAATATATTTAGAAAAAACGGAATACACCGATTACTTTTCCTAATATCATTAATTCTTTGACAATAATAGGATCCATCGTATCATTTTCCGGTTGAAGACGAAATACGCCTTCTTCCTTATAAAATGTCTTTACAGTCGCACCATCCTCGATCAGTGCAACGACCATATCGCCGTTGGAAGCAGTATGTGCTTCTTCAACTAGAACCATATCACCATCTAAAATTCCGGCATTGATCATACTTTCCCCTTTTACTTTAAGCAGAAAAGTTTGCTTGTTCGGCATGATCTCCGCGGGAATCGGAAAATAATTTTCAATATTTTCCTGGGCAAGAATGGGCTCTCCCGCAGCAACCTGTCCTATAATAGGAACATTGACCAACTCACGACGGGTCAGATTGAAAGTGTCGTCTAAAATCTCAATGGCTCTTGGCTTTGTGGGATCACGTCGGATATATCCATTTTTCTCCAAAGTCTCCAGATGGGAGTGTACAGATGAGGTGGATTTCAGATGGACTGCCTCGCATATTTCCCGGACAGCAGGCGGAAAACCGCGCTCTAATATCTGCGCTTTGATATATTCTAAAATTTCTAACTGCTTTTTACTGATTTTCCCCTGTGACATGAAATTCCTCCTCATAAATCAATCTAATCTTTTTAATATAATAGCATAGCTTAAATAAAAAAGCAAACACTTGTTGCGAAAATATGTTCGATTTTTTTAAGAATATTATTGACAAACATCTGTTCGCATACTATAATAAAAATACACAACAGAACAGTTGTTCGCATATTTGATCATGTATTACGGGGGGATAAATTGTATGAACAGACAAGTAAGAAATTATGTATTAGTAGGAGTGATGCTGATTGTAGCAAGCTGTTTATTGTTCAATACCTTTTTTGTTTCTGCACACGGAAACCAGATAGAAGAACCTGTGGAATACACATATTATAAAAGTATTGTTATTGAACAAGGCGATACACTTTGGGATATCGCTGAGGAAAATATGACTTCAGACTGTCATTCTGTTGAAGAATATATAGATCTGTTAAAAGAATTGAATTCCTTAACTTCAGATGAAATTCATGCAGGTGAGAATTTGATGATCGCCTATAACGATACAACCTTTGTCCAATAGAGGTAATTTTATTTACGATATCAATATACATCCCTATGTATTGATATATAAAACTCACCCTGCGGCAGTCAGAAAGGATTCTGACTGCCGCATTTACGCAGATAGACCTTGAATTCCTATGTACTCGTGAAAAAGATGAGAATATAAATAATATATATCTATACGACAAATACTGATTTTTCAAATAGATATAGACATTAAAACCAATACATGGTATGATACATACTATATTAAAAGGAGGTTCATAATGTGGAAGAAAAAAATCTAAAAAAAAGAAAAACATATCATGAACAGAATTATATAGATAATACACTAAAACTGCGTGAAATATTAAAAACGCTTCCGCCTTTTGCAAAAGATTATTTTCGCGCAGTGGAACCGACAACATCGGCAAGAACGAGAATTTCGTATGCTTATGACATACGAGTATTTTTTCACTTCTTGATAGAAAATAATCCCCTCTATAAAAATTACACAGCAGATATGTTTATAGTACAGGATCTTGAAAAATTAAAACCGGTTGATATAGAGGAATATCAGGAATATTTAAAAGTATATCAAAATGACTCGGATAAACAGATCACGAATACAGAAAAGGGTCTTGCCCGGAAAATGTCTGCTTTGCGCAGTTTTTATGGATATTATTTCAAACACCAGATTATTTCGAATAATCCTACGCTGCTTGTGGATATGCCAAAGTTGCATGAAAAGGCGATCATCCGTTTGGATACGGATGAGGTTGCCTCACTGCTGGATTATATCGAGCATGGCGGGGATGAATTGACAGGACAAAAAAAGGTCTATTATGAAAAAAATAAAAATCGTGATTTGGCTATTATTACACTTCTGCTTGGCACAGGTATTCGTGTTTCAGAATGCGTAGGATTGGACCTGCAAGATGTAGATTTTAAAAACAATGGAATAAAAGTTACTCGAAAAGGCGGAAATGAAATGGTTGTTTATTTTGGTACAGAAGTCGAACAGGCATTAAAGATGTATCTTTATACAACAAGAAAAGCGGTCACGCCCCTCTCCGGCCACGAGAACGCTTTGTTCCTTTCTACACAAAGGCGCAGGATCGGTGTACAGGCAGTCGAAAATCTAGTGAAAAAATATGCCCGCCAAGTAACGCCGAACAAAAAGATTACGCCACATAAACTACGCAGTACGTATGGGACATCCCTTTATAAAGAGACCGGCGATATTTATCTTGTAGCAGATGTGCTTGGACACAAAGATGTCAATACAACGAAGAAACATTATGCCGCAATCGATGAGGAACGCAGAAAACAGGCGGCGGGCGCTGTAAAATTGCGGGAGCTCTAAGATATTTTTTCTTGTATTTCTTCTATATTCTCAGTATAATATAAAAATGACGGTACAAGACAGGATAAGGCAAAGAAAGGATAAAAGTACTATGCAGCTGCAGAGATTATTAAGTTTTACAAGAAAAGCGGTGGATGAATATGGTCTGATACAAGAAGGGGATCATATTGCTGTGGGTATCTCCGGGGGAAAGGACAGCCTGACACTTTTATACGCACTTCATGGACTGAAGCGATTTTATCCGAAAAAATTTGAATTAAGCGCGGTTTCAGTAGATCTGGGGTTTAAAGACTTTGATTTAAGTCCCGTTCGGGTACTCTGCAATGAGATGCAGATTCCGTATAAGATCGTCAGCTCTGATATTTATCATATACTGTTTGACATAAGAAAGGAATCTAACCCCTGCTCTCTCTGTGCCAAAATGAGGAAGGGAGCCTTAAATCAGGCTGTTAAAGAAATGGGATGCAATAAAGTTGCCTATGCACATCACAAGGATGATATAGTAGAAACAATGCTGCTCTCTCTCATATTTGAAGGCAGATTTTATTCCTTTTCACCCAAAACCTATCTGGATCGAATGGATCTGACAGTCATCCGTCCGATTTTGTTTGTGGAAGAAAAAGATGTCATCGGCTTTAAAAATAAATATCATCTTCCAGTAGTAAAAAGTAAATGTCCGGTGGATGGTTATACAAAAAGACAGTATGCCAAAGAGCTTTTACACAATCTTGAAAAGGAACATCCGGGTGCTAAAGAAAGAATGTTCCATGCAATTCTAAATGGAAATATAAAAGGCTGGCCTGAGCGTATACTTCTGAATCAAAGGAAGTCTTAAAGACGAAGTATTATATAGAAGGCATAGGAAACCGGCCGGTTTCCTATGCCTTCTACACTTATATATAAGAAAAAAGCAAATCTATTTTATCATACTTTACGTTCTGCTGTTGGGATTGACTCCTTCAACGCAATATATTGTTCGAGCACTTTTGCTGTTCCCTCTATTCCAAGTTCCGAACTGTTTAGGCAGAGCTCATAACTGTCTGCATTGGACCATTTTTTATTTGTGTAATAATTATAATAGCTTGCACGCTTTTTATCCGTCTTTATGATCATTTCTTTCGCTTTTGCATCTGTCAGATCATAGATACGTGCAATCCGCCGTATCCGCGCGTCCATATCGGCGTGGATAAATACGCTTACGACATTCTTATAAGATTCCAACGCATAATCCGCACATCTGCCTACCAGAATACATGGCCCCTCATCTGCGATCTTCTTGATTGCATCAAACTGTGCTAAAAAAACTTTGTGATTGATCGGCATGTCGGTGTACGTATTGCCGGAATAACCCATGGAATATGTATCCATCACAAGAGAATATAAAAAACTATTTGTAGGTCTTTCATCATGTGTCTCAAAAATTTCTTCGCAGATACCGCTCTCCTTTGCGGCACGTGCCAACATCTCTTTATCATAAAGTTTGATTCCGAAATAATCAGCAACTTTATAGCCAATCTCTCTTCCGGCACTTCCATATTCACGTCCTATGGTAATAATCGTGTTTGTCTTCATACCAGTCATCTCCTTTACCGAACAATGCCGTATTAGCCAGACGGCAAAACAACATGTTTCTATATGACTTATTATAACGAAAAATATCCTGTATGACAACGAAAACTTATATTGTTTTCATCTGCTGCGCAGACGTTCTAATACTACTGTAAAATATTCCGGAAGTGGCGCGTCAAATTCCATGTATTCACCAGTGGAAGGATGTATAATACCAAGCAGTCTTGCATGGAGTGTCTGTCCTTGTAAATGAAAAGGACATTTTGCAGGACCATAGACTGCGTCTCCTAAAATAGGATGTCCTATACTGGACATATGGACACGTATCTGATGTGTACGCCCTGTTTCCAGTTCACATTCAATATAAGTAAATTGTCCGAAACGTTCTAATACACGATAGTGTGTGACAGCTTCCCGACCATTTGAGGCGTGAGTACTCATTTTTTTTCTGTCTGTCGGATGCCTGCCGATCGGCGCTCGGACTGTGCCGGTGTCTTCTCTTATATTTCCGTGTACGACAGCAACATATTTTCTTGTGATCGTGTGTTCCTTCAATTGCTCCGCCAGTATTTGATGTGCCCTGTCATTCTTGCAGATCAAAAGCGAGCCAGTTGTATCCATATCAATGCGATGTACAATACCCGGACGGGCTACTCCGTTAATGCCGGACAAATGCTCTTTGCAGTGGTACAAAACAGCATTGACCAGAGTATGGCTGTAATGTCCCGGAGCAGGATGTACGACCATCTGTTTAGGTTTATTGATAACAAGAATATCTTCATCCTCATATAAGATGTCCAGTGGGATATTTTCCGGCAAAATCTCCGGACTTTCTATTTCAGGAAAATGTACTTCTATCTCATCCTGAAAACTCAATTTATAATTTGACTTTACACATTTTTTGTTTACTGTGATATTTCCGTTCTTTAATAATTTCTGTAAATAAGAACGAGAAATATCTGGAATTTGTTCAGAAAGAAATTTATCGATCCGTATTTTTTCGTCTGTATCTGATTTTAAAAAAAGATCTTTCATACTTTATTTAGTCCTATCACACTTTTTTCTCCGTATACAAAGGCTTAGATCATGCAGTTCTTCATCTTTGTAGAAAAACAGGATCAGTATAACAAAAAGGAGACCGGCTGCTACTACGTAGCAGTCAGCTACATTAAAAATAGGAAAATCGATCCATTCAAAATACAAAAAATCAATCACATAATTTAAACAGATTCTATCTATCATATTTCCAACAGCTCCTGCACAGAGAAAGACAAAACAGATACGCAAAGGAATATATCTTTGCCTGTGAGGAAGACGTACATACATAAAAGAGACCACGAGCACAATGCATACTGCGCCTGCGACGAAAAGCAGCTGTTTATCCTGAAAGATCCCGAACGCAGCGCCTCTGTTTTCCAGATAATGCAGTTGGAATACACCATCGATCAAAGTAAATGGTTCCTTATTTTTTAGATGTGTAACGGCAAGCTGTTTTGTATACTGATCCAAAAAGAGCAAAGCCGTGAACCCGACACATGCCAGTATGATACTTTTCAAGTCTGTAGTTTTTTCTTTTTCCATATTTGCCTCCATGGATCTCCTATATTTGGTTATATATATTTATGGATTACTACATAAATCCTATTTTTCCTAGTTTTAGAAAGTTCTCCTGCGTATAAAAATTTTCCCATCCCTCTGACTGAAACAATATCTCCTTCATTGAGCTGATATCCGTTGCTTGTGACGAGTCTTCCGTTTACAAACACTTTCGCATCCTCGATCAGTGTACGCAGACGTGTACGAGAGGAGGAAAACGCAAGAGATAACAGGCTGTCCAACCGTACAGAAGCTACCGTTCCCTTGATTTCATCATACTTAGGTACATAAGAAAATTCTTGTTCTGCTTTTTCCTGCACATGAACGGCAGTATGTTTGACTCTTGTTAATTCTTCTTCCAAAAATGTTTTCATGCTTTCGTGTATAAAGAGGACTGCGCTCCCATCCTCAATAAGGATATCGCCAATCTTAGAACGTTCGATGCCAAGATTCAAGATTGCCCCCAGATAATCTCTGTGCGTCAAAACTTCAGCATATTTCTGATGAAGCGGGGTTACTGAAAGAACATAAAAAGGAAACGGGAGTTGATTGCGTACTTCTGGATCCTTCCAACGCAAATAAAGAGCATCAGGGAGAAATGCCGCCATCTGACGCTCTGCTGCATCATAGCCGCCAAAGACAATATACTTTGTATATAATTCCTCCTTGGACAGGCTATGCAGTATATGTATTTCATTTAGATTTAAAAAATTTGAATACGTTATAAACTCTCTCTGATAAGCGAGTCTGGAAAGTTCAATAAGCCTTTTCTTTAAAAGCTGTTCTTCCTTATGCTGATTGTCGTTTTGCATCTTTTCTTCATTTACGCCTAATCTGTTTTAATATCTTCCTCTGACACTCGGTGTTTCCATGGAACCTCCAAGCAAATCCTGAAGATCTCCTGAAATATCTACATTCGTCGGTGTGACAAGAAATATGTAATTAGAAATTTTTTGAAGATTTCCGTTGATCGCAAAAGTAGCACCGGAAATGAAGTCGATAATCCTCTGTGCAATCTCCAGATCCATACCTTCCAGATTCAAAATCACTGTACGTCCAGAAAGAAGAGTCTCTGTGATCTCACGGGAATCATCTACAGAAGTTGGCTTTACAACACATACTTCCATATTACCGCTGTTGTTTTTTCTTGATGCCGGCTGACGCATCGGAGTCACCTTGTTTCCTGATGCCGGCTGGAATTTTTCTTCTTCCATATCAAAATCATCATATTGATCTTTGCTGTTTTTCTTTCCGAACAGAGAACGACGAGGCTGCTTTTCTTCGTAATCATCTTCATAGAATTCATCATCATCATAAAAATCATCGTCATCATAGTCGTCTTCGTTTAATTTCATGATGTCCAGAAATTTATCAAACACACCCATATTTACACTCCTATCTCATGTCGGTTTATTGACATACTTTTTTGTTTTATACTTTCATCCCAGTATTTTGTCATTTTATGTCATAATCCCTGGCACCAAAGATTCCTGTTCCGACACGGACCATCGTAGCGCCCTCTTCAATCGCAACTTCATAATCATTGGTCATCCCCATTGAAAGTATACTCACATTACTATTATCAACGTTTTTATGTCTAATGTCAACAGATAATTTCCTCAAAGCCGCGAAAATAGGACGATTTTTTTCTGGATTTTCTACAAATGGAGCAATCGTCATCAGACCTCGTACATTTATATGAGAATATTTAGAAATTTCATCCATGAATGGAATTACTTCACTCATCTTTAAGCCGAATTTACTTTCTTCCTCTGCCACATTTACCTCTACTAATATATTCGCCGTACAGTTTTTCTTTTCTGCTTCTTTTTCTATTGTCTCTGCAAGACGCAGAGAATCAACAGAATGTATCAATTCTACTTTATCTATGATATACTTCACTTTATTCGTCTGTAAATGTCCGATCATATGCCAGCGGATATCTGAAGGAAGCTGCACATATTTATCCGTCAGTTCCTGCACTTTATTTTCTCCGAAAACACGTACTCCCAGATTATAGACTTCCTTAAGCATCTGCACAGGTTTCGTCTTGCTCACAGCGATCAATGTAACATCTTCTCGTTTGCGTCCTGCCCGCCTGCATGCAGCCTGGATATTTGCCTCAACTTGTGCGAGATTTGTTTCTAACATAATTTTTTCCTGCCTTTCTTATTGAAATACTATTTCATCTTCTTTCATACTGTCTCCATTTTGTACAATATGATCGTAATTATTCAAGCCATAAGTATCACCTTCCCGGACAATATAATATTCATCACTCTCACACAGAATATCCACTTCTTTAAATACAGCATATCCTTGGTTGATATTATATACTCCTTTTAAAGGTTTTGTTTCTCTTAGTGTGTAAGTTTCAGCAGATTCTGGTTTGATAAAAGTAGTTCCTTTTGTAAAATCAGCGGTACTTACATATACTTCTCCCGATTCAGAAATGTCATAAATCTCAATCGGCGTAAATTGGGCAGAATTCCCCTCGGTCTGTACCAATACGCCTGGAGAAGAACTGTTCCCTCCGGTCGTGATATATTCCTTGGGAATTGTAAAAAATTCTTTTTCTACAACCGCTGTACGCGGAATCTTTAATCCTGTCTCATCCTCAAAGATCAGTTCCATATTCAGATAACGTTCTTGCGCATAACGTATCATGGAATTGTCAAAATCCAGACATCCATAGTATGCACCATCCTTCTCGATAATAGAAAAATCCGCCCACATTGTCTCACTGTCTTTATCAATACGGGTCTTCATGCTTGTTACATCCTGCAGAGACTTGGCAGTAGTTTCATCCAACTGTACCAATACGGACCACTTTTCACTTGTAACCAATTTGTATACAGGGTCTCCAGCTTCTATTTTCATCTGGTCGTTCAGTTGTATACTCTCATAGCTGCTGCGGTCAAAATCTTTTTCTGTAAAAGAGTCTTTCGTAAGCCCTTCATATCCATCTATTGTCAGCACAAGTATTCCGTCCTGAGATGTCTGAAAGGAAGTCACTTCGAGTCCGCTTGCTTCGATCACTGCCGAGAGCTGACTTGTCTTTGTCTTACTGCCTGAAGTCTGCATTAAAGCGGTAATCTCATTTTTCAAAGAATACACAGAAGAATACTTCTGCGGATCATAATTTTCATTAAACTGCTGCATCTGCAAGATCAGATTATTCTGGAGATCTTCGCTTAAAGCAGCCGTTTCTTCCGATGTATCTTTTGCTGGGAACTTAAGCTTCTGATCAGAAACAGTATAGACAGATGCGCCTGCCTTTACTTTACTGTTTTCATTCTGATAATAATTAATATACCCGCCGGTTTCTGTTTTAATGACACTCTCCTGCCGTATTGCCAGTCCGATATAGGAATTGTCTTTTACGATACTTCCTTTGCGTACCTCATAGGCATAAACCTTTTTGCTTGTAGCGTAGGTAAAAATTGTTACGACCAGATAAATGAATATGATCATAAAAATAACAATACCTACATTCCATTCACGGCGGTTTTTATATTTTTTTATATTAATGGAATTATCTTTCCTAAACTTCAAATGCCCTGTCTCCTTCTTGATACATGCTTTATATTCCTCTATCCATGCATTTCTTTCGCACTTTGCATGTTCAAGTATACCATTTTTATATGTATATTTCCAGTTTTTGTGGAAATAATGAAAGTATGGCTATGAAAAGGAGGAAATAACATGAAGTGGTTTGATAATACGGCTCTTACAATTGTCATTATCGGAGCAGTCAACTGGCTTTTAGTAGGTGTTTTCCGCTTTGATCTGGTGGCGTTTCTATTAGGAAATTTAAGCTGGGCTTCCAGGATCGTGTATACGGTCGTAGGGCTTTGTGGATTATATCTTATCAGTCTGTATGGCAGGATACACAGCATGTCAGAATCATAAAAGCAGCGGAATTTGACCTATTTTGCTCCATCGTTTATAAAAATAAAGCCTGTATTCGACAGAAAAGCATGTATAATATGCTTTTCTGTCGGATACAGGCTTTTTATACTTTCCCAAAACTTTATCGATCTGCAATACCTCTTGCAAGCAAAGCGGTCATTTCATCATAGAGGATACTTTTATCGTCCGCTCCCATAACAATGGAAATATACGGTTGTTTTTCTATGTCCTGACTATAGAGAATTAGGCAGGAGCCTGCCTCGTCAGTCGTTCCTGTTTTTCCTCCGAGTATATTTACACCTTCCGGAACTTCGGCTTCACCCAGCGCATAATAATTTGTCGGCTTCCAATCTTCTGTTCGAACGATACCGTCCGCTCCTGTAATAGAAGCAGAATAAGAAGTCTTTTCAATGATTTCTACATACTGTTCGTTTTGTACTGCCGCATTAAACATCAGATACAGATCATAGGCAGTCGTATAATGATCGTCGTCCTGAAGACCATGCGGATTGACAAAATGGGTCTGCGTGGCACCTAACTTTTTTGCTTCTTCATTCATCAAAGCTACGAATTCTTCTTCACTGCCGGATATATGTTCGGCGATCGCAATCCCCGCATCATTTCCCGACTGCAGCAAAAGTCCACAGATAAGATCATACAGTGTAAGTGTATCTCCTGTCCGTAAGCCACAGACAGAGGAATCCCATTCCAGATCCGTTGCATGCTCACTCACTGTGACCATATCGTCTAAATTTCCATACTTTAACGCCACATAAGCAACCATGACTTTTGTTGTGCTGGCTGGAAATAATCGGTCATATAAATGATATCCATAGAGAACATTTTTGTTGTATATATCGAATAATCCCGCCGCATGAAGACTGGTATTATCTACGAAGCCAGATAATGCCACATCATTTTCTTCAGAAACACAAAGATTCTGCGCAAACAGGTCTCCTTCAAAGAGTTTCTGATCATACGTGATCTTCTCATATTCTGCGGTATAATTCCTTTTGCTGTCTTTGTAAACAGATACACCGATGCATCCGAAAATTACCAGGATGACCGTAAGAAACACATACAGAAAAATCCGGCGCATACGCCGGCGTCTCCGCCTCCTCATCACCTGTCTTTTTCTTAAATTCCTGCTGTTATCTGTACATTTCACGCCAGTCTAAATCTCCTCTGTCCAATGCTAGAATCAAAGCCTCTGCCGTTGCAATATTCGTTGCGATCGGAATATTATACATATCGCATAATTTTACGATATCATTGACATCTGGTTCGTGGGAACGTGAAGTCAGCGGATCACGGAAAAAGATAAGCAGATCCATCTCATTATGTTCGATCTGTGCCCCAAGCTGCTGCTTCCCGCCTAAGTGTCCTGCAAGATACTTATGGATGCTTAAATTCGTTACGCTTTCTACCAGAACGCCGGTTGTCTCTGTGGCAAACAAAGAATGTTTGCTCAATATCCCACGGTATGCGATACAAAAATTCTGCATCAGTTTCTTCTTCGCATCATGTGCTACTAATCCTATGTTCATATGCATCTTCTCTCCTCTATTGATATTTATTAGGCTGTAAGCCAACATTTAAAACAAAACCTATTCCCATGAAAAAACAAACGACAGAAGTCAGACCATAACTTACAAACGGAAGAGATATCCCTGTATTGGGGAAGATCATAGTAGCCACACTGATATTGATAAAACTCTGGATCCCTATCAGTGCGGCAACGCCGGCGCAGATGATGCGCCCTGCCGTATCCTTTGCCTTTAATCCTATCAAAATGCAATCTATCACTATTAATAATAGCAAAATTATGACTATACAACAACCCACAAATCCCAATTCTTCTCCGATGATGGCAAAAATAAAGTCTGTCTGAGGCTCTGAAACAAAATTTCCATTTTTTACGGACACGCTGGAATCGTTATTATATCCTTTTCCAGAAAGTTGTCCAGAACCGATCGCCCGGATAGAATTTAGCTGTTGATACGCTTCTTCTGATTCATATTTTTCCGGCTCCAGCCAAGCAAGGATACGATTCTGCTGATACCCTTTTAGAAACGGCTGATTTGGCTGAATGACTGCCGCAAAAAGAATAGCCCCTGTGGGGATTACGATCGCAAGGACAGTTCCTATAAATTTGTAGCTGAGCCCTGCCATATACATCAGGACACAAAACAACGCTCCTATACAGATCGTAGTGGACAGATTTGGCTGCTTAAAGATCAGAAGCAGGGAAGGAAAAATCAAAGCAATCCCCTGCAGGATCGTTTTTTTGTCATTTATAGCAGCTTCTCTGTCAGACAAAAATCTTGCAAAAAACAGGATCATCAGTATTTTTGTCAGATCAGAGGGCTGAAATTGTGTAATACCGATATCCAGCCAACGCTTGGCACCATTTGCAGAGATTCCGAATATAGGTACCGCGATAAGAAAGAGAAGATTTATGACATATAAGAGCCAATAAAAGTTCAAGATCCATTTATAATCGATCAAAGAAATAACTACCATAGCGCCAATCCCGATAAATACGCCCACGATCTGCCTTGTCTGCAGATCCGGTCTTGCGCTTCCCACCATAAAAATACCTATAATAGATAGGATAAGCACAAGGATGACCAGGCTAAACTTATATTCTTTTATATGATACCGCTGTTTGATATTCTGAAGGTAAAACTTTAATTTCAATGATTTTCTCCTGTATATTTTATATGTATATCTGTACGTGTTATCTCTATATCAAAATTTTCAGGTTTTATTTCTATGTATTTTGAAATTGTGTGATAAAGATCCGACGATAAGCGTTCACACGCGTCGGGCATTGTACAGTGTATCCTGTCTGCATTCAGCAGATTTTTCAGTCTCTCTTTTGCAACAAAAACAGATGGCGCATTCATGTAAGACCTCCTAATTTTTCCTGAAAAGATTAGAAAATCTGGCAAGCAGTCCCTCTGCATGAGAGAAATCTGTGATCGGGAGCGCTTCCCCTAAGAGTCTGCGGCATACTTTTTCGTAGGCCTGTCCGGAAGGGCTGTCCTCTCCCACAACAGGCTCGCCCTGATTCGTAGCGATCACGACCTTTTCATCATCAGGGATTACTCCTAATAAATCAATAGCAAGTATTTCTGTGACATCTTCCACAGACATCATATCTCCCTTCTTTACCATATCTACTCGCAGACGGTTTATCAAAAGAGAATTATTTTTGATACCCTTTGCTTCCAGCAGCCCGATAATACGATCTGCATCCCGGATAGCTGATACTTCAGGGGTTGTTACGATAATAGCGCGTCCAGCTCCGGCGATCGCGTTTTGAAATCCTTGTTCGATTCCTGCCGGACAGTCCAAAAGAATATAATCAAACTCACTTTGAAGATCTTCGATCAATTTTTTCATTTGTTCCGGTGAGACGCTTGTTTTATCTTTCGTCTGCGCAGAAGGAAGCAGATACAGCTCCGGGAAGCGTTTATCTTTGATCAAAGCCTGTTTCAAGCGGCAGCTCCCTTCTATGACATCCACCAGATTATATACTATCCTATTTTCTAATCCCATGACAACGTCCAGATTACGCAGTCCTAAATCTGTATCTATCACGATCACCTTTTTGTTAAGCCTCGATAGCCCAATGCCTATATTTGCTGTTGTCGTCGTTTTACCAACGCCGCCTTTTCCTGATGTAATGACAATCACTTCGCCCATGTCTTTTTCCTCCTACAACTTCTTATTCCTTTGATCACTCTACAAGTGGATCGAGATAAATATGGTTTCCATCTATGAATGCGATTTTCGGACCATTTATGGAGAGATTTTCTTTATGGAACCTTTGACAGTTTGCCTCTATTTCTCCTATACAAAGTTGTTTAGGCTGCATAGACAATGCAGCGACAAAAGCATTCCTGTCTCCTGAAGCACCGGCTTTTACAGTGCCGGAAAGTCCGCCAACGACTACGACATTTCCTTTGGCGATCACTCTGGCTCCAGACTCCACATCTCCTAAGATCACAATACTGGAATCGGATTCTAATACTTGCCTTTTACTCAAAGTACCTCTATAGAATTGTCCGTCTTTCTTGTAAATATTAGAAAGCGTTTGTTCTACAATGCTTTTGTACATTTGATCTTTTTGTTTGTCCTGTTCAATGATACATACGATTTCAATTCCTGTTAAGGCAGAAATCTGTTCCAAAACATTTTGTTCTTCTTCTTTTGAAAGAGAACGCCCTACCAGTGAAAGAGCCATATGTGCTCCTTCAAAAAAACGAGTAGAATTCTTTAGTTTCAAAGTAAGTGCTCTCATCAGTTCACCAAAGGGAGCCTTCGGATCTAAATGAATCTCCATTCCGTAACGGCTGCTTTTGATGGATACCAGTCTGTCCATATATACCATCACATCCTTTATTAATCCCCCGCGAGCGCTGTTCCTAATTCTGCTGCTGAACCGGTGATCAGTTCATCAGAACCGGAAAGTCCGTATTTGATCCTAACGATATCTCGCCCAATCTCAGCCGTATATCCAGAGTTGTATCCATTGGCAATCCGGACTGCAATAGCGATCTCTGGATCTTCTGCCGGAGCGAAACCGACAAAAAGAGCATGATCCGGGTGCAGATCACTTTGCTGTGCTGTACCGGTCTTTCCTGCCATTGTCACTTCAAGTCCACTGAAACTTGGAGTACTTGCCACCATGTCGATCATACCTTGATGGACAAGATCCCATGTATTGCTGCTGACTCCATCCATGGTGCCCGCCACATCCGGTTCATACTCTTTGATTATCTTTCCGTCTGAATCTGTCGTTTTCTTCAGCAATGTCAGATCATATACTGTTCCGCGGTTTGCAACAGTGGCTACATAACGATTCAACTGGCTTACAGTGTAGTTATTTGTTCCCTGTCCTATGGCAGAGAGGATAGAGTATTCATCTGATATCTGCGGTTCTGATTCAGGAATTTCCAGTCCGGATTTTTCTCCCAGACCGAATTGTTTTGCATATTTTGCTAGTGTATCTGTTCCCCTGTCACTATCATAATTGCCCTCCGCATCCAGACTCATATCATATCCCAATTCATAGAAAAACACATTACAGGAAACATCCAACGCTCCGACTACATTGAGATCCCCATGTCCGTTTGGATAAGACCAACATCGTGGACTCGGTGTTACTTCGGAGAACTCTCCGTTGCAATAATGCAGCGTGTCTGCGTCAATATAACCTTCCGTCAGACCTGCAACAGCGGAAACCATTTTATATGTGGAGCCGGGTGCTGTGCGTTCCTGTGTCGCATTATTATAGAATGGGCGTGACAGTCCTGTAACCAGTTTATTATAGTATTCCGAGTCCATTGTATTGGCAAGACGGTTATTGTCATATCCCGGATAGGAAACACAGGCGAGTACCTCACCGGTATTTGGATCGCTGACTACAGCAGAGCCTGTACACGGCTCCAGCGCCAGCTGTCCGGGAGTGATCTCCAGATTTTCTATCTTCCCATATAACCAGGAATAGGAATTCACACTGCCGTCCAAAAGTCCGTTATAAGATGCTTCATCCATAGGAAGAACTTCCTGCTCATACACAATGGCACAGATCTGTGCACCACTGATACTACCTGATTTTATAAGATATTTGTAGAGAAGTTTGTCGAAATTCATATCCGAAACTAAATAATCTTGCAAAAAACTTAAAATCCCCTGATAAATTTCCGCAGAATCCGAATATTTTTCTTCTGAAACATAATCACTTAGTTTAGAAGTATCAATCCAATTCTGTGAAATCGCATAATTTAAATACTGATACAAATTGATATTTTCTTCTTTTGTCCATGCCTGATATGTTTCATCATTTGTATCGATCGCATCACTTATCAAGATTCCTTTATCTTTCAGGAGTACGTCAATCGACACATAATCCAGATAAGCCTGCATTTCAGAAGAAAGTTCATTGTAAGGAGCTGCGTCTGCATCCTGCATATATTGGATAATCTCCGGTACAGCAGAAGCTCTTTTTTCCTCAAATACAGCATAGACCGCCTTTTCGGCAGGTTTCGCGTCTTCTGCTCCAAAATGTGTTTCATCGACGATTTCGTTTGCAATAAAGGCATTATAGGCATCTCCTATAGGAATGATGATATCTTTGGCATCTTCAGCCGTACTTGGATCATAATCCAAGATATCATGCAGTTTGGAAAGGATGATACCGGCCAGTTTTTCTTCCAGAAGCTGGTATGTTTTTTTCTGCAGGTCTTTATCGATCGTCAAATATACATCATTTCCGGCGTCAGGCTCTGTAGTACTCACCGTCTCTGTTACCTTGCCCATACTGTCCACATAAAAAATTGTCTTTCCCTTTGTTCCCTGAAGTGTTTCATCCATCGTCTGTTCCAGTCCAGATTTTCCGATTATATCTGAAAGCGAATACTTTTTCTTATCCGACTTATCGAGAGCATCGTATTCTTCTTGTGAGATTTTTCCAGTGTATCCGATAATAGAAGCAAAATATTTACTGTCCGTATAACGCCTCAGAGAGTCTTCTTCTATATCTACACCGTTTAGGGAATCTTTATTTTCCATGATTGCTGCCACAGTCTCTTCACTTACATCTGACGCCAGTGTAGTGGAAATATATTTTTGAAAACTGTTTAGATTGATGGCATAACGCATATTTACCATTTTCAGGATATATTCTTTTTCCAGTTTTTTATCATCCAGTCCATATCCATAAACTTCATCTGTACAAAGATAATGTATAATTTCTTCCGCAGATTGTTTTTTTTGTTTTTCTGTCAGCTTATCGATCGTAGCCAGACCGTATACATCTGCCACAAAACGAAGCCGTAGTGTTTCGTCGGTTTGAGAGAATTCATAATTTCCGGCAGCATCCAACACGATACCAAAATCACTGATAACGGAATCACCGTGGGATTCTACGATGGACAGTACAGAATCTAGTATTCCGTTTAAGATTTCATTTTTTTCGGTTACAGTATTTGCCGTTATATTGTCTTCGATCGTTACAGAGTATGCAAGTTCATTATAGGCCAGCAGATTTCCGTTTCGATCATAAATATTTCCCCGGGTTCCCGGTATCTCTTTTGCCTTGCGGATAGTCAGTTCATAGTTTTCCAGATAGTCTTCTCCCTTTATGATCTGGAGATAAAATAATCTGCCCGCTAAAATGACAGACATGATGGAAAACACAAAAAGCAGCACGAAAAACCGTGATCTAAACATCTGTATGATCCCATCTTTTATACGGTCCAAAGTATCTCTAAACAAATTTACTAGCACTCCTTTTTTCTTCCGCTTCCAGTCTGTGATTGATAAATAAGATCAGCGGATACAATCCAAGTGTTATCACGATAGTATAAATAAGTTCTGGAATAATAATATGGTTCAAATAAAACCAGAAATAGAACTCGCTGCGCAGCATAAACATAAAGAAGTAAACAACCAGTCCAAATACAAATTCACTTGCTGCTATTAAAAAAAGCGGCAGTTTTATATCCTCATCATAGTACATCTGCATAAAAAGTCCGTTGACATATCCGGTCAACAAATAGATCAGCGCATACATTCCGATTATGGATCCAAATTGGATATCGATCAGCAGACCGGAAAAAAAACCGACAAGCATGCCTTCCTTTGAACCTCTCATAAATCCTATCGAAGATGTCAGGATGATCATGAGATTGGGTTTGATGCCTGCGAGCTCCAAAGAAGAAAATACGGTACACTGAAGCAGATAACAGGCGAATATCAGAACAGCTGTTATGACTCCCCGCTTTATCTTTATCTTTTTCATATACACAGTCCCTTCTATTTACTTTCCCCTGTCAGGTCTTTCTTGGTTGTCAGTATGACCAGAACTTCCTGCAGATTTTTGAAATCAACTGCCGGTGTGATATACCCGGAACGGGTCAGATTATTGGAATCTACATTAACTTCACTGATATAGCCGATCAAAATTCCTTGCAAGTATTTGTCACTGATATAGGATGTTACGATCTGATCTCCTACAGCCACTGTATTTTCATTGTTCTCCATTTGTTCAAAACGAAGTTTCCCCTCATTCATAAGTGTCAGGTCTCCGTTTACGATACAGCGGTCAGAGGTAGAAAGAACCATGCCGCTTATATTACTGGAATCATCAATGACAGAACGGACTGTTGCCCAGGTAGGTCCAACTTCGGTCACGATACCGACCAGACCGCTCCCTGCCATAACATTCATATCTTTTTTGATCCCATCAGAACTTCCCTTATCAATAGTAAAGGTGCTGAACCAGTTGCCTGCGTCTTTACCGATCACATGGGCGGCAGTTTTGCTATAATCAGCATAACTTTGATCCAACTGATACAATTCCTGAAGACGTTCTAATTCGTACTTCTCCCCCTGCAGATTATTATTCTCTGTAACAAGTTCATCAACCCTTGCCTGCAGTTTTTCATTTTCTTCACGTACTTGAGAAAGTGTCTCAAAATTTTCACTCATATCGTTTAGCCAGCCGCCGATCTGATTGAAGCCTTGCTGCATAGGAATGACAGTAATATTTGCTAATACTTTAAATGGTCCTTTTGTTTTCTCGGAAAAAACAGAAAGAAGCATAAGCGTAATGCAGAGAAGAGAAAGTCCCAATAACCAATATTTATTTGTTCCGGAAGTCTGATTCTTCTTTTTCATTTTATCTTAACCACCTATAATCTTCATCTAACATGGAATATGTCAGTTTCCTGAATTCTTTATTCAATATGATCGTCTTCAAGCCTCTTACTGCACAAAGCTCCGGGTCTTTTGCTGTTGTAACAGGCAAACCAGTACTCTCTTGCAGATATGTAGAAAGCCCCCTTAAATTTGCCAATCCTCCTGTGAGATAGATCCCATTCTTTTCAATCCCTCTGCGCACATCCGGCGGTGTTCTGTCGTACATGGAACGAATCGCTTCTACACAGACCTCCAGAGGTTCTTTCATCGCTGCTCTTACAAGACCTATAGAAATAGCCTTCTCCTGAGGTACCCCTTGGACAAGATCTCTGCCTGAGACAGTAAGGGAGGCGTTCGTTTCCTGATCGAATACACCGAATTCCCTGCGAAGTCTTTCAGCCGTCATTCTGCCGATCAGAAAATCCCTGTGATGGCGGACCAGGTTTAAGACAGACATATCAAAATGTTCTCCGCCGATTTTTACAAGACGGTTTAAAACGATGCCGCCGCTGGATAATACAGAAATTTCTGTTGTTCCACCTCCAAAATTCGCGATCATCATTCCCTTTTCATTCCATATATCCGCACCATATCCAATGGCGTCCGCTATACCCCGTTCCACAATCTTTACGGATTTTGCTTTTGCCGCCGAGTGAAAAACAAGATCATAAAACGCCCGTTTTTCTACTTCTGTTACATCTGTAGGCACAGCGACAAGATATTCGCAGCGGGAAGAAGCCCGTTCTCCTTTTAAAAGACTCTCTAGTAGATACTGCATATCGTCAAAATGCGCGATCACCCCATTTTTCATAGGAAAAACAACCTGAATGTTTTCTGGCGCTTTCTCGTACATTTCATAGGCACTGTCTCCTGTGGAAAAAACATAATGTTTGTCTTTCATGGCAATGACATCTTTTTCCCTGCGGATCTCATCTTTTTTCTTATCATATATTTTTATTTCATATGTCCCCAAATCTAAACCATAGACATTTCTCGCCATTTATAACCCCTTCTTTAAGTTCCTATATAAACCCCTTTTCTTTTAAACTGGCAAAACAGTTATTTCCAATAATGATGTGATCGAGCAGTTCTATCCCGATCAATTCACCTGCATCTCGGATCCGTCTGGTCACCAGGATATCTTCTTTGCTGGGAGTAGGGTCTCCGCTTGGATGATTATGCAGGAGAATGATAGAAACGGCATTTTTCTGCAGTGCCTCCACAAATAACTCTCTTGGTGATATAAGAGAGGCATTGACGGTTCCTTTCGAAATATTCGTCTCACCGATCAATTTCACCTTTGTATTCAGCAGCAGCAGTTTCATACTCTCCTGCTTTAAATGCCGCATATCTTCCATATAATACTGTGCGATCGAGGAAGGCGTAGAGAAATTTAATCCGGTATGCGCCGATGCTTTTGCCAGACGTTTGGCAAGTTCAGACAGGCATAAGATCTGTATGGCTTTTACCTTGCCGATCCCTTTTACCTGCATGAGCTGTTCCATAGACCACTGATGGATATTTAAAATACCTTCCTGGGCAAAAACAGGATGCAAGAGCTTTTCTGCCAGCTGGATCGAGTTTTCCCCTCTCGTGCCTGTACGCAGCAAAACTGCAAGCAGCTCTACGTTTGTCAGATTGCCTGCTCCAAACTGTTCACACTTTTCATATGGACGTTCTTCACTGTACATTTGTTTGATCGTATTTGTATGTGTCATTTCATTTTGCTGTGATGTCACAATACAATGATTTATTTTAGCATAATTTAAAAATCATGTATAGGTTTCCATTCTTAATTTTTTGTGAAGAATCTCATAAAAAACCTACTGAATTGATAGAACTTTCAGGACAGCTTCTGCTGTTTTCATACCGTCCATGGCAGCGGAAGTAATACCTCCGGCATATCCGGCGCCTTCTCCGCATGGATAGATCCAGGGTATATTGCTTGTAAAGTTTTTATTTCTGACAATCCGCACGGGTGAAGATGTACGGCTTTCCACACCTGATAACAGCGCGTCCCCGTCTGCAAAACCATGCATCCGGTTGTCCATCATCTGTATCCCCTGTTCGATAGACCGAGCAAGTTCACAAGGAAAGATCTGCCGGACATTTGCCAAAGAGTATGCGCCCTTCATATTTGGATGCACAGCATGGAAGGCTGTGCCGGCTTTATTTCCACAGAAATCTTCCAAACGCTGTACGGGTATTTTCCCTCCTCCGACCTGCCATGCATTTTTCTCCAACATTCTTTGAAAATGCATGCCTGCCAATGGATGAGAATTCCCGAAATCTTCAGGTGATACCGTAACGACAATGGCACTGTTGGCATTGTCTCCAGCACGTCCATGATAGCTCATCCCGTTAACTGCCAGATATCCTTCTTCAGAAGAAGCATTGACTACATAACCGCCCGGGCACATACAAAAAGAATACACTCCCCTGCCGTTTTGAAGCTTTTCCGCCAGTTTATAGGAAGCTGCTGAGAGCTCTCTTCTGTCTTCTCTTCCATACTGCCATGTATCGATCCATTTTTGAGGATGCTCGATACGCACGCCTACTGCAAAAGATTTTGCTTCCATAGATAACTTTTGCTCATATAACATTTCAAATGTATCTCTTGCGCTGTGTCCAAGAGCCAGAACCAGTATCTTGGCATCCATCCATTTTTCTCCATTGATCTGGATCTGTTTCTGTTTTGGATCAATTCCTGTCAGCGTATGGTGGAAACGGATTTCCCCACCCAATTCAGTGATGGCATTTCTCATATTTTTTATGACTTGTATCAGTATGTCCGTACCAATATGCGGTTTTTGTTCATAGAGGATATCTTCAGGTGCTCCAAATTTTACAAAGGTTTCCAATACATAACGATTTCTCCCAAAGGTATCTTTTACAAGTGTATTCAGCTTTCCGTCAGAAAAAGTTCCGGCGCCGCCTTCTCCGAACTGGACATTCGACTGCGGATCCAAAACCCCGGTTTGCCAGAATCGTTCTACTGCCTTTTTTCGTTCTTCTACGCAGCCGCCTCTCTCCAGTATAATGGGGCATAAACCGGCCTGCGCCAACAGATATGCACAGAATAATCCTGCAGGTCCACTCCCCGTCACAACCGGACGAAAGTCAAGCTGTCTATCTGCTTTCTTTACGATTGGATAGACAACATCTGTTACTCTGCTGACTTTTCCTTTCATTCTTTTCAGCAGTTTTTCCTCCTGTTTGACAGAAAAGTCGATCGTATATACAAAAAACAATTCTGGTTTTCTGCGTGCGTCCAGTGATTTCTTTCGAATTTCATAATGTAGCAATTCAGAAGAACTGACAGAAAGTATTTTCAGCAATCTTTGCCGTATGTCATCCGGCGTATGGACTTCTTTCATTTTCAATTGATGTATCCTAAGCACTCTTAGCAGCCTCCTTTCCTGCAATTTGTCCGCACGCCCAACAAAACTGCAGGTTATAACCGCCTGTTGCGCCATCTACATCGAGAAGTTCTCCGGTAAAATAAAGTCCTGGAACATACAGAGACTCCAGCGTATCTGCATCGATCTCCCGTGTATCTACGCCGCCCGCGCAAACCTGTGCATGCTCAAAACCATTTGTCTTTGTGACGGTCACTGTGAAATGCAAAATCAAACGGACAAAGACGGCAAGTTCTCTTTTTGTCCAGTCTTTTACCTTTTTCGTACGTGGTACGCCGCTTAATTTTACCCAAAGCTGCGCCAGATTTTTATGAAAAAGCCCGATAAAGAATTCTTCCGTCGTCTTTTCAGGGCGCGCCTGGATACGGGCAGTCAGAAAAGCAGTAAACGTATCCTCTGAAAAAGCAGGCATAAAGTTTAAGACAGCTTTTACTTCCTGTCCATGATAAAGCGCGTTCGATGCATAGCGGCTGACCTGAAATACCGGAATACCGGATATGCCGTAATTTGTCAGCTGGATCTCCCCAGTTTCTTGCGCAATACACACATCTTTCACATAGAGAGATACTTTTCCCTCTGCACGAATACCTGCGAGACTCTTAAAAAACGTTTCCTTGCAATGCAGCTGAACCAGCGCAGGCAGTACCGGAACAATCCGGTGTCCCAGCTGTTTTGCCAGAGTATAACCAGAACCGTCAGAACCGGTAAAAGGCGCTGCTTTCGATCCCGCCGCTAAAATGACCCTATCGGCGTAGAGATTTCCTTTATCTGTCCGTATGCAGAAATTTTTCTTGGACGGCAGAATCTCCAGACATTTCGTCTGTGTCTTAATCTCTACATGTAGCCGTTCTAATTCCATGCGGAAAGCATCCAGCACAGCGCTCGCCTGATTAGAATGTGGATATAAATATCCGTCTTTGTTTCTGGAGTAAACTCCGAGCTGCAGGAAAAAGGAGATTGCATCCTGTGCATGGAATTTTTCTATGATATGCCATGGGAACTGTGTGTTTTCCGAATGGTAAAACACAGGCTCCTGGCGCAGATTTGTAAAATTACATCTGCCGTTTCCTGTAGATAAAAGTTTTTTGCCGATCCGCTCCTTTTGTTCAACAATAAAAACATCTGCCCCTTCTGAGGCTGCGGCGACTGCCGCCATCATTCCGGATGCGCCGCCTCCGATCACAGCGATCTTCATACTACTCTATCCTCCTCTAAAACCCCTGCATCCAGCATTGCCTGCACGGATTTTAGTATTCCAAGTTTTGCGTGATACCAGGTCAGTCCCCCCTGAAAATATACTGCATAAGGCGGTTTGATCGGTCCGTCCGCGCTTAATTCAATGGAGGAACCTTGTACAAATGCGCCTGCCGCCATGATCACATCACTGTCATAGCCCGGCATTGCCCATGGTTCCGGACTGACGTAACTGTCTACCGGTGCAGCCGCCTGGATTCCTTTACAGAAAGCAATAACCCCTTCTGGTGTGCCAAGCTTTACAGCCTGGATGATATCATGACGAGATTCCTTCCCGTCCGGAACCACTGTGTATCCCAGCTGTTCATAAATATTGGCTGCAAATACAGCTCCTTTGAGTGCGCCGCAAGTAACCGTCGGAGCCAGAAAAAACCCCTGATAAAAAGAAGTCATCACACCAAGACTTGCCCCGACTTCTCTGCCAAGTCCCGGTGAAGTAAGGCGGTATGCGCAGGATTCGATCAACTCTTCTTTTCCTGCGATATATCCGCCGATAGGCGCAAGTCCGCCGCCCGGATTTTTTATCAGGGAACCGACGATCATATCTGCACCCACATCGCTTGGCTCTATGCGCTCTACGAATTCTCCGTAGCAATTATCCACCATGCAGATAATGTCCGGGCGGCGCGCCTTGATAAAAGCAATGAGTTCGCCGATCTTTTCCACAGAATAGCTTGGACGGGTCTGGTACCCCTTAGAGCGCTGAATCGTCACCAGTTTGGTACGATCATTTAGTGCTCTTTCAATGGCAGGATAGTCAAAATATCCGTCTTCCAAAAGTTCTACCTGCTTGTAAGTGATCCCATACTCCGCAAGTGATCCCTTGGATTGTCGTATACCGATTACTTCTTCCAATGTATCATATGGTTTTCCTACAGGAGACAAAAGTTCATCCCCTGGACGCAAGATTGCAGATAAAGCCAGGGCAAGAGCATGTGTGCCGCAGGTAATCTGCGGCCGTACCAGCGCAGCCTCTGTATGAAAGGCACTTGCATAGACTGCTTCTAACGTATCTCTTCCCATATCATTGTAGCCATAGCCGCTGACATAGTTAAAGCAAGCTTCATTTACTTTATTCTTCTGCATGGCATGCAGCACTTTCAGCTGGTTATACTCTGCTGTCCTGTCAAATTCCTGAAAGCGTTCTGCCAACTTTTTTTCTACTTTTTCTCCAAACTCCCATACCTTTTTTGAAATCCCAAGTTCCTGGTACATTTTTTCCATATCTGTCATTTTCTTTTATTCCTCTTTATCCTCTATTATTTTTTTGATTCGCAGGACATGGAGTATTTCCTCTAAGATCGCCGTCTGATCACAGGCAAACTTCTGCCTGTTAAGCCAGATAACTTCCTGTTCCCGCTTAAACCATGTAATCTGGCGTTTTGCAAAATGGCGTGTATCCCGCTTGATGATATAGACAGCCTCCTCTAAAGTAAGTTCTCCGTCTAGATAAGCAAGCAGCTCTTTATACCCAAGTCCCTGCATCGACACCATGCTCTTGTCCAGTCCCATTGCCTTTAATCGCTGTACTTCCTCTAAAAGCCCTTCTTCCATCATTTTATCTACACGTTGGTCAATTCGTGTGTAAAGTTTCTCCCTGTCGTCTGTCAACACAAAGTAAGCAGCCATGTATGGCGAGATTTTTTCTCGTTCTCTTTCATTGTGCGCTGATATTTTTTCTCCGGTCAGATGATAGTATTCTAAGGCACGGATGATCCGCTTTGTGTTATTTACATGAATCTGGTCTGCTGCTTTTTCATCTGTTTCTTTTAAGATGGCGTGCAGCCATGCACTTCCTTTTTCTTCTGCCGTCTTCCGGAGTTGTTCTCTGTATAGCTTGTCGCTTTGTTCTTCCGAGAAGTCAATGTCTTTTAAGAGCGCTTGGATATAAAAGCCAGTTCCTCCTACGACAAGTGGTATTTTTCCTTTTTCATAAATAGCGTTTACAGCCTCTTTTGCCATTTTTTGAAATGTTACGACATTAAATTCCTCCTGCGGATTAAGCACATCGATCAAATGATGTATGATCCCCTGCCTCTCCTCAGGCTTGATCTTAGCCGAACCAATATCCATGTGACGATATACCTGCATAGAATCTGCCGAAATGATTTCCGCATTCACTGCTTTGGCAAGACGGATGGAAAGTTCTGTTTTTCCGACAGCCGTAGGCCCGGTTAATATGATCAGTGGTTTTTTTTGGCACATTTTTGCTTACCCTCATACAATCCTTTTAAATTTTTTTTCCAATTCCCGGCGCGACATAGCAATGATCGTTGGTCTTCCATGTGGACAGTGATAAGGATTATCCAGCGTAAGAAGTTCCCCCAGCAAAACATCCATCTCCTGCGCTGAAAGCCGGTTATTTCCTTTTACTGCTGCTTTGCAGGAAAGGGAGGCGATCTTTTCATCTATTAAATCTGGCGTCATCGTTGTTTTAACACCATCTGACAGAGCATCCAGCATTTCCATAAGCAGTTCTTTTTTTGCGATACTGAACAAATTATCCGGCACAGCACGGACAGCGTATTCCTCCCCACCAAAGGGCTCTATCTCGAATCCGATTTTTTGAAAGCGTTCCATATTTTCCTTCAAGGCTTCTTCCTCCTGCATGGACAGACTTAAAATAATAGGAGGGCTTAAATATTGAGAAGTAAATTCTCTGCTTTTCATATTTTTTAAGGTTTTTTCATACAATACTCTTTCATGAGCGGCATGCTGGTCAACAATATAGAGCGTATCCTGAAATTCCACCAGCCAGTATGTATTGAAAACCTGACCGATCAATTTGTATTCGGCTTTTTTTTCTCTTTTTAACAGATTTTCCTCAAACAGGTCAAGCTGTTTGGGATTTTGTGCAGACGATTTGTCTTCTGCTTCTTGCCTACACTCCTTATCAGGCTGACTGGAATATGTACCGTTCTCACGCAATATTTCTTTTGTCTCTTGTTTTTTTGCCTGTCTGACAGATTCTAAGATCCGTTCTTTTTGCACAGAGGGTTTAAATATACTCTCTTTATCCGGCACTTCTGCACTAGACTGACGCTGGTGGTATGCGGTGACACGTTCCCGCATTTTGCGGATAAAGTATTCCTCATCCTTAACTTCAGCAGCTGCGGGTTTAGACTTGGGCCGCAGCAGAAACGGACTTTCTGCATGTGCAACATCCGATCGCTCAGCTGTTTTTTCAGGCACTGCTGCGGGTGGAACTTCTACTGTCTGGATCAGTTCTGGTTCTAAAAGCTGTCTGTGGATCCCTTCAAATACAGCACCATATATTTCTTGCTGCTTTTGAAAGCGCAGTTCCATCTTAGTCGGATGCACATTGACGTCCACCTTTTCTCCCTCTACATGAAAATGGAGAACAACAAAAGGAAATTTATGCTGCATGACGAAATCTTTGTATGCGTCTTCAATGGCTTTAGACAGCATGGCGCTTTTTATATATCTGCTGTTCACAAATATATTTTCAAAATTTCGATTTCCTCTTGTAATAACCGGTTTACCTAGATATCCGGTCATGCGAAAACCATCTTTTTCAAAGTCTATCTCCAGAAGATTAGCAGCAATGTCCCTGCCATAGATCTGATAGATGACATCTTTTAATTTCCCATTTCCCGAGGTCCTTAATTTTTCCTGTCCGTTATTTAAAAATTGAAATCCGATCTCCGGATGAGAAAGTGAAAGATGCATAAGAAGATCCTGGATGTGTCCCGCTTCTGTCATAGGCGTCTTTAAAAACTTTCTTCTTGCCGGCACATTATAAAAGAGCTGACGGACAAGAAATGTGGTACCGTCAGGTGCGCCTGTATCTTCCAGCGTTTTTTCCTGTCCCCCTTCTATGACATAACGGGTTCCCATACTCTCCTGTTTCGTCTTCGTGATCAATTCTGTCTGCGTTACTGCGGCAATACTTGAAAGCGCCTCTCCTCGAAAGCCGAGAGAAGAAATATGTGCCAGATCCTCCACGCTTCGAATCTTACTTGTAGAATGACGCAGAAACGCATTCCTGACATCTTCCCTTTCAATGCCGCTTCCATTGTCTGTTATACGGATAAAAGAGATTCCTCCGTCTTTAATCTCAACTGTGATCAAAGACGCACCGGCATCGATCGCGTTTTCGACCAGTTCTTTTACGATAGAAGCAGGTCTTTCTATAACTTCCCCTGCAGCGATCTTATCGATCGTCAGCTGATTTAATACCTCTATATGCGGCATAGCATTCCTCCTGATCTTTATTTATGAGCATTACCAACGATTCTTCAGTTTATTCTGAAGTCGGTAGATCGTATTCAAAGCGTCAATCGGCGTTAGATTTGTAACATCAATACTCTTTAATTCCTCTATAACATCATCGTCTTTTACTGTATCAAAAAGAGACATCTGTGCAATATCCACTTCGTCGTATTTTTTTGTTTTTACTTTTTTCTTAGAAGTCTGTTCCTTGGAAGCAATCTCACTTACTCTTATCGTTATATCTTCATCGCTTAATTCCTCTACGATCTCTTTTGCCCGCTCTATCACCAGATCCGGAACTCCTGCTAATTTTGCCACTTGTATGCCATAGCTTTTGTCTGCGCCGCCTTTGACGATCTTGCGCAAAAATACAATGTCGTCCCCTTTTTCTTTGACAGCAATGCAGTAGTTATGTACGTTTTCAATCTTTCCTTCCAATTCTGTCAGTTCATGATAATGCGTGGCAAACAGAGTTTTTGCCCCCAACAGCTTCGTATCACTGATATATTCGATCACTGCCCAGGCAATAGAAAGCCCGTCAAAAGTACTCGTCCCTCTGCCAATCTCATCTAGGATCAATAGACTTTTGTTTGTTGCGTTGCGCAGGATATTTGCTACTTCCGTCATCTCTACCATAAAAGTACTCTGTCCGCTTGCCAGATCGTCAGAAGCCCCTACACGAGTAAAGATCCTATCCACTAAACCGATATCGGCTTTTGCAGCAGGGACGAAAGAGCCAATCTGCGCCATCAGAACAATCAGGGCGGTCTGTCTCATATAAGTAGATTTTCCTGCCATATTTGGCCCGGTAATGATGGAGATACGCTGTTTTTTATCATCCAGATAAGTATCATTGGAGATAAACATATCATTGGGGATCATCCTTTCTACGACCGGATGTCTGCCTTCCTGAATATCGATGATCCCTTTCTCATTGACAGAAGGACGTACATATTGATTTCTCTCGGCTACCAGAGCAAGCGAGGAAAATACATCTAATGCGGCGACTGCTTTTGCTGTTCTCTGTATGCGCTCCACTTCCGCTGCGATCGTGTCTCTTACTGTACAGTATAATTCATACTCCAGCGCATATAGTTTATCCTCTGCACCCAGTATCGTATCCTCAAGTTCTTTTAATTCCGGAGTAATATAGCGCTCTGCATTGGCGAGTGTCTGTTTGCGTGTATAGTAATCCGGTACAAGTTCTTTATACGAATTGGTCACTTCCAGATAATATCCAAATACTTTATTGTAGCGTATACGTAAGTTTTTGATTCCTGTCTTTTCGCGTTCGCTGTTCTCCATTTTTGCCAGCCAGTCCTTGCCTTCCGACTTTGCTCGCCTCAGACTATCTACCTCATCGCTGTATCCGTCTCTGATGATGCCTCCTTCTTTCATAGCAAGAGGAGGTTCTTCTGCAATAGCAGATCTGATAAGTATACAGAGATCTTCCAACGTATCCATATCCTCACGGATACTTAAAAGAAGGGGCGATTCCATCTCCTCCAAGATATATTTTATGGAGGGCAGCATTTCCAAAGAACTCCGAAAAGCTGTCAAATCCCTTGGATTGGCAGTGCCATATGTAATTTTTGTGATCAACCGTTCCAGATCGTACACTGCGGACAGATATTCCCGCATTTCCTCTCTGGAAATAGTATGTTCTTTTAATTCTTCTACCGCATCTAGCCGTTTGACGATCTCTTTTTTGTCGATCAGGGGCTGTTCCACATATTTGCGCAGCATGCGTGCCCCCATTGCGGTTTTTGTTTTATCGAGCACCCACAAAAGAGAGCCCCTTTTTTGTTTCTCTCTAAGTGTCTCACAAAGTTCTAAGTTTCTTCTTGTAGAACTGTCCAGCATCATATATTTTCCTGTTGCATATGGGGTAATATGTGTCAGATGAGACAGAGAATTTTTCTGTGTTTCCAATAAATACAAGAGCAATGCTCCTGCACTGATGATGCCGCAGTCGTAATCCATAAGTCCCAGCCCGGCAAAGGAAGAAACTTTAAAATGTTCTAACAGCTTCTTTCTGCATATAGCATCATCAAAATACCAGGCATCCAACGCATAGATAGTGATTCCAAACCGTTCTCTTAAATCCTCCAGATCCATACCGCTCATATAAAATGACTCATTGCAAATGATCTCGGAAGGCATGAACTTGCAGATCTCATCAAACAGTTTTCCGCTGTCCGACAATTCTGTCACAACATAGTCGCCTGTCGTGATATCCGCGATCGACAGGCCATAACGGTCCGCTATATATACGATACACATGATATAATTGTTCTTCGTCTCATCCAGTGCCTGTGTATCTAGATTTGTGCCGGGCGTAACGATGCGTACAACTTCACGCTTTACAATACCTTTAGCCTGTTTGGGATCCTCTACTTGCTCACAGATTGCCACTTTATAGCCTTTGGATACCAGCTTATTTAAATAACCTTCCACAGCATGATAAGGGACACCGCACATGGGTGCCCTTTCTTCTTGTCCACAGTTTTTGCCTGTCAAAGTGATCTCCAGTTCTTTCGATGCAGTCAGAGCATCTTCATAAAACATCTCATAAAAATCACCTAATCTATAAAATAAAATACAGTCTTTATATTGAGATTTGGTCTCCATATACTGTTTCATCATTGGTGTAAGTTCAGCCACTTCTATTCTCCTTTTTGCAAAACTTTCCGGTATTTCATTAAAAAATAACAATCTTTCATGCTGTATAAAGTATCAGCAGTAGATTTCATTATAGCATTTTTATAAAATCAGTTCAATGAAGGGATTGAAAATTTCTATCATTTGCGCCTCACAGTACATGAAAACAAGGCTTTTTCTCTCCATAGAGCCAGTGCAGTAAGTAGCCGCTCAATAAAATCCCAAAAACGCATAGCGCCGAAAAAATAATCAGAAAAGGAAGGCAGATTTGTCCCATGATCTGAAAAGGCTGGTCTGTATAATCCCAAACCTGCCATCTCAGCCATTTATTCACGACAATCCCTGTGATAAATTCACATGCGCCTACAAACACAGCACACCAAAATACCTGCTGCACAAGAGGCGGCTCCCATCCAGTCCACATTCCCTGCTGTGCACAGAATACAAGGCAGACACCGCCAAGGACAAACATAGACCAGTGTGAAAATCCGCGAAACAACATTTCAAATGTATAATAAAGTGTCCCTCCAAGAGCCCACAAAAACAAATATTCGCTTACTTTTTTCACAAAAAACGTCCTCTCTATGTGTATAGTCTATACATAGTTTGGACGTTTTTCTTTAAAATTATAGTTGGAAGTTCTTGTTATACCAGTTCTCCAATATAATAAAATCCTTTGCATTCTGTAAGTTTTACTTCTTTTAATTGTCCGATGACAGAAGATGACGCCGGAAAATGTACAAGCAGATTATTACTTAAACGACCGGTCATCAGAGAAGGATCCTGTTCATTAACAGACTCTACCAGCACCGTCTGTACAGTTCCTTTATGTATAGAACACACTTCCTTTGCGATCTCCTGCACTTCTGTCAGAAGCCGATCAAAACGTTTTTTGACCGTTTCTTCCGGAACCTGTTCCTTCATCACGGCAGCGGGTGTCCCGGTACGCTTTGAATAGATAAATGTAAAGGCACTGTCAAAACGAACCTTTCTGACAATATCTAATGTATCTGCAAAATCCTCTTCTGTTTCCCCCGGAAAACCTACAATGATATCTGTCGTAAGTGAAATATCCGGAATCGCAATCTTTAGTTTTTCTACAAGCGCAAGATACTGCTCCTTTGTATACCGTCGGTTCATCTTTTGCAGTATACGGCTGCTTCCCGACTGCACTGGGAGATGCAGATGACGGCAGATTTTTTTTGAATGTGCCATCACTTCGATCAATTCGTCAGATAGGTCTTTTGGATGAGAAGTCATAAAGCGGATCCTCTGCAAACCTTCGATCTGCTCAATCCTTTTTAATAATTGGGCGAAAGTGATCGGTGTGTCTAAAGTCTTCCCATATGAATTGACATTTTGTCCTAAAAGCATGACTTCTACTACTCCATCCGCCACCAGCTTTTCTATTTCCGCTATGATCGCTTCCGGGGTTCTGCTTCTTTCTCTCCCTCTTACATAAGGGACAATACAATAACTACAGAAATTATTACATCCGAACATAATATTTACGCCTGATTTAAATGGAAATTTCCGTTCACTTGGAAGATTCTCCACGATTTTGTCTGTATCTTTCCAAATATCGATCACCATACGTCCGGATTCTAAGCATACAACAGTAAGTTCGGCAAACTTAAAAATATTATGGGTTCCGAAAATCAGATCTACAAACCGGTAGCTTTGTTTTAATTTCTCTACGACTTCGGGTTCCTGCATCATGCAGCCGCATAAGGCGATCAGCATATGGGGATTCTTTTTCTTGATCCTCTTAAGTTGCCCGAGCCGTCCATAGACTCTCTGATTTGCATTTTCACGCACAGTGCATGTGTTAAAGACAACGAAATCTGCTTTTTCCTCATTCTCTTCCTCCACATATCCTATCTGTTCAAGTATGCCTGTCAGCTTTTCAGAATCTCTTGCATTCATCTGACAGCCAAAAGTAGTCACGCAGAACGTAAGCTTGCGTCCTGCTTCTCGTTCTTTCTCGTGCAGAAGTTCTCTTGCTTTTGCGATAAAATAAAATTGTCTTTCCGGTTCACATTCCGGTGCTTCTTTTGACAGGTCAATCCCTGTTAAATCTAAAATATCCATATATGTAACACCCTATCATTAAATAAACTGGTTTCTTGTAGCATCGTATTCATATGCAATTTCTTTTAATTTTTCTGAAAGTGCTTCTTTTGAGATCTGCATATCTTCACATAAGTCATCCAGACTTTTATAGAAATCCCGCAGTTTTGTATTTATCACACTCAAAAGAATCACAGGGTCATTTGGCAATTCTGACAACATGGCAGACATCCTTTCTCTGTAATGATCATTTGAAGTTGCTTATCCTGTGCCTCTACGGGGAGTTTTTCAGCCTGCTGTATAGAATAAAACAGCCCACAGCAGACGAGTTTAGGATGTGTACTTATATAGGCGTCATAAAAGCCCCCGCCATATCCCAATCGGTTTCCCTGCGGATCAAAGGCAAGCCCCGGAACAAAAAGCAGTCCTTTTTCTCCGTTTGCCAAAGGTGCCTTTTCTTCCGGCTCTAAGATTCCTTTGAATCCCGGCTTTAACATGTCCAAACTGCGAATATAATAAAAATCCATCTTATGGGGTCCGCTTACTTTGGGAACAGCGACCTTTTTTTCGTTTTCTAACGCATGTTGTATAATTCTGTGGGTACACACTTCTGTGCCAAAAGAGACATAGCAGTAAAGTTCTTCAGCCTTTAAAAAGTCTGGACAGGAATATACATATGACTCTATAGCTTTCTCCGCCTTTTTTCTTGAAACGGATGGATAAGAATTTCTACTCTCGGAAAAAGTATTCCTAATTTGCTTCTTTATTTCCAAATTTTTCACCTAGATTGATCACTTTTCCATCTTTTTCTTCTACATCTATGTGATCGAGCTGTGCTTTTAAATTTCTACGTATGGCGGCAATATATTCCATACGAAGAAGTTTCTGTTCTTCAGCCTCAGCAGGGCTTAGTCCTTCTGCTTTTGCTTTTTTGTATAAATCGTTGATCCTTTTTATCTTTTGTTCGTCCATATTTTTCCTTTCTGCTGTAGAGCAGCTTCAAAAATCCTTTCCTATCTTACACTATTTTAAGCTATTGGTCTACCTTAACTGGAATAATTTTCGAGAAATGCGTATAATTCTTTTTCTGTGTCTATGTGTTTTCCGGCACAGATTTCCTGCTGCACTTCCTCAGGCAGATCTGTCAGCCGAATCTCCGTAAACTCATAGATCGTAGAACAGTCGCTTAAATATACAACAACAAATCCCTGCAGTTCACACAGATAATATCCTTCATTTTTCACCGCATCTCCTTTTGTGGATATACTTTTTGTTTCTTTTGTTTCTTCTAACTTTACCTCTCTTTTATCCAGCGTATACCGATAACTCAACTGATACCCAATCCCAAGCAGTGCAGCCAGAACCAGAAATGCCGACAAAAAGCCAATACAGAACTTTGTTTTCATAAGGAAAAGACTCCTTTTTTACATACAGTATTGGCTTTTTTCTTTAATTTATTCAGATGGAAACAGATGAAACTTTCTGCACAGCCTTACTATCTTTCTTCCTTGCGGAAAACTGATGATTTCTTTTGCTGTAAGCACACCTAATTTTAAAATCGCTGCCGCATATACAATCACAGCTATAAAAACGGAGATACAAGTCGGAATAAACCGTCCGCCAATCAAAAGATCCAGACACAGATACACAGCATATGTAACAACGCCCATTATGACCGCTGCAAGCAGCGGCCTGACAAATGTAAACAAAATCTCCTGATGATATCCACAAGCTTTATGGATCGCTCTTTCATTCAGCATGCACATGCAAACGCCAAATACAATGTTGCTGCCTACAAGGGCATAAATCCCCATTTTAAATACGACCAGCATGATCAGCAACGCTACAATGTGAAATAGTAGAGAGATTGCCGCGTTTTTGGCTGGTACAGACATTTTATCCAATCCTTGCAAAATAGAATTGCTTACAGTGGACCAAGAATACAAAATTACGGTAACCGCACCGGACGCAAGCAGTATAGCAGGTGTTTTACTGGAATCATTATAAAGCAAAACCATCAATGGGGAAGCTAACACGATAAAACCGACAAAGCAGGGAATTGCGATCAACATAGTAAAACGCATCGTCTGGCTGATCTTTTCATGTATCAAAGTTCTTTTTCTGCTTGCCAAAGCAACTGTAAGACTGGGAATCACTGAGGCCGCCAGTCCATTTGCCATAGCTAGAGGAACATTGATCAAAGTATTATATTTTCCTGTATAAATTCCCTGCAGTGCCATATATTCCTTCTCTACAAATCCTTGGGCGTCCATAATAAAATTAAAAATCGTCAGATCTAATATCTGGTTGATATTGTAAATCGCTGTACTGAAAACAACCGGCGCGATCGTAATAAGAAGAATTTTCAAAATATGTCCATATGACTCCTGCCTTTTTGCGCGATCAGAGCGAATCTGACGCCGGATGACATGCCGGTATATCCAAAAGACAAACACAAGAAACAGCAAAGCGATCAGCGCACCGGCAACCGTTCCTATCGTGCCTCCTGCTGCTCCGTACGCAGGTCCGAGCAGTTCAATGCCTTTTTCTTTTCCGGCTTTTATACCTATCTTAAATAAAACAGCTGCACCGGCTATGCTGACAACTGCATTAATGATCTGCTCAAATACTTGAGAGAGCGCTGTAGGAACCATTGTCCCTAATCCCTGAAAATATCCTCTTAAAACACCCAAAACAGACACGATCAACAGTCCGGGAGCAAGGACTTTCAATGCATACGCACTTAAAGGCGATTTCATCATATTTGTAGAAATGGCATCGGCTCCTAAAAAAATAGCCAGGGCGGAAATAAAACCTACAATAAGTGAAAAAACAAGCGCACACAAAAAGACACGGAACGCATTTCTCCGCTGTCTCCTAGCCATCCTTGCAGATACCAACTTAGATACTGCGATCGGAAGACTAAAAGATGACAGCATTAGCACCATAGCATAGATCTCATAAGCATATCCGTAAAATCCATTTCCTTCATTTCCCAGTATATTTGTAAGGGGGATTCTGTATACGACCCCTATGATCTTTGTAATGACGGCGGCAATAGCTAAAATTGCGCCTTGAACCAAAAAGTCATCTTTTTTAGGGGGTCTGTTCTTTTGCATATCCGGCATAATGTTCCTCCATCATCTATCGTAAGATCGCGATTTTATCCATAATTTCATGCTGCTTGTGTTCCATAACAAAACGATCTTCTTCCTCTATATGATCATATCCGCATAAGTGCAGCATACTGTGCGCGATCAAAAAAGCATATTCTCTCTTGATGGAATGTCCATATGCTTCTGCCTGCAAGAGTACTTTTTCTTTTGATATAACAATATCCCCTAGGATAAGTTCGCCAGAATCCGGATCGAACAGCTCCGGTTGTTCTTCTGAAATATCAGAAAAATCTCCCGGACAGGAAAATTCCAGCATAGGAAAAGAAAGTACATCCGTCGGTTTGTCGATCTGCCGAAAGTCATGATTTAAATTTCGTATTTCCTCGTCTGTTGTAAGCAACAGATTGACCTCTGCCTCATATGGGCAGTTTACATCCTCCAGCACGGCACAGACAACACACCGCGCAATTTCTTCCGTGTCGACGGGCAATATGATTTCTCCTTCTTCTTCCAAATACAAACTCATGGTCTTCTCCTTTTCGCAGGTTTTGGCTTACTATTTTTATTCTCGTATTCTTCATATGCTTTTACGATTTTCTGTACGAGAGGATGACGCACTACGTCCTTGCTCGTCAGAGTGCATACTGTAATGTCCTCAATATTTTTTACTACTTTGACTGCTACATCCAGTCCAGACACAGTTCCGGCTGGAAGGTCTTTCTGCGTGGAATCTCCCGTAATGACCACTTTGGAACCGAACCCTATCCGTGTCAGGAACATTTTCATCTGTGCAGGAGTAGTATTCTGTGCCTCATCCAATATGATAAATGCGTTATCCAGCGTCCGTCCTCTCATATAAGCCAGTGGCGCTACTTCGATCAATCCTTTTTCAGAATTTTTTATAAAGCTCTCTGCTCCCATGATCTGATACAGCGCATCATACAGAGGTCTTAAATATGGATCAATCTTACTCTGCAGATCTCCTGGAAGAAAGCCGAGCTTTTCTCCTGCTTCGATTGCCGGCCGTGTCAGGATGATCCTGCTCACTTCACTGCTTTTAAACGCTGTGATCGCCATTGCCATTGCCAAATATGTCTTTCCGGTTCCGGCCGGTCCTAAACCGAATGTGATCATCCCCTCTCGGATCGCATCTACATACCGTTTCTGTCCCAGTGTTTTAGGTTTGATCGGCTTTCCCTGCAATGTGTGACAAATCAATTCCTTATCAATTTCTACAATACCTTCCTCCTGATCTTCATATACAAGAGAGATTGCATAATCAACATTTTGTTCTGTAATCGTATTGCCCCGCCTGGAAAGTTCATAAAGCTGGTCAAGAATGCGTTTTACCTTTTCCGCCTGCGTATGTTCCCCTATAATCTTTGTTTTTCCGTCACGCACGATCAAAGTAGTATGGAAGGCTCTCTCTAATTTTTTTGCATATACATCAAACTGACCAAACACATTCTTTTCATGTTCAGCCGGTATCTCCATTATCAACTCTGCCAGACTCATCTTGTTCAACCCTTTCAATTGTTAATATCTCGGTATCTGCTTCTTCCGTAATACGCTGATTTAAATAAACCGTTCCGGAGGCTGCAGCAGTATTTTGGTCTATGTGTATTTTAACACTATTTTCCTTTATTTGAATACCTTTTTCCTCTAATTCCATACAAAACAAGCGAAAATTTTCACTAAGTTCTGCCTGCAGCTCTTTTTCTGTATAGTTTTTTTGTTGATAAGCATATGATTTTGCCTCTTTTCTTCCAAAAATGACAGGCAGATAAAAATTTTCACCCACTTTAATTTGATGTTCCTCCGTAGAAATTTCTGCATTTTCATATGCATTTTGAATCGTTCCTACAGATAAACGCCAACTACCAAATTGGAGATAATACTGTGATCTGTGTTTTTTATCATACATTTTCTCCAAATATATAAGCGGCAGACTATCTGTATATTCCAAAGTAGTATCTGCATATATGTCTGCATCTGCTACCTGGTACTGATAGTCAGTCACCTCTCCATTATCGTTTAGGACATCAACCCTCCCAGATACAAGAATATCGCCCTTTGACACCGTATCTCCTATATGCACTTGTGGTACGCCAGAACGTGTCACTATTTTTGTTATGACGCCATCCTCTGTCGCGATCAGATCTTTCGGCGTCTTCTGTTCGGTTTTCATCTCTGCTTCCGGCAGATGATCTTCATTTTCTTTTATCTGAATATGCAGGCGCGTACCGTCTATAGAGGCAGATACCCATACAATATCCTTATATTCTCTGCGTATTTCTTTCGCAATCTGCGCGCAGTCGGTTTCACTTTTTCGCATAAATGGATATACATTTCTTGCAGCAAGAAATTCTATCAGTGTTTCATCCGTCCATCTTTCATTGCCTTCAAAATGAATATCCCAGATAAAGCCAGAGTATGCATACAGAAGGACCACACAAACAAAAAAACCTATAAAAAATACTTTACGCCTTCTGTATCTATGCATAAAAAAAGGAAAGCCATATCTTCCCGACACATTAACTTTTGTATGCGTCTTTTTTAGAACCGGCTTTAAATGTCGAAAGTCTTGCAGACTGATATACATTTCATACGCATCACCTGAAGGAGTAAGTCCCCATATATAAATTTGATGATGTCTGCACATATTCAGAAATCTTTCTGGAGAATATCCTTTCACACGTATTTTTACATACCCTTTGAAATATCGCAGCAATGTTCGGATCACAACGTTTCCCTCCTGTCTCCAAATTCGATCGTCTGGATCCGCCCTGTGATCTTCATCTCGTCATTTGTATAATATGCTATCTGCAGATGCTTGCCTGACAGTTTTATCCGTCTTTCTTTTGTCTGTACCCGTATCAGATTTTCTGTATATTCAAGGATACCCCGATAGTTTTCAATACATACCTCGCTCGTTCCCAAAACCGTGATCACTGAAGCGCCCAGTACAACATCTTTGGGCATGCCTGCAGCAGATATCAGTTTTTCTCGAATGTGTTCATGTTCTTGTTCTCTTCCCATAAAAATGCCACACATACGCCTTTTATAGATAGTATATGTGCGGCGGCCGTACCATTAGTACTTTCTCATATACGCTTTTTAAGTTTCTTATTTTTTGCCGTACTGACTGAATATAGAATGTATATCCTCTGGCCTGACATTTTTATATATCTTTTTGTCTATCATAAAATTCGGAGAAGTTCTACATTGCTTTAAACAATTCTGTACCTTTAGATAATATTTCCCATCACAAGAAATATTATTTTTTCCTATCTGCAGTTCTTTACGTATCTGCGCGATCAGCTCCGCACCCTTTTTTCTGCCGCAGCGCTCACCTGAACAGACCGTGATCTCGTGGGCACATGCGGACTTTTTCAGGCTCGGATACGTACGTATCAGCAGATCGATGAAGGACAAAGAAACGCCTGTTGCCTGCGCTGCTCTGCTTTTCAATTCTTCTGTCAAAACAGCGTTTACCTCCTTCAACTCCTGCAGCATCTGGACAATGACAGATTGTTCTGCTCTATCTTTTTGTGTACTGTAATAGGATAAAATTTCTTCTGTCTGTCTTTCCTGCTCACTCAACTCCATACCCTCCTATATCTTTTTATTTTCTTTTTTATTTTATACTTCCCGACAATATTTTTTCAATCAACTTTGAGGCTTCTGACTTTGTTATTTTTTCTACATCAAATTCTACTGGCAGTCCTTTTTGCTTTATGAGACGTTTTAAAAAAGAGACTTGCTTTGCTGTAGCCGGCAAGCTGATCGCGGCAGGACTCTTTAGTGGTTCAGGGATGAATACAGACGGCATACTTTCTTCATAATAATGTGCCAGTGTCTGATAGAGTTTTGCGGTTGCAAGAGCATCATAATAAGCACGATGTGCCGCCGGATTCTGTATCTGATAATGTTCACATAAGGCACCTAATTTTTTCGAAGGTAAGGATGGATGAGCGGATTTGGCAATTTTTAAAGTATCTATCCCTTTGTGTTCAAAAGTATAGCCATTTTTTTGTGCGTGATTCCAGACAAAACTGAAATCAAACTGTACATTATGACCGATCAGAATGTCCTCCTGACAGAAGTCTACAAAGTCAGCAAGCACTTCCCGACAGCTTCTGGCAGCCTCCACCATCTTATCACTGATTCCCGTAAGTTCGGTAATCTGAGCCGGAATAGCGTATTCTGGTTTGATAAATTCCATGAATCGCTGCGTCACTTTTCCTTGACGTACTTTTAGGGCTCCTATCTCAATGATCTCATGTTCCTGCGGATTTAATCCGGTTGTTTCTATATCAAAGGCAATGTATGATTTCTGCATGTGTACCTCTTTTGTTCCCCTTTTCTTATAACATTGGTTTACCCCGATTATAGCTTACTTTTTTCTTGTTGTATATCAAAATTTCCGTCAAAAAGAAAAGCAACTGTCCACAATTTTTTACTTATGATAGGGTTCTCTGTTTATGATCCGAAAGCTCCTGTAGATTTGTTCCAACAGAACTACCCGCATAAGTTGATGAGGAAAGGTCATTTTAGAAAAACTAAGCGCAAAATCCGCTCGTTTTAGTACTTCTTTGCTAAGTCCGATAGAGCCGCCTATCACAAAGGCAATATTGCTTTTCCCCTGTATGCATAAATGCTCGATCTTTTCTGCCAGTTCCTCCGAGGTCAGCATGTTCCCCTTGATTTCTAATGTGATCACATACATATCGTCCTTGATATATTTTAATAGGCGTTGTCCTTCTTTTCCACGTATGCCTTCTTCTGCGGCTGTACTGGCTGTATCCGGCGTTTTTTCATCTGCTACTTCGATGATCGTCAGTTTACAGTACTTGGATAATCGTTTCGTATATTCCGCAATCGCATCTTTTAAATATTTTTCTTTTATCTTTCCTACTGAAAGAAGGGTTATCTGCATGTTTTTCTCCTATCTGATACATAGTAAAGATCTGCTTATTTCGACTCTTTTTTCTTTCCTGTATACTGTGTTGCATCTATACGATATACTGTTGTCCTTTTCAACATATCCGACTGGAAAGGAGTTTCTAAATTTACTTGCAAATGCTCCAACAACAGCTTTAATCCCAGTATCTTTTCCTGTTCTTCCTCAACTTTGTGTATAACTCCAGTGCCCATAATACTACGATAGGCATAGGAATATTTGCACGCACACTCTCCTCGGATCAGCTCATGCGCACAGTCCATCTCGAAGGCAATCTCTTTGTTTTTTTTGAACGCCTCTGCTTTTCTGCCTTCACATGCGCTGTGCACATACAGTTTTAGACTTCCGTCCTGCATAGAAAGTACATAGCCAAAATTCATCGGTACGATAAAAAGTCCTTTTTCATCCATGGATCCAATACGTACGACCTTGCATTGTTCTATTACTTTCTTCTTTTCTTCTATCTCTTTAATTTCTCTTTTATACAGACGCATGATCTTCACTTTCTTTTTTTGTATTTTGTAATAGAAAATACTCCGCCTTCCTCCGCATCCGGTATATCCGGATACAGATTCATGCGGAGTTACATTTCTCATACTTCAGAATATTTTTATTTATCTTTATTTTTTAAATATTCATCAATCCCTTTTGCGCCGGCCTTTCCCGCTCCCATTGCCAAGATAACGGTCGCAGCTCCTGTCACAGCATCGCCGCCTGCAAAAACACCTTCTTTTGATGTCTGTCCGTTTTCTTCGTCTGCAACGATACATTTTCTACGATTTATATCCAATCCTTTTGTAGTGGACGAGATCAATGGATTAGGAGATGTTCCAAGAGACATGATCACAGTATCTACTTCAATATCGTACTCGGAGCCTGGAATCTCAACTGGACGTCTTCTTCCTGAAGCATCAGGCTCGCCTAATTCCATTTTAACAACTGTCATGCTTGTAATGTTTCCGTTGTCGTCTACATTGATCTTTTTCGGATTAGTAAGAAGATCAAAGATAACGCCTTCCTCTTTAGCATGATGAACTTCTTCTACTCGTGCCGGCAGTTCTGCCTCACTTCTTCTATAGACAACATGTACTTCCGCGCCAAGTCTTAATGCAGTTCTTGCGGCATCCATTGCCACATTGCCGCCTCCGACAACAGCGACCTTTTTGCCTGCTGCGATCGGTGTATCATAAGAATCATCGAATGCTTTCATCAAGTTGCTTCTTGTTAAATACTCATTTGCAGAAAATACTTCATTTGCATTTTCTCCAGGAATTCCCATAAACATTGGAAGACCTGCGCCAGAACCAATAAATACGGCTTCAAAACCTTCTTCCTCCATCAACTGATCGACCGTAGTAGATTTTCCTATGACTACATTCGTTTCAAATTTGACGCCTAGTTCTTTTACTTTCTCTATTTCTTTTGCTACGACTTTTTGTTTAGGAAGACGGAATTCCGGAATGCCGTATACAAGAACTCCTCCTAACTCATGAAGAGCTTCAAATACTGTCACATCATACCCCAGTTTTGCCAAATCGCCTGCGCATGTCAGTCCGGAAGGACCTGAACCGATAACGGCTACTTTATGCCCATTCTTCTTGTCTGCCCCTACAGGTTTTATATCATGTTCCAAAGCATAGTCAGCGACAAATCTCTCCAGTTTACCGATCGAGACAGGTTCGCCCTTAATGCCGCGGATACATTTCCCTTCACACTGTGATTCTTGAGGACATACTCGTCCGCAGATTGCCGGCAGTGCTGAAGATTTCCCGATGACTTTGTAGGCTTCTTCAATGTTTCCCTCTTTGACTTCATGGATAAACCCGGGAATATCAATTGAAACCGGACATCCTTGTACACACTTTGCATTCTTACAATTTAAACATCTGGCAGCTTCTTCCATAGCCTCTTCCTGATTATAACCAAGGCATACTTCCTCGAAATTAGCTGCTCGTTTTTTCGGATCCTGCTCTCTTACAGGTACCTTCTTCATTACATTTCCCATTAGTCGTCACCTCCACAATGTCCGCATCCGCCGTGATGGGTATCACCTTCCTGAAGTTTCAGCATTGCGCGTCCTTCTTTTGTTTTATACATCTGACTTCTCTTCATCGCTTGATCAAAGTCTACCAAGTGTCCGTCAAATTCAGGACCGTCTACACAGGCAAATTTAATTTCATCGCCTACCTGAAGACGACAAGCGCCGCACATGCCCGTTCCATCGACCATGATCGGATTCATACTGACAATAGTAGGGATTTCTAATTTCTTCGTCAATAAACATACGAATTTCATCATGATCATCGGACCGATAGCAACACAGACATCGTATTGTTTTCCTTCGTTTACCAATTCTTCTACCATAGTCGTGACCATGCCTGCATGTCCATAGGAGCCGTCATCTGTACATGGATAATACTCCCCTGCAACGTCTTTCATCTCATCTTCTAAGATCAGCATATCTTTTGTCTTGGCTCCGACGATCACATCTGCATCAATCCCATGTTCATGGAGCCATTTTACCTGCGGATATACAGGAGCTGCTCCTACACCGCCTGCGACAAACAGCATTTTCTTCTTTTTCAATGTCTCCATATCTTCATGAACAAATTCTGAAGCGCATCCCAATGGACCTGTAAAATCGCGGAAACTATCCCCTGCTTTTAATTCACCCATCTTCGTTGTAGACGCTCCAACCTCCTGCACAACAATCGTAATTGTGCCGGCTTCTCTGTCATAATCACAAATCGTAAGCGGAATACGTTCTCCTTTTTCATCCATCTTTACAATCACAAACTGGCCAGGCTGACAGTGACTAGCAACACGCGGTGCATGTACATCCATCAGAAAGATCTTATCAGCCAGTTTTTCAGCTTTTAATATCTTATACATGTTTTTCCTCCTTGTAAAAATCACCCTTTCCCTATAATACGCTATTTACAGCGGAAAGGCAAGTATTCTTTCCTGTCCGTATACACAATAGGGACAGGCACAATTTCTTTGCGCCTGTCCCTGCATGTATTCTTCCTCTTATTAGAAGTCAACTTCTGTTCCGTAATATGTACATGTAAACAGTTTTTCCATTGTTGCAGGATCGATTGCACGTGGATTAGAACCTGTACAGGCATCTCCTACTGCCAGCTCTGCAATGTTAGCAATTTTTTCTTTGAATTCTTCTTCATTGATTCCAAAATCTTTCAGAGTTTTTGGAATATTCAATTTTACATTGAAATCATCAATTTTCTCTACAAGACTGTTTATCAGAGCTTTTTCTGATGTTCCAGCAAGACCCATTCTGCGTGCGATCTCAGCATAACGTTTTGCAGCCACTGGATCTTTTGCATTATATTTAATAACATAAGGAAGGTAAATCGCATTTGCGCATCCATGTGGAATATGTCCTGTTGAGAATGCAGCTCCTGTCTTATGTGCCATAGAATGTACGATACCTAAAAGTGCATTAGAGAATGCCATTCCTGCCAAACACTGTGCATAGTGCATCTGCTCTCTTGCAACCATATCACAATTGTAAGAAGCAGGAAGATAATCCAGAACCATCTCGATTGCCTGCAGTGCAAGAGGATCTGTAAATGGTCCATTCAATGTAGAAACATAAGCCTCAATTGCATGTGTAAGTGCATCCATACCTGTATACGCAACCTGTTTTACAGGAAGTCCTGATACAAGATCCGGATCAACGATCGCTACATCTGGTGTAATATTGAAGTCTGCCAGAGGATATTTCACTCCTGTCTGGTAGTTTGTAATAACAGAAAATGCTGTTACTTCTGTTGCTGTTCCTGATGTAGAAGGAATCGCCGCAAATTTTGCTTTCTGTCTTAATTCTGGGAAACCAAATGGTACGCAAAGCTGTTCAAATGTTACATCCGGATATTCATAGAATGCCCACATTGCTTTTGCTGCATCGATCGGTGATCCGCCTCCCATAGAAACGATCCAGTCTGGTTCAAAAGCACGCATTGCTTCAGCGCCTTTCATAACTGTCTCCACAGATGGATCTGGCTCAACACCTTCAAATACCTGGACTTCCATTCCGGCTTCTTTCAAGTAATTTACAGCTCTGTCGAGAAATCCCTGGCGTTTCATAGATCCGCCGCCTACTACTAAGATCGCTTTTTTTCCTTTTAAATTTTTGAGTTCTTCCAGACATCCTTTTCCGTGGTAGATGTCTCTTGGTAAACAAAATCTGCTCATGATCTGCATCTCCTTTTGCTTATGTTATTTTTTTAACAAAACTATTATAACACTGCTGTTCTGGTTATGCAAGCCTTTTCCTATAATTTGTTCTAGAGAATTTTTGTTATTCTCTATTCTAAATTGAGACTATACCTTTTTGTCGTGACCTGGGTCATTTTTCCATTATTATTATTTACCAAAACCGCCTTAAACGTGGTCCATTCTCCTACTGCAACCGCAGGCATATCGACGGGTCCTGCATACTGCAAAGATGCTGTGGTAGGTTCGCTGCCGTCCAGCGTGTAATAGGCAGTATAGCCTTCCGGTACATGGACTGTTATTTGTGCAGCTTCACTATACGTTCCTGTAGACGGATTGACAGAGGGGGCGTTTGCAATCGGAATCTGTACCGTGTATGTCTTAGAGACAACAACACTTGGAATCCCCTTTTTATTCACCGCCAGTGCCTGTATCTGTGTTTCCCCTTCTTCCAATAGAATCGGCTCTGCATACTGTGTACTGGAAGTGGTCGGCTCGCTGCCGTCTGTCGTATAATAAATGGTACTGCCTTCCGCTTTAATAGTTACTTGCTGCACTTCGTCATAATTTCCTTCTTCTGGAGTAAACTCCGGCGCAGGTGAAACATATGCCTTTACTTTGGACAACACCTTTTGGTCTTCACATCCTTCCAGCAATTCGGATATTTTCCCCAGCTGATCGGTATCCTTATAAAACTGGATGGCTGCTTTATAGATTTCTGCGTTAGAAGGCTGGGTTTCCAACGCAGACAAAAATACTTCCTCCGCTGCGTCTAAATCTTCCTGCTGTATATATACCTTGGACAATCCGATATATGCTTCTGCTTTTCCAGAGCTTCTGCCGATCGCACGGCGGAACAGCTGTTCTGCAGAACTATATTCACTGGTCTGAAGTGCCTTATATCCTTGTTTTACAATGCCTACATAGGAATTGCGATAAAGTACAAAACCAGCTATGCCTAACAGAAGCAAAATCCCCAAAAGTACGATAAGCAATCTTTGCCGCCTCTTTTTTGCCGCCTGTTTTTTTCGAGTCATCTGCTGTCTTCGCCTCGCCTCGGGACTTTTAGACAATTTCCCTGTATTCGACGCATTCGTACGGATATTGGATGTCCCTTGCACTCTTCCGGTATTTTTGCTTCCTCGCATGTTTCCAGTCGTTTTTCTTTGTACGCCTTGTTCTTGTCGAGTCTGATACTGTGTCCTTCTGCTCCCCCTGATTCTGTCTAATTCTCCCTGACTTAGGACACGCGTAGAATTTCCATATTCTGTTGTATCTTCTCTTTGTATTCTGCGCAGATCACTTGTTCCTATCGGACGTGTTGCGTCTTCCACAGAGCCTTTCACTTGCTGTGTAAGAACGTCTTCCAAGGGATTATAATCTGGCACGATCTGGACTTGCATACCGCATTTAGGACAAATCAGTTCCTCATCCGAAAATACGGCTCCACAATGCCTGCATCTCATAGTATTTCCCCCTACCTGCGCACTGTCTCTACACAGTTATTCATCAACATTGCGATCGTCATCGGTCCTACTCCCCCCGGAACCGGTGTGATCGCGGATACTTTTGGTTCTACATCGGCAAAATCCACATCTCCACAGAGATGACCTTCCTCATCTCTGTGCATACCGACATCAATCACGACTGCACCGTCTTTCACATATTCGGATGTGATAAACTGTCTTTTTCCTATCGCCACGATCAAAATATCCGCTCTTTTTGTGATCTCTTTCAGATTTTTGGTACGGGAATGGGCTACTGTCACTGTGCCATTTTCTCTTAAAAGCAATGCGGCCATTGGTTTGCCGACAATATTGCTTCTCCCGACAATGACACATTCTTTTCCTTCGATAGAAATATCAGATCGTTTTAAAAGCTGTATGATTCCCGCCGGTGTACAGGACAAAAATCCTTTTTCTCCGATCCACAGCCTTCCCACACTTGTCGGATGGAAACCGTCGACATCTTTTTCCGGCGAAATCGTTCGGATGATCCGGTCTTCATTTATATGTTTAGGAAGCGGCAGCTGTACAAGTATTCCATTTACATTTGATGAGTTATTCAGACTTTTTACAAGATCGACGAGTTCTTCCTCTGTTGTACTTTCTGACAATTCATAAGACTGTGATTCGATCCCGATATATGCACATGCCTTTTTCTTATTATTGACGTATACGGTAGAAGCCGGATCCTCTCCTACCTGTATAACCGCAAGGCATATATGTTTTCCTTTTTCTTTAAACTGTTTTACTTCCTCTTTTAATTCTTCTTTTATCTCTTTAGAAATTCTCTTTCCGTCAATTCGTACTGCCATGTATCTCTCCTCTTAAAATAATCCTGTTATTTTTCCATCCTCAGAAACATCGATCCCATTTGCAGCCGGTACTTTCGGCAATCCCGGCATCGTCATGATCGCTCCTGTCAGGGCAACGACAAAACCGGCTCCTGCACTGACATACACTTCCCGGATATGAATAGCAAAGTTTTCAGGACGTCCAAGTTTCTTTGCGTCATCCGACAAAGAATATTGATTCTTTGCCATACAGACAGGAAAATTTCCAAATCCCATGGCAGTGATTTTGTCTAACTGCCTCTTAGCTGCCGGTTCATAAATAACCTCATTTGCTCCGTAAATTTCCTTTGCTATCGTTTCGATTTTCTTTTCCAGAGACATGTCATCCGGATAGAGGGTATGAAAATCACTTTCTTTATTTTCCAATGTATCCAACACTTTTTCAGCCAGTGCAATACCGCCTTCTCCGCCTTTTTCCCACACTTCTGAAAGCGCAAACTGACATCCTCTCTGCTCACAGAATTTGCGTATATACGCATTTTCCGCCTCTGTATCTGTAATAAAAGAATTTAGTGTAACAATTACTGGAACTCCATATTTTTGTATATTTTCAATATGCTTTTCCAGATTTGAAATTCCTTTTTCCAACGCTTCCAAATTCTCTTCAGCCAGATTCTCTTTTTTTACACCCCCATTATACTTGAGCGCCCGAACAGTTGCAACTAAAACAACAGCGTCTGGATGCAGCCCGGCCATACGGCATTTGATATCCATAAATTTTTCTGCGCCCAGATCTGCGCCGAAACCAGCCTCCGTGATTGTAATATCGCTTAGCTTCATAGCCATTCTCGTTGCCCGCACACTATTGCATCCATGTGCAATATTTGCAAACGGTCCCCCATGTACAAGAGCTGGCGTATGTTCCAGCGTCTGGATGAGATTCGGTTTGATCGCATCTTTTAACAGAGCCGTCATTGCCCCGGTCGCCTGCAGATCATCAGCTGTAACAGGGACCCCGTCGAAAGTATATGCCACAATGATCCTTCCCAGACGCTCTTTTAAATCTTGCAGATCCTCTGCCAGACACAGGATTGCCATGATCTCGGAAGCAACGGTGATCACAAAATGATCTTCTCTTACCATACCGTCCATTTTATTGCCAAGCCCAACGACGATATTCCGCAATACACGATCATTCATGTCCAGACAGCGTTTCCAGACAACTTGTCTTGGGTCGATCTTCAGTGCGTTTCCCTGCTGTATATGATTGTCCAGCATTGCAGCCAACAGATTATTTGCCGATGTGATCGCATGAAAATCACCTGTGAAATGGAGATTAAGATCTTCCATAGGTACGACCTGTGCATAACCGCCCCCTGCAGCGCCTCCTTTAATACCAAAACATGGACCAAGTGAAGGCTCCCGCAGTGCGATCAGTGCTTTCTTTCCTAACTTTGCCATCGCCTGTCCAAGTCCTACGGTGGTAGTTGTCTTTCCCTCGCCAGCGGGAGTTGGATTGATCGCAGTTACAAGTATAAGTTTTCCATCAGGATTTTCTTTGATTTTGTCCCAGAGTTCTTCTGATAATTTAGCTTTATGTTTTCCGTAAAATTCTAGTTCATCTTCTTCGATACCAATTTGCTGTGCTACTTCTTTAATGGGCTTTAGTTCTGCCTCCTGTGCGATCTGGATATCTGTTTTCATTTGTGTCGTCCTCCTATCTTTCTTTGTGACTTATTTATATATTTTCTTCTATAAACTGTTCAAATTCTTCCTTGGACATTAAGACTTTTCTGGGTTTTGTTCCTTCTTCCGGTCCGACCACTCCAGCCTCACAAAGCTGATCCATGATACGGGCAGCTCTGTTAAACCCAATCTTAAACATCCGCTGCAGCATACCGATAGAAGCCTTTTCTTTATCTACGATCAGGCGACCGGCTTCCGTAAAATAAGCATCTCTGTCATTTTCATTATCCTGCCCTGTTCCAGGCAGTCCATCACCTGTTCCCGCGGCATTTAGGCTTACATGTTCTTCTATTTCATCACTGTAACAAGCATTTCCGTTTTGTTCGATGAGATGATCCACTACTTTTTGTACCTCTTTATCTGATACAAAAGAACCTTGCACACGTACCGGCTTCGGATATCCTACAGGATAAAAGAGCATATCTCCTTTGCCCAAAAGTTTTTCTGCACCGTTCATATCTATGATCGTTCTGGAATCCACGCCGGAAGAAACAGAGAACGCAATCCTAGACGGCATATTTGCTTTGATCAGCCCAGTGATGACGTTCACAGAAGGCCGCTGCGTCGCAAGGATCAAATGGAGTCCTGCCGCTCTTGCAAGCTGCGCCAACCGGCAGATCGCGCTTTCCACTTTCCCAGGCGCTACCATCATCAGATCCGCAAGCTCATCTACAATAATAACAATCTGCGGCATTGGTTTGGGACTCTCCTCTTCTTTCATTTGTCCTACTTTTTCATTAAAACCTTTTAAATCTCGGACATTGTACTCTGCGAAAAGCTGATACCGCTTCATCATCTCCGCAACTGCCCAGTTCAAAGCTCCCGCCGCCTTTTTGGGATCGGTCACGACAGGAATCAAAAGATGAGGGATTCCATTATACACGCTTAACTCTACAACTTTCGGATCGACCATGATCAATTTCACATCTTCCGGACTGGATTTATAAATAATGCTCATGATCAGCGTGTTGATACATACCGATTTTCCAGATCCCGTTGCTCCTGCCACAAGTAAATGCGGCATCTTCGCAATATCTGCCACAACGACTTTTCCTGCGATATCTTTTCCTACTGCAAAAGAAAGCCCCGACTTACTTGTCTTAAACTCGTCAGATTCCAAAAGATCTCTTAACATGACTGCTGTATTCTCATTGTTGGGAACCTCGATCCCAACAGCGGCCTTTCCGGGGATCGGGGCCTCAATACGCAGATCTGCTACAGCAAGATTTAATTTGATATCGTCCGCAAGCCCAACGATCTTACTTACTTTTACTCCTTGTTCCGGCTGCAGTTCATATCTTGTAACAGAAGGACCGCAACTTGCATTGGTTACGTGTACTCTGACACCGAAATTTTGAAATGTCTGCTCTAGCTTCATTGCCGTAGCGCGCAAATGCGCATCAGAATCTCCGTTTCCCTTTTTTCCTTTTTTTAATAATGACAACGGAGGAATCTCATATTTTTTTGCATGTTCTGCCTCCTGTGTCTGAATCGCACGGGCTACATTCTGTACCTGCTCTGCTGCTTCTTCCGGACTTTGTTGTATTTTCTTCTGTCTCGGCTTTTTCGGAAGTTCATCTAGTTCTTCATAAGTACCTCCGCCTGCCGTATTGTCTGACACAGCCTCTTCTGGCGCTTCCGGCTGTTCAGCACGTGTAATGACAAATGCGTCCATAAATGCCGCATTATTTTTAGGCTCTTCTGCAATTTCTCCTATTTCTTCTCCTGCTGTATCTGCAGAAAGTTCTTTTAGCTCCGGTGACTTTCTCTTCTTTCTTCCTTTTCCTTTCGCAGTCTTTTCCTCTGCCATCTCTGAAGGAAGCTGCTCTGTCAAGGTAGTCGCAAAAGATACGCCGGAAACCTTTCTATCGCTGCGCTTTTCCTGCTTTGTCTCATTTCTAGCCTGCCGTTTCTCTTGGCGTAAGATCTGTGTCTGTTCATGTTTTCTTTTTGCACCTTCATACGCTTTTTTCCCGTGGCTGCCAAGTGGTGCCAGAAGAGATTTTTCCGTGATTAAGATCACACAGATGACAGCAAGAACGATCGTTACAACATATGTACCTGCCACACCGATCAGCGGACAGAGAAGATTCAGCACCGCGCCGCCTACAAGTCCGCCGGCATTTTTGTGAAGTCCTGCTTGATGATAATAGTCGAGCAAAGCTGTGCCGGCCTGATATTTATTGATAACCAGTTCTAAAAATACTGTAATAAGAATAAAAAGCAAAACTCCTGCCGTAATTTTTATGTAAGCCCGCGTATTGCCTTTGTTCAGCACACCAAAAGCAATACCGGCAAATAAGAGAAATGGCAGGACATACGCCATATATCCAAACAATCCGAACATAACGGAAGAAGCAGCCTCCCCGACCATTCCTCCAATGCCGAAATTACTGATCACCATAAGAATACAAACTGCCAGAGAGAGCAGGATCCAAATTTCTTCTTTTAAAGCTGTATTTTCCTTTGCTTTGTTTGGTCTGCGTTTTGTGCTTTTTTTTCTTTTTGTAGATTTTGCAGACATATAACTCCCCCTTTGGTAAATAAACATACTATATCAAGTATAACATTATTTAAAAACGGTGTCATTATTTATTTTTTACAATCTTCTTTCCTGCTTTGCTCCTGTCTTTCATCTATCAGTTCATGAAGCTTTGCAAAGGCCTGGCTTATTCCTCCCACTTCGTCTATCATCCCTTCTTCGACTGCTTCTTTTCCCTCCAACATCGTCCCCACATCTTTGACAAGCTGTGTAGAGTCCAACATCAATTCTAATAGTCTCTCCTGTGAAATGTGGGAATGTTCTGCAATAAATTGAGTAATACGCTCCTGAGTACGCTCCATATTGCGATAACTTTGTATTACTCCGATGAACATTCCCGTAGAGCGTACCGGATGAACGATCATCGTACCGGTCGGTACGATAAAAGAGTAATCCGCTGATACCGCAAGCGGCCCTCCGATTGAATGACTTCCCCCTAACACTAAGGATACTGTCGGTTTACTTAAAGAAGCAATCATCTCTGCGATCGCCAGTCCGGCCTCCACATCTCCCCCCAGCGTATTGAGCAGGATTAAAATGCCATCTGTCTCATCTTCTTCTGCCTGTGCCAGCCTTGGGAGAAGATGTTCATACTTCGTTGCTTTTGTATTGCCGGACACCGCCTCATGTCCCTCTATTTCTCCAATGATCGTTAATAGCTGGATTTTATGTTCACTTCTGCTCTCTGTAAATTTCAATGCGCCCATTTCTTTTATGGCTTCATTTTCTTTTTTCTCTTCTTCTCTTGTGTCTTCTGTCTTTTTTGTATCCATCCGGTTATTTTTCATATACGGTTTCCTCCTGCCATTTCCTCTGATTTTTCCTTTTGCGTTTTCTTTAGTATCTGGCTTCCGGACAGATTTTATTCTGCTATTATATAGAAAAATGGTATGGATGCAAATTGTATACATCCATACCATTTTAAATTATTCCAATGCTTGTGCTAAATCTGCAATGATATCATCAATATTCTCGATTCCCACACTAAAACGGATCAGATCCGGCTGAACACCTGCATCTCTTAATTCCTGCTCATTCATCTGGCGATGTGTATGGCTCGCCGGATGGAGCACACAGCTTCTCGCGTCTGCCACATGTGTTACGATCGCGATCATCTTTAATTTATCCATCATTTGGACCGCCGCTTCTCTTCCGCCTTTTAGTCCGAAAGTAAGAACGCCGCATGTACCTTCCGGCATATATTTTTGTGCCAGATCATAATATTTGTCACCTGAAAGAGATGGATAGGAAACCCAAGCCACTTTTTCATGTGCCTGAAGATATTTTGCCGCTTTCAGCGCATTTTCACAGTGACGTGGTACTCTCAAATGCAGTGTCTCCAGTCCGATATTTAAAAGGAATGCATTCTGCGGTGCCTGGATAGACCCCAGATCCCGCATCAACTGAGCTGTCGCTTTCGTAATATATGCTCCTTTGCCAAATTTCTGTGTATAGACAATCCCATGATATGTCTCATCCGGCGTAGTAAGTCCCGGAAACTTATCTTTATGTGCCTCCCAGTCAAAATTCCCGCTATCTACGATAGCTCCGCCCACGCAGGAAGCATGCCCGTCCATATATTTCGTCGTAGAATGTGTCACAATATCTGCGCCCCATTCAATTGGACGGCAGTTAATAGGCGTTGCAAATGTATTATCTACAATAAAGGGAACTCCATGACTATGAGCTGCCTTTGCAAATTTCTCTATATCCAAAACGACCAGAGCAGGATTAGCAATCGTTTCACCAAATACAGCTTTTGTATTTTCCTGAAAAGCAGCATTTAATTCTTCCTCTGTGCAGTCAGGATCCACAAAAGTTGCTTCTACCCCCATTTTACGGATCGTATGGGCATAAAGATTATATGTGCCTCCATAAAGAGCAGACGCACAGACAATATGGTCTCCGGCTTCCACTATATTCATGATCGCATAGAAATTTGCAGCCTGTCCGGAAGAAGTCAGCATCGCTGCCGCTCCGCCTTCTAAGTCGCAGATTTTGGCAGCAACTGCATCATTTGTAGGATTTTGAAGTCTTGTATAGAAATATCCGGCTTCTTCCAGATCAAAAAGTCGTCCCATCTGTTCACTGCTTGTATAACGAAAAGTCGTACTCTGATAGATTGGAAGAACTCTGGGTTCTCCGTTTCCAGGTTCATAACCAGATTGTATACATTTTGTTTCTATTTTATATTTGCTCATTTGTTCTCCTTATACACTACACATTTTCTTAAGAATACAGATATTTTGTTTCTAGTGTTCTGACCATATCAGTATAAAGTTCTTTGCATTCCTCTTTTTTATCACATTCGATCAAGTGAATGCATGGGTTTATATAATTTTTCCAAATATTGCTGTAAATCTCTTTTGCCGTTTGCTCTTTATCAATCCTTTTTACAATGGTCGGGGCGATATCATAATATTCATTTACCAGCGTTTTTCCCTCTGGAGTACCGAGCAGATAGGTATCTCTGTATTCTCTAAGCGTTGTCAATTCATAACAATCATCAGCCTTGCCCAGGCTTTGGCATACGGCTGTTGTAATATAACAAAAAATCCCTTTTTTAAATCCGCCCTGTATACCTGCAACAGTAGAATGCCCGATTTTAAACTCCGGCATTTTTTCATTCCAGATCTCTACCATTTTCTGTGTCATCTCTTTCGCCCTTAAAGAAGGCGCTTCGCCCATCAGAGGAACAAAATAGGAAACCATATTCATATTGTAATCCAGAGCAGCTACTTCTCTTTTTCTTTTGCTTGTAATAGCAGCAAGTTCTCCGGCCACGTATTCTGGCACAAAGGATGCCGCCTCTGCTAGTTCCTCATCTGTACCTTCACACGCCGCAGCTGCAGCTCTAAGGACATGGGCATATGTATCCTTTAGTTCATTGATATCTGACTCATATGTTTTTTTCTGGAATTTATAATCAAATGTCTTTTTATATAATTCGATCATATCTTCTCTGAGAGTATCCTGAATCATACTTCCTCCTTCTATTCGCTCCAGTTGTGGTATACATCCTGGACATCGTCATCTTCTTCCAACAGATCCAATGTTTTCTGGATATTTTTTATATCCTCCTCGCCTGTAAGTTCTACATAAGTCTGCGGGATCATTGTTACTTCCGCGTCTGCCATTATGACCCCAGCTTCTTCTAACTTCAAACGAACCTCACTAAAGTCTTCTGGCGCCGTCAAGATTTCAAAGCTTTCATCTTCCTCTGCAAAATCTTCTGCGCCCGCATCTAAAGCCAACATCATCAATTCGTCAGCATCCATTTCACAATCTTCTTTTGCCACAAAAATCTGCCCTTTTTCATCAAACATAAAGGAGACGCATCCCGGAGTACCAACATTTCCATTTCCTTTTGTAAATGCATTTCTTACATTAGATGCTGTCCGGTTTTTATTATCTGTCAGCGTTTTTACAATGATCGCTGTTCCACTGGGACCGTACCCTTCATATGTAATATGTTCATAATTGTCTGCCGAACCCTCTCCGGCTGCTTTTTTTATATTTCGTTCAATCGTATCATTTGGCATATTGTTTGACTTCGCCTTCGCGATCACATCGCGCAGGCGGCTGTTATTTGCCGGATCTGGGCCTCCGCCTTCTTTTACCGCAACCGCAAGTTCCCTTCCGATTTTTGTAAAGATCTTTCCTTTTGCAGCATCATTTTTTTCCTTCTTATGTTTAATATTTGCAAATTTAGAATGTCCTGACATCTCTTTTCTTAATCTCCTCTTCTATCTTCGTATATTGCTGCCGGACCTGTCATATCCGGTACTGTATGCAAACTGCAGAAAGCAGCAGCAAAACCTTACTCATGCCTTACAATTTTAGCACTCTTTTCTCTTTCTGTAAAGCACTCTATGTAGGAAGCTCCAGACTGACTCTGATCGCTTCCTCTACCTTTTTCATCTTCCCACTATCAATGTGGCAGACAAATTCTTTCAATCGTTGTTTATCGATCGTACGTATCTGCTCTAATAAAATGACAGAATTTTTTACGATCTGATAGTCCTTTGTACTAAGTTCAATGTGCGTAGGAAGTTTTGCTTTATTCATTTTTGACGTGATTGCCGCACATATAACCGTCGGGCTATGACGATTCCCTACGTTATTCTGTATAATAAGTACCGGACGTATTCCTCCCTGCTCTGAACCGACTACAGGGCTTAAGTCCGCATAATAGATATCGCCTCTTCTGATGATCAATTTTTTCACACTCCGATTTTTTACTTTCTCATTTAAAGCCTTACCATTTTTCTCGGAGGTATTCAAAAAAGGATCGCATTTCTAAAAAGAATCTATCTGCCGCACTACTTTGCCGTCTGCCCAGTAATTTCTTGGAATTCTTTTACCCAGACAGCAGATAAATTCATAAGGAAACCTGCCGCTTAACTCACTTAATTCTTCTACCGTGATCTCCTCTGTGCCGTCTTTGCCAACCAGAACGACTGGATCCATAAAGCCAGCTCCTTCTATATCTGTCACATCTGCCATGAGTTGATCCATACAGATCCTGCCAAGAATCTTCGCTCTTTTGCCGCGTATCAATACTTCTCCTTTATTTGAAAGAGAACGGGGATATCCATCTCCATATCCCACCGGGATGGTTGCAACTTTCATTTTTTTTGGAGAAATAAAAGTACCGCCATAACTGATCGAAGTACCTGCCTCTATTTCTTTTACATAAATAATATGGCTTGTAAGCGCAAGAGCCGGTTTTAGTTTCACAGCGTCCTTTTTTACTTCCTGTGAAGGATACAGGCCATACATGGCGATCCCCGCCCGTGCCAGATCATGACGCATAGCAGGCAGATCTATGATCCCTGCGCTGTTGTCGCAGTCATAGTAACGTATGTGGATATGATTTTCTTCCATTTTCTTCTTCATCCACTGAAACTTCTCATGCTGTTCTAATGTATACGTCTTATCTGTTTCATCTGCTTTCGCAAAATGTGTAAACATTCCTTCCATGCACACATGTTCAAATTTACTAATACGTCGGAGACAGTCTACACTTTCTGTGCAGACCGGAAAGCCTATCCGTCCCATTCCTGTGTCAATTTTGATGTGGAAATACGCCGTCTTTCCCATCTGCTTTGCCGTCTCCGCCATCAGTACCGCGCTTTCTTCTGTATAGACAGCAGTGCGTATCTCATATTGTATCATTTCCTCATATTGCTCCGGGAAAATACAGCCCAGAACAAGTACTGGCTTTTTCATCCCCGCCTTTTTCAGAAGCACAGCTTCTTCTAATGAAGCTGTCGCATACCCCCATACATACTCTGTCTCTTCAAACATTTCCGCGATCGGAACAGCTCCATGTCCATAGCCATCTGTTTTCAAAACAGCCACAAGGCGTCCTTCTTTTCCAATCCTATTTTTTAGCTGTTCCATATTATAAGCGATCGCATCCAAGTTAATTTCCGCGCACACTCTGCTGTATGATTTCATAATACTTCCCTCTCCTTTGTATTATACAGGCATGTTTGTATGCCCCAGATCAAATCTTCCGCAAGTACACTGTACTCGCCTTTTTCCTTTCTTGCCTCATCGCCTGCGCAGGCATGCAGATAAACCCCCAGGACACACCCCTCATAAGGGGACATCTTCTGGGCGATAAGCCCTGTGATCGTCCCTGCAAGCACATCTCCCGCACCTGCCTTCGCCATTGCGCTGTTTCCCGCAGTATTTACAAAGAGCTGACGCCCTCTTGCTGACACGATCGTCCTGCTGTCTTTTAAAGCACACACAACATCGTATTTTGCTGTAAAATCTAATAGCCTTTCCCTTCGTTTTTCTTTCATTTCTTCCATACTGCATCCCAATAATCTCGTCATTTCTTTCATATGCGGCGTTAAGATCAAAGGTGCTTTCACATCTTCTAGTATGTCCATATGCCTGCTTGCCAGGTTTAAGCCATCCGCGTCCAAAACTACAGGAACTTTTGCTCGTTTCAATGTTTCTGCCAATATTTTTTCTGCTGTTTCCGACATACCTAACCCGCATCCGATACACACTACGTCCGCCCACTCAAGAAGACTTGCAAGCTGTACTTCCTCATACTCTGTATACACAGAAATAATTGCTTCCGGAAGAAGCTGCTGTAAGATCGTTCGATTCTCTTTAACCGTATAGATCTGTACAAGTCCAGCACCGGCTGTATAAGCCGCTTTCGCAGACAGATAAGCCGCACCGGCCATACCGCAGCTTCCTGTGATCATCAGCACCTTTCCATAAGTCCCCTTATGAGAATCTGCCTTTCTTTTGGGAAGATACCGTCCTATATCTTTCTGCTCATACGTATAGCAAACACCTAACTCTTCTTTAAAGATTGCCAGATCGATCCCTATTTCTACAGGGAGCACTTTTCCGGAATATTCTTTTCCTGGGTATAATACGCAGCCTAACTTTTCACAGGCAAAGGCAACTGTCAAGTCTGCTTTAAATGCATTTCCCATCACACATCCCTTCTCTGCATGAATACCAGAAGGAATATCAACAGCAACCTTCTTAGCTGATATCTGATTCATCTGCGCTATTATATCCACATAGTGTCCTTGTATATCCCTGTTTAATCCCACACCGAAAAGTGCGTCTATTACAACAGTATATTCTTTGGACGGAATCTCTGTGCATGACATAAGCCCTAACCTTTCCAGAACTTCCTTCTGTGTACGGCATTCCATGCTTAAAGACTGTTCACGTCCCGCAAATACAACCGTTGGAAGATACCCTTTCTCTTTCATAAGGCGTGCTATGGCAAAGCCATCGCCACCGTTATTTCCACTTCCACAGACGATCAGCGCCTTATCCAGCCTGATCTGTTCTGTCTCCATGACTTCTACTGTCTTTAGAGCCGCTCGTTCCATCAATACCATAGAAGAGATCCCTATTTTTTCTATCGTATGTTTGTCTGCTTTCTGCATCCATACTCCGTCTGGAAGATATCGCATATAACTTCCCCGCCTTTCCTAAAAAATAAAAATCAGCAGAATCATTTCTTGTCTTTCACATCTTAAAATGAAAGAACGTGTAAAAAGGAAAACCTGATTACACGTTTCTGCCTGCATATTCCTGTAAATGTATACACTGCTGCATACTATACACAGCGTCACTAGTTTTTATGTTCTTCATTATAACGGCTGATATTATAAGAAAGCTTCATCAGACTGTCCGAAAGGTGTACATTTTCGACAATTATATCCTCCGGAAGATTCAAATCCGTGTGTGCAAAATTCCATATTGCCTTTATTCCATTCTCGATTACAAGTTCTGCCACTTCGATTGCTTTAGATTTAGGCAATGTGAGGATTGCGATCTCAATATCGTTTTTTTGAAGAAATTCTTCCAGATCATCCATCATACGGATCGGGATCCCACGGATAGAAACCCCTTCCAGGCGCGGGTTTACATCGAACAGTCCTTTTAAAATGAAACCGCTTTTCTCAAAAGAAGCATAATTTGCCAGTGCCTGCCCTAAATTTCCCGCTCCTATGATAATAATTGGATGTTCTCTGTTCATCCCTAATATTTTGCCGATCTCTGTATATAGATATTTCACATTATATCCATATCCTTGTTGTCCAAACCCACCAAAATTGTTCAAATCTTGTCTTATCTGCGATGCCGTTACACGCATCTTCTTGCTCAGATCACTGGAAGAGATTCTTTCCACTCCTGCCTCCAGCAATTCTCCTAAATATCTGTAATATCTTGGCAGCCTTCCTATTACTGCACGTGATATTTCTCTTTGTTCCACAGTCATCGCCCTCCAAACTTAAATCTACGCTTTATTATATAAAATTGTTAATATGATGTCAAATTATAGTTGTATTTTCTTCGGTTTTCGTTATAATTGATTACATATGCAACGTCAGACAACGCAACGGATACATAAATATACACCTATACTTTCAGGAGGAGTTTCATGATACTCGCATGTCATAATATTCATAAATCTTTTGGAGAACATCTGATCGTAAAAGAGGGCTCTTTTCATATTGAAGAACGGGAAAAAGCGGCGTTCGTCGGTATCAACGGAGCCGGCAAGTCTACTATTTTCAAAATGATCATGGGAGAGGAACCGGCTGATAGCGGGGAGGTAGTCCTTGCCAAAGGAAAAACGATCGGTTATCTCGCGCAGCATCAGACGCTTTCTTCCGGAAACACGATTTACGAAGAAGTCAAAACAGCCAAAGCGCATCTGATCCAAATGGAACACCAGATCCGTTCTATCGAATTAGAACTTAAAACACTGTCCGGAGATGCTTTAAATGCCAGGCTGGAAACTTATAACCGGCTTGTCTCCACATTCGAGTCCATGAACGGATACGCCTATGAAAGTGAGATTGCGGGAGTTCTCAAAGGGCTTGGTTTTCAGGAAGCAGATTTTTCTAAACAGACCGATACCCTGTCCGGAGGACAAAAAACCCGTGTTGCGTTAGGAAAACTGCTTCTTACCCAGCCGGACATTCTTTTGCTGGATGAGCCCACCAATCACCTGGATCTAAATTCGATCTCCTGGCTAGAGACATATCTTTTAAACTATACCGGCGCTGTTTTTATCATCTCGCATGACCGGTATTTTTTGAACCGCGTCGTAACAAAAGTCGTAGAGATCGAACAGGGAACGATCCGGACGTATGTCGGAAATTATAAGGCTTACGCAGAGAAGAAACAGCAGATCCGGGATGCACAATTAAAAGAATACCTGAATCAGCAAAGAGAGATCAAACATCAACAGGCTGTCATAGAAAAGCTTCGTTCTTTTAATCGTGAAAAATCCATCAAGCGCGCAGAAAGCCGTGAGAAACTGCTGGAAAAGATCACACCAGCAGAAAAGCCTGTCCAGACAGCCACACAGATGCATCTTACATTAGAGCCGTCCTGTATCAGCGGCAACGACGTACTCTCCGTTGCACAATTATCGAAGAGCTTTGATTCACAGACACTTTTTCATAAAGTCGATCTCGAAATAAAGCGCGGGGAACATGTTGCCGTGATTGGAGATAACGGTACCGGCAAGACGACTTTATTAAAAATACTTAACCAGGTCATTCCTGCCGACGAAGGTTCTTTCACTCTCGGTTCCAAAGTAAAAATCGGTTATTATGATCAGGAACATCATGTACTGCATGATGAGAAAACCATATTTGATGAAATATCCGATGCCTATCCAGCGCTTACAAACACACAGATACGAAATACACTGGCTGCTTTTCAGTTTACAGGCGATGAAGTTTTCCACCTCATTGGAAATCTATCCGGAGGCGAAAAAGGCCGTGTTTCATTGGCAAAACTTATGCTGTCAGAAGCAAATTTCCTGATTCTTGACGAACCGACCAATCACTTAGATATTACCTCTAAAGAAATATTAGAGCATGCACTCAACGACTATACCGGCACCGTACTCTATGTATCTCATGACCGCTATTTTATCAATCAGACAGCGACCCGCATTTTGGAATTAGTCAATCAGACTTTTGTGAATTATATAGGAAATTATGATTATTATTTAGAAAAAAAAGAAGAACTCACTGCTGCTTATGCTCCTACTTCTAACGCTGCGGTCAGAGGAGATTCGCAAAGCACAGCCTCTGATGCAAAACTAAACTGGCAAGAGCAAAAAGAATTGCAGGCAAAAGAACGAAAAAGGAAAAATGATCTGAAGAAAACAGAAGAACAGATCACATGTCTGGAACAACGGAACCAAATAATCGATCAGCTCATGACGCAGGAAGATGTCTATTCCAATTCCATCCGCTGTCAGGAACTCGCTGAAGAAAAGCATAAAAATGACTGCACATTAGAAGAACTATATGAACAGTGGGAAACTCTTGCAGAAGGCGGATCCCTCAATTAGATTTGAAAAAAAGACGACTTCACGCCATTGTACATCTCCAATTGGAAGAAAATAAATCTCTTTATTTGGAAGTGCGCAGCAGTGTGAAGTCGATTTTTTTAACAGAAATATGAATTTAAACGGCAAAAGTGTATGCATGAAATATGTGTTTTATGTGAGCAAGAAATTTCGGCAACTTTATAATCTTTCAGCGATTGCTTTTATGAATTCTTCGCTGTTTAGCACATTTGGATTTTCAATCGTTGTGATCAAGGCCAGATCTTTTGTCATGGAGCCGGATTCGATCGTGTCAATAGTTGCCTTCTCCAGTCTGTCGGCAAATTCCATAAGTTCTTTATTGCCATCCAATTCGCCGCGTTTTCTTAAAGCTCCGCTCCAAGCAAAAATGGTTGCCACAGAGTTAGTGGAAGTCTCCTCTCCTTTTAGATGTTTATAATAATGGCGCTGTACAGTTCCATGGGCAGCCTCGTATTCATAATATCCTTCCGGAGATACAAGGACCGACGTCATCATGGCGAGTGAGCCAAATGCAGAAGATACCATATCACTCATTACATCTCCGTCATAATTTTTACATGCCCATATGTATCCGCCTTCTGACTTCATGACTCTTGCCACTGCGTCATCGATCAAAGTATAGAAGTACACAATCCCTGCTTTTTTAAATTTTTCATCATACTCTGCGTCATAAATCTCCTGGAAAATATCTTTGAATGTATGGTCATATTTCTTAGAAATCGTATCTTTTGTTGCAAACCAGAGATCCTGTTTTGTATCCAGAGCATAATTAAAGCAGCTTCTTGCAAAACTTGCGATTGATTTACTGATATTATGCATCCCCTGTATGATCCCAGGTCCGTCAAATTCATGGATCAGTTCTTTTTGCTGTGTGCCGTCTTCTGCCGTATATACCAATTCTGCCTTTCCAGCTCCTGGGATCTTCATTTCTGTTCCTTTATATACATCTCCATAAGCATGTCTGGCAATCGTGATCGGTTTCTTCCAATTCTTTACACATGGTTCAATCCCTTTCACCACGATCGGTGCACGGAAAACAGTTCCATCCAGAATCGCACGGATTGTTCCATTTGGACTTTTCCACATTTCCTTTAGATCATACTCATCCATCCTTGCCGCATTCGGGGTAATAGTTGCACATTTAACAGCAACCTTATATTTTTTTGTTGCATTTGCTGAATCTATCGTAACCTGATCATTTGTCTCATTTCTGTGCTGTAATCCTAGATCATAATATTCTGTTTTTAAATCTATATAAGGTTCAAGCAAATTGTCTTTGATCATTTTCCAGAGGATCCTGGTCATTTCATCCCCATCCATTTCTACTAACGGTGTCGTCATTTTGATTTTTTCCATTTTTTCTCCTCCTAAATATCTTCATATCCTTGTTTTTTCAGATTCTGCATCACATGCAGGATATGTTCATTTGCCAGCTGTTCTGCCATATTTGCATCTTTATCCCGTATAGCCCGCAAGATCTGCTTATGTTCTCGTATAGATTTTCTTGCTCTTTCTTCTGAAACAACGGAAAATTTTCTCGCAGGCTGCACGTACTTATGAAAATCCATAAGAACATGACTCAATATCCTACTGTTTGAAGCCTCATATAAAATCGTATGGAATCGTCCGTCTAACAGCGTGATCTGTTCTACATTATATGTCCCCTCCCGTTTCATATGGAATTCAGACAGCAGAATCGTTTCATCCAGCGCCTCCATCTGTTCTTCTGTAATATTTTCAGTTGCCCATCTGGCACAAAGTCCCTCAAGCATGGAACGTATCATGTAAATATCCTTTACGTCTTTTGAAGAAATCCCTGTCACATATGCCCCCTTATTGGGAATAATCGTCACAAGTCCTTCCAGTTCCAATTGTCTGAGTGCCTCCCGTACAGGGGTACGGCTTACGCCTAATTCTTTTCCGATCGTATTCTCCCTCAGTTCCTCATGTTCTTTATACTTCCCTTTCAGAATATCCTCACGGATTTTCTGAAAGACTCTTCCGCCAAGAGAATACTCCTGATATTCCTCCATTTCGAAAGCCTCCTGCTTACAGTGTTATATGCAATTCTTCGCATATAGTATTTATTCTCTCAATTAATTCTTCATCTGTCAAGACCGTGACTCTTCCTTCTTCATATTCTTTGTCTACCCAGTCTTTTACCTTGCATACTAATTGGGAATTCTTATCTACCTGTCGTTCTTTCGGCAATTTATAAAAAGCGTTTATCCAGTAAGCAATTCCCGCAGCCCCCGATGTATTCGATACAGATACGAGCGCCGGGCGGTCTAAGAATTTTTCTGTATCAAAGATATTGTATATTTCCTCATTTTTCAGCATGCCGTCCGCATGGATCCCCGCCTTTGTCACATTGAAGTTTTTTCCTACAAACGGCGTCCTGGATGGAATATGGTATCCAATCTCTTTTTCATAGTATTCCGCAAGTTCTGTGATCACTCTGGTATCCATTCCATCCAGTGTTCCTTTCAACTGCGCATATTCAAAGACCATGGCCTCCAAAGGAGTATTACCTGTCCGTTCCCCGATGCCAAATAGAGAACAATTTACGCCGGACGCGCCATACAGCCACGCAGTTGTTGAATTATTGACAGCCTTATAAAAATCATTATGTCCGTGAAATTCGATCAGTGAGCTTGGAACCCCTGCATGTGTCATCAGTCCGTAAATGATACCCGGAATAGAACGTGGAATCACTGCTCCTGGAAAATTCACCCCATATCCCATTGTATCACAGACACGTACTTTTATTGGTATTTTATATTCTTCCATTAATTTCATCAGTTCTACACAAAACGGAATCACGAAGCCATAAATATCTGAACGAGTGATGTCTTCTAAATGGCATCTTGGACGTACGCCTATCTCCAGACAGTCTCTGATAACCGACAGATAATGCTCCATTGCTTCACGTCGTGTCATTTTCAGCTTGTAAAATATATGGTAGTCAGAACAACTCACCAGTACACCTGTTTCTTTTAAGCCGATTTCTTTGACAAGCTGAAAGTCCTTTTTGCTGGCGCGTATCCAACTTGTAACTTCCGGAAATTCGTAACCCCTTTCCATACATTTGTATACAGCGTCTCTGTCTTTTTTGCTGTAAAGAAAAAATTCACTTTGACGGATTTTTCCTTTTGGACCGCCAAGACGATGCAGATAATCAAATATCGTGACAATCTGCTCCGTCGTATATGGAGCACGGGATTGCTGCCCATCACGGAAGGTCGTATCTGTGATCCATATCTCATCTGGCATATGATGGGGCACGATACGATCATTAAATGCGATCTTCGGAATCTCGTCATATCGGAATAAATTCCGAAACACATTTGGTGTTTCTACATCTACCAGAGGATACATATATTCCTCCAGCTCTAAAAGATTTGTATGTTGATTCATAAATACTTTTCTGTCTTCCACTTTTTACCTCCTGCACACAGAGCATATCCCGCCCTTTTTATCTTGTATAATTGTATACAATTATACATTTTTTGTCAACTACAATATAACTCTCTTTTATGTCCTATTTCTGACCAACTCCAGTATATTGCGCAGACACTTTTGCCGTTATATAAAGGCGACCGCACCGGCAGTGAGATCACTGTCCGGTACGGTCGCCTTTATTCTTTCTTCTAATGGATCATACGTACTTTCAATACTCCGTCTATACTGTTAAATTTTTTTATCAGATCAGCCGGTACTTCTGCTTCTACATCCATCATTGTATATGCATATTCTTTTTTGCTCTTATTTGTCATAAGCGTAATATTTAGATTTTCCCCAGCAAGCAATGCCGTAAACTGTCCAAGCATATTGGGAATATTATGATGTAGCACTGTGATACGTGTTCCGTCTCCTTTTGTTCCCATATTGCAATCCGGATAATTTACAGAATGCACAATATTTCCATTTTCCAAAAAATCGATCACTTCTGCAACTGCCATCCGTGCACAATTATCTTCGGACTCTTCTGTAGAGGCTCCAAGATGTGGAATAACGATTGCGCCTTTTACTCCGGCTATCTCCGGTGTAGGGAAATCTGTGACATAGCATTTTACAGCGCCGGACACAAGAGCGTCTACCATATCCTCACTATTTACAAGAACATCTCTTGCAAAATTTAAGATGACTACATTTTCCTTCATCAAACTGATAGCGCCTTTATCGATCATACCTTTTGTATCTGGTGTAGCCGGAACATGAATCGTGATATAGTCGCATTCTTTATACAATTCATCTACCGTCTTTGCATGATGGATATTTCTGGACAGCTTCCATGCTGTATCTACAGAAATATATGGATCATATCCGTATACATCCATTCCCAAATGGGTAGCTGTATTCGCGACCAGTACCCCGATAGCTCCCAGACCGATCACACCAAGCTTCTTTCCTTCAAGTTCTGTACCTGCAAAGACCTTTTTCTTTTTCTCTGTCATCTTGGCCAGATCTCCGTCTTCTTCATGTTCTTCAACCCAATTGATCCCGCCGATGATATCCCTAGCAGAAAGCAGCATGCCTGCAAGCACTAGTTCTTTCACACCATTTGCGTTTGCTCCAGGTGTATTAAATACAACGATTCCCTTTTCTGCACATTTATCCAAAGGAATGTTATTCACTCCTGCGCCTGCACGGGCGATTACTTTTAGATGATCGCTGAATTCCATGTCATGCATAGCAGCGCTTCTTACCAGTACCGCATCTGCTTCGTCCATATTTTCTGTTTTTACATATTTTTCCCCAAACTGTTCCAAGCCGATCTCTGCGATCGGATTCAGGCAATGATATTCATACATTTTACAGATTCTCCTCCTCAAACTTTTTCATAAATGCTACGAGGGCCTCTACGCCTTCGTACGGCATAGCGTTATATATGCTGGCACGCATACCGCCTACAGTCCTGTGTCCTTTTAAATTCTCAAGACCTGCCGCCTTTGCTTCCTTTACGAATTTTGCATCCAGATCAGGATTACCTGTAACAAATGGTACATTCATCAAAGAACGATCCTTCTTTTCCACAGTGCCTTTAAATAACTTACTCTGATCCAGAAAATCATAGAGCAGCTTTGCTTTCTTTTCATTGTGCTCTTTCATCACAGAAAGTCCGCCCATTGATTTCAGCCATTTAAACACTTTCCCACAGATATAGATTCCATATGCCGGAGGCGTGTTATACAAAGAATCGGCGTCTGCATGTGTTTTATATGTAAGCATCGTCGGCGTTCCAGGCAAGACTTCCTCTGTGATCAAATCTTCCCGTATGATCACGATGACAACGCCAGCGGGTCCGATATTTTTCTGTACGCCACCGTAAATGACTCCATATTTTTCCACATCAATTGGCTCTGAAAGAAAACAGGAGGATACATCTGACACCAGTATTTTTCCTTTTGTATTTGGCAGTTCTTTATACTTTGTCCCATAGATTGTATTATTTTCGCATATATATACATAGTCTGCATCTTCAGAAACCGGAAGATCAGAACAGTCCGGGATATATGAAAAAGTTTTGTCCTCTGAGGAGGCAATCCGATTTACTTTTCCATATTTTTCAGCTTCTTTGGCAGCTTTTTTTGCCCACTGGCCTGTTATGATATAATCTGCCACACGATTTTTCATTAGATTCATCGGGATCATCGCAAACTGCTGGGACGCCCCACCCTGCAAAAACAACACCTTATAATTATCCGGAATACCCATAAGATCACGCAGATCTCGCTCTGCTGTCTGAATAATTTCTTCAAATGCTTTAGATCTGTGACTCATCTCCATAACAGACATGCCTGTTCCCTGATAATCCAGCATTTCTGCCGCAGCTTCCTTTAAGACTTCTTCCGGCAGCACTGCTGGTCCTGCCGAAAAGTTATACACTCTACCCATTTTCTTTTCCTCCTGCACTTATAATTTATTTTATGATAATGGAATTACTCCTCCATATCTTCTTCATCAAATGCATCGCTGATAGCCGCACCAGGAGCCACCATCGGCCATACTTTGTCATCTGCGTCGATCTGACAGTCTATAACGACCGGACTATTCATACTAAGCGCTGTCGCAAATGCCTCTGCAAACTCCTCCTTAGTCTGTACCCCGATCCCCTTTGCACCCATCGCCTCTGCAAGCTTTACAAAATCGACACCATCCCTGAGTACAGTTGCCGAATATCTTTCATCATAAAACAGATCCTGCCACTGACGTACCATTCCGAGTACATGGTTATTTACAACCACTTGAATGATCGGGATCTGGTGCCGTACCGCTGTCGCAATCTCATTCATATTCATGCGGAAACAGCCATCCCCGGCAATATTAACGACCGTTTTATCTGGACAGCCGCATTTTGCGCCCAAAGATGCACCTAATCCATATCCCATTGTCCCAAGACCTCCGGATGTCAAAAATGTTCTCGGCTCCGTATACTTATAATACTGTGCCGCCCACATCTGATGCTGTCCGACTTCGGTTACGATCAATGCCTCGCCCTTTGTCTGTCTGTAGATTTCCTCCACGATAAATGGACCTGTCAATGTATCATGATGGTATTTCAAAGGATACTTTTCTTTATATTCCTGTATCTGCGCAAGCCATTGAGAATGCGCCTGCTGCGGAAGCTTTTCATTGATCCTTTTCAGTGTTTCTTTGAGATCTCCTGTTACCCCCTGGGTAATGACTACATTTTTATTCATCTCTGCCGCGTCAATATCCAACTGCAAGATTTTTGCTTTCCGCGCAAATTTCTTTGTATTTCCCGTCACGCGATCACTGAACCTGGCTCCTGCCACGATCAGCAGATCGCATCCGCTTACTCCATAGTTGGAAGTCTTCGTTCCATGCATACCAAGCATCCCTGTATACCTGGAATCTGTACCTGGAAATGCCCCTTTTCCCATCAAAGAATCTGTAACCGGTGCATCTACTTTCTCAGCAAATTCCCGCAATTCCTCTGAAGCGCCGGAAAGTACCGCGCCGCCGCCTACAAAGATATATGGCCGTTTTGACGCTTCGATCATGCGGACAGCTGCATCGATTTCTTGTTCGGAGGCAGGTGTTGTTTTTCTCCCTTCTGCATTTACAGTCATTGGTATATATTCTGTCTGATTCGCCGTAATATCTTTTGGAATATCGATCAGTACAGGCCCCGGTCTGCCAGATTTGGCGATCAGAAAGGCTTTACGGATTGTGTCAGCCAATTTTGTAATATCCTTTACAATATAATTATGCTTGGTGATAGGCATGGTGACCCCTGCAATGTCAATCTCCTGAAAGCTATCCTTTCCAAGCAAAGCGACTCCTACATTACATGTGATCGCCACCACAGGGATTGAATCCATATAAGCGGTCGCGATTCCTGTTACCAAGTTCGTAGCCCCCGGGCCGCTTGTTGCCAGACATACGCCGACCTTTCCTGTTGCACGGGCATATCCGTCTGCCGCATGTGCCGCTCCCTGTTCATGAGAAGTCAATACGTGACGGATTTCATCTCTGTGTTTATATAACGCATCATACACATTTAAAATGGCTCCGCCCGGATACCCAAATACTGTATCGACTCCCTGCTCTTTTAAACATGCGATTACTATTTCCGCTCCATTTAATAACATGGCGCTTCCCTCCTAGTTGTTCTTCGGTATTTCCAGAATTGCTCCTCGGTTTCCTGAGGTGACCATGGATGCATATCTTGCAAGGTACCCCGTCTTGACTTTCGGTTCTCTTGGCATCCATTTTTCCTTTCTGCGTGCCATTTCCTCGTCCGAAATATCTACTTCCAATTTCAGTTCCGGTATATTTATCTTGATCAGATCTCCTTCCTCAAGAAGTGCGATCGGACCGCCTACGGCTGCTTCCGGAGAAACATGTCCGATAGAAGCTCCTCTGGAGGCGCCACTAAATCTCCCGTCTGTGATCAGAGCGACACTCGATCCCAACCCATAACCTGCGATCGCAGAAGTAGGGTTTAACATCTCCCGCATGCCCGGACCGCCTTTAGGGCCTTCATAGCGGATGACGATCACATCCCCGGGATGGATCTTTCCGTTTTTAATTGCTGCCGTAGCCTCCTCATCGCTTTCGAAGATTCTTGCCGGTCCTTCGTGTACAAGCATCTCCTCCACTACTGCGGAACGTTTTACTACACTTCCGTCCGGAGCTAAATTCCCTTTCAACACAGCAAGTCCGCCGGTCTCGCTGTAGGGATGTTCTATCGGACGGATAACTTCCGGATTCTTATTGATGCATCCCTCGATATTCTCTCCGATCGTCTTTCCTGTCACTGTCATACAATCTGTATGCAGCAGCCCCTTCTTATTTAATTCATGCATAACTGCGTAGACGCCGCCTGCTTCATTCAAATCTTCAATATATGTATGCCCTGCCGGAGCCAGATGACAGAGATTTGGGGTTTTTTCACTAATACTGTTGGCAAAATCAATCTCAAAATCCATACCGATCTCATGTGCGATTGCCGGAATATGCAGCATACTGTTTGTAGAACATCCCAATGCCATATCTACCGTCAATGCATTTAAAATCGCTTCTTCTGTCATAATATCACGAGGACGGATATTTTTTCGTACCAGTTCCATCACCTGCATCCCTGCATGTTTTGCAAGCTGCAGCCTTGCAGAATATACAGCTGGGATCGTACCGTTTCCTTTCAGTCCCATCCCCAAAGCCTCTGTCAGACAGTTCATACTGTTTGCTGTATACATGCCTGAACAGGAACCACAGGTAGGACATGCTTTATTTTCAAATTCACAGACATCTGCTTCTGTCATTGTTCCCGCCGCATAGCTTCCCACTGCTTCAAACATACTGGAAAGACTTGTCTTGGAACCTTTTACATGTCCAGCGAGCATCGGCCCTCCACTGACGAAAATGGTCGGAATATTTACACGTGCCGCGGCCATCAACAGTCCCGGTACATTTTTATCACAATTTGGTATCATGACCAGTCCGTCAAATTGGTGTGCCATCGCCAGTGCTTCTGTAGAATCCGCGATCAAATCCCTTGTGACAAGGGAATATTTCATTCCAATATGCCCCATCGCTATTCCATCGCAGACGGCGATCGCCGGAACCATGATCGGCGTTCCTCCTGCCATTGCGACTCCCATTTTTACCGCTTCTGTGATCTTATCCAAATTCATATGTCCGGGGACGATCTCATTATAGGAACTTACGACCCCGATCAACGGTCTGTCCAATTCTTCTTGTGTCATTCCCAGCGCATTGAAAAGGGAACGATGCGGTGCTTGCTGCACTCCTTTTGTAACAGTATCACTTCTCATCTTGCCTTCCTCCTGTTCTTTCGTTTTTTGCCTCTTTCATCTCTATTCAATATAGGAACAAATCTTGTCTCCCATTTGGGAAGTTCCAATCTGCTTCTTGCCTTCTGACATAATATCGATCGTACGGTAACCTTCTTTGAGCGTTTTCTCCACAGCTGCCTCAATTGCGTCAGCAGCTTTGTCTAGATCAAATGAAAAGCGCAGCATCATCGCCGCAGAAAGTATCGTTGCGATCGGATTGGCGATCCCTTTACCTGCAATATCCGGAGCCGAACCGCCACTGGGCTCATACAAGCCGAATTTTGTCTCATTTAAACTTGCGGAAGCAAGCATTCCGATAGATCCAGTCACCATACTAGCTTCATCAGAAAGAATGTCTCCAAACATATTTTCTGTCAGGATCACATCAAACTGCGCAGGATCTTTTACAAGCTGCATAGCACAATTATCAACCAGCATATGTTCCAACGTCACATCTGGATAGGAAGCGGCGACTTCCTCTACGATTTTTCTCCAAAGCCTGGAGGAATCCAAAACATTTGCCTTGTCGACGCTAGTCACCTTTTTTCTCCGTTTTCTGGCAATATCAAAGCCTCTTCTTGCTATTCTTCTGATTTCTTCTTCATTATATGTAAGTTCATCCTTTGCCGTCAATACTCCGTTTTCTTCCTGTGTGCTACGTTTACCGAAATACAGACCGCCTGTCAATTCCCGCATGATCATCATATCAAACCCATTTTTTGTAATTTCTTCCTTTAAAGGGCATGCCTCTTTTAATTGTTCATATAGAACGGCAGGCCGCAGATTCGCGAATAGGTTCAACTCTTTTCTTATACGCAGAAGTCCTGCTTCCGGACGCTTTGAGGGCTCTAACTTGTACCAGGGTGAAACTTTTGCATCTCCACCAATAGAACCCATCAGAACAGCCTGACTTTCTTTTGCCGCCAGGATCGTCTCCTCTGTCAATGGAATACCATGGACATCAATCGAAGCTCCTCCCATCAAAAGCTGTGTATACTGACAGGTAAATCCATACTGCTTTCCTGTCCTGTCTAGCACCTTCATTGCCTCTTCGACGATTTCTGGTCCAATCCCGTCACCTTTGATTACGCCTATCTTTAATTCCATCTGTCTTCATCCTTCCAACCATAAAAATACTAATTTTAATCATACTCCATTTCTACTGGTGTTTCAAGTATTTCATCCGAAAAAACAGAGCACTCTCCATTTTTTTATTTCCCCAGAAATCGAGTCAAAACAGCCACTGTATCCCCCTAAAAAAGCGTGCGTCGTTAGGCACACAAGCAGAAAGGGCGCTGATATTTCCCAAAATCAGCGCCCTTTCCTTATATATAGCAGGAATTCTATCCCTTTTGATACTCACTCTATACTTATTCCGCACTTGGCTTTTCAATCTGTGCGATCGCAGCTTTCTGCATAGGAATACGGCAGTTTTTATTATTGCCGAATTCTACGATAACGTCATCATCTGTGATGTCAATGATAACACCATAGAAGCCGCTTGTCGTCAATGCAGTATCTCCGACCTCCATTGTAGCGAGCATTGCCTGGATTCTCTTCTGCTCCTTTTTCTGCGGACGCATAAGAAGAAACCACATACCTCCTAATACTACAGCATAGATGAGAATAATACCTATCATATTCATCTTGTTTCTTTCCTCCTAACTCTATGTTCAAACCAATAAGACTACTATACACAATATTCAAATAATCTTCAAGTCTGTTTTTCATTTTCTGTCGGTTTTTAAGACAATTTTTATATTCTGAGGAAAACTTAAGACTTTTGTCCCATTCCTGCGAGCTTTCTTGCCTTATATTCTTTATATGTTCCTCCTTCTATCGCTTCTCGTATCTCTTCCATCATCGTATTATAAAAATACAAGTTATGCAGCACGCAAAGCCTCATCCCCAGCATCTCTTTCGCCTTTAATAAATGGCGGATATATGCTCTGCTGTAACTTCTGCATGCAGGACACTGACAATTTTCTTCGATTGGTCTGTCATCCAACTCATATTTTGCATTGAACAGATTTAGTTTTCCACGGTTCGTGTATACATGTCCATGACGCCCATTTCGGCTTGGATATACACAGTCAAAGAAATCTACTCCTCTATCTACTGCTTCCAATATATTCGCCGGTGTGCCCACTCCCATCAGATATGTAGGCTTATTCTGGGGAAGATATGGAACGACTGCATCCAAGATCCGATACATATCCTCATGGCTTTCTCCCACTGCCAGCCCGCCGACCGCATAGCCGTCCAGATTTAGTTCCGTAATCTGCTGCGCATGCGAGATACGAATGTCTTCGTAGATTCCACCTTGATTAATACCAAACAGCAGCTGCTGTGAATTCAAAGTTCCTGAGAGAGAATTCAGCCTATTCATCTCCTTTTTGCAGCGTTTCAGCCATCTTGTTGTCCGTGCCACAGACTTTTCCATATACGATCTGTCCGCCACACTGGAGGGACATTCATCAAATGCCATAGCGATGGTAGATGCCAGATTAGACTGGATCTGCATGCTTTCTTCCGGTCCCATAAAGATTTTTTTTCCATCAATATGAGAATGGAAGTGTACCCCTTCTTCTTTGATCTTCCTCAACCCTGCAAGAGAAAACACTTGAAATCCCCCGGAATCTGTCAGTATCGGCTTGTCCCAGTTCATAAATTTATGAAGTCCGCCTAATTTTCTGACGATCTCATCCCCTGGCCTTACATGGAGATGATACGTATTGGACAATTCTACCTGCGTCTTTATTGCACGCAGATCATCTGTCGATACCGCTCCTTTGATCGCAGCCGCAGTGCCTACATTCATAAATACCGGGGTCTCTATCGTACCGTGCACTGTGACAAGTCTTCCCCTCTTTGCTTTACCGTCTGTTTTTATCAGTTCATACATCTGTCATTTACTCCTGTTAATTGTGGATGATAACCGGGGTTCCCGTGGACAACATGCTGTACAGGGATGCCGCCTGGTCAAGAGGCATATTGATACAGCCGTGAGAGCCCAGACCATCCTGATACAAGCTCCCGCCAAAAGCCGGCTGCCAAGTTGCGTCATGGAAACCAATGCCGCTCCATGTCACTCGCATCCAATATGCTACAGGTGTCCTATATTCCGGCTCACCTGTAGAAGGATCGATCTCTCCTACCAGTGTCTCATTCTGGCTCATTTCTAAAATCGAATAAACTCCTGTAGGTGTAATCTTCGCCGGAATTGGTTCGCCTGTTACTACATCTGTCTCAAGCGCAACGCCTCCATCTATGATATACCACATATGCTGCGCAGATAAGTCCACTTCCAGATAGGTCGTTCCCCAGTCCTGTGCGCCATGAACTGCCGCCGTCTGATAATACGCCGGCTCTTTTGTCACAGTTTCTCCATTTTTAATACTGTTTGTCAATGCCTCAAATTCTGCGTCTTCATCTATAGACCATCCATAATCCCCACCGGAAACTTCGGTCGTTTTCCCCGTCGGAGTCGTGATCGTCCGGGTTGTGCCTTGTGTATCATAGGTATCCCCAAATTCTGTCAGCCATGTCCGCACTGCATCTGTATTAAATGTCACATTCATGTCTTCATCAACTGAAAGCCACTCAGATATCAACGTCTTGTCTACAACGACATTCTCACCCATTGTATAGGTAATATTCGCCTTGCAGTAGGTATTCATTGTATCACATGCAGCCTGCACTTCTTTGGAGTCTGCTGTATATTTAGGTTCTGCATAGCAGCCTTCCTTCTGCATATTTAATGCAGGCTTAAACTCTGTGATATACTCATGTATCTTCTCTGTCAGGATTTCCATATTCACGGCAGTTCCATAAACTTCCGGTTCTACAGTGAACTTCTCCCCATCAAATTTCGGCATAGCAGATATCGGCTGTGTCTGTTCTACTGTCACCGGTTTCAAATCGGCGATCAATGTATTCAGTGCATCTGTGTCATAGGATACATTGACCGTTACTTTCTGGGAATTTTTATCAAAAAATGCCTTCGGCCACAAAAAGCCATTCTGTTTTTTTACCGCTTCTTTTATTTCATTACTTTTTTTATACGTCAAGGAAATGGCATCTCCGTCGATCAGATCTGACTGATTGTCCTTCTCTAAAATTTTAAGCTGGTAGTCCTTTACCTGCTCTTTCATATAGTCTTCTACTGCTGATACAGACTTTCCTGAAAAATCATGTCCGTTAATTTCTGTATTGATAAAAAAATGCTGCATAAAAAAGACAGAAACACCTATATAAACTACTGCCAGTACGCCAATTATACTGCTGCAGATAATAAAAATCTTTTTCCCGGATCTTCTGACCTTTTTTTCTTTGTTTTTTCTTCTTTTCCGTCTCCTGTTTTTCTCTGTCGGAACGTCATCTTCCAAATCTTCTTCTCGTAAAATTTCTATATCATCATATCCACTTTCATCGTGTTCGTCATATTCACTATCTGTCTGCGCAGACGGAGCTTCTTCTTCAAATTCCTCCTCATCCAGATAGTACGTATCCTCTTCCGACGTAAGTACATTTCTCTTTTTTATGTCCTTATCGTTCATATAGTATAGCTCCTTCTCTTTTTCTCAACATCTGGACCCATTATATTACGAAACGGCAAAAAAGTACAGTATTATCTGCTTTCTTAAAACATTCTTAAAACATTTCCTCGCTCTTTGCCGACAAAGCTGCATGTTTAAAAAACATACATGACAGGCTGCCGCACAGACGTATATTTTTCAATCATTTTATGTACTTGTCAACAAAGGGTCTTTTCCTATATAATAAGTCTGTATGTCTATATAATACTATGAACAGAAAGGAGTTTTTCCATGAGTGGTTCTACATTTGGCAAACTATTTCGCATTACAACCTGGGGAGAATCCCACGGTCCCGCCGTTGGAGTCACAGTAGACGGCTGTCCTGCGGGACTTGCTCTTACAGAAAACGATATACAGGTATTTCTGGACAGGCGTAAGCCCGGACAAAATAAATATACAACAAGAAGAAGTGAGGAGGATACGGTAGAAATCCTCTCCGGCGTCTTTGAAGGGTACACGACAGGTACTCCTATCTCTCTTCTCATACATAATAAGGATCAGCGTTCCCGTGATTATGGGAATATAGCAGAAGTGTACCGTCCCGGTCATGCTGACTATCCGTTTCAGAAAAAATATGGTTTTCGGGACTACAGAGGCGGAGGACGTTCTTCCGGGCGAGAAACGATAGGAAGAGTCGCTGCCGGCGCTGTTGCTTCTCTTCTGTTAAAAGAGCTTGGAATTACTGTAACAGCATATACAAAATCGATCGGACCTTATACCGTAAAGGCAGACGCATACCATTTATCAGAAATCTCAGAAAATCCTCTTTTTATGCCTAGCAACGAAGTCGCCAAAAAGGCAGGCAGCTATCTGGATACCTTGATAAAGGAATTAAATTCCAGCGGAGGGACGATAGAATGTATCGCGCAGGGACTTCCTGTTGGAATCGGAGAACCTGTTTTTGACAAATTAGACGCTCTGCTCGCCCAAGCGATCATGTCTGTGGGCGCTGTAAAAGCGGTGGAAATTGGAGATGGTATTGCTGTATCCAACGCGATCGGCAGTGAAAATAATGATTCCTTTTTCATGGAAGGCGAGAAAATTGCCAAACGAACCAATCATTCCGGAGGAACTTTGGGCGGAATGAGTGACGGTTCTTGTTTGATCCTGCGCGCCAGTATAAAGCCTACTTCCTCTATCTCCCGGCAGCAACATACTGTTACTGTGGAAGGGCAGGATACGGAAATCTCCATACATGGCAGGCACGATCCGGTTATCGTTCCACGCGCCGTTGTTGTCATAGAATCTATGACAGCGATCACCCTGGCTGATCTGCTCCTGCAAAATATGGCCAGCCAGATGGAACACGTAAAAAAAATTTATGCGGAGGATAAAAATGTCGAATAAACTGATCGATATTGTCGATATTACAAAATCTTTTGACGGCAATCTGGTCCTGGACCAGTTAAATCTTTATATACGGGAAAATGAATTTCTTACCCTCCTTGGTCCAAGCGGATGCGGAAAAACCACTCTGCTGCGTATTTTAGGCGGCTTTGAAACTCCTGATCACGGTGATATTATTTTCAATGGGAAAAATATCAATCATCTGCCGCCCAACCGAAGACAATTAAATACTGTCTTCCAAAAATATGCGCTTTTTTCTCATATGTCCATCGCCGAAAATATCGCGTTCGGACTAAAGATCAAGAAGAAATCAAAATCTTATATCCAGGATAAAATACGCTATGCACTCAAACTTGTCAATCTGGAAGGTTATGATGATCGTTCTGTCGATTCTTTAAGCGGAGGTCAGCAGCAGCGTATCGCGATCGCACGTGCGATCGTCAATGAGCCTAAGGTACTGCTTCTGGATGAACCTCTTGGCGCTTTGGATTTAAAACTACGCCAGGACATGCAGTATGAACTGATCCGTCTGAAAAACGAACTGGGGATCACTTTCATTTATGTTACCCATGACCAGGAAGAAGCGCTGACTATGTCGGATACGATCGTTGTCATGAACCAGGGATATATCCAACAAATCGGCACACCTGAAGATATTTACAATGAACCGCAGAATGCCTTTGTTGCCGATTTTATTGGTGACAGTAATATTCTTCCTGCCACCATGGTACAAGATAAAGTTGTCAAAATGCTGGGAGCTGTCTGGCAGTGTGTGGATATTGGTTTCGGGCATAATACACCTGTGGACGCTGTTATCCGCCCGGAGGATATTGATCTTGTAAAACCTGGAGAAGGTACGATTGACGGCGTTGTCACACATTTGATCTTCAAAGGTGTCCATTATGAGATGGAAGTTCTCGCTAATAACTATGAACTTCTTGTCCACAGCACGGACATGTTTCCTGTGGGAACGGAAGTTGGGATCAAAGTCGATCCTTTTGATATTCAGATCATGAAAAAACCAGAATCCGAAGATGAGGAGGCAGTTGGAATTGAAGAGTAGGAAATGGCTTGCAGGCCCGTATCTATTCTGGTCTGTATCTTTTATTATCATCCCTCTTTTTATGATCGTCTATTATGGACTTACAGATAAAGAAGGCAGATTTACATTGTTAAACTTAGCACAGATCACGACCCCTGAGAATTTAAAAGCGCTGGGGCTTTCTTTGCTGCTCTCTTTTATCAGTACTTTCATCTGCCTGCTCCTTGCCTATCCCCTTGCTATGATACTGGCGGAAAAGAAAGTACGCCAATCCAGCTTTATCGTGCTCATCTTCATCCTCCCTATGTGGATGAACTTTCTTTTGCGTACTCTTGCCTGGCAAAATCTCCTGGAAAAAAATGGTATCATTAACAGTGTTTTGCAATTTTTCCATCTTCCTTCCCTGGAGATCATCAACACGCCTTATGCCATCGTGCTTGGAATGGTTTATAACTTTCTGCCTTTTATGGTGCTTCCTATATATAATGTTCTTGTAAAGATTGACAAGGATATTCTTTTTGCTGCCAGAGACTTGGGGGCTAATGCAGTACAGACATTTATGAAGATCATATTACCCCTTAGTATTCCCGGCATCATCAGCGGGATTACTATGGTATTTGTACCTTCTCTTACTACATTCGTCATTTCAGATCTGCTGGGAGGAAGCAAGATTTTGCTGATCGGAAATGTCATTGAACAAGAATTTAAACAAGGAAGCAACTGGAATGTCGGTTCCGGTCTTTCTCTTGTTCTAATGATTTTTATCATTGCCAGTATGGCTTTGATCGCAAAATATGATAAAAACGGGGAGGGAAATACATTTTGATGAAAAATATAATGAAAAAAATCTATCTGCTGCTTATCTTTTTTTTGCTGTATTCCCCTATTGCGACTTTGATCGTTCTGTCTTTTAACAATACAAAAACACGTTCCAAATGGGGCGGTTTCACAGGGAAATGGTATGTCTCTTTATTTCAGAATCAGGATATCATGAACGCTCTGTATACTACTTTGATCATCGCACTGCTATCTGCTCTGATAGCCACTTTATTAGGGACAGCAGCCGCTGTCGGCATACAGGTCATGCAGCCGAGAATACGTACGCTTCTTTTAGGGATCACCAATATTCCTATGCTCAATGCAGACATTGTAACTGGAATTTCCCTTATGCTTTTATTTATCGCTATGCGTTTCACTCTCGGGTTTTCTACAATTTTACTTGCACATATAACTTTTAATATCCCGTATGTTATATTGAGCGTCCTGCCTAAATTAAAACAAACAAATAAAAATACCTATGAAGCGGCGCTTGATCTGGGGGCTTCTCCTACTTATGCATTTTACAAAGTCGTATTTCCGGACATACTCCCTGGCATCTTCTCCGGTTTTCTTCTTGCTTTTACCATGTCCCTGGATGATTTCATCATTACGCATTTTACAAAAGGTCCCGGTATCGATACTCTGTCCACGAAGATCTACAGCGAGGTCAGAAAAGGCATCAAACCTGAGATGTACGCACTATCTACAATTATGTTCCTTACCGTGCTGCTTCTTTTGTTTCTCGTCAATTTCACGCCGGAGCATAAGGATACCAAAAGACCTTCCCACAAAAATACAGGAGTTTTCCTCTGGTTTAGTAAGAGTTTTAAATTCCTGTGCCGAAAAGTGGTCCCTGTTTTTATGATCCTTATGATCATCGTCGGCGGTGTTTTCTATCTTTCCAAAAACCCGGTGTCTACTTCCAATCAGGTGATCGTCTATAACTGGGGAGAATATCTGGATCCTAAAGTCATCTCTATGTTTGAAGAAGAAACGGGTATTCATGTCGTCTACGAAGAATTTGAAACAAATGAAATCATGTACCCTAAAGTCCAATCCGGTGCCATCGCTTATGATGTAGTCTGCCCGTCCGATTATATGGTACAGCGTATGATTGAAAATGACCTGCTTGCCGAAATCAACTATGACAACATTCCCAACCTACAGTATATTGGGGATGTCTATATGGAGCAGTCCAGGCAATTCGATCCAGATAACGCCTACTCCGTCCCCTATTTGTGGGGAACTGTCGGTATCCTTTACAACAAAACAATGGTAGACGGTCCCGTCGATAGTTGGGGGATTCTGTGGGATAAAACATATAAAGACAATATTCTCATGCAAGACAGTGTACGGGATGCGTTTGCTGTTGCACTAAAATACTTAGGTTACTCTCTGAATTCTACTGATTTAGATGAATTAGAAGCCGCAAAAAAATTGCTTATCGAACAAAAACCACTCGTCCAGGCTTACGTGATCGATCAGGTACGTGATAAAATGATCGGAAATGAAGCGGCGCTTGGTGTGATTTATTCTGGAGAAGCGCTCTATTGTCAGAAAGAAAATAAAGACTTGGAATATGTCATTCCAAAAGAAGGATCTAATCTTTGGATTGATTCCTGGGTGATTCCCAAAAATGCACAGCACAAAGAAAATGCAGAAAAATTTATCAACTTTCTCTGCCGCCCGGATATTGCTAAAATGAATTTTGACTACATTACATACTCTATCCCCAATACAGCAGGACGAGAATTGATTGAAGATCCCGCCATCCGCAACAGTACGATCGCCTTTCCAGATGCATCTCAGCTTACAAACTGTGAAACCTTCCAGTTTCTGGGCGACGAAAACGATGTGATCTATAACCAACTGTGGAGAGAAGTAAAATCTCAATAATATAAATTTAATGAAGCAACAAGCAGCGAAAAAACAGATCATACCATGTGTCATACTTACATGTAAACAGGGTACGATCTGTTTCTTTTTATTCGGCGATCGCCGATAGCAAAATGAAACATAAGAGGAATTGAGCTGGCACTGCGGAAGCGCTCGAAAGAATGTAAGTCTATATTCTATTCATTGATGATCAGCGCCATGAATTTTAATGGTTCTATCCCTATATTTTTGAGTGCATGTCCTTTTCCATCTGGAGTATAGGTCACATCGCCCGGTTTTACGCTGCGAATGCTGCCATTGTCATTATATTCACCTTCTCCCGACAAAATATAATATGTCTCGCTATTCTGGTGATGTTCATGATATCCAAGACTGCATCCATGTTCCAATGTAACTTCTGCATACATCTTGCATTTTCCATTTAATTCCTTATCTCCCAACAGACGTTTAATGATCACATGCCCCTCTCCGCCGCACATATTTTCTACTCTTTCTATTTTCATGTCTGAGCCCTCTTTTCTCTTTATTTTTCCAAATGCTGGAATATTTATTTTCGACCGTCTCTAATTTTATCACCTTTGTACATACTCTGTCCAGCAGTTCTCTGCTGTGGCTCGCCGCCAGTATCCCAATCTTTCTTTTGCTGCATTCATTCAGCAGAAACTCCCATATCTGGCACTGTGTCACTGCATCCATCATTGTGCTGATTTCGTCTGCCACCAGATATTTGGTCCTCTGTCCCAGTGCTCTTGCAATACAAAAACGCTGGAGTTCTCCGCCAGAAAGTTCCTGGGGAAAGCGTTCCAACCATGTATCCTCGATACCTAGTTTCTCGATCACTTGTCTTTCTATCCTATCCCCTTCTGCTAAAACAGATTTCATTTTCAACCGTGGATTTACACACATTTCCGGATGCTGCCAGATCATTTGCACCGGGCAATACTTCTGTTTGCCTATTGGTTCTCCGTCAATGAATATCTGACCACTATCTGGTTTTAAATAACCGCTCAAAATTTTCATCAGTGTCGTCTTTCCTGTTCCGCTAGGCGCCTGGATACCAATTCGCTCTCCTTCTCTGATTTCCAGACTGATGTCCCTTATGATTGTTTTTCTTGCTGTTTGATTTTCTTTATAAGAAAATGTGATATGCTCTGCATTTAGACTCATGCAAGCGTACTCCTTTCGTTATATCCTAGGTTTTTCACACACCGCACCTTACCGCCATCTATCGATCTAAAGGGAATCTTTCCTTCACATTTTGCATCTGCAAATGGACAACGAGACCGATAGACACAACCTTCTCCTACAGAAGCAGCCAAAGGCTGTCTGCCGGGCACAGATACAAAAGCATTGCCGGGCAATGCCTGCCATAGTGCCCGTGTATAAGGATGGCGCAGTTTTTCTTCTTTAAAATCACGGGCATTTGCCTCTTCCAGCGTCGTTCCCGCATAAAAAACGACGATCCGATCCGCTGTCTTAACCGCCATATCTAAATCATGCGTGATGAAAAGCACGCCATTTCCTTCCTTTGCAAATGCTCTGAAATCCTGCATAGCCTGCACAGCAAGTGCCTGCTCTACCCCTGTTGTCGGTTCGTCTGCGATCAAAAGACGAGGCCGTTCGATCAATGCGGTACACAAAAGGATCCTTCTCAACATCCCGCCTGAACATTCATGTGGATAAAAGTCTTCCACTTCTTCTGGAAGTCCATATTTTAAAAATAATTTTCTTTGCATATCTTTTCGTTCGGGACTGTTCTTCTGACCTCGCACCTGTCTTCCTACTTTCATAAGAGGATCCAGATATGTGACATTCTGCGGCACCAGAGCAATTTTCTTTCCTCTGTACTGTTCTGTCTTTTCCTCAGTCAGACATTCTCCGTCGAAACAGATGGTTCCTTCTTTTTGGGAATTCTCCGGTAATATTCCTAGTATTGCATGTGCAAGAAGACTTTTCCCAGAACCACTTGATCCAACAACTGCTACAATCTCTCCGGCATGCACCTCTACACTCAGATCATTGATCGCAGATACCCACTGCTGCGAAAATGCTTCTGCATACTGCCGAAATGTCACAGATAAATGTTGTATTTCTACTATCGGCTGTTTCACTTCACACATTCTACTCTCTGGCTCCTTTCGGATCTTGCAGGCGCTTGACAGAATTTCCCATGCGATCAAATAAAAATACAGTGCATACAAGCATCATCCCCGGAAATAAAGCCAACCACCATTTTCCTGTTATCAAATACTGCATACTTTCTGATAAGATCACCCCAATGGCAGGCTCCTTCGCAGAAAGTCCAAAACCCAAAAATGTAATACTTGCTTCATGCAATATAGCATGGGGAAACAGTAAGATCAACCCTGTTAAAAATTGTGGTATGAGCTGGGGCAATATATGCCGCACCGCTGTTTTAAGCTTTCCGTGTCCAAGTTTTAAAGAAATCTGCACATACTGGCTTTCCTTGATCTGTAATACTTCCCCTCTGATCACACGCGCCAAAGAAGGCCAATGCGTCAGAGCAACCGCAAGCACAACTCCTTTGAAACCCTTACCAAAAGCAAAGGAGACAAGAAGCAAAAGCAAAATATGTGGGATTCCCATGATCATATCAATAAGAAAGGAAATCACACTGTCCACTGCTCTCCCCATGATTGCCGCCGCAATCCCAAGAAATAACGCAATACAAGCACTGACTGCGGCAGACACTGTCCCTATACATATACTTAAAGAAAGCCCTGCCAATGTCCGCGCCCACATATCCCTCCCCATCCAGTCTGTTCCAAATAGGCAAGAAAAAGAAGGCGCCTGATTCTTCCTTGTAAAATCTGTCAAAAACGCAGTTTCTCTTAGTGCGCCCCCCAATATTGCAACTGCAGCTAAAAAAACAAGACAGAGACTAACTGTAAATGCTGTTTTTTTTCTTAGATTCATCTTGTTCTCCCCCTTCTCCTCATGCGGGGGTCTATCAGTGGATAGAGTATATCCGCGATCAGGTTCCCGATAAAAACAATCGCGGCAGTTACGAGTGTAATACCGAGTAAAAGAGGAACATCGCTTCCTGTCCCAGCAGTCACTGCCGCCTGCCCAAGTCCGGGATAAGAAAATACTTGTTCTACCAGAACAGAACCGCCGATGATCTCACTGACAGAAGCAAATTGCAGCGTTAATGCCGGAAACAGCATGTTCCTCAAACCATGTCGCAGAATACGGCTCTTTTTCTTTTCTCCCCGTGCCATGGCAAAAAGCATATACTCGCTTTCCATCACCTCTGCCATTTTCTCTCTTGTATGGAGGGCTATATTTGCGATCCCGGTAATACTTAAGGTCAATGCCGGAAGGATGGCATGCAGGACGCGCTCCTTAAGTGTCACATCCGAAGCTGCCATTCCGATCGGTACGCTAAAACCTACCGGAAGTATTTGCAGCCAGACGGCAAAGATCAAAAGCAGTAAAAGCGCCAGCCAAAATACAGGTGTGCTGGAAATCAGAAGACAATATCGTCTTACAACCTTATCCAGCCAGGAATCACGATAACTTCCCGCTAATATACCGAGTACAAGACCGATCATTCCGGAAAATGTCCAGGAGATCAGAAGGAGTAAAAAAGAATTCGACAGCTTTTCTGCAATTACTTTTGTCACGGGTCTTCTATACAGCAAAGATGTCCCCATATCACCTCTAAGCATATCACCTGCCCAATTCACATAACGTTCTGCTGGTTTCATATCCGTCCCCCAATAAGACTGCAGCTTTTCAATCTGCTCTCGGCTCATACTTCCCATTGCAGCCTGTCCCACATTTGCCTGCAAAGGATCCACAGGAGAAGCACTTACAAGCGCAAAGGCGGCAATACTAACTGCCGCCAACAATAAAAGCATTCTTATACATTTCTTTACGACCAAACAAACGATTTCCCTTGCCACTTTTACTCATTCCATTCCCATTGATCTACATTATTTACGATCGACCACCCATGTCCATGTGGATGGATCTTCTGCTCTGCCACCTGCAGACCATCCCGTACGAAATAGAGATGTTCTGCATTGCACAGCCATATCCAAGGAATATCTCCCTCCTGTACAATACCTGTCTTTCCATCCCACTGTGCCTGTTTCCACAATTCATAAGACTCTTCCAACGTGTCTGCTTTCAAGGCTTCTTCCATATACGTATCCACAGCCATATTGGCATAAGGAGAATACTGTGCATATTTTTCTCCAGGCACGGTGTGGTAAATGTTATATACCTCCATCGGGGTGTGAGCTCCCCATCCCCAGACCAGTGCATCTGTCTGCGCCCTGTCATAAGCGGTATCCCACCCCACGCTTTCTGTTTCTACAGCAATACCTATTTCTTTTAATTGATTCGCCGTATCTTCTGCAAGTGCCTGCCTGACAGAATCATCATGACTGAACAGCAATGTGAATTCCGCTTTTACGCCATCTTTTTCCCGTATACCATCCTTGCCTTCCTCCCAACCTGCTTCTTCCAGTATTTCTTTTGCTTTCTCCGGATCATACTCTACCTGCGATGCTTCATTATACCAAGGAAGCTTGTCACATACACTATAGGCAGGTGTGCCATATCCGTTTAATACGTTTGTAATCATTTCTTCTCTGTCGATTCCTATATTGATCGCCTTTCTGATCGCCGCATCACTTGTCACATCATTTCCCTTTTTCATCCCGTCATCTTCATAAGCTGGTACTGCCGGAAGATTAAATCCTCTATTATCCACCGTTTCAACTTCCAGTAGTCCATATCCTTCTACTTCCTGTTCTGCATAGGAAGCAGAGGTATATGCAACGTCTACCTGCCCGCTCATTGCCGCCGCAAGAGAAGCATCCTCTTCCATAAAGAGTATGGTGACTTTTTTTATCTTAACTTCGCTGCCATAATACTCTGGGTTTGCCTCTAAAATCACCTGTTGTCCTTTATCCCACTGTTTTAGGATATAGCGTCCTGAGCCAATGGGATTCTCCCCATAAGTTTCATCATAGGCATGCTCTGGTACGATCCCTACCGTTGCCATCGTATAAGGCCAGATCGAATACGGCGTATTCATATAAAATCTGACTGTATCCTCATCCACTGCTTCTGCCCTGTTGAGCATAGTAAAATCATTGACACTGCTTTTCTCTTTGCATACATTATAGGTAAAGGCAACATCCCCTGCTGTCAGTGGCTCCCCATCTGTAAAAAACACATCTTGTTTAATGTCCACAGTCCAGATCAGTCCATCCTCACTGACAGAATATCCCTCTGCCAGATCATTTTCCACTTCCAATTCTTCTGTTGTCACCGTAAGCGTGCTCTGTATCAAAGGCTCATGCACATGCTCACCGGCTCCCCAGCCAGAAGCAGGATCGAATCCAGCTTCCGGTTCTGATGTAACGGGCATGGTTACAATAACCTCATTTTCTTCTCTCGTTTCTTTTGCCTGCTTGGCCGTATCTGCTTTTTTTTCTCCTGCACATCCTGTCAACATCATGGAGGCTGCGAGAATGCAGGCTGTGACCAGGTTCCTTCTTTTCACTCTGTCTTCCTGCCTTTCTATGTACATATATTCTTCCATAAGATATTTTTATCTGTTTCCTGTTGTTTCTATTGTATCATCTGTATAGATATGTACAAGCCCTGGGTGGGGATACGTATACGGCTGTATCGATATGACTGAAGGAAGATTTAGGGTTTTTCTACTCTCAATTTTACAAGGCTGTTTGCCTTCTTCTTCAGATTTTCTCTGTATCCTATCCCTCGATAACGATGGATCTGCTGCGTGGTACGCCCCATCTGATCTGCCGTCTGTTCTTTCGTTGCGCCATACGCAAACAAATTGTATGCGCAAGTATTTCGCACATCCTGCGCACTATAAGACGGGAGTCCTGCCAACTGTGTATACTTTTTCATCATACGACTTATATACATGCTGTTCAGTCTGCGCTTGCTTCGGTTATAAAAAAGACTCTGGCATCGTTCTCTGCCCTCCATATATATTGCCAGGATCTCCCACGCATCCTCTGGAATATAACAGGGGTCTTCCCTCCCCTGCAGCAGCGAATAGACACCGTCCTCATATATTAAAAAATCTTCTTCCCCGTTTAAAGAAATAATCTCACTGGAAGAAAGTCCCGCCCGGTACAAAAGTGTCAAGATTGTATATGCCATTCTGTCTTCTCTTGCCGCGTCCAACAATGCATCCATATGCTCTACAGGAACAAATCGGGCAAATTTCTCTTCTTTAGCCATCTCTTTTAAATATGGATAAAAGTAATCTTGGAATGTCTCGTTTGCCGTCTCATCCTTTTCTTCTGTAAATACTGCAAATGAATGTAGTTCCCGGAATTTTTTCGTGGCAGTAAGCGCGCTGATCTTCCTTTCTTTTATATTTTTTTTCAGGAACGAAAAATAGGATTCCACATCTTCTGCCTCAGTCTTTACAAAAGGCTTTTTTGTATAACGACAAAATTCTTGTATATCTGACCAATAGGAAAAAGAAGTCGTATGGCTTTTAAAGTGCATACAGAATAAATCCCATATTTTCATATTGACAAATTCCTCTTGAACGTTTTGGATCATTAGCCGCGCCCTCCCAGCCTTGTTTATATTTCTTTTTATATGTTATTTATATTATTCATACTATAACATTTTTATGTTTTTCTATCAACCTCTTATTTGCTTTTCTTTTATAATTACTCTCCTTTGTCTTTTTAAATATGCTATAATGTTAAAAATAAATAAGAAAATATAGCGAGGATTTTATATGGAATTTCAAAAGATCAGCTCCCCTTCTCTTAAAGAGCTTTTTATAGAACAATTAGAGCATATGATACTCTCCGGCAAGTTGAAGATCGGAGAAAAACTGCCACCGGAACGCCAACTCTCAGAAATGATGCAGGTCAGCCGTGCCGTTGTGAACAGCGGTATAACGGATCTTGAAAAGAAAGGGTTTCTTATCGTAAAACCAAGAAGTGGAACTTACGTGGCAGATTATCGCAGAAAAGGAACGCTTGATACATTGATGTCTATTATGAAATATAATGGCGGAAAGATCCGCAATGAGGAAATACGTTCCATTTTTGAAGTCCGCACTGCCCTGGATACGCTGGCTGCAAGACTGTGCATTGATCGGATCACGGATGAAGAAGTGCAAAGTCTGTTTCAGATTGTAGAACATATCCGCACTTCCCAAACAGTATCTGAAGCAATCCAGTATGCCTTTGACTTCCAGCATGAATTTGCCCTTCTCTCCAAAAATACGCTCATCCCTTTGATATTTCAGTCTTTCCGCGCCCCAGTATTTACTATGTGGGAACGATTCTGTGATCTATACGGTATAGAAACACTCTATGAAAGTAATCTTACGATGTGGACCTATATACGTGATCGGGATACAGAAGGCGCAGTCAACTGGATCGAACAATCTATGCAGCAATGCATTGATGGAAACTGGAAAATCTATTATGACTAAACTTGTTTTCTAAATACAGACTGCCGCATCTAATTTTTTACTCTTAGATGCGGCAGTTTTTAGTATATCTACTCCGGCAAACTTACCTGTATTTATTTCATTTCTTCAGCTCTTGCTATCGCCAGCTTAAAGTCTCTTTGATCTGTAAATATTTCATTTTTATATGGATTCTTTCTCTGCTCTTTCGCCCGTTTGATGATCACCGCCAGAACGATCACATTTGCCGCAAGGGCAAGGATCGCGATGATTCCCTGCATAGTCGGATCCGCAGATGTCGGTCTTACAGCGGCATCCATCACACCATCCGTATATACAGAAGAGATTGTCGTAAATTTACTGTTGTCCTGGAACAATGGAAATACCTGGGCAAACATACACCATAACGCCAGCGTATTCGCACGGTTTTGGATCCAGCCGCCTTTATTCCACAAGGCATTGGCAAAGGTTGGCGCCAGAAGAAGCGCAAGCCCACAATACCACGCATGCGTAGGTAGATTGTTATACGTGTATTCAAAATTCCACAGATCATAGGCAATAATAAAGCAGAATGTCATATCCGGCCACAGCATATCCTTTTTATCTTTTGAAGAATAGATTCCCCACCAGCCAGTCATACATAAAATATTTAAGATACCTGCAATTCCATTTACCCAGTTCCACCATCCGCCGTAAAGCCATACATTTTCTGAGGAAAGCCACCAACGGTCCCCATGTTCTGCAAGCGCCATAGCGCCTCGGATCCCCGACTCAAAATCGCTGGCTACCGCAATTAGAATATTGATTGCTACGATCAAAAAAGGAAAGATTTTAAACCACTCCTTTTTCCCTATGCTCCATTTATATTTCAGCATCATAAATCCGATACATCCCGCTGTAGCCGCATATAATTTTGCATAATGGAACCAACTGTTCATATGCGTATACGTAGGATTATTCAGCGCCCACTCTGCTCCTCCTGCCGCGCCCACATAAATCGCGATGAAATATATCGTCAAAGCCGCCGGCAAGATCAAAAAACAGAAGATTCCACCTGCTTTTGTGCGTCTGGCAATTTCATTTGCCAAGATCAATCCCGCAAACACCAACAGCCAGCCTAAAAACTGCCAGCCTGCATTATCCCCATAAATCTGAAATAACATCTTTCATTCCTCCTTCTTTTTTGCTCTCATGCCCGTTTTCTTGCTTTTAGCGGGCTTCTATTTCCTTGATATTAAACTCATTTCCCACTGCCAGATACGTATGCCCACTCTGACAGTATGGGCAGATCTTACCATATTTCACAGTACTGTATGTACTGCCGCAGTCTTCGCAGAAAGTCACCGCTTCTATTGTCTCTGTAATAAGTTCCGCCTTTTTTAATAAATCGGACTTTCGAACTGCCCATTTCCAGCAATCTTTTAAATAGGCATCTACGACCCCTGACACCTCGCCAATCTCCAATGTCACATTTGCGATCTCACTTAATTGATTTTCCTTGCCGATCTTCTCCAGACTGTCCATAATATGAAATACGATTCCCAACTCATGCATTTTATTTTTCCTTATCTTTCCTGCCGAACCTGATCTTTACTTCTCGCTTCAGCATATAAGGCAGGATTGCTTTCATCTTATCTTCTGCCTTGTACATCTTACTGCACTCTGGATGCTCTCTGTACAGATGAATCGCATCAAATTCACATTTTGTCGTACAGACTCCGCAGCCGATACATTTATTTTCGTCTACAACCGATGCGCCACAGCTTAAACATCTTGCAGTCTCTGCTTTCACCTGCTCTTCCGTAAATGTTTTCCGTATATCTCTAAAAGAATGTCTGCTGTCGGTATCTGTGTCTTTTCCGGGTATCTGCCTGGAAGAAGTATCATAAGTATCCAAAAGAATATTTTCTTTATCCAGTTCCTTGAATTTTCTGCGGTTTCTTCCTATCGTCAGACTGCTGTTAGGCTGTACAAAACGATGGATAGAAACTGCTCCTTCTTTTCCTGCAGCGATCGCGTCAATGGCAAATTTAGGTCCCGTATAGACATCGCCGCCCACAAAAATATCCGATTCTGCAGTCTGATAGGTAAGTTCATCAGCTATCACTTTATTTCCTCTTCCCAGTTCTACTTTGGAATCTTTCAGAAGATCTCCCCAGACGATACTCTGTCCGATACTCAAAAATACATGCTCACATTTCACTGTGATCGTTTCCTTTTCATCATATGTAGGTGCAAAGCGCCCATTCTCATCAAACACAGAAACACATCTTTTTAAAACGATCCCACAGACTTTTCCGTTTTCCTGCAAAATCTCTTTCGGTCCCCATCCACAGTTTACTTCCACACCGTCTTCTTTTGCTTCACCTATTTCCTCGTCAGACGCCGGCATTTCTTCTTTGCTCTCCAGGCTAAACATTTGCACCTGGTCAGAACCACAGCGGACACTGGTCCTCGCCACATCCACCGCTACATTGCCGCCTCCAATGACAACCGTTCTGCCTTTGACTTCCATTGGCTGTTCTGCAACTGTTTTCAGGAAATCCACTGCCGTCATGACACCTTCTGCATCTTCACCCGGTATCCCGGCCATACGGCCACCCTGACAGCCGACAGCGATATAAAACGCCTTATATCCCTGTTTTCTAAGTTCTTCTAACGTGACGTCTCTGCCAACTTCTACACCGCAGCGGATCTCCACACCCATCTTACGTATCACATCGATCTCTGCCTCTACGACATCTTTCTCTAATTTAAAAGATGGTATTCCATATACCAACATACCGCCGGGACGTTGATTTTTCTCAAACACAGTCGGTTTATATCCTTTTTCGGCCAAATAAAATGCACAGCTTAATCCCGCAGGTCCTGCTCCAATGATCGCGATCTTCTCCGTAAACAACCTTCCTGTTGTAGGCGGTACGATAGGAGGGATATAGCGTTCTTTTTCATCCAGGTCTTTTCTTGCGATGAATTTCTTCACTTCGTCGATCGCCACCGCTTCATCCACCGTACCTCTTGTACAGGCATCCTCGCACCTTCGATTACAAACATGCCCGCATACCGCCGGAAATGGATTTTCCTTTTTGATCAATGCGAGTGCATCTGTATATCTTCCTTGGGCAGCCATTTTCAAATAGCCCTGCACGGCAATGTGCGCAGGACAGGCTGTCTTGCAGGGAGCTGTTCCGGTATCGTAACAGTTGATCCGGTTGTTGTCCCGGTAGTCTTCATCCCATTTTTCCGGTCCCCATTTCACGCGATCCGGCAATTCCTGTTTCGGGTAAATCACAGGTCCATCCTTTGTGCACAGCTTCTGCCCCAACTTGACCGCTCCCGCCGGACAATATTCCACACAGCGTCCGCATGCCACACAATCCTCTGCCGTTACCCGTGCCACATAAGCAGAACGAGAAAGATTTGGCGTATTAAAAAGCTGCGAGGTCCGCAGTGCATAACATACATTCACGTTACAATTACAGATGGCAAATATCTTGTTTTCTCCGTCAATATTGGTGATCTGATGTACAAAGCCATTGTCTTCTGCCCTTTTTAAGATTTCCATTACCTCGTCATATGTAATGTAGCGGCCGCCCTTATTCGTCTCTACCACATAATCCGCCATATCGCCTACAGCAATGCACCAGTCCGCCGGATCATCGGCGCATCCTTCATCAAATGTCTGGCGGGACATTCTACAGGAACAGGGGCTTGCAGCATATTTTCCTTCATACTTTTTCAGCCAGTGTGAAATATGCTCAATATCCACAGACTGATTTTCCATCTCGATCGCCTTTTCCACGGGAATAACATGCATACCGATCCCGGCTCCGCCCGGCGGCACCATAGGCGTTACTTTTTCAAGCGGCAGACGAGACATACGCTCAAAGAAACGGCCCAATTCCGGATGCTTTTCCAGCTGCTCTTTATTCATATTGGTAAACTCTGCGCTTCCCGGCACAAACATAGGCAGTACATACTGCTTTTCATGTGCCGGATTTTCCCAATTATATTCCAAAAGTCCCACAACACACATTTCATGCAGCAGTTTTTCTAGCTCTTTTTCCTCTTTTTTTGTTGCCTTCAATAATTGCCGGAAAGTCATAGGCTTACGGACTTTCATCTTCAGCGCCACTTCTGCCATCTCGTCTGTCACTACACTGGCAAGTCCCCAATATTCCGGATCCTCTACCGTCACCTTATGTCCGATCCGGTCCGTAATCTTCTGCCCTAATTTCAAAATCAGTGTCCGTTCTTCACTCATCCCTCTGCTCCCTCCTGAAACATTCTTACTTCTCTTTCAAGCCATTCACACCATTTATCTATTCCCTCTTTCGTCTTTGCAGAAATGGGAATAATCTCTGCCTCCGGGTTTCTCATCCTGATATTTTCCTTACATTTTTCCATATCAAAATCAAAATACGGCATCACATCCGTCTTATTGATCAGCACTACATCACAGACAGAAAACATAAGCGGATACTTTAACGGTTTATCGTCGCCTTCTGGTACACTTAAGATCATCACGTTTTTTATCGCTCCGGTGTCAAACTCCGCAGGACAAACCAGATTTCCCACATTTTCCAAAATCACCAGATCCGTTTCCTTCGTTGTAAGTCCCTCTAACCCCTGCATTGTCATATCTGCATCCAGATGACACATACCTCCCGTATGCAGCTGGATTGTTCTGACCCCCATACTAGCAACTGCCTGAGCATCTACATCTGAATCTATATCTGCCTCCATAATACCGATACGCATCTTTTCTTTCAATTGTTCGATCGTACGGAGCAGTGTCGTTGTTTTACCGGCGCCCGGCGACGCCATCAAATTCAAAAGAAATACTTTTTCTTCTTTTAATGTATTTCTGACTTCTTCCGCCCGTCTGTCATTATCCGCAAAAACACTCTGTTTGATCTCCAGGACTCTAAATTCTTCCATTTTCTCATCCCTCCTCTTCATAATTGGTCATACCAGATTTTGTTACTTTTTTATCATTATACTATTCCGTATAAATTATGTCAATTATACAGATAAATATTGTGCAATTATATTGAATATTAAACTTTTATAAGTAATATTACAAAATAAACAATTTTGGTATCTGGTATAACCAATTCCATTTATTGTAAACCGATACTATCTCTTCATACTTTTCGTGTCAAAAAATTGGGTAGCGTATGATACAACACCTCTGTTGGAAATAAAAAACACCGTATTACTACGATGTTTTTCTGTCTTTCATATAGATTTTCGCATTCCACAAACTGGCAATTTTCGAGTTCGTTTACTTAAAAATATCTTGATAATTGGGATGGTAATACACCTATAAGGTATCCGGTATCGCTGTTATCTCCAACATATTTCAACATTATACAACAAATTAACTACCTGAACGGGCTCTTAATTGGCTTAGAAATGAAATAGAAAAAATAAAATAGAATGTAATCTGTGTTTTTAGATGTAGACTTGTGGGTGTAGACTTAGTGTAGACGTAATGTAGGAGTGGTCTGTATTTCCATACATCGAACCACTCCTTACTGCTCTTAAAACTCTTTATTTTACGCTGTTTCTTAGAATTTACCTTCTTTTGCTGCTTCCTCGATACTTACAGCTACTGCAACAGTCATACCAACCATCGGATTGTTTCCTGCTCCGATCAGACCCATCATCTCTACGTGAGCCGGTACGGAAGAAGAGCCTGCGAACTGCGCATCAGAATGCATACGTCCTAAAGTATCTGTCATACCATAGGAAGCCGGACCAGCAGCCATGTTGTCCGGATGCAGTGTACGTCCTGTACCACCGCCGGATGCAACGGAGAAATATTTCTTTCCTGCTTCAATACATTCTTTCTTATATGTTCCTGCAACCGGATGCTGGAAACGTGTCGGATTTGTTGAATTTCCTGTAATAGAAACATCCACGCCCTCTTTCCACATGATTGCTACGCCTTCACGGACATCATTTGCTCCATAGCAGTTTACTTTGGAACGAAGTCCGTCTGAATAAGCCGTTCTGGATACTTCTTTAAGATCTCCTGTATAATAATCATATTCTGTCTGTACATAAGTAAAACCATTGATTCTGGAAATGATCTTTGCGGCATCTTTGCCAAGACCATTCAGGATAACACGAAGTGGTTTCTTACGTACTTTATTCGCCTTCTCTGCGATACCGATCGCACCTTCTGCTGCCGCAAAGGATTCATGCCCTGCCAGGAATGCGAAACAGTCTGTTTCTTCTTCCAAAAGCATTTTTCCAAGATTTCCATGTCCCAGACCTACTTTTCTCTGATCTGCAACAGAGCCAGGAATACAGAATGCCTGCAGTCCTTCACCAATAGCTGCTGCTGCGTCTGCTGCTCTTGTACAGCCTTTCTTGATCGCAATCGCAGCGCCTACGATATATGCCCAGCATGCGTTTTCAAAACAGATCGGCTGAATCCCTTTGATCTGATTGTAAACATCCAGTCCAGCATCTTTTGTGATCTTCTCCGCTTCCTCCAGAGAAGCAATGCCGTAACTGTTCAATACTTCATTGATTTTATCAATTCTTCTTTCATATGATTCAAATAAAGCCATTTACTTGTCCTCCTCGTTATGAACACTTAGCATGTGTATTTTCCATGCTTACGTGCAATACATGTCGCCGCTGTCAGCAAACTCTTGTACAGGTTTGCATAACGACGCTGTCATTTTTATTGATACTGCCTGTATGTAATTACTCTTTACGCGGATCAATGATCTTCACTGCGTCATCTACACGGCCATACTGTCCCTTTGCTTTCTCCCATGCATCGTTCGGTGTATCGCCTGCTTTAATAAAATCAGTGAATTTTCCAAGGCTTACGAACTGGTATCCGATGATCTCATCTTTATCATCCAGTGCAATACCTGTTACATATCCCTCTGCCATTTCCAGGTAACGAGGACCTTTTGCCAATGTTCCATACATTGTTCCCACCTGAGAACGCAGTCCTTTTCCGAGGTCTTCCAAGCCGGCACCTATCGGAAGTCCATCCTCCGAGAATGCACTCTGTGTTCTTCCGTATACGATCTGTAAAAACAATTCTCTCATTGCTGTATTGATCGCATCACAGACAAGGTCTGTATTCAACGCCTCTAAAATAGTTTTTCCCGGAAGGATCTCAGATGCCATAGCAGCAGAATGTGTCATTCCAGAACATCCAATCGTCTCTACCAGAGCTTCCTGGATGATACCGTCTTTTACATTCAGAGTCAGTTTACATGTTCCCTGCTGCGGAGCACACCAGCCGACACCATGTGTCAGACCGGAAATATCTTTGATTTCCTTTGCCTGTACCCATTTTGCTTCTTCCGGAATCGGAGCTGGTCCGTGATTAGCACCTTGAGCCACCGGACACATCATTTCTACTTCATGTGAATAAATCATGTTAAAACTCCTTTCAAATATGTATACTTTTCTACCTATACGGTACGTTGCATTTTCCGCGCAAAAACGGACGACCTTACGCCTTCTGTCGCGAAAGGTCAGCCCTGCACCATATAAAGGTATTTTCGCACAATTTTCGACATTCGTCAATCGGTACTTTATACAAGTTTGCCCTCTATCCAGGCACTTTCTCTAACATTTCAAGCAGCATTTCCAAGGCAGCCTGCACCGTTCTTTTTCGGTTTTCCATACGATCCCCTTTGAAATGACACTCCTTCACTGCTGTTTCGCCATTTACGAAACAGCCTATATAGACGAGCCCTACTGGCTTTTCTTTACTCCCGCCTCCCGGCCCTGCGATCCCTGTTGCGCTCAGCGCCGCATCTGCACCTGCCGCCTTTGCCGCTCCGCATGCCATTTCTTCTGCTGTCTGTGCGCTCACGGCGCCATAGACAGCTAATGTGTCATGCCGAACTCCTACCAGACGCTCTTTTGCCTCATTAGAATACGTCACATACCCTTCGTTTAAAACTTCTGACGCGCCTGCCGCATTGACCAATGTCCCTGCGATAAGTCCTCCGGTACAAGACTCTGCCGCAGTCACCGTCATATGCCGCCGTGCAAGTACTTCTACTACGCGTTCTTCCAGCTGCACTTTACATTCCTCCCTGGGTCAATACCTGTTTATTTTTCACAATATAATCAATCAAGGAGATCACCGTCAGCGCTAATGCTGCCCAGATAAGAACTTCCCCGATCACGTCAAATACGCCGCCGAAATCTGCGATCAAGACAATGATCATCATCATCTGAAATACCGTTTTAAATTTTCCCCAGTAACTTGCAGCGATCACAATCCCATTGTCGGACGCCACCAGGCGAAAACCACTGATGATAAATTCTCTTGCAATGATCACAATAACAATCCAAGCAGATAGTTTTTTCTGTGGGATCAGACAGATCATAGCGGAACACACAAGCAGCTTATCCGCAAGCGGATCCATAAATTTTCCGAAATTTGTCACCAGATTATACTTTCTCGCAATCTTCCCATCCAACATATCCGTAAGACTGGCGATGGCAAAAAGCACAAGAGCAATCCATTTATTTGCATCTCCCCCTACGTCCGTCAGCATAAAAAACACAAAAAAAGGAACCATGATCACTCTCAATACTGTTAATTTATTTGGTAGATTCATTCTACTAATCCTCCTATCAAATCATACTCTACAGCGCCTGTCACCTTCACTTTCGCAAAGTCTCCGGAGAGCATTATCTCCTCTGTGTTAATAAAGATCAGACCGTCCACATTCGGAGCGTCCCGATATGTACGTCCCACATAGGCATTTTCATCTGCTACTTTGCCTTCTATCATGACCAGCACTTCTTTTCCTATCATCGCTTCTTCATTTTCAAAAGCAATTTCCTGCTGCAGCTCCATCAGCTGTGCCTGCCTTTCTTCCTTGATCTCCTCTGGAATCTGATCTGGCATAGAAGCAGCAGGTGTATCTTCTTCGGCAGAATACGTAAAGACTCCCAATCTGTCGAATTCCATCTCATCCACAAACTCCATCAGTTCTTCATGCTGTTCTTCTGTCTCCCCCGGAAAGCCTGTGATCAGCGTTGTGCGCAGACAAATATCCGGGATCTCTTTACGAAGTTTTCCAATGATTTCTTTGAGTTCTGCCTTTGTGGTTCTTCTTCCCATGCGCTTTAGCACCGCATCACTGGCATGCTGTATAGGCAGATCCAAATAGTGACAGATCTTCTTTTCTTTCTTGATCACCTGGATCAACTCATCCGTGATTTCCTCCGGGTAACAATATAACAGACGTATCCACCGTATCCCCTTGATCTCACATAATTTCTTTAAAAGCAAAGGAAGCGTTTTCTGCCCATACAGATCTTTTCCGTAAAGTGTCGTCTCCTGCGCCACTAAAATGAGTTCCCTCACTCCTTGCTCTGCCAGATATTCTGCCTCTCTTATCAGACGTTCCATCGGGATACTCCTGAAATTACCGCGTATTTTAGGAATGATGCAGTAAGTACAGTGTTTATCACACCCTTCCGCGATCTTCAAATAAGCAAAATGTCCGCCTGTAGTAACCAAACGCTTTGTGTCGACCAGAGGCAATGCGTCTTTATCTTCTAGGATCAGCTCACTTTTCCCTTGCAGAGCCTCCTCCACAGCCTCTAATATTTTATCATATGCAGTAACACCGAGTACCACATCTACTTCAGGTATCTCTTCTAAGATTTCCTGACGATATCTCTGCGCCAAACATCCTGTCACGATCAGCGCCTTTAATCTACCTTCTTTTTTGTACCTTGCCATATCCAAAATATTCTGGATGCTTTCTTCCTTCGCGTCATGGATAAAGCAGCAGGTATTGACCACGATCACATCCGCCTCTGTCTCATCATCGGTCATCTGGTACCCTTTTTCATGCAAAAGTCCAAGCATAACCTCTGTATCTACTAGATTTTTATCGCAGCCAAGAGAAATAAATAACAGCTTCATCTTCTTCTCCTTCATAGTGGAAAGGACAGATACCACATGTGCATCTGCCCTTTCTTTTTATTCTTCTGCATTTTCAGCGATAATCTTCAACTTTCCTTCATTCAGTTCTTCAATTGCTATGGAAAGCGGTTTTTCTCCGTCTTTTGCATGAACAAGCGGAAGCTCTCCGTCTATCAGTTGTCTTGCCCGTTTTGATGTCGCAAGGACGATCGAGTAACGGCTGTTTACGATCTTTGTCTCTCCTTCTTCAACATCTTTATTTACCACTTTCATCAAATCTGTATAAGATGGGTGCAGCATATTTTGTCTCCTTTCTTACTTCTTCTCAAATTTCATTCAATTCAGCTTTAATTTCCTGTATAAATTCCATGTTACGGTCACTGCGCAAATGCTCTCCCTGTATGATAGAGTGCATCTTCTCGGCACATGCTCTTAAGTTGTCATTGATGATCAAATAATCATAACACTCCATTTTTTCCGCTTCCTGTGCGGCACGCTTCATACGAGATTCTATAATCTCCATAGATTCTGTTCCTCTGCCGATCAGACGTCGTTTCAATTCTTCTATAGACGGAGGTGTAACAAATAAAAGCAATGTGTCCGGGAACTTTTCTTTCACCTTCAGAGCGCCCTGGATCTCTATCTCCAAGATCACGTCTTTTCCGGCGTCCAACATTTTTTCTACGTATGCTCTTGGTGTACCGTAATAATTTTCCACATACTTAGCATACTCTATCAGTTCTTCTTTCGCAATCATTTTTTCAAATTCATCTTTTGTTTTGAAGAAATATTCTCTGCCCTCCTGTTCGCCCGCTCTTGGTTTACGGGTCGTTGCAGACACAGACAGCGCATAGGTTTCACTGTAATTTGAAAGCAATTCCTTCATAAGTGTCCCTTTTCCAGAACCGGAAAATCCAGAAACAACGATCAAAATTCCTCTTTTTCTCATATCTTTCTCCAACTTATCTATTCTATATTTTGTATCTGCTCTCTGATCTTCTCAATCTCTGTCTTTAATCCGATCGCATAATTAGATACTTCCAGATCATTTGCCTTCGACAAGATCGTGTTTGCCTCACGGTTCATCTCCTGTGCAAGGAAATCTAACTTTCTGCCGATCCCCTCTTTTTCCTCCAGTGTATTTTTCATGTGTGAAACATGGCTTCTTAATCTGACTACTTCTTCATCCGTACAGATCTTATCCGCAAATAAAACAACTTCTGCCGCGATCCGGCTTTCCTCTATCTGTGTATCGGCAAGAAGTTCTTTGACTTTATTTTCCAATTTTTCGCGATATTCTGACACAATCTCAGGCGACCTTTCCTCAACAGATGAGAGGAGGCTCTCCATACCGACCAGTTTTTCCAATATATCTTCTTTTAAATGACGTCCTTCTGCCTCTCTTGTCTCCACCAACTGTGCAAAAGCACCGGTAAGCGCCTCTTTTAAGCCTTCCCACAATTCCTCTTCATCTTCACACTGTTCTTCCAAAGTCAATACTTCTGGATACCGCGACAATGCAGATACCTTTATATCATTTTCCAGAGAAAAATCTGTCTCCATCTGTTTTAAATACTTCAAGTATTCACCCGCAAGAGCCTGGTTATACTTTAAAGCGCCTTCTCCTTCTGACAGATTTTCATAAGAAATAAATATATCTACTTTTCCCCGGTTCGCATACTGCTTCAGCAGATTCCGGATAGCCGTCTCAAAAAAGTTCAGTTTCTTAGGCATACGGATATTGACATCCAGATAGCGATGATTCACGCTTTTTAATTCTACCGTATATTTTCTGGAGTCTTTTTGTATCTCACATCTTCCATAACCAGTCATGCTTTTTATCATATATATATCCTCTGTTTTCCTATTTTAAATTTGCGTAAAACCCCTTTCTACACTTACGATATTATACCCCCTGTAATAGGATACGGTCAACCTTCTAAAAATCTTTTTTAGTATTTTCAAAAAATATGGCTGTACACAGATAAATTTTATGCTTTTCTGATGAAAATCCAAATTTCTTATGGTATCATTTGTAGGTATAATATGAAACCTTAACCCAAAAGGCAGCCTGTAACTCTTATGAGGCCCGGCATTGTCTAATACTATATGAATTGAGGATACTATATGGCTTTTGATGGAATCGTCGTGGCAAACCTTGTCCACGAATTAAAAACAGAATTACTTAATGGAAGGATCGCGAAGATAGCACAGCCGGAAACCGATGAACTGCTTCTGACGATAAAATCTGTTGCAGGGCAAAAACGGCTTTATATCTCTGCAAGCGCCTCCCTTCCATTGATCTATCTTACTGAAACAACAAAAACAAGTCCCATGACAGCGCCCAACTTCTGTATGCTCTTGAGAAAGCATATAAACGGAGGCAGAATTGTAGATATACGACAGCCCAATCTGGAGCGTATCATCTGTTTCACAATCGAGCACTTAGACGAATTAGGCGATCTGTGCCGAAAAGATCTGATCGTAGAGATCATGGGAAAACACAGCAATATCATTTTTTGTGACGGAGACGGCAGGATCATCGACAGTATCAAGCACGTTCCTGCCCAGATGAGTTCTGTCCGTGAAGTTCTGCCCGGAAGGACCTATTTCATTCCCGATACAATGCAAAAAGCAGATCCTTTGCATATAGCAGAAAAGGAATTTATCTGTCTGCTGGCAGAAAAGCCTATGCCTCTTTCCAAAGCAATATATACTAGTTTTACAGGCATCAGCCCCGTAACAGCAGAAGAGATTGCTTTTTTATCCGGCGTAGATTCCAGACTTCCTGCCAAGGATCTTTCTACAGACATCCTGCATCATTTATACACCCAGTTTTCCATTTATTTTTCTGATGTAAAAAATAAGAGTTTCACTCCCGCGATCTATTACGACGGGGAAGAGCCAAAGGAATTCTCCGCACTGCCGCTGACACATTTTTCTGCCTTAAACCGAAAAGAGTTTTCCTCTGTTTCTGCTGTATTAGAAACCTACTACGCTCTGCGCAATACACGTACCCGTATACGCCAGAAATCTGCCGATCTGCGCCATATCGTGCAGACTGCTCTGGAAAGGAACCGCAAAAAATATGACTTGCAGCTCAAGCAATTGAAAGATACGCAAAACCGTGATAAATACAAAGTATACGGAGAACTCATCCACACATATGGATACGGTCTGAAAGAAGGCGCGGAAAAATTGGATGCCCTAAATTACTATACGAATAAAATGGTATCCATTCCTCTCGACACTCAAAAAACGCCCGCTGAAAACGCACAACACTATTTTGATAAATATAACAAACAGAAACGCACCTTTGAAGCGCTCTCTCACTTGCTTAAGGAAACAAAAGAGGAGATTTTATATCTAGAGTCTATCCAGACTGCACTGGATATTGCCCTGACTGAAGAAGATTTAGCTGAGATCAAAGAAGAATTGATCCGTTCCGGTTATATGCGTCGTAAATTTACAAAGAAAAAAGTAAAGATCAAAAATCTGCCGCTCCACTATATATCCTCCGATGGTTTTCACATGTATGTGGGAAAAAACAATCTGCAAAACGACTGGCTGACCTTTGACTTTGCCGTTGGAAATGACTGGTGGTTCCATACAAAGAACGCGCCCGGTTCCCATGTGATCGTCAAATCAGAAGGACAGGAACTGCCAGATTCTACTTTTGAGGACGCAGGCCGTCTCGCCGCTTATTATTCCAGTATGAAAGGCGGAGAAAAAGTAGAGATCGACTATGTTGAGAAAAAACATGTGAAGAAACCCAAAGGCGGAAAACCCGGCTTCGTTGTCTATTACACAAATTATTCCCTCGTAATCGACAGCGACATACGAAACATTAAAAGGGCGGAGTAACATTTACTCCGCCGCTTCTTTCACTTCCACAGGCACCTGTATTTTTTCGATTTCTCCATACTTTCTGAAGACAAGTTCAATCGTAAAATCTTTTACATTTTCCCCCTGCCCATAGGAGTCATACAGACCATCCACCGCTTCTTTCATGTCTACGATCATCCTTGCCGGAAGCATTTCTTTTTTATATACATCAAAAGTCACAGGAATTTCCATATTTTCTATTGTTTCCATGTCCGGCAGTTCCAAAAGTCCAAACGCATAGATCATTTCTTTCCCCAAAAAATCTGTCAATTCTTTGCATGGAATATTTCCATACATCTGATAGCACTCTTGTCCCTCCACCTCCACAGTCTCTCCAGACAGATGAAATTCTTCCATGTGTTCTTTTGCAGACTGAAAAAAACTTTCATTGACTCCAATCTGCGCAGAAGTATCTGCTTCTTCTTTCATCCACTCTCCATAAATACTGCTGTATGTTACGTGTTTTTCTCCTTCTGTCACCTGATAAATTTCTATATCGCTGGCAACCTCCGCGCCTTTTACATGCACTTTTGCGGTTCCCTTTGCATGTCCTGCTTTTGGACGGGCAGTGGACTCCATATCCATCTCCATGGATATCCCCCTGCTGTCTACTACAGTTTCCACTCCTATATCCAGCTTCACCGTATTTGCAAAAGATTCCTCTTTCTCCATGTTTTTTGCCGCGCTGTCTACCAGCTTTTTCGATGTTTCCTGCCTGCAGCCTGTCAGGACTGTCACTCCTGTGCATAATAAAACGATCATACAAAGGACTGAAGCAATGTGTTTTTTCTTTCTATTTTGCTTCATATACTCTCTCTTTTCTAATTTCTGACAGTTTCTTGTTCCTGTCCAAGCAGATAATCAATAAACTGCTGGGCTGTCCTGCCTGTCATTCCTCCATGGGATAATTCCCACTTATTCGCTTCTAGAAGAAGCTTTTCCTCCGCCATAGTGATATTATTTGTCTTCGCCAGTTCTTTTACGATCTTCTGAAATTCTTTTTTATCCGGAGAACCAAAATAAATCGTTACGCCAAACCTTGCCACTAAAGACAGCTTTTCCTGTACTGTATCATTCGTGTGAAGTTCTTCATCTCTGTCTGCTTTATCTCTGAAAGTCTCTCTTACAAGATGCCTGCGGTTCGAGGTGGCATAGATCAAGACATTTTCCGGTTTTCGCTCCAATCCGCCTTCGATCACAGCCTTCAGGTATTTGTATTCGATTTCAAATTCTTCAAAAGACAGATCATCCATATAGATGATAAATTTATAATTTCTGTTTTTAATCTGCGCGATCACATCGTTTAAGTCTTGAAACTGATGTTTATAAACTTCGATCATGCGCAGTCCCTGATCATAATATTGATTTAAAATTGCTTTGATAGAAGAAGATTTCCCAGTCCCCGCATCGCCGTAGAGGAGACAATTATTTGCGCGGCGCCCCTCCACAAACGCTTTCGTATTATCGATCAGCTTTTTCTTGGCAATCTCATAACCGACCAGATTGTCCAGATGTACATGTGCAATATTCGTAATCGGAACGATCGATGGCTTTTCTCCTTCTTCATGTTCTATCCGAAACGCCTTGTGAAGTCCTAATTTTCCTACACCGAATTCTTTGTAAAACTCCGTCAGTTTATCCTGAAATGCTTCTATTGACTCTGCTTTTCCAAGAGATCGGCTAAGGTCGCAGATCCTGTCCCGGATACGGCGGTTAAAAATCTTGCCTCCGTTATTTCCATTTTGATAAGAAAACAATACTGACAGGCACTCTGCCTTCAGCGCATTCTCCATGGGCTGAAAATCATAATCAAATAATTCTTTAAAAATAGCGAAGTCATGTTCCGCGATCGTATTGATACTGCCCTTAACTTTACCGACAATTTCGCATGAAGTGCTGTAGGCATTCTCATCATTTGCCAGCAGAAAAGTAAGATATGTATGCCATAAGTTACCCTCAAATCCATGACTTGTAGAAATTTCTAAGATTTCATTCATGCAGTCAAAAAGAAGCCCTCGCAGATCCTCTATATTATAATAACTGTTATGATAATTCTCCATTAAAAAAGTCATATCTTTTAAGACTTTTTCATAATCCATATGCTTGTACAGCATTAGTTCGTTTGTTCTCATTGTTCTTCCTCACCTGTTAATAATTCCCCAAAATTTTTAGATTTCTTGCTTCCTCTCTGAGTCCCCGGATCGCGTTCTTCACAGCCGGTTCTGCCATATTTCCCTCAAAATCAACAAAAAAACGGTATTCCCAGTTTCTCCCTTCCATAGGACGAGATTCGATCTTTGTCATATTTAAATCGTTATATATAAAATGAGAAAGAATCGTATACAGCGACCCGCTTTCATGGGGCAATTCAAAACAAATACTGATCTTATTCGCTTCTTTTAAGAATATTTTCTGATTTGTGACCACGATAAAACGCGTCGAATTATTTGGTTCGTTATTTATTTCCTCTATCAAAGATGACAGACCGTATATCTTAGCCGCATATGCGCTGCATACAGCCGCCTGTGTTTTATCCCGATCCTCCAATATCTTTTTCGCTGCGATCGCCGTATTGACCACACTGATCTGCTGCCAGTCTGCATGTTTATCCAGAAATCTGGAAGTCTGCATCAAAGCCTCTGCCTTAGAATATACTCTCTTTATATCTGTAAGAGAAGCGCCCGGCACTCCTGCAAGAGTATTGGTAATGGGGATGACCGTCTCTGCCACAATATAATTTTCAAATTCATCCAACAGATCATACATCTCGTTTACTGCTCCCGCGGAAGAATTCTCAATAGGTAACACTGCATAGTCTGCGGCACCTTCCTCTATCGCCTCCATTGCATCACGAAATGTCCGCACATGAAAACTATTTACGTTTTTCCCAAAATATTTCTGCATTGCTGCCTGCCCATAGGCTCCTTCCACCCCTTGAAAAACAACTCTGGCAGAATCTTTTTCAAGGGAATCCACCTGAATAAACGGCAATCTTCCAAGTGCCCCTGCCGAAACAAGCTGCTGATACTGCAGTTTTCTGCTCATGGACATAAGCTGTTGATACAGCTCCTGGATCCCTTTTTTATTAAATTCCCCGGATACTTTGGACGCCACATCTGTTAGTTTATTTTTCTCCCTTGTACGGTCAAATACCTTTCGTCCAGTCTGGATCTTAAATTCCCCGACTTCACTGCAGACCTGCATCCGTTTTTCATATAATTGAACGATCTCATTGTCTATCTTATCTAATTGATCTCTTAATTCCTCAAGTGTTGCCATCCTTTTTCTCCTTTTTCAAAAACTAAATCACATTATAATACATTTCAGGCATAAAATCTACGTTTCTAACTCATACTTTTTCTTATGAAGAATAAATTTATCTTATGCGGCACCCTTGGATGGTGCATGGAAATCCTTTTTACAGGGCTTCATTCCCTGCAAAACAAAGAGCATACCCTTACGGCGCATACTTCTATCTGGATGTTCCCAATCTATGGCATGGCATGTCTTTTAGCGCCTGTCTGTCGTCTGTTAAAAGGGAGAAATCCCCTCCTGCGCGGAAGTATATATGCCTGCTGTATTTTCGCCGGCGAGTATACGACCGGTATGATCTTAAAAAAGCATCACGCCTGTCCCTGGGATTACACAGACTCTCGTTTTAATGTAAACGGCGTGATACGCTTCGACTATGCCCCGCTTTGGTTTGGAGCCGGTCTTATTTTCGAGAAATTCCTGTCCTAGATCTTGTAAATCCCCTGTTCTGAAGCTTGAAAATTTCCAGTTGAAAATCTTTTATAGATAGTATATTATTAGAGGAAGGAAATTTTCCCGCAGGTCTTTCTTCTAAGACTTGTGTTTTCAGACAGGGAGGTTACATATATGAATATCACGGAATGTATTAAAACTCGAAGAAGTATCCGCAGATACAAACCGGATCGGATCGATCATTCTATTATGGATTCTATTATTTCAACTGTTTCTTATTCCCCTTCTTGGAAAAATACCCAAATCACCCGTTATATTTTAATTGAAGACACTTCTATTTTAAAGCAGATTGCTGATCAGTATGTGCCTGCATATAATTCTAAGATCATCAGCCAGGTCCCTATGCTGGTCGCACTGACTTTTATAAAAGGGCGTTGTGGTTATGAACGAGATGGTTCTTTTTCTACCCAAAAAGGAGACCGCTGGCAGATGTTCGACGCGGGTATATGCGCGCAGTCCTTCTGTCTCGCCGCAAAAGAACAGGGTCTGGGAACTGTGATCATGGGAATTTTCGATGAAGATGGGATTGCAAGCCTTCTTGACATTCCTAAAGAACAGGAGCTGGCTGCTCTGATCGCAGTCGGATATCCAGCCATAGAACCTGAAGCTCCTCAACGCAGATCCCTGGAAGACTTGCGTACATACAGATAAAAAACTACCGGCTGTTACCGGCAAAAAATAGGAGGATATTTTATTTATGAGACATTTAATGAGTCCATTGGATTTTTCTGTGGAAGAACTGGACAAACTGTTGAATCTGGCACAGGATATTGAAAAACATCCTGAAAAATACGCACATGCCTGCGCCGGAAAGAAACTTGCCACACTGTTTTATGAACCGAGTACACGTACTCGTTTGAGCCACGAGGCGGCTATGCTGAACTTAGGCGGCAGTATCATGGGTTTTTCTTCTGCTGACTCCAGTTCTGCCGCGAAAGGGGAAAGTGTGTCTGATACGATCCGCACAATTTCCTGCTATGCAGATATATGTGCTATGCGTCATCCTAAAGAAGGTGCCCCGATGGTAGCCAGCCAACATTCCTCGATCCCAGTCATCAATGCCGGGGACGGCGGACATCAGCATCCTACGCAGACCCTGACTGACCTCTTGACAATCTTAAACGTCAAAGGACGGCTTGACAACATGACCATCGGTCTGTGCGGCGACTTAAAATTCGGACGTACCGTTCATTCTCTCATCCATGCTCTTGTGCGCTATCCCGGCATCCGTTTTATTCTTATTTCACCAGAAGAGTTGCGCCTGCCTGGATATATGCGTCACGATGTATTGGATAAACTGAACATTCCTTATAAAGAGGTTGTCCGTCTGGAAGAAGCTATGCCTGAACTTGATATTTTATATATGACACGAGTCCAAAGAGAGCGCTTTTTCAACGAAGAAGATTATGTTCGCATGAAAGATTTCTATATATTGGATCAAAAGAAAATGCGCCTGGCTCCTTCTGACATGTATGTTCTCCATCCGCTTCCGCGTGTCAATGAAATAAGCGTTGAAGTGGATGACGATCCCAGAGCAGCATATTTTAAGCAGGTGCAGTACGGCGTTTATGTGCGCATGGCTTTGATCCTCACTCTGCTTGATATTCATGTAGACTAACGTAAAGGAGATAATTATGGTTAAAAATACTTTAAATGTAGGACGTATTTCTGAAGGTTTTGTACTCGACCATATTGAGGCCGGCAAAAGTATGGAAATCTACAAATATTTGCATTTGGATAAATTAGACTGTTGTGTCGCGATCATTAAAAATGCAAAAAGCACAAAAATGGGAAAAAAGGATATTATGAAGATCGAATGCCCCATTGACTTCATGGATCTGGATATACTTGGATTCATCGATCATAACATCACAGTAAACATCATTGAGAATGAAGAGATCGTGTCTAAAAAAGAACTTCATCTTCCAAAAGAGATCACCAATGTCATCCGCTGTAAAAACCCGAGATGCATCACTTCCATTGAACAAGGCCTAGATCATGTTTTCGTCCTGACAGATGAAGAAAAACAGACATACCGTTGTAAATACTGCGAAGAAAAATATAGTTTGTAATTATATATTTAACGAAGCAACAAGCAGTGCGAAAAGAACAGCTCATGCCCTGTATCATACTTGCATGTAAACAGGGTGTGAGCTGTTCTTTTTCATTCGGCGATAGCCAATAACGAAATAAAGCGTAAGCGGAATTGAGCTAACACTACGGAAGTATTCGAAAGAATGATTGTGTGATAACTGTATATTAAGCAAGACGATAAGCCGGGTTATGTCGTTGGACAATCATCTATCTAGGCCCAGCGTCGCCGCGGGGCTCAAGCGACTTACCTGAAGCGTGACGGGCCGCCACATCGCTTCTGTCTAGTCTTGCTTCGGATGGGGTTTACATATGCCCTTCCTGTTACCAGCAAGGCGGTAGTCTCTTACACTGCCTTTCCACCCTTACCAGCTGACAGTTCCCAGGTATACCCTGAAAACGCTCACTGGCGGTTTATTTCTGTTGCACTTTCCTTGGAGTCACCTCCACCGGACGTTATCCGGCATCCTGCCCTATGAAGCCCGGACTTTCCTCGTCTGCTGCCTGCGCAGTCAGCCGCGATTGTCTGTCTTACTTAACACAATTTCAAATTATACTATAACTTCCTCTACATGTCTACCCCTTCATCCACGATCAATGCTGTTCCGTCCGCCGCTGTCGTCGCCAGTGTATCACAGCGTTCATTCTGTGGATGTCCGTCATGCCCCTTTACCCAGCAAAAACGCACCTGATGCTTCTCCTTAGCAGACAGCAGCCTCTTCCACAGATCTATATTTTTTACCGGTTCATTTTTTCCTCGTTTCCAGCCCTTTTTCAGCCAACTGTCCACCCAGTGCTGATTAAAAGCATCTACCACATATTTTGAATCCGAATATACCTCCACTTCACACGCACGGTTCAGTGCCTCCAGTCCGGCGATCACCGCCATCAGTTCCATCCGGTTATTGGTCGTGCGGACATACCCCTGCGATAACTCTTTTATATGCAATTCTCCTTTTGTATCTACATACTCCAATACGGTTCCATATCCCCCCGGTCCATCTGGGTTCCCCCGTGCAGCGCCATCTGTATATATTTTCACAAGCATACGCTTTATTCCTTTCTTTTCACTGATTCATTCTACAGTTCATTCTCTATTCTAAAGAAAATATCTGTCCTTCTTTTTCTATAATCTGGATCTTATCCAAATACTCCTTTGTGCACTGCTCAAGAGACAGCCTGTGAAAAATATCATACTTTTCCCAAAAATGCATCGGGAATACCACTTTTGTATCTGTTCTTTTCATAAAGCAGTCCAATCCTAAACAATACTGTTCTCCTAGTCTGGGATCCACTGGTACAAAGGCAACATCTATTTTCTCTTTCTGCAGTTTATTAATCTCCTGCTGATAAGATCTTCTCATCTGTGTGTTATACTTCTGGGTTTCTCCTTCCCAATGCCACCAGTTTAAATCCCCTGCATGATAGATCGTTTTCCCCGCATAATGGAGCAGAAAAGCCACCCCTTCATCTGTAGAACGCAGTGTCTCTATCCTAAGTCTTCCTATCCTTCTTTGCTCTCCCGGATTTACAAAGAGAATGTTGCCTTTCTCATTTACCTGTATATCGGCAGAAAGAATATACTGGATCTTCGGAATCGTTTCCTGCAGTATAAAAATCTCTTTCTGAAAATGATCGTAATGCGCATGGCTTGCAAATACATAGAACTCCTTTTTCGTATCGATCTTCGGAAGCTCCCCTTTATAATAATCAAACAGGAAATACGCTGTTTCCATTTCAACAAGAAAACCACTGTGTGCTAAATATAGTACTTTCATCATATCTTCATTGTCTCCACTATCTGCACCAATTCCGGAAGGATATATTCCAATCCTTCTTTTGCTGCTTTTGCACTGTCCGGAAGGTTCACGATCAGCGTCTTTTTTCTGATGCCGGCAGCACTGCGATCTAACAGCGCTTTTTTGGAATATCGGATCATATATGCCCGTACCGCTTCCGGTATTCCGGGGAGCAGCCTGTCCGCAGCCTCTGCCAGGGCATCCGGCGCACAATCTGAAGCCCTGTATCCGCAGGCTCCCGTTGTCAGTATCAGATCTACGGCTCCTGTGTCCGCAAGCTTGCGCAGGACAGATGACACTAACGCTTTTTCCTGTGGAAGGGCTCCCACTGCTTTTACTTCAAACCCCACCTGAACAAGCATTCTCTTCATCGCTGCTGCTGACGCACTTTCTGCCTTTGCTTTATACATACCTGTATCCACTATAAATATTGCTGCTTTCATCTTTTTGTACCCCTTTCTATACTTTTGTTCTCCCCGTTTGTCTGTCTTCACTCTCCCAAGATCCGTCTGACCGTCTTTTCTGCCTCTCTGTATATTTCATCCCTCGATGAGTCCAGATAAAACTCTCCGTCTCGATACAGTACTTTTCCCGCGATCATTGTCATCTTTACATTCTGCTTGCTGCCGCTGTATACCAAATTTTTCTCGATATGCTGCATAGGCTGCATGTTCGGCTGTTTTAGATCGATCAAGATCATATCTGCCTTTTTCCCGACTTCCAGTGTATCACATTCCGTCAGCCCCATAGCATGTGCTCCATTTACAGTCGCCATTTTAAGCACTTCCAACGCAGGCACCGCCTCTGGATCCTCGCAGACAACTTTCTGCAGCCCCGTTACCAAAAACATCTCCCGGAACATATCCAGGCAATTGTTGCTTGCCGGTCCGTCTGTCCCGATAGCAATAGGAATCTGCATATCAAGATACTTTTTGATCGGGGCAATACCGCTTGCCAGCTTTAAATTAGATGCCGGATTGGTCACGATATAGAGCCCTCTGTTTTTTACAACATCAAAATCCGCATCTTCCATATGCACGCCATGAAAAAGTCCGCCACCGTACTGGAACAAGCCTAAAGAATCCATATAAACAGGAGGGGTCATCCCCGTTCTGTTTTTACAGTCCTCGACTTCCTGCTTTGTCTCCGAACAATGAACATAAACAGGCGCTTTATACTTAGCGGCAAGGGCTGCGATTCCTTCCATCTTCTCCCTGGAGGTCGTATACTCTGCGTGAAAACCTAACTGATAAGAGATGAGCTTGGACTTGTCCTGATTATATGTCAGATAGTCTGCTTCCACCTGCTCTATTGTCCCGCCAAAATCATTAATGCTTTCGCAGAATACATTTCGAAAACCTGCATCCTGCGCTGCACGTGCACCGTCTGCCCGGTACATGTACATATCGAACATGGCGGTTATCCCGCTTGTCAGATATTCCAGAATCGCCAGTTTAGTAAGCCAGTATACATCTTCCCCCGTAAGGCACGCCTCCGCCGGAAAAACCTTCTTATGTAGCCAGTCATCCAGCTTCATATCATCTGCATGCGATCTTAAAAAAGTCATCGCAGAATGTGTATGTGCATTTTTGAATCCCGGCATCAATAGATTCTGCTCCCCATCGATCTCCAGATCCCATTTTCTGTTTTCTTCGTTCCTAGGCTGTCCTACATAAACGATTCTATCGTCTTCTATCCAGACTTCTCCGACTATCCTCTTCCTGCCTTCCTCCATCGTCAAAATCTGCACATTATAAATTCTTGTGTTCATCTTCATTTTCTCCCTCATGCAGCTTTATAATAGTCTTTGTCACGAGTCGTTCAAATTCCTCCGCACGCTTATCCGCCACTGCCTGTACATCCAGATGACGCAATTCTTCTGTCGAAATCCCGCTCGCCATATTGGATATGCAGGATATGCCGCACACACATATACCTGCATGCCGTGCCGCCAGCGCCTCGCATGCAGTACTCATTCCCACAGCATCCGCACCAACGGCAGCATACATTTTGATTTCCGCCGGACTCTCAAAATTAGGGCCGCTCGTCTGTACATACACTCCTTTTTGAAGTGGAATCTTTTCTTCTTTTGCTGTCCTTGCGATCACTTCCTGTAATTCTTTATCATAAATCTGTGTCATATCCGGGAAACGCTCGCCTAATTCTTCTATATTTGCTCCAATCAAGGGAGACGGTACAAAGCTAGATATCTGATCTGTTATCATCATGAAATCGCCGACTGAAAAGTTCTGATTGATCCCGCCTGCGGCATTTGTCAGAAATAAAGCTTTTATGCCCATCATCTTCATCAGGCGTACAGGCAAGACAACTTCCTCCATGGAATACCCTTCATAATAATGTACTCTGCCTTTCATCACCATAGCCGGAGTATCTCCTATGTAGCCCAAAAGGAATCTTCCGTCATGTCCCTGCACTGTAGAAACTGGGAACTCCGGGATATCTCCATATGGTATCTCGCATTCTACTTTCATATTTTTTGCATATCCGCCAAGTCCGGAACCGAGTATCAGCCCCACTTCCGGTTTAAAATCTGTCACTGACCTACAGTATTCATAGCAACGTTTTATCCGTTTATATTGTCTGCTCATGTGCTTTCACTCCTTTTTTCAGCTTATAAGTATTGTACTACATAATGATCATTTTCACCATAAAAGTTTTTGTTTTCCTTTTCCTGGACACCTCATATGATGATACACACAAGCCCTCCATTGCTGTCATTGACGATCTTCTGCATGGAATCTTGTAATTTCACTTGACTTTCCTCGTTGATCATCGTGATTTTGTTTCTCATCCCGTCCATAACAAGTTCTTCGATCGACTTACCAAAAATATTTGTTCCCCATATTCCTTGTGGTGTCTCACTCTCCGTTTTAATATATTCGACCAGATCTTCGGCTTGTTTTTCATTGCCGACGATCGGTGCGATCTCCGTCTCTATGACTGCACGGATCATATGAATAGAGGGCGCTTCTGAATGAATCTTTACACCGTACTTACTTCCCTGTTTTATAATAACCGGTTCATCCAATATAATATCTTCCTTTTTCGGGCTTACGACCCCATATCCCTTCCGCTTCACATCTGCAAACGCATCTTTGATCTGCGTATATTCTTCCTTCATCGCTGAAAGTTCTTTCATCGCCGCGATCAATTCATATTCTCCTTTGATCTGGGCACCTGTCAGTTCACTCAGCACTTCATAATAGTATTGTTGTTTGAAATCAATCCGTATGCGGATACAGCCTGTATCCATTTCTACTTTCTCTATCGCGGCTTTCTCTATGTATGCACTCTCCTTAAGTTCCGGCTGGCTAAGAGCACTTCGTATATCCTTCATACCTTGCATAAATGCCTGCGCATTTTCCAAGACATCTTTCTTGATCTTATGTTCTCTGGAGAGCATCTCTACCCATTTAGGGATAAAAAATTCTACTTCCGAGATTGGAAATTCATAGAGCACCTGCTGCATGATATCATGAATATCCTCTGCTTTTAGCTGTTCACAATTTACCGGTACAACTGTAACTCCATACTTCTGGCTTAATTCTTCTTTTAACTCCTTTGCTTCCTGGGTATAGGGCTTTAAACAATTCAGCAAAATAACAAAAGGCTTCCCAATACTTTTCAATTCCCGGACTGTCTGTTCTTCTGCGTCTATATAATTTTCTCTGGGAATCTCCCCAATACTGCCATCCGTAGTCACCACGACTCCTATCGTCGCATGGTCATGGATCACCTTTTGAGTGCCGATCGCCGCCGCCTTAGTAAACGGGATCTCATACTCAAACCAAGGTGTCTTAACCTGACGTTCTTCACCTTTTTCAGTATGTCCCGACGCTCCCTCTACCATATATCCCACACAGTCTATAAGACGGATCTTCACTTGTACGTCTTCCGAAAGATCTACGGTGGCCGCCTCTTTAGGCACAAACTTAGGTTCTGTCGTCATGATCGTCGCACCGGAAGCTGACTGCGGCAGTTCATCCTGTGTTCTTTCCTTTGCGTGTTCATCCGTCATATTGGGGAGCACCAAAAGATCCATAAACCTTTTAATAAAGGTAGATTTTCCTGTCCTTACCGGCCCTACTACCCCAATATAGATTTCTCCGTTTGTCCGTGCTTTCATATCTTTGTATACTTGAAATGAATCCATAAAAATACCCCCTTATTCTGCTGATAACAATCTATGCTTACAAGGGGGTATTTATTCTGCTTTTTTATTCTTTACAAAATTCTTTCTTTATTCTTCCCAGGGTAATTCTTCATGTTCGCTCTTTGATGCTCTCTGCATCAATTCATCTACTGCCTGTGCAGGATCTTTTCCTTCAAACAACACAGCATTGACCTGCTCTACGATCGGCATGGACACTTCGTATCGTTCCGCCAGTTTTTTTGCCGCTTTTGCGGAATAGACGCCTTCCACGACCATCTTAACTTCCTCACATGCCTCCTGCATAGTTCTTCCCTGCCCGATCAAATATCCTGCCTTTCTGTTTCTGCTGTGTACACTGGCACAGGTCACAATGAGATCTCCTATTCCGGTCAGACCAGTGAAACTTTCTATCTTACCGCCCATCCTGACACCCAGTCTTGCAATCTCTGCAATTCCTCTTGTGATCAAAGCCGCCTTTGTATTGTCTCCGTATCCCAGCCCGTCCGCAATGCCGGCCGCAAGAGCAATGACATTTTTCAGTGATCCACCTAGTTCAATTCCTAAAATATCCGGACTTATATATACCCGGAATACCCTGCTGATAAACATAGACTGTAAATACAGCGCTGTCTGCTTTGACTTTGCGCCGATCACACAGGTCGTCGGGAGCTTTCTCCCTACTTCCTCCGCATGGCTGGGTCCTGACAATACAGCGACATCCGCCTGCGGTATTTCCTGTTCAATCTGCCGGGACAAAGTCAACAATGTAGTTTCTTCAATTCCTTTTGCTACATCTACGATGATCTGACCTTCTTTGACATATGGGCACATCTTCTTTGCAGTTGCCCGCGTAAAAGGCGAAGGCACGGCAAGGACGAGAAAATCTTTGCCAATGATCCCTTCTTCCAGACTATTTGTAATGCGCATGCTTTCCGGAAGCTTGACACCTGGCAGCTTTGCTTTATGTTCCCGCTCTTGCTGCAGCATCTTTACTTCTTCTTTATCAATAGACCAAACAGTAACCTGATGTCCATTGTCACTTAAAAGTACCGATAAGGCTGTCCCCCAGCTTCCTGCTCCAAGAATTCCTACATTTGCCATCTTTTTACTCCTTTTTCTTTGAACCAAATTTATTCTCTGTCCCTGCCAGCAGTCTTTTGATATTATCCTTATGCCTGTACCAGGCGAGAACCATCAGCGCAAACACAAGTATATACAATTCATACAAATACATGGCTTCCATGTCAAAGCATCCCAGTTGTCCGCAGACTACAACCTCTAAAAAAAACATGGACGATGCCAGAAGGGAACCTAGAGATATGTATCTTGTGAAAAGCACGGCGATCAAAAATGCTGCCAGTGGGATCAAAGCCATCCAAACTTTCGTAGAAATGACAAGTCCTGCCAGCACAGCGATTCCTTTTCCACCTTTAAATTTTAAATAAAAAGGAAAATTGTGCCCCAACGTTGCTCCAACCCCTGCATACATTGCCAAAAGTGGAAGGCACTCGCTTCCTCTGTATAGATAACGCACGAGCAAGATTGCTATCACACATTTTAGTACATCCCCTGCAAAAGTCATAAGCCCTGCTTTCCACCCCAGAACCCGCAGGGCGTTGGTAGAGCCGGCGTTTCCACTTCCTTTCTGCCGGATGTCGATATGGTTCATTTTTCCTACTAAATATCCTGTCTGCAAAAGTCCGCACAGGTATCCGATCACAAGACAAATTAACCGCTCCATTCTCTACTGCTCCTTTTCCTTTCTTTCTCTGATAAAAAATTTTAAGGAAGTACCTCTGAAACCAAAGGCCTCTCGAATTTTATTTTCCAGATACCTTGTATAAGAAAAATGCATCAGTTCCTTATCATTTACAAAAATAACAAAAGTAGGCGGTTTTACGGAAACCTGTGTAATATAGTACAATTTTAGACGTTTTCCTTTGTCTGAAGGCGGCTGCTGCATTGCCACTGCTTCTGTCATGATCTCATTTAATACTCCTGTAGCGATCCTAAGGGTCTGATTCTGTATCACCATATCGATCGTATCAAAAAGTTTATGCAGACGCTGTCCTGTTTTGGCAGACACATACAAGATTTCTGCATAGGACAGATAAGATAATGTCTGTCTGACACGAGCCTCAAATTCCCGCATTGTTCTGTCATTTTTCTCGATAGCGTCCCACTTATTGACAACTATGATGATCCCCTTTCCTCTTTCATGTGCGATTCCGGCAATTTTTGCATCCTGCTCGGTCACTCCTTCTGAAGCGTCGATCACCACAAGGACCACATCTGCTCGCTCCACAGCGGTCACAGTCCGTATGATACTATATCTTTCTAATTCTTCTTTGATCTTATTCTTACGGCGCAGCCCGGCAGTATCTATAAAAACGTACTCCTGTCCGTCATGTATGACCTCTGTGTCCACGGCATCTCTTGTCGTACCTGCTATGTCGGATACGATCACGCGGTTTTCCCCTATAAGCTTATTGATAATAGAGGATTTCCCCACATTTGGCTTTCCTACGATCGCAATACGCGGACGATCATCTTCTGTTTCTTCTTTCACATCATCTAAAAAATGGGAAACCACTGCATCTAGCATATCGCCGATCCCCAGACGTGATGCTGCTGAGATCGGAATCGGATCTCCGATTCCAAGGTTATAAAATTCATATACATCTGGCATATATTTTTCAAAGTTATCTACTTTATTTACACAAAGAAGTACCGGCTTGCCTGAACGGCGCAGCATATCTGCCACTTTAGAATCTGCGTCTACAACTCCCTGTCTCACATCTGTAATAAAGATGATGACATCCGCCGTATCGATCGCGATCTGTGCCTGCTCCCGCATCTGTGAAAGGATGATATCCTTACTGTCCGGTTCTATTCCTCCTGTATCGATCATTGTAAATTCCCAATCTAGCCAGGATACGTCTGCATAGATCCTGTCTCTTGTAACACCGGGAGTATCTTTTACAATAGAGATCATTTCCCCTGCCAGGGCATTAAATAATGTAGATTTTCCTACATTTGGTCTGCCTACAATCGCAACTACTGGTTTACTCATGATTATTTATTACCTTCCTGATCCAAATTATCTCTTCACCTGTTCTCTCTTTCTTGTGCAGCCTCGTTCTTACAGAGTACTGCGGCAAGTAAATCCTGTCCGCTTGATTTTACAATATATACCGGAACTTGTAAAGCATCAGCCACTTCTTCTACTGTAAAATCATCTAAAAAGGTATTTTCCTGCACCCGCAGCATATTACAGGGCAGAAGCAGCCTTTCTCCCAACCTTTTTCCCTTTAGCTGCGCCACCAGATCCTGACCTGTTATAAGACCTGATACCGTGATGCGCTCCCCAAAGAAATCATTGCGTATAGGATAAATATGGATATCTTTATTAGGAAATTTTTCCTTTACTTTTTCCATCATTGCTTCCAGATACGGCGCCATCAATTTTCCTGTCGCGATAGAAAGTTCCCCTGTCTCTTCATCTCCTTCTATATATGCCAGCTCCTTGTCAAACTCATTTAGAAGAAGCCTGACCATCCCCACTCCGTTTTCCAGCTGCGGATAGCCGTCATAGCGTTCTTCCTCCGGTAATTCCTTTTCCGCAAGAAGATACCATTCATCTCCTGCATGGATAAAGTGTGTGCCGTATTCCTCATATAGCTTTTTCTGCCAGCAGTGAATGAGCTCCAGCACCTGTCTGGCATCCTCCTTTTGAAATGGTTCCAAAGGATACAGACCCTCTCTGTATTTCGTGAGCCCTACGGGTACGACAGATACACTCTTAAGCTGCGGCATATATTCCGTCAAATCCCGGATCGTGCGTTCTAATTCTGCCCCGTCATTGATGCCTTTACACAGTACGATCTGTCCGTTCATCTCGATATCCCCTCTGCAAAGTATATCGACCTTTTTCAATGCCTCCCCGGCAAATCGGTTGTGCAGCATCTTACACCTCAGCTGTGGATTCGTCGTATGAAATGAAATATTAACCGGACCCAACCTGTATCTGACAATCCTCTCTACATCTTCTTCACTCATATTTGTAAGTGTAATGTAATTCCCCTGCAAAAAGGAAAGTCTGGCATCATCATCTTTAAAATATAATGTTTCCCTCATCCCTTTTGGCATCTGGTCGATAAAACAAAACATACACTTATTTCTGCAGGATCGGTATTCATCCATCAGCCCCTGCTCAAACTCAATCCCCAGTTCTTCGTCTGCTTCCTTTTCAATTTCCAGTTCCCATTGTTCTCCATTCATCTTTTCGATCAAGAGAACGATATTTTCTTCTCCTGTCAGGAAATAATAATCAAATACATCCCGGATCTCTTGTCCATCTATTGCGAGCAGTTTATCTCCTGATCCAATCTGCATCTCCTCGGCGATACTGCCCGGACGTACGGCTTTTACTCTATGTTCGTGCTTTTCTTTTTTCAATTTCTAACGTTCCTTTCCCGTCACCTGTGCTGCTGTCTAACCTTTCCATTTATACAGCCGGCTTTTCAAAAGTACTATATAGCATAGTATACCCTTTCTTTATACGTTAAACAGTATAACATAATTCCTGTTCCATTCAAAGCAATGCTTGAATTTACCGTAAAAAAATGATATAAACATATATGATATGTAAAATATATAAACATAGGAGAAGATCATGCCAAATATAGAATTATTAGAAAAAACCCTTCCTATCGCTCCCTTAAAAATCGTAGCAATGGAAAGCTGCAGAGCATTAGGTCAGAAAGTCAATGATTATATTGTCTCTTTCCGGGCAGATACCATCAATGAAGTATCCGAGTCCCCTTTGTATGTCAATTACAGATCCAATAATTATCTCGTAGACTGCTCCTGTCCTCGTTTCGGAACCGGAGAAGCAAAGGGAATGATCAAAGAAACAATCCGCGGTACAGATTTATTTATCATGACAGATGTCTGCAACTACAGTCTGACTTATACCGTCAATGGTCATGTAAATCATATGTCCCCGGACGATCATTTTCAAGATTTAAAAAGAGTCATCTCTGCCGCAAATGGAAAAGCTCGCCGTATTAACGTCATTATGCCTTTCATGTATGAAAGCCGCCAGCACAAACGTACAAAGCGGGAATCTCTGGACTGCGCGATCGCGCTGGAAGAGCTGACTGCTATGGGTGTGACAAATATTATCACTTTCGATGCTCATGACCCACGTGTACAAAATGCAATTCCTTTAAAGGGATTTGACAGTTTCAATCCTCCGTACCAATTCATGAAAGCACTGTTTCGTGATGTACCAGATTTTATTGCAGATAAAAAACATTTGATGATCATCAGTCCTGATGAAGGAGCAATGCACCGCGCCGTTTATTTTTCCAACGTACTTGGCGTAGATATGGGAATGTTCTACAAACGCCGTGATTACTCCACTGTAATAAACGGGAAAAATCCAATCGTAGCTCATGAATTTTTAGGAGACGACGTAACCGGAAAAGATGTGCTCATCATTGACGATATGATCTCATCAGGAGAAAGCATGCTTGATGTGGCAAAGCAGCTTAAAGAACGTAAAGCGGCACGTGTATTTGTCTGCTCGACATTCGGACTCTTTACCGATGGTCTGAAGAAATTTGACGAATATTACGAAAAAGGATATATCTCAAAGGTGATCACGACCAATCTCACCTATCTGCCACCGGAATTGTATGAAAAACCTTATTTCATTAAGGCCGACATGAGTAAATTCCTCGCCTTGATCATTGACTCCTTAAATCACGACGTCTCCATCGGAGCAGTCTTAAATCCAACCGATAAAATACACACGCTGCTCGAAAAACGTGCCAAAGGAGAAATATAACTCCAACTGATGAACTGCCTGTTATAGAGAAAGTAAAATTTGTCGTAGAAAGTACGTAAACAGCGAAAGCGTATGTGTGAAATATTCGCTCATCAGAGCATACCGCAACATATACATTTCATACGTCCTTTTATAATAAATTTAGCGAAACAACAAACAGCGCGAAAAGGGGCTGTGAAAAAATGAGAAATCATTTTTTCACAGTCCTCTTTTTATACATAAGCACATTTTTTTCTAAAAATGCGTATAACTCCCCCTTACCCCCCATAAGTCTAATGATTGAATGGCTTATGCGGCGGCTGCAGACCTTATCTTTTTATTGTGAAATTTATAGAGATTCTGTCCAATAGAAACCAGAAATACTTCCAGCCGAACCGATTCTATTCCTCTTCGTACGATTCGCTTATACCATCGATCATTCTTCATAATACCGAATGTTCCTTCCGCCTGTATCGAACGGTTCATCCTGAGCAGTGCTCCCTGGATGCTTTCCAGATTTTCTATCACTTCACGGTGCATGGCTGTGAGTTCTCGATTGACCCGCACCGTACGGTTCTTATCTGTCTTTTTACACTTCTCTGCATACGGACATCCGCTACAGTCTTCGCATTGATACACTTCTTCCTGTCTGCCGTATGCATTCCCTTTTACATTTTGGCGATACTGCAAGTGAAAGGCTTTTCCATTCGGGCACCGCATCATTCCATCTTCGCCAATCGGAAAGTTGGCTGCTCTGAATGGGTCTTCCTGATATTTCTTATCCGTTGTTTCCTTCTTGAACATTGGAAACTTCATATACTTTTCCATTTCATTCTGCTCACAAAAAATGTAATTGTTGTAGGAACCGTAGCCGGCATCTGCAACAGGATATTTCGGATAGAATCCATAAATATCTTTGAACTTGTCCATCAGCGGCACAAAGCAGTCCATGTCGCTGCGGTATTGATTCACCTCTACTACTGCTATATATTCATCTGCAACACCGATCTGGACATTATAGGCAGGAAGCAGCTGATCATTTCCCATATAATCTGTCTTGATACGCATAAATGTTGCGGAATGGTCCGTCTTGGAATAGCTGTTCCGCCCTTCTCCGCATATATGGATTTTCTCCACATATTCTTCCAATTTTTCCGCATATTCCATCAGCTTCTCATAGTGACGCTGCTGCATCGATTTATGATGGCCACGGCCATGTACAAATGTGGTTTCGTCTATCTGCCACATCTGAGCATATTTGCCGACGGCCTCCTTTAGGTATTCCGGTGCATACTCCGTATTGATACAGAGCCTTGTCCCAGTATAAGCAATCTCTTCATTGATCTCCTGCAGAAGTTTCGTAATCCTATCAAACAAGCGGTATCTGGACTTCTCGGTTGCCTTTTTCCATACCCAGGAATATTTGTTTGCATTTGCTTCAAATTTGGAACCGTCGATATACAGATGCTGCAGATCCACATGTTCTGTTTCAAAGATCTTCCGGTTGATATCGTTAAATATCTCTTCGATAGAATCTCCGAGCACTTCGTTGATAAAGTAGCCGAATGTCCTATAAGACGGGGTTTCATGATCCATAAGGTACATGAAGCGAAGATTCACCTTGCAACTGTCTTCCAGTTCCCGTAGTGAGATATACCCGTTTGCCATAAATCCGAATAAGACTGTTTTCAGCATGCTGACCGGGTTGTATCTGAGTCTTCCCGTATAGTGTTTCGGGATTCCTTTCAGATATTTCTCCAAATCCATTTCCTCCATAAAACGGTCAAATGTCAGCACTGGATCACAGATATCCAGATAATCCGAAATAAGTATTGGCAAAACTGCCTGTTTTGCGTTAGAATTAGACTTGTTAATAATTATCATCACAAGTTAATTTTAACACAAAAGAAGGACCTTGGGCTTATTTTTGACCCATGGTCCTTCTTTGTTTTTAGGCTATGCTTTTTTCACAGCCCCTTCTTCATTCAGCGATTGCCGAAATCCCCCGCTTTTGCAGCATACCGTTATCACAGTTACGTTTATATTTACGGGATCAGCATAGTCTGTGCTGCTTTTTTTATTCCTTTCCACATCGCGAATCCCCATGCAGGAGTGGTTTCCATATATTCTATCTGTCTTTTACTTAAATCCACGACGATCGGAAGCTCAAAGGCCGCATAGTGCTTATTGGGTTTTTTCTTTGTATAGGCAACTGCGTTTGGATCTGCTTTTGTCTGACACATCACTGCATAGATGCCGACACCTTTTTGAAGTCCTCGCGGCAGTCCCTTATAATTATCCAGCGCATACTGCACACAGGCTTTTGTATAGTTTTCCATAATTTGATAATCGGCGTTATCATTTTGTGTAATGAAAAAATATTGATGCATATTTACAAGCGCTGCCGACATTCTTTTTGATATATACAGATAACTGTGCAAAGAAGATACAAATTCGGCCTGTTCTTCAAATCTTGTATTTAATGTGTTTAAATATCCGGTTAATGCCGGGAAATACATATTTTGACTGTTTTCTGTATTGCTCACTGCCGTCTGATATAGTGCGGCGGATTGGTTATTTTCCGGAATATCAAACGCTTTCTTTCCACAAGACGGGCAAAAGACATAACCGTCTTCCAGTTTTTTTCCACAATTCCCACAAAACATACTCTTTTTCCTCTTTTTATTCTTGAATTTTTTACGTGTATTTTACCGTAATCTGCTTCTTTCATACTTTATTTTCGTTTTTAAAAACTTAAGCATATCTTGATAGCGTTCTTCCAATGTACCTTTTTTCTCCACATATTCCAAGCTTTCTGCTGCCGCGGTCAGAAACGTATCGTTCAGTTTTCGTTTATTCCTCTGGAGGAATTCTATTCTTTCCTCATTTCTGTCAAGTTCCAAAAATACAGGAAGAAGATGCGGACCACTTGCTTCTGTTATATCCTTCTTTTCCTCCTTAACAAGTTCAAACCGGTATTTCTGTCTTGCCTCCGGATACTTTTCTAGGTCTACCGGACTTAGAAACATATCTAATGGCCTAGCATAGATCCCCCTGTTTCCATACAGCGCCTGATACACGACCAGTTCTTCTTCCGTCTCGGTATGCATGGCAATGCAAATGATCTGATACTGTTTCCCCTTAAAATGTATATAGACATCGCCCTTTTGCGGTCTTTTTCTATCCATATCGTCGCCTCTCTATTTGTTTCTTTTCACTGCTGTCTGTATATATCCGGTTATGCCCCTGTGCAAATCCATTAATACAATTTTGCGCTGATCAACTTAGGACGGAATCCTTTCTTTTCCAAGGCATCCAATATTTTCTTCTTATGCTCTGTTCCAAAAGCTTCCATTGTAATACGTAGTTCTACTGCTGCATTACGGTTTGTGCTTACAAACTGATTGTGTTCCAGTTTGATCACATTGCCCTTTGCCTCTGCGATCGTCGCCGCCACACTCACCAGTTCACCTGGCTTGTCCGGCAAAAGTACGGATACAGAAAAGATCCTGTCTCGCTGGATCAATCCATGCTGCACGATAGATGCCATTGTGATCACATCCATATTACCGCCACTCAAAATACACACTACTTTTTTTCCTTTTAAATCCATCTGCTTTAGTGCAGCTATAGAAAGCAGACCAGAATTTTCCACGATCATCTTATGGTTTTCCACAAGATCTAAAAAAGCTCCGATAAGTTCATCATCCTCTACAAGCAGAACATCATCTACATTTTCCTTTACGTAGGGGAATATCTTCTCTCCTACTTTCTTTACCGCGGTTCCGTCTGCGATCGTATCCGCACTGTCTAATTCTACGACCTCGCCTGCTGCAAGCGCTGCCGTCATGCTTGCCGCCTCGGCAGGTTCTACACCGATCACTTTAATTTTGGGATTGAGCATTTTTGCCAATGTGGAAATTCCTGTCACAAGTCCGCCCCCTCCGATCGGAACAAAAATATAATCTACTGTGGGTAACTCCTGGACAATCTCCATAGCGATCGTCCCCTGTCCGGTCGCTACATCCAGATCATCAAACGGATGAACAAATGTATACCCGTTCTTTTCTGCCAATTCCATGGCATACGCACATGCATCATCATAGACGTCTCCATATAAGATGACTTCTGCCCCATAATTTTTTGTTCTGTTTACTTTGATAAGAGGTGTTACAGTCGGCATAACGATCGTTGCCTTGCATCCATATTTCTGCGCCGCATAGGCAACTCCCTGGGCATGGTTGCCTGCGGAAGCTGTGATCAGTCCTCTTTCTCTTTCTTCCTCTGTCAGTGTACTGATCTTGTAGTAGGCGCCTCTCACTTTATAGGCCCCTGTATACTGCATATTCTCCGGTTTTAAGTAGACTTTTCCTCCAGTCTGCGCACTTAGATAGTCACTGTACACCAATTTTGTAGGATTCGTCACCTGTTTTACGATATCACTTGCTTTTTCAAATTTTTCCAATGTCAGCATTTTTCACCCTTCTTTCTCGTCTGCCGTATAAAATAGCGCGTTTACAAACTCGTCTGCATCAAATTTCTGGAGATCTTCTATCTTTTCTCCCACTCCGATATATTTTACAGGAATACCAAGTTCTGCCTGAATTGCAACAGCGATCCCGCCTTTGGCCGTTCCGTCCATCTTTGTCAAGATCACTCCTGTAATCTCTGCCGCCTCGTTGAATTCTTTTGCCTGTGCAAGTGCATTCTGCCCTGTAGTCGCATCTAATACGACCAATGTCTCCCGGTAAGCTTCTGGGTATTCCCGATTGAGCACACGGTCGATCTTTTTAAGTTCTTCCATCAGATTCTTCTTATTATGAAGTCTTCCTGCTGTATCACAGAGCAATACATCTGCCTTTCTTGCTTTTGCAGCTGCTACTGCATCATAGACGATCGAGGCGGGATCGGATCCTTCTTGTCCGCCGATCAGTTCTGCGTTGGACCGATTTGCCCATTCTGTTAGCTGTTCTTTTGCCGCGGCACGAAATGTATCTGCTGCCGCTAGAATCACTTTTTTCCCCTGAGCGTGCAGTTTTCCTGCCAGTTTTCCGATAGTCGTCGTTTTCCCGACACCATTTACTCCTATCACAAACACCACCGAAGTTTTCTCTTCAAATTCGTATGCAGTCTCGCCCACATACATCTGTTCCCGGATACTGTCTATCAACAGTTGTCTGCACTGTACAGGCTCTTTTATATGTTCACTGCGCACTTTCTCCTTCAGATTGTCTATGATCTCCATCGTTGTCCGCACACCTAGGTCTCCCATGATCAAAGTTTCTTCCAATTCTTCGTAAAAATCATCATCTATCTGGGAGAATCCGTGAAATATGCCGTCTATACCAGAGACAATATGATCTCTCGTTTTTCCAAGTCCCTCGACGAGCCGTTTAAAAAAGCCTTGTTTTTCTTCCATTTTCTGCCTCCTTCTATTGTTCCAGTTCTTTTTCCAATAAATCTACAGATACAAGAGTAGAAACTCCCTTCTCCTGCATCGTGATCCCATACAGTCTGTCCGCAGATGTCATCGTCCCTCTCCGGTGCGTGATCACAATAAACTGTGTACTCTTTGTCAGCTTGTGCAGATACTGTGCAAAACGTTCTACATTGTTATCGTCTAACGCCGCTTCTATCTCATCTAAGAGACAGAATGGGGAGGGCTTCAAATTCTGGATAGCAAATAGCAAAGCGATTGCTGTCAGAGCCTTTTCCCCGCCGGAAAGCTGCATCATATTCTGTAATTTTTTTCCCGGAGGCTGTGCAATGATGCGGATCCCTGCTTCCAGTATATCTTCATCCTCCATCAGTTCCAGTGTCCCTTTTCCGCCCCCGAACAACTGCTTAAAGACATGATCGAATTCCTCTGAAATACGCGCGAACTGTTCTTCAAACTGCTTTCGCATAGCAACGTCCAATTCCCCGATGATCTGCTGCAAAGATTTTTCTGCTTCTACCAGGTCATCGTGCTGATTTTTCAGAAAAGAATATCTCTCCAGCAGATTTTTATAATCTTCGATAGCATTGACATTAACGCTGCCTAATTTGCGTATGTCGTTTTTCAGCGATTGGATCTGCCGTTTCATATGCGCCAGATCTGTCAGGTTCTCATTTCGAAGTTCTATTGCGTGATTATATGTGATCTCATATTCTTCCCACATATAATTCATCAATTTTTCCGAGGCCTCTTCATAAGATTCTTTCTGGCTGTTCAAGCGGAAACATTCTTTATCCAAGTCTGCCATATGTTTCGATAGTTCCTCTCGTTTTTCCAAAAAATCTTTATGCTTTTGGTTTAATTCTTCCCGCTTTTTCACCTGCACCCGGATCTCTGTTTCTATCTCAGCAAATAAATCCTTGGAATTTTCAATCGTATCTTTCAGTTCTTTTATTTCCTTCTCTTTCTTCTCTATATCTTCCGCTGCGTTTCCCTTATTTACATCTAATTCCTTTAATTCTGCGGAAAACTTCTCTATTTCTTCTTCGATACGGCTTACATTTTCTAAAATAAATGCATTTTGCTGTTCCAGGCCCGCAAGAGATAAGTGTACTTCCTCCACTGTACGTATCTGTGCCGCTTCCAACTCTTTATCTTCGGAAAGTGCAGCATTTAATTTTTCAATCACCGCATTTAATTCTTGTTCCAGATCTTCAGAAGTCTCTAATTCCACTTGAATAGAATCTTCATTTTCCACAATTTCCGCCAGATCATTTTCCAAATTTTCCTGTTCTTTCGCATAAGAGAGCACGCGGTTTGCTATCTCTTCCTGCCGGCTTTTGATCTGCTCGATGTACATTTTTACCGTATTTTCAATGACCGATGCTTTCCTGAGCTTTTCCTGTATTTCATCAATCTCGTTATAACATACTGTACGCTTTTGTTTCACACTGTTGACAGATTGTTCCATCTCGTCCATATCTGCTTTGAGCATGGAGACGGTTTTCTCAAACTCCTCGATTTCTCTTCTCCTGCTTAACAAATTGCTCGAATTCTTGAAAGCGCCGCCTGTCATAGCGCCGCCCGGATTGATCAATTCTCCCTCCAGCGTCACGATACGCAGAGACTGCCGATACTTCTTAGCAAGCTGTATTCCATGGTCGATCTTCTCTACCACGATCGTTCGTCCCAAAAGCTGATCTGCCAGGGCTAAAAACTTTTGATCCACCTGCACCAATGTATTGGCAAGTCCGATCACGCCCTTCTCTTTTAAAGCTTCCGGCGTGCGTATCCCACTTCCTTTTGACATACTGGTAAGCGGAAGAAAAGTAGCACGCCCGAATTTATTCTGTTTCAGATAGGATATCATTCTTTTTGCTGTTTCTTCATTATCTGTTACAATATTCTGGATATTGCCTCCAAGTGCGGTTTCTACAGCAATTTCGTATGTTTTCTCCACTTTGATGATATCTGCCACAACGCCTAACAGTCCTTTTTCCTTTTCTTTGTTCGCCATTACTTTCCGTATACTGTTTCCATATCCATCGTAACGTTCCGTAATATTTTTCAAGGAATCCAGGCGTGAAGATTCTCTGTGATAAGCTGTCTGTCCGATCCGGAGCTTTTCCTGCTTTTCTGATAGTTCTCTTTTGAGCTGGTCGATCAACTTCTCATTTTCTTCTATCTGCATTTTATAGCTGACAATCTCTCCGTTGATCTGGCTTTGTTCTCTCTCACGAGCATGCAATGTTTCTGTTTGTCTTTTCTTTTCTTCTTCCAACTCCTTTAGGCTGGCCGCCAGTATCTCTTTTCTTGAGGCGATCTGCTGCTTTGTCGTATCATAATGCTGTATCTTCGCTTTAGTAGTAGCTCTATTGTTCAAAAGCTCCATGATCTCCTGTTTGTTCTTCTCGATCTGATCTGTACGCTGCGCAATCCTTGTTTGCACTTCGATCAGAGCCTTCTTAGCCTTCGTATCCTGCCCTGAGATCTCGCTTAATTTCTCATGCACCTTTTCTTTCTCATGGTACAGCTTTTCTTTTTGCGCTTCTCTTGTCTCTATCTCTACACCTATCGTACGCAAACGATTATCATAGTGTTCGTCATTTATACGTGCTGTATTGATCTGCTCCTTTAAAACATTGATATTTCCCTCCAGCTGTTGTTTTAACAAAGTCGTCTTATTCAGTTGATTCTTTGCCTTCTCGATAGAATAATCGATTTCATCTACTTCTTCTTCAATCGCCTCATATTCAGACTTCATCTTATCATAACGGGATTTTACATCTTCTAATTCTCCTGAAGCAGTTTCATATTTTTCATCTATCCCCTGTATCTGCTCTTTTACTCGTTCAGCTTCCAACAGAAACATATTGATATCGTAGGTTTTTAACTCTTCTTTTTTCTTTAAATACTCTTTTGCTATCTCCGACTGTTTTTCCAGAGGACCAAGCTGCTGTTCCAGTTCTGAAAGAATATCATTTACACGCGTCAAATTCATCTGTTCTTCTTCTAATTTTTTCACAGACATATTCTTTCTTCTCTTAAATTTTACGATACCGGCAGCTTCATCAAAAAGTTCTCTTCTTTCTTCTGGCTTTCCACTTAAGATTTTATCAATCTGTCCTTGTCCGATAATGGAATAGCCTTCTTTCCCGATCCCCGTATCATAGAACATTTCATTGATGTCTTTTAATCGGCACATGGATCCATTGATCAGATACTCACTTTCTCCCGAACGATAGAGTTTTCTCGTCACTGTCACTTCTTTATATTCTACCGGAAGCTGCTGATCAGAATTATCCAAAGTGATCGCGACAAACGCATAGCTGAGCGGCCTTCTATTTTCTGTTCCGGAAAAAATCACATCCTGCATGCTGCCGCCTCTTAGCTGTTTTGCCCTCTGCTCTCCGAGTACCCAGCGTACCGCATCGGCTACATTGCTCTTGCCGCTTCCATTTGGCCCCACGATCGCTGTAATGCCATTGTGGAACTCAAATTTTATCTTATTGGCAAAAGATTTGAATCCCTGTACCTCTATACTTTTTAAATACATACATTCCTCGCTTTATTTTTCTTTTTTCATTCTTAAGATTGCTTCATAAGCTGCTTTTTGCTCCGCTGCTTTCTTTGTCCTGCCTTCTCCTATGCCAAATACTTTTGTGCCTATTTTTACCTCTACAAAAAAAGATTTATTGTGATCCGGACCTTCTTCTTTTACGAGCTGATAACAGATTTTTTCATCTGCCTGTGCCTGTACTATTTCCTGCAAAATAGTTTTACTATCATAAAAGAGTTTTTTGTTCTCCAAATCTGTTAAAATAAACCGATGAACGAACTCTTTTGCATTAGTAAAACCACCGTCCAGGTAGATGGCTCCAATCAAAGCCTCCATAGCGTCTGATGTGATAGACTCCCGTTGTCTTCCGCCTGTCGCTTCTTCTCCCCTGCCTAAAAGCAGATACTCTCCTAATCCAATTTCCCGCGCGCAAAATGCAAGCGCAGGCTCGCATACCATACTGGCTCTTGTCTTTGTCAGTTTTCCTTCTGAAACTTTAGGTTCATTTAAAAATAAATATTCACTGGATACCAATTCCAAGACTGCATCTCCCAAAAACTCCAGCCTTTCATTACACAAATATTTTTCCATATGCTTTTCATTTGTATAAGAACTATGCATCATCGCGCACTCTAGGAGAGAAAAATCATGAAACTTATATCCGATTTGTTTTTCCAATTTTCTTAGCTTTTCATTCATATGGCATTTTCCTCTTAAAACGAAAAAGCCCATAGGGGCTTTTTCATTTCTTCCATTCCTATTATTCAACAGCCTTTTTTATCTGATCTACCGCATCCTGTACGGTCGTAATTTTCTCTGCCTCGTCATTGTCAATCTCAATGTCAAATTCTTCTTCAATCCCCATGATAATCTGGAAAATATCCAATGAATCTGCCCCTAGATCGTCCACGAACGTAGTCTCCGGTCTGATATCTTCTTTTTGTACATTTAATACGTCTGCAATAATTTCCTGTAATTTTTCAAATTCCATAACTTTTTTCCTTTCTTTCCTGCTTATTCTTCTTTTTCTTCATTCTCTGTCCTCTGGATCGCTTCTTTTATCTTCTCATTGATCCTTTGTTCCTTAAATGTAAGACATTGGATGATCGAATTGCATATCTCTTTTGAAGTCGAACTTCCATGGGTTTTGACAACCAGTCCATTTAATCCCAGCAGCGGAGCTCCGCCATGTTCACTGGAATCAAAATCTTTTAAAGTAGCTTTCAGTGCCGGTTTTACCAGAAGCGCCCCTATTTTGCTTCTCATGGAACTCATCATACCTTTTTTAATCTTCTTGACTAACGCAGCGCCTACACCCTCGTAAAGTTTAAGAATCACATTTCCTACAAAAGCCTCACAAACGAGTACATCTGCCGCTCCGTATGGAATATCTCTGGCTTCTACACTTCCGATGAAATGAATGTCTTTGCATGCCTTTAAAAGTGGAAATGTCTCTTTTACAAGTGCGTTTCCCTTTTCTTCTTCCGCACCTATATTGACGATTCCTACGGTCGGATTCTTTTTCCCAAGTACATTTTCCATATAAATGGTCCCCATCTTCGCAAACTGTACCAGATGAGACGGACGAGCATCTACATTTGCCCCACAGTCAATCAACAAGGATACACCGTTTAATGTAGGCAGGAGCGGTGCTAATGGCGGTCTCTCCACACCTTTGATCCTCCCGACCAGAACCTGTCCTCCTACCAGAACAGCCCCGCTGCTACCAGCCGACACAAAAGCATCTGCCTCTTTCTTTTTCACAAGATTCATTGCAACTACGAGTGAAGAGTCCTTCTTCCTGCGGATCGCCATTACCGGCGGTTCTGCCGTTTCGATCACTTCTGTAGCATTGACGATCTCAATCTGGTCCTGCGGATAGGTATATTCTGCTAATTCTTTTTTCAGCACTTCCTCCTGTCCGGTCAGCAAGATATGGATATCCGTTCTTGCCTTCACAGCCTCTACTGCCCCTTTGATGATTTCTTTCGGCGCATTATCTCCGCCCATCGCATCCAGGGCTACTCTTGTTATATCAGACATGATCTCTCCTCCTATCGCTACTGACAATTATTCTACTGGAAAACATATGAAAAATCAATAAAAAAAGACGTAAAACACAAAGTTTTTACGCCTTTTTTCATTTCTGATCAATCTACAGAAATGATTTCTTTTTTGTTGTAAGAGCCGCACGCCTTGCACACTCTGTGAGGCATCATGAGTTCTCCGCATTTGCTGCATTTCACCAGGTTGGGAGCGCTCATCTTCCAGTTTGCTCTTCTTTTATCTCTTCTTGCTTTTGAAGATTTATTCTTTGGACAGATTGACATAGGTTACACCTCCTTAAAATTCTTAAATAGGTCACGGACAACCGACATTCTAGGGTCAAGCCCCGTATCTTCACAGTTACAAAAACCCTCGTTCAGATTCTGACCACATGTACTGCAGATTCCCCGGCAGTCTTCCCTGCACAGGACTTTCACCGGCCATCCTATCAAAATCTCATTATAGAGTAATTTCTCTATGTCAAGGTTACATCCGTCAATAATAAAGTTGGACTCATCCAGTTCTTCTGTCAACTCTGCATCCGGCACATCCAGATCTACATGCTTTTTTATATCCAGCACAAATTCCTGCCGGACATTTTCCAGACATCTGTCACAGGGAATCTCTATAACAAGACTCGTCTGTACACATAGGAACATCTCTTTTCCTCTGACATGTTCTGCCTTTACATGCACCGGAGTCTTCTCCACAATGGAAAATTTTCCTGCTTTAGACTCGAACACATCCATCTTAAGTTCCACTGTTTTATCCAACGTCTCATGCCGGTCCGACATTACGTCTGACAGGTTGATTAACATAACTGATACTCCTATCCACACCTAAACTATTATAGCATGTAAATATCGTTTGTCAAGAGGTGTATTCTATACTATTTTACGAGCGCCATCGTTTCTCTTGCAATTGCCAGTTCTTCGTTTGTAGGAATTACAAATACTTTTACCTTTGAGTCCGGTGTAGAAAGCACTTCTTCTTTTCCTCTCAAACCTTTGTTCTTTTCTTCATCAAATGTAATCCCCAGATAACCAAGATAGCTGCACACCTGACTTCTGACAATATCATCATTTTCGCCGATACCTGCTGTGAATACAATATCGTCCACACCGTTCATAGCCGCCGCATATGCCCCAATATATTTTGCCACACGGTAAGAGAATACTTCCATCGCCGTCTGTGCTTTTTTATCTCCTGCCAGAGACGCATCCGTCAGATCACGGAAATCGCTGGAGAGCCCGCCTGAAAGTCCGTACACACCGGAATCCTTGTTTAGGACTTTCATCATTCCGTCTATATCGAGTCCTTCTTTGTGCGCAATAAATTCCATGATAGCCGGATCGATATCACCGCTTCTTGTTCCCATTACCAGACCTTCAAGAGGTGTAAGCCCCATAGATGTATCAACAGACTTTCCATTGAGTACTGCTGTCACACTTGCGCCGTTTCCAAGATGACACACGATCGTTTTCAGATTCTCATATGGTTTCGCCATCAATTCAGCTGCTCTTTTGGATACAAAGCTGTGGCTTGTCCCATGAAAACCATAGCGTCTTACTTTATATTTTTCATAATATTCATAGGGAAGTCCGTACATATATGCTTTGGCAGGCATTGTCTGATGGAAGGCTGTATCAAACACAGCGACCATCGGTGTGCCCGGCATCAATTTTTCACATGCCTCAACACCGATCAAATTTGCTGGGTTGTGAAGCGGCGCCAACTCATTACATTCTGCCACCGCATTTTTCACTTCTTCCGTGATCACAACAGAAGATGCAAACTTTTCTCCGCCGTGCACCATACGGTGTCCTACTGCGCCAATCTCATCCAGACTGCTGACAACACCTGTTTTCTCATTTGTCAGCGCCTCCAGCACATACTGAATCGCCTCTGTATGTGTCGGCATTGGTTTTGCGCTCTTTTCCTTTTCTCCGCCTGCCGGCTGATAAGTAAACTGCCCGTCTATCCCGATTCTTTCACAGATTCCTTTTGCCAAAACTTTTTCTGACTCTGCATCAATGAGCTGAAATTTCAAAGATGAACTTCCACAGTTGATTACTAATACATTCATTTCCTTATTCCTCCTAAAGATTTCCTGTAATATTTTAGCGTACGCCTTCTCCCGAAACACCGCGAAACACTTTTATTTTTTATTGTGCCTGTGCCTGCACTGCTGTAATGGCAACAACCCCTTCGATGTCTTCCGCGCTGCAGCCGCGGGAAAGATCATTGACCGGAGCTGCGATTCCCTGTGTAAGTGGTCCATACGCCTCTGCTTTTGCCAGTCTCTGTACAAGCTTATATCCAATATTTCCTGCATCCAGATCTGGGAAGATCAAGACATTGGCATGTCCGGCCACAGGACTGCCCGGTGCTTTTGACTCTCCGACTGAAGGAACGATCGCAGCATCCAACTGCAGCTCTCCATCCAATTTCAGTTCCGGAGCCATCTCTTTTGCCAGTTTTGTGGCTTCTACCACTTTATCTACATCTGCATGCTTTGCGCTTCCTTTTGTGGAATGAGAAAGCATAGCGACAATCGGTTCTTTGCCTGTCAATGTACGGAAAGATTCTGCAGAAGAAAGTGCGATGTTTGCCAGTTTCTCCGGATCTGGATTCTGCTCCAGGCCTGAATCTCCGAAAATAAATGTCCCATCTGCTCCCATATCGCAGTCCGGCACGACCATTAAAAAGAAAGCGGATACCAGCTTTGTCCCCGGCTTAGTTTTCAGGATCTGCAGGCATGGACGCAATGTATCTGCCGTAGAATGGCATGCCCCTGAAACCATACCGTCTGCATCTCCCATTTTCACCATCATAACGCCGTAGTAGAGATAATTGGTCAAGAGCAGTTCTCTTGCCTGTTCTTCTGTCATACCTTTTTTCTGTCTTAATTCTACTAATTTCGCGATATAAGCTTCCGTTTTTGCATTTGCTGCAGGATCTACGATCACAGCTCCGGAGATGTCATATCCTTTCTTATTTTTCTCGATCTCTTCTTTGTTTCCTACTAAAATAAGATTTGCTGTTCCTTCTCTTAAAACTGCTTCTGCAGCTTTATACGTTCTTTCGTCCTCTGTCTCAGGAAGAACGATCGTTTTTTTGTCAGCTTTCGCTCTTGCTTTGATTTCATCAATAAATCCCATGGTTTACAGCCACCTTTCATAATTTCTCACTGTCTTCTATTATAGCGCAAATGTTTTTTGTATACAAGGGAATTTGTAGGAATTCTATGTGTATTTTTAAGTACAATCTCACACATCTGACAGTGTGCTCACAATCCAAAAAAGACTGTTACGATATTGAAATATACGAGTATTGTACACGTATCCAATATCGTCGTGATCAAAGGCGCCGCCATGATCGCCGGATCCAGTCCCAGCTTCTTTGCCAGAAGCGGCAATGTACAGCCGATACATTTTGCCATCACCACCACTGCGATCATCGTAAGTCCAAGCGCCAGTGAAAGCATGATATTCTGCCCATACATGATATAGATACGGATACCGTTTACAAAAGCAAGCATCATACTGACGATCAAAGCAATCCGTATCTCTTTAAATATCACCCGAAAAATATCTTTAAACTGAATCTCTCCTACCGCAAGTCCGCGTATGATCAGGGTAGAACTCTGCGAGCCGCAGTTTCCACCCGTTCCCATAAGCATAGGGATAAAAGTGATCAGAACCGGCATGATCGCCATCGCTTCCTCATAATATCCAAGGATCTCCCCCGTCACAGTAGCGGAAAGCATAAGCAGCATAAGCCAAGGAGTACGATTACCCGCATGTTTAAAAACAGAGGTACCAAAATAGGAATCTTCATTTGGACTGACACCTGCCATGATGCTGATATCTTCCGTTGTCTCGTCCTGCAGGACAAGCATAGCATCATCTACTGTTACGATCCCCACCAGACAATTTTCATGATCGATGATCGGAATTGCTACAAGACCATATTTCTTGATCGTTTTTGCCACATCTTCCTGATCGTCCAGTGTCCGGGCATAGAGCACATTTTCATCCATAATTTCTTCGATCAGTCTGGATTCTCCGGCTGTCAGCAAATCTTTTACATCTACCATACCGATCAAATGCCGCTTTTCTGTTACATAGCAAGTGTAGATCGTCTCTTTGTTGATGCCAACCTGCCGTATTTTCAAGATCGCGTCTGCCACTGTCATTTCTCGCCTAAGGCTGATATATTCCACATTCATTATACTTCCGGCGCTGTCCTCCGGGTATTGAAGCAGAGCATTGATCTTTACTCTTGTATCTTCATCTGTCGCAAGAAGCAGTCTGTCGACTACATTTGCCGGCATTTCTTCCAATACATCCACTGTATCGTCTACATACATTTCTTCCATGACTTCTTCAAGTTCGGAATCTGTCAGCGCATTGATCAGATCTTCCCTCATATCACTGTTCATGTCTGTAAATACTTCTGCCGCTTCTTCCTTCGCCAGCAGACGGAATATCAAAATCATCTGCTTTTCATCCAGTTCTTCTAATATCTCTACTATATCGACTGGGTGCATGTTCTCCAGTTCTTCTTTTAGTTCCTTGTAACTGTGTTTTTCCAGCAGATCCATGATTTTCTCTTTTTCCATTTCTGCCGCACCCTCTTTCTTTCATGATTTTACTGACAAAAAGCCTTCTTTTTATAGTATAATAGTTCATATATTGATATACAAGGAGATTATTATGAAAATTGTCGGTTTGATCACAGAATACAATCCGTTTCACAATGGACACCGCTATCACATCGAAGAGGCCAAGAAAGTGACAGGCGCCGATGCGGCTGTCGTCATCATGAGCGGCGATTATGTGCAAAGAGGTATACCTGCCATCATGCCTAAGCGCCTGCGCGCAGAAATGGCGCTCAAATGCGGAGCAAGCGCCGTCTTCGAACTTCCCGTCTGCTATGCCACAGGAAGCGCAGAATTATTTGCCTATGGCGCTGTTTCTTTTTTAAACAGTTTAAATATAGTAGACTGTCTTTGCTTTGGAAGCGAATGTGATGATTTAAACAGTTTAATCCGGATCGCCCACATTCTTTCAGAAGAACCACCTGCGTACCGACAGGCTCTGCAGGCTTCCTTAAAAAGAGGAAATTCTTTTCCTGCCGCAAGGCAAGAAGCACTCTTTTCTTATACAGGCTTACAAAAGGAGGCTTCCTTGTTAAATGATCCGAACAACATACTCGGCATAGAATATCTGAAAGCACTGATAAAAACCAAAAGTTCTATTTGTCCTTATACGATCAAACGTCAAGATTCTCACTATCATGATACTGCACTGACAGACGGCTATAGTTCTGCTTCAGCTATCCGCTCTTTGCTTGCCTACTCCAGTGCCTCCATCCACACAAGCCATTATGGAGAAACCTTTGACAACACTGCTTTTTCCAATATATTAGGGCAACTGGAAAACCAGGTTCCTTCCTGCTGCCTGGAACTTTTGAAAGATTATCACCGTGTTCTCTACCCAGTATATCAAAATGATTTTTCTCTTATCTTAAAATATAAACTGCTAAATAAAAATTCTATGGAATTTCTTCGTTATATGGATGTATCCGAAGAACTTTCCAATCGTATCTGCGCGAATTTAAACAACTTTTTTAATTATAAACAGTTCTGCGAACTTTTAAAAACAAGAGAAGTCACGCAGACACGCATCAACCGTGCTCTTCTTCATATTATGCTGGGTATAAAAAAAGAAAATGTAAAAGGAACTGCTGTACGCGGCGGACATTTATATGCCCGTCTTTTGGGGTTTCGCAGAGACAAAGAAAAGCTTTTGTCCCTCATATCAGAACATTCCAAACTGCCTCTTCTTATTCGTTCAGCTGATGCAGAAACCCTCTCAGAAACTGCCAAAAAAATGCTCACCCAGGATATACTGGCATCGAACCTTTATACTTCTGTTATAACCGACAAGTATAAAACCGCATTCGCAAACGAATATAATCAACCTGTCATAAAAATATAGACAGACAAATCTGCCCTTAAAATACAAAAAGACAACTGTACACTGCTGTGTATCCGGTTGCAGGCAGTTCTCTGCCTCTGCCCGAAGATATACAGCCATGTGACGTCGTCTTTTTTATCTTAGGATATAACGCTGCTCCTATATATTACATCACTTTCTTGGTACATGTAACTGCCAGTGCCCCCGGCCCGATATGGCATGCCACACTTAGAGATAAAGGCGCCTCCATGATCTCGTACTCCGGAAATCTGGCATGTATTTCTCCCTTCCATTCTTCTGCCGTTTCCGGACTGCATGTGTAGGCCATTCCGAGCACCAGCTGTTCTTCTTTGCCTGCGAAACGGGTGTTTATATCCTGTTCGATCGCACTGAGCATGGTACGTTTCGCTGCTTTCCATCCTCTCACTTTCGCATAAGCATCTAACTTTTCTCCCTGTATCTGCAAAACGGGTTTTAAATTGAGTACCGTTCCCAGCGCTGCCGCCGCCGGCGTGATCCTGCCGCCCTTTTTCAAATACTTCAATGTATCTACTGTAATATAAATACTGGATTCTAATTTTTCTTTTTCCAGAATTTCTTTTATTTCTTTTGCGTTCTTTCCCGTATCTCTCAAATATAACGCATCCAGCACAGACTGTTCCTGCGTGACAGAAATCCTCTGATTGTCTACAACCTGCACTCGGTCTTCATAATTTTCTGCCAGCGTGACAGAAGTATCACAGGTACTGCTCAGACCGCTGGACATCGGAATATGCACGATCTCGTCATATTCCTTCAAAAGGCTCTCCCACAGCTGCAGCACTTCTCCTGGTGCCGGCTGGGAAGTAGAAATAGCAGAATCCTCTGCCAGTTTTTTATAAAATTCTTCCTGTGTAAGAGTAATGTCCTCCTGAAACAGTTCTCCATCTATAAAAAACGGCATCGGGATAACAGAAATGCCTAGTTCTTCTCCCTTTTTCTGTGTAATTCCACTGTTACTGTCAGTTACAACCGCAATTTTTCCCATAATTCTTTCCTCGCCTTAGTTTTTAAAACTGTGGATTGGAGCAGGTATACGACCTTTTCTTCCAACAAATGCCTCGCATCCAAACTCGTTTACAGGCATGATCGGAGCATACCCCAAAAGGCCGCCAAATTCCGCCGTATCTCCCACATCTTTCCCAATAACAGGGATCAGCCTGACCGCCGTTGTTTTTTGGTTGACCATACCGATCGCCATTTCATCTGCTATAATTCCCGCAATCGTACTTTCTGATGTTCTTCCCGGAATCGCGATCATATCCAGGCCCACAGAACATACGCATGTCATCGCTTCTAATTTTTCCAGCGTCAGCGCCCTTGCATTGACCGCATCAATCATTCCTTGATCCTCACTGACCGGGATAAACGCGCCACTCAACCCTCCCACATAGGAAGATGCCATCACGCCTCCTTTTTTCACCTGATCATTGAGCATAGCAAGAGCTGCCGTTGTTCCCGGAGCCCCAACTCTTTCCAAACCAATCTCCTCCAGTATTTCCGCTACGCTGTCTCCTACCGCTGGGGTAGGCGCAAGCGAAAGATCTACGATGCCAAACGGTATTCCCAGTCTTTCTGACGCTTCTTTTGCCACCAGCTGTCCGACCCGTGTTACTTTAAACGCTGTCTTTTTGATCGTCTCGCATAGTTCCTCAAATCCTTTTCCCCGCACCTTTTCCAGTGCCTTCTTCACAACTCCCGGTCCGCTTACACCTACATTGATCACCGCGTCTGCTTCCGTCACGCCTAAAAAGGCACCTGCCATAAACGGATTGTCATCCGGAGCATTACAGAAGATCACCAGCTTCGCGCAGCCCAAAGAATCCTGCTCTTTTGTAGCCTCCGCCGTCCTCTTTACAATCTCCCCGCTTAAACGGACCGCATCCATGTTAATGCCTGTTTTTGTCGAACCTACATTGACGGAACTGCAGATCCTCTCCGTCTGCGCAAGAGCCTGCGGAATAGAACGGATCAAATATTCATCGCTCTTTGTCATCGCCTTGGACACTAAGGCTGAATAGCCGCCGATAAAGTTCACGCCCACTTCTTTCGCCGCCTTATCCAATGTTTTCGCAATGCTCACAAAATCTTCCGGACTTTTGCACGCTGCTGCCCCTACAAGTGAAATCGGCGTGATAGAAATTCTTTTATTCACGATTGGGATCCCAAATTCTTTTTCAATATCTGCCCCTGTATCTACTAACTTTGCCGCCGTAGAAGTAATCTTTTTATAGATCTTCCGATTCACTTCTTCCAGATTGGAATCTATGCAGTCTAAAAGGCTGATGCCCAGTGTAATGGTACGCACATCCAGATTCTCATGCTCGATCATCTTATTCGTTTCTGATACTTCGTACATATTAATCATGTCGTTTTTCCTCGCCTTCGTAAACTTTTCTACAGTCTGTGCATCTTTTCAAAGATTTCTTCTCTCTGGCAGTGTATTTTCACCCCAATCTGCTCTCCCATCTCTGCAAGTTCATCGCAGACCACTTTAAAATCTTTCTCTATGCCTGTCACATCCACGATCATCATCATATTAAAATATCCCTGTATGATCGTCTGTGAAATATCTAAAATATTGATTTGATTCTCCGCAAGGTACGTACATACCTTTGCAATGATTCCCACCGTATCTTTCCCCAAAACTGTCACAATACATTTCTTCATATTTTTTCCTCCTATCTCTTTCTAAACTGTCACAATTTTTGAAACAGTATCTCTTTTTGCCACAAACATATCCAAGTCATCCCCTTTATATGCATTATCCGCAAGCGTTACTTCTAGTTTTACAGTTTCATATGCCAATTTTGCATAATTATTCTCTTTGCTTAAATGCCCCAGAATGATCTGCTTCAAATTATCATGTAGTATATCACAAAGAAGTCGTCCTGACAATTCATTTGAAAGATGCCCTTTTTCCCCAAGGATCCTTTGTTTCAGATAGTAGGGATAGGCGCCGACCTCCAGCATATGTATGTCATGATTCGCCTCCAAAAGCACTGCATCCAGATTTTTCAGATTTTCTACTGTATATGCGTCATACACCCCCAGATCTGTCGCCACCGCCACTGCTTTGTCTCCACATTCCATACGATATCCGCATGGTTCATTCGCGTCATGTGAAATAGCAAATGGGTGAATACGCATATCACCCAGGCAGAGTTCTTCATCCGTGTAGATCGGATGAAATAAATCCTTAGGTACTTTCCCCAGCCCCGAATAGGATAAAATTCCCTTGATCGTTCCCGGTGTAGCATATACCGGAATCTCATATTTTCTGCTGAACACGCCCAGCCCTTGTATATGATCCGAATGCTCATGTGTGATCAGGATCCCGTCCAATTCTCCTCCTTTTATTTCCAGTTCTCTTAAGCCTTCGTCGATCCTCTTTTTGCTGATTCCTGTATCTACAAGCAGATGCGTACGGTCACTTCCCACATAAATACAGTTTCCGCTGCTTCCACTGGCAATACTGCACATTCTCATAATACTCTGTCTCCTATTTGTCTCTCTGTATTTTCAAATGTTCCGCTGTTGTCGATCACAGCCGTACATCTTTCTCTAAACATTTCTTCATCAAGCTGAGAGGCTACTATCTTTTCCGTCTTTTCCCTCGTATATCCGCGGGATTCTTGGAGCCTCTTTATACGCACTTCTTTTGGCGCATAGACATACCATATTTCATCGCAGAGCGGCTCATATCCCGCCTCTAACAGCAATGCCGCCTCCATGACATACAGTTTTCGGTCCTCTTTTTTCCGGCGTTCTATATCTGCGCAGACCCACGCCTTCACCTCCGGATGTACGATCTCATTAAGTCTTTTTAACTTTTCTTGATCTCCAAATACTTCTCGGCTCAATTTTTGTCTGTCCAGTTTGCCGTCTTCCCTTAAAATTCTTCTTCCAAACAGCGCGACTATTTTTTCCAGGCATGTACTCCCCGGTTTCTGCAGTTCCTTTGCCACCGTATCCAGCTGACATACATATGCGCCATACTTTTCTTCTAAAACTGTGAGCACAGCGCTTTTTCCACTGCCTACTCCACCCGTTACTCCGATGATCTTCATATCTTCTCTGTACCTCTTGCTTGATCGCTTCCCGGTCATCCTTTACTTTGCTTCATACCAACTCTGTCCTGTATGCATGTCCACAATGAGCGGTACCTGCAAATCTGCCGCCTTTTCCATCTGTTCTTCCAATATATCTTCGATTTGCTCCAACTCCTCTTTTTCTGCTTCGATCAGTAATTCGTCATGCACCTGCAAGATCAGTCTGGATCTTAAATTCCGCCGCTTTAATTCCCTATCTACGCCTATCATTGCCATCTTGATGATATCTGCCGCGCTTCCCTGTATCGGCGCGTTCATCGCCACTCGTTCCCCAAAAGAGCGCTGCATAAAATTGCTGGATCTAAGTTCAGGCACGGGTCTTCGTCTCCCAAACAGCGTAGACACATACCCCTTTTCCTTTGCCTGTTTTACCGTATCATCCAAAAATTTCTTCACGCCCGGATACGTCTCAAAATAATGTTCTATATATTCCGCAGCTTCTTTCCTCGTGATACTTAAGTCTTGGCTCAGACCAAAAGAACTGATTCCGTACACGATACCAAAATTTACCGCCTTCGCATTTCTTCTCTGTACATCCGTCACCTCTTCAAATGGCGTGTGAAACACCTGTGACGCCGTCATCCTGTGAATATCCTTCGCTTCTCTGTACGCCTGGATCAACTGCGCGTCTCCTGAACAATGTGCGAGGATACGCAGTTCGATCTGAGAATAATCTGCATCCACAAAAACACAGCCTTCCTTTGGGACAAACACTTTTCTGATCAGCCTGCCTAATTCCATGCGGACCGGTATATTCTGCAAATTCGGCTCTGTACTGCTGATACGCCCCGTCGCTGTGATCGTCTGATTGAAAGTTCCATGGATCCTCCCGTCTCGTCCGATAAAATTTGCCAGACCGTCGGCATACGTAGATTTCAATTTTGTAAGCTGCCGATACTCCAATATTTTCGCCACGATCGGGAAATCTGGCGCCAGCTTCTCCAACACATCAGCGGCAGTAGAATATCCTGTTTTGGTCTTTTTGGCATGCGGCATTTTCAATTTATCAAATAAAATAACACCCAGCTGTTTTGGAGAATTAATGTTAAATTCTTCTCCTGCCGCCTCATAGATTTCCTGTTCCAGCTGCACGATCTGCTCCCCCAGACGCCCGCCGTACTTTTTTAATTCTTCTGCTTCTACTTTGATACCGGCCTGTTCCATAGCATACAGTGTAAACAAAAGCGGCATTTCGATTTTCTTAAACAACTGATACATATCCGCTTCTTTGAGCTTGTCTGTCAATGGCTTTGCCGCTTTCAGACAGGTGTACGCTTCATAACACGCCTTGACCGGCGCTGCTGCATTCGCATCTATCATAAAATCCAACTGCTCTCTTGCGATATCTTCATACGTATAATCATTTTTAAGAGGATTTAATAAATAGGCCGCAACGACTGCATCAAAACATCTTTCTTTGTTTATCTCCGAAAAAAACGGAAGATATCGCTTCAGATCACACATCACAAACGTTCCTGCCTGCCGAGCGATCTTCGAAAGACCGGCAAAAAGATATTCCATATCCGTCTGCATATCACAGGGGATCGAATACACCTGATCTTCTCCAAAGGCCAGCGCGATTCTTCCATAACCTGACGGATGGGCAAACAAAGGCAGTACATTCCCGTCATCTTTTAAGATAGCCGCCCCTACCACCTCTGCCATGCATGCCTCTTCAAAAATCTTTTCCGTCTCTGTCCTGTCTGTAATTTCTTTAAACTTCTTTTCTATATCATTTACAGATGCCTCCACGTCAAAACGCCGGAGCAGATTTTTAAACTGCAGTCTCTGAAAATACGTATATGCTTCCTTGGTATAAATATTCCCATGTTTTGCCGCATCCAGATCAAAAGAAATAGCCGCATGTGTTTGGATCGTAGCAAGCGTTTTGCTCATCTGCGCCTGCTCCCAGTACTCTTCCAGATTTTTTCCGGCTCTTGGCGGCTTTAAATTTGCCGCATGGGCATAGGCCTCCTCTATCGTTTTATATTCTTGTATGATCTTTGTCGCCGTTTTCTCTCCGATTCCCGGCACACCGGGGATATTGTCAGAAGTATCTCCCATCAATGCTTTTACATCGATAAATTCCTGCGGCGTCACTTTATATTTTTCTAGGACATCCGCAGCATAGTAATCCTCCACTTCCGTCCTGCCTTGTTTCGTCTTTGGGATCCGGATCTTTACATGTTCTGTAGCAAGCTGCAAAGTGTCCCTATCCCCGGAAATAATAGACACATCCAGTCCTTCTGCCTCACATTTGACAGAAATCGTGCCAAGCAGATCATCCGCCTCAAGTCCTGCCTGTTCAACAATCTCTATCTGCATTGCCTTTAATACCTCTTTTAGTACGGGCACCTGCTGACGTAGTTCTTCTGCCATCGGTTTTCGAGTCCCCTTATACTCTGCATACATCTCATGTCGGAAAGTAGGTGCGTGCACATCAAATGTAACCGTCAGATACTGCGGTTTTTCCTCATCCAAAATCTTAAAAAGGATCGTTAAGAATCCGTAGATTGCATTCGTATGCAGCCCTTCTGCGTTTGTCAGATCCGGAAGTCCATAAAATGCTCTGTTTAAGATACTGTGTCCATCTATCAATACGATTTTTTCTCTCATGATCTATCTCCATTATATCTATTTTCACCACGAAACAAGTATACACTAAAATCTTTCTTTTTAAAAGGCTCTTTTTATGTTATGATAACTGTGTATACAGTAAGACAGCAGAAAGGAGTTTACAACATACATGACTGCAAATGGAATTATATTTGACGTAGACGGCACTCTGTGGGATTCTACCGATACAGTGGCAGAGGCCTGGACAGATGCGATACAGCATCACACACAGCTCGATATGGAGATCAATGCAGAAATCTTAAAAAATGTATTTGGAAAGACAATGCGCGAAATCGCCAACACCCTTTTTCCCACTCTGTCGGATAAAGAAAAAATGACTATTCTTGATATATGTTATGAATATGAAAATCAACTTCTGAAGACAAAGCCGGGCAAACTCTATGACAAAGTATATGAAACCTTGAAAACACTTTCAAAAGAGCACCCTCTTTTCATTGTCAGCAACTGCCAGTGCGGATATATTGAACTCTTGCTGGAAACAACCGGCATCACACCTTTTATTCAGGATACCCTCTGTTTTGGCCAGACAAATACATCTAAAGGGCAGACGATCTTGACACTCATGAAAAGAAATCATTTGGAGAAAGCGGTATATGTAGGAGATACACAGGGTGACTGTGATGCCTGCAAAGAGGCAGGAATCCCCTTTATCTATGCCGACTATGGATTTGGTGAAGTAAAAGAGGCGCCTGTGCGTATCCACGCTTTTTCCGAATTACTCACACTGTCTCCCAACTTCTTTCGTTAAAAACCTGTTTTCATCCAGATTGAAAAAGGCAGGAAGAAATCTATCCAGACGACGGATTTCTTCCTGCTTTATTTACATAAAAAGAGCGGCAAATCTGCCGCTCTCACATACTGCGGATGGTGGGACTTGAACCCACACGTAGTCACCTACGCAAGATTTTGAGTCTTGTGCGTCTGCCATTCCGCCACATCCGCATATGCGGCTTCTATCAGAAGCCGAAAATAATTATATCACAGCATTTTCCATAATGCAAGCCCTAATTAAAGCAATTTTTTTCCTATTTCAAAACAATCAAACGTCGCAAAATAATCTTTCGGCTTCTCTGCCCGGCGGATCAATTTTACGCTGCCATCCTCTTTTAAAAGCAATTCCGCAGATTTTAGCTTGCCATTATAACTATATCCCATAGAAAAACCATGCGCTCCTGTATCATGGATCACCAGATAATCTCCTATATCAATTTTAGGCAGCATCCTGTCTATGGCAAACTTATCATTATTTTCACAAAGCGAACCCGTAATATCATATTTATGATCATGAGGCTGGTTTTCTTTGCCCATCACTGTAATATGATGATAAGCTCCATACATAGCCGGACGCATCAGATTGACTGCGCAGGCGTCAACCCCGATATATTCTTTATGCGTATGCTTTTCATGAATCGCTTTTGTCACAAGGCATCCATACGGCCCCATCATAAATCTTCCAAGTTCTGTATAGATTGCCATATCTCCCATTCCGGCAGGCACTAGTACTTCTTCATAGACACGGCGCACACCTTCTCCGATCATACGGATATCATTTGGCTCCTGATCCGGATGATAAGGAATTCCGATTCCCCCGGAAAGATTGATAAACTTAATATGCACACCTGTTTCCTGCTGAAGTTTTACCGCCTGTTTGAACAAAACCTTTGCAAGCATAGGATAATACTCATTTGTCACCGTATTACTTGCCAGAAAAGCGTGCAGACCAAATTCCTTCGCCCCTTTTTCCTTCAAAATTTTATACGCCTCAGACAGCTGTTCTGTCGTCATGCCATATTTTGCATCCCCCGGATTATCCATAATATCATTACTGATCTTAAAAAGTCCGCCTGGATTATATCGGCAGCTGATCGTCTCCGGAATATGTCCGATTGCTTTTTCCAGATATGCAATATGTGTGATATCATCTAAATTGATGATCGCGCCCAGTCTATCTGCCATCTGAAAATCTTCTTCCGGCGTGTCATTAGAAGAAAACATAATATCTTCTCCCCGGATCCCCACTGCATCCGAGAGCATCAGCTCCGTATAAGAGGAACAATCACAGCCGCATCCATATTCTTTCAAAATATCGATCAGGAAGGGATTGGGTGTCGCCTTTACCGCGAAATATTCTTTATATCCCGGATTCCAGGCAAACGCCTCTTTCAACGCTTCTACATTCTTGCGGATTCCCTTTTCATCATAGAGATGAAAAGGGGTTGGGTATTCTTGTGTAATTTTATCTAACTGTTCCTTTGTCACAAACGTTTCTTTATTCATTTTATCTTTCCTCCCTGTAGTGTAATCAATTTGATCTCATTTGCCATCGCACTTTTAAATAACTTCACAAAATTGCTCTGTCCGGAATACAAACAAGTATTCATACTCCCATCTCCATATTCTCCTGACAGGACATATACGGAATCAACAATGATCCCGATCTGGCTCCCTCTGTCATCTGCCACATAAACTTCCGCTCCTTTGAGCACCGCCGGATAGTCTGTTACGACTACGACTCTCTTTCCTTTCGCCAAAAGCGTCTCTAATTCTTGTCTCAAACTTTCCAGACATGTCCTCGAACAAGATACATAGACACGTTCTTTTGCCCGCAACAGAAGGTTTGTCATTTTATTATAGACGTTCTGCACACCTTCAATCGTAATATACCCTTCCTCTTCTGTCTTTGCCGATGGTATATTTGCAAGCAGCCAGCTTTTTTCCTTTTCCAGTTTTTTCATGTAATTTTCCAGAAACTCCTCCAATGGGACAGGCATATATTTTTTGGCGGTACCTTCTACAACATGGGCCGCCCCCTTTTCCACCAACGCCGCGAGAGCTCCATACACATTCGACCGGGAAATCCCTGTTTCTTTCGCCGCTTCATAACCGGTCTGTTTTCCATTTAGCAGAAGCTTTTCATACACGCCGGCCTCCTGTCTGGTCAAACCAAAACTCAATAAATATTCTGTAAATTGATGTTTATCCATATTCCTCTTTCTTTCCGGCATTTTTAGTAGTTCTTTTCAGAAACACTATACAGTATATCCAACGATATGTCAACGCACAATTCCAATTTTCCTACCGTACTTTTCTCTCTTTTCTTATAGATTGTCAAATGAGGGTATCTCGCAAGTCTTTTTATGACTTTTAAGACACCCTCATCTTATTTATCTGTTCTACTCAACCGTAGCAATTCTCATCATATTGCTCACACCACTTCTCTCCTTCTTCACATTCGGAGATGGGATACCCGCAGTCAAAACAACTATATCTCCCGGCTCTACATATTGTTTCACAACAGCCAGTTCTATCGCTCCGTTGCAAATATCCTCTGTCGTATCAAACTCCAGGGATTTAATAGGACGCACTCCCCAGTATATAGACATCCTGCGCAGCGTCCTTTCATTTGGAGTAACACCCAATATCTCCTGCTTCGGCCGCAAATTAGAAACCACTCTTGTTGTAGCTCCTGAGACGGAAGGCGTGATGATACATTTCGCATGCAGATTTGCCGCTGCAAGAACAGAAGAATAGCCAATTGCACTGGATACCCCTGCTTTTAAATGCTCCCCTGCCTTTTCCAGCATCAGATCATATTCCAGATGCTGTTCTGTATTTTCAATGATATGCACCATCATCTGAAGCGATTCCAGCGGATATTTTCCCTGCGCAGTCTCACCAGAAAGCATCACGGCGTCTGTGCCGTCATATACAGCGTTCGCCACATCGGTTACCTCTGCTCTGGTGGGTCTTGGATTGCGTATCATAGAATCCAGCATCTGTGTAGCCGTAATAACCGTCTTAAAATTACTATTGCACTTCTGAATGATCATTTTCTGGAGATACGGAACTTCTTCAGCCGGAATCTCTACTCCCAGATCACCTCGTGCGACCATGACTCCATCTGCCGCCCGTATGATCTCATCAATATTCTGTATTCCTTCCGCATTTTCCACTTTTGCGATGATCGGAATATACGGTGAGCCTAGTTCTTTTAAATAGGCGCGTATCTCTAATATACATTCCGCATTTCTCACAAACGATGCCGCAATAAAATCAACGCCTTGTTCCACTCCAAATTTTAAGTCTTCTTTGTCTTTCTGTGTGATTGCCGGAAGTCTGACAGCTACATTCGGCACATTTACCCCCTTGCGCTCCCCCAGCTCTCCGCCGTTAATCACTGTGCAGATAATATCTTTTTCTGTCTTTCCGGTCACACGCAGACCGATCAGACCATCATCGATCAGTATCGTTTTCCCAATCTCCACATCTTCTGCAAGCCCTGCATAGGAAATGGATACTTTCTTTTCATCACCTTCTATTTCATCGATCGTCAGGGTAAACTGTTCTCCTTCTTTCAGTGTTACTTTTTTTCCCGCTTTCAGAAGTCCTGTTCTGATCTCAGGTCCCTTGGTGTCTAAAAGGATTGCTGTATTACTATGTTCTTCTTCACGGAGCTGCTTCAACATATCCATCCGCCCTTTATGTTCAGCATAATCTCCATGAGAAAAGTTAAAACGCGCTACATCCATTCCGTTTTGGATAAGTTTTCTCATAAGTTCTCTGTCATTTGTGTTTGGTCCCATTGTACAAACCACTTTTGTCTTTTTCATTTTCTAGCTCTCCTTTTCTCTCACACAACTTCTATAAAACATCTATTTTACATGCTCATGCGTAAATAAATGATCCTGACAATACTCATAATTCCCATTGCATTTTGAGCAAAATCTAAACTCCAATGTAGGATCGTCCAGTTCTGTACGTCCGCAGACAGCACAGCGATGCCTTGCTCCATTTGCATATGTCATATGCGGGCGTGTCTGCTGCTTAAATTTTGCTTTTCTCGCTCTTTCCTTCGGTGTATAGGGTTTTACATTCCTGCTGGACAAGAAAAAAATAATAAAGTTCAAAAGCGACGCGCCGACCGCCACTTTCGTAGCGATGCCGCCCATAACAAAATAGTACAGCGCCATTGCCGCATACACAAGCGCCATCCACTTCATTTTGATCGGCAGGATAAAATACAGCAATATTTCCATATCCGGATACATAGCGGCAAACGCAAGGAAGATCGACATTGTAATATAATTTGTACTGATCATCCCCACACTGGAAAGAGATACTGAGAACCCGTATATTCCATAGAGCACGCCGTATAAGATGCATGTAGCGATGACGGTAAACAAGATTCCAGAAAAAATATATACATTATAACGAAAAGTTCCCCATGCTCTTTCTAAAGCTGTGCCAAGAGAATAGTATAAAAGTACTAAAAACAACAGAGATATTATATTCGTTGTCGGCGGTATCAGTACCCAAGATATCAGTCTCCATATCTGTCCTCTCAGGATCAGCGCCGGTTCCAGCGTAATCCAGCCTATAAGCTGCGGCATAAGATGCAGGATTCCAAACCCGATCACATAACCTGCCAGCAAATACATTGTCAGATTTGAGATTGCAAAACGTCCAAATTTTCGCTCTAATTTATTTAGCCAGTTCAAAGATTTCTACTCCTTATTCTCCAAATTTATACCCAATGAGTATATTCATTGAGTATTGTAACGTTATGCCCCCAGTTTGTCAAACAGTTGTTGTGCACTTTTTCTCTTTTTAACCGTATCTTTATCTAAATTTCCTATAGCGGCCTGGAATTATTTTGCAAACCCGCATAATAATGACAATTGTCTTTTTATACATCCTGTCGTATAATGTAAATTGTTGTAAAAACAAGAACACATTTAATAGGAAGTAACTGAGCATAGATCAAATGAAAACGAGGTTATATTTATGAATTTAAATGAATTACATACTCTTGGAATTGATATTGGTTCTACGACAGTAAAGATCGCTGTCTTAAATACAGATAACGAAGTCTTATTTTCTGATTACGAACGGCATTTTGCCAATATCCAGGAAACCCTTTCCGACCTTCTTGGAAGAGCGCTTTACAAGCTTGGTCCTATTTCTGTCTCCCCTGTCATCACTGGTTCCGGCGGCCTTACACTTGCCAAACACCTGGAAGTCCCTTTTGTCCAGGAGGTGATCGCCGTATCTACAGCACTGCAGGACTATGCGCCACAGACAGATGTCGCCATTGAATTAGGCGGCGAAGACGCAAAAATCATCTATTTCGAAGGGGGAAATGTAGAACAGCGTATGAACGGCGTATGTGCAGGAGGTACCGGCTCTTTTATCGACCAGATGGCTTCTCTTTTACAGACCGATGCTTCCGGTTTAAATGCATATGCAAAACAGTATAAAGCACTTTATTCCATTGCTGCCCGATGCGGCGTGTTCGCAAAATCAGATATTCAGCCTCTGATCAATGAAGGCGCCTCCAAAGAGGATCTTTCCGCTTCTATCTTTCAGGCAGTTGTTAATCAGACGATCAGCGGACTTGCCTGCGGAAAGCCGATCCGTGGGCATGTGGCATTTTTAGGCGGACCTCTTCATTTTCTGTCTGAACTGCGGGAAGCGTTCATACGGACGCTGAAGCTGGACGAAGAACATATCATCGCGCCCAAACATTCCCATCTTTTTGCAGCGATCGGTTCTGCCTTAAATTCTAAAAAAGACTGCAAAATGGAACTGCAGTCTCTTCAAAAACGCCTAGAAGACAAGATCCAAATGGATTTTGAAGTTGACCGCATGGAACCGCTATTTGCAACTGCCGCGGAATATGAAACTTTTATTTCTCGGCATGAAAAGCATCAGGTTCCGTTCAAAGACTTAGCTACGTATCACGGAAAAGCCTTTCTAGGAATTGATGCGGGTTCTACAACTACAAAGGCCGCACTTGTCGGTGAGGATGGCACCCTCCTTTATTCTTTTTATCATAACAATGAGGGAGATCCACTTGGTACTACTATAGCAGCTATCAAAGACATATACAGCCAGTTGCCGGAAGATGTGGAGATTGTACACTCTTGTTCCACCGGATATGGTGAGGCATTGATCAAAGCTGCTCTGCTGTTGGATGAAGGCGAGGTAGAAACGGTATCCCACTACTATGCCGCTTCCTACTTTGAACCGGACGTAGATTGTATACTGGATATCGGCGGTCAGGATATGAAATGTATCAAAATTAAAAATCAAACCGTAGACAGTGTACAGTTAAATGAAGCATGTTCCTCCGGCTGTGGTTCTTTTATAGAAACATTTGCCAAATCTTTAAATTACAGCGTAGAGGATTTCGCTCATGAGGCGCTCTATGCTCAAAATCCGATCGACCTTGGAACGCGGTGTACTGTATTTATGAATTCCAAGGTAAAACAGGCACAAAAAGAAGGGGCTTCTGTCGCCGATATTTCCGCAGGCCTCGCCTATTCCGTTATTAAAAATGCCCTGTTTAAAGTAATCAAAGTGTCGGACGCTTCTGAACTTGGAGACCATATCGTCGTACAAGGAGGTACATTCTACAATAATGCAGTTCTTAGAAGTTTTGAGAAAATAGCAGACTGTGAGGCTATCCGCCCGGATATTGCCGGAATCATGGGTGCTTTTGGAGCGGCCCTCATCGCAAGAGAGCGTTATGCGGACTGTAAAGGTACTACCATGCTTTCTATCGAAGACATCGAAAATCTGGAATATTCTACCACTATGACCAAATGCAGAGGATGTACAAACAACTGTCGTCTGACGATCAACCATTTCAGCGGTGGGCGAAAATTTATCACCGGAAATCGCTGTGAGCGCGGATTGGGAAAAGAAAAATCTTCTAATGCCCTTCCAAATTTGTTTGATTACAAGTTTCACCGGTATTTTGACTATACACCGCTCAAAGAAGAAGATGCGCAAAGAGGGACGATCGGTATCCCGCGCGTTCTGAATATATATGAAAATTATCCGTTTTGGTTTACCTTTTTCACAAAACTGGGGTTCCGAGTTATTCTTTCTCCAGCTTCCACCCGAAAAATATATGAACTCGGGATCGAATCGATTCCAAGTGAATCTGAATGTTATCCCGCAAAACTTGCGCACGGGCATGTACAATGGCTGATCAACAAAGGGATAAAACACATTTTTTATCCTTCTATCCCTTATGAAAGAGAGGAATTCAAGGAGGCGAACAATCACTATAACTGCCCGATCGTTACTTCCTATCCAGAAAATATAAAGAACAATATGGATCCGATCGTTCACAAAGAAGTAGATTTTATACATCCGTTTTTATCCTTCCAGAATGAAGACACCCTTTCCTATCGTTTGTTTGAAGAATTGAAGGGTACATTTTCTCTTTCCAAAGAAGCTGTCAGATCTGCTGTCCATGACGCATGGAAGGAACTTTCCTCATGCCGTGAGGATATGCGCAAAAAAGGGGAGGAAACGATCCGTTTCTTAAAAGAAACCGGCAATCGGGGAATCGTCCTCGCCGGCAGACCTTATCATATCGATCCGGAAGTACATCACGGTCTACCTGAGATGATCAATTCCTATAATATAGCTGTGCTGACAGAGGACTCTATCTCCCACCTGAATCCGGTAGAGCGTCCTCTAAACGTCATGGATCAATGGATGTATCATTCCCGCTTGTACGCAGCGGCAAATTATGTAAAAACAACAGACAATCTGGATCTGATACAGCTAAACTCCTTTGGCTGTGGTCTGGATGCCGTGACCACAGATCAGGTAGCAGAGATTCTGACAAATTCCGGCAAAATATATACAACACTAAAAATCGATGAAGTGAATAACCTAGGTGCGGCAAGGATCCGTGTCCGTTCTCTTCTTGCGGCGATACGTGTGCGAGATCAACATAAGACAAAACGCGAGATCCATCCTTCTTCTATCGAAAAGGTACCCTTTACAAAAGAAATGCGAAAGACTCATACGATCCTTTGTCCACAGATGTCACCCATACATTTTGAGCTTTTAGAAGCAGCATTCCGATCGGCAGGATACAAAGTAGAAATTCTTCCAAATGACAATAAGCAGTCTGTAGACATGGGCTTAAAATACGTAAATAATGATGCCTGCTATCCGTCCCTCATAGTAGTCGGGCAGATCTTAGACGCCATTTTATCCGGCAAATACGATACAGACCACCTGGCAGTCATTATCAGCCAGACAGGCGGAGGATGCCGCGCCTCCAACTACATCGGTTTTATACGGCGCGCTTTAAAAAAAGCAGGATACGGGCACATCCCTGTTATCTCTGTCAACTTAAGCGGACTGGAAGGCAACCCCGGGTTCAAGCTGACTCCTTCTCTTGTCCTGCGTGGTGTTTATTCCGTCGTACTCGGTGATATTTTCATGAAATGTGTCTATCGGATGCGTCCTTATGAGGCTGTCGCTGGTACGGTCAATGCTGTCCACCGCAAATGGGCGCAGGTATGCAAGGAATTTCTGTCCTGCGGTTATCCATCCCGCCGCAGATTCAAAAAATTATGCCAGGACATTATAGATGATTTTGATCATATTGAACTCTTGCCAATTCAAAAGCCGCGTGTCGGAATTGTAGGAGAAATTCTTGTCAAGTTTCTTCCTGCCGCAAACAATCACCTGGTCGATCTGCTGGAAAGTGAAGGTGCAGAAGCAGTCGTGCCTGATCTGACTGACTTTTTGCTCTACTGTTTTTACAACCAAAATTTCAAGGTTTCTCATCTTGGCATGAAAAAAAGCAAAGCACTCATCGGAAACTTAGGAATTAAAGTGATAGAATGGTTCCGTGCTCCTGCTTCAAAGGCATTTAGCCAAAGTAAACATTTTGCCCCGCCTGTCCATATTGAAGACTTAGCAAAAATGGCTTCAGAAATTGTTTCCATAGGAAATCAGACCGGGGAAGGCTGGTTCCTCACTGGAGAAATGCTGGAACTCATTCACAGCGGCGCAGGCAATATCGTGTGCACACAACCTTTTGCCTGCCTTCCGAACCATGTTGTAGGAAAAGGTGTCATAAAGGAATTGCGGCGCCGTTACCCTCAATCCAATATCGTGGCAATCGATTTCGACCCCGGCGCCAGTGAAGTAAACCAATTAAACCGTATCAAACTCATGTTGTCCACAGCAAATAAAAATATGCATATATAAATTGAACAAAGCAACAAACCGTGCAAAAAAACAGATCATACCTTGCTTACATGCAAACAAGGTATGATCTGTTTCTTTGCGACCTTCTATGATAAATTTTACTTTCTCTATAAAAGGCAGTTCGTCGGTTCAATTTATATTTTTGTATGTTTACAGAGAAAGAATATCCCTCCGCATAATCCAAATATGATGCCTGCATATGCCCCTGTGCATACGATGTCTGCCAGGCATTTTACTATATCCTTTTTCTCAGCTGCACAGACAAATACTCCTGCAAATATGGCCAGAGCTGTCCAAAGCAGGATCAGTGTCGCAAGATATACAGACACGCCTGTTTCTCTCTCCGTATATCGTTCTGTCAATTTCCATAATCCTTTGTACATCTTATCGCCCTCACAATTCTTTAAAATATTGTCATATACTTTTCACTATCTGACATATGGATATCCCCGATCAAAGGAACTGCTCTTATTGTAAGGACAACTTGTAAAAATTATTCTTTTCTCTTGATTAATTTTATGTTAAATCCAATTTTCTGCATTTTTTATAATAACAGATGCAATCTCTTCTGGTACAGATACAAGGCGCTCCGCCTTCGCCTCCTCTAGTTCTTCCCGGCTGCCATAACCGTATAATACGCCAAGAGAATGCACGCCGGTCTGCGCCGCTCCAATCATATCATAGGAACGGTCTCCTACCATCAAGATTTCTTTTCTGTCTCTGATCTGAAAATGCTCCAGTACATATTCTATGACTTCTGTCTTATCTGTTCTGCCTTCATCCAATAATGCTCCGCCTATGAACGCAAAATATTTATCAAAACCAAAATGTTTCGCTATGATTTTGGCAAAATGTTCTGGCTTAGAAGTCGCGATCACTAGCCGAAAATCATGTTCAATCAGGCTTTGAAATACTTTTTCCATTCCTTCATATACACGATTTTCAAAGATTCCTTTTACGCTGTAGTATTCACGGTAATACTGCACCATCTGAAGGCTCTCTTCCCTGGTAATATTACAGAATTTTTCGAATTGTCCGGCAAGAGGCGGCCCTATAAAGCATTTAAGCTTCTCTGTATCTTCTCTCTGCCTGCCGGACTTCTCAAGCGCATAGTTTATACTGTTTAAGATTCCAGGTCCGGAATCCGTGATCGTTCCATCCAGATCAAAAGCTATCGTATGAATCCCCATCTTCTTTCCCCTTTCTGTCAATAACTTCGGATTTTGTCCTCTGCCTCATCCTGTGTTTTTATGATTTTTTTAATGACTACATAATAGCCTGTACTTTCATTCACTTTTACATAGGCGCGCTCCCCTTCTTTTTTCCCGAGCACTGCCTTGCCTAAAGGAGATTCAATACTGATCAGTCCATTCAAAGAACTTCCTCTGACAGAAGTAACAATGCGGTATGTCTCTGTCTCCTTATCATCTTCACAATATATTTCCACTGTATTATTCAATCCAACCTCGTCATTCTTCGAATGATCTTCCACGATTTCCGCTGTTTTTAACATTCTCTCCAAATAGTGTATTCTACTCTCATTTCGATTTTTTTCTTTTTTCGCTGCATGGTATTCAAAATTTTCACTCAAGTCGCCATGAGACCGCGCTTCTTTTACCGCTTCTATCAGTTCTTTTCTCTCGACCAGTTTTCTATGCTCTATCTCTTCTTGTATCTTTTTCACATCACTTTTTGTCAATCTTTCCCGCATATTTCCTCCCATTTTCTTAAAGTCAAACGCCGACGTACATAAGAATTTCTTCTTAGCACACCGGCGCTGCACAGTTTTATTTTTTAAGGCTGTCTGGCTTCTGCCGGCCTTATTTTATCAACAGAGAACTTCCTGTCATTTCTTTCGGCTGTTCCAACCCCATCATCTCGATCAGGGTAGGCGCTATATCCGCAAGACAACCGCCTTCTCTGAGTTTATAGGATGGATCTGCGTTTACGATGATAAACGGTACCGGATTGGTCGTATGCGCTGTAAATGCTTCTCCGGTCTCTTCATCGATCAGCTGCTCAGCATTGCCGTGATCTGCACAGATAAACAGCTGCCCGTCTACTTCTTTGATCGCATCTACTGTTCTCCCTACACACTTGTCCACTGCCTCTATGGCAGCAATGGCAGCTGTCTCTACGCCCGTATGCCCTACCATATCCGGATTGGCAAAATTGATGATAATGACATCATATTTATCCGCTTTGATCGCTTCTACCAACTTATCACATACTTCATATGCGCTCATCTCCGGCTTCAGATCATACGTAGCAACCTTTGGAGATTTTACCAAGATCCTATCTTCTCCTTCATTTGGTTCCTCCACACCACCATTAAAGAAAAAGGTGACATGAGCATATTTTTCTGTCTCCGCTATCCTTGCCTGTTTCAAGCCATTAGCAGCAAGAAATTCTCCGAATGTATTCGTGATCTTCTCTTTTACAAAAGCAACAGATTTATTTTCAATCGTCACATCATATTCTGTAAAACATACAAATGTTGTCTTAATACGGCTGCCTCTGTCAAAACCTGTAAAGTCATCGTCACAGAATGTTCTTGTCAACTCTCTTGCACGATCCGGACGGAAATTAAAGAAGATCACAGAATCCTTCTCTTTTATAGTTGCAGTCGGAACGCCGTCTTTTTCGATTACCATAGGTTCTACGAATTCATCTGTTTTTTCAACGTCATAAGAAGCCTGGATGCCTGCCGGAGCAGAAGATGCTTTTACACCTTCGCCTTTTACAAGAGCCTTATACGCTCTTTCCACACGATCCCACCGATTGTCCCTGTCCATCGCATAATAACGACCGGAAACAGTTGCAACTTCTCCTACACCGATTTCTTGCATTTTTGCTTCCAGTTCTTCCACAAACTCTTTCCCGGAAGCAGGCGGTGTATCACGTCCATCTAAGAAACAATGTACATATACTTTTTTTAATCCTTTCTTTTTTGCCAGTTCTAAAAGTCCATAAATATGTGTATTATGGCTGTGCACTCCACCGTCTGATACCAGGCCCATCAGATGTAAGGCGGAATTATTTTTCTTTACATTTTCACACGCTTCAAGCAGCGCCTGATTTTCAAAAAAATCTCCGTCCTGGATCGACTTTGTAATCTTTGTCAATTCCTGATATACGATCCTGCCGGCGCCCATATTCAGATGTCCTACCTCTGAATTTCCCATCTGGCCTTCCGGAAGACCAACTGCCATCCCACTTGCATTTCCTTTTACAAACGGATAGTCTGCCATCAGGGAATCCATAACAGGTGTTTTTGCCTCTGCGACCGCATTCCCTTTTCTTGTATTATTTAACCCATATCCATCTAATATCATCAATACGGTTGGTTTTTTACTCATATTCTTTTCTCCTTTACATCGATTCATCTTCCGGTACTTATTGTACCCGTTTTTCATAGATTTTGCAATCGGATACTTTGTCATTTTTCTTCCGTCTGACTTGCCAGCCATATTTTTAATAGGGAAATCCAGGACTGGACAGATTCACAGATCATATTTCCTTCCGGATCACTTGTAGAGGCATCCCCCAAAGACAGTCCGTGTTTTCCTTCCGGATAGATGTGCAGTTCCACACTTACGCCCGCCTTTTTGAGGGCAGAAAAAAGAAGCAGTGCATTTTCTACCGGAACCGTTTCATCTGTACACGTATGCCATATAAAACAAGGGGGACAATGTATCCCTACCTGCTTTTCTATGGAAATCTTCTCCCACTCTTTTCTTTCAACTTCTCCAAGCAGGTTTTGAAAACTTCCTTCATGTGCCAATCCCTTTTCAGAAGTAACCACCGGATAACAAAGGATCATGCCTGCCGGTCTTAGCTTCTTTGCCGGAATCCCGGTGCTTTTGTATACCAGTTCCTGATTCCAGGATACTCCAAGGCTTGCCGCCAAGTGTGCGCCTGCCGAAAATCCTTGCACAAAGATTTTCTTTATATTTACATGCCATTTTTGAGCATTTTCATGTACAGTCTTCATAGCCTGAGCAAGTTCCAAAAGAGCTGTAGGATATTTTGCCGGAGCAGTAGAATACCGCAGTATGCCCACATGGTATCCCATTGCAAGCAGACGCATCGCTACAGGTTCCGCCTCCCGGTCACTCGTATGCTCATATCCTCCGCCTGGGCACACAAGGATCATCGGACGCAAAAGTCCCTCCTGGTAGCCGGGAGTACTGTCTAGTATATATATTTGAAGCCTTGCATAATCCAAAGAGCCCTCTGCCTGTATTGAAATTGTATCGTATATCATATCATCATCCTCCCGCAGGCAATATCCTTAAGAAAACCCGTTTCCAATGACATCAGCCAGGGAAACGGGTCCTTACCTTATTGCTTATTATTTATTATAGTTTACAATTTTGCCAAAATCCGCTTTCAAGGAAGCTCCTCCTACAAGACCGCCATCAATATCAGCCTGTGCAAATAATTCCGGAGCAGTCGCAGCGTTTACAGAACCGCCGTACTGAATACGAATTTCTTCCGCTGTAGCTTCATCATATATCTCTGCGATGCATGCGCGGACCCCTGCACATACTTCCTGTGCCTGTTCTGTCGTTGCAGTCTTTCCTGTCCCGATCGCCCAGATCGGCTCATATGCAATAACTGCTTTCTTTGCCTGTTCTGCAGTCACATTCTGGAAGCCTACTTTTACCTGCTGACGTATGAAATCCATGGTTACGCCCTGTTCTCTTTGCTCTAAAGTCTCTCCACAGCACATGATCGGCGTAATGCCATGCTCAAATGCTTTTAAGACTTTCTTATTCACATCTTCATTTGTCTCACCGAAATACTCTCTTCTCTCAGAATGTCCAAGTACTACATATTTCACACCTGCATCTACAAGCATTGCCGGAGAGATTTCTCCCGTATAAGCTCCGCTTTCTTCAAAATACATGTTCTCTGCACCAACCTGGATATTAGTTCCTTTACATGCTTCTACGACTGGTACGATATCGATCGCAGGAACACAAAACACAACATCTACTTCTTCATTTGCTACCAATGGTTTCAGTTCTTCTACAAGAGCAACTGCCTCGCTCGGTGTTTTATTCATTTTCCAGTTACCTGCGATAATCTTTTTTCTTGCCATCTTTTTCTCTCTTTCTTCTTTTATATTTTTATTTATCGTTAGCTGCCGCTACGCCCGGCAGTTCTTTTCCTTCCAGGAATTCCAAAGAAGCGCCGCCGCCTGTGGAGATATGTGTCATCTTATCTCCATATCCGAGCTGGTTTACTGCTGCCGCAGAATCTCCCCCGCCAATGATCGTAACTGCGTCTGTCTCTGCCAGTGCTTTTGCCACTACTTCTGTGCCATTTGCGAATTTAGGCATTTCAAAACATCCCATTGGTCCATTCCATACGACTGTCTTTGCTGTCTTTACTGTCTCTGCATACAATTTTGCTGTTTCAGGTCCTATATCCAGCCCCATCCAGCCGTCTGGAATTTCATTCTGTGCAACAACTTTTGTATTTGCGTCATTCGAAAAATCATCTGCGATCACTGAATCTACTGGAAGGAGCAAGTTCACGCCTTTTGCTTTTGCCTTCTCGATCATATCCAGCGCATACTGGCAATAATCTTCTTCCAGAAGTGATTTTCCAACCTTACCGCCCTGGGCTTTGCTGAATGTGTAGCACATTCCGCCGCCGATGATCAAAGTATCTACTTTTTCCAACAGATTTTCAATAACAGAGATCTTACTGGAAACCTTAGAACCTCCTAAGATCGCTACGAATGGTCTCTCCGGATTTTCCACTGCATTGCCCAGGAAATCGATCTCTTTCTGCATCAAATATCCTACAACTGCCGTATCTACATACTTTGTAACTCCCACGTTAGAGCAGTGTGCTCTGTGAGCTGTTCCAAATGCATCATTTACGAATACGTCACACAAGGATGCCAGTTCTTTTGAAAATTCTTCTCCGTTCTTTGTCTCTTCTGCTCTGTAACGGGTATTTTCCAAAAGGATGATCTCCCCATCTTTCATCGCTTCTGCCGCCGCTTTTGCATTTGGACCTACAACTTCCGGGTCTGCCGCAAATTTCACTTCCTGTCCGAGAAGTTCTGTCAGTCTTGCTGCTACCGGCGCCAAGGACAGCTCTGGTTTCGGCTCACCCTTCGGCTTTCCAAGATGAGAACAAAGAATAATCTTTCCTCCGTCAGCTACCAGCTTTTTAATTGTAGGAAGTGCTGCCACCAGACGGTTTTCATCTGTGATCTTGCCATCGATCAACGGTACATTGAAATCACATCTTACAAGTACTTTTTTCCCTTTTACATTAATATCATCTACTGATTTTTTATTAAGCATTGTCGTTTGCCTCCTGATTTTCCTTAAATAAAGAAGTCCGGCCCAAATAAGACCGGACCCTTTGTGAGTCAATTTCTTTTTTCGGATTACAGTAATGTTCCGAAGTGTTTGATCGTTCTTACCATCTGGCTTGTGTAAGAATTTTCATTGTCATACCATGAAACAACCTGTACTTCTGTTGTACCATTTTCCAATGGAAGAACCATTGTCTGTGTAGCATCGAATAAAGAACCATATCTCATGCCGACAATATCGCTGGATACGATCTCATCTGTGTTGTATCCAAAAGATTCATTAGCTGCTGCTTTCATAGCTGCATTGATCTGATCTACTGTAACATTTCCTTCTACGACTGCTGTCAGAATAGTTGTAGAACCTGTCGGAGTTGGAACACGCTGTGCGGAACCGATCAGTTTTCCATTCAGTTCTGGAATAACAAGACCAATTGCTTTCGCTGCGCCTGTGCTGTTTGGAACGATATTGCATGCTGCTGCACGAGATCTTCTTAAATCTCCTTTTCTCTGTGGTCCATCCAGTGTCATCTGATCGCCTGTATAAGCATGGATCGTACACATAATACCAGATTTGATCGGTGCCAGGTCATTCAATGCTTTTGCCATCGGTGCCAGACAGTTTGTTGTGCAGGAAGCTGCTGAAATGATATTATCTTCCTTTGTCAGCTTCTCGTGGTTTACATTATATACAATTGTAGGAAGGTCATTTCCCGCCGGAGCAGAGATAACAACTTTCTTTGCACCTGCGTCAATGTGAGCCTGTGCTTTTGCTTTGGATGTGTAGAAGCCTGTACATTCCAGAACTACATCTACGCCGATTTCACCCCAAGGAAGTTCTTTTGCGTCTGCTTTTGCGTAAATCTTGATTTCTTTTCCATCTACAATGATAGAATCTTCACCTGCTTCTACTTTATCAGCCAGTTCATATTTTCCCTGTGTAGAGTCATATTTTAATAAGTGAGCCAGCATTTTCGGAGATGTCAGATCGTTGATCGCAACAACCTCATATCCTTCTGCTCCAAACATCTGTCTGAACGCAAGACGTCCGATACGTCCAAAACCATTAATCGCTACCTTTACTGCCATGATTAATTCCTCCTAAAGTTTTAAAAATTGTTGACCGGATCCCCGGTCTTTATTGCAAATCTCCAACAAGCCCCTAAACTTTGTTAAAGATTCATCAACTAGACTCATTGTACTAAAACAAGAACAAAAATTCAAGTACTAAATATATTTTTATGGAACATGTTTAAAAATCGGCATTCTTTCTTTAAATTCTGTATAATATTCAAATCCACAGGCCTTTAAGATTGCCCCCGCCTTCCTGAAATCATAGGCGATATGTTCCGGACAGTGCGCGTCAGCCCCGATCGTAACGATCTCTCCACCCAGCTCCTTATATCGTTTCAATATATCCGGATGTGGATGTGCAAATCCCAGGCCATATTTCATTCCCGCCATATTCATTTCCAATCCCTTGCCCTGCGCGATAATTTTTCTTAAGATCTCGTCTATATATTCCGCAAATCCTCTATATGAATATTCCTGTATGCCATATGTTCCATACCGCACTACATAGTCCAGATGGCCCAAAACATCAAAATCTTTCACCATTTCTATATTTTTTAATGTTGTGATAAATGTCTGCTCATACGCCTCTCTGTCTGTCTGTCCTCGAAATATTTCTCCATAATAAGGATCACTGCCATTTACTACATGCACAGAACCAAGCACAAAATCAAAAGGATAACTGTTTACCAATTTCTCATAATATTCACCCAGATGCGGCTGGAGCCCCAGTTCAATCCCGATACGTATTTCTATCCTTCCGGCATATTCCTGCTGCAGTTCTCGCAATATGCGGAAGTATTCTTCCACATCAAACACAAAATCATCTTCTGTGTCATCTTCATGTATAGGATAATCCTTATCGTTATGATCTGTGATACAAATGGTCCGCATCCCCTTTTTTAGCGCTCCTTCTATCATTTCACGGGCGGAAGCTTTACAGTCTCCTGAAAATGCTGTATGCATATGAAAATCACTTCGTATCATAATATGGTTCCTCCCCCTAAAACATAATCGTCCTGGTAAAAGACAACTGCCTGTCCGGGAGTGACTGCCCGCTGTGGTTCCTCAAAAGTACAGAGCACTTCTTCGTCATTTATTTTTTCTACCGTACACCATGCTCCCTTATGATTATATCTTATTTTCGCAAAGACATGCATAGGTTCTCTTAGCTCTTCTACAGCCATAAAATTCAGCTGGTTCGCACGCAATGTATAGGTCAATGACTGTTCATGTGTTCCGATCACTACTTCGTTCGTCTCCGGACGTATCTCCAACACAAAAGCCGGATACCCAAGTGAAAGTCCGAGTCCTTTTCTCTGTCCCACTGTATAATGTATGATACCCTTATGCCTTCCCAAGATTTTTCCTTCCGCAGATATAAAATTTCCTTCCGCAATCGGTCTGTCTGTATTTTCTTTTATATAGGAAGCATAATCACCGTCAGGGACAAAACAAATATCCTGACTGTCCGGCTTGTCTGCCACTGTAAGATGTATTCTGGAAGCAATCTCGCGTATTTTTTCTTTACTGTAGGCACCTACCGGCATCAACGTCCTCCTCAGCTGCTCCTGGGTCAGGTTATAAAGTGCATAGGTCTGATCCTTTTTCAGATTTTCAGAACGTCTCAGTGTAAAACGCCCGTTTTCCAGACGTTCTATGCGCGCATAGTGTCCTGTCGCTATATAATCAGCACCGATCGCAAGGCTTCTTTTTAAAAGAGATTCCCATTTAACATACCTGTTGCAGGCAATACATGGATTAGGTGTTTTTCCCTGCAAATATGCATGCACGAAATAATCGATCACATTTTCTTTAAATTCCTCTTTAAAATTCATCACATAATAGGGGATATCTAACGCCGCCGCTACCCGTCTCGCATCATCCACTGCACGCAGCCCGCAGCAGCCTGCATTTTCTTCCATAACTGCCTGTTCTTCGTCCTGCCATATCTGCATGGTTACTCCGATCACTTCATATCCCTGTTCTTTTAAAAGATAGGCCGCAACTGAAGAATCCACACCTCCGGACATTCCCACCACTACTTTGCTCATCAGTATTCTTCTTCCTCTGCTTCCTCATCCTCATGGATATCTGATTTCGGTTTTTTCAAACCTTCGATTTCAATCCCGTTCTTCTGCGCATAATCCCACAATGCCGCATGGATCGCTTCTTCTGCTAAAAGAGAACAATGCACTTTCACCGGCGGAAGTCCATCAAGTGCTTCCATCACTGCTTTGTTTGTCACTTGAAGCGCCTCGTAGATGGTTTTTCCTTTCACCAACTCCGTTGCCATGCTGCTAGTCGCCACAGCCGCTCCACATCCAAACGTTTTAAACTTCACATCTCGAATCACTTGCTCATCGTCTACATCCAGATAGATCCGCATAATGTCCCCACATTTCGCGTTGCCGACAGTACCTACCCCACTTGCATTTTCAATTTCTCCTACGTTCCTTGGATTCTGGAAATGATCCATTACTTTCTCTGTATACATATTTATACCTCCTGATTTTTTATATTGATTCATTTGCGTGTTTCTTTACAAAATCTTCATAAAGCGGGGACATACTGCGCAGATGGGCTACAATCTTTTTCAGTTCCTCCACCACATAATCCACATCTTCTTTGGTGATATCCGCGCCCAATGTCAGCCGTAAAGACCCATGCGCTATCTCATGAGGAAGCCCGATCGCAAGAAGTACATGGGAAGGGTCTAAAGACCCTGATGTGCACGCGGAACCACTGGATGCACAGATTCCTTTCATGTCCAGCATGATCAGCAGCGACTCTCCTTCGATAAAACGGAAACTAAAATTTACATTGTTCGGCAGCCTTTTTACCCTGTCTCCATTCAGTCTACAGTAAGGGATCTCCTTTTCAATCTTATCAATCAGATAATCCCTTAGCTTTCTTTCCTGCGCTGTCCTTTCTTCCATAGAATCCGCTGCCAGCAACGCTGCTTTGCCAAGACCTATGATCCCCGGTACATTTTCTGTGCCGGCACGACGCTTTCTTTCCTGTGAGCCGCCGTGGATAAAAGAACGGATCTTCACACCTTTTCTGATATATAAAAATCCAATTCCTTTTGGTCCGTTCAATTTATGTCCGCTGGCGCTTAACATATCGATATGGCATTCTTCTACATTGATCGGAATCTGTCCAAACGCCTGCACCGCATCTGTGTGGAACAAAATACCATGGTCATGAGCGATCTTTCCGATTTCTTTGATCGGCTGGATAGTGCCGATCTCATTATTTGCAAACATGATTGAAATCAAGATCGTATCTGGACGGATTGCTTTTTCCAGATTCTGTACATCTACAATTCCGTTTTCATCCACATCCAGATATGTCACTTCAAATCCATATTGTTTCTCCAGATATTCACATGTGTGCAGGATTGCATGGTGTTCTATCTTACTTGTTATGATGTGTTTTCCCTGCTTTCTATATGCTTCCGCGGCAGCTTTCAGCGCCCAGTTATCACTTTCCGTTCCTCCCGCTGTAAAGTAAATCTCATTTTCCTTTGCTCCTAATATAGAAGCAATTATTTCCTTCTGCTCTATGATCCGTTCTTTATTTTGAGAAGCAAACCCATAGACGCTGGATGGATTTCCAAAATATTCCGTAAAATAAGGAAGCATTGCTTCTACTACTTCCGGCGCTGTTTTTGTCGTCGCTGCGTTATCTAAATAAATAAATTTTTCCATCGTATTTTTCTCCTTCTTGCTGCATTGTCATTTACACTATCTTTTAGAATATCGTTTCTGCTTCTCGCTATTCCTAATTGCCACATTCTGTTTTTGACACCCTATCTGCCGTATGCTGCTTCTTTTTGCTTTCCTCCACAAGCTGCTCCAATTTTATTTCATCTACAGCCTGGTTGATACTCTCATTGATCCGCTGCCATACATACTTCGTTACACAGATATCAGATGCGCTGCACCCATTTCCCGGCTCCAGACCCGCGCACTCGACCGGCTCCAAGCTTCCTTCCAACGCTCTTAACACCTCACCGACTGAGATTTCTTCCATAGGTTTTGCAAGAAGATACCCTCCTGCGGCTCCACGGATACTTTCTACGATCCCCGCCTTTTTTAATTTTGCCATCAATTGCTCCAAATACCGTTCTGAAATATCCTGCCGGCCAGAAATATTCGTTATAGATACCGGGCCATTTTCACTGTACTGCGCAAGATCGATCAACGCTCTAAGCCCATATCTTCCTTTTGTCGATAATTTCAAATTCTCACCTTCTTTATGAATGCCTGCTGTAACTTTTTTATTCGCCTGCTTCTGTGGTAAAATGATTGTTCATTTGTATTCCCTATTATTTCACTAGGATTTTCATCTGTAGAATATCATCTGCTTTATGTTCTGTCAAGACAGAACTGTGAATATGTTGTAAAAAGTATATATTTTAGGAGATTTTATGGCAAAAAAACATGCTTTTATCCGAGGAACCATAGTTCTGACCATTACCGGTCTTTCCACACGATTTATGGGCTTTTTCTACCGTATCTTTTTGAGCCATGCTTTTGGCGAGGAAAATGTCGGGCTTTACCAGCTGATCTTTCCTGTCTATACACTGTTCATCTCTCTTTCATCCGCAGGATTCCAGACATCTATATCCCGCACCGTAGCACGAAAAATGTCTCTTGGAAGGCCGAAAGAAGCAAAAAATGTACTGCTGTCCGGACTGATCTTCTCCTGTTCTCTTGCCTTTGCAGGATTATTATTTATACAGGCCAACTCCGCTTACATAGCAGAAGTTTTTTTAGGCGATCCCAGATGTAGACTTCTTCTGACCGCTTCCTCTTATGCACTTCCCTGCAGCGCTGTCCACAGCTGTATCTGCGGATACTGTTACGGACTGAAACAAACAAAAATCCCAGCTCTTTCCCAATTAATAGAACAAACTGTCCGCATCGCTTCTGTTGCTCTTTTGTATATTTATCTTCAAAGCCAGGGAACAACTCCTTCTGTCCTAATTGCTGTATCCGGTCTTGTTGCCGGAGAATTCGCAGCTGCCCTATATTCCGCAAAGTCTCTATGGGGACGGCATTGGCGCCTTCCTCGTTTTGCCTTTGACAAAGCAGCGGATAACACAAAAGAACTGCTTCTACTTTCGCTTCCTTTAACTGCCAACCGACTTTTTGTTACTCTTTTGCAGAGTATAGAGGCTGCTGCTATCCCCAACTGTCTTAAACTCTATACCCACAGTGCCTCACAATCACTGCGTATATATGGTGTACTGACAGGAATGGCCCTCCCCTGCATCTTATTTCCCTCTGCGCTTACCAATTCTGTCTCTATTATGCTGATGCCCGCTGTCGCCGAAAACCAAGCTGCCGGACATGATAAAAAACTATCCGAACTCATAAAAAAAGCAGCCGGCTCCTGTTTTATACTCGGACTCGCCTGCTGTCTCTTCTTTCTACTATTCGGTTCCTTTATCGGTTCTTTTATCTTTCGCAGTTCTGCTGCTGGGAAATTTATCGTCACCCTCGCCTGGATCTGCCCTTTCCTTTATGTAAACGGAGCTTTTCTAAGTATCATAAACGGCTTAGGCAAAACAACTTTCACTCTCATTATCAATTTGATCGGTCTGGGCGTACGTATCGTGAGCGTGTTTGCCGCTGTCCCCCTATATGGCATACAAGGCTACTTATGGGGATTGCTTGCAAGCCAGTTTCTAGTAACACTGTGCGCAGTACTTATATTAAAATGGAATGATAAATTTAATTGACGAACTGTATTCGGAGCACTCCTGTCAATGCCTGTTTATCTAACACAATGTTTCTTCGCTGTCTCTTCCAATTAGAAGTTTCACTTCACTGCCAAAAGGCAGATTCCACAATTAGATTTTAGAAAAAAAGACAACTTCACGCTGTTATATATCTCCAATCGGAAGGAAATGTACACTTCTGTTTGGAAATGCGCAGCAGCGTGAAGTCGATTTTTTTACGTTTTGAATATAAACTTAAATGTGGAAGGCAGCGTTGCTCAATTCCGCTTACGCTTCATTTTGCACTGTTTGTTGTTTCATTAAATCTCTATTTATAATGTTGACAAAAATGCTTCTACTAATATGGGATTTACATAGGCTTCTACAATGATCCCTATAAAAATCATAGAGGATACAAACACTGTTTTTTGAGAATTCCAATGATTTTTTGGATAGGAATAACAATACCAAAGTAAAACGAGATAAGCGGGGATATAAAATAAAAATTGCGGCAGGATCCCAACCATACACAGTAAACTACCTTTGATCCCTAACTCCAGCACTGCCGCTGAAAGCAGGATTCCGCTAGAAATGCCCGTCCACACTAAGAATAGTACCGCCGCGATTTTTCTGACTCGTGTAAATGAAATCCCCAGCAGCAACAGAAACGGAAGCACTCTTACTCGGAGCAAATACCATATATATTCTTCTATCACAATCTCCACATTTCCAAATTGTTTCAAAAAATAGTCACTGAAGATCCCAGGTTCTGCCACATAATGCTTTGCAAGCAGATTGATATAAAAAATACCAATCAAAAATCCAGGCATAAAAAGTATGAAAAGCTGCTTTCTCGTATGAAGTATCTTCACAAAGTGTGCCTCCTATCGTTGAGATATTTCATTATATGCCCGGACCGCCTATTTATTCTTTTTTTCTAAATTTCACATCATACGCGAGAAGTGCAGAAATCGTCTTCGCATCTTCAATTTCTCCCGTAAATATTTTCTCTTTTAATTCCTCCATTGTATATGCTTTTATTTCTATGAATTCATCTTCATCTAGCTTTTGTCTGGATGGCATCAAATCCTCCGCTACATAGACTTCTATTTTTTCATTACAAAACGCTACCGTTGTGCGTATAGTGAGCAGCCATGTAAGATGTTCACTCTTATATCCGGTTTCTTCCTCTAATTCTCTTGAGGCGCAGAAAATTCCCGGCTCCTCCGTGCTGTCCAGCGCACCTGCCGGAATCTCCAATGTGTACCGTTCCAAGGCATTCCTATATTGCCTAACCATCAGAATTTTCCCGTCTTTTGTGACAGGCACAACTGCAGCCGCGCCTTTATGGTTAATAAAATCCCAAACCGCTGTATGCGTTCCATCGATTTCCATCGTATCCTGGTAAAATTCTAAGATTTTCCCCTTGAATTTCAGCTCTCTTTTTAATCTTTTAATTTTATTTTCCATAGTATTTTCCTCCTTTTACAATAACTTAAGCACAATACACGTCCATGGCACACAACTAAAGAAGACCCTTGTCAAAGGACAAGGGTCGTACTTTTATCAGCCTGTTCTGATTCTGTCTATTTGGCATAATCTGTAGCCCGCGATTCACGAATTACATTTACCTTGATCTGCCCCGGATACTCAAGCTCAAACTCTATCTGCTTCGCTATATCCCTGGCCATAAGTACCATATCATCATCAGATACCTGCTCTGGAACTACCATTACTCGAATCTCTCTTCCTGCCTGAATAGCAAAAGATTTATCTACACCTTTGAACTGATTGGTGATCTCTTCTAACTGTTTTAATCTGTTGGTATATGTTTCAATTGTTTCTCGTCTTGCCCCTGGACGTGCAGCCGATATTGTATCAGCCGCCTGAACCACACATGCGATGAGCGTCTGCGGCTCCACATCGCCATGATGCGCTTCTACTGCATTGATAACAGTAGCAGATTCTTTATACTTTCTACACAGATCTGCACCAATTTGGATATGTGAACCTTCCACATCATGATCGATTGATTTTCCAATATCATGTAAAAGACCTGCGCGTTTAGCCATTCTGACATCCAGCCCTATCTCGCCGGCAAGAAGGCCTGACAGCTGCGCTACTTCTATCGAATGCTTTAATGCATTTTGTCCATAACTCGTCCTAAACTTCATACGTCCGAGAAGACGGATCAGTTCCGGATGTATTCCTGGCACACCCACTTCTAAGGCTGCCGCTTCTCCTTCTTCCCGTATCATGGTGTCGACTTCCTTTTGCGCTTTCTCCACCATTTCCTCTATTCTTGCTGGATGGATACGACCATCCACAATAAGTCTTTCCAGGGCAATTCTGGCAACTTCTCTTCTGATCGGATCAAAACCGGATAAAACCACTGCCTCTGGTGTATCGTCAATAATCAATTCTACACCTGTCAGTGTTTCAAGTGTTCGGATATTCCTTCCCTCTCGGCCTATGATCCTTCCTTTCATTTCATCACTTGGAAGCTGCACCACCGAAATAGTTGTTTCAGCCACATGGTCTGCTGCGCACCGCTGGATCGCGTTGACAACATATTCTTTTGCCTTTTTATCCGCATCTTCCTTCGCCTGTGTTTCCAACTCTCTGACCATTTTAGCTGTATCATGCTTTACATCTTCTTCAACAGTTTTCAACAGATATTCTTTTGCTTGTTCGGAGGTTAATCCTGAGATTCGTTCCAGTTCCTGTACTCTCTTTTGGTTTAGTTCTTCTGCCTTGGCTTCACGTTGTCTTAATTGTTCTTCTTTCGCTGTAAACTTTGCTTCGCGATGTTCGATAGCCTCTGACCTTTTGTCTACGGCTTCTTCTTTTGCCAGCACTCTTTTTTCATAGCGCTGCAGTTCGTTTCTTCTCTCCTTCGTCTCTTTTTCCAGTTCATTCTTCGTCCTGATAGACTCTTCCTTCACCTCTAAAAGAGCTTCCTTTTTTGTCGCTTCAGCAGTCTTGACAGCATCATCAATGATTTCTCTTGCTTTCGTTTCTGCATTTCCTATTTTGGATTCTGCATTTTTTCTCAGATTCGAAATCGTAACAAAATGGGTAATGATACCAACTATCAACGCGAGGGCCACAGCAATAACTACACATACAATTATCGGCACAGGAGCACCTCCTTATTTAATTTTCATTGTACAAATTTACTTAAATACAACACTTAAATTTTATACTGTTTTCACAACTATGTCAAGCATTGTCATCATGATTTTGTATTACTTGACGGACTGTCTCATAACGAAATCCCTTCCGTGCGAAATACGCATACATTTTCCGGATTTTTCTCTCATCTGTTTCCGTCGATTCCCATTTCTTTTTTTTTAAAATCCCCCTCACTGCTTCCGTTTCTGATGTATCCGTATAGCAATTGTAAAATGCCTGCTCTATCTTTTCTCTCTCAATTCCTTTTTGGCTAAGCAATACATAAATTTCTTTTCTGCTTTTCTTCTCCCTGCGGCTTACAATAAAATTTTCAGCATAACGCAGATCATCCAAGTACCCAAATGATTTCACATATTCCAGTGTCTTTTTTACAATTTCTTCCGGGTACATCCCTTGCACTAGTTTTTTATAAAGTTCGCCTTCTGTCCTGTCCATATCTTCCAGTAAATGTAAAGCCCGCAATTTTGCCCTTTTCATAAGTACTTCTGTTTCAATCTTTCCAATCGTCTCTTCGGCAATTTCCTGATCTTCTGCAATACCATAACGGGACAGTTCGCCCTTATATAAAACAAAAGCGAACTGTCCGTCTATATCAATCTTATATTTTGTTTTTGTCAGCAACTCTATCTTCGTAACGACCATTATTGCAGTGTCCTATTCTTTTTCTGTTTTTGGAGTCAGTTTTAAATCTTCTGTCTTTTCTTCTTCCACTTCTCCGTCCAAATGGTAATGCGCTCTTACTTTCTTCTCCAATTCTTCCATTATTTCAGGATGAGATTCCAGATATACTTTTGCATTTTCCCTGCCCTGTCCTATCTTATCTCCTTCATATGCATACCAAGCCCCGCTTTTTTTCACCAGATCGATTCCTGTCGCCAGATCCAGAACGTCTCCTGCACGTGAGATTCCCTTTCCGAACATAATATCGAATTCCGCCTCTTTAAACGGCGGCGCAATTTTATTTTTCACAATTTTAATTCGAGTTCTGTTGCCAACCATCTCGCCGCTTTGCTTTAAAGTCTCTGTTCTTCTGACATCCATACGGACAGAAGCATAAAACTTTAAGGCTCGTCCTCCTGTTGTAGTCTCAGGATTTCCAAACATCACACCAACCTTTTCACGAAGCTGATTGATAAAAATAACTACACAATTAGACTTGCTGATCACAGGAGTCAATTTTCTAAGTGCTTGGGACATTAGTCTTGCCTGCAATCCGACATGGCTGTCTCCCATATCCCCCTCTATCTCCTGTTTAGGTACAAGAGCGGCAACTGAGTCGATGACAATAATATCGACAGCTCCAGAGCGGACCATTGTCTCTGCAATCTCCAAAGCCTGGTCTCCACTGTCCGGCTGAGAAATATACAATTCATCAATATCTACTCCTATGTTCTTTGCATAAACGGGATCCAGCGCATGCTCTGCATCAATAAAACCTGCGATTCCTCCTCTTTTCTGTACTTCTGCGATCATATGAAGGGCCACTGTAGTCTTGCCGCTGGATTCCGGACCATAGACTTCTATCACACGTCCTTTTGGTACGCCCCCCAAGCCCAGCGCCAGATCCAGACTCAGACACCCCGTCGGCACAGTTTCCACAGAAACCTTAGCCTCCGGCTCGCCTAATTTCATAACAGTTCCTTTTCCAAAATCTTTTTCTAATTTTGCGATTGCGGCATCCAACGCTTTCTTTTTTTCTTCCATATTTTTCGACTTTGTCATCTCTATCTTATTTGCCATAGTATCTGCTGCTCCTTCTTTTTTTCGAACAGTTGTTCGTCTCCTGTTATTATAGTATTATATTGTCACAAAAATGTCAACAACATTTTCTTTTCGATTACTACAAGTATCCTTCATTGTCTAAAACCCATCTATGATTTGCTTTTGGCAATCTGGATCCACCGTCTAAAATATTTTTATAAATAGCAGGGAAAATTCACAAAACCAGCCGGCAGAGACGCCATGAATACTGTTGTATCTAAAAGAAAATCCTGTGTTTCATTTATCATATCACACCTATATTTCCTAAACAAGCAAAATTTTGTCCTACAATGCTGTTATTGCTCCGCTGCCGGTCACTGTTTCAAAAGCCGCTTTATCCTCTGTTCTATCCACCATATCTTTTACAATATGTAAAAAACTCGGTGATAAAGATCGGACAACAAAACTCCCTGCTAAGCAAGCAGGGAGTTTTGCAAAACAACATACTCTATTCCATTTACAATTTAAAATATTCCACGCCAGACTCGAAAATTTTCATATCTTGTTCTCCGTAAATATTAACTGCAACGCCGTCTCCGCGTCTCTCTGCATGTGCCATTTTCCCTAATACTCTTCCGTCCGGACTTGTGATTCCTTCAACAGCACAGTAAGAGCCGTTGACATTCCATGTCTCATCCATACTGATCTTACCCTCTGGATCACAGTACTGTGTTGCTACCTGCCCATTCTCAAACAATTTTTTGAGCCATGTTTCGTTCGCAACAAACCGCCCTTCTCCATGGGAAGCCGGATTTGTATATACTGCGCCCAGCTCTGCTCCCATCAGCCAAGGAGATTTATTTGTAACAACTTTTGTATATACCATCTTGGAAATATGCCTTCCGATCGTATTATACGTAAGTGTCGGTGCATCTTCTGTCTGTCCGGTAATTTTTCCATTTGGCACTAAGCCTAGTTTTATCAAGGCCTGGAAACCATTACAAATTCCAAGTGCAAGTCCGTCCCTCTCATTCAGCAGCTTTTCTACCGCTTCTTTCAGTTTCTTATTCTGAAATGCGGTTGCAAAAAACTTTGCCGAGCCATCTGGTTCATCTCCTGCACTGAACCCTCCCGGGAACATGATCATCTGTGCTTTACCTATTGCCTTTTCAAATACAGAAACTGAATCACGGATATCTTCTGCATTTAAATTCTTGAATACTTTTGTGATCACTTTTGCCCCGGCACGTTCAAACGCTTTCTGGCTGTCATACTCACAGTTTGTTCCCGGAAATACAGGTATAAAGACTGCAGGCTGCCCGATTTTATGGCTGCATATATGAATATCTGATGCCCGATAAAGTCTTTCTTCTACTTCCTTTACATTGTCCGATGATTTTGTGGCAAATACTTTTTCTAAAGTCTCTGTCCATGCATTCTCTGCTTCTTCGAGAGAGATTTCTGCACTTCCATATACAAATCTCTTTTCCTCTGTCACTTTCCCGACCACAGTATAAGAAATACTTAAATTGCCGATCTGCTCTGCCGGGACTTCTGCCACAATGTCACCAAAAGCAGGGGCAAACAGTTCATCCGCCTCCTGATCATATTCGACTTTCACCCCAAGTCTATTTCCAAATGCCATTTTGCTTATAGCTGCAATGACGCCGTGACGATCCAGAGCATATGCAGATACGATTTTTCCACTGTGTATATCTTCAGAAAATTTTCCATATGCTTTCATGACCTGCTCGTAAACCGGAAGATCATAGTCATCTTTCTCTATATGCAGCCAGACTAGTATATTCCCTGGTTTTTTTAATTCCGGAGTGATGATATCTTTTTCCAAAGCCATGTCCACTGCAAAAGAAACCAAAGTCGGAGGTACATCTATATCTTGGAACGTACCTGACATACTATCCTTTCCGCCTATAGACGGCAGACCAAAGCCCAATTGTGCCGCATAGGCTCCAAGAAGTGCTGAAAAAGGCTGGCTCCAACGCTTAGGTTCTTCTGTCATTCTGCGAAAATATTCCTGGAATGTAAAACGTATTTTCCTATAGTCTCCCCCCGCAGCCACGATTTTTGCTATAGATTCTGTTACTGCGTAAACAGCTCCATGATATGGGCTCCAGCTGGACAGATACGGATCAAATCCATAACTCATCATGGATACACTGTCGGTCTTTCCTGTCTGCACCGGGATCTTTGCCACCATCGCCTGTGTCTCTGTCATCTGATACTTGCCTCCATGGGGCATAAAGACAGAACCTGCTCCGATAGAGCCGTCAAACATTTCTACCAGTCCCTTCTGGGAGCATACGTTCAGATCACTTAAAGTGCGCAGCCATTCTTTTTTCACATCTGACACTTCTTTTTTTACAAACAGACTCTCTTTGCTAGACGGTATTTCCACCTCTACGCTTGTCTCCTGATGCGCGCCGTTTGTATCAAGAAAAGCTCTGGATATATTTACAATTTCCTTCCCCCGCCATATAAGTACCAGACGAGGTTCTTCAGTCACTACCGCAACCTGTGTCGCCTCCAGATTTTCTTCTCTTGCATAAGCAAGAAACTGCTCTACATCTTTCTCATCTACTACGACAGCCATTCTCTCCTGGGATTCCGAGATTGCGATCTCTGTCCCATCCAGTCCCGCATATTTCTTAGGTACTTTATCCAGATCTACCCGCAGTCCGTCTGCCAGTTCTCCGATTGCCACAGAGACACCGCCTGCGCCAAAATCATTACACTTTTTAATAAGACAACTTACTTCTTCTCTGCGAAATAGACGCTGTATTTTTCTCTCTGTAGGCGGATTTCCTTTCTGCACTTCCGCACCGCATGTCTCGATCGACTCTTCTGTGTGCACTTTGGAGGATCCTGTCGCTCCTCCGCATCCGTCTCTTCCTGTCCGTCCACCCAAAAGAATGATGATATCTCCCGGATCTGAGGTTTCACGAATGACTGCACGCCGCGGTGCCGCTCCTAGAACAGCCCCTATCTCCATACGCTTTGCCACATAATCGGGGTGATAAATTTCTTTGACCGCCCCTGTTGCGAGTCCGATTTGGTTCCCATATGAACTGTATCCATGGGCAGCTCCTCTCACCAATTTTTTCTGCGGTAATTTTCCTTTCAGCGTATCCTTTACCGATACTGTAGGATCTGCCGCTCCGGTCACACGCATCGCCTGATATACGTAAGTACGTCCTGAAAGCGGATCTCGTATCGCTCCTCCAAGGCAGGTTGCCGCGCCTCCAAAAGGCTCTATCTCTGTAGGGTGATTGTGTGTCTCATTTTTAAAATTGATGAGCCACTCTTCCTCCACGCCATCTACCCGGATCGGGACTACGATGCTGCATGCGTTGATCTCTTCGGATTCCTCCTGGTCATTTAATTTTCCTTCTTTTTTTAATTTCCGCATTGCCATCAGTGCAAGATCCATCAGACAGATAAACTTGTCTTCTCTTCCTGCAAAGATCTCACTGTGATCTTTCAGGTATTGCTCATATGTGCCGACGATCGGCTCTTTATAGTCGCCCTCTCCAAAGGTGATCTCTTTTAATTCTGTCGAAAATGTCGTATGTCGGCAATGATCTGACCAGTAAGTATCCAATACACGGATCTCTGTCATAGTCGGATCTCTATGTTCCTCTGCACCATAGTACTTCTGGATATGCAAAAAGTCTTTAAATGTCATTGCCAGATTCAAAGAATCATATAATATTTTTAACTGTTCTTCCGGCATATCTTTAAAACCGTCGAACACTTTCACATCCTCCGGTTCCTCAAATACTGTCACAAGCGTATCCGGTTTTTCCAGCCCCGTCTCTCGGGAATCCACCGGATTGATACAGTGATTTTTTACTGCTGCCTGTTCTTCCGCAGAAAGATTTCCTTCTAAAACATATGTCACAGCCGTCTTTATCACCGGTTTTTCATCTTCTTTGATGAACTGTACACACTGTTCCGCAGAATCTGCTCTCTGATCGAACTGTCCCGGCAGATATTCTACAGAAAAGATAAAATCTTCCTCATTTGCAGGAAATTTTTCTTTATACAGCACATCCACCGGAGGCTCTGCAAATACACCGCTGCATGCTTTTTCAAATGTATCCTCAGAGATATTCTCCACATCGTATCGGATCAAAACTCGGACATTTGTCACTGTGCTGATCCCTAGATAATGTTTGATTTCATGTTTCAGTTCTTTTGCCTGTACGGCAAATCCTGGTTTTTTTTCTACATATACCCGTCTTACATTGCTCATACATTTTCTCCTTTTTCTTTCTGATTCTGCTGCTTTTAAACCGTGCTGCTGTATTCTCACAGTCAGAGTTCCTACTTTCTATGGTACCACACCCATTCTCATTAGTACAATTAATATAATTAAACTAATTAATAAGTAATATTAATTTTTTCTTTTTCTCATACAGATTATGCTGACTGCCAACAAAAACAGAAGTCCTCCCCCAAACAAAATACCAATACGACCCAGCATATCCGCAAAAAGCCCCTCCGGAAGCATACGGATCATATAATCCTCAGTCGGATCGAACAGCCATAGATCATTATCAAAAAAGATGTGATGAAATTTAACAAATACTGCATTAAAGTCTATTGCCGCAGCAATCCCGAGAATACATGCCAGACCGCCGGAGACTGCAAGAACGATCTGATAAGAACGGCAAAGCAGTCTTTTCCGTTTTGCTTTCGTAAAAAACAATAAAGCCAAACTGACTGCCATAATGCCAAAAGCTATCCATCTTATGCGTAGCCCTCCGAGGAAGAGCTCCTTTACCTCTGCCATATGAAATCGATCCTGTTCATTGAAGAAATCCTGTTTTTTTCCTTCTACCGTCGTATAAACTTCCAGTGTTTCCCTGTCTCCTCTTAGATACGCCATCATTTCCCGCGTAACATGCATGACGTCATCCATCTCCATGTCCAGTTCGGGCAATACTTTATATTTTTCATATTCTTTTTGGTAAAACCCAAAATCCGCATACATAGCGATCTCAAAACTGGAGATCAATACTGCCGTGATCAGCGAAAATGAAAAGAGGATCCCCAGAAGCCAATCTCTTTTTCTCGTGTCTTTGTTCATGCTTTTGTTCCTTTCTAGCTTTTTGTTTTGCCTCTCGAATCATATCCTGTCGGCCTGTGAATTTTACAATTGTAATTCCCTCCTTTTTGTCCTATAATACAAGTAGTTTTTATTAGGAGGTCTAATAAATGGATATAAATTATGAATTATACAAAGTGTTTTTCCATGTCGCATCTACCTTGAGTTTTTCAGAAGCTTCCAAACTGCTTTTTATTTCGCAGTCTGCAGTCAGCCAATCCATCAAAACACTGGAAAGAAAACTTGATCAGACACTTTTTATCCGCAGCACAAAGCGGGTACAGCTCACTCCTGAAGGAGAAATCCTTCTGCGCCATATAGAACCTGCTATGCATCTGATCCAACGCGGAGAAGCGCAGCTTCTTGACGCCGCAACTACAGGAGGACAGATCCGCATCGGCGCCAGTGATACGATCTGCCGATATTTTCTCGTCCCTTATTTAGAACGTTTCCACAGATCTTTTCCAAATGCTCACATTAAAGTGATCAACCAGACTTCTGTCAAGTGCGCAGAACTTTTGGAAAACGGCCAGGTAGACTTAATCGTTGTCAATTATCCAAACACTAGCTTAAGTAATGTCTCCGCAATTCACAGTATAAAAACATTCCATGATGTTTTCATTGCCGGAAGCGCTTTTAAAAATCTAAAAGATGAAAAATTCACCTTAAAAGAACTATCCCACTATCCGATTTTAATGCTGGATAAAAATAGTACGACCAATGAATTCCTACATCGCCTGTTTCAACAGCACCAGCTCGATCTCGTCCCAGAGATAGAACTGACAAGCAACGATCTGCTCATTGATCTTGCCCGTATAGGCCTTGGCATTGCCTTTCTCCCCGACTATTGTATCGCCGGAAATATGACCGGTCTGTTTATTGTAGATACAAAGGAGGAACTGCCGGAAAGAGAACTGGTGATCGCATATAATGAACAAATGCCTCTGTCCAAAGCTGTTCAGGAATTTTTAAGTTATTTTGCTCCTTAACCTTTCAGCTCTGGCTGTCCCAAAATTCCCGGATCTGTCTTTCCACAGTCTCCAGGCTGCATGTTTGATACTTCTTCCATTCCCGTGGAAAGATTTCCTGATAGGGCCTTCTCAAAAACCGTTCATCTAACAGCAGGATCACGCCTCTGTCTTTCTCCGTACGGATTACTCTTCCTGCGGACTGCAGGACTTTATTCATCCCCGGATACAGATAAGCGAAGTCAAATCCCTGCATATTTCTTTTTTCAAAAAAAGTTTTCAATATTTCTCTTTCATTGCATACTTGCGGAAGGCCTGTCCCTACGATCACGGCACCAATCAGCCTGTCTCTGGACAAGTCGATTCCTTCTGAAAAGATACCGCCCATCACACAGAAACCTAGCAACGTCTTCTCCCTGTTCTCTTTAAATTTTTCCAGGAACTCTTCCCTGTGCACTTCTTCCATATACTGCGACTGCATGATGCTTTCCAGATCACTTCTCCCCGCAGTTTTTTCTGCAAATATCCGGCACACATCCTCCATGAACTGATAAGATGGAAAAAAGACGATATAATTTCCTTTTTTAGATACAGCCAGTTTCAAAATATAGTCGGCAAATCTTTCATACATAGCAGGCCCCCGTCTCGTATACTTCGTACTTACATCCATCCCCAACAAAAGAAGCCGGTTTTCTGCAGAAAATGTTGATTCCGCATATACCGCGTAATCTTCCTCCTCTACACTGAGCAATTTCTTATAGTACTTGATAGGGAGCAAGGTCGCGGAGAAAAAGATCGTACTGTTTCCTTGTTCCAGATAACCTGCCAGATTTACCGCCGGATTCACACAAAACAATTTCAGCTTAAAGCGCCCATCCGGCTCCAGTTCCGTATATATGACATAATTCTCATCCAGAAGATCATGAATATTAATAAAATCACGCACCCGGAAATATAATTCTAAGATGGGTTCTCTCTTTGCCTCATCCTCACACTCTTCTAAAAATCGTTCTATCTCCCCCATCAGGTTCATTAATTTCAAAGAAATATGGGAAACACTCTCCAGCACCTGATAGTTTTCACACTCCCTTTTCAGCGTCAATAAAAGCTTATTACATTCTCCAAAACTTTTGGCCAATTTTCTGTCCGCTTCCTGAACAAGTCGTTTTGCCGCAAGGAAATCCTCTTTATACAAAACGGCGCTGTACATTTTTCGTCCCCGTTCTACCAGATTATGTGCTTCATCGATTAAAAACAAATATTCTCCCTTGGTACTCTCAGAAAAAAATCTCTTCAAATGCGCATTCGGATCAAATACATAATTATAATCACAGATGACCGCATCCACCCAGTTGGATACATCCAGCGACATCTCAAATGGGCATACTCTATGTTTCTTTGCCTGTTCTTCGATCACCGGCCGCGTAAAAGTACTCTGCGCAGTAAGCAGTTCAAATACCGCTTCATTCACACGGTCATAATGGCCTTTTGCATAGGGGCAGGCATCCGGATTGCAGACAGCCTGCTCTAGAAAGCAGATTTTTTCTTTGGCGGTCAATGTCAGTACCTTGCAGGAAAGTCCCTTCCCTTTCAACTTCAAAAATGCCTGTTCTGCCACTGTTCGCGTGATCGTCTTTGCCGTCAGATAAAAAATCTTCTCTCCCAAACCTTCTCCCATCGCTTTGACCGCCGGAAATACAGCTGCCATCGTCTTTCCCACTCCGGTCGGCGCTTGGATAAATAACTTTTTTCTACGCAAAATCGTCCTATACACACTATACGCTAATTCTCTTTGCCCCTCCCGGTAAGCAAAGGGAAAAGAAAGCGCTTTAATAGAGAGATTGCGCTTTTTTCTCCATTCAATCTGAAACCGCGCCCACTTTTCATATTCAGCAATCAGATCTTGAAACCAGACCTCCAGTTCTTCAAACATATACTGTTGTGTAAACTGCTTGATTTCCTCGCTTTCCAAATGACAATAGGTCATCTGTACAGAAACTTTTTGTAAGCCTGCCTGTTTGGCATACATATACGCATAACATTTTGCCTGCGAAAGATGTACGCTGACCGGACGGGTAAGATGCTCCAAATCTCTTAGCACTCCTTTGATCTCATCTATCGTTGCCTCCTCTGCATCTTCTTTTTGTATGACCCCATCCGCTCTTCCCTCTACCTGCAGAAGGAATCCTTCACAGGGTATCTGCATCTTCAGGCTCACCTCCGCATGATACTCTGCGCCCATCCTCCTTTGGATTTTCCGGTGGAGCCGGCTTCCCATCAACATCGCATCTTTTTCCATTCCCGGCGCTATTCGATTGTCAATATCCCCCTCCCGCAAAATAAATTCTACAAGATTGCGGACTGATATTTTTATCATTTTTTCTGTTTCCATGCTGTCTATTATACCTTATTTCGTATGACAAGGCTAATCCTTTTAGAAACATTTTTTATAGAGAAAATACACACAAGTCACTTATCAAATTCTAACATATCTGTACGAAAACGTAATGGAAGGTGACTGCGCTGACAGACTGGGTTCTTCCGTTCCTCAACAGCAATCGTATGAAAAAAGCATTTCCAAAGTTTTTCATATTCTGTCTCTTGTTCTGAAATCTCACAAATGCTCTCCTCATCTAGGTTTTTTCCCCACACAAGATACCAATGCTTTCTTGCCTCATGCAGCAGAAAGACCCGGTGAGTCTTGTCATAAATCAAGAAGTTTTCCAGGGGAAACCTATTTGCAAAATGATCTCCGATACAAGTCAGCACTTGACTCTTCGGCGCAATCTCTGAAAAAAGAATTCCGTTTTTCAACTCTCTAAATCTGACAAATTCAATAAAATAATGGGCTTCATTTGCAACTCTGCGGCTTAACGCAAACACCTTTGCCACGGCCGGGTGATCTAAGTGCTCCATGATCCTTCTGCTGTCTTTTATCCTTCTCGCCTCCTGCATTGTCATGAAAACAGCATTTGCTTTCTCCGGATCGTCTGCCAACAGCGCACGATAAATATCTTCGTAGGCATTCTCTCCTAAGTATTTTCGTATCAGGCTTTCTATCGCCTTTGCTTTCTTTTGCTTTTCCTCCACTTCGCTGTACTCGCAGAACAACTCCGGTTCCATATTCCCGTGCAAAGCAATCTTAGCCTCTCCTGCCCGCTTTTCCAGCCATGCGTCATAAAGGGCAGAATATATCCCCGTTATTGTATCCTGACATAGATAGACAGTCATCATCTGCCTGACGCCTCCTTTCCTTACCACTGACTGACCTCCCTGCACGCCTGTTTTTCTCCAAAATGTACGTCGTCAAACAGAGACAGCTGACGGTACGTCAGCCGGTCCGTTCCTTCTGGAAGTTTTTCTTTTGTATGCAGAAGATTTCTTGTAATATAATCTTCCTCCATTTTCACCGGATACATCATTCTTCCGCCGCAGGTCAGGAAATATACTGCCCTTTTTAGTACAACTCCCATCTTCTTTAGATCTTCAAACTTCAGGTTTCCAAACCGTCTTGCCTTCACGATCCTGGACGCTGATTTACAACCGATCCCAGGTACCCTTAACAACATCTTATAATCAGCCTGGTTTACCTCTACCGGAAAATATTCCAGATGTTTTAATGCCCAATTGCACTTTGGATCCAAAAAAATATTAAAATTGGGATTCTTTTCATCTAATAATTCTTTCGCCTCAAAATGGTAAAATCTAAGTAACCAGTCCGCCTGATATAATCTATGTTCTCTTAAAAGCGGCGGACCCTCTTCCGTTCGTGCAGAGAGCAGAGAACATTCTTTATTCACAGATACAAAAGCAGAATAAAACACCCGTTTCAGTTCAAATTTCTTATATAAAGATTCTGCCACATTTAAGATCTGGTAATCTGTTTCCGGGGTAGCCCCTATGATCATCTGTGTGCTCTGGCCTGCCGGGACAAATCGAGGCGCATTTCTATACAAAGTAATCTCCTGTTTATTTTCCGTCATCTTATTCTGTACAAGGCGCATAGGTGTCAGGATATTCTTCCTATTTTTATGGGGTGCCAGCAGACGCAGTCCCTCTGCTGTAGGCAACTCCAGGTTCACACTCATCCTATCAGCGAGAAAACCGATCCGTCTTACCATCTCTTCATCCGTTCCCGGAATCGTTTTCACATGGATATATCCCTGAAAATTATGAACGTGGCGTAGCTTATAAAGCGCTGCATAGATCAGCTCCATCGTATAATCAGGACTTTTTAAAATTCCCGAACTTAAAAACAAGCCTTCAATATAATTCCTTCTGTAAAATTCCATCGTCAGCGTGCAGACTTCTTCCGGTGTAAAAGATGTTCTGACCACATCATTGGAAGAACGATTTACACAGTATTTACAATCATAAATACATTCGTTTGTAAATAAAATCTTCAACAGTGAAATACATCTGCCGTCCGCGGAAAAACTGTGACAAATACCTGCTTTATTACAGTTGCCCATACCTGTACCGTTCCCTTTTCTGTCCACACCACTGGATGTACAGGCAACATCGTATTTTGCCGCATCCGACAATATCTGCAATTTGTCATAGACAGACATGTCCTCCATGATTTTATCGTACATTGTACTTTCTCCTACCTCAATAATAGAACATATGTTCTTTTTATAAGGATATCATACTTTTTCATACTTGACAAGAAAAATCTATAAATCAAAAAAAGAACGGCTTACCGCCGTCCTCTTATCCTTGGTTTATCTATTCTCACAATCTACAAGTTCTCTTTGAAAAATGCTTCCAGTTCTGCGATTGCTTTGTCTTCATCTGCGCCTTCTGTAGAAATCGTCACTTCTTCTCCTGTTTTAACGCCTAATCCCATCACACCAAAAATTCTCTTAGCATCTGCCTTCTTGTCACCTTTTGCGATTTTCACATCACACTGGTAACCTGCTGCCTGTTTTACGAGGATCCCTGCCGGTCTTGCATGGATTCCTTCCGGATCTGTAACCACATATTTGAATTCTTTCATTTTTCATTTCCTCCTTGATTTGGTAATTATGCATTAAGTATATACCATGTGCTACTGTTTTTCAATCTGCGTTTTCTTCTCCAGGGGCTTTTTTAACAAAACAATGCCCAGCATGCTGATCAGCGCACCGGCTAAAACAGCCAGGAGAAACATCGGTGCATGATCCATGATCCCGATCACAAATATTCCGCCATGAGGCGCTCTTGAACCACATCCAAACAGCATGGACAGTGCCCCTGCTGCTGCCGCTCCTACAATACTGGGCGGTATGATCCGCAGAGGATCTGAAGCGGCAAAAGGAATCGCTCCTTCTGTAATGAAGGAGAGCCCCATTATATAGTTTGTCACAGTTGTCTGCCGTTCACTTTTTGTAAAACGATTTTTAAAAAATGTTGTTGCTAAGGCAATCCCGATCGGAGGTACCATTCCTCCCGCCATCACCGCTGCCATAATATCAAATTGTCCGCTTGCAATCGAAGCAGTGCCGAATACATAGGCTGCTTTATTAAATGGGCCGCCGAAATCAATGGCCATCATTCCACCCAAAAAGATTCCCAGCAACACCTTGCTCCCCTCTCCCATACTGGCAAGTCCTTGATTCAACCAGGAATTAAATGCTCCAACAGGCGGATTTACAACAAAGATCATGATCGCCCCCATGAGTAGTACTCCAAAAAACGGATATAGAAGAACCGGTTTTGTTCCTTCCAATGCACGAGGAAGTTTTTCCAGTAGTCTTTTGAGAAGAAGCATGAGTACTCCTGCCAGGAAACCGGCGATCAAGGCGCCGAAAAATCCAGAGGAGATCCACTGTTCTTCCGGCACAGTTACGGAAGTTCCTGCTTTGGCAAGCAGCCCGCCTACAATCCCCGGCATTAATGCCGGACGATCTGCAATGGCCATTGCAATGTATCCTGCCAAAATAGGAAACATCATTCCAAAAGATACATTTCCTACCAGATTTAAAAACCTGGCAAGCGCTGTCCCGGTTCCAAATACATCTGTTCCTGCATTTGCACCGTCACAGATATAGGAAAGCGCGATCAGGATACCGCCGCCGATCACAAACGGAAGCATGTGTGATACACCGTTCATCAATGCCTTATATATTTTTCTTCCCAACTTTTCTTCGCCGATTCCACTGCCGGATATATCGTCTTTGCTATTACTGTGATAAACCGCGGCAGTACCGCTTAATGCCTTTTCTATCAGTTCTTTTGGTTTGTGTATGCCATCTGCTACCTTTGTCACGATCAGCGGTCTGCCGTCAAATCTAGCCATTTTCACTTCTTTATCGGCAGCGATAATGATACATTTGCACTGCGCGATTTCTTCTGCAGTCAGAACATTTTTATCCCCTCCGGATCCGTTTGTCTCCACTTTGATACTGCATCCCATCTCTTTTGCAGTATTTTCCAGGCTTTCCGCCGCCATATACGTATGTGCAATACCTGTCGGGCAGGCGGTGACTGCCAGCACATCATACCCCTGCTTTTGTGTTTTTTCCTGCTCCTTTTTCTGTTCTTGTTCTTCCTTTACATTTTCTGCCTCATCTATATATTTTAAAAATTCTTTGACGCTTTTTGCATGTATCAGGTGTTCTTTAAACGTCTCATCCATCAAAAGCATAGAAAGACGGCTTAAAACCTCCAGATGCACATTGTCTTCGGTATCCGCAGCGGCAATCAAAAAGAGCAGCTGAACCGGTTCTCCATCCAGTGAATCATAGTCTGTGCCCTCTTGTATAACCATTGCCGCAAGTCCCGGTTTTTGCACTGCATCCGTCTTCGCATGCGGGATTGCAATCCCTTCTCCGATCCCAGTCGTGCCTTCCGACTCTCTTTTAAAGACGCCCGCTTTGTATGTTTCCTTATCGCGGATATTTCCGCTGGCTGCCATCAGATCTACCATTTTACAGATCACTTCCTCTTTTGAAGCGGCCCTTCCATTTAATTCTATACTGCAAGGTTTTAACAAATCTGTAATTTTCATCATTTTCCCTCTCTCTTTATACGTTCTGAATTGTTCTTCTTCACCAATCTCTTATAATCCATATTCGATCGCCGGTCTCACAAGATATCTGACGATTTCTTCTTTCGATGCAAGCCAGGACACAAATGCTGTAGCGCTTCCAGCCGCTGTCCCCAGCTCTAACGCCTTCTCGTAATCGCCTGTATTTAAGTATCCCGCAAGAAAGCCTGCCACCATCGAATCTCCGGCGCCCACCGAATTGACCACTGTTCCCTTTGGCGGTCTCATTTTTCTGACCTGTCCGTCTTCCGCCAATAGAAGTGCTCCCTTTTCTGCCATAGAGACAAGTACATTTACTGCGCCCATTTTCTGTAATTTTTGTGCATACATAATAATTTCTTCCTCTGTATACAACGTGGTTCCAAATAGATCGCCCAGTTCATGATTATTTGGCTTAATAAGAAACGGATGATATTTCAGCACTCTTTTCAAAAGTTCACCTGTCGCATCGACTACGACATGTACGCCGGTATGTTCCATCCGCTCCATGATCTGTTCATACACATTTTCCGGAAGTGTATCCGGAATACTGCCTGCCAGCACGAGAATATCTCCCGGTTCCAGTTCCTGTAATTTGGCATACAGGCGGATAAGTGCTTCCTTTTCTATGACAGGCCCCTGGCCGTTGATCTCACTTTCTGTATCTGCTTTTATCTTTACATTGATCCGGCTGTTTCCCTCGGGCAGAAGAATAAAATCTGTCTGACAGCCATATGCCCTTAACATATCATCCATCACCTTTCCCGTAAAACCTGCCTTAAAGCCAAGTGCCCTGCTTTCAAGCCCCAAATTAGAAAGAATAACAGACACGTTATTACCCTTTCCGCCTGGATAGATATTCTCTTTTTTTGTCCGGTTGATCTGTCCTAATTCCATATTATCTATCTGTACAACATAATCCAGAGAGGGATTAAATGTAACTGTATAAATCATTTTTTCTTCACCTCGATCATATTCTTTTCTGTTTTCAATTTTTCATCCAAAATTTCGGTGGTAATAATATATGCATCTTCAAATTTTCCAAACTGTACAGGGGAAATTCTTCCTATCTTAGTTTGATCTGCCAGCACATAGCGCTGACGGCAGCGTTTCATTGCCGCCTCTTTTGTAGCTGCTTCACTTGCATCCGGTGTTGTAAAACCATGCTCTTTATCCACGCCATTTGTCCCGAAAAACCCTTTGGTAAAATTATATTTTTCCAGACTCCTGATCGTTTCCGTTCCTACTGCTGCCTCTGTAGCAGCCTTAAATCTTCCGCCCAGCAGAAATACATTATATCCTTTCTGTGCAAGCTGTTTAGCATTATAGATCCCATTCGTGACATAAACCGCATCCGGCTCATGAATGTATGCCGTCATATGGCTGATACTTGTACCTGCGTCCAAATAAATAAAATCGCTTTTTTCGATCAGCTGCGCCGCATATTGTCCGATCTGATCTTTTTCCTCAGAACTTAAATCCATACGAGACTCCACTGTTGCATCTTTGGTTTCATAATCAAGCCCGATCGCTGTAGCGCCTCCATGTACTTTATTTAAAAGTTTCTTATTATGGAGTGCTGTCAAGTCTCTGCGTATAGTAGATTCTGATGTATCCAATATTTCTTTTAATTCCTGCACTGTTACAGATTTCTTCGTGTTCACTATTTTTAGTATTTCCAAAAATCTTTCTTCCGTTAACATACATCCACCTTCCTTCTGCTTTTATCTTACGCTCCGATTCATTCATTGTCAACCATTTTATTTTATTTTCATTCATATTCAATCATTTTCAATCATTTTTACTCTCTCTATTTTAAAATTCCCATTTGTAGAAAAAATATTGACCGTCCGTCTTTTCCATGCTTTTGTGGCTTTTGTGGAACCTTTTCTAAATCCGTTGACTTTTATTGTTAAACATGCTAAACTGACACAGTATCGTTTCGAAAAAAAGCGATATAGAACTATATTATTTTCAATTTTTATGGAGGACAACAAAATGACAGGTACAGTAAAATGGTTTAACAACCAAAAAGGCTACGGATTTATTTCCGATTCTGAAGGAAATGATGTATTCGTACATTATTCCGGACTGGTTATGGATGGATTCAAATCCTTAGAAGAAGGCCAGGCTGTTGAATTCGAAGTAACAGAAGGAGCCAAAGGACCTCAGGCAACAAATGTAGTAAAACTTTAATCAGATTTTTTATGTACCTTTTAATATATAAATTAAACTAGATTTAATATTAAAAAGCAATACAGAGAAAAGAGATTAAAAAAGAAGCTGCCGCACTGAAAAATCTGTGCGTACAGCTTCTTTTCACTTTCCAAAGTCGTTTCAGACATACTGCAGGCGGCAGTATCTAAATATGCCGCCCGCGGGTGAAACCAGCTCTATTATTCTTTTATATTAGAGACATATGCCTCAGAAGCCTCCCATACATCAAAACCGCTGCCTTTTAAAATATCTGCCACACGGGCGGGATCATCTGTCTTAAGTACCGCAGACGCATCTGCTCCATTGGCAAAAGCGTACATATACTCAATATTCACTTCCCCTTCTACGATTTGATGCATCGCCTTGCTCAAAGATCCTGTTTCATGCGGCACACGCAAAGCTACTACATCTGTCAGCATTGCCGTGATACCATTCTCTCGCAACACTGCCTTGCCCTTATTCGGATCTGATACAATCATCCTGAGCATACCGTAATCGGATGTATCCGCAAGACTCAGCGCCACAATATTGATCTCATTTCCAGCAAGCACCGACAGCACCTCGTCCAGCCTTCCTTCCCTGTTTTCCAGAAATACTGATAATTGTTGAATCGTGATACCCATTGTCCTTACCTTCCTTTCCTACAGATTCCGGTTGTCGATCACACGCACTGCTTTGCCTTCGCTTCTCTGGATCGTCTTTGGTTCTACCAGCTTGACACGCGCAGACACACCTAGTGCTTGTTTTAATACAGCACCGATCTTATTGCGCAATGCATCCAATTTACGGATCTCGTCAGAGAACATGCTCTCATCTACTTCTACCATAACTGTCAGTACATCCATATTGTCTTCTCTGTCCACGATCATCATGTAATGCGGCGCTACCGCTCCTCCCATACTCAGAAGCGCGGTTTCTACCTGCGTTGGGAATACATTCACGCCTCTGATGACTTTCATATCATCTGTACGTCCGGTAAACTTCGAAATACGAGGCAGCGTTCTTCCGCATTTGCATGTACTGCGGTCCATACTGGTCAGATCCTTTGTACGGTAACGCAGAAGCGGCATCGCCTCTTTCGCCAGTGTCGTAAATACTAGTTCGCCTGTCTCTCCATCCGCGCATGCCTCCTGGGTCGCCGGATTTAAAACTTCCGGATAGAAATAATCCGCATGTACATGCAGTCCTTCATGGTGGATACAGTCCTGTGCCACCCCGGGACCAGAAATTTCACACATTCCATAAATATCAAAACAATTAATGTGCAGAATGCTTTCGATCTTTTTGCGCATCTCTACAGTCCAAGGTTCTGCTCCATGGATCCCCGCCTTGATCTTCAAACGGTCTACCACTCCGGCTTCCTGCATAGATTCAGCCAGATGAAGCGCATAAGAAGGCGTGCAGGCAAAGGCTGTCGCTCCCAGATCTTCCATACACATCATCTGTCTTTTCGTGTTTCCTGCTGACATAGGGATAGCCATAGCACCCAATGCCTGCGCACCATAATCCAGACCCAATCCTCCTGTAAACAAGCCATATCCATAGCACACATGAATGATATCCTCTGCAGTGAGACCTGCCATTGTAAGACATCTCGCCACACATTCTCCCCATACTTCTACATCTTTTTTCGAATATGGGGCGATTGTAAGCTTTCCTGTCGTTCCTGACGTCCCTTGTACTCGGACGACATCCTGTTTAGGGATCGCCAGAAGGCCGAACGGATAATTGTCTCTTAAATCTTCTTTCGTCGTAAACGGAAGTTTATGTATATCTTCAATGCCTTTAATATCCCCGGGTTCCACTCCCATATCTTTCATCTTTTTATGATAAAAACTTACATTTTGATATGCTCTGCTTACGACGTCTACAAGACGCTCACTTTGCAGATGCGCCATCTCATCTCTGCTCATACACTCGATTTTCGGATTTCGGATTCTTTCTTTCCAATTCTCCAACGATACTGCTGCCATTTTTTCTGCTCCTTATCTGCTGCTATTTTTTCTTTCTATTCTAGTTCGTCCTCTTTCACGATCTGGACATTTGCTGCCTTCAAAACTTCTTCAGCCCGTTCAAAGTCATCTGTGTGAAAGACCATAACCGGTGCTTTACCGGCACGTATAACAAAGGAATAAATATAATTGACATTAATCTTCCCCTCTGCCAGGATCGTAAGCATCTGGTTTAAATTTCCCTTTTCGTCTTTTAATTCTGCCCCGATCACATCTGTGATCCGAACGACAAATCCTTCCTTTGTCAAATACTCTTTTGCCTCTTTAGGTTTATCTACTACCAGACGCATGATTCCAAACTCTGGTGTGTCAAACGTCGAAATTGCCCGTATATTGATATGTGCATCGACCAGAGCCGACGTCACATTCATCATACTGCCTGGTTGATTTTCTACAAATACGGAAAGCTGCTTGATCATCTTCTCACCTGCCTTTTCTATTTTAGTTATAATGTATAACCTACATCAAATGCTTTTTTATTGATGTCTATCGTCTTGGGAGGAACTGTCTTTTCGATCACTTCGTACCACTGTTCCTTTGTGAAATCCATGTGCTGTGCCGCGACACCAAGCACGATCAGATTAAACACCTTTGGATTACCCAGTTTTTTCGATTCTTCCGTCGCATTGACTCTATAGACTTTATACTCTTTCTCCAATTTTTCTATAATTCCCTCCGGATACTCCGCCGCGCCGATCACGACCGGCATAGGATCGATACGCCAGTCATTGACGATCAATACACCATCCTTTTTCAGATAATGCGCATATCTAAGTGCTTCCAGACGTTCAAATGCGATGATCACATCTGCCTGCCCTTCTTCCACGATTGGTTCTGCCACTTTTTCACCATAACGCACAAACGTGACGACACTTCCTCCACGCTGTGCCATTCCGTGTACTTCTGACAGCTTCACATCATATCCTCCTGCAATCGTAAGTCCACCTAAAATCCGGCTTGTCAGCAATGTTCCCTGTCCTCCGACACCAACAATCATAATATTTTTCGCCGCCATCTTTATTCACCTGCCTTTACCATTTCTATCGCGCCAAATTTACATAAAGATTCACATAAACCACAGCCGGTACACATTGTATCGTCAATACGGATCGTTCCGTCTGGATTCTTTGTCATTGCCGGACAGCCCGGTTTCATGCACATACCGCATTTTTTACATTTATCTTCGTGCGCGATATATAGAGGTTTTTTGGATTTGTCCAAAAGCACGCAAGGCGTCTTTGTAATGATGACAGAGACCTCATCTTTCGCCACTTCTTCTTTGATCGTTTTTTCTAAAAGCGCGATGTCAAACACATTAACTTCCACCACATTTTTAATTCCCATCGCGCGACATAATCCTGCAATATCGATCGCATAAGTGGGCTCTTGCTGCAGTGTCTTTCCGGTAGCCGCATGGTCCTGATGCCCGGTCATCCCTGTCGTAGAATTATCCAGGATCATCACGGTTCCTGTTGCCTTGTTATACACCATATTCATCAAAGAATTGACACCTGTATGCAGGAACGTCGAATCTCCGATCACTGCAACCCAATTTTTAATATATTCTTTTCCTTTTGCTTTCTCCATCCCATGCAGCATGGAAATACTAGAGCCCATGCACATCGTCGTATCAATCACACTAAGAGGAGGCACTGCCCCCAATGTATAACATCCGATATCGCCTGCTGCATGCATTTTCAGCTTCTTCAACACATAAAACGCACTTCTGTGCGGACAGCCCGGACATAGGATAGGTGGGCGTCCCGGTGCCTGCGCCGGTTTTTCCAGATCCAGTTCTTCCTTTAAGATCGCTCTGCGAAGCATATTGGCACTGTACTCTCCCTGCACGGTAAAGATTTCTTTTCCAATTGCTTTAATACCCCAGGATTTTACTTGTTCTTCAATAACTGGATCTAATTCTTCTACTATATATACCGTCTCTACCTTAGATACGAATTCTTCGATCAACTTGCGCGGAAGTGGATTGACCATTCCAAGTTTTAAAACGGACGCCTGTGGAAGCGCTTCTTTGACATATTGGTATGGGATCCCACTTGTGATCACACCAATCTTCGTATCATTGATCTCCATCTTATTGATCGCAAGCGTATTTGCTGCCTCCGCAAGTTCTAGATTACGCTTTTCAATCTCAATATGGCGCAGCTTGGCATTGCCCGGCATCATCACATTTTTCTGGATCTGTTTCTCATATGGCCTATCCGCAATTTCTTCTCTTTCTTTTAACTCTACAAGCCCCTGCGAGTGTGCGAGTCTCGTTGTTGTACGGAAAATAAACGGCCTGTCATATTTTTCACTTAATGCAAATGCTTCCTTAAAGAAATCTTTTGCTTCTGCACTGTCTGACGGCTCGATCACCGGGATCTGTGCCGCGCGTGCAACCATACGGGTATCCTGCTCATTCTGTGAACTATATAATCCCGGATCATCTGCCACTACTAACACCAGCCCGCCATTTACGCCCATATAAGATACGGAATACAAAGGATCCGCTGCCACGTTCAGACCGACATGTTTCATACACGCCATAGAACGTACGCCGGAAATACTTGCTCCTACTGCCACTTCCACCGCCACTTTCTCATTCGGCGCCCATTCCTCATATACATCTTTCTTATACTGCACCAGATATTCACTGATTTCTGTACTCGGTGTCCCCGGATACGCAGAAGAGACTTTCACGCCTGCCTCATATGCGCCCCGTGCAATTGCCTCATTGCCGAGCATAATTACTTTTTCTCCCATTTTACAGTCCATCCTTTCGTAAATCTGTTACTCTTTTTGCTTTTCCTTCAAATCTCTGCAGAGAGTTTGGTGCGACCAGACGTATCTGTGTCGCAAGACCAAGCTGTGATTTCAAAGCTGATTTTATCCTCTGTTCCAGAGCACTTAGCTTTCCATAGCTATCGAGCAGTCTGTCATCTACTAACTCTACCGTGATCGTCATAACATCCAGCCGATTCTTTCTCTCCACTAAAATCTCATAGTGAGGTCCGATTTCTTCTATTTTAAATAATACTTCCTCAATCTGCCCAGGAAATACATTTACCCCTCGAATGACAAGCATATCGTCCGCCCGTCCAGACAGATTTGCCATTCTTACTGTCGTTCTTCCACATTTACACGGCTCATACATAAGCCGTGTCAGATCGCCCGTACGGTATCTGACGAGAGGAAGCGCCTCTTTACCCAGACAGGTGATCACCAATTCTCCCGTCTCACCCGGTGCAAGCACTTCTTCTGTCTCCGGATCGATGATTTCTGGAATAAACCAATCTTCGTTGATGTGCATCCCGCACAGTTCGGTACATTCTCCTGACACGCCGGGACCACACAGTTCACTCATTCCATAGTTCTGTGTACAGATAAACTGGCTTCCCCAGACTTTGCGCATTTCTTCTCTCATCGGTTCCGTCATTCCCTCGCCGCCGAACAGCCCTATGTGGATCTTCAGATCCTTAGATGGATCGATCCCACGTTCCCGCAGCACCTCTCCTAAATGCAGTGCATAGGAAGGCGTTGCCACAAGCAGCGTCACACCCATATCCTGCAGGAACATAATCTGTTTATTCGTATTCCCCGATGACATCGGAATAACAGAAGCACCTATCTTTTCCAACCCTCCATGCAGCCCCAAAGCGCCTGTAAACGTTCCGTATCCAAACGAGATCTGTGCCACATCATCCGCTGTCGCACCTCCCATACATGCAATACGTGCTACATTATTCAGCCAAACATCTAGATCCTTCTGCGTATATCCTACAACCGTAGGCTTCCCAGTCGTGCCTGAACTTGCATGATAACGGACAATCTCTTTTTTATCTACCGCAAATAATCCATCCGGATAATTGTCCCGAAAATCCGCTTTATATGTAAATGGAAGTTTTTTCAAGTCTTCCAAAGAAATGATATCCTTTGGCTTCACCTGTGCCTCATCCATTTTCTCCCTATAAGGTCTGACACGGTCATAAATATATTGAACCGTATCCTTTAATTTCTTAAGCTGGATGTCTTCAATTTCATTTCTTGGCAGAGTTTCTTCCTTTGCCCATATCATTTTCCTTTTCCTCCTTTAGCCTTTAAACATTGTCTTTTTCCAGTATAGCACAATACTTTGTCGAGTTAAAGTATCAAAGAGCAATTATTCGAAAAAATGATTGCGCGATAAGTTTATATTCAAAACGTAAAAAATCGACTTCACGCTGCTGACTTCCAAACAGAAGTATGTATTTCCTTCCGATTGGAGATATATAACAGCGTGAAGTCGTCTTTTCTTCTGAAATCTAATTGCGGAATCTGCCTTCTGGCAATGAAGTGAACCATCTAACAAAGAGGATATTTTTCTGTCAGTTCTGCTACCATTGCCCTGGCCTTTTCTACATTTTCTTCACTTTCGATGACCATAGCAATGATCTCTGCCACTTTATCCATATCTTCTTCTTTCAATCCACGGGTCGTCACCGCCGGTGTTCCCAATCTTACTCCGCTGGTCACAAACGGTGAACGTGGATCGTTTGGAATGGTATTTTTATTGCATGTTACATGAGCATCATCCAGGCGTTTTTCCAGTTCTTTTCCACTGACTTCTTTACCGGTCAGGTCTACCAGCATCAGATGATTGTCAGTTCCGCCAGAAACAATCTTAACGCCGCGCTTCATCAATCCTTCGCAGAGTGCTTTCGCATTCTTGATCACCTGCTCCTGATACACTTTGAATTCCGGTTCCAGAGCTTCTTTAAAGCAGACTGCCTTTGCCGCGATCACATGCATCAACGGACCGCCCTGGATCCCCGGAAATACCGCTTTATTAAAGTTAAACTTCTCATTAACTTCATTACTGGAAAGGATCATGCCTCCACGCGGACCTCGTAACGTCTTATGAGTCGTGGTTGTTGTCACATGGGCATAAGGGATTGGACTTGGATGGAGTCCCGCTGCCACAAGACCTGCGATATGCGCCATATCTACCATCAGATATGCGCCGACCTCATCTGCAATCTCCCGAAATCTTTTAAAATCAATAGTTCTTGCATATGCACTGGCTCCTGCAATGATCAATTTGGGTTTACATTCTCTAGCGATTTTAAGAACATTATCATAATCGATCACCCCATCTTCATTGACACCATAAGGCGTGATCTTGAAATATTTTCCTGACATATTGACCGGTGAACCGTGTGTCAGATGACCGCCGTGATCTAGGTTCATTCCCATCACAGTATCCCCGGGCGTCAGCATAGCAAACATAACTGCCATATTTGCCTGCGCGCCGGAATGGGGCTGCACGTTTACATACTCGCAGCCAAACAGCTTTTTTGCCCTTTCCCTAGCGAGATTCTCTGCCACATCCACACACTGACAGCCACCGTAATATCTTTTCCCCGGATATCCTTCTGCGTATTTATTTGTCAGAGGGCTTCCCATCGCCGCCATGACTGCCTTGCTCACCCAATTTTCAGAGGCGATCAGCTCAATATGGGAATTCTGTCTTTTCATTTCTTCTTCGATCGCCTCTGCAATTTCGGCATCCGCCTTCTTGATTTCTTCGAAATCGTACATTGTCTTTTCCTCCATCTGTCCTATTTTTCCATACATTGGCACTATTATAGCATAGGTCTTGCTTTTCTGTACAGGCTCACCTTTGACCTTTTTAAAAATCAAACAGGGAAAGCTGGTTGCTCTGCGGCAGATCACCAAAGAGTCCCAGATCCGCCATCAGATCAATGACTGTCTTGCTGACCTTTGTCCTTGCCCTGAAATCATCCAAGGACAGATAGGGTCCGTCTTTCGCTGCTTCCTCCACCGCTTCTGCCGCCTTTTCTCCCATTCCTTCAATACTGGATAAAGAAGGCATAAGTTTTCCGTCTATGATCTGGAATTTCGTTGCTTTTGCTTTATAAATATCGATTGGAACGAATTCAAAGCCTCTTGCATACATCTCCTGTACGATCTTCATATCCTTTAATACATCCTGCTCTTTTTTACTTAACGAATCACTTCTTCGTTTATAATCCTTCATATAATAGTTCAATTTTTCTTTTCCCTGACACATGATCTCATAAGAAAACGCATCTGCGCGAATCCCAAAATAGGCGCCATAATACGCCAGTGGATAGTTGATCTTACAATAGGCAATGCGGTATGCCATCATGACATATGCCGCCGCATGCGCTTTTGGGAACATATAACTGATCTTTTTACAGGACCATATATACCAGTCTGGAACATTCTTTTCCTTCATCGCTGTTTCCCATTCCGGCTTTAATCCCTTTCCTTTACGCACACTCTCCATGATCGTAAAAGCTAGGGCGCTTTCTACCCCTTGATTGATCAGATAGATCATAATATCATCTCTTGTACAAATTGCCGTAGAAATCGTCGCTTTTCCGGATTTCACCAGTTCCTGGGCATTTCCAAGCCATACGTTCGTTCCGTGAGACAATCCGGAAATACGGATCAGATCGGACAGGGTCTGTGGTTTCGTATCCTGCACCATCTGGATAACAAAATCTGTTCCAAATTCAGGTATCCCCAAACACCCCAGTTTGCAGCCGTCTATATCCTCCGGTTTAATCCCCAGGGCACTTGTATTATGGAACAAGGAAATCACTTGTTCATCATCCAGCGGAATCTCTGTCGCGATAAACGGATGTTCTGTATTATACTCATTTTCCAACGCATCGGACGTAATATAGTCTTCCAATGTACGGATCATCGTCGGATCATCATGTCCAAGGATATCCAACTTCAAAAGGTTATGGTCAATAGAATGATAATCAAAATGTGTCGTGACGATATCTGTCTCCATATCATTTGCCGGATGCTGCACAGGAGTAAATTCATTGATATTGTGTCCGTGCGGCAGTACGACTATCCCTCCGGGATGCTGTCCGGTGCTGCGCCGGATCCCGGTACATCCCTGTGTGATCCTGTCAATTTCGCACTTCCGTTTTCTCTGCCCCTTTTCCTCATAATAATTTTTCACAAAGCCATAGGCTGTCTTATCCGCTAAAGTTCCTATCGTTCCAGCCTTAAACGTGTGACCGGTTCCAAAAAGAACTTCCGTATATTTATGCGCCTTTGCCTGATAATCCCCGGAAAAGTTCAAATCAATATCCGGCTCCTTATCGCCCTTAAAACCAAGAAAAGTCTCAAAAGGGATATCAAATCCTGCTTTCACAAGAGGCGCGCCGCAGTTTGGACATCGTTTATCCGGCATGTCAAAGCCGCAACCTCCTGCGTAGCTTCTCACTTCCTCTGACTCAAAATCACTGTAATGACATTTTGGGCAGTAATAGTGAGGGCTTAAAGGATTGACCTCTGTGATGCCCGCCATCGTCGCTACAAAAGAGGATCCAACAGACCCTCGGGAGCCGACCAGATACCCATCTTCGTTCGATTTCCACACCAGTTTCTGCGCAATGATATACATCACGGCATACCCATTTGATATGATGGAATTTAATTCCTTTTCCAATCGGGTGGAAACCTGCACAGGCAATTCTTCTCCATACATCTCATGTGCCTTTTGATAGCAGATCTCCCTTAATTCCTGATCTGAATTCTCGATCACCGGCGGGCATTTGTTAGGATTCACCGGCGAGATCTTTTCCACCATATCTGCAATTTTATTGGGATTGTCGATCACGATTTCCCTTGCTTTTGCAGCCCCCAGATACGCAAATTCCTCCAGCATCTCTTCTGTCGTGCGCAGATACAAAGGCGGCTGAGCATCCGCGTCATCAAAGCCTTTCCCTGCCATGATGATCCGGCGATACACTTCATCCTCCGGATCGAGGAAATGAACGTCACAGGTGGCTACGACCGGCTTTTTGAACTTTTCACCAAGCTGCACGATCTCTCGATTGATCTCCATTAAATCTTCGTCTGCGTTGATATCCGGCAGACGGCTGCTCTCGATCATGAATCGATTGTTCCCCAGAGGCTGTATTTCATAGTAATCATAGAAATCCGCAAGCCTTGCTATAAATTCTGTTGATTTTTTATGCAGCAATGCCTGGTACAACTCTCCTGCCTCACAGGCACTTCCTATGATCAGTCCTTCCCGGTGCTTATTCAGCAGACTTTTGGGAATCCGCGGACGACGCGCATAATATGTAAGATGAGACTGCGTGATCAGTTGGTAAAGATTATATCTTCCAATATCATTTTTTGCCAGGATAATGATATGGTATGTAGGTAATTTCCGGATCGCGTTTGGATTCATATCTCCAAACCGATTTATTTCCTTTAAGGTTGTGATATTCTCTTTTTTCAGCATTTCGACAAACTTTACAAATATTTCTGCCGTCGCCTCTGCGTCGTCTACTGCCCGGTGATGATTTTCCAAAGAAATATTCAGCGCCTTTGCCACTACATTGAGCTTATATTTGGACAATGTAGGCAGAAGTACGCGTGCTAATGCCACCGTATCTACATAGGTAAAATGCGGTTCTATATCCTGATAGCGGCAGTTCTGCTCGATAAATCCCACATCAAATCCCGCGTTATGTGCCACTAAAATACCGTCTCCTACAAACGCTAAAAATTCTGGAAGTACTGTCTCAATAGCAGGGGAATCCATGACCATCTCATCTGTGATACTGGTAAGCTGCGTGATCTCAAAAGGGATCGGCCGTTTAGGGTTGACAAATGTGCTAAAAGAATCTACGATCTCTCCATTTATCACTTTCACAGCGCCAATCTCTATGATCTTATCTTTAATAGCGCTGAATCCCGTCGTCTCCAGATCAAAAACAATATATGTATCATCCAGCGTCTGTTGCCCCGCTCCCACTGCAATCTCCGTCAGGTCATCTACGACATAGCCTTCCACACCATAAATAATCTTAAATGGATCTGCCTTATCTAGCGTCTCTATATAATGGTTCGCATCCGGAAATGCCTGCGCCACCCCATGGTCTGTGATTGCGATGGCCGGATGTCCCCAGTCATGCGCACGCTTCACGATATCTTTTACTTCCGAGACTCCATCCATATCGCTCATCTTTGTATGACAGTGGAGCTCCACCCTCTTGTGCATGCTCAGATCTTTTCTGGAAACTGTAAAATCCCCGATCTTCTTAATCCCAGTTACGGAACCGATCGTCAATTCTCCATCAAACTTATCGATCGTGGTTACACCTTTTATTTTAATAAAAGCGCCCTTTTTTAGTTCTCCCAGAAGATCTGGGAGTTGTTCATTCCTCGCAAACATTTTTACAGTGATCGTATCTGTAAAATCTGTCACGGAAAACATAATGATCGTCTTTTCATTGCGTATCTCCCGGGTATCAAAGCTGATGATCTTCCCATGGACTGTGATTTCTCCCATCTCTGTGATGACCTGTTCCAAAGGAATCGGTTCATCTTCAAAATTTCTTCCATAGAGCAGATTGGGATCGTCTCCCTGTTTTAACGGACGGTAAAATTCTTTCTTCTTAAATTCTTTTTTCCCGGCTGCCTTTCCTCTTTTTTCGGATGAAGGACTTTCTTTTGAGGATACCATTTTCTTTTCTACCGTTTTAGGGTCTTCTTCCCTATGCTCAGCAGTGCGCCGTCTAAATATTTCATTGATCTCCAGCTGAAGACGTTCTTCATCTTCCTCCCTGCTGCTGTGCTTAGACGCCTTTTTATAAGAAATGCGCACTTCCGCGCCTATCTGGAAACGTTTGTTTAAAACCGTATCCAGGTATTCTGCAATAGACTCTTTTCGGCCTTTTGACACGATCGTGTCCAACAGCTCCAGATAAACTGTCCTGCCTTCAAAATGCAGTTCTGCCTGCTCGTACATATTTGCCGCCAGTACACTGTCTTCACGCAGTTCCTCGATAATACTGTCCCGATATTCCAAAAGTAACGCTTCTGCAGAATACTGCCCGGAAAGTATATATTTTTCTTCTATACGGATTATGATCTGTACAGTTCCAAACAGCTGTTCCTTAATCTTTTGTTCCATTCTCCGGATTTCTTTTTTTTGTATAAGATGTGTACTGAGTATATGCACATGAAGGAAATCCCGTTTTGTATTTGTCGTGATCTTTTTCACTTCTACATCCCGGAACAAAGCCTGCAGATCTTCCTCTGTTTTCAGTGTAGGAAATACGTCAAAAAATTTTTTCTCACTGCTTACTCTTTCCAATTCAACAACTCCTGACGAAGGACCGAAAGGAGATCTTCTTCCTTTACCTTCTTGATAATCTCGCCCTTTTTGATCAGCAGACCTTCTCCTATGCCGCCTGCAATGCCGATATCCGCTTCTTTTGCTTCACCTGGTCCATTCACCACGCACCCCATAACAGCGACTTTAATATCCAAAGGAATGTCTGCCACCATTTTTTCTACCTGATTCGCCAATTGGATCAGATCGATCTTTGTTCTTCCACATGTCGGGCAGGATACAACTTCAATGCCTCCCTTTCTAAGTCCCAATGTCTTTAGGATCTGTTTCGCCGTCTTGATTTCCTCCACCGGATCTCCTGTCAGCGACACACGGATCGTATTCCCGATCCCTTCATATAGAATGACCCCCAGACCTACGGAAGATTTGATATTTCCGGCATATACTGTCCCCGCCTCCGTGATTCCTACATGCAGAGGATATGGACACATTTCAGAAATAAGTTCATGCGCCTTTATACACATCAGCACATCTGAAGATTTGATGCTTACTACGAGATTGTCATATCCCATATTTTCGATCATGTGTACTTTATCCAGAGCACTTTCTACGAGTCCTTCCGCTGTCACGCCGCCATTTTTCTCCAGTATATGCTTTTCTAAAGATCCACTGTTGACCCCTATGCGGATAGGTACCTCTCTTTCCTTTGCCGTCTCTACCACCATACGTACTTTTTCTTCACTTCCGATGTTTCCCGGATTAATGCGTATCTTATCGACACCATTTTTAATAGCCGCAACAGCAAGCCGGTAATCAAAATGTATATCTGCCACAAGAGGAATATGTATTTGTTTTTTTATCTCCCTCAGCGCCTCTGCCGCTTCTGGTGTCGGAACCGCACAGCGAACGATTTCACATCCTGCCGCCTCCAGCCTGAGGATCTGGTCTATCGTCCCTTTTACATCTTCTGTCTTTGTATTTGTCATAGACTGTATCGCAACAGGCTGCTCTCCTCCGATACAAACCTTCCCTATCCTGATCTCTTTTGTCTTATTTCTTAACATTTTTCTTCCTCCCAAAACCTGCGCCGCATAAGAAACATATGGGAGTGATGGCCCTTGCCACCCCTCCCATATATACTGCCGCTTTTCAGGCGCTATTTTCTTTCAAATATCATCTGCTCACCATACTCCCGATCTGTCAATGTCAACGTCTCCTGCTCAATACTGTAATCATACGAGGTATCTAATACAGCAGATACATCTTTTGCTTTTGCGCCGCCTGCTCCATCATCTGCACTCTCTTTTTCATAGAGGGTAAGCACTTTTTCTTCTTTGTCGATCTGGTACTCGGCATGCATTTTCACAGACTGTTCTTCTTCATCCTTCCATGAAAATTCGATCGTCTTGTCTCCGCCTACCGACATCGTAAGATCACTGTCTGCACAGTACCATTTCCCTTCTAGTGGATTCGCTGTAAAAAGCTTTATGATAAAAAAGGCAGCGATAATAATGATCAGTACTGTAGAGACTGACATTACGGTCTTCCAGATGCTGTTTCTTTTTCCTTCATCATTTCCAAAAATCATCTGCCACCGTCCTTTCTTTTCCTCTGTTTCATTATACGGATTTTCTATGACGGTGTCAACGACGCATCTCTTTTTCATCGACTCTGCTTACAAACACCATCCGTCTACTCTCCGCCTAATTTAGAAGCCACAAACCATCCTGCTATAAAGGTCACAATTCCTATCCCCACCACAAGCACAGACCCGCCGGACCAGTCTGTTTTCAATAAAATCGCGATCGGTGAAGCTATGATCAGTCCTAGTATTCCATAGTAAGCATGTATTTCTGCTTTGCGGAAAATAAATTCTATTAATTTTGCGATCAGGAAGATCCCCAATACCACTCCAATGCCAAATGGAATCAATACTCCGCAGACAGTCAATATCTGCCCCATATCAAAAGAGACGAGAGCGTCTATGAAACGATTGATCGTTCGGATGATCGTATCATAATATCCCAATAACATAAGCATCATGGAACCGCTCACTCCGGGAACAACCATCGTAGCGGCTGCAATGATGCCGACAAACAGAAGTTTGATCACATTGATAACCCCCAATGTAACATCTGCGCTTTTACCTCCTGTCTCTCCTAACAGTGCCATCAAGATCACGACCGCAAAAAAAACAATAAATGCGGCAATCTTCCCGCCCGAAGTCTTATGTCCCTGGACTTTCTTGAAAATAAAAGGCAGACTTCCCGCTATCAGACCGCAGAATGCAAAATTTGTCGGGATTGGATACTCCCGGAGCAAAAATTCAAACAGCCTAGATAATGCAACAATTGCTATACCGGCCCCTAAAAATATGGGAATCAGCAATTTCATGCTATTTTTAAAATCACTTTTTAAATGTGTAATTGAATGGATCAGCTTATCATAGAGACCCATAGCGACCATCATCGTTCCGCCGCTTACCCCGGGGATAATATTGGCGATGCCTACTACCATTCCTTGTAATATCTTTTTCAGCATTTTTTCTCCTTACTTTATATACTGTTGCAAAAAATCAAATAATATTCTCATTTCTTCTTCTGTTCCGATCGTAATACGTAAATAATCCCGTATTCTCTCTCCATCCCAATGTCTCACATAAATATCCGCTTTTTTCAGCGCCAAATACATCTCCTGCGCAGAATATTTAGGATGTGCCGCAAAAATAAAATTCGCCTTCGCATCCGGAAACACAAAGCCCAGACCCGCAAGTTTCTCCTTCGCCATCTCCCTAGTCTTTATAATTTTACTGATATTTTTTTCAAAATATGCTTTGTCACGCACCGCCTCTGCTCCACAGATGAGCGCAGTCTGATTAAGGGTATAAGAATTAAAAGAATATTTCACATCATTTAAGCAGCGGATCAGCGCCCTATTTCCTATCGCATAACCGATACGCATCCCCGCCATGCTCCTTGCCTTAGAAAATGTCTGTACGACAAGCAGATTATCATACTTTTCAATCAATTCCAATGCAGATCTTCCGGCGAAATCTACATAAGCTTCATCTACGATCACCACACTTTCCTTGTTGTGATCAAGAATATCTTCTACAAATTCCAATTCTTCATAAATTGATGTCGGGGCATTCGGATTCGGAAAAATAATGCCGCCGTTTTCCTGATAATAGTCCTCCCGGACGATCCGGAAATCTTCATTTAGTTTCGGACAGACATAAGGGATCCGATACAATTGCGCCCAAACTTTGTAAAAAGAATACGTAATATCAGGAAAAAGAATCGGCTTATCCGAATTAAAAAAGGTCAGAAAACAAAGAGACAGCACATCATCCGAGCCAACTCCTGTAAATACCTGCTCCTTATCCACTCCATAAAATCCAGCCAGCGCTTCTGTCAAGATCTCCGCTGTCGGATCCGGGTATAGTCTTAACATATCTGTCTGAAACTGTTCCAGTACTTTTTTTACCCCCGGCGCCGGTGGATATGGATTCTCGTTGGTATTTAATTTGATCACTTTTCTTTGGGGCTGCTCCCCAGGTACATAAGGTTCCACTTTACGGATATTTTTTAGTAAATTTGCATTGATTCCCATCGTCACAGTCCCTTTTCTACTCTTCTTTTTTATCGATACTCTGCTGCCAATTCTTTAAACTTTGGCAGTGCATTCACGATCGTCTCATAGGATACACAGTACGCCAGACGTACATATCCGGGACAGGCAAAAGAACTTCCCGGAACGAGCAAAATATTGTATTTCTTCGCTGCCTGACAGAATTCCTTTTCATCCTCTACCGGAGACTTTACAAACAAATAAAAGGCGCCCTCCGGCTTAATGCACGTAAATCCCAAATCTTTCAGACCATTATACAATGTCTCTCTGTTCCTGTCATAATAGGAAATATCTGTTTTTTCACGCAGACATGCTTTTACCACTTTCTGCTGCAAAGTCGGCGCATTGACAAACCCTAGGATACGTGTCGCTACGTTTACTGCGCTGATGATATTTTCACTGTCTGCCGCCTCATCCGGAATCACGAGATAACCGATCCTCTCTCCCGGAAGAGACAAAGATTTACTATAAGAATATCCTACGATCGTATTCGCATAGTATTTTGTCAGATAGGGCACTTCCACTCCGTCATAAGCAAGTTCTCTATACGGCTCATCTGAGATAAGATAAATATCTGTACCAAATTCTTTCTGTTTTTCTTCCAAAATCTCTGCCATCTTTTTGATGGTGTCCTCAGAATATACTACACCGGTAGGATTATTTGGTGTATTCACGATTACTGCCCTAGTCTTTGCTGTGATCTTCTCTTTAAATTCATCCAATTTGGGCTGAAAATCTTCTGTATTAGGAGACACTTCCACAAGCACCCCGTCATAATTATTGACATAACTTCTGTACTCTCCAAAATACGGAGCAAATGTCATCACTTCATCTCCCGGATTGAGCAGGGCTTTTAAAATCACATTCAGACCGCCTGCCGCCCCCACTGTCATTGTAATATTTCTTGAGGCAAACTTTGTCCCAAAACGTTCATTCAAAGACTGTGCCACTGCTGCCCTGACATCTTCATATCCCGCATTACTGTTCGTATATCCATGCAGCACAACCGGATTTTCCTCATTTAACACTTCTATAATGGCATCTTTGACAGCTTTTGGCGCCGGAACATTTGGATTGCCCAGACTAAAATCAAATACATTCTCTGCGCCGTAAATACCGGCAAGCCGGTTCCCTTCCTCAAACATTGCTCGAATCGCCGAACTGTTAGCCACCATGTTCTCCATCTTTTTTGAAATCATCTTTTTACACTCCTCTTTTCGTCACAATTCCTTTCTGTTCCAAAAATGCCGGACGATAAGACAGCTTTGCTTTTCTTAATCCTTCGCTTCCCGCGTCATCTTCCCGGTTTACATACCTATATTCCATACATTCATGCTGCACAAACTGCTGATTGATCATCGGATATGCTCCGTCAATATCTGCAAAAGCCTTCTCGATATGGACTACGAATGTATCATCACATAACCGCTCTCCGATCGTAAACGCAGCTACTTCTTTGTTGACCCTTAAGACGCCGCCGACCTGCCCCATTTCCTTGTAGAGACGCAGTGCATTAAGAGCCACACACATTTCTGCGTTTTTCTCAGGATTATCCTCACAGCCGTTTTCATTTCTCCACTTTAACGCCATTTGAAAACATTCTTCCATATTCTCATCGCTTAGCGGTTCATAACTCCAATCCTCATACGTCTTTTTGAATTTATTAATATGGTTTCGCTTCCCATGCAGCTTCTTGCCTGCCAATGTTGCAAGCTTTTCCGTCTCGTAGACATAATCTGCTATATCTCTGACATAAGAAATCTCAAATTTATCCGGATACCATTCATTTAACTGACGGAAATGTGCTTCTGTTACATTGTAGAGTTTGAACGGTTCCTTTCTCTCCTCCATATATCTCTCTAAAAATTCGATGGCCTTTTTTACATTCTGCGGTTCTCCTGCCGGATAAGAGAATGCCGGAGTCTCCCCTCCATCCTTAAACACCAGTGTGTCCTCTATCACTGCAAAGGTCACTTTATAATGCCGCGACCACAAGTATACATCCACAAAAGTCCGTTCGCAGCTTCTGCTCGGCGCCTTGTCAAAATAAGAACGTATCAGTGCCTGATCCTTTAATTCCGGCCTTTTAAAATTGACTTCTTCCATAGTTCTCCTTCACTTCCTGCTATCGTAAAACAATTTCTCACATTGGGTTAGTATACCATACTATTTCCCAAAACGCAAAATATTGAAATATAAATTTAAATGCAGAAGAACGTAAGCGTGAGAATGGTATATTGTAAAAACGAGGAATCTGGGCAAAGCCCTGATAAACGATGCAAAACACACATTTCATACGCCCTTTGGCCATTTGATTTCATCTTTCTAATGATCTTTTTTTTGTGCTTGTTACTTTTTCTTCATAGCACTTGAAGATTTCTTCCGTTTTTTCTTTTTTCATTTTCGGAGTGACAAAGCTAACTGCGGGAACGACGATAAGGCCTGCCGCCATTGCTGCTGCCCCTGCATTGATAGGTGATTCAATATAGTGGAACAACATGTTGGATACGGTTATCCCAATCCCGCAGACAAAACTCGCCCACACAGCGGACTTTGTCACCCGCTTCCAGTAAAGTCCATATAAAAATGGCGCTAAAAATGCCCCTGCCAGTGCTCCCCATGAAATTCCCATCAACTGAGCAATAAAGGTAGGCGGATCTAATGCAAGTACAACAGAAACTACAATAAAAAATACGATCAAAACCTGCATTGTAACGATCTGCTTTTTTTCACTCATATGTTTCACAATATTTCCTTTGATCAGATCCAGTGTCATTGTAGAACTGGATGTTAAGACAAGAGAAGAAAGCGTCGACATGGATGCAGACAACACTAATACGACCACGATCCCGATCAAAATATCCGGAAGTGTGGACAGCATATGCGGTATGATACTGTCAAAGATGACAGTTCCTGTATGCTTATCATATATCTGGGGATGATCGAACAACCTTCCAAATCCTCCCAGGAAATAACATCCGCCGGAAACAACGACCGCAAATACTGTAGAAATAACCGTCCCTGTATTAATAGATTTCTCATCCTTGATCGCATAAAATTTGCCGATCATCTGTGGCAGCCCCCATGTCCCCAGAGAAGTCAAAATCACGACTCCGAGCAGATTTAACGGATCCGGTCCGAAAAAGGAGGTAAACGCTCCGGGCTGTCCCTGCGTCACTGCGAGATCACTCGGTATCTCTGCCATTTTTCCTACAGCCTCCATGAAGCCTCCTTGTCCGCTTAAGACCGCTGCGATCACAGCCACAATTCCAAAAAGCATGATGATCCCCTGGATAAAGTCATTGATAGCAGTTGCCATATATCCGCCCAGAATGACATACAGCGCTGTAAATACCGCCATCACGATCACGCACCATGTATAAGGAATATCAAAAGCCATTCCGAACAATCTGGATAATCCATTGTAAACAGACGCCGTATATGGGATCAAAAATACAAAGACAATCATCGAAGCAGTAATCTTTAATGCCTTGCTGTCAAAGCGCACTCCAAAAAAATCCGGCATTGTCTTCGCGCCTAAATGCTGCGTCATGACTTTTGTCCTGCGCCCCAACACGACCCAGGCAAGAAGACTGCCGATCAGTGCGTTTCCGATTCCGATCCAAGTAGAAGCGAGTCCGTATTTCCAGCCAAACTGCCCTGCATACCCAACAAACACAACTGCTGAAAAATAAGAGGTTCCATAGGCAAATGCTGTCAGCCACGGTCCTACGCTTCTGCCTCCTAAAACAAATCCGTCTACACTCCTTGCATGTTTTCTGGAATACAATCCCACTGCCGCCATCACTGCAAAAAATACAACCAATAAAACAATTTTAACGCCCATCTCCTCTTGCTCTCCTTCTCTTGTTTTCTGCTCGTTATATATTGTACTTTAAAGCGCAACGCTTTAAAGTATTAAAGTATCCAGGTATAGATTAACACGGAATTTCCTTCCGTGTCAACCTGCATTTTTCTATCTTTTATTTCTATTTCATCCGTTTGACCCTTTCCTGGATCGTCTTATCAAAATTTTCGATCCGCCTATTATAGGTCTCGGGCATGTATTTCGAATGCAGCATAAAATCTGCCGTCGCCAGATTATTGGCAATCGGAATATCATATACGACTGCAATCCGCAGAAGTGCTTTTACATCTGGATCATGAGGCTGCGCCTCTAGTGGATCCCAAAGAAAAATCATAAAATCTATCTGTCCTTCCACGATCTTAGCACCAATCTGCTGGTCTCCGCCCAGAGGACCGCTGCAGTACCCTTTCACCGGAAGGCCTGTACGCTCAGAGATCAAACGGGCTGTCGTACCTGTTCCACACAGGAAATGACCTTTTAATACGTCTTTGTTTTTATCACACCAGTCTACCAATTCTTTTTTCTTTCCATCATGTGCCACTAATGCAATATGCTTTGCTTTTCCTATTTCCATTGTCACATAATTTTCATCCAACATTGCATTTCCTCCTGTCTGTTGCCGCAGTTTATCAGGCAAGCTGCTCCATAGAATCAAATCTAAGAGATGCCATGACTCCAACCGCTACTGTTACTATCATACTATAAATCAAAAGAATTGGAAATACCAGATTTATGTTTATGAAGATTCCAATAAGGAATGCTGCTGCGATCCCCATTCCCAATACTGTCATCTGTATGCATACACGAACCAGGTTCTGTCCTGTTGTGCCCAAGACATCTCCCACCAGACACTGTGCGATTACTTTTGTGTACATCCTGTTTGCCTGCAAAGCAGTATAGATTAAAATACACATTGCCACATAGACCGGCTGTATTTTCCAGAGGATCCCCATTGGAATACACAGCAGACTTCCATCCACAAGTGCCTTTATATGTTCGATCAGTGTAGAATACCAAAGTTTTTTAAAGGCACTGTCAGGTATCATAAAAAGATAAGGTGTTTTTAGTTCCGTTTCCCATTTTCCGAGATACCCCGTCATTACAAGAGAAATATAGGCTACGATCCCCAGCAGGAACATTTGCGGAAGCCCTGACTCTGTCGCGTTATCCCGCATTATATAAGCAAAAAATATGCCAAAAAACAAACAGATCAATGTCATTTTAGAAAAGATAAAATACTTTTCTTTTTTATATTCTAAAAGCTGTCTGTAGAAAATCGCCTTTGCCCCAGATGCCTGTATTTTTTCAGAAACTTTTCGGAATTTCTTTTTTCTTTTCTCTATCCCCATGACCATTTCGCCGTTTTGTTTTCTTTTCTTCATATCTGCATAGTCATCTGCAAATTTTGCGGCATCTTCATAGTACCCTCCGCTGCAGTTCATACGGACCGCCAATGTCGTCAAGAGTCCCACTGTCAGTAGATACAAAACAGAACAGAGCAGATTCAATGTATCCGGTCCTAATAAGATCAGGCGGTAAAGGGCAATATTCCATCCCACTACCGGAAAAAGCTGCAGTCCCCTCCAGTCGATAAAGGCACGCGCAGACTCTACAGAAAGGCCTTCTCTTCTAAAATACAAAATAATTGCCAGGGTGATCGCTGCAAGAAGTATTTTTATCCCAAGGCAAATACCTTTCATTAACTTTTCCGGAAGCCGGTCATTTGCATAGATGATCACCATCACAGATATTTCCAACAAAATCTCCAGTACGCAGCCTGTCAGGAAAAGCAAGCCCACCTTCCAGGGTTCTACCTGAAATACAGTCAATCCAGCCACTGACAATATCACCCAAAAAATAATGGAAAAGAGATAATTCATCCATGCGCCATGTAAAAGTACGATTTTCGGACTGATAGGCGCCGTAAAGACAAAATGTGCGTGGGCAGGCCGAAAAATAACGCCTTTTCTTGAGGAATACATCATGAAATTACTTAAGCTGATATAGATGGCCCATACTGTCATAATAATAAGCAGTCCGCTTGCAGAATCAAGCCGCAGTCCCACAGCCAGACCTGCCAGCATAAAGAGCAGGAAAATACCATAAGCGACTCCAAAGATCAGCGCGATCAGCGTGACCGGCTTTCTAACAGCCCGCTTTATGTGATTGACAAAACTTCTCTTTGTAAGATACATCAATGCTTTCATTCTTTCTCACCGCCTGTCAGTTCAAAGAATAAAGAATCCAGGTCTTTATTTCCTACATCTTCTTTCCGATAGGAACCTATAATATAACTTTTCTCCATCACAAACATCATATCCCATATTTCCTCTACCATCTCAAGCATATGTGTACTGATCAGGACAGTCACATTCTGTTCCTTTAATTCCAGAATCACTTCCTTAAGTTCCTTTATCGCCCTGGGATCTAATCCGACCATAGGTTCATCCAAAAGTATCACCCTGGGATGTACGCAAAGAGCGCTGCATATACTTACTTTCTGCATCATGCCTTTAGACAGTTCATTGCCAAGCTTCTCCTGCTTATCGTCTAGTTCAAATCGTTTCAAAAGTGTCTCTACTTCCTCATCCGTGATCGTACTGCTGTATGCCCTTCGCATATATTCCATATGTTCTCTGACTGTAAGAGCTTCAAACATTGCCGGTATTTCCGGCACATACGCAAACTGCCGCTTCGCTTCCAGCGTCTTGGCCGGATGTCCCTGTATTTTGATCGTCCCCTGATACCTAAGCAATCCTGCAATAGATTTAATGATCGTAGATTTTCCCGCTCCGTTTGGTCCGAGAAGTATTCCCACCTTTCCATCCGGCACTGAAAAGCTTACCTGATCCACTGCCAGATGTTTCCCGTATTTTTTACTCAATCCTTGTATTTCCAGCATACCTTCCTCCTCTAATTCCAACAGTAAAAAATCTCACATGATTGTATTATTGATTTAATACAATCATATGAGACTTTTTACTTTTTGTCAACAAATTTCTATTTAAACAAAACTTCTTGCTTAGAATCTCCGGAGAGGTATACCGATACGGGTATCCTTTACAGCGCAAAGACTTCTCCATCATCCGGCACATGCAGATTTCCACTGTAATACTTCTTTCCTTCTTCACTGTATAATTTTTTACGTTCTCGGATATGCGTATCTTCTGTATGATAAAGGAGCAGATTCTTAATCTTAAGTTTCTCCGCCAGCTGGCATGCTTCTTTTACTGTACTATGGTGCTTTTCATAGGGTTTAAACTTGTCTGCTTCCTCATACAGACAAAATGCTTCATGCATCAGCCAGTCACTTCCTTTTACATAGGATTCCTCGCATACATTGTACGGCTCGTCTCCACAGCAGGAAAGCTTTTTCTGATCCGGAAGAAGCATAGAAAACCCAAACTGTTTCGCTTTCGTAGAACCGATATCAAAAAACGTCACCGGACATCCTAAAATTTCCTTGCTTTCTCCACTTTCCACAGAGGTCAAAAGAATTCTTTTTCCGATATGTTTCGTTACCTTTTTTTGAATCGTCAGACCCGCGATCGTCTCTATAACAGAGACAAGTTCGCCGTGGCAGTATATGTAAAGATCGCCCTCATATTTTCCCTGGTTCATTTTCTGTCCAATCATACGTATTAACCAAATCAATCCAAGCAGATGATCAATATGCTCATGCGTGATAAAAATATGATGGATATCTTCCAAGGAAATGTTTTTCTCTTCCAAAATCCTCAGTATCTGATTGCCACCTCCTGCATCGACTAAAAAATGCAGTCTGCCTTCAGACAACGCAAAGCAAGTATTGTAACATTGGGTCACTGTCGCGTTTCCCGTACCTAAGATCGTAAGTTTCATTCTTCTGAAGTTCCTTCCTCATAATATTTGATAAGTGCCTGCGTACCCAATTCTCCGAACCCTTCTGCGGCAAGTTCTTCATAATTCGCCAATGTCTGACTTAACACACTTAACTCTAAGTCACTCATATTCGCCTCGATCAAAGCCAGTTTCATGTCTTTGATAAAATGTTTCATAAAAAATCCCGGCGCATAGTCCCCATCTAAAATTTTAGGGCCTAGACTATTTAACTGAGCGCTCCCCGCTGCTCCGGTAGCCACCGAATCTATCACCGTCTGCAGATCTAAACCTTTTGCTTTAGCAAATGACAACGCTTCGCATACGCCGGACAGCGTGCCTGCGATCATGATCTGGTTTGCCAGCTTACAATACTGTCCGCTGCCGGCTTTTCCCTGATACCGGATGTTCGTTCCCATTGCCTTAAATATAGGCATACACTCCAGGAATACTTCTTTTTCTCCTCCTGCAAGAATCGACAATGTGCCTGCTTTCGCTCCCGTGTCCCCACCTGTCACCGGCGCATCCAGCACGAAAAGAGACCTCTTTTTCCCCTCTTCATATAGCTTCTTTGCAATCTGGGGACTGGTTGTTGTCATATCGATCAGGATCGTTCCTTGTTTTACACTGTCTAAAATATTTCCTTCTTCAAAATATACTTCTTCCACATCTTTCGGAAAACCAACAATCGTGATCACCACATCTGCATCTTTTACACAGTCTCGTATCGAATCGCAAAATCGGGCTCCCTCTTGTATCACATCTTCTACTTTTTCCTTATTTCTGGCATAGATCCGGAGGTCATACCCTGCGTTCATCAAATTGCGCACCATGGATTTTCCCATAATCCCTACGCCAATAAAGCCTATTTTCTTCACTTTTTATTCCTCCTAATCGTTCTTTCTTTTCCTACCTTATCACATTTTTTATAAACTGTGAACTTCCTTTCTTTTTTTGTTATATATTACATATTTTTTGTATTTCATATAATATTTTTTAGTATCTTTACTATATCATTTTCTTTTTTTTCTGCTATACTGAATATACTATTTTACAAATAAGGAGGGTACATTTTATGAAAGTTGTCCTTGCGATTGATTCTTTAAAAGGCAGCCTATCCTCTATACAGGCCGGAAATGCTGCAAAGGAGGGAATCTTAAATGCCCAGCCTGATGCCACCGTGATCGTCAGACCACTGGCTGACGGCGGAGAAGGCACGACAGACGCACTGATCGAGGGTCTGGGAGCCACAAAAATAGACATCACCGTGACAGGCCCTCTTGGGAAACCTGTACATACCTATTATGGTCTACTGCCTGATACGAATACAGCTGTACTGGAGATGGCGTCTGCTGCCGGGATCACACTGCTTGCAGAAGAGGAAAAGGATCCTCTTCGCGCATCCACTTACGGAGTCGGAGAAATGATAAAAGATGCCATTGTCAAAGGCTGCCGTGATTTCATCATCGGGATAGGCGGCAGCGCTACCAACGACGGAGGCATCGGCATGCTCAAAGCACTTGGCTTTTCTTTTCTTGATGTCAATGGAAGAGAGACCAAAGAAGGAGCGCAGGCATTGGATACTGTCTTTTCTATTGATATATCTCACAGGATACCGGAATTAAACAACTGCCGTTTCCGCATTGCATGTGATGTGACAAACCCCTTATACGGAGAAAATGGCGCTACCTATATTTACGGTCCCCAAAAAGGCGTGACAGAGTCTATGAAACCAGCTTTGGACTCTGCCATGCAGCAGTATGCCCGTGTCGTAAACAAGACTTTTGCTAAAGAGTATTCTTCCTATGCAGGCGCAGGTGCGGCTGGAGGACTTGGTTTTGCCTTCTTAAGCTTTTTAAATGCTTCTCTTGTACCGGGTGTAGAATTGATCTTAGATGCCATTCATCTGGAAGAAGATATAAAAGACGCAGATATCGTTGTTACCGGAGAGGGTAGGATGGATCATCAGACCGCGATGGGGAAAGCGCCAATCGGGGTTGCCGCTCTCGCCAAAAAACATGGTGCCAAAGTGATCGCCTTTGCCGGAAGCGTGACCCTGGACGCATCTGCCTGCAACCATGCCGGAATCGACGCGTTCTTTCCGATCATCCGAGAAATCACCACGTTGGAAGAAGCTATGGCTCCCGCAAATGCCTATACGAATATGAAAGCTGCCGCAGAACAAGTATTCCGTCTGCTGTAGATAAAATTTCTTCAAAGTTTTATTTTTTAAAACAGCGCTTACTATATATACAGATATAGTAAACGCTGTTTCTGTTCTTTGGATAGTTTATTTCTTCTCTACAACTTCACCTTGTTTTTTATAAATGCTTCCTCCCGGCACATATCCCCTTACAGAGGAAAGCGGATAAATATTGCTGTGGCTTCCTACGACTGTTCCCGGATTTAAAACGCTGCCGCATCCGACCTCTACTTCATCTCCCAGCATAGCGCCGAATTTCTTCATTCCTGTCTCTATATTCCCTTCCGGTGTTTTTACAATGACAAGCTTCTTGTCAGATTTTACATTCGATGTGATCGAGCCTGCACCCATGTGCGATTTATACCCAAGGATAGAATCCCCTACATAATTATAATGTGGAACCTGCACCTTATTAAACAGAATAACATTTTTCAGTTCTGTGGAATTTCCTACGACAGCGCCCTCTCCCACAATCGCATTTCCGCGGATAAAAGCACAGTGTCTGACCTCCGCTTCTTTTCCGATAATTGCCGGGCCATTGATATAAGCGGTAGGAGCTACCTTTGCAGATTTTGCGATCCACACATTTTCCCCTCTTTTTTCATATTCTTCTTCACTTAATGTTTCGCCAAGCTGCAGAATGAAATTGCTAATTTTAGGCAACACCTCCCACGGGTATGTCACCCCTTCAAAAATCTCCTTTGCAATTGTTTCTTCCAGTGTATAAAGTGCCTCTACTGTAAGTCCTTTCATGATCTGTCTCCCTTCTTTGCTTTTTTCTTTTTATAAAACGCAGCTGCGGCTTCATAAGAGCCGCGTAGCTGGGATTGATTATTTAATCCCTTTACGCCGTTTATCCGGCTTATGATGAACTGATCTAGTTTCTTCATATATTCTTCCGGCGTAATAGTTCCCTCTGCCACATAATTTAGTCCCTTTTCCCAGCTGGCCGTCAGTTCCGGATTTAAAAGAGATCTAATAGAATGATCCACTACTTCATAAACCATCTCTCCTTGCAGAGTAGGCGTAATAATCTGTGTCTTCTTATTTAACTCCAAATATTTGATATGAACCAATTTTTTCAAGATTTCTGCCCTAGTAGCGCTTGTGCCGATCCCGCTGCTCTTGATCTGGGCTCTTAATTCCTCATCCTCGATCAGCTGCCCGGCATTTTCCATTGCCAGTATCATGGAGCCCGAATTATAACGCTTCGGAGGAGAAGTCTCTCCTTCCTTTATCTCCAGGGACGCAACAGATAAGACATCCCCTTTCTTCAGCGTTTTCACCGCCTCCAACATCGCATTGTCCAGATCTTGTTCTTCCTGCTTCTGTACAGTTTTTACAACTTTTTGATACCCTTCGTCCATAAGGACTTTAAAATTAGAAAAAAATGCTTCTCCCCGGATAGCAGTAACAATAGAAACCTTCTGATATACGGCAGGCGGATAAAAAATGCTCAAGAAACGCCGCACAATGCATTCATATACTTCTTTTGCTACACGAGAAAGCGGCTCCAGCGCCGCCAGCCCCTGTCCTGTCGGTATGATCGCGTAGTGGTCAGTGATCTGCTTATCATTGACATATCGCGTTTTCACCAAGTTTTTATAACTCCCAAATTTCAGTATGTCCTGCAAATAGGGAGCCGCCTTCTTATAGCGGGACAGACCGTTTAGATTTCTTGTGATTTCCTTCGCTACTGCTGTGGAAAGTACTCTCGCATCTGTCCTTGGATATGTCACCAGCTTTTTCTCATATAACTCCTGTACGATCCTAAGAGTCTCATCCGGACTCAACTTGAATCTTCTGGAGCAATCATTCTGCAGTTCAGCCAGATTATACAAAAGCGGCGCATTTTTCTTTTCCTTCTTTTTCTCTATAGACTGTACAGTACATGTCACAGACTGTCCTTCCGACAGATATGCGATCAATTCTTCTGCCTTTTCTTTTTTCTTAAATCCGTTTTCTTTATACAGATCATACAATTCAAAATACCGCGATCCCTGTACTGCCCTCCATTCTCCTTCAAATGTTCTCTCCTGCGTACAAATGGTGCTTATAACACGATAAAACGGAGTCTTTATAAAGTTCCGTATTTCTCGTTCTCTACGCACGACCATCCCCAATACACACGTCATCACTCGGCCAACCGATATGACCGCATATTTTGTATGTAAGTAATCTGAAATACTATTCCCGTATTTTAAAGTCAGCAGCCGGGAAAAATTGATCCCCATCAGATAATCTTCTTTTGCCCTCAAATAAGCCGACGCGCTCAAATTATCATAGGCCGACAGATCCTTTGCTTCCCGGATTCCCCGCAGGATCTCCTCTTCTGTCTGGGAATCGATCCAGACACGAAGTCTTTTTTTGCCCTCCACGTGTGCCTCTTGCTCCACCAGTCGGTAAATATATTCTCCTTCCCGTCCAGAATCGGTACAGACATAGATTTTTTCTACATCCCGCCTTGTCAGGATCCCCTTTACGATTTCAAACTGCTTTGCGACATTTTGGATCACTTCATATTTAAATTTCTCCGGTATAAACGGCAGAGTATGAAGACTCCACCGCTTCAGAGCCGGGTCATATTCTTCCGGATAACTCATGGTGACAAGATGACCGACACACCAGGTCACGATCGCATCCTCTGCTTCCAGATAGCCATCCCGTCTTTTTATATTTAATTTCAATGCCTTTGCAAATTCCTGTGCCACACTCGGCTTTTCTGCTATATATACTGATTTTCCCATTCTTTCTACTGCTGTCCTATCGCTTCAGCCAACGCCTTATCTTATCAAGCGCTGTCATTTTTTTCTTCGGACATACCCGCCTGAAATTCATCGCTTCCTTCATAAATATCTCCTGCGAATTGACAGCTCTTTCATCGCCTTTCTTCTTTCTGTATGTGCCGTCGCTTGTCATTTCTCTTGCCTTTACATTATCCGACAGCATAATATTTAAATTCCGTATCAAACGTTTCTTAATATCTTTGTCATAGATTGGGCAGGCAATCTCTACCCGTTTTTCCGTGTTTCTTGTCATCATATCCGCAGACCCGATATAGACATTTGCCGCTTCCCCGCTTCCAAACACAAACACTCTCGGATGCTCCAGATACCGGCCCACGATACTGGTCACTCTTAGATTCTCCGTCTTCCCCGGTATTCCGGGAAGGATGCAGCATATTCCTCTCACGATCAGATCAATGCGCACGCCTGCCTGAGAAGCTTTTGCTGTCTTGCGTATAAAGTCGATATCCGTAACCGAATTCATCTTCATCACAATCCTGCCCTGGCTTCCTTTTTTGATTTCTTCCTCCATCAAAGCGAGTACTTTCTGTTTTAAACTGGTCGGTGATACGATCAAATGCTGATAGGCGCCATTTAAATTACCGATCGACATATTCTTAAAAAATACAGACGCATCCTCTCCGATCCTCTGATTTCCCGTCAGAAGTGAGTAATCTGTATACATTTTCGCTGTCTTTTCATTATAGTTGCCTGTACCGATCTGCGTAATATATTTAATTTCACCTTTGCTGCGATATGTTATCAGACAGATCTTGGAATGTACCTTATACCCCTCAAACCCATAGAGGACTCTGCACCCGGCCTCCTCCATCCGTTCTGACCATTCTATATTATTCTGTTCATCAAAGCGGGCTCGCAGCTCGATCAGCACCGTCACTTCTTTTCCATTCTCTGCCGCTGCACAGAGATACTCCACCAACCTTGCCTTTTTTGCCAGACGATAGATCGTAATTTTGATCGTAATGACATTTGGATCGACGGATGCCTCCTTTATCAATTTTAAGAATGGCTCCATACTTTCATATGGGTAAGACAAAAGAACATCTTTTTTCTTTACCTGCGCTATCACACTTCCTTCTCCTAATAGAGGACAGGGCTGAGGCGTGAACGGTTCGTCTACCAAAGAACGTTTCATAGTCGGCGGTACTTTATCTGCGATTGCAAATATATAGTCTAATTTCATCGGCATTTTTGTCCGAAAAATACATTTCGGCGTGATATTGAATTTATCGCAAAAATACTTTTCCATTTCTTTGTTGAGCGGACTTGCCGTCTCCAGACGCACCACCGCCATACGTCTTCTCTTATTCAGCGTTTCCTGCATGATGTACCGAAAATCTTCATTATCTGCATACGCCTCATCATCCGGAGACACGTCTGCATTTCTTGTCACACAGATATAGTTTTCATTTGCTACTTCATATTGTTCAAATACAAGACTTAAATACTCCAATATCACCTTTTCCATACGTATATACCGTATGTCATGCCCAGGCAGATACAAAATATCGGAGATAAATTGTGGAACGGGAACTACACCTATCATAGATTTACTTTCCATTTTCAAATCCGCCACCACATAGATTTCTTTATTCAGCAGATGGGGAAACGGATGGTTAACATCTACGATCTGTGGCGAAAGCACCGGCAGTATCTGTTCCTTGAAATATTTCTTCACATACTTCTTTTCCTGTGCTTCCAGTTCCTTAAAATCCAAACCGCACACACCATACGGATGAAGCTGTTTTTTTATCTCCGCATAGGTCTTGTCTCTCTCTTTATACAAAGGAGCCACTGCGGCATATATCGCGTCCAACTGTCCGCGTGGCGTCAGTCCGGACTTAATATCCACCTTTTTATGATCTGCTTCTTCCATTGCATATAGGCTGCCTACACGTATCATAAAAAATTCGTCTAAGTTGCTTGTAAAGATAGCGACAAATTTCATCCGTTCCAAAAGAGGCACACTTTCATCCTGCGCTTCCTCTAAGACTCTCTGATTAAAACGAAGCCACGACAACTCTCGGTTCTGCGTATACTCTGGTTTTTCTCCCCGCATATTTATCCCTCCAGATATCTCATCATATTGTCCAGATTCTCCTGCATCAGATCATATCCATGTTTATAAAATGCTGTCAAGTTCTCTTTATTCCTTTCCAGCCTTGCCACCGGCTTTACAAGTGGCCGCAATACAAATATTTTTTTCTCTCTTTCCAGATGTTCCAGATAATTCATCGTTTTATTATACTGAAAACTCCTGCGCAGGATCGTGCGTACCAGATTCGGATAAGATTTGTAAGCTCTGCGATATACTTTTTCCATTCCCCTTGAGATAACTTTCTTCCGATACCCGGCATTTCTCGTCAGTATCACAATGATCTTCTCATTCTCCATTTTCTGAGCCCGCAAGATCGGCACCGAATCTGCCAACCCGCCATCCAAGTACGGTACCCCTTCTATATTTACAATCGGCGTCATAAGAGGCAGACTGCAGGAAGCCCGGCATATTTTCATAAACCGCTCTTTGTCTTTTCGCTCCTTCATATATTCAGCCTTTCCTGATATACAGTTAGTTGTTACCATCTCACATTCTATTTCTGACTGAAAATATGTATCATAATCAAATTTAAGTGTTTCATTGGGAAATGTATCAAAGAGCAGATCCATATTCATTAAACTTTTTTCCTTGACAAACCCCCGCACCCCGTTATAATAACTGCCTGATCTATCCGTCGGTATCATACAGTCTCTCGTCCTTCCCGGCTGCCTGGATACATAGTCCGCTGCATTACAAGCTCCCGCAGAAACACCGATCACATGTGACATATATATATCCTTCTCCATCAGATAATCCAGAATACCCGATGTAAATACACCTCTCGTTGCTCCGCCTTCTAAAACGATCGTCGCTTTTACCATATACATCCCTCACTTTTTCTTTTCATTATATAACGTTTTGTATAAATCGCAAACCACAAATATTGTTAAATTTTTTTAAATCGCTGTAAACCTTGCTATTTAGCCCTGTCTCATGGTAATATAGGCGGTGGAAAAGATTGCCCGAACGGGCAGACTCTTACGTGTCAGAAGGGCGTTTCTTTGCCCGGCATTATATGGAAAAGGAGAAAGAATATGATCAGTGCAAATAATATCACACTCCGCGTCGGAAAAAAGGCGTTGTTTGAAGATGTTAATATCAAATTTACAGAAGGCAACTGTTATGGTTTGATCGGCGCAAACGGAGCCGGAAAATCTACCTTTCTGAAGATTCTTTCCGGACAGCTCGAGCCTACCAAAGGAGAAATCGCCATCACTCCCGGTGAAAGACTTTCTTTCCTGCAGCAGGATCATTATAAATATGACGAATATCCTGTCTTAGATACCGTCATTATGGGAAATGCACGGCTCTATGAAATCATGAAAGAAAAAGAAGTCATCTACGCAAAAGAAGACTTTACCGATGAAGACGGCATACGCGCCAGTGAATTAGAAGGCGAATTTGCAGCTATGAACGGCTGGGAAGCTGAATCAGACGCCGCGACTCTCTTAAACGGACTTGGGATCGACACAGAACTTCATTATAAATACTTAAAAGACTTGACTGGTCCGGAAAAAGTGAAAGTACTTCTCGCACAGGCTTTATTTGGCAATCCAGATATACTGCTTCTAGATGAACCTACCAATCACTTAGACCTGGATGCTATCGCATGGTTGGAAGAATTTTTAATCAATTTTGACAATACGGTTATTGTCGTATCTCATGACCGATATTTTCTAAATAAAGTATGCACACAGATTGCAGATATTGATTATGGAAAAATCCAGCTCTACGCCGGCAACTATGATTTCTGGTATGAATCCAGCCAGCTCCTCATCCGCCAGATGAAGGAAGCCAATAAGAAAAAAGAAGAAAAGATCAAAGAGCTTCAGGAATTTATTTCCCGTTTCAGTGCCAATGCATCCAAATCAAAACAGGCAACTTCCAGAAAGCGTGCCCTTGAAAAAATCGAACTGGATGAGATCAAGCCATCCAGCCGCAAATATCCATATATTGACTTCCGTCCAAACCGTGAGATTGGAAATGAAGTACTTACGGTAGAAGGCCTCTCAAAGACGATAGATGGAGAGAAGATATTAGACAATCTTTCTTTTACCCTGGGACACGACGATAAAGTCGCATTCGTCGGCGGCAACGAACTGGCAAAAACCGTACTGTTCAAGATTCTGATCGGAGAAATGGAACCAGATGAGGGAACCTATAAATGGGGGATCACCACCACGCAGGCCTATTTCCCAAAAGACTTTGGCGGAGAATTCGACAGCGATTATACCATTACTGAATGGCTGACCCAGTATTCTGAAAATAAAGATGTCACTTATGTACGCGGCTTTTTGGGAAGGATGCTCTTCTCCGGTGAGGACGGCGTCAAACGTGTGAAAGTCCTTTCCGGCGGCGAGAAAGTACGCTGTCTGCTCTCAAAGATGATGATCTCAGGCGCAAATATTCTCCTTTTGGATGAACCGACCAATCATCTAGATATGGAAGCGATCACCGCGCTGAATAATGGAATGATAAAATTCCCCGGCGTACTTTTATTTACTTCACGCGATCATCAGATCGTACAGACAACTGCCAATCGTATCATGGAAATCGTACCGGGCGGAAAACTGATCGATAAGATCACCACCTACGACGAATATCTGGAAAGTGATGAAATGGCAAGAAAACGCCAGACATACTCCATACAGGCAGAAGAAAACGACTGAATATAAATTTAACTGACGAACTGCCTTATAGAGAAAGAGTAAAATTTATTATAGAAGGTAGATTCCTCAATTAAATTTCAGAAAAAAAGACGACTTCACGTTGTTGTACATCTCCAATCGGAAGGGAATAGATACTTCTGCTTGGAAGTTTGTAGCAGCGTGAAGTCGATTTTTTAAAACAGGAACATGAACTTAAGCGGCGAAAGTGTATGCATGAAATGTGCACTCATTCGAGCATACCGCAACACATGCCTTTCAGGCAGGCGTGCTATGCACGATAAGGTATGTTTTGCGTGAGCGAGGAATTTCGGTGCAACCCTGACGAGCGATGTAAAATACACATTTCATGCGCCCTTTTGTCGTTTGACTTCATATTTCTTTTGAACGCTTCCGCAGTGTCAGCTCAATTTCGCTTCCGCTTCATTTCGCTATCGGCAGTCGCCGAATGAAAAGGAACAGTTCACACCCTGTTTACATGCAAGCATGACACAGGGCATGAACTGTTCCTTTTCGCACTGCTTGTTGCTACGTTAAATTTATAAATAATAGATTATGTTTTCTTTTAAAATCTTTGGGATGCCATTGACGATTTCTACAATTGTTACTGCACAATTCGGCGGAACTTTATATTTCCAAAAATCAGCCGGTTCTGTATTGTTTCTGATATGGTTTAATAAGGAGGTCATTGCGGCTCCATGAGTCGATACCAGTATGTTTTTTCCTTCCAAGTCCTTTCGAGTACACATTTCTATCAAAAAATTTCTTGTTCTTTCATTCACTTGCATGATCGTTTCTGCATTTTTCGCGGGGATAAAATGTGCCGTATCGTTAAAGAACTTTTGAAATTCTCCACTTTTTTCATCTTTATCTTCCCCTGCACAGCACATACCTTCATACTCTCCAAATCCCATTTCTTTTATCCTATTGTCTTCATATAATGGAGCCGCTTGTTCTCCCAATATAATTTGCGCAGTCTGTTTTGCTCGTTTTAGCGGACTTGTATATGCACAGTCAAACCGGATGTTCTTCAATCCCTTCGCTGTTTCCTCCGCTAAATATTTTCCATATTCATTTAACGGAATATCTGCATGCCCCTGTACTTTTCGTCTTTTATTCCACTCTGTCTCTCCATGCCGAACAATATATAAGGTTGCCATTTTCATTCCTCCGTTTTCTGCAGGCAGCTTCAACACTCCTGCCTGTTTTCTGTTTTTAGGATTTCTGTCATACATCGCTTTTTAGTATAAACTTTTCTTTTCATTTTTGCAAAAAAGATTTATACTGTTATCATCAAAATAGAAAGGAAAATTACAGTTCACGCTGTAACAGACAATTTTATATGAAAAAAATAACCAGTTTTACAGTAAATCATTTAAAACTAGTCCCCGGTGTCTATGTCTCACGGAAAGACTTCTGGGAGGGAACCTGTGTTACTACCTTCGACATCCGCATGACTTCTCCCAATGAAGAACCCGTCATGAATACAGCAGAAATCCATGCGATAGAACATCTGGGAGCAACCTTTCTGCGAAATCATGAAGATTTCAAGGAAAGTGTACTGTATTTTGGACCTATGGGATGCCGTACTGGTTTTTATCTTTTACTCTTTGGGGAGCATACTTCCCAGGATATACTCCCGCTCTTGAAAGAAATGTTTGCGTTCATCGCAGGATACCAGGGACAGCTTCCTGGTGCAGCACCCAGAGACTGCGGCAACTATCTGGATATGAATCTGCCTATGGCAAAATACCTTGCCAAAAAATATTTAAAAGAAGTCCTTCTGGATATACAAGACGAGCAGATGTTCTATCCGGAATAGCCTCTTCTTCTTTATTTTCATCTATATACATGTAGAACAGAAATACAGCGCTGTATGCGAAACAGAACTTCTTTTTCACAACAGCGCCTTTTATTTTTTCTTTTTCAAAATTTTTGTCCGAATATAAAAATACGTTTTTTCTTCTCCCTCTTCTGCCAGCATACGCAAAAGCTTTTCTAAGAGTGCCTGTGTCTGCGGATGTATAAGATACTCGCCCTTTCCGCCCAGATAATACTCAAGAGGTGCAGCGTCTGTATAACTTGCGCCTCGATATACCTTACAAGCGGCGATCCGGTCCAAAAACATCTCTACTACATATTTCACAGGCATTTTCATACCGACCATCCCCTTATCTCCATCGGTTCCATAGTCAATCCAATACTCATAATGATGTTTGTTTCTTCCTTTGTGGTGAAGCCACGCTGAAGAATATCCGATTGCCTCCCGTTCTGCATTATTAGGACTTCTTGTTCCTTGATAATATTTACATCCCACCTTAAATTCTGTAAGACTGTACTTAGATAGATCGTGCAGCAGCCCCTGCCGGTACAGTCCCACTCGGAAACATTCTTTCATAACCAAGATTTTATGTCTTGTAATTGTACAAAAATGCTGTAATGCTTTCATCCTTATACTGTCCTGCTTTCTATTTTCCTACCAGAAATACGACAGTCCTTTCCTCCAATTCTATCGTTCTCTGATCTTCTAATAATTTTTCCTCCTGCTCCTTCCTGCATGTATAAAATACCCTGTACCATTTCCTGCCTCCGGTAAGAGCCGGAAGTGCAAAAGTATGCTTCAGCCAGTGCATATTATAGGCAGCGAAACATATATCTTCCTCTTTCTCATCACAGTAGAGTACTCCCAGCTGCCTGCTGGATACTTGATTTTGTACCTGCCAAGCATTCTCTCCATGATAAGATACATCCGGTATCCCACATGCCGTCCTGTCTATTCCCCGCACTGCTTCTTCTCTGTGTATGGAACTATGCGCTTTGCGCAGGGCGATCAATTCTTTTACGTACCGGAACAAAGAAGCGTCTGTCTTTAATTGTCCCCAGTTTAGCCATGCCAGTTCATTGTCCTGACAATAGACATTATTATTTCCTTTCTGCGAATTATAAAATTCATCTCCGGAAAGTAAACAGGGGGTTCCCTGTGCGGTAAGAAGAAGATAAAATGCATTCCGCACCTGGTTTTTACGGAGCTGTATCACGCTTTTTTTTCTGCTTGGTCCCTCTGCCCCGCAGTTCCAGCTATAATTATAGTCCGGACCATCCTGGTTTTTTTCACCGTTTGCCTCATTGTGTTTTCCATCATATGATACGAGATCCCAGAGAGTAAAGCCATTATGAGAAGTAATATAATTACACTTTCCATCTTCCCGGGAACAGTGCCGAAGCGCCCAAATGACAGCATCTATCATCCCTTCATCACCTTTTAAAAACCGGCGCATCACATTCTGGAATCCGTCATCTTTGCATAAGATTTTTCCGTCCTTTAAAAGCGGGTCTTTTTGCAGCATCTCCCATGGCACATGATATGGATTTACAAGGAAACCGTCCACATGATATTCCAACATATAATATCGCAGACATTCCAATGCCGTCTGCGGAAGAATCTCAGAATCAAAGGGCATCTCCAGTATCACTTCTATGCCTGCCCTATGGCATTCTTTTACCATATCTTTCAATTCTGCCACCGCATCGTTTCCTGCCGCATAAGATGCTTTCGGCGCAAAAAAATATCCCGGACCATATCCCCAGTAATTCGTGTATCCTTTGGCAGATTCTGCAAATTCATAAACCGGCATACATTGAATTTGATTGATCCCCAGTTCTTTTAAATATGGAATTTTTTCAATCACACCCCGGAATGTTCCTTTATGCTTCACTCCAGAAGATCTGTGCTTTGTAAACCCCTTTATATGCAGACTGTATGCGATCACTTCGTGATACGGCAAATAAAGCCTTCTGTCCCCTTCCCAATCATACTGCCGATTTACAAGCCGTCCACGCCTTAACGGATTTTTCTTTTCTTTTGCATCCTCTGTATATGTCAGTTCTTTCGCAAAAGGATCTACCCAGATCTTCTCTCCTGTCCTGTAAGCATATTCATATTCGCCGGGGAACACGCTTTCTAGTGCAAGAAAACGAATCTCTCCCATGCCTTCTTTCTGTTTCATGTCAAATGTATATGCCGGATCTTCTTCCCCTGCTTTATATACGCTGAGAATACACTCTTTTCCTGCCGGTACGCTAACGGAAAAGTTCACTCTGTCTTCTTCTACTGTTACACCTAGTGGAAACGGATGCCCCTGCACCTTTTTCATCATTTCCTGCTTATCCTTTCTTACTGCCAGCCATCAGTTCCATACATCTCTACGTTCTCTCTGTCGATAAAAAACGTCTCTATATGTACCTCTTCTTCGAAATCTTCTCCGTCCGCGATTGCTTTTGCCGTCTCAGCCGCAGTTTTGCCTATATTGATCGGAGACTGTGCTCCGGTACCTTCCATCGGATTCACCCCTTCCGCCAATAACTTTTTCACTGCTGGAGAGCCATCTATTCCATAGATCAAAATATCCGTCCGTCCGGCAGACTTTACTGTCTCATATACTTGCAGCGCCATTTCATCATTTCCGCACATGACAGCATCGATCTGTTTATTCTCTGCCAGCACTTCCTGCATGGCTGTTTTAATATCCTGCTCGCTGCTGTTGATCCTCTCCAAAACTTCAAATCCGCCTTCTGCAACCGCTTCTTCAAAGCCTGTGATCCTCTCATTAACAGAATTGATTGCAGGACATTCTACGATGATGACACTGCCCCCATCCGGTTTTGTCTCGATCAGATCTTGCCCGCAGACATACCCGGCATTTCTATTGTCTGAACCGATATATGCGTCGACCAGCTCTGTTTCTTTTACCTCTGTATCAAGATTGATCACAGGTATATCCGCTTCTTTCAACGCTTCCAATGCCGGTGTGATTTCTTCCCAATCGACCGGACATAAAATAACCGCGTCTACCTCTTCCTCTATCAACTCCTGGATCTGTGTAATCTGTGCCTGTACATCCCCTGACGGATTTTTGACAAGGAGGCGAGCTCCCTGCTCTTCTAAAGATGTCTGGATTGCCGCTTCCAGCGTCTCATAAAATGGATTCGACAAATTCATACAGCTAAATCCGACAACAAGTTCTTCTTGTTCTTCACTTTCTTCCTGTTCATCTGTCTCCACCACCGCATTATCTTCAGGAGTACCGACATTTTTCTTGCATCCACCCGCAAAAACAACAGCTGCCAACGCCACTGCCAGTACTCTCACAACTCTTCCTTTCATCCCGCTGTTTCCTTTCTTTATTTCTGTCCACTCTTACATTCTACCCTATTTCAGAGGATTGTCAACTGATTAACCTCTATGTTTCCCTTGCTTTTTTATATTCTATCTGTTAGAGTTTTATTAGCAATACTCCCCTATTAAATGTGAGGAGATCAATACAATAAAGGAGAAAAACAATGAACGAAAATGAAGCGCTCACTGTCACACTGACACTGGATAATGATGAAGAACTGGAATGCGCGGTACTGACTATATTTGAAACAGCCGGGCAGGAATATATCGCCCTCCTTCCTTTAGACGAAAATGGAGATAACGAGGATGGACAAGTCTATCTATACCGCTTCTTTGAAGGGACATCCAAGGAACCTGAACTGGAAAATATCGAAGACGACGAAGAATTTGAACGTGCGTCTGAAGCATTCGACGAATGGTTGGATACCCAGGAATTTGAAGAACTTGACCTAGATAGTCTCGAGTAGGTCCTGCACAAAACGGGAAGGAGATACCTCTTTCCCATTTTTTTGTTTTACATAACAAATCTTCAAGATTTCTTCTGCTCTTGTCATTGCTACATAGAACAGACGCCTTTCTTCCTCTGTTTCTTCCTCGCTTTTTGCTTTTTTATAGGGAATCTGCCCCTCATTTGCCTCTATGATAAACACCGTATCAAATTCAAGTCCCTTTGCGGCATGTACTGTCATCAAATGGATACCTCTTTGTTCTTCCTGTCTTTTCTGCTCCTTTTTTCGTAAAACTTCTGTATACTCCGCCACATGATCAAACCATTCTTCAAGAGTGGCAAAAGGTCTTGCGGCTTCCTCTATCTCCGCCAGTACCTCAAACAGATCTGCCGCATGTATATTCCTTGTCTTCGCATACTCTCTCAAAAAATCATCATATCCTATTTTCTTGCGCAGATATTGGATTGCCGCATAAGGCGCCATTTTTGAAAGCATCTTTATATCCCATTCAAACTGGTCGATCCGATCTTGCATCCAGTCCTTGTCGAAATAAAACTTCCGCAGTTCTTCGAAAGAAGCTTCTCCCTGAGAAAGGCTTTCTCTTGACAAATAGCGCTTAGGCCGGTTCATGATCTGTAAAAATTCTCCCCGCAGTCTGCTGCCGTTTGCCATATGGAAATATGCCTGTATATCTTTTCCGATAAAATGATTATACAGATTAGGAAGATGTTCTTTCATCTGAAAAGGGATCTTCTGTTCTAAAAAGTTCTCCACCACCGGCCTGGCATCTGTATGGATACGGAACAGAACAGCCATCCGTTCCCAGGCAATCCCTGCTTTTCTTCTCTTTTTTATTTCTTCTGTAATATATCTGCCCTCCTCCACCGGATCCTTCAATTCCTGCACATGCACGCTGGTCCCCTTTTCCTTTGCCGCACGCAGTTTCTTCTCAAACCGTACTGTATTTTTGCCGATCACTTTCAGAGAATTTTTTACAATATTAGCAGAAGAACGATAGTTAATGTCTAGAAGAATCTGTGCTGCCTGCGGAAAATCTTCTAAAAATTCAAACATGATCCTCGTATCTGCCCCACGAAACCCATAAATAGCCTGGTCGTCATCTCCCACCACAAACAAGTTATTCTCCGGCAGCGCCAGCATCTTTATCACATCATACTGTATACGGTTAATATCCTGAAATTCATCGATCAAAATATAACGAAATTTCTTCTGCCACTGTTTTAAAATATCCGGCCGTGACAAAAACAACTCTCGGCATAACAAAAGCATATCATCAAAATCAATTTTCCGCCATTTTTTCTTCTGCGCTTCATACGCATGATAAATTCCGTAAAACGCATCTGCATCGCATTTTGACGAATGAAATTCTTCTATAGCCAATCCATTATTCTTTACTGTTCCAATCTCTGAAACAATTCCTTCCAGAAAATCTTCTTCATCAAAAACTTCCATTTTCTGCCGACTGATCACATCTCTTAAAATCTGGTATTTTTCCTCTTCCGAAAGAATATTTCCGGAGCCTATGCGATAAGCCCATTTCAATATTCCATAATAAATACCGTGAAATGTTCCGGCAGTGACAGGTATAGTTCTTCTCCCCATGACCTCACACAGACGTTTTTTCATCTCTGCCGCCGCATAACGGGTAAAAGTAACGACCAGAATTTCTTCTGGTCTTACTTTCTGTTCCTCTATCAGGAATTTTATTCTGTTTACGATCGTTCTTGTTTTCCCCGACCCTGGTCCCGCAAGCACGAGACAAGGTCCGTCTTTTATCATCATTGCTTTTTTCTGTGCCTGATTCAATCTTCTGTCTTACTCCCCTTTATCCTTCCAGCTTCTGAATACCTGCCCGTATTCTTTTGAGAGATTCTTCTTTGCCAAGTACCTCCATGATCTCTGTAGCCCCGCCCGGCGTGTTCTGCTTTCCGGATACAGCTGTACGCAGCGGCCACATGACATACCCGATCTTATATCCATGTTCGCCGGCATATGCTTTCAGCGTCTCAAACAGGGCATCATTGCTGTAATCTTCCTGAACTTCCAATACCGGAAGTATCTGACGCAAAAATTCCAAAGAATTCTCCGGATTTGTTTTCATTTTTTTATGTGTATACAAAGATATGTCATACTCCGGTACTTCTTCAAAGAATTGAATCTGTTCTTTGATGTCCGGCAGGATCTCGATCCTTGTTTTGATAAGCGCCGCAATCTTCTCCAGATCATATTCTTTTGTGATAACTTCCTGTATATAAGGCTTCGCCAGCTCATAGAAACGTGCAAAAGGCATTGCCTTTAAGTACTCTCCGTTCATCCATTTTAGTTTAACGGTGTCAAATACTGCCGGCGACTTGCTCATATGTCGGTAATCAAAAGCTTCTACCAATTCTTCCAGAGAAAAAATCTCACGATTATCAGACGGACACCATCCAAGCAGCGCAACATAATTGACCACTGCCTCTGATATATATCCCTGCTCTATCAAATCTTCATAAGAGGCATGTCCGCAGCGTTTGCTCAGCTTCTTATGATTTTCGTCCGTGATCAAAGGACAATGTACATACACCGGCACTTCCCATCCAAACGCCTCATACAGCCGGTTATATTTTGGAGCTGAAGATAAATATTCGTTTCCTCTTACTACATGCGTGATTCCCATCAGATGGTCATCTACTACATTTGCAAAATTATACGTAGGAAAACCATCTGATTTGATCAAGATCATATCATCCAGTTCGCTGTTTGGAACGGTAATATCCCCATATATCTCATCATGAAAAGTCGTTGTTCCTTCGTTTGGCACATTCAGACGTATCACCCATGGCTTGCCTGCTTTAAGATTTGCCTCTACCTCGTCCGCAGTAAGTCCAAGACAATGTTTGTCATAGACTACAATATCTGTTCCATCTTCTGATACCGAGGTTTTTAGAGATTCCAGACGTTCCTTGTCACAGAAGCAATAATAGGCGTCCCCTTGCTCTACCAACTGTTTAGCATATTTCAGATAAATCCCCTTCGCGCACCGTTCGCTCTGTACATACGGCCCATATCCGGCATCCTTATCCGGTCCTTCATCATGATACAGCCCCGTCTTTTCCAATGTCCGGTAAATAATCTCCAGGGCACCGTCGACAAATCGTTCCTGATCTGTATCCTCTACTCTTAAGATAAAATCTCCTGCTTCATGCTTTGCGATCAAATACGCATACAGCGCTGTCCGTAAATTTCCCACATGCATCCTTCCCGTAGGACTTGGCGCAAATCTTGTTCTTACTTTATCACTCATTTTCTCTCTCCACTTTCTGTCTCTGTTTTAAAGTCATACAGTATTTTTTTCTTCCTGACTATGATGCTTCATCCCTGCTCATATTTTCTTACGAGTCCCGTTAAAAATGTATCGCATCTGGAATGAATACAGATATCTGCCTGTGTATCGGAAAAATGTTCCTTTGCCTTTACTAAAATGACTTTCTTCCCTTTATAATACTGCAGAAGCTGCTGGCACATAGAGGCATGTATGGGTGCTCCCAATACCAGTACCACATCCGCCTTTTCCATCTTGAATGCCGCCTTTGTCATCACCTCATTATCCACCATCTCTCCATACAGGATGATCTTTGGACGGATCGATACCAGGCAGTTTTCACATAAAGGAACACCTTTTGCATTTTTTATATATTCCACCGAATAACTTCTGCCGCATTTCGGACATATATTTTCATAGACTGTGCCATGCAGATTGATAACATCTGTGCAGCCCGCACGGTCTGCCAAGCCAAAGATACGCTTTGTAATGATCGTCTGTATCAATCCATAGTCCTGCAGTTTTTTTAAACTTTGGTAGCCTTTTCCCGGCAGCTCCTCTGCAATTTTTAGTATCTCTTCTTTATAAAATCGAAAGAAAAAGTCTTTTCTTGTTTCATAAAAAGCACTACTTATGATTTCCTCCGGACAATATCCGTATTTCTGTTCCAAGTCATAAGAGGCAAAGCCGTCTCGCAATGCCGGATACCCGTTTTCCAAAATCATTTCCACGCCCAGCAATACGACAGTATACTCACTGTTTTTCAGAATCTGAAGTATGTTTCTCTCCTTCATATCCTATCCTCCCCTGTTCTCCATTGAAAAAACACCACTAAATTGCTTCCAGACAACAGGAAATATCACTTTCCTCTTCTTACTTCTTATTATAGAACATATAAAGAGATAGTTCAACAAACAAAAAACCTGTTTTTGATACCTTATCGTGCAAAGCACGCCCGCCTGTAAGGCATGTGTTACGGGGTACCCGAACGGGTATACCTTATCGTGCATAGCACGCCTGCCTGTAAGGCATGTGTTACGGGGTACCCGGACGGGTATACCTTTTTTCTCTCTTTCCCACTATTTTAAACAATGTATCCACGATAAAAATCGCTAGCGCGATCACACCTGCAATCTCCAGAGTCTGCATCAGATAATACCCGCTTCTTTCACTGTTGTTTTGGATCAGATAATATGCTGTACGATACATGCCTGCTCCCGGAACTGTCGGAAGTATGCCCGCTGTCAGAAATACAGTAACCGGCTCTTTAAAAATCCTAGCAAACAAATGTGCCAGGAAAGCGATCGACAGCGCCGATAAAAAAGAGGATAGGACTACACCTAATCCACACTTTGTCCCTATCAGGTATACGAAACCTCCCACTGCTCCTACCGCACCGGCATGGATCAGATAATTTGGGGGAGTTTCTAGTAATATAGCAAACGCTGCGACAGAAAAGAAACACCCTGCTACACCTATCATCAGACTCATCCTGCCATTCCACCCCCTATCAGCAATCTGGCAAGCCACATGCCCGCGCCTGCTCCGATCGCAATTCCTGCCGCTGTCAAAAATGCCTCCAGCACACGTGCATTGCCGGACATATAATCTCCCTGTACGATATCTCTGACAGCATTTGTGATCGCTACGCCCGGAACTAACGGCATGATCGCACTGATGATCACAACATCTATATTTACTCCTGTCATTTTTATTCCTAAAAGGAATACCGCCATTACAACAACAAAAGAAGAAACCACATCAGAGATCAATCCATTTACTTTCCACTTCTTTGCAGCAGTAATAATAAGAGCCAACAACGCGCCTGCCAACGCCGAAAGAAGCATCTCCGGCATCTGCCCGCCGAACAACGGAGCAAACCCCGCCGGTATGATGACTGTAGCCAGATTATAATGCCATATTTTATATTTCTTCTTCTGAATACTTCCCAGGCCTTCATAGGCCTCCAAAAGCGTCATTTCTCCTGCGCAGTATTTCCTTGAGATCGCATTCACCTGCATGATCCTGTTTAAATTTGTACCGGAAGCCTTTACTCTATGCATCATGGTGACAGGTTCTATATCCGGATCATCGATCGTAGCCAAAATCCCGGTACGGAACACAAGCGCCTCGGCTGTCTGCGTCCCGGCTGTCTGTAAGATACGGTTCATCGTATCTTCTACTCTGTATGTCTCGGCCCCGCTTAACAGCATCAGCTCTCCCGCCAAAACTGCCGTCCGGATAACAAGCTTATAGTCCATCGACACATCACTCCTTGTTCAGATTAGAACGAACTTTCTACTGTCACATCATAACATAAAAACGCGTCCCGGTAAACGTCCTTCATCCCTTCTGGCACGACAATTGTGATTCCTGCTCCATTCTCCTCCCCAAATATAAATTTCCCTATTTCTGTCACGCCGCATACTCTCATGTCAATCTTTGAAATCCGCGTATGACAAAAAGAATACGCCGCAAAGCTTGTCACTGTTTCCGGAACAATATAAATCTCTGTCCTGCCGCTTGGAAAAGCGATCAGGCACCGCCCATCAGCGGTAAACAACACTCCATCCATACTTGTGTAGCTTCCGTGATCCGGTGCGGTTTCGATCCATTCCATCTCACGAAGTCCGAGAAATGCTCCTGCTTCAATGTTAGTGATATTTGATGGAATATACATTTCAATGGCACCTCCGGGAGCATCCATAAATGCACCTTTACGTATCCCTGTCACATGCTCTGTCGGAAGATCTAAAAGATACCCGTCATAGAGAACATCCGCTCCCGGCTCTATTCCACAGATCATACCGGTCTCATCCACCAGAAAACCGTTTACAGATGGAATCTTCTCTATATTTTCTCCATTATCCGGTTCTTCTGTATCCGTATCTTTTTGAGGAATATCCGGGACTGCAACTTCTTCCTTTTCGTGATCCGGTATTGTCACTACTGTTTCTGGCGCCGCAGGTTCTTCACTTTCAGGAAAATATGCAGAAAAATATACATTCTCTTCCGGTTCATTTTCCACAGTCTTCGGCACAGCCCTTACCGCAGCTTCCGCTGTTTCTCCGCCCATATCTCTGCCTATTTCTCCGACTCCTTCCACTGCCGCTGTCTCCATGATCCCATACAGATCTTTACACACTCCTTTTTCTGTATGTATAGCCACATCTTTGCCGTCAGATTCTGTTTTTGTCTTTCCCATCCCTGTATATCGGGGAAAACATTCTGCAAAATCATATGCAGCTGCAGCGAGGAAAAGCATAAACGATAAAATGCATATGCTTTCCACCAACCGGACATATATCCCCTTTAAATTCCATCTGTTATAAAACTTTTCACAATCTTCCATATTTCTCACCTATACCTTTCTTATGCTGAAACACCAAATACCAAATTAGCATAAGAAAAAGGAATGCTGCAATCTTTTGCAACATTCCTTTGCATAAATTTTTCTGATGAGGAATACGAAAGTATCGTTTGTGTCTATATCGTGATCTCTGCTTTCAATCCAAGTTCTTCTTCATTTGCTTTGAGCAAAGGCCCTATGACATTTTTCAAATATGCTTCCACCTGTTCCTGAGCACGTCCCACATATTTAGAAGGATCCATCGTCTCTTTTAATTCCTCCAACGTCATATTAAACGCCGGGTCTTTGGCGATCAATTCAAGGAGATTATTGTCTTCTCCTTTTTCCTTTACATTGCGTCCTGCTTCCATGGAAAGCTCGCGGATCTTTTCATGCAGCTCCTGTCTGTCTCCACCTGCCTTTACCGCATCCATCATGATATTTTCTGTTGCCATAAACGGCAGTTCTGCCATCAGACGTTTTTCGATCACTTTTGGATATACGACAAGCCCATCTACAACATTCATACACAGATCCAATATACCATCTATGGCAAGGAAGCCCTCCGGCACACTCAGACGTTTATTTGCCGAATCGTCCAATGTCCTCTCAAACCACTGTGTCGCAGAAGTGATCGCCGGATTCAGCGCATCGATCATAACATAACGTGAAAGAGAAGCGATCCGCTCACTGCGCATGGGATTTCTCTTATATGCCATTGCCGAAGAACCTATCTGTGTCTTCTCAAATGGTTCCTCGATTTCTTTTAAGTGCTGCAAAAGACGGATATCATTAGAAAATTTATGCGCGCTTGCCGCGATTCCTGCCAGTACGTTCAGCACTCTTGTATCTACTTTTCTGGAATACGTCTGCCCAGATACCGGATAGCAGGCTTTGAATCCCATCTTTTCCGCAATCATCGGGTCAATCTTATCGATCGTCTCTTGATCACCGTCAAATAGCTCCAGAAAACTTGCCTGCGTTCCCGTTGTCCCTTTGGAACCCAATAATTTCAGGCTTCCAAGTACATAGTCCAGATCTTCTAGATCCATCTCAAATTCCTGTAGCCAAAGTGTAGCCCTTTTTCCTACTGTTGTAGGCTGTGCCGGCTGAAAATGTGTAAAAGCAAGCGTAGGCTGCGCTTTCTGCTCCTCTGCGAACTTTGCCAGCTCTGCTATCACATTCAGCAGCTTTTTTCTCACCAATTTCAGCGCTTCCGACATGATGATCATATCTGTATTATCTCCTACATAGCAGGACGTTGCGCCTAAATGGATGATTCCCTTTGCCTTTGGGCATTGTACACCGTAAGCGTATACATGCGACATCACATCATGGCGGACAACCTTTTCCCGTTCTTTTGCCACATCATAATTGATATCCTCTGCATGCGCCTTCAATTCCTCGATCTGTTCCTCTGTGATATTTAACCCCAGCTCTTTCTCTGTCTCTGCCAGAGCGATCCACAGTCTTCTCCATGTTTTAAATTTCTTATCCGGAGAAAAAATATACTGCATCTGCCTGCTGGCATACCGTTCAGACAGAGGGCTTACATAACGTTCATTACTCATATATACCTCCACTATCTGATGCCGATCCGTTTGAATACTTCCTGATACGCATCCTCTACATTCCCCATATCTCTGCGGAAACGGTCTTTGTCCAATTTCTCATGTGTCTCTTTGTCCCACAGGCGGCAGGTATCCGGAGAAATTTCATCTGCCAGGATAATCTCTCCATGGTATCTTCCGAACTCGATCTTAAAGTCGATCAGCTCAATGCCTGCCTCGTCGAAAAACTTCTTTAATACATCATTCACCTTAAATGTATACTCGGTGATCTTATCGATTTCCTCTCTTGTTGCTGCTCCGATCGCGATCGCAAAATAGTCGTTGATCATCGGATCTCCGAGATCATCATCTTTATAGCTGAATTCCAGGGTAGGTGCCAACAATTTTTTCCCTTCTTCTATGCCAAGTCTCTTTGAAAAACTTCCGGCAGCCACATTTCTCACGATCACTTCCAGAGGCACGATTTCCACTTTCTTGACCGCAGTCTCCCGATCGCTCAATTCTTCTACATAGTGTGTCGGAACGCCTTCTTTTTCTAATACCTGGAAAATATAGTTTGTCATACGGTTATTGATGACCCCTTTTCCTACGATCGTCCCCTTCTTCTCGCCGTTAAACGCAGTTGCATCATCTTTATAGTCCACAATAACAATATCCGGATCTTCTGTAGAAAATACTTTCTTTGCCTTTCCTTCGTAAAGCTGTTCTAATTTCTTCATACGTTCACACCTGTCCCTTTCTTTTTTTCAATAAGGTTCAACACTGGGAAAAGCTCTGTCAAAACACAGACATTCCCACCGCATTTCTGATTATAATATAAGGCAGAGGGAAAATCAATATTCCCTCCGCCTTGCAGCGCCTGTATCTCATTATTTATTTTTTCGCAATTTAATAAGTTTTACTTATATACCGTACCTCATTTATTCATCTTTCTGATGTCAATTTTCCAAGGAATTCCTGTACCCTCACATTTTCCGAGCCAAACACTTCCTCCGGCTTTCCTTCCTGGACGATCACACCTTTATCCATGAAAATAATATGATCCGCTACTTTCTTCGCAAAATTCATCTCATGTGTAACGATCACCATTGTCATATGTTCTGCCGCCAGATCTTTGATTACTTTCAGGATTTCCCCTGTCAGTTCCGGATCCAAAGCAGAAGTCGGTTCATCGAAAAATAAAATATCCGGATGCATCATCAGCGCCCTGGCAATAGATACCCTCTGCTGCTGTCCGCCGGATAACTGATACGGATAGGCGTCTTCCTTATCAGAAAGTCCCATTTTTTTCAATAATTTCCTTGCTTCTTCATATACATCTTCTTTGCTTCGCTTCTGCACTTTGAGCGGCGCATCGGTAATATTTTTGAGTACAGAAAAATGCGGAAATAGATTAAAATTCTGAAATACCAACCCAAAATAGGACTGGATCTTCTTTTGTTCTTCTTTCCTTGGAAATACAGGCTTTCCGTTTTCCACCCAGGCAGCCTTGTTTCCCAGATAATAGATTTCTCCGCCGTCGATCGTCTCCAGCATGGTAGCGCACCGCAGAAGTGTGGACTTACCGGAACCGGACGGTCCAATGATCGCAAGTATCTCCCCTTTTTCTACAGAAAGTGAGATATCTTGTATGACCTGCACGCCATTAAAAGATTTCTTTATATGATTCATTTCCAGAAGTTTCATTCCATCTTCCTCCTATCGGTAGTAATTGAGGCGTTTCTCAAACAACTCCATCATTCCTGCGACCACATAATTGAATATATAGTAGAATACACCTGCAATAAAAAATGGAAGTACTGTCGTCTGTGCCGCCGCGATCTGTTTTGCTACAGCGAACATTTCCACATAGGAAAGAGCGTATACAAGCGACGTATCTTTTACGAGCGTGATCACTTCATTTGTCACAGACGGCAGCACGATCTTGACCACCTGCGGCAGTACGATCTTAAAAAATGTCTGTTGTCTGGAATATCCCAACAGTGCTGCGGCTTCATACTGTCCCTGGGGTATCGACTCAATCCCCGACCGGTAGATCTCTGCAAAATACGCGGCATAATTCAAAGAACAACCTATGATGATCGCAGTCAGCTTATACCCCCCTATATTCATCCCCCATAGGTAAAAAGGAGCAAAATACCAAACTAAAAGCTGAAGCATAAGAGGCGTTCCCCTCATGATCGATATATAGATCTTAACCAGCCAGCTGACTGGTTTCAGCCTGCATACCCTTCCAAAGTATACAACCATTCCCAACGGCAGGGAAAACACCAGCGTCAGAAAAAAAATCAGGCAGGTCTGCCCAAAACCTTTTGTCAATTGCAGTAACATTATCTCAAAACTCATGCATCTTCCTCCCAGACACAAGTATGCCCCCGGAATTTTCCGGGGGTATTCTTCATATTCTCAGTGCAGATTTATTTATTCCGCTTTCAGCGTCACCATATCAGCAATCTCATATTTTTCCGCCAATTCGGCAACTGTCCCATCATTTGCAAGTTTCTGAAGATCTGCATTTACTTTCTCACACAATTCTTCATTTCCCTTTTTAAATCCAATGGCATACTGTTCCTTATTCAAGGTTTCATCCAGTATTTTATATCCTTCCCCACGGGAATTGATCTGATATTTTGCCACTCCGATGTCAATCGCCAGCGCCTCCAAGGCCCGTGCCTGCAGTTCTGTAAAAGCAGTATTATAATCTGCGAACTCATTTAAAGAAGCAAATGTATCTGCCAACTCTTTTTGATCGCCATTCAATACATCCAACGCTGCGGAAGCCGCCTGCACACCGACTTGTTTTCCTGCTAGATCCTCCAGACTTTCAATTCCGGAATCTTCCGCCACTACGATGACCTGACTGTTATCTACATAAGGAACAGAGAATGTATAATCGTCCTCTCTTCCGTTCATGGTAAAGCCATTCCAGATACAGTCAATAGAGCCTGAATTCAGCTCCATATCCTTGGAATCCCAGTTAATTGGTTTCTTTTCTAATTTCCAGCCTTCCATATCGCAGACTGCCTGCGCAAGTTCCAGGTCAAACCCTGTGTATTCGCCATTATCATCCATATACCCATATGGTGGATACTCTGCATCAAAACCAACGACAAAAGTATCGTCATCATTGGCAGAAGAATCTGCCGAACTTTCTGTTTTTTTGTCTTCTTTCTTGTCTGCTTTGTCATCCGTTGTGCCGCCGCACCCCGCTGCCGCAAGTGAAACAGTCAATGCCGCCGCAAGTACAAAAGCCATTTTCTTCTTCATCCTACATCTCCTCCTTGCCGTGGCACTTTATCATATTAGTAATTGATTACTTTACCACGCTAAAATACATGGATATAATATCATATTTCTGCCTTTCTGTCAAACGCTTTATCATGTATGACTTCTTCTATGCCGACGCTTCCATTTCTCGATCCATTCACTCCCCGGCTCCTTTGGCACTTTCTGCATGATCTCTTCCATTTCTCTGCGCATCTGCGCATTGACTTCCACATATTCTTCATGTTTCGTCAACAAAATGTGATACTCCTCCAAAGACATATATTTATAAGAAGCATAGAGATACGGCTTTAACAGCGCCTGATCTGCGCATATCTGATAGGCTCTGTCATACATCTTCGCAGACTCCTGATATAAAAACAGGCGCCCGTAAGCCGCGCCCAGACACGCATAAATCTTTCCATAAAATTTTGTATCTACCGTCTCGTCTTTCTCGGCATTTAAAATAGCCTGATAAACAAGGATGGCCTCCTCTATCTCTCCACTTTCTAACAGGTTGTCCCCTTTATATTTCTGCCGCTCAATATCCTTTTGATTTTTCAAATGTTCCAAAACATTCTGGATCCGGATCATCTCCGGTTCACGGTAAATCTTTGAAGCTTTCAGGATAGTAAGGACAAACTTTTCCACTGAGCCTTTCAGACGGATCACATCTTTAAGCTGTTCAGCCAGCTCCTGCATTTCCAGTTCTTCTTCCAGCCACCTCAAGAGCTGCATGTTCATGATCGTATAATCGATCAAGTATAGATTATTGCACAGATAATAGCACAATTCTTCCAGTGTAAAAATCTTACAGTGGATCCGCGTGATTTCATATGGGTGAGTCGCATGTTTATCATGACAAAGAATTAAACTTCCCATCATTTCCTCCTAAATGTATGATTTTTTCTTCCTGGAAATCTGTCGGCGGGAAAAATTCTCCAAAACCGGCATCCCGCACCGTGATCTTGCAGGTTTTCTCGTCCAGAAACAATGTCTCGATCTGCAGACGCATAGAATATTCCGCTCGTTTTGGGAAGCTTTTCAATGAAATCTTCTCTGTCTTTAAACTTCCTTGGATCAGAGAATCTATATGAAACTCAATATCTTCCACATCTTCCAAAAGCACTTCCCATTGATTATTAGACTCGTACCAATGCGCCCCCCAGGAAACAATCGGATACCACATTTCCTGGCCGTCTACTCTCATATTTACCGTTATCTGATCTGTCAGTTTATCCTCTGACAAATAAACGGGATTCTCTATATGCATAAATAATTTTCTATAGGCGGTATAGCACGCCCCTTTGCTGTAAAGATTATTTCCTATAAACGCGCGCCTGCCATTGCACAAGACCCGCAGAGCCTTTGGATACCAGTTGTTTTCAAAACCTTCACCGGTCAAAAAGACAGAAGATACGATACGCTTGTCAAATACGCTTTCTATAAAACGACAGAACATCAGATCTGCTTCCTTTGCCTTGTCTTCATTGAGCACCGGATATACAGCCGCCAGCTCTTTCATATGCGCACTTGCCACCTCGTCTACTGTCACAAAAGTCGTCTTTCCGCCGCCTAATCCCGGTTTCAGACGCCTGAGCATATATGCCTTGATCTCATTCCGGTCGCAGCAAAACAGCGCGGCATCATACTGCCACAACTCTTTAGGCTGGTAGAACAGATAATTGCAAAAACTTTCTTTGTAATCCTGGATAAAAATATGCCGTTTGTCTATATTCATACGCACCGCAATGCCCCGGAGCATCTGTGCCAGTTCTTCTGTCAGCACCGGAACACTGAATACGATCCCGTCGATCTGTGGAAACTCTTTTAAAGACATCTGGATAAATTGAGATAAGAGCCACACGGCATCATAGGACTCTTCACCAAATTCAATCTTGTCTCCGGCAAGACTTTTATCCAACAAGCGGGTCACTGTAAATCCTTCCTTAATAGTAACCAGCCTTTTAGCTTCTTTTCCATATGCCCACGTATCTCTCAATTTTCCAATGATTAAGGGAATCTGATAGTTGTCCGTGTCTACTTCCAATGTATCCGGTTCTAGTTCTTCTTCATTATAGAAACTGATCTGGCATGTCTTTTCGTTAATCTCATACCCGATAATACTGCCCTGTCCCATAGGCAAACTGCCTCCTTAATACTGTACAAACATGTGCGCCGCGATCGCGCTTTCCACCGCATATGCACGCATCATCTTTTGTTTTTTTTCTTTGTCTTCCTCCAGCAAGATATCATTGAGCTTTCCATATCGCCCGCTCTCGCCCTTTTCTATCCTTCGCCCACAGCTTGCTTTATTGCTGCGGTAAGAATTCCCATCTATAGTTTCTTTAAAATAATATTTTAATTTTTCATGAGCGAACAGTACAAACTTTTTGACATACAGATTTTCATACATAGGCGTAAGCACCTCTGTAGAGTAATCGGCAGGTTCACTTCCTCCTTTTTGAAGCTGATAATACAGCATGACCCTGCTTCCTTTCTGCCCCTTGTATTCTATCAATGTCTTATCCCATAACTGCAGCTCGATGAGCCAGTCCTTCTCGTATGTAAGGAAAAACGGAAAATATATTTGTTTTCCGCACAACTCCTGTAAAAATTTTTTCAATGTTTTACGTGTCTGCGAACTATATTCCTTCTGGGCATAATACTTCAGCACTGCAATCTTACATATGTCAATGGTATCTTCGCCTTTTTCATATTCCCGGCATATAATGTCAATGACACTTTTCCCTATCTTACGTTCTTCCACAACATATTCTCTGGATACATAGGCAAGATATGCCTGCTGCAGCCTGAAATATGCCCCTTCCGCATAGTACTCCTCAAAAACAGCTACTTCTTGGAATACTTCCTCGGAAAATAACATCTGCGTTAAGATCCGTTCAGCCAGCTTATGCGTATGTACCTCATATTCTCTGGCCTCTCTCCAAAGCCACTTCATATCTGGAGTAGCCCCGCAGTAATAATTGGCAAGATAGGTCAGTATCACTTTATCATACTGCCCTTTTTTAAATAATTCAAAACAAATATACGTCAGGAAATCATCCGATTCATAGTTGCTCTCCCGGATCGTCTTGCTGCACAGGCTGAAAACTTCTTCCTCTGTATAACTTTCCATGCCATGTATTCGCACTGCTTCAAGAGTCAGTTCCTCCTCTTCTTCCTCCTCCTTGCTTCTTCTCAATCCGTTGATGAATTTCCTGCACATGTCCATATATCTAAGTTCATAGAACAGACGTTTGCTGTCATAAGGTATAGAGTCTGTATAATGTCTTCCATCCTTGCCTTCCCAGACAAGCCTATCTGTCTTGGCATACAAGAATACTTGCGTGCCATGATCTGTATATGGAACTTTCTGCGTAACCGTCCCATCCTCCGCTATCACATGGATAAATTTCATATTCGGTACTTTTGTCGTGATCTCATACGCATGGCAAATATCATACAACGCTTTTACACGTTCCGGATTCATAGAACGTTCCACGATAAAACGTTTATAAATAACTCTGAGCAGTTCATCAACATGCCGACGGTCTAACTGATTCCATGCAAAAGCTTCCATTTCATCCCTGTAATGCGCATAAATCTCACTTCCTTCATCCTCATACGTGATCAGATTCGCGTACAAAAAGGAACATTTATGATAATCCAAGTTATTCCCATGCATAAAATATAGATACACAGACCTTGGAAGGGGTTTATTGAAATATTGCGGATCAACTGCCGCCATATAATATTCATAGAGCTGCGCGATCTTTAATTCTGCCTCTACTGCCTTTTCATACCATTTAAAATACATGCTCTCCATGCGGCTCCCTTTGATCAGCAGTGTACAGATCGCAGTCAATATCATAGATTCTTCATACATTTCATAAGACAAGACCAACGTGTCATACAGATGTCTGTCAAAAGTTTTCAGCTGACTAGCAAGGTTTGCGGTATAAAGCGCCAACTCTTTTGTCATCAGCTTATGCTTAGCCGCAAAGAGCAATACCCGCACTTCAAACATTCCCAGCTTTTTCAGAGAGGTGCTCTTATCCCTAAAGCATTTGAACGCTTCCATATAAAACCAGATACTGTGTGACTTTTCTTCGTAGAACTGCTTTTCCAACGCCCGCAGTCTCTCACTGTAGATCTTGTACTCCGAATCTACATTTACAAGCATACATAAAATCTTCCAACTCTCTGGATGCTTCATAAATGATTTAGATAATTCTTCCGCTACCCTTCTCTGCCCGATGCTGTCATTACTCAAAAGAGTTGTCAGATACAGATAATAGGAGCTCATCTCCGCATCTTTGCCAATGGCAAAACGATTATAATTATAAGACTCCAAGAGCCACTTTGCTTCCTCCGGCATCCCGCCAAGAAGACAGATATGTGCATGTACCAGCAGATATACCTCTTTTTTACTGTCTACATCACGCAGATGTTCGATCCGCTTCAGCGCTTCTTTTGTCCAGGTATTTATATCCATTTTCCCAGCTTCATAACTTAGATAACTTTTCACGATCCCGGCAAATTCCTGGTCTGCTGCTCTGTGTTCTTCATCCCGCTTAACATTTTTTTCTACCACGATCTCATAGCAGAGCGTCTCGTACGCAGTTTCCAGCACGATCTGTCCAAAATTACTTCCGTCATGCAGATTTTCCAGTGTGATAAAATACTCCAAACGATAAGAATTTCCAATAAATTCTTCTGTCGTAATGCGTGTATGTTCTACAGAAAGAAAGTCCCCTTCTGTCTTGACATCGATTTCCTGGTACCCCCACGTATTCTTCTTGATCGTAAAGGTCTCTTTTCTTGCTTCCTCCAGGGAAATAAACGCACGGCTTTCTTCCTCTAAAGTCAAGAAGATTTTCTCTTTTTGTTTACACCCGACGAGAAATTCCTCCAGCGCATGCTGATTCAATTCCCATTTGCGCATATTGTCATACAATGCCTGTATCCGCTTGTCCTCATACTTCAATATCTCATAAAAATCTCTGGAGCGGAACAATTTTTCTGCCTCTGCCGGATCCCTAAAAGCTAACTTTTTAAAGTCTTCCAGACTCTGTACTTTACCGTAACGCGTCATAACAAAAGGTTTTTCAATGATCGCAGTAAACGCAATATCAAATTCCCCACCATTGCAGACGATCGTAAATTTCCCGTGCTCAACATGTCCTGGTACCAGACCTGTCCCGTCATATGTATAATAGATATTTACTGGATTCCCGTCAAAACCCTGCTCGTCACAGTGTACACGAAAAGAAGAGGGATATACAAGCCCTCTGATCGTTCCTTCTCCTTCATTTTGTAAGGAAAAGCTTCCTCTATATTCTTCCCCTTCCCCGACGCGCATGATAATACGTGTCTCCGGAAATATGATCTCCGGCTGTGGAATATGAAAATCTCCCTTTGCAAATCGTTTGATTTTATTCTTCAAGTCAGTCACCTACTCATATTTCTTCTATTGACATGGCACAGCGTCAGAACACTGACGCTGACATACTACAGTAAATTATAGCATTATTATAGTATATCTTGCAATGCTAGAATAGAAGATTTTCTTTTCGGATTGTATACATGTATTACGCCCTCAATATCATTGCAATAAAGTTAAGATCTTCTCTCCCGTCATTTTTTATTCCGTGCCCATGTCCACTCTCACAGAAAAAGACGTCCCCCGGTTCCGCTTTATATGCTTTTCCGTCATCCTCGTACATTCCTGTACCTGAAAGGATATAGTAAGTTTCCGTCTCCTCATAGTGTTCATGATGTCCTAGTTCACATCCAGGTTTTACGGTTATCCGGGAAAACATTTTACAATGTTTTCCCAGCTGCCCCATATCCAGCAGGGCTTCTTTCATGATAAATCCAGCTCCTCCATTTACCCGTTCCACTGTCTCGATTTTTCTCTCTCCTGCCTTCGTCATCTGTCCTCCTCCTTACACTATCCTTGATCTTCTGTACATAGGGCAGTACCTCATACATACAGCGCTTATAGAAAGAAACTGCCTTTTTCTTTCTACTCGTCTTTTTTCCCTTCCAGCGTCTGCTGTATGATGCTCCTCATCACATCTTCTGAAAGTTGCCCCTGCGCATAGCCGAAAATTTCTCCTTTTTTATCTATCATAAAGGTCGTCGGATACGCCGTAATGCCATAACGCGAAAAGACTCCGCCATCTACATCCATCACTACCGGATACGTATATCCATTCTCTTTCATAAACTGTATGATCCCTGCTTCATCCGTCTCATTTCCATATTCCGGTGCCGCGATTCCAAGGATCACTACTTCCTCATCTTCCCCTGTATATTCCTCATACAGTTTTTGAATATCCGGCATTTCTGCTCTGCAGGGCGGACACCAGGTCGCCCAGAAATTCAAAAATACAACTTTTCCTTTATAGTCTGAAAGCGTATGCTCTTCCCCATACTGATCTTTCAATGTAAAATCATGCTCCGCTTTTTTCTCCTGCCCATCTGCTTTCTGTTCCGCCTGTCTGTCTTCTTTCTCTGCAGTTTCTTCCTCCTTTTCAGAGACCGCCTGCGGTGTTTTTGCCCCGGAAAGATATCCCGTCACCGCATTCATTTTCCCGGTGAACATCATCAGTCCCATCAAGATCATCAAGACACCTCCGGCCTTCACCGTATAGCGCACCACATTTCCATGTTTTTTGAAAAAGGCCAGCACTTTTGCCGTAAACAATCCGACAGCAAGAAACGGCAGTACAAAACCAGCCGTATATACACCGATCAAAAGAAAGCCTGCTGCCTGTGTCTGTGCGCTTCCCGCCATCACAAGAACACTTGCCAGAGCCGGGCCTACGCAGGGGGTCCACGCAAAACTGAAAGTGAAGCCAAATAAAAGCGCCGTAAACGGAGACATGGTCAACTTTTCTAGATGGATCGGAAGACGATGTTCATTTCCCAATACTTTCGATTTTCCGAAAACACCGAGTTGATAGAAACCAAACAAGACGATCAAGATTCCTCCTGCTTTTGCAAACACCATCTGGTATTTATGAAGAAAGCTGCCCGCCGCCGAAACGCCGGCTCCCATCAGAAAGAATGCCGCGCTGATCCCCAGGACAAAGCAGACCGTGTTGAGCAATAATTTTCCTCTGTGTTTCGAAAAATCACTTTCCCCCTGGATCCCTCCGGAAAGATACCCCAGATATAAAGGGACCAGCGGAAGCACGCAGGGAGAGAAAAAACTCAAAAGTCCCTGTAAAAACACGGTAATTGCAGGAACACTTGCCTCTAATTCAAATCCCATTTTTTACCTCCTCATCTTCTATTTTCATGCCTGTTACTTTACCGGCTTAGAGTGTCCCTATTATACCATGCTTTTTCCTATCTTACAATTTTATAATACTCTCTGGATGTCACTGCAAATACGATTGCGTAGAACACGACAAACACCAATATTGTCACACCTGTACACGCGGCAAACAGCGGCACGTTGGTAAGATACATGATTTCCAGAAGTTTAGCCATAAGTTTAAACGCAACGGCCAGATGCAGTACTGCGCCTGCTAAAGGCAGAAAGAATACGGTCATGACCTGGCTTTTTATAGAGCGCACGACTTCCCGCTTATCCATGCCGACTTTCTGCATGATCTGATATCGTTCCCGGTCACTGTACCCCTCTGATATTTGTTTATAATAGATGATCAGTACCGTTGCCATCAAAAACAGCGCTCCTACAAAGATGCCCAAAAACAAAAAACCTCCGTCGATCTGAAGAAAATCTTCTTTATGCTCCTGCCGTATCTCCGCAGCTGCACTTTCCCCGATTTCTTCTGAAAGCCTATCTTCCATATTTTTCATTGCATTGCGCATCGCCTCTTTTTCCCCGATCAGATCAAATTCGATCGTATAGCTTAAACCATTTGCCCCTTCCAATCCATAGGTTCGCACCAGATTTTCTATTTGTGCTTCATCCGACATGACCACATAAATGGTTTTGATCACCGAAGACAATGTGCTGTTTTTCACTGCGGTTTTTGTATTTTTTGCTTTGACTTCATATGTTTTGCCGTCCAGTTTAAGCGTATCTGCTGTATATGCCTTAGGACCCGATACGAAAACAAGCGCCTGCTCCTTTGAAAGTTTTTCGTTCTTGCCTTGCAGGGCGTTATAATCGGCGACTGTAAGCATCAGCAAGCAATAGTAATCTTCTGCCACATTAGAAATCTCCCCTTCCACTTTTGTCATATCTACTTCTATCGTATCCTTGCCGTCAAACATGCATGCAAGACTTCCCGACGTATATTCTGCCAGATTTTTTATCTTAACATTTTCCGACTCTGCTTCTTCTTTTACAATCTGATCCGCCTTCTCCTTCATCCCTTCTTCCGGCATATAGAGCTCTGTTTTAAAATCGGTCGGATACCGTGTAGACACAATATCGTCTATTCCTACATACAGCGATACTGTCATAGAGATCAGAACCAGTACGATCGTACTCATGATACAGATATTTGCAAGTCCCACGGCATTTTGCTTCATACGGTAGATCATACCGGAAACAGAGATAAAATGCCGTGTCTTATAATAATATTTTTTCTTCTTTTTTAATATTTTTAAAAGAGCGATACTCCCTGTCATAAACAAACAGTATGTCCCTATGATGACTAATATGACCGCTATAAAAAACTGGAAAATAGCCACCAGTGGGTCTTCTGTCGCAAGAGCAATATAGTATCCACCCGCCAGAGTCATAATTCCAATGAGCACGAACAACCACTTTGTTTTTGGTTCCTTCTCTCCCGTATTTTCGCCTTTGAGTAAATCGACCGGCTTTACGCGGCCTACCTGAAATAGATTCGTAAGAAGCGTTGCCGCGAAAATCCCTAAGAACAGAAGCGCTCCCTGCAAAAGTGCTGCGGGTTCAACCGAATAGCGCAGCGGTACCGGAAATTGTACCATCTTTAAAAGAAGCAAAAACATCAGTCTGCCAAACAGCATCCCCATCGAAAGCCCCGCTGTCAAACTCACAACTATCGTGATCAGCGTCTCGCAGACCTCCATCTTTATCAGATTTCGTTTGTCCATCCCCAGTACCTGATATACGCCAAATTCCTTTTTCCTTTGTTTAATGAGGAAACTATTCGTATAAAACAGAAAAACAGCGGCAAAAATCCCGGTTACCCAAACCGCGTATTTTAAGATCACCTTGAGGCTTTCACTTCCATTCATCTGATCCAGCCCGGAGTTTCTGGCCACAGCACTCAGACAATAAAACATCATGATCGTGATGATGCATGTCAAAAGATATGGAATATAGGTCTTATGATTTTTCTTTAAATTTGTAAATGCAAGCTTAAAATAAAATGCTATACTCACTTTAACTCACCCCCTGTTGACAGGACGGTAAGCGCAGCCGTGATCTTCTGATACATTTCTTCATTCGTCTGGCATCCTCTGTAGATTTGATGGAAAACCTGCCCGTCTTTGATAAACAACACTCTTTTTGCGTTGCTTGCCGCTTTTACACTATGTGTAACCATCAAGATCGTCTGTCCATTCTGATTGATCTGAGTAAATAACTGCAAAAGTTCATCTGAAGATCGTGAATCCAAGGCTCCTGTCGGCTCGTCTGCCAAAATCAGCTGCGGTTTTATGATAAGCGCTCTTGCAACTGCCGCTCTCTGCTTTTGTCCTCCCGATACCTCATAGGGATATTTCTTTAGAATATCCATGATCCCCAGTTGTTTTGCGATCGGCAGAAGACGTTTATGCATTTCTTCATATTTCTTACCGGCCAGGACTAACGGAAGATAAATATTGTCTTCCAGCGAAAATGTATCCAGCAGGTTAAATTCCTGAAATACAAACCCCAGATTCTGTCTGCGAAACGCCGCCATCTCCCGATCTTTTACCTGACTGAGATCCCTTTCCTTTAAATAAACTCTCCCACTGGTCGGTTTATCTAATGCTGCCAGAATATTAAGCAGTGTCGTTTTTCCCGAACCGCTCTCCCCCATGATCGCCACATACTCCTGTGGTTCCACAGAAAAGCTGACATCTTTTAAAGCCTGGACTTTATTTCCTCCAAATCTTGTTGTATAAATCTTCTTTACATTTTTTACCTCTAATAGTGCCATGGTATACCGCCTTTCTTCATTTTCTTCTCAAGGATCCGGATGTAAGACACGCTGCATACTGCCGGATCTTCTTACATTATAAAGAAATACGCTTTTGTCCTGCCATAGCCTTCCCTTACAATCTCCATACCAATCCTTACATTTTTGTCATATTGGACAAAATTTTTTATTCTTCACAGTGTAGTTCCCTGCGCGACAGACCTATTTTCACTTTGGTCCCTTTTCCCTGGACAGAATAAATGCGGATTGTATGATTTAATTTTTCACAGACCGATTTACATAAATACAATCCGATTCCTGTAGATTTCTTATCCTGCCTTCCATTATATCCGGTAAAACCTTTTTCGAATACACGTGGAAGGTCCTCAGCGCTGATCCCGATCCCTGTATCTTCTATTACAAGCACACCGCCTTCTTTTATATTCTGTACTTCTGTCTCCTGCGTACTTTTCTGTACACAGCGATCTTCAGATTCCAAACCTTCCTCTGGTTCTGTATAGATGGAGATAGAACCCTTTTTTGTGTATTTTAGAGCATTGGATAAAATCTGTTCCAGCACAAATACCATCCACTTTTCATCAGTAAGCACCATCCGGCTGCACTCTGTATAATTTAATTTTATCTTTTTTAAGATAAACATTTGTGAATATTTACGCACCGCCTGCTTTACCAGTGTATCTGTTCTATACCAATAGAGCAGCATATCAGAAGAAATATCTTCCATTCGCAAATAGGTAAGGACCATTTCCACATATTGTTCTGTCTTAAACAATTCTACTTTTAATTCTTTTACTGCCTCTTTCCTTTGCGCTCTATCGTTTTCTTCCATGGTTTGGAGTAGCAGATTCATTGCAGAAATGGGTGTTTTGATCTGATGTACCCACAGTCCATAATACTCCTGCATCTCCTGACGCCCGATGCGCATTTCAGATTCCAGCCTGTTCTTTTCTTCATATAGTTCCATCATTCTTTCCTGGTACGTCTCTTCTATCGTATCATCAGCCTTGGGAAAATCTCCCATTTCGTCCGGCATTCCTTTTACCGCTTGAAACAATTTTCCATAATGCCTCCTGTAACGGATAACCCCCGCTGTCTCTGCCAAGACACAAAAAAAGCTTCCCAACAAGACCATATAGCCTAACGCGTCCTGCCTGATATTATATAAATACAGGACCAGATAAATCAGCCCCAAAAAACCAAAATAAAACAAGAGCCTTTTCCAGCATTTTTTTACATACGCTATACTTGTCTTTTTCATTCTATCAGATACCCGATTCCTTTCTTTGTCTTAATAAATTCATATAAACCGATTTCTTCTAATTTTCGACGTATCCTTGTCACATTGACAGTCAGCGTGTTGTCATCGATAAAGGTGTCGCTTTCCCACAGCCGCTGCATCAATTCTTCCCTTTCTACGATCTTCCCGGCGTTTTCCATAAGCACCTTCAAAATTTTAAAATCATTTTTTGTCAACTCTATCTTTTCTTCTTGATACGTCAGTGTAGCGTCACTTAGATTTAAAAAAGCGCCTCCCCTCTCCAGAAGATTCGCCTGCCCTTGGAAGGAGTACGCTCTGCGGAGTATTGCCTGGATCTTCGCTGTCAATACATTTAGATCAAAAGGCTTTTCGATAAAATCATCGCCCCCCATATTCATTGCCATGACAATATTCATATTATCACTGGCAGAAGAAAGAAAAAGGATCGGGACACTAGAATTTTTTCTTATTTCTGTACACCAATGGTATCCGTTATAAAAAGGGAGCAAAATATCCATCAAAACCAACTCTGGTCCGAAAGAGACAAATTCTTCCATCACATTATGAAAATCCCGTACAGTACATACGGTATAATCCCACTTTTCCAAGTGCCTTTTCAAACTCTGTGCAATTGTCCTGTCGTCTTCTACTATTAAGATCTTATACATATGCGCCTCCTGTTTTTTCGCTCTATGAGCAACCGTGTGAAATCTGTTTTTCATTATACTCTATCTCATGAGTATTCAACAAGATGTACTTTTTAATTTATTTTCCACATACCTCTTGACTTTATATATTATACTTTATATAATATATTTAAATTTAATATATATTTTTTCTTTATATATATTAAAAAATCATATAGAAAGGACCGGTGTACTATGACATTTACTCCAAACGCACCTATGCTGGATTTTCTCGTCTTATCTGTCATTGCCGAAGGAGACACGTATGGGTATCAGATAAGCCAGATCATCAAACGGGTTTCCAATACAAAGGATTCTACGCTCTACCCGATTTTAAAAAGGCTTCAGGAAAATCAATTGGTAGAAGCTTATGACATGCAGTATCAGGGACGAAACCGTAAGTATTATTCTATTACAGACAATGGCCGCAGACAGCAGCAAGCTCTTATAAAAGAATGGGAAACATACAAAGCGATCATAGACGACATCATAAAGGGAGGGATTACAAATGACTAAAAAAGAGTATATGAGACAACTGGCAGGAAAACTACGCCGTCTTCCAAAAGAGGATTATGACAAGGCGCTTGCATATTTTGATGAATATTTTGAAGAAGCCGGTCCTGAAAATGAACAGCAGGCGATCACAGATCTAGGTTCTCCTGAAGAAGCTGCCAAAGAGCTTATCATGCAGCTTGCTGGACAAAATAGTAAAGAACCGCCAAAGACAATGAAAAAGGGGATTTCTGCTGTCTGGGTAGGTATCCTGGGCGTATGCGCCGCACCTATCGCGCTGCCGCTCGCACTTGCCATTATCATCGTGGCAGTGGCTTTGCTCATCACTGTATTTGCTGTTCTGCTTTCTCTCATTTTTTCCGCAGTGGCTGTTGCGGCAGGCGGAATACTGAGCATATTAGGCGGAGTGATCCTCTTGTTCCGCACATTTCCTGACGGACTGTGCAATTTAGGGATAGGAATCTTTGCTCTTGGCGCAGGGATCCTCTGCATATATGGCACTATTTTCCTGACTACATGGTTTCTGAGAAAGATGACTTGTTCACTCGGAAAAATCACAAAAGGAGGACGTAAAAAATGAAAAAAACAACCAAACGCATGCTGCTTCTCTCCTGTTCCTTAATGGCTGCCGGACTTCTTTTCACAGGTATCGGTTTTGCAATCGGAGGGCTCCCCGGTATTTCCTGGTCTAAAAAAGGAATCGCTTCCGCGTCATCTCAAACGGAATACAGACAGGAAAAAGAAAAAACACAGCCTTTTAAAAATATAAAGATCGACATAGATTCTATGGCGGATGTCTGCCTTCTTCCTTCAGATGATCAAAATTTTTATGTGGAATATGTATTAGACGGAGACTACAATACACCTTCCTGTGAAGTAAAAAATAATACGCTATATCTGGGCCAGGACGGTACTTCTCTTTCTTTTAGCTTTGATTTTAATTGGCAGGCAACACAGACAGACGCTTACTGCAATGTATATATTCCCAAAGATGTCCCACTTGGAACTCTAGATATTTACAATGATGCGGGCAATCTTACCATTTCCTCTGTCTCCGCCGATACAGCGTCTATGTCTCTTGACTTTGGAGACTTAACAATGAAAGATTCCTCCTTTAAAGATCTGACTCTGGAAATGGATAGCGGAGATATTTCCGCAAAATCTGTCCATGCGGAGGTTCTTTCTCTGGCAAATAACTTCGGAGATTCTACACTGAAAGATTTCTCAGGTAAGGAAGCCTCTGTATACATAGACTCCGGAGATTTCCTAATGGAAGCGGCCGCATTAGATTCCTTTACCGGAGAAAATGATTTCGGAGACATCGAGCTTCTGCTCGCCGAACCACTTGACAGCTACTCCTTTGACCTGGCCGCCGACTTTGGAAATATCCTGCTTCCAGAAAATGCCGCAAAGGGATATTACTCTAAAGAGGAAGATGGAGAAGACTACTATAAGACTGAAGGAAAAGCAGATAAAGCAATCCATATCACAGTAGACTCCGGAGATATAGAAATCAAGACTTTATAGATTTAAGGAAGCAACAAGCAGTGCGAAAAGAACAGCTCACACCCTGTGTCATGCTTGCATGTAAACAGGGTGTGAGCTGTTCCTTTTCATTCGGCGATAGCCGATAGCGAAATGAAGCGTAAGCGGAATTGAGCTGACACTGCGGAAGTATCCAAAAGAAATAGGAAGTCAAACGACAAAAGGGCGCATGAAATGTGTATTTTACATCGCTCGTCAGGGTTGCACCGAAATTCCTCGCTCACGCAAAACATACCTTATCGTGCATAGCACGCCTGCCTGAAAGGCATGTGTTGCGGTATGCTCGAATGAGTGCACATTTCATGCATACACTTTCGCCGCTTAAGTTCATGTTCCTGTTTTAAAAAATCGACTTCACGCTGCTACAAACTTCCAAGCAGAAGTATCTATTCCCTTCTGATTGGAAGAGACAGCGAAGAACCACTATGTCAGATAAGCAGGGCATTGACAGGAGCGTTCCGAATACAGTTCGCCTGGTTCTTAGCGCAGTACATCTGCGTGTCCCAATGGACACGTCGATGTTCTGTGCTTAGAATCACTCGAACGGATGAGGTAAAGCGGGTCCTGTCCTGTGTTCTGACATAGTGTTTCTTTGCGTACCTTCTATAATAAATTTTACTCTTTCTCTATAAGGCAGTTCGTCAGTTAAATTTATAGTTTTCCTTCCCACTCTTTTTCTTTAAATCCTACCAAGACTTCTTTTTCTGTCACAACTATGGGACGTTTTACAAGCATCCCGTCTTGTCCCAGTAACTCCAGCTGCTCTCTCTCACTCATGGCAGTCAGCTTTTCTTTTAACTGCATTTCTTTGTAGAGTTTTCCGCTTGTATTAAAAAACTTTTTCAACGGAAGGCCACTTTTTTTATACCATTCTTCAATTTCCGCCGCTGAAGGATTCTCTGTTTTAATATCTCTTTCTTGAAATGAAATATTCTTTGCCTCCAGCCATTTTTTTGCTTTCTGACATGTACTGCATTTTGGATAATATACAAATAGCATCGTTCTCTCCTCTTTCATGTTTTGTGCCGGTATACAGGAATAAAGTTTTCCACTGTTCCAGTACTATTCTCTACTATAATTCATTTTTCCTCTAATTACAATTCTTCTCTTTCTATTCTCGCGCAAATATAGCTAAGAATAATTGGTAAAATAGTTTTTGTACGAAAACAGGTAACTATCTTGCTAATTTCAACTTTTATGTTAAAATAGAAACGGCAGTAAAGCTTATCAGTACTATTTTAAATGTTAAATCTCGGGGGTTTGACAGTTGAATAAAGAAAAAAACCTTACAATGCCTATAAAAAGGCACTTTTTTTGTCAAATTTTTTAAATTTATTAGTGCTTGTTTGTGCTAGTTGTGATATAATAAAAAGAAAAGAGGTTTTTTATGTACGTAAATATCACAGGTAGTGCAAACAACAAAGATGTATATATTTATCAGTCCTTCCGCAAAGAGAATGGAAAAACTTCCTCCCATATCTATAAAAAATTGGGAAAGATGAACGATCTCCTCGCACAATTCGACAATGATAAGGATAAGATGATGGCGTGGGCCAGAAACGAGGCAAAGAAAGAAACCGAACTTTATAATCTGAAAAATGGAAAAGTATCAGTGGACTTTTCACAAGGAGCTCGCATCCTAAAAAATGAACAGCGCCTTTTTAATACCGGATATCTCTTTCTCCAGTCTCTGGTTACAGAGCTCCGGCTGGATAAGATCTGTCGGTCGATCAAAAGTCGTCACAAGTATCAGTATGACCTGCTCGCTGTTTTTACGGATCTGATCTATGCACGCATTCTCCATCCTTCCAGTAAACGTGAAAGCTATGAGTACTGCAAAACTCTGCTGGAACCACCAAAGTATCATTTGCAGGATGTTTACCGCGCCCTTTCTGTTATTGCAGAAGAATCCGATTTTATACAAAGTGAGTTATACCGGAATTCCAACTTTGTCCATCCCCGGAACAAAAAAATCCTGTACTATGACTGCACAAACTTCTATTTCGAGATCGAGCAGGAAGATGAACTACGCAAATACGGCAAAAGCAAAGAACACCGACCAAATCCGATTGTCACCATGGGATTATTTATGGATGCGGATGGAATTCCTCTGTCTTTCGATATTTTTCCCGGAAACCAGAATGAGCAGACCACTTTAAAACCGTTAGAGCAAAAGATCATCCGGGATTTCAACTGCAGCGAATTTATTTTCTGTTCAGACAGTGGATTGGGTTCTCACAACAACCGCCGCTTCAACAGTTTCAACCACAGGGCTTATGTAATCACACATTCCCTGAAAAAAATGAAGGCGGAAGAGCGAAAAGAAGCGATGAATCCCACACAGTTCCGCAAGATAGGAGCACAGAAGTTCATCGACCTTCGTACACTGGATGAAACAGATGAAGAAATCTATAACTCCGTTTACTATAAGGAATATCCCCTTATAACAGGAGATATGGATGAGACACTGATTGTTACCTATTCTCCGAAATATGCTGCTTACCAGAGAAAGCTCCGGGAATGTCAGATTGAACGGGCACAAAAGATCTTGGATTCACCAGGAAAAAAGAGAAAAGGAACAAACCAAAATGACCCTATGCGGTTTGTAAAACGTACGACTGTTACCAAAGATGGAGAGATTGCTGAAAAAACAGTGTATGGACTTGATCAGGAACAGATAGAAAAAGAAGCAATGTATGATGGGTTCTACGCAGTAGTGACGAATCTGGAAGGAGACGTGGGTGATATCATCCGGATTAATCAGCAGCGTTGGGAAATAGAGGAAAACTTCCGGATCATGAAAGATGAACTCGGCTCCCGTCCCGCATTTGTCCGCCGAGAAGATCGGATCAAAGCCCATTTCATGACTTGCTATATCAGCCTGATTATTTATCGGCTCTTAGAGAAAAAGATTGGGAACAGATTCACTTGTGACCAGATCATCCAAACTCTGCGGGCCATGAATATGACCTTTTTAAGTGCTGCCAGTAGTTATATTCCTTCGTATACTCGCACGGAACTTACAGATGCTCTGCATCAGAGTTTTGGATTCCGTACGGATTACGAGATCATTACGAAAGCCTCTATGCGAACAATCATTAAAAATACAAAAATTTTAAAAAGACCTGAAATATAGCACATATCGATGCAAGACAAGAAACGGCTACACCTCCCATATTTACTGGGTTTGTAGCCGTTTTTTTCTCTTCTAACTGTCAAAGACGGGACTATAATTCATTTTTCCTCTAATTACAATTCTTCTCTTTCTATTCTCGCGCAAATATAGCTAAGAATAATTGGTAAAATAGTTTTTGTACGAAAACAGGTAACTATCTTGCTAATTTCAACTTTTATGTTAAAATAGAAACGGCAGTAAAGCTTATCAGTACTATTTTAAATGTTAAATCTCCCACGACAGTCTGCTAATGAGTAATATCTACATGTCTGCCAGGCTTATTGTCTAGGAGAATAAAAGGAGGATCCTATATATGCACAATTACAGAAAAATCACTGAAGATTTATACTGGGTAGGTGGAAACGACAGACGTCTAGAGTTGTTTGAAAATATTTTTCCACTCTCTAAAGGCGTATCTTACAATTCTTATCTATTGTTAGATGAGAAAACCGTTCTTTTAGACACTGCAGACGCCGCGATCAGCCGGCAGTTTTTGGAAAATGTCACAGCGGCTTTGAATGGCCGCCCTTTAGACTATCTCATCATAAACCATATGGAACCGGACCACTGTGCCTTGATCGAAGATCTTCTTTGGCGCTACCCTGATTTGAAGATCATCGGAAACATAAAAACCTTCCCTTTTATCCATCAGTTTTATGATCTGGAAACAGAAGGTAAAACAATCACAGTCAAAGAAGGGGATTCTTTAAATTTCGGCAGACATACTCTGCGCTTTGTCATGGCTCCTATGGTACACTGGCCGGAGGCCATGATGACCTATGATGAAACAGATAAGATTCTCTTTTCTGCCGACGCATTCGGAACTTTTGGAGCGTTAAACGGAAATCTGTTTACTGACGAGATCGACTTTGACCATGGCTGGCTTGACGAGACAAGACGATATTATACAAATATCGTCGGCAAATACGGTATGCAAGTACAAAATGTCCTGAAAAAAGCGGCCGGACTGGATATCAGAATGCTCTGCCCTCTCCATGGACCTATCTGGAGAAATAATCTCTCCTATATTCTGGAAAAATACGATCTGTGGAGTAAATATGAACCGGAAGAAAAAGGAGTCATGATCGCCGCAGCTTCTATGTACGGCAATACGGAAAACATGGCGGAAGTATTTGCTTCCTTTCTTGCAGAAGCAGGCGTAAAAAATATTTGTTTCCATAATATTTCCAAGACCCATGTTTCTGAGTTAATTTCCGATACCTTCAAATACAGCCACATCATCCTGGCCGCTCCTACTTACAATAACGGCATCTATCCTCTGATGAACACGTATCTGGAAGACATGCAGGCGCTGTCTGTCCAGAACAGGACCTTTGCCGTACTTGGAAACGGAAGCTGGGCGCCCCAGTCTACCAAACTGATGGAGGCAAAATTGAAAGAAATGAAAAATACTCGTCTGATCACAGATAACTTTACGATAAAATCATCTTTAAAAGAAGATCATATGGAAGCTTTAAAAGAACTGGCTAAAAAAATAGCTGAAGAACTTAAATAACTATAGCTTAAAAACTCCAATAGATATTTCTTCATTTTTTTAGAATTTAATGGTATAATGTACAGCATATACAAAGGAGGAGTTATTATGAAGTTAGTCATTACAATGAGCCGCCGTTTTGGAACCGGCGCAAGTGTTATTGCCGCTGAGCTTTCCAAACGGCTTCATATTCCTGTCTATGATAAAGCTGCCATTGAGCAGCAGCTAAATGACCATCTGTACGAAAGCGAAGCGCAGGCCATACGCAAACTTGCCGAACACCCCTGTATCATACTGGGACGCTGCGCTTCCGATATCCTCAAAGACAAATGGAATGTACTGAATATTTTTGTATGTGCAGATAAGGAAGACCGTATCCAACGGATTATGGCTCTATATTCTCTTTCTTACGAACAAGCAAAAGAATTAGTAGAAACGACAGATGCACAACGTGCCGCTTACTACTACGAACATACAGGAAAAACCTGGGGAGATGTAAATGATTATCACATGATTCTGGATACATCCCAGTTCGGGGTGGATAACTGTCCTGATATCCTAATGCATTATTTTGAAAAAATGGAATATATCTGATATCTATCTATTCTATACGTATGAAGTAGAGATATTTCAGGTTTTATGTAAGAAAAGACACCGCTTCTCTTTTTAGAAAAGCAGTGTCTTTTCTTCTCACAACGGAACTTTCTGCTATTCCATTGCCTCGTCTGTATATTCTTCCTGACTTTCGACGATCGTCACACCCTGATCTTCAAAATCTATTTTCTTCCAGACATTCTTATGCACTTTAATCTCAGTATCTTTCCGCCATTGTTCCATAAGAGAATTATACTGTTCCTGCTTACGTTCCTCCACGATACTTGTCTTTTTCGCGTCGGTTGCCTCTCTGTCCAAAAGGCTGGTCAATTTCGCCACATAAATACCGCCGTCTGTCACGATCGGTCCTGTAATGTCTCCTGCATTTTCCAAAGCATCTGCCGCTGCCACCAGATCTGCATGAGGACTGGTCGATTCCGCGTCAAAGGTAGCCGTCTGCACCTCTATTCCTGCATTAGCTGCTGCTGCCTCTATATTTTTTGCCTCGTCCGCTCCCAAAGCATCTGCAAATTCCTGCGCTGTTGTCTGCAATGCTTTCTTTTCCTCCTCTGTCAGCGCAACCGTGTTCCCGCTTTCATCGGCAGATGTATAGGAAAAGAATACATACTGCATACTTTTCTGCGCAGCTTCCTCATCTGAAACCTCCGTATCCACGTCCGCTGTCATCGCAGTCCGCATCCGAGCCTGTATCGTCGCCAGCTTCAATACTTCTTCTATATTTTTCTTATACCCGGATACCATATCCTTATCTTCCAAGGTATTATCCTCGTCAAATATACCCGCGGCCTTTTCCATCGCCTTTTTATCTTCTTCCGTGATACCTATCTCGTATTCCTCCGCATGCTGGGAGAGGATATACATATTCTCCAGATTTTCAAGGATCGTCTCCTTCGTCGTCTCCTCATATGTCTTATCTTCTCCGGATGCCTGCGTCCACATCTCTTCCGGTGTAGTTCCCATCATCCCTGCATAATATGTCTCATACTGGGCCTGCTGCATTCTTGCATAAAAATTTGCTACGCCAAAGGTAATCTTTTCCTTTCCCACTTCCGCAACAACTGCGTCATCTCCGGGGCCGCTGCATCCTGCAAGTCCGATTACTAGCAAAGCGGCCGCTGCCGCTGCGATAACTATTTTCTTCCTGCACGTTTTCATAACATCCTCCTAAGTAGATTTCTCCGGTCAGAATATCCCCTGACATCCCGGATAACTTATATATTATACCTTGTTTTTTACAGACAGACAACCCTTTGCAAAATTTTTACTTCCCTTTTGAAGTTTTGCTTTATTTTTCCTCTGTTTTCAGCATTTCCATATCTGTCAACAGCTTTTTCACCACATCCAGTATGGAGTCTGTTTTCTTTTGCCCATTTCTTCCTTTCTTCACATACAGAAAATAGGGAGGTTCCTCATTTTTAAATGCCAGACTGCCTGCATATCTTTTCAAGAGCTCCGGTATCTTTCGTGGATCCAATCTTGCTTTTTCATACATCGTAAGCTTTAACTCATCTCCTTTTTGTTCTACAGAGGTGATATAACATGAATGTGCCAGGGCCTTCAGCCCCGCGATTGTTAAAAGCTGCTGCACACGTTTGGGAATATCCCCAAAGCGATCCAAAAGTTCCTCTGTCATGTCTTCCAGCTCTTCTTCATTTTCAATCCCCGCAATTCGTTTATATATATCCAGCTTCTGATATTCATTTGGAATATACGATTCTGGTATATAAGCGTCTACATTTAAATCCATTGTTGTGGTGAACACTTCTTCTTTTGCTTCTCCCTTCAGCTGCCGTACTGCCTCACCGAGCATTTTGCAGTATAGATCATACCCTACCGCCGCCATATGTCCATGCTGTGCCTCACCAAGCAGATTGCCGGCTCCGCGAATTTCCAGATCCCGCATGGCGATCTTAAAACCAGAACCCAGATCAGTAAATTCCCGTATCGCCGCCAAACGCTTCTCCGCCACCTCTTTTAATAGCTTATCTCTGCGATACAAAAGAAAGGCATATGCCATACGATTTGACCTGCCTACTCTTCCGCGAAGCTGGTATAGCTGTGAAAGCCCCAAACGGTCTGCGTCATGAATGATCATCGTATTCGCATTGGATATGTCCAAACCTGTCTCAATGATCGTCGTACATACTAACACATCGATCTCTCCATTGATAAAATCATACATGATATTTTCCAACTGACGTTCATTCATCTGCCCATGCGCGAAAGACACGGTCGCTTCCGGCACCAGTTTCTGTATCCGGCCTGCAATATCCGCAATATCTGTCACCCGGTTATATACATAGTACACCTGTCCATTACGGGAAAGTTCCCGCACGATCGCCTCCCGCACCATCTCATCATTATATTCCATCACATAGGTCTGGATCGGCATCCGATCCATAGGCGCTTCTTCAAGCACACTCATATCCCGTATGCCGATCAGGCTCATATGAAGTGTGCGGGGGATTGGTGTGGCAGTCAGGGTTAAGACATCTATATTTTCCTTTAACTTTTTGATCTTTTCCTTGTGCGTGACCCCGAAACGCTGTTCTTCATCTATGACCAGCAAGCCCAGATTTTTATACTGCACATCCTTAGACAATACGCGGTGTGTACCGATCACGATATCCACCAGTCCCTTTTTTAAATCCTCCACTGTTTTTTTCTGCTGCTGTGTTGTCTTGAACCTGCACAATAGGTCGATACGCACAGGAAAATCTTTCATCCGCTGGCTAAAGGTATTATAATGCTGCTGTGCCAAAATGGTCGTCGGCACCAGATAGACAACCTGCCGTCCCTCCTGCACCGCCTTGAATGCCGCCCGTATAGCAATCTCCGTCTTCCCATACCCTACATCTCCGCAGATCAGGCGATCCATGATCTTGGTACTTTCCATATCCCGCTTTGTATCTTCAATGGCATGGAGCTGGTCTTCTGTTTCCTCAAAGGGAAACATCTCTTCAAATTCTTTTTGCCACACTGTATCTGGTTCATAGGCATATCCTTCGGACTGCTGCCGCTTCGCATACAATTCTACCAGATCTTTCGCCACCTCCTGTACAGCTCCCCTGACCTGCTTTTTCGTCCTGGCCCACTGGCTTGTTCCCAGCTTATTCAGCTTCGGCTTTTTCGCGTCTGCCCCTGCATATTTCTGGATCAGATCCAACTGTGTTGCAAGAATATATAAACTTCCCCCATCTGCATAGGAAATTTTCATATAATCCTTTGTTACTTTATCAATCTCTATTTTTTCAATTCCCTGATAGATCCCCAGTCCGTGATTTTCATGGACAACATAATCTCCCACTTTCAAGTCAGTAAAAGCCTGTATTTTTTGCCCTTCATAAGCACGGCGTTTTTTCTTTTTCTTCTTTTTTCCGAAAATATCTGTTTCGGAGATCACCATGAATTTCAACAGCGGATATTCGTATCCTTCCGCCACGTGACCGTATGCTGCCATGATCTCACCGGGCTCTACTTCTCTGTCCATATCTTCACTGTAAAAACTGCTCAGATCATAATCCCGCAAATCCTCTGCCAGCCTCTTTGCCCTCGTCCGTGAACCAGACAGAAGTACCACACGGTATCCTGCTCTTTTCAATCTTTTTAAATCCCGCGTCAGCAATTCAAAACTATTGTTATACGGATTCACTCCTTTTGCTTGGAAACTAAAGGACGCACGCACTTTAAACGGACCACATTTCGATTCCAGCATCGTAAACGCAATGCCAAAATACCGGTTCATTTTTTCTGCAATTTTTTTCACCGGAAAGACCGTAAGTTTCTCTTCTGTCTCACCTGCATACGTATCCGCTCTTTTCTCCTGGCTGTGAATATATTCTTCCTCCGTCTCATTGGCATGCTCCATAAGGCGGAGCGGTTCATCTAAAAACAGCAGACTGTCCTCTCTTGGAAAATACGCAAGAAAAGAAACACTTTTCTCCGCCTCTTCCAGTCTCTCCTTTGCCGGATAAATCACTACTTCATCCAGGTTCTCTACAGAACGCTGGCTTTCCACGTCAAAGGTCCGTATAGAATCAATCTCATCTCCCCACAATTCAATCCGTACAGGCAGTTCTCCCGTCAGAGGATAAACATCCAAGATACCGCCGCGTACCGCAAACTGCCCCGGTCCTTCTATCTGTTCTTCTCTTTCATATCCCAAGACAGAAAGCTTTGTTTGCAATTCTGAAAAATCCACCGTATCTGTATTGGTAATATGCACTCTTCTCTTTAAAATTTCATCCGGAGACGGCAAGCCATCCAAGAAAGCATCCATTGTAGTGATCACAGTAACAGGATCTGCCGTTTTCTTTTCTATCAATGCACGCAGCACTTCCATCCGTCTGCTCACCAGAAGGCTGCCTTTGATATCTGCCTGGTAAAACAAAAGATCTTTTGCCGGATATAAGAAGACATTTTCCTCCAGAAACCGATATTCTTCATATGCCTTTTTTGCTTTCTCCTCACTGGAAAAAGCGATGATCTTGTATCCAAAACCATCGCCAAGCGCATACATCAGATGTGTCTTCTGTGAATTTACACATCCAGAAATCTGTATCAATCCTTCTTCTTTTCTTCGCTCTTTTTTTATTTTTTGATAATCCGCAAGTTCGTTAAGCGGCGCTAAAAAAGCCTGCATGTCCTCTACTCATCCTTCTTTTTCCTATTATATTCGTTCATTGCCGCCGCCATTTCACCGGAGAGGATCAATTCTGCTGCCGAAACCGCATGTGCATAGCCTTCTTTCATTTTCTCCTTATCTTCTCCGGAAAAATGTCCCAGCACATACTCTGCCAGATCCTGCCTCGGAGGCTTCTGCCCAACGCCTACCTTGATCCTTGGAAAAACCTGATCTCCTAAATGGGCAATGATATTCTTGATCCCATTGTGTCCCCCCGCACTTCCTTTTGCCCGAATCCGTATCTGTCCCGGATCCAGACTGATATCGTCATAAATAATAAGGAGTTCTTCCGTTTCATCTATCTTATAATAATCTACCAGACTTCGAATGCTCTCCCCGCTTAGATTCATATATGTCTGCGGCTTAACCAGAAGTACTTTCTGTCCCGCTATGATTCCTTTTCCTATATAGGCTCTATGTTTTTTTATGTCTACCGCTATATTATATTTTTCTGCCAGCGCATCTATTACTTCAAAACCGGCATTATGCCTAGTTCCTTCATATTCTCTTGTTGGATTTCCCAGTCCTGCTATAATAAACATTTTCTATCACCTCTCACTTTACGGATACCATTTTACAGGATAGCCTCTTGTTTGTCACGTAAAGATACGAATATTTTTCTTTTCTCCGTCATACACTTATAAAAAAAGGATCCTGCTCTTTGACGTTCTTCTCCTGCAACGGATGACAGCCGCAGTACGACTTCCTCCGCTGCAGTACGATCTTTGAAGAGCATTGTTATGGCAGAAAATACCGTTTTCACTGCCATAAAAAAATACATTGGGAGGTTACTCTATGGGTTCCAAAACAAAAATCATCGTCCTGCATATGAAAGAAATCATCTATACCGTTGTCTTTGCGGCACTTGCCATTCTCTTGATCATCCTGCTTGTGGTCATGTTCAGACCGGATGGAAATGAAAAACATGCAGACGCGAAAAAATATACTCCGGGTATCTATACTTCTTCCCTCACTCTAAACAATACAAACCTGGAGGTAGAAGTATCCGTAGACGAATCTCGAATCAATTCCATTCGGTTCTCCAATCTGGATGAAGCAGTAGCGACGATGTTCCCTCTCATCCAGCCTGCCATAGAAGATATCGCAGAACAAATCTATGATACTCAATCTTTAGAAGGCATCACACTTTCTAAAGATACACCGTATACCTCGCAGATCATACTGGATGCAATCAGTGAAGCCCTTGAAAAAGCCGCAGTCAGATAACTGCGGCCTTTCTTTTTTTAACCTTCTACGATCAGATATTTTCCATCCGGAAGAGCAAAAACTTCAGATGCTTCCTCTAATTCTTCCTTGGACATTTCTTCCACATCAACTCCACTCTCTTCAAAGTATTCTTTTACTTCATCCAGAGAGTCTACAACCACTGCCATGCAGTCCTCCAGAAATGCCTCTGCCTCCTCTAGTGTCTCCGCAACAGGTTCGTCAAATAGCTGAGACTGCTTCTTCAAAAAAGTAAGCAAACATTCTTCATCATACTCATTCATACCCTTTTTCCTCCTTCTTCTCTATCAGCTGTACGATCTCATCCGGTGAACTGACAATGCAGCCTGCTCCGATTTTCTCTAATTCAGCTGCTCCTCGAAAGCCCCATGCCACTCCAACTGTCAGCATATGGGCCGCCCTGCCTGTGGCAATATCCACTTCTGAATCCCCGATATAGACCGTCTCCTCAGCCGCAGCTCCCAAACTTTCTGCTATCGCAAGCGCTGCAGAAGGATCCGGTTTTCTGGGAACCCCTTCCTTCTGCCCCTGAATCCAGTCAAACATTCCTTTTCCAAACAGCTCTTCGACAACTTTTCCAGCCTGGACATCCGGCTTGTTTGACAGTACGGCCAGTTTTATATTCCGGCTTTTAAGTGTATTAAGAAGTGTCTTTATTCCTTCATAAGGTATTACATGATATGTGCAGTTTGCGTCAAATATACGTCTGTAGCGTTCCATACCTTCCTCAATGCGCCCCTTTGCGCTCCCGCCGCCTGACTCGATGGCTTTTTCCATCAGTACTTTTGCTCCATTGCCGACAAATCTCCTGCACTGATCCTTTGTAATATAAGGCAGCCCCATCTCCTTTAACGTTTCATTCACCGAAAAAAGCAGTGACTCCAAAGTATCCGCCAGTGTCCCGTCTAAATCGAAAATACAAGCTTTGTACATCTTTTTCGTTCATCCCTTCTTTATCTTACTGACAATCTATGAATATCATAGTATGAAGTTTAGGAAATTTCAACTAAGAAAGGGACATTTTTTCTTCTTTTTTCTTTCGTACTACTCTTGCTACTTTCCTAAAAGATATTGCCGCATTATCTTCAGTGCATTTTTTTCCAGACGGCTTACCTGCGCCTGTGAAATTTTGATTTCTTCCGCCACCTCCATCTGTGTTTTTCCTTCAAAAAACCGCAAGGTGATGATATACCTTTCTCGTTCATTCAGACGCTCCATCGCCGCCTCCAACGACAGTTCTTCGATCCAGTTTTCTTCCTTATTCTTCTTATCACTTACCTGATCCATCACATACAGTGTATCCCCACCGTCGCTGTATACCGGTTCCTGCAGACTCATAGGCATCTGGATCGCATCCAGGGCAAAGACAATGTCCTCCTTAGATATTCCTATTTCATCTGCTATCTCCTGTACAGTAGGCTCTTTTAAATACTTCTTGATATATCCTTCCTTTGCATAAATCGCTTTATAAGCCGTATCCCGCAAGGAACGGCTTACCCGGATAGAATTATTATCCCGCAGATAACGCCGGATTTCCCCTATGATCATTGGCACCGCATAAGTAGAAAACTTCACCATCCTGTCTGGGTCAAAATGATCAACCGCTTTCATAAGTCCCACACAGCCGATCTGAAATAAATCGTCCGCATTTTCATTGCTGGCTGCAAATCTTTTGATCACGCTTAAAACCAACCTCAGATTCCCTTTGATATATTCTTCTCTCGCCTGTTCGTCACCTTCTTTGATGCGCACGAACAGGGCTTCTTTCTCTTCTTCCTTCAAAAGAGGCAGTCTGGATGTATTCACTCCGCATAATTCCACTTTATTTAACGCCATTTTAAGAATCCTCCTAGAAACATTTTCTAGTAAAATGATTCTCACTGCGGACGCAAGATATGCGGAAAGAAAGAAAATTTTATAAACTTTTAGTCCTTGACAAAAGAGAATGGTCTGTATTTCTTCCGAATAAAATATCCTTCTTTCGGCAGAAATACAGACCATCTATCTTTTTTTATTTTTCAGACACTTATTTTTTTCTATCCCATTTTTCTGCAAGATTCTGTATCTGACTTTCAAACCTTGCTGCGTCTTTGTTGGATAATCCTCTATTTCCTGCGATCACATCCAGCAGATGCCTTCCGGCTCTCAGCAGACGCTCATAAGCAGAATCTGACTTTCTCTGCTCTGCCTTCTTTTCCTTGACTGGGATCCGTACTCCTTCGTTTAAGATCTCGTTCGTAAGTAAATCTGCCTGCCCGCACGGATAAGGAGCCCATGCTTTTATTCCAAGTTCTTCTTCTATCGTACCGGCAAACTCTTCCGTCACTGTATCTTCTCCGTGGACAACAAACACGTGCTCGATCGGACTTCGAAAGCCTTTAAGCCAGGCAAGGAGTCCGTTTTTGTCTGCGTGACCGCTGACCCCGTGCAGACTTTCAATCCGGCACCGCACCTCTATTTCCTCTCCGAAGAGCTTCACATTTTTTTCTCCTTCCAACAGACGGCGTCCTAATGTTCCGTTTGCCTGATATCCCACAAACAGCACCGTACACTCCGGTCTCCACAGATTATGTTTCAGGTGATGGCGGATTCTTCCTGCATCGCACATTCCGGACGCAGAAATGATCACTTTCGGCTTCTCTATAAAATTGATCATTTTAGAATCTTCACTCGTTGTAGAAACTTTAAGCCCCGGAAAAACGAGCGGATTCACTCCCGCATTGACCAATTCCATAGCCTCCGTATCAAAGCACTCCCGCATATTTCTTGTAAATACCTTTGTTGCCTCGATCGCAAGAGGACTGTCCAGATATACTTCAAAATCCGGAAATTCACTCAACAAATTATTTTCTTTGATCTCCCGGATAAAATACAGCATCTCCTGCGTCCTGCCTACAGCAAAAGAGGGGATCACCACATTGCCGCCCTTTTCAAATGTCTCTTTTAATATTCGAGTAAACTCTCCCACATAATCAATCTTTTCGGTTGTATGCAGCCTGTTCCCATAAGTAGATTCTATCACGACATAATCCGCGCTCTCTGTATATCCAGGGTCTTTGATGATGGGCTGGTCGATATTGCCCACATCGCCTGAAAATACAATCTTCTTTGTTATATCCCCTTCTGTCGCCCACACTTCTATGCTGGCAGAACCAAGCAGATGTCCCACATCCGTAAAACGCACCTGGATCCCATCACATACGGTGATCCGCTGTCCATATTGGCAGGGAACAAGCAATTCTATTGCATCCAAGGCATCCTGCATACAATAGATCGGTTCGTAGACAGGCGCACCTGAACGTTTCCCTTTTCTGTTCCGCCACTCTGCCTCAAATTCTTGGATATGCGCGCTGTCACGAAGCATGATGTTGCATAAGTCTGCTGTAGCAAACGTTGTGATGATCTGCCCTTTAAAACCATCTTTTACCAGTTTAGGCAGCATGCCGGAGTGATCGATATGTGCATGTGTCAAAAAGACATAATCGATATCCGACGCTTTCAGGGGAAGGCCCGGATTCTCATATAGATCCGGTCCCTGCTCCATCCCATAATCTATCAGGATGTTTTGTCCCGCCGCTTCAAGAAAATGACAGCTGCCCGTCACTTCATGGGCTGCTCCTATAAAGTGCAATTTCATAAGCTTCACCAACCCTTTTTTCTTATTGTATCACCTTTTTACGGGATATACACCCTTTTATTCAAACTTCACCAACTCTCTTTTGAGCCTCTGCATGATCTTCTTTTCCAAACGGGAAATATAGGACTGCGAAATCCCAAGCAGATCAGCCACCTCTTTTTGTGTCTTTTCTTTTCCTTCCGGATTATCCAGCCCAAACCGCATTTTAATGATCATTTTCTCCCGGCTGGACAGCTTGTTGATCGCGCGGACCAATAACTTTCTCTCTGCTTCATTTTCCAGGTCTTTATAGATCGTATCTTCTTCTGTCCCTAATATATCTGAAAGCAGCAGTTCATTTCCATCCCAATCTACATTTAGAGGCTCGTCGATTGAAACTTCCAGTTTTGTTTTATTGTTCCTGCGCAGATACATCAGGATCTCATTTTCAATACAACGGGAGGCATACGTTGCCAGTTTGATTTTTTTCATCGGATCAAAAGTGTTGATAGCTTTGATCAGGCCAATCGTCCCGATGGAGATCAAATCTTCCACGCCGACACCTGTATTATCAAATTTCTTTGCTATGTATACGACAAGACGCAGATTATGTTCGATCAGAAGCTTCTTCGCCTCTTGATCATATTCAGAACCTAATCTTTGTATAACCTCATTTTCCTTTTCTATATCCAACGGAGCAGGAAGCACTTCCGATCCACCGATATAGTGTATTTCTTTGCGGTTTGTAAATAAAAGACTTCGGAAATCCGGTATTACCTTTAATTTAAATTGCTGTGGTACAGCGACTTTTATAATCATCTTATATTCCTCCTAATATGTCAGGATTTAACAACATCTGATATTCATCCTGCTTATCTATTCTTTCTTCTCCGATCCCAAGTACTGGGTTTGACACCCATTTTTCTTCCTCTGCGCAAATACACATTTTGTCTATCTGAAAAGCAGGCATTACACTTTCTTTGCCTACACATCGGTATGGTATATAGTGAAACCCTTTCAACGGTTCTTCTCCGCACAGCTTTCTCGCGGCTTCTTTATCTATAATGCTTACGGATTTTCCAGTCACCGGATCTTCCAATGTATTCCCTGTATCTAGCAGAGCTTTAAATTCATGTTCTCCCGTATCCGTCTGTACGATCACCTTGCATATATTTTTTTGTTTTCTTTCCATCTTTCTCAACATTTCCCACCCCTTTACCAACAGACAATAACTGCCAGCAGCAACAAAGAAAAACAGGCTTGCCGTTCTCATATAAGGACGGAAAAAATGGAGGACTCCGCCGAACAGGAAAGAAAAAAGATATAAAAGACATATATTTTTAAACAGTGCCTTTATTCCTTTCATCTTGATACCCGTTTTCAGCATAACGGTATTCACCAGCATATGATAAAGTAAAAATTTAACAGTTCCTGGAAGCGGCAGAGAAATCACTATGCAGGTAAGAACGCTTCCCACCGCGCTTCCCCCAAAAATACGTCTATGTGTCGTTCCACTTTTACGTATTGTATGAATCGCAAGAAGAAGCAGGGAGTCCATCATAAAGTTTTCTAAAAATAACACGTCTATGTATACCTCATAGTACATGTTCCACCTTCTTTCTCCTTGGTACAAATCGATTTAGCACTCAAGCACTGCCTATTATAATCTTGTTCTTTTTGAAAATTTGTCAGATACTGACATAAGATATGGAATATATTTCGACAAAAAAAACAGCCTGTCCACTTTCTGGACAGGCTGTCTGCTTTATAGACTACTGTTTATTTCTTAAAGAAATCCGGTATTTTAATAGACTGCTCTTTTACATTACTAGACGGTGTCCTTGGCTGCTGCAAAGTCGGCATTGTACCGCCTGTTGTCCTTTTCGCAAAGCCTCCAGCAGTCCTTTCTCCGTCAGAAGTTCTTCCAAGCATATCGCCTGACGGCAGGATAGAACCTACTTTCTGCTGTCCTTCCAATCTTGCCTTCAGCTTGGAAGCGCTCCCGCCCACATTATGTAATCCAGTAGCAATAACTGTAATCCTTGCTTCATCAGATTTTGTATCATCATACATAGCACCAAAAATGATATTTGCGCTCTCGCCGGCAAGTTCCTGTACATAATCTGCCGCGTCAGAAGCATCCATCAAAGTTATATCACCGGAAATATTGATGATCACATGGGAGGCACCCTGGATCGTTGTCTCAAGCAGCGGACTTGCAACCGCCTGCTTTACCGCCTCCAGTGCCTTGTCATCTCCACGTCCTTCTCCGATACCGATATGCGCGATCCCCTTGTCCTTCATGACCGTCTGGATATCTGCAAAATCCAGATTGATAAGAGAAGGAACATTGATCAGATCTGTAATTCCCTGGATACCTTGCTGCAGTACCTCATCTGCTTTCTTTAGGGCTTCCGGCATGGTCGTCCTTCTGTCTACCACTTCCAATAACTTATCATTCGGGATAACGATGATCGTATCTACATTTTCTTTTAATCTGTCAATCCCCGAAAGCGCATTAGACATTCTCGTCTTGGATTCAAAGCGGAAAGGCTTTGTCACAACTCCGACTGTCAGTGCCCCCTGCTCTTTTGCGATCCGTGCTACGACAGGCGCCGCACCTGTACCTGTTCCGCCGCCCATGCCGCAGGTTACAAAGACCATATCCGCACCTTTTAATGCAGCAGATATCTCCTCTGCGCTTTCCTCTGCAGCTTTTTCGCCTACCTCCGGCTGTGCGCCTGCTCCAAGCCCTTTCGTAAGCTTCTCTCCAATCTGCATTAGCGTAGGTGCCTTGCATAACTGCAGTGCCTGTTTATCTGTATTCACCGCTATAAATTCCACACCTGCAATCTGCTCGTCGATCATACGGTTTACCGCGTTATTTCCGCCGCCGCCGACACCGACAACGATAATTCTTGCAGCTGCTTCTGATTCATTCGTTTTAATTTCTAACAAGAGTATTTCCTCCTTTGTCGTCCTACTAATTTTTTATACATCCCTATATTGAACGATATAATCCAATAAGTATATAATATAGTTTTTTCAGCAAATAATCAATAGATTTTTTTGTATTTTCTTGCATTTTCACACACTTTTTATTCTCTTTTGCCTATTCTCGGGGGTTTGACAGTTGAATAAAGAAAAAAACCTTACAATGCCTATAAAAAGGCACTTTTTTTGTCAAATTTTTTAAATTTATTAGTGCTTGTTTGTGCTAGTTGCGATATAATAAAAAGAAAAGAGGTTTTTTATGTACGTAAATATCACAGGTAGTGCAAACAACAAAGATGTATATATTTATCAGTCCTTCCGCAAAGAGAATGGAAAAACTTCCTCCCATATCTATAAAAAATTGGGAAAGATGAACGATCTCCTCGCACAATTCGACAATGATAAGGATAAGATGATGGCGTGGGCCAGAAACGAGGCAAAGAAAGAAACCGAACTTTATAATCTGAAAAATGGAAAAGTATCAGTGGACTTTTCACAAGGAGCTCGCATCCTAAAAAATGAACAGCGCCTTTTTAATACCGGATATCTCTTTCTCCAGTCTCTGGTTACAGAGCTCCGGCTGGATAAGATCTGTCGGTCGATCAAAAGTCGTCACAAGTATCAGTATGACCTGCTCGCTGTTTTTACGGATCTGATCTATGCACGCATTCTCCATCCTTCCAGTAAACGTGAAAGCTATGAGTACTGCAAAACTCTGCTGGAACCACCAAAGTATCATTTGCAGGATGTTTACCGCGCCCTTTCTGTTATTGCAGAAGAATCCGATTTTATACAAAGTGAGTTATACCGGAATTCCAACTTTGTCCATCCCCGGAACAAAAAAATCCTGTACTATGACTGCACAAACTTCTATTTCGAGATCGAGCAGGAAGATGAACTACGCAAATACGGCAAAAGCAAAGAACACCGACCAAATCCGATTGTCACCATGGGATTATTTATGGATGCGGATGGAATTCCTCTGTCTTTCGATATTTTTCCCGGAAACCAGAATGAGCAGACCACTTTAAAACCGTTAGAGCAAAAGATCATCCGGGATTTCAACTGCAGCGAATTTATTTTCTGTTCAGACAGTGGATTGGGTTCTCACAACAACCGCCGCTTCAACAGTTTCAACCACAGGGCTTATGTAATCACACATTCCCTGAAAAAAATGAAGGCGGAAGAGCGAAAAGAAGCGATGAATCCCACACAGTTCCGCAAGATAGGAGCACAGAAGTTCATCGACCTTCGTACACTGGATGAAACAGATGAAGAAATCTATAACTCCGTTTACTATAAGGAATATCCCCTTATAACAGGAGATATGGATGAGACACTGATTGTTACCTATTCTCCGAAATATGCTGCTTACCAGAGAAAGCTCCGGGAATGTCAGATTGAACGGGCACAAAAGATCTTGGATTCACCAGGAAAAAAGAGAAAAGGAACAAACCAAAATGACCCTATGCGGTTTGTAAAACGTACGACTGTTACCAAAGATGGAGAGATTGCTGAAAAAACAGTGTATGGACTTGATCAGGAACAGATAGAAAAAGAAGCAATGTATGATGGGTTCTACGCAGTAGTGACGAATCTGGAAGGAGACGTGGGTGATATCATCCGGATTAATCAGCAGCGTTGGGAAATAGAGGAAAACTTCCGGATCATGAAAGATGAACTCGGCTCCCGTCCCGCATTTGTCCGCCGAGAAGATCGGATCAAAGCCCATTTCATGACTTGCTATATCAGCCTGATTATTTATCGGCTCTTAGAGAAAAAGATTGGGAACAGATTCACTTGTGACCAGATCATCCAAACTCTGCGGGCCATGAATATGACCTTTTTAAGTGCTGCCAGTAGTTATATTCCTTCGTATACTCGCACGGAACTTACAGATGCTCTGCATCAGAGTTTTGGATTCCGTACGGATTACGAGATCATTACGAAAGCCTCTATGCGAACAATCATTAAAAATACAAAAATTTTAAAAAGACCTGAAATATAGCACATATCGATGCAAGACAAGAAACGGCTACACCTCCCATATTTACTGGGTTTGTAGCCGTTTTTTTCTCTTCTAACTGTCAAAGACGGGA
>NZ_LN913001.1:308697-1381613 GCF_001487105.1 Mediterraneibacter massiliensis | reverse complement strand
TCGGGGGTTTGACAGTTGAATAAAGAAAAAAACCTTACAATGCCTATAAAAAGGCACTTTTTTTGTCAAATTTTTTAAATTTATTAGTGCTTGTTTGTGCTAGTTGTGATATAATAAAAAGAAAAGAGGTTTTTTATGTACGTAAATATCACAGGTAGTGCAAACAACAAAGATGTATATATTTATCAGTCCTTCCGCAAAGAGAATGGAAAAACTTCCTCCCATATCTATAAAAAATTGGGAAAGATGAACGATCTCCTCGCACAATTCGACAATGATAAGGATAAGATGATGGCGTGGGCCAGAAACGAGGCAAAGAAAGAAACCGAACTTTATAATCTGAAAAATGGAAAAGTATCAGTGGACTTTTCACAAGGAGCTCGCATCCTAAAAAATGAACAGCGCCTTTTTAATACCGGATATCTCTTTCTCCAGTCTCTGGTTACAGAGCTCCGGCTGGATAAGATCTGTCGGTCGATCAAAAGTCGTCACAAGTATCAGTATGACCTGCTCGCTGTTTTTACGGATCTGATCTATGCACGCATTCTCCATCCTTCCAGTAAACGTGAAAGCTATGAGTACTGCAAAACTCTGCTGGAACCACCAAAGTATCATTTGCAGGATGTTTACCGCGCCCTTTCTGTTATTGCAGAAGAATCCGATTTTATACAAAGTGAGTTATACCGGAATTCCAACTTTGTCCATCCCCGGAACAAAAAAATCCTGTACTATGACTGCACAAACTTCTATTTCGAGATCGAGCAGGAAGATGAACTACGCAAATACGGCAAAAGCAAAGAACACCGACCAAATCCGATTGTCACCATGGGATTATTTATGGATGCGGATGGAATTCCTCTGTCTTTCGATATTTTTCCCGGAAACCAGAATGAGCAGACCACTTTAAAACCGTTAGAGCAAAAGATCATCCGGGATTTCAACTGCAGCGAATTTATTTTCTGTTCAGACAGTGGATTGGGTTCTCACAACAACCGCCGCTTCAACAGTTTCAACCACAGGGCTTATGTAATCACACATTCCCTGAAAAAAATGAAGGCGGAAGAGCGAAAAGAAGCGATGAATCCCACACAGTTCCGCAAGATAGGAGCACAGAAGTTCATCGACCTTCGTACACTGGATGAAACAGATGAAGAAATCTATAACTCCGTTTACTATAAGGAATATCCCCTTATAACAGGAGATATGGATGAGACACTGATTGTTACCTATTCTCCGAAATATGCTGCTTACCAGAGAAAGCTCCGGGAATGTCAGATTGAACGGGCACAAAAGATCTTGGATTCACCAGGAAAAAAGAGAAAAGGAACAAACCAAAATGACCCTATGCGGTTTGTAAAACGTACGACTGTTACCAAAGATGGAGAGATTGCTGAAAAAACAGTGTATGGACTTGATCAGGAACAGATAGAAAAAGAAGCAATGTATGATGGGTTCTACGCAGTAGTGACGAATCTGGAAGGAGACGTGGGTGATATCATCCGGATTAATCAGCAGCGTTGGGAAATAGAGGAAAACTTCCGGATCATGAAAGATGAACTCGGCTCCCGTCCCGCATTTGTCCGCCGAGAAGATCGGATCAAAGCCCATTTCATGACTTGCTATATCAGCCTGATTATTTATCGGCTCTTAGAGAAAAAGATTGGGAACAGATTCACTTGTGACCAGATCATCCAAACTCTGCGGGCCATGAATATGACCTTTTTAAGTGCTGCCAGTAGTTATATTCCTTCGTATACTCGCACGGAACTTACAGATGCTCTGCATCAGAGTTTTGGATTCCGTACGGATTACGAGATCATTACGAAAGCCTCTATGCGAACAATCATTAAAAATACAAAAATTTTAAAAAGACCTGAAATATAGCACATATCGATGCAAGACAAGAAACGGCTACACCTCCCATATTTACTGGGTTTGTAGCCGTTTTTTTCTCTTCTAACTGTCAAAGACGGGAATATAGTTTTTTCAGCAAATAATCAATAGATTTTTTTGTATTTTCTTGCATTTTCACACACTTTTTATTCTCTTTTGCCTATTCTCCATCTGCTGCCTCCGGCACAAAACGGACCGCTGTATTGGACGTATCATAATTTTCCAGATGGAGTGTCCCCGCCTGCTCTGGATATTGCTCCGCCAGTTTTGCAAGAATAGGGGAAATCTGGGCAATCTTGTCTTCATACTCTTTTTCGCCCAGCTGGACAATCACAATCCCAAATGTAAGCTGTATCTCCCCGTCAGGACAAGAGATACTGTCCGGATCAAGTTTGTATTTTTCTAAATATTTAGAAACTTCTACAATTTTCTGAAAAATCTTTTTATCCGCTGCAGGAAGCGACTTCCCTATTTTTACTTTCGATACGTCCACTTCCATACCCTGTATATGCGGAACTCCTTCTATCACCCTTTTTGTGCGCAGACAGGCAATCCCTTCTTTATCAAAATACAGATACGCCTGATCGTAATCGATATATCCGATCATCGCCTTTTCCTTCACCCGTACCTGTATAGACCAGGGAGAACGAAAAGAAATTTTCAATTCCTCTATACCTGACGGCAGAGAGGCATCGGTAAAATTATATTTCAAAAAAAGATACAAAGAATTTGCAGACAGTTTATCTTGTGAGATCCATGTAATGACGGAATTTTCTCCATAATAAGAATTCCCTGTCACCTGGATCTTCTTTGTCCTGAAACCAACCACCGCAATCACACTAAGCAGGAATAAAACCAGAAAAATACTTAAAATCAGCCGGCTTGTTTTTCTTTTGCGTCGTTTTCTTTTCATCCAAATTCCTCCTTTATGTATATGCGGTTATTCTACCAGATTAGATACACTTAAGACAAGCCCCATTTCTAGAAGAAGAAACACGACTGAAGTTCCTCCATAACTGATAAACGGCAGTGTGATCCCTGTATTAGGAATACTGTTTGTCACGACTGCAATATTTAAGATTACTTGGATCATCATATGTGCCATCGCCCCTGACGCGATCATCGCACCCAACAAATCTTTCGCTCTAGTTGCTATGACAAAAAAACGCCAGATCAGAAGCAGGAACAGCAAAATAATAATGCTCGCTCCCACCATCCCCAATTCCTCACAGATGATCGAAAAGATCATATCATTCTGTGCTTCCGGGAGAAAACCTAATTTCTGCACACTCTGCCCAAGCCCTCTTCCGAACAAGCCTCCGCTTCCGATCGCATAAAGCCCCTGAAGTGTCTGGTATCCTTTCTCATATTGTTCAGGATTGCGCCAGATCGCAAGACGCTCCAACCGGTAACTTTCCAATGCCAAAAATACTGCCAGAAATACAACAGCTGCCACACCCATCCAGATAAACTGTGCATATTTCGGACTCGCCACAAAAACTAAAACAACCGCGATCCCCAAAATGATGATCGCCGTGCTTAAATTACTGGCTCCTACCAGTCCCACGATCGGAAGTACCGGAAGCATGACTTTTACTAATGTCCCAAATGTGTCCATCTTTTTTATATTCTTTGTTATCAGACATGATAAAAATAAGATCACTGCCACTTTTGCAAATTCAGAAGGCTGAAAAGAAAGCGGGCCCAAAGACAGCCATCTTTTGGACCCGTTGTACTCATCTCCTACCAATATAACAGCAACGGAAAGAGCGATCGCCGACAAATATCCCAGACCAGCCAGGGGAATCCACTTATGATAATCAATCCTGGCAATACTAAACATACCTGCAATTCCAAGTAATGTAGCAAACCCCTGCTTTTTCAAATAATAAAAAGAATCTTGAAACTTTGTCTCGCCGTTGTATGCACTGGTACTGTAAAGCAAGATCAAACCAATGCCCGCCAGCAAGAGCACTACAACCAGCAGTGTGTCATCATACCGCCTCTTTTTTGCCGGACGCTCCAATAAAATTCACTCCTTATAACTGATTTACAAGTTCTTTGAATTTATCTCCGCGTTCCTCATAATTCTTAAACATTCCCCAGCTGGCACAGGCAGGGGACAGCAGTACTGCATCGCCGGGAACAGCCAGATCCCTGCACAGACAAAAAGCTTCCTCAAATGTGTCTGCCAGTATAACATCCGTAAACCCAAGTTCTCCGGCTGTTTTTGCGATCTTTTCCTTAGTTGCGCCAATCAGGACTAATTTTTTCACCTTCCCGTCAAACGCCTGGATCCATTCTTCATAGGAAGACTCCTTATCATAACCACCGCCGATAAGCAGCGTTGGTCTTTTCATCGCCCGGATCCCTTTGATAGCCGCATCAGGATTCGTTCCCTTGGAGTCATTATAGTAGGCTACGCCTCCTTTTTCCGCAACAAACTCGATCCTGTGCTCTACTCCTTTGAATTTCTTTACTGACTTTTGTACACTTTCCAATGGGATCCCATAAGAAAGAGCCATAGCTGCCGCCGCCATTACATTTTCATAATTGTGGACTCCCAGAAGCTGCAGTTCATCCACATGGCAAAGCCTCTTTTTCTCTCCCAGATTTACAATGATCTGCCCCTCGTCTAAATATATGCCTCTTTTCAGTTTACGCTGGCTGCTGAAATATAGAACCTCAGCCTTTATACTTTCTCCGAATTTTCTCGTTGTCTCATCCTCAAAATTGAGTACACATACATCTTCTTCCGTCTGGTTCTTCGCGATATTTTCCTTTGCCGCGATGTAAGCCTCCATCGTGTGATGGCGATTCAAATGATCCGGAGTGATATTTAAAACAGCGCTCACCTTTGGCCGAAATGTATGTATCGTCTCCAGCTGAAAACTGCTCATCTCCGCTACGATCACAGAATCTTTTTTCGTCTTAAATACGATATCCGTATACGGATTCCCAATATTTCCTACAACAAACGTATTTCTGCCGGCATTTCGCATGATCTCGCCAAGCAGCGCTGTTGTCGTTGTCTTTCCATTTGTTCCTGTGATCGCAAGCACATCTCCTCTTCCAAAGACATACGCAAGTTCTATCTCACCCCATATAGGAATTTTCCTGTCTCTTATCCGATCTATGACCGGCAGATCAGTCGGTACACCGGGACTGATCACCATAAGATCCAGCTGCTCCAACACCTCTGGCATCAGCTCTCCTAACAAGACTTCTGCCTTTGCCATACATCCTTCTGAAAGTTTTCTTAAGATCTTCTCTTTTTCAAGCTTTGTATTGCCGTCATACAGGATCACTTCCGCTCCCAACTGCAAGAGAAGTCTGCCTGCAGCTATTCCGCTGATACCGGAACCAAACACAAGTACTTTTTTCCCTTTTATATCCATCTCTATACCCCCATCAGCGCGATCAGGCAGAGGATCGCCGTGACAATAGAAAATACTGCCACAACTCTTGTCTCTGACCATCCGCACAGTTCAAAATGATGATGAATCGGCGCCATTTTAAAGAAACGCTTTCCGCCTGTTTTCTTAAAATATGTTACTTGTATCATAACAGAAGCCACTTCCACCAGATAAATCAGTCCTACAATCATAATGTACAGCGGCATCTGCATCATGTACGCGGTTCCTGCCACAAATCCTCCCAGCGCCAGCGAACCCGTATCTCCCATGAATACCCGTGCCGGATATACATTAAAGAGAAGAAAACCAAGCAGCGCGCCCACGACTGCGCAGGTGATCGGTTCCACTCCGCTCTTTGTCCCTATGGCGACCACAGTAAAAAAAGTTGCTACCAAGACAGTCACACTGGATGCAAGACCATCTAATCCGTCTGTAAAATTTGTTCCGTTGACAGTGCCTATCACCGCCACAAACAAAAGCGGGATCGCCGCCCAGCCAATATCCAGATATTTTCCATCTGAAAAAGGGAGCAAAAGTGTCAGCGGTATATGGGCAATCTTTACGATATAATAAGCAAAGATCGCCGTCACCACGATCTGCAGCGCCATCTTTTGTTTGGGATAAAGTCCGTCTGACCGTTTCATCACGACTTTTAAGTAATCATCCAGAAAACCGATGATCCCAAATCCTACTGTCAGAAATAAAATCGGAATAATCTCACGGTACTCTTTCACATAAAACAGTGAAGTGATAACGACGCCCGCAAGGATGATGATCCCTCCCATCGTGGGCGTTCCTGCTTTTTTCAGATGGGACTGCACACCTTCCTCTCGCTCTGTCTGTCCCATTTTTAACTTTCTAAGGAAAGGAATTACTACAGGTCCCAATAACAGACTGACCGTAAAGGAAATCAGTACTGGAATGATTACATCATGACTCATAAATACACCTCTTTATCTCTTTTGTCTTTACAGGTTTACGCTCAAAATACCTCATACAGTATACAGCATAACCTATTCTTTTTCAATCCCCATATACGGCAGTACATTATCAAAAATATCTCGAAGAACCGGCGCCGCGATCGTTCCTCCATAATAAATCCCCTGGGGATCGTGTATCACGACCATCCCCAGCACTTGTGGATCTTCCGCGGGCGCGAAACCTATAAAAGAAGATATATATTTATTCGCACTTCTCGGCAGAGTCTGGGAAGTCGCCGTTTTCCCCCCGATAGAATATCCCTCGATATATGCGTTCTTTCCTGAGCCTTCCGCCACTACGGACTGCAAAAGCATCTGCATTGTTTCAGAAGTTTTCTTTGATACGATCCCCTGTTCTGTCTCATAAGAAAAACGTTCCTTTTCATTTCCGTCCTGGTCCAGCACTGCCATTCCCAGATGCGGCGTCACCCGCGTACCGCCATTTATCAGAGAACTGACCGTTGCAGCCATCTGGATCGGGGTGATCTGGAAAGACTGCCCAAAAGACATTGTGGCAAGTTCCACAGTACCGATATCCTCTTTTTTATGCATAATGGTTCCCGCCTCTCCCGGGAGATCTACATTGGTCAGATCCAGAAGTCCAAATTGCTCAAAATAGTCATAAAATTTTTCTGCACCAAGTCTAAGTCCTATATCTATAAATACCGGATTACAAGAGTTCTGTATACCTTCTACAAACGTTTCACTCCCATGTCCCCCCACCTTGTGGCAGCGGATCTTTCTGTCTTCTACGATTCGATATCCCGGACAGGAAAAAGAATCCTCCAAAGACACAACCCCTTCCTCCAGACACGCCGACGCAGTGATAATCTTAAATGTCGAACCAGGCTCATATGTGTCATTGATACATCCATTTCTCCACATCTGATTCAGCGCATCCTGCAATTCTTCATCCGACAATGTCTTTTCATCCACACCTGTATTCAATGTATACGGATCATTCAAATTAAATTCCGGTACATTTACCATTGAGAGAATCTCTCCATTCTGTGGATTCATCAACAAAATTGATACGCGGTCTGCCTGCTTTTCTTCCATCACCTTAAGAGCCGCCTGTTCGCAGTATGACTGTATATTATAGTCCAGGCTGATCTGAAGTGTATCCCCCTGCACTGGTTCGATCCTATCCTCGGCAACTCCTTCCAGTTCGATTCCTCTTGCATCCGTCATGGTCAGGATCGTCCCATTTGTCCCCTTTAAATATTCCTCATATTTTACTTCCAGCCCAATGATTCCCTGATTGTCGCCTCCGGTAAATCCAAGCACTGTAGACCCCAATTCATTATACGGATAATATCGTTTATAATCCTCATCCACTTTCACGCCTGCCAGATTATAATTTCGTATCCTATCCCCAATCTCTTTTTCCACGTTTGTCTTAATTTTTTCCATGGAAGATACTTTTTCCACTTTTTCGCGCACCGTCTCTTCATCTAGGTTGAGTTCCTGTGCCAGCGTCTGCGTCACTAGATCTTCATCCTCTATCTGATTGTGTATCACAGAGATCGTACAGACTGTCTTATTTGTCGCTAAGACGATCCCGTTTCTGTCCAGTATCTCTCCTCTTGCCGCCTTGATCTCCCGCTCTCTTTCGTGCAGCGCTTTGGCCATTTCCTGATAATATTCTGCGTCAAATATCATCAGATATACCAATCTTGCGATCAATCCAAATAAAATACTGCATGCACAGAGAAAAACAATCAGGATTTTCTTTTTATTATATGTTTTGTTCTTCATAAAATAAATAACCTTACAAAAGAATCTTTCTAAAACATATTAATTCTTCTGCAAGGTTATTCATTTTCTTATGCGGCAGACAAATTATTCCGGTGGATCTGCCGCTGCCCAGTCATCTAGATCCGGCGTGTAGTTTTCATCTACATAAGCCCCGTCTTCATTGTCGTATGTCTCTTCATAATTTGCATCATAATCTGTATATTCGGAGGCAGCTTCTTCACTTTCTCCGGATGTATCCGCAGTACTCGTTTCCGCTGACTCTCCCTCGATCGTTGTAATATTCAGATAGGGAAATGCCTGGGACATGATATTTTGTGCCAGTTCCAATACAAGTGCACTGTTGTCCTGATTATCTACATTCGGTTCATCGATCACAACATATACAAGCACTTCTGGATTCTGCGCCGGCGCAAAGCCGACATAGGAAAGCAGATATTTCCCCGTATCTCTCGGCAATTTTTCCGCAGTTCCCGTTTTTGCGCCGATATCATATCCTTCCACATTTGCCGGTTTTCCCGTACCATATTCCATCGTCGCCTTCATATATTGCTTTAACTGTGCCGATGTATCCGCAGAAATCGTTTTGCGCAGCAAGACCGGATCTTTTGTCTCTATTACTTTGCCATTTTCATCCTGTATCTGTTTCACTACATGCGGTTCATAATAATAGCCCCCATTGACCAGAGAAGAAAATCCTGCCGCAAGCTGTGTCATCGTTACATTAAATGTCTGTCCGAAAGAATTCGTCGCCAGATCCGTGATCTGCATCGTATCCGCTGTATATAAAAGAGGCGCCGTAGATGCTTCTCCTGGAAGATCGATTCCCGTGTACTCACCAAAGCCAAATACTCTCTGATATTTTGTAAAATTTTCTATTCCGATAGAATCTGCTATATGCATCAGAGCCACATTACAGGAATATGCGATCGCATCCTGCACAGACACAGTTCCATGTCCCGTCTTTAAGTGGCAGCTGATATCATAATCTCCGACATGAAGATATCCTCCGCATACATAGCTCTCATCACCGGTGATCGCCCCTGTTTCCAGACCTGTAGCCACCGTAAACGGTTTTATAGTGGAGCCGGGTTCAAATGTATCACTGACGCAGAAATTTCTCCACAATATATTCATCGCCTCGGTCTGTTCTTCTTCCGTCATCTGCTCCCATGCTTCTGCAGAATATAAAGAAGAAAGATCTCTTGGTTTATTGAGATCAAAATTCGGATAAGAGGCTTCCGCCAGGATTTCTCCTGTATTTGGATTCATGATGATGACCGCCGTATTTTTACTGCCTGTCTCCCCGTCTCCCGCATATTGCTCATTAAATTCCTGTATGCACTGCTCTACGATACTTTGCAGAGCAACATCAATGGTGGATACAACTGTATTTCCATTCTGCGGCGCCTTTACGGTTCCCTCTACAGAGGACTTGCCCGCAAAATATCCATATTCTCTGCCGTCAGTACCCTTGAGCACTTCATTATAGGCGCTCTCGATACCGATCGCCCCTTCATTTCCCGCGACGGTAAAGCCAATCACATCACTTGCCAATGTATTATATGGATACATGCGTTCATAATCATCCTCCAGCCATACTCCTTCTACATTCGGATACTTTTCTGTATCTTTCTCAATATCCTGAAACTTTTTTGCCGTCTCATATTCTATACCTTTTGCCAGTATCTCATATCGGCTGTCCGGACTTTCCTTGATCACTTCATCAACTGTATCCCCTTCGATTCCAAAGCAGTCTTTTAACACGGTTTTCGTCGGTTCCAGATATTCTTTTTTTGAAGTAAGTACCGCCACGTCCAGGATCACATTATACACACGCTCACTGGTAGCCATCTTCGTACCGTTCCTGTCGACGATATCCCCTCTCTTATATGGGATCACCCGGCTGTCATACCCCTGCTGGTCGAGAACGATCTTCGTGTATCCGCTCCCCTTAGATGCATTGATGTATGTAATTCTTCCTATAAGAACAACAAAAGCCAGTATGATTGCCATAAACAACAGTACCAGCTTTTTTTGCATTCTTGTAGGAAATTTTTTTGTCAGAAATTCAAATCTGTTTTTACGTTTCGTTTTTCTAGCCATCTGCAAAATCCTTATTCTTTTACGTTCTTAGACTGTGCAAGCACTCCATCTTTGGGAATGTCACTGTACTGCTTCACGTAATCACTTGTCGGGCTGTCATATTCGATCACCGTTCCCTGTGCCGCATAAACCATCCCAAGTTCATTCATTGCTTTACTGCGCACTTCTTCTAAATTAACAGAATCTGTAGCTGCATTATAAGCTGTATCGTTCGCCTCTGTCAAGTCTGCAAGTTCCTGCTGCAATGCCGTGATATTCTCTGAACGGCTCACTATGTCTGACTGCAGCTGCAAATACAGCATACATACAAAGACTGCGCAAAATGCCGCTGCCACAAGAAATCCCACATACGCAGGGCTCATATTTAACGCTCTGTTTCTGTTTCTTTTTACCTGCCGGCTCGTCTTTCTTGTGCTTCCGCTGTGCTCTCTTGTTTCTTTCTTTGGCAGAACTTCCGCCTGGCGCACGGTATTTCCATAGACATAGAATGCCCTCTGATTTCCGCCGGCATATCCATGATGTCTATAACTATTTGGTCTTCTTCTTACTGCCGCCATACGCGTCTGCCCCTTTCTTACTCTTTTCTGCCGGGCTCTCCCCTTCCCGACAGATTATATCTTAGATACTCCCAATACTTACGACCGCTCAAAAATACGAAGCTTTGCGCTTTTAGAACGGCTATTGCTCTCCATCTCTTCCACAGTCGGAAGGATAGGTTTTCTGGTCACCACTTTTCCCTTTGATACTTTCCCACAGACACAAACCGGAAAATGGCTCGGACAGGTACATGGATTTTCATTTTTTCTAAATGCACTCTTTACGATCCTGTCCTCCAATGAATGAAATGTGATGATGCATATCCTTCCCCTTGGATTTAGCATATCAATCATTTCGTCCAATGAATCTTTTAAAACATCCAGTTCCCGGTTCAGTTCGATCCGGATTGCCTGGAATGTCCGCTTTGACGGATGGCCTCCTGTCTTTTGGATCTTCATCGGGATTGCCCTTCTGATCACTTCATTCAGCTGCCCCGTCGTTTCGATCGGATGTTTTTTACGCTCCTGAACAATATGTTTCGCAATGTTTTTTGCAAACTTGTCCTCCCCATAGTCACGTATCACCCGATACAACTCCATCTCACTGTAGTTGTTGACAATGTCTCTCGCCGTCCTTGCCTGCCTCTGGTCCATCCGCATATCAAGCGGTGCGTCCACACGATAAGAAAAACCCCTGTCAGCCGTGTCCAGCTGATAAGATGAGACTCCCAGATCCAATACAATTCCGTCTACCCTGTCAACTCCCAGTTCCCTAAGCCTTGACTTCAAATCACAATAATTACTTCTTACGATCGTGACTTTCTCCCCAAAGTCAGACAGCCGGGCTTTTGCCGCCTCGATTGCTGCGGCATCCTGGTCTATACCTATAAAACTCCCCTTGCTACTCAAACGCCTGCACACTTCAAAGGCATGTCCGCCTCCGCCCAGTGTCGCGTCTACATACGTTCCGTCTGGCTTTACCGCCAGCCCTTCTACTGTTTCTTCAAGTAATACTGATGTGTGCTTGAATGCCATATTTTTCTCCCACCTTGTTTACTGCTTCCGATCAAATGCGGATTCCGATCGCTTCCATACGTTCTGCGATCGCATCCAAATCTTCTTCACTGACTTGGCTTCTTTCTTCCCAAAGTGCTCTGTCCCAGATCTCCACGCGGTCCTGAACTCCCACTAAGACTACGTCTTTTTCCAGGTGTGCAGCTTTTCTTAAAGATGGTGGTACCAGCACTCTCCCCTGCTTATCAAAACTGCCCTCTGAGGCACTTCCGAAAAAGTAGCGCTTAAAGATTCTGGCATCTTTATTCATACGTGGCAAGGTTTCCAATTCAGCAACAAATTTGTTCCATTCTTCCTGTGAGTAGACAAAGAGACAGCCTTCCAAGCCATTACATATCACGAAACTCTCCCCCAGATCGTCCCGCAATTTGGCTGGGATGATCAATCGGCCTTTTTCATCAATGCTATGATTAAACTCCCCTAATAACATCTGGAACCCTTTCTCTTAAAGTGAGCCTCCACATTGCTCCCCACTTTGTACCACTGTCTACCACTTCTCACCACTTGACTCCATTGTAAACCACGCTCCTCCCTTTTTCAACCCCTTTTTGTGATTTTTTTGTTTCTTCCCTCGAAAAAAAGCAATAAAAAAATATCCTAAAAATTTTTTTATTTTCTCTTTATACAAGATATGGGATGCATGAAATTTCATGCATCCCATATCTTGTATATTCCTTAATCACATTTGATTCTTAGAATATTTTTCTCATTTTCTATTCAGCTGTACTTTCTGTCTCTGCAAGCCCGCTCAAATATGTATTGAGCGCATCGTAATTGATCTGTGCCACTGTTCTCTCTTTATTAGAATCATATATGTCATAAGCAGAATAACCTATCCATGCTACCAGAGCAAGCGCCGCCAAAGAAAGAACTGTCTTGCGCACGACCCTCATCATTCTCTGCTTCTTCATGATCTTTTTTCTGTTTGCCTTCTCCTGCTTATAACGCTCTACCTTCTCCTGGCTCATTTCTTGTTTACTCCTTCGTCGCTAGATTCTTTAGTTAGTTTACCACACTTCCCCACTGTTTGACAAGTAAGAGGGCATTCTGCAGTTCTATTATATTGCAGCCAGACTCCACTTCTGATCACAGGACAACGATCACACCTCCGTCATTGGCGTACATCGTACTGATCCCCGCTGTATCCACAATAAAACTGGATCTTACTTCTATCTTTTCCAAAAGCATATTTTTTACTTCTTCCGCTCTGCTTGGACAATTGCAGTGGGCGATCCCCAATATCTTATTTTTCGAGTCTGCACATTCTTTTGCAATCTGTTCTGCCATTTTTGCCAAGGCGCGCTTTATTCCTCTCGCCTGTCCTAATTGGCAGATCGTCCCCTCTGGTGTAGCGCCCATGACTGGTTTGATATTTAAGGCGCTTGCCACGATCGCCTTGATCCCTGTCAGCCGTCCATTTTTGCGCAGTGTTTCTAAATTTTCCAAAACAAAATACGTATGCTGACCTGCAATGTAGTTCTCCACTGTTCTGACGACTTCTTCAAACTCCATGCCCTGTTCTTCACATTCTCGGATCTTCATAGCGATCAAAGTCTCTCCAACGGAAGCCGACCTAGAATTAAACACATGGATCTGTTTCTCCTCATTTCCTTCCATATAAAGTCTTTTTCCTAATTCTGCACTATTATAAGAACCGCTTAATTCAGACGAGAGAGTCACCACATACACTCTCTTCGTTTCTCCTTCATACCCTGCCATATATCTCTCAGGAGAAGGGCAGGATGACTTAGGACATTCCGGACTTTGCGCCACTTTTCTCAAAAAATCGGCCTGATCAAACGTCTCGTCATCTATAATATGTGCATCCCCCACCTGCATACTCAACGAGGCTGTTTCATAAATCCCGCTCATTTTCATCTCATCTGTAAGTTCACCGCAGCTGTCTACTATAATTTTATATTCCATCTTTAACCCTCCCGCACCGTGTTGCGCGTAGTATATTTCTATTATATGTAGTTTCGATTACTACATAATTCCATATCAATATAACACACTTTTTATACAATGAAAAGAGCTTTTTTAATCTTCTAGTTTAATTCTCCTGGATATTCCAAGAGCAATCCCCATCTCTGACATCAAGAACAATATAGATGTTCCCCCATAACTTATAAACGGCAGCGTGATGCCTGTTGTAGGAATCAGATTCGTGACGACCGCGATATTTAAGATCACCTGAAGCGCAATATGTACAAATATCCCGCTGGCGATCAGAGCGCCATATAAATCTGGAGCATTTCGTGCAATAAACATCAGACGATACAGCAGAAACGCAAATAAAAGAAGAATGACGATCGCGCCTAATACCCCCAGTTCCTCACAGATCACTGTCAGTATCATATCATTCTGTGCCTCCGGAATGACACCGAGCTTCTGCGTACTGTTACCCAGCCCTTTGCCGAAGAAGCCGCCCGAACCGATCGCATATAATCCCTGCATAACCTGAAAACCGCCTGTATCTGTATGATTCTCCGGATCCAGCCAAGTCAGGACACGGCGCAGACGGAAATTCTCACTGTTCACCAACGTCACAGACATCACCATGACCGCAACAGAAACGATCGCCGCAAAAACCGCTGCAAATGCTATAAATGGCTTTGTCCTGGGATGTGCGATAAAAATCAAAATACAGGAAATCGCCATTACAATAATCGCCGTACTTAGATTATCCGTCAAAAACATGACCCCACCTGCAGCCACCGCTCCAAAAGCAAAGACACGCAGCATTCCCGCGCCGGTACGGATCCTCTTTCCAAGCCTGCACAGTTCATATGAGATAAACAAGATCACTGCTATTTTTGTGATCTCCGAAGGCTGCAGCGTCATATTCCCCGGAAGCTGTATCCAACGTCTCGCACCATAAATCGTCACGCCAAGCGGCGTCTGCACCAACGCCATCAACACCATGGCAAATATATAGATTTCAAAAGAAAAAGCTCCATAAAAATGGTAGTCGATCCTGGACACAAACAACATCCACACAAAACTGACTACACCGATAAATGCCTGTTTGGAAAAATAATACATATCATTTCCAAAATCAGCCTGTGCACTGTATGCACTGGTGCTGTAAAGCATCACCAGGCCAAAACACATAAGAAATACGATTGCCAAAAGGAGATCATAATCAAAATACTGCACCGCATTGGTATCTTTAATTTTTCTCCTAAATACGGTTCCCGCCAGACTACTCTGTTTCTTTTTGACTCTTTTTTCTCGATGTACCTCCGGCTTTGGGACTGAAACTTCCCGCATGCGTCTGGATACCGTCTGTCTGCCGACACTTCCCAAAGACTGTTTATATGAAGATACATGGCGCATCGGCTGTGTATCTGTGGATACGCGGCGCACCGACTGTGTATAGGAAACAGCGCGCAAAGGCTGTGTATCCCCCAGTGTCTTCTTTTCCCGCTTATCTTTACTCTGTCCCCGCCGTTTTACTGGCTGTACAGTTCTGCTTCTCATAGAATCTCCCCAATTATCTAACATTCATTTCCGGATGTACCGGCTTTCCATGCCCGAAAAATCTGTCGTACCATACAAGGAAAATATATACCGTCCAGATTTTTCTGCTGTTGTCTGTTTTCTCATTTACATGTTTTCCATTTTTATGATCATCCAGCATTTTTACAAGCAGCTCTGTATGGAAAAACTTTTTTGCCGCCTCTGACGTAAACATATCTTTTACCCGCTCATAATAAGTATCTTCTTTCAACCAGACACGGATCGGGATCGGAAAACCAAGCTTTTTCTTCTCTGCCGTTTTACTTCTGATCACTTTCTCTGCCGCGCCTCTTAAGGCTACTTTTGTCTTAGGCGCCCTCACTTTATATTCCAAAGGAAGTGTCTCTGCCAATTCCAGGACCTTTTTGTCCAGAAACGGTACTCTTACTTCTAGGGAATTCGCCATCCCCATCTTATCTCCCTTCATAAGAATATCATGTACCAGCCAAAGATGCATATCTACATACTGCATCTTTGTGACAGCATCCTTATCCTTTACCCGTTCATAGAGCGGGCGAGTCACCTTCATGATTCCGGGTTCACAACCCTTTTTCAAGATCTTATTTGCTTCTCTCTCCGTAAAAATATTGGTCGCATTGGCAAAATACCGCTCCTCCAACGTTTTGCCATGTCTGATCAAGAAGCCTCTCCCTTTCATGCCTCTTGGCAGGCAGTACTCCGCAAATTTTCCAAGCAGACGGCGCAGCACAAATGGAATTTTATTAAATCCGGTATGTTCCAAAGGTTCACAGTAAATATTGTAGCCGCCAAACAACTCGTCCGACCCTTCTCCAGAAAGAACAACTTTTACTTTCTTTGCCGCCTCTTCACTCAAGAAATACAAGGCAATTGCCGCCGGATCTGCCACAGGTTCATCCATATAATACTGAATATCTGAGAGCCTATCCCAGTATTCCTCCGGACTTATGACCTTTGCGTCATTTTTCATATGGATACTCTCCGCAAACTCCTTTGCATCTTGTATCTCACTGTATTTTCCCTCATCGAATCCCACAGTAAATGTATGATCCACCTGTCCTAGATAAGTCAGATAGCTGGAATCCACACCGCTGGAAAGATAAGAGGCGACTTCCACATCACTGATCTTATGCTTTTCTACTGATTCCTTCATCACTTTTTCTACTTCATCCACGACTTCTTCAAAGGATTTTTTGCAGTCTCCTGTAAAATGCGGTTCAAAATACCTCACAATACGCATCTCTCCATTTTCATAAGTCAAATAATGCCCCGGCTGCAGACAGAACACTCCTTTAAAAAAGGTTTCATTCGTAGGAACGAACTGAAAAGATAAATAGTTGCCAAGTGCCTCTTCATTAAACACCTTGTCAAACTTAGGATGCTCCATAAAAGACTTGATCTCTGAACCAAACAAAAGCGTCCCATTCATCTGCGCATAGTACAGAGGCTTGATCCCAAAAATATCTCTCGCCACAAATAATCTTTTTGCCTTTGTATCCCACACTGCGAACGCATACATACCTCTTAGCCTATCCACGAGATGTTCGCCCCATTCTTCATATCCGTGGATCAATGTCTCTGAATCTGTATTTGACACAAACACATGTCCTGCTTCTTCCAACTCTTTTCTTAATTCCTGATAATTGTATATCTCTCCGTTAAATACCAAAACCATACTTTTATCTTCATTGTACAGCGGCTGATCTCCCACAGCGGACAGATCGATGATACTCAGTCTGCGAAACCCAAGCGCCGCATCCGCGTCCACATATTTCCCCTCACTATCCGGGCCTCTGTGTATAATCGTATTCATCATGTCTGTCAATACTTGTTCTCTATTTTCCGCTTCGCCAACAAAGCCCACAAAACCACACATCTGCTCTGCCTCCTTATAATCTCGCCAACATGTTTTCCTTATAATCTTAATTATTATAGCCTCTTTTATACGCAAAGACAACAAAGAATATAAAAAAGCCGCTCATCCGACAGATGCGCAGCTCTCTTTATCGGGGTGACAGGATTCGAACCTGCGACCTCACGGCCCCCAGCCGTGCGCTCTAACCAAACTGAGCCACACCCCGGCGACTTATTTATTATATACGACTTTTTCCAAAAAGTAAAGCGGAACCTTTTTTTCTTTGCCGCCATACTATAGTACTGTAAAATTTTTAGAAAAGGAGCACACGCAAATGGCGAATTGTCAAAACAATATGCGTTATGGACGGCAGCCTTCCATGCGCAGCCCGTATATGCAGAATCAAAATAACGGTTTCCGCCCCGTCCCCGAACCCGTAAATCACACTGCGCAGAACAGTCGTTTTTCTTCACATTGCCCCGGCCATTCTGTCGGTCACGCAGATACAATGCCTCTTGCTATGGCATATGTCCCCTGGCAAAAATGGCAGAATATCTATGATACCTGCAAAGCCTTTGAGCAGGGAACTATTTTTCAGGAGCTTGATAAACCATTCCATGGAAAAGGAGGATGCAGCCGATGAGCAGTCAACCTGGAAGAAATGAACTTCTTAACCATATCAATCAGGTCAGTTTTGCGGTAGATGATGTAAAGCTCTACCTGGATACCCATCCATGTGACGAGGAGGCGCTTTCCTATTTTCAGGAATACAGTCGTCAGCGCAGCCAGGCACTAAAGGAATATGCTTCACACTATGGACCATTGACTGTCGATACAGCCGGTGTTTCCTGTACAGACAGATGGAACTGGACAAATGAACCTTGGCCATGGCAGGAAGGAGGATGCTAATATGTGGAATTATGAAAAAAGATTGCAATATCCTGTAAAAATCACCCAGACCAATCCCAAAATCGCCCAGATCATCATCTCCCAGTTCGGCGGACCAGACGGTGAGTTGGCCGCATCTATGCGCTATCTATCACAACGTTATACCATGCCATATAAGGAAGTGACCGGAGTACTGACGGATATCGGTACAGAAGAACTGGCCCACATGGAAATGATCTGTGCGATCGTCTATCAACTTACAAAAGATCTGACACCTGAAGAAATCGAAAAATCCGGTTTTAGTGCCTATTATGTCGATCACACACTTGCTCTCTGGCCGCAGGCCGCAAGCGGTGCTCCATGGACTGCCACGTATTTTCAGTCCAAAGGGGATCCCATCACAGATCTGCATGAGGATATGGCAGCAGAGCAAAAAGCCCGTACAACATATGACAATATACTAAGGCTCGTAAAAGATCCGGAAATATGTGATCCTATCCGTTTTCTACGTGAACGCGAGATCGTGCATTATCAACGTTTTGGGGAAAGCCTGCGGATTGTACAGGAAAATCTAGACAGTAAAAATTTCTATGCTATTAACCCCGAATTCGATACACGGCAGAACTGCGGATGCAGATAAGGTAGTCCTACAACTAATCATTGCCGCCCCCAGCTCAAGGAGGCGGCAATGATCAAATATTTTACTCATCCTTTCTCTTATCTGAATAACCAATCAGAAAATCCGTTGTCACGCCAAACATTTCTGCCAGCATCATAAGTATGTCAAACCCACATTCTCGCTTTCCATTCTCATAATTACCGATAGCCTGTCTGGTTACGCCAATACAATCTGCCAACATACTCTGGGAAATCCCATATTCAAGCCTCAGCATTTTCAGCCTTTCCGCAAATATATTCTGCACGGCCGCACCTTATTTTCTATAGCTGCGAAGCTTTAGTCTCTGTTTAAGTTCTTTCGCTACTCGTTCTGTATAAGTGCAGCAGATTTCTTCCTCAAAATATAAGAGACGTTTCTTCGTATCGATCTTGCAGATCAGGTCTAGATTTGCCAATGTAGAGGCTCTTGTCTTAAAAAATTCATCTGACAATTCTTTCTGCAGCGGTGTGATGTCGGCTCTGAGCTTTCCTTTCCCAGTTTTGGTGATAACTTCACAATAATGCGTGGACTTAAGCGTTTGAATGTAATAAATATCTTCCGTCCACACTTTCATCCACACTTTGTCTTTATCCAAAATATAGATATGTGTTTTCTTTTCCGTAGCTCTTTCCTCCCTCGATCATCTTTTTATGAAAAACACCACATAAACTTAATATACGATACTACATTTTCTTGCTGCAAGAAAGCCTTTTTCATCCTTTGTCGAAATTTGTCATAATTTACCATATTTATTTTCTTTACATTTCTTCCGTCTGTCCTATAGTAAAGGTTCTGTCCGCCGCGGCATGTACTCAGAAGCCTAGTACCGATGGAATTTTACGAAAAACAAGTATTAGCAGCATAAAAATGTTGCCCGGTATATACCGGACAACACAAAAACTTTATATTTTTTATTTGTCTACTTGACGAGGCACACACCATGTTTCCGCAGCACGCCCCTATGTTTATTTCGTTTTATTTTCTTCCTAATACAACATCCATTTCTTCTTCCGTGTATTCTCCATTGCTTTCCGGTATCTGCACAGTCAAAGTGACCTTGTCACCTTTCTCATAATACTGCAGTTCATTCTTTAGCGTCTCCATACTGGTAATCGCTGAACCATTGAGCCCTGTAATAATACTGCCTTTTGTCAGACCTGCCTGGGCAGCGCCGCCACCTTTTGCCACTTCTGATATATAGACGCCGACAGGCATATTAAACTGCTGTGCATACTTCTGCGTCACATCAAAGCCGGTAATGCCGATCACGCCCTGATCATCCTCATCTACTTTTGTCTTTGTTTCCTGATTCATAAGGTCTGTAATGATATCTGAAACATCACTGATCGGAATCGCATACCCTACGCCCTCTACTGTCTCTCCTACCAGTTTGGAAGAATTGATTCCGATCACTTCTCCACTTGCATTGACGAGGGCTCCGCCGCTGTTTCCCGGATTGATAGCCGCGTCTGTCTGGATTAATTTCACATCACTGCTCTGCTCTGCTTCTGTAATTTCTCCGTTCTCTGCGTCTGCCTGGGAACTGGATCGATCTGTCGCACTGATCACCCCAGTCGTGACAGACTGTCCGTATCCTAATGCATTTCCAATCGCGATCGCAGGTTCTCCTGCCTTCAACTTAGTAGAATCTCCCAGTTTTGCGACGGCTATCTCCTCTTTTGTCTCATCTGATATAGAAGACAAAGGAACTGCGATCACCGCCAGATCATGCGCCGCATCTGTCCCTTTCAGAGCCGCCTCCACACTGGTATTGTCATGAAATGTAACCGTCAGCGTATCGCTGCCTTCTATCACATGATTATTCGTAACGATCAAAAGTTCCTCATCATTCTGCGCAATGATGATTCCGGTACCTGCGCTCTCACTGTTCTGCTCATAAACACCGCCAAAAAAATCCTGCACTTGCTGTACGCTCATATTAGTAATTGACACAACAGACGGCATAACTTCATCTACAATCGCTGAAACGTCTGACGTCACAACACTGGAAGTCTGCGTCAGAGACGCATTATTTTTGATCTGTCCAGACGAAGTGCGCACACTCTTTTCGGAAGCCTGGTTCCATCTAAATATCTTATTTCCCACGATATTTGCCGATATGAACGTGGCGCTTGACACTAATCCAAACAAAAGCGCAAGTCCCGTTACTGCTATCGCTTTCGGCATTTTCTTTTTTTTCTTTTTATTTTCACCTGGCTGCTGGTTTCCCGGCTGTCCTTGCGGATTATAATAATTATATTGATTTTCCATAAGAATTTCCTTCCTTTCTTTCATCTATACCCCTATCATAACCGCCTTTTGTGTCAAATCTGTGTTTAATTATTTAACAAACTCTGAAAAGCCCACAAAATGGGAATACCCTCTCTTCGATATCCCCATTTTATATGATACACATACTTTTTTATTCTACTGTCACTGATTTAGCTAAATTTCTTGGTTTATCGACATCGCATCCTCTTCCTACGGAAATATAATAAGCGAACAACTGAAGCGGTATGATGGCAAGAGAATTCGCGAAAAACTTATTCGTTTCCGGAATATAGATCACATAATCTGCCGCACGCTCCACCTCGTCATTTCCTTCATTCGTCACTGCCAGCACGAATGCGCCCCGCGTACTTACCTCAACCATATTGCTGATCATTTTTTTATACAGATCTTTCTGTGTCAGTACTGCTGCTACTAATGTTCCTTCTTCTATCAGTGATATTGTCCCATGCTTTAATTCGCCTGCAGCATATGCTTCCGAATGGATATAGGATATTTCCTTCAATTTCAAAGATCCTTCCATAGAAATCGCATAGTCGATCCCTCTTCCAATGAAAAATACTTCATGAGCTGCCAAATATCGGTTTGCAAATTTTTGTATTTTCATCTTATTATTTAATAGCATCTCCACCTGCTCAGGAAGCCGTTTTAAATCTTCTATATACATCTTCACCTGCTCTTCTGTCACATTCCCCTTTGCCTTCGCAAACTTGATTGCCAGAAGATACAGTGCGATCAACTGACTGGAATATGCTTTCGTAGTAGCAACAGCAATTTCCGGTCCTGCCCAAGTGTACATAACATTGTCAGCCTCCCTGGCGATCGAACTGCCTACGACATTTACGATACCAAGCACTTTTGCCCCTCTTTCTTTTGATTCTCGGAGCGCTGCAAGGGAATCTGCCGTCTCTCCTGACTGGCTGATGACAATAACAAGCGTTCCTTCTTCCAGAATCGGGTCACGATATCTAAATTCTGACGCCAGATCTACCTCCACTGGTATTCTCGCCATACCTTCAAACACATATTTGCCTGTTACGCCTGCATGATAAGCTGAACCACAGGCAACAATCATGATTTTTCTGATTGCCCGTATTTCCTCATCTGACATATTTAATTCATCGATCACGATTTCATTGTTCTTCACTCTTGGCGAGAAAGTATCCGTGATCGCTTTTGGCTGTTCATACATTTCCTTCAGCATAAAATGCTCATATCCGCCCTTCTCGGCGGCATCCACATCCCATTCGATATGGGTAGGCACTTTCTCGATCTGCTCTTCATCCACATTGAAAAACTCCATCGTATCTTTTTCCATGCGCACGATCTCTTCATTTTCGATAAAATATACATCTCTCGTATATTTCAGTACCGCCGGCACATCAGATGCTATAATGCATCCATCCTTCGTATGGCCAACGATCAATGGACTGTCTTTTCGCACAGAATATAACTCGCCGGGAAAATCTTTAAAAATAATCCCCAGTGCATAAGACCCTTCCATACGATGCATAACTTTGGTGATGGCACGCAAAGGGTTCCCGTCATAATAATAATCCAATAAATGCGCGATCACTTCTGTATCTGTATCTGATATAAATTCATAACCCTTGCTAGTCAGTTTTTTCTTCAATTTCAAATAGTTCTCAATGATCCCATTATGTACTACCGCAATACTCCCGCTCTTATTCAAATGAGGATGCGCATTTAAGTCAGAAGGCTCTCCATGTGTCGCCCATCTCGTATGGCCGATCCCCATCACTCCCGGAAGCGTCTCTCCATCATGGGTCAATTCTTCCAGCACCTTCAGCCTGCCTTTCGCCTTTGTCATATTAATATTGTTTCCGTCAAACACTGCGATTCCTGCCGAATCATACCCTCTATATTCCAGTTTTGACAATCCATCCAGCAGTATAGGCGCCGCCTGTCTGTCTCCAATGTATCCAACGATACCACACATAAGTCCTTGCTCCCTTCGCATATTCATAATTTCATTATGGGACATATTGTAACAAATTTTGTAACAATTGTAAATCAAAAAAACAAAGCAACTCAGGATATTCTCATATCCAGCCGCTTTGTCTTTTCTTAATTGTTAAATATTAATTACAAATCTATGAAATCTATATCATAGTCATCTTCCTTATCAGAACGGTTTTTTCTCCCCTGTCCTTTTCTGCTTGTTCTGCTTACTTCTTCTTCATATTCATCGTCAAATTCGTCTTCCTCGTCATAGTACTCATCCTCATATGCATCGTCTTCGTACTCGTCATCATAGTACTCGTCATCATATTCGTCTTCGTACTCATCTTCGTCTTCATAACCGACAAATTGCTTTCTGGATCTGTCCGTTGTCTGCGCTTTCTCCTGCCTTTCATCCTCTAGTGGAATATCATATTCTTCATACAAGTCGTCCAGTTCCTGATTGCGATGGAAAACTTTGATTGCCAGAACAATAACCAAGATCAGAAGCAGCAATACTAACACAGTTCCTGCAGCCATTGCAAGCAGCAGATGTTTGGCAACAAAATCTTTTACTTTACCCAGGAAAGAGTTATCCACTTTTTCTTCTGTCACTTCCGGCGCCTCAAAATTCTGATACGTCTCATCCTCTATATCATATTGATACAAGCCCTTTTCCCCAGTCCGCGTATTCAGCGCATAAATAATATAATATCGGCTGCTGCTCGCCGCATCGTTCCAAGTAGGAAAAGTCTGATCCAACACCATCAATTCTGTCTCCTGATATGCTTTTGGCAAAGAGACTGCCTTGGGATCATTGAGCAGGATGATCGATGTCGTATCGGAAATCGCGATCTCCACATAGGGAGAGAAGGTCGCGTCTTCCTCATTATAAAGGAAAAAACTCCCCACGCCTGACGCATCGACCAAATATCCAAGATAAACGCCGCCTTCACTGCAGACAAATTTCCTATCTGCCCCATTAAAAGTCAGCTTTGTTTCTGTATATCCTTCCGGAATATCAGATGAAGTAAATGCTTCTGAAAAGCTATATTCTGTCCCGTCCACTGTTACTTTTATATCTGTCGCTGCTGCCGTTTGGGCTGAAGCCGAACCTTCTATAGAGGTACTTCCATCATCTGCCGCATCGACTTTCACTGTCGAAGATCCTTCCGCCAGATTCAAAGTCTCGTCTGAATATAAATAGGCCGTATAACTGTCTATCGTGACAGACGTATCTCCGGCCTTGAGCGCTTTGAACTCCAATGTCGTCCTAAGTTCTGTCTCGCTGCCTGTACCGCTTCCCGTATACCGCAATTTCCCAGAACCGTCTGTCTGTACTCCCGCTCCGCTGACAAACTCCAGCGCAGCAGTATCATAGCTGATCGTCACATCCGCGTCGCCCAGTGCCGCGCCGCCCGCTTCTATTGCCATATCTATACTTACATTCTCCCCCACCTTAGTCGTTGGATCAGAAAATGTAAGAGAACCTTCTGCCGCGTCTACGTGTATATATGCAAATGGCAGTGCAAGACATACAGATAATAAAACAGCGGCTGCTTTCTTCAATACTTTCATGTAGAATTCCTCTCTTTTGTGTTTAATCTCGTTTCATCACCCTATACGGTATGTACCGACTCTTTTACTATCATACACTTTTTATAAGAAAATGTCTATGTTTATTCATCTTTGTATACAGAATCTTCCTCTTCTTTCCGCCTTGCCGACACCACGCCGATCACAAGTACGGTCATAACGATCAATACTGCGCTTGCGATCCCCGCCACTCCTATTATGCCAAGGATCCCACTGATATTGGAATCTTTTGTAACTGGCACTTCCGCATGTTTATCCACCCTTTGTTTCGTTTTACTCTGCCCATCTTGTCTTGGTTTTGTCTTTTCCTCTCCTGTGGCAGAAGCTTTCTGCTCACTGCTCGGCTTTGTCTGAGATGAACTGCCGCTCACGCCTTGTTCTTCCCCTTTCTGAGATACCGGGGGCTGCGTGTTCCCATCCGTTCCGTCAGTCGATGGCGTGGATGGTATATTTTCAGGTGTTCCTGTTCCGTCAGTGGATGAGCCCGCTTCTCCCACCGTCTCATCCTGCGGTTGATCTATATTTTGCACTCCCTTTATGACTGCTTCCTGACTGCTCATTGTCAGCAGTACTTCATCTACTGTCACTACTTTTGCTTCCGATACACCGATAGAATGTTCTCCTGCTTTTAATACTTTGAACGTGAGATCTGCCTGTACCTCTTTTGCCTCTGTATCCAATACGCCTTCCAGATTTACAATTCCTGCCTTTCCAGCTGCCAGATCCTCCGATACAAATTCCAGACATTCCGGATCATATATGAAGCTGACAGAATATTTGCTGATCAAGGCCTCTTCACTGCTGACTACGGCCTTTACAGAAACCGTATCTCCCACTTTCGCCTCGCCGTCGGTCAGCGCTATATTTCCGCTGATATTTTCCTTTCCGTCATTTCCTGTATTCGGATTATTTTCTTCTGCACTGCCATTTCCGCTTGTCTCACCATCCGGATTCTTTTCTCCCTCCGGCTTTGTCTGGTCTTCCCGGACAGGAGGCTCATTTCCCGTAGGCTGTACGCAGGCTGTCTCCGGCATGTTTTCATATACCGGGATCTTAAATGTAAGATTTCCTGTCCGAAAAGCCGCCGTATAGGCCTCTGACATAATACTGCCTTCTGAAGCGCTCCCTGCTACATTAGCCATGTATTGATGATTGTAAAGATTATCACCCTGCACATTAAATTTCTTCAAATATAATGTATCCTGTCCCTTGTTTACATAATTTTCTCCATAATGCAGGGCGCCGCCCAGGATAGACTTTATTCTTGCGTCCCATGGCCGATCATAACTAACCGCGCCTGCGCCGGATCCTTTTGCAAACCACAAGCCTCTTTCTACCGCGGACATAGAAGCTGTCTTATACGCTCCGATATTAAAATAATTATAATATCCTTCATACCCTGCTACCGTCCCGGAAATCGAATCACCGGTACCGTCTCTGCCTTGCTCCATAATGATCATAGAAGCCAGGACATAAGGATTCACATTGGAGACTTCCGCGGCCTGAATCAAAGCAGCAGAATACGACTGTGTCCCATTCTCCTCATATGTCCCTGCCAGGAACGAATCTGCGGTCATATTTTCGATGCCTTCTTTTGTCTCCGTCTGCGGATCATAACTCTGCTTTAAAAACTGGAACACAGAATCTTCACCCAAAAAATTCCGAGGATCCATATAATACCCTATAATCTCCGGAGAGGCTGCCACCCATCCGCCGCTGTCAAATTCTGCCCACTCACCGGTATCCCAGTCATACGCCTGGTCATCTGTAGATTTCCATGAACTAATACTGGAAGCCGGCACCAGATTCTTTCCGATTATACTCTCCGCCTGCAGCGCTTCTGCCCATTCAAGCCCTGTATGCTGCGCCTCAAAGATCCAGTTTGGATATACTTCATGTAATCTTCTCAATTCAATTTTATAACTTTCCGGAAAACCCTGCTCTGTCAGATAAGACTCAAAATCCACTGCCGTGTACGGATCCGTTCCTTCTATAGGATCCGATGCTTTGACAGGCATACTTACAAGAGCATTGCCAAGCGCCATTGAGCAGCACAACAATGCAATAGACATTCTTCTTTTCATTTCATCACCCCTGTTTATTCTTTTATTTACACTTCCCTGTTTGTTTCTACAAATCTCCCCACGATATTTGTACGCAAATTATAACCCATTTTACAGAAAAAGACAACGTTTTTATTGTGATCCCATTTTTATTATTACTCCTAAATATAAAAAGCCAGACGAACACGTTTGCGGTCTTCTGACTTTTCTTTTTATCCTATATTTGCACTTTCGTCATCCTGTTGTGCCGTCTCCTGTATTGGTTCCGTCTCCCGTATTGCCGTCTCCTGATGTGCCGCCGTCTGTATTTCCTGTGCCGCCTGTATCTTGTGAACCGTCCTCTGTAGGCGGCGCTTCCGGCGGCGCCGGCTCTATCGGCTCTGTTGTCCCCGACGTATTTGGATCCACATAATCCTCTGAAATATCAGAACTACTGTCATCCTGCACATATTGACTTTCTACAGAATCTGTTCCTGTATCGCCGGTATTCGACGCACTGCCCGCAGAACTTACTTTATAAGCAATATTCGCACTCAGTGTATTGACCGTAGACGACGGTGTATACCCGGTCGTGCCAAACAAGAACTCATGAAGTTTGGATACATTGCTCGCTAGATCCTGCGGAATCACGACACTTCCCAATTCCGAAAGCGTGTCCGTTGTCAGATCGATCGGGAAGCCTGTATTTCCCGCCAATTTATAGTCTTTATATGCTTTTGCATAATTTAAGATCTCAGGCAGAGTAAAGCTGGTAGAAATCTGTGGAAATACTTCATCAATAATTTTATTTAAAGTTCCAAGATCTGTTTTTGTCGCCTTTTCTACAATTTTCTCGATCACAAGTCTCTGACGCTCTGTCCGAGTAAAATCTCCGCCTTCCGTAGAACGGATCCGCGCATACGTCGTCGCCTGCGCTCCATCCAGGACCATATGTCCGCCATAATCCAGAAAATGTGCTTCTTTCCCGGCTGAGTCAGCAGTCTCCTGCAAATATTCACTGATATAGTACGCTTCTTCATCTGTAATATCCATTTCAAGACCGCCCAGGAGATCTATCGCGTCTGCTATAGCTCCGAAATCCACAGTCACATAATCCTGGATGTCCAGATCCAAATTCATATTCAGCATATTTACCGCCATAGTAGGACCACCGAAACTATATGCCGCATTGCACTTTTGATAAGTCCCTTCTGACAGATCCAAAAGCGTATCCCGATAGATTGAAGCCATCTTGATCTCTTTTGTCTCATTATTTAAGCTTGCTACGATGATGCAATCGGTACGATTTCCTTCCCCTAAGTTTCCGTCACGGGAATCCACACCGAACAAGGCTACATTTGTATACCCTTCTCCCAGATCGATATTTTCCTGTACCTCTTTGTTGATGATCAAATCTTCCGCTTTGATCTTCTGTGTATCGACTTTATTCCATTTTGCCGCCACATAGGTCACTGCTGTTGCCAACAGACAGACAAAAACCCCGGCAAAGCATAGCAAAACCTTCTGCCAGGTACGCATTCTCGTAAACCAATTTCCTCTTTTTCTGCGGGCAAGTTTTCTGCCGCGCCTTCTTACATTTTTGGACATACAATTCCTCTCTTTGTAAATTTTGATTTATATTTTCTTACTGTATACACTCTATTTTTCATCTGTTTATCATAGTACAACAAAGAAAAAAAAGATTCAACTATTTTCATAGAATTCCTATATGGTCTGTCATATAACATCCCACTTTCATGCCGGGCGTTTTTCCAGAAAAATTTTTCTTGTCACAAAATTGTACACCATAACGATCGCCGTTACGATGATTTTAGCAAACATATAAAATACATGCAGGACTTCTGCAAAGATCCAGAGGAAAAGCTGATTGAGCCCCAGTCCGATCACACTAAGAGTCACAAACCACAAAAATTCTTTTTTCTTATCTTCCTGCCTGCCAGCATCAAACACCCATTTTACACTTAGGATATAATTATATATCACTGACACAGTAAAAGAGATTCCCCCTGACAGAAGATAATGGATGCCGCAGAATTCTGTCAATATAAGCAAAATTCCATAATCGATCAAAAAAGCGCTTCCGCCTACGATTCCAAATTTTACAATCTGTGCCGCCAGTTTTTTCATTCTTCCTCTCCGACCTTCCCCGTTTCCACTCTTTCCCGTATCCTCTGCTCGATCTCTATCTGGTTCAAAAGTATCTCATATAACTGCCGATGCTTTTTTACGATCACTGTCAAAATGATCCCGCACACCCACAAAAGCATTCCCATCACCGCAATGATCCCAGATACGATCAACGTAGGGAACCGTTGTACCAGTCCTGTATGCAAAAACTCTATCAATACCGGAATAAACAGACCTGCCGCCAGCAGCCATAACACTGCCGCAATGCAGGAAAAAAACGCAAACGGCCTGTACTCCCGAAATAGAGTCGCTATCGTAGACAACACTTTTATCCCATCCGCAAACGTATTTAACTTCGACTCACTGCCATCCGGCCTGTCTCTGTACATAATCGGGATCTCTTCCAACAGGAAATTTTTATCCACCGCATGGATCGTCATTTCCGTCTCTATCTCAAACCCTTTTGACAAAACAGGAAAAGATTTTACAAAACGTCTGCTAAACGCCCTGTATCCTGTCATAATATCATGCACTTCATTGCCAAACAGTTTATTGATAAAGAAACGTACCATTTTATTGCCCAAGTTATGAAAGGGTCTTTTATTCTCTGTAAAATAGGTAGACGACAGCCTGTCTCCGATCACCATATCTACCCCCCCCCAATACAAGCTTCACCATATCTTTTGCATGTTCTGCCGGATATGTATCATCTCCGTCTGCCATGATATAGCAGTCCGCGTCAATATCCCGGAACATGCTGCGGATCACATTTCCTTTTCCCTGGCGGTATTCGTATCTTACAACAGCGCCCGCTTGTCTGGCGATTTCATCCGTGTGATCGGAAGAATTATTATCATACACATAGACGACCGCTTCCGGCAGGACTGCTTTAAAATCTTCTACCACTTTCCGGATCGTCACACTTTCATTATAACATGGTATCAATACTGCTATCTTCTGCATATTCCCTCCTCATTTTCTTTTCACAGACGATCGCGATAAATAACGGCATCGCTGTGACCATTGCATAGCTATATCTAAATTCCGCCTGTACCGGCGTAGCGATAAACAAAGATATAAGAATCGCAACCATAGGCAGAAACGGCAGGATCGACTTTCCCTTCCTGACCGCAGCGCCGATCAACACAAACAACAGCCATGTATAAAAGCCGATACTCCACAGGAGCCCCAGAACCGGTATGCCCCTATATATATATTCCCATACTCCCAGTATTTTTACGACAGGCTCAGGAAGTTTCGGATCCCGATACATCCCCCAATCATTTTCTTTCATCATCGTTGTCGTGACCCAGTACTGTACATCCGGATACCAGTATCCTTTTGTCTGGTCAATCTGTGCTTTAAGATAGGTAGAGGGATGGGAGAACCCCAATTCCAGCCATAGCCGGAAATAGTCACCTTTGTGCTCTTTTATATATTCCTGGTCACCGGTCTGCCTCACTAGCGTTTTTATAGGATCCGAAATCGTCGGATCATACACTTCCTTAATCTGCCCGACATCCACAGCCTTTTCCAACAGTTCATACTGTTCCTTCTTCAGTTCTCCGCCATCCGCGATGACTCTGGCGATATGCTGTGCCGGAACAGATAAAGATTCGATCACATCCGGAGGAACTACATGATACTGCTCTAGGACAGGCCCCTTATAAACTGAAGCCAGCAGAACTGTCAGCATGCATAACAACAGAATTCTTTTTCGTCTGCCCTTGAACAGCCAGATAAAAAACGGGATACACAAAAGATATGCATAATATCCATTGCTTCTCAATATACAGAGTAGCACACCTGTTATAAAAAACAACATATATTTGCCCGCTCCTTTTTCCCCCTCTTTTTCTCTGCATATTTTCCATATGGACAGAGAAAACAAGAGTACGACCGCCCCGAGCAGTACATCTTTCCATAACGTCACTGCATAAAATGCATTGACAGGAAAAAGCGCAAAATAGGCAAGACTGCCTAAAATAAAATATGGATGCAGCTTCTCCTTATAAAATGTTAATAAAAGGTAGGCATAGGTACCTGCCATCACACACATCTGCATGAAAACACAGACAGCCACACCTGCGTTCGGCGTATGAAACAAAGAAAAACCAAGTACATAAAACAGCCTGTGCAACATCGTATGGATCCAGGGCTGATGGTTGCTGTAAGAGCGCAGTCCCAGCGCCTGAGCCAGCTGCCACTCTGCATCATCTGTGATGATCCCCGGATAATAGGCTAGAAAATACGGAAGCCAGCATACCATACAAATGACAAACGCACCTGCAAAAAACATCCAGGGCTTTATTTTCCCTTCTCTTTCTTTATATAATTCCACAGACAGCAGCTTATGAAAAAGCAGACTTAACACACGATGGAGCAGCAAATACAGCCCATATACCGTGATCATATACTGTACGATCTTTTTCACACCGCTCAGCTGATAGGCTTCATAGTTTCCCGCCACCCACAAAACAGAAAAAATGGCAGAAAGGATACCGACGATCCAACATTCTACTTTATCTTGTGCCGGTGTCTTTGTCTGTAAAAGACAATATACACCTACTAAAAGCAGCACAGTAAAAATATTCGATGTCCGCAGCTGTAATGTCCAGATCAGCGCCGCTGTGATCACCAGTACCTGTATATAAATATTTTTTATCACCGTCTTGATCTTCTTCATTTTCCCCTCTCACCTATTTCTACATATACCTTTCACTCTTGCCAGCAGTTCTTTAAACTCTTTCGGTTCCGCCAGATAATTCACAGCCACGATCCCTGCGACCGATGCACTTCCCATTCCTACAGCATAGACAAACCAGACAAAAAAAGAAGTCATCTCCTGCGGAATCAAAAGAAGTCCAAGCCACATCAATACGCCTGCCGCAAGCCCGTTTCTAAAAATACGGATGAACGATCGTTTCCCGGAACCTTTTATAAGATATTTATTGTTATATAATACAATATCACAGGACCGGTATCCGTAGGAACACACAGCACCCATCAGCACACCTGCCATTCCAAATTTCCAGACCAGAGACAGCGATACTACAAGATGAAGCACCGCTTCCAGGATTGCCTGCCGCCTCGTCTCTTTATAATGACCGGCCGCGCAGATGATCGTAAGCCCAGGTATTCTTACATTCTGCATGAGCACGATAAGCGTAAATAAAACAGCTAACACCGGACGTACATAGGAAACATCTTCCAAATTGATCGTATAAATCCGAATAAACGGAAGAATCAGCACACCCATACAGGCGATCACAATAAACAAAATCACCATATACATGTATTCATAACTAGAATAACTTTTCTTTAAGACCGCATCTTCTTTCTTAGCGATCACTTCCCCGAAGCCCGCAGTCAAACCATTGGAAAAAGAGGTCATTAACTGATTCACTGCGTTAACTACCAGCATATATGTTCCGTATACACTGACTTCCAGCAAGGACCTGCTGCCTAGGCAGATTGTCAGAATCGCTGTATCGGTATTGTTTACGATGATCCCTACGACCTGATGTAATAAAGCTGCGTTTTTTTGATTCAAAGCTTCTTCTATCGGCTCGGCATGGAAATTCAGTTCCGGATGTCTGCGCTTTGCATACGTCCTGACCAAAATCAGGCGAAGCATATATACCCCTGTAGCCACTGCTTTTACCGCCAGGACACCGGCACCCATATAGATCAGCACGATAGAAACTGCCATATTCACGATCGTACCAGCCGCCTGTATCAGCGCAACCACATACCCTTCCTGGTTTGCCATTAAAAGCGCCCTGTATTTTCCCAGGAAAAAATAGTCCACAAGCGTACTGCTCGCCAATACAAAGACCATCCCACGAACAAGTCCCGTATCTAACTGCCGAGAGATCAAAAACGGATACACATATACTAAGACCAATACAAGCCCCAGGAATAACATACCCGAACGATTGTAAAAACGCCTTGAAGCAGAAAGGATCCCATTCACCTCATCTGTGCGCTTTAGAGCCAACGGATTATAAAGCGCGACCACTGTGGCCGTCCCCACACCGGCTTCTGCCAGTCCCAAATACATTAAAAACTGATTGACAGATGTGATCATGCCGTTGATGCTGGAGCCATATGCTTCCAGGATAAAACGCGGCAGTATGATCCCTGACAAAAACACGATCACCTGTAAAAACAGATTTGCCGCCATATTTTTAAAAGCCAGTTTACTTCTCATGCAGTCTCCTTTTACTTTTTCTTCTCTTCACTGATAAATACCAGCCGCCTGTACACACCTATATTCAAAAATAAGATCCAGGCTGACAATTTCCGTTTCTTCTGAAAATAAGGATTCTTCATGATCACAAACAGATGGCGCTTGATAAAACGCTTCAGTTCTTTATAGCCGTCCAGCTTCTTATACTCCTCTTCCAACAGCATCTTGTCCAATACAATAAATCTGGACCATATCCACAGACACTGCGCCTCTCTCTCCAGACTTGGAAACGCCTTCTTTACCACCTGGTAATTCTTTGTATAGCCGTCAATAATATCAAACAGCTGCGGTCTGTACGCCCTTCCCGTAATACTGTCCTCTCTGTGCAGATAATAATACTTTGGCTTTGTCCCGACTGCCACTTTCTTTATCCGCTGCATCAGATCTACGGTATAATAAATATCCTCATACAGTCTTCCTTTCGGGAAACGCAGATCTTCCATACACTCCTTTTTGATGAGCTTATTCCATATCTCTCCGCGGATGGTATGTCCCTGCAAAATGCAGCGAAACGCTTCCTCTCCGGTGCACACAAACCCCGGCGTTTCTTCCTGTGCCTCTATTCTGTCTTTATACACCTCGTAAATACCGCATGTTGCCATATCTGCATCTGCCGTTTTGATATTTGTATACAAATATTCCAACATATCTCTCTCAATATAGTCATCACTGTCCAGAAAAATCACATAGTTGCCTTCTGTATAGGCGATCCCCGCATTTCTGGCGTCACTAAGTCCTCCATTTTCCTTATGCACAACTTGTACCCGTGTGTCTTTCTGGGCATATTCTTCACAAATATCCCCACAACTGTCCGGGCTCCCATCATCCACCAGGATCACCTGTATATCCGAAAAACTCTGCTCCAGAATAGAATCCACACATTTATGCAAATATGGCTCTACTTTATACACCGGTACGATCACACTGATCTCTGCCATCACACAGCCTCCTTCTTTCCACTTTCATAATACGTCAGCAATGTCTGTGCCGCACTCTCGATATCATACCCGGCTTCACAGAACTGCTTCTTTATCACAGCATTGTATGTCTCTTTTTGTGCAGACTTTTCCGCCGAAAGAATGGCGTCTCGCCACTTTTCCTTTTCCTCTTCTAAAGAAAGGAATTCCACACGGTCTGTCAGTTTTACTTCCTTTGTGATCGTATCTGCCATAATACTATATACACCGGAAGCCTGCGCTTCCAGCGCAACGATCGGAAGTCCTTCAAACAAGGACGGCAGGACAAAAACGTCCATTGCCTTCCACAGCCTGTCCACATCCTGGCGTATCCCCAGGAAACGCACCTTCTCCTCCAGACCGTACTCCTTTGCCTTTTCCTGAACCGCATTTTTCAGTTCTCCGTCGCCGATCAGCAAAAGTACGGCCTCCTCCCGCATCTTTGCTACTTCTTTAAATATTTCCAGCAAAAACAGATGATTTTTCTGTTCTTCAAATCTTCCCACATGCCCTACTACGAATTTTCCTTCTAACTCCAACTCTTTTCTGACTTCTTCCCGGACTGCTTCACAAAATCGGAATTTTTCCATATGCAAGGCATTGTGGATCAAATGAAACTTCTCCCCCTCTACGATCCTGTCCGAAAACAACCAATGTCCAGCCACTTCACTGCATGCGAAATACATGGACGCATATCTTGGGATCCAGCTTTTGTTGATCCTGTGCAGCATATTACGTACAATACCCGGCGTAGACGAATTATGAGAGTGCGCGGCGACGACCGGGACCTTCTCCTGTCTGGCCGTCACCAATGGAACAATATTTGCCGCGGAAAGCATGTTGACATGTACCACGTCATACTTCCCTGCCTGCAAGATTTTCCGCAATTCTGTATGAAAGGCAAAAGGATGTTTTCTGGCGTCTCTTGTATGGAACACCTTCCCGCCCAGCGAAAGAATTTCTTCCTCATAGGCGAGATGGGGAAACATACTGATAAAATCAAACTGTACTCCCATCTTTCTCATCTGCCGGTAATATGTCATCACAAAACTCTCGATTCCGCCCGGATTAAAAGATAACCCTACTTGTAATACTTTCATCGCTTCTCCTATCTATGTCAATTCTTCAATCAGCGCCTGCCACTGTCTGTATATCTGTTCTTTTTCAAAGAGCTGTATACCTTCCTGCGTACAGGAGGAAAATGCGGCTCTCTTTTCTTCATCCAACATCAGTTCTTCGATCCGCTGCGCCATCTTATCCAGATCATACGGCGGGATCAGATACCCGTCTTTGCCTTCTTCAATGATCTCTCTCGGACCGGTCATCACGTCAAAACTTACCATTGGCAGTCCGCATGCCTTTGCCTCTAAAAGTACAAGGGGCAGTCCTTCTCTGTAAGACGTAAGGACAAGGAACGCATACTCTTTAAACTGTCTGTATACCTGCTGTACATTTCCTTTGAAGATCACCTGTGAAGTCAGATGACATTTTTCCACCTTACCCTGTATATCCTCCAGCGTATCTCCTGTCCCATACAGATGCCATTCCCAGTCTGGATGTACAGTCAGCACCCTTTTTGCGACCTCGACAAGCATATCGTAGCCTTTTTCTTCGCTGAACCGCCCTACTGTAATAATCTTTTTGGACATACGGTCATATTCCTGCCGACATTCCAGCACTTCCGGTGCGATCCAGTTATAGATACTTTGTATCTTCTTCGGCCTGATATGAAACTTTTTTATATAATCCTGCCGGTTCTGTTCGGTCAATGTCACCGTACGATGTGAGATCAAGGCCGCCCAAAACCGAAACAGCGTAATATCCCTTTTCTCCGCTTCGTTGATCAAAGCACCATGGTCACAGAAGACAAACTTCGCTCTAGTAAAGAAGCGGACCGGCGATACCGTAAGAGCCGGATGATTCTCCATCAAAAATACAATATCTATCTGATTCATCTTTATATATGCTTTAAAGGGGTGAAAGCATCTTGTGATCCGCCTGCGTATCCGGCAGTCCCATTTTAATTCCGCATGGTAATGGATCCGCTTATCTAAATGATAAGGTACTTTACCATCTTTCCCGAAAATCGCAAATATATATACCTCATAATCATTACAGAAGGCATTGGCAAGTGAAGTTGTCACCTGTTCAACGCCCCCGGTTACTGTCATATCATAATTTACAAAACATATCTTCTTCATGTTATCCTCATGTTTTTTGCTTTATCAACTTGGTTTTACAAAAACAGACTCATTTTGTCTGTTTCCCTTCCTATTATACGCAGAAATAAACGCTTACGTCAATGCAATCTGCTTTTTTTGAATAATTGTATCCCATTGAGTAACGAAAATTGCTAAATTGAAAATAAATGTGCGCTATTGGGCATTTACGAAAATAGTCGAATAATCCCTATTGTTTTCTATAATTTTCCAATTTAATATAGTTAGCGGAGATTATAAAAGGATTGGGGGATATTGTCATTGAATTGCAAACACTGTATCAGCCGACTCCTGGATTGTCTGGGCGCCAGCAACACATGTACGGGATATGATTACATTATATATGGTATGTTACTGATCATGGATGATGCGAGACGTATAAATCTGATCACAAAATCTCTGTATGTCGATATCGCTCTATTTTACGATACAAGTTGGAATTGTGTCGAAAAAAATATCCGGTCTGTCGTCAGTTCTATATGGGTTTCCGGCAATGAAGAACTATTAGAGATCATTTTCAAAAAATCGCAGAAAAAGCAGAAACCCACAAATAAGCAGTTTTTCCGATGTCTGTATGAGTATATTTCTGCTTTATACAGCGGGATAAGCGAACAGTATGATTTTCCTCTTACTTGTCCAATTTCTAAACAGTATTGTAAATGGCTGGATGAGTTCTATAAGAATATTGGAATATCGGACAGATCATGCAAAAAAACAGACCCACATGCACCAGACAGATCTTAAAAAACAGGCAGCTCATGATAAGTACTGACCGGCAGTATGAAAATACTATCTTTTCAACTGCATTTCCGACAAAAAGAAAAATCTCCCACAGAATATCAACTGTTAAAAACGCTGGTTTCTGTGGGAGATTTATATTTTCTCCGCTGATGAACGGCAACACTCCAGAAGATTTAAGGCCAGTTACATCAACTTTACATAATACTTGAATAATCAGAAAATATATGACGTAACTCTGCCTCACCCGACTGTATTTGATAAATACATTTATAACTTTCTGCCACACTTCTGTTTTCTGCAAGTTAAAAATTCATTTAAATTCTTTTTATCCATGCTTTTTTCATAAAGGTCTAGTGACAAACTATTAGTCACATTCCAATACGAAAATGCGTTCTTTTCATTACACTGACTCAAATCATATGCAACAATATCTCGCAATCTGATTTTCTGTCAGCTTCTACAATCATACTCTTCCCATTATAGATTTTAATGAAGCTACCTTCATCAGAGATAACAACCGGCATTTGTGCATTCCATATTTTCCCGTGGATATCTAGATTAGCCCGACTATTTAAATCATCAAAAAAAATTGTAAATACACTGCCATCTACAATATAAGCAGCATAAGGAGCCAATTCGAGCAACACTCTTCTATCGTGCCATGATAAATCAGTACATTTATCCACATCAGATAAATAGAATAATTTTTCTGATTTATTATACCCTAATTTCTGAATAACCATTTCGATAGTACTCATTTCATCGCCTCCTTGTTTTCATTAAGAGTATAGTATGATATATGCCGTCCAATAAACAGTTCCAAAAGCACATCTTTCACACCAGCCGCATCGAATACCACTCCGACTGCGATTAAGGCAGCGATCAAGAGGCCGATCAGTTTGAAAAACTTCGATATGTGTGTTATAGAATTGTTTCATAATTTTCCCTTAAAAAATTCCCCAAAAACTCTTGACGAACTACCATTTACATCTAGAAGAAAAGAGGCATTATACTTTATAGAAGAAAGAAAAACTCTCGCAAAAAAACGAGAGTTTTTCAGTGCCCTTGATTTTAAAATTTATTTCGAAAGTCGGCTGATAGCATGCCGTAATAACTGGTAATGTATAAACATGGGTACATCTTGTTTTGCGCAGTATCTTTAACCGTGGGGAACTCCCCTTCTACTGCCTATTACAGCCCTTCCGCAATATCTAAAAGATACTGCCCATATGCTGTCTTTTCAATCGGCTCCGCCAACTTGAGCAGCTGCTCTCTATCGATAAATCCACGCCTGTAAGCAATCTCTTCAATGCACGAAATATACAGTCCCTGTCTGTTCTGAAAAGCCGCCACAAAATCCGCCGCATCGATCAGAGCTTCCGGCGTCCCCGTATCCAGCCAGGCAAAGCCTCTTCCTAACAGTTTTACTTTTAACTGATCCTGCTGTAAATACACATTATTTACACTTGTGATCTCCAGTTCCCCTCTGGCTGACGGCTTCACATTTTTGGCAATATCGATCACTTGATTATCATAGAAATAAAGTCCCGGTACCGCATAATTGGATTTGGGCTTTGCCGGCTTTTCCTCGATGGAGCGCACCTTATAGTCCTCATCAAACTCTACAACGCCGTATGCTTTTGGATTTTTCACGTAATATCCGAAAATAGTGGCTCCCTCTTGCCGCTGTACGACTTTTTTCAATATGTCAGAAAAACTCTGTCCATAAAAGATATTGTCTCCCAAAACCAAGGCCACTCTATCTTGTCCGATAAAGGTTTCTCCTATGATAAACGCCTCTGCCAGACCTCGTGGTTCCTCCTGTACAGCATAGGAAATGGACAGTCCAAAACGGGAACCATCTCCTAATAGTTCTTGAAAAACGGGGACATCCCGTGGGGTGGAGATGATCAAAATATCCTGGATACCGGCAAGCATTAGAGTCGACAATGGATAATAAATCATCGGTTTGTCATACACCGGCAAAATCTGCTTTGAAACCGCATATGTAAGCGGATATAGACGAGTTCCTGAACCTCCTGCCAAAATGATTCCCTTCATATCTGTTTCCTCCTAGACTTGATACATTTCCTTATAATACTTCTGGTACTCTCCGCTTGTCACATTGTCTACCCACTCTTCATGTTCCAAATACCAGCGGATCGTTTTCTTGATCCCTTCTGCAAAACATGTCTCCGGATACCACCCTAATTCCTGACTGATCTTGTCCGGTGCAATGGCGTATCTTTTGTCATGCCCTTTCCTGTCTTCTACAAATGTGATCAGATCTTTCCTGATATTTTTCCTTCTGGAATCTTGTTCCGGCAGGTATTCCAACAATGTTTCCAGAATAATATGGACGATATCTATATTCGTCTTTTCGTTATGCCCGCCTATATTATAGGTTTCAAAAAGCCTTCCCTTTTCCTGTACCATATCGATCCCTTTGGCATGATCTTCCACATACAGCCAATCCCGGACATTGAGTCCGTCTCCGTATACCGGCAGCTTTTTTCCTGACAATGCGTTATGTATCATAAGCGGGATCAATTTTTCCGGGAACTGATAAGGACCGTAATTATTGCTGCAATTCGTGATATTTGCCGGGAACCCGTATGTATCCATGTAGGATTTCACAAGCATGTCAGAAGATGCCTTGCTGGCAGAATAGGGACTATGCGGCGCATACGGGGTATCTTCATAAAAATATCCTGTTTCTCCCAGAGAACCATATACTTCATCGGTAGATACATGAAGGAATCTCTTGCCCTCTTTAAATGTCCCGTCCGGCAGTTCCCATGACTCCTTCGCTGCATTCAGCATGACAAGCGTTCCCAGTACATTGGTCCGTACGAAAATCTCCGGATTCTTTATACTGCGGTCTACATGGCTTTCCGCTGCAAAATGCACGACACGGTCGATTTCATACTGCTTGAAAATCGCGCGTATTGCCTCTGAATCACAGACATCTGCTTTATAAAAAATATAATTTTCTCTTTTCTCTACTTCTTTTAGGTTCTCCAGATTCCCTGCGTAAGTCAGTTTATCCACATTGATGATGCGGATCTCCTCTCCATATTTTTGAAACATGTAATGAATATAATTTGAACCGATAAATCCAGCCCCGCCTGTCACTAAATATGTTCTCATAGCACTCTCCTATTTTTCTTTCCAAAACCGCTTGATTGTTTCTGCTGTCTGCTCTACTTCACTGTCTTTTAGACTATAGTACATAGGAAGACGCAGCAATCGTTCACTTTCCTTCGTAGTAAACCTGTCTTCACCTGAAAAACGGCCATATTTCTTGCCTGCCGGTGCTGTATGGAGCGGAATGTAATGAAAAGAAGCCGTAATCTCCCTTTCCTTCAGATAAGAAATCAACCTTGTCCTCTCGTCCAGATCTTTCACCTTGATATAAAACATATGGGCATTGTGCTCGCAATTTTCCGGCACAAACGGAAGCTCCAGATATCCGGCTTCTTCCAGCTCCTTCAGCTGCTCATGATACATGCTGTAAATAGAACGCCGCCGGGCATTTATCTTATCCGCCTGCTCTAGCTGTGCATACAGATAAGCCGCGTTCAATTCACTTGGAAGATAAGAAGATCCTTTTTCTACCCAAGTGTATTTATCCACCATTCCTCTGAAAAACTGGCTCCTGTTCGTCCCCTTCTCCCGGATGATCTCTGCTGCCTCTATATTCTCTTCATCCCGGATCAAGAGAGCTCCGCCTTCTCCCATACTATAGTTCTTCGTCTCATGGAAGCTATAACATCCGTAATCTCCTATCGTTCCCAAAGCCTGTCCCTTATACGTACTCATAACTCCCTGAGCCGCGTCTTCGATGACAAAAAGATGATGTTTCTCAGCAATCTCCATAATCTTATCCATTTCACAGGAGACTCCCGCATAATGGACAGGAACTATTGCCTTTGTCTTGTCCGTGATCGCTTCCTCGATAAGATTTTCATCTATATTCATCGTATCCGGACGGATATCCACAAAAACCGGAATGCCGCCCCGCATCACAAAAGCGTCCGCTGTTGAAACAAACGTATAAGAAGGCATGATCACTTCATCGCCGGGCTGGATATCACAGAGAAGCGCTGCCATCTCTGTCGCATGTGTGCAGGAGGTAGTCAGCAGCACTTTTTTACTTCCTGTACTTTCTTCCATCCACTGGCTGCATTTCTTCGTAAAATTCCCGTCTCCGCAGATCTTGCCTGCTTGGATCGCTTCTTTTATATACGCTTCTTCCTTCCCTACGTATGGTGGGATATTAAATGGTATCATTTTCTCTTTCGCTTCCTTTCTAAAATCTTCATTACTCGCATGAAAATTTTATAACTGAACAGTCTGCCACTTTTTCTACAATTTCATATTTAACAGTACAATCGTATGTTTTACTAAGATAATTTATTAAAGAATTTAATATGGCATTATCATTATTCACAAAATACACATTATCTTCAAAAAATTTATCTGCATATAACTCTGAAAGTCCATTTGCTTCTAACCTTTCATAATATATCGGAGAGAACATGGTTGCGCCCCCCCATGAAAAATAATTCAGCGTAGTATTTCTATTTTCATTTTCCCACGGACTATACCGGGAGCTAACAACAGACAATGCGTAAATATACAAATTATCCGGATGTGATGCGCAATACTCATCCAAAACAGCCTTTTCCTGTATCTCTTTAACAAGTAGTGGATCCTGCATTTTCTTATTCACTTCTTTTATATTTGCAAATGCAAAAATACCACATATACACAGCACTCCCAATATTATTCTTTTTTCTATTTTACAATTTTTGCTGCACATAAGCAACATCTGTAGAACAAGAAGACATAATAACGGAACTAAACACAATAAATATACTCTTATTAATATTCTTCCTTTAAAAGATAAATAAAAAAGTAGTCCGCCTCCCAATAACATTCCGCTGAAAATCCATAATAAATGTCGTCGTTCTTTTTTTACGCACACTATTGCAGTAATTCCTAACAGACATACAACACTACCAAAAAATGTATAAAATGCAAGTTTATTACTAATTAGGAATTGCTGTAAAGTGATAATCCCAGAAATAATCTGATTTTTCAAGCTATTTTGTTCTGCTACATATGCTTCATTTATAATTTGAAAATTTTCTTTAGTGACTGCTTTATCCATAAAAAACCAGCCATTTACCAGCTCATATAGTTCTTCACTCCATCCAGCTTTCTCATAAATACTTCGGCCTTCTTCATAAGAAAGTCTGGGATAATCGCAGAACTGCGCCCGCTGCGCATTATATTCTCGATATGCTTTCCACTCAGCAGCACCATAATATTTTTGATGTATAGCGGAAGCGCCGGCTATCAATATGATTGCACTCATAAATATTGTACTATACAGTATCCCCTTTTGTTTCCAACTTTTTTTTGTGGAACAAAACAGCTTGATCAGCATCGCAAAAATGCTGCAGACCAACACAACTTTTCCAGCCAATGGTCTTGTAATATAAGAAACAAATATTAATAATATCGCCAATATGCCATCTATTATCCGTATAGCTTTAGACTCATTTAAATAAGTTCCCGTAATCAATGCGATTGCTGCCGCTCCTAAGATTCCCGCCAAAGTAGTAAACTGTATAAATACAATGCTATAATGGATACACAAAAAGTAAAATACTAAATAGAATAAAGTTCCTTTCCAAAGCGTCCATCCCTTACTTACAAAAATACGAAATATCGTTTTTAAAATTATAACATTCGCAAAGTATAAAAGTAAAATTGTAGTTATTGTATACCAACTGAAGCCAGGAAAAATCTTATACAAAAAACTAATTCCATAATCTCTGACAATATTAGAATAAATTGTCCCTACTTCTGGATTTCCTGTCTGCCTTCCCGACAATATATTCATCATAGAGCTGTCATCATTTGTTTCAAACTGTACAGGAAAAATACGATATATAATAAGCATCAATATGGCAATTATAACTCCGGCAGCCAGAAAACGTCCTATCTCTGTCTCATATAAGAAACTTTTTCTTCTGGCAGACTTATCACTTTCTTTTTCCATATCTACCTCACTTATTTATTTTTATAAACATTATTTTCATATTTCGTACAATACTTGTTGAGAATTTCATCCCTGACCTGATAATTCGGAAGTCTCACCATAATCAAAAATATTTTACCTAAATATTCGCCGATAATTCCGAGCAGTATCATAATAATTCCGCTCAATACCAACATAACGATCATATTAGACGCATATCCTATCAGCATACTTGGATGGAGCAGTTTCTTGATAAAAATAAAGATTGCATACCCGAAACCTGCTATTGCACAACCTACTCCTAAATAAATGGATAATCCCAATGCCTTTGTACTAAAACTTGTAATTCCATTTTTCCACAGCCGGAATAATTTTCCTAGTGTATAGTTACTTTTTCCGCTTATTCTTTCTTTATGCTCCATTTCTATATCCGTTATTTTTTTCGTCAACCTGCGTACATAACTGGATAATGCGTTAACTGGGCTTCTGCTGTTTTTAATCATTTTAATAGCAAATGCACTGTATGCTACAAAACTAGATACATGAACATCCTTATCTTTCACTTTCATTAATGACAGCAAAAAACTATTCATCCAACTTGTCACTCTTTTAAACAAAGAATGTTTTTTATGCGGAAAATACGCATAAACCATGTCATAGCCTTCCTGTATTTTCTCTGCCAGATCAAAAATACCTTCCGCCGGATGCTGTCCATCATCATCCATTGTAATCATAACATCTCCATGCACATATGGAACAGCTGCCATTTTCGCGCTGCTCTGTCCAAAATTCTGTGATAAATTTACACCTGTAATCCTATTGTCCTCTCGGCATAACTGTTCAATCACTTTAAACGTATTATCCGGAGACCCATCATTTACCAAAATAATTTCGTATTCGTACTCCGCTCTCATTGAAAATGCAGTCTGAATTTCTTCTACTACCATTCTAATTGTCTTTTCGGAACGATAGCATGGAATTGCAATCGATATTAACATTTTCCCATTCTTCCTCCTTAATCAATATAAATAAGACATTCATTAATAGAATGATATTTTTGTAATTTTTCAAAATTTTGTATATATTTTATTACATTTTTATAGTTTATAGCTGGTTCTTTAGCAAAACAGGTTTTTACTTTCAGCCCTATTTCTTCCCAAAAAACAGGGTTGCCTGCCTCCCCTTTTGGTATAGTAACTACTTCTTCAAATACTTTTCCATCTGTTGTTGTTAATACAACCTTTGCGCCTCTTATTCCCCTTCTTTTATCTTCATATGTATTATCTGGAATAAGATTTATTTTATCGATCAATGCTTTTTCCTCTACAGAAATTACAGGTTCTTCTATTTCATCAAATCCATACCTTCCCACTAAAAATGCTTTAGCAAAGGCATAATATAAAGAAAATTTCGCTTCTCCACTTGATTTAGGATATTTTATAGTTCCGGTATACCGAATTGCGTTTTCATATATGCTAATATCAATCTTTTCTATTTTATCCACAAATTGTTTTTCACAAATATGCTTTCTCAATGCCAATGCCGCATCAATAACACAGTGTGTATGTCGGCAAGCAGGATATAATTTCAAATAACTTTCAGCTATTGTATATATTTTCCCAAGAGTTTCTGTAATTTCCTTTATATCTACATGCTCGGACATTGCATGCAGCCATCCTTTATCACTCTCTAGTGGTTTTTTTGGAGTGTCGATACCAAGCTCTGCTAATTTTGCAGAAAAAACTCCTGTTTTTGCTGCATTAGCCGGGTTAATCGGCTTACAGCACTGGCCGCTTTCTGATACTAAAATCAATCCACTTGACTGTACTGCTGCCAATGAAATGGCAGAATATATCTCTTTTTCATTAAGTTTCATAAGTTTTGCACATGCGGCTGCCGCCCCTAAGGCCCCCGCCGTTCCTGTAGAGTGAAAGCCTCTATGAGCCAACCCAGGCTGTGCTGCCGCAGCAACGCGATTACACACTTCATACCCCGCATTAATTGCAGTAATAATATCCTGACCTGATGCTTCCGATTTTTCTGCTATCGCAAATACTGCAGACATCACAGAGACTGCCGTATGTCCCATAGCTTTCCGATTTCCATCATCCATATCAGCACCATGCGCATACAATGCATTCAAAAAGGCTGCCTGCTCCACTGGTATTTTCTTTGTTGTCATAAATACCGAAGCTTCTTTTACTCCGCCTGTATCAAGTATAAGCCTTGTCACTTTTTCATTAAATTCCTTATTGATCCATATTCCTGCTGCCAATGCTGCATAATAATCCGCTATATACAATTTTGTCGTTTCTATAACCTGTGCAGACAAATCAGAATATTCTAATTCGTAAATAAATTTGCTTAACGTTTTTGTTATTGACATCTTTTGTCCCTTCCCAACCCCTTTTATAACTCAACACTGCTGATTCTTGGTTCAAAGCAACAGCATGGACGGATACAAACAATCCGCACTCCACTGGCTCTCTGTGGTCCGACCTTTAAAAATGTGGCCAACACACTTTTTCCTCCTAATCCTAACGGACCTATATCACCTTTATTTACACCATCCGTAATTTTCTTTTCCAACTCATTTTGTCTGTCATAAGTGCCATACACTTGTGCTTCCATCATCAGAGAGGCTGCTTCAAAATGAGAGCGCCCGACTCCTACGGCAAGCGTACACGGTGTACACCCCAACTGTTTCACAGCTTCTGAAGCGCGGCTTATAATTTCTTCTGCTACTACATCTACACTATGTTTATGGAAAACTCTATAGGTCGTGGCTCGAATCGCTGGTCCGCCGCCCTGCATGATAATATGCACACGCAAAACATCTTCCTCTACCTGTTTTATCAAATAAGGAGCAGGCAACACAGCTCCCGGATTCGGACTCAATCTTCCCGCCTGCGAAATTCTCTCACTGTCGTTTCCACAAATCGCCATAGGACGCCCCGGAAGTTTCTCTAACCCATCTTCTATTCCTTCCATAATAATTTCCAGCATTTCACCCGTCATACTTCTATTTTTTCCAATTTCAATAAAAACATGGGGGATACCCGTGTCATCGCAAAGAGGACTTTTAGCTTTTTCTGCCGCAAGTGCATTCTCCAGAATCGTTTCTAGCACCCACTTACTATTTTCATTCTTTTCTTCCGCTATCGCCCGTTGATACGCTGCTATTTTGTCTTGCCGGAATGTTGACCCAGCCAAAATAATTGTATTGCTTATTTTTTCTTTGATTTCCTCTGCTTTTAACATACTCAACTCTCTACCTTTAAAAATATATGGATTTACCATGTGCCGCTGCTATAATTGCAGGAATTTCACAAACCTTTAACATATGAAAAGCCTCCATCCCCTCTTCCTCAAATGCTATAACTTTCTGTTCTAAGGTTTTACTTTTTAGCAATGCCGTTACAGGAGGGATCACAGCGAACACAGAATGATATGTATTGAGTGTATCTATTGTCTCCTGCCGAATCGCACCTTTTCCCAAATGAATTTTCACCCCCATAGAGGCTAACGGTCCTATACTGGATTCTATCTCTAATTTGTTGCTCGAGGTCGGTCCAACTCCTGCCGGACTCACTGCCGTATGAAAGATCACACTTCCAGTCAGATCAATTCCCAATTTTTCTGACACTGCCTCTTTTCCCATTTTAACTAACTTCGGAAGTACTGCGTCTCGTCCACAGAATATATATCCTGACAGACAAATTTTATCTCCCACACAAAGACTATCTATTATATCCTGACTAATTGGTGTATTTATTTTCCGCATTTTCATTCCCTCATTCATTGACCGAAAAAAGTTTCAAATACTCTGTTCCATCCTTTATAACACCATATACTTTTGCTCTCATATATATTTTTTCTGCCCAATTGGTATGAGGCGCAATTTCATTCATTTTATTTGCATTATGACTTTTGATAACACCGCCATCCGTATTTAAAATCTGGCAGGCATCTTCATATTCTTCCAACGTTACAGCCTGCATTGCATTCACGAATTTAATATGTGTAGGATGTATAACGGTTCTGCCTATGAAACCATTTGCTTTATCCAAGATCACTTCCCGTAATAGGCCATCAACCGCATCATTAAATATCGGTACACGTTTTAGCAAGGAATCTTGAATATCATGTTCCGGCAGATCTTCAAACATCATTTCTTTACTGGCTCTAAAATATTCCCATACAGGACCTGATACTACATACTCATTATTTCTAGAAAAAACATTCAAAATATCAGACAGGCAGTCCCTTACTGGCATAATATCATAAATGGTGTAGTCAATTCCTCTTCTTACGCCGAATGCAGATGAAAAATCTGTTGCTCCTACCCTCACTTGTAACACAATACTTTTATAACTATCTAAAATTTTCTTGATTCCCAACAACTCTCCTACTCTTGTTTCTCGAAATGCTACTGTCTCGTCCTCAATAATAGGCATACCATAAATAACTTCAGAAAACTTTTCATTTAGACTTTTTAAATAGGAAAAATACTCCCAGCCATTCAAAGTATTAAACTTAGGGAAATTAATCCCTGCTAAGACTTTAATCTGTTTCTTAGTAAGTTTTTCTCCAAATCTTTTAAACTGCTCAATATTTCTTACACGGCAAAAAATCAACGGAATATTTTCATACGTAATTTCTCCGTTTTCTAATGCTGTACTAATCCTATCCAGCATACTTAAAGTATTTGTCTCCGCTTCTTCCACCTGCTCTTCCGGACATGCATCCTCAAAACACATAACCATAGAAGTCAGGCCCGGTATCGCATTTCTTAATATTTTTTCTGTAAAATCTTTTGTTCCTGGCATATACATAGTTGCTCCCAGGCAGTACTTCAACATATCCAACTTTGTATATTTATTAAACTCTTCCGGAGCTTTTTGAAACACAAACTCTGGATTATATTTTTGATGTCTCATACGATCCCCCCGCTATTATACACGTTTTGGCGACATAACTGCTTCTGGATAATACTCTTTTATTACACGCTTTACAAGCATAATCTGCTTTGCGCGCTTTTTCGCATCTTCTTTAGACGTTTCCCAGCTATGCGTCTTCGCAACAGACCCTCCCGTTTTCAGATATATAGGAGCCGCAATACGTATCATCTCCGGCACTTCATAGTGACGGATAAAGCCGCCTGACGAAGCCGGATTTTCTGTATGAATATCTATGGGAACATCTACAGCAGCCCGCATTGCCGACAGCATTTGAAGCTGGATATCACGAACCGGATTGATAGAATCTGCCCCAATACTCTCCAATAATTTAGCAGAACAGGGATTTCCATGTCCCATATGAGCAGATACCTTAAATTTGCAGTCTGCAGGAATTTCTCCTGCCTTTCTCATCTCATTTAGAAGCCAAAGACATCCTTCATCATACACAAGAAAACTTCGGCAACCTAAACGAGCAGCACGTTTCACATCCTCTGCCGCCCGCACAATCTGTTCCTGTCCGCGCAGCCTATACCCCATCCGTTGCCCTTCAGGGGTATGTACAGATGCACTTGTATCCAAAGTTGCTCTTGGACCAATTGCCAAAACTAATTCTACAGACCATTTCTTTGCCAGATCTACCATTTCTTGAATCTCTTCATCCATAAGCATCATGATACCTTTTGTCTGCGTCACACGATGAATAAACACTCCATATTCATCTAAACTTTCCAATAAGGCACGCATTGTTCCAGGACCTTGTATCCCGGGTACCTCTAAACGATACTGCCCTCCGTCTTCAAATCTCTTTTCAGAGTCTGGAAGTGCGTATAAATCTCCTTCCGGCAGTCCAATTTTCTTTAAAAATTCTCTCGTCTCTAACATGGCTTTTATTTCCTTTCTTTTAGTTCTTCCATAAGTTTTTTTATATCCTCTTTTAATGAAGCTTTCAGCGGTCCTAATGTATCTCGCATACCTGCACGAATACGTACTTCTATAAATAAAGCCTGACGGTCTGCCCGCATTTCTGTCAATGCTCTTTTTAACTCTTCGCTCGTAGCTACACGTACTGCCTTTTCATACCCACATCCTTCTGCAACTTTCGCAAAATCCACGCTTCTTCCTGCGGACGGCTGCCCGCCTACTGACTCATGAGCTCCATTATTTAAAACAATGTGAAGCAAATTAGGAACCGGTTTTTCCCCTATAATCGCAAATGCTCCCATGTGCATAATCGCTGCTCCATCCCCGTCCAAACAGACCACTTTTCTATCTGCATGGGATAATGCAATTCCAAGTGCCACAGAAGAAGCATGTCCCATAGAACCTACATTTAAAAAGTCACATTCATGACTTTCTCCCCTCTCTTCTCTTACAATATATAATTCTCGCGTTGCCCGTCCTGTCGTTGCCGTATATATTGTATCTTTAGGAAGCGTCTCTAAAATAATACGGATAGCGTCTTCTCTGCTCATTGGATAACTAGTATCTGTTATTTTCTTTTTGACGCCTGTAAATACTCCTTTTTTCACAATAAGTGCTACCGCTCTTTTTTCTCTGACAGCTTTCTCTACCACAGAAGCCGTAACCTCCGTCATTGTTTCTTCATTATCCTCCAATACTGCAACCGGTATACCAACTGTTTCAAACATAGCTTTCGTTGTCTTTCCTTGTACCATATGCTGTTCATGATCGCCAATTCCCGGTTCTCCCCGCCATCCTACTAACAAAACCATCGGAATTCCGTATACGCTTTTGTCTACAAGAGATACCAACGGGTTGATTGCATTGCCTATTCCTGAGTTCTGCATATATACTAAAGGAACTTTTTGTTCTGATAAATAGTATCCAGCAGCAATGGCAACCGCATTTCCTTCATTTGCCGCAATTATATTTTCTTTTTCCCCTTTTGTCTGCTGGAGATACGAACAAAAGGAATGTAAAAATGAATCTGGAACCCCTGTATAAAATCCTATTCCATTTTCTTCTAATACCTCTACAAATTTTTCTGGTTGTATCATTTTCTTTTTCTCCTCGTAAAAGACTACACTCCATAATATCTGAAATATTCCGGGGAATCTGCCTTGCATAATTCCCATGCTTCTTCCATTGCATTAACGACAGCTTCCGGCAGTTTATCCCCATTTAATCCATTTATGTTTTGTTCAAGCTGTAAACAGCTGGACGCTCCCATAATAATACCATCTCCGTTTTCAACTTTCAACTCAGAATGATAAGCAAGCCACTTTATAGCAGCTGTTACGATGCTGATCCCATGCTCGTCACAGGCATTCTGTATTACTTTTACTGCATCAAAATAAGATTTCTTCCAATACCGTTTATGGTAAGTAGGTCGGCACTTGAATCTTCCTGCCTCCGGTGCAGTTTCGTACCCTTTATATTTTCCTGTCAGCAGTCCCCCTGCCAATGGATTGTATGCATGAAAGCTTATATGATAGGCATGAAGAGCATCAAACAATTCTCGTTCCACATTTCTGCCCAGTACATTGTACAGTCCCTCATAAACAGAGGGCTTTACCCATCCGTTTTTTTCACATTTAGCCAATACATCTATCACAAGCCATGCCGGAAAATTGCTCAATCCCAACCGCTTAAAAGTTTTCTTTTCATACCAGCTATTTACTGCCTCCAACGCACTCTCTATCGGAGTATTATAATCCGGGAAATGCAAATACAATGTATCTACTTTCGTCACGTTCATCCGCTCTAAAGATTCTTTAATCTGCATATCTACTGCTTCTTTATCCAGTCTTCCTGTAACTCTAGGATTGACTTTTGTAGCAAGCTGTACGTCATACGCTTCTAATGCCGGAAGGATCTCACCTATCATTTTTTCACACTTTCCATCATTATACACATAAGCTGTATCTACTTCATGAAAGCCCTTACTCAAAAACATTGTACACATTTCTTTAGCAATTTCTTTTTCTACCTGTTGTCCAAAAGTCATTGTTCCCAATATCAACTTCATATTATTCAACCTCGTTTTCTTTCCTTTTTTATCTCTTATTATTTAACAAATATCCTGCCTTTTTAATTCTTGCTGTATCAAAATATTTATATATCATATCCTTGCCGTCCATATCTTTTATATCTAAATTTCTCTGGATGAAGTCTATTTTTTCTATAATCTCTTCTTCTGAATCCGCTATGAACTTAAATCTGCCAAAATGTTGCTGTATCGTCCCAATATACTGCGGCTTGATCTCATCTCCTATTTTATAGTAAGTGTCTAATGCCTCCAATTGAATACTGTCTTTTATTTTTTGAATACCATCAATTTCTGCGATTGTACCCACTTTCAATGGAATGTTAAAAATACATGCCTTTTTCCCTCCCATGTAAGGATCTATTTTCTGTATTTCTTCCTGGGTAGCAAATTCTCCCTCTACTGCATAGCGAATCATCATTTTCATATCATTTACTCCGGTCAATGGTTCCACTAACTTATATAACAAACCGCCGCTTAACCGAAGTCCCATCTCGTGAAAATATATTTCATCCTCCACCAGTGCCTGCATAAAAAATGTGGCATTTTCAATTTTTTCTGCTTTAAACATTCGTTTAACATTTTCATCTATATTTTCTATATAATATTGCGTATATTTAGATGGATAAATTCCTACAGCGTTGATCAACCCCTCTTTTTCCTTTTCCGCTACGGTATATGTATCTCCCGTTAATACGAGATAAATCTCACCTTTATTCGCAATATACCGCACATTGAAGCCAATTCCTTCACTCTCCACGAATTTTTCTACAAGCGCTTTTTTACTCTCCGAAGCTTTTAATGCCCTTGTGTATGCGTCTTCCAGTTCATCTTCCTTACTGCATACTGTGATTCCTCTTGAACTATTTCCATCTACTGGTTTTACAATAACCGGATATTTTATATTTGCTCTGTCAGCTATATCAAATTCCGGAGCGCAAGGAACTTTAAATGTGTTGCACATCTGCTTATAACTGCTCTTGTTTGCGCACGTATCCCACTGCTCCTCCGATGCATAAAATCTTAACCCGCTGGCTTTGCATAACTTCATTACATTTATGATATTAAACTCACTTGGTCCGCAGAAAACCCCGTCTATCTTTTCTTTCTCGATCAATTTTTTCAATTCTTCTATATCTGCCGTGCTGATCTGGTAACTTTTATCTGCTTTTTCTTTTGCGGCTCCTCCCTGCAGATAATCTGTGGCAATAACATAATATCCCAATTTCTTAGCTTCTAACACCACATCTAAAGCAGCAGCGCCTCCGCCTAATACCAACAACCGTTTTTGCTCTTTTTCCATTATATCATCCTCCTATTTTCTTACTCATGCTTTTTCAAATTTGGTATTTGTGTCAATAATAAAACGACCCCTATGATACATGCTATGCACCATCTGACTATCCAGTTTACGGAAAACATATGCATTGCTCCTATCGATAGAACTAAAATGGCAAGAGAAATAACCAACATTTTCCACAAAGGGATTATCCGATCTCCGGTAACTCTTTTTTCTAATACTCCCTGTACTAACATAAGCATAAAATAGCTAAACGCTGTCGTATATGCTGCTGCCTGATATCCCCATTGAATAATACAAACATAATTGAGTATAACATTTAATATCATGGCGAAAATTGTTCCCCCCGCCACATATTGGGTTTTCATATAATAATTCTGCATAGCACTATATATATAGCTAAAAAAGCGGAACAATGTACCTACCAGCATGGGCGCTACCAAATAACGCGCCATACTATATTCCTTGCCGCCTAAGATCAGAATTGCTTCCGGCGCTACTATGACGATCAAAATTGTCATAATACCAAAGATAATCGCAATACGAAGCCAGGGCTTCTCTACGTCCCTCTCTTCTTTTCTTGCAATTTTTTCATAAAGCCAGGGCTGCCAGGCATTCCAGACCGAATCTTCTATTACCCACATAATAAACGATATCGTTGTTCCCAATGCAAATATTCCGGCGCTTTCTGCTCCAACCATTTTTTGGATCATAATCTTGTCTGACTGATTCATGATTTGGATAGAAATTTGTTCCGGAATCAACGGGAGGCTGTATAAAAGTCCATATTTCCAATAACTTTTTTTATATAAAAGTTTTCCTTGTCGATAAATAAGGAACATTAAGAAAAAACCTACGAGAATTTGCGAAAAATAATACCCTCCTACTCGCAGTTCTACCAAATATTTTTCATATCCCCATTGATTTCCTAAATACAATAACGCTATAGAAAGCAAGGTAGCCGGCAGCATAGTAAGCGTTGTGATTAACGTAACGTTTTTATACTGCATCTTCTGCTTTTCCCGCCTCTGGTAAAACAAGGTACTTGTATAACTGAAAATATAAAGGAACATTACAGTAAACAAGAATACATTCATTCCCAGAAACGTAGAAATCGGCTTATATAGTATAAGAAAGAAAAGTGCAAATACACTAATACTAATATAAGACAGAGATTGTACGGAAGATACATATTCATCATATTTATCCCCGAAATCTATCTTTGCCTTTTCTAAACTACGGTATAATCCCAATGACATCAAGGGGACTAAAATCAATAGCCAGGACTCGTACACTCTTAATTGACCATATTGCTCTGTACTGACTAACCGCGTATATATAGGTGTTGTAATAAATGTAATCCCTCTTACAATAAGCTGCGTCAATACATAAAAAAATCCTGCCTTTAGCGCAAGATTATTCAATTCTCCATCTCTATCTGCCCTTTTCATTCATGTATTACTCCAAATAAAGCTTTTTTTAGTTCCTTATAGTTTTCTCCTGCAACTATAAAATATCCATGTCTGCTTGAACTGTCTGATACTTTTTTTCCTATTGTCTCTTTATCTATTTCACTTAAAACAACGCTAAATTCTTTACGTTCTTTTATCTTTTCAAAAATTTCCAAGTCACTTTGCTGCATTATGAAACGAATCGCTGCATACTTCTTATATGTCTTTTTTTGAAATACCGGAACATTTCCTTGTGCTACATCTATGACCATCTTCATATAATCCTGACCTGTTGATAATTGAACCAGATCAGAACCAATGCAGTCTCCACCCATACGAGCACCGATTTCTATAATTCTAACAACGCCTTGTTTGTCTATTTTAAATTCCGTATGTGTAGCTCCATTTTGGATCTTTAATGCCTCTAATGCCGCAAAAACAATTTGCTTAATTTTCTCCTGCATATTTTCTGGAATATCAGCTGGCTGAATATGTCCAATTTCGATATAATGAGGTGCTCCGGTTGTAAATTTTTCTGTAAATGCAAGGAATTGATGTTTTCCTTCAAAAGAGATACATTCACAACTATATTCTTTTCCTTCTAAAAACTCCTCTACGATAGCTGCCTTTTCAAAAGATTCGCGCGTAGCTGAAATGAGCGCTTTCTCTATTCCTTCTCTTTGAGATACTTTGGTGATTCCTCTGCTTCCGGAACGATCTGTAGGCTTTACGATCACTGGATATTTCAATTCTTCCGGCAATTTATTTTCGTCTGCTTTTACTTTCGCAAATTTTGGCGTAGAAAGCCCGCCTTCTTGTAAAGCCTTACGCATTTCATACTTATTGGTTGCGATCAAATCACAGATTTCCGGATTGGCCGGTAAATTTAAATTTCTTGCAACATAATTTACAGTCAGCACCGCCAGATCTGAAGCAATTGATAAAACCGCTGCTGGTCGAATTTCTCTGCATACTTCCAAAATTTCTTCTTTTTTAGTTATATCAAGAGGATAATAATAATCGGCTGTTCTTTCGCCAATATCTCCACATTTCCATGCAAATACATGCGTCTCATACCCTAATTCTTTTGCGCGCAAAATCAATCTGTTTTGAAAACTATTTGCCCCTATAATAACAATCTTTTGTTTCATACTTCTCCTTTATCTGATCAAATTTTATATTCCACTTTCTATTTTAATGCTTTTCTTTATTTTGTCTACACTTATTTTTATTCTCTATTTTCGATTTTTAATCCGGAACAAAAATCTGATACCATCCGTTATCATAATGCAGTTTATAATTCCTTTGTTCTATCAGTTCTATAATTTTATCATATTTTTCTTGGCTTCTATATACACCATTTTTATCTATATCAGCCAGCAATATGACCGGTTCCCCCTTTTCTTTTAAACTCTTTTTTAAATCTATATTAAATTGTTCTTCCGGATAGCTCTCCAGATCCACCCACACTTTATCCAAATATGGTTTCATATCCGATATGACACATCCGATATTAAAATCTCCTAACGCCAATAAATATTTATTATCCAAAGAATCTAATTCTCTCTCCAACTCATCAATATACTGAGCACGTTCTTTTGATGTATGGATAAAACCGTACTCTCTTGCCTGTACCTTCTGTGTCAGAAATTTATTTTCACTGTCTCGATAAACATACGTAGTTCCATATTGTATCCCCTGGCAGATCGTCAGACCAGCTATTCCTGCCACTAATATGCAGACGACTTTTTTCAGCTTTTTTGTCTCGATATTTCCTGCGATGATAAAACAACAGGAAAATGGAAACATCATAAACAATAAAAAGTACATCCATCCATTATCGGTTCCTATAGGCAACACACACTCTGCAAGCAACGCTGCCATACACAGCGAACTGAGAACCACCTTCTTTTTATAAAAATATACGATGCCAAACATCAGCAGTATTATCATAAAAATGCCAAACATTTGCAGGAAACGTAAAACTTCTACTTTCATTCCTACATAAATTGCATATCCAACGATGATGCAATTTACTCCCAGATATACTCTCCTCTTTTCTTGTGTTTTGCTTTCATCCCTCTTACTTTCATATATAAACCATAAAACCAAAAGTGGAATTAAAATATAGCCGTATCTGATCCAATCCTTTATTCCCTCTATTCCGCCCATATACAGTTTTGATAAAATATTTCCTGCCCCATGGCTTGTTTCATTTCCCTGCAATGTATTCGTCGTACGCAATAAATAGGAAAGGACTGACTCCTTTCCTAAAATTACGATTGCCGTAATGCCTCCGATGCTCCAGCCTCCAAACACTCCGCCTAAAAAAGCACAGCATGCCTGGAAGCCTTCTTTTATTTTTTTCTTTCCTGGAATGTAGTACCAAAAAACCGCAAGTCCAAAACAGGCTTCTAATATATTTGGCAGTCTAAAAAATGTATTGATCCCTATAAGAAGCCCGGAAATAGCAATCTTACTTGTTTTCTCTTCTTCCAACCCTTTGAACAAACAGCAAAGCGCCATAACCTGGATAAACATAGACGTAGCATTATAATTCATGATATGTGATAATGTCATTGAAAACAAAGAACCTGTCAATACAGATAGGATGAGCAGACCTGAAGATACATATTTCTTCCAGGTACAATAAATCATAATTCCACTGCACAAATATAACAGCCAACTGAGCACCGATAACACAAATGCCTGATGCGAAGGAAAAATCGTATAAATGATTCCTCCTAATAAATCTGTAAAAAATGTACCAAAGCCTTTTATGTTTACTTCAGGATCAAAATAATATTTATATTTTGTCAAATAAAACCCCTGATCCGTAACATCTATTCCTTTATAAATAAAAAACCAGAACCAAGCTATAAAAATCCCCCATAATATCAAATCAATTTTTCTTTTGTTTTTCTCATAACATTGCTTCATGATCCATACTCCTATATTTCTATTTTCTCCTTCTTTTCACATGATCTTTGAACCATTCTGACAGTTTCCATTTTTGCCACCAATACACGCAAAAATAGCACCCTGCTACACACATCCAAAATTGCAATGTCACGATAAATGTCAGCCAGCCGGTTGCCTCTGCCCGAGGTATAAAAAAGATATTCTGAAGGCAAGCCAAAATAATCGTATTGACCAGCATCTTTTTACCGAATCCGTATACCATATACAGCAGAAGAGCACCTAGCAGTACACTAAAAATAAACACACCGATAAAACCAAAGTCTGTTGCCACTTCAAGAAGATAACTGGACCCTCTTCCTCTTCCCTCCAGATACTGATCTTTCATGCTCAAATAGGATAATGCATGAGACAGACTGTTGCTGTTTTCCGCATTAAAAATACTATTATAAGAAGTAAGAGGTTCTGTATGAAAAATAGTCTGTCCGACGGATCCTCTGTACAAATAATCAATGATCCCGCCAAAAGTATAGTTGACTGGTTTTAAATTTTTTAACCCTGAGGTATATCCATAGCCAATGCATAAAACATCAAAAGAAACTCCCTGACTGTAAAAAAATTCAGAAATCATCCCCAAAAAATTTCCTATTTTTATCCCTGCTCCACTTCTGACAGAGGCATATACAACCATAAACAGCATTAATAAAGGGGTACATATGATGATGATTCCTTTTTCTACTTTTCCTATCCATTTTTTGTCATCTACAAGATAATCTCTTAACAGGAAATATGATAAAGCAAAAAACAGACTTAATACAAATGGATTTCTGACTCCTATCAAAAGAGACGGCAAAGTTGAAAATACATACAATATCAACGGCATGATCGCCATTTTTTTCGAAGGCAACGTAGCCAAAAAAATACATAAACTATATTTCATAAAAGAAGCCGCTGTATGAACGATACCTGGCAGCTTACTGGTAAAATTCGTATAATACTCTAAATAATTTCCTGTTCCGATCGCAAGCACCGGTTCAAACTGCTCTAATAGATAAAAAAACATGGAAACCAAAAAAATCATGAACGACACAATACGCATTGCCTCCGCCATGTTGCTTGTATCTTCATGTTTTTTATTGATCGCCTTCTTTGTTCTATATATCCTGTCAGCAAGATTACTTCCCACTAACAGCGCTGTTTCTGTCAAAAACAGCAATTTTAATGCAAACCAGATATTTTCTTTTGCCTGAGAAGCCGTATTCCACCATTCTGTTCCTCTACACAACCCAATAAAAGAACGTGACAATAAAAAAGTAAATATAGTAATTTGCATAAACAAATATAAAAAACTTTTGGAAAAATTTTTTATACCATATAATACATTAATTCCATATAACAGTAAAAGCCCGACCAATGCTATATTAAAATCTTTTTTTAAAAGTCCGATACTCCATACAGCCAAACTGATGATGCCTAAAAACAATACCCCTACATTTTGCTTGCATGGAATTTTCCCCATATAATACTTCAATTTATTCATTTTTCTCCCTCACTTTTTTACGCCAAAACGGCATCTTTATAATACCCACCAGTGTCCCGAAACCATATGCTATGTGAAGAGAGAAAAAAATAACGGGCAGCACAAGATATTGGCAATAAAATTTCTGCTTTTTTATTGCTAACAGCGACATAAGCAAATTCACTATTAGATATACGATGGATAAAATACAAAAGGGTACTGCGCATCCGACTGCCGCTCCAATCACTGTAAGCAAGATAGAAAGAATAAACAGCAGGGGGACAAAATGATAAAATGAAAAACATTGCGGACACACACCTAACGTTAATCCTATCCAATATCCATTTCCGTATTTTTGTTTCAACATCTTTGACCAGGAATTCCGAATATTTTGATAGGATACGATTTCCGGACTATAGCAAATCCTATAACCGGCTTTCCGGATACGATAATGCATTTCGTTGTCCTCCGTCCTGCCAAGATTTTCATTAAACAATCCTGCTTTTTGGAACACTTCTTTTCGATAAGCACCATGAAAGACAGATTTGACATATGTCTTATGATGCCCCTTCCTGTATGGCGCAATACTGCTTCCAAACATAGACGACTCTGCCAATAATAATGTATGTCTCCAAGGTGTGTCTTCCTCCGATATATTTGGACGAGGCCCCCCTGATACGTCCTCTCCTGTCTGGATACACTGTACGTTTTTCGAGACAAACTCTTTCGGTATCATCGTATGGGCATCGATCCGCATGATGATATCGCCCTTAGCCGCCCTGATAGCTATATTCCATCCCGCTGCCTGAATCTTTTTTTCATTATCCAAAATAACAACTCTTCGAAAACCATTCTTCTCTTCTGCAAACTGCTCCATTAACTCCCGCGTTTTGTCAGTAGACATTGCATTTACCAAAATGATTTCCATTTCCCCATGAGGATAATCTTGCTCTCGTATATCTTGAAACAATGATTTTATTGCCTTTTCTTCATTATAAGCAATTACACAAAACGAAACTAACATTATCTTTCCCCATTTTTCTGTAAATTAATTTTTTATGTTACAGGTGATTCTAAACATTTTTTTCTAAAATAAATCCAGTATACTATACCTGAACCTATATATACAAGACCTGTTGCTATACCCGCTCCCCATATACCAAATTTCATGATTGCAGCATATGTTAAGATTATGTGACAGACGCAGGATATCGCTGCCATAATTGCATTAAACTTTGCAATTCCGATTGCCGGAAGGAAATTCATCGGAATCATGCGAATGGCAGCATTCAAAGCGTTCACTACCCAGAATACAGAGGAAAGTGCAATTGCCTCTTCATATCTGCTTCCATATACGATTCGGATAATATACGGAGTCAATACAATCCCGGCTATAGAAATGACTGTGATCAACAGGGCTGTAATCATTCCGATCTTTTTAGATATCTTCCATACTTCCTTCTTGTCTTCTGTCTTTGCTACAATGGTAAAATAATAAACAATAATAGATTGTGTCACAAAGGATAACTGTCCCGGTATCATGATCGCTATTTTATAATTCGACGTAATTGCCTCGCTGCGTAATAATTCATTTACCAAAGTCATTTCGTTAATCGGCATAATAAGAGAAAATAAATTCGACATTGTCAAAGATATGGACATGACCATAAAACTCTTTATCTCTTCTTTTGCCAATCTAGCCGGAGAAACATTCAATAAATATTTCTTTAAGCTTTTTGCGACCACGAATATTGCTATACCTATTGCACAATATCTCGCATATGCAATTCCCGGAATCCCAAGCAAAAGTACAAAGCATACACTCCCCAGAAATACGACGGTGGTTTGTATTACCGCCGCCCTTGCATATGCCGTATTTTCTCCATGGGCCCTTAGATAGCATAACACTGTATTTAAAACATTGTTTAAGATTGGGTAGAATACCAATACATATACCATACTTTTTGCTTCCGGAAAAGGAATTGTCGCAACAGTCACATAAATAACGACTAATAGAGAAAGTATGGCTTCAAAAAGCGTTCCATATTTCATAGCAAATACAAAATACGCTTTATCCAGTTCTTTTGTTTTCGCTGTCGCACAATATTTTAATATACTGGAGGCCATCCCAAGACCGGCAAAAGAAATCACGTAATTATATAAATTATCTGCATAAGTTAAATACGCATAATCGTCTTTACTTACTAAACGTACAATCACAATGCTTGAGACAAATGCTATCATCTTAACCAGAGTATTTCCAATGAATATATGAAAAAAACCGCCTTTAATCAGACTGCCTATTTTCTCCTTGATTGTATAATACATTTTTGAACTCTACCTTCCATTTTTGTCCACTGCTCTAAAATAAATTTCCCAATTTTTCCATTTTTTTCAAAACAAATATAAATCACTAATATAACAAAGAATGAAAAAATAATATCGAAGCTATATACAAAATCACAAAAACCACCTTCCAGCATTGTTCCCATCTTCACTGTCAGTACTCCAAGCAAGGCAATCATACTCGGTGTCTTTTTCAATTTCAGGATGATATACATAAATAACATTGCTATAAACGCTACCCATACAACGGACAGGCAGACTCCTATATATCCCCAATTTGCATAAGCCTCTCCTGTAAACAGAGTGTTCATCACTCCTGCGGAACCATCATACACTCTTTCAGAGCCATAAAACGCCATTGTAACTTTCGCACTTCTTAAATATAAACTTTCATCCATTCCAAGTAACTTTAAAATCGTAGGTGTAAAACTCCGTCCTCCTAAAAAGCCAAATATATGAGGGAACAGATCAAAACAATATGTCAATGTTCCAACTTCTGTAAAAAGAGTCCTGCCTAACGGCCCATTATAAACATCTAAAATATTGCCGGCAAACCCCGTCTGGAAATAAGAAATTATAAGTACGCCGCCCAAAAAAATGCCGACAGCGATCATATAAATTGTTTTAATTCCGCCTTTGAAATAAATATAAATGAGTATAAATACTAAGAGATAAAATACTACCGGTGATTTTTCAAATTTATAAGTTTTAATAATAATCGAAGCAATAAATAGTATTCCCGAAATAACTGCCCACTGCTTTGTTCTAACTGTTAAAAAATAAGAATAGCTAATATAGGATAACAAAGGTATCAAAGAAAGAATACATATATTCGTTACATACGGATGTATAAAATAAGTTTGTCCGATGCGGGTACGCTCCAACGCAAAATTAAAATCTCCTGAAGCAAATAGCAGCTTCCATATTGGAACATACCCTATCTTTAATAAAAAACCTATTAACAAGAGCATACAGAACAGTGTTACAAAAGAAAAACCCCATTCAAAAAAACGATTCCTTTTTGTCTCCACTTTTCTTTTTAAATAATACGCATATTCTGTTTTTATATTGAAACGTACAATCTTTTGAAAAAGTAAAATAAACAATGGAAAACAAACTGCCATTCCCCATACGACTATCGCTGCAATATGACAGCTTTTTTCCTTATTTATGAGATATGCAAACGTATAGTGTTCGTCATATCCCAACATAACAAGAGAAATACCGATAAACGACTGGAGCATAAATATATAATAAATATAAGAGATTATGTTAAATTTCCCTGGATTTAGAGTTCCTGCCGCTTTCTTAAATAAAACTGTTGATATGCCAAAAATCGCTGCCACCAAAATAAACATTTACTAAAACCTCTGCCTTGAATTTATAAATTGTACTGCTTCTGCAATAAGTATTGTTTTGTCTTTGTATCTCCATTTCTAAAATGCCCAATCATAAAATCCAATTGACTCCTGTCAACTCTATCATCCATATAAATGCTGTTAAAAGCTGGCAATACTTTTAACATTTCCACATGTTCTATTTTTGTTGCCCGAATATCTAAATATTCTAACTTTTCGCACTGCAAAATTCCATCCAATGAATGAAAATCATTATACGACAAATTCAATTTTATAAGATTTGGGCAACCATCCAATACCTCCAAGCCTTCCAAATGATTACCATATATATTTAATTCTTGAAGGGAGGGGAAGTCCCCCATCTTGTCCAATTTCTGGAAAGCATTGTTGCTCAGATCCAAAACTTTCAAAGCGCTCATATCAGATAACTGCGGTGTCTCTGATAACTTATTAGAACCGGCATACAGATAAACCAAATTCTCGATGTCTCCTAGCGGATCTATAGATATCAGTCTGTTATTGGCAATATCGATATAACTCAAAGAAACCATTTTTTCAATGCCTGGTTCTATTGAGCTGATATTATTTTGTTGAAGTCCTACTGTTTGAAGACCATTTAAATTATATAAAGGCGTAATATCTGTTATATTGTTATTCCCTAAAAATATTTCTTTTAACGCATAACACTCTGACAAAGGAGTTAAATCCTCTATGTTGTTGCCCGTAAGATTTAAACTCTTCAGTTTATCTAATTTACCTATTACATGGAGATCACTGATCTCACAATTCTTAATAACAAGAGATGTCAAATTAGGAAATTTTACTAAATCTGAAATATCTTCTATCTGCTTGTTGTCCTCAATTTCCAATGTAGTAAGATTTTTAAGATCATCTGTTGTTATATATTTCTTTTCCAAGCTCTTTTGAACTGCTTTTTCAAATTCTTTATCTTCAAACCGCACATGTCTTATTTCTTGACGCTGCTGCACATAAAGATAAATGCCGCCAGAAAAAAGTACTACGAGCAGAGTAACGCATACTGACCATAATATAATTAAAATGGGATGTCGGTTCTCATATTTCTTAAGTTTTTCCCCCCACCGCTTTATATATTTTATCATAATGTCAGTTTCCTCTCGATCGTTTCAAAATTATCCTAAAAAATCTTTTACGTGTTTACTTACTTGTTCTATATCTTTCTCCTGCAAGTATGGATGCATCGGTAAAGACACCACTGTATCACACAACTTTTCCGCTGTCTTACATTCCTCATACTGATGAAGATTATGAAACGCAGTTTGAAGATGCATCGGTTTTGGATAATATACCATACTCGGAATTCCATTTTCCTTCAAATATCCCTGCAGATCATCTCTTATCGTTTTTTCTGTAACCTGTATTGTGTATTGTGCCCAGCTGGAATAGAAGCCGTCAGGCACAACCGGAATTTTGACTGTTTCTCCCAAAAAGCCGTTATATTTTACTGCCGCTTCATTAACTGCCTGCAGCTCATACCTTTTAAACGCCTCCAATTTCACCTGCAGCACAGCTGCCTGTAGTGTATCTAATCTGGAATTCCAACCGATTCGTACATTATCATATTTAAAACTTCCTTTTCCGTGTACTCTTAAAGATTGTAACAACTTTGCAGTTTTTTCATCATTTGTAAAAATCGCTCCACCGTCTCCATAACATCCCAACGGCTTAGCCGGGAAAAAAGAGGTCGTGGCGGCATCGCCAAAACTACATGCTCTTTTTTCTCCGATTTTCCCGCCAAATCCTTGTGCTCCATCTTCCAGAAGATACAGATCATATTTTTTTGCGATTTTTGATAATTCCCGATAATCCGCCGGCTGACCAAATAAATCAACGGCTATGATCACTTTAGGTATAAGCTTACCTTCTGCCAGCACCGCCTGGATCGCTCGCTCCAATGATGCGGGATCTGCGTTATATGTATCCGCATTTACATCATAAAATACCGGTGTTGCTCCTGCAAACGCAACGACCTCCGCTGAAGCGAAAAAAGTAAAATCCGGAACGAATACCGCATCGCCCTCTTTCACTCCCCATGCCATCATCATCATTGATAATGCATCGGTTCCATTTCCACACGTAACACAGAACTTCGTTCCTACATATTCAGATAATTCTTTTTCCAATTCAGAGACCTGTCCGCCACTTATAAAATTACAGTCCTCCAAAACTTTGGAAATCCCACTATCTATATCCTTTTTTAATTCTTTATACTGTGTTTTTAAGTCTCTAAACTGCATACGATCCTTCCTTTCAATATTTCATATAACCAATATTCATATCAACATCACCGGATATACCTGAAACTTTTCCCCTTGAGGAATACTGCCAGATCGTGACTCTTCCGGGACCTCTGTACTGATGTCCCAAATCCGGTGTATAGTCTCTGTACTCTGCCACCCATACATCTTCCCCGGCGAATTCCTCCATGTCGATCATAGACTCTAACCAAGATCTGCTGGCATAGATCATAAATGTATAGCCATTTTCTTCAATTATTTCCCTAAATGTCTTTATAATAGCTGTTCTTTCTGCCATACTAAGTGTTCCCTGGGTTTCCCAATCTTCCATATCATAAGCGATTGGATATCTAAACGTACATCCACTCGCCTTTAAGGCATTGACAACTGCATAAGCTTCTGTCCTTGCCTCAGAAACACTCATGGCATATCCATATCTGTATGCACCGATAGCAATACCATTTGCTGTGGCTCCAGCTGCATTTTGATAAAATTTAGAATCTACGGCAAGTGCGCCCATCTTATTTTCTACAACTCTAAGCATAGCAAAATTCACGCCTTCTGCTTTTACCTTTGCCCAGTTTATATTGCCTTGATAAGAGGAAACATCAATTCCCTTAAAAAGATTTCCATCAGATGCTACTTGCATAAAATAAGATGCCTGTACCACGTTATTCGCCTTATCTTTTACGTTTACATAATAAGTATAATTTCCCGGAATCCCTGTCATAAATGTATACTTATTAGACGTTGAATAGTTCCTGACTATCTTGCTCCCGCCTTCATATACTCTTACAAACTGATATTGATATTCCCCATAGCCTCCTGAAGCTGATGCTGTCAATGTTACACTTCTATTTGAATACTCAGCTGTTGTTTTATTGCTTTCCAACGTTGCATACATCTGATAATCAGGATGTATTTTTACAGTCATGCTATAGGACTTACTCTTTGTTTGATTTTGTCCGTCCCGGACTGTTACTGTATATATATGACTGCCGACTGTTTTTGTCGTAAAATGATACGTATTATCCTTGCTAAACTTCTGTACGACTACAGTTTCTCCTCCGTATGTCTCAGAAAACTGATATTCATAGTTTTTGTCATATCCACCTGAGGCTGTCGCTGTAAGCGCTATTGACCGTCCCACATATTCTGTTGTAGTTTTATTACTGCTTAAACCTACTGCGATCTCATAGTCTGGATGAGCCGCAACTGTCATCTTATATGAAAGTTTTAATGTCTTTCCTTTACTGTCTTTTACATCTACATAGTATGTATGTATACCGACTCCTTTGGTAGAAAAACTATACGTGTTTTTACTGCTATATTTCTGTACTACTTTCGTCTCTCCATTATATGTTTCCGAAAATTGATACTCCAGTGTACCATTTCCTCCCGTTACATCTGCTGTAAGTGTAACACTTCTCTTTGCATATTCTCCGGTACTCTTATTACTGGTTAGAGTCCCTTTCATCGTCTGTTCCGGCTGTGTATCTGGTTCTGCATACACCTGCATCTTATATTTCAATTCCAGTAGCTGACCTGCTTTGTCTGTCACGGTCACTGTATAGGTATGGCTCCCTACTCCTTTTGTCGTAAAGCTATAGGTATTTTTTTCACCCTCTTGCACTGTCTTTGTAATACCATTATAACTTTCTTTAAAAACATAGTTATAGCCGCCATACCCTTTTGACAGTTTTGCCGTTAAAGTGACGCTCCTGTTTTCATACTCCGCCGTCGTCTTATTGCTTGTCAAGGTTCCCGCCATTTCATAGCCGGACTGCGGCACTACTGTCATTGTATAAGAAAGTCTGAGCGTCTGCCCTTTATTGTCCTTCACGTCTACATAATAGGTATGCTTTCCAATTTCTTTCGTTGTAAATGAGTAGGTATTTTTCGTACTATATTCTTGTACTACTTTCGTCTCTCCATTATAGTTTTCGGAAAACTGATACTTACGTGTGCCGTTTCCTCCCGTTACGTCTGCTGTCAGCGTAACTCCCCTGTTCACATATTCGCCGGTGCTCTTATTGCTTTTTAAAGTTCCGGCTAGTTTTACAACCGGTTCCTCGCACACCTGCATCTTATATTTCAATTCCAGCTGTTGACCTGCTTTATCTGTCACTACCACTGTATAGGTATGGCTGCCCACTCCCGCTGTCTTAAAACTATACGTGTTTTTTTCACCTTTTTGCACTGTCTTTGTAGTCCCATTATAGCCTTCTTTAAACACATAGCTATAGCCGCCATATCCATTTTTCATATTTACTGTCAATGTAACACTTCGATTCTCATACTCTGCCGTCGTCTTATTGCTTGTCATGGTTCCTGCCATCTGATAACCGGACTGCGGCACTACTGTCATTGTATAAGAAAGTCTGAGCGTCTGCCCTTTATGATCCTTCACATCTACGTAATAGGTATGCTTTCCTATCTCTTTCGTCGTAAAAGAATACGTATTTTTTGTACTGTATTCTTGTACAACTTTCGTTTCTCCATTATAATTTTCCGAAAACTGATACTTGCGTGTACCATTTCCTCCCGTTACATTTGCTGTCAGTTTAACACTTCGATTTACATATTCTCCGGTACTTTTACTGCTTGTCAAGGTTCCTTTTAATTTTACAACTGGTTCTTCATACACATTCATCTTGTATTTTAATTCCAGCTGCTGACCTGCTTTATCCGTCACTATCACTATATAGGTATGGCTGCCTACTCTATCTGTCTTAAAGCTATAGGTACTGTCTTCTCCTGTCTGCACAGTCTTGGTTATTCCATTATAGCTTTCTTTAAATACATAATTATAGCCGCCATACCCCTTTGACACCTTCGCTGTCAATGTGACACTCCGATTTTCATACTCTGCCGTCGTTTTATTGCTTGTCAAGGTTCCCACCATTTCATAGCCCGGCTGTAACACTATCGTCATTGTATAAGAAAGTCTGAGGGTCTGCCCTGTATTATCTTTTACATCTACATAATAATTATGCTTTCCTATCTCTTTTGTAGTAAAACTATATGTGTTTTTATCACTATATGCCTGTACTACTTTTGTCACTCCGTTATAGACTTCAGAAAACTGATATTCCAGATCTCCATTGCCGCCTGTTACATTGGCAGTCAGTCTGACACTTCGGTTTACATATTCCCCTGTGCTCTTATTACTTGTCAAAGTTCCTGTCAATGCAGTTCCTGTACTTTTTTCTATTCCTTTTTCATCAAAAAAAGAACTTGCGGCATTTTCTCCTTCACCAGCAGCGCTACCTCCTGTATTTTCTATACTCTCAGATGGCGCCTCTTTCTGTTCCTCTTGTTCCACTCCTGCATTTTCCTGACCGTCAGTACTGCTCTGATCATTTTCTTCTTGTTTCTGCACATGTACAACTATCTTTTTCACTTCTAACAGCTGCTTTTCATCCAAGATCTGTATCTCGTATGTTTTCTGGCCTTCTTCTGTAAAATCCAGCTGTAGTTCTTGTTCCGCGCCTTCTGCTAAAACAGTACTCCCGTTTTCTGTATTTTCCATAAATACAAACTCATATGGCTTCTCTTGTGCAGAAACAACAGATAAAGTTGCTTTACTCCCCAAAACAACCTCCAGCTCAAATTCACTCAAATACGGATTTTCTGCTGCTATTTTTTCTTCTTGAAGCAGATCCTCACTCTGTGTATCTGACTGTTCCACCAGCTTCACTTCAAACAAAGACAAGTTATCCTCGTTTGCATTTTCTGCCTGCACCTGTATCACACTCGTCATGAATAATACAAAACACAAAATCCCACTTATTAATTTTTTTACTCTTCTCAAAACAGCTCTCCTAAAATATGTTTTACTCTGTATTGTCTGTTAGAACTCGCCTGCCATATCCTGACTTGCAAATTCTTGTATCGGAAATTTAACGGCTTTTCCTTCTTTTTGGCTTTTGTAGATTCCCAGTACTAACTCTAATGCATTGCGGCCGGCATATGCATCTACATATGGTTTCCGATCCTTTTCTATTGCTTCTATCATATCAGCATACAGACTCGTATGACCGTTTCCATATACATTACTGGTCTGTTCTTCCAGGCCTTTATTCTTTTCATCTTTTTCTGTTTCTTCTGCGAAATCCCATACATCAATATTATTTGTAGATTTCCCGCCCAGTTTCACTGTTCCTTTCTCTCCAAATAAATATAATGTTTCTTCTAAATTTTGGGGATACACATTTGTCGTGCCCTCAATAGTGGCTACTGCTCCATTTTTAAATTTCACAACTGCCATCCCTATATCTTCTGCTTCCAGATAATGATGAAACTGCTGTCTCGTCACACCGTATACTTCCTCCACTTCTTCTCCCATCATCCAGCGCAGCAGATCGATTCCATGAATACATTGGTTCATCAGGGCTCCACCGTCCTGTGCCCAAGTCCCTCGCCAAGGTGCCTGTGTATAATACTCTTTATTCCGGTTCCATCTTACATGGATAGAACCATGTGATAATTTTCCGAATCTTCCGGCTTCCAGAGCTTTCCTCATCTCCTGTACAGCAACATTAAAACGATTCTGATGACATGCTGACACCTTCACTCCCTTTTCTTCTGAAAGTCGGATGATTTTGTCCGCATCAGCTATACTCATTGCCATCGGTTTTTCAATGATCACATTCACGCCCCGCTCTATACAATATAAGGCGATTTCTGCATGAATACCGCTTTCTGTCGCAATAGCTATAAGATCAAATTGATTTTCATCTACCATTTTTTTATAATCTGTATATCTTTTAATATTCGCATCATTCTGCAGATCATGTTTAGACAGCACATTTTCTATATGTTCCGGTACAACATCGCAGGCAGCAACAAATTCCAAATGATTATTAACTACTGCCTTCACATGATTTGTAGATATTCTCCCGCAGCCTATCAAACCATATCTCATCTTTATATCCTCCTACAATATCTCTATGTTTTCTCTATCTTCAATATTTTTCATAACATTTTTTGTATCAAAAATAGCTTTTGCATTTTTCTGTACCATATTGTAATCCACATTACTGTGCGCTGTAGTTATCATGACCAGATCGTAAGAAGCGATCACCTCCGGATTAATTTCTTTCAGCCCTTGATATTTTTCTCCCAAGTATTTATACTCTGCAATCCACGGATCATAAAAAGAAACATCTGCCTTTTCTCTTTTTAAAACTTCGATCACCTTAAGCGCCGGACTCTCTCTGTAATCATCGATATCTTGCTTATAGGCTACACCCAATACGAGTACTTTTGCTCCATTCATTGCTTTGGCGCTGCGATTCAATATTTTGCTTGCTCTCTCTACACAATACTCCGGCATTTTATCGTTGATCATCATAGAGCTTTCAATCATGGAAGTGTGGAAACCATACTCTCTGGCTTTCCAGCTTAAATAATATGGATCCAATGGAATACAGTGTCCGCCAAGTCCTGGTCCCGGATAAAAAGCCTGGAAACCATACGGTTTTGTTTTAGCGGCATCGATCACTTCCCACATGCTGATCCCCATTTCATTACAAAGCATTGTAAGTTCATTGATAAGCCCTATATTAATATTTCTGTATGTGTTTTCCAAAATCTTTTCCATCTCTGCAATTGCGGGAGAAGAAACCTCATATACCTCTCCTTCTAAAACAGCACGGTACATCGTGGCAATGACTTCTGTTGCTTCCTTGCCTATCGCACCTACGACTTTCGGCGTGTTTTTCGTTTTATAAATCAAGTTTCCGGGATCGACACGCTCAGGCGAAAAGCCTAAATAAAAGTCTTCCCCGCACTTTAAACCGGAACCTTCTTCCAGAATCGGTCTAATCAGTTCTTCTGTCGTCCCTGGATAAGTAGTAGATTCCAAAACAACCATAGTTCCTTTTGTCAGATATCTGGATATTGCCTCTGTAGAAGATTTTACATAGCTGATATCCGGCTGCTGATGTTTATCCAAAGGTGTAGGAACGCAAATTGCGATAAAATCCACATCTTTAACAAAACTGAAATCTGTTGTTGCTTTCAGCATCCCTTCCTCGACCAATTTCTGTAAATCTTTATCGACCACATCTCCTATGTAATTGTGACCTGCATTTACCAGATTGACCTTTTCCTCCTGCACATCAAAACCAATCGTCTCAAAACCTGCCTTTGCCTTTTCTACTGCCAGGGGAAGGCCTACATAGCCTAAGCCTACAACTCCTACTTTTAATTTTCTTTCTTCGATTTTCTTTAATAATGTTTCTTTCATTTTCTCTTCCTCTCTCATATATTATTTGCTAAGTCTTTTGCTACTTTCTTTGCCCGTTCCGTCCACAGATTCTCTTGCCGAACATCCTTGAGACGTTTTGACATTTTTTCTAATACAGAAGGATCATCTATGATCTTTCTTAACACTCTTTCCAAGTCTTTTTCCGTATAATTTATACTCCACCCTATATGATTTTCTTCGATAAATCTTCCTGCTTCTGTATCAGCCGTTCCAATCATAGGTTTTAAATGTCCCAAATATTCAAAAACTTTAATCGGCATTGCTATACTCATATATTCACCTTTTCCGGCAAAAGCACAGCATAGATCTGCCCACTTATAATACTTTTCCAGTTCTTCTCCCATAGCATGGACGATTTTGATCCGGGGCGTCATATATTGACCATAGATTTCCTTCGACTCTTCCCATTCTGTTTTTCTACAGCAAAGGATCAATTCCAAGTTTTCAAATTTTGACAAAACCTTCAAAAACATTTCCAGATTATATATTCTATTGATTCCGCCGACATAAAAAATCCGCAGTTTCTCGTTTTCTATATCGTGTTCTTCTAGTTCCTCTACTGCATCACACCCCGGCGGAAGCAAATCTGCCTTACCAAGTAACACGGGATATTCCTCTAAGTATTTTTTCACCGCCATAGAGGTAAGATAAAACTTATTCAGAAGCTTCCCATATTTACATAAATCATAACGATACAAGGGAATGGAAACACATCTTTTATACCACGATACGCTTTCCCTGTACATTGGAAATTTCCATTGTATATCACGGTAAAATAATCCAATCTGAATGCCATGTTTTTTACAAAATTTAAAAAATCCAAAATCCAGTCCCGGATATCTTGGCAAATGATTTTTTTCGGTTAATAAGGTTGGCATAGTACTGCTTTCAGAATATAAAAAATCATATTGTATTCCATGCATAATATTGGACTTTATCCTGTTTATACACTCTTTTCTCTCTTGGCCATACCCCATAACATACTCTACGTCATATCCAATTTCCCGGAATGCCTGCAGCATTTTTACCGGTCTGACATTAGACCCGGAATGTCCCTGCAAATTGATGTGATTTGGAATATGAAATATGCATTTTTTCTTACTCATAGCTATCTTTTTCTTTCCTATCTCTGCATATAAAGCTATATTTTATGTTACTCTTTGTAAAGATTTTCATATATTTCTTCCATAGTTGTGACATTGTTTTCCCAATTATAATATTCTTCTACTCTTTTTCTTCCGTTTTTCCCGAATTCATTACGCAGACTCTGATCCAAGACAAGTTCTTTTAAAGCTTCTTTACACCCTTCTATATCTTTCCTCTGTATAACATATCCGGTTTTTCCCGTTTTCACAACTTCTTTCAATCCATCTGCGTCCGAAACTACAACCGGCACTTCCATTGCCATTGCCTCTACGACCGCCACGCCAAAACTCTCGCTATTGAGTTGGCTAAATGCGCAAAAAATATCTATGTGTTTCAACGTTGCTGGTACTTGTGTATTTGGAATCCTTCCTTTTAAAAACACGCAGTCTTGTAGTTCCTTATCACGAATCAAATGCTCGAGTTCTTGCTTTTGTTCCCCGTCGCCATAAATTTCCAGAACAATGCTCTTGCCGCTTTTTTTGATATCCTCATCTTTCAATAACTTTTCAAAAGCCAAAATCGTTTCTTTTATACCATATTTAGGTGCCAACAGTTTTATATTACCTATCACGATTGTATCCTTTTGCTCCTCTTTATAAGCATACGGATCAAAAAGATTTGTATCCACACCAAACGGAGTAATGTGTATCGGCAGATTTTCTTCATTGATTACCTTTCTTAACTGCTCTGCCATACAAAAACTTGTAGAAGCAATTTCCTTGGCATACCGCACATTCTTTTCCAAGATTTTCTTTTTTATCTTGCTCTCATAGGGAAAATCATATACATCACTTCCCCATATTGATAATAACATCTGCTTAAATCCCGCAAGTCTGGCTAATGTACCATATCCACTTGCATAATGAACATTTATCACATCTGGTTTTATTTTTTTTGCCAATTTTTTTAAGGCAAAAACATTGAAAAAGTATCCTCTATTTCCAGTAAATGGCAACTCACATAATTTTACTTTTTTATCAATTTTATCTGCTTTAGGATTATGTCCCCTATTATATACAAGATAAATTTCATGGTTTCTATTTGCAAGCGAATTGACCCAACGTACAGTATGAATACTATTTGCCGCAGATAAAAATAAAATCTTCATTCGTATTATTTCCTTTCTCCCCTATTATCTGTAGATGTCATTCAACTTTCCGTTTCATTTATCCTTTTCAAATTCTTGATAAATTTACCGTGTTCAATAGCAAAATTCCCTGTTACACTATGATCATCCGGTACATCTTTCGTTGCCACAGAACCGATGTTTACTCTTGCATTTTTTCCGATATGAAGACCATTGCTGACGGTTGCGGAAAAACCGATCCAACTTTTCTCTCCGATAACCGTCCTGCCTCCAACACCGCACTGCGCCACGAGCATGACATTATCCTCTACTTTCACACCATGAGCGATATGCACTAAATTATCTATTTTCACATAGTTTCCGATCACAGTATTATCCCAGGGGTATACAGCCCTGTCTATGCAGGCATTGTACTGTATCTCTACATGTTCTCCTATGTTCACTCCCCCGGCATGAGCAACGCTTAAAATCACATCTCCATCTCTTTTAAACTCAAAGCCAACTCCGCCGATTTTAGAACCTGCGCGTATAATGGAATGATCTCCTATGACCGTATTTTCCCTGATCACAACAAACTCTTCTATTATAACATCATTTCCGATAATTACATTATTTTTACTTATGCTGGCCGTTTCATCTATTTTGCAGTTCTGTCCGATTTTTGTCTCAAATCTTTTGCGGCAGTATGGATATGCCTCATTTTCAGCCAAAAAATTGTGCACTTCAAAAAATAACATTCTTGGATTTTCCGTTACGCAAATCCCTTTATTCCACCCTGCCATTTTTAATTTTTCTGCCACAGCCTCTGTCGCACATATCATGCAAACATTTTGTTTCACATCATTTAAATATTTTTCATTATCCAAAAAAACACAGGTATTAAAATCCACATCTGACGCTGTCAACGCCAACCCTTCAAAATCACATTCTGAAAGGATCACATATTTTTTTTGAAATTTCATTTCATTTAAAATATCACTCAAAAGCATGTACTTTTCCTACCTTTCTAATTTCCCAGAATAAAGACATAATTGGTCGTAGCAGAACCTCCGATATTAAGCATACAGCCATTTTCCGCTTTTCCTTGCTTTTGATAACTTCCCGCCTGTTTTGTCACTTGTTTATATAGATCCAAAAACATCCTGACTCCACTTGCACCAACGGGATGACCGCACCCGATAAGTCCCCCGCTCAAATTAATAGGATATTTTCCGTCTTTCTGTGTTATCCCTTCTAGTACTGCACGGAATTCTTCTCCTGGATCTGTGATCCCAAATGCCGAAACCGCCGCATATTCACTGGAAGTAAAGCAGTCATGTGTTTCAAAAAAGTCTATATCCTTCAATGTAATTTTTGCTCTTCTGTACGCATCCAGTACCGCCTGTCTGGTCCAAGGCAATATATATGGATTTTCTTTACTCTCCCGCATTTTTTTATCGAACAGCATCGGAGCTACTCTATGCCCATATCCTTTGATATATGGTTTATCTTTTAGTTCTCTTTTTTGCAAATAGTTTTCTGAAACTAAAACAACCATTGCAGCTCCATCTGTCACTTGTGAGCAGTCAGAAACAGCCAATCTACCGCCTACAATACTATTTGTTTCGCACCCACGCATATTTGCCTGCGTTTCACTCATAAACCATTTCCGAGTCTGAGAAAGTGGATTACTTTTTGCATTGGCATAATTTTTAGCTGAAATAGTAGCTAAACTTTCCATGAAAACTTTTTCATCCGGATGATACTTTTCAAGAATTTCATCTGCCAATCTTCCAAACAGCTTAGGAAACGGAAAATCAATATTTCGCCCTTCCTGTTCATAATAAGCAGCATATCCCAGGTAGTCTCCGCCGATTTTCGGAGAAACAGTTTTCATAAGTTCAAAACCTATTACCAGTGCTACATCATACTCTCCTGTTTGTATTTTTGTCATAGCTGCATCCAAGGCAACAGACCCTGATGCGCATGCAGCTTCATACCTTGCTGATGGCACTCCGTAAAACGCCGGATTCACTTCTGTCAATAAAGCGCCCAAATGTCCTTGTTCTATATACTTTTCCGCGACAAAATTCCCCACATAACATGCCACTTTATTTTCCTTATTTAAATTTTTAATATCTGAATAACTCAGATTACAATCACGCAGTCCGTCTTCAATAACTTCACGCAGCAATGCGATCACATTTTTTCCTTCTTTGCTCCAGTTTCTTTCAAAATCTGTCTGAGCGCCGCCTAGCACAAATACTTTGTTCATTTCCATCTCCTTATCGTTTTGCTTTAAAATATCTACGATAGTCATATCTTGATTCAGGCAAACTTTTTGTCAATTGCTTCAAATTCACTTCTTTGCATATCGTTTCCCCCAGCCGTTCCGTACAAAGCCGGCAAAACTCTTCTCTGCCTCCCAGAGCTTGTATCAAAGCCAACGGAGGAATCCAACTAAATCCGTCTGCCATGACCGCATCTGCATCTGAAATCGTATCCCCTACCATATGAGTCGCATACAAAGCATATACCGCATATTTTAGTAAAAACTCCATACACAATCTGGCTTCGAGAGACTGATTTGCTTTAAAGCCTCTAAATGTCTCTTTATAATCTCCTACTCGCAAAGTTTCTATCATATCTTCGGCAAATGGAAACTTATATGAATATTTTTCTCTATAGCGTCCTGTCTGTATGTCATACACACGATATTCCTTTTTCCCATTCTCGTGCTTGATCGTCTGGTATACCCCTTTTTTCGTTTTTCTTCCTAAATCTCCCTTTTCGATCATCTGATTTAGAAAGGCAGGCATCGCAAAAGTATCTTTTGCATAATCGCTCGTCTGATCATACAAATTATCCACTATCGCCTTATGCACATCGAGTCCCACAAAATCTGCCGTTAAGATCGGAGCCATATTTCTGCCCGTAAAAGGACCTAAAATAGCATCTATATAATCAATTCCCCCATTATATTTATACTTCTCTGCAGCCTGGATAGCTTCGTTGATAAATTGAAATCCAATTCTATTTCCTAAAAATGCCGGTGAATCTTTCACCTCAACAGTTGTTCTATACAAAACTTTTTCCACATATGATTTTATTTGCTCTACCACAGTTCTATCCGTATATACACTTGGTATCACTTCACATAAAACCATATTATATGGCGGATTAAAGAAATGAAGGCCCAGATACTTCTTCCTTTTTTCAACAGAAAAACATTCCGAAAGCGTTTTTATTGACAAGCCTGACGTCCCTGTACAAATGATCTGTCTTTCATTTGTATATTTTTCTATTGTCTTATTTAATTCCATTTTTATCTGAAGATTTTCTGCAACACTTTCAAAGACAAGATCTGATTCCTGTATACATTCCTCCAGAGCAGAATACTCTTTGGGAATCAAAAGCTCTCCGATCGCCTCGCCTTTGACAGACAACATTGCATTTTTCCTCGCCCGTTCCCCATCTTCCTTTTTTCTGCAGACCATATAGACTTTACATTTTCCAAAGGCTGCAAATATTCCGGATATATTGTATCCCATTGTTCCATTTGCCCCTATAACCGTAACTGTTCTGATTTTCATTCATGCCTCCCTATTATTTTCTCACTGCTTTTTGTATAATATCAATAATTTTATCCGTCAAAGTAATATAATTATAGTCTTTTGCTCCCCGCCGTGCATTCTCGCACATTTCTCCATATTCTTTTTCCTCCAATTTACTCAAAGACAAAAGAAGATCTGCATATTCCTCGGCAGAATTCATATTTCTAGATATTCCACAATGATATTTGTTTATGATATCATATCCCATAACTAAATTTGATATAATCGGTTTTCCACTAGCCATGTATTCAAATAATTTATTCCAGCTGCAACCATACTTTTTTAATTCTGAATTTTTTACATTTATCAAATTAGCATCTGCTTTAGAAAGAATATATGGAATGAATTTTTTTTCTACTCTCCCCTTAAATACAAGATTAATGCCATACGTTTGACTCTTTTGTTCCAAATATTCCTTTTCGGTTCCATCTCCATACACAAGTATTTTTATAGAGCGGATTCCTCTTTCTTTCAAAACTTTTCCGGCTTCTACTAAAGTTCCCAGATTATTTACTAATCGGATAGATCCCATATAGACAATCTTAAAATGAGAAGTATCTTCCAGGTCTTCATCTTGTATCACATATTTCTCTTTATTTTTCTCAAACTCCTCTAAATCCACCCCATTATTCACATGGTTCACTTTCTCCAGATCTATTGCTTTGTCCCAGCCTTTATCCCGTATGTAGTCTTTTCCGCCTTCCATCGTGAAGATCAGCTGATCTGCCTTTTTATATATCCATTTTTCAAGTTGATACAATACTTGGATAATAGGATTTTTACGAGACATTCCTTTATATTCCACAATGGATTCTGGCCATAAATCTCTGACTTCCACTACTACCGGAATTTTATACTTTCGTCCGAACAATAGAGCAAAATAAGCAACAAACAAATCTGGAGAAGACGTGTAGATCACATCCGGTTTTTGTTTATCCAGAAATTTTCTCATCGTCTTCCAAGTCTTAAATGGCAGATCCATCATATTAAATATCCGATCAAGCCCATTTCCTTTATAATCTCTGCTTCTTACAAATGTATATTCTATTCCATCTTCCATTTCTTCCCTATAAAGAGACTTATCACTTATCATATTAATCTCTGTATTATGAATTTTACTGGACGTAAAAATCTTTACAGTATGCCCTTTTTTTTGAAGATACTTGGAAAAATAATAATGCCTCACTAATCCTCCCATATTTGGCGGTATCGCATAGTGATTCACAATCCATACATTCATCTTTATCTCCTTCTGCCAGCTATAGCATGTCTATTTTCTTTTGCTATATTTATATTAAAAAGTATAAAAGTAAATAATACAAACCAATAGTTCTTATCACTTATATATCCAAACGGATATGATATAAATGCATTTACATATACAATTCCAAACAACATTATCAAAAACAGGATATCCTTGTGATACTTTTTAAGATTTTTAATCAAAGAATAGGCGATACTGCATATGATCATAAAACTTATCCCAACCTTACATATGCCACCTGACAGCATATCTGACAGCACAAAATTATGTGTATACATCCAATGCCTCTTTGGTTCTTCTTTTAAATGATAGACTGTCATGAGACTTGTTTTATTTTCTTTAAAATCATAAATATCGCTTTGATATGAAGCGCCTTTCCCAAATAAACATTCTTTCCCATCAAAATTCTTTATCTCATCTGCCGCAATTCCCCATATATACAAACGTTTTTTCAAAAAGTCACCTGAAAGGATTGACTCCATATTATCTGTAGTTTTCCCCTCTTTTATATTGTTTTCTGCTTGTACATATCGTTCATAGAATAACTGCTGTGCTTTCTCACAAATATTGGTACTGATCCAAAAAACTGCCACACTAAGCCCAAACAATAGTATACATTTTTTTATTTTTTCAAAACATTCTCCCTTAAAAAGGAAAATATCTATTATAAAAAGATATATACAAAAGACAATTGTAACTCCGATCATCAAAAGAAAATTTCTTCTTGAGGATACCAAATATAAAACAGTCAGACTAAAAAGAGCAAATAGGCCTAATTCAATATACTTTTTCCAATATATTTTATCATTTTTAAGAAGAAGCCATACCCCTGCAATGTATCCTAATAAAATAAGAGTTCCAAATTGATTATAGTCTTTACATGTTGATAATCTCCTATAATATAGCAGAGGAAATATTTCCAATCTATAATTTATAACGGCGATTATGCTGACAATCAGCTCTACTGCTACAAATGACCCCAGTAACAAATTCATATCCTTTTCTATATTTTGTTTGCCTTTTATCACAAGGTAAAACAGCCAAAGAAACGCCAGTCCTACCATCTCAAGGACAACTATATATTTCATTGCTGCATACATTTTATCTGCTGTATAGATAAAAGTAAACAGATCATAAGCAATATACAGCACAAAACATATTAACACACCTTTTATACAGCCAATCATCTCTAGCATTTGTACTAGCAGATTTTTAAAGGAGCAGATATTACAAATGATGATTTTAACAGCAAAAAGCAGTGACATACAATATACTATTTTAAAAATACTAAACGGAAACGGTACAACACTCTCTACCAATTGCAATACGATATTTAAATATAGTAAATATCCAAATGCTAAAGTTTCTTCCCGACTTAATTCCTTTTTTAACATTAAATGCATGTCGTTTTCCTTTGTCACTTTATGACTGCCACAACTGTGGCGATCATTGTCTTTATATCCTGTCCAAAACTAAAGTTCTGGATAGACTGCAAATTATATTTCATTTTTTCCGGCAATATCTTTTCGATATATACCTGATCCGCATTGTCGGCGGATTCCAATAAACGTTCTTCATCTTTATATTCAATGCTGGCAAGTGACGTCACTCCCGCCGGCATAAGAAGCGTTGCTTTCATTTCATCTGTATAATGGGCAACATACTTCTCCACTTCCGGCCGGGTGCCTACAAATGTCATATCTCCCGTCAGGATATTCAAAAGCTGCGGCAGTTCGTCCAGACGGCAGCCTCTAAGCACTTTTCCCACTTTTGTCACTCTGGCGTCACCTTTTGTCGTCACCTGCGTACCTATCTGATCCGCATGATCGACCATGGTTCTGAATTTAAAAATCCTGAATGTCTTCCCATACTGTGTCACTCTCACTTGTCTGAAGAACACCGGTCCCTTTGAGTCTGTCTTTATCCAGACGCTTAACACAAGTAAAACCGGCGACAGTAAAAGCAACAGAATACTTGCGGCTATTATATCAAATATACGTTTCAGAAGCAAACTTCCCTTACGTCTCTGCAGCATATCATAGTATATTTTTACTTCTTCCACTTGCATATCTTTCGGAAGATCGTTCCACTTCCTCATACTTCTTTTCCTCACTTACACATAATCAGGCAAAGCCGCCTGTCTAAAAGGCATGTACCTAGACAGAAACACATTGTTTGAACACATCGATCACATACTGTACCTCTTCATCCGACAATTTCGTATGAAGGGGAAGCGTAATCTCATTTTCAAACATGGCATATGCGTTCGGATAATCTTTTATATCAAATCCCAGATCTTTATATGCTGTCAAGAGGGGCAGCGGTTTATAATGTACGTTTGTCGCAACTCCGGCTTCCGCCATTTTTCTGATGATCTGATTGCATTCTTCCCTGTTCTTTCCATTTACTCTTACCAGATACAGATGTCCGCTGGATGCATAGTCTTCTCCGAAATGTCTGAGTATTTGTACATCCAGATCTTTCAAGCCTTCATTATACATCTCTATGATTTCTTTTCTTCTCTGCAAAAGTGCGGGATACCTTCTTAATTGTACGATTCCCAGAGATGCCATGATATCTGTCATATTGCATTTAAAATAGGGCGCCACGATGTCATATTCCCATGCTCCCAACTGTGTTTTTGCCAGTGCGTCCTTGGATTGTCCATGTAAAGAAAGGAGCATGTATTGTTTATAGATTTCTTCATTATCCACGCCTTCTATATCTTTCCATACAACTGCTCCGCCTTCCGCTGTCGTCAGATTCTTTACGGCATGAAAAGAAAAGCTCGTAAAATCCGCGAACTCTCCACTGTGTTTTCCCTTTTTCACTGCGCCAAAGGCATGCGCGCCATCGGCAACGACTGCTATACGGCCAATCTTCTTCTGTAATTCCGTCTCTGCATGAAATAACTCTTTTTTACGTTCTACGATTTCAAAGATCCGCTCATAATCACAGATCACTCCTCCCAGATCAACAGGTATGATTGCTTTTGTTTTTTCTGTGATCGCCGCTTCCAGTTTCTCATAATCCATTTCATAGGAGTTAGGCTGTACATCTATCATTACGATCTTGGCGCCTACGTGCTGTATCACACTCGCTGATGCTGTATACGTATAGGCACTGGTGATCACCTCGTCTCCAGGACCTATCCCCAGTACCCTTAATGTCATTTCGCTGCACGCTGTTGCGGAATTTAAACAGACTGCCCTGCTCGTATGACAATATGCTGCGATCTGTTTTTCAAAAAGTTTCGTCTTCGGCCCTGTTGTGATCCAGCCGCTTCTTAATGTATCTGCTACTTCTGCGATTTCCTCTTCTGTAATATCCGGAGGGGAAAATGCTATATGCATGTTCTTCATCCTATTTATCCTCCACTACTGGTTTTTCATGACTTGCTTTTCCAAGACTTAACAATTCCTGATAAGCTTCTTCGTCTCGTTCTTTATCTTCCGGTCTGATATGATAAGTGGGTACAATCCTGGAGACGATTTCCTTTACATCCCTTTGTTCGTCTGCCGCTGCTTCCTCCAGCAGCTTCAGTTCACTTAAGAAATGCACTTCGTTAAATTCCAGCGGCTTTCCGACATAGATCAGATTATTTGCTGTCTTCTTAAGCCCTTCTTCCTTTGTCAGGATTTCTTCATACAATTTTTCTCCCGGCCGCAGTCCCGTATAGACAATATCCATGTCTACTCCTAAAGTATACCCAGAAAGCCGGATCAAATTCTTGGCAAGATCCGCGATCTTCACCGGTTCTCCCATATCCAGGACAAAGATCTCTCCTCCTTTTGCAAGAGCTCCTGCCTGCAATACCAGAGATACCGCTTCCGGTATAGTCATAAAATAGCGGATGATATCCGGATGGGTCACCGTCACCGGACCGCCTGCCGCCATCTGCTTTTTAAACAGCGGTATAACGCTCCCATTACTTCCCAGCACGTTTCCAAAACGAACTGCTACAAATTCGGTACGGGAATATCTGCTGAATGTCTGTATGATCATCTCGCAGAGACGTTTGGATGCCCCCATGATATTTGTAGGATTCACAGCCTTATCCGTAGAGATCAATACAAACTTTTTCACGCCATACTTGTCCGCCGCCCTTGCTGTCTTATATGTGCCAAAGACATTATTTTTGATTGCCTCATTTGGACTGTCCTCCATCAGAGGCACGTGCTTATGGGCTGCGGCATGATAGATCACATCCGGACGATATAGCTCCATCACACTTTCTATCCGTTTTGTATTTCTTACGGAACCGATCAGTACCTCCAGCTTCAGCGCCGGATATTTTTTCTTCAATTCCTGCTGGATATCATAGGCATTATTTTCATAAATATCAAATATGATCAATATCTTGGGATTATGTGCCGCTATCTGCCTACACAGTTCGCTGCCGATAGAACCGCCTCCGCCTGTCACCAGCACTACCTTATTCCTGACATAGCCAGAGATACTGTCGATATCGATCTTGATCGCATCTCTTCCCAGCAGATCTTCGATCGATACTTCCCGCAGTTTCGATACGCTGACTTCCTCTGTTATCAGCTGGTACATGCCGGGAAGTACTTTCAGCTTACATTCTGTCTCATTGCAGATCCGCAGGATCTCCCTTGTATCCTTCGCACTTGCTGAAGGAATCGCTAAAATAATTTCATCAACGTTATACCTTTTGGCTAATTCTTTTATCTTTGTCCGGTCTCCCATAATACGGACACCCCGGATATATTTTCCCTTTTTAGAAGGATTGTCGTCGATCACGCAGACCACATTTCGATTCAAATGCCTGCTGGTCTTCAGTTCCGTGATAATAATATTTCCGGCTTCTCCCGCCCCGATCACCATCGTATTGATCGGGCGCTTTCCGGTCTTTACCAGTCCTCTTTTTAACACATGCAGGATCCGGTAAGAAAATCTCGTAGCCAATGTTGTCATTGTAAGGAAAAAGAAGTAAAAGATATGGAAGCTTCTCGGTACCGGCAGGTACAAAAAGCCCATCCCCATCGCCTGAAATGCCGTAGAAAGCAGACTTGCTCCGACGATCAGTCCTGCTTCATGCATACTTGCATAAGACCATACCCTGTTATACAGATTTAAAACAAGAAAGATTACAAGAGTTGTCACTATATTGATCCATACATAAGCTTTTATACTCGCCATGTATTCTTCCGGCACCCAGCCTGAATACACATTATCCAGCTTAAACCGGATGATCAATGCAGCATAGGTATCAAAAATAATCGTAAGAATATCTACAATAAAAAGCAAAATCATTCTTGTCCTTGACGTCTTTAGACTAAGTATATTTTTCATAAAATCCTCTCCGATAATACTGTTACAAATTATTACAACTTTTTTACATACTATAATATAATACCAAACTTCTATAAATTATACAATAAGTATATAACGAAAAAATGTATATATATTGTGCTTCTCACTGGATAAATACGGCAAAAAGCACAAGAAGAAACATTTCTGCCTTCTTGTGCTTTCTATTTTAATTCAAAGATTCTCCGTCCGTCAAAGTTCCGCCTTCTTCTTCCACCACATTGATCAGGTCTATGATCTCGTCTACCTGCGCATAATCCGGCTCTACAACAGAAAGCAGCGTATCTCCGCTGGAATAACAGTATCCTTCGCTGTTATACCCTTCTGCGGCTATCGACTGGATCGTCCATTTTGCGTTTTTATTTAACTGGTATTTGATCAAAGCATTGATCTGATCCTGGGACATGTTGGTTTCAACATCCTTACTCACCTGATTCATAATGCTGTTTGCCTTTAGGAGCATCGTCGGCGACAGACATTTCTTCAGCATCGCCGTGATCACCGCCTGCTGGTTCTTTCCTCTCTGGTTGTCTCCATCCGGCAGGTTCTGCCTTTCTCTTGAGAAAGCAAGTGCCTGTTCTCCTGTAAAATGATTCATTCCCTGCTGTACATCCATCACATATTCTGAATCCGGACTCGTAGTAAACGTATATTCTGAGTACACATCAATGCCGCCTAACGTATCGACAATATCGATCAGTGACGTAAAATTCAGACGTGCGTAATAATTGATTTCTGTCTCATACAATTCTCCCAACGTTTCCATAGAAGCATCTACTCCATAGATTCCCGCATGGGTCAATTTATCCGGCAAGCCTTCGGAAATACCCGGGATTGGCACATAATAATCCCTTGGCGTTGTCACCAGCAGGATCTGATATGTCTTCGGATTGACGACCGCTATAATATTCACATCACTCCGGCTCGTCTCAGACACGTCGCCATATACATCAATACCGCTGATATATACTGTGAATGGCTTCTTTGTAATACTGCTGTCTCCGGAGCCGCCAAAATCAAGCTGTATGCGGATATCATGACTGTAAATGATCTTCACACTTTCATTAAAATCCGGAACAGCCTCTTCCATGAGGCTTGTATATGCCTGGTTGTAAACAATCGCATCTACTTCACCGTCACGCAGAGCTGCTGCCTGTTCCTGAATAGAGTCATATTCAGCAGTCACTATATCTGCCCCTAACTCCTCCTGGATATCTGTCACCGCGGCCTGCATATTATCCGCGCCTTTTTGGAATTGTACGCCAAACGTATAATCTGCCGCATCTTCCAGAACCTCTGCCGGATCGTCTGCACGCACTGCCACGACCATCTTGTCCACTTTATAACCGCCGCTTGTGATCTTTCCGATCATATCATTTGCCTGTGCCACATAGTAGGAACCAGCCAGCAAAACCATCGTCATAAGAAGGCTGAATATTTTTCCGGGCACTCCCCGTCTGCGGCGTGCCACCTGTGAATTCAAAGTAATGCACCACAGTAAAAATAAAAACGCCGCTATCAACGCCAGATATTTTACAGGCAGCATGCCCAAAAGATACAGGACGATCATCAAAAGGATACTGGCAATCGTCTGAAGAACGATACAGACTGTACCGAACCGATTCCGTTTTGACCGTCGTGCATATTTATCTGTCTTTCTTTTGCTTTGTGCAGCAGTATCTGCCCGCCTTGTTTGCTTTGCCATCCTATTTTCTTTTCTCCATTACCTTTCCCGCAGTCTTTATATCATTCAAATAATGTGGAAGGATATACTCCGTTTTGGATCAGTCCACGGATTGCGTTTACAACTGTTTCCTTATCCTCTTTATAAGTCACTCCAAACCATTCATCAGGAGATTCTAATACTTTTACTTCCAATTTTTTCTCCGCCAATAAAGAACCTATGAGCGTCGGAAGTAAATATTCTGCTTTTAAATCTTCTTCCTTTATATTATCCAAAAACTCTGCAAACCCGACTTCCAGAACACCAAAGAAGGTGGGATTTAATCCCCACATATTCATAGAAACCGGTAAGTTTGCATCCAGCACAATCTCTTTGCCCTCTTCACGGATCACTGCGTTCTCCCCGTCTTTTTCTATATGATGGGTCTCCGTTATATCTAACAGGTATCCATCTTCATCAACGTGACAAACGCCTCTTGTCACGCCTCCGTTGTCACTAAGCGTGTTTTTTAAAACAAAGCTGACCATGCAAATTTGTATTTTATCAGTTTTCACAGGTGTTGTCAAATAGGCATATGCTTTTGCAAAAGCTTCTTTCCCATAATAATCATCTGCATTTATCACGAGAAACGGCGTATCGACAAGTTCTTTGCAGCAAAGGATCGCCTGCCCTGTCCCCCAAGGCTTTGTACGTCCGGCAAAACGTTTTTTATAGGCTTTGGGAATATCTTCCACTTCCTGATAGGCATATTCCACTTCCACGATTTTTTCGATCCGGTTTCCGATAACCGCCTTAAAATCTTCTTCCAGATTTTTACGGATCACAAATACAACTTTATCGAATCCCGCTTCCAAAGCATCATAAATAGAATAATCCATGATGATCTCACCATTTGGTCCCACCGGTTCCAACTGTTTGATCCCTCCTCCGAATCTACTCCCAATGCCTGCGGCCATGACCACCAACGTAGCTCTGCTCATAGCTTTCTCCTTTCTCTGATTTTTCTATACTTTTATGTAAAACCACACTTGAAGTGCCTATTCGCCCAGTCCATCTTCTACAATCCGCATCATTTCTTCGAGAGCTTCTATTTCATCTTTTCCCTCACAGAAAATCTCAATCTCATCTCCGCTCTTCACACACGCTCCTAGAACGCTCAACACACTTTTTGCGTTTGCGGTCACATCCTCTGCTCTGCTGATTTTCCGGATAACGATCTTACTTGCGAACTGCATCGCTGTTTTGCAGAATAATCCCGCCGGCCTTAAATGCAGACCCGTCGGATTTTTGATTTTCACTTTTCCACTGACCATCCCTGACACGCCTTTCCTTTCCTAACTTTCTTTTTCCTCCAGTGTAACCTTGATGGAAGGAATCTCTTTTAAACTAATGCCATCCGGCACATCTACAGTCACAGGTACTTTGTAGACGCCCGGCTCCGTATATTTCTTCAGATCTACGGAGACAGCTTCTGTAATATCCAGTGTTTCCAACAATTCTTCTTTCCCCGTAAACTGCAGGGAGATTTCTGCTCCAGGCTCATAACTGACCTTCAGTTTTTCTGACAGATTTGTCACTTTTATAGACTCTGCCTGTATTTCTACTGTCTTGACACCCTCCTGCTCTGCCATGACCGTAACCACAACCGTATTTGCCGTCTCCTCTGCCAATGTGACCCCTTCCGGAAGATACGGAAGAACATCGACCGCTCTTTCTTCCTTGCCCTGGAGACCTGTGATATCTATCACAGAGTTCGGGATTACGATCTCTTCGATTTGATCTAAGTCTTCTTTGTCACCGCATATCTGTATGCTTGACGGCTCTACCGTCAAACCTGTGTAGACAAAGCCTTCAGCAGGGATGCCGGATACAGTCAGATTCAACGGCACTGTCTTTGTTTCCAACATTTCTATATATACACTGATTCCCTGTTCTCCAAGGTTATTTGTCAGCTGTGTCTGATCTATCACATTTCCATTGACATCATATAAGATCAATTCAGCTTCTAGTTCTGTATCGCGCGAAAGTCCAGATACATCTATCTTTGCTACAGCTTTGCTGATCTGCTGTACCAAGGACTCCGAGCCGCCGATAGAAACTTTCTCCGGATTGACAGTCATCTCTCCAACTACATAACCGTCCCTAGGAGTTCCTGTCGCACTGACTGTCAGCGGGAATGTATTTTTCGTCTTTCCTTCTACTTTGATCTTGAGATTCCGCGGATTAGCCTCTGCCAGTTCATATTTGTCCGAATATCCTTTTACACTTGCGGAAATAGGCACAAGATAGGTATTTGTATCCATCTCGCTCAAGTCCGCCGTAGCGACGATATCTTCTTTCGAAATATCGGACAGCACAGACCTTTTCGCATACACAGTTACAGAAGTTTTCTGTTCCTCCAGAACCTGATACACCTTTCCTTGATTCGTTACGATCTCCGGATTGACGATCATGACATCCACATCTGAAAATGTTGCCTTTGACACCGGATCATCTATATTTACTACGATCAACCAGAGCAGGGCAGCGAAAACAAACGCCATGATCTTCAGGCCAAAATTTTGCTTCCATCTATCTTTCTTCATTTTTCCGCCGTCCTTTCTTCCTCAAAGTAAATTTCTTAGATTCAGGACTCCTATATTGGATCTGATGCAGTCTTGCAGACAGATATTCTCTTGTCACTCCTCTGGTCAAATATCCCGCCATCGCAATGGATACTTTTCCTGTCTCCTCAGAAACAACGATCACCAGCGCGTCGCACACTTCGCTCATTCCAAGAGCCGCTCTGTGTCTGGTCCCCAAATCTTTGCTGATCTGCATATTGTCAGAAAGAGGGAGATAGCAGGTAGCCGAGGTGATCCTGTCTCCGCGTACGATCACCGCTCCGTCATGAAGCGGCGTATTGTGCTCAAAAATATTTAGAAGAACCTGGGAAGATACTTTACAATCAAGTTCAATACCTGTCATCTCATATTCTGTAAGGCGGGTTGCCTGCTCTACAACGATCAGAGCTCCGGTACATACTCTCCCCATGTCAAAACATGCAGAAACAATCCCTTCTATCGTTTCATCTGAAAATCTCTGATTTTCCTTATTTTTGTCAAAGGGGTTGATGGTACTCAAAAGATTCTTTTCACCTAATTTTTCCAATGCGCGGCGTAATTCCGGCTGAAATACAACTACCGCCGCTATTGCCAATACATTGATCGATTCTTTTGCAAGAAAAAGGATCGTATGCATCTGAAAGATCGCCGCAGCCAAAATAAACAAAGAAAGTATGATGATCCCTCGCAGCAACATCCAGGCTTTCGTATTTTTGATCCACAACATAATCTCATATACAATGACAGCAACAATAAAAATTTCAATAATATCTGTCACTTGTATATCTGGAAAATACCAGCCGTCTATGAAGTTTTTAAAAAATCCACTAAGCCATAATCTCACCTAAGCCACCGCCTTATTTCTGTTTTTCTTCATCCAGCCCAAGTTCCTTGCTCAGACTCCTCGTAAGGAGAATCTCATCCGTGGACTTTGCTCTTTCCTCTCTGCTGTTTTCCACTGCTTTTCTATTCGCTGTTCTTCTTTTCAGTTCCATCGCCCCATCGGACATGTGCTGCAGTTCGGATGAATCGATCGCAACTGTCTCCTGTCCCTGATGCTTAGTAATACGCTTTACACTTTTTTCAGGCACTGCCACGCCCACTTTAGGAACTGCCTTTACATAATAATAGTATTCATCATCTTCAAACTGTATATGCTCTGTTCCGCTGTAATCGACAGAAAAGAATAAAAATTCCAGTACTAATCCCACAAGCATTGCCATAATGCCGCTGCCGATCAGAACAGCATAAGAAATATGCAGTCCCAGGGCAAGATTCCCAGCCATCCCGACAATGACCGCAGCAACCGCTCCTGCTGCGGAAGCAATCTTCCACGCATGATCTACAGCACGAGTGCGTATCGCATTTACAACCAATAATCCAAGGACAACAGCTAATGCTATCGTCCACATTTCTTTATTTCCGACCGCCTGCTTCGCGAAAGTCATAAGGGTACTTATCATCCCGCCTGCATCTGCGCCCTGCAGTGCAGTGGAAGAGACCTTCACCAAATGTACCAGATAATATGCCATCACACCGCACACTGCCGGCACAGCTAAAACCGGAGCTCCCATAAGGCCAAACGCCACCGGCAGCACTACAGGCATTTTATATGCACAGGCAAGCACCGCTATAAGGACCACCCACGCTCTTTTTGGAGTAAAACGGAAATAAAAAATATACATCAACAGAAAAACCCCCGCCGCAAACGCTGCGATCGGCATAGACAGAGCATACAGATGAACCAGTACCAGAGCCGTTGCCGCAAGCGTCATGATCAGAAGCGGCAGAAACGCACAGACAGCTGCCAGACCCACCGTACATATTATAGAAGAAGCGCCTTTCATAAAACCGATATTTGCATTGATCGTTCCAAATAAAAGGAGCCCAAATAAAAACTGCAGCGCTTTTGTAATATACATAGAATATTTCGCATATATCTGTTGGATCTGTTCTTTTAAAACAAGTAATGTACTCATAATCTACCTTTTCTCCTTCATATACAACTTTCCGATACGGGATAGATCCCTGTAATATTTCTTTACTCTTTGCTTTGCTTTATTGTGTTTTTTCTTATAAAAACTGCTCGCACAGATCCCGTATATAACGATCAGAACAAGGTAAGCACCGATCGCCACAGCCGCTATGACAAATAATTTTGTAAAATCTAGATTTTGCAGCAGACTGTCTGAATAGCAGAACACAATCCCGCCTGCCAGACAGGCGTATCCGATCGTAATCCACACAAGTGTCAGCCATGTATGGAGACTTGCATAATCCTTTTTATAATAACTGCTGATTTTCAAATCTTCTTCAGCCTGATGTTTCTCGTAAATTGCTGTTTTTGTCATCAGCCGTATCCTGCCTTTATCCAACATATATACTCTGCACACCTTTCTATTCTTCACGTTATTTTTTCTCGCACTTATGCTAACACATCATTTTTAGTATAGCATACACTCAGAGCCCTTGTCCAATGCTTATAGTCAAAAAATAGACATTTTGAGCGCCTGCTTTTTTTAATATTTTTGCTGCCGCGTGTATCGTATTTCCGGTCGTATAGATATCATCGATCAACAATACATTTCTCTTTGGTTTCCACGTTTTTTCCACCCCAAATGCCCTTTGTATGTTTTCCCTTCTCTCACTGTCGCTGAGCAGTTTCTGCGGCATCGTTTTTCTAACTCTTCGCAGTGCGCCTGCGTTTACCGGGATCTCCATATATTCTCCAAGCTTTCTCGCCACCAGCTCTGCCTGATTGAAACCTCTCCTCCTCTGCCTTGACGAATGAAGAGGGATTGGGAGAATTTCTTCAATCTTCCAATTTTCTATCTGTCTGCCATACCGTTTCGCAAGTTCTTCTCCAAAAACGTCTGCATACACTCTTTTATTATGATATTTAAACTGATAGATAGCCGTACTTACCGGCTCTTTATGTACCCAAAGACTCCTTCCCTGAGCATAGGACAGTGTATGCCGCAGACAGTCACTGCAATATTCTTCCTCTTCTGTCTCCAATGGTTTTCCACACTTCATGCAGCGCGGCTCATCTATATAGACGATCTTTTTTCTGCATACAGCACAGATGCCTTTCCTTTCTATCCGTCCACAAAACGGACATACCGGTGGATATAACAGATCTAAAATTCGGCTATGCGTTCTGCCAGGCTTGTGTATCTGTTCTGTTCGTTTTTGTTTTGTATCATTTCCTGAAATGTCGCATCACTCCCTACAATTGTTAGACATTTTTTTGCCCTTGTCACAGCTGTGTACAACAGATTGCGGTTATACAAAAGTCTAGGACCCGGAAGAAGCGGAATGATCACTGCCGGGTACTCGCTTCCCTGGGATTTATGTACCGTGATCGCATAGGCAAGTTCTAACTCATCCAGCATGTCAAACGAATATTTTACTTTGCGTCCTTCTTCATACTCTACTTCTACCGTCTCATCATAAAAATAAATATCTCGGATGATCCCCATATCTCCATTGAACACACCCAGCCCCTTGTCTACCACGAGCCCGAACTTCGTACTGACTTCCCATTCCAGCTGATAGTTGTTTTTTATCTGCATCACTTTATCTCCCACCCGGAATATCCTGCCGTTTATTTCCTTTTCTTGTTTCTGCGGTTCCGCAGGGTTCAAATATTTCTGTAGGATCGTGTTTAATCTTTCTACCCCAAGAAGTCCCTTTCTGGTAGGCGTCATCACTTGTATCTCTGTAGGAAGTGCATCTACATATTTCGGCAGCTTCTTTTGGATCAGTGTAATAACTACACTGATGATAACATCTGCTTCCTGCCGTTTCAAAAAGAAAAAGTCTCTGCTTTTATTATCCAAGACCACCGGTTCACCGGCATTGATCTTATGTGCGTTTACCACAATATCGCTCTGTCCTGCCTGCCGGAATATTTTTGTCAATGTCACGACCGGAAACCGGTTTGAAGAAATGATATCTTTCAGGACGCTTCCCGGACCTACGGACGGAAGCTGATCCACATCGCCTACCAGTACGAGACGCGTGCCCGGAATCACCGCGGATAAAAGCGCATGCATAAGTGGCAGATCCACCATGGACATTTCATCGATGATGAGCACATCTGCCTCCAGAGGATTGTCGCGGTTCTTCATAAAACCGCCTACATTTCCTTCCTCCTCCGGGTTGCCGTTTACCTCCAGCAGACGATGTATTGTCTGCGCCTCATAGCCCGTCGCCTCCGTCATTCGTTTTGCCGCCCTCCCGGTAGGCGCTGCCAGTAAAATACTCATCCCTTCCTTTTCAAAAAATTGTATCATCGTATTAATGGTCGTCGTCTTCCCGGTACCCGGTCCGCCCGTCAGTATCAAAAGCCCATGCTTGATTGCTTCGATCACTGCCTTGTGCTGTAATATGTCCAGAGAAATATTTTCCTGTTCCTCCACTTTTTTCAAGCGCTTTTCCATCATATCTTCTGGCATTTTACAGTCTATATCTAAATCATGAAGCATTTTTGCTGTATTGAGTTCCATATAATAATAATGGGCGGGGTACACACGGATTTCGCCTTCCGTCTCTTTCATTACTGTCTTGCGCTCCACACATAGATCCATCACATATTTTTCAATATCTTGGATCTCTATCTCCAAAAGTTCTCCTGCCCTTCTCAGCAGGATATCCTGCGGAAGATAAATATGCCCTTCCCCAACTGCCTGCTGTAATGTGTAAAACAATCCGCTGCGGATCCGATAATCTGAATCTGTGTGTATCCCGATCCGGGAAGCGATCTCATCTGCCGTTTTAAAGCCGATTCCCTCTATATTGTCTGCAAGCTGGTAAGGATTTTCTTCCAACACACGGTATACTTTTTCTCCATAATGCTTATAAATCTTTGCCGCCAGAGTAATGGAGATCCCGTATTTCTGAAGATAGATCATGGCCTGGCGCATATCCTTCTTTGCCGCTATCTGCTCAGCAATCTCCTGCGCTTTTCTCTCACTGATCCCTTTTACTTCTGCCAGCCTTTCCGGTTCCTGCTCAATGATCCGGAAGGTATCTTCCCGAAACTTTGCCACAATCCGCCCCGCCAGCGCTGCTCCTACCCCTTTCACAGCCCCAGACCCCAAGTATCTTTCGATAGATACTTTGTCTTCCGGCTCTTTTACCTTATGTAAAACTACCTTAAACTGGCTTCCATATACATTATGATTTACATATTCTCCATGCAGTTCCAACAGTTCTCCTTCACTGATAAAATTAAACTCTCCAACGCAAGTGATCTCTCCATCTTCATTTTCCAGATTCAGCACTGTATATCCATTCTCTTCATTCCGAAATACAATATGTTCCACATACCCAGTAACTACTTCCACGCTTTTCTCCTTCTCTCCCCGTATACAGCTCGATTTTTCCTATAATTATTTATAGAAGCAACTATATAAAGACAACATATAGAAACGGAGATATGCCCTCTCAAAGACCACACCCCCGTTCCCTGTTCTTTGTTGATTTTATCCTACAATCTAAAAATCTTTTCTGCCGCTCATAAATTCGACAAACTGCCCTGTTCCTATTGCAACTACCTTCATCGGATCTTCTGCCGTCATCGTATTAATTCCTGTCTTTTCTTCTATCAATTCTTCTAGACCACGCAGCATAGCGCCGCCTCCTGTCAAGACGATACCTCTGTCCAAAATATCAGCAGACAGCTCCGGCGGTGTCTGTTCCAGTACAGAAATAACCGCTTCTACGATCTGCCCGGTTGCTTCTCTGAGCGCTTCCTCTGTCTCGGAGGACGTCACCGTCACGGTCTTGGGCAGACCTGTCACCAGGTTCCTTCCTCTGACTTCCAGTGTCTCTTCCTCCACCAGAGGATACGTTGTTCCGATTTTGATCTTTATATCTTCAGCCGTACGCTCGCCGATCAGAAGATTATGCTTCTTCCGCATATATCTGACGATTGCCTCGTCAAAATCATCGCCTGCAACTTTTATGGACGTATTGACGACTGTACCGCCCAGTGAGATCACAGCAATATCCGCTGTTCCGCCGCCTATATCTACGATCATATTTCCACATGGTTTTGCAATATCTATCCCGGCTCCGATAGCCGCTGCTACCGGTTCCTCGATCAAATGTACTTCTCTTGCGCCGGCCGCAAAAGTAGCCTCTTCTACTGCTTTCTTCTCTACTTCCGTAACACCGCTCGGCACACAGATGCTGATACGTGGTTTCTTGAACGTACGCTTTCCTAAAGACTTCTGTACAAAATACTTGATCATTTTCTCCGTCACTGTGTAATCTGAGATTACTCCCTGACGCAGAGGCCGGACTGCTATGATATTCCCCGGTGTCCGCCCGAGCATCAGACGCGCTTCCTCCCCGATCGCCTTGATCACATTTGTATCTCTGTCAAAAGCCACTACCGACGGCTCCTTTAATACTACGCCTTTTCCCTTTACGTATACCAGTACACTTGCCGTACCTAAATCTATCCCGATATCCACTGACATATCGACTCTCCCTTCTAATTTCTCTATACTCTTCCACTCTTATCCCCTGTATCTTTCTGTCTCATAAGACAAGATTTTATCCGATCACTGTTGCAGATAAAGCATCCATCCCCATATGCTCCTTTACCCTTAGTATACGAGAAACAGACAAAACCGTCTCACAATTTTGTCTATCCACACACTGAGGGTATCTGCACCAATTAGTATAATAAACTTTTTCTGAAATGGAAACCCCTTTTTCATATTTTTAGTTTTTCTTAAGGATTGCGTCTATATACTTGCCTGTATATGATTTTTTATTCTTTGTCACCTCTTCCGGCGTACCCACAGCAACGATCGTACCGCCTTTGTCGCCTCCCTCTGGTCCAATATCGATAATATAATCTGCTGTTTTGATCACATCCAGGTTATGTTCGATCACCACTACCGTATTGCCGTCTCCTGATAACCTGCGCAGGATCTCCGTCAGTTTATGCACATCCGCAAAGTGCAGACCTGTGGTAGGTTCATCTAAGATATATACCGTTTTCCCTGTACTTCTCCGGCTTAATTCAGAAGCCAATTTAATACGCTGTGCCTCGCCGCCGGAAAGTTCCGTAGAGGGCTGTCCCAGACGAATATACGAGAGTCCTACGTCATTTAGTGTCTCCATTTTTCTCCGAATACTCGGAACATGTTCAAAAAACTTCAACGCTTCTTCCACCGTCATATTCAGGACATCATAGATCGTTTTCCCTTTGTATTTTACTTCCAGCGTCTCTCGATTGTATCGTTTTCCCCCGCAAACTTCACATGGCACATACACATCCGGCAAAAAATGCATCGCAATCTTTATGATCCCGTCCCCACTGCATGCCTCACAGCGTCCGCCCTTGACATTAAAACTAAACCTTCCCTTTTTGTATCCTCTCGCTTTCGCATCCGGCGTAGCCGCAAACAAATCACGGATCAAGTCAAACACGCCTGTATACGTCGCCGGATTTGAACGTGGTGTTCTGCCGATCGGCGACTGATCGATAGCGATCACTTTATCCACCTGTTCCAGTCCTTCAATCCTTTTATGCTTTCCCGGGATCGTACGGGCATGGTTTAATTCCTTTGCCAGCTTTTTATATAAGATTTCATTGATCAGGGAGCTCTTCCCGGAACCGGAAACACCTGTAACACAAGTCATCACCCCCAGTGGAATCTCTACATCTATATTTTTCAAATTATTTTCCTGAGCGCCGACAATCTTTAAGAAACCTATTGGTTTCTTTCTTTCCTTCGGAACCGGAATTTTTATTTTTCCGCTTAGATAAGCGCCTGTTACAGATTTTTCATTTTTCATAATCTCCTTTGCCGTGCCTACCGCAATAACTTCACCGCCATGTTCTCCTGCTCCTGGTCCAATGTCTACAATGCAGTCTGCCGCAAGCATTGTATCTTCATCATGCTCCACTACGATCAAAGTGTTTCCCAGATCCCGCAGGTGTTTTAACGTAGCCAGCAGTTTATCATTATCTCTTTGGTGCAGCCCGATACTCGGCTCATCCAAAATATACGCCACACCTACCAGACCAGACCCTATCTGAGTCGCCAGCCTGATCCTCTGCGCTTCTCCTCCGGATAAGGAGCCTGCCGCTCTGGAAAGGGTCAGATATTCTAATCCCACATCCATCAAAAACTGCGTCCTGGCTTTGATCTCTTTTAAAATCTGGCTTCCGATCATTTTTTGCGTATCCGTCAATTCCAGGCCGGATAGAAATTGCTGCAGCTTTTCAATTGAAAGCGCCGTCACCTCTGCAATATTCTTTCCTCCTACAGTCACTGCCAGTGCGCCGGGCTTTAATCTTTGTCCGCCACAGGCAGAGCACGGCGTAATATTCATAAACGTCTCATATTCCGCCTTCATCGCTTCTGAACCTGTTTCACGGTATCTGCGTTCTACATTTTTTATCAATCCTTCAAACACCACGTCATAGACGCCTTCCCCACGCTGACCTTTATAATACACCTTTACAGATTTACCATTTGTACCATAAATTAATACATCATGAATTTTTTTCGGGTACTTTTCAAAGGGCGTATCCAGATCAAATTTATATTCCTTGCACAAAGCGTCTAAGATCGCCCTCGTAAAACTAGATTTATCTGCACAGGACTGCCAGCCCAGGACTGTGATCGCTCCTTCTCTGATAGACAAAGACGGATCTGGGATCATCAGTTCTTCTGCGAATTCCATCTTATAGCCCAGTCCATAACAGTCCGGACATGCGCCAAACGGATTATTGAAGGAAAAACTTCTAGGTTCGATCTCCTCAATACTGATCCCGCAGTCCGGGCAGGAGAAACTCTGACTGAAATTCAGCGGCCTGCCTCCTATTACATCTACAACAAGCAGACCTTCCGCCAGATGCAATACGCTTTCCACAGAGTCGGTCAGACGTTTTTCTATTCCCGGTTTTACGATCAGGCGATCTACTATGATCTCGATCGTATGTTTGATGTTTTTATCCAACTGTATCTCTTCAGAAAGTTCATACAGATTTCCATCTACACGTACACGTACATACCCGCTCTTTTTGGCCCTTTCAAATAATTTAGTATGCGTTCCTTTCCTGCCTCTGACTACCGGTGCCAAAAGCTGGATCCTTGTACCTTCCGGGAGCGCCATCACCTGATCTACCATCTGATCTACAGTCTGCTTTTTGATTTCCCTGCCGCATTTCGGACAATGCGGGATTCCGACCCTCGCATAGAGCAAACGAAAATAATCATAGATTTCGGTTACAGTCCCGACTGTAGAACGCGGATTGTGATTTGTCGACTTCTGGTCGATGGAAATTGCCGGAGACAGTCCTTCTATACTTTCTACATTTGGTTTCTCCATCTGCCCTAAGAATTGTCTGGCATAAGAAGAAAGCGACTCCATATATCGCCTTTGTCCTTCCGCATAAATCGTGTCAAATGCCAGGGAAGATTTCCCTGATCCGCTCAAACCGGTAAGAACGACCAGTTCATTTCTTGGTATATCCAAATCTATATTTTTTAAGTTATTTTCATTTGCGCCTCGTATCTTGATATACTTCCGCGCATCCATCTTTATGCCCATATTGTGGTTTTATCCTTTCTATTCATCCATTTCATGCAAAGATTTTTTTAACTGTAACAATTTATCACGTAATTCTGCCGCCGTCTCAAAATTTAATTCTGCCGCCGCCTTCTTCATTTGTTTTGTGATATCTGCCACTAATTTTTCCAATTCTTTCCGGCTCATAGATTCTGGGTCTTTTTCCATACGCATCTCTTCTGCTGCCACTTTCTTTGAGATACTGATCAGATCCCGTACCGATTTCTGTATAGTCTTAGGCGTGATCCCATGCTCCTCGTTATATTTTATCTGGATCTCACGGCGACGCTTCGTTTCCTCCATTGCCAGTTGCATAGAGTCTGTGATCATGTCTGCATACATGATCACATGTCCTTCTGCGTTCCGCGCCGCGCGTCCGATGGTCTGGATCAGCGACGTCTCAGAACGGAGGAATCCTTCCTTGTCCGCATCTAAAATTGCGACCAATGTGATCTCTGGAATGTCCAGTCCCTCTCGCAGCAGATTGATCCCTACAAGCACATCAAATACATCCAGCCGCATATCTCGTATGATTTCTGTCCTCTCTAGTGTGTCTATATCCGAATGAAGATACTTTACCCGTATCCCCACCTCACGCATATACTCTGTCAGGTCTTCTGCCATCCGCTTTGTCAGCGTCGTTACAAGCACTTTATTCTTCTTGGAGACCTCCTTGTTGATCTCCCCGATCAGATCATCTATCTGTCCTTCCACCGGACGGACTACGACCTCCGGATCCAAAAGCCCCGTAGGGCGGATCACCTGCTCTGCCCGCAGAAGCTCATGCTCTTCTTCATAAGGTCCCGGAGTCGCGGAAACAAACAATACTTGGTTGATCTTAGATTCAAATTCTCCAAAATTCAGCGGACGATTGTCCTTTGCCGATGGCAGGCGAAAACCATACTCTACCAATGTCGATTTCCTAGATTGATCGCCGGCATACATACCGCCGATCTGTGGAACAGTCTTATGAGACTCGTCGATCATTATGATAAAATCATCCGGAAAATAGTCGATCAGTGTATACGGAGCCTGTCCCGGCTTTAGGCCTGCAAGATGACGGGAATAATTCTCAATTCCCGAACAAAACCCTGTCTCTTTGAGCATTTCTATATCAAAATTCGTACGTTCCGCAATTCTCTGTGCCTCCAAAAGCTTATCCTGGCGTTTAAACTCTTTTACTCGTTCTTTCAGTTCTGCTTCTATGTCTTTCACTGCGCGATTAATATTTTCTCTGTCGACTACATAGTGAGAAGCTGGAAAGATCGCTGCATGCTTTAATTCATCTTTGATCTCTCCGGTCAAAATATCTATTTCTGTGATTCTGTCGATCTCATCTCCAAACCATTCAATACGGATGGCTGTATCCATAGAGTTCGCTGGGATAACTTCCAGTACATCCCCTCTTACCCGGAAAGTCCCTCGATGAAAATCCATTTCATTGCGGTCGTATTGGATCTCTACCAGCTTTGCCATCACTTCATCTCTGTCCCGTATCATGCCCGGTCGCAGAGAGATTACCATATTCTGATAATCTACCGGACTGCCCAGTCCGTATATACAAGAAACACTTGCCACGATCACCACGTCCCTGCGCTCCATCAGAGCCATGGTCGCTGAAAGGCGCAGCTTGTCTATCTCATCATTGATAGAGGAATCCTTGGCAATGTAGGTGTCTGAGGAAGGAACATAGGCCTCCGGTTGATAGTAGTCGTAGTAGGATACAAAATATTCTACTGCATTATTGGGGAAGAATTCTTTGAATTCCCCATAGAGCTGCGCCGCCAGCGTTTTGTTGTGGGCGATAATCAGCGTCGGTTTATTTAATTGTGCGATGACGTTCGCCATCGTGAAAGTCTTGCCGGAACCGGTGACCCCTAGTAAAGTCTGGCATTGGTTGCCTTCCTTGAAGCCTTTTACAAGCTGCTCAATGGCTTGGGGCTGGTCGCCGGTAGGGGCATATTCTGATACTAATTCAAAATGATCCATGAAATTCCTCCTATGAATCTATTATCTTCATTCTCTCTGGCTATTATATCAGAATATAAAATAAAAGTACAGAATAAATCGAATGTTTGTTCTGTACTTCTCATTACCATTTTCCTTATTATATCTTCTGCATAGCCGAAACAGCCACGCCTTGCAAGGAATTATTATTCTCCAGAATCTTTTCTTATTTCGTGAACTACCCATTGTCTAAAGCCAATGGGCTTCCTGCTTCATCGACCTCGTGTCTCCGCTCCGCTTCGGTCGGCTCAAAGCCGACGTTCACTGAACGTCGTTCGCCCTACTATCTCCACAGGCGTTAATTCGGGCAGTTCCTGCCCTATATATGCTTCTTTTATGCTATTTGCCTTAATCCTTCTGCCAGTATATTTTTTGCGGCATTGATATCTCTATCTTGTTTTGTTCCACAATTCGGACATATCCATTCCCTTACCGATAAATCTTTTGTATCTGTATTTTGATATCCACAGGCAAAACACAACTGGCTACTGGCATAAAATGTGTCTATTTTGACATATTCCCTGCCATTCCATTTTGACTTATATTCCAGTTGCCTTGTAAGCTCATACCATGACACATCACTGATTGATTTTGCTAAATGATGATTTTTTACCATGTTTTTTATCTGCAGATTTTCCGAAACTATTACTTGGTTTTCGCTGACAATTTCGTGTGAAATCTTATGTAGATAATCTTTTCTGCTATTTGTTATCTTCTCATGGCATATTGCGATTTCTTTTTTCTTCTTCTCGTAATTTCTGCTGCCTTTTTCCTTATATTCCAGTTGCCTTTGCAGTCTCGACAGCTTCCTCTCATTCTTTTTTATTATCTTTGGATTTTCGTACCTTATCCCATCCGATGTGATACATAAATCCTTAATCCCTAAATCCAATCCTATATTTTGGTTTCTGTGTGGCAATTTTTCATGCTCTGTTTCTACCAGTATTGACACATAGTATTTCCCACTTGGAACCTGACTGACCGTGGCTGATTTTATTTTGCCATGGAATTCTCTGTGCAGTTTTGCTTTTACTTCTTTTAACTTTGGCAGCTTTATTTTTCCATTCTCTAAATCTACAGCTATATTTCCATTCGTAAAATTCGTTGTATAGGATTTATGGGTATCGTGTTTACTCTTAAACTTTGGATAGCCCGTATGTTCTTTGAAAAACTTCTGATAAGCTGAATCCATATTATAGATTGCATTCGTCAGGGCAAACTTATCCACTTCTTTTAACCATTCATATGTCTTCTTTAATTCTCTGTTACAGTAATTGTTGCAGCCTGTTTTACTGATGGTTTTTTTCTCTTTCTCGTAAGCTTCTTTTCGATATGCAAGCGTCTGGTTATATACAAAACGGCAACAGCCAAATGTTTTAGCTATCTGCATTTTCTGCTCATTGTTTGGATATACCCTGTATTTATATGCTTTTAACATTTGCTGACGCCTGCCCTTCTATCCTTGATTTTCTATATACTTCTTTAACATTTCTTCGGAAACATTTCCTACACTACAGGCAAAGCATCCATCTGTCCAAAAGGTATGTTCTTTCCAAAAATGTTTTCGTAAATAAGTGGAATATCTCTCCCAAATGTGATATGTTGTATAACCTTTCATCAGATTTACGATTTTACTGACAGACATTATTGGTTCTGTCTCTATCATGTAATGAATGTGATCTTTGTCAGTTTCCATATACCTAATAATTACATTATGTCTTTGACATATCTCATAAGAAAACTGTTTTATATCATCTGATATTTGCTTTGATGTCAGTAATTTCTTTCTATACTTGCACACAAAAATATTATGATATTGGAGTAAATATTTGTGTCTGCTTTTTGATTTCCATGTTCCCATGGCGTAAGTATAACACAAGCCACTACTTTTGGCTATCTTAACCCACCGTCTAAAGCCAGTGGGATTGCGGTAGCCTTATTTCAATAAGATATGACTTTTCGTACGTTTACTATCAGCCACATTTTCAAATATATTCGTAACAGGATTCGTCACGAAGCCACAAACTCTATGCCCCATACACATCTGCTGTACTAATTTCTTTGAACTGTCCCAGTCATTGTGTTTTTTGTATCCCCAAATTTACGTCATGCAAGTCTTGATTTTCCTTGCGTTTTAGAAGTATCGTTATCTAACGTCAACTTTCGTTCTGTCCGTAATGTCTTATTTTCTCTATACTGTCTACTACTTTTTCTGTACATATTTCAGACAATCGAGTGTTACCGCGATAAGAATGATGATACCAGAAAATACAAACTGAAGGTTTGTATCAATTCCAAGTATTGTCAGTGCATAGGTCAGCGCCGTGAAAATGATAACACCGACTACAACGCCGGAAATCTTGCCGATACCTCCTGTAAAGGATACGCCGCCAACAACGCAGGCAGCGATTGCGTTCATTTCCCAGCCCTGTCCGTATGCCGCGGAACCGGATCCGACCATTCTCGCACATTCCAGCCAGGAGCCGAAACCATAGAGAATACCTGCCAGGATGAACGCTCCCATTGTCACCTTAAATACGGATATACCAGACACAGAAGCCGCTTCCGGATTTCCGCCGACCGCATACAGATTCTTTCCGAATATGGTTTTGTTCCAGATAAACCATACAATAGCAATCGCTGCAACCGCCCAGATGATAATCGTTGGGAAGGCGTTGAATTTCGGGATAATCATAGTCGGGATCATCGGATTGATCGCTCCGAAGGACACACCCTTTGTAGCGTAGGTTACAATACCAAAGATAATCAGTGTATTTGCCATTGTTGAAATAAACGGATGCATTTTAAACTTCGCTGTAAAAAAACCTGCAATGATTGTAAATATCGTGCAGAGCACAATACACACGATAAGCGCCAGGATAAGCTGTGCGATGACCGGGATCCTCGTAAAGTCGAACACGTGCCCAAACACAGCGCCTGTATTTATACCTTGATGCATGATGATCGTGGCGGCAGTCATACCCATACCTACCATACGTCCGATAGAAAGATCGGTTCCTGCCAGCATAATCAGTCCCGCAACTCCCAGTGCAAGAAACATCTGCGGTGACGCCTGCTGGAGTATATTCAGTACATTGTTATATGTCAACAGCGGAGCCCCTTTCACAAGCGGGGTGATGATACATAATGCGATAAATACGATAATTATTGCGAAATACAGTCCATTACGCAGAAGAAAATCCCTGCGGTTGAAGGTATACTTATAGTTTTCCCATTTCTGTGCTTTTGCTTCTGCAAATGTAAATTTTGACATGCGCAGCAGATCGATCAGGTGGTATTTATATGTATATGCCGCATGTCTTCTGTCTTTTACCGCCTGATAATCTTTCTGGAGTTCCATCTTCGCATCAAACAGCCTGTTTTTGTATACATACTTCTCATCCTTGATTTCCTGGTGATCTGTCGTCTTGGAAAGAAGCTGGGCATGTTCTTTCCCTAGCGCCGCGACCGCACTCCGGTATTTTGCCTTTGCCGCTTTCTTTTCCTCCTTGCAGCTTGCCTTGACAGCCTGATAGTAATCCTTGTCAAAATGTTCTTTCAAGTGTTCTTCCGCCTTGGCGATTAATTTTGAGACCTCCGCCTTATGGCTGTTTTCCACAGCCTTTGCTTTTTTCAATTCTTTTTTCAGATCTGCGAACCGATTCGCCTGTTCGCCTTTTGTCATAGTTTTGTCTCTTTTAAGTACGTCCATACTGCTCTGGAGCGAAACCACTTTATCTGTACCGTCTTTCCGTAAGCTGTCGATCTTTGCCTGAATTCCTCCTACATAATCTTCTATAGGCTTAAGAAGCTGTGCTTCCTGTCCAGCCGTAAGAATTTTTCTATTTCCATTTGCCATATCTTTAAATCTCCCTTTTTATAGGTGTTTTGCACTGAGCCTTAACAATTCTTCCTGATCTGTTTCTTTTGTGTTGACTATGCCAGAGAGCCGCCCATTCGACATAACGCCGATCCGGTTCGTAATACCCAGGATCTCCGGCATTTCAGAGGAAACAACGATAATCGTCTTTCCCATTTTCGCCATCTGGATAATCAGTTCATATATCTCATATTTCGCCCCTACGTCAATTCCGCGCGTAGGTTCATCCATCATGAACACCTGGGGCTGTCTCTCCAACCATTTCCCGAAGATGACCTTCTGCTGGTTTCCGCCCGACAAGCTGGAAATCATATCCTCCGGCCCCATACATTTTGTGCGCATTATTTTAATCTCATCGGAGGTTGCTTTCGTCATCTTTGAATCGGAAAGCGCCACTCCCGATTTATAATGATCCAGATTTGCTATTGTAGTATTGAAAACGAGGTCGCCTTTCAAAAAAATCCCGTTTGCCTTCCGTTCCTCCGTAATCAAAGCAAAACCATGATCCATTGCCTCTTTTGCACTGTTGAAATTCATCAGTTTATTGTTAAAGTACACTCTTCCCGCAGCCCTTGTACGGATTCCGAAAATCGTTTCCAGAAGCTCTGTCCGCCCCGCCCCGACAAGTCCGTACAACCCAAATATCTCTCCTTCCCTCACCTTAAAAGAAATATCCTGGAGATAAGGTGCAAACTTTGTTGAAAGGTGCTGGACGGAAAGCACCGATTCTCCCGGTGTATTGTCCACCAGTGGGAAACGGTTGTCCAGTGAACGTCCGACCATCGCCGCAATCAGCTCGTTCATATCTGTGTCCTTTGTTTTCTTTGTCATAACAAGATTACCATCCCTAAGTACAGAAATCTCATCGCATATCTCGAATATCTCATCCATTTTATGTGAAATATAAATAAGCGCCACGCCCTGTTCCCTGAGCATCCGCATCATCTCAAACAGTTTCTCTACTTCCTGTACGGTCAATGATGAAGTCGGTTCGTCAAGAACAATAATTTTTGAATTATAAGAAATTGCTTTGGCGATCTCACACATCTGTCTCTGTGATACAGACATATTTCTCATTGGTCCTGAAAGGCTGACAGTTATCCCGAGCTTTCTGAAAAGCTCGGATGCCTCTTTTTTCATCCTTCCTTCATCAACCACGCCTATGGAATTAGTCGGATAACGTCCGAGAAACAAGTTATCTGCCACATTTCTTTCCAGACACTGGTTTAGTTCCTGGTGAACCATTGCAACGCCGTTTTCAAGTGCGTTTTTGGGTCCTGTAAAGTTTACTTCCTTCCTGTCAAGGAAGATCTTTCCTTCGTCTTTCTGATACGTACCGAACAGACACTTCATCATTGTTGATTTTCCGGCGCCATTTTCACCCATCAGTCCCATAACTGTCCCTCGTTTCACATCCAGGTTAATGTGATCGAGAACTCTGTTGCGTCCAAAGGACTTGCTCAGGCCACGTATCGATAAGATAATATCCTCTCTTCTGTCTGCCATTATTTCTTACTCCTGTTCACATGTAGTCATATTTTCAACATTCTCAGATCATGGAAAACCTCTGCAGTATCCTTGCCCCATGAAAACAATTAGGGGGAATTTCTTCCCCCTAATAAAATGCCCATCCTTATTTCAACAGATATTATTGATCAAGTATTGATGTGTAGGAAGCTGCATTATCAGTCTTAACCATGTTAATCGCGAATGCATCATACTGGCTTGGATTTCCAAGACGATTTGTGATGTTAGACTCTGTCTGTCCATCGCCGCCGATATATTCAACTTCAAGGTTAAGTAGATCGTCATAACTCTGAAGAAGCGGCTGGTATGTAGAACTCAAGAAGTTATCTGAGGCATTGTAGATATCCAGCCATACTGATTTCTTCGGAGATGTTTTGTCATCCAACTGATTAGATACCGCGTCAAGAATTTTCGTTGAGTCTGTAAAGTCTTTGTAGTTTTCAGAAGTAACAGGTACATTCATCGCGTAGTAAGAACGCTGTTCTTCATTGTATATATACAAATCTTCGCTCAATACGTTTCCTTCTTCATCCTCTGTGCTGATACCTGTATTGATGTCAACGCCGTCCAGCGCATTGCGGATCAGGCGAAGTGTCAGATATGCCTGTACGTCCGCGTGCTGACTGATTGTTCCGCCGTATCCCTCTGCGATAGCTGCAACAGCATCACTGTTGGCATCGTATCCGAATGTAGGTACTTTGTTATCCTTAGACCATGCATTGAACATAGACATTCCCATACCGTCATTGTTGGAAACGATAATGTCAATCTGATCTCCGAAAGAACTTGACCATGTTCCGATGGCATTTCCTGCCGTAGCCGCATCCCATGTTGCTCCTGAGTTATTCTTCATTTCTTGGGAAGCAAGTTCACGTACTACATATGTCTTTCCATCAACTTCAATAGAACCGTCTTTTACTCCCGTTTGTTTCCCGTCTGTATTTGTTCCTATTGGATCGCTGTTGATATTCCCGTCTTTATCAACACCTGTACCAAGCGCCTCACGAGTTCCTCTTGTACGTGCGATAGAATCGTTATGTCCAATATCGCCAATTGCTAGAACATATCCGATTGTGCCATCGCCGTTTCTGTCAATCTTAGCCGCATGTTCCTTGATATAGTCAACAACCATTTGTCCTTGTGCTTCTCCGCCCTGTGCAGCATCAAATCCCACATAATATGTATTATCGTTGTAAGTCAGTGCGGCTTTATCCAACTCTCCTGTAGAGCTATTGGACGGCTGACGGTTGTACCAAATCAACGGTTTGTCCTTGTTTGTTGCTGTGGATTCTGATTTAGCGTCTCCGCCTTTATCCGCGCCCTTGTCAGAGCCGCCTCCGCCGCAGGCTGTAACAGAAAGTGCCACTACGGCCGCCATGGTTATCAAAGCTAATTTTTTCTTCATACTTTTGATTTTCATAATACTTTCCTTCCTTATCCCTTTTCATAAATATTTCAGCTTATACTTTATCTATGTAGTTATGAAAAGTCTATCTGATTTTAGATTTTTAAACGTTTTTTACATATTTTTTATCGCAAGCTCTTTATTGTTGTTCTGTTCTCAATTTTTATTAATTACAATATGGTTATTGTCATTTGTATAAGTAAAATTTCTTTTATTAAAAAAACGATTAGAGAGTCTGACCTTTTGGTCTTTTTTACTTCTCTAATCGTTCTTATTCGTCTATTTTTTTCCTGCACGTAATATACCTTTGCAAATAGGCAATAAATTACAAGCCGCGTTCTATCTTTTCATTTTCTTTTCCCAAGTTCTCTGTAAACAGACGGACTTACCTTTCTATATTTTTTAAAAACCTTTGAAAAATATAGATTGTTGTCAAAACCTACCGAATAAGCCACCGCAGAAATAGAAAGACTTGTTTCTTTCAAAAGACTGCACGCCTTCTCTATTCTGTATTCAGACAAATACTCTTTCGGCGCCTTTCCCATATATAGCTTAAACGAACGGAACAGATGGCTCCGGCTTATCCCTACATATACTGCCACATCCTCTACTGTCACAGGGTAAGAATAGTTCTTTTCAATATACTTTCGGGCTTGTTCTACATACAACATTTGTACATCCTCTGTCCCGCTTTTTTCATCATAATATCTCATAAATACAGATAACAGGCTGTAGAGCACTCCCGTCATCGCCGCAGACGCTTCATATGTATTTCCTTTTACGGTATAAATTTTTTCAAGATGTTCCCGAAGCTCCTCATTTGGCATTTGTCCGTTCAAGATATACGGTTTTTCTCTAGAAAATTCCGTATTTCGGATGAGCTCCCCTGCCTCTGTTCCCATAAATCCGACCCATGCATATTCCCACGGTTCTATTTTATCCGCATAATAACGCACTTCTTCTCCCGGATACAGAATAAATGTATCTCCTTTATGCAGATGCCAAACTGTTCCCCTCGCGGAATAATAACCGCTCCCTGACAAAATATGATGGATACAATAATGATCCCTTATTCCAGGTCCCCACTGATATTCCGGTTCGCATTTCTGGTATCCGACATTATAAACCGACAGTGCATTCAGCCGGGGTTCCCCAATCTTATATGAATGTTTATACGTACCCGTCATTTCTACCGCCTCTTTTGCTTCCTGTTATATTAGTTCTCACTTTAAGAATCTTTATCTGTCGAAAAACGAAACGCCGTATGAGTATCATATTTTTCTCCCGCCCTGCATACAGGGCTCGGAAAATTTTCGTGGTGTACCGCGTCCGGCCAGCACTGCGTCTCCAAGCAGACTGCGCTTCTCTTTCCGTAGACGGCTCCGTTCTTCCCTTTTTCATTCTCCACGTAATTTGCCGTATAAATCTGTATGCCGGGACGATCCGTATAGGTTTCCATCACGATCCCGCTTTTTTCCCCACGCAGTTCTGCTGCTTTTTCAAATTTCCCCTGATTTTTCAAAACCCAGTTATGGTCATACCCGTTTCCAAAATGCAGGGGTTCATACTCTTCTTCTATTCTTGCTCCGATTTTTGCTCCATTTCTAAAATCCATTGGCGTCCCTTCTGCCGACAGAATCTCTCCCGTTGGAATCGCATAGGCGTTTCCGGGAGTAAAACAGTCCGCTTCTAATTGCAGCGTATGCCCCAGCACACTCCCGCTGTCATGTCCGTCTAAATTGAAATAGCTGTGATTCGTCAGATTGAACAGGCTGTCCTTGTCAGCAGAAGCCTCGTACCGGATGTCCAGCGTATCCCTTTCATCCAGACGGTAGGTCACATATATGTCCGCATTCCCCGGGAACCCTTGATCCCCATCCGGGCTGTGCAGCTTAAAACGAACATAACTGTCGGTATATTCTTCCGTTTCCCATATTCTTGTATTATAAAAATCCGTTCCGCTATGCAGATTATTCCCGTTATCATTATCCGCGAGTGTGTATGCCATTTTATTCAGTTCGAACTGCGCTCCGGCGATACGGTTCGCGTTCCTTCCTACGATCGCGCCGAAAAAACAGGTACCCTTTTTATACCCTTCGGGAGTGTCATAGCCGAGCACCACATCTGTTCGTTTTCCCTCTTTATCTCTTACCCATAAGCGAACCAGCGACGCGCCCAAGTCTGTAATCTCCGCCGCTGTCCCGTTCTTATTTTGCAGAACATACAAAGAAACTGTACGCCCTTCTTTCGTCCACCCGAATTCTCTTTTTGTTCCTACGTTCTTCCTTTCCATGTTTTTCCTCCTCAATCACGCTTTTTTACTTTTGTTTTGTCTATTATATCCTTAGCCCCTATATCAGGCAACATTTTTACATCATATTGCACGAATTTATCATATGTCCGGAAAAAATTATATAGTATAATTAAATTGTAATATTTTTTTAACCGTATAAAATTTTCAGGAGGAAAACAGATGATGAAAGAAAAACTGTATGACAAATTCAAAGAGCTTTTCGGGGATGCCGATGGCGCGCATTTTTATTTTTCTCCCGGACGTGTCAATCTCATCGGCGAACACACGGACTACAACGGAGGACATGTGTTTCCCTGTGCGCTGACGCTCGGCACATATGGTGTGGCAAGGAAAAGGGCAGACCGTCTGATGCACTTTTATTCCCTTAACCTGGATCAAATCGGAGTGGTGGAAGCATCTCTGGACGATCTGACAAACAAAGCCGTATATGACTGGGCAAATTACCCTCTAGGAGTTGTATGGACATTTGCCGAAAAAGGGTACTCCTTAGATACCGGATTCGATATGGTGATCTGGGGGGACATTCCGGGCGGCGCCGGACTTTCCTCTTCTGCTTCCTTAGAAGTCCTTACCGGAATTATGCTCACAGATTTATTCGGCTTCACAAAGTTAAGCCTTACGGATCTCGCTTTATTCGGCCAGTATTCTGAAAATAATTTCAACGGCTGCAACTGTGGTATCATGGATCAGTTTACGGTGGCGATGGGGAAAAAGGACAATGCCATTTTCCTTGACACAAGCACATTAAACTATGAGTATGCCCCCGTTCTCCTTGACGATGCCAAAATCATCATTACCAACAGTAAAGTAAAACACAGCCTCGTTTCCTCTGCGTACAATGACCGCCGGCAGGAGTCTACAGATGCCCTGGAGGATTTACAGAAAGAACTTTCCATTGCGTCTCTCGGAGACCTTACCGTGGAAGAATTCGAAGAGCACGCGGATCTGATCCGGGACGATGTCCGCACACGGCGCGCCCAGCACGCAGTCAGTGAGAATCAGCGAACTATAGAGGCTGTCGCTGCGCTTCAAAATGGAAATATTGAAAAGTTCGGAAAACTGATGAACCAGTCTCATATCTCTCTCCGGGATGACTATGAAGTGTCCTGTAAAGAAATTGATCTGCTCGTTTCTCTCGCATGGGATATCCCCGGCGTCATCGGTTCCCGCATCACAGGCGGTGGTTTCGGAGGATGCACAGTCAGCATTGTGAAAAATGACGCTGTTGAAACCTTCATTGAAACTATCGGAAATACATATAAAGAAACATTCGGGCATGAGGCAGAATTCTACACTGTAGATATCGGCGCCGGAGCCGGCCGTCTCGATTAAGAGGGGAGGAACTGCCATGCTATATGAAGCTATAAAAAAATTAGTACAATACGGAATTGCCAGCGGGCTGACCCCTGCTTCCGAAAAAATCTATACGACCAATCAGCTGCTCTCCCTCTTTCACGAGGACAGTTATGAGGACGTACCCTGCGATTCCTCTTCCCTTGTACTGGAAGATTTGCTCCGTAAACTGTTGGATGAAGCTGTTTCCCGTGGAATTATCACAGACAGTATCACATACCGTGATCTGTTTGACGCGAAAATCATGAATTGCCTCGTTCCCCGCCCAGAGCAGGTGCAGAGAGAATTCTGGGAGAAATACCGGATTTCTCCGGAATCTGCGACCTCTTATTTCTATAAGTTCAGTCAGGACAGTGATTATATCCGACGTTACCGTATTAAAAAAGACAGAAAATGGAAAACAGACACCCGGTACGGCGCGCTGGATATTACGATCAATCTCTCCAAGCCCGAAAAGGATCCGAAGGCGATCGCGGCTGCAGGAAAAGCCGTCTCTTCCTCTTATCCTAAGTGCCTGCTCTGCATGGAAAATGAAGGATATGCCGGAAATCTGCGCCACCCTGCCCGCGATAATCACCGTATTATTCCGCTTACGCTTGACAACAGTGAATGGGGATTCCAGTATTCGCCTTACGTCTATTACAATGAGCATTGTATTGTATTTAACAGAAAACACATTCCTATGAAAATAAACAAGCAGACCTTTACACGGCTGTTTGACTTCATCCGCATATTTCCGCACTATTTTATCGGTTCCAACGCGGATCTGCCAATCGTGGGCGGCTCTATTTTAGAGCACGATCATTTCCAGGGAGGCCGCTATACCTTTGCAATGGCAGAAGCGCCTGTTGAAATACCATTTATATTAAAGGGATACGAGGAGATACAGGCCGGTATCGTTAACTGGCCCCTGTCCGTTATCCGTCTGCGCGGATCTGACACACAGCGGCTTACCGCCCTCGCTTGCCATATTCTTGATAAATGGCGGGGATATACAGACAAAGAAGCCTTTATCTTTGCTGAAACAAAAGGAACGCCCCACAATACAATCACACCGATCGCGCGGAGAAAAGGAGAACTCTATGAGCTAGATTTGACACTGCGAAACAACATGGTGACAGACGAGCATCCTCTCGGCGTATATCACCCCCATGAGGAACTGCATCATATCAAGAAAGAAAATATCGGACTGATCGAAGTGATGGGACTCGCAGTTCTTCCAAACCGGCTGAACCATGAAATGGAACTTCTAAAAGAATATATTTTAGAAGGAATCGATCTGGATAGTAATCCTGAAACGTCTAAGCACGCCGCCTGGGTAAAAGAATTTCTGCCATCTTACACGGATGTCACAAAAGAAAATATCGGATATATTATCGAACAAGAGATCGGCAGAGTATTCTGCCGCGTACTAGAAGATGCCGGCGTATACAAATGCACTCCAGAAGGAAGAAACTCTTTCCTGCATTTTATAGAAACTCTCTCATAAATGTTAAGAGGGTATCCCCAAAGCTATAAAATGGCTAAAAGGTAACACATAGCGATGTCTCCCGCCCGATGTGGCTTAATCTCATAAGGAATGTCTTTTTTACATGCATATACTCCGTACTCCTGTACCGTCGGGAGTATCATAATCATCTCCGAATACTCCTAGGCGCTCCCGTTTTCCAATCGCCGCCTGCGATATATAAGGCAGCAGATTATTCGGGATGCCTTTCGGATCTCCGTATACTGTCGCGGCTGTCAATCACAAAAAACATCTGCTCCATCGCGTAGTCGGTGCTGCGCTCTACGCCTAAACCGTCAATGATAAACTCCAATGTGCCATCAAGATCTACTTGGCTGTGCCAATTTTCTGGATAGGAATCTCACAACAAAACCAACCAAAAAAGCCGCGACGATCGTCCCCTCACGAATACCTTGTAGTTTTCCGAAAAAGATGACGGACAATAAAACGGCTATAACAGTTATGGCTATATCAAATACCATTTTTGTCACGCCAAATTCTGTTTTCCATCTGAATACGATCGCGCGTACGAGAGATTCTCCCGGAAGCATGGCCACATTGGCACGCACTTCCATATATACGCCTACACCTAGGATTATGCAGCCGATCAACATACAGATAACTTTCATAACATAAGTCTGCGGATTTACAAAAAACAGCAAGTTCATACTCACATCAATAAAATATCCAAACACGATGGATACCGGTATTTGCAGTGCATGTTCCCATTTAAAGTCTCTTTTTAAAATAATCAACTGAAGCACGATCAGGAAAACACTGAACAATACTGTAAATTCTCCCAGCGTAAACGGAAATTGCAAACTCAGAATATAGGGAATAGACGAAAGAGGAGATGTTCCCAAATCTGCCTTAATAGCCATGCCTATTCCCACAGAATTAATAAACAAACCGCTGATAAATATGATATACCGTTTTAACTTATCCATTTTACCTCCACATAGGATCCCATCTGCTGTCACTTCCAAACAACCATATCCAGTATGTACCGTAACATATTTTTCTATCTCCTTCAAGAGCAATGCGCGGCGCATTGGCAAATATTGAAATTTTATTTCTTCTGCCTTTCTAACATCAGTATAAATTGCATTCTCGATTTGGGTAACTATTAGGCAACATTGCGAATACTAAAATTGGGGATATCTTCTTTTTGCACAGGATTCTTTTTCTCATATGCCTTACCTACAGTTTTATGTTCCCTCTTATTATGCTTGAATATTTGTACATGTTCAGTATCTATATACAAAACGAGGTGTATAGTAATAAAATATCTTATTATCCTATGGATTGCATATTCCTCTACCTTTGCAGCAGCCCTGCTTTCCTCTTTATATATTACAGATCGAACACGTTTTATCTCTTACTGTGCTGTCCGCATAATTAATTTTGGCAGAATAACAGGCACATTTTTTGTCCCCTTTTTAAAATTCTTTCTTTTTCATGATCTGTACACTGAGGCCAAAAGAAAAAAACAAGATAAGTATAAGGATCACAAATCCGGTTATCCAAAGCGCTGCCGTCCCCATAGTAGACAGCCTGCTGAAAATCTCCTCTATATTTATGCCTGCCTTTTTTAAGATATATATACTCCCGTAACATACAAGAAAGAGACCGCCCAATGTAATGATCATTGCTGTTCTGCCTTTATTTCCACCAAATTTCAACTGTACAGGTACTGTCACAGAAATGATCAATAGTACAAAACCAAGATACACCATATAACCCATCAGCCATTCCGCATCCAGCGCCAATCTGCCGGACACAGCTGCATAAGCTGCCGCCAAAGCCGTCGTCACACACCATGTGCCGCCTCCATAGAGAAGTGCAAACACATATTTTTCTGATACATAGAGTTTCCGTGAGATCGGGAGTGTAAATAAAAATGCATATCCATTATCAAATTCGTCATAACTGATCGTCGTCAATACAAATATAGTAGCAATAAAAGTGAGAAACCCTACCATATAAGACGGACTTTCCCACAAAAAGGAAAAAGCAATTCCCATGACAAGTATCAGTATCCCAAATGTTTTCTGCAGTTTTGCTATATAGAAATCTTTCAGCAGCAGTCCTTTCATAGTGTTTCTCCTTTCATCATCATCAATACATAGGCGTTTGCGAAACGCCACAAGCCGCATAAATACGGCATTTTAACTTTTATAAAACAAAACATCTCCTCAACGGATTGTGGTAAAATAGAGTTGCCTAGAAACTATAAACCAACCACCCGAAAGGAGATGTACCTATATGATAACATATAAGCAGCTCACTTTGGCAGAAGTTTTTGAAAATTGCCAAAATAAATTCGATAATGACAAATATCAGTTTCTTTCTCTACTTGACCAAACCATTAATCTTGATGAAATTGTTCCTGTTTCTTTTGTTACTCATTTTCACGCTTCTACAGGAAGACCTCGCAAGCATCAGCTTTATCCTATAATCAAGGCTCTCCTTATTCAGCGCATTTTCTCAATCCCGACCGATACTCTTCTGATCATATTTTTAAAATATTCTCAGGAACTACGGGATTTTTGTGGCTTCCGTGTTGTTCCTGATGCCTCAAAATTCACTCGTTTTAAACAGGACTTTCTTATGGACTTACAATCGATGTTTGATCACTTAGTTGATATCACTGAACCGATCTGCCAACGTATTGATTCTAACCTTGCTTCCATGAGCATCTTTGATACTTCTGGAATTGAGGCATGGGTGACAGAAAATAATCCGAAATACGCGAACCGTATCATAAAACAGTTAAAGGCCTTTGCAAAGGCTCACAACTTTGATCCTTACAAAGCTGCTTACGGCTCAATGCCCACACACGCTGCTGCTAACCCGGCTATCCAACAGATGTATATCAACGGACATTTCTGCTATGCCTATAAGTTTGGTATTGTCACGAATGGTCTTGGTATTGTTCGCGATATTACCTTCTACAATAAAGATTTCCTAAATGCTCATCCTGATATCATTGTTGAAAAGAAATCCGATTCGCCAGATGAAGATAAATCACTTGCGGACTCTAAGGCGCTGCTCCCTGTTTTGATTGATTTCTTTCAGAAGCATCCTTTGATTAACCCTAAAACTTTTCTAGGCGATGCCGCTTTTGATACCATTGAAATCTACAAAGCCCTTTTGGATGATCTTGGCTTTGAAAAAGCATTGATTCCACTCCGGACAAAACTATCAATGGAAGAACATGGCTACACCTTCAACGAAAATGGTGTTCCTTGCTGTCCGCATGATTCCACACTTCCAATGAAACGGGAAGGGAGTAAATCTCATCTGAGAAGCAAACTTCCCAGCATGAAGTTTGTATGCCCTAAAATGAAATGGGAATACAACCGTGAAACCAAAACGAAACGCCGTGTCTGCCACTGTGAGAACCCCTGTACCACATCTTCCTGTGGAAGAATGATTTACATTTACCCCGAAAAGAATCTGCGTGCCTATCCCGGTGTGGAACGTGGTTCCGTAGAATGGGATGAGACCTACAAAATCCGTGTAAACGTTGAAAAATCAATCAACCATTTTAAAGACAGTTTCTGTATTGCCGGTCGTAAAACCCAAAATGAGAAAACACTACATGCAGATTTGTTGCTTGCAGGAATTTCTCAGTTAATAACTGTCATGGTTGCTGATAAAATTCACCAGCATCAATATATACGAAGTTTAAAACCACTCATAGCATAGGACTTACCAACTTCATAAGCCCATGAGGTTTATTTGTTGTGCCAAGAAATGAACGATTTTCACTTCCTATCTCAAGAATCCTGCATGACAGGATCCTTTGCCTGTTTTTAATCAGGATTGCGGACTTGTTTCGCAATTACCTATCATCAATACAACTTCGTCAATGCCGACATTTTCTATTACGATCCTCGGATAGTTTTCCATGTAATATTGCTTCTGTTCTGTCAGAAGCTGATACCCAAACGCTTCCTTTCTCTTACGCAAAATATATTGTGTATCTAAATTTTTAAATTGTTCTTCATCTACCTTTATGACCGCGTATCTGTCCAGCAAACGATCCGTTTCTTCATGCAAGATAATCTGCCCGTCCTTAAGCATATACAGATCGTCGCACAACCCCTCCAAATCCCCGGATATATGAGAACTTATCAGAATGGCGCGTTCCTCACCTTTTTCCATATATTCTCTTAAAATATCCAGCATTTCCTCTCTTGCCGCAACATCCAGACCTGCTGTAGGCTCATCAAGCAGCAAAAATTTCGCCTCATGGGACATCGCCAGAAGAAGTTTTAACTTTGCTTTCATGCCGGTAGAAAACGCCTTAACCTTTTTATTTAGCGGGATACAAAACTGTTCACATTGCTCCAGAAACTGCTCTTTATGAAAATATGGATACATATTCTCCATAATGCGAATGATTTCCTTCACAGACAAATATTCACTGAAACCCGAATCTGACAGCACAACTCCCATCTCCGCTTTCTCTCTATTTGTCAGTATCCTGTTGTCTTTTCCTCCGATTTCTATTGTTCCTCCATCTATACGCAGCAAGCCTAGCACTGCCTTAAATACTGTCGTTTTCCCTGCTCCGTTCGGTCCGATCAAACCGGTGACATAGCCCGGCTTTACTTCCATAGAACATTGCAGCATAAACTTCCCATACTGCTTCTGTACATCGTTTATTCTCAACATATCCTATCCCTCCAATATCAATTCCATCAATGCGCGGATATCTTCCGACGTCAGCCCATATCTTTTTGCTCTGCGGATTAATTCCTCCAGTTCTGTTTCAATCTCTTTTCTGTATTCTTCCAACATTCTCTCTTTATTGGCCGCCGCTACATATGTGCCTTTTCCATGTACTGTGACAGTAAACCCCTCTTGTTCCAGATAGTCGTATGCCTTTTTCACGGTAAGGGCGCTGATTCTCAATTCTTTTGATAAAGTCCGGACAGATGGCAGGTTCGCATTTTCTTTCAGCTCTCCGCTTAAGATCAAAGCTTTGACTTGCTCTACAATCTGTTCATAGATTGGTACCATCGATGAACTGTTTATGATTATCTTCATATATTCTCTCCTCCATCCACAAACAGTATATAACAGTTTATAACTGTTGTCAACTGTTATATACTGTTTATTTCATGGAATCTACTTGCAAAAGCAGATTTTCTTCTTTCTAGAACAAATTCCGCTCTCCCTATTTCTCACATAAATAATAAAACAGACACTTCTTTTCAGAAATGTCTGTTCTATACCATTTGCTCATCTTATACCTTGTCGTGCGCAGCACGCCCGCATGGATATACTTACTCTGTCTCAGAGAACTGGTCTTTGCCTACTCCGCAGAGAGGACAGAGGAAATCTTCCGGAACATCTTCCCATTTTGTTCCTGGATCGATGCCGTTATCCGGATCTCCTGCTGCTTCGTCATAAATGTATCCACATACATCGCAAATATATTTTTTCATTATATTGCACCTCCATTTTCTTTTCCTGCTTTTCATCATAACATACCCATTTTCTTTTTTCAATGTGTTCTGTCATAGTTTATCCAGAGTTGTCTAATTCTAATAAATTTCTCTTATAGATCATCTATCAGCGCCGTGGATTTTGCATATGCCGTAGAACGTGCTTCGAAAAAATCTGTTTTTACCATATTGGCATTAGCATATTGCGCCACCCATTTCATAGATCCCGGTTCTTCTTCATATCCCGGATACAGACTCTCATAGCCTAATGATCTCCATCTTACATTCCCCAGATATCGGATATAGTCTGTGATCATTTGTTTATTCAGTCCGGGCACACCGTCTCCTATCACATAATGCCCCCAGGAGATTTCCTGGCGAACCCCCTCTGTGAGCAGCTCTTTCATCTGTGCCTCTGTCTCTTTGTCAAATAATTCCGGACATTCCTCTTTCAATTCTAAAATGATATTCCTAAAAAGCCACAGATGTGTATTTTCATCACGGTTGATATAGCGGATCTCCTGAGCAGAACCGGGCATTTTTCCATTTCTTGCCAGATTATAAAAAAACATAAAGCCAGAATAAAAGTAGATTCCTTCCAGAATATAATTTGCCATGATTACTTTCAGAAGAGTCCTCGCATCCTTTTTCTGTTGAAACGCGTTATAACAATCCCCGATAAATGTATTTCTCCTAAGTAAATGTTCATCTGTCTTCCACTGATACAAGATTTCCATTCTTTCGTCCGGTGAACAGATCGTATCCAACATATACGAATACGACTGAGAATGTACACATTCCTGAAATGTCTGGATGTTCAGACACAGATTGACTTCATTAGCCGTGATGTACTCTCCTATGCAGGGAAGATTTGCCGTTTGGATAGAATCCAGAAAAACCAAAAAGGATAATATCTTATCATATGCCTTTCTTTCTCCTTCTTCCAACTTTGGATAATCCTTTACATCCTGGGACAGATTGATCTCCTCCGGGATCCAGAAATTATTCATCGCCTGCCGGTACCAGGCGGATGCCCATGGATATTTTAAATTATTATAGTCGTTTAAGTTGGTCGTATTGCCTCCGATCATCCGCCTTTTCCGCACTTCTGTATCTCCGTTTGGATTAAATAAAGGCTTGCGCTCCAAAGGTCTTTCAATCTGTCGTTTCTCCATATCTGACTCTCCTCTTGATATATAGTAAAGCATTTCTTAAGAAGAACAAGATTCACATTCTTCTACCTCTAATGCCTTCGACCTGACATAATAGATAGTCTTAACACCGCTTTCCCATGCCAGCAGATATAATTCCAGCACCTGCCGCATCGTATACTCATTCGTGATATACAGGTTGACCGACTGCGCCTGGTCGATATGACGCTGCCGTATCCCGCATGCCCGCACCGACCATTTCTGATCGATAAGATGTGCATTTTTATAGTACCAGTATGTCTCCGCGCTCAGTTCCGGCGCCGTCCTCGGCAGCATAGCTCCCTTTTTTTCCTCTAAGAAAAACTTCTTCATGACCGGATCCACCCCTGCTGTTGTCCCTGAAAGGATCGACGTAGAACTGGTCGGCGCTACCGCCAGAAGATAGGCGTTTCGCATGCCCTGCTTTTTTACTTTCTCACGCAGCTTCTTCCACTGGACAGAATCATATCCTCTCTTTTCAAAATAAGCACCCGTATCCCAGTCTGAACCTGTGAAATAGTTATATCTCCCCTTTTCCGCCGCGTAATCGCTGCTCGCTTCTATAGCCGCATAATTGATTTCTTCAAATAAGGCGTCCACAAATGCAAGATGTTCTTCTGATTCCCATCTTATATGCTGTTTCGCCAACATATGATGATATCCGCTCACGCCAAATCCTATGGCTCGGTACTTTCCATTTGTAATCTCTGCATAAGGAAGAGGGTAAAAATTCAGATCAATAACATTGTCCAACGCCCGCACCACTGTGCGGACCACTTCTCTGACATAAGCTTTATCCTGTATAGGAAGCCTCCCCAACGTCAAGGATGCCAGATTACATACGACAAAATCGCCTGCTTTTGTTGTATTGACAACGACTGTATCGCCTTCCTCTGTCTGTATCTGCGTACTGACAGTCGATATAGGAGACATATTCTGCGCGATCTCTGTACATAAATTAGAACAATAGATCATGCCCTTGTGTGGATTCGGATTGGCACGGTTCACCGTATCTCTGTTAAAGGCAAAAGGAGTTCCGGTTTCCACTGCGGATTTTATAATAAGGCGTACAATCTCTTTTAAACGTATGGTTCTTTTTGGTATCCGCGCATCTTGTACACATTCCCAATATTTTTTCTCCCATTCTTCTCCATAACTATCCTCCAGACAGTATCCCCTGGCCAGAAAAATATCATGGGGACACATCAGATGCCATTCCTGATCCAGATCTTCCTTCGCCATCTTCCAAAAAAGATCCGGATAACACACTGCCGGAAAGACATCGTGTGCCTTCATTCTCTCATCTCCATTATTTGTACGGATCTGCAAAAACTCCGGCAGATCTCTGTGCCATGCATCCAGATAAACCGCCGCTGCGCCTGCGCGTACTCCCAGCTGATCTACGGCAACCGCCGTATCGTTGACAATCCTGACCCAGCGTATGACTCCGCCTGCTGCTCCTTCAAACCCTCGGATGGAGCCGCCTGCCGCACGAACTTTCCCAAAATACAGTCCCATTCCGCCCCCGTATTTACTCACTTGGGCAAAATTATCCACAGAACGGAAAATCCCTTTCAGACTATCCGGCACCACATCAATAAAACAGGAACTTAATTGGTGGAACGGCTTTCTTGCGTTCGATAATGTGGGAGTCGCCATCGTCACCTCCATCTTAGAGAGGACAGTATAAAAACGTTTTACCCATTCCATACGATTCCGTTTTTCTTTCATCGCAAGATGAAGCGCAATCCCCAAAAACATTTCCTGCGGACTTTCCAGCGGTACATGCTGATGCGTCGATATGACATACCGTTTCAAGAGCAGTTCCAGGCCGGAAAATGTAAATACCTTATCTCTTTCACGCTCTATATAATTCTCTGCCTCATATATTTCTTCCTTGCTGTACGCCTCCAGAATGTAGGCTCCATACAGCCCCTGCTCTGTAAGATAACAGATCTTTTCATAAAAGCCGTGGATCCCTCTTTTTCCCTCTTCTGCCTCTAATTTTCTGTAAAACGAAAATGCCAGAAGTCTTCCGGCAATCTTTTCCCATTCGGGAGCTTCCTGGCTTGTCAGCTCTGTGGCTGCATTGATCAAAGCCTCCAGCTGTTCTTCCTTATCCATCTTTGGCTTCAAAAAGCCGGTTGCTCTTTCTTCCAATATAGACAGTGCATACACTTCTTGTGGGAAGTCTTCCTCTATCTCCCGTAATACTTCTGCGATCCCCTCTGTATCAAATTTTTTCTCTGTTTCTTCTCTCTGTATAGTCATACGCCCCTCCCGTCTGTATTCTAGCAAGATATAGAGCAATTATATACTAGAATTAGATTATTTTCAACAGCAAAATACAATATATTGTGTTTTTACATAAAATATCAGCTCTGTCACCATTTTTTGGAGATCACCAGAGCTGATATTCTTCTTTTCACTTTTTTTCAGTTTCTTTCTTCCCGCAGTCCTAGTATTCCTTCTACTAAGATCTTTACGTCATTAAAAATATAGTCGAATGCCCCTGCCTGACACATATTCATAAGGATCATCCCGATCGGTACCGCCAGGATCATACCGATGACGCTGCTGATCCTATATCCGATATACAGTAAAAATAATGTGACCAGGGGATTGAGCCCCATACTGTCTCCTACCAGCTTAGGCTGCAGAAGCTGCCTGACGAGCTGGGTAACCACATAGAAAATGACTAAAATAACCGTCATCTTATAATCTCCCATAAAAAACTTGTAGATCGCCCACGGGATCATAGCTGTTCCTGTTCCAAAAAACGGCAGAAAATCCAAAACTGCGATCAAAAATGCGATCAGAACAAAGTAGCGGACATTCAAAACAGCAAAGCCAATCAGAAGGATCACAAACACAACTCCCATGATTTTAAACTGGGCTTTAAAATATCCTCCTACCGCATATCGCAGATTATCCATGACAAGGGACATGCGCTTCGTGACCGATTCCGGAAAAACTTTCTTAAACCACTGGATCACTTCTTCTCTCTGAACTGTAAAAAAATATGCAGACATGATCGCTACGATAAACCCGATCAGATAAGACGGCAGACTTTTCGCAAAATTTCCGGCCGCCGTTACTGTAGGCTCGCTGACTTTGGATACCCAGTCTCCCATATACTGATCCAAGTTTGCCACAATCGTGTTCCAGCCATTTTGTACTCCCTCCGGCAGTTTTTCAAAAACTCCTGACAGCGTATCACCTATCTGCCTCAAGCCGCTTTCTAGCTGTGCGTACAATTCCGGAAAATTCCTTGCCAGATCTCCGATTTCATTTACGATCCTGCTGACAGCAAAATACAGAACAAACACGATCAATGCAAGCACCAGTATAACGATCAGCGCAGATCCTAATTTTTTTACGATCTTTAGCCTTCTCTCCAACCAGTTTACCAAAGGCGCTGCAATCGCCGATATGATCCATCCGATCACAAAAGGCATAAAAAAGCCGATCGCCTTTATCCCAATGATGACAAATGCTGCTGTTGCTAATAAACTAAAGAGCAGGCTGACCGTAACCTGCCAATATGGGCGCCTATTTTCCATTCATTTCCACCTCTGTCTTACCCAAATATTCTGTCTCGACCAGTTCCCAAATCTCCTCTCTTCCTTGTTTTGTAACGGAAGAAAACGGGATCACTCTTGTTCCCGGCACAAGATCTAATCCTTCTTTTATCATCTTTATATGTTTCTGGACCTGGCTTCTCTTTAGTTTATCCAGTTTTGTAGCAATAATGATCGGTGCGAATCCTTGCTCCACGATCCATTGGTACATCATTTTATCGTTGGCAGAAGGCGCATGCCTGCTGTCAATAAGCAGAAACACTGCCTGCAGCTGCCCAGAAGCATGCAGATATCGTTCGATCAGCTTTCCCCACTGCCGCTTTTCTTCCTCCGACACCTTTGCATATCCGTATCCCGGAAGATCTACCAAGTACAATTCTTCATTGATATTATAGAAGTTGATTGTCTGTGTTTTCCCCGGCGTGGCAGAAATCCTAGCATACGATTTCCGATTCATTAATGCATTGATCAAAGAAGACTTTCCTACATTGGATTTGCCCGCAAACGCAATCTCCGGCTTTTCATTTGCCGGCAGCTTACTCGTGATTCCACAGACTGTCTCCAAATTTATACTTCTTATTACCATGCTCTCCCCCTCCCTATCCTTTATTTTCTTCTTCACCGTGAGCAGGGACAAGTGCTTCCTTTAACACTTCATCCATATTTACTACAGGTATGATCTGCATTCCTCTTGTAATCTCAGCAGCCAACTCTTCCACATCTACTTTATTATCTTTCGGAATAAGAACCGTCTTTATTCCCGCATTTTTTGCTGCCAAAAGTTTTTCTTTCAGTCCACCTATAGGAAGTACCCTTCCTCTTAATGTCACCTCCCCGGTCATTGCCAGATCGGAACGTACTTTTCTCCCCGTAATGGCGGAAATCATGGCTGTCGCCATCGTGATCCCAGCAGAAGGGCCGTCTTTCGGTACTGCTCCTTCCGGAATATGTACATGAATATCATGTTTCTCAAAAAATGTTTCTGAAATCTTATACTGTTCACTGACAGAGCGTATAAAACTGATACCTGTCTGAGCAGACTCTTTCATCACATCGCCTAACTGACCTGTCAGCATGACTTCCCCATTTCCCGGCATAACATTTACTTCTATTTGCAGTGTATCTCCGCCTACGCTCGTCCAGGCAAGTCCTCTGACAATACCGATCTCCGGATCTGGATTTGCCATCTGATACGTATATTTTTCTCTTCCCAGATATTTATGGATATTCTTTTCGGTCACTGCTATTTTCTTCTTTCCGGTCGTCAAAAGCTCTTTGGCTGTTTTACGGCAGATATTTCCTATTTCTCTCTCTAACTGCCGTACCCCCGCCTCTTTTGTATAATTTCTGGCAATCTTCCAGATCGCGTTCTTGCTGATCGTAAGCTGTTCCTGTGAAAGTCCATGCTTTTCCATCTGTTTTGGGATCAGATGTTCTGCGGCTATATGCAGCTTCTCATTCTCTGTATAACTGCTGATCTCGATCACTTCCATCCGGTCTAAGAGGGGTCTTGGAATCGTCTGAAGTGTATTTGCCGTCGTGATAAACAGAACCTCTGACAGGTCAAGCGGCACTTCCAGATAATGGTCACGGAATTTATGATTCTGCTCACTGTCCAAAACTTCTAATAAAGCCGAAAACGTATCGCCTTTATAATCTGTGCTGACCTTATCGATCTCATCCAGAAGCAAAAGCGGATTTTTTACGCCTGCCATTTTTATCCCGCCGGCTATACGTCCCGGCATGGCTCCCACATAGGTCTTTCTGTGTCCCCGTATTTCTGCCTCATCCCGAACGCCGCCCAGGGAAATTCGTACATAGGGCTTTTTCAGAGACTTTGCCAGTGACTTTGCGATAGAAGTCTTTCCAGTTCCCGGCGGCCCCACCAGACAGAGAATCGGACTTTCTCCTTTTTTTGTCAGCGTACGGACTGCAAGAAACTCCAAGATCCTTTCTTTTACTTGCTCTAATCCGTAATGTTCCTCTTCTAATACCGCTTTTGCATATGCAATATCTGTGGAATCTTTGACCGCTTTGTCCCACGGCATTTCCAAAAGCGTCTCGATATATGTCCGGATCACACCGCTCTCTGCCGGAGAATTCAAAGAACTTTTAAACCTGCTGATCTCCTTTTTCAATTTATCTTTTATTTCCTTTGGAGCCTTCAGCTTCTTTGCAGCCTGTTCAAATTCCTCTGCGTCCGAGAGCGTCGTGTCATCCCCCAGCTCCTCTCTGATAAGCTTTAACTGTTCTCTTAAAATATATTCCCTCTGGTGCTTATCCACACGTTCTTTTACTTTCTGCTGTATTTCTTCCTTGATGTCCATGATCTGCACTTCATTCACTAACTTGAAGCAAAGCAGTTCATATCGTTTCCAAAAATCTGTTTCACTGAGTATTTCCTGCTGATCACCATAATATAACGGAATATTCGCCGCGATCTCATCTGACAGCTTTTTAAGATCTTTGATCTCCAATATCTGTGCCACAGCTTCTTTGGACATTTTCCCCTTCTTTGCCGCATACTCCACAAACATATCTTTCAGACCCCGCAGCAGTGCTTCTCCGTTCAGATCTTCCGGCACCGTGATATCCGAGTCATCTACGATATCCACTTCACCACGCAGATAAGGTTCTTCATATTCCATACGTTTTAAGATTCCTCTGGTCTCTCCTGCGACTAACACTCGTACGATATGTTTCGGCAGTTTGATGATCTGTTTGATCGTACCTACAGTCCCGACCTCATACACATCCTCCAGCTTTGGGTCTTTCGTCTCTATGTCTTTTTGTGCGGTCAAAAAAATCTTCTGTTCTTCTATCATTGCCTCCTGGATCGCTGCGACAGATTTGTCTCTGCTTACGTCAAAATGTACGACCATGCCGGGCATGATCACCATTCCTCGAAGCGCCACCATAGGGAGGCTTCTCGTCTCCTTCTTCATATGATCTCCTCCTGGATCTTGATATAGAAAAGGCAGGTACATGGTCTATCCTCTGCACCCGCCTGAAATATTAAGCACTCTCAGATGTCAAAAACGACCGGCGTTCTTCTCCATCACACTCATAGAGCGGCACGCCCGTTCCCTGAACAACTTCCTTTGTGATCCGGCATCCTTTGATCGTGTCGTCTGACGGTACTTTAAACATCGTATCCATCATGATATTCTCCATAATCGCACGCAATCCTCTGGCGCCGGTTTTTCTGGCAAGGGTAGTCTCCGCTATCGCAGTCAAGGCATCCTTGTCAAATTCCAATTTTACCCCATCCAATTCCAATAACTTCTGGTACTGCTTCACGATCGCGCTCTTAGGCTCTGTCAGGATCCTTATCAACGCATCTTTATCCAGCATATCCAGCGATACCGTAACCGGAAGACGCCCTACCAATTCCGGGATCAGTCCGAATTTTACTAAATCCTGGGGAAGTGCTTCGTGCAGAAGCACATCAATATCATATTCATGTTTTGACGCTATCTCTGCGTTGAAACCGATAGACTTGCGATCCAGCCGTGTCTCTATAATTTTGTCGATTCCCTCAAAAGCTCCTCCGCAGATAAACAAAATATTCGTTGTATCAATCTGGATCAATTCCTGATGAGGATGTTTTCTGCCGCCCTGAGGAGGAACGGAAGCAACTGTCCCCTCAATGATCTTTAAGAGTGCCTGCTGTACGCCTTCACCGGATACATCACGAGTGATCGACGGATTCTCCGATTTTCTTGTGATCTTGTCGATCTCGTCAATATAGATGATTCCATGCTCTGCCCTCTCAATATCTCCATCTGCTGCCTGAATCACCTTTAACAGAATATTCTCCACATCCTCACCGACATATCCCGCCTCTGTTAAAGCAGTGGCATCAGCTATTGCAAAAGGAACATTTAAAATCTTCGCCAGTGTCTGTGCAAGCAGGGTCTTGCCGCACCCTGTAGGCCCTAACATTAAAATATTACTCTTTTGCAGCTCTACCCCCAGATCCTGCTCTGCCATGATTCTTTTATAATGATTATAGACAGCCACAGACAGCACTTTTTTTGCCTCATCCTGACCGATGACATAATCATCTAAAAAGGCTTTTATCTCCTCCGGTGTCAAAAGATTAATATCGTCAAAACCTCTGCGGTCTCCATAGTCAAATTCTTCCTCTATGATCTCTGCGCACACATCTATACATTCGTCGCAGATGTACGCGCCATTCGGCCCTGCTATCAGCTTGCGCACTTGTGACTGTGTCTTATTACAGAAAGAACATCTCACGATGTCGTCATTTGGTTTTCCTGCCATATACTCTCACCTCATATCGCCGCCTTTAGTGGCTGGCGATCACTTCGTCTATTAATCCATATTCTTTCGCTTCAGCCGCAGACATAAAGTTATCCCGTTCTGTATCTACCTTGATAACTTCCAACGGCTGCCCTGTATTTGCAGCCAGAATTTCATTTAACTTCTGACGCGTACGCAGGATATGCTCCGCAGCGATCTGAATCTCTGTCGCCTGCCCCTGTGCTCCGCCGGACGGCTGATGGATCATGATCTCAGCATTAGGCAACGCAAATCGCTTTCCCTTCTTCCCTCCGGAAAGGAGAAACGCTCCCATACTTGCGGCCATACCGATACATACTGTCGATACGTCACACTTAATATATTGCATTGTATCATAAATAGCAAGTCCCGCAGTTACAGAACCACCCGGACTGTTGATATAAAGCTGGATGTCCTTGTCTGGATCATCTGCTTCCAGAAAAAGAAGCTGTGCCACAACTACACTCGCCGATACATCATTTACTTCTTCACCAAGAAAAATAATCCGTTCTTTCAATAACCGGGAATAAATGTCGTAGGATCTCTCCCCACGGCTCGTCTGTTCAATGACATAAGGTACTAAACTCATCTGTCTTCCTCCTAACTCTATCTGAATCTATAAAGTAGAATCGGGATGCCCTCAATACCCAGGCACCCCCTTCACTACAGGTTGTCTTATCCTTCTACCGCAGCCTCAGCGATGAGTGTTACCGCCTCCTGTACCGCAATATCTTCTTTCATCTGTTTCTTTTCATTTTCGCCCATAAATTCTTTCAGTTTCTCAACTTCCATCTGATAAGACTCTGCCATCTTCTTCAATTCTTCTTCCAGACGTTCTTCTGAAACTTCAATATTCTCTGCAGCGACAACCGCTTCCAGAACCAATCTTGTCTTGATCCGTTTCTCTGCCTGCGGTCTTAATTCTTCCATCATCTTTTCTTCCGTCATCCCTGTAAACTGGAAGTATTGCTCTACAGTAAGTCCCTGCTGCATGATACGGCGTGCGAAATCATCCGCCATCTGCTTTGTCTGCAGATCGATCATTGCCGCCGGGATATCCATCTGCGCATTTTCGATCGCTGCGTCTACAGCCTGGTTTTCTTTCTTTTCTTTTCCTTCACGTTCTTTGCGCTCTTTGATCTTCTTCTTCACTTCTGCTTTGTAAGCATCCAGTGTCTCACATTCAGAAACGTCGGAAGCGAACTCATCATCCAATTCCGGCAGTTCTCTCACCTTAATCTCATGAACTGTACATTTAAATACAGCTGCCTTGCCAGCCAGTTCTTTTGCCTGGTATTCCTCCGGGAATGTTACGTTTACTTCCATTTCTTTTCCAATCTCAGCGCCAATCAGCTGTTCCTCAAAGCCCGGGATAAACGCGCCTGAACCAATCGTCAGAGGATACTTTTCTCCCTTTCCTCCTTCAAATGCTTCTCCATCCACAAAACCTTCAAAATCAAGAAGCACCTGATCCTTGTCCTGTACTGCGCGGTCTGTCACTTCAATTGTTCTGGCGTTGCGCTCGCGTTCTTTTTCGATTTCTTCATCCACTTCTTTCTGTGTGACTCTTGTGGACACTTTATCTACTTTCAGACCTTTGTATTCGCCTAATGTCACTTCCGGCTTCACCGCTACTTCTGCTGTAAAAATAAACGGTTTGCCTTTCTCCAGCTGTACAATATCGATCTTCGGCTGAGAGACAAGTTCTAACTCACATTCATCGTATGCTTTTCCATATGCCTCTGAAATCATATGATTTGCCGCTTCATCATAGAACACTTCCGGTCCATACATTTTCTCGATCATCTGGCGCGGAACTTTCCCTTTACGGAATCCCGGCACGCTGATTTTTTTGCGTTCTTTTATATATGCCGCCTGAAGAGCTTTTTCCACTTCTTCAGCAGAAACTTCGATCGTCAGTTTCGCCATATTATGTTCTAATTTTTCTACCTGTAAACTCATTTTTTTATCTTCCTCCTTGATTTTATCCAGATATTCGCAGTCATTGGAACAGTATAGCATAAATAGCCGCAAATTTCCAGCATTTTTTAAGTATAAACAATGGCTTTTTTCACTTCCTGTGCCTTTTCTTCCCCATACAGAACAGAAACAAGGCGGAGTCCGAAAGCAATGGCTGCTCCCATACCTCTTCCTGTGGTGATATTACCGTCTGTTACCGTCGGTTTCTGCACCACTGCCGCACCTGTCAGAGCCTCTTCAAAAGATGGATAGGCACATGCCTGCCTGCCTTCTAAGAATCCAAGACTTCCCAATATAGACGGCGCCGCACAGATCGCCGCGATCTGAAGCTTTCTTTCATATGCCGACAAAAGAAGTTTTCTTAAACCTTCATGTTCTTTCAGGTGGAGCGTACCCGGCATACCTCCAGGAAGCACCAGCATCTCCATATTCTGAAAATCCATTTTTTCAAATAGCTCATCCGCCAGCACATCAATCTGATGAGCCCCATGAACAGTATAGTCCCCAGTCACTGAAATCGTTTTAACACAGGCTCCTGCGCGACGCAGAATATCGACTACGGTAAGCCCTTCTATCTCCTCAAAGCCATCCGCAAGAAATACACACACTTCTTTCATTGCTCTTTCCTCCTTCATTTTTCCGGCTTTTTCTCCTGTTTTCCCACCGGTTCTGCCCACAACTCCGGCGCACAGGCGACAGTATCAAAATCCGCCATACCGCCGCCTGTACATCGATCCTGCAGTATTTAGTTTATCAAATACATATAGGAAATGCAACGTTTTGTCCCTCTTTCCTTGCCAGAGAACCCCAAAATATATTATGATAAGAAAAGTTCCCGGACAGAAAGGAGAATAAAATGGAAATTGAGCGTAAATTTTTGATCGATCCAGATCAACTTCCCTTCCCCCTTACAGACCTTCCTTCCCATCACATAGAACAGGGGTACCTCTGCACAGAACCTGTCGTGCGTATACGCAGAGAAGACAATGACTATATTTTGACTTACAAGTCAAAAGGACTGATGATACGGGAGGAATACAATCTTCCTTTGACACAAGAAGCCTACGTACATCTGAGAACAAAAATTGACGGCAAACTGATCCAAAAAAGAAGATATCTTATCCCCGCCGGGCAAGGACTCACGGTCGAACTCGATGTGTTCGAAGGCGAACTTGCTCCGCTTTGCCTCGCCGAGGTAGAATTTCCAGATGAAGACTCTGCCAGATCCTATATCCCGCCCGAATGGTTTCAGAATGAAGTCACATATGATCCCAGCTATCATAACAGCAGTCTCAGTAAATAGCAACGCTTTGTGTCTATTCTGCATTTCTTTTCATTTCGTCGCATAAATATCCATTTATAGGGAAACTTGCTATAATAATGTGTACTATCAAATTCTGCGTAAATGGAGGTGTCAGTGTGTCGAATATACAGCTTGTAAGTAATCTATTGAGATTGCGGAAAACACATAATTACACGCAGCAGCAAGTCAGCGATATGCTGAATATTTCCAGACAAGCGTATTCTAATTATGAGACGAGCAAACGTACTCCGGATCTAGATTCTCTGATACGTCTTTCTCAGATTTATCATATTTCGCTGGATGAACTTGTAAACCACTCTTTTCGGCAGGACGGCATCCTGCAGGAACAGAAAGGTCCATATACTACCGCTCTGGAAATTTCATCCGCCGACACGATTTATCTGACACAAGAAGAAGTCACATTGATCCGCCAGTATCGCGATGCTTCTGACGATGACCGCAGACTGGTCAAAAAGGTGCTAAATGTGACCGATTCTCTATAGAAAAATCAGGAGAATATCCACAAATACGAGGATATTCTCCTGATTTTTCAGCTTATTTCAATTAAACATCTTATTATATCTATTTTTTAATTCCGTTCTATATTCTTACAGGCATTTACTCCATCCACAACTTTTGCAGATATTACATCCTCCCTCAAATACAAGCGGCTCTCCACATTCCGGGCAATAGATTTTATCAATGGATGCTTCTGTCGTTACAGCCTTTGGCTTCGGTATCTTTTTCTCCTTCTTAGGTGCTCCTTCCGCCTTCTCCTGCAACTCCTCCTGCATTTCATTGTACATATCCAACAGCGCATTTCCCACTGCCATCGGACAGCAGGCGCCTTTGCTCGTATCTTTTCTGGTCACCCTGCGCGCTGTATAGGACGGACAGGATCCACTGGAATTCAGCTGATCTACGATTGTTTCGATATCAATGCCGCCTCTTGCACTGATCGAGATCATACGGGACAGCCCTACCATGAAGTTGTTACATCCTCCCGTAGACCCTTTACTTAAATAGGTTTCCAGCAAAGCGCCCGTATGTGGATCGAACAAGGCGATACAGTGCAGGCTGCCGCAGCCTGTGATCAATTTTCTCTTCTTGCCGACTACATCGTCTGTCACCAGCAGAATATCCCCTCTTTTTAACCCCTCTCCTGCCTTTACCTTCTTTACTTCTTTCGCCGTATCTGTATTTAAGATCCCGATCCGCTTACAGCCGTCGCGGAAGATCGTGATTCCTTTAAGACCTTTATCATAAGCATACATGTAGAGTCCTTCTGTCTCTTCCACCGTAAAACTGTTTGGCACATTAACTGTAGAACTGATCGAAGCATCGATGTGTTTCTGCCAGATAGACTGCATATCAATCCTCTGCCGATAATCCAGAGTCATCGCTGTCACAAAATAATCCGGGAGCAGTTTATCATCCTTTAATTCAAACTGCTTCATATAGCGCTCCACGATTTTCGTATAAACCTTGTAGTATACATCTTCTCCATGCAGCGACTCTGTTTTTCTCTCATAGTAATTTGCATAGATCGGCTCGATCCCACCAGAAATCCCCAGCATAGTAGACAGTGTTCCCGTTGGCGCGATCGTAAGGAGCTGCGAATTCCGCAGTCCATATTTACGGACCATTTCTTTTGTCTTTTCTGTTGTGTTCGCAAGAAAATACGGTGTTTCTTCAATCTCTTCTGTCTGGCAGGCCGGAAATGTTCCCAGTTCTTTTGCCAGCTTCGCAGATGCCATGATCGCGGCGTCCGCCATCGCAAACCCGATTTTGTCACACATGTTTACCGCATCTTCTTCCCCATATGTCAGTCCCAGTTTGATCAGACAGTCTGCCAGTCCCATGATCCCCAGTCCAATCTGACGCCACTTTTTCACACTCTCCTGCTGCTCTTTCAAAGGATGCAGAGGAAGTCCTTCTTCCAATACTTCGTTTAATGCGCACACGGAAGCCTGTACACATTTTTTAAAATCTTCAAAGTCAAATACCGCGTTTTCCGTAAATGCATCCTGCACAAATTCTGCCAAATTCAGACTGCCAAGCAGACAGCTCCCGCCTGCGGGCAGCGGTTCTTCTGCACACGGATTGACGCCTGCATAGGAAAAACTTTTTGTATTGCTCAGCAGATTCCAGCTTGTGATCCGATCCCAGAATAAAGCGCCCGGCTCCGCATAATCCCAGTTTGTCTCTGCAATCTTTCGGAACATCTCTCTCGCATTGACTTTTTTTTCTATCACTTCTCCCGTTGCCGCTCTCTCATAATGCAGAAGATAGTCTTTATTCTCCTTTACTGCATCCATAAAATCTTTGTGGATCCGAATAGATATATTCGCCTTGGTCACCTTATCCAAATCCGTTTTGAGGTCGATAAATTCCTCTACATCCGGATGTGAACTGTCAATGGAGATCATCAGCGCACCCCTTCTGCCATTTTGACCGATCAGTCCCGTTACGAGAGAATACAGATCCATAAAGGATACAGAACCACTTGTCTCCTTCGCAGCATTATTGATCTTCGCTCCCCGCGGACTTAGATTGGATATATCTATTCCACATCCTCCGCCGTAGCTGTATGTCCTGGCCAGCTTCTTTGCACAGTCAAAAATACTTTCAATCTCATCTTCCGGCGGCGCGATTACATAGCAATTTGAATACGTGACTTTCCTTCCTTCCTTATGAAGTCCCCGATTCGATAATATCCTGCCCCCAAACAGGAATTTCTTCTCCCGGACATATCCTTCGATCTCCTCATTTCCTCCGCTTACACGATGCAGCCAATCCTCAAAGGATTCTCCCTCATTACAGTACTTCTTCGTCCATATATCTATACCAAGCTGATTGCCTTCTCCCAGCCATTCCTCTACTGTCATTTTTCCTTCCTTTCTTTTATCTTGTTATTTTGTTTCTCTTATTTACTGTTTCTGTTCCCAGACATATGCCAGAAACAGAAAATCCACTGCCCTCTATGGCAGTACAGGCTCTGCAACTTTGTCTGCCGGAAATACAATCTGAAGCTTTCTTCTTACTTCGTCCATCATCTCCATCTCCATAGCAGAAATGTGAAGTGCTTCCTCAGACGGCAGTTTTTCCTCAATCAGATCACACCATTTCTCGATCTCATACAGCATATTATTTTCCGGTTTCTGAATCCGAATCTTTTCGTCCTCTTTTTTTCTGTAAAGAATCCTTAGTTCTTTCGGATCCACGAGCCTGTCAATGATCAAAATACCTTCTTCTCCCTGTATCTCGCTCTCTGCCATTCCATTTGTAATCTTAGAGTAAGAAAGTTCTGCCAGCATATCAGGATACCCTGCCAAGATTGTTCCTTCCCCGTCCACTCCATTTTCTAAAAACACCGCGTCCGCCTGTATTCTGTCCGGTTTTCCAAAGAGCAGAAGAAGCGGATGCACACAATATACACCTATATCCATCAGCGCCCCATTGGACAGTTCCGGTTTAAATGCATTCTCGATCTGTCCAACTTTAAATTTATCATACCTGGAAGAATACTGACAAAAACGAAACGACGCTCTTCTGATCTTTCCCAACTTAGGCAAATTTTCTTTTACAGCTGCCATGCCCGGATCATAGGCTGGACGCATTGCCTCCAAAAGTACGACATTATTTGTCATTGCCGCCTGTCTCATCCTCATAAATTCTTTGTAGTTGCTGCAGATTGGTTTTTCACAGAGTACATGTTTTTTATGTTCCAACATAAGCACCGCCTGTTCACAATGCAAAAAATTCGGGCTTGCTATATAGACTGCATCGATTTCTTCCGCCTCTGCCAATTCTGTCAAATCTGTATACACCGTGTTTACACCGTGCTTTTTCGCAAACTGCTCTCCTGTATCTCTGGAACGGGAATACACCGCAGTATGCATAAGACGCGAACACTGTCCCGCCGCCTCCAAAAATAGATCCACAATAAAATTTGTACCGATTGTCGCAAAACGTATCATCTGTTTTCCTCCAATAATCCTATGTTTTTTTCTTCCAGCACCTGTATTGCTTTTAAGAGCATCCAGCATATAGGCGTATCTACACCTGTCTCCTTACCCATGCGTACGACCGCCCCCGCAAACATCTCGATTTCCGTTTTTCTCTTATTTTCCAGATCCTGCAGTGTGGATGGCTTGTTATAAAAAGGAATTCTGTACAACGCTTCTTTCTGCCGATTCAACTGTTCATCTGTCAGTATAATTCCTTTTTTCAGGGCGATCTGCTGCACTTCCCGCATCGCCGCCATCCGGATTTCATCTGCCGGTTCACTTTTTATCAATGAACCAAAGGGAATGCCAAGCAGGGCACAGGGAAGATTCTCTCCGATATTGCAGGCGAATTTATGCCAGATACCATGCAGCATATCCTTTTGTATCTGAAAAGGGATATCACTCTTTTCAAATAACCGGGCTATCGCCTGCACCCGCTGTGTATAAGGCTCTTCATTTTCCTTTTCCCCAAAATATACCTTTCCGCTATATGGGTTGAATTCTGTCTTTCCGTCTTTCATCACGATCGATACTCTCATATAGGAGTATAAAACATGTTCCCAACCATACTCGTACGCAAGTTTCTCCTCACTGTCCACACCGTTCATCACACAGAGTATCTGTGTATCTTCTCCCACAAATTGGCGGATATCCTGTATCGCCTGCTCAAGGCTTGTATCCTTGACAGCCATGATAACCAGATCCACCCTTTTTCCTTCTTTTGGCGGCAGGATACGGAATCGATGCACTACGCCGTTTACCGTAATTCCCTGCTCTTCCAAACGCTTCTTTCTTTCTCCTTCTGCGATCACACAGAACTTATCTTTTCCCAGGCATGCTTCCAGCCGCGGCGCAAAAAAAGAACCCATCGCACCAAGACCGATGAGCGCTACACTATTTATCTCCATCGTTCTTCCTCCTTTTTTCATATTATACACGAATTTTCTTTTAAAATCTATTTGCTTTATTCTGTTTTTTTGCTATAATAGCTAGGAAAACTTATGGAGACGTATCGAAGTGGTCATAACGAGCCGCACTCGAAATGCGGTTGTCCTTTTGGGGCACGTGGGTTCGAATCCCACCGTCTCCGCTTTTTTTATTTCTAATATTTTATATTTGTATATATCCTTCTGCGGCGAAACTATAACTTTTCCGTTAGATAGGGAGTGATAATATGAAATTGACCTCTGAACGGCTTACCAATGCAAACATTTCCCAGACTATGAACAATATTATTCAAGATATTCGAAATATTGGCATGCACTTTGCAATGCTAGAGGATATAAATACAGATTTAGCTGAGGAGATTATTCAAAATGTATCGGCTATAGACAACAAAAAATCTTGAAAAGCGGGTATGATGATATTATGTGTTTCGGCATACGAAACATTGATACAATAGACATACTTGCTGATTTCTTGTATAAATACTAAATAAGTAATACAAAATAACGTGGGCCTGCTTCATTTTAAAAGTAAGCCCGCGTTTTATATTTTTATTCTCTGTTTTTAATCACGCAGGGGGGCAAAACCTGTTCTTTTTTACGCGACTGAAATAATATGCATCGGAATACCCCACTTGTTCAGCTAATATAGACAGCGTAACCTCCTCACAGTAATTTTTGTGAATATATCCAAAGAGGATGTCTCACCTGTTTTGCAGCGCCCCTTTTATCCTTGTATCAATCTGTGTGTTTTCTCATCAATAGGAACACAGCACAACGATCTTCTGCGGCGTTGTCTGCGGCGGAATACTGAACGTCGTCGCCGTATAATATACAAGCAGATCTGCATTTTCCGGGAAACAAGTATATCTCTGTCCATTGGCTGTCATAATATTCGTAAATGGTGTCAGATTTAATTGCAGCGCATTGTTCTGCGCAGTCAGAGTCTCATCAAAATAATCCAGCATTACATTTTGTTCTCTTCTTAACACAGTGACCAGCTCTGCCTGATATTGCGGAGGGAAGATCGCCGGTGCAGGCAGACTTGTATCATAAAAGGCAGCTACCCGCATTCCCTTTCTTAATCTTACACTGTCGATCACCTGCGTCTCCGGCGAAATGATAAGATTGATTGTCTCCATATTACTATCTGTCATGATCGAAACCATCTGAGAACAGCAGTCGCTCCCGCTGGTCACATTCTGGATCGTCCCCGTTACTTTCTGGTAATTTTCATATGCCATGGCAAAAACCCCTTTTTTTTATGATATGCGAAAACCATGGATCAGTGCAGAACTATAAAAAGAAGCCCGCGAACGAGCTTCTTATATTGCGCCGAACAGCTTTTATGACCAGACATCTCGACGCGTCGTATCTTCTATTCTTCTGTATGAATTGCATCTACCGGGCAATTGTCTCTTGCTTCTCTGACTGTATCCTCCGTCGCCTCGCAAATCTCTCCCACAGCCTGCGCTACCTGATCCTCATTTATCTCAAAGACCTCCGGACAGATGGATGCACAAAGGCCGCAGCCAATACAGTTTTCGTCTACATACGCTTTCATATATTTGCTCCTTTTCCATAATAATACCGTTTTGGATGTTTTTGGTCGCACACCTGCTTCCATGCAGCAGACGAAGAAGCCTATAGATAAAAAGCATCTTAAATCTTTCGTCCACTTTTATATAAGTATGTGCCCAAATGTTTCAGATTATACATAAGCGTACGCTTCCGTCTAAATCTTTTACAATGTGATGTCCTTCAGATATGGATTCTGCGCCTCGTAGAACTTCTCTGCCTCCACGACTTCTGCAATAGCCGTATCTATCGGCATTTTCCCAAGTACCGGTATATCCAGTTCTGCTGCGATCTCATCAATATGACTTTCTCCGAACACTTTGATTTCTTTTCCGCAATCCGGACATTTTACATAACTGTAATTCTCTATGATCCCAAGTACCGGTATATCCATCTGCTTTGCCATATGATATGCCTTCTTTACGATCATCTGCACCAGATCCTGCGGCGACGTCACGATCACGACTCCGTCTACAGGAAGCGACTGGAATACAGTCAGCGGCACATCTCCTGTTCCCGGCGGCATATCCACAAACAGATAATCCAGATCTCCCCACATAACATCAGACCAGAACTGCTTTACCACACCTGCAATGACCGGACCTCTCCAGATGACCGGAGCAGATTCATCCTCCATGAGAAGATTCACAGACATGATCCTCGTCTCATCCTTTGCGATACACGGTAAAATCCCTTCTTCCGTTCCTCTTGCCATGCCATGCACACCATACATTTTAGGAATGGATGGTCCTGTGATATCTGCATCCAAAATACCTACTGTATATCCCTTTTCACGCATCATACGTGCCAAAGATGCTGTCACAAGAGATTTCCCAACGCCGCCTTTTCCGCTGATCACACCGATCACTTTCTTTACCTGCGTATACATATTAGCCGGTACGCGAAAATCCTCTTTTTTACTCTCACATGTAGACGCATGTTCACAGCCTGCGCAGGAAGACTCTGAACATCCTCCATTATTTTGTTCTTCTGCCATCTTTACATACCTTCTCTCTGCTTTCTTTTATTTCCTGTTTTTACAGTTTTCATCTGTACAGTCGATATACAGTATAACATATTTTCAGGAAGGAAAACACTCTTTTTATACATTTACCCTGCTATAATATCAGCTATCTTCTTCTCGCGTCACGATCTTCAGCCACTTGTAGCTTCTATACCGCTTATATGTGATCGGTAATTTGATCAGTTCATCACTCATCAGTATCATATATACGAGCGGTACCGGCAAATGCAGTATGAACGCGGCGATAAAACCTAACAAAATGGAACATCCCCACATCGTCCCTACATCCAGCAGCAACCCGAAACGTGTATCCCCGCCGGAACGAAAGATGCCTACGACCATTGTGGTGTTCCATGCCTGCCCGATCACGAAATAAGACATGACAAAAAACATAAATTTTAAATACTCTTTCGCCGCCATTGTCAGCGACAATGCTGCCGCTGCTAACGGAGCCGCCGCCAGGATCAAAAGTCCGCCGGCCAGACCCATAACGACACTTAAGAAAATAAACCGCCGCGCATATGCCTTGGCATGTTCCATCTTTTTCTCACCGATCGTCTTCCCCAGATAGATTGCTGCCGCGCTGGCAAGCCCGAATGCGACGACCGTCGCAAGCTGTCTTGCTACCTGCGCCACAGAATTTGCCGCTACTGCCGCACTGCCCAAGTGCCCCAAGATCGCTGTATTAGCAGCAGTGCCTAGACCCCACATGATTTCATTTGCTACGACGGGAAGCGAATATTTCATAAAATCCGAAAACAATGTCCTGTCCACATGCCAGATATAGGACACTTTCAATTTGATATCCTTATTAAAAAAACGCGCATACCCTGCCACGAGGCATATCTCCAGCACTCTCGCGCATACTGTTCCAATTGCCGCCCCTTTCACGCCCATTGCCGGACATCCGAATAAACCAAAGATGAAGATTGAATTCAGCGCCACATTGCACAGCAGAGAAAGCAGATAAACGACCGTCGCTACCACGACTCTCTCCACACTTCTCATCACATACAGATAGCCTTGCGTGATCCCCATCAAAACATAAGAAAAAGCGACGATCCGCAGATATGATACGCCCTGTTCTATGACTGCCGGATCATTTGTAAAAATCTTCATAAGCAGACCGGGCACCGCAAGTGCTGCTGCCATAAAAGCAGCTGTGACAAGGATCGCCGCTTTCACTGTCATTCCCAGGATCTTTTCGATTGCCTTTTTATCCTTCTTCCCCCAATACTGCGCTGTCAAAACAGTGGCTCCCGACGTCAGTCCAAACAAAAACAAGGTCATGATATATTGTACCTGCCCAGCAAGGGAAGCGCCCGAAAGCGCTTTTTCTCCTACCCTTCCCAGCATAATAACATCCGCCGCCGTCACTCCGACATTAATCAGATTTTGCAATGCCATAGGAATGACAAGCGCGATGACATTGTAGTAAAAAACTTTCCAGTCTATTCCCAGATTCTCTTCCTTTTCTCTTAAAAACATACTATCCCTCTCATTTCCTTTTCTCATCCGTTATTATAGCTGTTTTTCGAAAGGGATGTAAAGCATATTTTTCTGTTTTTCTCCTACCAGTGTTTTTCTCTTGATACCACAAATGTCACACACATAAACGCCAAGGCAAATACAAGCTGGATCCCGATCCCCTGCAGGACTTCTGTCCTGACGCTTCCTGTAATATCCCCAAACTCACTCAGGATCTGATTGACCTTCTCATACCAGTAGATCGGAAGAAACTGTGCCGCCGTCTTCACCGTCTTATTCATATACTCAAGCGGTACAAAGACTCCGCATACAAAGCACATGCCCAAAGTAAGCGTATTGACCAGTCCGCTAAGTGCATTGGAATTTTTTATTGCCAGTCCGCATAGATAAGCGATCGACAGAACAGTCAGTACCAGGACAAGCGAATTTAGCAAAAACCACACAAACCCTTCGCTCTTTATAAACCGCTGCCCATACAGCAATATTCCCACCGCCGTCAAGATCGTCCACAAGGCAAGCGACAGAATACATGCCGCCGCTATCCCTTCCGCGCTCTGCCTCTGTCTCGATACAGCAGATGCCTGCATTCTGCGTGACAGCTCGCCTCTTCTGAAGCCTAACAAGATATACCCCAATATATAACATATAACACTCATAACAAGATAAGGCATATATTGATAATAAAACGTATAGTCCGGTGTTTTTCCTACATTCTTCTTTGTATCAAGCAAGGTAATCTCTGCACTTTTTATATCCCGCATTTTTTCTGCAGCTTCTGCCTCTGTAAAATCTGCCGCTTCATAAATTTGGGCATACTGCAGGAAACTATTGATCTGTCGATCTATATAATATCCGGAAGAGGATCCCGGCAGCTTCACAACTTTCAAAGGTTCCCCTTCTGCGATACACGTCTGCGCAAAGGATTCCGGTATCCACAAAATATACTCTACATTCCGATAAAACAAATTTTCCTGCAGTACTTCTTTCTCATTTGGAAGAAGAACAATCTCATTCGTCCTTCCCAAATATTCTTTCAGACTGTCTGCCAGCACGCCTTCGTCCTCATCTACAATTCCAATAGGCACACTTGCTTTCTGATATCCCGGCGCCTTTTTCTCTCCTGCCGATACTTTTTGAAAGACTACGGTAACTACAAAGAAAATAGCAAGGTACATCATAAACAACCATATATTTTTCTTTGCGATTTTCATATATGCCTTAAATACTGTCATACCGTTCCCTCCTCACGATCAAAAACGCTCCGGTCACCATCAAGATACACAAACTCCCAAGAAGCATAAGATTTTTCATATAGCGCGCCGGATCATCATACACATTGATACTGTACAATGCATCCGCAATCACTGCCGCCGGATTCACGCGATTGAGAAAGGGTATATTTCTCTCCACAACATCCTTCATCGTACCATTGAACAAGCCTGCCAAGAAACTGCATAGCATAGAGACGCCGATCAAAATCCCAATCTTTACGCCTTCACCCATTTTCCCAATACTGCTGACAAACAGTCCCATAGAAACACCAAGCATACTTCCAAGGAGCGCGATCGGGATCATCTTCAGAAAATTACCGCCAAATGCCAGTCTAAATCCATATTTCAAATAAAGAAGCAGAACCATAATATTAAAAAAGTGTAATGCGAAAGAAATAAGGATTTCCATCAAAATATGTTTCATTTTGTGTACAGGACTGACACATCTGCGCGCGGCAAGCGCTGTCAGATTCGCCTGCAGACACATCGCCGACCCGAAGCCGATGAAACATCCGTATAAGCATGCCATTCCGATCAATGCATAGAAAAACTGCGCATTTCCGTCTGTCGTCTTACCTCCTAAAGATACCTGTTTGATATATACATCTTGTTTGGACAGACTCTTTATCACCATCTCGACTTTCTCCGGATGTTTCTGCGCTATATTTAACAGCACCTGTCTGCCATTCTCATAATTTTCAAGGAGAGTCTGCAAAATACTCTGAGAAATACCGTTTCCTCCTACAGTCAGAGAACGTTCTTTCCCTACATAGAAGATTCCTTGCACCTTTCCGGCCCGCAGAGTTTTTTCCGCTTCTTTTTCCGTCATTTCCTCCGTGCGGAGCAGTCCGTTTTCTGTCTCCTTTTTTACACTTACTGCAGCAAGAAACTGCAAAAACACTTTCTGTTCTTCTTTTACGCTCTCGCTTTGTACTTCCTGTTTCACGACTGCGACCGGGATCGTCTCAAAATCCGCTTCTGAAATATTTCCAAACGAGAGATAGAAGAAGGTAGCTAGAAGCAAAGGAAAGAAGAAGGGCCAAAATACAGTGCTTAAATTCCTAAGCTTTGCTTTCCCTGTATATTTGATCAAATCCAGCATTACCGTTCCCTCCTTTAATCCCGAAGCTGTTTTCCTGTAATTTCCAAAAACACATCGTTGAGTGTGGGCAGTTCGGAAAATACCCTGCCAAAATCAATCTCTCTTTCCTGCATATAGGTTAGAATACGGATCAGATTGTGCTTCGCCTTAGTACACCGCACCGTTAATATCTGCTCTTTATACAGCACTTCAAAAACATGTGGTATCTCCTGGATCTCCTGAAGCTGCTCTTCTGTCAGGGCAACAGCCTCAACTGTCACCATTTCTCCCATCTTTATCATGCTTTTTAATTCTTCTTTTGTCCCTTCTGCCACGTTTCTCCCATGATCCATGATCGCGATCCGTGTGCAGATCTGCTCTACTTCTTCCATATAATGGGATGTATAAATGATCGTAGAGCCTTGCCGGTTCAATGCCTTCATCCCTTCCAAAATCTTATTTCTGCTCTGGGCGTCTACCGCCACTGTCGGTTCATCCAAAATGATCAATCTGGGCTTATGCGCGATCCCACAAGCTATGTTCAGTCTGCGCAGCAATCCACCGGATAGTTTCTTAGGGTACATCTTCTTAAACTCTGTAAGTTCCACAAATTCCAACGCCTCTTCCACCAGCTTTTTTCGCTCTTTCTTATCTCTTATATATAATCCGCAGAAATAATCAATATTTTCATACACATTCAATTCATCAAAAACTGCCACCTCCTGAAGGACGATCCCAATCTGTTTTTTTACCCGATAATTATCCGGCGCCATCTCTTCACCGAAAATACGGATATCGCCTCTGTCGTATTTTAACAGGGCCAACATACAGTTTATAGCCGTAGACTTCCCGCTGCCATTGGGTCCGAGCAGTCCGAAGATTTCTCCTTCCTCTACTTCCAGATTAAAATGATCTAACGCGACCAGACTGCCATATCGTTTTACCAGGTTTTTTATCTCGATGATCATATCCTTATCTCCTTCCTCTTGTTATCTCTTAGTATACATACTGATATTTTCTCTTTGCAGTGTAATCTGTCATAACTTCCATATGACAAATGTCATAACTCCTGTTTTTTCTTTGCTCTATCTCTCCTTTTGTACTATAATAAATCCAGGAAACTTAAAAACGCTCGCTGCCCTGCGAGCGTAAAAGGAGGGGCTTTCGCCGTCTGAATATGAAGCATTTTCTCAATCTGTGTTTACTTATGCTGACCGGTATTCTATGTCTGTTCTTTATAGAGCCAGACATTCAATATGTGTTCTCATTTTTGATGACCTTGATTTTTTACTGCCTGACCCGTATCATCACAAGAGATTTTTTACTTTACCTCTTATGCATTTGCGGCTTTTTTTCCGTCTTGTTCTATGCGGAATTCTTTTGCTTTTATCCTGTCTTTTTCTATATGCTTTTCTTGAAAAAACAGTATCTTCCGGCCATCCTAGGGGGGATTTCTTTTTTGATGATCGTACGTATGCATCTTTTCCCCTATCCTGTTCTCATACTTGTCTGTTTTGGTACACTGCTTGCTTTTTATCTCCAATATATGGCAACGCATTATGAAACTTTAGAGGCTCGTTTTCTTTGTACGCAGGATGACAGCCGTGAGCGTACGCTTCTGCTCGCAGAGAAAAACCGATCTCTGATGGAAAAGCAAAATTATGAAATCTATGCGGCCACATTGCGTGAACGTAACCGGATCGCCAGAGAGATCCATGACAATGTAGGGCATCTCCTCTCACGCTCCATCCTTCTTCTTGGAGCTGTAAAAGCAACAAATACCGACATCTGCCTGCATAGCACTATAGATTCCCTAGAAATGACATTAAACTCCGCCATGGATACGATCAGAAACAGCGTACATGACCTGCACGATGAAGCCATAAATTTAGAGGAGGCGATTGCTTCTGTCATAAAAGACTTCTCATTCTGTCCCGTACACTACTGCTATGACTGCGGCAGAGACGTTCCCAAAGATGTAAAATACAGCTTTATAAGTATTACAAAGGAAGCGCTTTCTAATATGATACGGCACAGCAATGCCACGAAAGCCTCCATTCTGATCCGAGAACACCCGGCACTCTATCAACTCTGTATCGAAGACAATGGTTCCAGCTATACGCCAAAGACTTACGGGATCGGTATTTCCAATATGAAAGAGCGTATCAGTGCCCTGCACGGCAATGTACAAATACTGACAGAAGACGGATTTAAAATATTTATCACAATTCCAAAGGAGACAACCTTATGAAACTGATCTTGATCGATGATGACTGCCTCGTTGTAAACGCTTTGCAGATGATCCTCACTGCCGTACCTGATTTTTGTGTGGCCGCGACTGCCTTCGACGGTCGGCAAGCCCTTCCCCTGTACAGAAAACACCGTCCGGATGTCCTTCTCATGGATATCCGGATGAAAGAAAGAAACGGTCTGGATGCTGCGGCAGATATACTGGCAGAATTTCCAGATGCGAAGATCTTGCTTCTGACGACTTTTTCTGATGATGAATATATTGTAAAAGCATTAAAAATAGGGGCAAAAGGATATCTTTTAAAACAAGACTATCAGACCATCGCTCCGGCGATACGTGCCGTCTGCTCCGGTCAGACTGTCTTTGGGAATGAGATTGTATCGCGTATCCCAGATCTTCTCCACAAACAGCCTGCGTTTGACTATGCCTCTTATGATATCAATGAACGAGAGACTGCTATCATCCGTCTTATAGCAGAAGGTTTAAGCAATAAAGAAATTGCCGCACAGCTATATTTAAGTGAGGGAACTGTACGGAATTATCTGAGTGCCATTCTGGATAAACTAAATTTAAGAGACCGCACGCAGCTTGCTGTTTTCTATTATCAAAACAAATAGGATATCTGTCTCGTCTGCACAAAAAAGTGGGTGTCGGAAATATTCCTGGCACCCACTTTTTCTGTGCTTTCAAGTTTTTTATTCTTCAAAAGCTTCTTTTACTTTATCCATAAATCCTTTTTTCTTAGACTTCTTTTCACTTTTTTCGGATACAGATTCATTCTGACGCAACGTATTCCCTGTCAACTCATCAAATCTGCGCAAAGCTTCTTTTGCCTCCTGGCTCAATCTCTCCGGTGTCTGGATGACTAAAGTGACATAATGGTCTCCTCTTACCTGCGAATTTCTCAGAGACGGCACACCTTTTCCTTTCAGACGTACTTTCGTATCTGTCTTCGTTCCCGCTTTTACCGTATAGAGCACGTCTCCATCCACAGTCGGGATCCTCACATCGCCGCCTAACGCCGCCTGCGCGAATGAAATCGGGACAGTGGAAAAAATATGCATATCCTGTCTCTGGAAGATGGGATGTCTGGATACATTGACTTCAACCAACAGATCTCCTCTCGGACCGCCGTTTACACCGGGTTCTCCCTTATCCCGTATACGCACGCTCTGCCCATTATCTATCCCTGCCGGAATCGTAACTTTAATTTTCTTCCTGCTGGATGTATACCCTGTTCCTGAACAGGAGGAACATTTTTCTTTGATTACTTTCCCTGAACCTCCGCAATTCGGACATGTCTGCACATTTTGTACAGTTCCAAAGAATGACTGGGAAGTATATACGACCTGACCTTTTCCTCCGCATTTCGGACATGTCTCCGGAGATGTCCCCGGTTTTGCCCCGGTTCCATGGCAGGCTTCGCAGGGATCTTTCAATACTAAGTCCAGTTCTTTTTCACACCCGAACACAGCCTCCTCGAATGTGATACGAATACTCTTCCTTATATTGCCGCCTCTCATCGGTCCGTTTCCGGCACGGCCGCTTCTCCTGCCACCGCCAAACAGATCTCCAAAAATATCTCCAAAAATGTCACTGAAATCAGCGCCGTTAAAATCAAAACCGCCGAATCCTCCTGCTCCCCCGGCGCCGCCTTCAAATGCCGCATGCCCGAACTGGTCATACTGTCTGCGTTTATCAGGGTCACTGAGTACTGCATACGCTTCTGATGCCTCTTTGAATTTTTTCTCTGCCTCGGCATCTCCCGGATTCATATCGGGATGGTACTTTTTAGCCAGGGCACGATAAGCCTTCTTAATCGCTGCTTCATCCGCGTCTCTGCCGACACCAAGCACCTCGTAATAATCTCTTTTTGACTCTGCCATAATACTATACTCTACCTTTCACTCTTTCATTCATCTTTTATACACGGCACAAAGAGTTCCGCAAACGGAACTCTTTGTGCGGCGTATCTGTCCTCGCAAAGCGTTGTAAGTGCTCTTAGACTTCCTTATAATCTCCGTCTACAACGTCGTCACCCTGGAAGCCGTCCGGTGCCGGTCCTGCCTCCGGTGCGGGGCCTCCTGCGGCTCCTGCTCCTGCTGCAGCTCCTGCCTGCTCATACATCTTTGTGAAAAGTTTCTGCGCGCTCTCCATCAATTTTTCTTTTGCAGCCTTGATTTCAGCTATCTGTGCTTCTGTAGCCTCCTCAGGAGTAGATTTTGCCAACACGTCTTTCAATGCCTGACAGTCTGCCTCAACTGCTGCTTTATCATTTGCATCCAACTTATCGCCCACTTCTTTGAGAGCCTTTTCTGTCTGGAATACCATAGTGTCTGCTTCATTTCTTGTATCGATCGCTTCTTTTCTCTTCTTGTCCTGCGCCTCAAATTCTGCTGCTTCTTTCACAGCCTTGTCAATATCTGCGTCTGACATGTTAGAACCTGCGGTGATCGTGATATGCTGTTCTTTTCCTGTTCCCAGATCTTTTGCAGATACATTTACAATACCATTTGCATCAATATCGAATGTAACCTCGATCTGCGGTATTCCGCGTGGAGCCGGCGGAATACCATCCAGTCTGAACTGACCAAGTGATTTATTATCTTTTGCGAACTGTCTCTCGCCCTGCACTACATTAATATCTACTGCTGTCTGATTATCTGCTGCTGTAGAGAAAATCTGGCTCTTCTTTGTAGGGATCGTCGTATTTCTCTCGATCAACCTTGTAGCGACACCGCCCATTGTCTCAATAGACAGTGACAACGGAGTAACATCCAGAAGAAGGATATCTCCTGCGCCTGCGTCTCCGGCAAGTTTTCCTCCCTGTACAGAAGCGCCCAGCGCAACACATTCGTCCGGATTCAGGGACTTGCTTGGTTCTCTTCCCGTCAGACGTTTTACTTCTTCCTGCACAGCCGGTATACGTGTAGAACCGCCGACAAGCAGCACCTGCCCTAATTCAGATGCGGTCAGTCCTGCGTCAGAAAGTGCTCTCTTCACAGGTTCTGCTGTTTTATCAACAAGATCTCTTGTCAACTCGTCAAATTTTGCTCTTGTCAGATTCATATCAAAATGCTTCGGCCCTTCTGCTGTTGCTGTGATGAACGGAAGGTTGATATTCGTCGTTGTAGCAGAAGAAAGTTCTTTTTTCGCTTTTTCTGCGGCCTCTTTTAATCTCTGGAGAGCCATCTTATCTGTAGATAAATCTACGCCTTCTTTTGCTTTAAAGTCAGCAAGCATATAATCTGTAATCTTCTGGTCAAAGTCGTCTCCGCCCAGTCTGTTGTTTCCTGCCGTTGCAAGTACTTCGATGACTCCGTCGCCAATCTCGATGATCGAAACATCAAAGGTTCCGCCGCCCAAGTCATATACCATAATCTTCTGCTCTTTTTCATTATCCAGGCCATAGGCAAGTGCGGCAGCCGTAGGCTCATTGATGATACGTTTTACATCCAGGCCCGCGATTTTACCGGCATCCTTTGTCGCCTGACGCTGTGCGTCATTAAAATAAGCCGGAACAGTGATCACTGCTTCTGTAACTTTCTCACCTAAGTATCCTTCTGCATCTGCTTTGAGCTTCTGCAGGATCATAGCCGAAATTTCCTGTGGTGAATATTTCTTTCCGTCGATATCTTCCTTATGGTCTGAGCCCATCTCTCTTTTGATCGATGAGATCGTCCTGCTTGCATTCGTTACTGCCTGACGCTTTGCCGGCTCACCGACTAAACGTTCTCCTGTCTTTGTAAATGCTACGACAGACGGTGTCGTTCTCGCGCCTTCTGTATTCGCGATGACTGTGGGCTGCCCACCTTCCATAACAGCCACACAGCTGTTTGTTGTGCCTAAGTCAATTCCTATTATTTTTCCCATACTAAGATTCCTCCTTCATTGATCTTCTGATCTATTTCTTTATTCTGTTTATGGAATATTAATTTGCTACTTTTACCATACTGTGCCTTACCACGCTGTCTCTGTATGTGTACCCTTTCTGGAACTCTTCTGTGATGATATTCTCTCCCAGTTCCTCATCCTCTACATGCATCACTGCATTATGAAAATCCGGATCAAATTCCTTGCCGACTGCTTCTATCGGTCTTACTTCAAGGGCTTCCAGTGTTGTCATCAATTGTTTATAAATCTTCTCCATTCCTTCTGCAAAAGGATTGCCCTTTTCCTCTTCCTTCACCGCTGCGAGCCCTCTCTCGAAATTATCGACAACTGGAAGGATCTTTTCAATCACATCTTTTGCTCCGATTTCATACATCTGTGATTTTTCTTTATCTGTACGCTTTCGGAAATTATCAAATTCCGCCATCTGCCGCGTCAGCCGATCTGTAAGTTCTTCTATTTTCTCATCCTTTTTGTCTTTCTTCGGCTTTTTAGAAAACAACTTCTTCTTTTCTGGCTTTTCACTTTCAGTATCTTCTACGTCTTGCTCCGTGCCTTCCTCGGTCTGTTCTTCTTTTGTCTCTTCTGCTTCAGCTGCTTTTGTCTCTTCTGCATTTACGCTGTCTTCATCTTTTTTCTGCTTTTCACTTGCCTTTGCTTTTGCCTCTTCAACAGCTTCTTTTACCATATCTTCTTTGCTCATCTTTTCATCCACTGATTTTTCACCTTCCTATTCTTTCGACTCTTTACTGTAAATCGCATCCAACTCATTTTGCAAAGTTTTCAGCGTTTTCATGACATGTTCATAATCCATACGTTTAGGACCGATGATACCGATCGTTCCTTTCATGCCTTCTCCCAGTTCGTATGTTGCTGTCACTACACTGCAGTCCTTCATCGTCTTAACAGGCGTCTCATCTCCGATATACACCTGGATCCCATGATTGTCCTCACTGGCAAGCGTCTCCGTCACCAGATCAGCTAGCTGCTGCTTTTCCTCAAATGCACTGATGATCTCCTGGGCGCTCTGCTTATCGCTCAATTCCGGATATTTGAAAATATTCGTCGCGCCGCTCGTATAAATCTCCATATCATCTTCTACATGGATGATCTCCGCCACTGCGTCCAGCACATTTCCGATCACCTGGCTGTGGATACCTGCCTGCTCTTTTAACCGCGCGATCAGCCCCAGTGTGATCTGATCGATCGACATCCCGTTCAATGTTGTATTCAGCAGCATATTCAGCTTCAGAAGGTTTTCATTACTTAAGCTTTCGCCAACTTCAATGATCTTATTCTTGATTACATTCCCTCCCATTACAATAACAGCCACGATCTGTTCTTCATCCACCTGGGACAACTGGATGAACTTCAGTGTATTGCGGTTGTTCATAGGAGACGATACCATGGTCGCATAATTGGTATTTGCGGCAAGCACCTTTGCCGCCTGCTGCAAGACCTGCTCCACCTTCCCCGTCTTCTCAAGCATTGTATTTTTCAGTTCTGTAATCTCCTGCTCTTTTTCCTCCATCAGCATATCGACATATAGCCGATATCCCTTGTCAGAAGGAATCCGCCCCGCAGATGTATGCGGCTGGAAAATATAACCCAAGTCTTCCAGATCCGCCATCTCGTTCCGGATCGTCGCAGAACTTAAATTCAGTTCTGTATATTTGGAAAGGGTCCTTGAACCAACAGGTTCTCCTGTCTCAAGATAGTTCTGGATGATTGCCTTTAGTATCGTCAGTTTTCTTTCATTTAAACCTGTGTCCGTCACCATCTTATTCTCCCTTCCTAAAGTTTATTAGCACTCTTTAGTTTTGAGTGCTAACACCTTACGTATATTAAGATAGCACTAGGATTTGTGTTTGTCAACACTGTTTATACATTTTTTAGGATTAGAAAGGCAAAAGATATACTTTCCTATATTATCTGTCAAAAATAAATTTTTCAAATACATAGTTGCTGATATCTATGCCGAAATCTGTCAGGGAAAGGAAGCCGCCCTGCTCTTTTAAAAGTCCCTCTTTTTTTAGCTTTCGGATCGGTTCTCCATATACGCTGTATACTTCTCTTCCAAACCGATCAAAAAATTCCGCGTAAGAGATCCCTTTCATTTTGCGGAGCCCCAGAAACATAAATTCTTCCATCTGCTCCTCTATGCTTAAGATCTCCGTGCCGACTCTCGCAGAAGCAGACGGCTGTCCAGTCTCAAAGATCTGAAGATACTCGTCTAAACTGCTTGTATTGGAAAAACGTCGTTCCCCTATCAAAGACGCGGCGCCAAGTCCCAGGCCTAGGTATTCTTTTCGTTCCCAATATCCTAGATTATGACGGCATGCATATCCCTTCTTTGCATAATTTGAGATTTCATACCTTTCGTATCCGTATACTTTTAAAATGCGCTCTGTTCTTTTGTACATCTCCCGGTCTGCATCTTCTCCTGGAAGCGCCGGCATATCCTGCTTTTCCTGTGGTCGTTCTCCGTTTATATACCAGGTATAAAAGGGCGTACCTTCCTCCAATATCAGGCTATATGCTGAGATATGTTCCGGTTTTGCTTCTGCCGTTTTTTTCAAAGTCCGCTCCCAACTCTCAATATCTTGTCCCGGGATCGCAGAAATCAGATCTACATTAATATTCTCAAAACCGCAGCTCCGTGCCATATGAAATGTATCTGCAAATTCCTCAAATGTGTGTATCCTGCCCAAAAATTCTAATTCCCGATCGTCCGCCGACTGCAGTCCGATACTCAGACGATTGATCCCGGACGCTTTCCACTGTCTTAATTTTTCCGCCGATACAGTGCCGGGGTTTACTTCTATCGTAATCTCGGGTTTCTCTGCAAATGTAAATATCTGATGTAGCGCGCGGAAAATCCGCGCCGTTTCTTCTGCTGCTAAAATGGACGGAGTTCCTCCGCCCATAAAAATTGTTGTCACTATATATTGCTGTGCAAATATGCTCTGGCTCTCTATCTCGCAGATCAACGCATCTACATATCGCCGCATCGTTTCTTCATCCGCAGGCGCAGACAAAAAATCACAATATGCGCATTTCCTGACGCAAAATGGTATATGCAGATACAATTCTAGTTCTTTTCTCATATCAATCATCATCCAATTTTAAAACACTCATGAATGCTTTCTGTGGAATTTCTACATTTCCTATCTGGCGCATTCTCTTCTTTCCTTCCTTTTGCTTCTCCAACAATTTCTTCTTACGGGAAATATCACCGCCGTAGCATTTTGCCAAAACGTCTTTTCGCATCGCGCGGACAGTTTCTCTGGCAATGATCTTACTGCCGACCGCCGCCTGGATAGGAATTTCAAAAAGCTGACGGGGGATTTCTTCTTTTAATTTTTCACACATTTTTCTTCCCCGTTCATATGCGCTTCCGCTAAAGACGATGAAGGACAGTGCATCTACTTCTTCTTTGTTGATAAGAATATCCAGCTTCACCAGTTCAGAACGTTCATATCCCAACATCTCGTAATCAAAAGAAGCATAGCCTCTGGAACGAGATTTCAAGGCATCAAAGAAATCGTAGATGATCTCATTTAGCGGAAGATGATAATGAAGAACCGCCCGTTTTTCTTCAATATACTCCATTCCCTGGTATACCCCCCGGCGTTCCTGGCATAGATCCATGATCGCACCGATAAATTCAGATGTCACCATAATCTCTGCCTTTACCATTGGTTCTTCCATATAATCAATCTCCGCCGGATCCGGCAGATTCGTCGGATTCGTCAGATCGATCACTTCCCCATTTGTCTTATGCACCTTATAGATAACACTTGGCGCCGTTGTCACCAGATCCAAATTATATTCTCTTTCTAAACGTTCCTGAATGATCTCCAAATGCAGAAGTCCCAGGAAGCCACAGCGGAATCCAAAACCGAGCGCAACAGACGTCTCTGCTTCAAACTGCAGGGCAGCGTCATTTAACTGTAGTTTTTCCAAGGCATCTCTAAGGTCCGGATACTTTGCGCCGTCCGCTGGATATAAACCACAATACACCATCGGATTGACCTTCTTATATCCCGGAAGCGGCTCGGCACATGGTTCCTGCGCATTGGTCACCGTGTCACCTACTCTTGTATCTTTTACATTCTTAAGACTCGCCGTTATATATCCTACCATACCGGCGCTCAGTTCCTGGCATGGTATAAACTGTCCTGCGCCGAAGTATCCGACTTCCACCACATCTGCCACAGCGCCTGTAGCCATCATTTTGATCGGAGTTCCCTTTTTTACTGTTCCTTCTTTGATCCTGCAGAACACGATCACCCCCTTATACGCGTCATATACGGAGTCAAAGATCAGCGCCTTTAGAGGCGCCGCCGCATCTCCGCCCGGCGCGGGAATCTTCGTGATGATCTGTTCCAATACGTCTTCCACATGCAGCCCCGTCTTAGCCGATATAAGCGGTGCCTCATCCGCCTCGATACCGATCACATCTTCAATTTCTTCTTTGACCCGATCCGGATCCGCGCTTGGCAGATCGATCTTATTGATGACCGGCATGACATCCAAGTCATGATCCAGGGCAAGATACACATTCGCCAGCGTCTGCGCTTCCACCCCCTGTGCCGCGTCCACGACCAGAATGGCGCCGTCGCACGCCGCAAGACTTCTGGATACCTCGTAATTAAAATCTACATGCCCAGGAGTGTCTATCAGATTAAAAATATATTCTTCCCCATCCTTTGCCTTGTAGACAGTCCTGACCGCCTGCGCCTTGATCGTGATCCCTCTCTCCCTCTCCAGCTCCATATTGTCCAGCACCTGGGACTGCATCTCCCGGCTTGTCAAAAGCCCTGTTTTCTCAATGATACGATCTGCCAATGTCGACTTTCCATGATCGATATGTGCGATGATACAAAAATTTCGTATTTTACTCTGTTCTATCTCGGACACTTCTTTTCCTCCTGTTATATCCCGTATTTTTCTCTATTTTTTACAGTTTTTCTGATTACCCGCGGAATATTTCACTAAAAACAATTCCACTGCCAGATGATCTGTCAAAAGCCCCGTTTTTACTCTCTGTTCAATGTCGGCGGCATCTTCCATGATCAGGCGCAGTTCCCGGCTCTTAAAATATTTCTCCTGCTCCATATATTTTCCCGCCGCGAACGGATGGAGCCCTGCTTTTGCCGCGATTTCCTTTCTGCCATATCCCTTTCCGATCAGCTCTTTTACATGAAATAAGATCCGGTACTGCCTTGCCAAAAGGAATAAGATCCGCATAGGCGGTTCTTTTAAAGCAAGCAGTTCATAATACAGATCCAACGCCTTTTTCTGTTTCTTCTCTGCCACTGCGTTGACCATGTCAAAAATATGATTTGTCATCTGTGTTACACAGACAGCGTCAATATCTTCCTTTGTGATGCTGTTCCGTTCCATAGTATAACAAAACAGCTTTTCAAGTTCCCGCAGAATATTCTCCATATCGGTTCCGATCTTATTCAGAAAATATACGATACAGTTCTCTGAAATCTGCTTATTCTCTTTTCGTACGAGCCCTGCTACCCACCGTTTCAAAGTCCCCTCATCCTGCATAGAAAGCTCAACAATACGCCCTTTTGCCTTTACTGCCTTATACAGTTTACTGCGTTTATCTACTTCACTTTCTACAAAAAGGAAGAAAGAAGTCTGCGGCATTTCTTTTACATATTCTGCCAAATCCGCACCTGCGCTCTTAAAAAAGCCGGTATTTTCAAATACCAAAAGCCTGCGCTCAGAAAAAAAAGGAAGCGTCTCTGCCAGGTCTATCACCTCTTTTACATCCACATTCTTCCCTTCATAATACGCATAGTTCATCGTATCCCCTTCTGGAAGCATTGCTTTTGTAAGCCGTTCCTTATACTGTTTCTTCAAATATCCTTCCTCTCCATAGAGAAGATATATTTGTTTAAATTGTCCTGTTTTTAAATCTTCATTTAAACTCTTCATAGCTTCTCTATTATATATGAAGTTCTTCCTGTTTGACAAGAGGTTTATCTGACTGTTCCCTGACTGCGTGCTTCATTTTACATATCCTTGTATCCGTATACTCTGTCCGTCACTTTCTATTGTGATTGCTCCATTGTCCTGGGTAGAATAGAGCCTACTTCCCTGCGTCTTAAGTCTTTTAAGTACTTCTTCATGGGGATGCCCATAACGGTTTTCTATTCCTGCAGAGATCAGAGCGATCTCTGGATCTACCTGTTCTAAAAATCTTTGCCCACTGGAGCCCTTGGAACCATGATGAGCCACTTTTAATATCTCATAAGTCCCCCGTATTTCCTCTTTAACCAATGTCTGTTCACTTTGTCCTTCTATATCCCCTGTCAGCAGAATGTCCAGATTTTTATAGGAAATATCCAATACCATAGAAGCCTCATTCCCTTTCTCCTGATCATATTCCTGGTCGGGATGCAGACAGACAATTTTCATTTTTCCTTCTGTGAGTCGATCTCCTTTTCCCATCACCAAAACTTTTGTGTCATTTTGAACTGCCGTCTGTGCCAGATCTGTCAGTTTCTCGTCCCACACCTGCTCTGGCGGAAGAACCAGATTTTTTATGCGGACTCCTATCTTCTGCCTTTCCAGCAATTCTTTTGTTCCATTTATGTGGTCTTCATCACCATGAGAAATCAAAATATAGTCCAGTGTGTCTACTGCTCCTGACAAAAGATATGGCTCTATCCTGTACTTTCCCACCATAGATACATCGCTGCTTCCACCGTCGATCAGATACCTCTTGCCTTTCGGTCCTCTTATGAAAATCCCATCCCCTTGCCCCACATCCAGAACTACTATTTCCATCCCTGTTTTTATACGGTGGCTGCACATACAGGCAGCTGGCAAAATAAACGCTGCCGCCGCAAACCCTCCGACAGCTTTCCATGCTCTTTTTCTCTGCCTGTCTTTCTCTGCCTGTTCGTCTGTACTCTGCTTTCTATCCCTGTCTTTTTTGTTGTAAAACCATATGCAGATTCCTGCCAGTACGACATAATACAGCAGCATATATATTTTGGGCGGTCTGCCTGTCACCACACGACTTCCCGGCAGTCTGCCTGCCAAGGTACATGCTTTGTCATAAAAAAACAAGATCCCTTTGCACAGAAATAACACCTTTTTCCCTGCGCTTTTCGCAAAAAGAAGGAGCCCAGAACCCAAAAGCCCTGCCGACATAAAAAGCGGCATCAGCGGAATAATGAGCATATTCAAAAATATAGAATAAGGCGGGATTTCAAAATAAAAATATAGCATGGGCCCAAGAAGTGCCAGATTGACTGCTGCGCTGGCACACAATCCTCGAAGACAATGCTTTTTTACTCTTACCTGTACTTTCCGTTTTTCTTCCCCGCCGGATATTAGCCCCTTCTCCAGGATAGGAAGCAGAAGGAGCAGTCCGGCAAGGGAACCAAAAGAAAGCAAAAAGGAAGCATCCAGCACGCTGAGTGGTGAAGACACCGCCACAATCGCTGCCGCCAGAGAAAGGCTTGTCGCCATATCATATTGTCTGCCGGACACCTCCGCCCCCATGCGTATGGCAAACATAAGAAGCGCACGTATACTGGAGATCCCTGCCCCTGTCATCATAGTATATAACAGCATAAAAACGGCAGATACTGCGCCGGATACTGCAAAAGGCAGACCCAAACGGCGCAGTATCTTATACAGCCCCATTCCGATAAATGACATGTGCAGCCCGGAAATAGCCAATATATGTCCAATCCCTGTCTTACGGAATCCCTCCTTCATAGATTCGTCAAGTCCTGCCTTTTCCCCCAGCAAGACCGCACTGACTCCGTTTCCATAATACCCGCCTAATATCTCGATGAGACTATTTTTCCACCTATATTTAAGTGCTGTCAGTTTCTCTCTCACGGCCGCCGTATCGGCGCTGATCACTTCTATGCTGTCTGCCCATAAAAGTGCGTGGATCCCCTGTCTACGGTAATAAAATCTAGTATCAAAATTCCCGCGGTTTCTCGCTGTTTCAAAAACCTCTGCTGCTCCTTGTACATATACCTGATTTCCTATTTTTACCTGTTCTTTGGATATATTTGGTTTGAGATAAACCAGAATTTTAGATTCTTCTATGATCTGCGTTTTACACTTTCCACTTATTCGTATATTTTTTATATAAAACGCCTGTACATGTTCTTTTTCTTCCCGCTTATATACTGTCCCACTTATTGCTGTATCCTCCCCTGGGACAGCGCTTTTTTCTGGCCGGGAGAGCTCTTGTTTTTTAGAATCTTGGAGTTCTCCCGCCAGTACTGTCACAATACCCAGAAGAAAAAGTGACAGTACACATAAGGGTCTCTTTATCATACTTTCATTTTTTAAGATGTCCAGTCCATATCTGCTTTGAGCGGTTTGCTCAAGTCCACCTTCTCCATATAGACTGCGTTTGATTCTCCGTTTACTGTAATCTGAACTTTTGAAGCTTCTGTTCCTTCAACGAGAGAATTTACAATCGAATAGACCGCGACTTCCGGCAGCACATCACACGTACTGTTTAAAAATTCACTGTCGAAATTCACATAACAGATCCCGTCTTTGATCGTAACCCCCAATAGATTCGCCGACGGATTGATCGTTGGATAAACGCCGTCCTTTTTCGGTCCTTGCATCAATTTCTCAACGATCAGTTTCTCCTTGGAAATATTGCTGCTATATTTTACATCCATTGTCTGTTCTACTAATTTATCGCCCTTTTCATTTGCAAAATATAATTTTAAAGAAGTACTCTGATAGGAACTGGGAGAGGAGCCTGCATTTTGTACAAAATCATCTGCATTCATCATCCCGATTTCTTTTCCTTCGCTGTCACGGATCGGGTCGCCTTCCACACTAAAGCATACTCCATTTATCCCTTTTATCTCCAAAAGGGACTGCACGGAAGCTGCACGCACCAATTTTTCTTCCACCGGGTCGATCTTCGCATATTCTTTATTAAAATCAATATATAGTATGCTTCCTTTTAACCGGCACTCTTTCACTTTCACATCTTTTGGAAAAACCGTTGTATAGGCAATATCCTGGGCAGGCCTCTTTAATTCTTTAAGCATTTCTTCCGCACATTCTTCCGCTTCCGACTTTTTCTGCTCGTATGTGACTTTGACAAGCCCCGTCCTGTCTTCATTCAGGCAATAAATGAAGGGATCCCCCTCTTTTACATCCGTACGCTTATTGCAGCCAGACAGAAGTACGATAAAAAAGACTATACAAAATATCTGTAAAATTCTTTTCCTTTTATCCACTGCTTTTTCTGCCTCCTTTAAACCGCCGCATAGATCAGAGGAATACGTACCGTAAACGTCGTTCCTTCCCCTTCGCTGCTGTATACTTTCACCGAGCCACGATGCATGATGACCGCTCCCCTCACAATGGACAATCCAAGACCTGTTCCACCCATCTCCCGTGAGTGGGATTTATCCACCCGGTAGAATCGCTCAAAAATATGTTCTTGATCTTCTTTTGGAATACCGATGCCAGAATCCGCTACCTTTACATAAAAGTATTTATGATCCGCATTCAAAGATACATGTACCCACCCATTTTCATGATTATATTTCAAAGCATTCTCCACCAGATTCGAAAAAGCAAGCGATAACTTCATCTCATCAATCTCCGCCACCACTGGACGAAAACTTTCCAATACGACTTCTACGTTCTTTTTCTCCGCTATTGGTTTCAACCGTTTTAATATCTGCTCCAACATCTCATTGATCTGAACGGAAGTTATATTTAAGGTTGTTCCCTTTTTATCCATCTTTACAAGAGACAAAAGATCCGTGATGATATCATTTTCTCGATCTATTTCTTTAGCTATATCCCCCATAAATTCCTGATATAATTCTACCGGCACTTCTTTTTGCGCCAGGAGCGAATCTGCCAGTACTTTCATGGACGTAAGGGGTGTCTTTAATTCATGAGATACATTGGAGACGAATTCCTCTCTGGAATCATCCAGCTGTTTTAGTCTGCCCAACATTTTATTGAACGCCTCGCTCAGCATCCTTGTCTCTGTAAATGTATCTTCATGCAGCACGTCATCCTCATAGCCTTCTGATACATTCTCAATGGATTTTGTAATCTTGTGCAAAGGACGTACCATTCTGTCCGCGATCAGGATCCCGAATGCTGCTACAAAGATCAACACTCCTGCGATGATAACAAGACTATTTGTCTTAAGAATCTTCAGATTGTTTTTGACCGTATCGGTAGAAACGCTTGCCAGCATAACTCCTGTGATCTCTTTCCCTTTAGGATCCAGGATCGGAGAAGCGACTTCAATATACTGGTTCCTGCTGTCGTAAATGTTTATGCTGTTTCCTTTCATACATTCCACAACATTTTCTGAGACGATCGTCTTGCCTTCATCTAAATCGTATGTATCCTTGATCACTTTTAGATCACTATTGACGATCATGACACGCCCATTATAAATATTCGTAAGTTGTAATAAATTTGCATTGATAACTTCGGAAGAAGGATCCGTCAGATAGTGATAACGATTCAACTGATCACTTAGAATTGTACATTGATTTTGAATCTCTGCGGTCCGCACAGAAATCTCTCTGGCCTCATATGCCTTTGTGATCCCTAGATAAGCGCCTGCACAGGGCAGGATCCCTGCGCAGAAGATCACCAATATGATACGAAACCGCAGATTCTTTATGATCTTATCTTTTATTTTGAAACGAACTTTAACCCTGGAAATAATAACCCACTCCCCACTTTGTATGTACATATTTTGGTTCACTCGGCTTGATCTCTATCTTTTCTCGCAGACGCCGTATATGCACATCTACCGTTCTTGCATCTCCTGGATAATCATACCCCCATATCAGATTCAAGAGATTTTCTCTACTATAGACCTTATTTGGATTCATCGCCAACAGTTCCAGCACGTCAAATTCTTTTGCCGTCAGATTGATCTCTTTCTCACCAATGAATACCCGCCTGCTCTCACAGTCAATGCGCATAGCGCCTTTTACGAGTATTGTGCTGTTAGGTGTTTCTTTTTTCTTGGACGTCCTGCGCATGATCGCCTTGATCCTAGCCTTCACTTCCAAAATATTAAATGGCTTGGTGATATAATCATCCGCCCCGTATTCCAGCCCCAGTATTTTATCCATATCTTCGCTTTTTGCCGTCAGCATGACTACTGGCATATCTGAAAATTCACGGATCTGCTGACAGACCTGGAAGCCGTCCAGTTTAGGAAGCATAACATCCAGAAGCACCAGGTCATATTCACAGTTCCTTGCATACCGTAAAGCTTCTTCCCCATCATAGGCACAGTCCACTTCCATGCCATCCTGCTCAAGGCTGAAGCGTATCCCCTTCACGATCAATTTTTCATCATCTACTACCAAGATTTTCTTACTCATACTCCTCGTCGTCCTATCTCCCTTACCTATACCGTAATCTTGTCTTTTATTTTATTAAATACTCCCTCCTTGATTCCCTCAACGTTCATCACTTCCTCGATCGTTTGAAACTCCCCGTTTTCCTCTCTGTATCTTATGATACTTTGAGCCTTTGCGTCACCGATTCCGCTTAAAGTTTTGAGTTCCTCCAGTCCAGCCGTATTCATATTTATCTTTCCCTGCTCACTGTTATCCGAACCTGCCGTTCCTTCCACAACCCCGTCCGAATCCGCCGCATTTTCAAGCAAGCCCTCTGCAGCTTCTTCTTTTGTGGGCACATAGATACGCCCGCCGTCCTCGATCTTTCCCGCCTGGTTTAAGATCTCCTGCGCCGCTTCTTCCTTCATGCCGCCTGCAGCTTCGAGCGCTTCATATACGCGCGCGCCGCTGTCTAATTCATATACTCCCGGAGACACAACCGCTCCGCATACATAGACAAAAACCGTGTCTGCTTCCCGACCGATTTCTTTCTCTTTGTCTGCCTCTTGTCCTTCTCCCGTATCCGTATCGTTCTCTTCTGTCTCCTCTGCAGCTGCCTTTATATCCGCCTCCTGCAAAGGAGCTGTTTCTTTCCCTTTGCAGCCGGATACTAAAATGCCTGCGCATACTGCTGCCGCGATCCACAGAAAAGTTCTTCTTTTTTGTCTGTCTTGCATACTCTTTCCTCCCAGTCTGTAAAACTGAAGGAATACCCCTTTATGCCGGACAATCATATTGTAACGAATCCCGTACCAAATTACAATACATAAATTACATTTTTGTTACAGCTTTGTTACAGCAGACTTGTTCTGTTTTATTCCCATTGGAAGATGGCTATCCCGATCAAAGCAAGCGCAAGACCTCCCACTTTTCTCATATCCAGAGGCTCTTTCTCCACACCAAAAATCCCCAGCAGCTCGATCACATATGCGACGGTCAACTGTGCGATCACTATCAAAAGCGCAGCTTTCGCGGGTCCTAAAACTCCCATGCTCTTGATCACTGTCCAGGTGATACCTGCGCCGATGACACCGCCTAACAACATATATTTCGGCTCCACTTTTGCGATCGCAGATATACTGTCACGTCCGTTAAACAGCCATAAAAGAAAACAAACGCCAAAAGCACTCAGCTGCACCCAAGCATTACTGACCCACATTCCTGTCGTCTTTGTCACCTGTGTATTAAATACTCCCTGCACACTCATCAATGCTCCTGAAAGAAGCGCGATCAAAAAACCAGCCATTGGTCATACCTCCTTATTTCTTCTAGGTTCTCCGGATAGTATTTCCCAACAGCTGGTATTTCATTCTACTGTATTTGTTTTAAAGCATTCCGCAGTTTACAGACCATTTCGTCAATGTGCTTTTCTTCCGCGATCAAAGGCGGTAGGAAACGGATGACATTTCCCTGTGCCTGGATCACAAGCAGTCCTTCTTCCAACGTTTTAGCATTGATTTCTGACACCGGTCTTGAAAAAACTAAGCCCTGCATAAAGCCTTTTCCCCTGCGCCCTGTCACAAAGGCAAATTCCTCTGCGATTTCCTCTAACCTTTTCTCAAGATAAGGCGCTGTCCTTTTCACATGGCCGACAATATCGTCTCTTTCAAAAATTTCGATTGCTTTTTTGACTGCTGTGCAGGCAAGTGGATTGCCTCCATATGTCGCCCCGTGGTCTCCTGGTTTTAAAGAATATTCCGCCACTTCTTCTGTCATGGCAAAGGCGCCCACCGGAATCCCGTTTCCAATCGCTTTTGCCATTGTCAGGATATCCGGCTTAACGCCAAATCCTTGCCATGCAAACATACTGCCTGTCCTGCCCATGCCGCACTGCACTTCATCACAGATCATCAGTATCCCCTTTTCATCGCAGAGCCTGCGGATCCCCTCCATAAATTCCTGTGTAGCAAGGTTGATCCCGCCCTCTCCCTGCAAGGGTTCCAGTATGATCGCACAGGTTTTCTCGCTCACAAGTTCTTTCACACTATCCAGATCATTAAACCTGGCAAATTTCACACCGGGAAGCACCGGTTCAAAGGGCTCTCTGTAAGCCTCGTGCCCTGTCACGGAAACTGCGCCGAAACTGCGCCCGTGAAAGGAATTATCCATGGCGATAAACTCATAGCGTCCTGTCTTTTTTGTATAGGCATATCTGCGCGCCGCTTTGAGCGCCCCTTCATTCGCTTCGCTTCCACTGTTCGTAAAAAAAACCCGATCCATGCCGGAAATACGATTTAGTTCCTTTGCCGCCTCTCCGCATGTTTCGTGATAATATAAATTAGAGATATGACAGATCTTATCGATCTGCTCTTTCAAAGCTTCCTGAAACTCTGTATTGCCGTATCCCAGACCGCATACCGCAAATCCGGCCGCAAAGTCCAAGTACTCTTTGCCCTCTGTATCGTACAGATACATGCCTTTCCCATGATCAAGGGCAATCGGAAAACGATTATATACGTGGATCAGATTTTCTTCCGCTGCCTGTATCTTACTGTTCACCATCATAATACCTGCTTTCTTTCTCATGTAATATAGCTGTCCCGATCCCTCTATTTGTAAAGATCTCCAAAAGGAGGCAGTGCGGGATTCTGCCGTCTAGGATATGCACCCTGGAAACGCCATTTTTGATAGCATCTATGCAGTTTTGCAGCTTTGGAAGCATGCCGCCTCCTATATATCCTTCTGCCATCAGTTTTTCTGCTTCTTCCACGCACAGTTCTGAAATCAGTGTGGAAGGATCTTTTGGATCTTTATATACGCCTTCTATATCCGTCAAAAACGCCAGTTTCTCCGCATGCATCGCCCGTGCGATCGCACATGCGGCATCATCCGCATTAATATTATATGTATGATACGCATCATCTAATCCAACCGGACAAACAATCGGCAAAAAGTCTTTTTCCAGCAGATCATACAAGATCTCCGCATTAACTTGTTTAATTTCTCCTACATAGCCGATGTCTTCTCCCTGCGCATATTTTTTCTCTACTTTCAGTAAAGCGCCGTCTTTACCGCTGATGCCAATGGAGCGCACGCCAAGCTGTTCCACCATCTGCACAAGGCTCTTGTTTACTTTGCCAAGAACCATCTCTGCTACTTCCATTGTCTCCTCGTCCGTCACACGCAGGCCGTTTACAAAATGGGGTTCCATTCCTACTTTTCCGACCCATCTGCTGATCTCCTTACCGCCTCCGTGCACAATGATCGGCTTAAAGCCGACTAGCTTGAGCAGTGTAACATCCTCGATCACTCTTTTTTTCAGATTCTCATCTACCATTGCGCTTCCGCCATATTTCACCACGATGATCTTGCGGTTGAAACGTTGGATATAGGGCAGCGCTTCGATCAACACCTGTGCCTTTTCCAGATATTGCTGCATATTCTCATTCATTTTCTCCTACTTCCTCTCTTCCTGCTATTTCTCTCTTAACTTCTGTAATCTGCATTGATATCGATATATCCGTGCGTCAGATCACACCCCCATGCAGACGCCTGCTCTTTTCCTTCCTTTACATCCGCCGTCACGGTGATCTCTGGACAGGATAAGATCTCCGTCGCCTTTTCTTCACTATAAGCAAGGGCTTTTCCGTTCTGGATTATGGCGATCTTTCCGGCTGCACTTTCAAATACAAGGTCTACTTTTTCAGGGTCAAACGCCGTCCCTGCATATCCCATTGCACAGAGGATCCTTCCCCAGTTCGCGTCATGTCCTGCGATCGCCGCTTTTGTCAGATTAGAGCACACGATTGATTTTGCAAGTGTCTTCGCCTGCTCCTTCGTCTTTGCTCCTATTACCTTTGCCTCCAAAAGCGCTGTTGCACCCTCTCCGTCCCCGGCAATCTTCTTTGCCAGATATTCATTGACATAATGCAGTGCCTCTTTAAATTCCTCATATTCTTTCGTATCCAGCTTTATCTTCTTATTGTCCGCCATGCCGTTTGCAAGCAAAAGGACTGTATCATTGGTAGAAGTATCTCCATCTACGGAGATCATATTGTACGTATCTGATACATCCGCGCTTAAAGCTGCCTTCATCGCCTTTCTGGAGATTACAGCATCTGTGGTAAGAAAAGCAAGCATAGTGCACATATTAGGATGTATCATACCAGAGCCTTTAGCCATACCGCCGATCGTCACTTTTTTTCCGCCGATCTCAATAGTAACCGCAATCTCCTTCTCACATGTATCCGTTGTCATGATCGCCTTTGCCGCATGAGTTCCGTCCTCTATCGTGTGTCCTTTTTGTTCTGCTAAGATACGAATGCCATTTTTTACTTTTTCCATTGGAAGCTGCATGCCAATGACTCCTGTTGATCCAAGAAGAATGCCTTTTTCATCCACTCCTAATATATCTGCCGCTTTTTTAGCTGTTTCTTCACAGTATCCCATGCCTTCTTCTCCTGTACAGGCATTGGCAATCCCGGAATTAATCACGACTGCCTGTGCTTTCACCTTTTCTTCTACGATCCTTTGATCCCATTTTACAGGCGCCGCTTTCACCACGTTTGTTGTAAAAGTCCCGGCTGTTTTGCACGGCTTTAGGCTATATATGAGAGCCATATCCGTTCTATCTTGATATTTGATGCCTGCCGCAGCTGAAGCTGCTTCAAAACCTTTTGCCGCGGTTACACCGCCTTTGATCACTTCCATATTTCTTTTCCTTTCTTTTGTCATATACTGTTTAAATTCTGTTGCCTCTACTGCTCATTGAACGCCGTGATATTCTTCTCATTCAATGTAAAATCATAATAGTTTAGATCCAATCTTTCCGTCCAGCCTATGGTATTCCAAAATGCATTTCCCACATCATTTTTTGTAAATGCGATCAGAGACACTTTATTGATCTTCTCCGCCTTAAGCGCCTGCATCGACTGCACGACCATCGCTTTGCCGATCCCACGGCGCCGGTATTTTTCATCTACACAGACATGATATAAGCAGCCTCTGCGTCCATCATGCCCGCAGAGAATACTTCCCACGATTTTTCCATCCTCCACAGCGACCACACTTGTCGTCGGATTCCGCTTTAAGAACCGTTCTACCCCACTCTTAGAATCGTCAATGCTGCGTATCCCAAAGCCTTTGATCTTTTTCCAGAGTGCATAGACCCCGTCATAATCTTCTATCTTCATTTCCCGTATCATGCTTCTGCTTTCCTTTCCTGTCTACTCTTCTTTCTACTGTCTAAGGGAACATAGGGACAAGATCGAGGCCTTCTTCTTCCTTCAGGCCAAATACTAAGTTCATATTCTGTACTGCCTGTCCCGCCGCGCCTTTTACGAGATTATCGATCGCCCCCATCATAATGATGCGGCCGGTCCTTTTGTCGATCTGGAAACCAATATCTGCATAATTGCTGCCTTCCACCCATTTTGTCTCCGGGTATGCCCCGTCTCCGAGCACACGGATAAAGGTTTCTTTTCCATAATAACTGTTATATATCTCTTGTATTTCCTGTGCGCTGATGTCTTTTTTCAAATCTGCATATTCTGTCACAAGGATACCCCTGTTCATCGGAACAAGATGAGGCGTAAAATTCAATACCACTTTTTTCCCGGACGCATAGCCTAATTGTTCTTCTATCTCCGGAGTATGCCGATGTGTTGTCACCCCGTAGGCTTTCATATTCTCATTCACTTCGCAAAACAGATTCGCTGTCTTAGCGCCTCTGCCTGCTCCGGACGTCCCGGATTTTGCATCAATGATCAATGTATCCATATCAATCATCCCTTCTTTTGCCAGAGGATATGCAGTCAGGATAGAACAAGTCGTATAGCATCCCGGATTTGCTACAAGGCGCGCCTTTTTTATCTTTGCCCTGTTCACCTCGCATAGACCGTATACTGCTTCTTCAATAAACTGCGGCGCCTTATGTTCGATTTTATACCATTCTTCATATGTATTTACATCTTTGATCCTAAAATCTGCACTCAGATCAATGATCTTTGTCTTGGAAAGTATCTCCTCATTGACAAGTGAAGCGCAAAAGCCCTGCGGGGTTGCCGTAAAAATAACATCTGCCTTCTCTGCAAGTTCTTCCATATTATCATCCATACAGGCAGCATCCACAATCTGAAACATATTTCTATATACACTGGCATACGGTTTCTCTATATAGCTTCTGGAACCATACCATACGATCTCTACTTCCTTATGTCTGCTTAAAATGCGGACTAATTCGGCGCCTGCATATCCTGTCGCCCCTATGATCCCTGCTTTTATCATTTTTAAACACCCTTTCTTGTTTTATATTTTCTAATCATAAACCTCATTTAATAGGAAGTAAAGTATTTTCTTTCTGAAACTCCCTCTTATATTTACGCATAATTATACATCTTATATGTATATTATGCAAGTATTTATTTTCGTACATGCACAGTGGAGTTATAGGCACATTTCACCTCTATTTCCATAAATATACAAAAAACGACAAAGAGGATATGCGCTATACATACTGCGCGTTCCCTTTGCCGTTTCACTTTATACTCTACGACCTAATCTGTCCGTCTCCGAATATGATATATTTTGTTGTGGTCAATGCCTTCAGACCCATTGGCCCTCTCGCATGGAGTTTTTGGGTGCTGATCCCGATCTCAGCGCCAAAGCCAAATTCAAAGCCGTCTGTAAATCTTGTAGAGGCATTCACATATACTGCTGCCGCATCGATCTCATCCTGAAATTTCAACGCATGATTATAATCTTGTGTGACGATTGCTTCCGAATGTCCTGTATTATACAAGTTGATATGTGCGATCGCCTCGTCAATAGAATCTACGACCTTCACCGAGATAATGGCATCCAGATATTCTGTCCCCCAATCCTGCTCTGACGCCGGGATAATTGACTCACTGACGAGACATGCCCGTTCGTCTCCGCGCACTTCTACTCCATGCATCTTTAAACGTTCTACAATACCCGGCAGCATGTCCAGTGCGTGTGCATGAATGACTAGTGATTCGCATGCATTGCACACGCCCATCCGCTGTGTCTTTGCATTTTCAATAATGTCTGCAGCCATTTTTCTGTCCGCAGATTCATCGACATAAATATGACAATTTCCCGTTCCTGTCTCAATGACCGGAACCGTGCTGTTTTCCACTACATTCGCGATCAGACTGGCGCCGCCTCTTGGAATCAGCACATCGATCAGACCGTGCATCTTCATCATATCCTGCACCACTTCCCGGCTTGTATCTTCTACTAAAAGGATCAGATCCTGCAGCAGTTTTTCTTTTCTAAGGCCCGCTTTAATCGCAGAGACGATCGCCTGATTGGAATGAATCGCATCACTTCCTCCACGCAGGATAACTGCATTTCCAGTTTTAAAACACAGACCGAACGCGTCTGCCGTCACATTCGGTCGAGACTCGTAAATGATCCCTACCACACCGATCGGCACTCTTTTTTCGCCAATCCTAAGCCCGTTTGGTCGATTTTTCATAGAAAGAACCTCTCCCACTGGACTTTCCAGGGCAGATACTTGTCTTAATCCTTCTGCCATATCCTCGATCCGCTTCTCGTTGAGTTGCAGTCTGTCTAAAAGAGACTGTTTGATTCCTTTCTCTCTTGCTGTTTTCATATCCTTTTCATTTTCCTCTAAGATATGCTTCTTTTGCAGTAGTAATTCTTCTGCCGCCGCTCTAAGCCCTCTGTCCCGTTGGGTTCCTCCTATCCTGGCTGCTTTCACAGATGCCGCTTTCGCGCGTTTTGCAAGCGTCTCCATATAGTTTTCCATTCTGATTTCCTCCTTATAACAGATTTCCCGGCCTTATTGCTCTTTTTGTTCTTCTACTTGTTTCTTTTCTTCCCCCGCATTTATCAAAGCCTCTACTTTTTCTGTATTAGCCAATGGTTTTGCCGCCTCTTTTTTCTGCCGCTTTGCCTGCCTGCGGTACTGTGCCTTTTCCGGAGACATCTCCATCTTCATTTCTTTCCTGTGCTCTTTCGATAAAAATAATGTCCCTATCTTTTTTCCCGCCATAATATCATTGATCGTATAAATATTATCCCCATTGGCGATCACCATGTCCGCGCCGATGCCTGTGGCGATTTTCGCTGCCTTGATCTTTGTTGCCATCCCGCCTGTTCCATATTCGCTGGAAGCCCCTTTTGCCATCTGTTCTAACTTTCCATCGATCGTGGAGACAGTATGTATGAACCGTGCATTTGGATTCTTTTTTGGATCGTCCGTATACAACCCTTCTATATCAGACATTAAGATCAACAGATCTGCATCCACCAACTTTGCCACATATGCCGCCAGTGTATCGTTGTCTCCAAAATTACCATATGCTAGTTCATCTACAGAGATCGCATCATTTTCATTTACGATCGGCACGACTTTCATACGGAATAATTCATCAAATGCCTGCCTTGCATTCCTTCTGCACTCTTTATTTGTGATCGACTCCTTTGTCAGAAGAACTTGTGCCGTCAGCTGGCTGTACTCATTAAATAATTTCTCATAGATCATCATCAGCCTGCCCTGTCCGACTGCGGCACATGCCTGCTTCGCAGCTTCTGTCTCCGGTTTATGTTCCAAGCCCAGCACATTTCTTCCTATCCCTACCGCGCCCGAGGAGACGACGATCACTTCTTTGCCTTTATTTCTCAGATTAATCAGTATTCTTACAAATTTCTCCAACTTATCCAGATTGATGTTCCCTGTCTCATCATATGTGATCGTCGTTGTACCTACCTTAATCACAATTCTTTTCTTTCCACTAAGTATCTCTTTTCTGTCCATGTTCATTTTCCTTTCCTGTCCCACAGATCAAAATGAACCGAAATGCCCATACAAAATGCAAAAAGGGCAGAAGCATACAGCTATACTTCCACCCTTTGTATTCTCAGTTTCCAAATGATCCGTACAACAATACCCTTTTTCATCTGCTTATTTTGTTTTCAACTGTGACACACCCCAAAGGGATTACCTGTGCACGGCACAAAAACAACACTGTCAGCAAGCGGCAGAGTACGAAAATTATCCATGATGACAAAACTACTTTTTCTTTTATCCATCACTGAAACCCCAATCATTTGTACCTATTGTTAATCATATCATCTTTTACTTATGTTTATATTTTACTCATAACCGGAGGTTTGTCAACTCTTTTTTCCCTTTATCAAGATTCCTCCTATACTCTTTTTGCGGCGTACATACCCAGCACGATTCCCGCAAAACAGAACAATACGCTGCATACGGTATATGCCGCGCTCAAGAAATACTGCTTTTCATGGAACAGCTGATACGCTTCCAAAGAAAAGGTGGAAAATGTTGTAAACCCACCACACACCCCGGTTTTCAAAAATAGAAGAAGATACTGGGGCATCTCCCTTCGTACCGCAGTTCCTGCAATAAAACCGATCGCTAATGCTCCAAGCACATTCGTCGCCAGCGTAAGCACAGGAAAAGGCGACCTGCACGGAAGAAGACTGATCGCATATCTTAACATTGCTCCTGTCGCCCCGCCAAGTCCTACAAATATAAAACCCATCAATACTACCTTCTCCTTTTCTATCTTGCTGCCTGATAGATCTTATACATATCTTCCCGATCCAGTTTTTTCACACAGCCGATCGTGCGCTGTCTGTCAAAACTGCATTTGTCCGCCAGTTTTTCTATCTGTTCCTCCGTCGGTTCAATGCCCAACTCATGTATAGACACCGGCATATCGATAGAACGATAAAAGTCCTCCATCGCCTCAATCCCTTTTCTTCCGGTCTCCAAGAGATCTGTTCCCTTCTCTATGCCCATGACCTTCTCTGCAAACTGTGCAAATCTTTCTGGACGTGCATCCAGCACATACCGTGCCCAGCTTCCCCATACGGCAGCAAGCCCGGCTCCATGGGCCACATCAAACATACCGCCAAGTTCATGTTCTAACTGATGGCTCGCCCAGTCTCCTCCATCCGTTCCGCATCCCATCAGTCCGTTATGTGCAAGGCTGCCTGCCCACATAACCTCAGCCCTTGCCTCATAATTATCCGGTTCTTCTTTCAAGATCTTTGCATTCTTCATGACCGTGCGGATCAAGTGTTCACTGAAACCATCTGTTAGTTCCATATTATCCACCCGGTTAAAATAACGCTCCATCGTATGCATCATAATGTCTACACAACCGCTGGCTGTCTGATACGCCGGCAGTGTCATCGTAAGTTCTGGATCCATAACTGCGAACTTGGCACGACAGTATTCGCTGTTGCATCCCCGCTTCTTCCATCCCTCTTCATTCGTGATAACAGAAGAATTACTCATCTCTGACCCTGCTGCCGCAATCGTCAGAACTACACCGATTGGAAGACAGTTCTTAGGCGCACGCTTTTTCTCATAAAAATCCCATACATCTCCTTCATTTGTCATACCATATCCGATGGCTTTTGCCGAATCGATCACACTTCCTCCGCCTACTGCAAGAATAAAATCCACCTTTTCTTTCCTGCACAGCCCAATCCCTTCATATACAAGAGACAATCTTGGATTCGGAACAACACCGCCTAAAGATACATAGGAGATCCCGGCCTCCTCCAAGGATACATAGATCCGATCCAGAAGTCCGCTTTTTTTCACACTCCCGCCGCCGTAATGTACCAGTACTTTCGTACAATGCTGTTCTTTTACCAAATCTCCGACCTGTTTCTCAGTTCCCCTGCCAAAAACCACTTTTGTCGGTGTGTAATACAAAAAATTTTCCATGACTATCCTATCTCCTTTTCTTCATTTATTATATCTATCTGACATGCCTTCATTGCCTCCAGGGCTGTTTTATGGCTATGCACAGTAACTCCGGCGCACAGAGACGCGTCTACTTTGATCTCTGTCTCCGGCAGAAGCGCTTTGATAAAAAGCGCATTGGAAATCACACATATATCCGTACAAAGACCTGCCAAGGTAATGCTTTCGATTTCTGTTTTATTTTCTTTTAATCGCAGTAAGTACTGCGCAAGCTCCCGGCTTGCGAAAGTGGGTTTGTCAAATATCCTCCTGTTAGTTTTGCCCCAGTCTTTTTCTGACATTTTTTCTGCTTGTTCTTCCAAAGCCCGCGCGATCAAAGAATGCAGCTGCCATCCTCTTGTACCGGCAATGCAGTGCACTACAGGAAGTTTCTTTCCTTCCAGCGTAGACAAGTAATCCTCTCCGTGCGTATCCCTTGTCGCCAGGACCATTCCGTCGAACTCTTTGATCTTCTCTGCCAGCCGACCTGTCAGTGCATGTGCTTCCTTCGTTCCTAAAGAACCATCAATAAAATCATTCTGCATATCTACTACGATCAATACCTGCATATATTTCCTCCTTTTCCATATCGATCCCCATACAATTTCCGTGCTTCTTTTGTACTGCGCTTTATAAATTCCGTCTTTCCTTCTGTGTAGGCATTCCGGTTATATTCATATTTCTCTTTCAATTTTCTTTTCAATGCGGCATATTCTTCTGCCTTTTTTGTATATTCTCTTAAATAATCCCGAAAATACAGTTCGTCCCAATCCCCATACATTCTAACATGCAGATGAAATACCTTCTTTGCAAAACCGGTTTTTGTATATCCCTTATTAAATACCAGTTTATATTCCGGTGTCTTTTCCTGCGACATACAGATCCATCCTTGTTCTGTAAGCTGCGCTTTCCATCTGGATATATCTGAAATGGAAGACAACTCTGCTAAAATATCAATAGTCGGTTTTGCCAAAAGTCCCGGCACAGACGTGCTCCCTATATGACTGATACGGCAGAGACTCTCACTGGAAAAGATTTGTTCCAGCCTACATTTTTCTTCTGCGTACCATCTTGGATATGCCGGATCATATTCTTTCAATATGATCGGAAATAACTGCCAGAGTTCGGTCAATGTCATTTCTGTCAACTCTTTCACTCTTACATCTCCTTCATTGCTACCCCGTTTTTTAGATCATAATAAAAAATATACTGCTGCATTACTCCTGCATATCCTCTGTATCGTTCAAAAGGAAAACCTTTCTTATATTCCCTTTCTAAAACTTTCTGTATATGGGTATCTACCGGAAATGCATCCAACTTGTGCAGGGCAAACAGACAAATACAGTCCGCCACTTTTGCGCCGATTCCGCACAGCTTCATCAATTCCTTTTTGGCTGTTTCATATTCCATGCCGCTAAGATCGCTAAGCCGTACTTTGCCTTCCGCAACAGCACGCGCCGTTTCTTGTAAATACCGGCTCCTGTATCCCAGTTTCCATTCCCGGAATGTACTTTCCTCCACTTCAGACAATCTCTCTGCCGTCGGAAATGTATAATACACCCTGCCTTCCGGGCTTCTTCTTTCTTCCCCGCATTGTTCACAGAGTATCCGGATAAGCTGTTTGATCCTTGGAATATTGTTCTGCTGCGAAAGAATAAAAGAAACGATCATCTCCCATACATCCTGTCTAAGGATACGGATCCCTTCCCCAAATGCTGCTGCTTTGCTCAAATATGTATCTCCTTTATCAATAGACTCTATATATGTCTCATAGCAAACGTCCAGATCAAAATACATTTTCCAAAAACACGTATATTCTTTTTCTGTACAATAAAAGCTTGTCTTATCTGGGTATTGCTTTATCTTTAAATACTTCTCTCCTGCTATGACTTCATAGATCCTATCCTCTACTCTGTCCAGACGAAAACACTGTCCGGAACCACAGATCTGGTCTATCCGGAAATGATGATTTGGCACTTCTATCTTATGCATAGGCTCTGTCACTCCTTCTTTGACAGTATACCACAAACTCCTCCTGTTGTGATATAATAAAACGAATATGACAAAGGGAGTGAGCATATATGCCCAAAATTTTAATCATTGAAGACGATACAGATATTAACAATATGATCTACGAATTTTTGACAGAACATTCCTTTTCTGCTGTGCAGGCATTCTCCGGTACAGAAGCACGCCTGCTTCTTGACCTGCAGTTTGATTTCAGCCTTATCCTCATGGATCTGATGCTCCCCGGTATTTCTGGCGAAAGCCTTCTTACCCAGATCCGCGGTATCAGCAATATTCCCGTCATCATTTTGTCTGCCAAAAGTGCACTGGACGACAAAGTAGAACTCCTCACCAAAGGAGCCGACGATTATCTGACTAAGCCTTTTGCCTTAGAAGAACTGCTCGTGCGCATACAAGTACAGCTCAGGCACCAGAAGGGCAGTTTCTCCCCGCGTCGGACAGAATACAAAGATTGGACGCTCGACCTGGACTCCCGCCGCCTTCTTATAGATACAAGACCGCTGGAACTTACCGCACATGAGTTTGACATACTTGCCCTTCTCATGCAAAGACCAACTAAAGTATTTACCAAACAAGAAATCTATGAATCTGTTTGGGGAGAGGCCTATGCCATCGAAGACAAGACGATCAATGTCCACATCAGCAATATACGCGCAAAACTAAAGGCCAGCGGCACAGCGGACTACATACAAACCGTATGGGGAATCGGCTTTAAACTTTCTTAAACTTTTCTTTGCGGTTTCTGTAAACTTATACTCTATAATAGCCATATCAATCGAAGGAGGATCACAGAATATGTGTGTAGTAGAATTGTCGTCTGTCTCCAAGGTCTATGGCAGAAAAAGGGCTGTAGACCATCTGGATATGACTGTACACAAAGGAGATATTTATGGTTTTATCGGCAGAAACGGAGCGGGAAAATCCACGACTTTAAAAATGATATGCGGGCTTGCTGCGCCCACAGAAGGAGCGATCCGTCTGTTTGGCAAGACCGGCCACAATGACATCATACGCAAAAGGACCGGCATGCTGATTGAAAATGCCGGTCTGTACCCCGGACTTTCCGCAAGGGAAAACATGCTTTTAAAAGCCAGATGTCTAGGGCTTATCGACGCAAGACAAAAAACAGAGGAACTTTTAGCCTTTACCGGACTTGCAGACACCGGAAATAGGAAGACAAAACACTTCTCTATGGGAATGAAGCAGCGTCTGGGTATTGCCCTTGCCCTGCTCGGCAATCCAGATCTTCTCATCTTGGATGAGCCTATAAACGGATTAGATCCAGAAGGCATACGGGAAATCCGTTCTATGTTGGTACATTTAAATGAAGAACAGGGCATGACGATCATCATCAGTTCCCATATCCTAGGAGAATTAAGCAAAATTGCCTCACGCTATGGAATCATCAAAGACGGAAGTATGATACAGCAGTTACCTGCAGCCCAACTTGCAAAAAACTGCCGGGATTACCTCCTGGTAAGGGTAAACAACGCAAAGTCAGCCTCTGTTCTTTTAGAAGAACATCTGCAGCTTTCGGACTACAAAATATATCCGAACGGGGAGATCCATATTTACTCTCCCTGCGATCCGCAGCTTATCAGCCAGACTTTCTTAGAAAGCGGTATCTCTATACAAGAATTATACCGCCATCAGCAGGATCTGGAATCCTATTTTCTCCATCTGATGGGAGGTGAAGAACATGTTTGATATGCTTCGTATGGACTGCAGAAGAATCTTAAAAAGCAAATCCCTTTATATATGCTTTCTGCTTTTACTTGTCGCTGTCACTGGTTTTCTCTTTACATTTAAACTTTCGATCGACGACCAGATGCGTTCCGCCGCAGAAACAAACGGTATCATTTTTATGATGAACGGAGTAGAAATGAGCGGGGATCAGATTGCCTCGGCATACGCCAAAATACCGGCTGTCGATATCCTATCTACCACGATATTCCGGGGCGGCTTCTTTTTCATCATCATTGCGCTTATGACTTCCTTATTTATCTGTTCTGACTTTGACTGCGGCTTTGCGAAAAATATCTTCTCGCTCAGGAACCGGCGTTTTACGTATATACTCAGCAAATGGATCGTCATACAGGTAGTTTCTGCTGTTTATATTTTACTTTTGATCATAGGATTTATCCTTGCCTGCCGCATGTTTCGACTGCCGTTTATGGAGACTTCTTTCCAGGAGTACGCAAAATTCACTCTGCTCTTCTGGCTGACAGGAAGCGGATTTTCTGCCATGCTGACTTTTGTCTCCATCTTGTTTCGCAATAAGGCCATCTCTGTTGCCGCTGCTCTGCTCCTCGCAAGCGGAACTGCGCTGACAGCACTTGATAGTATTACGTCGGCTCTGCATATTGCTTTTATAAACTATGACTATACACTCTACGGATGTATACAGGACATATCCTTTCCTGTCCCGGCTGAGAAACTCACTCTATGCCTTGGTACCAGTCTGACTTGGCTGCTTATTTGGCTGCTTTTGTCCGTCTTCATCCTACAGAAAAAAGATATCTAGGAGGTTTCATTTATGCTGCTTATTCTGATTCTGTCACTGCTTTCATTACTGCTTCTGTTCGATCTGCTGCGTATTCGTCTACAGCTTAAAAGATGGGCAGAGGAAATAGAAGAAACAGAAACTGGCAGCAATCTGCGCCTCTCCTTAAGCGTGCGCACTCCCAGCCTCAAACGACTGTGCCGGGCTTTCAACGCCCGGCTTTCACAGGAGCAAAAAGCCTATATACAACAGCAGACTGCCGGAAAAGATCTAAAATATACCATTTCCTGTATCTCACATGACATCCGCACTCCCTTGACCGGCGTTTCCGGATACGTGGAATTACTAAACCAGACAACAGACAAAGAAAAAGCCGCGCATTATATACAGATTATACAGAAGCGTCTGCAAGACCTAGAATCTCTTCTCGATGAGCTGTTTCTTTATACAAAGCTGACACAGGAAGAATATGTGCCAGACTTGAAGTCTGTTGCTCCCTATCCCATCCTGTGTGATCTGCTTGCCTCTTTTTATGACCGCATTGCTTCTGCCGGTTTTCGCCTGAACCTTCACTATCCGCAGGAGGCGCTGACAGTATGCGGAAATGAGGACAGCATACGCCGTATCTTCTCGAATCTGTTGAAAAACGCACTTGCCTATGGGACAGATACCATCTCCATTGATCAGAAAGGAACATCTATTACCTTTTCTAACTCTCTTCCAAAAGGCACAAAAATCGATACAGATCGTCTTTTTGAACGCTTTTACAGGGCAGATGCGGCAAGACACAGTACCGGTTCCGGACTCGGGTTGTCTATCGTGGAACATCTGACTCGCAAAATGGGCGGTCAGGTATCTGCGTACCTCTGCGAAAATACTCTGCACATCACTGTCTCTTTCTGTCCAAAACCACTGCCGGCAATAAAAAAGTAGGAAAATCAACTTGGCATAGCTCTAAAATATCTCTTCACTCTTTCTATTAAAAGTATTTTTATGCATATTTTTATGTATAATATTCATTTTTGTTTTTTCTGACTGCCTGTATCTTTTTCTCGTCCTTTATGATTCTTCCCCTATTTTTCTTTCTGTTTCTTTTGTTCCGTCTGCATATTTCTTTCATTTTCTGCATATTTCTATTCCCTTTTCAAAAAACAAGTGCACAGTTCCGGAAAATCCCTCCGCCATCCGCCAAAAATATTTTTTCAGATATATCAAATTTACTATTGCATAATTATTAAATTTAGTGTATAGTATGTGTTAGTTTATTAAGGAAAAGATATATTTAGGAGGCAAATAAAATGAGTAAAGAAAAAGTTGTTTTAGCATATTCTGGCGGTCTTGACACAACTGCCATCATTCCATGGCTGAAAGAGAATTTTGACTATGACGTTATCTGCTGCTGTATCGACTGCGGTCAGGGAGAAGAACTGGATGGTCTGGAAGAAAGAGCAAAATTATCAGGAGCTTCCAAATTATACATTGAAAATATCATCGACGAATTCTCCGACGACTATATCATGCCGTGCGTCAAGGCCGGTGCAGTATATGAAAATAAATATCTGCTCGGTACCTCCATGGCACGTCCTGTCATTGCAAAAAAACTCGTCGAGGTCGCAAGAAAAGAAGGCGCTGTCGCTATCTGTCACGGCGCGACCGGCAAGGGAAATGACCAGATCCGTTTTGAGCTTGGTATCAAAGCTCTGGCGCCGGATATCAAGATCATCGCTCCTTGGCGTATGACGGACATATGGACAATGCAGTCCCGTGAGGAAGAGATCGAATACTGCAAAGAACACGGAATCGATCTTCCATTCGACGCAAAGCATAGTTACAGCCGCGACCGCAATCTGTGGCATATCAGCCATGAAGGGTTGGAATTAGAAGATCCTGCAAATGAACCAAACTATGACGATCTTCTTGTGCTCGGTGTCACACCTGAAAAAGCGCCAGAAGAAGGGGAATATGTAACCATGACATTTGAAGCCGGTGTTCCAAAAACTCTCAACGGCAAAGAAATGAAAGTTTCTGATATCATTACGGAGCTAAATACACTTGGGGGCAAACACGGGATCGGCATTATCGATATTGTAGAAAACCGTGTCGTAGGCATGAAATCCCGCGGCGTCTACGAGACTCCCGGCGGAACCATCCTTATGGCAGCTCACGAGCAATTGGAAGAACTTGTGCTTGACCGCGCTACATATGAAGTAAAGAAAGATCTCGGAAATAAATTTGCACAGATCGTATATGAAGGAAAATGGTTTACCCCGCTGCGCGAGGCGATCCAGGCTTTTATCGATGTGACACAGCAGTATGTGACAGGTGAAGTAAAATTCAAACTGTATAAAGGCAATATCATCAAGGCAGGCGAGACATCCCCTTATTCTCTGTACAGCGAGTCACTGGCAAGCTTTACCACCGGAGAACTCTATGATCATCATGATGCAGAAGGATTTATCAATCTATTTGGGCTGCCGCTGAAAGTACGCGCTATGAAGATGCAGGAAGTAAACGACAAATAGAATTTTCTCACACAGGAACAGCAAAGGAACCGATGCCATCATTTTTGTATCGGTTCCTTTTTGTATTGGATAAAGAATTCTGCCCCGCAAAGAAAGTAATTTCCTATAAAATAAAAAAATTTACAACTCCGTAAACGCCCATAGATTGTTGATCTGATATTTTATTTCGTCATATTCCCATGCTCTAGCGCTGCGCTTCTCACTGTTCGAATCATGGATCTTGATTTTTCCATCCTCTACACCTGTAAGTACAATGAAATGTCCCGTCGTTGTAAAATCTCCCGGGCGCATACTGCATATGATCGGATGTCCGTTCTCCAGCGCAGATAGGACAGATACCTCATCTGCTCCGATCTCTTCGCCTGCAACACCAAACGCCTTACCGCCTTCCGTCATAAGCAGCCAACTCGTTCCGCTTTCGCCTGCATAATACCCGTTGTCCTGCGCATACCGCGCTACCGCATAGGGCGTGATACTGTCATTTCCCGTCAGTCCGGCTGCGACCATGGCAAGCGAGGTCGGACCACAGCCGCTCACTGCCAGAAATGTATCCCCGTATTCTGCATATCCCCATCGTTCATCCCATTGCAAAAACAGTGGAATCTCTCCTTTAACAACACCTTCTGTGGTCGTTGTCGGTTCTCTGTCTTTCTTCTCCGGATACTGCAGTACAAACTCTGCTGCCTCGGCATTGCCGGCGAGCATATCTAAAAGATCTTCCGGATACCGATCGGCATGGTTTAGTATCATCTCCACTCTCTCATCTGTCTTCGCCATCTCACGTAATTTTTCCAATGTATCCTGGTTCTTTATTCCATGCTTCCTGCCGATCAAAGAAGCAGTCTCTACGGAAATCTCACGCAGCCAACTATCATAAAATGTATTTTTCACCAGAACAATACTCCCAAACAAAAAAATACCCGCAATAAACAGTTTCTGTATCCTCTTTCTTCTGTATTTTCTTTTTTTTCTTCTGTAATATGTCCTTCTGTCCATTCTCTGCCAGCCTCCTTTGGTCTGATTATATTCCCCCTTTTTTATATCTTTTATAACCTGAACTTAAGAATTTATGAAGATTCTCCTTCTATAACCCAATCTTTCCACGAAAAAAAGAAGTCCCTGTCGGAACTCCTTTTTTCCTCTACTCTTCTTCTCTATCGTTTGTCAATTTTAATTTATCCAAAACAAAGAACATAAGTCCCATTAGCATACCTACCACACAGGCGAGCACCATACCCGTCAGCTGAATACTTCCAAACTGCACTTTGATACCTGACAATCCGGTTACAAATATAACAGAGGTCATCGCCATATTGCGAGATCTTGCATAATCCACCTGCGATTCTACTAATATACGGATGCCGGACGTTCCGATCATTCCATAGAGAAGGAAAGAAATACCTCCGATCACAGGACCTGGGATTGTATTGATCAGTGTTGTCATTTTACCGATAAAAGAGCAGATAATCGATAAAACCGCCGCACCGCCTATCACATATACGCTGTATACTTTTGTCATCGCCATAACACCGATATTTTCCCCGTAAGTCGTCGTCGGAACTGATCCGATAAAGCCGGAGATCATGGTAGAAAAGTTATCCGCAAACAGGGAGCGATGCAGTCCCGGATCCTTCAGCAGATCTCTGCCTACAACCTTGCTTGTCACGATCTGGTGTCCGATGTGTTCAGATGCAATTACCAGAAGGACAGGCAGTATGATCACAATCGCCTCCCATTTGAATTTTGGAAGAGAGAAGTTCGGCACCGCGAATACCGACGCTGCCGCCACCTCGCTAAAATCTACGATCCCGCATAAGATCGCCGCCACATATCCTACAATGATCGCGATTAAAATCGGTATGACCGCAAAAAACTTTCGGAATAATACAGAACCCAATATGGCTGTCAATAATGTAGCAAGAAAGACAATGACATTTTTCATATCAATACTGCTTTCTGTCAATCCGGCATTTGAAGCCGCTGTTCCTGCCAGTTCCAGACCGATCAGGGCAACCACAGGTCCCATGGCCGCCGGAGGCAGCACCACATCGATCCATGCCGAACCGAATTTATAGATCAGCAAAGCAAGTACACATCCACAGAAACCGACTGCTACAAAACCTCCCAATGCATACTCATATCCCCACTTTTCAATCACAATCCCCGCAGGCGCCAAAAAAGCAAAGCTGGAACCCAGATAGGCTGGCGCTTTGCCTTTTGTGACAAAAATAAAGAGCAGTGTTCCGATTCCATTCATAAACAATACCACTGCCGGATTAATGCCAAATACGAATGGAACGAGAACAGATGCCCCGAACATTGCAAACATATGCTGAATACTCAAAGGTACGAGCATGTTAAACGGTACCTTTTCCTCCACCTGGATGATTCTTTTGTTTTCCACTACTTAAGTCCTCCTCTTCTCTCGATAGCACCTCAAAATTTTATCTTTTCTATTCTATCACACTCTCCTTATGATTTCCAGACATCTCTTAAGATTCTTTGTACATTTTTATACCATATCTTATCCAGCTGCCTTTCTGTAAAACCCGTGCGTTTCAGTGCTTCCCATATTCTTCCCATGTCTTGAATGCCTGCGATTTCTTCCGGCAGAGCCTGCGTTTCAAAGCCATCGAAATCCGTTCCGAACGCAACGGCATCTTCTCCCGCCCACCGCAGCATATGCCGGGCATGCGCCGCAATATCCGAAATATTTGCCTTTTTCTTTTCTGTCAGAAAAGCAGAATAAAAATTCACTCCTGCCACTCCTCCTTTTTCTCCGATGGCTTTGAGCATACGGTCTGATAAGTTTCTCGGATGCGGGCACAGCGCACGCGCATTAGAATGGGATGCTACCACCGGAACAGGACTATTTTGCACACAGTCCCAGAATCCGCCGTCAGATATATGCGATACGTCGATCAGCACTCCGAGCTGATTCATTCTCTCTATCACAAGATGCCCAAATGGTTTCAGTCCGTTTTCCATGACCTTCTTATCTCGGCTGTTTGGATATCCTATACAATTCTCATAATTCCATGTAAGCGTCAAAAGGCGTACACCTTTTTTATACAATGTATCTATTCTCTCTATCCTGTCGTTTAATATTCCGCCTTCTTCCACTGTGATGATACCGGAAATGCAGTGTTTCTTTTTATTTTCTTCTAATTCTTTCTCCTGAAAAATACAGCCAAAATCTTCTCCCTCCTCCTGCCTGATCCGTTCGATCAGAGACAGTACTTCTTTATATGCCAGCTCCCATCTGTCCGTTTTGGTTTCGAATTTTCCTATATTTACAAAACATGCCAAAAACTGTGCCTGACTGTCTGCCTTTTTTAATTTTTCTATATCCACGCACAAATGGTTATGCGCAAACGATGCATCGCTTTGTTTATAAAGTTCGCTGATCGTATCACAATGCATATCTATCAATTTCATGTATAAATCTCTCCTTTCTTACATATCCTATCATACAATTATGATGTTAAACAGAAAAATATGTTTCAGGAGGATGTATGGAACCTAAAATCGGCATTGTTATCTGCGGCTTGCAAAACAGCCGGCAATTTGTCTCAAACGCTTATATCCAGTCCGTCAGATATTCAAAAGGACTCCCTGTTGTGCTTCCCCTTGTCCGTTCAGATCATCTTCTGGAAGAATATATCGCCCTGTGCGACGGTTTTCTCTTCTGCGGAGGGGAGGACATCACGCCCCTTCTGTTCGGACAAGAACCTAAGGATGGGATCGGACGGACGGATATTACTCTGGATCTGTTTCAGATACGTCTTATGAAAAAAATCTTAAAAACCACAAAACCTGTTTTTTCCATCTGCCGTGGCATGCAGATCTTTAACGTAGCCTGTGGAGGAACGATCTGTCAGGATACTATGCTGCAATCCGGAAATATATTAAACCACATGCAACATTCGGATACAAAAAGCGACGTCAGCCACCGCATCACCACCCGACGAGGAAGTCATCTAAAACGCTGCATCGGCTCCTGTCTCTATGTAAACAGCTTCCACCATCAGGTCATTGAAACTATAGGGCAGGGACTTACCGCGTGCGCGCACGCTTCAGACAAAACTGTAGAAGCATTGGAACTTTCCGAACATTCTTTTGCGCTCGGCGTCCAGTGGCACCCGGAATGTATGTACCGTACTTCTTCAGAAATGCGGGAACTTTTCAGTGAATTTATTTTTCATTGTGCTTCTTAAAATTTCCCTCATATATCTGACAAAGATAGGACATACTAATTTACGAAAAGTCACAGACTTTGCCGCAGGCAGGAGCAGGCGAACTTGCGACCTGACGGCCGCCTGCGGGAATAAAAAAAAGGAGGTTGCTTATGTCTGAGATTTCTATTCTTGATCTGCAGAATCTCCGCCACCTCATCGGCGGATATACGACGACACATTGCAAGATGACAGAATACGCGCAAGATGCGCAAGATCCGGAGGCAAAAAAACTTTTTCAGGATGCCGCGGATTCTGCCATGAAAAACAAGCAGGAACTGATGAAATTTTTATAAGAGGAGCGCAGGAGATATGGATGAAAAAACAATGATTTCCGACGCATTAGTCGGAGTAAACGGTGAATTAAAAATGTTTGGAGACATGATTCCCCAGACAGAAAACAAAGAATTAAAACAATGCTTAAAACAGATCCGCAATGAATGTGAAATGTCACAAGAAAAACTATACCAGTTTGCCCGGGAAAAAAGCTATTATGTCCCCGCCGCAAAGGCTACACAACAAGAGATTGAACATGTAAAATCTATCCTGACACAGCCGGCAATGCGGTAAACAGACCTTTAACAAAGAAAAATGCTCCGCAGAATTCTCTGTCTGCGGCGGGTTGCTCCAGCAACATGATACCTTTTACCGCAGCGTGAGCCTTGCAGAGCATTTTTCTTTTATTTACCTTCTATCCTGCAGCAACATGAGCAGAGATGCCAGCAAAAGCAATACGCAGCACAGCCAGATACTCTTTATTCCTATCATTCCTGCCGCTATCGTACCCGCTGCGGCACCTGCGATAAAAAGGAAGATCACACCCCAATAGTGGACTGCGCTTTTTCCTGCCTGCCGGTCTCCTTCCATCAAAAATACATACAACTTTTCTGTTCCCGACCGCAGGTTCCCCGTGCACATCGTAGAGGCATATGGAACCTCTCGCACCTTTCTGAATGCATTCACCTGCAAAGAACAGATAAAAGAAATCATTACATTAATGATTCCATCCGGCATTTCTGCCGGAAGAAAGCCTATGACAAATAAAAGTCCTGCCTCAAAGAGCAGAATACAATGCTCAAACTGTAAAAAACCGCTTTTCTTTAGACGTTCTCTTAACAGATTCGTCACAAAAACACCGACTGCAAACGCTGCAATCGGAATCAGATAGTATCCAGCCTTCCCCCATTGTCTTTCTGCCATATTGACCGCAAGCAGCACAATATTTCCCGTCTGTGCATTCGCAAACACACCGCCTCGCAGAAGATAAGTATATGCATCCAGAAATCCCCCCACCAAAGCTAACAACGCTGCTATTTTAAATGTCTCATGGGACGGAATTTTTTGCTTCATAGCCTTTCCTCCTTTAGCCATACACATATGCCGCACTCATATTACTCCATACTCTTCCAAAGCTTTTTTGATTCCCTCTTTGTCTACCCTGTCCGTCACATAATCTGCTGCTTCTTTTACCTTATCATTAGCATTCCCCATTGCTACGCCAATCTGTGCATAGAGCAGCATATCTATATCATTCTCTCCATCGCCAAAAGCCATGATCTCCTTTGGGGAGATACTGTAATGTTTCAGAAACGCCTCTATCCCTTTTCGCTTTCCGGCTTCTTCTGCGATAATGTCGTATGCAGCATCATTCCATTGTGTTGCACGGCAAAAGCGCAGTTTCTTTTCAATCTCTCTCATCTGTGGTTCTTCTACATACATACAACACTGATATATTTTGCCGCCATGATACTCCGCCACTTCCGGTACAGGACTTAATATCTCTTTTTGCCGCCTCCGCAAAAGATCATTGACAAAATTCACATAGATTCTGTCCTTCTCTACCATAGACACAGGTATTTCCCGCCGTTTAAATATCTCCAGTATCGTATCTGCCCCCTCTTTGCAGATTGGTTCGTCATAAATCGTATTTCCTTCCCCATCCAAACATAACTGTCCATTCAGGACCACATAGCCGTCAAATTCCAGATCACGAACCGGCAGAGCCTCAAGCTCTATCGTATGCCGTCCTGTGGCAACAACCACTTTGATTCCCCGCTTTTTCAACAGACGAAGAGCTTCCTTTGTACTTTCAGGCACACCCCCGTCTTTGTGGGAGATCAATGTCCCGTCCACGTCGAAAAATACTGCTTTTATGTTTATTTCCATCCATCTGCTCCTTCTTCTCCCGTTCTGCTTTTCTGTTTTTGCCCATGGCTTATAGCACAATTGCATATCGTCTCTGTCGTCACCGTATTTCTGCTCCAAAGGGCATCAGAGCCAATTTAGCCAGTTTAAACTGCTGCATTCCGAACGGAATCCCGATCACTGTTATACAAAGTATAATGCCCAGCGCTGCATGTTCTATCGCTAAAAGCAACCCCGACACAAGCAGCCAGATTATATTCAAAAGCAACGAACCGGCTCCGCCGCCATACACAACTTCCTTTCCAAAAGGGAAAAAACTCAGTGAAGCAAGCTTAAAACACTGTACGCCTACCGGTATCCCTATGATCGTAATGCACCATATGCATCCCGCCAGACACCAGCTTAAGCCACTGATGAATCCGCCAAACAAAAACCACAATACATTACCTAAACAACCCATTTACATTCCCTTCTTTTCTATCCTGCCTCTGTAAAATGTTACGCATTTATTCTATCACAGTTACAGTGCAAAATCATCCGCAAAAACAAACGATATTCTAGCTGCTTTCCCTTTTATTTTAAAACACTTCCTCTTTTGTCTATATACATTCCGTCAAAGACAGACCTATATCGTATCGGCTTTGCCTTGTTCCTTAATTTCACTACATTTCTCTCAGCTTTTTAGAAATCAGCAGGTGTATCCGACTTTGTATCTTCTCTGATCTCCTCTTGAACCATTTTCACAACGACAAACTATCTGTCTTGAAACCTATAGTTTGTCTGCAAATTGTTGCTGGGTGAACTTTTTTCTTCTCTGAATTTTTTGATGTTATCACTTAATGCCATACACAATACCTCTCTTTCACTCACATCATATAATGATAGAACTTAAAATAAAGGAACTTTCAATATCGTTTCATCAAAATACGCTCATATATTCCGTAAAGCTTGCTTCTGCTCCGGTATTCTTAACCGTACTTTAAATCAAGATCTTTTGCTTTAATATAATTTTCTTTAACATTTAATTCAGATTCCAAAAACAACATTACTATTTTATTTTCACTCGGTTTGCATAATATTTACAATGCTGCCTTTTTCCATTTTCTGATCTTGGTTCTAAAAGTTCCGAAAGGAGCAACAGTATTAATGTGAATAAACTTGTAAACTTCCCATACCGCTGTTTTTGTAGCATCATCAGCCCACTTTCTCATATGTGGTTGAAATAATTCTTCATCACTCATTGAATCAATCATTGTATGGATAGATATAATATTTTCTTTTAGTCTATCTTTCAGTTCTGCTAACGATAAATATGAGTAAGTATCTGTAAACCATTGATATAATTCACCTAGTTGATTCCACTTAAACATATCCGATGGTGTTTTCACTTCAATCCCTTGTTTCTCATCGTCTTCCCATTTCAAAACTAATGTCGTCCATCCAACTTGATAAGCAAGATTTTCTGCTGGTGTTCTATCTACTTCGATTATTCTCTTATCTTTTAAAGATTCAGGAATATTATCAAATTCAGAAATATACTTTTCAAAACTTTTATTTATCTCATTTTTTAATTCTTCTTTGTCCTTGTATGTTCTCAAAATATCTACCCCACAAATTCATATTTAACGCTTACTAAGCACCCAATTATCTTCTTGATTTTCTCTCGTCGCATAATAACCGCAAGGCATATCTACTAAAGTTCCAATCGAATTGTCTAACTCAAATACCTCCTTCAAAGAAACTAATTTTGCGTCTTCTGTTTCATGTGCTTTGCCACATAAAAATTGCCACATACCGTCATCTTCATCATGTGATACAAATAAAATAGGTTCTTCTCCATTCATTATGTGACAGCAAATTATAGTTGCTGTATTTGGTACATCATGAAAAGGAAATTCCATATGTAATCCTCCTTATCAAATTCAGCTTTTATCTATTATTTTTTATTCTTCCATTTTCTAATAAAATAATTGTTAAAATCCCAAGTCAAATATTCGCTATTCATAGCCGCGAAAGCAATAAATACTACTACAATAATTGCACACACTAAAATAAGCAGGTAACGAATTGTCCGAATTTTCACCTCACTTCTTTCCTGTTCCGTTTCTCCGAGCAACACACTTACAGATGTATCCAGTTCTTCTGCCAACAAGACAAGCATACTTGAATCAGGAACCGATAATCCGCTTTCCCTTAGTTAAAGATATGAACCCTATTTATCAGTCTACTTTTCCAATAAATCGGTAGTATATCTCTATTTCCTGTATTCTTTCGTTCTCCTCATTCGTTGTTGCTTCGTGAATGAGTATTTTTTCTATCATTGCATTTAATAACGGTGCTGTCAGTTCCTTTGGTACAGAATACTCCTTGATTAACTCAATCCACTTTTCAGCACCTATCATATCCTGTTCCATTTTACTTAATTCTTCTCTTAGGCTGGTTATCTGCTGTTCTAGTTCTATCTGTTCCTTTTGATATTTCCCCGACAGCATAATGAAGTTTCGTTCCGTTATCTTCTCACAGGCTCTATCTTCATACATTTTCGCAAACAAGCGGTCAATCTCATTTTGTCGGTTCTCGGCTTTCTTCAAGGCACTTGCCTTTTTCTTCTTTTCCCGTATTCGCTCTGCATTGCCGACTTTCTGTATCTTGTTCAATGCCTTTTCTTCGTCCTGCTGTACTGCCTTAGCCCAATACTGCAATCGCTCCAATACAGCTTGATACAGCACATCATAGCGGATATAGTGCATAGAACAGTAACCTTTGCCAAACTGTCCGTAGAAACTGCAAGAATAATAACTGTAAGGCGTCTTATTTGCTTTATTTGTTGCAAACCGCATAGACCAGCCACAATCCGCACACTTGACAAGCCCTGCAAATATCGGCGTTGCCTTTTCCTTTGTCTGTCTACGCCTTGATTTTATCTGCTCCTGCACACGATAGAACACTTCCTTGTCAATAATCGGTTCGTGCGTGTTTTCTACTCGAAACCATTCGCTTTCGGGCTTTCGTACTTTCTTCTTGCTCTTAAATGAAACCGTAGACTGCATATTGTGAACGCTGTTGCCTATATAAACCTCACTTTTTAATATTGCCTTAACATGAGCAATCGTCCACTCATAACGCTTGCTTTCGGGCTTTCCCTCAAAGATATGTGCAAAAGTACCGTACCTTGTGAAATTCAGCCAAGACGCTGTCGGAACTTTTTCTTCTCGCAGTACCTTTGTGATTTTGGCACTACCGTAACCTTGATAGGCTAGGGAGAAGATTTTTTCAACAATCCATTTTGTTTCCTCATCAACCAGCAGTTTTCCTTTGATGTCGGGGTGTTTCTTATATCCTAACGGAGCATAAGCCCCATAATACGCACCCTCTGCAAATTTTGTCTTAAATGCCGATTTCACTTTACGGCTTGTATCTCTTGCCACCCATTCATTGATGATGTTCTTAAATGGTGCAATCTCACTTTCGCCTTTTTCGCTGTCTACACCGTCGTCAATCGCTATGTAACGGACATTATGGCTGGGAAAATACAATTCTGTATATTGTCCTGTCATAATATAATTTCTGCCAAGTCGGGAAAGGTCTTTCGTTACAACACAGTTGATTTTTCCTGCCTCTATATCTTCAATCATTCTCTGGAAACTCGGTCTTTCAAAATTTGTTCCCGACCAGCCGTCATCAATATACTCATCAATCACATTCAAATGATGTTCTTTTGCATATAGACGCAACATACTTCTTTGTGTGGTAATGCTGGAACTTTCGCCCTGTAATTCATCATCTCGGCTTAACCTAAGATAAAGTGCAGTATTGTAAATCTGTTGTTTCATTGTCAGTTATCCTCCTTTATAACTAACCCGTGTTTACAATACCTGCTTGCAAGTAAAGTATAACACGGGTACTTTTTGCCATTCAATCTATTTCTTACAACTGCACCGATTTTATGCGATTGTCTGCTTTGCTTTTTCCAGCATAACATCAGTCAGAAGTTCTTCCATTGTCTTTCCTTTTTCGGAAAAATGCTCTTTTACTACAATCTTTGTCTTTCCTCTGTTGCCAATGCCACGCTTATTATTTGTCTTTTCTTGCATTGTTTTTACAATATCAGCAATAACACATACCCCCTTTCTGTAAAAATAGTTTCTAAGCAATTCAACGGCTTTTGTCATAGCCCACAGGAGTTCCACCTCTGCATAATCCTTATGTAGCCGTACCCATTGCGTGCGACGCTCTGAACGCTCAAGCTGTGGCTGTACGGGAGTATCATTATCAGACAGGACAGGTCATGGCGATAAAAGAGGACAAGTCTTTTACAAGAACACAGATAGGTTGTCGCTCGCTTTGGCAGGGGAAAGGTCATGGCGTATCTGTTTCAACGGCTCGCTGTCTGTCTAATGTATTGAATTGCTTTATTCAGTTGTCAAAGAACACGGAAGAAGAAAATCGTCTTTCCTATATACCGCGTTGGAAAAGAGCAAAAGCGTAACCAATACTCAAAACTTTTTTCTTTTCACTTCATGTCTGTACAGCAAACGCTTATTTGTTAAGTTGAAATGAAAATATTTTAAATCTCTTTTCCTGCACCATATAGGGAACAGCAGTCATCAAATGTTAAGTTAAAAATGAAAATATTTTCTTCCTTTCACATCAACACTCAACTGCTAATGCCTGTTTGAATACAAATAACGACAGTTTTTCCTTTTTTCGCATAATACTGTCCACCAATCACGAATTTCCGTCATATTTTTCAAAAAAGTATAGATTTTTTCAACTTCCACTCCATATAAGGACAGCAACCCTCGGTTTAATGAGTAATTTTGAAAAAAAGTTAAATTTCCTTTTCTCACACCATATCTGTACGCTAGTTGATATTTTGTTGCAGATTTTTTGAAGAAATTAAAAAATACCGTCATTCTCTTGTGGAACAACGGTATCTATGCGTTCTTCTATGGTTGATTTTTCTAACTGTAATAAATGTTTATGCTTGTCTTTGAGCTCTGCCTGCTCAATCATATCTTTCAGTATCGTTGTATGATTTTCTTTATCCAATGCCTGTACCATTTTTATCGTTGGTGCAACTTGTCTTTGTAACCAATGCAATGCCTTTTGTAAGGTATAAGGCTCTGGCTTTGTGGTTAAGCGTATAGGTTCTCTGTTATCCCCTACAAACCATGCCCAATCATCATTCATTTTCCATTGACTTTTAGGTTTATCGTCCTCTCTATCTACAAAGCGAACATAATGATTGATAATAGAAAAAGCGGTGCGTTCAGCGTCCCGATAGGTCAGTAAATCTACAACTGCATAATAGGCTCGTTCATTCTTCATGCGTATTTCAAAACGGTTCTTGATTTCTGTATCTTCAACTTCTGTGCCATTCTTGACATACTGCTCATAATTCTTCTGATAAGCACACATATATAATTCGCTACTTGTTGAACCAAGATATAAGGTTTCTCCTGTGTTCTTTGGTGTATCACTCCCACATTTCTCTGTACCACTGTAATCTTTCTGCATACGGAAGTAGGAAATACATTCTCCTGCTTTATATTTTGCCTTTAATTTTGGAATATCCAATATTCCTGCTTTATCATTGATTGCCAAGTCAAGCCGTTTCATCACACCGCCTGCCGTCATACAATCAAGCATAAAGTCATACCATGTGCGTTCCTGTGCCAATAGATAACTTTCCATTTGCCGACACCCTCTGCCTTTCAGTTCTAACAAAACGCCTAAATGCTCTTGCATAGAACACATGATATTGATATCGCCCAAAACATACTTGCTTTCATATCCGTACTTTCCAAAATCTTCATAAAGCATATAATCGGCTTTTAGTTGTAATACATCACGAATAATCTTTAATGCGTCCGTAGTAGGAAAGCGGACACGGAAGTAATCAATCAATAAGAATAGCGGTTCTTTTGGGTTGAAATGCTCAATCTGTTTTTCTATCGTTTGTTTTAATTCATCAGAGGGAACAACAATCCCATTCTCTATCTGATTAAAATATGTACGGCTGATACCGCAGGCAACCGCAAGCCTTGTTTGTGTTACTCCATATTCTTCACGCTTTTGTCTTAATTCTTCTATAAAGTTTTTATCATTCATTCTTCAATTCCTCCAATCAAAAAAGGCAACTACCATATTTGATAATTGCCTATGCTTACATTTCTGCAAAAGACAAAGACAATCAGTTTCTTATTTGAAACCAACTGTCTTTCCTATGTCTTATTTAATTTTTATGTGTTAAATGAGTGTCTTTCAGTTAACACCCTGTCAAAAGCGGTTTTGCCTTGTAAATACAGCGTTTTCCGCTTAGTAGTGTCTATTGTCTCTTGTTTTTTGTGCCCCCCTTGTTAGATAACGGGGGCTTGATGTTCGCTCGCAAGCTCGCTCAACTGTCGAAGTGAACCAGCCACTAAAAACGGCGGAAAAATCTAAAAGATTTTCCCACCGCCGTGTCTGGATCACTCCGTCAGAATATGATATTTTGGTATCTACAAACTAGGAGTTGCTATATACCAAGATTTAAACGAATTAACTCATCAATAGATACAACTTTTCTACTTCTATGATTAATATCAGTATTTACTTGAAGTAAAGGATAAAAGGAATATCCATCATTTAATTGAATTTTAGAACAATCCTCTTTCCAATTAACCCATCTGAAACATTCATAGAATTTATTTACACCATTAGGATTGTTGATTAACCAATTTACAAATTGTGTATAATATATTTCTAAAGATTCCCATTCATTTGTATCGGGAGCAAAATAATAAACAAAATCATCTTTCAAACCAAACAATCCACCTAAAATATCTTCTGCAATTAAAATATCCATAGTTTGATTTGTGTTATATAGTTTATTCTTTTCAATTACATTCAGTTTGCCACAACCATATATTCTTATCCAATTATCAATAACAATACCACCAGAATTCATAAACTGTTCGTAAAAAAATTTATCTTGGAAATTACTGTATTTTTCAGAAAAATCTTTTACTAATTCATCTTTGGGTTTAAGTAACAACACATTATTTTTAGTGCTTAAATCATCAAAAAAAATCTTCGTTTTCATATATACCACTCCTCAAAATTTCCGATTTATATACTTTTCGTATTATCTAATACCGATAATCAAGATTTCTGTTGCAACCAATAACTAGAAATTGCTTCTAACGGAGCATATTTATTGTATTCCTTTTCACGATTTTTCAATTCTCTATATTCTCTTTTTTCTTCCTCACTCATATTTAGTGGATTCTTATACAGCAAATCTTCATACAAATATACACTAATTTCCATATTTATAATTTCATCATGTAATTCACTTATATCTTCTTCGGTCACATCTAATTTAAGAGAACAAGGAATCTCATTTACAAAATCAAGTTTATATAAATTGTAATCCTCAATAATTATTTCAACTTTCCAATTAGGTTTCAACTCAGAGAGTAACGACTTATATAATTCAGCTAAAGCTTTTGGTATGTTTCCTATAATCACAATATCACTTCCTCGACAACTTCTACATTTATCAACAATCCTTACTTACTCATTCGTTTATCAATAGTTATAAAAATCAAAGCACAAACAACCATAACTAGCGGAATTGCAAGACCAAATCCATCAAGAATATTTTCAACTCTATCAGTAAAACAACTTATTATCGCTAAAACAACAGCTATATAAGCCGGTAATGAAATATAATTATGAATCATGGCAAATAACTTTGTCTGTTTAGGATTTTTTGAAAGTTCAATAAGTTTTGGGATAATCTCTTTACGAGAATCACCTAATTCCAACGCCTTTCTTCTCGATACTCCTGCTGATTTATAAACAACCGGATATATCCATATTCTTGTAATAAACATAATCGGAATACACAATACATAAACAAGAACTCTTACAATATTATCAAATGATGTTTCTTGATTCCAACCAGTATCAGCTATATTAGGATATCCTAAAGAATTAAGTACTTCTTTAATTATACTTGAATTTTCAGAATCACAATAAGCATATACCGCTGTATTTTCATTATACATAGCAACGTAATAATTTGTTTCTATATCTAAAATATATATACGATAATTTAGCTTTCTTTCATTAAACTCTACCCTATTAGTTGTTCTGTTCCCGTATATTTTATTGAATGCTTGTGTATAAACTTTTCTTGCACTTTTTACATTATCAAATTGATAAAATTCAAAACGCAAATCATCTTGTTCAGCAACAATACAATTTTCTAATTCCATAGCAGGAAAATTATTTTGTGCATTATCTGTAATATTAAAAGTTTGTATTCCTTGTTTTGTAAGTGCATTTTCGACCTGTGTTACATTTAGCGGATTAGGACGATTAGCTACAAATGCGTAGAAAATACCTCCAGCAAATGCAGTAAATATAATAATAAAAATTAATATAGGCTTAATTCTTATTTTATTCTTCAATGATAACATCTCCTCAAATTCATAAAGCTTATCGTTTTCTTAACATAAATTATATCACGCTAAAAATGAACAGTCATTCTTTTTCACTTATCTAATGAAAAATTATTAGATATAGAAAAAGACACTATATTTCAAGTGTCATTCTCTTATATACCAATATTCTGCAAGCAGGTAAACACAGGTTATTCCTTAATATCCTTTTGTTTGGGAAACTCCTTTTTCCCATTTAGATACCGTTTGTCTTACTACATTTAGCTTGATAGCCAGTTCCTCTTGCGAAAGTCCTTTTGCTTTTCGTAAATTTCTAATTTTTTTAATTAAACTGTAATTGTTTATTTCTCATAATATCATACTCTGTAATTATTTACATCTTTATAATCACAAAAAAATAACGCAGACAATATCTCTATCATCTGCGTCATTCCTCTAATGATTTCCAAGCACTCTATTCTGTTGTGAAATATTCTTCTCTATTATTTCTGCACAATATTCACGATCTTCTTCGGGACATAGATTTCTTTTATGATATTTCCGGTCAGTTTATCTGCGATTGCTTCTTTTCCTGCCGCAATAGCTTCTTCTTTTGTCGCTTCTGCAGAAATACTGATGACTGCTTTTGTCTTTCCGTTGATCTGCACCGGAATTTCGATTTCATCGTCTTTCATCGCATCTTCGTCATAGGTCGGCCATCCTGCTCTGAAAACGGTTGTATCGTGTCCTAACCGTTCCCACATTTCCTCTGAAAAATGAGGCGCAAATGGAGACAAAAGCACTGCGATCGTCTCCAGTGTTTCCTTATCAATACCACCTGCTTTTTTAGCAATATCAATAAACTTGTTATTGTATTCCATAAATCCGGAGATTACTGTATTCAGGCTGAAACTTTCCAAACGACTCGTAATATCAGCGACCATTTTATGGCGCTGTTTTATCATTTCTTTTGTTGCTTCTGTCGGATTCTCCAAGCTGTCTAACAACAGATTCCAGAGACGTTTTAAGAAACGGTTTACTCCGTCGATTCCTCTGTCATCCCATTCTGCGTCCAGCTCCGGCGGACCTACAAACAGCTCATACATACGCAGAGAATCACATCCATAATCATTTACCAGATCATCCGGGGAAACGACATTGCCCTTTGACTTACTCATCTTAATCCCGTTTTTCCCGGTTATCATTCCCTGGTTAAACAGCTTCTGGAACGGTTCATCAAAATCGATCGCACCGATATCGCATAAAAATTTCGTATAAAATCTGGAGTACAGAAGATGCAGCACCGCATGCTCTACTCCTCCGATATACATATCTACTGGAAGCATTTCATCTGCTTTTTCTCTAGAAACCAGTTCCTTATCATTATGGTTGTCTACATAGCGCAAAAAATACCAGGAGGAACCAGCCCACTGCGGCATTGTATTCGTCTCTCTTTTTGCAGGTTTGCCGCATACCGGACATGTACAGTTGACCCATTCTTCAATTCCAGCAAGCGGAGATTCCCCTGTCCCTGTCGGTTCATAGGATTCTACATCCGGCAGACGAAGAGGCAGCTCTTCCTCCGGTACCGGCACTGTACCACAGTCCGGACAGTGGATGATCGGGATTGGTTCTCCCCAATAGCGCTGGCGGGAAAATACCCAGTCACGCAGCTTATAATTGACAGTGGCCTTACCGAGCCCTCTTTCTTCTATGATATGAGGCGCTTCTTTTTTCAGGACTGCCGACTCCATTCCGTTCCATTCCCCAGAATTGATCATCGTACCTGCCGCCTCTGTATAGGCTTCTGTCATATTCTCGATTTCTTTTCCATCCTTTGCAATGACCTGGATGATCGGAATATCAAATTTTTTCGCAAATTCAAAATCACGGTCATCATGTGCAGGCACACACATGATCGCGCCTGTACCATAATCTGCAAGCACATAGTCAGAAAGCCAGATAGGTGTCTTCGCACCATTTAACGGATTGATCGCATAACTTCCTGTAAACACACCCGTCTTCTCTTTGTCCTGCATACGATCTACATTAGATTTCATAGAAGCGTCATAAATATATTTTTCTACTGCTTCCTTTGTCTCAGGTGTAGCAAGAGATGCCGCCAATTCATGTTCCGGCGCCAGTACCATGAACGTAGCTCCGTACAGTGTATCCGGTCTGGTTGTATATACAGTAATTTTCTCATCCCTTCCCTCTACTGGGAAATCTACTTCTGCGCCGTAAGATTTGCCTATCCAGTCTGCCTGCATCTTCTTTACTTTCTCCGGCCAGTCAAGTTTATCCAAATCATTGAGAAGACGTTCTGCGTATGCAGTGATCTTCAGCATCCACTGACGTAGGTTCTTCTTTGTCACCTCTGCGCCGCAACGCTCACATTTCCCATTGACAACTTCTTCATTTGCCAGACCCGTCTTACAGGACGGACACCAGTTAATGGGGAACTCTTTCTCATAAGCAAGTCCTTCCTTGAACATCTTCACAAAGATCCACTGTGTCCATTTATAGAATTCCGGATCTGTTGTGTTTACTTCCATATCCCAGTCATAGAGCGCTGCGATCTCATTGATCTGTCTCTTGATATTCTTTACATTTTCCGCTGTGGAAATCGCCGGATGTACGCCCATCTTGATCGCATAATTTTCTGCCGGCAGGCCAAACGCATCCCATCCCATAGGATGTACGATATAGTATCCCTGCTGCAATTTATAGCGGCTCCATACGTCGGAGATCACATATCCTCTCCAATGCCCTACATGCAGTCCGTTTCCTGAGGGATACGGAAACATATCCAGACAGTAGTATTTCTGCTTCTTATTTCCGTTCTCATCCACTTTGGGATTCACCGGATTTTCCTGCCATCTTTCACGCCATTTTTTCTCAACAGCTTTGTGATTATAGACAATTTTCTGTGCCATATGTCTTTACCTCCCATTTTCTTCTTTTCCAGAGCTTGTCTGCGTCCATTTAGGAATTTGGGGAAATCCATTATAAAAAGCCTTTTCCCCTCTTAAGAGACGAAAAGGCTTCTTTTCCGTGGTACCACTCTTATTCATTTATCGTTTCTAAAAAGGATAAATGCACTCATTTCTTCTATAACGGGAAGCCCCGCTTTCACCTATTTTCCTGCAAGCTGTTAACACAACCCACATACACTTTCAGTAAAAGGACTCTGAGGCGAGTTGGGAACGTCTGTCTGCTGCCTCTCACCAGCCGGCAGTTCTCTGATAGTACAAAACGCTCTTAATACTCCTCTTCCTTGTCTTTACGATATTCTTATTCATTATACGTAGTATATTAAAATAAGTCAAGTACATTTCCCAGATGATTTTTCAAAACAATTCACTAAATCATCTTCCTATCTGCTTTTATTTTGCCTTTGTTCTCGCAAAATATTCTTTTGACTCTTTCACAACAACACCGCTCAACGCAAGAAGTGCGATCAAGTTAGGAAATGCCATCAGCGCATTGAATATATCTGCAATATTCCACACTGCCGCCACAGTCATATAAGGTCCGATAAACACAGCGATAATATATAACCAGCGATATGTTTTTACCGCTTTTTTATTCCGGTTAAACATATATTCAATACAGCGTTCTCCATAATAATTCCATCCCAAAATCGTCGTAAACGCAAAGAACACGAGACACAACATCAGGCAGAAAGAAGATACCGCCGGCGGAAACGGCAGTCCTTTCTCAAATGCCGCCATCGTAATCGCCACACCTTCCAGCTTCGGATCCGTCCATGTACCTGCGATCACAATAGAGATTCCTGTCATTGTACAAATAATAATCGTATCAATAAAAGTCCCTGTCATAGAAACCAATCCCTGCCTTGCAGGTTCTTTCGTCATTGCCGCTGCCGCTGCGATCGGAGCGCTTCCAAGCCCTGATTCATTGGAAAAGATACCTCTGGCTATCCCTTTTTGCATAGCCACGATCATGCTTCCCATCGCACCTCCCGCAAGAGCGCTGCCTGTAAAAGCAGATTTCACGATCGATACAACTGCTGCCGGGACGAGCGTGATATTCGTAATGATGATCATCAAGGCAAGCACAATGTAAAGAACTGCCATAAAAGGAACGACTACTTCCGAAACCTTAGCGATCCTCCTGATTCCTCCGATCACGACCAGTCCTACACATACTGTAAGAAAGATACAGCTGATCACCGTTGCAAGGGAATATTCCTTTCCGAACAATGTAACCGCATACATAGTCTGCGGATCAAAAAAATCTTTTACAGCAGAAGCGATACTGTTTACTTGCGTAAATGTACCGATACCGAACAAACCTACGCCTGCGCCAAAAAAAGCAAAGATCATCGCAAGCCATTTCCATTTTTTCCCCATACCATTCTCGATATAGTAAAATGGACCGCCCAGCACGTGCCCTTCTGCATCAATCGTACGATATTTGATCGCCAAGAGCCCTTCTGCATATTTTGTCGCCATTCCAAAAAATGCCGCTACTACCATCCAGAACAGGGCTCCCGGACCGCCAGCTGCAATCGCAGTTGCCACTCCCGTGATGTTCCCTGTCCCGATCGTCGCAGACAAAGCGGTACAAAGCGCTCCAAAACTGGTTACTTCTCCATGTCCGCCTTCTTCATTTTTCACCATGAATTTCAGGGCCTTTCCAAGATGTCTGATCTGTAATAACCCCAATCGAACTGTAAGATAGAATCCTGTTGACAGGATCAGAATGATCAATGGCAATCCCCATATTCTTGCATCGATCCAAGTGATAATTGCATCAATTTGTGCTAACATTCCTTTACTCCTCCATCCTTTTGCCTGAGAGATTAACAGTCTGTGCAGACTGCGTACACCTTCGGCGCTCTTTTTCAAGAGACTCTCCTGAGTTTATTCTTTTGTGCTTTAACACACCAGAGTAAAGGATACCACTCATCTAGCCAGATTGCAAGCTTTTTTTCTATAAATAGTCAGCCTAACGCTACATCCAAGATCATCATCAAAGCAAAACCGAACGCTACCCCGATCGTACTGATATTGGAATGCTTTCCAATCTGTGCCTCCGGGATCAGTTCTTCTACAACCACATAGATCATAGCGCCCGCGGCAAAAGACAATAGATATGGCAAAAGAGGTACAACCAATCCTGTCAGTAATATAGTGCCAAAAGCCGCTATCGGCTCTACGATCCCGGACAACGCTCCATATGCAAAAGCTCTTCCTTTAGATAGCCCCTGGCTTTTTAAAGGCATGGAGATAATAGCTCCCTCAGGGAAATTCTGGATCGCGATGCCGACTGCCAGAGCAAATGCCCCTGCCATAGTCATCACATTATTCTGAGACAAAACGCCCGCAAATGTAACACCTACCGCCATGCCTTCCGGAATATTGTGAAGAGTCACTGCCAGGACAAGCATCGTTGTTTTTTTTAAATGGGCCGGAACCCCTTCTGGTTTTTCCTCTGTAAAATGCAAATGCGGAGTTAACGTATCCAACAGCAGCAAAAATCCCATTCCAAGTAAAAAACCTCCTGCCGCTGGGATCCAGGCGATCCCGCCCTTTTGTTCTGCCATCTCAATAGACGGAAGCAGCAGTGACCAGACAGATGCCGCAATCATCACTCCCGACGCAAAACCTAGAAGAAGTTTCTGCAGCGCCTCATTCATTCCTTTTCTCATAAAAAAGACCATCGCCGCTCCAAGCGTCGTCCCGGCAAACGGTATAAAAATTCCGATCAGCGTATTTGTATCCATATGCATTCTCTCCCCTTTATTTGTCTTCCATAAAATTTTACCGATGTCTTATCATATGCAAAGAAGAAAGATTTTGTCAATATTCTATTGCGCAATTTCCTGAATACTTTTTCCGATCAAAAATTCATTGACTGCATGATCTTTAGCACGGTCGTATGCATTGAAGGTCGTCTGTGCTTCTGAAATATCCCCATATACCTTCCAATATCCGCTCATCCGATACCGCTGCCCTTCGTTCTCGATAAAACCACTGACATCCTCCGCCGGATATCCCAGGAAAACGCCTATCTCATGAGGAAATCCCATTCCTCGTTCAGAAAAAACACATACTCGTTCAGATAATCTACTTAAACATGGCTCCAGATCCTTGCTATGATAGCCAAACGCTTCCAATAAACTCCGTATATCCGGGCGAATCAAATACTCCTGCAACTCTTTGGCATGAAAAAACAGAATAAGAGATTTCTCCTCCATACTGCAAAGTTTCCGATAGGAAATATCCATTTCCCGAAATATTTCTTCTAACTCTTCGTAGAGAATACTTTCCACCGTGATCACCGATGAAATCTTCAGCCCTTTTAAAAAGGGGGCGCACTGAAGCACAATTTGAAACTTCAGACGTAGTTTCTGATCACTGTTTTTTAAAAAGTAAGATAAGACTTCCGCCGGCATGCTTTCCTCCTATATATTGAGAATAGTTTTCAATTCACTTTATGATAACATACCGTTTTTCCTCTTTCAACGTATGTTTTTGATAAACTTTCTCACTATATTCTTTCTTTGATTTTCTGTTATTTTATCCTTTTTTTAGTTGTTCCATGCACTGCTTTAGTGTATAATATTTATAAGATCTTTGAGAGGTGAGAAGTCTCAAAAATACATACATATAAGGAGAGATTCGCCATGGTAAATTTAATAACAGGCCCTAGAGGCAGCGGAAAAACACAACAAATGATAGACCTTGCCAACGAAAAGGTAAAGACGTCCAACGGAAATGTAGTTTTAATTAAAAAAAGCCACAAGGATACGTATACTGTAGATTTTAATATCCGTGCGATCCGTATGGCTGATTATAAGGATATTCTGACTTTGGAGGAATTTGTAGGATTCCTTTACGGCATGGTAGCCGGCAACCATGATATTGAAGCAATTTTTATTGACAGTGTTCTTAAACAGGTAAATATTACATTAGAAAGCCTTCCTGCTTTTCTTCAAAAGCTAAGCAAAATCTCCAACGAAAATAATATTGAGTTCTATCTGAGTATCAGCGCAGATAAGAATGAAATTCCAGAAATAGATTCTCCTGATTATACTGTATTAAATTAGGTCTTTTATCTTCATACAAAAAACAGCAGAGATGTCTCCCTGCTGTTTTTTGTATCCTTATTTTCTAAAATTTTCCTGTTTTCTTCCGAACTATCATTCTTCATCCCTTACCCTGTCCTCGACCTGCTTGACTGCCTCTTTTCCATTCAAGGACAAAACTGTATTGCTCGGTTCTCCTTCTTTATACTCTACCGTCACCTCGTCTCCTTCATTGAATTTGATGATATCAATGAAATCCACGACCGGTATATCAAAGATGTCTTCCGAACCTTCCAGCATAATATAATAATGTGAGTTTCCTTCAATAACACTCTGTGCTATCTTCGTGATCTTTCCAGAAACAGTCAGTATATCTCTCGTGTCTTCCTCTGTCTGCTTAATGCCATTTTCATACATAAGTGTCGTGTAGTTATCTTCACACGCACTGACCGTATCCCCGATCGCTACGATCTGGTATTTCTGCACGTTCACCATCGCATATTTTTTCACCAGACCTGCATCATCCTTCAAAGCAATAAAATATGTGGGTTCCCCGGAAATATTAAGCAAGAGCGGGAAAGCAGCCTTATATTTCAGATTCTGTACCTGACCTTCCGCGGACGACATCGCCGATGACTCTGTCGCTCCCTCTACTTCGTAGAACTTTGTTTCCATAGTACGCTGGTTCATCAACACAAAGCCTACATTAGACTGATCTCCTGTGATAGAAGTTACCCCGGTATATACCCAGACATCATCATTGATCGCCAGATAATTATACCCGTCTGTCGTGTGAAGACAATCTTTCTGTCCTAATATACTGTTAAAAAACCCATGCTTTAACGTTCCATAATAATCATACAATTCCACCAGCAGATCTGCAGAGTATGCCCGGTCTATCCATTCCGGTGCATCTTCTATACTATAATCTTCTGTCTCTCCGGTGACCGCATTGCACAGCACGACTCTTCCGATCGTTTCTCCGCCAAACAGGCCAATATTAAATTTTTTCACCGGACATATCCAATACGGAACCCCTGAATCATCAATCTCAAAACTAAGATCGTTAAAAATATATGTCGGATATTTAAAACGCAGATGTCGGTAAATATTTCGGTTGAAATGATCGCTTTCCGTATATTTCATGCCCTCGTCCAATTTTACCAACTCTGTGTTCTGTGTCGCCATGTCTATCTTGATATACGCCGGAATCCCTTCGCTCTGGTTTGTCAGCCATTTGATGATGTTGGCATACCGCAAAGGAGATACCCGCACAGGCTGGTTCTGGTAGTTGATCTGACTGTACAGTTCATCTACCTCAAACTGGGAGACCATATCTACCATACTTCCCATCTTCCTGTTCCCTAAGATTGCCGCCGAATCCTTATCCAAAAGTGGAATCTGGTCAAATGAAAGTTCCTCGATGTCTTTTGAAAACTCTCCGTTATCCACAGACATCAGTTTTTGATATTTTCTGGCGTTGACGATCGGAGAAGACAAAAGTGTTCCTGCAAGATAGACGATCACAACAGCCGCTAATATCCCCAGAATAACCTTCAGCCCTTTAGAAGTTTTTAACTCGTATCTGTTTAACCTCTTTTTCCTCACATAATATACTGCCGCCAACACAAGGAGCATAATGAGAAATATCCAAAATCCCGTAGAATGGATATTAATCGCAGGCAGAGCCACGTAATAATAAATTCCCGCCAAAAGCAGGACTGCAATCACTGCCATAATCTTTGTCTTAAAATTTTTCATCTTTTCCTCCTAAAATGAAATAACAAAATTGTCTCGTTCCCTCTTTATCTTCGCTGTACATTAAAATTTCCTTCTCCACAGATCTGGTGAAAAGATAATCAGATAAGGAATAATTTCCAGACGTCCAACCAGCATATCTATGCAAAAAACAATCTTGGACAAAGGGGAGAACATATGGAAATTCTCAATCGGCCCTACCTGCGCGATACCCGGTCCCACATTGTTTACCGTTGTCAGTACTCCGCTGAAGGAAGTCGCAAAGTCAAAATTATCAATAGATACAAGAAGTATGGATCCTATAATGACCAGTATGTATGCAATAAAGTAAAGATATACACCCTGCATTGTATCCCGACCTACTTTTTTTCCATTCACCCGCACGATCGTCACAGATTTCGGATGCAGTATCCTTCTTATCTCCTGCCGGATTGTCTTTAACAAGATCAGCAGTCTTGAAACTTTGATCCCGCCGCCTGTGCTCCCTGCGCACGCTCCCACGACCATCAAGGCAAGCAAGATAGCCTTGGACAATTCCGGCCACAGATCATAATTTGCCGTACAAAAACCGGTTGTCGTAATGATGGAGGCAACTTGGAAAGAGGCATAGCGGAAAGCCTCTGCCACGCCTTCATACATATGAGAAATATTGATCGTGATCACAGCAACAGAAGCCGCGATGATTCCAAGATATGTCCGCAGTTCTTCATTTTTCAACGCACTTTTCCATTTTTTTAACCGAATCAGAAAATATAAATTAAAATTAACTCCGAATAAAATCATAAAAACCGTGATCACGCCGTCAATATACGCGCTGTCATAATAGGCCACGCTTGCGTTTCTGTTGGAGAAGCCTCCCGTCCCCGCAGTACTAAAAGCATGAAGCAATGCAGCATAAAAACTCATCCCGCCGAGCATGAGCATGATCACTTCTGCAACAGTCAGCACAAAATACATTGCGTATAAGATCTTCGCCGAATGCCTCGCCCTGGGCACCAGCTTATCTGCCTCCGGTCCCGGAACTTCTGCACGCATCAAATGCATAGAGTGATCATCTTCCAAGGTCGTAAGCATCATGACGAACACGAGCACGCCCATACCGCCTATCCAATGCGTCAGACTTCGCCAAAAAGCAATCCCTTTAGGCAGTATTTCAATATCTGTCAGTATTGTAGAGCCTGTTGTCGTAAAACCGGAAACTGTCTCAAAAAACGCATCCAGATAATTAGGGATGCTTCCGGAAAGAAAAAACGGCAACGCACCAAATAAAGACCACAATACCCATGCAATCCCGACGATCACAAAGCCTTCCTTTCCGTATATCGTCTTTTCCTGCGGAGCCTTTTTCCCGAAGAGGAAAAAAAGGAACCCTAATACTACGCTGACGATTAAAAAAGACAGAGAACTTTCCTCCCCATATAAGAAAGAAACCAGCGCTGGGATCAAAAGTACTGCTCCTTCTACCCCCAGCATTTTCCCTAAAATATATAATATCATCCTCTTATTCATGAGCCGCACCTACATCAAAATATCCCGAATATCCTGGATCTGTTTTTCCATGGTCACAACGATCACACTGTCTCCCACCTGGATACAGTCCTCGCCATTCGGAATAATGATTTTTCGCTTTCTCGCAATACATGCGATCAGATTATTGGATTTCAATGGCAATTCTTTTAGCGGAACTCCGGTATATTCTGTCTCTGATTTTACAATAAATTCCAGTGCCTCTATCTTATCATCTACAAGCTGATAGAGCGTTTCCACATTTACACTTCCCTGTGAATTTCTCCTCGCCCGTACATAGCTAAGTATAGCGTCTGCTGTCACGGTTTTTGCCGATACAATGCTGTCCAGACCAAAGTCCTCTATCATCTTTGCTCTCCGATCCTCATTGATCTTGACAATGATCTTATCTACTCCCTGTCCTTTGGCAAATAAAGACATGATGATATTTTCCTCATCCATACCTGTCAGCGCGATAAAAGCGTCTGCTTCCCCTATGCCTTCCTCTATCAGCAGATCATGATCTGAAGCATCGCCGTTGATGATCGTCGCCTTTGGCAAGAGCTCACTTAACTTCTCACACTTTTCTTCTACTTTCTCGATAATCTTGACCTGCATGCCGATAGACAGCAGCTGGACGGCAAGATAATAGCTGACCCTTCCTCCGCCGCAGAGGATTACTTTCCTGATTTTTTGTTTATGGTATCCTGCAAGCTTAAAGAACTGCTCGATCTCTTTATGCGATGCGGCAATGTGTATTCTGTCCCATTCTTCCAATATATAATCTCCCGACGGGATAAAAACCTCTCCGCTCCTTTCCACCGCGCATACCAGGAGCTTGATCTGTGATCTCGTATACATCTGGGCAAGAGACATTCCGATCAAAGGACTCTTTTTCGCCAATACATACTCTATAAGTTCCACCCGTCCTTTTACAAATGTCTCTATCTTACTTGCATCCGGGAAAAGCAAAAGCCTGGAGATTTCTCCTGCCATGGTAAGTTCCGGATTGACTACCATACTTAAATGCAGATCTTCCTTCAAAATATCGATCTGCTGATAATACATTGGATTTCTTACTCTCGCGATCGTATGCCTGGCTCCAAGCCGTTTTGCGATCAAACAACTCAGCATATTGCATTCATCTGTTGAAGTACATGCGATAACCAGATCTGCATGGGGAACGTCTGCTTCTTTCTGAACAGCTACGCTGCCCCCATCTCCGGTCACACAAAAAATATCCAGACGGTCTATTGCTGCCTTTAGCTTTTTCTCATTACTGTCAATCATGACAATGTCATACTGTTCGGCGGAAAGCGCCCGGGCAAGCTTATATCCTACTTTACCGTCCCCGATAATTACTATTTTCATTTGTCTTTTCCTCGATTTTCCTTCTCATTTTTCCTTTTTTGCCAACGGCAGACAAATTATAGCACTTTTATGTATAAACTACAATGCTTTTAGCACTTTCTTTATTCTCACTTTATATACATTGTGGGAGGAGGGCACTGCCCATCCTCCCACATATTTTTCTATTCTCCTGACTCTCTCGCCGCGATTTCTTTTTCCTGTACGTCTGACGGTGCCTGTTCATATCTTGCAAAGTCATATTCATAAGTTCCTCTGCCGCCGGTCATGGAACGCAGCGTCGTGCAGTATCCAAACAATCCGGTCATTGGAATATCTGCTTCTATCACCTGCTTGCCGCCTGCGATCGGATTCATGCCCAGCACACGTCCACGCCGCTTGTTTAAGTCACCCATCACATCTCCTGTATAATCATCCGGCACAGTCACTTTCAGAGACGCGATCGGTTCCATCAGTACCGGTCCTGCCTCCATAAATCCTTTTTTGAATGCCTGGCTCGTCGCTGTCTTGAACGCCATCTCAGAAGAATCTACCGGGTGATAAGAGCCGTCATAGAGGATTGCTTTCACGCCGACTACCGGATACCCTGCAAGAGGACCTTTCAATACCGAATCCTGGAGTCCTTTTTCCACTGCCGGGAAGTAGTTTTTCGGCACAGCTCCTCCGACTACACATTCCTCAAATACAAACGGCTTTTCCAGATCTCCGGAAGGTTCAAATTTCATCTTCACATGTCCATACTGTCCATGCCCACCGGTCTGCTTTTTATATTTCATATCTACATCGGATTTTTTGCGTATCGTCTCTCTAAAAGCAACTTTCGGCGTCTCCAGTGTGATCTCCACCTTATACCTGGCCGCGAGTTTGCTCGCCGCGATCTCCAAATGCTGTTCGCCCATTCCATACAGCAGTGTCTGCCTGTTCTCACTGTCATTGACCGCTTTCAGAGTCACATCTTCTGCGGTCATCTTTGCAAGTGCCTGCGACACTTTATCTTCGTCGCCTTTATTCTTCACACGATACCGCATGTATGTATATGGTACCGAATATTCTGTCTTGGCGTAGGTAACCGTCGTTCCTTTTGTGGAAAGTGTGTCACCTGTACGGGTGTTGGTCAGCTTCGCGATCGCTCCGATATCTCCCGCAAACAACTCCGATACCTCAGACGGTTTGTTCCCGCACATTGTATAGAGTTTGCCGGGCTTTTCCTCTGCCTCTGCATCCGCATTGTATAAGACATCATCTCCTTTTAATACGCCCGAACAAACTTTTACGAATGAATATTTTCCGATAAACGGATCTACCATTGTCTTAAATACGTATGCTGTCTTTGCTTTTGCAAAGTCATAATTTGCTTCAAAAATATCATTGGTCGTCCTATTGATACCGGCACAGGTGCGCTTATCCGGACTTGGGAAAAATCTTACAATATCAGAGAGCAGATTTGCCACCCCCTGTGCCTGCAGATTCGATCCCATTGCCACAGGAACAATATCTCCGTCCATAACCTCTGTACGCATCGCCGAACGTATCTCCTCGACCGAGAATTCTTCTCCGTTAAAATATCTTTCCATAAATTCTTCACTTGTCTCTGCCACAGATTCCATAAGCGCGTCTCTTAAGATCTGAAGGTTGGGCAGACAGTACTCCGGAATCTCACATTCTTCTCGCTGTCCCACACCTGTATAGCGGCGGCCTGCATTTTTAATGACATTGATATATCCGACCAATTTTTCATTTTCACGGATCGGCTGGAAATGTGGTGCTATCTTCTTTCCATACCGTGCGGTCAGATCTTCGACTACCTGCCGAAAACTTGCGTCATCTACGTCCATCTCTGTCACATAGATCATGCGCGGAAGATTGTATTTGTCACATAGTTCCCATGCCTTTTCTGTGCCTACCTGTACGCCGGCCTTACCCGACACTACTATAACCGCTGCGTCCGCCGCACTAACTGCTTCTTCTACTTCACCGACAAAATCAAAATACCCCGGTGTATCCAGAATATTGATCTTTGCCTTTTCCCATTCTATTGGAACCAGGCTGGTGCTGATCGAGAAACCGCGCTTCTGTTCTTCTTTGTCAAAATCACCGACTGTATTTGCGTCTGCGATCTTTCCCATGCGTGTAGATGCCCCCGATACATACAACATCGCTTCTACAAGACTTGTCTTTCCGCTCCCGCCATGTCCGAGCAATACTACGTTTCTAATCTCGTCTGTTCTGTAAACCTTCATGCTGCTGCCTCCTTGTGTGTAGTTTTCTATGTGCACAGCTCGTCACGTTCTCTCTGCGCGCATATATCATATGTGTATATTGTACTAAAACCCAACAATAATTACAACTATTTTATTAAGTTTTAACAACTATTCCACATTTTTTTCTGACACGCATCTTCCATTTTACTTTTATAATGCAAAGTGATAAAATATTGGACATGAGTTATACCTTAGAAAGGACTATGAGCATGCATACAACTATCTCACTTAAAAAAATTGGTTTTATCGGTCTTGGGCTGATCGGCGGTTCTATTGCCAAAGCAATACGGCTATACTATCCGGACTGTGAGCTGATCGCATTTGATAAAAATAAAGAAACTCTTGCTCTTGCGATCGCAGAGGGAACGATCCACACCTCCTGTTCTTCTATAGACGACAATTTCAAACACTGTGACTATATTTTTCTGTGCGCTCCGATCTCTTATAATGCAGCCTATCTTTCTCAATTAGAAAAATATATGGACAGAAACTGTATACTCACCGATGTAGGCAGTGTCAAAACTTCCATCCACCGGGAAGTCATCGCTCTTGGTATGGAAGAATATTTTATCGGCGGACATCCTATGGCCGGATCGGAAAAAAGTGGTTTTGTCAACTCGAAAGCGCATCTGATCGAAAACGCATATTATATCCTCACGCCATCCGCGAAAGTATCGGAAGAAAAAGTACAGGCATACTGTGCTTTCGTAGAATCTTTAAAGGCGCTCCCGATTTTGTCGGACTATAAAACACACGATCAGATCACCGGCACGATCAGTCATCTGCCGCATATCATTGCTTCCTGCCTTGTCAATTTTGTAAAAGATACTGACACAAAGGAAGAACTTATGAAAATGCTGGCTGCCGGAGGTTTCAAAGACATTACCCGTATTGCCTCCTCCTCCCCGGTCATGTGGCAGCAGATCTGCCTGAAAAACAAGGAAAACATCGCAAAAATACTGGAACAATATATAGAGGAACTAAAACAGGCAAAAACCTGGATTGAAAATGGAGCCGAGCAGAAACTATATACCATGTTTGAATCTTCCAGAGATTACCGGAATTCCGTGCCCAACTCTTCCGCCGGCCCGATCAAAAAGCAATTTGCTCTTTACTGTGATATTGTCGACGAGGCCGGGGGGATTGCCACGATTGCCACGATACTTGCAAGCAACCACATCAGTATCAAAAATATCGGTATCGTCCACAACAGGGAATTCGAAGAAGGTGTTCTGCGCATTGAATTTTATGATGAGGGATCTTCTGAAAATGCCGGACGGCTTCTTAGAAAATATCGATATATCGTCTATGAGATTTAAGGAGAATACATACGAGAAAGGATTGGATAAAAAAATGGAATTATGCAGTATCAATGGCTTAAAAGGAACCATTACCGTACCGGGAGACAAGTCTGTGTCTCACCGCTGTATCATGTTTGGTTCCATTGCGAATGGAATAACAGAAGTCGAAAATTTCTTAAAGGGAGCTGACTGCCGCGCCACGATCCAGTGCTTCCGCACACTGGGGATCGAAATCGAAGAAAACGGTTCTTCTGTTCGTATACACGGAAAGGGGCTGCATGGGCTTATGCCGCCTACAGATATTTTAGATGTAGGAAACAGCGGCACAACAACCCGACTCTTAGCCGGTATTTTAGCCGGACAACCTTTTGATTCCAAACTTTCTGGAGATGCTTCTTTAAATGCCCGCCCTATGAAGCGGATCATGGAACCACTTACGCAAATGGGCGCAAATATCTCCAGTATTTTACGAAACGACTGTGCCCCGCTTTATATCACACCCGGAAAACTTCATGGCATCCACTATTCTTCTCCGGTAGCATCTGCGCAAGTAAAATCTTGTATTCTTCTTGCCGGTCTGTATGCGGACACTGAAACTTCTGTGACAGAACCAAGCCTTTCCCGAAATCATACAGAACTTATGCTCAGAGAATTCGGAGCAGACCTCCATTCCAGCCATGCTCTGGACAGCACACAGGCAACTGTCTCCCTAAACCCAGGCAGAGAACTCTATGGACAGCGCATCCTTGTACCCGGCGATATTTCTTCTGCCGCATATTTTATTGCCGCCGGCCTGTTGGTCCCGGATTCCGAGATCTTGATCCAGAATGTGGGCATCAATCCTACCAGAGCAGGACTTTTAAAGGTCTGCGAAGACATGGGGGCAGACATCACTCTTCTCAATGAACACACCCAGAGCGGCGAACCGATCGCCGATATTCTCGTGCGCACAAGTACTCTGCACGGCACTACCATAGAGGGAGACATCATTCCTACTCTGATCGACGAGATCCCGATCATCGCTGTGATGGCGGCAGCGGCCGAAGGGACCACCATCATCCGTGATGCCGCCGAATTAAAAGTCAAAGAAACGGACCGGATCGAGACGATCACAGATAATCTGCTGGCCATGGGCTGTGCAGTCACCGCCACAGAAGATGGTATAGTGATCCATGGAGGCCGCCCACTAAAAGGCGCTGTCATCCACACACTATTAGATCACAGGATTGCTATGGCATTCAGCATTGCAGCACTGATCGCCAAAGGCAATACACAGATCTTAGACAGTAAATGTGTAGACGTATCCTACCCTCAGTTTTACGACACATTTGAAGAATTACTATAAAACAAAGGGAGCTGGGTTTATCCCAGCTCTTCTAGCATCTCTCTGACTGTCTTTCCATATACCGGATGTCTCTTATACGGCGCGATTTCATGCAAGGGCGCAAGGACAAATTTCCTCTTATGCATCTCTACATGGGGAATACAAAGTGTTTCCTCCTGACAGATCATATCATCATAAAAAATAATATCCAGATCCAGCGTCCGCGGTCCCCAATGGATCACTCTTTCGCGTCCGGCCTCCTGCTCGATCTCATGGAGCCTGGCAAGCAGTTCACCCGGCATGAGCAGTGTCTTCAGTTCCAGACATGCATTTAAGAAATCTTCCTGCTCTGTAAATCCATAAGGAGGCGTTACAAGATAAGAAGACACCTTCTCTACTTTGCATCCTTTCGTTTCTTTCAACTTCCCCACTGCCATATCCAGATACTTCTCTTTCTCTCCCATATTCGATCCAAGCGCGATATAGGCGGTATGCCAGCCTCTTTCGATCTCCACAGATACCGTTTTGAGGGGCAGTCCCACAGGCGCCCATGGCTTTTTTATTTCCAATTTTATCTTTTTTAAAAGCGGCGTATGTAAAAGCAATTCTTCTGCCAGACGCTCTGCCGCGCGTTCGATCAGCTTACACGTATTCTCTTTCATAAAACGATCGATAAACTGGCTGACCTCTCCGTAGTGGATGGAAGCCGTCAGTTCATCTGTCATTCCAGCTTTCCTTGTATCTACATACAATACGGCAGAGACAAGAAACTTCTGTCCGAGCACGTTTTCTTCCGGAAATACTCCATGTCTGGCAAACACTTCCAGATCTTCTATCTTGATTTTGTCCATTCTTTTATTTCCTTTCCCGTTCTTACCGGTCTGTTGTGTGTTCCCTCAACAACGCTTCCGTCATCTGCACCGCCCGTTTATTTTTCTTCACATCATGTACTCGCACAAAAGCGCAGCGTTTTTGTACTCCAAACACAGTTGTCACAAGCGTGCCTTCTTCTCTTTCTTCTGCCGGGAGATCCAGTGTCAGCCCTATCACTGATTTTCTGGATGTCCCTAGTAAGATCGGATACCCAAGATCATGCAGGATCTCCAGACGATGTATGATCTCCAGGTTCATCTCACATGTTTTGGCAAATCCTACTCCTGGATCCAAAATGATCTTATCCTCTTCAATACCGGCTTTCTGTGCCAGTTTTACGCTCTCCTGCAGATCTTCTATAAAATCCTGCAGGAAATTTTTATACTCCATATTTGTACGATTATGCATCAGACAGCAGGGCACCTTATATGCGGCGATCAAAGCCGCCATTTCCTCATCCGCCTTCAGCCCCCATATATCGTTGACCAGATCTGCGCCTGCCTCCAGCGCCGCCTTAGCCACTTTGCTCTTATATGTATCCACAGAAACCGGAATATCGTATTCCTGCCTGATCTTCTCGATCACCGGAACAACACGGTCGATTTCTTCTTCATCTGGGATCCGTGTATGTCCGGGTCTTGTAGATTCTCCGCCTATATCCAGAATATCCGCTCCGTCCGCTATCATCTCTCCTGCGTGAAACAACGCCTTATCCATCTGGTTATATCGTCCCCCGTCAGAAAAAGAATCCGGCGTCACATTCAGGATACCCATGATATATGTCTTGTTCTCTGTATCAAAAAATCTATTCCCTATTTTCACCTTTCTATCTCCTTATTTTTCTTTTCTTCAGACCAACTGCACAGTTTCTCTGCCGGACATGCATAACACATCCGGGATTTCTTGTCACTTTCACAGAGCAGTTTTTCCAACGGCTCCATATTTTCCCTCGCTTTTCTATGTCCCTTGACTGCCGTTACAATCTGCCGTATTTCCTCTTCCGTAAAACACTGCTCATTCGGTAGTGTACGTAAGATTTTCTCCGCAATCTGCGCAGAGGCCACTTCATGAGGTATCCCTTCCTCATACTGACAGCATTTTCCTACATCATGTAAAAGCGAAGCCGCGTAGATCCACTCCTTTTCTAACCCCAGATGTTCCTCCAGATTCTGTATATATGCGATTCGCGCCGTATCCAGCAGATGTTCCAACTGGTGCCTGCAAAAAATCCTGTCAGCTTCCAGTTCCTGCAGCCTTTTATAATATGCCTGGAATACAGGATGTTCCCAGATCGCATTGACTCTCTTCATCTTAGCAGCCCTCCTAACGACTCAGCATCCGGAAAAACTGTTCCTCCAGAGCAGGATCTCGGAGAAATGCTCCTCTACGGGCTAATGTAACTGTCTTGCTTCCCGGTTTTTTGATTCCTCTCATAGTCATGCACATATGCTCTGCTTCCAACAGTACAATTGCTCCTTTCGGATCTATATGTTCCATCAGCGCGTCCGCAATCTGACCAGTAAGCTGTTCCTGCAACTGCAGTCTCCTCGCAAACACTTCCACTGTACGTGCCAACTTGCTTAAACCCACGACCTTCCCGTTGGGTATATACGCAATATGCGCCTTTCCATAAAAGGGGAGCAGATGATGTTCGCAGGTCGAATAAAAGGTAATGTCCTTTTCTATTACCATCTCACTACTGTCCACGTGAAAAGTTTTCAAAAGATGTTCTCCTGCATCTTCTTCCATTCCCCCGCATATCTCTCGATACATACGAGCGATCCTGTCCGGTGTCTCCAAAAGACCTTCCCGATTTATATCTTCACCTATTCCTTCCAACAGAAGCCGGATCCCCTGCTTTACCTTCTCCTCATCTATCATCTATTTCTCTCCTTTTTTTCACAATCTCCAAAACTTCGCCCAGATAAGACAGCGAACCGAACACCAGGATCGCATCTTCTTCTCCCGCCTCCGCCATCGCTTTGTCCACCGCATTTTCGATACTTTTTTCCGCCTGCGCCGCCGGGCAATATTTTTCTGCTTCCTCAGCCAGCTTCTCTGCCGAAAGCGATCTCTCTTTATCCGGCAGATCCACCGTATGGACGGATGCCGCGAGAGGGCACATGATCTGTACGATCTTTGCGTATTCCTTATCTTTAAATACTCCCATAATGTAGATCAGCCGTCGCCCCGGCAGATAAGCTGTCACATTTTCATACAGGCGCCGTGCCGCATCTTCATTGTGCGCTCCATCTAGAATCATGAGAGGATGTTCTAAAATGCAGGAAAACCTGCCTGTCCATCTCGTCTTTTCCATTCCCCGGTACACACAGTTCGGTGCGATCTCATACCCTTTGTCTTTCAGCACTTCTATAATCTCCAGCGCGGTCACGGCATTCTCCACCTGATTATTTCCTGCCAGACATGTACGTATCCGGGGATACTCTTTATAAGAAAAACAGCTTCCCTTATAGGATCCTTCCAGTATTTCCACTGCGCTCATATCTGCTTCTATAAATGGACACGCTTTTTTATTCGCTTTTTTTTGCAAGATTTCTTTCACTTTTTCCTGCTGTCTTGTCGTAACCACTGTACAGCCTTGCTTTATGATGCCTGCCTTATTTTCTGTGATCGCTTCTACTGTATTTCCCAATATCCCCATATGATCTCTGCTAATAGAAGCAAATACCGCGCACAGCACGTTTTCTATTATATTCGTCGCATCCAGTGCACCGCCAAGCCCTGTTTCTAAAACAACAAGATTACACTTTTCTTCCCGGAAATACAAAAAAGCCATCGCCGTCTCTATCTCGAAAACTGTCGGATGGGGTTTTCCCGCAGCCTTCATTCGGGCAATCGCTTCTTTTATTCTCTGCGTCAGTCCTGCAAAGGACTCCTCTGTTATCATTTTGCCGTCTATCTGGATCCTCTCCAAATAGGAAACCACTGTCGGTGAAACATAGCGCCCGATCCTGTATCCTGCCTCACTTAAAATGGTTGAAGTGTATGCAAGTACAGAACCTTTTCCATTCGTTCCTGCAATATGTATGAACTTTAGATCATTCTGGGGATCGCCAAGCTCACGCAACAGACCTCGGATTGTATCCAAGCCAAGTACACTTCCGTATTTCGACACTTCGTCCAAATATACCCTTGCTTCTTGATAGGTCACGTTCTTTTTTCCTTTCTGTATTCAATCACTGATGTCCATCATACCACTAAATGAGATACCCGGCAAGTATTTCCTCTCACTCTGCCTAAAACTCATCTAAAACCTACAAAAATTCTTAAGAATTTCTTTTCGGTTTCCGGGGGTTTGACAGTTGAATAAAGAAAAAAACCTTACAATGCCTATAAAAAGGCACTTTTTTTGTCAAATTTTTTAAATTTATTAGTGCTTGTTTGTGCTAGTTGCGATATAATAAAAAGAAAAGAGGTTTTTTATGTACGTAAATATCACAGGTAGTGCAAACAACAAAGATGTATATATTTATCAGTCCTTCCGCAAAGAGAATGGAAAAACTTCCTCCCATATCTATAAAAAATTGGGAAAGATGAACGATCTCCTCGCACAATTCGACAATGATAAGGATAAGATGATGGCGTGGGCCAGAAACGAGGCAAAGAAAGAAACCGAACTTTATAATCTGAAAAATGGAAAAGTATCAGTGGACTTTTCACAAGGAGCTCGCATCCTAAAAAATGAACAGCGCCTTTTTAATACCGGATATCTCTTTCTCCAGTCTCTGGTTACAGAGCTCCGGCTGGATAAGATCTGTCGGTCGATCAAAAGTCGTCACAAGTATCAGTATGACCTGCTCGCTGTTTTTACGGATCTGATCTATGCACGCATTCTCCATCCTTCCAGTAAACGTGAAAGCTATGAGTACTGCAAAACTCTGCTGGAACCACCAAAGTATCATTTGCAGGATGTTTACCGCGCCCTTTCTGTTATTGCAGAAGAATCCGATTTTATACAAAGTGAGTTATACCGGAATTCCAACTTTGTCCATCCCCGGAACAAAAAAATCCTGTACTATGACTGCACAAACTTCTATTTCGAGATCGAGCAGGAAGATGAACTACGCAAATACGGCAAAAGCAAAGAACACCGACCAAATCCGATTGTCACCATGGGATTATTTATGGATGCGGATGGAATTCCTCTGTCTTTCGATATTTTTCCCGGAAACCAGAATGAGCAGACCACTTTAAAACCGTTAGAGCAAAAGATCATCCGGGATTTCAACTGCAGCGAATTTATTTTCTGTTCAGACAGTGGATTGGGTTCTCACAACAACCGCCGCTTCAACAGTTTCAACCACAGGGCTTATGTAATCACACATTCCCTGAAAAAAATGAAGGCGGAAGAGCGAAAAGAAGCGATGAATCCCACACAGTTCCGCAAGATAGGAGCACAGAAGTTCATCGACCTTCGTACACTGGATGAAACAGATGAAGAAATCTATAACTCCGTTTACTATAAGGAATATCCCCTTATAACAGGAGATATGGATGAGACACTGATTGTTACCTATTCTCCGAAATATGCTGCTTACCAGAGAAAGCTCCGGGAATGTCAGATTGAACGGGCACAAAAGATCTTGGATTCACCAGGAAAAAAGAGAAAAGGAACAAACCAAAATGACCCTATGCGGTTTGTAAAACGTACGACTGTTACCAAAGATGGAGAGATTGCTGAAAAAACAGTGTATGGACTTGATCAGGAACAGATAGAAAAAGAAGCAATGTATGATGGGTTCTACGCAGTAGTGACGAATCTGGAAGGAGACGTGGGTGATATCATCCGGATTAATCAGCAGCGTTGGGAAATAGAGGAAAACTTCCGGATCATGAAAGATGAACTCGGCTCCCGTCCCGCATTTGTCCGCCGAGAAGATCGGATCAAAGCCCATTTCATGACTTGCTATATCAGCCTGATTATTTATCGGCTCTTAGAGAAAAAGATTGGGAACAGATTCACTTGTGACCAGATCATCCAAACTCTGCGGGCCATGAATATGACCTTTTTAAGTGCTGCCAGTAGTTATATTCCTTCGTATACTCGCACGGAACTTACAGATGCTCTGCATCAGAGTTTTGGATTCCGTACGGATTACGAGATCATTACGAAAGCCTCTATGCGAACAATCATTAAAAATACAAAAATTTTAAAAAGACCTGAAATATAGCACATATCGATGCAAGACAAGAAACGGCTACACCTCCCATATTTACTGGGTTTGTAGCCGTTTTTTTCTCTTCTAACTGTCAAAGACGGGATTACATCTGTTTATTTGTCTGCATAGTATCATATTTTCTTGTATTTAACAATTTGTAAATGTATAATAATGAAAATAGTATAGAATTTTGTTGAATAATCATAGTCCAGTGGTGTGATGTAAAATGAGAATGGATAATAAAAACACATATTTTCTGCTATGTTTCATGAAAATAAAAAGCACCTGCCTAAGCTCTGTCGACCATGTTTTTTTATAAGCAGGGCGTAGCTGATCAGCAAGTAGACGAATTTATCTTGCCGGATAATATAGACGATTGTATTTGAGCAGTCGGGGGTTTGACAGTTGAATAAAGAAAAAAACCTTACAATGCCTATAAAAAGGCACTTTTTTTGTCAAATTTTTTAAATTTATTAGTGCTTGTTTGTGCTAGTTGTGATATAATAAAAAGAAAAGAGGTTTTTTATGTACGTAAATATCACAGGTAGTGCAAACAACAAAGATGTATATATTTATCAGTCCTTCCGCAAAGAGAATGGAAAAACTTCCTCCCATATCTATAAAAAATTGGGAAAGATGAACGATCTCCTCGCACAATTCGACAATGATAAGGATAAGATGATGGCGTGGGCCAGAAACGAGGCAAAGAAAGAAACCGAACTTTATAATCTGAAAAATGGAAAAGTATCAGTGGACTTTTCACAAGGAGCTCGCATCCTAAAAAATGAACAGCGCCTTTTTAATACCGGATATCTCTTTCTCCAGTCTCTGGTTACAGAGCTCCGGCTGGATAAGATCTGTCGGTCGATCAAAAGTCGTCACAAGTATCAGTATGACCTGCTCGCTGTTTTTACGGATCTGATCTATGCACGCATTCTCCATCCTTCCAGTAAACGTGAAAGCTATGAGTACTGCAAAACTCTGCTGGAACCACCAAAGTATCATTTGCAGGATGTTTACCGCGCCCTTTCTGTTATTGCAGAAGAATCCGATTTTATACAAAGTGAGTTATACCGGAATTCCAACTTTGTCCATCCCCGGAACAAAAAAATCCTGTACTATGACTGCACAAACTTCTATTTCGAGATCGAGCAGGAAGATGAACTACGCAAATACGGCAAAAGCAAAGAACACCGACCAAATCCGATTGTCACCATGGGATTATTTATGGATGCGGATGGAATTCCTCTGTCTTTCGATATTTTTCCCGGAAACCAGAATGAGCAGACCACTTTAAAACCGTTAGAGCAAAAGATCATCCGGGATTTCAACTGCAGCGAATTTATTTTCTGTTCAGACAGTGGATTGGGTTCTCACAACAACCGCCGCTTCAACAGTTTCAACCACAGGGCTTATGTAATCACACATTCCCTGAAAAAAATGAAGGCGGAAGAGCGAAAAGAAGCGATGAATCCCACACAGTTCCGCAAGATAGGAGCACAGAAGTTCATCGACCTTCGTACACTGGATGAAACAGATGAAGAAATCTATAACTCCGTTTACTATAAGGAATATCCCCTTATAACAGGAGATATGGATGAGACACTGATTGTTACCTATTCTCCGAAATATGCTGCTTACCAGAGAAAGCTCCGGGAATGTCAGATTGAACGAGCACAAAAGATCTTGGATTCACCAGGAAAAAAGAGAAAAGGAACAAACCAAAATGACCCTATGCGGTTTGTAAAACGTACGACTGTTACCAAAGATGGAGAGATTGCTGAAAAAACAGTGTATGGACTTGATCAGGAACAGATAGAAAAAGAAGCAATGTATGATGGGTTCTACGCAGTAGTGACGAATCTGGAAGGAGACGTGGGTGATATCATCCGGATTAATCAGCAGCGTTGGGAAATAGAGGAAAACTTCCGGATCATGAAAGATGAACTCGGCTCCCGTCCCGCATTTGTCCGCCGAGAAGATCGGATCAAAGCCCATTTCATGACTTGCTATATCAGCCTGATTATTTATCGGCTCTTAGAGAAAAAGATTGGGAACAGATTCACTTGTGACCAGATCATCCAAACTCTGCGGGCCATGAATATGACCTTTTTAAGTGCTGCCAGTAGTTATATTCCTTCGTATACTCGCACGGAACTTACAGATGCTCTGCATCAGAGTTTTGGATTCCGTACGGATTACGAGATCATTACGAAAGCCTCTATGCGAACAATCATTAAAAATACAAAAATTTTAAAAAGACCTGAAATATAGCACATATCGATGCAAGACAAGAAACGGCTACACCTCCCATATTTACTGGGTTTGTAGCCGTTTTTTTCTCTTCTAACTGTCAAAGACGGGATCATACCACTAAATGAGATACCCGGCAAGTATTTCCTCTCACTCTGCCTAAAACTCATCTAAAACCTACAAAAATTCTTAAGAATTTCTTTTCGGTTTCCTAATCTCTTTTCTCTATACTGATAATATCAGTCCAAAAGGAAACGGGAGGAATTCTTTATGAAATTTTTCATGTATCCGCTTTTATGCGTTTTTGTTCCATGTCTGCTCTGCAGTCTTTTATTGTATCTTGATCTGCGGCACAAATATCCACTGCGGCGTCTCTCTTATCTTGGCCTCCATCTTATATGGATCTGCATCTTTCTTTTTTATCTGTATATGGTACTGGAAACAACGGGAATCGGAACGATATGGGATATCGGGAAATTCGGTGCAGTCATCCGCCTTGAGGAAATCAATCTGCTTCCTTTTTCGAACACTTCCTTTGGCACCTGTTTTTTAAACGCATTCATGTTTATGCCTTTGGGTTTTTTGCTCCCACTCATCTGGAAAGAGTTCCAGACTCTCACAAACGTAGTGCTTGCCGCCTCCTCCTGGTCTCTTTCCATAGAAATATGTCAGCTTTTTAACAGAAGACGGACAGATATAGACGATCTGCTCATGAATACACTGGGCGCAATGATCGGCTTCTTTTGCTGGAAGTTCTTTGATCTTTGCTTTCAAAATCGAAAAAGAAAAGCCGTCTCACTCTCAAAATGGGAAGCCGCTCTCTATCTGATCTGTTCCATAGGAGGACAATTTTTCTTTCTGAATTGGTATTGGCTTCTCTGACATAGCAGAGAAGCCAATCTTTTAATAGTATTCTACCGTCGCTTTTTTCCCCATCTCTTCTGTCACCTGCAGAAGCTGTCCTACCAGATTCATTCGCATACTTAGATCGAAACTTAACTCTGAGTTCTTATGCGCCGCATTGACGGCTGTTCCCACAAACAATTTAAGCTCCGTACACTCTTCTATCAATATTTTCGCCAGTCTGGATGCCCCGTTGTCTGCGTCCAGTTCATCAAAAAACTCTACATCAAACTCGTCTTTTACATAGCGTCTCAAAAGCTTTAACACTTTTCCCAGCGTCAAAACCCCTTCCGTCACCAGATCCAGCCCTTCTATAACAGCCATAGGCGGCACATCCGGGGACGTATGATCTACACGTGTGATAATGTCCTTATGTAGGATACGCGCCGCTATATTCGCGCTTGTTCCCCCACAGACAATTTTCTTTCCTTCCGCATGCATAAAATCATACATTAATTTTTCATCGTCTGCTTTGTCTTTCGGCGGCCCGGTAAAAATATTTACCACTTTTCTTTCGATCACTCTTGCCACTGCCACCGTCGTATCGTCTCCCGGCCGTTCTTCATACAATTCATCACATGCCTGGCTCAACAGTGCTGCAAGTCGGGAAGCGGACAGTGTTTTCTTTGTACAGCGCAGCGTATATTCTGCCATACTTTCCCAGGTCCATCCCTGCAAGTTCAATATTTCTCCTGCTCCTGCATAGATCACACCGTCACTCATTAATACAAAACAGTCGTTTTTCTTAACCTGAAACCTGTATTCATGAATTTTTTTCCCTTCGATCGTTCTCTCCTGATAAGGATATTGTACGATTTTCCCATCCCGGATAAATACACAGCCCGGATTGTCAAACTCCACCAGATAGGCTTCCCCGCTGTGAAAAATCTGCAGGATGGAAAAAGTCGCATAGGCCACTTTTCTGACCCGACAGATTGGGAGCGTCTTCGCGATTGTCTCTACACAGGAATCCAACGCCGCTCCTTCATGAAGCATCGTCCCCAGTATTTTAGAAGTGAGCGTGGCCAGAATATTTGCTTTTACTCCGCTCCCCATTCCGTCTGCAAGGATCAGAATATCAGAATCTTCCGTCTTTAGGATCTCCACCTTATCTCCGCACAATTCTTCCTGGTATTTGTTCAGGCTTTTCCAGGCAACATCAATGCTCACACTCATACATCAGTCCTCCTCTTCTAAGATGGAATCCCGAAGCTTTGTCAGCGTCACCTTTGTCTCTGCCGTTGTCTCGCCTAAGAGTCCTGCTATTTCCTGTGCCACCATCATCTGCTTTTCAATAACTTTCTGCGCCATTTCCACTGTCTCTACTTTCAGGTGATAGTGCTGCTCTTTCATTTTCTCTTCTCTTGTCACATCCTGGAAGGTAACCAGTACAGAGTCCAGATTCTCAATATAGACAATTGTTTCTTCTGCTGTCATCCTTCCATGCTCCAGACGGATCTTCTTATGTATGATCGGTTCTTTTGTCCGCAGTGTTTCTTCAATGTCCTCTGTCTCTATAAATTCAAAAATATAGCGCTGCACAGCCTCCTCTCTGCCGACTCCAAGCAGTTCCTGTGCTTTTTTATTACAGTCCAATATTTTCAGATCACTGCCAATGACAAAGATCATATTAGGCGTCACGTCCATTACCACATTGGACATAGACTCTGCCTGATTCAGCGCATACGGCATACACATCGACAGTTCCGCTTTTCCCTGGGATACCGCGATTGCTTTATCCCGGCAAGTCGGATAGCCGCAGGCGCCGCAGTTAAGTTCATCCTCCGGTGCATATTTTCCTGTAGATCTTAGTATTTCCCGTATTTCCTGTTCTGAAGGTATCCGGTCTGACAGTCGGTTGTCCCGGAATTTCTTCTCCAGTTCCTGCGTATTCATATCCGGCAGCTTTTCCATCGCTTTGTGTGCCACAATATTAGCGATCTTCACTTTTGCTTTTACATAGGAGGTATTCCACCGGGCAGATGCCGGTCCTTTCGCGCAGCCTCCCTCACAAACATTTGCCTCGATAAAACAGTGTGTCAATTCTCCTTTTTTCAGACATTCCAGCATTTCCATACAGTTTTCCAGCCCATCCACATATACCTTGTGGTATGTGTCCGCCTCTTCCTCTGTTACCACCGACTGTACGATCCCGCCGCTGACAGGATACAGACGATTGATCCTCGGATCTGGATTTCCCATTGCTTTTTCCTCACACTGATAAATATCGATGCCGGCTTCTTCCAGCCAAATGGCAAGTTCCTCAAATGTCAGGATCGCATCGATTGCCCCAAACACTCTCTCGTCTCCGATCGCCTCCTGCTTCTTGGCGATACAGGGGCCTAAAAATACAACCTTCACATCATCTCCATATATTTTCTTAATATATCTCCCATGGGCGATCATGGGCGATACAACAGGCGCCATAAGAGGCACACACTCCGGATAGTACTTTTCGATCAGATCGTTCACACTTGGACAGCAGGTCGTGATGATATTCGGCATCTTATTTTCCCGGATGATCTTCTTATATTCGTTCGTCACCAGTGCAGCACCTTCTGCCGTTTCTCTTACTTCAGCAAAACCAAGTTTGAGCAGAGCATCCACCACCTGCCCCGGTTTGTCAAATTCTAATACTCCCGCATAGGAAGGAGCGATCGAAATAATGGTCTTAATCCCCTGTCGCAGATATCCTTTTACTCGTTCCATATCACTTGCGAATGTCTTCGCATTCTGCGGACAGACTTCCAGGCATCTCCCGCAGTTGATACAGTGATCCAACATGATATGTGCCTGTTCATCTTTGACAGAAATTGCTTTTACCGCACAGTAGCGGACACATTTATAGCAATGCCGGCACTTTGCGTCTTTGAAGTCTATTACTCTCATACTGCAAAACTCCTTTTTCAGCCTATTATATGCGCAGGGCGCCGCTTGTCAAAGCCGCGCCCTACTGACAGATCTTTTAAACTTTATCTTCTAATTAATGGTTCTCTTTACATAGGTAGTATGCAGAAGGTGATGTGCTTTCTCGCTTCCTGGTGCTCCCAGATATTCTTCATACACTCTCTTGATCGAAGGATTCTCATGAGATTTCCGCAGTGTCTTTGCCTTATCATTGTCATACAGCACTTTCGCGCGGATCGCACGTACATCCGTAAAATTGCGGACATCTGCATGTACCTGCGGCTGACCGCCGCCGTTTACACAACCGCCCGGACAGCACATGATCTCTACAAAATGATAATCCGCTTCTCCGGCACGAATCTTATCCATAATAATCTTTGCATTACTAAGACCGGATGCCACAGCCACTTTCACATCCATACCCGCCACATGATATACCGCCTCTTTGATACCTTCTGTTCCGCGTACTTCCACAAATTCCACTTTTTCAAGTTCTTCTCCGGTAAGTTCTTCTACCGCAGTACGAAGAGCAGCCTCCATTACGCCGCCGGTTGCTCCAAAGATAACGGCTGCGCCCGTAGATTCGCCAAGCGGATCGTCGAAACCTTCATCCGGAAGGCTTCTAAAATCGATTCCCAGCTTTTTGATCAGGCGTGCCAGCTCTCTTGTCGTGATAGAAATATCTACGTCCGGAACTCCAGCTGCATTCTGATCTTCTCTTCCGATCTCAAACTTTTTCGCCGTACATGGCATAACGCTTACACAAACGATATCTTCCGGCGCGATCCCCATTTTTTCCGCGTAATATGTTTTTGTGATCGCCCCAAACATCTGCTGCGGTGATTTACAGCTTGACAGATGTTCCAACTGATCCGGATAATAATGCTCACAGTATTTGATCCATCCAGGAGAACAGGAAGTCATCATCGGAAGGACTCCTCCGTTTTTCACCCTATCTAAAAATTCATGTGCTTCTTCCATGATCGTTAGATCCGCACTGAAGTTTGTATCAAATACTTTGTCAAATCCGATCCTTCTAAGAGCTGCCGCCATTTTTCCTTCCACGTCCGTTCCCATCGGATAACCAAATTCTTCTCCCAGCGCAGCGCGTACTGAAGGAGCAGGCTGTACAACTACATGCTTTGTCTCATCTGCCAGCGCGTTTAATACATCCTCAATAGAGTCTTTTTCATAGAGCGCTCCTGTCGGGCAGGCAGCGATACACTGTCCGCAGGATACGCAGCTTGTATCGCCTAATCCCATATTAAACGGAGATCCGATAAAGGTGGCAAAGCCTCGGTTGTTTGGTCCGATCACGCCGACTGTCTGCACTTTCTCACAGACTGCAGAACATCTTCTGCACAGAATACATTTGTTATTATCCCGGATCATATGAACCGCACTGTCGTCCAGTTCATATTGTGTCGTCTCCCCGGCGAAATGGTTTTCATCCGTCACACCGAGTTCCTGGCACAATTCCTGCAGTTCACACTGTCCGCTTCTTACGCAAGACAGACACTTCTTATCGTGATTGGACAGCAGAAGTTCCAGGGTCCGTTTTCTAGATTCTCTAAGGAGAGGCGTATTCGTCTGTACTTCCATCCCTTCACTGATCGGATGTACACACGCTGCGACCAGATTTCTTGCGCCTTTTACTTCCACCACACACATACGGCAGGCGCCGATTTCATTGATCTCTTTCAAATAGCAAAGTGTCGGTATTTTTATCCCCGCACCGCGCGCTGCCTCTAAAATCGTAGAACCCGCAGGTGCAGTGACTTGTAAGCCATTTATTTTTAAATTCACATTTTCCATCTTCTTATGCCTCCATTACTCTTTGTAAATTGCACCGAAACGGCATTTTTCCATACAAGCTCCACACTTCAGACACTTCTCAGGATTGATCATATGCGGTTCCTTCACCTTGCCGATGATCGCATCTGCAGGACAAGTTCTGGCACACAGTGTACATCCTTTACATTTGTCCGCATCGATCTTATACTGCAGAAGGTCTTTACATACACCTGCCGGACATTTCTTATCTACAATATGCGCGATATACTCCTCTCTGAAATAACGCAGCGTAGAGAGCACAGGATTCGGCGCTGTCTGCCCAAGCGCACAAAGGGAATTCGTCTTTAGGTGTTCGCAGAGTTCTTCCAGCTTATCCAAATCTTCCATGGTCGCCTGCCCTTTTGTGATCTTATCCAAGATTTCCAGCATACGTCTTGTACCGATCCGGCAAGGCGTACATTTTCCGCAGGATTCTTCTACCGTAAATTCCAGGAAAAATTTAGCTATATCTACCATACAAGTATCTTCGTCCATAACGATAAGACCGCCGGAGCCCATCATGGAACCGATTGCCAGCAGGTTGTCATAGTCAATGGGAACATCAAAATGTTCTGCCGGGATACAGCCGCCGGATGGTCCTCCGGTCTGTGCCGCTTTAAATTTCTTTCCATTTGGAACGCCGCCGCCAATTTCTTCTACGATCTCACGCAGAGTTGTCCCCATCGGGATCTCTACCAGCCCTGTATTGTTTATCTTTCCGCCCAAAGCAAATACTTTCGTTCCTTTGGACTTCTCAGTCCCCATGGAAGAAAACCACTCCGGGCCTTTTACGATGATCTGCGGAATGTTCGCATAGGTTTCTACGTTGTTTAATATAGTCGGTCTCTGGAAAAGACCTTTTAAGGCAGGGAACGGCGGACGGGGTCTTGGCTCTCCCCTGTTGCCTTCGATGGATGTCATGAGAGCCGTCTCCTCGCCGCAGACAAAAGCACCTGCACCAAGTCTCAATTCTATATCAAAATCAAATCCGCTTCCGAAAATATCTTTTCCAAGCAGTCCGTATTCTCTCGCCTGGCCGATTGCGATCTCCAGCCGTTTTACTGCGATCGGATATTCCGCACGCACATATATATACCCCTGGGATGCCCCAATCGCATATCCGGCGATCGCCATCGCCTCAAGCACTGCATGGGGATCTCCCTCCAGAATGGATCGATCCATAAATGCTCCCGGATCCCCCTCATCCGCATTACAGCAGACGTATTTTTGTTCAGCATCATTTGCCGCCGCGAACTTCCATTTTAAACCGGTCGGGAAGCCGGCTCCGCCCCTTCCTCTCAAGCCGCTGTCCAAAAGGATCTGGATCACATCTTCCGGCTTTTTCTCCGTCAGGACGATCCCCAACGCCTCATATCCTCCTGTTCCTATGTATTCCTCGATATTCTCTGGGTTGATGACTCCACAGTTGCGCAGCGCCACTCTATGCTGCTTTTTATAAAAATTCGTTTCATTCAAGGGAATGATCTTATCTGTCTTTGTTGTCTCATCATAGAGCAAACGTGTAACTACTCTTCCTTTGAGCAAATGTTCTGATACGATCTCCGGGATATCCTCTTCTTTGACCATAGAATAAAAAGCCCCTTCCGGATATACGATCATGATCGGTCCTAAGGCACATAGCCCAAAGCAGCCCGTCTGTACAACGCCGACTTCCTCGGAAAGTCCCTGCGCCGCAATTTCTTTTTTCAATTTTTCTATAATCCTGTGGCTTCCGGAAGACGTACATCCGGTTCCGCCGCAGACTAATACATGTGAACGATACATATGTGATCTGCCTCCTTTTTACTTACGCATTTTTTCCTCAGCGCTTAATGTATACTTTGTCACCACCTGGCCGCCTTCTAAATGAAGTCTGAACACTTCCAACGCTTTTTCCGGATTCATCTTGACATATGTAACCTTCTCTTTTCCAGGTTCTATTACTTCTACAATTGGTTCATACTGACACAGACCGATACATCCTGTCTGTGTCACACTGATCTTCTCAGACAGCCCCTTTTCCTGGACTGCATCGGATAAAGCGCTCAAAACCGGTCTTGCGCCGCTTGCAATCCCACATGTCGCCATACCGACGATCACTCTGATCTGATTTTCGTTCTCCGCGCGTACTCCTACTTTTCCCTGCATTTTTTCTCTGATCGCGCGTAATTCTTCCAGACTTTTCATATCTTTCCTCTCTTTCTCGATCCTGCGGTCTTTCCCGCCTCAAATATCCGCTCCGTCATCTGTCTCTTCTTTATTTATCTGCAGATATTCTTTTATAAACGCAGATATTTCTTTCTCTGCAAAGGAGATATCGTCTCCTATGATCTTTCGCATTTGTCTTGTATCCAGGATAAACTGCCTGTCTTTATACTGATATGTATAAAGGAAATCTGTCGTTTCATTGAAAACGATCAGCGTATGGATCGTGGCAGTTATATCTCCCAGAGGCATCCTGTCTATATGTGACAGAATAAATACCGCTTCTACCGTTGTTCCTTTTCCTTTTTCTGACTCTATCCTGAATGTACCGCCTGTACTCTCTGCCGCCTGCTTAAAAAACGGCACTCCCAGACCAATCTTTCTTGTCTTCCGGGTCGTAAAAAACGGATCCTGCACATGTCTTAACTGTTCTGCATCCATCCCGCACCCATCGTCTTTAATCAGCACAGTCAGCCTATCTTCGCCCGGCTGGACAGATACAGTAATTTCAACTAAAGCGGCTTTGGCGCGGATCGAATTTTCCGCCACATCCAGAATATGCATCGCAATTTCCGGCATCATAGTTTATTCGTATTTTGCCAGAATATCATCTATATCATCTACCGTCAGACGTCCGTACACTTCCCCGTTGATCATCATGACAGGTGCAAGACCGCACGCCCCTACACAACGGCATGCGTCCAGAGAAAACTTCCCGTCCGGTGTGCACTCTCCGCCAACGATCCCAAGTTTTTCCATCAGGGCATTATAAATATCGCCAGCCCCCTTTACATAACATGCTGTCCCAAGACAAACAGAAATCTGATACTTTCCTTTGGGATTTAAAGTAAACTGGGAATAAAACGTTGCAACTCCATAAATCTTTTCCATTGGGATCCCTGTTTCATCCGAAATCATCCTCTGCACCTCTAGGGGAAGATAGCCGTATATGTCCTGGGCTTTCTGTAAGATCGGCATCAGGGCGCCTTTCTCATCTTTGAGTTCGGCTATGACCTTCCTCAGTGATTCTTCTTGTTCCTTTGTTCCGGAAAACGGAACAGTCTCCTTTTTTTCAAGCATTCTTCAACCTCCATTTCTGCGTTTAGAGCTACATTGACTATATATTAACACAATATATAACAAACTTCCAGCAATTTATTTTCATTTTTTTATAAGATTTTACCAATATTTTTGAGAACCATTTTCATTTTTTCAACATTTTTTCTCTTTCTTTGCTCTTATTTTATGTTTTTACATCTATTTTACACAATCCTCCGCATTGCTTATTATACTTTCCAATGATATACTAAAAGTATTCTATTCTTACGTGAGGGGGAACGATCTATGACGATCAAAGAAATGCAGACCGCTTTAGATGCCAAATTACTTTTCGGAGAAGAACTTTTAGATCTGGATGCCCAGTTTGTATTTTCCGCAGACATGATGAGCGATGTTCTTGCGTTCTGCGGTCAATGTTCTGTTCTGATCACCGGATTATGTAATCCGCAGGTCGTACGGACGGCAGAAATGCTGGATATCGTCTGTATCATCTTCGTGCGCGGCAAGCAGCCTGACGAACATATTCTGTCTCTGGCACGCAGCAAAAAAATCGCGCTTCTGATGACAGAACATTTCATGTTCACCGCCTGCGGAATTCTGTACGAACATGGATTACGGGGAGGTGCATAAGATGAAAGATAAGCTGACTTTTCAATATACAATCCCCGGCGACGACTTTACACGTGCCGGGGAGGCGAGCAGTTCCATAAAGAACAAACTAAAGCAGCTTGGCGTGGACGATACAGCCATCCGCAAGACGGCTATTGCCATGTATGAAGGGGAGATCAACATGGTCATCCATGCTGACGGCGGCACGATCTCCGTGTCCATCTCTGATTCCGTGATCGAAATGATTCTTTCCGACCAGGGGCCCGGTATCAAAGATATCGCCAAAGCAATGCAGGCAGGATATTCTACAGCTCCTGAAGAGGTACGCTCCCTTGGTTTCGGCGCCGGCATGGGACTTCCGAACATGAAAAAATTCTCTGATGAGTTCCAGATAGAAAGTACGCCCGGTGTAGGGACTACGGTCACAATGAAAGTATTTTTATAGGAAGGAGGACCTTGTGATGGATAAATTCATCCGTTCTGTACGTCTCGACGAAGCTGCCTGTCAAGGCTGTATCAACTGTATTAAATATTGTCCTACACAGGCAATCCGGGTACATAATGGAAAAGCGCATATCATTGATAAATTCTGCATTGACTGCGGAAGATGTATCCGTTACTGTCCCCACCATGCCAAGATCCCTGCCTATGATCCGCTTACCGTGATCAATGATTTCAAATACACTGTGGCTCTGCCTGCGCCGTCGCTGTACGCACAATACAATAATCTGTCCAATGTAGATATCGTGTTAAACGCCTTGATCCGTCTGGGTTTCGATGATGTATACGAGGTCAGCGCGGCGGCGGAGCTTGTATCTGAAATATCCAGAGAGTATATACAAGCGCATGAAGAAGATGCACCCTTTATCAGCTCCGCCTGTCCCTCTGTAGTACGATTGATACGGGTAAAATTTCCTTCTCTCATTCCCCGGCTGCTTCCGATCAAACCTCCTGTAGAAATCGCAGCGGAGATTGCACGCAAGCGCGCCATGAAAAAGACAGGACTGCCTTCTAAAGAGATTGGAATTATTTTCATCTCCCCCTGTCCTTCCAAAGTCTCCTATGCAAAAGCTCCCTTAGGCATCGACAAAAGCAATATCGACAAGGTCGTTGCGATCAAAGATGTCTATCCGCTCCTTTTGCCCCTTATGAGCCGGGATGAAAGCCAATTAAGACCACTTTCTGCTTCCGGAAGGATCGGGATCGGATGGGGCAACTCCGGTGGAGAGATCGGCGGGCTTCTGACAGACAATTATCTGGCCGCTGATGGGATCGTCAATATCTTGCGTGTATTGGAAGCGATGGAAGACGAAAAAATACACGGTCTGAAATTCGCCGAGTTAAACGCCTGCAGCGGCGGCTGCGTAGGAGGAACGCTGACTGTGGAAAACGCCTATGTTGCCACGGCAAAAACAAAACGGCTCCTAAAATATCAGCCTGTATCCCGTAGTCATCTCGCCACAACACCAGAAGCCGGCAATCTGTACTGGGATGATAATGTAGAATATGAACCTGTATTCCGTCTCGGCAATACGTTTAAAGAGAGTCTGGAAATGATGAGTACAGTAGAAGCACTCACGCAAAAATTTCCTGGACTGGACTGTGGTTCCTGCGGAGCGCCTACCTGTCAGACACTGGCCGAAGACATCGTGCGCGGCGCCGCTACAAGCAATGACTGTATCTATGTATTAAGGGAACATATTTCCAGCCTTTCAAAAGAAATTGAGCATCTGTCAAAATCTATAAATTTATCTGGAAACTGTCAGGATGAAAACACCCAGCTTCTCTGCGACTATATCCAGAAACTGACTGCTGAACTTTCGGAATTCGGCGTACCGAAAAAGGAGGAATAACTATGAAAGTCAAATCCATTCTTGCCCTGCCGGAATGTACTCTTTTGGCAAAGGGGGATCCGGAGCGCACTGTTTCCAAAGTGTTTTGCTGTGATCTCTTGAGTATCGCCATGGGCAAAGCTCCTGCAAACAGTGTATGGGTCACTGTCATGGGAAACAAAAATACTCTTGCCGTCGCTTCCCTTGCCGATGTGTCCTGTATCGTCCTGGCAGAGGGCGTCTCTTTGGATGAAGGGACCTTGACAAAAGCCGAGGAGGAAGGCATTACGGTGTTGTCCACCCAGCTTCCTGTGTTTGACATCGCACTGGAGATTTATGAGGCCGGGCTCTCATGAACGGGCTTTACTATGACCTTCATCTACATTCCTGCCTCTCTCCCTGCGGCGATGAGGATATGACTCCTGCCAATATCGTAGGAATGGCGGCTGTAAAAGGGCTGGATGTCATTGCTCTTACAGATCACAACAGCTGTAAGAACTGCCCTGCAGCCATATACCATGGACAAAAGTACGGTGTTATCGTCATTCCTGGCATGGAGCTGTGTACAGCGGAAGAGGTGCATGTGATCTGCCTGTTTCCTGAACTGGAGGCTGCGCTTCTTTTTGATCGGTATGTATATGACCGGCTGCAGGCAATAGAAAACGATGAGCGTATCTTTGGCAGACAGCAGATTATGGATGAGACCGACACGGTCATCGGCACGGTCAAAAAACTTCTGATCAATGCTACGGATATCGCTTTTGACGAAACATTTTCTCTCGTATCTTCCTATGGCGGCATAGCGTATCCCGCACACATTGACAAAGCTTCTACCAGTTTGCTCTCAAATCTGGGGTTTGTTCCACCTGACAGTACCTTTACATGCGCAGAGATCCACGATTTTCGGAATCTCCATACCATACAAAAACAGCATCCCTATTTCTTAGGCTGCCGCATGATCAGCAGTTCAGATGCGCATTATCTGGAGGATATACGAGAACCGGACTATCAGATTTTTTCAGATTCAAGAGAGATTCCATACATTTTGCAGGCTCTCACAAAGAAAAGCAGCACATGATTCCAAGCACAGCAAAGCTGTCCATGTGCTGCTTTTTTATAAAACATCCTATATTTTTATGCCTGAAAACGGTATCCTACCCCCACCTCTGTAAGGATAAATTTAGGTTCCGAAGGATTTTCTTCTATCTTTCTTCTGAGTGTCGCCATAAACACTCTGAGTGTCCCTGCTTCCACTCCTTGGCTGTATCCCCATATCTCTCTTAATATATAGTTCTGCGTCAATACTTTTCCCCTGTTTTCGATCAAAAGGAGCAGGATCTTATATTCGATCGGTGTCAAATGTACTTCTTCGCCATTTACTGTCACCATACGTTTCTCATAATCTACTGTCAGTGTATCTTTGCTAAAAACTGTTTCCTCCACTGCTGCTCTTTTCTCTTTTCTGCGTATAGAAGCACGTATCCTTGCCAGCAGCTCTCCCATATAAAAAGGCTTTGTCACATAATCATCCGCGCCCTCATCTAACGCCTGTATCTTATCTTGTTCCTCCTGCCTTGCCGATACTACGATAACCGGCGTGTCCGCTATCTCACGGATATTTTTAAGTGCTTCCATTCCGTCTCCGTCGGGAAGCCCCAGGTCTAAAAGCACCACATCCGGCCGGTTGGCATAAAAAAGACTGATGGCCTCTTTCAAAGTCCCAGCGGTATCATATCCATAACCTTCTTCTTTCAAAGACATAGATAAGAAATTCACGATATATTTGTCATCCTCTACAATTAAAATATGTTTTTTTTCTTCCATTTTACCCTACCTGTTCTGCGTTCAGCCAAAATGTAAATCTTGCTCCGCCTTCCGTACGGTTCTCTGCCCATATTTTCCCGCCATGGGCTCTGACGACCTCTTTACATATGGCAAGTCCCAGTCCGATCCCTCTCTTTCGGTCTGCGCTATTCTTCTCCTGCCCGCTGCCTTCTGAAATGGAGACAAACTCTTCAAAAATCTTTTCTTCCATTCCTTCTTCTATCCCTTTGCCGTCATCTTCCACGATAAAATATGCCCTGCCTTTCCGAAAGAATACATGCAGGCTGATCTTTCCACCTTCCTCCGTATGTTTCATGGCATTATCCAAAAGATTGACTAATACTTGTATGATCATTTTCCCATCCGCCTGTACAGTGATCACAACTTTCGGAAGCGAATTACAAAAGTCTCTGTGTTCTTTCAGCCCGATAATGTGTTTTTCCGCCTCATAGACAAGATCATCCACTACCTCCCGACTTGTCTCTATAAACTGCGCCCCGCTTTCAATCTTTGTCATACTCAAAATATTTTCCATCATCTTATTCAGCCAGATTGCCTGTTCCATAATATCACGGACAAGTTTTTTCTGTTTTCTTTCTTCCTGGCCATATCCGTTTAATATCAGACCGCAGTCTCCGATGATCCCTGTAAGCGGCGTCCTAAAATCATGGGAAATACTGCGCAGCATACTGCCTTTCATGTGTTCCCGTTCTACTTCTAACCGTGTCTGCTCCTGCTGCGCATAGATCATCTCACGATCCAGGGCGATCCCCATTTGATTAGCTGCAGCCTTGATCAGCATTTCCTGCTCAGGATGCAGTCCCTGTCTGTTATTAAATACTTTTAGTATGCCCTGCTGCCGCAATATTCCTCCTATCGGAAACAGAAGATAGTTTCCTCTGGCATCCGCTTTCCCCTTTTCTTCTACCACACATACATATCCGGTATATTCCTGAACATATTTTTCCCCCAAACGGATAATATTTTCTTTCCCCGTAACATTGATAAATTTCTCTGACATTTCTGACAGCCTAAGAGCAGTCTGCTCATTTCTCTGTGAGATCAGAAGCTGTTTCTGAAAACGTACGGTCAAACTCGAAGAAATGCAGGCAGCGATCAGAAAAAACACAAGCAGCGCCACATCATTTGGATTCCTGATCGCAAATGTATGCACCGGGACAGTAAAAAAATAATTAAACATCATCACACTGACAATAGCCCCGATCATCCCATATTTATATCCTTCTGTAAAAGCACTGATCAACAGTACGCCTACCAGAAAAATCATCAGACCATTTTCTTTTTCTATACCAAATCGATTTAACAGCAGACAGACAAAACTGGCGGACAGTACGATCAGTACAGTCCGCAATATGTAGACAAGTCTCTTATATATACCTGCTTGTTTGAGAATCCTTCCTGCCTTTTCCACACTTTCCTCCTGTCAGATATTTTCCAATATCCGGTCAATATCTTTTTTCAGTCCAACAACCATCAGATGATCCTTTTCTTCCAGTATCCGATCCGACTGCGGCAAAAGCTGCAAATGCCCATTTGCCTTGATTCCGAGAACACTGACATGATAGGCGGAACGAATAGCGAGCTGCCGTATACTCTTTCCCACCCAACTCTTCATCGGGGGAATCTCGAAGATTGAATATCCTTCCGTCAGTTCAATATAGTCAAACACATGGTTCGCACTGTGCTTAACCGCAAGTCTTTCTGCTACATCCCTGTCCGGATAGATCACCTCGTCCGCACCGTTTCGCAGCAAAAATTTTGCCTGAATGTCACGGTTCGCTTTGCTGACAACATACTTGGCGCCCATCTCTTTTAAAAGACTCGTGATCTCCAGACTGCTCTGGAAATTGGAACCGATACATACAAAACAAATATCAAAATTCCCCACACCCAGACTTTTTAATACATCCTCTTTCGTACAATCTCCAACTTTCGCCATGACTGCATGTGAAAGCAGATCCTGCATGCTTTCTTCATCTTCATCCACGATCATCACTTCATTGCCCAGACGGGACATATTGACACAGAGGTGATGTCCCAATCTCCCAAGTCCTATGATCAAAACCGATTTCATATTCTTTCCTCCTCATATCCTTATAAAAGGAATGTATATCATCCTATCATAATCTGTTCTGCCGGTTCTCTGACAGGCGCTTCGACTTTGTGTCCACGCAGGGAAAGAGCAAATGTCATACTTCCCACTCTTCCGCAGTACATCAAAAAAATCAATACCAATTTCGCGATCACTCCTAATTCTCTTGTGATCCCCGTAGACATTCCTACCGTTCCCATGGCGGAAACAACTTCAAACGCTACATCAGTCACATCAATACCATGGATCGTAACAATGATCAGAACTGCCAGCACAGATAAAAACAAATGTATGCTCATCACCGTACTCGCCTTGCGGATCGCTCCGTCATCCAACCTTCTGCCCAGGACATTGCAATCATGCTTTTGCCGGAGATTTGCGTGGATATACACAAGCAACACCACAAATGTCGTTGTCTTGATGCCTCCTGCCGTAGACCCCGGACTTCCGCCGATGAACATTAATATTATAGTAAGTATTTTACTGCTGTCTGTCAATGCCGCTGTATCCACTGTATTAAATCCGGCAGTCCGCGCAGTCACAGACCCAAACAAAGAGCATAAGATCTGTTCGCCAATGGGTCTCCCCTGTATCGTATTTTCCTGTTCAAATATAAACAGAAGCGCCGCGCCGCCGAAAACTAATACAACTGTCACAAGCAAGGTAATCTTCGTATGCAGCTTGTATTTTCGGAAATGAAACTTATGAATAGAAATATCGTTCCAGACGAAAAAACCGATCCCGCCGATTATGATAAGCAGCATCAAAACTATATTGACAACCCAATCTTTGGAATACGTCGTAAAAGAAGAATATACTCCATTCTCTCCCATAAGGTCAAACCCCGCGTTGCAAAATGCAGATACAGCATGAAAGACTCCAAAATATACCGCTTTGCCCAGTTCCATAGTCTTGCTGAACCGCCAGGATAAAAGCAAGGCGCCTGTTCCTTCAAAAAACAACGTTCCTGCAATGATCTTCTTGGCAAGACGGACAATCCCTCCTACCTGCATGATATTGACACTTTCCTGCAATGTCCCTCTTGTCCACAGTCCGATCTTTCTTCTCAATATAATGGCAAAGAAGACACCGATCGTCATAAAACCCAGACCGCCGATCTGGATCAGCAGCAATATCACACACTGCCCGAACACTGACCAGTACTGAAATGTATCTGCAATAATAAGCCCTGTCACACAGGAAGCTGAAGTTGCCGTAAATAAAGCATCCACCGGAGAGGTAAATACCCCTTCCCGAGTGGACGCCGGAAGCATCAAAAGAAGTGTCCCTGTCACAATGATCAGCACGTATCCTATCACGATCATCTGTGTCTGTGTCAGCCGTTTTTCCATTCTGCCCATTATGCCACACCTGCCTCATGTTCCATAAGCAAAAGTTCCAGCCGCTGCAGGAGTTCTTCCTGATGACAAAAAACCGTAAACCCCGCCTGTTTATACAGCTTTCTGTTTGCTCTTTCATTGCACACACCAAATGTCTCTGCCTGCGGATACATCTGCCGGAACAGATTTAAAACAGAGAGATTATCAATATCTGCCTCTCCTGCCGCAATCACACAGCACACATGATCCAGCCTTGGTTGTGCATAAATGCCTTCTATCCAGACGGTCTCTACACCTACCTTTTCAAACCAATCTGTAAGTTCCTTCTTCTCCTTCATGCCAAATACGATAGCTGTCCTGCGCTTTATTTCTTCTTTTTTCTTTAACTCTTGTTCCTGCATTCTCCAGTCATCTAACTGACGCATTAAATACAGTCCATACAGCATGCCGCCGGTCACGATGATACCAAGCAAAAGATCTGTCAACATATCATCACCTTCTTAAAAACTGTTTCCCTTTCTTTATCTGCTTCTATCATACCCATTTTTCTATTAAGACAGTGATAATATTATACGCACGTATATTAAGATTGTGTTTAGAGAAATTTCATATAATTAATATAAAACAGGGAGAATACATGCACTGCACATATTCTCCCTTCCTTGTTCATTATTTTCTGTTCTCTCTATACATTCTTCTTACCGGGACCCGCACGGGCACAGGTTCCTTTATAAGGACGGGGATCCATCCATTTATGATCTCTTTCAATTTTCTGCCGATCCCACTATTTATCAGTACATAATATCTTTCTATCGTCATCGCATTTGCCTCCTTATATGTTCTGCTTTTCTTATATGCTCTGTTAACAAGTAACTGTCTGTATTTTAGCAGAACAGGAGTTGACTGTCAGTGACTTTATCACTTATTTTATAATACTTTATATCTCTTTTATAAATTTTCTATTTTCTTTCGTATTTCTTTGACCTTTCCAGGTGATCTGCCAGAAGAATTCAGACCGATCACGACTTCCTCTTTTTGCACGATGCTTGGAAAATAGAAATCGCATAGTTCTTTTCTGTCGCATATATTGACCAGTATTTTTCTTTTTTTGCATTCTTTCCATATATGCAGATTAACGTCTTCCCGATCTGTTGCCGCTAAGACGATCTCTTTTCCTTCCAGATCAACATCCTGAAATACACGGCGCATACAGCATATCTTTCCTGTCTGTTCCAGCCTTTCGATCTCCCGGCATACGTAAGGCGCCACCACTGTGATCCGGGACGCAAACATGGAAAGGGTCTCCACCCGGCGTGCCGCGATCTTTCCTGCGCCCGCCACCAGTATTCTTTTTTCTGATATATCTACAAACAATGGAAAATACATGCTTTTCTCCTCTCTGCGTGCAAGACGATATCACATATACAGCAGCGCATTTACGATACAGGCTGCTATATTGCTGCCGCCTTTTCTCCCCCGTGCCACGATGTAAGGCGTATCCGGCAAAGACAGGATCAACTCCTTAGACTGTACTACATTGACGAAACCGACCGGCACACCAATGATCAATTCTGGCTTGACTATTCCTTCCTGTATCAGTTCATAGAGACGGATGAGCGCCGTAGGCGCATTTCCTACGGCAAAGATTAGTCGTTTATCAAGAGCCGCCGCTTTTTCCATACTAATACTGGCTCGTGTGACACCTTCCTCTTTTGCCCTGTTCGCCACATCCTCGTCTGACATAAAGCAGAAGACTTCTCCTCCATACTCTGCCAGTTTCTTCTTATTAATGCCTGCTTTTGCCATCTGTGTATCTGTCACGATACATGCGCCGTTTCGCACTGCATGGAGTGCTTTTTCCACCACTCCTTCCGAAAACAACAGGGTATCCGCATATTCGAAATCCGCACTGGTATGGATACAGCGTTTTACGATAGGTTCTGTCCCCGGCACCAGTTTTTTATTTCCCAGTTCCTTCGTGATGATCTCAAAGCTCTTCTTTTCAATCTCCGATGGAAGTATCCTTTCTAACTCTATCTGCATTTTTCTGCTCCTTTCTCCTGCTTCAGTACGATCTTTTGTCCGCATACGACGCGGATAACGGATGCCGCCCGCTTTGCAATGCACGTACATATCCGCCCTGTTTTCTCCCTGTAGAGTCTGTCAAAGCCATCCACCGGGACAAGTCCGCAACCTATCTCCCCACTGACGACCACCAGGGTAGGATTCCGTTTCACTATACTGTCTGTAAATATTTCGGGATCCAGTGCCGGATCCTCTTTTAGCAGACGCCGAATATACGTCTCAAAATGAAAGATCCCCTGACAGGTGTACATATCGTCCCGGCTGCAAGTTCTCCCGTCACACCAGGCAAGATCGGGATATAATTCTTCCGCGGCAGCTCTTTTCCCCTGAAAAGCGCCTCCGATGATCAGCTTCATCTGTTCCGTTTCCTTTCTTTGTTCTTCTCTTTCGGGGAGAGTCCCTTTTATACAAACCGGGATACCATATACGATCTCCGCAGCATGATCTGCCTGCCTTGTCATATGGCAATTTATCTCTCCCAGTACTTTTTTATACGTCTGCATTTCCTTCGTGTATTGTTCCGCCTCCGAAAAAATTTCATTTGTCACTACCACCAGATGCCTGCACCATTTTTTCAGTATTTCGATTCCCTCCAAGATTTCACGCACAGCATACTGTTTCGCTCCCTCTTCCATATATAATTCATTTGCCGCCAGATTAGACATACATTCCAGGAGCACACATGGTTTCTTTTTCTGCTCCTTTTTCAGACTCTCCGCAGCCTCTTTTAGACCGGTATAACACTCTATCGTAGAAAAGCCTTTTCCGGCGCGTACCTTCTTATGCCTCTTGATCTTCTCTTGTGTCTCCTCCCCAAAGGGAACCATCGTAGCAAAATAGTACAGCTTCCCCTTAGGATCTTCTTGGCTCAATCTCTGTATCAGGCTTTCCGCATATTCCGATTTTCCGCTGCCGCTTCCTCCTGTAAGGACATAAAACATATTTCTCCTCTTTTCCTTCTTCTATGTGTGTTTGTGGGATATAATTCCCTTTTTATTTTACTTTCACATCCGCATATCTGTATTCCAAGGCTCCGCTTGCAGGAATCTGCCGGATCCCGATTATATCCGTATCCACCAGATTACAGCTTTTCATTCCATACAGTGGGATTATATAAAACTGTTCTCCCACTGCATACTGTTCTGCCTCATGCAGAAGTAAAACGCGCTTGTCTGCGTCCAATTCCGTCTCTGATTCCCGTACAAGTGCATCATATTTCTCATCCTGTATATTGCTGCAATTATATGTACTGTTGGAAAGCAGCATAGACAAATAGGTATACGGATCCGCAAAATCTGCTGTCCAGTTCATCCGACACAACTCGAAATCTTTCGCGTGCCGGTCCGCATAATTCGTCTGCAGTTCTTGAGGAACAAGCTTTATATCTATATTCAGATTTTCTTTTAACTGTGCCTGAATGACCTGCGCCGTATCTGCATCCATTTCCAGCGTCGGATATTTATATGTCAGTACAGGAAAACCCTCTCCATCCGGATATCCTGCTTCAGCAAGAAGTTGTTTTGCCCTTTCTACATTTTCCGTAAAAGGCGGCGCCGCTTCCTCTGCAAAATATTTTCCCGTCGTTTTATCTATAAGATATTTTGCCACCAGATTATATGTTGGACTTACATCTTTTCCCACGATCTTACACAGTTCTTCTCTGTCTATAGCCAGGTTGAGAGCTTCTCTCACCCGCACGTCCCCTAAGGGTTCCGCGTCCAGATTCGGGTAGATATACCTTGTTGCGATCAACTCTGTGACCATAAGTTCCGGCCTGCCTTCATACAATTCCATCACAGTGTAGTTAAGAGATGTGGCTATATCTACCTCGTTTGTCTCATAAGCATTCGCCATAGACTGTTGGTCGTCATAGAAACGATACACGATACTGCCCAGATGAACGGCGTCTTTATTCCAGTACTGTTCATTTTTCTTCAGTACCATGTACTGTTTCGGCTCATACTCGGCAAGATAGAAAGGACCGTTTGAAAGACTGGTATCTGCCTGTTTATCCCACCCGCTTTGTACCGAATCTGCATACTTTGCACAGGACGGCATATAGACTGGAAGGCGGAGCAGATCCAGAAAATACGCACATGGCTCCTCTAATTTAAAGATCAGTGTATATGCATCCGGCGCCTCTGCTCCCAGACTTTCTGCCGGCTTTTCTCCATGATAGATTGCCTCCGCGTTCTCTATGGGGAAGAGATAACTGACATATCCGCTCCCGCTTGCCGGATCCAGAGCACGCGTCATGGTATTTAAAAAATCTTCTGCCGTCACTGGACTTCCATTGGACCAGCAGGCATTTTTGCGCAGATGGAACGTCCACACCGTCTTTTCTTCATTTACCTCATAACTTTCAGCAGCACGATACTCGATTTCTCCTTCTTCGTCAAAAGTCACCAATTCATCCAGCGCTGCCGCACTGTACGTGAGAAAAGTCAGTGCGATCGAACCGGATGGATCCATAGAGCCCGTATCGCTGCTTACCGCCACCGTGATCGTTTTACCTTCTGTCTTTGGAAGTTTTTGTGTCTGTATACACCCGGCAGCAAAAACAGCCGCGCACACACAAAGCAGTCCTATATATGCGACAAATCGTTTCTTCATCTTTATCCTTTCAAATCTGTGCTGTCATGGGCACATCCTTATTTCCTTTTCTGTGTTCTTCAGAATACAAAAAGCATGCCACTTCTCTGTTTCCAAACTGATACCTAGGAGGACTCTCCTTCTCACAGCGTTCCATCTTGTATCCACACTGTTCCAGATACGGACATCCCTTTCCTGTCCACTCCTTTTTTTCTCGGAGCATGGTGTATTTTTTCCGCCGCGCTTTTTTCGGATCCGGCTCTGGATTGGCTTTTAACAGTTCTTTTGTATACGGATGCCAGGGATCCGAAAGGACATCCTTTGTCTGTCCACATTCCACCAGACTGCCAAGATACATGACGCCTACATTCTGGCTGATCTGTCGGATCACATGAAGATCATGCGAGATAAACAGACAGGCAATCTGCATTTTCTTCTGCAGATCTTCTAACACTCTTAAAACCTGCGCCTGTATGGAAACATCCAGCGCGGACACTGCCTCGTCGCAGACTAGGATTTCAGGATCCCGTATCAGAGCCCGTGCGATCCCGATACGCTGTCGTTGTCCTCCAGAGAATTCTTCCGGGTATTTTCCTGCATCCTGTGGAGAAAGTCCCACACATACCAGCATCTGCTCCACTTTTTTCCTGCACGCTTCCAGTCCTTCTCTTTTTCTTGTGTCTGCGGAAAACGCTTCTAAAAGCGCCTTTCCTACCGTCATTTTAGGATTGAGAGATGCGTATGGATCCTGAAATACCATCTGAATCTTCTCCAGGCATTCTCTGCGTTTTTTCTTTGGCAGCGCATCTGCCCGCATCATTTGATAATACATAGCTCCTCTGTCTGGTTTTTTCTGCCCAGTGATCAGCTTTGCCAGCGTACTTTTCCCACAGCCGCTCTCTCCGATCAGACCAAATGTCTCTCCTGCCCGTATGGTAAAGGATATGTCCCGCACGCCTTCTTCCCCGATTCTTCTCTTTGCTTGTCTGTCCGGATACAGCTTCGTAACAGCATCCAGCCTTAAAAGAGTTTCTTTTTCAGCTTCTCTTTTGCGTTCTTTTCTCCCCGGTTCCTTTATATATTGTAAAAATTCTCTTGTATAGGGATTTTGGGGGTTATAAAAAACCTCTTCTGTCGGCCCTTCTTCTACAAAAGACCCTTCTTTCATCACATACACCCGTTCACACATGGAAGCGATCACAGCAAAATCATGGCTGACAAGCAATATGGACACGTTCGTCTCTTTCGCCACTTTTTTCAGCAATCCGATCATCTGCCCCTGCGCGATCACATCCAGCGCCGTCGTCGGCTCATCTGCAATGATCAGCTTAGGGCTGCAGGCTAATGCGACAGCGGTCACAACTCTTTGACGCATGCCCCCGGAAAGTTCATGGGGATATTGCCGCATGCGCTTCTGTGGATTGCGAATCCCTACCATATCTAATAATTCACATACTCTCTGCTTTACCTGTCTCTTTCTGCCCCCTTCATGGACACGTATCGCCTGGGCGATCTGTTCTCCGATCTTTACTGTAGGATTCAGATAAGAAAAGGGATCCTGAAAGATCATTGCCATCCCCTCAGGTACCTGCTTTTTTTCTGCGCAGACTGGTTCTTCCTTTCCCTGAAAGTAAAGCCGCTTACAAGACACTTTTGCTGTCTCTGGATACAGTCCCATTAACGCACGCATGGCAGAACTTTTTCCACAGCCCGATTCGCCAACGATCCCAACGATCTCTCCTTCTTCTATAGTAAAGGAAAGCCCTTTGACCGCCTCTGTTTTCATTCCGTCTTTATCATATTGTACTTCTAATTTTTCTACTTCGAGCAGGCTCATCTTTCGTCTACCTTCCTGTTTTTTCCCGATACACTGTTTCCACACCCCGTCCGATCAAATGAAACGCCAGGATCAATATACACAAAATCAATATAGGATATACCATCTGATACGGATACAGGCGCAGCTGACTTTTGGCTTCCTGAATCATCACCCCTAAACTTGCCGCAGGCGGGGCGATCCCCACCCCCAAAAAGCTTAAAAACGCCTCTGTAAAGACTGCCTGGGGAACGAGAAACGTCAGACTGACAAGAATCGGTCCCGCCACATTGGGGAGCAGATGCACCAATAGAATACGAAAAACCGGGATTCCCTCCATCTTTGCTGCCTGTATATATTCTCTATCCTTTTCCCGCAGTATTTCCCCCCGTACGATCCTCGCCACGTCAATCCATCCTGCCACACATATCCCTGCAATGATACTCTCTACGCCTGCGCCCATCACTAAAGTAAGCAGGATCACATATAAAAGAGACGGAACAGAGGCAATTATATCTGCTATGCGCATGAAGATAAAATCTACTTTTCCTCCTATATACCCGGAAACACTTCCGTACAGGATACCTGCGATCCCATTGATGCATGCTCCGGCAACGCCTACAAGAAGGCTGATCCGTGCCGCATACCATACCCGCACAAAAATATCTCGTCCAAACTTATCTGTCCCGAAGAAATGCAGAATCGAACTTCCCTGGTTCTGTATATCCGCATCCATTCCCGTATACGTATAGGACGAAAATACAGGCACAAACAACGCGGCTGCTGTCCAGCAAAGCAGAAGCACAATACCCAGACAAAAAGCTCTGTTTTTCTTTCTTCTCAATCTTCTCACCTCTTCTCCAGATATGTATTTCTTATCCTCGGATCCAGCCAGGCACAGAGCAGATCTGTCAAAAGGTTCATACCGATCACGACGCTTCCCATAAAAACGGTCAAACCCATGATCAGCGTGTAGTCTCTGTTCATGATGGAACTGACAAATTCTCTGCCAAGTCCCGGGATCGTAAAAATACTCTCCACCGCGAAACTCCCTGTCAGGAGAAAAGCAGACATAGGCCCTAAATAATTTAAGACCGGAATCGAGACATTTTTCAGCACATGGAAAACGATCACCTGCCAAAACTTCATGCCTTTTGCCCTCGCAAGCACGACATACTCTTTTTTTAGTTCTTCCCGCACAGCCTGCTTTACCATTTCCGCTGTTACTGAGGCAGGATAGACAGCAAGGGAGATCACCGGCAGCACATAGTGCGCGGGTGAAGAAAGGCCTGTGACAGGACACCATTTTAGTGTCACGCCAAATACGAGCAGCAGCAGAAGCGCCGCTGCAAAATTGGGAATCCCTACTCCGAGAAGAGCGCTGCCTGAAAGAAAGACACGGACGATCCGATTTTTAGACAATGCCTGCCATATGCCCGCCAAGGTTCCCACAACTGCAGCCAACAGCACAGCCTCAAGTCCCAGAGAGGCTGTCACCGGCGCCGCGTGCCCAATGATACTGGATACCGTCACTCCCTGCTGTTTATAGGAAATGCCCCAGTCACCTTTCAGCAGATTCAACATATAGGTTTTATACTGCTTCAAAGGGGCATCCTGTAGACCATATTCTTCTTCCATCGCTTCTCTCACAGATTCCGGCACATTCCCACTCTCAAAAGGACTTCCCGGCATGGCGCGTGTCAAAGCAAATGTCACAGTAGCCAGAACGAACAAGGAAAAAAGCCCTACTTCAATTCTTTTTATTGTATAGACTGTCATACATACTCCTTATCTGCCGCCGTATTTTTGCAGGATCAATTCTTCCATCCCATCCATGGATGCCACCGCTGCTACTTCTGTCTGCATGCCGTATTTTCTGGCTTCCTGCGCGGTCTGCTCGCCGATACAGACCGCCTGTATCCTTGAAAAAGAAAGCCCTTCCATTGCTTTGACAAAACCCTTCACCGTAGATGCACTTGTAAAAGTCACCGCATCGATCTCCCCATTTTCCAGCATAGAACCGATTTTTTCTTTCCATGCCTCCTCTTTTTGTATACAGGTACGATACAGCGCCACATCTTCCACAAAAAGACCCGCCTCATGTAAAGGAGGCACAAGCAGCGGGGAACCTTCTTTGGCTCTGAAAATGGTGATATGGCTTCCTGGTTTTGCCTGCTTTGCCAACATCCGTCCTAATTCTTCTGCATTATACATCTTTGGCACCAGATCGGCAAAGAAACCGGCTTCACAAAGCGCCGCCGCGGTGGCGGAACCAATCGCCGCTATTTTGATCTGAGATCTGCGGCACAAAAGTGTGCGGATATCCATCTTTCTCTTGCGAAGCTGCGCAAAAAAGGCGGAAACACCCACAGGACTGGTAAAGACCATCCACTCCTCGTCCCCTCTCGTGCCTGTTTTTTGAAGCGCGCAGTCGAATGCCTCGTTCGGTGAGATCTCCTCGGTGCGTATGGCGGGCAGTTCGATCACTTGCGCCCCCAGATCACGAAGTCGTTTGGCAAGAATGGAACTGTTCTGTACCGGTCTTGTTGTCAGAAACTGTCTTCCCCCAAGACTTCTTTTCTCTGCCCACGTAAAAGCAGACGAAAAGCTGCACACTGCGCCTACCAAAATGATAGCAGGAGGCTGTATCTCTGCCTGTCTTGCCTTCTTCTCAATATCTTGAAGCGTGCCGATCACCCTTCTTTGTTTTGCCGTCGTTCCCTTTTCTAACACTGCTGCCGGCATAGATTCTTTCATACCTGCCTCTAAAAGCCCTTTTACGATCCATCCAAGCCGTGCCATTCCCATAAGAAAGATCAGAGTTCCATCCAGACGGACCAATGAAGGAAAATCTATCCGACAAGACCCATCCTTTCTTGCGTGCCCTGTTATAACATGGAAAGAAGACGTCCAGTCCCTATGTGTGACCGGTATCCCGCCATAAGCCGGAACAGCCGTACAGGACGTAACCCCCGGGACTACCTCAAAGGGAATCTGCTCTCTTACAAGTGCTTCTACTTCTTCTCCCCCGCGTCCAAATACAAAAGGATCTCCCCCCTTTAAACGAAGGACCTTTTTCCCTTTTTTAGCTTCCCGTACTAAGATCCGGCTGATCTCCTCCTGGGGAACCAGGTGATTCCCGGAACGTTTGCCTACATGTATTTTCTCTGTCTGTGCCGGTATCTGCGTCAGAATCTCCGCACTGATCAAGGCATCATAAACGATTACATCTGCCTCTTTTATAAGCTGTGCTGTCTTGACTGTGAGAAGCCCTATATCTCCCGGTCCCGCTCCGGCAAGCCAGACTTTGCCAAAACCTGCCTGTTCTAACTCCTTTTCCATCTGCCTGCCTCCTTTTTCATTTTTTCAGCAAGGGATATGCCCAGTTTTTCTGCCTGCTCTTTATCTCCAGCAATCACATCCACCGCATACTCCTTCTGTTCTTCCTCATAATAGAGACCTCTTAATTCCAGCGTCTCCTGCTTTATCCGGGCATATGCCGCTACTGGAGATGTGCAGCCGCCGTCCAGTGCTTTTACGAAGGCTCTTTCTGCCCTGCCCGCGATCTGTGCCGCTTCATCCCGGACACCTTCCAAATAAGGGTAAACCTCCCCATACCTGCCCTGTATGGCTAAGATTCCCTGTCCCGCTGCCGGCAGGAGCTCTTTCACAGAAAAATATCGCCCAATAATCTCTTCCATACCAAGTCTCGCAAGTCCTGCTGCCGCAAGGACAGTCGCCGTATACTCCCCTTCTTCCAATTTGGAAAGACGGGTCTGCACATTGCCTCTCATCCCCACAAATCGGCACTGTGGATACAGCTTTTCAAGCTGCAGAGCGCGTCTTCTGCTGGAAGTTCCGATGACCGCCCCTTTCTTCTTTAGATCTTCTTCTGTTTTGCCCTCTTTTAAGAGCAGCACGTCTCTTGCATCTTCCCGTTTTGTACAGGCTAGGATCGGAAGACGTTCATCTGTCTCCATCGGCACATCCTTTAAACTGTGCACGGCAAGATCGATCTCCTTGTTCAGAAGAGCCTTATCCAGTTCTTTTACAAACAGACCTTTTCCGCCGATTTCCGCAAGACTCTTATCCAAGATCTTATCCCCTGTTGTTTTCATGGTGATGATCTCTACTCTTACACCTGGGTGCGCACGCTCGATCTGCTGCTTTACGATTTCTGCCTGTATGACGGCAAGCCTGCTCTGTCTGCTCCCTATCCTGACTATTGACATGGCATCTTATTTCCTTTCTCTATCATTTCATAAATTGCCTGCATATCCAGATTCTCACGCAGGATGTTCGCCAGAAGGTCATACTGCCTTTCCTTATATTCCTTTCGGTCCACCGCTTTTACGCAGTCCGCGCTGTATCCCTTCTTCTTAAGAAGCGCTGCTGCAAAACTACGGCTTGCCTCTCTACTGTCAAAAAAGCCGTGTATATAACATCCATATACATTTCCTGCCTGTGCGCCGTCTAGAAGATCTGCCTGTGCGCTCCCCTCCCCTGTCTGCTCCCGCATGGAAAGAAGGGCGCTCCCTCCTTCTTCCAGAATCGTGGTCCCCATATGGATCTCATAACCTTCCACCCAGACACCCTCCATGCTTTTTAAGTCACCGTCCGGTTTTCGTACTCTGCCTTGTACCCTCGTCCTTTTCTTTTCCTTTGTAAATACGGTGTGGACAGGGAGCAATCCTATCCCTTTTATTTCGCCTTGTCTCTCCACTCCGTCCGGATCTGCAATGGTTTTACCCAGCATCTGGTATCCGCCGCATATGCCAAACACCACACCGCCTCTTTTCGCATACTGCAGGATTTTTGCCTCCATACCGCTCTGGCGCAGCCACAGCATATCTTCCATGGTATTTTTGCTTCCCGGCAGAAGGATGGCATCCGGATCTTTTATTTCATCCGGATTGGATACATACTGCAAAGAGACCTCCTCCATACATTCCAACGGCGCAAAATCTGTAAAATTAGAAATACGCGGCAGACGCACTACTGCAATACGGAGCAGTCCTTCCTTTTCTTTCTTCTCAAACCGGCTTGTCAAACTGTCTTCTTCATCAATATCCAGATGAAAGTACGGGATCACGCCGCGCACAGCGATCCCCGTGCGTTCTTCCAGCATCGTAAGTCCCGGCTTTAAGATTTCCTTATCCCCCCGGAATTTATTGATGATCGTCCCTTTTATCCGCGCTCTTTCCTCTGCTTCTAAAAGCTGGATCGTGCCTACGATCTGAGCAAACACCCCTCCCCTGTCTATATCTCCTACAAGCAGTACCGGGGCGTCTATCATCTGCGCAAGTCCCATATTGACGATATCTCCGTCCTTTAGATTGATCTCTGCAGGGCTGCCTGCGCCTTCTGCCACAATCACATCAAAGGTACGGGACAGCTTTTCATAGGCTTCCATGATATAGGGAATGTATTCTTTTTTCTTTCTGTAATATTGAGCCGCAGACATGACTCCTTCTACTTTGCCGTTTAAGATAATCTGAGAGCCTGTGTCATTAGTTGGTTTCAAAAGAATCGGATTCATGGCTGCTATCGGCTCGATCCCCGCCGCTTCTGCCTGCATGACCTGCGCCCTTCCCATCTCCAGTCCTTCCTCTGTGATAAAGGAATTGAGCGCCATATTCTGAGATTTAAAAGGAGCAGCCCTATACCCGTCCTGGACAAGCACTCGCAAAAGTCCTCCCGTTAAAACACTTTTTCCCGCATTCGACATGGTGCCTTGTATCATAATCGGTCTTGCCATTTTCAGACTCCTTTCTGCTGTTCTTTTGCTTTCTGCCTGTAGATCTGCGAAACTGCCTCTATAAGCTTTTTATTTTCTTCATGGAGTTTTACCGCGATCCGGTAATCTCCTTGTTCAAGTCCTACATAATTCCGGCAGTCCCTGATCAAGATTCCTTTCTCTTTCAAAAGAGCAAACAGGTCAAAGGGACTGGACAGTAAAATATAATTTGCTGCAGAAGGAATATACACGATTCCCATCTTCTTTAATTCTTTCTCTATAAAACTTCGCTCCTGCGCCACATATTTTCGCATCTGCTCCGTTCGCTTTTTCTCTGCCGCCGATAATGCCGCGACGCCTGCCGCCTGCGCAAGTACGGAAACATTCCACGGCTGCATACAGGCGCGCATCTTGGCAAGGAGTCTTTCGTCCCGGGAAATACCATACCCAAGCCTAAGTCCAGGGATCCCATATGTCTTCGTAAACGCCTCCAGCCAGAACACACACCGGTACGCTTCCTTTCTGACAACCTCGTCTATCCTTCCGGCAGCGGAAGAAAATTCTGCAAAGCAGACATCAAAAACAACCCGGATATGCAGACGTTCACAGGTATCTAAAATCTGCTTTAGAAGCCCCTCTTCGATCAGCCTCCCCGCAGGATTGGAAGGGGAACATAAAAATAGTATGTCTGTCGTTTCATCCAGTCTTTCCAAAATCTCCTCCGTCACATCAAACTGCTCTTCCCTTTTTAAATATACATATTCTATTGTGCATCCTGCACTTTGTAAAGCACGTTCATATTCTCCGAAGGAAGGCACCGCCAGCAAGGCTTTCTTTGGCTTCTCCGCCTGCACAAGGGAAAAAATCAACTCTGCGGCGCCGTTTCCACAAATACAATATCTCTGCTCGATCCTTTTTGCCACAGACAGAGCCTGTAAAAGCTCCCGCCAATGTACATCCGGATACCGTGCGATCTCAGACACCGCCCTGTGCACCGCCTGCTGTACCTCCTGGCTTGGGCCGAAGGGATTGATATTTATAGAAAAATCCAGTACCTTGCCATAGCTATAAATATCGCCTCCATGCTGATATTCCAGCTGTTCTTCCATTTCTTGTCTCCTTTCCTACAGCAGAAGTACACATGCTTTGCCCCCTCCCAGGATAAGAAGGGTAAGAAATGCCGTCATATACAGCAGTTTTCCTGCACGGATAATGTCCTCTGCCTCTGGTTCTCTGTACGGAATACCGATCGTCTCTTTATGCACCCATTTTCCAAAATAAGACGCATCCCCCGCCAGTTCGATGTCTAATGCCCCTGCGCAGACAGACTCCGTCTGTGCCGCATTTGGACTGGCATGTTTTCTGCGGTCTTTTTTATATACTTTATACGCATTTTCCCCATCCAGCCCGAGTAAAAACGAAGAAAGGAGCATAATGACCGCACTGACACGTGCCGGGATAAAGTTCATCACATCATCCAATTTCGCCGGGATCTTTCCAAGATACAGATATTTTTCATTTTTATACCCTACCATGGAATCCATGGTATTCACAGCCTTGTAAAAGAAACCCAAGGGAGCTCCTCCCAAGAGCAGGAAGATAAGCGGCGCCACCTCGCCGTCTGAGGTATTCTCCGCAACTGTCTCCACCGCCGCTTTTATCACGCCCTTTTCATCCAGCGTATCTGTATCTCTCCCTACGATCATAGAAACCGCTTTTCTTGCCTCTGCGAGCGTCCCTTTCGTCAGCTTCTCATACACCTTTTTACTCTCTTTTCTAAGTGAGGCCGCCGCCAGAAGCTGATAGCACCAGAACGTTTCCAGAGAAAACGCAAAAATCGGATGGATCTTCTCTGCCAGGAACAAAAGCAAACATGGGGTACCTGTACTTACAAGAACAACCGAAACCCAGAGGAAGCCCCCTCCGATCAGAAGCTTTTTTTTCCTCTTTTCTTCTGTATATTTTTCACAAAAACGAAAAATCTGCTTTTCCAGAAAAGTGATCCACCTGCCGATCAGACGCACCGGATGATATAACCACACCGGATCCCCGAACAGCAGATCCAACAAAAAGCCTATCACACACGCTGCCAATGAAACCATGTTTTCTTCCTTTCCTTCATATTACTTTCAACGGTGTAATGTCCCGCATGCACCGCTTTCCTTCCCGAAATTTCTTTTCCTCCAGGATGGCCCTGTATCCTTTGCCATTTGCCGCCTGCCATGCATAAAAACCTCGTTCTTTTTCATCCAAAGCAGACAGGATCGCCATGATCGTACCGCCATGGACGACAAATGCCGCCTTTTTCACTTCGTTTCCTATCAGCAGTGTCTCTATGCTGCTTTTAAATCCCTGCACGCATCTTTTTCGAAACACTTCTTGGGATTCCCCTTTGGGAAACGGCAATGTTCCGTTGGAGGCAAGCCAACGGATATATCGGCTGTCTTCTTTTAATTCCTCATAGCTCTTCCCCTCGAATTCGCCAAAATCGCACTCTTTTAGTAGCTTTTGTATGTGCAGCCTCTTTCCCGGATATAAAAGTTCTGCCGTCTCTATGCACCGTCGCATGGGGCTTACGATCACCTGTGATACATCTGTATAATAAAACGGCGCTTTTCTATACGATGCTTTCGCATGCTGGGAAAGCGGTTCGTCCGTCCTGCCGATATACTGCCTCTTTTCATTTCCGGCAGTCGCAAGATGCCGGATCAAGATCAATTCCATACCCCGCCTCCTGCCAGCACCATCCCGGTGGCTGTAAACAATTCACACAGCGAAAGAAAATACCCTGCCAGATCGCCTGTGATGCCCCCGAATCTTACTCTGCTCATATGTCTGTAATACGCAAATATCACGCCTGCGCAAGCTGCCGCCACGAGGCACTTCTGCACATCCATCCAGGCAAGAAAGCAAAGCGCTGCCAGCATCCAGAAGACCATTACAACCCGCACGGCTTTTCTCTGTGCTCTGTCCTGAAATGTTTTTAGAAGTCCGCTGTCCTTTGCCGCCCGAAAGGTCACTACAGAAAAACCGCTCAATGCTCTGGACAGTACAAAAATGCAGGAGAGACCGGGCAGCATTTCCACCGTAACTTCGCTGTAGACCGCTGTACTCCACAACAAGTAGCATCCCATCCACAAAACAGCAAATGCCCCTGCATGGGAGTCTTTTAAGATGGCAAGCTTTTTCTCTCTGTCTGCGTAAGAAGAAAGTGCATCCGCCGTATCCATCAGCCCATCCAGATGAATCCCGCCGCTTATGAGAATTGGGATCAGCGTAAGCGCCGCACCCAAAAACAGTGGACTGCAGGACGTATGCCGAAGCAGAAAAGTCCCTGCAAGATACATGCAGATCCCTATCACAACGCCTATGACTGGGAAAAAACACATTGCATACTTCATATTTTTTTCTTTCCATTCCACCCTGGGAACAGGAATCTTTGAATACATGGATATCGCGATCAAGCATGCCTGTATCAGTCTCATCATCCTCTCCTTTTACAATACTTTATATTGCTCTACTTTTATCTCCTCAAAGGTACTCATCTCCCGGTACACGGACAGCCCCATATCCAGAAGGGGCATGACCGCCACAGCGCCGCTTCCCTCTCCCAGACACATATCACAGGTCAGAAATGGCTCCAGATGGAGTGCGTCTAAGATCTTTTTTCCTCCGGGTTCCTTCGATACGTGGGAAGGCAGCATATATCCGGCAGAAAGAGGTGCCATCCGCACTGCCCACAGCGCCGCGGCAGCCGAGATAAACCCGTCGATCACTACTGGGATATGGTATAAAGCACCGCCCAAAAAGGCGCCTGCCATTCCTGCAATGTCCAATCCCCCTACTTTCGCTAATACATCCAGCGGATCTTTCGGATCCGGCCTAAGTCTTTCCACTGCTGTACGTATCACTTCTCTTTTTCGATCCAGTCCGGCGCCGCTTAATCCGGCGCCTTTTCCGGTGACTGCCTCCACCGGTTCTTTCAATAATACGGAAACTACCGCACTGCTTGTGGTCGTATTGCCGATCCCCATTTCGCCCGTCGCCAAGATTTCATATCCCTCTTCTGTTTTCTCCTTTACAAGACGGATCCCCGTCAGGACTGCCTGCGCAGCCTCCTCTCTCGTCATCGCCGGTTCTACAAGAAAATCCTTTGTTCCATAAGAAATTTTATATTCTGGTCTTGTCACTCCCGGCACATCCCGGATCATACCGATATCCACCGGGAAAATATCCACTCCAGCACGTTCTGCCATCAGGCACACACTGGCGGCTCTTTTTGTAAAATTCTCCGCAACGACAGCTGTTACCTCCTGCCCGGTCTGGGTGACGCCTTCCTGCACCACGCCATTATCCGCACAGAAGATCAAAAGCCCTTTCTTCTCAAGCGTATACTTTGCCGTTCCTTTCATGCCCGCTATATCTGTCACCGCCTGCTCTAACTTTCCCAGGCTGAACAACGGTTTCCCGACCGTCATCCAGCGTTTGGCCGCAAGTTCTCTGCTCGCTTCATCTGCCGGCAGGATCTTTTTGAGCATGCGGATAAGCTGTATTTCCTGTTTTTCTTTCATATCGTGTTCTCTCCTGTATGTACCTTACTGTCTGCACATGCTTGTACAAATCTCTCAGCAAAAGGAAGGAAGGAGGGCAGATACAGGTGCGGGTATCCGGCAAACAGATTTCCTCTTTCGTGTATACAGTTCCAGGATCGTTTCCCATCCGGTTTTCGGGCAACACAGGCGCTGCCGTTGTCTGTACTGTCCCAATAATGAAACTCATGCCCGCGGATGACTTCGCCTTTTTTCAAATACGTTCCGTCGCAGTTTCCCTCCACATGGATATATCCAAACCGGACTAGTTTCCCCCGGAAGGAGGCATGTCCCTTTATCACGCCTGCCATCGGATATACGTTTTTCTCTCTGTCCGACAATGTCTCATGCAGATACATAAACCCTCCACACTCTGCCAGACAAGGAATCCCCTGTTCTACTGCTTCCTTAACAGCACGACGCATTTTTTCATTTTCTGCCAGCGTTTTCGCATATAACTCTGGATAACCGCCGCCCAAAAGCAGCCCTTTTATCCCCTCCGGAAGTCTAGTATCAGAAAGGGGGCTGAATTCTACTAGTTCACACCCTAATTCCTGCAAGACTTCTATATTGTCTCTGTAGTAAAATCCAAACGCCTCATCTTTTGCCACAGCAATCCGTATCAAAGATCTGCCCGGCATATGTATCCCGATATTTTCTCTGCTCTGGTCTCCTGACAAAGACCGGTCCGGAAATTCTGGGGCAGATGCGGCAATCTTGAACAGTCTTTCCAATTCCACTGTTTCGCTTACTCTGCGCCCGGCTTCTTTCATTTTTTCCTGCAGTCCTTTTAATTCTGCCGGAGTCACAAGACCTAAGTGCCTGCTCTCAAGAGAAAAGACCTCCTCCTCCGGAAGATACCCCAGCACCGGTATCTCGTATCCCCGCCTTTTTAATTCTTCTTCCAACATCTGTTTCATCCGGGGATACAGATGTTCCCCTGTCCGGTTTAAAATTATTCCCCGGATATTGCTGTCCTTTTGGAAGCAGATGATTCCTTCCACGATCGCTGCCGCAGACAATGCCATCCCCTTGGGAGAGAGAATTAAGATCACAGGTGCCTTCAATGTCCGTGCCACATCGTAGGAACTTGCCTCGTAAGAGTCCATGCTTATTCCGTCATAATACCCCATCACACCTTCTATGACTGCGATGTCTTTGTCTTTTGCCTGCCGACAGAACGTCTGGCCTATCTTCTCTCTCTCACAGAAAAACAGATCCAGATTGCCGGTTTCTATGCCCAGTACTTCCCTGTGAAACATAGGGTCTATATAATCCGGTCCACATTTATATGCCGCCGCTTTCCTGCCCTGCATAGACAGCGCTTTTAGCAAAGCACAGACAGTCACCGTCTTCCCGCTGCCGCTGGAAGGAGCCGCAAATACGATTCTTGGGATCTTCATGAGCACTCCTTTCCTCCTGCCGAGATAATATAAATGGGATTTTCTCCCATCATCATATGGAACTTTCCTAAACTGCGCGATCTTGCGACTGCCATCTGGATAACCTTGGCAGAAGGCAGAAGACCTTCCTCCATCGCTTCCATTGCCTCTTTGACCGTCTCCAGAGAGATTGCTGTCAGTACGATACGTACCTCCGGATTTTTCAAGCGTACTGTCTGCAGGATTGTTTTTAAATTCCTGGAACCACCCCCGATGAACACATGACTGGGGACCGGAAGATCTTCCAAAACCTCCGGCGCAGTCCCTTTCACAATCTCCATCCAGTCTGCCGCAAATTTTCTTTTATTTTCCTCCAGAAGAGAAACGGCTTCCGGATTTTTCTCTACTGCGTACACCCGGACAGAAGCGTCGCTTAAGGCTGCCTCCACAGAGACAGAACCGGTCCCTGCGCCAATGTCATAGAGAACCGCTCCTTTTTCAAGCTGCAGCTTGGATAAGCAGACTGTGCGTATCTCTTCCTTTGTCATAGGAACCTTTCCCCGGATAAATTCCGCATCTTGTACAGCTGCCCTGCACTTCACATGCGGATGTGCGTTCAGAAACAGTGCCACAGACAGCCCCTTTACATCTTCCGCCGTGAGATCTCCTGAGCGTTTTGCCAAAATCTGTTCATCCGGGTAGGACAGATTCTTTCCTATGACTGCCTGCATCTCTTCCAGCCCATAGTATTTGATTTTCCGGCAGATTTCTCCTTCCTGTCCCTTGGTTCCCAGTAAGAGAAACGTTTTTTCATTGTGCAGTATCTCATAGATAAAGTTTGCCTTCTGACCGTGCATACTGACGATCGCCGCATCCTCCCAGGAGATGCCAAGTCTTGCCGCCAGATACGATACAGAAGAAACACCTGGAAGGATGCTGACTGTAAAGTTTTGCAATGCCCGCACCAGATTCTTTGCTCCACTGTAAAAGCCCGTATCTCCGGAGAGTACAACGGCAAATGTATCTTCTGTCTTATGGTTCTTGATAAATCGTGCGATCTCGTCTGCACGATATTCTGCCAACCGTTCTTTGCTGCAAAACGCTTCTGCTTCTTCCGCAGACAGGTATTGCTGTATCTTGTCAAATACACTTCTTATCAGGCGCTCTGCCCCGATCACGCAGCCGCAGGCCAGAAGAACGTCTTTTACTTCCCCGGTGATCCCTTTGGGATCTCCCATTCCGATTCCAAGCAGATAAACCTTCTTTTCCTTTTCACACATCACGATATCCTCTCGGTGTTACCATTTTCCCTGCTATTTCTTTTGTCTGCTCATTTCCGATAAAAACCGTCGTGAACATATCTGTCTGTTTCTCTTTTAATGCCTCCAGCGTCAGTATCTCGTAAGATTCTTCTTCCCTGCCAATGTTGCGGACGATCCCGCATACTGTGTCTTTTCTTTTATATTCCAGCATACAAAGACACGCCCGCCGCAGATAATCTGCACGCTTTTTACTGGACGGATTATATAGACAGATGACAAAATCCGCCATTGCCGCTGCTTTTAAACGTTTCTCAATCTTTTCCCAGGGTGTGAGCAGATCACTTAAACTGATAACAGCGAAGTCATGCATAAGAGGCGCTCCCAAAAGCGCTGCTCCTCCGGATGCCGCCGTGATTCCCGGCACAATCTCCAGTTCTACCTCCGGGAAGTCTTTTTTGATCTCGTACATCAGCCCTGCCATTCCATAAATACCGGCATCTCCGCTGCAGACGACCGCAACATCCTCTCCTTGCTTTGCTTCCTCAAATGCCATCCTGCACCGCGCTGTCTCCTGCCGCATAGGCGTTGTCAGATAAACTTTATCTGGGAAATCCTTTTTCAAAAGATCTGCATATACCGTGTAGCCGATGATCACTTTGCAGCGCTGTATCACCTTCTTTGCCTGCAGTGTCATCTGTTCGCCAGCTCCGGGGCCCAGCCCCACTATATATGCTTTACTCATCCGCGCCTGCCTCCTTTTTGCCTATTCCCTGTATATCCTGTATCTGCTGTTCTTTGTTTTTTCTGCTGTCTGCCTGCAGTTTCTTCTGTTCTTCATAGGGAACATGTGCCTGTCTGTATTCTGTCGTAAACGCCGGATTATACAGTTCGGACCTTTCATATCCGCCTGCCAGTATATCTCCTACGACAATCAGTGCTGTTTTCGTAATCTGTTCTTCCTGTGCCGTCCGGGACAATTCACATACCTTACAACGGCATACTTTCTCATCCTCCCACGTTGCCTTATACACGATTGCTGCCGGAGTATCCTCCGGATAGCCGCCTTCTGTCAACGCCTGCTCCAGCTCTTTTAGCATCCCTGTGCTTAAGAAGATCACCATCGTCGCCCGGTGCGCCGCCCAGCTTTGGATCGACTCTTTGACAGGAACCGGCGTGCGCCCTGCCATGCGTGTAATGACCACAGACTGGGAGATACCGGGAAGCGTATACTCTGCTTCCAGAGCGGCTGCCGCTCCGCAAAAAGAACTGACGCCTGGACATATCTCGTAAGAGATGCCTTTGCTTTTTAACAGATCGATCTGCTCTTTGATGGCTCCATACAAGGAAGGGTCTCCGGTATGCAGGCGGACTGTTTTCTTGCCTTTTTCTTCCGCTTCCTCCATCACATGGAGCACTTCTTCTAAAGTCATATACGCACTGTTGTATATCTCACAATCTTTCCGGCATACTGCAAGCAGATCGGGATTTACCAATGAACCTGCATATATCACAACATCAGCTTCTTTTAGAAACATCTGTCCTCTCACCGTGATCAGATCTGCTGCCCCCGGACCTGCGCCGACAAATGCGATCATCTCTTTTCCTCCTTTACGATCAGCAGTGAATAATATCCCGCATTTTCCGGAATTTCTTCCACGCCTTTATAGATTCTCTCCTGCGGCATGCCGCAGTTTTCCACCATCTCAATCTCCAGCTTCTTACTCTTGACTGCCCGTTTTACTTCCGGCATTTTTTTCCCTGCCTTCATCAGTACTTTTGTACCGGGTAGCAAAAGTGCTTCTTCCACCCCATAGGACGCCGGGATCACATGCAGCTGTTCTTTATTTTCTGCCAGTCCCATGCCCAGCCGCGCCGCTGCCGCGCAAAAAGACGGCACCCCTGGGATCAATTCTGTATGATAGCCTTTTCGCTTCAGCCGTTTCTGCACATACAGACAGGTCGAATACAGACTCGGATCTCCCAGCGTGATGAATACTGTCTTTTTTCCCCTATCCAAAAGACGGGCGATCGCTTCCGTTCCTGCATCATGTATCTGCTTAAGCTGCTCTTTATCTTTAATCATCGGCATAGGAAGATATAACTTTGCCTTTTCCTTCACTCCTTCTATCTTCCCCTGCACGATCTGATAGGCCACGCACTGCCTGCGAAACGCTTCTGTCTCTTTTTCTTCTGCTTCTTCATAGATTGGAGTTGTCAGGCTTTTATCCGATATCGGAAGGATAAGGATATCCCCTTCCACAATCTTTCTTGCCGCCTTGAATGTGAGAAGTTCCGGATCTCCCGGTCCCACGCCTACGCAAAAAAATGTTCCGCTCATATGTCTTCTCCTTTTATTTTCTCAAGCAATCCTACCGCGCCCCCGGTCTCTCCTAAAACTCCTTCTTCCCGGGAAAACAAAATCGCTTCCGTCTGTATCCTGCCCTGACATCGCTGACGCAGATAAAAAGCTATCCGCTCCATGACAGATTCCATGACTGTATGCAGCAGACCTTCCTGTTTCAGCAGTTCGATCGCTTCCGCAGTCGTGACACAGTGCATGATCTGTCTGATACTCTTCTGTTCTGCGCCTGCCATCGCCGCATGAGAAGCCAACACTTCCATGCGGCAGTCCGCCTGCCTGGAATGGGTATTCATCACGCCTGCGGCTAGTTTGACCAATTTCCCCACATGCCCGATCAAAAGTACCGCCTCCATCCGTAAGTTTACCGCGTCATCCAAGGCTTCCCCAATGTAATTGCTGCATTTGACAGAAAGTTTTCCATCATATCCCAGTACTTCTTTTAAAAAATCGCTTCCATAATTTCCCGGTACCAGATAACACATCCTGCTGCCGTTTTCTCTTAACACTTTCATTTCCAGATAAATCGTATCTGTCAGTGCCTTTTCGCTCATTGGTTCTACGATCCCGCTCGTTCCTAGGATAGAAAGACCTCCTTCGATTCCCAGTCTGGGGTTAAAAGTACGTGCAGCCAGTTTTCTTCCCTCCGGGATCGAGATTATGATCTTAAGCCCTCCACTGTAGCCTGCTTCCCGGCAGACTTCCTCTGCCGCCCCAAGGATCATCTGCCGCGGCACTCTGTTGATCGCTGCCGCTCCTACCTTCTGCTCCAGGCCCTTTCGTGTCACTATGCCGACACCTTCTCCGCCTTCTAAAAAGATTCCCTGCTTCTCTGTCTTTTGTACATGAGCATGTACAAAAATCCCATCCGTAATGTCCGGATCGTCCCCACTGTATTTTCTTACCGCACACGCAGCCCCCTGCTCATACCGCTCAATGTGCTCCACATCCAGATACAGACAGATCCCTTTCGGTGTCATCAGTTTTACCTGCCTGATCTCCTCGCCCAGAAGCAACATATGCGTTCCTGCTTTCGCAGCGGCGGCGGCGCAGCTTCCCGTCGTATATCCAAAACGTAAACCCTCTTTTGTCTGTCCGATCTCCAATGTCACGTTTTCCTACCCCTTCTGCAATACTGCTGTCCGTACAGTATACTACCTTCTATATTTCTTCTTTACTATGCAGCTTTTTTACATAACCTCTTCAATATGTTCCAAAAATAAGTTCTGTATCCCTTCCATTTCCCCTAATCCACGTATCTGTGCACGCACTTCATAGCCTTCTTCTGTCAGTTCGCTCATCCAAGAGTCTTCTTCTCCGGCCATATCGTTTTGTGCGTGATCGCCGGCTACGATCATAAACGGCATCAACAGCACCTTCTTTTTCCCGGATATCTTCAATTTTGCCAGAACATTTTTCAGTTCCGGAAAACTTTCTACCGTTCCTACCAGCACCTGCTGATAGCCAAGCGTGTGAAAGGTATATTCCAGCGTCGGATAGGCGGCGTTGGCATGATGCTCTGTCCCATGTCCCATCAGAACCAGCATTTCATCCTCTTGCAATTCCACTTCAGACATCACCGCATGGATTGCCTTTTTATAATCATCCACGCTGTTTAGCAGAGGCTTTCCTACACGGATCTTTTGAAACGCGTCCATTTGCTCCATTAGATCGTCCATCATCCTGTCATTTTCAATTCCGTTAATAACATGTGTAGGCTGCACGATCACCTGTTCTATCCCATCGGCAGCCATTCTGTTCAGCGCTTCTTTTACAGTATCCACCTCTATTTGTCTTGTCCTCTTTAGCTTCTTGACGATCATTTGGCTCGTAAATGCCCGGTATACCCGGTAGTCCGGATACATGGCGGCAATTTTTCTTTCGATTGCTCCGATTGTCTTGTCCAGTGTGTCCAGATAGCTGGTTCCAAAACTAACAACCAGGATTGCTTTTTTTTCCTTCAAATTCTTTCACTCCTTTTTTAGCGCTTTATATACAGATGGGAATCTAATTGCCAGAACCGGCAGATATGCTCTCTTTTTGACAGAATCCTGTTCTTTTCTTTAAAATGTCTATCTATGCTATCCTCTAAAGCTTTATGCTCACAGAGCATAAAACTGTATGTCGAAAATATAGAATTGCCTGTCTGGTCATATTCCCGTAACCATTCTTCTTCATTTAAAAGCGAGTCTTCTGACTTAAGTCTCACACACGGCATTCCGCCTTCCCATAATCTAGTTACAGTGGCATACAGGAACACCGCTTGACTAATACAGCAACGGGCATTGCGCAGGATTCTCACCTGACTTCCTCCTATCCGCTCAAACAGGCGGATCTTCTTCTAAATGCATATGCGGTTGATTCGTATTCGCAGGACGACTCCTTGGTGATTAAAACTTGTTTTATTTTATCATATACCTGCATACAAGTAAAGCCTGATACTTTTATGTATCAGGCTTTATACCAAATGCTCTGTCTATCTTCTTTTCTTTATGCCACATACGGTCACGCCTGCTATGCATGCGCCTGACAGAAGCAGTATGCCCAGCATAGGCAGCATATTCACAACATCGCCTGTATGCGGCGTCGTACTGGTTATCTGTTCTGTCTTTTTGTCTGTACCGTCTGTCTTATCTTTATCCGTTTTCCCCGTATCTGTCGGTTTATATGCAGGATCTGCGGCACCACATATCGTACATTTTCCATCTTTATATACATGTTTTCCAGTTGCCGGAATCTGAACCGACTGTACATCTGTATACTCTGTTCCCTGGAAATTTACTTTTGCCGTATAGACTGTTTTTCCAGCCTTTACACATGTCGGATCTGTAGTCTGCGCCGTAATGACTGCATCTTCTGTGAATAGATGCCCTGCATTCTGTGTACAGACAAACTCTGCGGAAGCGCCTGAGTGATCCGCTGTCCAAGTCCAGACCGACACGTCCCACGTATGACTGCATATCGTCACGCTTCCACTGGCCGGCACAGGTTCTTCACTTCCTCTTGCGACGAAATAAGATTTCCCATTCTGGTCTGTATATACCTCCAGCCCAAAAGCATCGAAGCCATCACCTACTGTAATACCTACACTTTTATCTTTCATCACACCTTCTGCCAACTTTCCGCCGGCCGTATGAGAAAGTGTAACGGGCGCTTGCAGATAGATACCGCCGTTTCTTACATTTCTGATAACTGCTTTATCTGCTGCGCTGGAAACAGCCTCTGTCACTGTATCTGCTCCGGTGATCCTGATCTGACCGTCCCGAGATACCATAGCACTCTCGTCTTTTGACACCACTTCGACTTTGCCGCCGGTGATCTCTATGCCGTTCCATCCATATAATGCATTATCATCAGAAGTTACGTTAACTGTACCGCCCTCTATCTTCAGAGTGCCATCGGAAGACTCGATACCTCTGGAACCATTGACGATGATCTGTGTCTCTGCTCCTGTAACCGTAATATCTCCCTCACTGTACAGCGCTCCGCCTGTAACATTGCTGTTGATGACCATATTCTCTGCCTGGATGCCGCCGGTTCCGCAAAAGATTCCGTACGGATCCGCCTCTTCTGCTGTATTATCTACTGTCATATCCAGCGTACTGTTTTTTAACGTAACAGAGGAAGGGATATCTTCATCTGTATCAGAATCATACGTCCGTGCAAATATGCAAGTATCCTTTGCCTGTATCCCGACATTTGCATTCTCTATCGCGACCTCTCCTTTTGCCGCATACATTCCTACTTGGTCTGATACGATCTGCATCTGCAGACCTCCATCGATAGAGATATTTTCTGCATATAAAGCCGGATAGTCTCCCGCCGCATTGGCCAGCATCTCGCCGGTTCCCGATACATGCAGACGACTGCCGTCCGTATAGATGTTATTTCCCCCTTGTGTGTACAAAGCCAAGACAGCGCCTTCTGCCACCTGTACATGCAGATCAGGAGAATTCCAGCTATACAATGCGCTCCCGTTTATCCTTGCCGCTTCACTGCCCAAAGATACCTTTCCTTGTATCAGCACCGTAAATGCACCTTCTGCTGTAATGCCAACAGACTCTGACACAGAAACATTTTCCAGCGTCAATGTCTGTGCAGCCGTATCCAGCGTAGCCGTTCCGCCGCCGATCGTGTTTGCCCCTTCTGTAAGCGTCTTATTTCCAATCCGTACAGTCGTACCTGCCGCTGAAACAGTCATGGGAAGCAGGGCAGCCGAAAGAACAAAAACCAGAAGAAGTCCGAGCAGCTTCTTTCCTCTTTTTAACATAAAAACCTCCTTTCGATCTATGCCAAATCTGAAGGAGGTCTGCCTCTCTTATTCAGGGATATTTCTTCCTATCCTTCCAGATATGAACAAGATCTCTCCCCCCAAACGAATGAAAGGGATATTCTTCTATTTCCTCTCTTAGGATAGCATATTTCTACTGTTTTTTCAATCTGGAACCTTCGCCAAATATGCCAGATATTCCAGTACTTCCGCCAGATTTTTGCCTTCTTCTCTCGGACGTCTGATCACCACAAGTTCCGTCCCCGTTTCTTCCGCTGCCTGTCGTTTTTCTTGAAATCCCCCTGCCTGTCCGGATTCTTTTGTCACAAAATACGCCGCCTTTACCTGTCTGAGCAGAGCGATATTCATCTCCTTTGAGAAAGGTCCCTGCATGGCGATCAGATGTTTACCTTCGAATCCCAACTCTGCCGCCTGTTTCACAGAAGACACTGTAGAAAGAACCCGTGCATAACACCGCTTTTCAAAACCGGGGATCCGCCTGTATTCTTTCAATTCCTTTGTGCCTGTCGTGAGCAGGATGTTTCCCTTTGTGTCTTTTAAAAAAGCTGCCGCCTCTCTCACACTGGCAAATACTTTCATTCCCCCACCGCTGTCTTCCTCTTCTTTTTCCCGCAGACAGCGCACATATTCACAGTCTGCCTTCCGGCATGCCTTTTGAATGTTCTCCGTCACCTCGCGGGCAAAAGGATGCGTAGCATCGATGACAAGTTCTATTTTTTTATCCCAGATAAATGCACACATCTGAGAAACTTCCATTCTGCCGCTCATCCTGTTCACATGTTCTATATGACCCAGAATTTCTTTTCCATACTCCGTTGCCGTGCTCACATAGCAATCCAGGCATAATTCTCCTGCCCGTTTCGCGATCAAACGCCCTTCTGTCGTCCCGGCAAATACTAAGATTTTTTTCATCTTTTCCCTTTCCCGCCCGTTTCAAAACTGAAGCTGCACTTTCTGTTCCACAAGAGCGACCGTCATTCTGCCTAATTTTTGTTTATGCAGAAGTATTCGCCCCTGCGGACAAGCAAAAATCGCCGCCCGTTCACATACATTGTCCACTCCCGTCACCTGCTTTACGAAAGCAGAGCTTTCTACATTCAACTCCGTCGGCAGCAAAGTCTCCACTGTCTGCAGCTGCTCTGCCGTATAGGTGTGAAAAGGAACTTGATACTTTTGAGCAAGCTCTAAAAGCCCTGTTTCTTCTTTTTTCAGATCTATACTTGCGATTGCCGCCATACGTGCCAGAGACATCCCTTCTTTTTGAAATACCCGGCAGATTTGTTCTTCCAGGACATAACAGGAGAGTCCTTTTCTGCACCCAATGCCTGCAATGATATTTTGGGGAAAAAGAAACAGAATGTGCTCTTTGTCTGCTGCGCTTTTTTCGACAGGCATTTCTTTTGCTCTTTCCTGTTCTTCTGTCACCGCAATACCCAGTCCGCCTGCTTTCTTCATCTTTTCCAGACTTTCGTAAGGCACCAGTTCCTTCGGGAGATTCCCCTCCCATCCATAAGCACTGTAGAAACCAATCTTTTTCTCTTCCAGCACAGCCGCTGTGATCCGCTTTGCCAGTTCCCGTTTCTCGATATACAGCCCATTTCTGCGTGCAAAGACATCCACCGCGAATTTTTCCTGCACATCTGTCGCCGTTGTAAGGACTGGAACTGCTTTCGTGCTGGCCGCTATCTGTCTGGCAATCTCTACTGCATTTCCCATATGCCCGGACAGAATTGGTATAATGTACTGTCCCTTTTCATCCATGACCAGAACCGGCGAATCTGTATATTTATCCTTCACCCAGGGTGCAATATAGCGCACAGCTATGCCCGCCGCCCCTATAAATAAGAAGCCGACTCTGCCCCACTGTGCTCCGATCCATTTGCCTAGCAAAGAAGGAAGTACCTGAAGCGTCTCCATGCCTTCTTTCCCCGCATATTTCTGCAAAGTAAAGCCGTTGCATACGAACCCTTGTTTTTTCAAGATACGGCTTATTTCTTCATTTTTTTTACTTCCGTTTTTTGTAAAACTGCATATCACAAGAGGTTTTTCTTTCATTACTGCTCTCCCCTTCCCCAGTATGATCAGTATAACATACTTACAGAATAAATCTATTTCTTTTCTGTGCCGGCTTTTTCATGCCGGCTTTTTTATCCTTGCACAGGAATATGTATTTTACGCTTTCTAAATCGCGGAGAGTGCCTTTTTAAATCGTGCCGCAAACAAAATCGCCGTAAATGTGACCGCGATCGTATCTGCGATAGGTTCTGCCATATATACGGCAAAAGTCGGATTTGCTTTCCATACTGCCGGCATAATATAGATCAAAGGGAGCAGCAGCACGAACTTTCGCATGACAGCTACCACGATCGATTCTTTCGCTTTCCCCAATGCATTGAAGGTCATCTGGCACGCAACCTGTATGCCAAATAAAACCATTACCGCCATGTAGATCCGCAGCGCCGTCTTAGTAAACTCCAACAATGCCATGTCAGATGTGAACATTGCAGCAAATCCCTGTGGAAACAGCATGACACACAGCCATAAGATTCCAGCATAGCACATACTTACCTTCAAGAGTAATGTAAAAGCAGCCTTTACTCTGTCCTTATTACGGGCACCGTAATTATAACTGATGATTGGCTGCGCGCCCTGTCCAAGTCCCTGCAAAGGAAGCATAGCGAACTGCATGACACTGGTTAAGATCGTCATAGCTCCCACTGCAATATCTCCTCCATATTTTAACAAAGAAGAATTAAAGCAGACTGAAATAATACTTTCACTCGCCTGCATGATAAATGTAGAAACGCCCAAAGCCAGGCAGGGAAGGATCACCTTCTTTTTTAACCTCAAGTTTTGCTTTTTGATCTTCAAAACCGTCTTTTTTCCAAACAGAAAATGCAGTACCCATATACAGGAGAGCGCCTGTGAAAGAATTGTCGCAAGGGCTGCTCCGCGTACTCCCATTCCAAAGCCAAAAATGAAGATAGGATCCAGTACAATATTTGTCACTGCACCAATTAAGACAGAAAACATCCCTGTTTTCGCAAATCCCTGTGCCGTGATGAAGGCGTTCATCCCTAAGGTTAACTGTACAAACACAGTGCCAACGGCATAGATGTTCATATAGCTGACCGCATATTCGATCGTATTTGGGCTGGCGCCAAACGCAAGCAGCAGCTTCCTGTTCCAGAGCAGTAAAGCCGTTGTCAGGAGAACTGATATGATAACCTGCAGGCTGAAACAGTTTCCCAGTATCTTCTCCGCTTCCTCTGGTTTTTTCTTTCCCATGCAGATGGATGCACGCGGAGAACCCCCGTATCCTACCAACGCCGCGAATGCCGATACGATCATGATCAAGGGCATACATACACCGACCCCAGTCAGAGCCAATGCGCCGGTCTTTGGAATATGTCCGATATACATACGGTCAATAATATTATACAACATATTGATTAGTTGTGCTGCCACTGTAGGAAATGCCAATTTAACAAGGAGTTTCCCCACCGGTTCTTTTCCTAGAAAATCTTTCTCTGTATTCATCTGTCTGTTCCCCTTTCTGCCACTTTCTGTACATTTTGTAAGATTCTTTCTCCATATTGTAAGTACAGCTTCTTTTCTTCTTCTGTAAAGTTATGGAAGATAATTTTCCAGAACTGCTCCTGGACAGCTTCTATATCTGCCATGACAAGCTTTGATGTAGGAAGCATATGAAGATGGATCTTTCTTCTGTCCTGTACGTCCTGTTCCCGCTTTATCAAGCCTTTCTGAATGAGAGACTCCACTGCCTTGGACACGCATCCCTTCGACAACATGCGGAACTTCACAATATCCATCGCGGTATCTTTTCCCGGATTATGCTGGAGAAAACTGATAATGTCTGTTTCTATCCCTGTCAATCCATGCCGTTGTGCCACTTCGTGCAGCATCTCTTCATAAAGTCGGATGCTCTTTCGTATCCTTACCCAGTACGCTGTATTTTGATACATGTTCCCACCTCTCCGCAAAAGTTTTTGTATAAATAGTTTTTATATAAACCTTTTATCAGTGAACTATTATACACCTTGTTTCTTTTTTGTCAATTCTTCATCATGGAGCTTTTCTCAAAATTTGCAGCTTGTATTTCACGATATATATAAAAACCCGCAATAGTCCGATGTCTTCGTACTATTGCGGGTTTTTCATCTCTGTATCACAATCCTATTTAATAAACATGGCATCCCCAAAGCTAAAAAAACGATATTTTTCCCTAACGGCCTCCTCATACGCTGCCATCACATGCTCTTTTCCTGCCAGTGCCGAGACGAGCATGATCAGGGTGGATTCCGGCAGATGGAAATTGGTGATCAGACAGTCCAATACTTTAAATTGGTATCCCGGATAGATAAAAATATCCGTCCAGCCGCTGCAGGCATGAATCTGCCCTTTTTCATCCGCCGCGGATTCGATCGTCCGGCAGCTGGTCGTACCGACACAGATCACACGTCCGCCCTGCGCTTTCGCGCGATTGATCTTTTCTGCCGCCTCCGGTTCGATCATATAGAATTCTGAATGCATATGATGCGCCTCTACATCATCCACCTTTACCGGGCGGAATGTTCCCAAACCGACATGCAGTGTCACCCGTGCGATCTCGATTCCTTTTTCTTCTATTTTCTTTAGAAGTTCCTGCGTAAAATGTAGTCCGGCAGTAGGCGCCGCCGCAGAACCTTCATGGGAGGCATATACTGTATTATAGCGTTCTTTATCCTGCAGTTGATGTGTAATGTACGGCGGAAGCGGCATCTGCCCGAGCTGATCTAGGATTTCCTCAAAAATCCCTTGGTATTCAAAGCGGATCAGACGATTTCCTTCTTCCACGACATCTACTACTTCTCCGGTGAGCAGTCCGTCGCCAAACCGGATCCTCGTACCCGGTTTGGCCTTCCTGCCTGGTTTCACAAGTGTCTCCCATATATCCTTTTCTTTTCGTTTTAAAAGGAGTACCTCGATCTTTGCTCCTGTCTCCTCTTTTGCTCCGATCAGCCTTGCTGGAATGACTTTCGTATCATTGATGACAAGGCAGTCTTTCGGATGCAGGTATTGGACGATTTCTTTAAACACATGGTGTTCTGTCTGACCCGACTCTTTATCAAGCACCAGGAGACGAGAGTCTGAACGCTTCTTTAAAGGATCCTGTGCGATCAGTTCCTCCGGCAATTCATAGTAAAAATCACTTGTCTTCATTCTGATTCCTCTCCACTTCAGATTACTGTCTTAATTCGATCCCCAGTTCTTCCAGTGCCCGCAGAATCTTCTGCATTGCAGAAGTAACCTCCGCATCCTCCAGCGTCTTGTCTTTTGCACGGAATACGATGGAATAAGCGACTGATTTAAATCCTTCCTTTATCTGGGATCCTTCATACAGGTCAAACAAAGAATAGCTCTCCAGATAAGCTCCGCCTTTTCCTGCGATCACTTCTTCTATCTGTCCGACAAGCACCTGCTTTGGAACGACCATACTGATATCTCTGGTCACTGCCGGATATTTAGCGATCCCTTCATATTTTCTGTCGAATGTAGCGCACTTTGTCACCTCCGGCATATCGATCACCGCAATATATGCGCGTTCTCCGATCCCATACGTATCTAATACGTCCGGGTGGATCTCTCCTAAATATCCAACTATATTCCCGTCATACAAAATGTTCGCCTGGCGTCCCGGATGCAGATATGGCTTTCCTGCATTTGGATCATACGTTTCTTTCTTCTTCATGCCGACCTTTTCAAAAAATTCTTCAATCACACCTTTCATCGTGAAGAAATCCCCGTCTCCATACATACCAAGTGTAAACTGCATTCTTTCCTCCGGCAGTTCTGTAAGCGGAAGCTGTTTCGGAAGATACACATTTCCTAATTCATAGAGACGCACATTTTTATTTCTCCGGTTATAGTTTGTGGCCAGAGAAGTCAGCATACCGTTTAAGGAAGTCGTACGCATAACGCTGTAATCCTCCCCTAATGGATTCAGAATATCTACTGTTTTCCGAAGTGAAGAATCTTTTGGAAGCAACAGCTTGTCAAACACTTTCGGACTTTCAAAGGAGTAGGTCATACCTTGACTGAAACCGCAGAATTCTGCAATGTCTCTCGCCACCTGCTCGATACGGAGTTTGAAGGACAACTTGCCTGTTGTTGATTCTCCTTTGGGCAGTGTAGTCGGGATATTATCATACCCATAAAACCTCGCCACTTCCTCTGCAAGATCGGCGATACGGAATACATCATGCCGGAAAGTCGGTGCGATCACTTCCTGAGTGCCGGCATCATAGGACAGTCCGATCTTTTCAAAATACTGGAGCATTTTTTCTTCGGAAATATCTGTTCCCAGCATGGAATTAATCTTTTCTGCGTCAAAGGGTACTCTGACCGGCTCTTTCTTCTTTCCATATACATCCACTGTGCCGCCTACGACTTCTCCTGCTCCCAGCTCTTCTACAAGCTGGCAGGCACGGTCGATCGCAGCCTTGGCATTATTCGGATCCAGTCCTTTTTCAAATTTTCCTGACGCATCTGTACGCAAGCCCACACGTTTACTGGATTTTCTTATATTTACCCCGTCAAAGCAGGCCGCCTCAAATAGCATGGTCTGTACATTGTCTGTGATCATGGAATTTTCTCCTCCCATGATCCCTGCTATACCGATCGCTTTTTCCCCATCGCAGATCATCAGGACATTGTCATCCATTGTACGTTCCTGTCCATCCAATGTTGTAAATTTTTCTCCATTCTCCGCTGTTTTTACTATAATCTGGCGTCCGGCTATCGTATCTAGGTCATAGGCATGCATGGGCTGTCCATACTCCTCCATGACATAGTTGGTAATATCCACCAGATTATTGATCGGACGGATACCCACAGAAGCAAGTCTTCTCTGCATCCACTTTGGGGAAGGTCCTATTTTTATATTTTTCACTACCCGTGCGCAATAACGTGGACATAATTCTGTATTTTCAACCGAAACTTTGATATACGCATTAACGTCTTCCGCATTTCCCGTCTCTTTTACCACAGGCGGAACAAATTCTTTGTCAAATGTAGCTGCCGCCTCACGCGCGATACCGATCACGCTATAGCAGTCTACGCGGTTTGAGGTCACTTCATACTCAAACACCACATCATCAAGTCCTAGAGCCTTCACCGCATTTGCCCCGACTTCCGCATCTTCCGGGAAAATATAAATACCATATTCCGGGGCTTCCGGATACATCTCTTTCGTAGAACCAAGCTCCTCAATAGAACACATCATCCCACAGCTCTCTACGCCGCGCAGTTTTCCCTTTTTAATCTTAATACCGCCTGCGACTTTTTGTCCGGGCTCATGACCGCCGGCAACTCTGCCTCCATCCAGCACCACCGGAACTTTGTCGCCTTCCTTTACATTCGGAGCTCCTGTGACGATCTGCACAGACTCTGTTCCTATATTCACCTGACAGATGATCAATTTATCCGCATCCGGATGTTTCTCAATCTTTTCAATCTGTCCGATCACGATCTTATCCAGATCTGCGTCCATTCTCTCATATCCTTCTACTTTCGTCCCAGAAAGTGTCATCGCGTCCGTATACTCCTGCGCGGTTACGTCTAACTCCGGCACATATGCTTTTATCCATGATAATGAAGTATTCATAATTTACATCCTTTCCTTTTTCTTTTTAGAACTGTTTTAAAAATCTGATGTCATTTTCATACAGCAGTCTCATATCGTCGATCTCATATTTCAAAAGAGCGATTCTCTCCAAACCTACTCCAAATGCAAAACCGCTGTATTCTTCCGGGTCTATCCCGCACATTTCCAATACATGCGGATGTACCATGCCGCAGCCTAGAATTTCGATCCATCCGGAACCTTTACAGAAGCGGCAGCCTTTTCCTCCGCATTTGAAGCAGCTTACATCCACCTCTGCACTAGGTTCTGTGAATGGGAAATGATGTGGCCTAAATTTTGTCTTTGTATCCGGACCAAACAGTTCTTTTGCAAAGATCTCCAATGTTCCTTTCAGATCGGCAAAGGAAACATTTTTGTCTATCACAAGCCCCTCTATCTGGTGGAAGGACGGAGAATGTGTCGCATCCACCTCATCAGATCTAAACACTCTGCCCGGCGCGATCATACGGATCGGAAGTTTTCCCTGCTCCATCACACGTGCCTGGACCGGAGACGTCTGCGTCCTGAGGACAATCTCTTTATTGATATAGAAAGTATCCTGCTCATCTTTCGCCGGGTGATCCGCCGGGATATTTAACTTCTCAAAATTGTACAGATCATACTCTACTTCCGGACCTTCTACGACTTCATATCCCATACCGATAAAAATGCGTTCTACTTCTTCCAAAGCTATCGTGTTGGGATGTCTGTGACCAACACTGTTTTTCTTAGAAGGAAGCGTCACATCAATAACTTCTGCTTTCAGCCTTGCTTCACGGATCGCCCTTTCCATCTTTGCCTTTGACTCATCCAACAATTTTTCTATCTGCGCTCTTGTCTCATTAACAAGCTGTCCGACTTTTGGCCTCTCTTCGGGAGCGACATCTTTCATTCCCTTTAAGACCGCAGTCAATTCTCCTTTCTTGCCCAGAAATTTCACACGCACGTCATTTAGTTTTTCCGGCATATCTGCCCCTTGTATCTGGGCTATCGCTTCTGTTTTGATCTTCTCCAGTTTTTCTTTCATTTTCTTTCTCCTTTCATAAATAAGAGTTTTGCCCCGTAGAATTCTCCGCCTGCGGCGGATTGATCCGGCAACATGACACTTTTTTGCCGCAGCGCAATCCTTACGGAACATTTTTATTTCATAAGAAGTAATTTCCTGTGAAATAAAAAAACTCCGTTCCCTGCAAAGGGACGAAGTTATACTATCGCGGTACCACCCTGTTTCACGCTGAAAACCAGCATGCACTCAGTTTTGTGTAACGTACAACATACGGCACTTTCTACTTCCGATTTCAAAAGTGCAGCTTCCGTGGGAAATTCGATCGCCATCTGAACTAAAGAAAACTTGCAGCCGGTGGTTTTCTCTCTCTGCTAGAAAATGGTCCTCTACTTTACACGTTCATCGCTTTTCTCTCAATTTCTCGCCATCTTCGACGAAATTACTCTTCCATTTTAACACACGTTCTCTGTTTGTCAAGATTTTTTCGCTGTAAACCTTCCAACATAGCATTTACCTCTCCTCCCAAAAGAATGATATACATGCAGACATACAGCCAGAGCATGATCAGGATAATGGTCGTAAGACTGCCGTACATACTGGAGAAGCCTGTAAATACATCCAAATATACAGAAAAGAAAAAAGAAAACAAAAGCCATCCCGACGCAGTAAACAGCGCGCCTGGCAGCTGCTTTCTCAATGTTGTTTTCCCCCTGTTCTTCCTATTTGGCAAAAATTTATATACCAGATCCCAGAATATCGTCAGGACAACTAACGACACTACGGTACGGATCCGGATGATAAAATCTACCACTTTGCTAAGAAACGGAACGTGCTCATACATCATCAGACTGATACGGTTTCCGAAAACAGAAAGCACTAAGGAAAGAATGATCGCAAGGATAAAAATAACCGTATAAAAAGATGCCCTAATACGCAGATACAGATAGTTTCGTGTCTCTGTATTATCATAAATACAATTCAGTCCGGAAGTAACTGAGAGTACGCCCTTTCCTGCAGACCACAGAGCCACTATGATCGTAAAGGGAATAATACTGCCGGAACGTGTATAAACTTCCAGTACGATAGAACGGATCAGCCCTTCCACCGAGGTCGGAAATACCTGTAATACCGCCCCCATAACATCTTCCATAGGCACAGAGGTAAACTGCACCAGTGTAAGAAGTAGAATAATGATCGGTATTAAGGACAACACGAAAAAATAGGCTGCCTGCGCCGCATAAGCCCCCGTATGATGCGAACCTATCGTCTCTACTATCCTCTCTATATTCTTCCTTGTATTCCTGCTTTTGCCTGACATCTATAAACTCCTGACTTTTCATCGGTTTTCCAAATCATACCATACTTCCCTATATTAGGCAACAAAAAGCGGCTGTACGAAACAGCCGCCTTTCTCTTTAGTAATTCCCCAAAATGCCGGTCCTGTATTTTGACTCCTAGCCACAGCTAGGTGGGCAACCGCATCTGCTTTTTTGTCTTCCACTGCGAACGGAGGCCTGACATAGTACAGAAATATAGGAATCCCGTTTCAAGTAATTGTAGGTTCAAAATTACAGGGTTGTCGCACATCTCAGGTTGTGTTTTAAACTCTAGGAGTATTATACCCTATTTATTTCAAATTTACAACCTGTTTTCCGCTTTCAATTCCTTCCAATTTTCCCTCTCTAAATGCGTGCATTCTTTCCCTGAATATGATATAGTTACCATATTGCCAAAATACCTGGCGTTATCACATTACTTAATCAGATAAGGAGTTTTGCTTTATGAAAATGAATGAATTAAAACTTGTCTATTTTAGTCCCACAGGAACCACAAGAAAAGTTATTATGGAAATCGCGAAAAATATACATTTAAAATCAGTATCTTTTGATTTTTCTGTGCATAAAGAAAAAAGACCTGCCCTGTCATTTACGCAGAATGATTTTGTACTTTTTGGGGTTCCTGTCTATGCCGGAAGGGTCCCTTGCACTTTCTTGGACTGCCTGAAAGAAATACAGGGAAATAATACCCCCGCCGCTGTTTTCGTGACTTACGGCTGCCGCGAATATGAGGACGCACTTCTCGAATTAAAAACAGAAACAGAAAACAGAGGTTTCAAAGTAATCGGCGCCGGCGCTTTTCCCACAGAACATTCTATCGTACGTTCTATTGGTCTTGGGCGGCCAAACAAAGAAGATATGAAGGTGCTCTCTGACTTTGCCACACAATTAAACAGACGTCTGAAAGCCGAACAACCTTTTGAAAGCTATACTATTAACGTACCAGGCAATACTCCCTATCGAAAATACAGTACTGCCGGTCTGTACCCTAAAGCAGATATCAATCTTTGTACGGAATGTAAAACTTGTGCAAAAGTCTGTCCTGCCGGTGCGATTTCCTTGGAAGATCCTAAAAAAACAGATAAGAACAAATGTATCAGCTGTCAAAAATGTGTACGGATATGTCATCAGAAGGCAAGAAGTGTCAGCACAATGAAATTAAATATGCTTACAAAAAAACTCACAAAAGTTTGTAAGAGCGACAAGACCGCCGATATTTTTCTGTAAACTTGTTTTCCCATGCAGACACACCTCTCCATAGCTGCATTTTTTCATAAAACCACACAGTATTCCCTATTACGCAAAAAGTATCCCATCGTCTGCAAAGACTTTGGGATACTTTTTATTTCCTTACGGAATCTCTCTTTTTATTATTTCTGCGGTCCGGCTGCTACCAGCGCCTTGCCGATCTCGTTTCCTTCATATTTTGCAAAGTTCTTAATAAATCTTCCCGCCAGATCTTTTGCTTTTTCTTCCCATTCAGAAGCACTTGCATAAGTATCCCGTGGATCCAGAATCTTAGGATCTACGCCTGGCAATTCTGTCGGAACTTCAAAGTTGAAGAATGGAATTTTCTTTGTTGGCGCATTTAAGATAGAACCATCCAGGATCGCATCGATGATACCTCTTGTATCTTTAATGGAAATACGCTTTCCGCTTCCGTTCCATCCTGTATTTACCAAGTATGCCTTAGCTCCGCTTTCTTTCATTCTCTTAACAAGTTCCTCTGCATATTTTGTCGGATGCAATTCCAGGAATGCCTGTCCAAAGCATGCGGAGAAAGTAGGTGTCGGTTCTGTGATCCCACGCTCTGTTCCGGCAAGTTTTGCTGTAAAACCGGACAGGAAGTAGTACTCTGTCTGTTCCGGTGTCAGAACAGATACCGGAGGAAGTACACCAAACGCATCTGCAGACAAGAAGATCACATTCTTAGCTGCCGGTGCAGAAGAAACGGGACGTACAATTTTTTCAATATGATCGATCGGATAAGATACACGTGTATTCTCTGTTACACTCTTATCTGTAAAATCAATCTTTCCGTTTTCATCCAGTGTCACATTCTCTAAAAGCGCGTTACGCTTGATCGCGTTGTAGATATCTGGTTCAGACTCTTTATCCAGATCGATAACTTTTGCATAGCATCCGCCTTCAAAGTTAAATACTCCGTTGTCATCCCAACCATGCTCATCATCTCCGATAAGAAGACGCTTTGGATCTGTGGAAAGTGTTGTCTTACCTGTTCCGGAAAGGCCGAAGAAGATCGCTGTATTCTCTCCGTTCATATCTGTATTGGCAGAACAGTGCATAGAAGCAATGCCCTTTAAAGGAAGGTAGTAGTTCATCATAGAGAACATACCTTTCTTCATTTCTCCGCCGTACCATGTATTTACGATCACCTGCTCACGGCTTGTGATATTAAACATAGCCGCTGTCTCAGAATTCAGTCCCAGTTCTTTATAGTTCTCTACTTTTGCCTTAGAAGCATTATAAACAACAAAATCCGGAGTAAAGTCTTTTAATTCTTCCTCTGTCGGACGGATAAACATATTTTTAACAAAGTGTGCCTGCCATGCCACTTCCATAATGAAACGGATTGCCATACGTGTATCTTTATTTGCGCCACAGAATGCATCTACTACAAAAAGTCTCTTGCCTGAAAGTTCTTTCTGTGCGATTGCTTTTACAGTATCCCATGCTTCCTGGCTAGCTGGATGATTATCATTCTTATACTCATCAGAAGTCCACCATACAGTGTCCTTGGAATTCTCATCCATCACGATGTATTTGTCTTTCGGGGAACGCCCTGTGTAGATACCAGTCATAACATTGACCGCACCAAGTTCGCTTTCCTGACCTTTGTCAAACCCTTCCAAAGCCGGATTGGTCTCTTCTTCGAACAGCATTTCATAGGAAGGATTATACACGATTTCTGTAGTTTCTGTAATACCATACTGAGTTAAATCAATATTCGCCATGTTACACTCAACCTCTTTCTTTCTATAGTATAGAGCGCCAAATATAGTAAAACAATATTTGACATTACATTTTCCCCCAGTTTCAAAATGGGGGAACATGAAAACTTCATGCCAGGATACATTATACTAAATAATTTGTTAAAAATCAATCAAAAATACTTATTTTTCAATTTTGTTGTATATACCATAAACCATATCAGCATAATGAAAAATGCCACCATGCCGATCACATCGATCAGCATGATCGGCTGTACGAAATAATGGAACATATCGATTGCCCCATATATCGTAGCGACAACTGCAAATATCAATACCGCAGGAAGCGCTTTTTTCATATAACTTTCTTTGTCTTTGCACATCTGTTCTGTATAGCTTTTTCCAAGCAAAAGCGTTTCATTGATGTGCCCGTCCCGTTTCATCTGGAAATAGGCATAGAACCCATAAATCCCACACCCAAAAACAATCACACTAATAATGCCAAAAAAGTCATCCATTGCCTACACCTCAACTCCCAATATTTCTTTTACGGTCTTTTTCATCTGATCTGCGTCACACTCTCTCGTATGGCGGATCGGAGCATTCCGTATTTCCTCTATTGCCGCCGGTATTTCCATGCCGGAAATCTTATGCAGTTCATCGATCAGCTCAAATTCATCCTTTTTGCTGTATGCTTCATCGATCGCTGTCATCACACTGTGAGCAAACTTATAGGGACTTGCAGTAGAAGCAACAAGTGCTTTTTTTGCATCTTTGTTCTTCTTTTTATACTCTCTGCACACATAGGCGGCTACAGCTGTATGCGTGTCCATTACATATCCTGTCTTCTGATACGTTTCTCGTATCATCTCTTTAGTCTGCGCTTCTGTTGCATACCCGCCCGCAAAATCTTTCAGTCCTTCCTGCATTTCTGCTGTGATCTCATATGCGCCTTTTTCTTTCAGTGCCTGCATCAATTCTGCATTTTTCTGTGCATCCTGTCCTGCGATCGTATAAATAAGACGTTCCAGGTTGCTGGAAATCAAAATATCCATAGAAGGAGAGGAAGTCAGCACGAATTCTCTGTTTCGATCGTATCTTCCCGTCTGGAAGAAATCAAAAAGCACTTTATTTTCATTGGACGCGCAGATTAATTTTGCGATCGGCACGCCCATTTGCTTTGCATAATACGCCGCTAATATATTCCCAAAGTTTCCTGTCGGCACCGTGACATTAATTTCTTCTCCCTCGGAAATTTCTCCATTCTCCAAAAGTTTCGCATACGCATATACATAATAAACGACCTGCGGAACGAGCCGCCCGATATTGATAGAATTAGCGGACGAAAACTGATAGCCGCACGCAGCCAGTTCTTCTGCCAGTTCTTTATCTTCAAAAATCTCCTTAACGCCGCTCTGCGCATTGTCAAAATTCCCATGGATCGCTACAACAGAAGTATTGTCTCCCTTCTGGGTCACCATCTGCAGTTCCTGCACTTTGCTTACGCCGCCTTTAGGATAAAACACGATGATCTTCGTTCCCGGTACATCTGCAAAGCCTGCAAGCGCGGCTTTTCCTGTGTCTCCTGACGTCGCTGTCAAAATCACAATCTCATTTTTCACATGATTCTTCTTTGCCGCTGTAGTCAGCAAATGAGGCAAGATCGACAGTGCCATATCCTTGAACGCGATCGTCGCTCCGTGGAACAATTCCAAATGATAGGTATCTCCTACTTTTGCCAGAGGCGCGATCTCTTCTGTATCAAACTTTTCATCATAGGCGCTTTTGATACAATGCTTTAATTCTTCCTCCGTAAAATCTGTAAGGAACTGCTTCATTACCACGTATGCCGTCTCCTGGTAAGTCATGCTCTTAAGCGTCTCCATGTCCACATCCAACTTTGGCAGCTGCTCCGGAACAAACAGACCACCGTCATCTGCCAGTCCCTTTAAAATCGCCTGGGAAGCTGTCACCGTTTTTTCTGTGCTGCGTGTACTTCTGTATACTAACTCCATATGTTCTCCCTCTTTTTCTTTTACTTCTTGATATGCAAAGAGCAGTACGTGCTCTTGCATGCACGTTACTGCCCTGCATTATATCATAAGTTTCTCTATTTATCAATTTTGTTCCCTGACTTTATATCTGTGGAACTTCATTGGTTTTCTGCCTGCGGAACAAAATCACGATAAGACCACTGACCGCCATCAGGATCGGATAGATCAGATACGGTATAATCTGGAACGGCGTAAGCCCTGTCAGCGTAGCGGCAGACAAGAGCTGTGCCCCATACGGGATCATTCCCTGCCCCACAGAAGTAAACATATCCAAAAGGGATGCAGAACGTTTTGGCTCAATGTCAAATTCATCACTGATCTCTTTTGCGATTGGTCCTGCCATAACGATCGCCACTGTATTATTTGCCGTACAAAGATCTACAAAAAGGGCAAGAAGGGCTATACCAAGTTCTCCGCCTCTTTTCCCGTGGATCCTGCTTTTGATCATCTCCAGGATAAATTGGATTCCTCCGTATTCGCGCACAAGAGAGACCACACACGCTACAACGATAGAGATTACAGTAATATCATACATAGAAGTCACACCGCTGCCTACTACACTGAATATTTCAGAAACCGCAATACTGCCTGTTGCCACTCCTACGATCAGAGACACTACGATTCCACTGATCAATACAAGAAAAACGTTGATTCCGATCAAAGCCCCTACCAATACGATCACGTAAGGGAGTACCTTCCACAAATTATAAGAAAATTCACTTTCCATCTGATAACTGACGTTTCTTGTCATCAGCCAGAAAAAGATAATTGTTATTATAGCTGCGGGCAGCACGATCAAGAAATTCGCCTTAAATTTATCCTTCATCTCACATCCCTGTGTCTTTACTGCAGCAATCGTCGTATCAGAGATCATAGACAGATTATCTCCAAACATCGCACCGCATACGACTGCTCCGATACAGATAGCCAGTGAAAACCCCGTCTTCTCACTGATCCCCACAGCGATCGGCGCCAGTGCCGCAATCGTTCCCATAGATGTACCCATAGAAACCGAAATAAAACAACCGATGATAAACAGACCTGCCACAGCAAAATGGGAAGGTATAAAAGACAAGCCCAGATTTACCGTGCTGTCTACGCCTCCCGCCGCTGTTACCGCACCGGAAAAACCGCCTGCGCACAGAAAAATCAGACTCATGGTAATAATATTTTCCTCACCTACTCCTGCAGAGATCACTTTGATCTTATCTGCAAAAGACAATTTACGGTTCTGCAAAAAAGCCACAAAAAGTGCAAGCAAGAAACCGACTATCGCAGGCATAGAATAGAAATCATCAAATAGAATACCTGCACCTAAAAAGATAACCAAAAACACCCCGATCGGCAGAAGCGCAATACCTCTGCCCTTTTTCTCCTCTTTTCTCATATCTCACCCGTTTTTCTTATTATTTGTGTAATTTACAAGCCCTCCGGCTGCAATAAGCTTCTGCATAAATTCCGGAAATGCCTGTCCTTGGAACTGCGTACCTTTTGTTCGATTATAAATTTTCCCACTGTCAAAATCTACTTCTACTTCATCTCCCGCTTCTATACCTCTTGCTGCCTCCGGACATTCAATGATCGGAAGTCCGATATTGATGGCATTACGGTAAAAAATGCGTGCGAAGGTTTCTGCGATGACACAGCTCACCCCGGCTGTTTTTAAACAAAGAGGCGCATGTTCCCTGGAGGAACCACAGCCAAAATTTTTATTTGCCACGATCAGATCCCCCGGCTGTACTTTTTTTGTAAACTCCGGGTCAATGTCGACCATTGCATGGCTTGCCAGCTCTTTTGCATCAAAACTGTTTAAATATCTTGCAGGAATGATCACATCCGTATCTACATTGTCTCCATATTTAAATACATGCCCACATGCTCTCATTCTTTCTCACCTACTTTCTCAGGATTTGCAATACAGCCTGCGATCGCACTTGCGGCCGCTACTTCCGGCGATGCCAGGTAGATCAGAGAATCCACATGCCCCATTCTTCCTACAAAATTTCGGTTTGTCGTGGATACACATTTTTCGCCTGCTGCCATAACTCCCATGTGGCCGCCCATACAAGGACCGCAGCTCGGTGTGTTCACAGCACATCCTGCATCTACAAAAATGTCCAGCAGACCTTCCTGGATACATTCCTTATAAATCTTCTGTGTCGCAGGCACTACCATCACTCTTACATCTGGATGTACAGTGTGCCCCTTTAGGATCGCGGCTGCCTTTCTCATATCTTCCATTCTTCCGTTTGTACAGGAACCGATCACTACCTGGTCGATCTTGATCGGCTCCATCTGCTCGATCTCATCGATCGTTTTTGCATTTCCCGGCAAGTGTGGGAATGCGACAGTCGGACGCACTTTCGCAAGATCCACCTCTACGACTGCGTCATAGTCGGCGTCTTCATCTGCCTCGTAAATCTTATATTCTTTCTGCGTATGTTCTTTCAAATATGCCTTTACTTTCTCATCTGCCGGGAAAATACCGTTCTTCGCCCCTGCCTCGATCGCCATGTTCGCCATCGTAAACCGGTCGTCCATCGACAGATTGGCAATCCCGTCACCTGTAAATTCCATCGATTTATATAACGCGCCGTCCACACCTATTTTTCCGATAATATGGATAATGATATCTTTTCCACTGACATAAGGCCCCGGTTTTCCAGTCAGCACGAATTTGATCGCGCTTGGCACCTTAAACCAAAGTTCTCCTGTCGCCATTCCTGTGGCAATATCCGTCGTTCCCACACCTGTAGAAAAAGCTCCCAGTGCGCCATATGTACAAGTATGTGAATCGGCACCTATGATACATTCCCCGGCGGCAACCACGCCTGCCTCCGGCAGGATCGCGTGTTCCACGCCAGATTTTCCCTGTTCAAAATACCACTTTAATCCCTGCTCTTTTGCGAACTCACGGATTGATTTTGAATTTTCTGCTGATTTGATATCTTTATTCGGTGTAAAATGATCCGGCACTAACACTACCTTATCTTTGTCATAGACTTTATCTGCCATCTGTTTAAAAATCGGCAGAGCCATTGGTCCTGTAATGTCATTGGCCATGACCACATCCAGCTTCGCTTCGATCAGTTGTCCGGCAGTAACAGATGCAAGACCTGCATGCGCCGCCAAAATTTTCTGGGTCATCGTCATTCCCATTGTGACATCCTCCTTTTCCATTTCCTATGTGAGACATTTTATCACACACACGCTTTAAAGAAAAGAGAGGAATCTTATCTTCTTTTTTTCCTTTTATCTATAAAGACAATAAGCACTGTCCCAATGCTGATAAAAATTCCAATCATATACATATAGATAAGGGCATCGTCTCCGGTCTGTACGCGCTTTGTCTGCTGCCTGTGTCCGATCAGTGTATCTGGTCTGTCTGTTTTTTGCTCCTTCGGCTCTTGCGGAAAGTCTAGATTCTCGATCGTTCCCATGTCCAGCACAAAGGCATCCCTTGAAATGATAAATTCTCCTGTATACAGTTGTTTGCCTGTATTATTCTCACAGCGCAGTTCCTCTATCCTATATGTATCATAGGGAAGAGCTCCCTGTGTATCGTTCACCGGCGCCGCCACGCCATCGGCCATTCCAAACCACAGCCCCGCCTCTGCCTTTTCGGCATTGGTGTCCACGGAATGTCTGACATAATCAGAAGCAGAAGAAAAATACCCATTAGCATCCGTTACAATAACATGACTTTCCCCTGTTGTCACAGAAGTGATCCTAAAGGGGATCCCTGCCATCGCTTTCTGCGTCTTTTCTTCTATCTTTGTAAAAGAAAAATCGCCCCGGATCACCTCATCTGCCGCATAATACGTATTTCCTCCCGACAGATGTGCCGTTTCTCCTTCCTGTTTGATCTGTATCACACACACAGAAGTCCAAACTTCTTTCCTTTCTGTGTCCGGCTCTGTTTTTTCCTCCGCCGTTTTCCGAAACACAGCGCCCTCCAGCAAATATCCTGTCGGTGCTTTTATTTCTTCTATAACGATCGTTCCAAGCGGAAATACAGGTTCCTTGTCTTCCTTGGAATAATAAAAAGGATCCCCGGATATCTTATATAGTTCAGAAAATTCCCAAAAAGCTTCTCTTTCTTTTTCTTCTGTCCCTTCTCGCTCTTTATCTGCCTCTTTTGTCTCCATGATCCATGTTCTCTTTGGTTTATCTGGTAATGTTTCCTCTGTATAATATCCATCATAAAAAGAAACAGAAAACTGCGCTCCTGCCAGTGAACCACTCCCCTCTGCTCTTATCCCCTTTGTTCCTGCATCTAGTTTCACAAGCTTCAGATCTGCCTTTGCCTTAATCGGTCTGTCTTCTACCTGCACACTGACTGTCTGCGCGCTTTTTACAGAAACAATCACACTTTCTCCGGACAATGTATAGCCTGCCGGTGCCTTGATCTCACGCACCGTATAAGTGCCGACAGGCAACTTTTCACTACGCGCGTATCCATTTGCGTCTGTCACGAGCGTTCCTTTCAAACTTTTTTCTGCGTAAATCCCATAGGAAGCACCTGCCAGGCTGTAACAGGGATTGGTTTCGGAAATATCTGCATCCGAAGATTCTTTCTGTATTTCTACATATCCTCCCGCCGGACGATACTCCCATTGACAAAGATCTTGCCCGTTTCCTTTTAATATAACGCCGCTGCATTCCCATTTTTCTCTCCATTTTGGATCTGTCGCATGCTCGATCCCATATTGCAGCACCTGCCAGGTATATTCCGATACATAGTGCACTCCGTCCGGACACAGCACATTGTTCCCGAATTCCAAAGTAATTCCGGGATACCAGCCGTTTACTTCATTTAGCACCTCCCAGATCAATATCTGTTTAAAGAAATAATCCTGACTGGAAGTAAAAGAAAACCCCAGTGTCGTCTTCCAGTCATCATACCAGGCAAAGGCACATCCGATCGTATCGATCGTATACTGACTGTAATATGCTGCCGCATCGTATACCTGCTTATCTCCTGACTGGAAGCCAACAGTAGGATCCGCACAAAACGCCCACTCTCCGTCCGCTCCCAGAACACCTTCCGACCAACTGTCCACCATTTCCCAGGACTGTCCGTCCGGGCTGTATTTTACCATATCGATCGTTCCCTGATCTGCGGCGAGTACATTCGTGTACACTTTCTTTCCCGGAACAGCCTTTCTCACCAACTTCTCTTCCTGCTCACTTTTTTCCGCAAAACCTACTCCTGTAAGCAGTCCTGACAGATAGGATGCGTCGTACATAGGCTGTCTCTTCTCTTCCGCTGCCGCGACCTGTATGCAGGAAAGCGCAAAAACAAAAACAACAAACACAAATAAAAGGAGCTTTCCTCCCTTTGCCCATTTTTCTTTTTTCTCTTTCATATTTTCTCCTGTCACAGAAAACCTGCACCTTCATTCATATTTTCCCCAGCAGAAAATATACACCATCTGCACGCAGACACCAGGCGTGCACAAAATTCTTCTGCCTCCTTTCCCTTACTTTTCTCACTTTTATTCATTTAGGAATTCAGTGGGGAGAAAACCCCCGGATCATGAAATGATTGATTTGCTTCTAAAATAGATATTCATTCTGAATTGCCCTTTCCGGCAGCTGCCGGACGACATAGGATGTTGCCTTGTATCCCTTTGCTGGGACACTTATTATACCACATCCTGCCGGAAGGGGCAATTCATAAAAATCACCAAAAAGATTCTTTCCGATTATATCTCTAATATCTTTCCGATTATTTTGCCTGGATATATCCTTTCGCTGTCAGAGACTCCGCGCACAGTACGGCTCCGCCTGCAGCACCTCTTACTGTATTGTGAGACAGTCCGATAAACTTGTAGTCATAGATCGTGTCCTCTCTGAGACGTCCGATAGACACACCCATTCCCTTTTCATAATCTACATCCATCTTTACCTGTGGCCTGTTGTCCTCTTCAAGGTATTGGATAAACTGCTTCGGAGCACTTGGAAGATCTGCTTCCTGCGGAAATCCTTTAAAACTTGTCAGCTTCTCAATGAGCTGTTCTTTCGTCGGCTTCTTCTCAAAATTAATGAAAACTGCGGCCGTATGTCCGTTTAATACCGGCACACGTACACACTGGCAGGTAATCTTTGGAAGCTCTGCTTTGACAATTTCTCCGTTCTCCACTTTTCCAAGTACACGCAGAGGCTCCTGCTCACTTTTTTCTTCCTCGCCGCCAATATACGGAATAATATTCTCCACCATCTCCGGCCAGTCCTTAAATGTTTTGCCCGCTCCTGAAATCGCCTGATAGGTCGTTACGATCAGTTCTTTCGGGCCAAACTCTTTCCACGCAGCCAGACACGGCGCATAACTTTGAATGGAACAATTTGGTTTTACCGCGATAAATCCACGTGTTGTACCCAGACGCTTTTTCTGATCTGCGATCACTTCAAAGTGTTCCGGATTCACTTCAGGAATCACCATAGGCACATCCGGTGTCCAACGGTGCGCGCTGTTGTTCGATACGACCGGTGTCTCTGTTTTCGCATATGCCTCCTCGATCGCTTTGATCTCGTCCTTTGTCATGTCTACTGCACTAAATACAAAGTCTACTGTAGACGCCACATGTTCTACATCATTTACATTCAAAACAACCAGCTTCTTTACTGCTTCCGGCATCGGGGTATCCATTTTCCATCTATTTCCCACCGCTTCTGCATACGTCTTTCCTGCAGAGCGCGGACTTGCCGCTACTGTTACAACCTCAAACCACGGATGATCTTCCAGAAGAGAAATAAATCTCTGTCCTACCATGCCCGTTGCTCCCAAAATTCCAACTTTTAGTTTCTGCTCCATTTTTCTTCTCCTTCTTTCTTCTTATGTAGGATCGGTTTCCCGATCCTTTCACCTATATTTAATTTACAAAACTATGTTCAAACATCTTCGCTTTTCTCTGCCAAATAAGCTTCCTCCGCTGCGATTACCTTCTCCATCGCAGCCTTTCCCGGCGCTCCGATAGTATTTCTCTGTTCTACACAAGTCTTCATGCTGATCGCCTCATATATATCCTCGGCAAATACCGGAGAAACAGACTGAAATTCCGCAAGACTTAAATCATCCAGCGCGATATTCTTCTCGATACAGTACAATACAAGCTGTCCGACGATCCCATGCGCATCCCTAAATGGCACGCCATGATTGACAAGATAATCCGCCGCATCGGTGGCGTTAGTAAAACCACGTTTTGCACTGTCTTCCATCCGACTATGATGAAATTTCATTGTCTCTAACATGCCTGTAAACAGGAGCAGACAGCCTTTTGTCGTGTCGATCGCATCGAAAGTCAATTCTTTATCTTCCTGCATATCCTTATTGTAAGCAAGTGGGATTCCCTTCATTGTCGTCAAAAGCGCCATCAGTGCTCCGTAGACTCGCCCGGTCTTTCCTCTCACAAGTTCCGCGATATCCGGATTCTTCTTCTGCGGCATGATGCTGCTTCCTGTACTATATGCATCGTCGATTTCTACAAATTTATATTCATTGGAATTCCAGATGATCACTTCCTCAGAAAAACGGCTCAAATGCATCATCACCGTAGACATCGCAGAGAGCAATTCCAGCAGATAATCTCTGTCCGATACAGAATCCATACTGTTTAAAGTAGGCCCGTCGAATTCCAGAAGCTCCGCTGTATATTCTCTGTCCAGAGGATAGGTAGTTCCCGCAAGCGCCCCTGCTCCAAGCGGACACCTATTCATCCTTTTATAAATATCTTTCATCCGCAGGCGGTCACGTTTAAACATTTCAAAATAGGCCCCCATATGATGCGCAAGCGTGATCGGCTGCGCTTTTTGCAGATGCGTAAACCCCGGCATGAAAGTTTCTGTATTTTCTTTCATCAATTTTAGTAATACGGTCAAAAGTCCTTTTAATAATACGTCAAGTTCTCTTACTTCATTCCGGATATACAGCCGCATATCCAATGCTACCTGGTCATTGCGGCTCCTCCCTGTATGCAGTTTCTTTCCTGCTTCGCCAATCCGCTGTGTCAGCACTGCCTCCACAAAGCTATGGATATCCTCATATTCATCCGTGATCTTAAGTCTGCCGTCCTTGACATCTTTTAAGATTCCTTCCAATCCCTCTAAGATCTGTTTTTTTTCTTTCTCCGTCAGGATCCCCTGCTTTGCCAGCATTTTCACATGGGCAAGACTCCCTCTTATATCCTGCTCACACAACCTTTTGTCAAATGAGATCGAGGCATTGAAATTATATACTAGTTGGTCCGTTTCCTTTGTAAAACGCCCGCCCCATAACTGCGCCATTTCTTTTCCTCTTTTCTTAGCTCATATTTTTCCTCATAGTTTATCACATGAAAGTATGGCCTGTCCAGTACATCTGCAAGAAATCCATGTAAAGACTTCCTCATAAAAAGCATGCGCCAACAGAACACACCATAGAAAAAAACGCTGTACTGTCCGAGTTTTCACTCACAGCACAGCGTTTTTGCTTTTTTAAATTCTCTGCTTTTGGCATCCACCATCGTCAGACAAAGTCCGTGTTACATGATCTCTTTCTGATGGGTTGCATATAAATATTCATCAATCGTATTGATGATCCTGTCTTCTATAAGTTCTATCGGCGTATTTTCCAGCAGACCCTCCCGTACTTTCGTATACTGGATAGGCATGAACTGGCTTAATAGATTCAATGGAACGCCTGCTTTTTCCAGATTTCCAAGCAGCCGGTCAGCCGCTTCTTCCACCGCCGGTGTCGGCATATAATACCTGCATCTGTCAGAGAAGGAATATTTTCTCTTCATCCGTATTTCCAGATCACTTCCCTGATAATGCTTTTTCCAGTATTTCTCATCTTTCAACATTTCAGCATCCAATGTCTCTGCGAAATGGCTTAAAACCGTATCTGTACCATAGAACAATTCTTTCTCGATATGTTCCAAAGCAAACATCGCCTCACGCATGGCAAATGTGAGCGCTGGCCCTACTTTCAGAATACCAACACCATCTTCCACCAATTCACGCAGTTTCATCTTTGTCTGATAATCTGTCGAATGTCCTTCAAATACAAGCGTAGGGAACTCCTCGATGGAAGCCATCAGTTCTTTTGCCTTCTCACGATCATATTCCGTACATCCACTGTCCTTTTCCTCCACACCCGGCTGTACGACAACACCGATCACACGTTCCCACACATCGGCTCCAAGTCCTGCTTTCTTAAATGCTTCTTTAAATGCCTGTACCGTATTCTTAAAATCCTCTACCTTTGTCACCTGTACTCCTGTATCTTCGCTGCCTACAGCGCCTCCGGGAATGGGCACTTCACTTCCGATGATATACACCGGCGGGATTGCATCCGGTTCTGTCTTGAGAAGTTCATGGTATGTCTCTTCAGCCACCTGTGCCAACCTTGCGCCGCGTCCTGCGATCACTTCATCGGAAAGTCTTTCATCTTTCGCGTCGCTGCGCACTTTCATACTCGTATCAATGTGGATTTTCGTAAAGCCCGCTCCCACATAGTGACGGATCAGTTCTTCTGCATCTGCCATCGCTTCTGCTTCATCTTTTCCCGCAAAAGTCAGAGGTCCCAAATGATCTCCGCCTAAGAATATCTTCTGTTCATCAAATCCATTTTTTCTGGCAATCTCCAGCACGAATTTTTTAAAATCCGCCGGTTTCATCCCTGTATAACCGCCGTTTTGGTCACACTGGTTTGCCGTACTTTCAATCAGTACGCAGGAACCGTCTGCCTTGCCTCTTTTTATCGCCGCTTCAATAACATATTTGTTCGCACTGCAGACAGAATAGATGCCGACATTTTTCCCTTCTTTCTGCAGATCTACAATTTTTTTCAGTGGATTCAATACCATGATGATCCCTCCTTTTCTTTCTTCATCCTAGCACGAAATAAAGTATCATACTTTGGATTTATTAAACAATCATTTGCATTTTTTAAGAAAGCCAGAAATAGAGAGACAAAACCAAAGGTTATATGCTATACTGTTAGCAAATTAAGCAATAAAATCTATAAAGAATCGAGGTTATTTCTATGTCATTAGTTACAACAAACGAAATGTTGAAGAAAGCACAGGAAGAACACTATGCAGTCGGTGCATTTAATGTAGAAAATATGGAAATGGTCATGTCTGTATTAAAAGCAGCCGAGGAAATGCAGGCACCAGTCATTATGCAGACGACCCCGTCTACTGTTAAATATGCGGGACTTTCTTATTATCTTGCTATGGTCCGCGCAGCAGCCGAAAGCTCCTCTGTTCCGGTCGCTATGCACCTTGACCATGGCAGTAGTTTCGAACTTGCAATGCAGGCACTGCGGACAGGTTATACCTCTATTATGATCGATGGCTCTCATGAATCTTTTGAAGATAATATCTCTTTAACACGCCGGGTAGCGGATGCCTGTCTTCCGTCTGCCGTCAGTGTAGAAGCAGAATTGGGAAAAGTCGGTGGAAAAGAAGATGACCTCGTTGCAGCAGACGACTCGCCTTATACAGATCCACAGCAGGCAAAAGAGTTTGCCGAACGTACAGGAGTGACTTCTCTTGCAGTTGCGATCGGGACTGCACACGGTTTATACAAGGGAACACCAAAGCTGGATTTTGATCGTCTCAGCGCTATTCGTGACGTCGTCTCTATTCCTCTTGTCCTACACGGCGCTTCCGGCGTGCCGGACGAAGCAGTCCGTGAAGCCATCCAACGCGGCATCTGTAAAGTAAATTTCGCAACCGAACTGCGTATCGCTTTCAGCGACGGCGTCAAAAAATATCTCGGAGAAAATCCGGATGCATTTGATCCTAAAAAATACGGTAAAACAGGTATGGATAACGTCGCTGCCCTCGTCAAAGAAAAAATCTCCGTATGCGGCTCCGCAGGAAAAATATAAATTTAACGGAGCAACAAGCAGTGCGAAAAGAACAGCTCATGCCATGTGCCATGCTTGCATGTAAACAGGGTATGAGCTGTTCCTTTTCATTCGGCGACTGCCGATAGCGAAATGAAGCGTAAGCAGAATTGAGCTAACACTGTGGAAGTAATCAAAAGAAATATGAAGTCAAATGGCAAAAGGACACATGAAATGTGTATTTTACATCGCTCGTCAGGGCTTTGCCGAAATTCCTCGCTCACGTAACACACATATTTTCCACGCCCATTTTGTCAGTTGAATTTATATTTATTTTCTCCTGAATTTCTGTACAGTTTCTATATCTGTTTCCAACATCTCTGCTATCTCTTCAACAGAATATCCCTTTTGGACTTTCTTTTCTATTAATTCCTGCAGCTTTTCCAGTCTTCCTTCTTTCAATCCGGCTGCATGGCCTTCCTCACGTGCCTTATTCTGTCCCATGATTTTTTCTTCCCAAGCCTGCATATACCTCACTCCGATCTTTTCACTGGATTTGATAGCCCGGATGCGCTTCTGGATGTTATGGATCCGCTCACTGGCACAGGTCCTGCTCACTTCCTCCGTGGTGTGCTCCATATACTTGAGGAGTTCTACCAGTTCTTCTGACACGCCCTCGGTATTCGTTCCATGGGTATTAAGGAAGATACGGACAGCGTCGTCTTTTAACGAAAGTTCCGGTACTTCCTCACACTGCATACGGAAGGTATAGCGGTACAGTCCGTATCCGAACAGGTCAAAGGGACAGATCAGGATGATATATACGGGATTTAACTTCTGAAAGCCGACTTCTCCCGGAGTCAACAGATTCGAGTCTATCAGCGCCTGATAGAAGCGGCTCCGTTTCGAAAGATTTCCCGTGTTCTCCTTCTGGACTTCTGTATTATATACCGTGTCCTCTTCATCCATGGCCCATACATCCAGCCGCACATAGCGGTTTAAGGGATGGATGCGCTGTTCCTTCTCCGTCTGGGGCAGCAGTTTTAATACAACCTCTCTCCCTAAGATGATCTCTAATATATCCCGCATGGTATCCGGGTCGTCCGCCGCCTGTGCGAATAAAAAACGATCCAGCAGGTTCAAATCCTTCAATGGCTTTTGTTTTAGTTCCATCTGTACTTTTCTCCTTTCATTATAGGGAAAAGCCTGCCGGTTTACAACACTTTTCCCTAAATTGCCTGTGACGTAAAATTTCTCCGGCACAAATATGTGATTTTGTTTCTTTGGGTAAATGTTTGCGAATATCCCGGATAAAGATCCGGATATATCGACGATCCGGAAACCGGATAAAACAGAATGATCTGTACAGAGCAGATCATCAGACTGTGCTTAAAAAACACAAGACTCTTTCTTATAGATGCGCATCTAAAAAGATACTCTTACCTTAACACAACAAAAGATAAACTACAATAAAATAAATATAAATTTAACGAAGCAACAAGCAGTGCGAAATGAAGCGTAAGCAGAATTGAGGAATCTGCCTTCTAATAGTGGAGTAAAACTTCTGATTGGAAGAGACAGCGAAGAACCACTGTGTCAGAACACAGGGCAGGACCCGCTTATCTGACACAGTGGTTCTTTGCATACCTTCTATTTTATTTCCTTTTCTTATTCATCTTCACCAGTGCTATGAAGTGGAGCGCGCTGAAATATACTCCTACCACCGCAAGGCAGCCGCTGAATATGACAAGCCCTGTCCCATATTTCTCCTGATATGCATTCAGCAAGATCAAAACTGCAAATACCAAGTACAGCACTGCTAAGGCGATCACTCTGCCCTTCTCTTTTTTTGTGACAATATATTCTAACGCGGAAACTCTCTTTTCAAAGTCTACATCTGTAACTGGCTCTAATTTTTTCAAAAAGGATCTTCTGAAAAATATCTCTGCCAACACCAGCATTACCACACCTGCGACAATCGCCTGGCGGACTGTCAAAAATGTCGCTCCACACAGGATCGCAGCAAATAAAATCACTACAAAACGGTTTTTATAAAACACAGCAGAATTCTCATTCTTCTTCTCGATCAAGTATCCTTGTTTTGTCACAAAATCATAATAGATTGTACGTTTCTTTTTATCTGTATATATATTTCTGCCTGACAGGCGGATCGTCTCCACCGGTTTCGAATTCTTTTTCTTTCCCATTTATCTATTCATCCATATCTTTTGTTTATTTAAGCTTCTTGTGCCAACATTGCCTTTCCCATACAATATGTCTCAAGTACCTGATAGTTTCTGTCAAGAACGACCAGGTCGGCATCCAGTCCCACTTTGATAGATCCCTTACGATCTTCCAAATGCAGACACGCTGCCGGATTTCTTGTACATGAATTGATCGCCGTATCCACCGGAACAAGTGCTTCTTCTATCAAGATACGCAAGCCGTCGTTGATACGCAAAGTAGAGCCGGCAAGTCCTTTTGTGGAAGTCAGATGCGCACTTCCGTCCGGATAGATCTCGATCTCGTTTCCGCCAAATAAGAACTTAGAGCCTATTGGTTTTCCTTTTGCCATCAAAGCATCGCTTACCATTATACCATAATGCGGTCCTTTTGCCTCAAAAAACTGATGCAGCGCTGCAGGTGTAGAATGATTTCCGTCACAGATGATTTCTCCATACATACTCTTTATACGATATGCTGCTCCTACCAGACCATTTGCCCGGTGATTAAACGGTGTCATGCCATTGTACACATGCGTCATAGACCTCGCGCCATAGGCAAATGCCCGGACAGCCTGTTCGCTTGTTGAAGCAGAATGTCCGATACTGACCACTACGCCATGTTCTGCACAGTACTGCGTCAGAGCAAAATCCTCATCTGTCTCCGTTGCCATTGTAATATATTTGATCATGCCATTGGCTGCTTCCTGATATTTTTTAAACTGTTCTACCGTAGGTTTGCAAATAAACTGTTCCGGCTGTGCTCCTTTATATTTCATATCCAAATACGGACCTTCGAAATGGATTCCTACTATCTCCGCACCTGTATATCCTTCTTTCACTACCTTTGCTACGTTTTTAAGCGCTCCTGTAAGAACCTCTTCACTCTGTGTGATCGTCGTAGGAAGAAGCGCAGTCACGCCTTCGGATACAATATTTTTTATCCAATGACGCAGTCCTTCTTCGTCGGCATCATTCGTATCAAATCCGTATGCTCCATGGCAGTGCACATCGATAAACCCGGGCAGGATCCGTTCACTTCCATAATCCTTATCTACCGCTTTTGTCCCGTATTCATACAGATTTACAATTTTCCCATTTTCCACTTCAATCTGTGCTTCTACAAACTGGTCTGCCAACCAGACCTTCTTGCTTTGGATGATCATACCTATTCCTCCTGTTTTCTTAACCAACATACTATTTCCCTGCTCAAATACCTGTTCCGCTGCATTTTGCACAAGTTCCTGACATCTTGATTTTTGCCGGCAGTTATACTATAATTTTTTAATATAGTAATCATGTGACTCATATAGTATGGGGGATCTTTAAGATGATAAATCAAATAGCTGATCACAGCTTTGAACCATTTGGAACTTTTTACGATGAACCAATAGATATTCAAAACCACAGCCTTATCTGTCAAGAAATCACTTCTCATTCTAAAAAGATAGAACAACTTTTTATCTTCCCCTGCGAGACCTATATAGAATGTACACAAGGACTCTCCCTGCTTTTGATCGCTAATTCTCCGGATATGGAAGATCTAAAAACATTTCCGATCCGACATTATGTGAAGATTAATCCCAACATGTACTTTAATGTGATCCCTCTGTCTATCCCCTTTACCTGGAATCTTATTTCAACGCAGGTGGAACCTTGCACCGTAGACCTGCCAACCCCATACACATATCAGCCGGTATCAGCGCCTTTTCATGTCCGCAGAATACTAGACTGCTGGTTTACAAACCAGATGACGCCCTGCCGACTTCTAAAAAAAACTCATAAATCATATGAACTCATTTATGTGTATGAAGGTTCTTTAGATATCACTCTGTCACATGATGTATATACATTGCAGCCTCATGATCTGATTTTGTTCAGATCAGATGCAGCAACTGTAGATATTAAGTCTGCCTGTTCCTATCTGACAGCAATTTTTGATATTAACCAGCGTAAACCCTTGCATATACGCAACCAGATTTTCCATTGTACAAGTGAATTACAGCAGGTTTTATGGAAACTTCTGATCGAGAGTTTTGCAAATTCTTATTATACACGTACACTTATGGTCTGCTATCTGCAGGAAGCGCTCATGCTGCTTATGCAGTTTTACGAGACCATTAATCATCAGGCATTGCTTTCAGACAGTAAGTCCCATATGAACGATCTTTTATCAGAAATCCTCGCTTATATGAACAAGCGTATTGCCGAGCCGATCACGATAGAAGAAATCTGTCACGAATTCTACATTTCCCGTTCTTCTCTTCAGGCTTTATTCAAAACGCACTTGAACAGCTCACCAAAAAACTATCTGCTCAATATCAAACTGCAGAAAAGCAAAGAGTTGATCCGGGAAAACCAATATACGATCAGTGAAATCGCATATATGCTTGGTTTTAGCTCCATTCATTATTTTTCCCGACTTTTCAAAAAGTATTTCAACATCACACCAAGCGCCTATGTCAAGAAAATAACGGAGCGTCAGAACACCTCTTCTGAAGAGTCCTGACACCACCTCCTAGCGAATCACTCCATTACGTTTTGAATGCTGTAACGGGATATCTGCACCACGGTGCTTTTATTGATCTCTACATCGATCAGATCGTCTTTGATTTTTACGATCTTTCCGTAAATCCCGCCTGCAAACATGATCTTAGCTCCAACTCGGATTCCTTTTTGCAATTTCAACATTGCTTCTCTGTTCTTTTTCATATTTCGTGAAGAAATAAAAACCAGAACAAGGGCGCATATTCCTATCAGAACACCTACAGTAACACAGCTCCATCCTATAACTTCCCAGTTCATAATTGCTGTTTCTTCCTCCTTGTCAGAACATGGTTTGCCGAAAAAGCAAACCATGTCCCTATTTTCTCAATTGTTTCTTATTTTCTTGTATATGGATAAAGAGTAACTCCCTTTACCACTCTGTTTACCTCGCCTGTCGGACACGGATTATCCGGCGTAATAGACATAGAGAGGGATTTTAATACAGCAAGTGTCTGTGCAAACAGAATATAATCCAGTCCCAACAGTACATTTTCCGTCTTCCCGTCGAGACCGAAGGAAACTGCATAATCAGCCAGCGCAGCTGTCTCATCGTCTTGTTTGCTCATAACTGCCACGATTTTATTTCCTTTACGCTGTCCACTCATCTCTTTTAACAGATCCGTCTCATACTGCCTTGTATAGGCGCAATCGCTAAGATATACAACTGTCAGTGTATTATCGTTAATAATAGATTTTGGTCCATGGCGGAATCCCATCGGAGTATCATACATAGTTACTACGTTTCCTGCTGTAAGTTCCAACATTTTCAACGCGGACTCCTGCGCCGTCCCTTTCAGCGTATTGCTTCCCAAGTAGACGATACGGTCAAAATCATATTCTGCAACAATCTTCTGCGCAACAGCAAACCTGTTATCCAGAAAATCCTGTCCTGCCGCAGCAATCTTCCGCACACCTTCCAACACCTTATCCAGCTCTCCTAAATGGAAGCACAGATATGCTGCCAAATACATATTAGAATAACTGGAAGTCATGGCAAAACTCTGGTCATGTGTCTCCGGTGTCAGATTGATCGCATAACAATTCTCTGTTGCAGCCGCACGTTTAGACAACGCGCCCTCTTTATTGCATGTGATGAACAAATGATAAATATGATCACATACACTTTCCGCTGCGTCGATCGCGCCTACTGACTCCGGTGAATTTCCGGAACGTCCAAAACTGATCAGCAACGTCGGTTTTGTCCTTGACAGATATGCTTCCGGTGTCGCTACAATATCCGTTGTTCCATATGATTTTGCCTTATGGTTTAATAAACCTGCCAGGTGTGGGAAAAGTGCGTTTCCTACAAACTCACTTGTGCCTGCGCCTGTTAAAATCACATCAAAATCTTCGCATCCTATAACCTGATCGATAAATTTCTGTATTTCTTCTTTTTCCGCTTCAATCTGCTTACATGTTTTTTCCCATGTAGCAGGCTGCTGATAAATCTCTGTAAGAGTAAAAGTTGATGAGGTTTCCTTCATTTTTTCTTCTGTCACATCAAAAATCTTACTCATATTTTTCTCCTCTCTCCGCTTTATATACAGCGGCTCTATTTTTTATAGTATGCAGCTGTTTCATTCAGATACCGTCTTCCGATTCTTCCTGTACTACCTGCTTGAATTCGTATTTTGTCACCTGTTCTTTTCCGGTTTCCAGGACAGCATCAACCAATCCGTCCAGATCATCCATAAACTTTCTGGACATAACGATCTCTACCAACATCGGCAGATTGGTCCCTGCCACGATCCTGATATTGTCTTTCCCATGTCCAAGCTGTGCCGCAACATTAAACGGCGTTCCTCCCATCAGGTCTGTAAATAATATAATTCCTTCGCAGTCCTTTAATTCTTCCATCGCTTTCGTAAGCTCACGAGTCAGATCTTCTGTGCTGTATGTCGGCAGAAAATCTACATAGCGGTATGCCTCTTGTTCCCCTGCGATCAAATTAACAGAGCTTGTCATACCGGATCCAAAATTTGCGTGTCCTGTTACCAATAATCCAATCATCTTATCTCTCCTACTCCAAAGCATGTGCAGCGTCCGTGTCTTCTTCCTTAAGACAGATATCTACGATCGGCATATAGACTGCCTTAGGATGAAAACATGCTTTTGCACTTTGATAATATGTCATTGCATTTTTCTTATCCCCCAGATAAGAATATTGCTTCGCGACCATAAATAAAATCACTCCAAGCGCAAAACCATAATACTTCTTGGAATTGATCTCCTCCACCATCTCATCAATCAGGTCATGTTTCCCGTCCAGCATAACGGCATACGCCATTTCATTGTAGTGGATAAATGCCGGATCCTTCGTATTTTTTATCTCTTCCAGAAGCCAATCTGCATATTTCCGGTTTCCTTTTATAAGAAATGTATGGAAATATACTTCCAGAAAACTTTGCTTATCCGCAGGATCCCGATACTTTTTCTCAATCATATGACGCAGCATTTTTTCAAATTTCTCTGTCTCTCTGGAAATATAATACACTCTCAACTTATATAAGTCACAGACATATTCCCCCAGCAGTCTGCGGGAAAGCCCCATATCCGCGATACGCTCCACTGTATCACTGTCCTTTTTATGAAGCGCAGTATTCATCGTGTGAAGCTGAAAATTTTTCACGCCCTGGAAAACAAAATAGCCCACAGCTGCAATGATTATAATTGAAATTGTTACTGTACTCAAATAGTCACCTGATTTCCCTGTAAAATAATGGGAGGGGGGATTAAAATCCCTCCCCTCCCGGTTATCTATTGCAAACCGCAACAGACTTTCATTTCAATAAACACTATTCAGCTTCTTCCGGTACCGGATAATCATACCATTCTACAAGTGGTGTATATCCTCCTGGAATAGACTTGCCGTCTGCGTCCATTGCTTTGGAATCTCCTGTCCAGATACCGAACGCACATCCTACGATTCCTACTACAAGAATCAGGACGATACATTTTACCGGAGTCCAACCTTTCTTGATCAGAACATAGATACCAAGTGTGATCAACAGCGGAATCAGCTTAGGCAGCACGCCGTCCAGCAAAGCCTGGATATTGATCTGTGTATCGCCAACAATCAGACGTACAGTTGTAGAACCATAGTTTGCGATCAGACCGCCGACTACAAAGATACCAAGAATACTAGCTGCACGAGTAAATTCTTTTGCATTGGATGTCAGCAGTGTAACAGCTTTGGTTCCCAGTCCATAGGACCAATACATCAAACCGAAACGAACAATAAACTGTACTGCATTGAAGATGATCAGGAAAAGGATCGCGCCGGCAATCTGTCCTTCCATCGCCATATTGGCAGTCAGTCCGGCTGTAATAGGAACTAAGGTCAGCCAGAATAACGCATCCCCGATACCGCCCAGCGGTCCTGCCGCAGAAATACGTACGGAACGGATCGTCTGTGTATCCGCTTTGTTCTGCTCAAGTGAAAGCACGATACCCATTACAAACGTTACAAGGAATGGGTGTGTATTTAAAAAGTCCAGGTTGTGCGCCATGGAAGCCTTCAAGTCTTCTTTGTTTGTATGTATCTTCTGAAGACCTGGAAGCATAGACCATAACCATCCTGCTGCCTGCATTCTTTCATAGTTAAAGGATGCCTGTAAGAAACAGGAAAGCCAAACCATCTTGTTCAGTGTTTTCTTATCCAGCTGCGGTGCCGGAGTCAGGTCTTGATATTTATCAGGAATATTATATGCCATCCTCGTCACCTCCTACAAAGCCGGCGCCTGCGCCTGCGTTCTGTTTGATCCTTGTCTGCATAGTAAAGTCATAGATTGCAATCGCAACACCTACAAATGCGCACAGGATCAAAGTTGCTCCTGATGTTGCCTCGTTTGCGCTGCAAAGCAGAGACATCGCGAATCCTGCAAGCAGGAATCCCCACATTTCTCCGGACATCATAACCTTCATCAAAATCGCAAATCCAACGAACTTCATAGCGCCGCCCGCTGCGTCCAGACCTGCCATTACCCATGAGAACTGGTATGAGAAATCTTTAAGCGTCTCGCCGAGCGCTGTACCACCGTACAGACCTGCTACAGCCAGGATACCAAACAGTGTACCCAATACTGCCATCTCAAGGAAGTTGATATTGCGGATACCTTTTACGTCCGCATTCTCTGCGCACTTGTCTGCTTTTGCCATCATACCGGACATGATCGTAAATGTCAGTGTAACTGCATACTGTCCGAATACCGCGAATGGAATCGCAAGACCCATCGCCGCGCCGACTCCGTCTGCCGTTGCCTCCATTCCAAGAGAAACAGCAAATACTGTCGCCATGATACCTCCCATGATCGCGTTTGGAGGCTGTGCTCCTCCGATCGGCATACTACCGATCTGAATCAGCTGGTATGCACCACCTACTACGATACCAAGCTCAAAGTTACCTAAGATCGCACCGATGATCGGACAGGTTACGATCGGCTGGTACAGAGACTCTAAAAAGCTGAACTGGTCGATTCCCATGATAAAGGCAACCACAAAGACCAGAATCGCCTGGATAATTGTAATATCTCCCATGTTTACTCCTTTCCAATAAACCAATAAACCAACTTGTTATTTAAATAATTTGTCAATGCTTTCCGCCGGTGTGTCCGGAACTCGTTTGATTTCCAGCTCTACTCCCAGCTCCTGCAGCTTCTTGAATGTCGCGACATCATCGTCATTGACCGCAACAGATGTTGCAACTTGACGCTTCCCATCAGCCATGTGCATATTTCCGATATTTACTTTTTTGATCGGCACTCCGCCCTCAACCAGCTTTAACACATCCTGTGGTGTCTCGCAGATAATTGCAATATGCTGATTTGCAGAAGCTTTGTGGATGATATTGATTGTTTTCTCAAGCGTGAAGAAACGTGTCTGCGCATATGACGGTGCAGCCATGTTCATCAGCCCTTGGCGGAACTCATCCCCGGCAACTGCGTCGTTTGCAACCAGGAGTAAGTTTGCACCTACTACACCACACCACTGTGTCGCAACCTGACCATGAATCAGCCGATTGTCAATTCTCGTCAATCGAATATCTGGCATGCTCGTATCCCCCTTTCTTATAATTTCCAGCATTCTCCGGCCTATAAAGGCGCCGTCATAATGCCATTTCAACAAGCATTTCTCAAACACATCTTTCGTGAGAAGAAACATCTGCTTACAAGATTTATTATACCAAAATTCTTTATAATTAATTTGCACTTTTTATTTATTCTCTTGCATTTTTAATTATATGGTTTCACCAAAAAACATCAGGAAACGCCTCTTCTTTATTACAAATAGGACAATTTCCTGATGTTTTTTTCATTTACTCTTTTATTTTTTCCTTTTTTCTGCTCTCATAAGAGAACTGACAGCCACAGTAATCCTGCCTGTATAACCCGTATTCTCCTGACAATTCGACAGAGCGCTTATACCCATTTTTCTTTTTAAAATCCGAGCAAAGATATTCTATCCCATACTTCTGTCCGGCCTGCCTCCCTATCTCATTAAGCTTTTGTGCATTTTTCATAGGACTGATGCTCAGCGTAGTTGTATAATAATCAAACCCACACTCTGCCGCTGTTTTAGCTGTCTGCTCAAGACGCAGTTTGTAGCATTGGAAACACCTCTCTTTTCCCTCTTTCATGTGTTCCATCCCTGCTGCCATCTCGTAAAACTTTTCTTTATCGTATTTTCCGGCAAGAAAAGAAACCGGATATTTGAAACGCATCTGTGAAATCAACATCTGCTGCTCTAAAATCCGTTTCGTATACTCGCTTTCCGGATAAATATTAGGATTATAATAGTATACGGTGATCTCAAAATATTCTGACAGATATTCCAGCACGTAACTGCTGCAGGGAGCACAGCAGCTGTGCAGAAGAAGTTTTGGGACTGTCTGCTCCTTTTCCAGTCTGCCTAATATTTTATCTAATTCTTTTTGATAATTTACTTTCTGTACGTTCATCCGGATCACTCCTGTGTTTCTATTTATATATCTATTGTATATCGTACGCCTTATGAAAAACCTGCCCGAAAGGCTGCACGTTTCTGTTATTATACCACATTTAAACGCTGATGCACCGATATTTATTTTTTTCATAAACTAACTATATATCTGTCGACTGGAGTGATGTTATGGATGCCATTTTAAAATTAACAAACATACATTATACGTATCACAGCTATACCGGAGAGACAAAAGCACTTTCTGATATTTCTTTTTCTGTCGCTCCCGGAGAATTTACCGCCATTGTCGGCCCGTCGGGATGCGGCAAATCAACTCTTCTTTCTCTGATCGCCGGACTTTTAAAACCAGAAAAGGGAAATATAACACTCTGCGGAAAGCCGCTTAATGAAAGCACAGTCAACGTAGGCTATATGCTCCAACACGATCATCTGTTTGAATGGCGCAGTGTCTACCGCAATATCTTACTCGGTCTGGAGATCCAGCACAAATTGACTCCACACTCCCGCCAAAAGGCCGACGAACTTTTAGAACAATACGGCCTAAAAAATTTCAAAAACGCGAAGCCTTCCGACTTATCCGGAGGCATGCGTCAACGTGCGGCGCTGATTCGCACGCTTGTTTTAGAGCCGGAACTTCTGCTCCTAGATGAACCTTTCTCCGCCTTGGACTATCAGACCCGGCTCTCTGTCAGTGATGATATCGGACAGATCATCCGAAACTCCGGCAAAACCGCTCTGCTTGTTACACATGACTTATCGGAAGCAGTCAGCCTTGCAGACCGCATCATCATTTTAAGCCGCCGTCCTGCGGCAATCGTAAAAATCCTGCCGATCACATTTGCGCTAGAAAAAGATACACCCATGGAAAGAAGAAATGCGCCCGAATTTAAAAATTATTTTAATATTATATGGAAGGAGTTGAAAGCATATGAATAAATTTTCCCACGGTCAACAACTCTATCTGCGCCGCCTGCGCATGCATCGCCGCATCGTTATCCTCTTTCGTATATCCATCCTGCTTCTCTTTCTTATTTTATGGGAGGCCTCGGCCGATATAGGACTTATCGATTCTTTTATCTTCAGCAGTCCTTCCAGAATTTTTCTGTGTTTCTGGAGTATGGTACTCGATCGGTCTATCTTTCTCCATATCGGCATCACTTTGTATGAAATTATCGTCAGCTTTCTGCTGGTCACATTTTTCGGCATCCTGGTCGCTGTGCTGCTCTGGTACAGCCATAAGCTGTCTGAAATCGCCGAACCTTATCTGGTCGTATTGAACAGCCTGCCGAAATCCGCACTCGCCCCTCTTCTGATCGTATGGCTGGGCGCCAATAAGAAGACGATCATCGTCGCCGGTATGTCTGTTGCCATTTTTGGAAGTATCCTCAGCCTATATACCAGTTTTTCCTCTATAGATCAAGAAAAGATCAAACTGATCTATACCCTGCGCGGCACCAAGCGGCATGTGCTGAGCAAGGTCATCCTCCCTGGTTCTGTTCCCGCCATTATCAGCAACATGAAAGTCAATATCGGTCTCTGCCTGGTAGGGGTGATCATCGGAGAGTTTCTTGCCGCAAGAAACGGACTTGGCTATCTGATCATATATTCCAGCCAGGTCTTTAAACTCGACTGGCTTTTGATGGCTATCGTGCTGCTGTGTATCATGGCAATGGCGCTGTATGCGGTGATCAATTTATTCGAAAAATGGTATATAAAGAAATTCTAAATTTTTTTAATTTTTATATGACTTTCCTTTGGAACAGCTTTCAATGCGTTCGGTATAGTAATCTTTATATTTAACATGCTGTTCTCGCAGCCATCGCTTTCCTTACGCTGTTTGATTATTTTCGCAGCGTACGGGAAGGTACGATCTCTCTGCCCTCTGTATAGAGTACAAAACACGACAGCAGAAACTACCTGTGCATAAAACACAGACAATAAGAAGCCCCCGCTGCGGCTAAACAAACGGGGGATTTTTATTGTGTCTGAAAACTTTTAATTACTTTTATTGCATAAGAAAGAACCACAAAACATTATCTGGCCTGCACTTCTTTAGCTCTGCCTATTCTTTCCCATCGAAACAATACGTACACAATTTGCAGGGAGATAACCCAATAGACGCTCTTAGATCATCCAGTCTGTGATAGCGAAGTGTCGTAAAGTTCTGACGGCGTCTCACTTCTTCTACCATTTCTTCATACCGGGCACTGCACGGATCTGCATATTCCTCCAGTATTTCCGGAGTCACTTCTTTTTCTCGTTCTTCAATAATCCTTCTTGTAATCAGATCCAACTCAGATTTAGAACGTGAGAAATTCAAATATTTACAGCCATACAGCAACGGCGGACAAGCCGGTCGGACATGCACCTCTTTCGCCCCGCTGTGATAAAGAAATTCCGTTGTCTCCCGAAGCTGCGTCCCTCTTACAATAGAATCATCTATCAAGAGCAGTTTCTTATTCTTGATAAGCGCCTGTACCGGTATCAGTTTCATACGCGCGATCAGCTCCCGCTGACTTTGATTTGCAGGCATAAAGGACCGCGGCCATGTGGGAGTATATTTAATAAACGGCCTTGCATAGGGTATCCCAGATTCATTTGCATACCCAATCGCATGAGCAATCCCCGAATCCGGCACGCCGGCAACGATATCAGGAGAAACGCTTCCTTCATCACGCTTTGCAAGCATGCTGCCACATTTGTAACGCATTTCTTCCACATTGACGCCTTCATAGGCTGATGTCGGATATCCATAGTACACCCAGAGGAAAGAACAAATCTTCATCTCCTCGCCCGGAACGCCTACTGTCTCGATCCCATCCGGCGTTATATAGACGATCTCCGCAGGCCCTAATTCTTTATGATCCTGATACCCCAGATTGATATATGCAAAATTTTCGAAAGAAACACAGTAAGCGTCTTCTTTTTTCCCGATCACCACAGGAGTACGCCCGTACTTATCCCGCGCTGCATACAACCCTTTTTCTGTCATCAGCAAAATTGTCATGGAACCATCTACCAGACTCTGTACATATCGTATGCCGTTTACAATACTGTCTGCTTTGCAGATCAAAGAAGCAACCAGCTCTGTAGCATTGATCTTCCCGCCGCTCATCTCCTGAAAATGGGAATGTCCATCTTTATATACCATCTTAAGCAGTTCATCCTGATTATTGATTTTTCCCACGGTTGCGATCGCAAAGCTTCCCAGATGAGACTGGATCAAAAGAGGCTGAGGCTCATAATCTGAGATACAGCCAATTCCCAGATTTCCATTCAATTCTTCTACATCTTTTTCAAATTTTGTACGAAAAGGAGAGTTCTCTATATTATGGATCGCTCTTTGAAAACCTTCCTCTCCAAACAACGCCATTCCTCCTCTTCGTGTGCCGAGATGTGAATGATAATCTACTCCGTAAAATAATTCCAACGTACAATTTTTCTTTGAAGCAACACCAAAAAATCCGCCCATTACCGTATTCCTCTCCTTTACTTGATAAAAATATCAATTGCTTTATTTAATTTTTCTACACTTTCCATATCCCCGTGTTCGATTGCATCGACGATACAATGTTCCAGATGTTCTTTTAAGATTACTTTCCCTGTATTATTGACTGCCGCTTTCACCGCCGCGAGCTGTATCAGTACTTCACTGCAGTCTTTTCCACTCTCTATCATCCGCTTGATCGACTCTAAGTGCCCGATAGAACGTGACAGCCTGTTTATGATTGCTTTTTCATACCCTTTCGAATGGACATGGGGATGTTCGCCATGTTCATGCATATGTTCTTCTGCCATTTTTCACCTGTTCCTTATTCTTTCCTCTCTATAATACATCAGCTTATCCATTTCTTAATGCAGCAAAGACCAGTATCCCTGCACAAAAATAAACAGAACCACAAGCGGCAGGATAAAAGTCACATATATCCTTGACCATTTAGGAAATTTTAGACCTGTACCGCTGTCTGCCTCGGCACAGAAGTTTTTCCATCCCCATCCATACCTGCTTGTACAAAATAAGACATACACCAGACTTCCGAGCGGCAGTAAGTTATTGCTCACGAGGAAGTCTTCGAAATCCAGCACCGTCGTCCCACTTCCCATCGGCGCGAGACCGCTGAGCACATTAAAGCCCAGCACACATGGTATAGACAATACTATGATTGCCGCCATATTCCATATAACCGCTTTCCTCCTGCCGCATCCGATCAGATCCATCGCAAAGGAAATGATATTTTCAAATACTGCTATGATCGTCGAGGCAGCCGCGAAGAACATACAAAGAAAGAAAATGCTCCCCCATATCCTGCCGCCGCTCATAGAATTAAATATATTCGGCAAAGTAATAAAAATCAAGCTCGGTCCGCTTCCAGGATTGACATCAAAAGCAAAGCACGCCGGAAAGATGATCAAACCTGCGATCAGCGCTACACAAGTATCCAGGATCGTCACACAAACAGCCTCCCCTGTAAGTCTGCGGCTTCTGTCAATATAACTGCCAAAAATAGCGATTGCTCCAATACCCAGGCTCAAAGTAAAAAACGACTGTCCCATGGCCGCAAACACCACTTCCATGATGCCTGCCTCTTTTACTTTCCCGAAATCCGGGAACAGATAAAATGTCAGTCCTGCATATGCCCCTTCCAGAGTAATAGAACGTACTGCCAATACGATCATCAGAGCAAGCAAAAGCAGCATCATGACTTTCGTGATCTTCTCGACTCCTTTTTGCAGTCCCAGACAGCAGATACCAAAACAAAGAGCCACAACAAGAACCATGAACACTGCCATGATCCCCGGATTTGCTGTCAGCTCTCCAAAAGACTGTTCGATCTGTTTTGCGTCCAAACCTGCAAACTGGCCTGACGCCATTTTAAGCAGATATGTGATCATCCAGCCGCCGATGGTGGTGTAAAACATCATAAGCAGGTAATTCCCTGCCATGCCAAAATACTTATACCAATGCCATTTTGTTCCTTCAGGTTCCAACTTGTCAAACGCCAGCGCAATACTGGACTGCCCCGCGCGCCCCACAGAAAACTCCATGACCATAATGGGCAGTCCCAGGATCAGCAGAAAGAACAGATAGATCAGCACAAACGCCGCTCCTCCATACTGCCCGGTAATATAGGGAAAGCGCCAGACATTTCCCAGTCCGATCGCGCATCCCGCCGAAATAAGAATAAAGCCCAGACGCGAGCCGAATTTTTCTCTTTTCATCGTATTTCTTCCTCTCTATACTCTCATTCACAGTTTTTCATCTGCATGCAGATTTCCAAACACTTTTTTATCTTATGACAGACTTTCCTCTCTGTCAAGCAGGAGTAAAATACATCCCGGAAAAATTTGCCTGAAACAGATTGATACTGCTCGCCATTTTGCATATAATTATAGAAAGAAGAGTGGACAAATAAAAAATCACGCTCTATATAAAGGAGATTCTGCTTATGAATTACTTGACCTATCTTCCTGTGTTTGGCAAATTGCCAAAAGAACAGCAGGATGCGCTTACGAATACAGCTTTCATCCGTAAATTCAGTAAAAGCGAAATACTGCATAACGGATCCCAGGACTGCACGGGACTACTCCTTGTGATATCCGGTCAGATCCGTGCGTTTACCATATCTGACGATGGCAGGGAAATTACTTTGTACCGTCTTTTCGAAAGAGATATCTGCCTGTTCTCTGCTTCCTGTATATTGAACAGTATACAATTTGACATAACGATCACCGCTGAAAAAGATACCGAAGTCCTGGTCATTCCCTCCGAAGCTTATAAGAAGATCATGGAAGTGTCCGCCCCCCTCGCCAATTATACAAACGAGGTCATGGCAAGCCGGTTTAGCGATGTCATGTGGCTGATAGATCAGGTAATGTGGAAAAGCTTTGACAAGCGGCTTGCAGATTTTCTTTTAAATGAAGCCAGTATCGAAGGTACAAACACGCTTAAGATCACCCACGAAACTATTGGGAAACATCTGGGAAATCCAAGAGAAGTCGTAACCCGTATGCTTAAGTATTTTGTAAATGAAGGACTTCTCACTCTCTCCCGAGGAACGATCGAGATCACAGATGAAGAGGGGCTCCAAAGAATGCTGGATTGACAAAAAACGCTGAGATCCTCCAAAAAGATTTTCTCAGCGTTTTTTCTTTTATGCTTATTTATCGGCATCCATTCCGCAGGGAGTTGCTTTTTTATGCAATGCTTTATCATTGTGAACCGCATCATAGAACCGGAACCCACCGGCAAAGTTATACGCTTCAAAACCATTGCCGGTCAAGATCCTGCTTGCAATATAGCTGCGCAGTCCGCTTTGACAAATAACATATACCGGTTTGGTTTTGTCAAGTTCATCAAGGCGCTCCCGCAGTTCATCAACAGGAATATTCATAAACCCTTCTACATGCCCCCTGCTGTATTCCATCACTGTCCGCGTATCGAGGAGTATACTACTGCCGTCACGCGGAAGTGTTTCGTCGTCCTCATAATACCACTGTTTCACAACACCTTTCTTTAAGTTCTCTATCATATATCCTGCCATATTCACAGGATCCTTGGCTGAGGAATACGGAGGAGCATAAGCAAGATCAAGTTCTGTAAGATCATCTGCTTTCATACCGGTATGGATTGCCGTCGCAAGAACATCTATCCGCTTGTCAATCCCTTCAAAACCTACGATCTGGGCGCCAAGCAGCCGGTAAGTTTCTTTTTCAAACAGGACTTTCATCGTCATCATTTTGCCGCCGGGATAGTATCCCGCATGGCTCATCGGAGACAGGATCACTTTATCTGCTGCAATACCAAGTGATCTTGCTGTTTTTTCATTGATCCCCGTAGATGCAGCCGTCATATCAAATACTTTAATGATCGAACTTCCTTGACCGCCTGTGTAGCGGCTGTCTCCGCCGCATATATTGTCGGCAGCGATCCGGCCTTGCTTATTGGCAGGGCCCGCAAGAGAAATGAGCGCATCCTCGCCGGTCACAAAATTTTTAATCTGTACCGCATCTCCCACAGCATAGATATCAGAAACCGATGTTTCCATTCTGTCATTGACTATAATACTGTCCCTGATTCCTGTTTCAAGTCCCGCCTCCTTTGCAAGTGTCGTTTCGGGAGCAACGCCGATAGCAAGCAGCACCATATCTGCATGAACTATAATATCGTCCTTTAGTTTGACATCAATGCCGCATCCGGTATCCGAAAATCCTTCCACAAAATGCCCCAGCAGCAGATTTACGCCGTTCCTACGGATCTCCGCGTGAAGGAAAGATGCCATATCTGCGTCAAAGGGAGTCATCAGCTGTTCAGCAGCCTCCACAAGGGTTATATCAATCCCAAGTCCATGCAGATTTTCCGCAGTCTCGATTCCAATAAAACCTCCGCCAACGACAACTGCATGCTTTGGACGATGTTCCTCCACATATTTCTTAATCTTCAGCGTATCCTCAACGGTACGCAATGTAAATATCCTGCTGCTGTCCATCCCGGCAAACTTTGGCCGCACCGGCTTTGCGCCGGGGGAAAGGAGGAGCTTGTCATAACTTTCTGTAAATACATTCCCACTTTCAAGATTTTTTACGGTCACTGTTTTGCTTTCTGGATGAATTGCTGTAACCTCATGATGCACCTTCATTTTAATACGAAAGCGATTCCAAAAACTTTCCGGTGTCTGCAAAGTCAGTTCGTTTTCATCTTCAATGACACCGCCAATGTAATAAGGAAGTCCGCAATTAGCATAAGAAATAAATCCCGAACGCTCAAACACCGTGATCTCAGCCTGTTCATCAAGCCTGCGTATTCTTGCCGCCGCTGTCGCTCCGCCTGCGACGCCGCCTATGATTACAATCTTCATGATCTGACCACCTTTCCGCCGTAACTTTTGATTCCGCCTATATTTTCTATCTTTGTATATCCTTTTCTCTTCAGATAAGACACAGCCTGTCCGCTTCTGATACCGCTGTGGCAATGCACAAAAAGTGGTGTGTTTTTATCTTTCACCGTATTTTCAATTGCCGTGATCCGATCAAGAGGCAGATTGATACTGCCCTCAATATGTCCGTCACGGTATTCTTCCACAGTTCTCACATCCAGCAAAACTGCACCGTTTGTTTTTGTATATTTTGCAACACCAGCGTTAATATCAGTGCTGTGCAGCAGTGTAAAAAGTCCCATTCTGTTTCCTCCTTCTTTTTACTATATTCTTAATATATCCTATTTACGATCTAAACTCTGTGATCTCATCACAAAGCCTTTTTTCTATTCCTTAGTTTACAGATTGCCTGCGTCATCGTTCCCATCGGGCAGAAAGCGCACCATGTCCTCGGCTTAAATAGGAGCATAACGATCAGACCTATGAGAAGCGATGTAAGCATCAGGCTGTAAAACCCAAAACTGAACTGCGCCGCCCAGTCCGGAAAGATACTTCCCGTATATGTCCATCCCCACGGTACCCGGAATGTCCAGAACAATTTAATAGCTTCACGCAAACTTCTGGCACCTTCTGCCACAAGATACGTCTGAAAGACCATATTTCCGAACATAGACAGAAAAAACAGCAGGAAACCATATCGAAACCATTTCGAAGCCATCCATTTTGGCGTAGGTCTATTTCGGGAACATTTCAAGTCTCCGCCGAGTTTACAATATAATTGTCCCCTGCCGCAAAGATGGTTGCAAAAAAACTTGTTGCCGCCAAATACCGCAAGTATGACCGGCAGCAGAAAGTCGATCATGCCAAGCCAGGCAAAAAGGATATTAAAGAATCCGAGTGCAAAATATACGATCGACCATATCCATAGATACTCATACCACTGCTTTTTCTTTGTCTTCATAACTCTCCCTGCTTTCTATCTGAATACTGTTCGCCGGACAGACCTTTTCGCACCTTCCACATCCAACACATTTGTCTTCCCGAACCTTGGCATAACAGCCTCTATATACCTGGATCGCCCCCAACGGACAAGCCGCTTCACAGGCACCACAGGCAACACAGACTTTTTTGTCTACAGCTGCATATCGTTTAGACGCCATCTTTCTTCCTCCTGTTTTCCACATATCTATTCTGCTTTTGCATTATAGCAGTTTGCCGTACTGCTTTCCGTGATATTGTCACACAGACCTATATCATTCTGTTCTATTTATTTTTCAAATATTTTTTAGTGTAAAAAAAGACAATCAACTTCTTACTTGAAATCAACTGTCTTCCTTAACTAAAAACATCTCCATTGGCTGCTGATATTTTGGAATATCTATAATAAAACCGCCACAATCTTTATAGTCCGATTTTCTATAAAAATGCTGTGCTCCTTCATCAACTTGTGCAAAAGTCAATAGTATGTCAAGTCCATACCAAGCAGCTGTACTCAAAATAGCATCTTTCTTCGTTTTCATTTCTTGCACAAATCGGTTTTTGTTATTCCCTTTGTTTTTTTATTTCGCCAAACATAGCCCCTCCAATAATCAACACTGCACCGACAATTTGTACAGATGTCATTACCTCGTGCAGCAAGAATGCCGAGAATAGAAGCGCTGAAACCGGATCCAGATAGCTGATCAAGGCAACAGATTGACCAGACAGCTTCTGCAAACCAGAAAAATATAGCAAATAGGCAAGTCCTGTATTAATAAAACCAATTGCCGCAATATACGGTAAATCATTTCCTTTCAAATACGGAAGGCCTAAAGTACATAACGTGTACACCAACACAACAACAAAAGCTACATCCAATTCAATGGCTGCCGTCTGCAGCCCGCTTGTATGGGAAATCTGTTTATTTATAACAATCAATGCAGCATACAGAATTGCCGAAATCACTGCAAACACCAATCCCCATGTATTCATCCCTGTTACAACGATGCTCCCACTTATACAGAGCAGACCACTTGCTACGATAATAACAGAAATCAACTTTCTTCCCGTAAGCTTTTCACGGAAAAAGATCGGCGAAAATAGCAGAACAAGAATTGGTCCCACATAGTAAATCAATGTCGCAAGGCTGACATTCAATACTCTGTATGCCTCAAAAAGTGTAATCCAATTCAGACCAAGCGCAACGCCGCCCAGTAAAATCGGCATCCACTCTCTCTGCACACGATCTTTATCAAAGCCCCCGCAAAACAAAACCAGACAAGTTAGCATTATGCCACCAATAAATGTACGCAGTAGCACAATCTGGCTGCTGGCTAAAGATATATGTGATGCGAAAATACCATTTGTACCAAAAATCAATAAGGCCATTATATATATACCGTATGCCAGAAATCTCTTATCGTGGCTCTTATTATCCATCACTTTACTTCCTCCACAAATTTACATTTATCGTTATCTTTATTAAGCATTATATCATTAGAAAATGGAACATTCCTTCTTTTTCAATCATGGAACACGCCTTAGAATATAAATAGAGCTTATACAAATGATAATCAAAAGCATCTGTATAAGCTTCCCTTCACTTTTCTGCTTTTACAAAACCTGTATTAATTCATAGTTTCTATTTCCCAACCCAATCTTCTGCGCATGCTCCAGACAGGTCTCCCACTCACTTTCCGGAGTCGTATTGATGAAATGATCGTGATGATCGCACCTGCTGTGGTCTTTTACATGTTCCTCCAAAAGACTTCCCGGCATCGGCTGCTGGGCATTACAGGCGTCTGCGCATGCCTGATCCAGAGCAACCGGATCAAAGCTTGCAAACATTCCTACATCCGGCAGGATCGGCACATCGTTTTCCGGATGGCAATCACAGTACGGAGAAACATCGATTACCAGATTGATATGAAAACTTGGTCTGCCATCTACTACTGCCTTAGAATACTCCGCGATCTTCATATCCAATTCTTTTACCGCCGAGCTATTCTCATTATAGATCGCGTCAAAATTACATGCACCCAGACATCTGCCGCAGCCTACGCAGCGGCTGTGATCGATGGATGCCTTTCCTTCCTGAAACGAAATCGCTCCATGGGCACAGTTCTTAGAACAGACCTTACAGCCAACACAGATTTCTTGATCTACCGTCGGCTTGCCGCTGTTATGCTGTTCCATCTTCCCTGCCCGGCTTCCGCAGCCCATCCCGATATTCTTCAGACATCCACCAAATCCGGTCGCTTCATGCCCTTTAAAATGGCTCAGGCTGATAAACACGTCCGCATCCATGATCGCCCTGCCTATCTTAGCTTCTTTTACCAGTTCTCCACCTTTCACCGGCACATACGCCTCGTCTGTTCCCTTCAGCCCATCTGCAATAATAATATGGCACCCTGTGGAGAGTATATTGAATCCATTTTCATAGGCAGCGCTTAAGTGCTCTAACGCATCCTTTCTTCTTCCCACATACAGCGTATTACAGTCTGTAAGGAAGGGACGTCCGCCTAGCTCCTTCACCACATCTGCCACTGCTTTCGCATAGTTCGGCCGCAGGAAGGACAGGTTGCCCGGCTCTCCGAAATGGATTTTGATCGCCGTCATCTTTTTCTCAAAGTCGATCTCTCCAATCCCTGCCTTTTTTATTAGTTTCTGCAGTTTCTTTGGAAGATTTGTGCCCGGAAGGGCACGAAGATCTGTAAAATACACTTTTGATTTTTCCATATTGTCTCCTCTTTTCCGTCTTTTTTTCTTCCAATTCTTTCTTACTTTGCTTTTCTGAATCCGGTCGTATGAACGACAACCGCCAGATTTCCCAGCTCGTCTTTTACTTCTACCCGGTAATAACTCGTCGTTTTTCCATTTTTTACGCAGAATGCCTCGGCGATCAGAGTATCCCCCTTTGCCGCGCCCAGATACGCAATATCTGAATGCAGGGACACAGTACCGATCTCCTGCCAGTTCGCCGCCACGGCAAAGGCAAAATCTGCCAATGTAAAATAGGCGCCGCCCATGACGGCTCCCATAGCATTTCGATGGCGTGCTTCCAATGGCATCGTACACTTTGCGTAAAGATGATCTACTTCTTCTATGACAGCGCCATTTTCTGTAGCGAAACGATCTTTTTCAAATAGTTTTATAGTTTTACCTTCTGGTTTCACTACTTTTGCCCTCCTTTCTGAAAAAAACTGTTGAAATCCTTTTGAAAAAGCGATATAATAACAAAGTCGCATGGCGATAAGCTGGAATAGCTCAGTTGGTAGAGCACTTCACTCGTAATGAAGGGGTCGTCGGTTCAAGTCCGATTTCCAGCTTTTTTATTTTGCTTTCAATTCTTCTGCACGCATATGAACAGATATCTGTGGATATGGAATTTCAATCCCTTCTCTGTCAAATGTCAATTTTATTTCTTCTAACAGTCTCCATCTTGTTGCCCAATATTCTTCTGTTTTTACCCATGCACGCATTCCTAAGATCACACTGCTGTCTCCCAAAGAATCTACAAATACCTTTTTTTCTTCCTTCTGGATAATCTCTGTATCCTGCCGCAGCATCTCCTCCAATAGAGACTTTGCTTTTTTTAGATCCGCCTCATAGGAGATCCCTATCTTTAGATCCAACTGTCTTTCTGGGCGTGCCGTCACATTTGTAAGGCTTTGATTAGATAATGTACCGTTTGGAATAATAACGGTCTTATTATCTATGGTCGTCATCTTCGTATAGAAGATCTGGATCTCTTTTACTGTCCCCTCTATATTTTCGTTGTTTACGATGATATAATCCCCCACAACAAACGGTTTTAACAAAAGGATAAGAACACCGCCGGCAAAATTGGAAAGGCTCCCCTGCACAGCAAGTCCGACAGCAACTCCGGCAGATGCAATGAGAGCCGCTACGGATGAAGATTCCACACCAAATTTTGTGGCGATTGAAAAAATCAGAAGCGCGTATAACCCAAATTTTAACAAAGAGTCTACAAATTGGGTCACGCCTGTATCTGCGTTTGCCCTTTGCATAGAGCCTCTTACAAACTTACGTATCCCCCGTATGACTGCTCTTCCGATAAAGAAAAATAAAAGCGCAAGCAGTACTTTGATGCCGAAATTAATCAGCGCCGGTATATTTTCCTCAAAAAATTTCACGATATGTTCTGTCTGTTTCACGCTGTCTCCTCCTTTCTCTTTAATGCCAGAAAAGCACACAAATTCCCCCTCTTATCGCCTGCCTCCCTGTGAGAATATAAAATCTTACTATTGCAGTGCGTACAAATATTGGTAACTGCCATATGTTCCTCTGTAATCCCTGCTTCCTTAAGAAGATATACATTTGCCTTCCATAGATCCAGCTGGTATTTTCCGTTCTCTTTTCTATAAAAAATATCTCTCCATACAGATTTTGGAAAACTATCTTGAAACTCTTTTATCACATCTTCGCTCACTTCATAACAATCCTGACAGATAGACGGACCCACAGCTGCCAACATATCCTTTGGATCACATCCGTAAGTTTCCTGCATCTTCTCCACTGTCTTCTGCCCGATCTTCCCGACTGTACCTCTCCATCCGGAATGGCTTAATCCGATCGCCTTTCTCACCGGATCGACAAAATACAAAGGTACACAGTCTGCATAGAATGTCACCAGACAAACTCCTGGAACATTCGTCACCAATCCATCTACATCCGCATAATCTCTCGGCTTTAGGATCCCCATCCCTTTCTCCCGCTCTGTCACAGCCCGCACATTCACCGTATGCGTCTGCTGTGAAAAGACCATATCCTCACACTTCACACCAATGGCGCGCCCGATCCTGCGGAAATTCTCTTGGACAGCCTCCTTGTCGTCTCCTCTTGTAAAACTCAGATTTAAAGATGTATAGCAGCCTTTGCTCACGCCCCCTAAACGAGTAGAAAAACCATGCCGCACAAGGCCTGTATTTTGAAATAACGGATATTCCAAATAAGGAGTATCCGCCTCTATCTCATCAAAAATATGTGCCGTGTTCTTATATCGTAATCCCAATCCCATATGATCTGCTCCTCTATACTATTTTCCCTCAAACGCATTCCTTATATGACATATTTCTCTGCCTTGTATGCCGATTACATCAAACCTGCAGGGAACCTCTGTTTCTCCTTTTTCCGTCATATAGTGCATAGCCGTATAAAAAACCTTTTTCTGCTTGCGTGCATCCACTGCTTCCAGTGGGTTTCCTCTGCGCGTGTCAAAGCGGTACTTCACTTCGCAAAATACGAGTATATCCTTTTCCCGCGCGATAATGTCAATCTCTCCAAACGGGCATCGGTAATTGTACCGCAATATTTCCAGTCCTTCCTGTTCTAAATAGCGCCCGGCCGTCTGTTCATATATTCTTCCTTTTCTTACGTTGTTCTTAGACATGCTTCTTTTTATGCACCTGTGCCCAGAAAACACCATATTTTTCTTCTGTTCTAAGAATCTCTATACGTCTGCGATAAAATGACCTATAAAAGAACGGCGGTGGATCGGTGATGGTCCCAGCTTCTTCAAAGCCTCTATGTGTTCTCCTGATCCATATCCCTTGTTCTGCGCGAACTTATAGCCTGGGTATACGCTGTCATATTCTTTCATCATATGGTCTCTTGTCACCTTCGCCACAATGCTTGCGGCAGCAATTGATATACTTTTTGCGTCTCCTTTGACAATAGGCACTTGCGGCACAGAGATCTGCGGGATCGTCACCGCGTCGTTTAATAAAATCTGCGGTGCCACCTTCAGTTTCTGGACTGCTCTGCGCATTGCCTCATAAGTAGCTTGCAAAATATTGATCTCATCGATCCGCTCAGGAGACACGACTCCGATTCCCACGGCAACTGCTTTTTCCTGGATTTCTGTATAAAGTTCCTCCCGCTTCCCAGCAGAAAGCTTCTTTGAATCATTGATCCAAAGAATGTCACAATCCTTCGGAAGGATCACTGCGCCCGCAACGACGGGACCCGCCAAAGGGCCTCTTCCAACCTCATCAATCCCACATATATAGTCAAACTGTCCATATGCATTTTCGAATTGTCTCATCTGCCTTAAACGTTCTCTTTCTGCGGAAAGTTTTTCAAGTTTTTTTCTATATCTTACAAGCAGATTTTGCACACCACTTCTTGCATCATCTGCATACTCTGCAAAGAGAAGAGGCAGTGTTTCCTCTTCGGCCGCTTCAAACTCTGCCTTGATCTGCCCTATACTTTTATTCATGTCTGATCACCCCAAATTTGTCAAAGGGCCAGATGCGTACCCATGCCCTGCCTAACAGGTCTTTTCTGTGGATCACACCGACACTAGGGTCTCTGCTGTCCTGGCTGTGGTTTCTGTTGTCTCCAAGGACAAAATAAGCATCTTCCCCTAAAGTAACCGGTTCTTCCGCAATCCCCGGATTAAGCATTTCTTCTGTGCCATACTGCTCACCAAGCGCTTCTCCGTTTATGTAAACTTCTCCGCCAACGACCTGCACAGTTTCTCCCGGCAGTCCAATGATCCGCTTGATATAATAGGTGTCTTCTTCATACTGGTATGGAAATACAACAATATCATATCGCTTCGGATCCCGAAAACGGTAGGATATTTTATCCACGATCAACTGATCTTTGTCAGAAAGTGTCGTTTCCATGGATGAACCGCTCACTCGCGTCCTGACTCCCACAAAAGTGATGATCAGGTATGTAAGCCCAATAATCACCAGAATATATAGAACCCATCCTAATAATTCCCTGACAATACTCTTTTCGCCGTCCATTTCCATCCTTCTTTCTGCCGTCTATCTATATCTTAGTAACTCTCCTGTGGGAATTCAAGTGTTATTTTCCCAAGCCGTCCATTTCGAAAATCATCTAGCATAAGCCTTGCCGCTTTCTCTGTATCCAGTACATCTCCCTGCAGCAGACAGTGCCTGCATCTCGCGATTGCCTTCAGACACTCATAATCATCTTCCGATTCCGTCACTTCATACTTCTCTGCAAGTATCCCCCGATAGTATTCCTTCAAAAACGCGATCAGTCTGCACACCAGTTCTTCCGTCTGTAAAATCTCATCTTTGATAGAACCGATAAAAGCAAGTTTCAATCCTACGCTCTGATCCTCGAATTTAGGCCAGAGGATACCCGGTGTATCTAACAGTTCTACATTTTTATTTAAACGGATCCATTGCTTTCCTTTTGTCACGCCCGGCTTGTTCCCTGTCTTTGTACACGCCTTTCCCGCCAGAGAATTAATAAAAGTAGATTTCCCCACATTCGGAATTCCTACCACCATAGCCCGGACCGGACGATTTAAGATCCCACGTTTTCTGTCTCTTTCTATCTTTTCTTTACATGCCTGCGCGATCACTCCCTGAATAGACTTCATACCACTGCCTTTTTTCGCATTTATCTTCACGACTGCATAACCCTTTTCCTGAAAATATTCCATCCAGGCATCGTTATATTTGTCCTGTGCCAGATCCGCCTTATTTAATACGATCAGACGCGCCTTATGCTTTCCTAGCTCATCAATGTCCGGATTTCTGCTGCTTATCGGAATCCGGGCGTCAACAAGCTCGATCACCAGATCGATCAGTTTTATATTTTCCTGCATCATCCTTTTTGCTTTTGTCATATGACCGGGATACCACTGAAAATGCATGCTGTTCCTCCTCTACTGTTTTACAAAACCAAAATTTTCTCCAAAACTTGCCACAAACCAAACCTTGCCATATATTTCTTCCCGTTTTACATTTCCAACTTCTGCCATGCGGCTGTCATCACTTCCTTTATGATCATCTCCCATGACAAAATATTCTCCTTCTCCAAGTTCTACGGAGTCTTTTGCGACGCCTGCATATACAATATCTGTAGGATATAGTTCTCCTGTCAGTTTCTCGCCGTCGATGTACACACTTCCTTCCCGAATCTGTACTGTCTCTCCAGGAAGACCAATGATCCGTTTGATCGAATAATGCACATTTTCATTCCCGCTGGGACGAAACGCGATCACGTCCCCTCTGTCTGGTTTTACCGCATCATACACAAGATGATCGACAAGAACCACATCCCCATTATAAAGCGTCGGTTTCATCGAGTCTCCCGCATTGCTGACTCTTTGTCCAAAAAACCATACAAGCGCTGATGCCACTATGCAGACGAGCAAAATTTCTGCTCCCCATACTATCACATCCTTACGTGCGTACCTGCCGACTCTCCTTGTCTTCCCCTGCATACGCATATGTCCCGCTTTCTTTTCAAAATGCAGGCCTTTCTTCTCGAGCTTTCCTGGCCTGTGCCTTCTTTTTCTGTTTTTACGAAACTTTAGATCCTGCATAACTCTCCTCTGTCATAGAATGAAGTTTCTCCTGCGGCTATAAGAAAAGGGACAATATACATATTTGTAATTGTCCCTCTCATGGTTACTTATTTTGTGTCTTATCTTACTAATTCTTTTACCTTTGCAGCTTTTCCAACACGTTTTCTTAAGTAGTTCAGTTTTGCTCTTCTTACTTTACCTCTGCGTACAACTTCTACTTTTTCTACATGTGGGGAGTGGATTGGCCATGTCTTCTCAACACCGATGCCGTTAGAGTTCTTTCTCACTGTGAAAGTAGCTCTCACTCCGCCGCCCTGCTTTTTGAGGACAGTTCCTTCAAACACCTGGATTCTTTCACGATTCCCTTCTTTGATCTTTGCGTATACTTTTACAGTATCGCCTACGTTAAATACAGGTGCGTTTTCCTTCATCTGCTCTGCTTCGATTTTTTTAATGATTTCGTTCATTTCGTGTGACCTCCTTCATATTAGACGTTCTTAACACATAGCATAAGTGCCAGAGGACCATCGACTTTCTTTTCACAACTATCGTAGTTTACCACATTTTTGTATATGTTTCAAGTATTGTTTTGATTTTTCTTTAGAAACTCTTCTTCTGCCTCCGTAAGAACCGCTTTTTCCAGCAGGTCCGGACGATTCTTCCAAGTCCGCAAAATAGACTGTTCCCTTCTCCATTTCTCGATATTGGCATGATGTCCTGAAAGAAGAACCGGCGGCACCTTCTTCCCATGCCATTCTTCCGGTCTTGAATACTGCGGATACTCCAGCAGATTGTCCTGAAAGGATTCAAATTCTGCCGAAACATCATTGTGCAAAACTCCCGGCACCATACGGGCGATCGCATCCACCATCACCATTGCCGGCAGTTCTCCGCCCGTAAGTACATAATCACCGATCGATACATAATCTGTAACGATTTCTTCCAGTACCCTTTCGTCTATCCCTTCATAATGTCCGCACAAAAGGAGCAGATTTTCTTCTTGCGCGAATTCTTCCGCCATCTGCTGCGAAAATGTCTGCCCCTGGGGCGAGAGATAGACCACTCTCGGCTTTTTGCTGAGTTTCTCTGCCACAGACTGATAGGCTAAATATACCGGTTCTGCCTGCATCAACATGCCTGCTCCGCCGCCATAGGGATAATCATCCACACTCTGGTGCTTGTTAAACGCAAAATCCCGGATATTTACCGCGTCGATCGTAAGCAGGTCATTTTTCACCGCCCTGCCGATGATACTCGTATTCAATCCACTCATGACCATATCCGGAAACAGTGTCAATATATGAAAATGCATTGTTTTTTCTCTTGCTCCTTTCTGCGGCAAAGACTAGATCAATCCCTTCAAAAGGAAAATCTCCATCTTTCCTGCCTCTACGTCCACACTACGTATACACTGCTTGATCGCGGGAACAAGCACTTCTCCATGTTCTATAGAGTCAATGACATACACTTCGTTAGCTCCCGTCTCTATAACGTCCTTTAAAATCCCAAATTTCCCCGTCTGTGTATAGACATCCATTCCGATCAGATCTCCGATATAATATTCATTCTCACCAAGTTCCACCGCATCCTCACGCGGTACAAAAAGCGCTTTTCCTTTGTATTTCTCTATCGCATTTATATTGTCGATCCCCTCAAATTTTACGATCACCAGATTTTTAAAAAATCTTACACCTTGTATTTTGAGGGAGATCTGTTCTTTTCCTGTTTCCAGTATCACATCTTTCAATTTTTTAAAACGTTCCGGATCATCTGTCGTAGGAAACACCTTGACTTCTCCCCGGATCCCATGTGTCGATGTGATAACCCCAACCTGCAGCAGCTGTTCCATTTCCATATCTCCTTGTATAATATCTTTTTACCGAAAGATCGATCCTTGCAAAGCTTTTTGCTTTCAATAGAAAGCAATTTCCTATGAAATCAAAAAAAGGCAGCTTCCATATCCTATCTATGAAGGCTGCCCCTTTTCACAGGCTCTTCACGCCCGCGCCTTATCTACATGATGTCCACGACAACTCTTTTATCTTCTTTCGCCGCCGCTGCTTTTACCACAGAACGGATCGCCTTTGCGATACGTCCCTGCTTACCGATAACTTTTCCCATATCTCCATCGGATACATGCAGCTCAAGTACTGTCGTTCTTCCGTCCTGTCTCTCTGTTACAGAGACACCGTTCGGATCATCTACCAACGCTTTCGCGATCACTTCTACTAATTCTTTCATTTACGCGCACCTCCGCGAAAACAGCTTATTTCTCAATTCCTGCTGCTTTGAAAATCTTGCCTACAACTTCTGTTGGCTGTGCTCCATTATTGAGCCATCTTTTTGCTGCTTCCTCATCTACTTTGAATACGCTTGGTTCCTGATTCGGATCATATGTTCCGATCTCCTCGATAAATCTTCCGTCTCTTGGGGACCTTGAATCAGCCACTACGATTCTATAAAAAGGAGCCTTCTTCTGTCCCATTCTTCTTAATCTGATTTTTACTGCCATTTTCTTTCACCTCTGTTTTTTCTTTCTTTTCATTTAGTTTTTCGTCTCTTCCGCTGTGCAAAAAAGACATCTATGTGTTAAAAAGGAAGTTTAAATCTGCCTTTTTTACCACCTCTGCCGCCCATCATGCCAGGAAGCTTTTTCATCATCTTCCTGGTCTCATTGAACTGCTTTACCATCCGGTTTACTTCTGCGATATCTACACCGGCGCCTTTTGCGATCCTGTGCTTCCGAGAAGGATTTAACATCTCCGGATTTCTTCTCTCCTCCACCGTCATAGAATAGATGATAGCTTCCATCCGCGCCATTTTCTTTTCATTCTCTTCCGTGTCAAGCTCCGGCATCTTACCTTTTCCAAAGCCGCCCATGCCGCCAAGTCCCGGCATCATACCCAGAATACTGGAAAGCCCTCCCATCTTCTTCATCTGATTCATACTCTCTAAATAATCCTCAAAATCAAACTGGGCTTTCTTCATCTTGTCTGCCATCTGCCTGGCCTTTTCTTCATCCAGTTCGGCTCCAGCCTTCTCGATCAGGGTCAGGACATCGCCCATCCCCAATATACGGGAAGCCATTCTGTCCGGATAAAACTGTTCCAGATCGGACAGCTTTTCTCCCATACCTACATAAAGGATCGGACATCCCGTAACTGCTTTGATGGAAAGCGCAGCACCGCCTCGTGTATCACCGTCCAATTTCGTGACGATCACGCCGTCAATCCCTATCTTTTCATTGAAACTTCCGGCTACATTCACCGCATCTTGCCCAGTCATGGCATCTACGACTAAAATCGTCTGATGAACTTCTACCGACTGCTTGATCTCCTGCAGTTCCTCCATCATCTCTTCATCTATATGAAGGCGGCCTGCCGTATCCAGGATCACCAGATTATTGTGATTCTTTTTCGCATGTTCAACAGCCGCTTTCGCAATATCCGCAGGACGATTCTTCTCACCCATAGAGAAAACTTCCACTCCCTGTTTTTCTCCGTTTATCTGCAGCTGTTTAATCGCCGCAGGGCGGTATACATCACAAGCGACCAGAAGCGGCTTCTTTCCTTTTACTTTATACTTTCCGGCAAGCTTAGCCGTCGTCGTCGTTTTACCGGCACCCTGAAGACCTGCCATCATGATCACTGTGATCGCGCTTCCCGGCTGTAATTTAATCTCCGTGGTTTCAGAACCCATCAGCTTAATGAGTTCTTCATTTACGATCTTGATCACCATCTGACCGGGATTCAGTCCGTTCATCACATCCTGCCCGACTGCACGCTCCTGCACACTTTTTACAAAACCTTTGACTACCTTGAAATTGACATCCGCCTCCAAAAGCGCCATCTTGACTTCTTTTAAAGCGGCTTTTACGTCGTCTTCTGTCAGACGACCTTTGCTTCTTAAGTTTTTAAACACATTTTGAAGTTTCTCTGTTAAACTGTCAAATGCCATCCTACAACTCCTCTATAATTTTATCCGCAATCTTACGAACTTCGGTTATCATTTTCTGTGTATCTGTCTTTTCGTTTCCGTACATCTCCAAAATCCTGTCGATCTCATGCACCTTTTCTTTAACAGAAACGAACTTTTCTACAAGATGCAGTTTTTCTTCATAGCCCTCCAAAATCCTTTGACAGCGTTTCACTATATCGTGGACTCCCTGCCTGCTGATTCCGGCGCTTAACGCGATCTCTCGCAAGGATAAATCTTCCAGGACAAACTGTTCGTAGATTTCCTTTTGATGTTCTGTCAAAAGTTCTCCGTAAAAATCATACAGCAATGCCTGTTTAAAAATCTCATCCATTTTCATCACCTTTGTTATATTACATGAAAAGAAAGGGGTTGTCAAGCTTTTTCTCTTGACACCTTCTCAGGACTTTTTCACGTACTGCGGGACAATAATTTTTCCACCTGCAGCATTCCCCATCCGGGTTCTTTCTCTCTCCTGGTACAGGAGGCGCGCAATTTCAACTTCACTTCTACATTTGTCATATCCGGTTCTTTGGACAGAAGACAGGCGATTGCGCCTGCTACTACCGGTGTTGCCATAGATGTTCCACTTTTGCTTGTATAAAATCCTTCCGTCTTCTTGTTAAACCGGCTATTGCAGCTTATGATCCCAGTTCCCGGCGCCAGGACATCCGGCTTTACCACGCACTGTTCCGTAGGACCTCGCCCGGAATAATTCTTAATTTTCCCTTTTCCGCCTATAACCGGCAGTTTCACAGATGTTTCTGCATAATCCGGCACCCCGACCGTGATCACCTTGGGACTGTTTCCTGGTACTGCTACAGTTCCGGCCTCCGGTCCATAATTGCCGGCAGATACAACGACGACAACTCCCTGATCCCACAAATCTTCTACCGCCTCTAATAGGAGCTCTTTTTGATATTTTTCCAGATCAGGGTGTGTTCCCACCGAAATATTCACAATCCGGACAGAATATTTTGTCCGCAGCTTTGTGAGCCATTCAATCCCATCCAAAATTGTCCGAACAGCTCCGTTCCCTTCCTTATCTAGCACCTTTCCTATCAGAAGTCCTGCTTTGGGTGCCATTCCTGCGTAATTTCCCTGAGATCTGCATCCGCTTCCCGCCAGAATACCAGCCACATGAGTACCATGCCCGCTGTCATCATAAGCCTCCCGCTCCTGCCCGGTAAAATCCTTAAATGCCAGAATCCTGCCGGCAAAATCAGGGTGCTGTGCTATCCCCTCTTGTGTCAAGTAGTTGCAGGCAATTTTCTTTTACTTTTTTTACGATTTTATCAGGTTTTGCAAGGCTTTTGCTTCCCAAATATCTACTTAGTGTTAAATAAATGCTATAAATCATCAAAAAGCGTTGCTGAATAAATGCAAAATGATAGGAAGATATTTATTCTATTTTACATCCACAATATGAACACTATTCTTCTTCATGTATAGGTGCAATCCGTAAAATTTTCGCTTTGCTTAAGGTTGGAAGCTATCATTCTTTTCTAATCTCACTTATAATATTCTCTCTTCCCATCTTCCATGCTGGAATCATCACTGCCACCACCGCAATCATCACATTTAGCACCATAATTCCGTTCAAAACCAGATTGGGAACATTAGAAGTCAGATGTAAAAATTGAAGCACATGAGCCATATAATAGTTCATTACCCTTCTAAGAACCCGATTATATAGCAGATAGATGAATACATCTGCCAACAATCCATACAGAACACCTGTCTGCAAAATCATCTTATAAAATCCGCTGTCTGTGATTCCCATTGCACGTATGATACCGTATTCTCTTCTTCTGGCAAGAATCGTATGGTTCATACTATTCACGATATGAAACAGACTTATAACCAGAAGAATCACCGCAATGCCAGAAAAGAATATCTGCTGTTGCTTAAGATAATCTTTCTGTGTTTCGATTGCAGAAGTATATTCCTGCAATACTGCCTTGGGAACATCTCGGATTACTTGCAATAACTGATTACTCACGTTCTCTGCATTTGTGCCATCAGCTGGTGACGCATTGATAAAACTGTAATCCATAATTCCAAAGTTTTCTTCCATCTGTTCGCCAGTCATAATCACACTCTGCGCATTTTTCCAGACTCCTGTATTTAAAAAATCTTTCTCCTGTGCCAATGGTCTGCTTACGATCGCCGCAATCTCAAACTCTTTCTCAATATAGTTTTCTTCGCCGCTTTGGAATTTTAACAGTTCATCTGTATAGTTCTCTGTCTTTGGTACACGAAGCGTAATTGTATCACCCGGCTTCTTTCCGTAAAAATAATAGTTTCCCTGACCGTCCATATTCGCCGTCACGATCACTTGATTATTATTTTTCATTGTTTCCGGCTGAATCTCTCCTTCCAAAATGAAATCCTGAAGCTGTTCTATCAGAGCTTCATCGTAGCCATATACATTATATTTGATCCGATACTTCCCATCTTCCTGCTGATTACAGATTCCATCGTATCTCTCGATAAAATACGGCTCTTGATTTTGATTTCTAAAATAATCACGCCAAACTTCTTCTGCCAAAAACTCATTTTCAGAAAACTGTAAGTCTCCCATCGTATATTTTGTGGCAGATACGTCAGATGTTTCAGACATGTTTTTAATCTTATCTGCTACCGCCTCTGGGATTGTATCTTTCAGCGAATTGGACTTTAAAGAAATACGGTATTCCGAACCAAGTCCATCATCCGATATTAACGAAAGTTCTGCGTGTACTTTCAAATTTTCCACCATATAAGTCGTACATAAGAAAATACATCCGCCAATAGACAAGGATAATATAATTCCGATCACCTTTCGCTTGTTAGCAAACATAAATTTCCGTACAACGACATTTGCCATATTTACATTTCGCAGAGCATAGATTTTTCTTCTTTTTGTGAAAGAAGTATCTTCATTCACCACTGCTCTTAACGAATGTTTCCGAAGTGAACGAACCACAATAAAGGCAACCAGTGCCAATGAAATCAACAGAAATAGAAATCCAAATACCATTGCATCCATGGAAACAAAAAACTTCGCTGTATTTACTCCTTCTGCCAACGTATGGTCGGTAACGGATAGACCAGTCTCCACTCCTCCAATTCCTTTTCCGCCAAATACATTGCTAAGTTTTTGATACACGAGGCTTATTAAGCCATTTCCCAAAAAACACCCTAACGGATACCCAATGAAAAATAACATCCAAAGTTCCAAAAGTAATGTACCGCCAATCTGTGCTTCACTGATGCCTAATGTCTGCAATATTCCATACGCAGAAATTCTCTTCGATACGGAAATGTTAAATACACTATATACTACAAACAGGCTGAACAGACATAACAGGAAAACCATCCCATTATAAGCCAGATTGTAGTCGCTCTGTAGGCTCAAAACAATATAAGTGAACTTTCCTTCTTCATTTTTCAGACCAGTTTTCACAATTTCATAAATACTTCTTGGGGCTTCTCCACCAAGATACTGTGTAACTTCATCATTTCCTACTGCTATCTCAGATGGTAATTTATGTTCTTTCAAAAAAGCATCCAACTGTTTATATAACTTCTCATCTTCATTGAATCTGAGATACAAAAACGTCTGACTGCCTCGCCCTCTAAACGCATCGCTCACAAAAACTTCCATTTCACTGGAACTTGCCGCCCATTCGCTTTTTAGAACGCCAGTAACGATATACTCTTTTTCTCCAATGCGAAGAGAATCTCCCAGATTCCCTGAAAATCCGAGATTGCTAAGCACAAATCCATCTGCTGCAATTTCATTTTCTTTTTCAGGGAATGTTCCTTCCACCAAGTCTCTGTGTGCCATCTGGCGATAAGTTTCATCAGCATGGATAAAACAAATCATAAATTCCTCTGCCACTACGTCACGGATTTCCATCTTTCCACACTGCTCCAGCGTGTATCCTTTCCCTTTCTCATCGCTTTCTACAGAATCGAAAAGCTTCTTGTCCGTTTCTATATAATAATGCCAGTCTCCGTAAATCGTCTTGCTGTTCGCCAGATCACTTTTCTGACTGCTGTAAATCAAAGAAGAAATTCCGGAAAGCAATGACGCTGTTAATAGAATACTCGCCAAAATTGCAAACGTCTGGCTCTTGTAATACCGCATATATTTCCATGCCAGCTTTAACATACGACATCACCGCCTTTTGCCGGAAATCTTCTCTTTCCCGTAACAATCTGACCATCTTCGATATGAATTACTCTGTCGCAAGTCTGTGCAATGGCTTCATTATGCGTTACCATGAGAATCGTCTGATTATACTTGCGACAACTCGCTTTTAATAATCCCATAACCTCAATGGTTGTAGCTGAGTCCAAATTACCTGTCGGTTCATCACAAAGCAGGATGCTCGGCTTGTTTGCCAAAGCTCTGGCGATTGCAACTCTTTGCTGCTGACCGCCGGATAATTCGTTTGGATATTTCTTACGCTTTTCCCAAATGCCCAGTTCCCGTAACAATTCTTCGATATATTTTTGGTTAATATGTTTTCCACGGTCAAATGTAATCGGCAATGACACGTTATCATACACATTCAACACAGGCATTAAACTATAATTCTGGAATACAAACCCTATATTTCTTCTGCGAAAAATCGTCAGTTCTTTTCTTGACAGAGAACCAATCTCTTTATTCTTTATGAAAATCTTTCCACTTGTCGGATTATCCAGACCACCGATTAAATTAAGACAGGTAGATTTACCTGAACCAGATGTGCCTACAATGGCAACAAACTCACCTTTTTCTACTTTTAGATTGATATTCCGTAATGCTTTTACCTGATTATCTTTTTCTCCATATATTTTCTCAACATTTTCTAATTCTAAAATACTCATCCGTCACCACTCCTCTTTTTCTGATACATCCAGTATAACTGCTGTATCTTGCAATTTCTTTACAAACGGATGATTAGTTCTTACAGTTTTGTAAGAACACAGAAAAACAACTTCCCTTTCCATACTCGGAATCTACCGTCATATATCCTTTTTCTTTTTCCAAAATCAGATTAGAGAGATACAAACCAATCCCGGAACCTTCCAGGTTCTCAACTTCTGGACTTCTATAAAATCGTTTGAATATATCGGTCATTTCCTCCTGCCGGATACCACGCCCATTATCTGCAATCTGAATCTCTGTATATAAATCATAGTTTTTTACACGGATAGAAATTTTTCCTCCTCTATCGGTGTACTTAACAGCATTTTCCAACAAATTTACAAATACTTCTGTTGTCCATTTTCGATTATGATACAGTAATTTGTCCTGAAATGGCTCCAATGTAAAATTGATTTCCTTTTTCTCCAGTTTCTCATAAAGCGTATCTACTGCGTCTAAAATCGTCTGCTTGATTCCTATTGCTTTTCCTTCAAAGCCATCAATATTTTGTTCCAACTTTACCATCTTCGATAAAGACTCCACAATCCAGCTCAGCTTGTCAACCTGTCGTTGCATTTTTTCAGAAAACACAGTTTTCTGTTCTGGCGTAATTTCCTCTTTACTTAAAATTTGTGCATAAAGAGAAATATTCGCTAAGGGCGTTTTTAATTGATGAGACATATTGGATACCAGACTTTTCACCTGTTCTTTTTCTTGTTCGGCACTACTCGCATGGTTACTAAGCACTTCTTGTATCTGCTTGATTTTACTGACAAGGGCAGAATATTCCCCTTCTTTCAAATCCGAATCGACAATCATTTCCCTGCTTAACACACGCTCCAGCAATCGATCAATCAAACGATACGTTTTTCTCCTTTGATATATGTTATATCCAATTGACATAAGCAAAAGTACTGCTAAAATTATCGTAAGCCACATCTTTTTATTCCTTCCAGATATATCCGATTCCATGAACTGTTTGAATCCATTTTGGTTTCGATACATCATCCTCTATCTTTGTACGAAGTCTGCTGATATTCACAGACACCGTATTGTTATCTACATACTTCCCATCACTATCCCATATTTTCTCCAGAATCTGCTCTTTAGAAAGGATATGGTTCTTATTCTCAATCAAATACACTAACAGACGGTATTCCAATTTGCTAAGTGAAATCTCTTCGCCTCGTTTATATACTTTGCAGACACTCTGATCTACGTTTAATTCTCCTGAGATGATTTTCGTACTTTCCGTTTTTTCCTGAAGAATCCTCTTCATTCTTGCCTTTAATACTCCAAGAGAAAATGGTTTTGATAAGTAATCATTTACTCCTAATTCTAAAGCCTTTATCTCATCCAGCTCTGTATCACGAGCTGTCAGCATAATAATTGGGATATTGCTGTAACTGCGAACCTCTTTGCAAAGTTCAAACCCTGTTCCATCCGGCAAGTTACAATCAAGAAGAACCAGATCACAACCACCTTTCTTTATTTCCTGTAAACCTTCCTTTTTGGTCTCTGTCTCCAGAACATCATATCCATCACTTGAAAAAGAGAAGGAAAGACCTTCTCTTAAATCACTGTCATCTTCAACTATCAAAATTTTATACTTTTCCATCATATATTCCCTTTATTGCTTCACACTAAATAACTATTTTTTACTTTACATATAATTATACAGCAACCACCTTCATTGTAAAGAAAAAAGCAAGCCGTTTTCAGACTTGCTTTTCATCATGCTTTATTCCCTAGCATTTCCCCTACTCTCCCATAGCTATTCTTTTCCAGCACTAAAGTTCCAGATAATCTCCATATGCTGTTCATCCCATACATTTATCTTCTTTATGAAAGTATCTACCACCTCTTGGTTTAGTTCATTGATCTTACATTCTTTCCAAATGATATGAGTATCCAGCAGTTCTGCATGAAGTTCTATCTCCACCGCTGCCAATCGCATCTCCTGCTCTTGGATTTCACTTTTTATAAAATCTTCCTTTTTCTGCAATTCCTCTCTGAACTCTATATATTCTTCCCTTGAGATTTCCCGTTTTCCATATTTCTCATAAAGTGTGATCTGTTCTTTTCCCACAACATCCAAGGCTTTTTGAGATTTTTGCAACTTATCCCTCTTCACATGGTACTTCTCTTTTTGTACTTCCTGATACTGACTCCACACTTCTTCCAATTCCATCTGTCTGCGGATTTCCTTTTGCAAGGCAGATAAAAGAACCTGTTCCAAAAAGAATACATTGACTTGGCTCACACAATTCTCATCACCTGTCGTATAACGTTCATTACAATAAAAATAAGGATTTTTTGCTTTACGATAACGCAAAGCCTTACCGCACTCTCCGCATACAACCTTTCCCATCAGAATATGTGCTTTTTGTGGCTGATAAGGTTTCGTTCTTCCCCTCGTCTGCTGTACTGCATCAAATATTTCCCGTTCGACGATTGGTTCATGATGATTATAAGTAATCTTCCATTCACTTCTTGGTTTTAAGTGATTTTTTCCTCCAACCTTATCCTTCTTATATTTTCCATATACCACATCTCCCGCATAAAAATGATTTTTCAGTATCGTACAGATTGTTGTATGCTGCCATGAAAATTCCTTGCCAACTGGCTTCCGGTGTGTTGCTCCTCTCTCTATCAGATATTCCACAGGTGTTTTTACCTTTTCTTTATGAAACTTCTTTGCAATGTCCACCGAAGTATATCCTTCTAATGTCAGTCGAAAAATTCCCCGGACAACTGCTGCCTCCTCTTCTACAATCTCCACTTGATTTCTGTCATCTGCTTTTTTGCGATATCCAAAGGGACAGTTCCCGCTGCAATAAATCCCCCGTTCTTTTTTAGAATGTAGGGAAGAAGTCACCTTTACCGACAAATCCTTGGAATAGAGATCATTGACCAGCGTTTTAAATGCCAGATTCATCCCAATCGTTTTTTTAGTGACAGCTTCACTATCATAGTGGTCATTCACAGAGATAAAGCGGATTCCTAAAAATGGGAAAATCTGTTCTACATAGGAACCTGTTTCTACATAATCTCTGGCAAAACGTGAAAAATCTTTTACGATAATACAATCTACTTTTTTCTGCCGGGCAGCGGCTAATAATTCCTGCATTGCAGGTCTGTCCATACTGGTTCCGCTGTAACCATCATCCACAAATTCTAAAATCTCATAATTTTCAAAATTTCGCTCAATATATCCTCTTAACAACAAACGCTGATAAGAAATGCTGTTACTCTCCTGTGCATTCCAGTCATCTTCCTTGGACAATCGCAGATACATTGCTATCTTCAGTCTATTTTTCATCGTCTGTTCCTCCCATCACCTTCGCAAACTCATCATTCCACTTCCAGATGATCTCTACCCGTTTTCCACGATACACATAAATTTTCTCTATCAGGTTTTTGACCAGTTCCGCATTTAGTTCGGTACAGCTTTTGTACTTCAAAATAGTACGGAGAAATTGATTCTGCTTATCTACCATTCTGTCAATGGAAGAATACTCTGTATGTAAATCACGTAATGTCTGCCGATCCTGTTCCCTTTTTTCTTCCATCTTCTTCTTTGTTTCCAGAAATTGTACCTGTGAAATGCTCCCGTTTCGATACTCCAGATAATAGGAACTGATCTTCCTGTCAGCACCATCCACCGATTTTTGCAGTTCATCCTGTGCTTTCTGTATCTGTTCTTTTCGTTTTTCTCCTGCCTCTTTATTAAAATCCATCAGTTTTTTCATCTGTGTACTGCTTAAAAGAAATTCTTTTTTCAGCAGATGAAGGATCACTTTCTGAATCTGAAAAAATGTAATCTGTTCATTTGCACATTTTTCTTCATCAATCCGTTTGCTATTCGGGCAGCTATAAAATACAAATGTTTTTACTTCTTTATAAGAAACCTTTCTCTCCGTCACCATACGGCTTAACTTATGTCCGCACTCACCACAATACAAACCCCCACGGAAAATATCTTCCATCGTATCCTTTCTAAGTGGTCTGCGGTTTTGTATTTTAATATTTTCTTCTATTCTTTCCCATACCCGATAAAACACTTCTTCCGAAACCAGAGGTTCGTGGGTATGTTCCGCTGTAATCTGTTCTTTCATGTGCTTACCGGACTGCACAAGATTCCCTATGTAGGCATCGTTGGTTAACAGAAACCGGATAGATTCTCTTTCCCACTGTCTTAACTGCTGTCCCTCCTGCTGATAAACCATTTTGTATTTTTTATAATCGCTTGGACGATGAATCTTTTGCCCATACAGCCATTTTGCAAGAGATACAAATGTCTCCCCGGAAGCATATCGGTTAAAGATTTCCCTGATAATCTCACTGGTCACAGGTTCCGGCACTAAAGTCCGTTTCCCGTCTATCTTTTCGATTTGAAAACCATACGGCGGAATGCTCCCCAGATATTCTCCCTGTTTCATCTTTGCCTGTTTACTTGCTGTAACCTTTTCTGCAATGTCCCTTGCATACAGTTCATTGGCAATATTTTTCAAATGCATGGAAAGCGCTTCGTTGCAGTCCGCCTGTTTAATGCTGTCATACTGATCTGTAATGGCAATAAAACGGACACCTAAAAACGGAAAAATCTTCTCTACAAAATTTCCTGTCTCAATATAATTTCTTCCAAACCGTGAAAAATCTTTTACAATGATACAGTTGATCAATCCATCTCTCACATCTTGCATGAGCCGTTCAAAATCACTTCGCTGAAAATTTGTCCCGGTAGCTCCCAAATCTGAATAGCAGTCATACAGCGTAATTTCTGTATGGGATTTCAAATATTCTTTTGCCATCTCAATCTGCGTTTCAATGGAGATTTCTTTCCCATCATGATTATCCACAGATAATCTTGCGTAAATACCTGCCATGTATGTTTTCACTGATACATTTTCTTGCAGTGATTGGCTTTCTAACCGAACCTTACGTTTGGATGTTCTTGCCATTTAGATCACCTCCTTCACGACTTCCGATTGGGAAGAAAGAAATTCTGACAACACCAACATTTTCTCCATTTCTTCCTGACAGCAAAACTGTACCGATACTTTTTTCTCCTCGTACACTTCTATCCTGTCTACAAAGGCTAATAGGGTATCCCTATCTAATGTAGTAATCTGCATGGTCTCTTTCAGGCGTTCCAGCTTTACACCGGACTGCACACCATTGTAAAACAGTTTCTTTAACATATCCTCCTGTCTTGTCAACGCTTTCTCTGTTTCTACATACTGCTTTTCATAGATTGCGCTAAAATTCTTAAAGTCTGTCTGTGTGATGATTCCCGTTTTCAAATCTTCATAAAGTCCTGCCCGCAGCTCCAGATATTTTTCCTGTTCATTCCTTAATCGAGTAATCTCTTTATCAAATCCGACCACATCCTCAAAGTTCATTTCCTTTGTCTGGATATGCTGCATCTGCCGGTTTACATCAATCAGAAGTTCAACCTGCGACTGTATGATCCGGAATACCACTTTTTTCAAATCTGCTTCTGAAATACTGTGTCTGCTGCACCCCTCACTCCGATTTCTCGTAGAACAGATATAATATATTTTTTCTGTTCCCTTATATCGGTTTATTCTACGTACCATAGGTTCTTTACAATCTCCGCAAAACAGAAGTCCCGAAAACATGTGCGCCTTTTCTTTTCCCTTCCCTGCTCTGGTATCAACTTTTAAAAGCCGATGCACATTTTGGTAATCCTCTTTGGAAACGATTGCTTCATGAGTTCCCTCTACCTTAAACCACTCAGACTCTGGCTTTTCTAAAATCTTATCTACCTTATAATTGACTTTCTCTCGTTTTCCCTGTACCATCGTCCCGGTGTAAATCTCATTCGTTAAAATACGCTTTACCGCCACCGCAGACCATTTGGATACGATTCCTGCATGAAACCCTGTGGCATAATGCTCTCCGTGGGATTTCTTATATTCCAATGGAGAGAAGATTCCATTCTCATTCAAGCGTTTCGCAATGGCAAGGTTGCTCATGCCGTCCAGTTTCCATGTAAAAATATTTTTCACAATCTTTGCTGCATATTCATCTATGACCAGCTTATTTTTATCTTCATGGTCTTTCTGATATCCATAGACTGCAAATGCCCCGATAAATTTCCCTTTCTCCCGTTTTATTTTCTGATGTGATTTTACTTTTTCTGAAATATCCTGACAGTAGGAATCATTCACAAAGTTTTTGACCGGAATCACAAGAGATGTGGTATTCTGGTCCGCAGTCAGACTATCATAATGATCTGTGATCGCAATAAAACGCACAGAAAAAGCCGGGAAGGTCTTTTGAATGAACCGCCCGGCTTCAATATAATCTCGTCCAAATCTGGATAAATCTTTTACAACGACACAATTTACATTTCCATTTTCAATGTCCGCCATCATTCTTTTAAAATCTGGTCGGTCAAAGTTGGCTCCCGAATATCCGTCATCGATATAAATATCGAATAACTCCATATCCGGCTGTTCTCTCACAAAGGAACGTGCCAGCTCTCGTTGGGATGAAATACTGTCGCTTTCTCGTTTTGCGCTGCCATCAATATCTTCATCATCCCTCGACAAACGAAGATAGATCGCAGTATGATAACATACATTTTTCTGCATTTTGCTTCCTCCTGATTTTACTATTTTGATTTCAGTCAGTCGAACCTGTCCTACGAGATTCTTTCTTATAGTAATTTCAGGATTTCACTGTTTTGTCCTGCATCTAAATTACCATGACATCCTGATATTGTAAAGAGCAAATTCAACTTTAATATTTCGTTTCTGCAATTTTTGAAATATACTGTTTCATCCGGTCATTCAGAGTCTCTTTACAGTCAGAATATCCAATCTTCACAACATACTCACCCACCCGGACAAGATAAGGGTTATGTACCTGTTCCACATATTCTTTCACTCTTTCTTGTACTGACTGTTTCGTATCAATCTCAATTTCACTAATATCCACAAGCTCATCTGGATTTACTTCTTTTATATTTACACGCTTCAATTCCTGCAAAGTTTTCCCATCCAAAAGCATAACCCCCTTCCTATTTGAGATTCTATGCGTCCAGAAACTTGTCTCATTCTAAAAAACATTTTTCTTTTTTCAAGGTTCATCCTTACATAAACTCAATCCCAGCGCATGAAAAAAACAAGCATCGAAAAGATTTTCTTTTTTCTGCTTGTTTCTTAACCTCTCCTAAACAAGGTTATTGAAGGAGAAAAACATTTCAGAGCAAGATTCGCCTATGTCCGACAAAAACCCGTTTCCGGTTTTTTGCAGACTTAGCATTTCTTGATGGGGATTTCGGTCTCCGCTCCGCTACGGTCCGTGCTAAGCGGATGTCCTCCGGACATCCAGCACCCCATTCCCTCGATATAAAACCTGCACTTAAAACTTACAGGTTGGCTCTCACAAAAAGTTGTGTTCGCAGCACAATACCGAGGTATTGATGATTTGCATACGCACGAAGAAGAAAGGAGGCTTACTATGACAAAACAAAAAATGCTCTATCCATTCTCGCTATGTCGACATACGATTAACGGACATGGAATACATATCGGCAACAAACACCGTCAAAGTAATCGTACTTACGCTCTCTGAATATATCTGAAAAATGATTTTAGAAGTGAAAATAAAAATGCGATATGATGTAATTACAAATATACCAGAATTACAGAAACTGACCACTGAGTTTAAAAAGATCGGAAGTAACCTCCAACAGATAGCTCGCTATTTTTACATGAACGCTATCTAATCAAAGGTAATGCAGAACGATATTCGTGCTTATATAAATTGTATTTGGAATCTGAAAAACAGTATGGTGAAATGGGAATGTCCTTTTGCCATATCAAAAGGACACACTAATATGATATAAATAATACTAATATTATTAAAATCGAACTCATCTTATCGAATCAGAATTGATATGAGGCGAATTACCACAAAACAGCTCTTTATAATCTATTTTTGGCATTTTCCAATCTATCTTTATCAATAGAAATCATTTTTATTGAAGGATGATTATTTTCTCTATAATATACAATCATATTAGACAAGAGTCTTTCTTTACAACAGATTGCCTCTTTTCTTAATTCAAATTCATTTGTTGCATTTTCAATCCATTGTTTCATAATACTCTTAGGTAACTGAAATGTATATTGTGCACCACATGCTAACTTCCAAGGAAGATTTGGACTAACCCAACAAAGATTATATTCTCCTTCAAACTTATGTTTATTCCCACTCTCTCTAAACAAAAATAGCATCTGCCCTGAATTAGTAATTGCAACTGCCATTTTTTCACCTATCTCATCCGCAAATTCGAATATCTTTCTTTCCTTCTCCGTCTCAAGCAATTCTGTGCTATTAACTATGTTATCTAATATCTCTTTAAAATCCTGCCAAAACACCATCTTATTAAACTCAATCAATGGTATACGATGAGTCACTGCAAATTTTTGTGCTTGAATCGTGTATCCTTCCATGGAAGCAATTGCTACTTGATAGGAACATCGCTCAAAAACATTCATAATACCTCTACGTCTTTGATTTTTACGTTCCTTGAGTTCATTCAAGTCTATCATTTCAAAATGATTAATATCTTCTCTTAATCCCAATACACTCCTTACAGTATTTAATCCTACTTTTTTACTATAATCCTTACACTCAATTAATAATCTCGTTTTATTGAAAAACGGAGTTTGAACTGGCGGTTCTAACAAAACATCTGCGTTGTGCGCTTCACCTAATCCTTGAATCATTTGACCTGGTGCTCCATCAAAGATATAGAAACCATCTGACTTTACTTCCGCAAAGCCAACATTAATAAGAATTCGTTTTACAAATATCTCAAATGCTTTTCCCTTCTTCATCGTATTTCTCCAATTCATCTATCTCACTCGCACATAATATATCATTCACAATTATTTTCAAAGAAAATGATGACTTTGTTTTCACCTTCAAAGTCATCGCCAAAATAAATCTACACTTAATTCTTCTTTGATAGCTGCTGTGCTTCTCTTTCAAATACATGTGAGATATCGTACAATTCCGGCACATCAGAAATCGTACACACACTCACACAATAATTCAGCCACGGAATTTCTTTCGTCATCCGGTAAATTACTGCCATTGCTTTTGCTTCAGACATTTCCTTTGTTGAATGATAACCTGATCCTTGAATGTGTTCAAAGCCATTCTTCTCAAAATATGACCTGACATCATAATACGCATTATGCCAGTCCCCTTTAGGATAATGTTCTTTCAATGCCTCTGTATCTAAATCAAAATTGATACCTTTTCTCTGCGTACTGTCCATTCACTTAATTCCTCAAAAAATCAGTAATCAGATTTTCTTTTTCATTTCCGTTATACCAGAAACATTCCTGTAAATGTTTGGAAATACCTGCTGCACTTTTGAGTGCAAAAATAGCCGCCCAAAACCTTCCGTAATCCTGCTGACGTCCTCTGTCCAAATATACTCTGCGTCCCGGCTCCCGGTTGGCACAACTTAAATCTTCCCTTTCAAAAATCTGATCTGTCTGCTCACAAATTCTGTCCATATCACTTGGTGTCAAATTATCAGAATCAAATTTTAATTCTACTCTATACATTTCATTCACCCTTCCACTTATCTGAATGATTCTTTCCCTGTTTCTCTACAATCATTCTATCACATCTCATCCCAAAAGTCATTTTCTTTTTTACTTGTTGTTTTCCCCTACTTATACTTCGGTAAAATTATAAAACAATTTCCAGCCATGTCGTTTCGACACCTCTGAACGTGTGATTTTAACATCTCCAGACATGTCAAAACGACACGCTAATAATACTGATATAAATAATACTGATATTATTAAAACTGAGTCTATCTTATCATATCAGAAAAAATAAGGATAGAATTCGATTGTATTTTCTCTCCTCCTTATCCTTTTTACGCAAAGATAATTTCTTTCTCCACAAATTCCCTGGCACTCGTGTGTATGTAATTCATTCTCCGTATCCATTCTAATGCATTTTTAGTCTTTAGCTGTTCCGTTATCCCCTGTGCCTGTTTTAATTGCTCTACGAGCCCTTCAAAACGTTCCTGAGCCTGTTCATCAATGTCAGCCAGATAATCATTCAATCTGCCACCCGTAAGCAACTCTAAATATACATCTTTACGATATTCCTTTAGATACTGCAAATGCCGTTGTCCCCATACTCCCATCTGTCTCGTTTCTTTCTCTGCTGGTAAGGCAAGACTAGGGATAAGATAATCACCATGTCTGATATATGTACCACCCATTCTTTCATAAATTGTCTTTTTCAACTCCCATATCACCTTTCTTTCGTTTTACTTCACAAATATAACTCACAACATTGCTACATAATACATTATTCTTCCGGGCGAGAAAGAACTCCACATCACATAGGCAAGCAGTATATTCATATTCCAACTACCATGAGTTATATTATTGCAAGCCGCCTTTTCACCACTCAATTTTGACTTCTGACACCGGTACTCATCATCAAAATTATCATGGTATTTCTCATTTTTTCGTAGGACAAAAGTCAGTGAAACCCTTATATTTACTGGGTTCTTTCTAACTTAACAATATATTAACTCATTCCCCCGTATCTAATATCGCCGCACATACACCCTGTCCTATATACTTGCCGGATATGGTATCTTCACACCAGTATCCTGTCGTTTCTTTTACCCATCTCATACAAACACCTTTTTTACCAGAATATGAATCTTACATCGAAAAGTGTTTATTTTCTTTACCCCTGACCAGATGTCGCCTTATCTTCCACCTTGATCATTCGGTAACCTATCCCTATATGCGTCTGTATATATTGAGGGTGCGCCGTATCTTTCTCGATCTTTTTTCTCAAAGATGCCATGTATACCCGCAAAGAGGACATATCGCTTTCCAGCGCATTAACCCACACCTTATCTAAGATGAACTGATAGGTCAGGACCTTTCCCACATTCTGTGCCAACAGGCAAAGAAGACTATATTCCAGCGGCATCAAATGTATTTCACGCCCTTCTACAGATACTGTTCCGGCTCCATAATCAATCATAAGTTCTCCATTATAAAAAACGCTCGCATTGACAGACTCTGTATGCAACAAATATTGCAGCCTCCGTAGCGTAGAACGCAGTCTTGCAAGCAGTTCTTACACACTGAACGGCTTTGTCAGATAATCATCTGCCCCGACATCCAATGCATCTACCTTATCCTGATCATCACTTCTTGCACTGATGACAATAATCGGCACGACAGACCATGTACGTATCTTTTGTATCACTTCGATCCCGTCCATGTCTGGCAGCCCCTATTAAAATGGTATTAAAATGTTTTTTCTTTTTCCTCACACATTCTCTGAAGAGGCATATTATGTAACTGTAAATAAACATATTTGGAGGATTTCAATATGAGTGAATTAAGTGCTACAAACTGTGGATGCGGATGCGAAAATGGAGGCGGAATGTCTTCCTGTCTGTGGATCATTATCCTGCTTTGCTGCTGCGGCGGATGTGGAAATGGTTTTGGCGGCGGTTTCGGCGGCAATGACAGCTGCCTGTGGATCATCTTACTTCTGTGCTGCTGCGGCGGTTTCGGAAATAACGGCTGTGGATGCTGATCCATATGTGATCACTGATTTTAACAAGCTGCGGCTTGGGCGGGTAAAACATCCGCCCAAGCCGCAGCCTTTTATTTTTTTCTGTGCTCTCCAGTAATACTGTCATTCTTTATATACATGCTAAAATTCAAGTTTTATAACTGTCGATACGATGTTGTCTCAACATCCTTGCCTTCAGTCAAAGAACGATTTTCTCTTGTCTTTATTCTGTTGAGTCCGTTTTTTTGGTTTGTTTCACACTTTTGTCTGTATTCGTCTGTTCTTTTTTCTCCTCCTTCTTTTTTTGAAGCATACATTCCTCATCTAATTCATAAACCGCATTTCCATCAATGATCAATCTTCTTTTCATATTATACGCACCATTTTTTATCTTCTTATTACAATATGTAACGTACAATATATGCGTGTGCCTCCCCTATGCCGTCCCGGCGAAATCATATTTTTGCTTCCAAAGACATATATATTTATAACGCTGTATCCAGGAGCGCTTATGGAGAAAAAAACGCCCAGACTGATGACCCCTTTTGATGCTCTCGTCACCCCTCCTATACTTCAGACATTAAAACTTATACTCCCCTACACGCCTGTATCGGGGCAGCAAATATTGGGAACCTTTATCAAATTTGTCGAATTAAAAGAGACACTGGCCTTTTTCCAAAAACGCGGTCCTGCCTTGCACTCTCAGACGTTTAGCAAGCCTTTCCCCTCTTCCCCGGCAGAAATATTGGATGATATGGCACCCTATCTTCCCCCGGAAGAATCTTCTGCTCTGGAACAATTTTCTAATATGATGCAGATGATGGAAATGCTGAAAGTGTTTCAAGAATCCTATGCTCCTGCTGACTCTGGATCCGAAAACTCTCATCCGCAGATGGGCATTTCTCCAATGGATATGATGATGGGAATGCTTACTCCTGAACAAAAAGAAATGTTTGAGACATATAATTCTCTATTTTCCAATAATGATATTACTAACATACAAAAATCACAAAAAGGAGATGATACGATTGAATGAATGGCTCAACCATCCGGCTATGAAAAATATGGATCCCGCCAAATTAGAACTGATCAAATTGGCGGCACAACAGACTGCCGGAAAATCTGGCAAAGAACTGGCTCCGATCCTGCTTGCACTCATCACAAATGCAAATAAAAAAGGCTTAAGCTTTACCCCCAATGAAGCTTCCCTTATCTTTGAAATACTAAAAGAAGGGAAATCAAAAGAAGAACAGGAACAAATCAATAGAACAATACAAATGACAAACAATCTCTTCCAAAGGCAAAAACATTAAATTAGAATTCAACTGATAAAATGGCGTAAAAAATATGTGTATTTTGCATGAGCGAAAAATTTCGGCAAATCCCTGACGGACCATGCAAAATACACATTTTATGCGCTACTTTATGGATGAACTTCTTATTTCTTCTCTTTTTATTGTTTTTACCTGTATCCCATTTACTTCTATGTGATCATCTACCGGTATTACGAGGCATTGTCTTCCATCTATAATCCTGGTTTCTACCAAATCTGCCCGCTCAGGATTGACTTTGATCACCACGTCCGGAGTCTCAATATTAAATTTCCTTACTTCGGTAATGTTGGATGCCAAAAGAGAGGCTTTTTCTCCTGCATTTTCTTCAAAATTCTTTTCGAAGCCCTCCATTTTCTCGTTAGAAACTCCGCTTTTTTCAAAAATCTTTTTCACATCTGTCTTGTCTAACACCAGTGGTTCCGGTTCTTCCTTATGCTCCTCTATCATTTCATGAAGTGTCTCATGGATATTCCGGACCGTCTCATAATCTCCATCTTCTCCCAAGGTATCTTCTATGATCATCTGAAACGTCTCCTTTTGTGTGTCCGCGGACATTGGCATAGATGCTCCCAGTACATGTTCAGCCATCTCCGGCTGCAGATCTTCCGATTTTTTCGTATAATACAGTACTCCATGAAGATCTGTGCTGCGATCTGTAAACGCTGGGAATAAGAACCCTTTGTCCGGCATATCCACCACCCAATCCCTCACTCTTTCCTCAATACGGTTATCCTGCGCATTGTAGGAGAGTCCGGCTTTCGAAAGAGAAACCGGACAGATACTGCACAGGAGATATTCATATACTTCATCCGATGCATCGAACATCTCTATTCCGTCTGACGATTTTCCCGGTATATCATACATTGCATGGATCAGTATAATATAATAATTTTCTTCATATATGTAACTTTCGATCACTTTATCATAAAATTCTTCCAGAAGCATATCATCTTCCAATTTACTGTTTTTCAGCTTCAGCAAAAATTCCTGTGTGCCGCCCGGCATTTCGGCATCCAGTGGAAACGACATGTTGAGCATATTCTTTCCCATTGTCCCGGATAGAGTCTTCTTAAATATATCAAAATATTTAAATGCCTCTTCCTCCGGCAAAGACAAAAAAGCCTCCTTGGCTTCCATCTTTTTATTCTTTTCATGATCTACATAACACCCGCAGATTCTTGTGATCGCACAATTGGCAGGTGTAAATTGTTTTCGTATCTCTAATACTTCTTTTTTATTCATCATTACTCCCTCTTTCTTGATCATATATATACCGTATGATGCGCAGCACGCCCGCCTGCAAGGCATAAATTACGGGATGCCCGGATGGGCATGCCTTTTTATCTTACAATACATTTCCTTTTTACAAAAGAACTATTTTGCAGCTTTGCAAGAATAGCCGTCATTATCTGGGCGCCCAGAACAGAACTCCATAGTCCGCTTATCCCCATCCTGTCAGGCAAAAACAGCAAAAACACAAACAAAAAGACCGCTTCTGCATACACCAAAATATAGGATTGTATACTCTTTTCACTGGCATAAAAAACAGATGTGGTGATCCTTGTATAAGATAAAAAAAGAAAACCTGCAAGAAAAAACGGCAGCGCCTCTGCCACTTCTTGATTTACCGCAGAGGAAGCCCCAAACAGACTGCCTGCCACTTTCCGCGCAAAATATAAGACAACGGCACTTACAGCTGCCACGGCCGCAGCCATCCTATAAGCCATAGATCCCGCATGGCGCATTTTTTCCTTATCCTGCCGTCCATAATACTGGCTGATCAATGGCTGACTCCCATCCCCTACGCCTTGCAGCAGCATATAAACGATCGTTGTCACATATGCCACACAGGCATAACATGCGACCGCCTCTGTCCCCCCTGTCCGCATTGCAAAACGGTTCATCAACATCAATGTAAGCATGGGAGAAAATGTAATGCCAAAAGGAGACACAGCAATTTTCAGAATTGTCATATATACTGTCTTCTTCCTGTTTACATCCGGAAGGAGAAAGGGGCACCTTTTCCAGACAAAATAGAGCATTCCCCCTGCCGCTGTCACTGCCTGTCCGATCACAGTAGCTGCCGCTGCACCTTTTATCCCAAACGGGAACACCCACACAAAGAAATAATCCAATATGATATTTGCCGCAAATCCTGCTGCCATGCTCCCCATGGCATATAAAGAGCCGCCCATATTCCGGATCAACGGCACCACACCGGTTCCAAATATCTGAAATATACTGCCTAAACTGATCACAAACAAATATTCTTCTCCCAGTTCAAACACCTCTCCTTGCGCCCCCAATAAAATAAGGATTGGACGTCTGGCAAAAAAAGCCAATAACATAATACTTAAACTGCTGATAAGAAGCAGAATTAAAGTGCCGCTAAAGTACGCATTTTGCTCTTTTTGCTTTCCTTGCGCTGCCCGGATAGCATATTGGACAGCGCCTCCCATCCCGATCCCTGTGCCTGCTGCCTGCAGCAATGCCGTAACAGGATAGGCGATATTGATCGTCGAAAGCCCCACATCCCCAATGCTGTTTCCTACAAAAAAACCATCTACGATCGCATAGACACCTGATAGAGCAAACGCAAGAACAGAGGGAATTACACAGATAAAAAATTCCCGTCTGTTATGTCTCATCTTTCTCTCCATCTTCTATATCTGCATCCATGCTGCCAGATCGAAAGCCTTCTAGATCGATCGAAATATATACATAACCGAGTCCTTTTAAGTATTGTATGATCTCCTTTTTTCTTTTCAGTACCTCGCCTAATTCTGCCGCCTTTACCTCTATTCTGGCAAGTTTCCCATGAACCCGCAGCCTGACTGTAGAAAAACCTAGGGATTGCAAAAAACGTTCCCCTTGTTCCGCTTGTTCCATCCGCTCATAGGACAGTTTTGTCCCATAAGGAAAACGGGTAGCCAGACAAGGACCGGATGGACGTTTTGCCACAGAAATCTGATAAGTCTGTGCCAACTCTCTTATTTCCTTCTTCGTCATCCCACATTCTGCCAGCGGGCTTAAAATCCCGAGTTCCTTAATGGCCTGTATTCCCGGTCTGTATACATGCAGATCATCTTCATTGGTTCCTTCTACCAGACAGTTAACTCCTAGTTCTGCCGCCGTTTTTATCATTTTTTGAAATATATATTTCTTACAAAGATAACAGCGTTCTTTCGGATTGTCAGAAATGCCTGCTTCCTTCAATTCATCTACAAAAACAATTTTATGGACAGCTCCTATTTCTTCTGCCACCTTCGCCGCCGTCTCCAGATCCTCCGCTGGGTGCAGCCTGGAATGTACTGTGATCGCATAAACCTTCTGTCCTTCATCTGCCGCTTCACAGGCAAGCTTTAAAAGCAGACTGCTGTCCACTCCACCGGAAAATGCAACCGCCACACCATTCTTCGTACATTCTTTCATTTTTTGAAAAAGTGCCGCGCACTTTTCATCATACCTTATCGTACGGAGCATGCCCGCCTGTAAGTCATGTGCTGCGAGGTGCCCGGATGGATATAACTTTTCCTTATATTCCTCCGCAATAATCTGATAGACCTCCTGGTAAGATTTATCATGCTGTCGGCTCAATGCTCTGACACTTTCATACTCAGGATAAACACGATCACCGTCCTCGATACCGCACACTTTTACCCTGGCTGTCCCCAGAGAAGTCTGCACAGTCTGTATCTCCCGCTTAAGTACCGCGCGCTCTATTTTCTGCCGTCTGATCCCGATCGTCGTTGTCTCCTTAAAAATCATCTTTTCCAGTGCCGAAACCCTTTCCTCTGTACAGATAACACTCAATTGATAAGCCGGCCGGTTCTTCTTCATATAGATTGGAGAATAGTATACGTCTCTTGCCCCTGCTTCAAACAATCTCTCCATCACATATCCAAGGACTTCCCCTGTGCAATCGTCTATATTTGTCTCCAATTTATATATATTGTCTCGTTCTCCCGCCTTTTCTTCCTCATCTGTCTCGATCAACATCGCCCGCAGCAGACTGGGATATGCATAGTTTCTCTTTCCTGCTCCCAGCCCTGTCTTTTTGATATAGAATGTATCTGGCAGTTTATCCGTCGTTTTGATAGCCGCCGCGATCGCTGCTCCTGTCGGTGTTACCAATTCTCCCTCTCTCTGCGTAATATGAAGATGCAGGGCATATGCCTCTGCTGTCGCCGCCACTGCCGGAACCGGTATCGCCATCCAGCCATGCTGACACCGGATAAAGCCAGTCCCCTCATAAAGCACAGGCAGGATCGTCTCCTCAATCCCCAGATTATCCAGACATACTGCTGCCGCTATGATATCTACAATGGAGTCTACAGCTCCCACTTCATGAAAATGCACATGTTCTTTGTCGGTCCCATGTGCCTTCGCTTCTGCCTGAGCAAGAATATGGAAAATACGTATTGCTTTTTTCCTCGCTCCTTCCGTCATTTCTGCGTGATCGATGATTTCCAATATATCTTTTAACCTTCTGTGTACATGATCATGCCCCTGTTGAGCATGGCCGTGCTCGCCATGAGAATGCTCTGTATGCATATGTCCTGTATGTGTATGCCCTGTATGTGTATGCCCCGGATGTATATGTTCTTCCTGTGTTCCATACAGATATTCCATATCGTGATCATAATTTTCATGCTGTTCATCTAAAAGAACCGCAAAATCACAGGCGTCTATCCCAGCCCTTTTGACCCGACTGATACGAGTCGAAAATCCGTCTAAGGGAAGGCTCGCAAGCACTTTATCTAACACCGCTTCATCCGCCCCCAGATCCAGAAGCGCCGCCACCACCATGTCTCCGCTGATCCCTGTATAACATTCCAGATATAATGTCTGTTTCATCTTTTTGCCCCCAATCTATTGATCTGTGTAGCAATATAGCCTGCTCCATAACCATTATCAATATTTACCACTGCAATCCCATTGGCACAGGAGTTGATCATCGTCAGCAATGCCGATAAACCATTTAAATTTGCACCATATCCTACAGAAGTAGGAACCGCGATCACAGGCTTATCCACCAGACCTCCCATCACACTGGCAAGCGCCCCTTCCATGCCTGCCACTGCAACCACACAATTCGCGCTCTGTATCACATCCAGTCTGGACATCAGACGATGGATCCCACTGACACCTACATCATAGATCCTCTCCACATGGCTTCCAAAATACTCCGCCGTCTGCGCCGCTTCTTCCGCCACCGGAATATCTGCCGTTCCTGCCGTACAGACAGCGATCTTCCCGATACGCTTTTTTCCTTTCTTCTCCAACTTCAAAATATGGGAGATCTCATCATACTCTATATCCGGAAGTATGGTTTTCACTAGCTGATACTGCTCTTTCGACGCACGAGTTCCAAAAACTTCGCCATCTTCTTCATACAGCTTTTTATAAATATGGAGCAAATGTTCATCTGCTTTGCCGCTGCAAAATATAACCTCCGCAAAACCCGAACGCAGTTTTCTGTGTACATCCAACTTTGCATATCCCATTTCTTCAAAAGGCGCTCTGCGCAGGTACTGTGCCGCTTCCTCCACCGACATATCCCCCGTTTTCACCTGCTCTAAAATATCCTGTACTTCCATATGCTATCCTTTCCCTTTTTCGCTTCTTCCTTTGGATACAAAAATACAGCAAAGAAACACTGTGTCAGATAAGCAGGTCATTGACTGAAGTGTTCTGATACAGTGTTTCTTCTCATACCTTCATATTTAACTTAATCTGGGAACTTCCTGCCCTCTTAATTCAATGATCGGGCCTCCGGTTCCTTCAATATACTCTCTTGTGATCGTAACCTGTCCGATACTGTCATCTTTCGGGATCTCATACATGATGTCCAACATAAATTCTTCGATGATCGCACGCAAGGCACGGGCTCCTGTATCTTTTTCCATTGCCTTTTCCGCGATCGCCTCCAGCGCGCTGTCGTCAAATCTCAAGTTTACCTCATCAAGGGCAAGCAGCTTCTGGTACTGTTTCAATATCGCGTTTTTCGGTTCTTTCAGTATCTTTACAAGCATATCCTTGTCCAACCCTTTTAAAGTGAAAATAATAGGCAGACGTCCGATAAATTCCGGTATCATCCCGAACTTACGCAAGTCTTCCACTGTTACTTTAGACAACAGTTCTTTATCATGTTCAAATTTATCTTTTAACTCCGAATTAAATCCCATAGAAGTCTTTTGGGACAGACGTTCCTTTATGATCTCTTCCAGATCCGGAAATGCTCCGCCGCAGATAAATAAAATATTTTTCGTATTTACCGTTGTAAGAGGAACCATGGCATTTTTACTGTTGGCACCTACCGGCACTTCCACTTCGCTTCCTTCTAAAAGCTTTAACATACCCTGCTGCACGGACTCTCCACTGACGTCTCTTTGGCTCGAATTCCTTTTCTTAGCGATCTTATCAATCTCATCAATAAAAATAATTCCTTGTTCTGCTTTTTCCACATCGTTATCCGCAGCAGCCAAAAGCTTAGAAACAACACTCTCTATATCATCACCTATGTATCCTGCTTCGGTAAGCGATGTCGCATCTGTGATCGCAAGCGGCACATCCAGAAGTTTTGCCAGTGTCTTAACCAGATAGGTCTTTCCACTTCCTGTAGGTCCGATCATCAGCATATTGGATTTCTCTATCTCGATATCGTCCATCGTATCCGTAGCCACACGCTTATAATGATTATATACGGCTACGGACATCGCTTTTTTCGCATATTCCTGCCCTACCACATATTCGTCCAGCCGAGCTTTGATCTTATGCGGCGCCGGAATATCTTTTATATCCAGTTTATGATATTCTTTCGGCTTTTCCTTTTTCTTCTTGATCTTCTGGCTCTTTGGGATCGTATTTTCCAGATCCGACATATTCAGAAATTGTATTCCCGGCATGTTCATCAAGCGGTTTAAATCTATCGCTCCGCTTGTCATGGCATCAAAACTTTTCTGCATACAGTCCGGACATACCGTAATATTGTTCGGAAGATCTACCATCTTCCCTGTCACGCTCTCCGGTCTGTGACAGATAAAACAGATCTTTTCATAGTCATCTTCTTTTTTTTCATCTTTCTTTTCTTCTGTCTGTACTACTTCTGCTTTATCCTCCGCCGCAGTATCCGGCGTACTTTTTTCTTCTTCTTTTTCTTTCTCATCGATTATGATAAAATCTTTATCTGACATTGTCTTTCCCTTTCTTGCCTCGTATATACTAACCTGTCTCTCATTATAATACACATACTTTACGTTGACAAATGAACTTTTTCTAAACGTCCCGCTCTGCTTTTTGCAGACATCCCTGCTCTATTCTTCCAGCATTTTCAGAAAGTCTTCCTCTGAAATGACCGGGATCCCTAAATCTTTTGCTTTTTTATTTTTAGAAGATGTAGAATCTACATCATTGTTGATCAGATAATTTGTCTTAGAGGTCACCGTACCCGTCACTTTTCCTCCCTTTTTTTCAATCAATTCTTTTATCTCTCTGCGGTTTGCAAAATGTGTAACTGCGCCAGTCACCACGAAATTCATATCTTCAAATATCTGCTTTTCTGTCTCTTCTTTCATTTCCGGCAGTTCAACCTCTGCAAGCAGACGCCTGAACAGTTCCCTGTTTTCTTCTTCCAAAAAATACTCTACGAACACATGCGCGATCACACCGCCGATTCCGGAAATGGCACTTAGTTCTTCTTCCGATGCATTGATAAGGCGTTCCGGCTGCTCGTCAAATGCCCTACAGATCATTTTTGCATTGGACAGTCCTATATTGGGGATCCCCAGGCTGTATAACAGTTTCGGCAGCGTCGTCTGTCTTGCCTGCTCTATACTGCGCATTAGGTTATCATAAGATTTTTCTCCGAATCCTTCCATTTGCTTGATCTCTTCTGCGTACCGTTCCAGATGAAATAGATCCGTAAAATCTTTTACAAAGCCCCGGGCGATAAACTTCTCCAGCGTGGCCTGAGACAATCCTTCGATATTCATTGCGTCCCTGCTTACGAACAGCACGAAAGACTTCACATGCTTTGCCTGGCATTTCGGATTGGTACAATAAAGAGATTTCGTCTCATTCTCCATGGATATCTTCGTTTCACCGCCGCACACCGGACAGGCTTGCGGTATATCCTTCACTCCGCTGCGTGTTAAATTCTCCGCGATCTGCGGGATGATCATATTCGCCTTGTACACCCGGATCTTATCTCCAACGCCCAATGCCAGTTCTTCCATAATACTGATATTATGCACACTAGCACGACTGACCGTCGTTCCTTCCAGTTCTACCGGCTCAAAAACAGCGACCGGATTCAAAAGGCCTGTACGCGACGGACTCCATTCTATCTCCTGTAGGACAGTCTCTCTGGTCTCATCTGCCCATTTAAATGCGATCGAGTCTCTTGGAAATTTAGCAGTTGTACCAAGACTCTGCCCATAGGCAATATCATCATAGGTAAGCACAAGGCCGTCTGATGGTATTGCATTTTCTTTGATATGACTTTCAAACCATGCCACTTCTTCTGCCACAGTACTGCTTGACACAGGATGATTTTCCACGACAGAGAACCCCTGCTCTTTCAGCCATTCCATCTGATAAATCCTGGAGTTTTTAAAATCGATATCTTCCGCCCGCACAAGGCTAAATGCATAAAATTGAACATTTCTCTTTGCAGTGATCTCATTATTTAACTGCCGTACTGAGCCGCTGCATAAGTTTCTTGGATTCTTATATTTTGCATCTACATCTTCAATCTCTGCATTGATCTTTTCAAAATCCCGATAACTGATCACCGCCTCGCCTCGAAGAACAAGTTCACCTTTATAGGGGATCTTAAACGGAAGATTCGCGAATACCTTCGCATTATTCGTGATTACTTCTCCCACTTCCCCGTTCCCTCTTGTCACCGCTTTTGCAAGACTTCCCTGGCGATACGTAAGCACGATCGTAAGTCCATCCAATTTCCAGGAGATCATTCCCTTATGCCCGCCTAAAAACGCGCCTAACTCAGGAACTTCTTTCGTCTTATCCAGAGACAGCATCGGACGCTCATGCCGTTCCTTCGGCAGCTCGCTTAACACCTCATACCCTACATGGATAGTAGGGCTGGAAGAAAGCACCGTTCCCAGCTCTTTTTCCAGTACGGTTAATTCATCATATAACCTATCATATTCTAAGTTGCTCATGATCTCTGTATTTTCCTGTTCATAAGCACGGCGCGCCCTATTGAGCAATTCCACCAGTTCAAGCATCCTTGTCTTTTTCTTATCCACAATATCCCTCCAGCAAGCTTTCCTTTTTTCTCTGTATCTTTGATCATATATATCGTATGGGTTCGTTTGAGGAATCTTTTATCAGTTCATACAATCCGTCTAGTTCCTGATCCGTCAGCTTTCTGTATTCTCCCTCTTTTAAACTTCCCAGGCAGATATTCATGACCCGCACTCGCAACAGATCTTTCACCTTATATCCTAAGGCTTCACACATACGCCGGATCTGCCTGTTCAACCCCTGTGTCAGCACGATGGAAAACGTATACTTTCCTATCTGTTTTATTTTGCACGGCCTTGTCACTGTATCTAAAATATGCACGCCGTCTGCCATCTTCTTTAAAAATTCCGGCGTGATCTCTTTATCTACCGTCACCTTATATTCTTTTTCATGAAAATTCCCCGCACGCATGATTTTATTGATGATGTCACCATTATTCGTCATAAGAAGCAGACCTCTGGAGTCTTTGTCCAGCCTTCCAATATAGGTGACACGTACCGGATAATGCAAAAAGCGCACAATACTGCTGCGCTCTTTCCTTTCTTCCGTACATACAATCCCCACAGGCTTATTTACTGCCAATACCACCATTTCATCCTGCCGGGAGACAATTTTATTTCCCACTTTCACTCTCTGTCCCGGAACGATCTTCATACCGGTAAGCGCGCGTTTCCCGTCCACGCTCACCCGGCCGCTTTCTATCAGTTTGTCCGCCTCACGTCTAGAACATACGCCGGCCTCGCTTAAATATTTATTCAGACGGACAGGCTCTGTTTTTCTGCTAAATTCCTTTTTTATCTGGTTACTCACTTGCAAACACTCCACTTATACTGTTATCCGAAAAGAATGTATTTCCGCTATACAAGAACATCACATCTGTTATACGGTAATTCTCCATGATATTTTGTATATTGCCTCCATAATATCTGGGATCGACCAAAATGATCTCTCTGAAATAGGGAGTCAAAAACTGTACAAAACAATTTGCAAAAGAATCTTTTACAAGCAAAAGCCTTCTGCTGCTGGATGACACTGTCTTAATATCAATGACCGAGGAATTCCCGCCTAAATACACCCCGTATTTATCTCTTGTCTTTAACTTGGCAGAATCATAAATAGACGTTGTTCTGCGCTGCTCGTCTACATAATTTACAATGACGTCGTTATCTTCATCTTTCGGAACATAGATATCGATCGTTTCTTTTACATCCAGATTCACACCGCTTTTCGCAGCAAGTGTTCCGTTGAAACTGTCCGTCACCGGATGTGCCACATATCCGCTTGCAAAATCCTTATCTATGTCCAGCGCTTTTGCTGCCTCATGAAATGTATAAAATGCTCCCAGCGCTGTCCAGTGCGGATCTGTCTTATAATAAATCTTTTCCGACTTATGTTTATTCAATACAGAAACTGCATCTACCCAATTTACAGATTCTCCCAGTTCTTTTCTCACCTGATTGATAAGCTGTGTCTGATCTTCTACCGTGGCAAGAGGCGGTATTGTATCGCTTAAAATATTTGCCGCATCCGGAACAAGAAGCATAGATACAGGAATATCTGGATACGCCTGCATAAAGCCTTGTATCGCCTCTATATTGGCGCTTAGATTCTCTTTGTCCGGTACTTCTATTTTTTCCAGAAGCTGCCCCTTTCTTCCGATCAGCACTCCATTTTCTTCCCTGCTTCCACCCAGACGATCCAAAAAGATCTTCACACTGCGCCATGCGTTCCTGCCTACAAATTGATCTGACAGATAATTTTCATAGCTTTCCATAAAATTGCCGCCTGTCACACTGCTCCAATCCAGCTTCGGCTTTTCTGTCAGCATTCTGTTCTCTTCCTCCGACATCTCCTTGTCAGGGAGCAGGATATTGAGTACCATGATAAGAAGCAGACACAGGATAAATATAGTCCCTATCAAATTTTCAATTTTGCCTTTCTTCTTTCTATTCTTTTCACCCATAGTTTCACCTAAAATCTAAAATATAAAAATGGATTAAATGTATCTGTCACCAGAAATGACACAGAAATAAAAAACATACCTATATAAACAGCTACTGCCATAATCTTTCTGACACGCATATTGCGTGACAGTCCGATAAACCTGTTCAGTATCCGCATTCCCGCTGCTGTACATCCTGCCACTGCCACCACATATAGCAGCCAGTGTGTCAGCACTAGAAAACCTGCCTGTCTATCGAGCAGGCCGGGGGCGCCGATGCCAAACATAACTCCCAGGTACTCGAACGCATATCCCAAACTTGGACTAAAGAAAAATACCCATCCTACCAATACCAGCACCATTGCATAAATATGCCGTGCTATACTGGGAAGATGATCCAGGACCTCGCCCCATACATATTTTTCCAAAATCAATAAAACACCGTAATATAAGCCCCACAACAAAAAATTCCATGCCGCTCCATGCCATAATCCGGTCAGCATCCACACAATCAAAAGATTCGCAATATGACGGGATGTACTGCACCGGTTTCCTCCAAGTGGAATATAGACATATTCTCTAAACCAAGTACTTAAAGAAATATGCCATCGCCGCCAGAACTCCGTGATACTTCTGGAAATGTATGGATAGTTAAAGTTTCTGCGGAACTCAAATCCGAACATTTTTCCAAGTCCCACTGCCATATCCGAATATCCGCTGAAATCGAAATAAATCTGCAATGCATAGGATATACACCCAACCCATGCGGTCACGACACTGAAACTGCCGATCTGCTGTGCTGCTATTTCTTCAAATATGTGTCCGATCGTATTGGCAAGGATCACTTTTTTGGCAAGTCCGCGTATGAACCAAACTGCGCCTTGCCCAAGCCTGCGTCCTGATATGACGCGTTTTTCCAATTGCTGTTCGATATCAATATAACGAACGATAGGTCCCGCTATCAATTGCGGAAACATACTGATATAAAGCGCAAAATATAAAATATTTTTCTGCGGTTTTACTTTTCCCCAATATACATCTGCAATATAGGATAATGCCTGAAATGTGTAAAAGGATATTCCGATCGGAAGCGGAAGTTCCCGATATGGTATGTCCGCTGAAAGTACTGTGTTGATACTGTCCATCAAAAAACCATAGTACTTAAAGAAGCCCAACAGCAGCAGATTGATCACTACCGCAAAGATAAGACTGCGTTTTGCTTTCCTTTCATCCTCCCGCTTTGCGTCTATATCCTGTCCGCAGAAATAGTTCAGCAGGATAGAAAGCAGCATCAAGATAATATATACCGGCTCTCCCCATGCATAAAAAAAGATACTCGCAAGGAGCATAACAATATTTTTAAATTTTTGGGGAACAATATAATAAACTACCATCGTTATAGGCAGAAACATAAACAAAAACGTAATACTGCTGAATAACATCCACTGTTTCCTCCCTGTTATTTATAGGCTCTTGTCAAACACTTCTTTGTACTTTTGTGCCTTAGGGGCAACAGCCATAAAAACATATTTTCCCCTCACGCCACGCTGCGCATCTTCCAGAAGCTTTACTTCTTCCGGCACATACCCTTCAAACTCATTTTTCTTTGTTTCAATATATTCATCTATCGCAGCTGACACTTCCTGCACCTGCTTGTCCTCTTTCACTTTTACTATGAGTACCTCCTCCGCAGACATAGCAGATTCTGACGAATAGAAAAGAACCCCCTCGTAATCCGCGCTGTTCAATCCATAATACCGCTTTAATGCCTGCCCATCCATCTGCACAAGATTAGATGTATCCAAAGATCGTTCCACCTCCGCAGCCACCTTCTCAAAAGGCTGATTACTGCCGCTTGTATACAGCATAAGCAGAACAATATAAATTATGATGACTGCCAGTACAACATATTTCATAATCTCATAAATGCCTGGTCTGTTTTTACTCATAAGGATGCCACCTCCGCCATATGGGAAGCCCAGATAGGATAGAATTCCGGCGTAAAATGCACGCCATCTTCTTCATAATATTGATCTGCTGCTAAAGTTGTATTATCTATATACGCCAGCTGCTTTTCATCGCACAGATCAGACAGTGCTTCATTGTATTTTTCCAGATCCTTAAATGCCGGTTCTCTTTCAATCTCCTGCTTCTGTACCGGAAAGATAGAATTTACAAAGATTTTTGTATCCGGCAATTTTTTTTCCAGCTTTCCAAGCAGATCTGTATACTGTTTTATAAACTCTTTTGTATCACCTTGTGTAGCAATGATATCATTCATCCCATAGGCCAAAAAAATAACCTGTGGATTCAATTTTGCCACCTGGTCTATCTGCTCGTCCAGTTCATCTAATTCCACGCCGATCTTAGAAACTACACTGGAGGCATTTAATACATCGTACTCTGTGAAGCCTTCTGCGATCGAATCTCCCATGACAACCGCACTGGAAAAGATTTCTTTAGGGCTTCTTGTATCTTCCTCTCCGCTCTCCTTTGCTTCTATCTGCGCGATCTTCGTCTCGATCGTCTTGATATCCGCAGATTCCGCCTTTTTAATAATTTCAATTCCCTCTGTTGTATCTGCCTTTGTGGCAGTCACATGCGTAATGATCTCCGTCATAATAAATATAGAGAGCAGAAGCACAATGATTGACGTACTGATATAAACGCTCTTTTTTCCGTGTTTCTTCATCTATGATCCCTTTTCTTCTTTATTCATTATATACACATTATCGGGCAATCCCCGTTTATCCGCAAGGCACATGCCTCCTTGTTTTCTACAAATATACATATTTAATCATACTTTTTTTGCATACAAAAGTCAATGTCTGGCATTGCAAAACAGGAGCAACTATAAAAAAAGAAACGCTCCGGCTTTTCTATGCCGAAGCGTTTCTTGGCTGTTCCTCTTTCTCAAACAGCTGCTTTCTTTCGGTCTTTTATTTTTTATACAGTCTCTGGATTAAAAGCGCTGATCTGTCCCAATGCTCCTTCACAAGAACAGATGCCGAGTATTCGTCTTTCATTTCCAGCGCACGGATCATCCGCTCATGTTCTCTGATCGAATCTTCTAATGGCGTATCTCTGAAAAAGCCATATTCCAGTCTCTGTATGTGTATCCAAAGTACATTACAGAAATCCATGATATATTCATTTTCTGCTGCCTCCAGAATACAGCTGTGGAATTCTTTATCCGCCCGCAATATAGGCATTGGCTTATTTTGTTCTTTTACGCTTTCTATAAATATTTCACTCAGCAGTTTAAGCCGGTCAATATGCATTGGAGTAATTCTTTCCACTGCTAATTTTATCGCAAGCTGCTGCAGTGTGGCCATAGGCAAATACCATTTTTCTATATTTTCCGTCTCGATCTCCGTAACAATCGTCGCCTTCCCAGGATAAGATCTCACCAGCTTTTGCGCCTCCAGAAGCTGTAATGCTTCCCGCACGGGAGTCCTGCTTATATTAAAATATTCTGCAATCTCTACGTCCGAAACTTTTTCTCCCGGCTTAAACTGCCTTTCAATGATCCAGTCTTTCACAGTCTCGTATACCTTCTGCTTGGCGGACGTTCTCTCAAAAGGTATTTCCTGACTTGGCAATGGCATACTTCATCCACCCCGCTTTCTATAATAGAATCATAACAGAATTTTTCCGTATATTCCAGATTTTTTGAAATTTTGCCTGCATTTTGCCTGCATTGACACATCAATCTTTTCAATGTTAAAATATAAAGAAAGCATTTTACAGAAAGCGAGGACAAATTATGTCTAATTTCTTACAAGATTTAAGCGTTCATTACAATATGTTTACACGTTCTCAAAAAATCATCGCAGATTATCTCACCGAAAATTTAAATGCGATTGCTTTCTGTACATTGGAAGAACTCGCGGAAAAGATTAACGTCAGCACAACTACCATTATCCGTTTCTCCAGAACTTTGGGCTATTCCGGCTATAGCGAAATGCAAAAAGACATCCAGAACAACATTCAGACAAAAGTAGGGCTGCCAGAACGTTTGTCCAGTCAGACGTTTTATCCGGACAACACACTGCTTTCTGCTTCTTTTCAAAATGATATCCACAATATACAGCATACATTAGCCACACAGAAAAATGAAGATCTGCAGGCTGTTATCAACCTCATTTCTAAAGCACCTAATGTATACGTACTCGGCATGCGGAGTTCCTTTTCTATCTCCTATTATCTGGCGTCGCGTTTAAGTGAGATCCGGGAAAATGTCCACTTGATCCAGTCCGTCGGTATGCTCTATCCAGAAGAAATCGTAAGCGCCAAGGAAGGAGATGTCTGCGTCGCCTACTTATTTCCGCGCTATTCTAAACTAAGTACGACCATCCTTTCCTGGTTAAAAAATGAAGGAGTAAAAATCATCCTATTCACCAGCCATAATTACAGCGCTGTCCAGGACTACGGAGATATCATCCTTCCCTGTTCTATCTCCAGCCTCACTTACAAAAATTCCTACGCAGCGCCTCTTAGCCTTTCCAACTATCTGATCACTGCTTTGACACAGAAAAACTTTGATGAATCGCAGCGTGTATTACAAAAAACAGAATCTATACTCAATCAGGGATTCTATTTAGGGTTATAAATTGATCGTATAAAAGAAGCGCCTGCATCTGCGCTTCTTTTTTTCTACATACCCCTAGTCTGTTTTCTCAGGCAGACCCGTCTGTGGTCTTGGATAGATCAGGATATCCGGATCTTTTCTTTCGCTTGAGCGGATCGCCTCATCCACCGCCTCCTGAAGACTGTCAAAAGGAAACATAAACATTTCTCCCACATCTTCCTTCTTTATATTCGGACATACGACAAAAATACGGACATGTTTTCTTAATATTTTTGAAAGAAGAAGAACATGATCCATCTGTATCTTATAGTGTTCTTCTGTATAGGCTACCACATTTTCCAAAGATTCGTCAGAACAGAATGCAGAAAGCATATCCGGCGAATTGATGCCTTCTTTACATCCACAGTACAAGATCACCGTCGTACTCTCTTCCAATACTTCCGTCAATGCGATGAGCGCTTTGACTGCCTGATAAAAATCGATATCCAAAGGAAGTCCCGGTGTGGTTATGAGGATATCCGGCTTTTTGAAAGGGACTCCCAATATTTCTTTCACATACTGCACTGCCTGTTCATGACATTCTTTGAGAGTACCAGCATAGACGGCGGACAATTGCAGGGTATTATTCAAAATACAGTTTACGGAAAAATCAATCCGAAACATTTCGGCAGCTTCCAGCATGTCCTCATGTACAGGATTTCCCTCTAATATTCCTATCCCTGCTTTCGGATCCAAGATCATCTCCGGTCTGTGGTTGATCTGTATCGTTTCCTCGCCGGCAATTCCTGGCAAAACAGATTTCCTTCCTCCCGAAAAACCTGCAAATTCATGAGGCTCCACTTTTCCTATTTGAATATGCAGATCGCATTCATAGGCTCTTTGATTTACATAAATAGGGGTGCCTCTTTTGGTATCCCCCAGATACAACAAGTTTTCCTTATCAAAAGGCGTATGGTTTTCAATCCTCACTTTTCCATACAGTTTCCCCAAGATTTCCTGACACTCTGCTTCTGTAGCCGGTCTATGCACTCCGATCGCCACAAAAAAAGTAATATCCTGCAAAGCGATCTGGTTCTCTTGTAATTCTTTCACTACCGCAAATGCCAGTTTTGCCGTAGGAACAGCACGAGTGGCATCTGACACCAAAATGCTGACTGTTTTTGCCTTTTTTTCTTTGACAAGTTCCGTCAATGTTTTCCCAGAACCGGGGCTGCGGATCTCCTGTTCTATTTTCTCCTGCTCACGTAGTTCAGGTATATCCGGTGTCTGCAGCATGCTTACTTCACAAGCTGCAGGAATGGTACACTGCATATGCAGGCGCTGATCTTCATACACCCACCCATCCTTTTCTTTTTTTAATACCATCTTCTCCTCCTAATTAAAGAGGAGGGTACTGTACATGAAACAACACAGCACCCTCTTAAAATCCATACTGAATCTCAGGTCTACAAGATTCCTAATCCAGTGTTACCTCTTTGCCTCCTGTCAGGTCTTCTTTTGGTTTATCGATAGCAGCATAACTTCCCTTTCCCGTCAAGTCTACGATCAAATTACGGAATTCAAAAATCGTTACGAAGAAAAAGGAAACTGGGATAGCCACATATGCGTAGCCATAGGGCATCCGCAGAGCCGGAGTCGGACGGTGTCCCGCAGTAAGTACATACTGGATCCCTATATAGATCACGACGATACAGACAAGTACTGTAATGACCTGTGTCAGTTTTGTCAAAAACGCAGATACCTTTTTCGGCATATGATCCTTAAACACTACGATCGATACGTGCTCTCTCCTTGCAGCAAGAACAGACACACTTAAAAGTCCAAACCATACAAGCAAAATCTTCATAAGTTCTTCTGACCATGTCAAGGAACTATTCAAAACATAGCGGGCGATAACATGTGCCGCAAGAATGCCGACCATAGCGATCAAAACCACACACAAAGCGACTTTTAACACTTTATACAGCCCTCTGACTATTTTATCTAATACTTCGATCATATTCTACCTTCTCCCTGCTTAATAATCACTGATTTCCCCAAGCACTTTTTCTACCTCTGCCAGATAAGCATCTACCTTCTCCTGCCCTATATCATTGGCAACAGACTCGATTGCTGCAGGCTGTGCGACAGATTTCATTTCTTCATGTGCTGCCTCATCCACTTCATTGACTTCCATGCCATAGCCTTCCAGTTCTTCTAAGATCAGGTCCTCTCTTTCTGCATTGCAGAAACGACTGTATTCCATTCCCAGAACAGCGCCGGTCTGCACGATCCCCTGATATTTTCCGGGCAGGCTTTCAAAGAAATCCAGGTTACATACCAATGGCATTGCATCGTAAATATGGTTTGTCAGTGAAAGATACTTCTGTACTTCGTAGAGTTTTTTATCTGTTACATTGGCAATCGGGTTCTCCTGCGCGTCTACTGTATTCTGAGACAGTGCCATATACAGTTCGGAGAATGCGACCGGCGTAGGATTAGCGCCCATAGCCTGGAAGAAACCGATGTGGTTATTATTCTGCATCGTACGGATCTTTAAGCCGGACAAGTCACCCATAGCAGTAACCGGAGATTTATTACTTGTCACCTGGCGGAAACCATTCTCCATAAATGCCAGACCGATCATACCGTAATCCTTCAAAGAATTCAGCATATCTGTTCCAATATGGCTGTCTAATACCATCCATGCTTCATTATAGGTATTATATACAAACGGGATATCCATCACTTCGAATTCCGGATCATAGGATACAACCGGCGCGAAAGAAGCAACTGCCATTTCCAAAGACCCCTGTGATACCTGCTCCAGCGTCTCTTCTTCTCCGCCAAGCTGTCCGCCTGCATAGATATTTACTTCTACATTACCATCCGTTTGTTTCTCCACATATTCCTTCATAACCTGCAGTCCGAGTGTAGCAGGATAAGTCTCTGAATTTTCACAGGCAATACGGATTACATAGCTGCCGCTTATGTCTTCTTCCGCCGCCCCGCCGCCTGCAGTGCCACCGGAGCTGTTCGTACGTTTCATGCCGCATCCCATAGCCCCTGCTGTCATACTCAGCACAAGCGCTGCCGCCAATATAATTCTCACACCTTTTTTCATAGTTTTTCTCCCTTCTACTATTTAAGATACAATTATCCGGTATAGCCCAGTAAATTCGGCAGCCACAATGCTACTTGCGGCACAAACGTGATCAGAAGCAGCACACCGATAGTCACAGCAAGGAACGGTATAGCTTCCCGGACAGTTTCTTCCAGCTTACATCCCGCCACCGGACTCGTTACAAACAAAGTAATGCCGAATGGTGGAGTTGCCAGACCAACTACAAGGTTTACACAAAATACAACGCCGATATGTAACGGATTGATGCCCATAGCCCATGCGATAGGGGAAATGATCGGCGCCAAGATTACCGTTGAAGCATAATCATCCATAAACATACCACAGATGATCATCAGGATATTCACCAAAAGAAGGAACAGCCATGTCGGCATGGAAGATAACGGAGCGCTCAGCATAGCCATCACTCGTTCATTAGCTATACCCCATGCCATTGCCGTACCGGCTCCGGCCAAGATCAGTACCAGACCAGATGTAGAGGCAGCCTCGATGATCATATCCGGAATATCCTTTAATTTCACACTTCTGTTTACAAAAAACGCAAGCAGCGCACTGTAAATAACTGCCACGCCGGATGCCTCTGTGATAGAGAATACTCCACTGAAAATACCGCCTAAGATGATCACCGGAAGCAGCAGCGCCGGAATTGCCTTTCCTGTCGCTCTTCCTTTTTCAGCCAATGTAGTCTTCCCATAAGACGGATAATCTCTCTTCTTCGCCACACGATGCGCAACTGCACACTGCAAAACTGCTATTAAGATAGCCGGCGTTACAGCTGCCATAAAGATACCTGTAATAGAGGTTTTGCCTACCGCCGTACAATACAGGATCATCAATACACTTGGCGGCATGATAGGCCCCAGCAAGGAAGCGGAGGACATTACAGCTGCTGAAAATGGCGCTGAATAGCCTTCTTTTTTCATCATTGGGATCAAGAATGCGCCCAGAGATGCAGCGGATGCTACAGCCAGACCGACGATTGACCCCATAAGTAAGGAAGCTCCGATCGTTACGATCGCGATCGCTCCTTTAAATCTTCCAAACCAAGCATTTACAAATTTGATCAAAGATTCCAGCAATCCTCCTCTGAGCATAAGCTGACCGGTCAATACAAAGAACGGAACTGCCAAAAAGGAAAAGCTGTTCATGCCTCCGTACATCTTGATCGCCATCTGGATAGGATCAAAACCTGCTACAAGTGTATACACTAACGTTGTTACGATTAAGTTGTAAGCGATCGGCAGCCCGATCACCATAAGCAATAGAAAGCATATAATCATTATCAATAAAGATAGCGACACTTTACTTTCCCCCTCTCTTTATTTTTGATAAGGATCATCCCACAGAGTCAATTTGGTACCAATGCCTTTTTCCAAAGCGGTATGATATAAGTCATAGCCCAGACCCACATCAAAAGTAGCCATACCACAGGCAACAAAGGAAACTCTCTCCTTATCATTTGTTCTGCCCGGTTTGGTTCCCTGGATCACATCACCAATACTGGTTGATTCTGCCAGAGGAGGCATCTTGCCGGCATCGATCAGCGTATAGATCGGTCCGCCGATCACACCTCTATAATATCCGGCAATATCTCCAGACTCTACCGCTTCCTGTACATAAGCTTCATGAAGACGTACATTGTCATAGATCAAATTGGTATTCATCCAGAAAGAATCATCTGTCTGCATAGGACCAGTGATCAATAGAGTCACTCCTTCTTTCATCCACTCATCCTTTACATACAATGGTTTTAATCTGGAAGCAGCTACTGTGATCACATCTGCCTGACATACAGCAGCTTCAAGATCCAGAACAACTTCTCCTTCATAGCCCAGTTCTTCTTTCTCCCACTCCAGGAATTTCTCTGCAGCAGCCTCGAAAATGTCATAACAAATCACTTTTTTCAGATTAGGAAGCTGCGTAGCAATGGAGCGTAAGCAGGAACGGTTGATCTGACCGCATCCTAAAACTGTGATCACTTCAGAATCTTTTCTTGCAAGATGTCTTGCAGCTACACCCGGAACAGCGCCTGTACGAGCTGCACTCAGTAAGTTGGCAGACATAAAAGCAAGCGGTTCTCCCGTATCTTTGTCATTTAATGTAACAGTCAGAACAGATCTTGGAAGTCCTTTTTTCGGATTGGCTGCATTGGAACCGTACCACTTATTACCACACACATCAAATCTGCCCCCCAGGTAAGCAGGCATCGCCACAAATCTTCTGTCCGGACCTGCCACCGGCATGTTCGGGAAAGGACTTTCTTTTGGGAATACGATCCCCATTCCATGACTATTGTGATTGCTGCCCCCCATCAGATAATCACCCTTACTTAATAAGGTAAAGACCTCTTCCGCATTGTCAATACATTTCTCTGCATCAAGAACACCTGCTTCAATCGTATCCTTTTCTGATAAATAAAGAAACTCTGTTTTATGTGCCATTTTTCTTCTCCTTTCATCACTTTACTTCACATACTGCATCCTTTACACTCCTACATTTTTGCACACTTCATTTTTCTGTTCTTAATGTTTTATTTAATACATTTATACTATTATAATATATTGCATATGTCAATATTTTCGATATATTTAATGCTTTTTTAGATATTGTCACAATATTCAGCTTTCGTTTTTAGTACTTTTCACTATTTATTTCATTTTTATCATTTATATATTGACATATTCAATATATCACATTATTATTAAAAGTACATTTTAATACATTTTGTTTTTCATTTTTCTTTTAATGTTCTGTTTAATACGATTTATTATCAATTAAGGAAGTAAAGGGGATTATTACTATGAGTAAGATCAAAAATTACGATGCCCTGGTTTCCCATGGAGACGCTGATTCCAGAAAAGTCGTACTGGATATCACAAACAAGACACTGGAACGTTTGGATGCCTATAAGAGAATTAAAAGTATCATGCATCTAGACGGCGATATATTGCATATCGGAACAAAATCATGGGATTTATCAAAAAAGAAACATGTATATCTATTAGGAGCAGGAAAAGCCTGCAACCACATGGCTATGGCTGTAGATGAGATCCTTGGCGATAAGTTGACAAAGGGGATCGCTATTGTAAAGGTCGCAGAAGAAACCGATCATTTTCAAAACACCGATGTCTATGTGGGCGGACATCCTCTTCCAAATCAAGCCGGTTATGAGGCTTGCTTAAAGATTCTCGATTTAGTGGATCACGCCGGTCCCGATGACCTTTTCATCGTAGTGATCAGCGGCGGAAGTTCTGCACTTATGAGCTGCCCTATCGAAGGTATTACACTGGACGATGAGATCAAAACAACGGACGTCATGTTAAAATCCGGCGCCGGTATTTATGAAGTCAACGCGATCCGCCGTCACATTTCCGCAATGAACGGCGGTATGCTGGCAAAACGTATCCAGAAGGTAGGCGCTGAACTGATCGGTTTTGGTATCAGCGACGCAGTCGGCAATCCTGCCACAAAGGATATCGGTATCCCTTATGAAAAATACGCAAGCACACCTATGGGACCGGATAAAACCACACTGGAGGATGCCCGCAGAGTCATCAAGGATTATGATGTAGCAGATCGGCTTCCCAAGAGTGTAGTTGACTATCTGATGAACGTAGGACCGGAAGGCGAAACACCGAAAGCTTTCCCAGACAATACCTATTTTCTGCTAAACACACTGCCGGATTCCTGTATCTATGCCAAAGAGATCGCAGAAGAAATGGGAATCCCAGCTATCATTCTGACTTCCTTCCTGGAAGGTGAAAGCAAAGATGCCGGTTCTTTCTTTGCCTCGATTGCCAGAGAAGTACAGGCATATGGCAATCCGATCAAAGCACCTTGTGTTATTTTAAGCTCTGGAGAGACAACGACACAGATCCTGGACAACAGTCTCATCACCGGACACGGCGGTCCTGGACAGGAACTGACACTTAGCTTCTCCATCTTGGCGGCTAAAACAAAAGGCGCCTGCATGCTTTCCATCGACTCTGAAGGAACAGACGGCACCACACCTGTAGCCGGAGGCATCTGTGACTCCGCCAGTTATAAAACGGCGCTGGAAAAAGGTGTAGATGTATTTGGCGCTTTGAGAGGTCATGCATGCTATGAAGCCCTTTCTGAAATGGGAGATGCCGTATTTACCGGAAATACCGGTACGAACCTTTGTGATTTTAATGTTCTATATATTCCAAAATTGGAGGACTGACCTATGAATTCTAAAATCAAATCTGTCCATGCACGTCAGATCGTAGACTGTAAATGCCGCCCTATGGTAGAAGTAGACGTTGTAACAGAAGACGGTTTTTTGGGGAGAGGCTGTGCTCCTACCGGTTCTTCTGTAGGCATGTTCGAATCCTGTGTACTGCGGGACAATGATCCGGCAGAATATCATGGATTAAGTGTACATAAGGCAGTAGACAATGTAAATACGATCCTTGCACCGGCGCTGATCGGAAAAGATGTCAGCCATCAGGAGGAACTGGATCAGATCATGATCGACTTAGACGGTACACCCGAGAAAAAGAATCTGGGAGGAAATGCGATTTATTCTACCTCTATCGCTCTTTTCAGAGCTGCCGCCGAGGCTTCCCATCAGACCTTATATGAATATATAGCCGGCGGAAATATACAAACTGTACCCGTTCCAAGTTTTAATGTGATCAATGGCGGGCATTATGAAAACTTGACGCAGCCTTTTAATGAATTTATCATCATGCCCTACGGAGCATCCAGTATTTATGAATCTGTAGAGATGGGGATCAATACATTCCAGGAATTGGAAAAAGTACTCACAAAATATTTGGGACACAAACCAGTCGTAGCGCCCTCCTATGGATACGCTTCCCCAAGCGAAGATCCGGAAGTAAACTTAAATCTGATGTCCGAAGCAATTGAAAACTGCGGATATACCGGAAAGATTGGCTTTGCATTCGACTGTGCTTCCAGCGAAATGTATGACAGAGAAACCAATACGTACCTTTTGAAAGGAGAACGTGTTTCTGCGGATGTTTTGATCGATTATGTAAAAGGATTGACAGAAAAATTTAATTTTGTCTTTATCGAAGATCTATTGGATGAGGAAGATTGGGAATCTTATCCGAAAGCACATAAAATAATCACTCGTACCAATCTTCTGGGAGATGATTTTATCGTCACAAACTTAAACAGACTCAAACGAGCGTATGATCTAGATGCCCTGGATGGTTTCATTTTAAAACCCAACCAGGTCGGAACGATCACAGAAGCTTTGCATACGTATGAATTTGCCAAAGCACATCAGCTGATCGCCACCCCTTCCGGCAGAGCCGGCGGCGTGATCGGTGATGTAGTCATGGATCTCGCTGTAGGACTTCAGGTAGGCTTTATCAAAAACGGCGCTCCACGTTCCGGAGAACGTATCGATAAACTGAATTTCCTTATGCGCGCCTGCGACTTGGCTCCCAATTGTAAACTGGCAGATATTACGCCGCTCTTGAAATTTTAATAGTATACGCTTACTTCCTATATTTGAATTTTATGAACTGTATACCCAAAGTGCCTCTATTTCTTCACCCTGCTTTGGGTATACATAAAAAATAGGTTTATAGGAATTTTGTAGTTATTTTGTTTCTTTGCAATATATTGCATATTTCTTTTCGTTTCAAATTCTAAGAAAGAAGGAAAATATAATGAGTACTGACAAATATAATCCTTATGAAAATGTCGTTTCAACAGTGAATAAAGCAGCTGCTATTTTGGGCTATTCACACAGTGATTATGAAGCTGTCCTGTATCCGGAACGTGAGTTAAAAGTTTCTGTTCCTGTCTGCATGGACGACGGCAGCGTCCGTGTTTTCGAAGGATACCGCGTCCAACACTCTACGTCCAGAGGGCCTGCAAAAGGCGGGATACGATATCATCAAAATGTAAATGAAGACGAAGTAAAAGCTCTGGCTGCATGGATGACTTTTAAGTGCGCAGTTGTCAACATCCCTTATGGGGGAGGTAAAGGCGGAATCGTCTGTGATCCTACTACTTTATCAGAAGAGGAGCTCCGTCGTCTGACCCGTCGTTTTACGGCGATGATTGCTCCAATCATCGGACCAGAGCAAGATATTCCGGCTCCTGATGTAGGAACCAATGCCACAGTCATGGGATGGATCATGGATACATACAGCATGCTCAAAGGGCACTGTGTACCTGGCGTCGTAACTGGCAAGCCACTGGAATTAGGAGGCGCATTGGGAAGAAGTGAAGCAACAGGCCGTGGAGTTATGATCACCTCTTTAAATGTACTGCGTGCCTTGCAGATACCGATCAGCGGCACGACTGCTGTTGTACAGGGCATGGGAAATGTAGGAAGTGTTTCTGCTAAACTTCTGCACATGGCCGGTATGAAAATCCTGGGGGTAAGCGATGTATCTGGAGGACTTTACTGCGAAGATGGACTGGATATTCCGGATATTCTCGAATACATAAACGCAAAACGCGGCAATCTTCTGGAAGGCTACGAAAAGGAGAATGTAAAACACATCACAAATGAAGAATTACTAGAGTTAGAAACAACGCTTCTTGTCCCTGCCGCATTAGAAAATCAGATCCATAAAGACAATGCTGACCGCATCCGTGCAAAAGTCATTGTGGAAGCGGCTAACGGACCGACTTCTATAGAGGCGGATGAGATCCTGCAAAAGAAAGGTATCGTACTCGTGCCGGACATCTTGGCAAATGCCGGTGGTGTTGTTGTATCTTATTTCGAATGGGTACAGAATATCCAATCTGTCAGCTGGAGTGAAGAACACGTAAACGAACAGTTAAAAACCATCATGGATCAGGCATTTAAAGCTGTATGGGATATTTCTAAAGAAAAAGAGACTACACTACGTACCGGTGCATATCTGATCGCTGTAAAACGTGTGGTAGACGCAAAAAATCTCAGAGGAATCTGGCCTTAACAAGCAAGGGCTGCCGATGGTAATTTCGGCAGCCTCTTTTATATCCACACTTTCTTCTTTGCTCTATTTTTTGTTTTCGCTCTCTTTCTGGCTTTGCCCGAATGTGTTATACTTATAAATACAGCTTCAACAAAATCTTATGTGCAAAAGCTTGATTCGGGAGGTTTCTATGATTTCTTTAAAACTGACACACACCAAAGAATTTATGCGTCATCTGCTCTTATCTGATACATTTGATCATTTTCTCTTTATCGAAGGCAAGATCGTTACTTTCAACACATTTACGATCGATGGATATATGCAAAAAAATTTTTTCGATGCCGCGGAAGATCTTCCACAGTATTCTTCCTGGAGCGATATACGTGAATATTGCTTTTCTATTATCAAAGGCAAACGAACCCCTTTGAGCTTTCAATTTATTTTCTGTCTGTCTCCTAAAAACATCGCTCGTCTGATCGAACAAAACCAGTTAGATTTTCAGCCGGAATCTGTTCAGGGACTTTATCTGAATCTTAAATACGAAGGTGCTTCTCTAAGCTGTGTAACAGGAACTTCCCTCCATATTTTCACAATGGATAAATCTCTGGAGCATGTCTGGGATAAAAATGTACAAAAGTTTTTTATACAGAAAAAAATTGCTTTTGAACCGGAAATCTAAACACTTTCACTTGCCAAAGCAATCTTATCACGCACAGTCTAAAAAACGGGTAAGCCCGCCCTTTCGCTTACCCGCTTTTTTCATTTACGTACCGCTTTTTCTTATTTTGTCAGAAGCAGCATGATCTCATTGCTTCTCTGCACAAATGCCGTCATTTCTTCCGGACTCAAAGGTTTATGTGCAAGCATTGCCAGATCATAGAGTTGTTTGCAGATGATTGGCACATTTTTACTGCGTTTATGCTCCACAAGGAATTTTACAAGCGGATGGTTTGCGTTTAGGATCAAGGTTGCTTTGCTTCCAAATGCACTCATATCCATACCGCTCATTCCATACATTTTCATCATCTCTTCCATTCTTCTGCTTTCTTCCGAGAGAACTGCCATGGAAGCCACCTGCTCGTCTTTTAGTTTCTCTACTTTAACATCTAGTTTATCATTGTTCAACTCTTTTCTGAAGATCTCTACCAGACTGTCTGTTGTCTTTTTAAATTCTTCCTTTTCTTCTTCCGCCACTTCATCTTTCATAGATTCGTGTACATCCGCGTCTATCCGTAAGAAATGAATATCCTGATGTTTTTGTTCCAGATAGCTTACAAAGGCAGAATCGATATTATGTGTCAGGATCACCGCATCCTGTCCCTGCGCCTTAAACATATTGATATACTGACTCTGCTGCACCTCATCCGTTACATAATAGATATTCGTCTTCTTTTCTTCCTTCTCCGCCTCCTGGGTATCTGTATCCTGCCCTGCTTCAGTTTCCTGTTTTTCCGGTTCTGCTTTATCTGTATTTTCGTCTTGTTCTTCCTGGGAGCCGCCATTTTCTTTGATAACGTCATCTAGTGTCAAATACTTGTGCTCCAGATTCTTATAAAGCATAGAATCTTTCATCTTCTCCCCGAATTTCTCATCTTTCAGGCAGCCGAATTTGATAAACGGACTGATATCATCCCAATATTTCTCATAGCTTTCTCTGTCTGTTTTAAACATTCCGGTCAGTTTATCCGCCACTTTTTTAGAAATATAATCCGCCACTTTGTTTACAAATCCGTCATTTTGCAATGCACTTCTGGATACGTTCAGAGGCAGATCCGGACAATCGATCACACCCTTTAGCACCATCAGAAACTCTGGGATGACTTCTTTGATATTGTCTGCGATAAATACCTGGTTATTGTATAGCTTAATCGTTCCTTCAATAGATTCGTACTCCATATTGATCTTCGGAAAATACAGGATCCCTTTCAAATTGAACGGATAATCCATATTCAGATGGATCCAGAACAAAGGCTCTTTATAATCCATGAATACTTTTCGATAAAATTCAATATACTCTTCTTTCGTACATGCGCTTGGATTTTTCCCCCAGAGAGGATGTATATCACTGATTGAGACAGGACGTCTTACGATTTTTGCCTTCTTCTTTGGCTCGCCTTCTTCTCCCTCTTTCGGTTCTTCCGTAATATGTTCAACCACCGTATCTGTATCCAATACATCCTCTTCATCTATAGTATCATACTGTGGTTCTGCATTCGCCTTGGAAAGGAAAATTTCTACCGGCATGAATGAACAATATTTCTCAAGCACTTCCCGTGCTCTGTATTCATTTGCAAATTCCAGACTATCTTCATTTAAGAACAGAGTGATCTCTGTGCCCACCGTCGTCTTATTTCCATCCTGCATCTCGTATTCTGTGCCGCCCTGGCTTGCCCAATGTACAGGTACTGCTCCTTCTTTATAAGACAATGTATCGATCTGCACCTCATCTGCCACCATAAACGCAGAATAAAAGCCAAGTCCGAAATGTCCTATCATCTCATCTTCTGTAGTTTTATCCTTGTATTTCTCCAAGAATTGTGTAGCGCCGGAAAATGCGATCTGGGTAATGTACTCTTCCACTTCGTCCGCTGTCATACCAAGACCGTTATCAACAAATTTCAGCGTTTTTTCCTCCGGATTTACGATCACCTGGATCTTTGCCTTATACTCTTCCGGAAGTTCATATTCCCCCATCATATCCAGTTTCTTTAACTTCGTGATCGCGTCACATCCGTTTGATACCATCTCACGGAAAAAGATATCATGATCGGAATATACCCATTTTTTTATAATAGGAAATATATTCTCACTGTCAATCGATAAATTACCTTTTTTTGTTGCCATAGATAACACTCCTCTTTCTACATTTTTTCCTCTCTCGGCAAACTATACAGCAAATAAGAGAGGGTACATTCAACATCTAAGAGATATTCTAATACAGCAGATTTTAAAAGTCAATACAAAATTAGCACTCTTTAAATAAGAGTGCTAATAAAATTTTTATAAACTTTTATACGGCAGCTATTCCAGATGAGTTTCTATTTATATTCCATAAATCCTTCTCCGAACACTTCGCTTGTCTCCGTCACCATCACAAAAGCGGCCGGATCCGCTTCATGTGCTGTATTCTTTACTATATATGCCTGTGAAGCAGAACATGCACACAAAAGGACTTCTTTATGCGCTTCTGTGTAGGTTCCTCTCGCCTGTATGGCGGTGGCTCCCCTCTCAATACGATCTCCGATCTTCTCTGCCACTTCCTGCCCATGATCTGTAATGATGATCAGCAGCCTTCCTGCTCCCATGCCATATAGTATTTTGTCAAGCACGACAGAAGTCACAAATGTCGCCGCAAGTCCATACAGAACAGAATCTATATTTCCGAATACCGGCCAGCCGAGCAGAATAATGAAAAGATCGATCGCCATCGTCACTGCGCCGAGAGAAAAGTGCGGTTTCAGCGCCTTGATCGACATAGTAAGAAAGTCGATTCCTCCTGATGAAGACCCCCGCATATAGAACAGAGCCATTCCCACGCCCAAGCATACACCTGAATACAAAGCCGCCAAAAAAGGCGTCCCCACATAAGACGGCGTATACGGAAATATGACATCCAAAAAAATCGTACAAAAGATCATACTGCGTGCCGTCTTAAACAAAAATTGCTTCCCTACAATACGAAAACTTAACATGATCAGTGGGATATTAATGGCAAGTGTTGTCAATCCGATAGGAAGTCCCCATAAATGGTGGATGATCAGCGCAAGTCCGGACACGCCGCCGGGCGCAAAATCTGCTGTCTTAGCAAATGTATAAATGCCCAGTGCGTAAAAAATACTTCCTGCGATATCAAAACCTATATCTATGATCATTTTTTTCGCTCTCTCTTTTTTCATCCCATCTGTATACTCTCCTTTAACTCTTATTTTTCCTCCAATTCATCTTGTATTCTGCTTCTTTTGTCTCCTCATCTATTTCTTCCAAAACGATCCGGAACCCTTCTCTTAGATAGAATTCTTGAGCACGCCTGTTCTTCTGGTACACATGCAGAGTCACGGAAGGATATTTCTGTTTTATCTTATCCAATAATTTTTTTCCAATACCGGCACAGCGGCAGTCTTTCCTGACAAATATTCCCGCAAGATATTCTCCTGTCATTCCTGCAAATCCACAGATCTGCTGCTCCTTTTCATAGAGAAACAGATCTGCCTCGGGCAAAGCCTTTTTTGTCTGCGCATAATGGGAATGCCAATATTCTGCAGGTATAAACGCATGGGCTTCCCTATTTCCTTCCAGCCATATTCGCATAATACTTTCTGTATCGTTCTGCCTATACTCTCTTATCATATATTCTTCTTTCTCTCCGGTCTTCTTTTTATTCTGCGTCTATTCTATTTCCGAACGCACTGTTTCCAGCGCTTTCTCCAACTGGTTATCTGCATCCGGATTCTCTGCGTCCGCCTCATATTCCACCTCTATATCCGGTGTGATCCCGGTTCCGTTGATACTTCTTCCACTTGGTGTATAGTATTCTGCGATCGTTAATTTTAAATACGTTCCGTCTTCCAGATCGATCAGCTGCTGCACGACACCTTTTCCATAGGTCGTCGTCCCCACAATCGTCCCGATCTTATAATCCTGCACGGCTCCCGTGAAAATTTCGGACGCGCTCGCGCTATACTGATTCACAAGTACGGCCAGTGGCTTGGTAAATTTATGTTCCCCGTCACAGGTGATTTTTTCTTCATTCCCATATTTATCTTTTGTGGAAACAATCGTCCCCTCCGGCAGTATCAATTTAAGCATATCTGTCACTGTGTCCATATTTCCACCGGGATTGCTGCGCAGATCTATCACCAGCCCCTGCATACCTTGTTCTTCTAAATCTTGAAGCGCTCCCTTGAATTGTTCATAGGTCACCTCGTCAAATTCGCTGACCGCTATATACCCGATCTGCCCATCTTTCATCTCGTATTCCACTGTCTGCGCCTCGATCTCGTCACGCACGGCAGTCAGTTTCAGTTCCTCACCGTCTCTTCGCACATACAGATCTACTTCTGTTCCTTGTTTTCCTTTAATCCAGGATACGATCTCGGTCAGGCTCTCATCTACTATCGTATGCTCATCTACCCGGTACAGGACATCCCCTTCCTTGAGTCCAGCGTCAGCAGCTGGTGACTCTGCATAAACACTCACGATCACGACCTCCCCCGTAGTCAGATTCTGCGTAAGCGCAGCGCCTACTCCGAAAAATTTGCCGGAAGTCGTTTCTAAAAGTTCCTTTGTCTCCTGCTCATTATAATATTCTGTATAAGGATCTCCCAAAGCCTGTGCATACCCGGAGTAAATACCATCCACCAGGGCATCGCCGTCTATCTTATCACCATACAGATAATACCCGTCTATCCATTTTCCTATTTTTTCCAGTTTCTGGCTGACTTCCTTTTTATCATCTGAAAGAGAAGTCTGGGCTTTTCCTTGTCCCGTTATCACCTTCGGCATTATACTGCCTATGCCCCATATGCAGCCGACCGCTAGCAGCATGGCCGCCGCGCCGGCAAGCATGCCTTTTAAAAACTTTCTGTTTTCTTTCATTTTCTCATCCTGCCTTCTTGCAAAATTTACTTATATCGTCTTTTATCTTTCTGTCTCTAAGTAGCAAAAGACAAAGCAGAGTACTCTCTCTGCTTTGTCCTTCCCCAATCCCTTTCTCTTTGTAAGTTACAAATATTTATCCGGATTGACAGCGATTCCATTTTCTTCTACTTGAAAATGAAGATGTGGTCCCGTAGATTGTCCTGTAGAACCGACAAAACCAATCTGCTGTCCTTTTTCCACATACTGGCCTGCCGTAACACACAACGCACTGTGGTGCATATATTTAGTAGTCAGACCATTCCCATGATCGATAACGACCCAGTTTCCAGCACTGAGACTAAATTCTGCAATCAGAACGGTACCTGCTGCCGCCGCATATGTAGGTGTTCCCTCGGCTGCCGCATAATCATGTCCTTTATGACCGCCGACTTCATATTCCCGGATCTCTCCAAAATAACTGGACTGATAAGACATTCCCGGACAAGGATGGGTAAAATAGCCGTTTCCGCTCACCACATTCCCACCGCTCGGCTCCGTATAGGAAGGTCCTCCACCGCCCTGCTGCTGGGCAGCCTCCTGCTCCTGTTGAATCCTCTTTGCTTCCTCCGCTTCTGCGATCAGCTTCTCTAGATCCGCCGCATTATCACCGATCTGTGTCTCCAAATCTGCCAGCAGAAGATTATTGCTGTCCAACAGTGTCTGTACCTCTGTCTGCTTCGTCATAAGATCTGTCTGCAAGCTACTCAATTCGTCATACTCTGTCTGCAGCGTCTGTTCCTTCTTCTCTACTTCTTCTACTACATCCTGGAAATCTTCCAGCTTTTCCCGGTCGTAGTCAGACAATTTTGACGCATACTCTGCTTTATTTAAGAATTCTCCTAAGGTCTTGCTTTCCATCATGACCTCCAGGATCTTCGTATCTCCGTTCTCATACATGAACTGAATCCGTTTCTTCATGCTCTGATACTGCTGATTCTCATCTACTTTCGCCGCGATCAGATCATTTTCAGCCTTCTCGATCTCACTTTCCTTCTTTGTCATTTCTGTCTGTGTCTCATTCATGTCCGTGATGATCTCATTGAGCTGTGCCGTAAGAGCATTTTTCTCTGCTTCCGCCGCGCTTTTTTGCTGTTCTAATTCTTCCCCTTTTTTCTGTGCATCCTCGATGGTAGTCGCATGTACCTGCAGCGCCATCGTCATGCTCATTGTCAAAACAAGTACCCCGCTTATTATACTCCTCTTTCGTCCCATATAAGCCCCCTATACTTTCAAATGCTTGCGCACTGTGAAGAAACTTCCGATAAATCCAATACCTATACCAAGGACAAGTCCGATCGGCAGCAGATATCTATATACATCTGACACCGGAAGAAAATTAATGATATTCTGTAGAATACTAAACTTCTCCATAATATACAGCACTGCTTTCTCATACAGCATATACAAAAGCAGCAATGGAATGACCGCACCAAAGAGACCCATGATCAAGCCTTCAATAACAAAAGGTGACCGGACAACAAAATCTTTTGCCCCGATATATTTCATGATCGCGATTTCTTCTTTTCTGACCGTAATACCCATTGTGACTGTATTGCTGATCAGGAAGATAGAAACGCCGAATAAGATTGCGATGATCGCTATAGATACATATCCTACCAACTTGTTTACACTGGTCAATGTATTTGCCACTACATCCGATTTATTTACATCCCTGACACCATCCAGACTCTCTGCGAACTTCACAAGATCCTGCTGTGTAGAAGCAAGAGACTTACTTCTCGCCGTCAGATTTTTGGCATCCTCTGATGTTTTCATATATACTTCATAGTTGTCAGAATCCGCAAGCGGGTTGTCATCTTTAAATCCTTCTGCCAATTCTGGTTTATCTTTAAAATACTCTTTCTTGTAATTTTCCCATGCTTCATCTGCTGAGACATATTTTACTTCCGAAACATCCTCTCTGCCGCGCAGCGCTTCTCCTATATCGTCGATCTGCGCCTGGGTCGCATCTTCTTCAAAGAAGACTGTAATGGCGACACCTTCCTCCGCCATTTTTATGATATACTGAAAATTCAAAATAATCGAAAAAAACAATCCAAACAAAAAAATACAAGCCGACATCGTCGCAACAGACGCAAGCGAGAACATCTTATTTCTCCAGATATTCTTAACCCCTTGTTTTCCTACGTATCCAAATGTACTAATCCTCATCTATATACCCACCTTTTTGTTCATCACTAACGATCACGCCCTGTTTCATCGTGATAACCCGTTCGTTCATCTCATTTACAATCTCCTGGTTATGCGTTACAACAAGAACTGTAGTCCCACGTTCATTTGCTTCCTTCAAAAGACTCATGATCTCCCAAGAGTTCGTCGGATCCAAGTTTCCGGTGGGCTCGTCCGCCAACAAAATAGCAGGTTCATTTACGATCGCTCTTGCGATAGCAACACGCTGCTGTTCTCCCCCTGACAGCTCTTTCGGAAAGGACTTATACTTTTGCGCAAGTCCCACAAGCGACAGCGCAGCCGGCACCTTTCTCTTGATCACCCTGGTAGGTGTCTCCGTAACACGCAGTGCAAAAGCGATATTTTCATAGATATTTCTGTCTTTCAAAAGACGAAAGTCTTGAAAGACAACCCCTAAGCCTCTTCTGTATTTAGCAATGTGACGATGTTTCATACGATTCAGGTTTTGTCCGTTCACGATAATAGTGCCTTCTGTAGGATCCAGTTCCTTCATGATCAAACGGATCAAGGTAGATTTTCCGGAACCGCTGTCTCCCACAATGAATACGAACTCTCCCTGTTCGATCTTGACGGATACTCCATTTAAGGCGGCATTTCCCTTAGAGTATTCCTTCGTTACATTTCTTAATTCAATCATATGCTCCTCCTAATTATCCATACTCCTTAGTACTCCAGTGACTCCATGTACTTCATATATTTCACTACCATAAGAGCTATCTTAAAAGTGATCGCATCCTCAAATATGCGCAGATCAAGCCCTGTACTCTTCTGTAGCTTATCCAGGCGGTATACAAGAGTATTTCTGTGAATATAAAGCTGTCTGGACGTTTCTGATACATTTAGGCTATTCTCAAAAAACTTGTTGATAGTCGTCAATGTCTCCTCATCAAAATCGTCCGGAGATTTCCCCTCGAAAATCTCTTTTATGAACATCTTGCACAACGGGATCGGAAGCTGATATATCAAACGTCCGATTCCAAGCGTACTATATGCGACAATATCTTTTTCATCAAAGAATATCTTCCCTACATCCAACGCCAGTTTTGCCTCTTTATAAGACTTGGAAACTTCCTTGATATCATTTACCACGGTTCCGTATGCAATGTGTATCCGCTCATCGCCTCCCTCTGTCTTAAGCGTCTCCAGCATATCCCGCGCCATCTTATCCAGTTCTCTGCTTCCGTCTTTCTCAGAAAGTTCTTTTACAACAATGATATTTTTCTCATCCACTGCCGTAATAAAATCTTTTGACTTTCCGCCCAAAAGATTTCTGACATTGTCCAGTGCCGCACTGTCCTTTTCGTGCGATGTCTCAATAATAAAGATAACACGTTTTACTTCTGTGTCAATATGTAATTTTTTTGCCCTGTTGTAAATATCGACCAGAAGAAGATTATCCAACAAAAGATTCTTGATAAAATTATCTTTGTCAAATCTTTCTTTATACGCCACCAAAAGGCTTTGTATCTGAAATGCCGCAATCTTTCCTAACATGTAGACATCTTCGCTCTCACCGTCTGCCAGAAGTACGTATTCCAACTGCTGTTCATCAAAAATCTTAAAAAACTGGCAGCCCTGGATAACCTGGCTATCTGCTGGAGATTCCACAAATGACAGCACCGCATCCTCAAATCTCTGACCTTCCTCAAATGTAGCGGCGAGTATTTTCCCTTCTGTGTCCAACACGCAGAAATCAATTCTGGAAATACCTTTTAATCCCTCAATTGTGTTTTGAAGTATCTGATTCGAAATCATACTTTTTTCCTCCACTCGTCCACCTAATTCCATGTGCATTTTTCACAAAATTGTTTTCCCCTAAAAAATATATGCGCACATATACAAATATTATATTAAGGCAAAACACCAAAAAAAGAAAGAGTAAATCTATTATTTTTATGCATTTCATTATAATTTTTACAAAAAATTCATATTTCTATGCATATACAAGTTCAACAAAAGGCTGCTCAAAGAAGTCTCTTTTCCTTCTTTTGTTTTTCTACTCTATAGCGAAACAACTTTTTCAAAAAGAATGTCTTCACTTTTCTGCCTATCTTCTTTTCTGTATAATTCTGCATAAGAAGCGGACCGCAGCCTATCCATAACCTTACGTTTAGAAGCGCTTTCTTTTCTGCGATGAACTGCTCCTGCCACGGAGAAGAAAACATGGAAACAAGGCAGTCTGTTTCTGTTCCGTTGATCTCATTGATCACCTTTTCTTCCTGTCCTTCATCCGGTACGAGCGCAGCGCCTCCTGTGATCACGATCCCTCTGTGATAATGCCGTATCTCCTCGGACAGAGACTGTATCTGTTCTTCTTTGTCTGCCAGCAGAAAAATTTTCTTCCTGTTCTTCTGCAAATATTTCAGAAACAGTTTCAAAAATATATGCTCCTCTGCATCCCGTATGCTGTTCTTATCCTGCACACCTGCCGCCTCAAGGATCTCCCGTTCTCCGGGGAGTACCATATCCAGCTTTTTGACCATGTCTTTCCACTGTACATTTTCCTGCTCCTTCAGCAGCATATCCATTGTCACGATCTCAATCGTATGAAGGGATTCCGTCTCCAGATACGCAATAACCTGCTTCATCGCTTCTTTCGCAGTAAAATTTTGCATATACACATCAAATATATTGATTGTCTCTTTCATTCTTATCACCTATGAACTTTCTCCCCAGTCGTAATATTTTAGCAGATATGTATTCTTTTGTAAAGATTTCTTTCAGAAGGTTCAAAGGTGTTCCGCTTGAGAACATATGTTTTATTTTATATTAAACTTTCCGTAATGCTTCCTGCTAAAATAGAATTATTCTTAAGTGGATTTTATCTGCTAAAATATTTTTTCTACAAAGGAGGAGTCTTTTATGACTGGTTATCTACTTATTATTGCCTTCATTCTTTCAATCGTAGTTATGATCACAGCAATTTCAAAATTCAAGATTCATCCCTTCCTTGTAATCATGGGGATCTCTCTGCTCCTTGGGATGATAGCAGGTATCCCACTGTTGGACCAGACAGCAGAAGACGGAACCGTGACATCCGGGCTTGCCACTGTCATAGGCACAGGTTTTTCTGGTACATTTACTAGCATCGGTATCGTTATCATTTTCGGCGCGCTTATCGGAAATATCCTTGAAAAAACCGGTGCAGCGCTAAAACTTGCAGATATGGTCATACACCTTGTCGGCAAAAAACATCCTGCCATTGCCATGGAACTAATGGGCTGGGTCGTATCTATTCCCGTCTTCTGCGATTCTGGCTTTGTTATTCTTAACCCGATCAGGAAGGCTCTTGTAAACCGTACAGGCGCCTCTTCCGTAGCAATGACTGTCTCACTGTCAGCCGGACTCTATATTGCACATGTCTTCATCCCGCCGACGCCTGGACCGATCGCCGCCGCCTCCACTCTGGGGATTGGAGAAAACCTTCTCCTTGTAATGGGTCTTGGCGTACTCTGCTCTGTGTTCCCACTGATCACAGGCGGCATTTACGCATCCTATATAGGCAAAAAGATAACTGCCAATGATGAAACTGCTAGCAATGAACACAAAAAAAGTTACGAACAACTCGTGGCTGAATACGGGAAACTCCCTAACGGTTTTAATGCGCTTGCTCCTATTCTTGTTCCTATTATACTCATGGCGCTAAGTTCCGTCTCTTCCATGGCTGGATGGACTAGTTTTATCAGTATTTTACTGCGTTTCCTAGGAACACCGATCATTGCGCTTTCTGTAGGTACCATATTGGGCATTATCCAGCTTTCTCTTACAAATAAACTTGATACATTCTATGAGCTCACAAATGAAACGTTGAAAACTGTAGGTCCCATCCTATTTATTACTGCCGCCGGGGGTGTCCTTGGGAAGGTCATTTCCTCTACAAATATGATTCATTATATTACACAGAATGCACCTTCACTTAAAACGATCGGCATTTTCTTTCCTTTTATTCTTGCAGCTGTTTTAAAGACAGCACAAGGGTCTTCTACCGTCGCCCTTACGACTACCGCCGGAATCGTAGTTCCAATCCTTCCTGCTCTTGGACTTGACAGTCCAGTTCGGACAGCCCTTGCAGTCATGGCCATCGGAGCCGGAGCTATGACTGTTTCGCATGCAAACGATTCTTACTTCTGGGTTGTCACAAATTTTGGCGAAATGACGCCAGATAAAGGCTATCGGACACAGACGATCGCGACCTTGCTGCTTGGTCTGTCCGGTATACTTGAGATTTTTATTCTTTCACTTTTTCTTCATTAATATTGTTATTTAAACAAGGAAAAGAGAGAATGTCAAACAATCTTTCAAAACTGCTCCATTCTCTCTTTTCATCCATTCGGTGCAAATCAGGATTTTACCTCTCTTTTTTTCTTCGTCACAAGACCTCCTATCCTTCCTGTTTCTTTTGACGTCAGAGATTTCCATCCATTTGCCAGCACTTTATCTAATAATCCTAGTTCCTCTGCGATTTCATATTTGATCTTTTCTTCTGGTTCTAAATTTTTTAGATCGATCGGTTTTTCTTTTTTCTTTGTCATGACAATCCTTCCTTCTTCTTTTTGCTAAAGTATTGCCTGAAAAAGAAAGCTCCATTCAAAACAGCACATTTTGCATGGAGCTTTTCGCAGCTTAAGGTTCTTGTGGAATAATAATGGCGGCGACGATATACGCCAGCACGCCTGAGCCGGTACAGCCAAAGATCACGAACAAGAGTCTGACCAGCGTAGCGTCTATATTAAAATATTCGCCGATTCCACCACATACACCGCAGAGCATTTTATTTGTTCCGGAGCGGTACAGTTTTTTTATTTCCATATCAAATCCCTCCTAAAAATATAGCGTTCACCTTATCAGAATATATCTTCCACTCTTCTTTGTACATCTGAAGTTTCTCTTTTCCATGGTCTGTTATACTGTAATACCTTCTGTTTCTCCCATCAAACTGCCTGTCATCACTGATCAGGCAGCCGTCTTTTAAAAGGCGTCTCAAAACCGGATATAGCGTGGACTCCGACACATCTATCACCTTTCTTACATCCTGTGTGATCTTGTATCCGTATGTTCCCTGTGCTTCCTGGGATACGACTGCCAATACAACTGCATCCAGCAGTGCTGCTCCTGTATTAAAAACCATACCGGCGCCTCCTTCCTCCTCTTCCTGCACAGACTTAAGTATAAAACTTCTGCACACATAATGCTGCTATCGCAAAAGCTATTATTATCCAATATAATGCACCGTATAATATTATATGTCAACCTTTTCTATAAAACTTAATCCCAACTCCATATGTTTGGTACAAAATTCAGAAATATTTCCAACTGATATACAGAAGTACGCTCCATTGTAATAAGAAGAAAAGCAAAACTGTCAAAAAGAAGCCTGGTTTGCGTATTTTATGCCGAAAGAAAAGCATCCCTGCAAGACTTCCTGCTGCACCTCCGGCACATGCGGCTAAAAGTAAGGTTCTTTCCCGGATCCGAAATTTTCCCTTTCTCGCCCTTCTTTTGTCTTCTCCGTACAACAGAAAAGCTAATAGATTTACCGCCGCCAAGAAAAGTATCACGCCTCTCATACCTGTATCTCCTCTTGCAATGTAAATGAATAAATGATCTTTTCCTTTACCGGCTTTTTCAACAGCTGCTCTAAAGCTTTGGCATAATACATAAGCTGCGCATGATATTTTTCTCTCAGTTCTTCCGCCGCATGTACCTGATCGGTCTTATAATCCAGCACCACAAGACCGTCCTCTTCCTCAAAATAGACATCGATGATCCCCTGTACAAGAATCGTCTCTTTTGTCTCTTCCTCAGGATATATTTCTCCTGCATCTACACCCAGAACAAAGGGCTGTTCTTTATAGAGTTTTTTGTTTTTTGCCGCCTGTGACATCCTCTTTGCGCTCTTACTTTCTAAAAAGCATAAAATATCCTCTGTTCGAATACAAGACACCATATCTTCTGTAAGCATTCCTTCTCTTTGTAATTGTCCGATCTGCCTCTTGAGCGTATCTTCATCATACGCAGCCGAAAAATCTAATAATTCCAAAAGTTTATGATAAGCACTTCCGCGGGAAGCGCCTTTTAATTCTTCTTCCTCTTTTAAAAACTCCGGGATCAGAGGCACCATATCCTTCGGCGCATATACTGCTTCTCCGTCTTCTTCCTCCGCCATCTCTCTTTTTTTCAGTTCTGAAACGGTGAATTTTAATTTCAGTTTTCCTTCTTTTTCATAAGGATAGACAAAAGCAAGCTGCTGTATGAGTTCCTCTCTGTACTCCGGTACATATACATTTCCTACATCCCAATTTTCCAATACATCCAACGCCAATCCTTCGGCTTCTTCCTCTGTCCGCCCTTGTACGAGGAAATCTTCCCCTGTCACATGCTCCAGAAGGAAGCAAGTCTCCTGCTCTTTCCAGGATACAGCCGGCAATATCCAGTCCAGATAATTTTTCGCCTCTGCCAAGGTAAGAAAGGACAACGGTTCTCCATTTCTCTGTTCCAGAACTGCTCTGTGTTTCGCTTCTTTCATCTGCTCGTCTGCGTCCTGTAAGCTTCCTGTCAAGACCAATTTTTCTTTTGCCCTTGTCATAGCCACATACAATACACGCAGTTCTTCCCCCAGATTTTCAATCTGTACTTCTCTTTGTATGACCTTTTTCAAAAAAGAAGGGATCTTTGTCCGCTTCTCTAGATCGATCGTATCTATCCCTACTCCCCACTTCGGATGGATTACGATACTTCCAGACGTATCCTGCGTATTAAACTTTTTCCCCATACCCGCCGCAAAAACGATTGGGAACTCCAGTCCTTTACTTTTATGTATGCTCATGATCCGTACCGTGTCTGACTGTTCATCCTCTATACTCGCCTCTCCGTAATCTATGTCATACTTTTTTAACTGCTCGATATAGCGCACGAAATTAAACAGTCCTTTATAGCTCGTCTTTTCAAATGCCACCGCTTTTTCTATCAGCATATGCAGATTTGCCGTTCTCTGTCCGCCTCCCGGCGCCGCTTCCATAAAAAGCCCATATCCTGTCTCTTCCATAATCTCCCACAACAATTCGTGGATAGGCGTATACGGAACCATATCTCGGAACATATTATAATTTTCAAAGAATTTTTTTAATTTCTTACATAAGTTATAAATTTCCACCTCTTTCTTCGTATGGCAATCCAGCTCTCTCATCCAGGCAGATACCGCCTCCGGAAAAGTGAAATCCGGATACGCGGTTTTTATATACGCCAGTTCTCTTGCATTCAGCCTGCCAAAGGGAGAAGTCAAAACTGCCGTAAGCGGAATATCCTGTTGGAAATTATCCAATATTTTCAGATAATCCAGCAATACACTCACCTCATACGTTTCAAAATATCCTTCCCGGCTGGCGCAATATGCCGGAATCCCTTCTTTCATCAGTATATCGGCAAATTCTTTTGCCCATCCTTTCACACTCCGTGTCAAGATCACAATATCTTTGTACTTAGGCCGCCTGTATTCTCCCGTCTGCTTATCCAGCACTTTGCCTTCTCTTATCAATTCCTTGATCTTTGCCGCGATCACATAAGCTTCTTTTTCTTTTTCATCCCCACCCGGGATTGCTTCGTCTTTTTTATCCAACAAAAGCAGCTCTGTCTGATAAAGCGTATGTCCTTCTTCATCTAGCTGCGGCTCGTAGACCGCCCCCGGATACAGAGCGGCGCTTTCATCATAGGCTACGCCTCCCATCTCTTTGCACATGATCTGTCCGAACAAAAAGTTGACACTATCCAGCACTTCCGTACGGCTCCGAAAATTTTTATGCAGATCGATCCGCTGCTCTTCTGCCTCTTTTGTACTGTACGTATCGTACTTCTCCATGAACAGCTCCGGCCTTGAAAGTCGGAAACGGTATATGCTCTGCTTTACGTCTCCTACCATAAAAATATTGTACGCTCCCTGTCTCACGCGGGATACACTGGTTAAAATCGCCTCCTGCAGCAGATTACTGTCCTGGTATTCATCGATCATGACTTCCACGAACTGTTCCTGATATTCCAACGCCGTGACAGACGGAACGAGCACCCCTTCTCTTTCCTCTGTCAAAATAGAAAGGGCAAACTGTTCCATATCATGGAAATCAATCATATTCCGTTTTCTTTTTGCCTCTGAGAAGGCCTCTCCAAACCGGTTCACCAAATGCAGCAGTACCTGTATGGACGGCCTGGCGCTGCGCATATCTGCGATCTGCGTTTCCATCGGTTCGTAAAAATATGTTTCTTTTAAAACATGGATCTGTTTTTTTACACGTTCCCGTATCTTTTTTACCAGCTCTTTTTTCTCGTCTGCTACACTTTCATCTTTTTTCGGGGATAAGCGCTTCCACATGATCTCCGAGATTTTCGCGCTCATCCCGGCAAACGTATCCTCCTTTTGTACCGCCTCTAACCATTCTATATCGCTTTCCAGCGCCGGCCCATACATATATGGACCATCTGCTTCCTCGCATATCTGAAGAGTATCTCTTACTGCCGCAAGGAGGTCTGCAAGATATCTCGCAGCTTGCTGATGGGCCTTTTGAAAGATTTCTGCCTCCGTTCCGTCCTCCTCTATCTCATAAACCGTCTCGCAGCTCTTAAGCCACTTCTCCTTTTGCGGATAACTCAAGGAATACTCATATAGTTTTAAGATAATCTCTTCTATTTTTCTGTCGTTTCTCCCACTGCTGTATCTCTCTGTAAACTCCAGAAATGTCTGTTCTCCTTTCACATATTCTTCTTCCAACAAGGTATCCAACACATCCTGCTTTAAAAGCTTCAGCTCCCCTTCCTCCACGATCCGAAAACCGGGATCCAGATCTATCACATGAAAATGCTCTCGTATGACAGACAGACAAAAGCTGTGGATCGTCGTGATATGGGCACTGTGGATCAGTGTTGCCTGCCTCTGCAGACGCGTATTTTCCGGATACTCATTCAGCTCTTTTTCAATCGCACCTCGGATCCGTTCCTTCATCTCCGCCGCAGCCGCCTCTGTAAATGTCACGATCAGAAGTCTATCTACATCTGTCGGATCTTCTTTATCTGTCAGCATCTTTATGATACGTTCTACCAAAACCGCCGTCTTTCCTGATCCTGCCGCGGCAGAGACGAGGATGTTACGGTGTTTTAGGTCGATCACTTTCTGCTGTTGGGATGTCCACTTGACGCTCATCTATCCGCCCGCCTTTCCTGCTCCATCTTTTTCAGTGCTTCTTCTTTATCATATTTCTCCATTCTATTATATTCACAGCCATCCAGGCGCACATCAAAACCACATATATCATGATAAGCACAATAATCACAGCCTGTCTCCGTGCCCAGCATATAGGGGGCTATTCCTGCATTTCCTTCCTGCATCTGTCTCTCGATCTTTTGCCTCAAACTGTCGGCATATTCCAAAAATAGCGAAAATTCCTCCGGCGTGAATACTTTAGAATTTTTACTCAGGCTTCCGTCTTTATTCTTTCCGATCGGAAGGTACTTGGATGTTCCGCTCAAATTATGTTCCATGTGGTCTAAGACGCTCTCGTCTGCATTAACGATCCCGTCCAGTTTCAGTTCTTTTAAAAACTTTTCTTCCAGTTTCTCCTCATCCATCTCTTTTTCCACGATCGGATCCTGCATCCGGTAATAAAAAATACCGGCCGGAACTACTTCTTTATCTGGATTCTTCTGCTTTTCTATAGCAAGCGCCGCATTTAAATACACCGGAAGCTGTAGCTGCAAACCATGGCAGAATGCCGTAATATCAAAGCTTTTCATGCCTGTCTTGTAGTCCGTCACCCTTACATACACACATTCTTTATCCGCACAAGTATCGATCCGGTCTATTTTACCGCTTCCAAAGTTCAGTTCATACCCACTTGGCACAAAATCTCCACATTCCATCTGCTTTGTAAGCGCCCAGACCGAGCGCTGTATCAGCTTCTTTATGCGAGTGATCAAATATTCATTCCTGGCAGAGCTATACAGCACCGTATTCCCATAGTCCAAAATACTTTCTTCTACACTCTGCTCGATCAGACGGTTCCTTGTCTCCTCTTTCATTTCCTGCCATTTTACCTTTTCTTCTTCCGCCTTTCTGGAAAAGCGCTCCATAGACCGATGTGCGATATTCCCCCAGTCCAACGACTCAAACCGGTATTCCTCCCGCTCAGAAAGACGCAGTCCATAGGAAAGAAAATGCGCATACGCACAAGAGACAAATTTTTCCAGACGAGTCACACTGGAATGTGCCCTCTCCCCAAACAAAAGCCGAGCCTGCTCTTTGGTCACCGCTTCGTTTTCCTTTTTATAAAAAGCCGCGGTCAAAAGATTTTTCAGATTGTCTTTTTCTTCCTCTCTGCCTGCATACCATGTATACAATTCTTTCCACCGATCGCTGACTCCTGACTTTCTTTCCCGTAGTCCTCTTGCCAGATAGGTACGCCCTGTCTTTTCCGTAAGTTCTTTTTCTCTTATTTGTTCTTCTTCCTCTTCTATGCACAGAGCCGGAAATAACCTTCGCAAATCCTGCACTAAATATGCGGGACGCAAAGGTTTTCCCTCTGCTGATACCTTACTGTAAGAAAGGATCAAACTTTCCGTCGGTTTTGTCAGATTCATATATAGATAAAATTTCTGTACATAAGTCTTTTCCTTAGTGCCCGGCGACAAAACAATCTTTTCCTTTTGAAACCGTTCTCTGTCTCTCTGACTCAGCAATCCGCCGCTGTTTAAATTTCCCGGAAGCAGAGTGTCATTGGCTCCCATAAAGAACAGGACTTTTATATTTTTCAGCCTTGTTCTCTCTACATCTCCGATCACTACCTGATCCAGACTCGGCGGGATCACTCCCACTTTCGCCTCTTCCAGTCCTGCATCTAGCAGTTCACTGTATTCCTTTAAGGAGATTTGCTCTTCTCCCAACAACTCTACAAATTTATCAAATAATTCCAGCACGATCCTGTACACCTGAGAATATTCTTTTGAGAGCGCCAGTTTTCCTTCCTCTTGGAATATCTCCTCCATCCGGCTTAATCTATCCTGCATATCCTCCTGTACCAAAAAGCTGTAGACCGCCTGTGTCACATCCTTTACCGTCTTGCTCCTCTGCTTTAGGATAAATACCAGACCGGTAAGCCGCTCGACAAACTGCACCCGCAGATGGTTCAACACATTTAATTCTTCATCTTGTACCTTGTCCGTCTGCCTTGCCCAGACTTCCTGCCATTTCTTCCAGCCCTTTATGCCTAGCGCAAGCACATAATTCTCTAATACGTCTATATCTTCCTTTGTAAAATCTGTCAGATCTGTTCTAAGAAAACGAAATACACTCTCATATGTAAAGTTCTGCTCTATCATGGAGAGCAGACTTCTAAGATACTCCACAAACGCATTTTGAAGAATACTCTTCTTATGATCCATAAAGACAGGGATCCCATATGTCTTAAACGCTTTCTCCAAATGCGCCGCATATACTTCCATGTCACTGCAGATGACAGCTGCTTCCCGATAACGGTATCCCTTTTGTCGCACAAGTCTTCTTACTTCCGACGCCACAAATTCTGCTTCTTCCCTCGGATCTTTCGTTACATGAAGCCGTATGTTGTCCTGTTCTCCCTCGTACTGTCGCCTAGAATACCGAAATAGTTCTGACTCCAGAAAGCCAAGCACAGGGTTTTCCCGAAAGCGGTACACTGGCTTTTCATAAAGTGTGACTGGATCGTCTATCTGCACTCTTTTCTTATGCGCGATCTCTGTAAGAGAAACAACCATCTGTTTACTCAGCGCAAATAGCTGATACGGGTGGTGATACACAAAAGGATCCTCCCGCTCATCCATCTCCACTGTGACAAGCAGCTTTTCGCATACGACAAGAAGTTCTCCCAGCAGACGATTCTGCACAGGCGTAAACCCGGTAAATCCATCAAGTGCGATCACACTGTCCTTTAATAGCTCTGATCTCCCTGCAATGCCGCTTAAAACATCGAGCAATTCTTCTTTTGTTATATATTTATCAGCAAGATATGTTTCAAACCCCTCATATACCTTACGGATATCCTGCAGCTTATAGTACAGATAACTGTTCTCATCCAATGTTTCCAGTAGAGAATCCAGCACGGCAAAATCCACTCCATACTGTGTAAATTCTGAAATAACAGACTTCACCTCGCTGATATATCCTGCTTTTTTCAGATTTCCTTTCAGCACTTTCAACTCTGACTCATAATTGCCTGCAATTTTCCGAAGAAGCAGATTCTTCCCCTCGTCATCCAGCATTTTTGCCTTTCCTGCTCCGGTCTCTTCAAACACTCTGTGCGCCAGCCGTGCGAAACTTAAAACATCAATGTTCATAATACCGCCCCGGGGATGCGCCAGGCATAAATCTTTCTGCGTCTGCATAGTAAATTGTTCCGGTACAAGCACCAAATACTTTTTATCCGGATGGCGAATCGATTCCTTTACAATATATTCATATAAAAAATGGGATTTACCGCTGCCTGCATTCCCAAAAATAAACTGTAACGACATGAAAACCTCCTGTTTACTCTTATGCCAGATCTACCTTCGTATCATGGCAGTATGACTGTACCACTGTTTTCCTGTATGCCGGGAAACAGTATGTTCATTATACCACAGAACCTGCAAAAATATAAAGACAAGCGGCAAGGGGGACATAGAATATAGAATCCTATATGCCTCTTGCCGCTCTGTTTCTTTCGCAACTTTCACATTTTCCACTGTTCTGTTGTCTTTATATGAGAGTCCTCCGGCACATACCGGATGTGTATATTATTTCAGCATCGCAAGTACTGCGCTCTTCGGTTTTGCACCCATATCTCTTGCCGTCACTTCTCCATTCTTGATCACAACAAATGTCGGGATACTCATAACTCCATATTTCTGCGCGATCGCCATCTCTTCATCGATATTCACTTTGCATACTTTCGCGTCCGTCACTTCATTGGAGATTTCTTCTACGACCGGTCCCATCATCTGACATGGGCCACACCAATCCGCATAAAAATCAATCAATACCGGTTTATCAGACTGCATTACTTCCTGTTCAAAATTTTGCTCTGTTAATTTTACTACTGCCATATTTTAATCCTCCTGTCTCCTCGTATAGCAAGGAATTCTATTTTCAGTTTCCGATAATCTGTATGAAATGATTATCTTTGTTATGCTCATAGTATACCACAATATTAAGAAAAGTCTGTGACAAAATCACATTTTTGCCTTCTTATATCCCGGGCAGTCCATGCCACACTAAAGCACACGAGTTTCCTTTACGCCTCGTCGATCGCCTTACCGATATCATGTCTCATATATTTATTATCAAACTGTATCCACTCTGCTGCTTTATACGCATTCGCGCGCGCCTCTTTTAAGTCTTTCCCTTTTGCGGTCACTCCAAGCACACGGCCTCCATTTGTAACGATCTTGTCATTTTCTTTTTTCGTTCCTGCATGGAAGCAATAATATCCTTCCTCGTCGTTGAATTTCTCCAGACCTTCTATCGGGAAACCTTTCTCATATTTTACCGGATACCCGTCAGATGCAAGGACAACACATACAGCGGCATTATCCTCAAACTGCAGTTCGATCTTATCCAATGTACCGTCTATACATGCCTCGACCACATCGATCATATCATTTTTCATTCTCGGAAGTACGACCTGCGCCTCCGGATCCCCAAAACGCGCATTATATTCTAATACCTTTGGACCATCTTCTGTCAGCATAAGTCCGAAAAAGATGACACCTTTAAAGGGGCGTCCTTCTGCTGCCATAGCGTCCACGGTTGGCTGATAGATATATTTCTCGCAAAATTCTTCTACTTCTTTTGTATAGAACGGACTTGGTGAAAAAGTCCCCATCCCCCCGGTGTTTAAACCGGTATCGCCATCCCCGGCACGTTTATGATCCTGCGCCGAGGTCATTGTCTTGATCGTTTTTCCATCCACAAAAGAAAGCACCGATACTTCTCTGCCTGTCATAAATTCCTCGATGACCATCTCATTTCCAGCAGTCCCAAATTTCTTATCCAGCATGATCGTCTTCACGCCTTCTTTTGCTTCTTCTAAGTTCTGACAGATCAATACGCCCTTTCCCAGCGCGAGTCCGTCTGCTTTTAGCACGATAGGGAACTTTGCTGTCTCCAGATAGGCAAGCGCCTTATCTGCATCTGTAAAATTCTCATAAGCGGCCGTCGGAATATGATACTTCTTCATCAGGTCTTTGGAAAATGCTTTGGATCCTTCCAGGATCGCCGCGTTTTTTCTTGGACCAAATGTACGGATCCCCGCTTCTTCCATCTGGTCTACCAGTCCGCCTACCAGAGGATCATCCATTCCTACGATACAAAGATCTATTTCCTTTTCTTTCGCAAAAGACACAAGCTTCTCAAACTCCATAGCGCCGATATCTACACACTGTGCATACGAAGCGATCCCTGCGTTTCCCGGAGCACAATAGATCTGCTCCGCCTTTGTACTCTTTGATACAGAGTACGCGATCGCATGCTCTCTTCCACCGCTTCCAACAATCAATACTTTCATTGGTATTCTCCTCTTATTTATATGATCACTGTTTTATTATTTTCCACTTTTACCTTACCGTTTGCGATCAAATCGATCGCACGGGGAAGTATCTTCCATTCCGCTTCTTCCATCACTCTGCGCTGCAGAGACTCTGGTGTATCTCCCGGCAGTACTTCTACTGCCTTTTGCAGAAGGATTGGTCCTGTATCTGTCCCCTCATCTACGAAATGCACCGTTGCTCCTACAACTTTTACACCGCGCGCGAGGGCTGCCTCATGTACTTTAAGTCCATAGAACCCTGTGCCGCAGAAAGAAGGGATCAAAGACGGATGGATATTGATCATGCGGTTTGCATATTTGCGTGTCATTTCCGGTGGGATCACGACCAGAAAACCTGCCAGCACGATCAGATCTGGCGAGAAACTGTCCACTGTCTTTAGAAGTTCTCTATTAAAGATTTCTCTTGAAGGATAGTCTTTTGGAGAGACACATACATGTGGGATCCCATTGCTTTTTGCCCGTTCCAAAGCATATGCATTCCTGTTATTACTGATGACACACGCAATTTCCGTATTTGAAATCGTCTGCTTTTTCACACCATCGATGATCGCCTGCAGATTCGTCCCGCCGCCGGACACCAGCACAACAATTCTTAACATAAGGTAACTCCTTTTTCTCCTGCCTCTATCTGTCCGACAATATAAGGCGCTTCGCCGGCTTCTTTGATCGCCGCCATTGTTTTGTCTGCATCTGCCTCATCCACCGCTAGTATCATACCAAGTCCCATATTAAATGTATTGTACATCATATGTTCCTCAATATCTCCGTCTACTGACAACATCTTGAAGATCGGCGGGATCGGATAGCTGTCCTTTTTGATGACCGCATGTGTTCCTTCTTTCAGCATACGAGGAACATTCTCATAGAATCCGCCGCCTGTGATATGACTACATGCCTTGATTGTCACACCGGCTTCTTTTATGCTCTTGAGCGCTTTTACATAAATCTTCGTAGGTGCGAGCAAAGCCTCACCCAATGTACAGCCCAAACTATCATAGTATGTATCCAGAGCCTCTCTTTTCATATTGAATACTTTTCTTACAAGTGAAAAACCGTTGCTGTGAACACCAGAAGATGCCATACCAATGAGTACATCACCCGGCTTTAAGTCCTTCCCTGTGATCAAGTCCTTTTCATCTACTACACCCACTGCAAAACCAGCCAGATCGTACTCATCTTCCGGATAAAATCCCGGCATTTCCGCCGTTTCACCGCCGATCAAAGCCGCCTCCGACTGTTTACAGCCTTCTGCGACTCCGCTCACGATCGTAGCGATCTTCTCTGGCTCATTCTTCCCACATGCGATATAATCTAGGAAAAATAAAGGTTCTCCCCCCGCGCATGCGATGTCGTTGACACACATCGCGACACAGTCGATACCGATCGTGTCATGTTTGTCCAGAATAAATGCCAGCTTTAATTTTGTTCCAACACCGTCTGTACCGGATACAAGAGTAGGTTTTTCCATATCCTTAAACTTTTCCATAGAAAAGGCACCGGAAAATCCCCCCAAATTTGTCAATACTTCCGGGCGCATTGTCTCCTGTACATGCTTTTTCATCAATTCCACTGATCTATATCCAGCTTCTATATCCACACCTGCATTTTTATAGTCCATACCACTTTTCTCCTATTTTCTGTTCAGATATTCTTCATATCCAAGTTCTTTTAGTTTATCTGCTTTCCCCTGTACTGTCTCTTTCATTTCCTGAGAATATGCTTTTAACTTATCTAAAATCTCTCCATCCGCTGTAGCAAGGATCTTTGCCGCAAGGATAGCCGCATTCATCCCTCCATCAATGGCAACCGTCGCAACCGGGATTCCTGGCGGCATCTGTACAATGGAATATAGTGCGTCCACACCGTCTAAATTCTTTCCCGACATTGGTACACCGATCACCGGCATTGGAAAAAGTGCCGCACACATTCCCGGAAGATGTGCTGCCATACCTGCTCCGGCAATGATCACTTTCATCCCCTTCGCTTCTGCCCCTTTTGCCCAGTCAAAAAATACATCCGGCATACGATGTGCGGAGATGATCGTCATTTCATAGTCGATCCCCAGTTTTTCAAGCATGGAAGCCGCTTTGCTCATCACTTTCAGATCTGAGTCGCTGCCCATTACAATTCCTACTTTTGGCATTTGGTTACCACCTTTCTTACCCATTTTTACAAGTGCGGGTATTTATACTTATTATATTTCCTTATCAAACGGTTCATTGAGGATCTCTGTTCCTTTCAGCACAAACCGTCCATCCTTTAATAGTATAATCGTTTTACCCGTTTTTGTCACTACACTTATTTCTTCTAACTCTTCATAAGGTATGGTTATATCTGTATGACACTGAAAATATGCTTTTTGCACATTTTCCCTGCGCAAAATAGAAACCGCATTATCTTTTGCTACGATCTCTTTGCCGTTTGGATTATAGACACGTATGTCCTCACTCCAGCTATAACAGGTATCTCCCACTGCAAAATGAGGCCCCGTTTTTTCAGCGATCAGGATCGGCATTTTTTCTTCAATCCCATACTTTTTTGCTGCCACATAGGCTGTGGTATTCGTGCCGATCGCAAACTCTCCCAGAGGAAGGCTCTCATGGCTATGAAGGATGTTGTCATAAATGTACTTCTTATTTTCCTCCACTGTGTCAAAATTCCCGCATGTATACTCCGTGATCATCCCCTTTGTAAAAGTCAGCTTTAAATCTTTATACAATAATCCGTTTAAATACACTTTACTTACATGCAGTGTTCCGTCTGTCCCTTCCAGTACTGGTGAGGTAAACACCTCTCCTACCGGAATATTGACATCTGCCACACAATTTTCAAATATAGTCTCTTTTTCCTTATCTTTGAGCGGATACAGCTGCACACATATATCTGTCTGGTTCTCCCCCTTACCAATGACTCGGACATATTCCCCTTCATCCAACGCATCGATCATAGTTTGCTGTACTCTTTCATAAAGAGCTGCATCCAACGTATTGATCCGAATAATCTCATCAAAGATCTCTTCATATTTCTCGCCGATCTCCGGAACCGGATAGGCAATGATCGTAAAACTGCGTTCCTCTCCCTTGATATACTGATTGGTGATCTGTCCAGACTTACTGTCATAGGTCAGGATAAGGCTGCGTTGTTTCTCGCTGTAGGCAGGTGCTTCTTTCTTTACAAGAGGCGAAAACGGCGTTTCCCCGAATATCTCCATCACTGCCGGCCCGGCAAACTTTGCAGCCTGTTCCTTGTTTTTTTCGTATGTGTCCTTCAACACATCCAGCCTGCGCTCTATATACCGTTTATCCATAAACAGAGCCTGGTCCATCCGGTGATCGTAATCGTACTGCTGATTCGCGTTCCCGCCATAATACCCTATCTTGTACTGTTCTTTTTTTGTGACCACACTGGAAGCTGCCCGGTAGATCACCGGTTTTAGTCCCATCTTCGCAAAATTTCTAACCGCATATCTTACCACTCTTTCAAAGCCCAACGTATATCGGATATTTACCACCGCTTTTTTAGACAGATCTTTCCCCGTATTGATAAATCCTATCCTATATCCTTCTGTAAAGGCATCCGCCATTTTCCGGATGGTTTCTTCAGGCAATGTACGCAGATGTTGTGCCGTCTTTACTTCATTGTCCGTAATATATTCCCCGAAGCAATATAAATAGCGGTCTGTTTCTAAATCTGCTTTTTCTATCCATTCTGCCGCAAAAGAATTCTCCGGATAAAGCTGTTCTTCAATTCTTTCTTTCAAAAACACATCACAGTAGTCGCTGGCATACCAGTATAAAATATCTTTTATCGTATCATATGCCGGTTCTTCTTCCTCTTCAAAGCAATGGTACACCTCTAAAAACAGCTCGTTTAAAATCGTCAGATAGTCCACTCTGTTTTCAAATACGTAAGGGATACCCGCTCGATATTCTGCATACAGACAGCTCATAAGCGGCCCCATCTCTTTGCCCAACATATGGGACGCATATGCCGGATCTGCATAGCTGCTCTCATACGCACTTCCTATAATATCCGCATACAACGCATGATTTATCTCTTGCATATCCGTTGTTTCCAACCTTGCGAACACGCCGCTTTCCACCTTCTGACGAATTGTTTCCAGATTCACTAAAAAAGCGGATACAATCTGAAAGTACTGCCGATATTTTTCACCCACCGCCTTTTCTGTTGCCACACCTTTCATACGTTCTACAGACAGGTGGTGCCGTTCTTTATACTCCGCATTTCTTTCCTTCTGCCGTTTAAACCATTCCATTTACTTTAATCCTCCTATAAATATAGCAAGCAGAAAAATCAACAGTACTGTATTCCCCACAATTCCTATTTTACAGGTACTATAATTTTTCTCTCTTTCCCGCAGTCCTTTTATTCCTGCCCTTACTCCAAGGATACCCAGAACAATCGATAAAATTCCAAAGCCTCCGATAAAACCGACTGCTTTTCCATGCATCCAAAAAGCCGTAAAAATACATACCGCCAGGACCAATATTCCCAGAAGTCCATAGACACAGGAATGTCTCCCCATTCTGGAATGTTTTAACTTTGCCTGTCCATATTTTCTTGTCCCGCGCTTTTTGTATTCCTTCTCGCGCTTTCTGTCTTTAACGTTTCTTTCGTTTCCGAACATTATGCTTTCTCCTTATTCTATTGCAGATCACAAATAGGATATATCCTGCCACACCACCTACTGTATTCAAAAAAAGATCGTCCACATCAAAACTTCCGACTTTTGAAAAAAGCTGAAACATTTCTACGCAAAAACTCAGTCCCAGGCTATACACAAACGTCTTGAAAAATCCTCTGGACGTACTTGCGACCGAGATAAAAAAACCATATGGAACAAAAATCAGTATATTCCCGCACAAATTAGTAAATACCGCAAATGCGCCTAAGGTTTCCCTATACAGGATGAATCGCTTTATTTCTTTAAACAATACCAAATTATAGCTGTATTCTTTTAATATGCCTGTTCTCCCGTACCAATCCGAGAAGATCAGAAAATACAATAAAAATAGAAGATACAATAAAAACAGTATCTTGCCAAGTGCTCTGATTCTTTTTACTTGTTTCCTACTCAAAAATATAACTCCCTCTCACACTTTCAGATCATGCCGCAGCAGATACCCTGCCTTAACCTGCCTGTTCGAATAGTGAAGGGGATGCGCAAACACCCCCTTTATAACGGCAATATCTAAAATGTGATCTTCTTTTTATCTCTCAGCAGGCGTGCTCCGTTTATGATCGCCAGGATCCCTGCCGCTATACCTGTAACCATAACAATAATCCCCAGCGCAATATTTCCTGCTCCTGTACTGCGCATTGTACGGTATGCTTTCTCCATAAACCTGCCTCCTTATTTTACTCCATATATTTCATAATATGAATCTATAGCCGCTTTTAATGTATCATCAATGACAATTTTTCCGCCGCATGGCTTATTATAAAGGTGTTCTACGACTTCCGCCATGGTCACGATCGCATTTGTGTCAAAACCATAGAGTTCCTTTACTTCTTCAAGGGCACTCTTTTTCCCGCCTTTTCCTACTTCCATCCGGTTCAGAGAAACCATGAGGCCTACGATTTCTACATCCGCGGCTCCTCTTACTTTTGGCACAGTCTCCTCCATAGATTTTCCAGAAGTCGTAACATCCTCGATCATGACGACTCTGTCTCCGTCTTTTAGACTGCTGCCGAGAAAACTTCCTTTATCTGCGCCGTGATCTTTTTCCTCCTTCCGGTCCGAACAATACCGTATTTCCTTTCCATATAACTCACTATAAGCGACCGCTGTCACTACACTGATCGGAATGCCCTTATATGCCGGTCCAAACAGTACGTCGAAATCATCTCCATACCGGTCATGGATCGCCTTTGCGTAATATTCTCCCAGACGCTTCAGCTGTGAACCTGTCACATATCCTCCTGCGTTCATAAAAAACGGCGATTTTCTCCCGCTTTTCAAAGTAAATTCACCGAATTTCAATACCTGGCTTTCCACCATAAATTCAATAAATTCCTGCTTGTACGCTTCCATATCTTCTAAAACCTCCGTATTTATGGGCTTTTCTTGCCCTTGTTTTCTATATTTCTCCCCTGCTATACCATTTCATAAACGCCGTAACACGTGCATTGTAACCATGATAAAATCAGAAAGATCATAATTTTAATTTCTTTTCAATTCTATCATATATCTTCCTTGATTTCAATCCAAGGACTATTCTAACTTTGCATAACAAAAGGCAGCTCTCTGCTTAACAGATTGCTGCCTTTATTCTATTTTTTATTGCTGCTCTATAAACTGCAAAGTTGCATCAGAAAAAATTCCTGCTGTTGTTTCCGCACCATTATCTGAAATCACCGCCATGACTTCTTCCCAGGTTTCTGCCCAAATCAATTGCTCTGGTTTGCAAAACCATAATGCACTTGTATAATCCGGATAAGGAGAATATACGATCAGCCTTTTGATCAGTCCCGGACGTTCTTTCACTCCATTATACGTCTTTCCTCCTGCAGCGTCCCCCATTGGTCCACATCCATAATGTACACACTGTCCCGGGGTAAAATCTACTAGAACCAAATCTCCGCCTGTGGGTTCCAAAGCCATCATACCTGTAAAAAGTGCGATATTTGCTTCACTCGCTTTTGCATTAGCATTAGCTATCACAACTTTTTTCTTTCCATCCAGCTTCACTCCATATTTTCCTTCTGCTCGCTTGACTCCTTCATAATAAGCTTCAATAGGATCTCCCATTACAATATCATACATTTCACATCGAGTATTCAGCAGTGCATCGATCTTGAAATCCAATCCTGCTGCTTTCGCGCAAGCCTCTACTTCTGAGCGAAAATGATCGTCACTTAAATTTCCACTTCCTGACAGAGGGTTTTTTCCCGGAGCAGAAATATTTTGTACTTTTGCCAAATGCGTACCATATATCGTATGAGCAGATGCCACACCCGGCATGATCAGCTTCCCGCCTCCGCCAAATCCATTTAGTGGATGCGGTACTAAACCTCCGATTCCTATACGCAGGTCACAAGACATAAATTCTGCATTAATTTCTATTTTCACTCCTTTTGGCGTCACACCAACCTCTACGCAACTTTCATATGGATTATGATTAAAAACAGCATATTCCCTAACTATCTTCTCTCCCAATTTACGGACAAAGTCATTTCTCATATGAGCCCCATGCAGTCCCAGCCCACATATAAATCTAATATTTTCTTTTTGAATACCGGCAGCCAGTAGTTCTTCCAACAAGACTTCTGCTATTGGCTGCGTTGGTGTAGCTCTCGTCAAATCGTCAAATACGATTGCCACCTGTTTATGCCCTTTTGCAAGTTCCCGGATAGGTTTTGTTCCCACGGCATATTGGAAACGTTTCTTAAGTTCTTCTCGCGTTAAAGCAGGATAAGCATCCCCTCCGCTGGAAAGGAACTGTACATTCCAGTTATCAGGAAGTGTTATCTCTACAGGCTGCTCTCCGTACCAACGATTCTGCGCTAATGTATACTTCATATAAATTCACCTCTCATTTTTCCTGAAACATACACCAACTGCTCTTCTTTTCTAAACTGCCTTTCTCCAAGCTGTAATGTCTTCGTCTTATCTGCACCAGCTTTGCAATTCCTAAAACCGGAAGTCCTATTGTAATTAATGGAATATTTAAGTACCCCAAAATTGTAAAACCTACGGAAAGAATATTTGTCAGTCCAAATATAGATACAGCACTCGAAATCACCAAAATAAATATCATGATCACAATTGTTTTTGTTCTGTCCTGCGCCTTCCAATTTGCAATAAACGAAAATGTACTAAATCGTTTACAATATCCAAGGCCCATCGTATTCGCCGTCGTTACAACCGCAAGTACAACAATCATCACATAAATCGGCACCATCCAGCCCGTCCCCATCTGTTGGATCGCATACATAATCGGAACTTCCTGTACAATAGATTGAGGTGCAAACGCCTGTACGTTAAAACATACGATAAAGATAAAGCTTGCACTGAATAAAAAGCTTAATAAGACCGTCTTGGTCACATCCGAGCGCTTCTGTACCGGTTCAAAACTGGGAAGAATCATCAAAGCTAAGGAACCTGTTACCATGAATAGCTTGATACTACTCTTGTAAAATGCCTCTCCATAACTTACATTCATAGTTCTATTGGAAATCATATTCATGACATTAGAACCATTTCCGGTTATTATAACTGTCACAAAGATCACTACCAGAAGAATCAATATGGCTGTCCCCATATAAGCGGACAACTTATTCACAACTGCAGTCCCCCAGATAACGCTAACTAATACGATCAGATCAAAAACTACGATCCACATAAGATAAGGTCCGCCTATAAATTGTTTCATAGTACTTGCAAAAGTCGCCACAGAAACTGCATAGCTAATAGGCATTCCTACAATCTGAATTACATCAAAAATCCATTTTACAATTTTTGTCCCATAAAATTTTTCCATAAATGCCCCATAATTCCATGTATTATTCAATCTGGAATACTCTACTACAATCCAACTGACAACACAAATCAAGGCTAATCCTATAAGCGGAAAAATAATACCCGTCCAACCAAAACTTACACCATATACATTTGCCATCTGTCCGGTAGCCCATCCTCCTCCAAAAAACGCAGTCATAAATGCAAATGCAGACGCAACCATTACACTTAATTTTATACTATTTCCCATATTTTTCATGAAGTTCCCTCCTTCATCATTTTACTTAATCTACCGGTTCCTTTATAATCACTGCGTCAACAATACTTACACCCTCACCTTCTGGATAAACAAAGACTGGATTGATATCCATTTCTTCCAGAATATCTTTGTTTTTCACAGCATATTCACTGATTTGCTGCATAAGCCCCGCAAGTGCTCTCACATCGCACGGAGCGCTTCCTCTGTATCCCCGTAATAGTTTATATGCCTTCAGGCATTTTAATTGATCTAGTGCTTCTTCCTTTGACAATGGACAGGGAGTCAGCACCGTATCTTTAAATACTTCTACAAATACCCCGCCAAGGCCGCACAGGAGCATCGGACCAAACTGACTGTCATTTTTAACACCTAAAATAATCTCCACACCTGGTTTTATCATTTTAGTCACCAACACCCCATTCAATTCTGCCTTTGGATCGTATGCGGCACATTTTGCCATAATATCGTGATAAGCAGCCTTGGCTTCTTCCATAGAACACAAATTTAATTTTACTCCGCCAGCCTCTGTCTTATGAAGAATATCTTTGGAATGAATTTTTAATACAACCGGAAACCCTACCTTTTCACATGCAGCCTCCAGCTCTGCTTCATTTCTTACTACCCATTGTTCTGGTATCGGAAGTCCATATCTTGCAAGTTCTTTCTTGCTTTCATATTCCGTCAATACATCTGCTTCTCCCTTTCGGTTTGGCACCGCACTCTCTAAACGTTTGCGTTTTGGATCATACTCCATTTTCTGAATAAGTTTTTCTATCACGCTATATCCAATCTCTCCCGGAGGAAGAATTGGAATTCCTGCTTCTTTGAGTTTCATGATCCACATTGGACTGCGCTTACTTTCATATTGTGGTATCATAAACAGCGGCAGTGCGTCTTGTTTCTTTCGGTATTCAATCAATGGTTCTCCCATAAATGCATTCATATCATAGCCTGTCTCTGCAGGAATATCTTCAAAATCAAATCCAGCAATGATGGCATCAATATTAGGATCCGACGCAATCTTTTCAAAAAGTGTACGCAATTTTTGCGCATCTCCTAAGACATCTGCCGTCATATCCAGCGGATTCTTTGCTGTGGCAAATGCTGGCAATATCTCATTTAATTCATCTTGAACTTTCTCCGATAAGTCCGGAAGATACAAGCCGTATCGCTCTGACAGATCTGCGCTCATTGTGGTTTCTCCCCCGGAACGATTGATAATGGCAAATCGGTTATGTCGAGGCAGTTTCCCCTTTAAAATGCTCACTGTCTGTACAAGGCCGAAATACTGTTCTGCTGTATCTGCGGTGATAACCCCGTATTTATGAAATAAAGCATCAAATACTTCATTTGCCCCTGCCAGATTTCCGGTATGGGAAGCAGCAGAAATCGCTCCTTTTTTACTTCGTCCTGACTTCAGTATGATTACTGGCTTTTCTTTTTCTGCCGCCTTTTTCAGCATACGGCAAAATATTTCCGGTTTCTTTACTCCTTCCAGATAGATACATACCCCACATACATCTGGATCCTCCACGCAAAATTCTGCCAGTTCTTCTATAGGAACGATATTTCCGTTTCCAGATGATATTGCATAACTTAAATCAATCTGCTGCCGATCTACACCTCCGATCGTGTATCCTCCGCTTTGTGCCAATACTGCCATTCCCGTAGCGCGAGTCTTCATATCTATTTTTCCTGTACTTCCCCAAAGTTTTATTTTGTCTACATTATTAATAATGCCGACGCAGTTTGGGCCTATAATTTTCATATCATATTTTTGTGCTATTTCTATCAATTTTTTTTCTAGTTCTACACCGCCACAGCGATGATCCTCTGAAAAGCCACTGGAATAGACAATTGCAGCTTTTATTCCAAGCTCTCCTGCCTCCTCAAGCAGTGGATTTACTGCCAAAGCTGGAATTGCTACTAAAATAAGTTCCGGTACCTCTGGTAGCATAGACAGATCGCTGTATGCTTTTACGCCAAAAAGTTCTTCTTTCCGCTGGTTTACAAAATAATATCTGAGATGTTCTGCTGATTCCATCAATCCTTTTGCCGCAAACCAGCCAAAAGCTCCTTCTCTGTCTGTAGCGCCTACCAATGCTACACTTTTAGGTTTAAAAAGTTTTCTCATAAATTCGTTCATACCTTCACCTCATACTTGCTATTTCCATTTATTTGCTATCAGAATTGATATGCATAGGTTCGCTCTACGCAACGCATCATTCTTACAAGTGTCTCATTTACCGGAGTTGGAACACCTACTTTTTTCCCCATTTTTACAATTGCCCCATTGAGAAATTCTACTTCTGTGCTACATTTATTCTTCACATCATAGGAGCAAGAATTTAGCGTCACATATTTTGTATCAATGGCCTTTTGCTTTACCTGCGCAATGTCTTCCCAACATACTGCATACCCTAATGCATGTGCCACTTCCATAGCTTCTTTCGCTACCATATCTGTCAAAACATCGCCATCTTCGTCCACATAGGCATAATATCCCGGAAGATGCATCAGCGCCAATGGTAAATTTGCCATACAGTTGACACATAATTTAGTCCAAAGGTACTGATCTGTCTCTTCTGTATAACAAACTGGAAATCCACTCTTTTCAAAATACTGCTCTAATTTTTTTACAGTTGGATTTTCTCCTCCTTTTACACATCTGAAAATCAGGTTTTTATCCTTTGATCGAGACATTACTGTTTTTCCTGCTTCTATAAGTTGTCCGCCACAGTATGCCACACCATATCCCACACGCTCTGGAGAAAATTTTTCTAAAAGAATATCTTCTGCCCCTAAACCATTCTGGAAAGTAAGTACAATCGTATCTTTATCAAATAAAGCTGCAGACTCATCCAAAGCAATTCTCAGATACTGGCACTTTGTAAGCACAATTACAACTTCACATGTCCCACATTCTTTCGGATCTGTCACGGCTCCATCCATTTGTATAGGTGGATAAACATATCCATCTGTGCCGATCCATAGCAATCCCTTATCCGCAATCTTCTTCATATGTTCCTGATTTTTATCAATCAGCCATACCTCTGCCCCGCCTAATTTCAGATGTCCTCCTACATTACATCCCATTGCACCTGCTCCCAGTATGCCTATTTTCATTTGTATTCCCCCCTAGCTGTCATACCGCTTTTGCCAATTCTACGCCTTTTTCAAAGGCTCGTTCATAGAGTTTCTTCATTTCTTCATTCCGGGCCAGTTTTTTTAACATTTGTTCCTTTAAAATTTCGTTTGGCACTATATGCGTAAGTTCTACTATTACGCCACCTAGAATCAAATTAAACGTAAACATATTTCCCATTTCTTGGGCACACTGCATCATAGGAAGTTTCACAACTCTAATTTCTTTGTCTGACTCTACCTCTTCTATTAAATCCGTATTTACAATTAAGATTCCTTCTGGTTTTACAATATCTTTAAAGGTTACATAAGAATCATTATCCATCAACGCTGCCACATCATATTTGGGTAATTCCGGGGACCCAACTCGTCCTTCTGTACATATCACACGACAGAAAGAATAGCCTCCTCTGCGCGTACCAGTATAAGTTGGAAAATATGAGCCATTCATTCCAACTTCATTGACAGCATATAGCAAATTTTTTCCTAAAAGCTGTATCCCTTGTCCTCCAATTCCAGACAGAAAAAATGATTTTTCCATAACCACTGACACCTCCTACTCATCCTTAAATACTCCCAAGGGGAATACCGGAAGTACTTTCTCATCTATATACTGAACAATATCTTTAGGCTTGACTTTCCAGCTTGTAGGACACGCGGACACAATCTCCAAAAAAGTGTATCCGCCACCATCAAGCTGCATCTCTAACCCTTTCTTTATAAGTCTTCTTGTCTGCTGCACATTTTTAGGAGTATGTACCGCTGTTCTTGCGACAAGACGCGGAGCGTCCAATGTTGCAATGATCTCTGCTGTACGCATTGGATAACCGCTATTTTTAACACTTCTTCCATATGGGGAAGTCGTCGTCTTTTGACCCAGTAATGTCGTTGGTCCCATCTGCCCTCCTGTCATACCATATACACTGTTATTCACCATAATTACCATAAAATTCTCACCGCGTGCCGCAGCGTGTATCGTCTCCGCCATTCCAATGGCCGCCGCATCTCCATCTCCTTGCAATACGACTAAAGGTTCGTATGGACGTACACGCTTAAAGCCTGTCCCAACTGCCGCGCCTCGGCCATGCAACGCCGGAAGCATGTCAACATTCATATAAAAACCTGCCATCGTATAACAGCCGATTCCAAATACAACCGCCATTTTATCTGCGATTCCCAGCTCCTGTGCAACCTCCACGATTAATTTTTCTACTGTTCCGTGATGACATCCTGGGCAGTAACTGGAGGCTACAGGTAATAGATGTTCAGATCGTTCGTAAACTACGTTCATTATCGATTACCTCCTCTATAAAAATGTTTTTCGAAAACTTTCTTCTACTTCCACTGCATTGGTTATCATTCCTGCGCCCGTGTTATAACACGCTAAAGGAATCGACCGATTCAAATTTCCTTTGACATCATAGTACAACTGTGCCGGAATCGCCATTTCCACTGACATTACACCTTTTATTTCTTGTGGTTTTAATGCGGCTATTTCTTTATTCGGAAATGGGAAAAGCGTGATCGGACGCAGAAGTCCAACTTTTATTCCATCCTCTCGAAGCCGCTTTACCGCATCCAGTGTAATACGGGCTGCAGCTCCCCATGCTATAAATACATATTCTGCATCTTCCATTCTGTATTTTTCTACCATAAGTTCCTTTTCTTCCCATTTTTTATACATTGCGTCATAGGAACGATACATACTCTGCGCATTACGTGCTACACTGAATGGATCACTTCCTTCCATTTTGACTGGACTATCCTGAATAAAATGGCGTCCTCCATTTCCTTTTCCAGATGGAATAAAAGAGGATTTGTCATACTTTTTATCTGGAATCACATCATCAAACACAATTGGTTCCATCATTTGCCCTACAATGCTTTCTGTCAGAACTACAACTGGTGTCATATATCGATCTGCCACATCAAACGCAACCCCCATCAAATTTACTAACTCCTGTACATCTGACGGCCCCAGTACAAATGCTCGAAGCCCTCCTGGTCCGAACGTCTTTGTCAGCAAATTGTAATCGCTTTGAGACGCTGTAATTCCTACATTAGCAGCACCTGCTCTTTGTACATCTACAATCACTGCCGGAAAACGTCCAGATGCCATTGCTCCAAATCCTTCTGTCATCAATGCAATTCCCGGATTAGAAGAAGCCGTCATGGCTCTTGCGCCTCCTATAGAAGCTCCAATCACCATATTAATGGCTGCGACCTCACTTTCCGACTGAAGATACGTTCCGCCAACTTCCGGAAGCCGCCATGACAGATACTCAACAATTTCTGTCTGCGGTGTAATCGGATACCCGGCAAAAAAAGTACATCCTGCTCTTATCGCTGCCTCTGCAAGTGCTTCATTTCCCTGCCATATTTCTTTTCTACTCACTGTCTATTCATCTCCTTTTCGCTTACTTATATACCGTAATGGCCGATTCAGGACAAATGTTCGCACACAATTTGCAGGCTGTACATTTGTCCGTTTCTATCTGTTCTGCAGCATGCAGGCCAATCGCATTCGTTCTGCTGCCAATTCGTAGCAGCTGAAAAGGGCACACATCGATACAGTACCCACAGCCTTTACAATACATAGGTTCTATTTTTACCTGAGACATTTTGCATACTCCTTTCATCACACTACTTTTCTCTTACAATTTAAGGTTTCGGCTCGATGATAGAATTATAAGCGCTATTTTTCCATGTTTCAAAAAAAGTACATTCGTGATATTTTTAACACTTCTTTTTTATATCGCCCTATGATATACTGTATATACCTCCTAAAATCTACTGATTTTTACTGGTTTTTTTAGGAAAAAGAGACAAAACACAACTTTTTTTCATAAAGGAGGATTGTATGGAAGAAATCAATCCCTATACCTTAATACAGGAACTATTTGAACAGGAGCAAAAAGAACACATCTTTAACTTTTTATATGAAAATATCTTTGCCGCTATACGGCGTTGTCTTTGTGAATCTTTATTACCACCTGGCACTGTCATCCAGGAAAAACACCTGGCAGACACGCTTCATGTCAGCCGAACCCCTCTGCGTCAAGCTCTTTCTATGTTAACAGAAAGCGGACTTCTCAACCCACGTCCTGGCGGTGGTTTTATCGTTCCAAAACTTACACTCAAAGCTTTCACAGATGCAAATTTTGCCCGTAAGGCTTTTGAAACCGCCTGTGCCGAATTAGCTGCCTGCAATGCATCGGCAGAGGATTTGTCTCATTTAAAAAAACAGCTTATCCGTATGCAAAATTTTAAATTCGCAACAACGGAATATGAAAATATACGAACTTTTGCCGAAATTGATATGAACTTTCATACACAGATTTGTCTTGCATCTAAGAATGATTATTTGATCAAAGCCTATCAAGAATTAAAACCCCATCTAATGCATATGCGGTATCAAACAGTTTATGAACTTTCACCAGTTCCAACAAAACTGATCGTTACTTCTGTTAGGGATGAGCATCTAACGATATATATGGCTATCCGAAATAAAGATCCTGAATTTGCATATGCCGCAACACGTATCCATCTGAACAATTGCCGTTCTGTCTGGGGATTATCACAAGGGAATTCTTTTTAAACACCACACATGTGTGTAAACAAAGAGGTGCTACAGTATCCATACTTGTAGCACCTCTTTACTTTAATCTGTCAAACAGCCGCTTCGCTATTATGTCAAAAAACTATTACTTAATAATCAATTGAGACCAAATCTTCTTCTATACTTGGATCTCCTAACATCCGTGCGCCGCGTACTGCCGATGTAGCCAATTTAGCATACTGTGCAAGCATTCCTGTACGTATACGTGGCGGCGGACAAACCCACTTTTCACGTCTCTTGGCAAGCGTCTCTTCATCTACTTTCAAATCGATGGTCCCTTTCGGAATACTGTATTCAATGATATCTCCGTCTTCCACTAATCCGATCAGACCGCCCTTAATAGCTTCCGGACAGATATGGCCAATAACACCACCGACACTTCCCCCTGAGAATCGTCCGTCTGTGATCAGCGAAACGCTTCTGTCTAATCCCTTTGCCCGAATTATGTTAGTGATAGTAAGCATCTCTCTCATCCCCGGTCCACCTGCCGGTCCTTCGTAACGTATAACCACGCAGTCTCCCGGTTGGATTTCCCCATTGATGATTGCTTTATAACACTCCGGCTCACTGTCAAATACCTTTGCCCGTCCACTATGTTCATACATCTCAGGAAGTACGCCTCCAGTCTTGATCACACATCCATCCGGCGCCAGACTTCCTTTTAAGATAGCAAGACCTCCTTCTTTTGTATATGGATTATCAAAGGGTCTTATCACCTCTGGATTCAGAACCTTTGCATGTGCAACCATTTCACACATTGGTTTTCCGTATATTGTATTTACATCTCCATTTAGATATCCGCCTTTTATTCCCTGATGAAGCAATGCCTCAATCCCACCTGCCAACCGTACGTCCTCCATTGAGTGCGGGCTCATAGATGGATAAATTTTTGCGATTTGAGGTGTTTCCCTGCTTGCTTTTGCAAAATCCTCTAAGGTAATCTTATATCCTGCTTCTGCGGCAATCGCCGGTAAATGCAGCGTTGTATTTGTGGAACATCCCATCATCATATCTACGCGCAGACAATTTTTAAAAGATTCTTTAGAAACAATATCGCTTGGTTTTAAATCTTCATAAACCATTTCCACAATTCTTTGTCCTGCCCATACCCCCATATTATAACGACGAGTAAAGAAATGGGGTACTGTTGAATTTCCAAGCACACCAATTCCCAATACTTCTGACATGATCTGCATAGATACCGCAGTACCCATACCGCTATTGCAGCCCCCGCATGGTCCCATCGGACTGTTTTCTATCTCATTTCTTTCTGCATCTATATCATCTTCTGTTGCTGCCATAATCTTTGCAAATTTTGTTGCATCGTCATATCCTCCATCCGGAGGGAGGGAAGGCCCACCAGAGAGGAAAATTGCGGGGATGTTCAAGCGCATGATTGCCATCAGCATACCTGGTACAATCTTGTCACAGTTTGCGATACAGATCAATCCATCCAAAGAATGACCATTGACATATGCCTCTACAGAATCTGCAATAATATCACGGCTGGGGAGTGGATATAACATTCCCGGCGTATTCTCACACATCCCATCACATAATGCAATCGTATTTGTAACAGCAGGTGTTCCTCCTGCCATAAGGATTCCATCCTCTACATAACGGCAGATTTTATCCAGAACTGCGTGACCTGTAAAAATATTGGTATAAGAATTTACAACTCCTATCAGTGGCTTTTTCACCTGTTCTTTAGTAATTCCTCCCGCCATCATCAAAAGCCTTGCCAATGCACGGTCTGTTCCTGATTTCATTACATCGCTTCTTAATTTACAATTTTCCCTTCTCTTTTCTTCCATTGCTTCGTCCCTTCCTTCCACACAGGCTACACAGCACTGTTTACACTCATTTATCTAATTCCGCCGAACCTCTTCTTTGCTTAAAGAAAAGAATTTATGAACCTATTGTATATATTCTTTTAATAAGTTTCAAAAAAAAAACATACTCCTTCATCTGTTCTTATTCTCAGTTTCCATACTCTATAATATCTGTTTTATCCATAAATAAAAAGAAGCCTAGCAGCTCATATCAAATCTGCCAAGCTTCTCTTTACCGTTTTGTTTTTTCTATTTTGCCGCTTCTAACGCACCGTTAATATCACTCACCATTGCTTCTACAGCCGCCCGTGAAGCGTCCCCGAAATTCTTCGCACCATATTTTGCATAGGCTTCCTGTTTATAGGCTGCAATGATGCCACGGGAAGAATTTACAATCGCACCAAGCCCGTCTTCATTAAAGAAATGGACCAGATCCTTTCCCTGGCCCCCCTGAGCGCCATAGCCAGGCACAAGTATGTAGGACTTCGGCATGATCTTCCTGAGTACTTTTCCCATCTCCGGATAGGTCGCTCCTACAACCGCTCCGATATAACTGTACTCTTCCCCCATACATTCTTCGCCCCATTCCGCGACTTTCTCGCCCACCAGTTCATAGAGAGGACGCCCGTCTATCAGACGGTCCTGGAACTCACCGCTGGAAGGATTGGACGTTTTCACCAGTATAAAAAGTCCTCTTCTTTCTTCTTTGCATACATCTATAAACGGAGATATCCCGTCAGATCCAAGATACGGATTCACAGTGACAAAGTCTTCTCCAAATGGTGTATATTCCTTCCCTCTTATACTGACTTTTCCGATATGTCCTCTTGCATAAGCCATGGACGTAGAACCAATATCCCCTCTTTTTATATCTCCGATCACTACAAGATCTTTTGCCTTGCAATAATCCACGGTTCTTTTAAACACCTCAAGCCCCGGAATCCCAAACTGCTCGTACATTGCGATCTGTGGTTTCACTGCCGGTATCAAGTCATAAGTCTTATCAATGATTTCTTTATTAAACTGCCAGACTGCTTCCGCAGCTCCTTCAAGCGTCTCTCCAAATTCTGAAAATGCCGCCTCCTGTATGTGATCTGGGATATAATTTAACATAGGATCCAGGCCGACTACGATTGGCGCCTTTGTCTTTCTGATTTTTTCCACTAATTTGTTGATCATTGTTTATCCTCATTTCTCTTTTTGTTTCTTGTTGTGCAGCTTTGGCACAAAATTGCTTAACTATTATAATACCATAAAAAAGACCCCCGGTACATAAAAATTTTCTATTCCATGTACTAGGGTAAAAGTCAACATTCATCGCACGTATTTTTTATTTTCGGCATTATGCCCAATTACAAACTTTTTTATCATCTAAACAATTTTCCACTTCCTTCTGAAATAGTTCTTCTGAATTCTTCCAGCCAAAAATCTCACGTGGATATGTATTTATCCATTTTTCTATTTTCCTTATTCTATTTCTGCTTATTTGATCTAAGTCACTTCCTTTAGGTGTATGCCGCCTTACCATCTTATTCTGATTTTCATTACCATTATCCGTAGTTATTGTTTTAAAAACCTTTCGGAAGTCTGCTCCCCACTGTTTTTCTATACTATTCCCGGCACTTAATCTTTTTCTTCTCTTTTTATTACTGAAAGTGCAGCGGCAGGAGAATATTTTTCTTCCCTTATTTTCTTTTCTAAGTATCTTGCTAATTCATAGTCATTTCCCAATTTTATGTTTGCTCCTTTTGCCCGTAGTTGTGCTTGGTACTTTTCTTCCGCAAGTTCCGAACTATATCTTACTTCTTCTATCCAGTCTGAATTTCTGTGTACATATTGTCCACGTCTTATTTCTCTTGAAACAGTAGAATGGTGTTTTCCAATTAATCGTGCAATTTCACACACACCATGCCCTGCGCGTAATAAAACCTCTATTTGTAATCTATCTTCATAATATACTCTATGATAGCCTTTCCCCCTGTCTCATTCCTTTTATTTTTAATTCTCTACCCATTGGTTATCCCAGTAACCTTCCGCATCATGGTATATTTCATATCTATTTGTTCCTATTACTACATCTTCCCAAGTATTTCTATACCCTGCATGCATTGTTGCATCAATATGTCCTTCAGGATCTTTTGTTATATTTTCACCACAAGTATTACAGTACCACATTAATTGCTTTTCATAGATAGGTTCTTCCACTACCTCTGTCCATGCTTCTTTTGTTACAATCCATACAGGTTCATAATGTCCCCCAGCTCCTGTCTCCCCACCGGAATTATTATTACTTGTATCTGTAGATGAATTACTTCCTGAGGATGAACCTTTATCACTATTAACATTCTCTCCCTGAGTTTGAGCTACCGAATTAGTTCCTGTATCATTAGAAACGGATGCACTATTATTAACAACATCCTCCGAAGCTTTTTCATCTGATTTTCCTGCTTCTTTTTTACTATCCTTCTTTTCTTTATCGTCAGATTTTGCTACTGCTGTATCAGATGTCCACACCGCTTTTCCAGCCTTTGCTAATTTCTCCGCTTCTTGAGTATTTACAACTGTCACCTTAACAATTTTATCTTCTGTTTCTTTTTTATCTTTACTTATTGCCGTATAAGTTAATTTATACTCGCCAATTTTAGTAACATCCACATTCTTATCATTCACCTTTATTTCTTTTAACTTGTTTTTATCATATGTAACGTCTTTCAGCCAATCTACATTTTTTAAATTTTGCACTACATACAGATCTTTAATTCCTTTTACAGATGAAAATAAGTTTTGTTTCTTTACCGTCTCTTCCTGCTTTATATCTGCAGTATCATTTCCCGATAAAAAAGAAATACTAATACCTGCAATTGCTAAAACCAATACACAAGTACCTATTACAAATTCTTTTTTATGCTGCTTTAACAAATTTTTAAATTTTTCTTTCATAAATAAATCACTCCCAATAATGTATGACATACCATCTGCTATGTCAAAAAGAAACATCTTCAACTCCCGTTGTTTTCTGCCCTGTAAGCCCGTTAAAAACTCCTTTGGTATTGCGGATAGGGTACGAGACAGCCTCCTTGTTCTGTATGGGTTCGGATACATCTAAAGACGGTTTTATCGCTCCTGTTCCTACTTCTTCACAAGCTTGTACTCCCGGCGTAAATCTGGTCGATATTGTCCTTGACCGTCTGTAAGCGGCGGTATTCTTCCCGTTTCGCCCGGTAATCGTTGTAGCCGCTGTTCTTCTATTTGATAAGGGCTTGCAGGACTTTATAGCTCAAAAGCTTAGAAAGGTCATTCTCCCTGAAATAGCGGGCGGCTTGACAAAAAGCCGCTGGGCAAACTCGGCGTATTCTCCCTCGATCATGCGTGTCTTGACCATCTGTCGGACTACCATTCACTTCCTGCTGCCCCTTTTCAGAAAATCGCAACCAGCTTTTTTTATAAAGGGCGCCAGATTTCCCTCATTTGCTGCCGCTACTTTTTCGGGAAACCTATAACGAATTTTTTACAAAAGGCTGCGGGACGGCGGAATATTCAGTTTTTATGGTTGTTCAGCATGATAAAATGTAAACTATACTTGTATATTTACAAGATGTATTCCATCTGCCTTTCCTTTGTTTTCATCCCCATCTTTTCATAAAATTTTTCTGCCGAAGTATTTCCAGTCCATACATTCAAGGTCACTTCATAGCATCCCAATTTCTCTGCTTCCTGTTTTATATATTCAAACAGACTTTCACCAATATGCTGTCCCCTCTCTCGTTTATCAACGCATAAATCATCTATAAAAAATGACTTGAACTGCACCATATTGTTTGAAAACGGCTGTTCTTTTAACTGGCAGAATGCGTATCCTAAGCACACATCTTCCTCATTCACAGCAACATATATCGGCTTTTCCTCATTTTTCAAAAACTCTGTCAATTCGCACACGGTATATTTTGTAGTACCGGGGATAAAAATATCGGGTCTTATATCTGCATGGATCTGCAATACCTGCCCTAACAATTCAATAATTCTAGGAATGTCTTTTTCCTCTGCTTTTCTAATATTCATTTTATATATCCTCCTACTCGGATTCCTATTTGTTTATTGAAATTTATCATACTGTGATTTCTATTTGGTTTTCTTCTATCGCAACAATACAACTTTCGTAATATCCATCACCAGTCGTTCTTGGACCGCTTATAACTTCATACCCATCATTTCTAATTCTGTTCGTCAATTCATCAACTGCCTTCATACTGCCTACACTAAATGCTATATGAATAAATCCTGTTCTACTTATTGTCTTAGCAGCATCATTCATTTTGGGGGTATTCATAATTTCTAATCTGGCACCGTCATCAAATGTCAAAAAACAGGAGCGAAAGTTTGTGTTAGGGTTATGGTATTCACGATTGGACTTTGCATTAAAATATTTTTCAAAAAAATTTTTTGCATTCTCTAAATCATTAACATACATTGCAATATGCTCAATTTTTATCATCCTTCTCCTCCATCAATCAAATTATATCAGCAAATGTAAATTCCCTGCATTTACATTATCGTTTGAGCCTTTCAAGGATTAGAAACCCAGTACTCATAACAGAAAGTAAAAATTGTGTCACCGGAATTGCCATCCACACTCCCTGAAGCCCCCAAAAAGCAGGTAATATGATTCCGGCAAACAACGCAACTGTGATTGGTTCTAAATAAATCAATAGATAAGATAACTTTACTTTATCTGTCGCATACAAATAACAAATGGTTACTTTAACTACTGGAATAAATATCAATCCAATAAGAAAAAATGGAAGTGCTTTCTTATACAGTTGTGCAACTTCATAGGATGCTCCAAACATAACTGGGACACTCGAAATACTTGCATAAAATCCACATATACATATCACTCCGGTTAAAATTGCTAATCCATATGCCTGCTTTTTCAGTTTTGCAAGAGTTACCTTTTCATTTGATCCATAGGCTCTGCTTAAAAGTGGCTGAACACCATCGCCAATTCCTTGCATGAGTAGATTTGATATTGAGATTACATAACTAATCACTGCGTAGCAAGCTACTTCCAACTCGCCTCCATAAGTTAATGCAGCTTTGTTCATAACCACAATCACAATCATAGGACTGATAATCGAACCAAAGGGAGCCAAAGCAGTAACAGATATTTTATAAACTGATGAATACACAGGACGAAAAACAGCACATCGAATCAAGTTTTTCTTTTTAAAAATAAAAATCAGACAAGGAAGTAATGCAATCATTTGTCCCAAAACAGTAGCTAATGCCGCTCCCGCAGTTCCCATTTGGAATACAGATGTAAATAACCAGTCGCCTAAAATATTGCTGACAAAACCTGCAATCATTGCAATCATTGCAACAAAGGCTCCGCCAAAATTACGAATAATTGGAACAAAACCGACACTGCAAAGCTGGAATATTGTTCCCAACACAATAACTCTTAAATAATCGACAGCATATTCCAATATGATTCCTTTTGCTCCAAAAAATATTAGCAATGGACGATATGTAATCATCAAAAAAACTGTCACAAAAAAAGAAAAAGCAGCCAAAAGTACAAAAGTATTTCCTAAATATACATTTTTCTTTTTATTATCTGATTCACCCAAACTGATTGCCACCCAGATTGCACCGCCCATTCCGATTCCTGTTCCAATTGCCTGTATTAAAGCGGTAATAGGATAAGCAATATTAACTGCTGCAATACCATGATCCCCAATATTTTGCCCAATGAAAAAACCATCAACAATAGTATATAATCCAGAAAATGCGAAAGCAGCCATTGACGGCAGAACATTGCTCCAAAATGCTTTTTTAGTCGTCATTTCCTTTTAGTTCCTCTTCCATTTTTTCGCAAAAAAGACGATTACAATGAATCAAATTATTTACTGTTTCATCGCCCATTTTTTTTAAGGCTGCTTTTTCTATCGAATAAAGAGCATCCAGTAATGGTTTCGCATAAGTCAGTCCTTCGGTAGAAAGCATAACTTTTTTATTACGCCTATCTTGAGAGCAGGTTTCATAGCACACAAAGCCATGCTTGTCAAATATTCTCAAAACGCTATTAATTGTCTGCTTTGGAATAAGCCATTTATCACAAATTTCTTTTGGTGTGCATCCATTCTCACTATGATAAATTGCATACAGAATAAATAGTGCATGATAGGAAAGTTCTTTTTCTTTTGCAAATGCAGAATAGATACCATTAATTTTAATAAACACTGCATAGTATTCCTCTAATATCTTGTGAAAATCTTTTTCCTTCATTCTCCTTCCTCCTATGGTACTAATTCATACCATATAATAGTACTGTTTAGTACTATTGTCAAGGACAGATTGCCTAGAATAACGCAAAAGTATCTCATCAAAGTTTTTATGCTTGCTTTCACAAGAGTATTGCTCCCAAACTTCTTGTATCAAATGTCGGAAGTAATACAAAAAATTTTTTCTTCTGCGTCTGTTCTGGTAATCTGGCAAGTATTTAAGAAAAATTTCTCGCCTCCAGCCTATAGTCAGCATTAAAGCGGACATGACGGATAGAAATTCGACAATCGCCATTAGGATGTTAACGGCTGTAATTTTGCGTATCACTTTGTACGGATTCCCAATCGCAATACACCGTTCAGGAATATCTTTTGTTACTTTACCTACATCAAGAATGGTCAAATTATAATTAGCAAAGAAATTCTCACCTACTTCAATGTTCCAACCATAATCACAATGAAATGGTGCCTCAATAAAAATATTCTTACCAATTTTTCACTTAATTTATGACAACACTGCTGACACAACTTTATATTGCTCATTCAATGATTTTCTTGTGAACAGGAAAATCGGCTTCAACAAGATCGACCTATATAAACTATCCATTATCTTTAGCTAAAATACATACAAAAACCTCCCGAGGAATTTCCTTTCTATTCCATGTACCAGAGGACTTATCGGACATTTTCTTTTATTAAGACAATTCAAAAACACCCGTATATAATTGATAGTATTTTCCTTTTTTTGCCATCAGTTCTTCATGGCTTCCCCTTTCAATGATCCTTCCCAACTCCAGAACCATGATCACATCTGCATTCTGGATCGTAGACAGTCTGTGCGCGATCACAAAGACCGTTCTCCCTTTCATCAGTGAATCCATGCCTTTTTGTACGATTACTTCTGTGCGTGTATCAATAGAAGATGTCGCCTCATCCAGTATCATTACCGGGGGATCCGCAACTGCCGCACGGGCGATGGAGAGGAGCTGCCGCTGCCCCTGGGAGAGTCCGCTCCCATCTCCCGACAGCATCGTGTCGTATCCATCTGGCAGCATCTGAATAAATCCATCCGCATTCGCCAGCTTAGCCGCTGCAATACATTCTTCGTCTGTCGCATCCAGTTTCCCGTACCGCAGATTTTCCATAACGGTCCCTGTGAATAAATTTACGTCCTGCAATACAATGCCAAGCGACCGTCTTAGATCTGCTTTCTTGATCTTATTAATGTTAATGCCATCATAGCGGATTTTTCCGTCCGCAATATCATAAAAGCGATTGATCAGATTTGTGATCGTCGTCTTTCCCGCTCCTGTAGCTCCCACAAACGCCACTTTCTGCCCTGGCTTGGCATACAATGTAACATTATGCAGTACCATTTTATTTTCTTCATAGCCAAAATCCACATCAAACATCCGTACTTCGCCTTTTAATTCTGTATACGTCACTGTTCCGTCCTCGTGTGGATGTTTCCATGCCCATATGCCTGTGCGTTTCTCTGCTTCTGTCAGAACTCCGTCTTTATACTGCGCATTTACCAGGGTTACATATCCTTCATCCTGTTCGCTCTCTTCGTCGATCAGCGCAAAGATACGCTTCGCCCCCGCCAGCGCCATAACAATGGCGCTCAACTGCTGTGATACCTGTCCGAGAGGCTGGATAAAACTGCGTGACAACTGTAAAAAAGACGCAATCATTCCAAGTGTAAGCACACCAAAACCAGTCAGACTGACATTGGTGATTCCTGCGATGCCCATCGCTCCTCCGACGATCGCAACAAGAACATACAGCACATATCCTAGATTATTCATTGCCGGCATCAGAATATTCGCATACGTAAATGCCTTGGATGACTGCTCGCAGAGTTCTTCATTTTTAATATTAAATTTTTCTTTCGCCTTTTCTTCGTAGCAAAATACTTTTACGACCTTCTGTCCATTGATCATCTCTTCGATATATCCATTCACATCTCCAATCGCTTCCTGCTGACGGATAAAATATTTCCCGCTCTTTCCTGCAATGCCGGAAACCACTTTCATGATCACAACAATAGCCGCCAGGACAAATAAAGTCAGCCAGAAACTAATCGAAAGCATTGCAAAAAATACAGCCACGATAGTAATCACAGAAGAAAATAGCTGGGGTATACTCTGCGAGATCATCTGGCGTAAAGTATCTGTATCATTGGTATAATGGCTCATCACATCCCCATGCGGATGCGTATCAAAATATTTGATCGGCAATGTCTGCATATGGGAAAACATTTCGTCCCTGATTTTTCTCAAGATTCCCTGTGATATGACCGCCATCGTCCGGCTGTAAAATAGGGACGCTAATATGCCGACCAGGTAGATCCCCGCCAAAAATACGATCACACGAAAAAGGGATGAAAATTCCGGATCAGCTGAAGATAAGAGCGGCATAATATACTCATCTATCAACACCTGCAAAAACAGAGACGCTACCACCATCGCTCCCGCATTTAAAGCAATACAGATCAGTACAAATATAAAACGTTTTTTATATTCTTTTAAGTAAGACATCAGGCGTTTCAATGTTTTTAAATCCAGCTGCTGCCTCTTAGTTTCCTTCATCTTTGCTGTCTCCCTTCTGCTGAGATTCATATACTTCACGGTAAATCGCGTTGCTCCGCAGCAATTCTTCATGCGTGCCAACACCGCTGATCTTCCCGTTATCCATCACGATGATCCTATCCGCATCCTGCACAGACGAAATCCTCTGGGCAATCATGATTTTTGTCGTGTGCGGAATTTCTTCTAAAAATGCCTTTCTTATCATCGCATCGGTTTTTGTATCTACTGCGCTGGTCGAATCATCTAAGATCAATATTTTGGGCTTTTTCAACAGTGCTCTTGCTATACACAGCCTCTGCTTCTGTCCTCCGGAAACATTCGCGCCGCCCTGTTCAATATACGTATCATATCCATCCGGAAAGCGTGAAATAAAATCATCTGCCTGGGAAAGTTTGCACGCATGTATCAGTTCTTCCTCCGTGGCATGTTCATTTCCCCATCTAAGATTCTCTTTGATCGTGCCGGAGAACAATTCGTTTTTCTGCAAAACCATAGCCACATTATCCCTAAGTACTTCTAGATCATACGATTTTACATCATTTCCTCCCACTTTTAATGTCCCTTCTGTCACATCATACAGACGAGGGATCAACTGTACAAGCGTGGATTTGGAAGTTCCTGTACCGCCAATGATCCCAATCATCTCCCCGGATGCAATTTTTAAATGTATATCATCTAGACATTTTTTATGTGCTTTATTGGAATAACTAAAGGAAACATGAGTAAATTCGATTGACCCGTCCGGTACTTCCGTCACTGGATCCTCCCCATTTTTCAGATTACTCTCTTCTGTCAGCACCTCGGCGATCCTCTCTGCCGATGCTTTCGACATAACAATCATGACGAAGACCATCGAAAGCATCATCAGGCTCATCAAAATCTGCATCGTATATGTGATCAGACTCATCAGTTCTCCTGTACTTAATCCTGTTTCCGGGTTGCCGCCGCTTGCCACGATTGCTTTCGCACCAAACCAGGATAGCAGCAGAAGCGATACATATACACAAAACTGCATAAGAGGTGTATTAAATGCGAGCATTTTCTCTGCCTTAGAAAAATCCTTATATATCTCCATAGAGATTGTTCCGAACTTTTCCCGTTCATGTTCCTCTCTTACAAAAGATTTGACGACTCGTATGCCTCTTAAGTTCTCCTGCACCACATTATTTAGTCTGTCGTATGTTTTAAACACCCTTTTAAAGATCGGATGTACACGTGTCATGATCACATAGAGTCCAATTCCAAGGATCGGGATACATCCCACAAAAATAAGGGAAAGTTGCGCATCCACCTTAAACGCGCAAAATAAAGAAAAAATCAGCATAAAGGGAGAACGGATCGCCATCCGTATCACCATCTGGTATGCATTCTGGACATTTGTCACATCTGTCGTCAGGCGTGTAACGAGACTGGAAGTAGAAAACTTATCAATATTCGAAAAGGAAAAATTCTGTACATTGTAGTACATATCCTTCCGCAGATTTTTTGCAAATCCGGCAGATGCATATGCCGCTGCTTTTCCTGCTGCCACTCCAAAAAACAGGGATAAAAAAGCTGCCACTAAAAGCGCCAGACCCATCTTCCATATATATCCCATATTTCCTTTCTCAATTCCATAGTCGATCAGATTTGCCATTAACAGTGGGATCACCACTTCCATAATGACTTCCAGGGCAACCAGGACCGGTGCCTGGATCGACTCTTTTTTATACTCTCGTATACTTTTTGCTAAAATGTTTACCACGCCTGCTCCTCCTGTTCTACATTTTTCTTCAGCCTTTCCAGATACAAATAGAACTGCTTCAGCTCCTCATCCGAAAAACCTCTGACGATCTGCTTTTCTATCTGCTCATGCCGCTTTTCCATCTCTTCTGCCATTTCCATTGCTTTTTCTGTCAATACCAGCTTCTTCAGACGTGCGTCTGTCTGCACACTCTTTCGTACGATCAGTCCTTTTTCAACCATCAGATTCACAACTTTTGACGCAGTAGAACGTGTCACATGAAACTCGGCTTCCAGATCTTTCTGATACGTATCTTTGTTCCTGTTGTCCCACAAATAGCCTATGATCCATCCATTAGATCCTGTCACTTGGACAAGACGCTCCTTATTGATACTGTTGTCAATAAATCGTTTGATCAGATTGTCCAGGGATCTTATCTCCATCCCCATATATTTCTTCTTCATTTTTTCTCCTATATGCAGGTCTTATATACTGCTATTATGTTTTATATCAAACTGTACGAAATCAAACTGTTTGACTTCCAACATTTTATACCTGTTTTTTATTCATGTCAAGCGCATAAAATAAAAAATATTCTCAACAAAATGTTCTCTTTCTTTGCCTGAAAACTCCTGCTAAAACGAGATAAGATATGAGAATACCGTCAATACGACTGCCTCGGATACTATCCCTGCAAGTTTCAAAATCCTTCCTGTTTTCTTTTTTTTCTCATTTCTCTTCTTTTTTCCGCCGCATCCCACTCTGCTTTTTCTTCTTCTCCGCTTAACACAAGACGTGGCACTCTAGTTGGCTTATCATTTTCATCTATAGCAACCATTGTAAAATATGCTCTGTTTATCGGACGCCTCAGCCCATCCTTTTCGTTTTCTACATAAGTGTCCACGCGTACTTCCATAGACGTATTCCCCACATATGTAACTTTTCCTATGATAACGATCATTTCACCATTGTACGCTCCATGTATAAAACGCAGATTATCTACAGATGCTGTGATCACATTTGTCCTTGTATGCCGCATCGCCACAAGACCCGCGATCTCATCCAACCACTGCATCAACATACCTCCGAACAGCCTTCCTGCCGCATTAAGATGATTAGGACGTATCAGACGTACTGTCTCTACTTTTGACTCTTCTACACTTCTTTGTTCTACCATAATATACCTCTGTCCTTTCTATCAAGAATCCTGTTATCTTCTATCCTGTTTTTATTCTGACCAGCCTATAGGCAACTATATACAGACATTATACATAGATTATAAACGGTACTTATTCTAAAAATCAACTCTGTACTTCACCAAATACATCCTGTAAAATAAAAATAGATTTATACGTTTTTCGCACATAACCGAAAGGAAGATACATCATGCAAAACATCCTTCTTACTATAGAATATGATGGAACGAGATATCTTGGCTGGCAGCGTCCTGCAAAGGACAAAGCCTTTCGTACCATCTCTTATAAGATTTCTGAGGTACTGCGCCGTCTGACCGGAGAAAGCCCTATCTTAAACTGTGCTTCTAAAACCGAACCCGGTGTCCACGCACTTGCGCAGGAAGCCTCCTTTTTAACCACCTATGATATCTCTATGCAAGACCTTACGCAATATTTAAACACATATCTCCCTCAAGATATAGCTATACGCCGCGCCTGCCGGATGCAGGAACGATTTCGCGCCGATTTAAACGCAAAAACCCGTACTTATCTCTATCATATATGTACAGCGGCCGTCCAGGACATTTTTACGCAGAAGTATTCTCTCCATCTTTTTCCCGCTCCAGATATCGAACGAATGCAGGAAGCGGCTTCCTCTCTCATAGGCAGACAAGATTTTCAATACTTCTCATCCGGCCGATCAAAGAAAAAGACAGAACAAGAACTATTGGATATACAAATAGAACAAACTGCAGATTTCCTCTCTCTGTCTTTAACTGCTACTGATTTTCTTCCTCACATGCCGCTCCTTATCATAGGCACTCTGTTAGACATAGGAACAGGCAGACAAAGTATAGAAAGTGCAGAAGCAATTTTAAAAGGACGTAAAATTCCGGGACGCCCCTGCGATGCAAAAGCACTTTTCCTCAAAAAGATAGACTTCCGGTAAAAAACAGAGATTCTGTATCTTTGTCTGATACAGAATCTCTTGAAATACTCAAACTCTCTAAAAGGTTCTCTTTTGTTCAAGAACGATAGTACAACTCGATAGGATCAATAGGATCAAATGGATTTTCTTCCTCCATCTTTCCATTGCGTCCGTGTCGCTTTACCAGTTCACCGCCCTTATTATACAGCCAGAATGAATATACTAATAATTTATTTACTTTTCCTATTTTCTCTTTCGTCGTCTTTTCGTAGGGAATTCCCCCTACTTCGAAATGTGTCTTCTTATGGATCATAGAGATCAATTCCGTCTCGCAGGTAACAGGTTCCGGCAGAATCGTATAAGCACGCCCCACACAGTCCGCCTTATGGGAATCACTTCCCCCCACAGTTACTTTCGAATACTTAGCTGCCAGTTTCGCAGCGCCTTCATTTGATGCTTTCGGCTCACAGCAATTATATGCCTCCACAAAATCGAATCGCTTTACGATCTCAGGAGATTTATAAAATCTCTTTGTGTTCATAAAACTCATATATTTTTCACCGTATGGATGAGCCGGTCCCAGTACTCCTCCATTCCGGTGTACAAGATCGATCAATGTCGCAAGCGGCATTCCCCGCATTTCCAGAACCCGCATTTTCACTCCTTCCGGCATGATCACAAGAAAATGTCCGGCATCTCTGGTATCATATTCTATGCCCTTAAGCACGACAAAATCTGTATGCATTTTTCCCTTCATCGTGTTTTTCCAGTATCGATAGCCCTTATAGGTATTATGGTCTGTGATTACCATTCCCTGAAACCCTTTTTGCTTCAAAATCGTTATATATTCATCTAAACTCACTTTACTGTCTATTGAACCTTCTTTTACATGGCAGTGCATATCAATCTTCATCAATAAGCCTCCTTTGCCTTATCTAGTATCCGGTTGTTTACTTTGATTATACAACTTTCTAAAACTGCTGGCAACTTAAGACACTGACTTTTCACGGCTTTTCCAAACTGAACTATTCTTCTACACGTGTCCTTCTATCTTTGACACACTTTTTACCATAAGAAAAATACACAGTCCCCATGCCAAAATATAAAGAACTCCCGGAATGTTGATCTCTGTAAAGCAATATAAAATGGATAAAACCGATAAAAACAGCACTCCTATAAAAATAATAACTCCACAGATTACAGATTTTCTAATATACATAAAAATCACACCTCTCTTTGCTATGCATTCAGCATACCAAAAAAGGTGTGTCATAAAATGGACTTCACTCTTTATAGATAAACTTTTATTCTATCGCTTTTTCATCTTCTTTGGAAATTTGATCCAAGTTTTCCATCATCGCTCTTGCCTTTTCCACTTCATTTTCTGTAGAATGTGTATTGCGGATCTCAGCCGCCTTTTTCAAACTTTGTTTTTTCCTCTTTTTTGATTCAAGAAGAAGCTGAACAAGTACCCCTATAGCTCCCAGGAACACTCCTATCACAATCTCTAGAACAGTTCCCTGTATGGGCAGTAAAAACGCTATAGCAGACTCCGCTGTAATAGCTCCGAAAAATGCTGTGACGAGAATCCCCATGATCGTTGTAAATTTTATGGATATAAGCGCCAAAACAAGCCCTACAGCCGCACAAACGACCGGCAAGATCCATCCCTGCAGATGAAGGAAGAATGCAGTACTTACCGCTCCGATACTTCCTATACAGACGAACACACCAAATCTATAAAACCGCGCGCACAGCACAAGTAAGAGCATGCCGCATACCGCTCCTGCCACAAACGACACCAGCGCCTCCATACCAAGCATATCTGCCGCAAAAATTCCTCCCAGCAGCCCTGCCGCCATTCCTATCAAAGCTGACCACAAACGTATCCATTTTAACCCCAGAAAACACCAGAGAACTCCCACTGCTATGAGCACTGCCAAAAGCAGTATATTCTGAGATAGCAGGAAACTTTCTTCAGCCTCCTGTGTAAAGATCCCCACAGCTATATTTTTTATTTTGTCTACCATCGTACTCCAAATCATTTTATACTCCTTTGTCCCTTATTTTTATTTATACACTTCTTCCCCTTCGAAATCATTCTATCAATTTTCTTCTTATTAGACAAGAATTATTCTGCATAAAAATGGATGCTAATCAACCGATCTTGATTAACACCCACTTTTATATAGATATTTCTATCATTGTTTTTACCTCTTTTTCTATCTTTATGATAGTCTCTGTTTTTGATTTACGTTGCTGGTGGTCCGTACCTCCTGTTCTTTAAATTTCCTGCTAGATAAATATACAATTTTGCTTCTCTCATGGATTTTGCTTCTCTCATAACTTTCTCGTCATTATGATAATTTCTCCATGTCTGCTTCCATTTTTTATTTATCAGCCGGATGAATAAATCTCTCTTTGATTTGTTAAATAAATAATACTATATATTTTTCATTTTGTCAATGTATTTTTAGTCTAATTTTTATATTTTTCAGTATTATCTGTTATTATCAATATAATATATATTTTTTCTGTTAATTACTCCTTTTTTATATACTTCATTTTAACAAATTTTAATTCCTTCCATTCCTCCGGTTGACTTACAAGGCTTCTGACATTAAAATAGGTAAAGATAATAAATCAAAGGAGCTACTATTATGGAACAACTTAAGATCCCTAACAGCTACCGCTCCCCACTCACAATTCGTGAAACGGAAGTGGCGATCAAAGAAATCAAAGACCATTTCGAACGGGCGCTTGCGAAATCCCTTCATTTGACCAGAGTCTCTGCACCTCTGTTTGTCAGGCCAGAATCAGGAATGAATGATAATCTCAATGGTGTAGAACGTCCCGTTTCATTTGGCATTAAGGAACAGAACGATACTGCTGCCGAAATCGTACATTCTCTCGCCAAGTGGAAACGGTATGCATTAAAACACTATGACTTTCACTCCGGTGAAGGCCTATACACAGATATGAGCGCCATCCGCCGAGATGAAGATACAGACAATATCCATTCTCTCTATGTAGACCAGTGGGACTGGGAAAAGATCATTTCCAAAGAAGAAAGAAATATGGAAACCCTAGAATACACTGTCCGAAAAGTATACAGTGCTCTCAAGGATACAGAGGAATTTATTTCCCGACGTTACAACTATATTGAGCCATGGCTCCCAGATGATATTTTCTTTATCACTTCTCAGGAATTAGAAGATATGTTCCCTGAAGCAGCTCCCAAAGAAAGGGAATATCGTATCGCTAAAGCAAAAGGGGCTGTGTTTATTTCACAGATCGGCAAAGAACTTGCTTCCGGTAAAAAGCACGACGGCCGCGCGCCGGACTATGATGACTGGGAATTAAATGGAGATATTATCGTATATTATCCGGTACTCGATATCGGATTAGAGCTTTCTTCCATGGGCATTCGGGTAGACGAAGGGGCTCTTAAAAAGCAGCTGAAGCTTGCAGACTGCGAAGAACGTGCTTCCCTCCCCTTCCAGAAGGCGCTTTTAAACGGGGAACTGCCTTATACAGTTGGGGGAGGTATCGGTCAATCCCGCATCTGCATGTACTATTTAAGAAAAGCGCATATCGGAGAAGTACAGTCCTCGATCTGGCCTGAGGAAACAGCAAAACAGGCTCTGGAGAACGGGATACAGTTATTATAGTTCTAACAAAACAGTACGCCGCGAGAAAAAACAGACAGTGCCATGTGTCATACTTTCATGTACACATAGTACTGTCTGTTTTCATTCCACAATTGTCTAACAAAACGAAACATCAACGAGTTTGAGCGGTACTGTGGATTGGAATCTATATCTCCCTTATCCCTATCGCCTGCATTTTTTGTGCTATATATCTATTGTTTGTAAGTTCTTTTTCATAGTAGACAACTCCATTATTTTCATAGGGGTCATTAAAATAATATCCTTTTTCATCATATCCGGTCAAAAGCATACAGTGTTCATTTGACACCCAGGTAAATCTTTCTTTTGAATCGAGAAGTTTCCACTGTGGACCCACAATAGGCTCTCTCATATTGATACACGCCCATAAAATAACCGGAATTCCTTTATCCAGATAAGTATTTGTGAGATACTCCATAGATTGCCCCGTTTCATCCAGCACGATCCATTTCCGTTCTCCACACATTTTCCTTTCATGTGCATCCTGCAGCGCCTTCTTTAGTGCCTGGCAGATGACCGGAGCATAGCAGCCAAAAGAATCTTCATCATATGGGCTGCCGCAAAAATATTTATATGGATCCGGTCCATAAAGTTCCCCGTCTACAGATTGAAACTCCCTGCATGCAAGGTACTTCTGGATAAACTCATCCACCGTAATCTCTATGCCCAGGAACTGTAAAAGCATAGTTGCGGAAACACTTTCACAACCGGTTGGATACCTTTTGCTCTGATCTATATACGGCACATCTATCCTAAGCATTTTTTTCCACCTTCTGTTCCTTCTTGGAACGTTCTGAAAACATCTTCATGCCAAACAAGACTGCAAGCAATAGGATAAAGCTGGCGCCGAGCGTTATCCACCATACTTTAACTATCCCTGCAATGATATATCCTGCTACACACACACCTGCTACGACCGCTGCATACTGCATCTGTGTAGAAACATGGTTGATATGATTGCTCTGCGCTCCTGCTGAAGACATAACGGTCGTATCAGATATTGGTGACACATGATCTCCGCATACTGCTCCGGCAAGTACAGCTGAAACTGCAATGACCATCATATCCATATTCGAAGCAGATGAGAACATGGCAACGACGATCGGCACTAGAATCGCGAATGTTCCCCAGGAAGTTCCCGTTGAAAATGCTAAAAAGATCGCAACTGCAAACATGATCACCGGTATAAAAATACTTGCCTGTGCATTCTTTCCTACAACTTCTCCCACGAAATCTGCAATTCCCAAAGCATCTCCCATCCCTTTTAAGGACCAGGCAAAAATCAAGATCGCAACTGCAGGTATCATCAGTTTAAACCCTTCTACAAAACTATCCATAAAGCCTTTAAATGTGATCACTTTTCGCGGCATATACAAAAGAAACATAAACAATACTGTCACCATTGTCGCAAAAATAAGGCTTGTCTCTGCATCACAACCAGAAAAAGCCGTGATCAGATCCGTTGCTCCGCCCAGAAAGCCAGTATAGATCATTGCTCCTATCGCAGACACGATCAGAACTGCGACCGGAAGTATAAGATCGATCACTTTCCCCTGCTTAGAGCCAGATTCTTCTTCAATTTTATCAAATTCTTCTCCGCCGCTTGTAAACAAGTCTCCTTTGGCCGCGTTTCTTTCGTGCTTTTTCATCAATCCAAAGTCAAAACCCGAAATAATGATAAACAATACCATCGCAATTGTCAGAATTGCATATAAATTATACGGAATCGTGCGCAAAAAAAGTTGAAAACCAGTAATCCCCGCATCTTCAGGCACATAAGAGTTCACCGCTGCCGCCCAGCTGGAGATTGGAGCGATGATACAAACCGGAGCTGCCGTTGCATCGATAATATAGGCAAGCTTTGCTCTAGAAACTTTATAACGATCTGTCACAGGACGCATGACCGAACCTACTGTCAGACAATTAAAATAATCGTCCACAAATATTAATACGCCCAATCCAGTCGTCGCAAGCAGCGCACTTTTTTTGCTCTTGATCTTTTTCCCTGCCCACTTTCCATATGCCGCCGAGCCGCCTGATTTCGCCATCAGTACGATGATCATACCGAGCAATACATCAAATATCAAAATATTTAAATTCATACTCTCCTTCATGATGTCAAAGAAAGATACAAATGCATTCCAGGGATTAAAGCCTGCATACAGCAATGCGCCCACAGCAACCCCTATAAAAAGTGAACTATATACCTCCTTTGTAATAAAAGCAAGCAATATTGCCAGCAGCGGCGGTACCAACGACCACCATGTTCCAATAAAAATTGAACTGTCCATGAAAAACCCTCTCTCTCTTCTTTTATAGAATTCGGACATACCATTTATGAATTGGCATTATATACATAATATCGAATATTTCGGCAATATACAATCTTTTTCTTACTTTTACTACCTGTATTTTTCTGCTTCTTTTACATATTCTCCGGTAATAGCAAAAGCATGGTCCATAGGTCCGCTGCCTGCCCCCAGATCCAACATAGCTCCCAATGCTCCTGAAATATAGCTTTTCGCGCGTTCTACCGATATATCCATAGGAAAGCCTTTTGCCAGATTTGAGGCAATTGCGCTGGATAAAGTACATCCTGTTCCATGAGTGTTCGGATTCGAGATTCGTTTCCCGTAAAACCATCTGTACGTTGCTTCCCGATACAGCAGATCATTGGCGTCGTTTAACTGATGTCCACCTTTTAAAAGCACTGCGCAGTGGTAATACCGGCCGATTTTTTCTGCTGCTTTTATCATATCTTCTTCTGTTCTTATCGGCATTTCTGCCAGCACTTCTGCCTCCAGGATATTCGGAGTCAGTATATCCGCGATCCCTAACAGTTCTTCTTTCAATATATCTATCGCATCGTCACTGATCAATTTTGCCCCGCTCGTCGCCACCATCACCGGATCGACTACGATATGTACAGCGTGATACTCTTTTAACTTTTCTGCTATTGCCCGTATCAGCTCACCGGACGATACCATTCCAATCTTTACAGCATCCGGGCGTATATCGTTAAATATACAGTCTAATTGTTCCTTCAAAAACCCGGCAGTCACCTCCAGGATTCCTGCCACCCCAGTTGTATTCTGTGCAGTCAGGGCTGTCACAGCACTCATAGCGAATACCCCATTTGCCATCATTGTTTTAATATCAGCCTGTATTCCGGCTCCTCCGCTGCAGTCGCTTCCAGCGATCGTCAATGCAGTTTTCATCGTACTTTTCCTCTCTTTTCTTTCATTCTCCAGCCATTCTTTTATAAACCAACGCGAAATCCGTATATGCGGCCAAATAAATATCCGCCGTATTCCATATTCTTGCAAGATTTCTGTCATTTGCCTTGTCATATACGGCAACCGTCTTAAAACCTGCTTTCTTCGCCGTTAGGACAGCGTGGTACGCATCTTCAAATACCCATGTATTTTCAGGTTCTGTATCCATCTGCAGCGCTGCGGCCAGATAAATATCCGGCTGCGATTTACTGCTTCCTATCTCAGCACATGTAAAAATCCCTTGGAAATAAGAAGAAACTCTTAATCTTTTTAATGCTGCTTCTGCATTTTGCCTATCTCCGGATGTCGCGATCGTCATGGGTATTTTTCTCGCTTTAAATTCATCCAGATATTGTCTTACGCCTTCTTTCAGAGGAACTTTCTCTCTGTAAAACTCTTCTACCCGTCTGTTCAGGCCACTTACCACCTCCGTTTCCGTGAGCGCGAGTCCATATGTTTTGATCAGATATGCAGCGCCTTCCTCCAAACTCATCTCAAAGAGGATATTTCGAAGATCTTTTTCTGCCGCTATCCCTAAACTCTTCAAATATAATTCTCCTAAGTTTTCCCAAACAGGCATGGAATTTAAAAGCGTTCCATCCACATCAAATACGATACCTTTTATCATTTTCTTTATCTTTCACCTATCATTTCTTTGGTCAGATCACGCAGTCTCTTTGCTGCATTTTGTATATCTGACTGTGCAAAGACAGCACTGATGACTGCTATACCGCAGATTCCACTTCCTTTTAGTCTCATAACGTTTGCTTCGCCAATCCCGCCGATCGCGATCACCGGAATATTTACTGCCGCACAGATTTCTTTTAGCGTCTCATGATCGACTTCTTTTGCGTCTGCCTTAGAACCTGTAGCAAATACTGCTCCTACTCCCAAATAATCTGCGCCATTTTTTTCTGCTTTTACAGCTTGCTCTACTGTCTGCGCCGATACACCGATGATCTTATCCTCGCCCAGTATTTCTCGTGCATGCAGCGCTTCCATATCACTTTGACCTACGTGCACTCCATCTGCGTCAACCGCTTTTGCGATTTCTACATTATCATTGATCACAAACGGGACTTTATACTGGCTGCAAAGTTCTTTTATCGTTTCTGCCTCTTTTAAAAATGCGGCTTCTTCCAGATTTTTTTCCCTGAGCTGTATAAATGTCGCGCCTCCTTTTAAGGCTTCTTCCACTTGTTCACAAAGTCTCTTTCCATGCAGCCATCTTCTGTCTGTCACCGCATAAAGAAGTAGATCTTTTTTAGAGCACCTCATACTTTGCACCTCTTTCTAATTCTTCTCCTGTCATATTATAAACTGCATCGATGATACGGCTGCGATATGTCGCATTTCCATCTCCTTTGCACATATAACCAAACCCAATCTCCCCGGCAAGTCCCATTGCACAGACTGCTGCTGCGGCAGCTTCCAGATGATTCTCCGGATTCGCTGTCAGATATGCTGTCATCATGCCGGATAACTGACATCCGGTTCCGGTAACCTTCCCCATCTCCGGACGTCCATTTCGTATCACATAACATTGTTTTCCATCTGATACAAGATCAATGGCCCCTGTGACAGCAATGATCGTCTTCGTTTCATCCGCAAATTTTTTCACAAAAGCAACCGCTTCTTCCAGATTCTCTTCTTTCACGATATCTGCTATGTCTGCATCTACCCCCTTTGTCGTCCCGCTGCCATTTGCCAGCGTCCTGATCTCCGACATATTTCCACGGATAGCGGTCAGTTGGATTTCCTTCAGCAATCTCAGCGCCGTATTCGTTCTAAGCGCACTGGCGCCTGCCCCCACCGGATCCAGCAGGACAGGATGCCCCAATACATTTGCCTTTCTTCCTGCCTTAAACATTCCTTCTATACTTGTTTTGTGCAAAGTTCCAATATTGATATTAAGTCCGCCGCAGATAGATGTAATGTCCTCCACATCTTCTGCCTCATCCGACATGATCGGACTTCCTCCACAGGCCAGCAATATATTCGCCACATCATTTACCGTAACATAATTTGTAATATTATGTACCAAAGGAGCAGTTTTTCTCACTTGCTGCATGCACTTTTTTATCATATGATAGATCCTCCTATACTTCTTATTCGATAAAAGCGGGTATACCAATGAGGTATACCCGCTGCGAATGCGTTTATATATTCCCTACGTTGGCATTATCCAAATCAGGTCACGGGTCTAGACACATTCGTCTACTCTCAGCCTGCCTGCTGCGCAAGCTCCCCTGTTATTTCTATTGATAATTCAAATTTCCCAGATATATATCCAACACTTTCATTCTTTTCATCACAGTAACGAGAACAACTGCCAGTATCGTGCCGCCAAAACTAGAAATAAAAAATGGAATCACGAAACCAAAAACAGCGCTGTCGCTTCCCATCAGAAACGCTGCAACCGGATAACTTAAAATCCCTCCGATCACTGATGTACCGAACAGTTCACCTACATATGCATAAGGCAGATGTTTCCCATACTTATATAACATACCACAGAGAAACGCTCCGCACATGGATCCCGGAAATGCCAACAGTGTCCCGGTTCCCATCAAATTACGCAAAAGACTCGTTACAAACGCCATCCCTACCGCATACCCCGGTCCTAAAAAGACGCCGCCCAATATATTGATAAAATGCTGGACTGGGGCACATTTTGACGCGCCCACCGGAATAGACAGCGGAGAACAGACAATACCGACAGCTACAAGAATGCCTGCCAAAGCAAGCTTTTTTACATTGATGTTTTTCATGTTAACCTCCTGAAATAACGGTCGATACTCCTTGGTATCCTCTCACTCCGGAACACGGATTCCCTCGCAGGTTATTTTCGTACCTCGTACGCCGGTACAGTAAAAACCCAAACGGCGCTCCCCGCCTGAGAAAACTCTTTGTCAGATATCCGCCCATATCTTACCACAATCCTCTTTTACTGTAAAGATACTTCTGTTATAATACACAATAGTAAACTTGGTATCCTATATCATAAATAACAGGAAAAATAAAGGAGATCACAATGTCTGTTCAGATTGTTAAAGATTATTTTAAAAACAAAAATATATCCAAAGAAATTATTGAATTTTCATCTTCCAGTGCAACTGTTGATCTTGCGGCACAAGCCGCCGGTGTAGAACCTGCACGTATTGCCAAAACACTTTCTTTCTATACTAAGGAAAGAGATACTGCCATCCTTATTGTAACTGCAGGAGACACAAAAATAGACAATAGTAAATTTAAACATTTCTTTAGCATGAAAGCTAAAATGTTATCTCCTGAAGATGTCGAAACCTACACCGGACACGCCGTCGGAGGAGTATGTCCTTTTGGAAATCCCTCCTCAGTCACGACGTATCTGGACGTGTCCCTAAAGCGCTTTTCCACCGTATTCCCCGCTGCGGGGAGCGCAAATTCCGCAGTAGAAGTGACCTGTGAAGAATTAGAAAAATTTGCAGAAGCCGCAGACTGGATCGACGTGTGTAAGACACCCTCTGTCTGACACTCTCAGGAAAAACTTTCAAAACATAACAAAAAGGGAATGACCACGGTTGTTAGAAATACCATACCGTCTGTCATCCCCCTTTTTTTATTTCAAGAAATTTTCGATGATCACTGCCTCTGCCTCTTCCTCGCTGAGTCCGAATGTCCGCAGTTTGATCAGCTGTTCATCATTGATCCTTCCAATTGCCGCTTCATGTACGATCTGCGCATCCACATGCCTTGCGTTAATCTCCGGAATGGAACTGATCTCTGCTTCATCCATGATGATAGAATCACACTGCACATGTGCATGGCAGAGATTGTTTCCGATTGCTTTCGGATGGAACACCTGTCTGGATTTCCCTTTTGCAACAGAACGTGACACAATCCTGGCAGAACTATTTTCTCCCATCAGCTGCACATCCATATTCGAGATTGCTGTCTGTTCTTCATGTGTCATCAGCTTCTCCGTCACAAAAAGCTTAGCGTTTTCTGCCAGTTCAATATAATTTTCTCTTTCTGTAGAATCAACGCCCTTAATCTGTGAAGTCTCAAGTGTAAACACAGAGTTCTCACCTACGTATATTTTTGTAACTGGATTCAACACTTTTTTCCCCGTGCCGTCTCCTTGTGCATAGTGGTTCTCTATATATTTTACATTGGCGTTTTCCCCTACATGGAAAGTATGGATACCGTCATGCCTCGTCTCGCTGCATCCTTCTCCATGAATCCCACATCCGGCGATAATGGTGACATCCGCTCCATCTTCTATATAGAAATCATTATATACGACATCTACACCTTCCTTTGACATAACAACCGGAATGTGTACCTGCTCGTTTTTTGCCTCGCCGCTGATATGGATATCAATACCTGGTCTGTCTTCCTTTTTCACTATATGGATGTGTCTGCTGTCACCGTGACATACAGCCATCCCGTTTAACCTTAAATTATATGCGCCCTTCTGTTTAAATCCATAGGAATCTATCACATCCAGCACATCCTGCGTCACTTTATCAAGCTCCATAGAGTTCCCCTCCTTTTTGCTTACGACATTCACAGGCATCCATTGCATGTCCAAATAACTCTGGCATGATTTCTTGTGCCGTACCGATGCTTTTTTTCTTTCCATCCGCAATCACCATAATGCGATCCGCCATCTCAATGATCCGCTCCTGATGAGAGATTAAAATAAGACTTTCCTTTTTTTCTCTGTGGATCTGTTCAAAACGTTTGATCAGCATAGAAAAACTCCACAGATCGATCCCGGCTTCCGGCTCGTCAAAAATACAAAGCGCATGGTGCTTCGCAAGGACCGTAGCAATTTCAATCCGTTTCATTTCTCCGCCCGACAATGTAGCATCTGCTTCTCTGTCTATATATTCTCTCGCACACAACCCTACACTGCTCAACAGTTCACAGCAAGTCTTTTCATCCAATGTCCTGCCCGCGGCAAGAGATAAAAGCCGCCTCACAGTCATCCCTTTAAAGCGGGGAGGCTGCTGAAAGGCAAATCCGATCCCCGCTTTTGCTCGCTCATCTATTGAAAGAGCTGTAATATCCTGTCCATCCAGATAAATCTTTCCTGCAGTTTCTTTGTTGATTCCCATCAACACTTTTGCCAGCGTAGATTTGCCGCCTCCATTTGGTCCCGTAATGACCAGCATCTCTCCATCCTGAACGGTAAAACTAACGTCGGATAAAATCTCCGACTGCCGTCCTTCTTCTACTATATCATAAGATAAATGCTCTACCTGTAACACCTACATCACTTCCTTTTTTATAATCTTGCGTATACTGCGTTCTTCATATCGCAAATCTCTGAAATATCTCTCTGTAGCGCTCTGCGTAAATACTCCCCCGACGCCAGAGAAACGTAAAGTCATGAGACACCTGAAAATCCGGCAGATCGATTTTTTGTATCTCGCCCTTTTCCAGTTCATCTTTTACAGCAACTTCATATAAAAATGTAATACCACATCCTGCTTTTGTCAACTCTTTAATGGTCTGCAGGCTTCCTGCTTCCACACATTTCTTAAAATCATCCAGGCTAAAATTCTGTGAACTCAAAAACCGCTCCAGTACTTCTCTTGTACCGGAACCCGCTTCCCGCAGCAGAAGACGTTCTCCGAATAAATCTTCTATTTTTTCCGGTTTCTTTACAAACGCATACCTCTGCCCACAGACAGCAATATATGCTTCTGTTGAATAATGCATAAAATCATATTCTCTTTTCTTAAAAAACCCTTCCACGATCGCAAAATCAATCTGCCCTTCATCCAATCTGTTCAGCAGCATATTCGTATTTTCCACTTCCATGTGTATCTTCGCATCCGGATACGAGGCCAGATACTTTGCCAGTATCTTCCCCATCAATGCATCTCCTACCGTACGTGTCGCCCCAAAGCGTATCTCTTTTAATTCTTCCCCTTCCTTTCTCATTTCATTCTGGAGAGAAAGCTCATCATGTTTCATTGTCATAGATGCATTTCTAAGCAGTTCGCCCGCATTCGTCAAACGCAGTTTTTTCCCTTCATAGAGAAATAATTTCGTATGGTAGTATTTCTCCAGATAGTGGATATGCTGTGAAACTGCCGGCTGTGTAATGTGAAGTTCTTCTGCTGCCCTTGTAAAATTCATGCAGTGGCAGACTTTTAAAAATGTTTCCATACGAAAATCAAGCATATAGACCCCTCTTATATTTCTATCCTATACCTTATCGGGCATAGCCCGTCAGCCCTGTAAGGCACAAATTGCGGGATGCCCAAACAGGTATATAGCGTCCTATTGAAACAAGATGCGGGATATTCCGATCAGAACAGCCCGCACCCTATATATGCTGACCTTATCAGCTTTATAGTAATTACTCCCTGTATTTATCATAACATATATTTATTATAAAATAAAGATATATAATTATATTTTATGTTCTCTTTATGGTATGCTTTTTTCAACAGCAATCTTGCGTATAACCCTGCCTCGCCTGTTGCTGAAATTTTTATCATCATCTATGGAGGAATATAGTATGAACTTTATTAAAAAAAATGGTGCAGGTCTGCTTCTTTGTCTATTCATCTCGTTCCCAGCCTGGTTTTTAGGTCAACGTTTTCCTGTCGTCGGAGGGCCTGTATTTTCTATCTTGATTGGAATGATCCTTACTTTATTCATGCCGCAAAAAGAAAAATTTGCTCCGGGGATCCACTATACATCTAAAAAAATCTTACAGGCAGCTGTCGTTTTTTTAGGTTTCGGCATGAATCTGACAGAAATACTGGCAAAAGGCAGACAGTCACTCCCTATTATCCTTTCTACAATCTCTGTTTCTCTACTCATTGCCTTTTTTCTCTATAAGGTATTAAAATTAACACCAGACAGCGCGATCCTCGTAGGCGTCGGTTCTTCTGTCTGCGGAGGAAGCGCTATCGCCGCTACCGCTCCGGTCATTGATGCTTCTGACGAAGACGTAGCACAGTCTATCTCTGTTATTTTTCTTTTCAATGTCCTTGCCGCTCTCCTATTTCCCACGCTGGGAGGTCTTCTTGGGCTCAGCAATGAAGGATTCGGTTTATTCGCTGGAACCGCGATCAATGATACTTCCTCTGTCACAGCCGCTGCCGCCGCCTGGGACGGCATACACGCAAGCCACACACTAGAAGCTGCCGCAATCGTCAAAATGACACGGACACTGGCGATCATTCCTATCACATTGACTCTTGCTCTCTGGCGAGGCCGAAAAGAAAAAAACAGAAAAGATTCTACTTTTAGCCTGAAAAAATCTTTTCCGTTCTTTGTTCTCTTTTTTATACTCGCCAGCGTGGTCACTACCATATTCCAGCTCCCCTATGAAGTGACTGCCCCTCTAAAAGAACTAAGCAAATTTCTGATCGTCATGGCCATGGCAGCGATCGGATTGCATACAAATATCATCCAGCTTGTCCGTACCGGCGCAAAACCAATTTTTACCGGTTTCTGCTGTTGGATCGGGATCACTTTTGTAAGTTTGTGCATGCAGCATATACTCGGTTTATGGTAGAAACGGGACCCTGCCATAATAAAAACAGCAGAAATATCATTTTCCAGAACACAAAACCATGCTATAATAATTATATTATTATGTAACAGACACATTTTTATTTGGATAAGGAGGGCTATCATCATGTTAGTAGTAACCACTGAAACAATACCGGGTCAGAATTTTGAGGTACTGGGGCTGGTAAAAGGAAGTACGATCCAATGTAAAAATATCGGCCGGGATATAGGAAGTTCTTTTAAAAACCTGGTCGGCGGCGAGATGAAATCTTATGTAGACATGATGAATCAAGCACGGGATATCGCCTATGAACGCATGCTAGAGGATGCAGAACGTTTTTCTGCCGACGCCGTCGTTGCCATGCGCTTCGCCTCCAGTTCTATCGCACAGGGAGCCGCAGAAGTGATGGCCTATGGCACAGCAGTAAAATTTAAATAAGCATAAGAAAAGGAGATGCCTCTTCACTATTTTTATCCACTGAAGATGCATCTCCTTTTCTTATGCTCGGATTATCTTGCTTTTTTAAATAGCATGCTATATACTTTCTTCCAACAATTTTTCTGCGCTTACTAATTTTACACTCAGCACAAAAATTTCTGCTGCCTCTTTTAATTCTTCCAACGTCGGATAGGTCGGCGCGATCCGAATATTGCTGTCATGGGGATCTTTCCCATATGGATACGTTGCACCTGCTTCGGTCATCACAAGTCCTGCTTCCTTGGCTTTTGCCACGATTGCTTTGGCGCAGCCATCCATTGCCTCAAAGGAGATAAAATACCCGCCTCTTGGCGCAATCCACCTTCCAATCTCAAGATCCCCCAGTTCTCTTTCTAAAGCCGAAAGGACAGCCTCAAATTTCGGACGGATGATTTCTGCATGCTTTTTCATATGTGCATGGATACCATCCAAATCTTTGAAAAATCTCACGTGTCGGAGTTGATTGATCTTGTCATGCCCTATAGTCTGCATTTTCATTGTATTTTTCACATCTTTTAGGTTAGCTTCTGATGCCGCCAACGCTGCAATTCCCGCGCCCGGAAAACTGATCTTGGATGTAGAGGAAAACTTATATACCATATCCAGACGACCTGCTTTTTTACATTCTTCTAATATTTCCAAAATCTGATCTTGTTTATCTTCATATAGATGATGCACACAATACGCATTGTCCCAGTAAATTCTGAAATCCTCTGCTGCCGGCTGCAAATGTGCGAAACGGCGGACTGTTTCATCACTATATGTGATTCCCTGTGGATTGGAATATTTTGGCACACACCAGATCCCTTTTACAGAAGCATCCGTATTGACAAGATCCTCTACCATATCCATATCCGGTCCATCCTCGCGCATGGGAATATTGATCATTTCAATCCCAAAATGTTCCGTAATCCCAAAATGTCTGTCATATCCGGGAACAGGACATAAGAATTTCACTTTATCCAGCTTGCACCAAGGAGTACAGCCCATCACGCCGTGCAGCATAGAACGTGCCACCGTATCATACATGATATTCAGGCTGGAATTACCAAATACGATCACATTCTCCGGCTCTGTTTCCATTATATCCGCAAACAGTTTCTTCGCCTCCGGTATCCCATCCAATATCCCATAATTTCTTGCATCCATTCCATTCTCACAAAGCAGGGAGCTCTTGCTGTTTACCGTATCAAGCATTCCCACAGAAAGTTCCAATTGTTCTGCCGATGGTTTTCCTCTGGACATATCCATTTTAAGTCCTCTTGCCCTTACTTCTGCAAACTGCTGCTCTAGTTCCTCCTTGACTTGTTTTAATTCTTCCCGGCTCAATGCTTTATATGCTGTCATTTCGTACTCCTCCATTTTCTTTGTGCATTTTATCTCACTGCATGTTATTGTATCGCCAAAATGAAGTTCAGTCAATCATTTCTTGCATTTTATCATGATTCAAAAGCACTTTTTCAACTAAACAACTGTATATTATGACTTATTTATTTTCATATTATTCATTTTGTATATTATATCCGACGCCCAATCAATCAGTTTTTGGTCGGCTTCATCCAATGTTCCTTTCTGTCCATCCAGTTCCTTTTTCATCTGCATGGCTATATATAGGATTTCCCGGTCTTTCCCCGACAGTTTTACAAATAATTCCGCTCTTTTACTGATATACACCTGACTTTCCAGAAAATATTTTGCCTGTAATACAAAAACTGCCGACTTATATAAAGACTGTGTGATTTCTTTCTGCCGTTCATGGACAATATTATGGCATGCGCCATGATAAATATTACACGCTCCCATATGTACTGCCTCTCTTATATCGTTCTCTGTCACTGCAGACAGTATATTTTCAAGGCTTCCCTTTAACGGCACGGTGTCATGGCAGAACTGAAACAAATCTGCTTTCGTCCAATTCTCCAGTTCTTGTCTGCCGGAAATAAAACCACATGTTTTTTCTCTATACGGCAGTTCATCCAGCATGTTTCTATAAATACGAAGGTCAGCGGCAAGCAGTTTATCTAATACCAGTACAACATCTATATCACTGTCCTGCGTTCCTTCTCCTCGTGCATAACTTCCCTGCACTCCTAAAAACCATACTCTGTATCCAAAAGTCCTATCTACTGCCTCTGCATACATCTCCAGCCATTCATAAATTTGAAATCCCATCTATATTTTCTCCTTTTTAATCTATACGAAAAACTCTGACAGAATCAGGCATAAACCTGGCTGTCAGAGCTTTTATACATAACAAAACGGTATCCTTGAAAAATCTATCTGTCTTTTTTTACTGCACCGTGGCAATATCGATCAATGTCAGTTTCTTGATGTCTGTATTCTCCAGACTGGTGATCAAAGCCTGCGCCGTATCAATCGCTGTCAATACATTCACCCCTGTCTCAATGGCATTGCGGCGGATGATGAAGCCATCTCTTGCATGCTCTGCTCCCTGTGCGGGGATATCAATTACAAGGTCGATCTTATGCCCCAGAATCAGATCCATCAAGTTCGGAGATTCCTGCTCGATCTTGCGCACCGGCGTTGCTTTCACACCTGCGGCATTTAAAGCACGCGCCGTACCGCTCGTAGCAAAGATATGATACCCGATCGCCGCAAACCTGCGTCCGATCTCTACAGCTTCCGGCTGATCCTCGTCACGTACGGTCATGATCATATTCTTAAATTTCGGAAGTTTGATACCGGCTCCTAAAAACGCCTTATAAAGAGCCTCATCAAAAGTTTTCGCAATACCAAGACATTCTCCTGTGGATTTCATCTCAGGTCCCAGACTAATATCTGCGCCTCGAATCTTCTCAAAGGAAAATACCGGCATTTTCACAGCTACATACTCTGCTTCCGGCTGCAGTCCCGGTGTATATCCCAATTCCTTTATCTTATTTCCAATGATCACTTTCGATGCCAGCGGAACGATCGGGATACCTGTCACCTTACTGATATACGGAACTGTACGGCTGGAGCGAGGATTTACTTCGATCACATAGACGTCCTCCTCGCCGCAGACGATAAACTGGATATTGATAAGGCCTACCACATGAAGCGACTTTGCCAGCCTTCTCGTATACTCGGCGATTTTTTCTTTCGCTTTTTTCGTCAGACTCTGCGCTGGATATACCGAGATACTGTCGCCCGAATGGATGCCTGCACGCTCAATATGCTCCATGATACCCGGTATCAGGATATCCTCTCCGTCACACACTGCGTCTACTTCGATTTCTTTTCCCTGCAGATATTTATCTACAAGGATCGGATGATCTTGTGCGATCCGATTGATGATCCCGATAAACTCATCTATGTCATGGTCATTTATAGCGATCTGCATACCCTGTCCGCCCAGTACATAAGAAGGTCTTACCAAAACCGGATACCCCAGCCTGTTCGCTACTTCTTTTGCTTCCTCCGCGGTAAAGACTGTTCCTCCCGTGGGACGTGGAATCTCACATTCTTCCAGGATTTCATCAAATAATTCTCTATCTTCTGCCTTATCAACATTCTCTGCTGATGTCCCTAATATCGGCACGCCCATCTTCATCAGCGCTTCTGTCAGCTTGATCGCCGTCTGTCCACCGAACTGTACCACCGCGCCGTCCGGTTTCTCGATATCTACAATGCTCTCCACATCTTCCGGTGTCAGAGGCTCAAAATACAGCTTGTCTGCAATATCAAAATCTGTGCTCACCGTTTCCGGGTTATTATTTACAATGATCGTTTCATAGCCTTCTTTGGAAAATGCCCATGTACAATGCACGGAACAAAAGTCGAACTCGATTCCCTGACCGATCCGTATAGGGCCAGAACCAAGAACAAGTACTTTCTTTCTATCCTGTGTCTTTTCCACTTCACTCTCACTGCCATATACAGAGTAATAATATGGCGTCTCTGCCGCAAATTCTGCCGCGCAGGTATCTACCATTTTATATGCTGCCACGATATGGTTCGCATGACGCATATCATGGATCGCTCTCTCGTCGGTTCCGGTCAGGCGGGCGATCACGTTATCCGGAAACTCCATCCGCTTAGCCTCTTTTAAAAGTTCCACAGTCAACGGCTGCGTCTTTAACGCATTTTCCATCTCCACGATGCGGGCAAATTTATCAATAAACCACTCATCTATCAGGGTAATGCTGTGTATCGTCTCATAGCTTATTCCTCGCCGCACTGCCTCTGCGATCCTCCACATCCGCATATCATCAACGATCGTAAGCTGCTCTAGCAGTTCGTCCTCTGTCAATCCTGTAAAATCATAAGACAGCAGGCTATCCACGTGCTGCTCCAGAGAACGGATCGCCTTCATCAGCGCGCCCTCGAAATTATCGCAGATACTCATAACTTCTCCTGTGGCTTTCATCTGCGTCGTCAGCGTTCTCTTAGCGCTGATAAATTTATCAAACGGAAGTCTGGGTAATTTTACTACACAGTAATCTAACATAGGCTCAAAGCTGGCATATGTCTTCTGTGTGATCGCATTTTTAATCTCATCCAATGTATATCCCAGAGCAATCTTCGCCGCTACTTTTGCGATCGGGTACCCAGTGGCTTTCGATGCCAGCGCAGAAGAACGGCTCACACGCGGATTGACCTCGATCACACAGTATTCAAACGTCTCTGGATGCAATGCATACTGTACATTACATCCTCCAGTGATATTCAATTCGCTGATGATGTTCAAAGCAGAGGTACGCAGCATCTGATACTCTTTATCGCCTAATGTCTGGGAAGGCGCTACGACGATGCTGTCCCCTGTATGTACACCGACAGGATCGATATTTTCCATATTACAAACGGTAATGCAGTTGCCGTTTCCATCCCGCATGACCTCATACTCGATTTCCTTCCACCCTGCGATACAGCGTTCCACTAGCACCTGGCCCACACGAGAAAGACGAAGTCCATTTTCCAGGATTTCCACCAGCTGCTCACTGTCATGGGCAATACCGCCGCCGCTTCCGCCAAGCGTATATGCCGGACGCAGTACTACCGGATACCCAATCTTATTGGCAAATGAAAGACCGTCTTCCACATTTTCTACGACCAGAGAGGCTGCCACCGGTTCTCCTATCTTCTCCATCGTAGCCTTGAATTCCAGACGATCTTCCGCTTTTTTGATGGTTTCTGAAGTCGTTCCGATCAGCCGTACACCATGTTCTCTTAAAAAACCGGCTTCTTCTAATTCCATCGCCAGATTTAGTCCCGCTTGTCCTCCCAGAGTGGGAAGCACGCTATCTGGCTCTTCCTTTAAAATAAGCTGCTCAACAACTTCTACCGTCAGTGGTTCTATATAAACACGGTCCGCAATATCCTTATCTGTCATGATCGTAGCCGGATTCGAATTTAAAAGCACGACTTCGATTCCTTCTTCTTTCAAGGAACGACATGCCTGTGTCCCTGCATAATCAAATTCTGCAGCCTGCCCGATCACGATCGGCCCGGAACCGATCACTAAAACTTTTTTGATACTCTTATCTCTTGGCATTATTTCGTCCCTCCCATCATATCTATAAACCGATCAAACAAGTAACCAGAATCCTGTGGTCCCGGACACGCCTCTGGATGAAACTGCACAGTAAATATCTTCTTTCCAACATAAGAAAGCCCTTCGTTCGTACCATCATTTACATTGACAAACGCCGGAACCGCAACATTTGCATCTACACTTTCGGTATCCACCACATAGCCATGATTCTGTGAGGAAATATAGACACGGTTTGTCTGCAGATCTTTGACCGGATGATTGCCTCCCCTGTGCCCGTATTTTAATTTATGTGTAGTTGCCCCCGTTGCAAGAGCCATAAGCTGATGTCCCAAGCAGATCGCAAAGATTGGAATATCACTGTCATACAATTTTTTAATTTCTTTTATAATGGAAGTACAGTCTGCCGGGTCTCCAGGTCCGTTGGACAACATGATTCCGTCAGGATAAGATGAAAGAATTTCTTCCGCCGTTGTGTGTGCCGGATATACAGTCACTTCGCAGCCGCGTTGATGCAGAGATTTGGCAATATTATTTTTTGCCCCCAGATCCAGAAGTGCCACCTTTTTGCCGTTTCCTTCAAGGACATATTTTTCAGAACAAGTTGCTTTAGAGACCACATCTCCCACCTTATATTCCTTTAATTTAGGAAGAATTTCTCCCAGATCGTAATCTGTATTCGTAGTGATCATCCCATTCATGGTTCCCTTTTCCCTGAGAATCTTTGTAAGGGCACGCGTATCCACCCCCGCAATCCCCGGAATATCCTGCTCTTTTAAGAAATCTTGGATCGTTCCCTCACACCGGAAATTGCTCGGCATACGGGACAATTCTCTCACAATATACCCATCCGGCCATGCCTTTTTAGATTCCATGTCCGGCGTGATCCCATAGTTTCCAATCAACGGATAGGTCATGACCACTGCCTGTCCCGCATAAGAAGGGTCAGTCAATACCTCTAAATATCCTGTCATGGAGGTATTAAATACGATTTCGCTGATCATATCTTTTGTCGAACCAATGCTAGTCCCCGTAAACACAGTTCCGTCTTCTAATATCAGAAATGCCTTCATCTGTCCACCTTATCCCTTCGTAAATTTTACTGTTTGATTTGCGCATAACAAAGGCACTCTTGGAGTCTTTTCATCCAGAGCGCCCACTTTCTCAAATTGTAAAGATTATACTACATTTAAATTCATATTTCAATACTACAATTTCATTTTTCACAATTCCCAGAAAACCATGATCTTATTCATATCCTCATCCTCCACATATGTATACCGCACACTGCTCACACCATGATACTCTGCAATCTCTGCACAGACAGCAGGCAGCACTTCTCCGATCAGTGTACTGCATGCCTCCAGATACAGAGCATGATCGGAGAATTTACAAGTAAAAGACGTCTCTCCCAGATAGAAACTCTCACGCATTTTGCTGCGTATTTCCTCCGCGTCAAACGTCTCATAATACATGCCTTCCATCCTATAATAATGCAGGTCATCCGAACTGCAGACAGGATATCCCATGCTTTCATCTGCCCTATGCGTCTGTATGATCACTTCATCTGTACAGCAAAGATAATCATAGTTCACGATCTCCTGTGGAACGGACATGTTTTCTTCCTCCGCCAGAAATACAGGATCTCCAAATGTTGCATCCATCTGATAATATTTTCCCTCACAGTTCACGATATTCCATGCATGTGCTCCTTGTCCCACAATATCGCCTACCACATAGATACACTCCATTCCTGCCTGCTGCAGCAAGTACTGCGCTGCCCGCGCATAGCCGGCACACACGGATTTCTTGTTCACCAGAGCGCTGTATATATTCTGGTTGTCCGGAGCCTTTGAATCATATTCTACTGTTTTCACCAGATAATCAAAAATATAACGTATCTGTTCATATTCTGTCATCCCCTGCGCAAAAGCGTCTAAACATGCCTTTGACGCCGTCTGTATCTGCGCTTCTCTTTCTTTTTTCTGCTCTCCTGTACAGTGATAACCAGGGTAAAACTGAAGCGTTGTTTCATAAATCGTCATCTTGGAGGTACCGTCGCACCAGAATAATTCCGGTCTGTCATACAATAGGTACTCATAGACCTTTGCTGCTAGTTCTCCATCAGATGTAGGAAGCTCGATATATGCAAGTTCCTCTTTTACTCCCTGCCAAAGCGCATAGTACATATCCTGTTCCGCTGCTGTTAATTTCTGATAATAGAATCCTTTTGCTCCATAATGCTGATCCGACGTCTTCTGCCTGTCCATATTCGTTTCTGTTATACACCGCTGTATCTCTTTTTCTCCTCTTACAGTACTCCATGTGTTGATCTTATGCCCCCTCTTAGAAACAGGCGCAAGGCCACCTATACTCCATACTGCTATACCGGCAGATAAGAGCACCAATATTCCGATCAGGACTCTCTTTTTTCCCCATTTTCTTTCTGTCCGTCTTCTTTTCATACGCCGCCTTTCCCCCAATTTTACACAATTCGGATATTTCCTGACTCATCCTTTTCATATATACGTTTCTTAACGATACGCTATACTCAAAATTGCATTTTATCCCCACATAAATGCATATTTATGATATCATTTTAATATAAGAGAGGGGTGACTGATTATGATGCATGTCTTTTATTGCATAAAATGCAAAAAATATCATTATACCAATAATAAAGCACATGCGATCTGCTGCGGACAGCCAATGTACTTTGTTGATGTAGATTTTACAGATTTTGTACATATGGATAAATTTGAACGTGAAAATTTTCTTATGATGTATTCTCTCGCAGAATGATTTACAGGAGCAGAAATTTCTGCTCCTGCGCAATCTCTGCTCCTGCATTTTTATACTAATTCAGCAATTCTGGACACCCCTACATATATACCTGATATTTTATACCAGGTTGCATAGTCCACTTTTCCTGTGACCGGAAGTTCAAATACTTCTTGAAATTTTCTCACTGCTTCTTCTGTAGCCGGTCCATATATTCCATCGGCACTGATCTTCGGAAGCGCTGGGTATGCTCCGGCGATCACATTTAACTGCTCCTGCATCTGGCGTACCTTGTCTCCGTTTGTTCCAATTTCCAGCGTATATCCCGGCCATGAAGAGGGAAGCCCCGAAATCTCCTCTGCCATATTGATATACATATTGTCCCCATAAAAATACCGAAGTATCTCGATGGCTGAATATCCCTGGTCTCCCAAAGATTTCGATCCCCATTGTGTCAACCTTTTCGAAACAACGTGCAAACTATTTCTACCTTATTTATATGTGTTTATTATACAGTATTTAATCGGATGATACAATATTCTTCCCCTGGGATCACCCCAGGGGTATTTTATACTTTGAGCACCTGCCCTGGATAAATCACGTTTGGATTGCTTATTCCGTTAATCTGGGCGATTTTCTGATACGTGGTATTGAAACGTTGTGCAATACCTGACAGCGTATCTCCTGCCTGTACTGTGTAAGTTGTTCCTGTATCATTTCCGGCAGTGCTTTTTCCGTCTGTATCTGTGCATATACACTCTAAAATGCCGTCCCAGGGATAATCGTAGTAGGAATGGATGTAAGACTCGTATCCGGTCTGATCACCTTCAACGCCGTCAATTCCTCCCGTCTCCGATACGCTAAATTCCGCCAGCATGTCCGGCACAGCAGACGTGCACATAGCTGTGTGGTTCGCTTCATTCAAATAGACATCCCCACGCTGTGCTATATATCCGTCCGACATAGGGTGCCATTTAAAATTGCCTGTTCCCGTCATGCAGGAGCGCATATTTCCTGTGTAGGTTGCACCTCCGCAGCTGATTCCGGCGGCTTCAAATGCGGAAATGATCGCAGAACTGCAATCCCTGTCGCCCTGTTCCAGTTTGTAAACTTTTCCGTTTATAGCAATGTCGCATGTTCCTTCTCCATCGCCCCATCGGCTATACTGGCTATATCCATGCCAGTTGTGGCTGCATAAATGTTCCATTAGCTGTACTGCTATCTCCTTTAATAACATAGTGTTCTCCTTCCTGTCGCAATAACACAACAAAAAAGAGCCCCGTTTTTTAGGCTCTTAATTTTCCCAATATTGCAATAATTGTATTAAGCACGTTCCTTCCAAATTTGTTTCATCCTTATCCAATTTCCTCTTACCAAACGATACAAAATTATTCTTTTCATAAAATTGCAATAATTTATCTTTTTCTTCACATTCCAAATACAAAAATTTTCCGCCAATCTCCTTCTGAATATTACGTATTCTATCTATTGCCATTTGAAGAATTTCACTTCCAGAAATTAATGTATCATTCCCTTTATCAAAGTTTTTCCCAAGTTGAGCAATAAGCGGAGCTGATATAATATATGCTCCTGTCGAATTATCATATGTACCATGCTGTTTTACTCGAGAAAATATTTTATTACTCAAATCTTTCTTACTGACAGTAAAATGTTTCATCGCTATTGTATAATAACCTATAAATTCTTTTTCGTTACCTTCTTGCCAGTATACAAGATATGTTTGGGCAAAACCTCTTTTGGAAAACTCTATCGCTTTCTTCTGACAAAATTCCTGAACATCTTCATTCAGTGGACATACAAAAGAGGAGAGTATTCGTTTTGTCCTCTCCTCCCCAAGTTGTTCTATCATGCTACTCAAATTAAATTGTTTAAACTCTGGCATTTTTTTACATATCAAAGAACTCTTTGATTTTATCTCCCGTAATTTCTGTGCATTTTCTGGTATATTTAACGTCTTTTTTAGGGCTATTTTTTGATTTCTCAAATGCTTCCATGAAATTGCGGGCAGTTTTATTATCTTTTATATTGATTGTCTTTAAGATACTTTTCGTTGCCATGACAATCTCACTCCCTTCTTTAAAATGACAATGCTATTTTTTCTTTATTATAGCAAAAATATACCTCTTTTTTCAACTACAAGATGCAAACTATTTCATTTACATTTCATCTATATATTGTGTTTATTAATTTTATGGATAAGAGGACGATCACTCGCCCTCTGAATCATTCTTGCCTTATATTGAATTTTCAGAATTTTGTCCTTTTTTCTCTCCCTGTCTTTTACTGTAGCTTCCTCTTGTACCCTTGATAAAAGTAGCAATAATTGAAGCAATGCCTGTAACACCTAAAACCGCACCTGAAATTACCCCCGCGCTCTTAGGAACAAGTATAACCATAACTACAGCAGCCACAATACACCCAAAGCCCAACATGAATGCAAATAGAATTCCAAGCAAACTATCTCTTGATTCCGTTTTTATAATCCTTTTTTCCATTTCTTGCCGATGATTTGATTGTTTTTCCGCCATTGCAAGAATCCTGTCGGCAGATCCGGGCAATACTTCTTCATATCCTTTTATAATATTCGGCGGCGGAATCGGTCCACTGAATTCACTTCTTATAACTTCGGCTACTACTTGTCGGACTTGTTCTTTTTCTTTCTCTTCCACTTCAACATCTGGCGCTTCTAAAACTTCTTGTTTCTTCTCTGATTGATTTTCCGACATTTTCCCAATCGCTCCTCAGTGCTTCGTAATCTCTCAATTTATTTTCTGAAAGATTAGGCCATTCTTTTGTACCACTTAAATTTAACACTCTTGCATACCCGTCTAAAAAACTCTTGCTAATAGTAGTTCTCATACAAACCCTTCCCTTCCAAGTAGTTCTATTAACACGGCTTCACAATAATATACTCTTATTGTGTTCACTAATTATACAATATAAATGTTCTTTTTTCTAGTGGTTCTAAAATATTTTTTATACCATACAATATTTACATATCTTCTGAATCATTTTCTACTTCTTCCCACTTCGGGACTTCCGGCAGTCCTGCAATGCTAGTTAATATAGACAACACACCAGCCAGAGCCGATGCAGACGCCACCATAATCCAGTTCACATCATCCAGCACCACTGCCGTTCCTATAGTGGCCACGGCGGTCTGTGCCAGCGTTTTAATTGCCCGTATTCCTGCTGCCTTCGCCCATTCTTTCCATTCTACCCAATATTCTTTTTTCATATATTTTTTACCTCCTATGCTAATCCAATCTTAGTAAGAACGATTGCCACCACTGCTCCAAGAATAAGTGTTAGTATGTATCCGCTTACCTGTCTCCATTTTTCGCCATCTCTGCCCTCAAGTTCTTCCAACTTCTCTTCTTGGCGCGTCTGAGATTTTGCAATGTTCTCTACGCTTAACGCTAAACTGTGGACACTGGCAGTTAGATCGGCAATCTGCCTTATTGTTTCTTCCAAGTCTCCTATTCTTCTATCATTTCGTTTAAAATGTTCTTCTATTCTTGTTTTAAATTCTTCATGTTCTGCTCTTAAAATAGGCTGCTCCATATCTGCTTATCCCCCTATAAAAGAGTACTTACAATCTCCGATACTACGCTCTTTAAATTAAACAGCTTCGGGACCTGCTCCAGGGTAAATGTCCCTGCGACCACTAAACTTACCCATGTTTTTACTAAAATACTGTCCTTTGTAAATACCATACTAATTTTCCTCCATTTCTAAAATTTTATATACTACTTCCTGCAGGTTACTAATGTTTGGAACACTCTTTTTTGGATATGTCCCGTTCCGGACTAATTGTACCCATGTTTTTACAATTACACTGTTTTCACTAAACACCGGCTCCACCTCCTTGCATTGTTGCGATTAACATGGTTAACTCTGCGATCGCCATTTGCAGATCCGCATTTGTCTGTTCCACATCAGTTTCTATTTCCTCCAGCCGTTCTTCCGGCGTTTCGCCCGGCTTGTACATCGTAACTCCATAGATCTGGCCGATGTACTCCGTGGTACTGTAAAATGTCATGTATCCTTCGTACACTGCTACCGTCTGTCCTCTTTCCTCTACGGTCATTTTCTTGGTCTTTACCGGATCTTCAAATATTTTTCGCAGTTCTTCCGGCGTGGCGGAAACAGTCTTGAACAATAAATAATCTCCGTGTAAAACGGCCTGCTGAACCTGTAGTTCAGTGGCGTCATTGAATATAATTTTCATAATTTCATCATCCTTTCGTTAAATTTATTTAAAAAATGCAGATTTGTCAGATAAAATAGAACAATTTAATGTTATTTCTAGCGGCGAATTAACAATGGGAATAGGAAGTTATGGCACAACATACGGACGTTACATAAAAAAATGCGGAAAAATGGTGGAAATATGGATAAATTTTGGAGTGTCTAAACAAATTCCAAAAAGCACTAAAATAGCCACTATCCCAGAGGGGTATTGGCCCGGAAGCGCATTTTATGTATTTGTACCCACAGGTACCAAAGACTATCCGATTAATGTTAATTCTAATGGTGTAATTACATCTATGGAGGCAATACCAGCGGATACGATAATCCGAGTACACGAAGTTTATTTTACAAAATAATTATTTCCATGTTCCAGTGCACCGGAAATTAAGAGAACCGGATACGGTTGTATTAGCTCCGCCAAAAACCCAATAACCTAATGTTTTTTTCAAATCTCCGCCAGTGCTTTGTGTGGCCCACACGCCAGCGTTTGATCTAAAATTCAATGACACACCACTTGCATTTGTTAAGGATGTGTATGGTAGTGAAAGGGTATAATTATCACTATGATATACACCGCCTGAGCTCTGATTTACCGTGGCGCGTGTAATTGATTGCGAGCCCCACATTTCGAGTGTGCCGTTGTTCCATTTGCGATAGTACCCATTACTATTTTTACCTTCCTCAACGATCGCGTTCGCACTCAGCCGACCGATTGAATCGGACAAATCTGCATTTGTCATGCATATCTTAAAGACCTTCCGCACCTCTGTGACATTTATCCCGTCCAATTCGATTTCGTACAGCGGCATATCTGACACTGAATCGCCCGATTGAATATCCCCAACTGTATATTGTGGTATTGTCGGACTACTTTCAGCAGGTGTGCCTTGTAGTACCTTCAATGTCAATAACTCTATATTAGTATCTTGATTTCGTTCATACCTCAATACAAGCAGATCAATCCTTTTCATCCCCTGCGAACCGTTCGAAATGGTAATAGAATCATATGTATTTTTCTTAATGGATCCAGCGCACCCCTGATGCATAACTACCCCATCTTTTATCTTTATTTCGTTGTTACTGGATACTTCCGCTTCAAGTTGCGATCCTGTAACCAATACATAGGAATCACCGCCAACAATTCCAATATTGACATCCCTATCCATTTCTGCGGTAATGTGCTTTTTTCCTGTATATCCTGTAATTATCTCCATTACGATTCTCCTTCCAGTTTATATTCCAACTTTTCTTTTCCTTCCGAAATGGTCCAGATCTTCCTGCCAATTTGTTTCTGCATGCTTGCACCTGTAAGATAATCCCGACCGCCTACAATATCTCCAATGTCAACTGTTACATCCAGTTTTTCCATCGTCATCTTATATTCCTTATGATTTCTCGATTTTTCTAATTTTTCTGTCCCATTTTTAATCAACTCTTCTTTTTCAGAACCATTACTGTCATATACCTCTGTTATCTCATCTACACCTTTATAATACTGTGTACGGACAATATCATTGTTTTGATTGGCATACAAATGAACTACTATTCTATCTTTCAATTCACCTTTTCCAAGACATATAAGGTGATTTATCCCTCTTTTGTTATCTGTCATTGTAAAATTCATGTTGTTATCATTTGAGAATTCATATTCACTCGAATAATCTACTATTGGCACTGCCTGTACCCGCACATATCCGATTTCACTTGCGGACCCTTCGATATACCTTATATCAATCCGATATCCGACAGACTTCAGCATCTTAACGATTCCATCATGCAGAGTGCAGTATCTTTCAAATTTAAAATTATTTATAGTCACACCAGAATCTGTGGAAACACCGTAAAACATTCCAGGAAATTCTTTTTCGACAAAACTCTTAATAATACTGTTAATCTCTCCGTTCGCATAAGCATAATCCTGTCCTGCTGGAGGCGATATAATCTTTTTGGTCATCATTCCACGCCATGTATATCCCTTTGCCGTTATCGCATTGGCGCTTGTGTCTGTATAGATTTCTTTTACTATGCCACCAAATTCTGTATGTGACGAATACATAATAGTCCCAATCCCTATCTCGTTATTCCAGTTATATCGCTTAAATTCGACTTCAAAATCATTTATACTGTCTTTGCTTTCTCCCACTTCAAAGTCTATATTCGCATTGGACACATACCCCATCGCGCGCCCATATTGATCAGTCCATATCAGATTCATATTCAGGAACGCTCCTTTCCTTGTATAAAGTAATATCAAAGCCGAATTCACCATTCCAACTTATCAACAAATCACCTGCTGGAATCATCTCAAATACAGAACTGTCATTACGCTTTTTGTAGAAGATATTTTGCACAGTTCCATTTGCTAAATGTTTCATTACCGTATTATCCCTGCTATTTATAATTACATATTCATTTCCTGCCAACGTATCAAAAATTTGATAAACATGACTGTTAACAGTAATTCTTGGATTCGTACATGGTCCGTAAATTATCATTTTAAAATTACTCGACCGGTGATGATCTATGTACCAATGCTGTGATCCAGATGCCGGCCGTGAATAGTCATAATCATATCCGTATGGATATCCCAAAAAACCATACTCCTCACCTTTGTTTGCTGTATCAGGATAAAAACTTTTCACCTGCTCCTGAGACCAAAATGAATATGGACAGTAAATATCAATTTTACAGTCTGACCAGTTATTCCATGTACCAGACACTGTATTTTCAGCTTTTTTGATATAACATTCAATATAGTACTTTCCGAAATAAATTCTCCCTGGAGTCAGGTTTACAATATCGTATTCAAATGCCTCCACAAGTTCATCCAAAAGCTGATGTCGTTCTGCCAGATTTCCTCGCACTGTCAACATGATAGAATATGTTTTAGATTCCTTAGAAAATCCATATACACTGTCTCCTTTCTCTTGAGAAGTCGCATCTTGTTTCCATTCATACGCATGGAAATTCCCAGATGTAGCCCTCATTCTGTCTCCAATCAAATTGTACTCTTTTCCATTAGAGCACACATACTTTATTTCTATCATGCAAGTACGCCTCCATTCTCCCGGATCCACCTAGCCGCTTCTCGATTTCCTAGACGGAGAACAATTATCTGTTCTCTATCTTCTGATCTTTCAAGAACATTCAGAATAGAATCTAAACGATTAATTACAGCATAATCATCCACTGCACCAACTACAATATCTTGGCTCCCTATCATATAGGACATATCCGTAAACGGACTTGCCAGCGAACTATTCACTTCGTCTACTGCACTTTCCAGCATATTTTTATTCTGTGTCAATCCGCTTGCCAAACCTGCATCTATCATTTCGCCGACATAAATTCCCCATCGCGCCGGAGATTTGATTCCGAAAAATTCAAGCACATTATCTTTAAAACTTCCAAGCACGCCTTTTACTGCGTCCCATAAAGCGCTTCCCGCATTAGCCAATCCATTTGCGATACCAGAAATAATGTTTTTACCTATCTCAAGCCAATCCGTTTCCATAAAAGTATCTATAATACTCGTTACAATTTCTGGAATCTTCCCTACCAGATCCGGAATCGCTTTCACGAGCCCTGCAGCCAGTTCACCTATAAGCTCTATCCCGCTCTGTAATATGCTGGGAAGATTTTGCCCAATAGTAGCAACAAAATTTAATACAGCGGTAACGGCAGAAGTTATAATACTTGGCAAATTACTTATAATTCCATTTACAAGATTTAATATAAGAGTTTTTCCATTTTCTAAAATTATAGGCAGTGCTGAAATGATCGTAGTAGAAAAATTAGTAATAACATCCATTGCCCCTGTAATTAAAGCTGGTAAGTTAGATAATATACCATTTACGATACTGGTCAGAATACTTACGCCTTGCTGTAAAAGTACGGGCAAATGCGTTTGAATACCTAATCCTAGCTGTCCAATCAGAGTATTTGCCGCCTCAAAAATTAAAGGCGCATTTGTCGTGATTGCCGCTCCTAATTGCGATAACATCGTAGATACCATAGTAAGCATTTCTGTACCAGAAGCCAGACTGCCGCTAATCTGCGAGAATATCCCTGCAATAGCCGGCAATAATTTAGGTCCAAGAGCCTGTATAAATGTTACTAATGCCCCTGGAAGGGCAGATAATATATTCCATATAGCCGGCAGCAAATTTCCTCCAACAAATGTAATCATAGTATCTGCTAGCGCATTAAGCGCAGGACCTACATCCATCCCCAATGTTAATTGCCCCATAACATTTTTGGCAGCGGCCTTCATAGAAGCAAAAGATCCAGATAACGTGGACGACGCTTCCTTTGCGGTCGTACCCGTAATATCCAGTTCTCCCTGTATCACATGAATAGCCTCATATACATCTGAAAGATTATTGATGTCGTATTTAACGCCTGTAATCTTCTCCGCGTCAGCAAGAAGACGCTCCATCTCTGTCTTCGTACCGCCGTATCCTAGTTTTAAATTATCCAGCATAGTATAATTCTGTTTAGCAAAGCCCTGATACGCATTTTTTATGTCTTCCATATTCGTTCCCATTTTATTGGCGTTATCAGACATATCCGTCATGGCCATATCAGCCACATCTGCCGCCTTAGCGGTGTCTCCGCCCAAACTTTGCAAAAGGCTCGCCGAAAAACTGGTAGTAAGCTCCATATATTGATTCGCGCTCATCCCTGCAGTTCTATAGGCTTCAGCAGCATTCTTTTTTACTTTCTCTGCACTATCTTTAAATAGAGTATCAATCCCTCCTATGCTTTGCTCCAACGCAGCCCCTTCTGTGATTGTCGCACTTAGAGCCTTTCCTATTGCTGCGGTTGCTATTACACCTTTAATTGCTCCAACCAGTTTTCCTCCTACCGATGTTCCCGCAGCTGTAGCATCTCCTCCAATTACACTTTCAATTCCTCCTTTTATTCCCTTTGCCGATGGAATAATCTGTACATATGCTTTTGCCAACTCTGTTGCCATTATCTCACCTCTTTTCCTACGAGCCGCTCCCATTCATCTGCAAATGCTTGTCCCGATTCATATAAAATTATGTCGTCTTTTTCTTTCATTTGATTTGATAATAGATCCAGTATAGATTTTGGCCTCTTTCTTCCCCTTCTTCCGTCTTTTGTCTGAAGCCAAATCAGCAAGCCTAACCGATCTACTATCGCCGCGCTCAACATTCTTTCTGGCGTTATCTTTGCTCCTGCCATTTTCATTTTTATTCTAGACTCATCCCTTAGACCGGACGCCAGGATCGCCGCTGTTTTCAATGGCAATTCCCTGTAATTAAATACGTGGTATGTTTCGGCAAAATCACATATCAACGCATTTTCATCTACTGCTATCATTCCGGCCAGGGTCAAGAGTTTTTTCCTGCACCTCCAAAAGCCTTGAATATTTCTGTAATTTCGCTATTTACTTTATCAATAGGAACTCGCCCATTTTTCTCCGCTACATGTTTATATAACCGTTCCTTGTTTTCTCCCAAAAGGGTGTCAACCAAAAAAGAAATTGCCAACAAATTTGTTTCGTTGGCAACTTCTGAAACTGCATCTAATATTCTCATATCATTTATTACATTCTCATCAATCTCAAATTCAAAACCCGTACTTGTTTTTCCTGTTATCATTATTGTTATGCGCCTTTCTTTTTTATATATTCATAATGCGTATTTCCGTCCTGATCGGGCGTGGCTGTAATAGTTGTTTCATATCCTATCGCATCTTCATCTGCATATGTTATGTCACCTATTTCTGTAACTTTTGCAGAAGGCACTACTATTCTTTTTAGTACATTGCCTTTCAATATCATATCAAAAACCCACGCCGATTCTTCCATTTCATCATTGTTTGCCTTCACAGTAATACCCGTTTCAAGTGTCCCGGTTACATTCTTTTCACCGTATACAGATTTTAATACCTCTACATTTAATGCCTCAATCAAAGTATATTGAAAAGTATCCTCTTTACTCGTTTGCAGAGTGAGTACAGTATCACCTCCCCAGGCTTTTACATTGTCACTATCTGGACTATTTGAATTTACAAGACCATCCTCACTGCAATATCCAAGCGCTTTAAACCCCTCATCAAGCTGCGCTTCCGGCTCTGTCGGTAAAGTCGTCCCTAAAGGAGCTCTATATATTGCCCCTCCGACTTTAGGTTTTCCTACACTTACATTTTTTGTATCTGACATAAGTTTCTCCTTTCTAATAATGAACGATGTCATATACCGCCTGGTACCGGTATCTTTTTCTTACAGTATCCGGATAGTTATAATCGCTATTCAGATCACAGCTGCAGATATCGTCCAATTCAATTATCTGTTCCATTGTTTCTTTTACCTTTTCATTTAGCATCGCAGTTTCATAGAATGATGCAGAAAAAGACTGAATAGCAAGTGTTGCCCGTTTTATATGGTTTTCCACTCCGCCCCCAGTCTTCTCGATTAAAATATATTCTTTTTTCGTGTCTTCCGGATCTTCCATAAACGCACGAAAGCCTTTGGACTTTAAATACTTTAATACAATTTCTTCAATCATCACATCACCCTCAACAAATTGTTGTTTCCGTCATCTCCTGTCACCTCAGCAACCGCACGAGTTTTCGCTACGTATACCTCATATTTTCCTCCGCTTTTATTTGCCATTTCACTTGCATGTTTCTCTAGCATTTCCTGTACTCTTTCGCTTCTTAGAAGGTTTCGCATCCCTTCATGATTTAGTTCTATTCTTACTTTACTCATACTTCGCCACCTGCCATATATCATTCCAGTCCAATGGAATATTTTCCTCGATTCCACGTTTGGGGAAACCGATCACCTGCCACCTGTCACCAAAAAATTCTACGATCTGGTCTTTCCATGTGTGTTGGTCCCCTTTCGGTATGGCAATATTATATATGGCTTTTTTCCCTTCAAAATCTAAAGCGTCAATCGCTTCCGTAGCAGTGACCGGAGACACCAGTACATTTTCTACCGTCTCCTCCTTTTCCACATAGATTGGATGGTCGAACCCATCTCGCCCCGCTTCCTCTTTTGTAATAAGAGTAATCGTAATGCCTTTAATCTTTGCCACACATATCCACCGCCCTTCGCCTTTGACCTTTCAGTCCCAGTCTTGCAAGTTCGGAGTTTTTAATAAAAAGCCCGCCGCCGGGGACAAGATACGTTCCACTCCAAGTGTAACCGAGTGCGGATTGTGATTCTTGGGAAAGAGGCTCGGAGTCTGTCGATGTCATAAGCGTTCTAGCCACGACGTCAACCGTTACCGATTTTACGACATTTAAAAAGTAGGGCTTAGCCTCAATCATTTTATCAAGGTCTTTCCCTACTTTGTCAGCTTCCATTCTTAAGCTGTCGGATACAAGTTCTAGCAGCTTGCTTGCTCTTTCCATTTCTTCCGCTTTTAACTGTCTCCATATTTTATTTACATCATCTATTGTTGCGAACGGTTTTAGCATCTTCCTTCACCGCCTTCTTCTTTGCGGTCTTGGGAGACTCTTTTTCAAGCTCCCAATCCTCGCCCGTGATCTCGCACGGAACGTCAATCACATTTCCGGTTCTCTTGTTTTTGTAGATCATATTATGCCTCCACGATACGTCCGAAGTATTCCGGTACCAGGATGCCCCAACCGATATATACTTCCGCTCTAATATATATCTGATTGTAGCCTTTCAGATCTTTTCCAGAGTTGTCTGGATCACCATACTGAATAATCTCAAGCGGAATCTCTTTAGAAAAGCCCCATTTGAATGCATTCTGGAAATCTCCAACAATACCATGATCTTTAACAGTTGCATTATATACAGTGTTGTTTACATCGCATGCCATTCCGCCGAGTGATTCCGGAGATGCACCGAATCTAAACTCTGGATACTGACGAACACCATTTTCTTTGATTTTAGCTAATGCTGCACCCATCGCCGTAGATAATGCCATACCTGTAACATCCCCATCTGCGCCCTGTACAGTTGCAATAATGGTATCAAGACTTTCATCGCAAGTTTCTGCCGCATAAGTCGTTGTCTGTGTTACTTTACTGTCAAAGTGATTTGTTCCTACAACTGTAGAGGCTTCCCCTGTTCGTGGGTTGACTCCGTGGAATGCTGCCAAGTCGAAACCTTTTGCCACTTTATTCGCAAAACCTTCGTTAAATGCAGTTAGGATCTGCAACTTTGCTTCCTCGGACGCATACATAAATTCATCAGACACTCTAGCACCGTATTCGAACTTAATCGGAACAATCGTTACTGGTGCTACGGTAATACCGCCTTCTGTCTTTTTTCCGTTTTCTGCTACAATGTCAATTTCCTTGTCCATCGTGAATGTGAACTCTTTCAGCCCGTTAAACGGGATCGGAGACTGTGCGGAAAGTCTTGCAAGAGAAGATTTTCCTTTTACCTTGTTCATCAAATCTGTTACTAAAACTGGATCAAATAATGTTCTGCTTACTGCCATGTTTAATTTCCTCCTAAATCACTTAACATTTTTTTCATAGCTGCATTTTTTGAATTGTCTGTCCCTGTTGGATCGGGATTGTAACTCGGATATGGATTATTGTTCTTCAGAAAGCCTGCTAATGTCTGTGCGTCCTTTTTCATATCCTCCTCTGTCTCTCCGGAGATCTTACCAGCGAGCTCATACGGTATCCCCGCTCCAAGAGCAATCTCTACACGTTTAGACTTCGTTTCATAGTTTTTAATTGTCGCATCCTTTTTCGCCACCTCTTCCGGAGATAAATATCCCTTGTACTTTTCCTGTACTTGTTCCGGAGACAAGAACCCTTCATACTTCTTCTGAACGTCTTCAGGAGAAAGGTATCCTTCAAATTCCTTACGTACTGTTTCTTGCTCCCTTTTAATGCGAGCGCTTACTGCCTTGTCAAAATCTTCCTGTGTTTCAATTACTTTAAATTCTCCCATGTGTTTCTCCTTTCTTCCCACAAAACCCGGTGGTATCGGTCATTTTTTGTATAAAAAAAAGAGCAGCCATTACAGTTGCTCCTCCTAATACCTTGCTTGTTGTTTCTTTTTTTTCTTACTTTCGTAACATTTCCAATGCGCTAATATGACTGCATCTAAAAGAGATATTTCAATCCCCTCTTTTATCGCCTTATATCCAAATCCGCCATGCGAGCCTATCGCACGGCGTTCACAATTACTTACTGCCTGTGTAAGCGATGGCTGATCAGCGTGCCGGAGCGTATGCTGAAATACTCCCTGCTCAAACAATGCATTTGCAGTAATTACTTCTGCTACCTTCGGGAATATCGGCTCGTTTTTGATTCTTGCATCTTTCATATCGTCAAGTAGCATCTGCTGTCCATTTGCTCCATCTACTACAATACACCTCGGATTGATCGCAATCAAATATTCCAAGATCCAATCATTTCCAGCCCTTACCGGTCTGCAATCCAGTGCTTCAACAAAGTTCTTCCCATCAGATGTCTTAACCGCAACTGCCATTGATACATATTCTCCGGTGTTTCCATATTTGATTCCAACATAAATATCTCCTATAAGCTTCGGAGTTCCATCATTCTTAAGCTCTAACCACTCTTTTTTACTTATTTCTGACTTCTGATTGTATTTCAGCCACAGCCCCAATCTCTGAATATTAAAATCAATATCGTCTGTTGTAATCTCTGCCCGGATTTTACGCTCTGTCAGAATCGTTCCTAGCGACGGGTTTGTCTCGTACCAGGCGTCAACATCATTCGGATCTGTTTGGAAATCTACACTCCATTCTGCCCAACCGGAATCGAAGCCCTTGCCGGATAGTACTGTTTCTCGAAATTTTACGAAAACAGTTCCGGCAGAAACTACAGTTGGCGGAGTTCCTAACATGATGGTCTGTGGATTGTCACTATCAGACACGATATATTTCAATGATGTCTCTTGCGCCTCGGTATACTCCTGCGCTTCGTCGATGATCAGCACGTCATAACCTTCTCCAAGCCCACCGGAAGACGTTCTCGTTCGGAATTCTACAACCGCACCCCCTTCCGCATATAAATGCTCTTTTCCAAATGCTTTGAATGACGATGTAATAACGATTCCCACCTTTTCGCACATTCTATCAAGTCTTTCCCAGACTGCATGTGATGTGGTCGCTCTGTGTGCAGTATAGAGCACTCTTTCGCCATGCGTCAGCGCCCATAAACACCTAGCAAGCACATTTTCTGACTTTCCATTTCTACGAGATACGGAATATCCATACTTCTGATGTACCCATAAGCCATCTTTGTTTACAGCCATGATATCACACTGTAGGAGCTGCTGCCATTCTAGCAATTCATTTCCTGTTTTCGCGTATAAATCGGCAGCCTCTTGACCTTTTGTTTCCGTGTAAGGAAGTGTAACGGATTGAGTGGGTGTCTGGCGTCCTATTCTTTTAGCATCCATTTCACCCCTCCTGTTTAACTGTTTCTTCCGTAAGCGATATCACCCCACCGCCCAAAGGGAGATAATTAGATCACCATACCTTTCTTACATCCTGTTCAAAAATTTTCATAACAATCCTCCTTTCCTAAAATTGGGTACAAAAATACCACTCACAAGTGATATGCTGAAAAGTGAGTGGTATCAATACATCTTTTCAATTTTCATAATGCTTTTTATTTCATCTATTGGAATTCCATAATATACTTTTCCGGTATAAAGTTCTATTTCTTCTTTTCCCGATTCTGTATCAAATTCAGATTCTGTATTAGTTATAATTCCACGAAATCTCCTATCGCTTATATCTGTCACAATTACTTTTTTACCAATATATTCTTTGATTTCTTTATATACCATATCGTCATCTCCTTTTGCTCGGATAATCAGGAACAATATGTATTCCATCCTTTGCATAATGAATTTTAAAAACTGGTGTTTCTGCAAAATTACCATTTCTATTATCCACTACAACACCAATAATTTTATCATTCGTTACTATAATTTCCTGATGATTCCATTCTCCTCTGTTATTATATTTTATAATTCCAGTTCCTGAATACTTTTCTACCAGAGAAATTATCTCGTTATCTGAAACAGTAATATAAGATGGTCCATATTCCCCTTTTTCCTCAAGCCGATTTTTCCTCTCTTTATAAAGCTGCGTATCGACTCTATGTATATCTTGTCGTTTAGCAATTTTTTTAATGTTTTGCTTTGATATTTCTTCTTTTATACCATTGATAATAGAATCACTATCTGGACTTAATCCGCTAGTTTTCTTTTCTTTCATTTTATCACTTTCATTCGCTTTTGACCACTTTTTTGTATGCACATTTTGTCTTTTCCCATCTCCCCCATCATACTCTACAAGGCATTTACAATACTTATGTCTACGGAATACATTATTCCCCGTATCAGATACTTCCTCGTATTCGTAAACCCCCGCAAGATTATCACACCACTTGCAACATTTCCCAGTTGATGTTCTTATGATTTTCGGACTTAGTCCAGCTTTATACTGGAAATCTGCATTTACTTTCACCGTATCATCTACAATCGTCTGCGCAAAATTGACAATTGGCTCTCCTAGCATGTATACAATATCATCAAAATGTTCTTTTCCTGAAGTAATATTGATAATACCCTGTATTTTATCTTCGTTTATTTCTGATTGGATGGCTTTTATCCCTATTTTTTGCTTCTTATTCAGCAAAGTTTGAACCTCTTTTGAATAATCAGCTACGCCTTCATACAGATCCCCCATCATGGGACGTATGATTCTGTCAGCAATATTGTAATATAGCTTTCCATCCGGCAGCACGGAAGATGATAGATTATTCTGAAACACCTGTGATAAGATTTCTCCCGATTCTATCGCAAATTCATGCGCTTCTTTGTACGTTGCCGCTCCCTTCTCTAACTTTTTCGAAAGAGTACTTAGTCTCTCGCTATTCGTTATCTTGCGATCATATTCTTCCTTAATCTGCTCATATAACTTAGGTGCAATATCTTCCACATTCACACCTCCTAGAATCCTGTTAGATCACGCATACGGTCCTCGTTGATATACCCCGGAAGCGCCTGATTGATCTTAATCGCTCCATCTCCGTAGGAACTTAACGCTGCAGCGTCCGGTTCGAATACTGGTTCCCACTTTGGCTTTGTAAGGTACATCTGTCTGCGCTCATACGGGAAATCATCTCTAAGGCATGCCGCCAAATATCCAACATTCAAAAATCCCGTTCCAAATGTTCTCTGCGCCTTCCTTGCCATCAGCCTCAAATTTTCATGACTGGCCTTGATTGCTTCGGCACTAGATGGGTTTTCAGTTGGAAAGCCAAGATCATCCATCGTTAGACCAGTTTCACCTGCAAAAAGTCCGGCCCACATTTTTAATTGTTCCATATGTGGCGCCATGCTCTGCTGCTGGAATTGCCCGAACGTCGGAGCATCCCCCTGATCATCTTTCGTGATCTCGATCATGTATGACATTGCGCTTTTCCACTTATCTAACGGATCTGCCTCTTGTGATGTGCCGACTACATATTTCTGCGGAAACGAAAAAAACTCCGCCGATACCTCGGAGCGCTTAATGGTTCGCATGGCACTGTTTACTATGTCCATACACGCTCTGCTAATACGACTATGTCCAAATAATCGCTTGGAATCTGGTCTGTTAATAATTGGTACCAACAACGGATGCGGTGCATTATTGGGAATATCTCTTGCTTTTCCCTTCTGAATAATCTGCGTATTCCCAGGTGTAAAGTATGCTTCGATTGTTGGTGTATCTATATCGCTTCTTTCCAATACTGCATAGCCTTCCTTAAGCAATCCGGTGATTGGGTCCATAACACCAGTTGCATTCCTTCCGTCTATCACTTCCAGCTTCGGATATTCGCCCTCTTCTGAAATATACACGAACGAGCAAGAGCCGATCAGCGCCGAAAGAATTGCGCTATCGAAAAACGTGTCCGGATTATTCATTAAGAAAATTTCATTGATGTCAAAATTATCTTCCTCAAACTCTCGAAACATGAGCCTGTCTGAAATACTATCCACAGACTTCCCACACCATCCAAGCACGGTCTGAAAGCCTCTTAAGTTTGGGGGTGTTGATATCTCAAAGTCTTTGATGACATTCTTCATCTCATAATATCGGTACCTTGTATCCACTCTTATTTTTTTCAAATTCAGCCTGTTTCTCAGCTTGGTAATTCCTAATAATCCGCTCATTTTGATACCCTTTCTCGTTTCCGTGTGTTTTTTTTCGTAGTGCGGTGGGAACCTCCGTCTGCCAGCATGTGGGGGAGGTATGCCCCCTTCCTCTCTTACTTAATCGGTGACCGCATATTTTTCCAATCAAAAGTATGAGGCAATATGCGGTTGCTTATTATTTCTTCAACTTTTGCGTCCGTTCGTTCGGTCAGCTTGTCTGACTTCTGCCTGTTGCACGTCCAGTGCGCAAGCTGAAGATTATCTATATCTGACGGATGGCCCCCTTTTGCTATCGGTATGATATGATCTATACAAGGCGATAATGGATGAGGATACTTGTAAGAAAAATCGACTGGCATTCCACAGATTCCGCATACTGTTTGTGTTGCATAAATCTTTTTCTTATTCTTATCGAACTGTGCTCTGTGTGTCCCATTCTGGTCGGGGCGGTATCCTTTTGCCATCCGGCTCACCACCTTTCTTTTTCATTTCTTTTTCATTTCTTTTTTATCTCTCTACTTATCAACCGATTTTTTCTTGCCGTTCTCCTATACTCTCTATTGTCTTTTAATCCCACCCCCAGTTCGTAATCCGGTTTATTGCGTTCTTTTTCCCAATATCCTCGCTCTTTTTTCTCCATTTCTTTTGAACCGATTACCTTTGTTGTTGCACCATTGGCTTCAACTCTCTTTTTAAATTCTTTTGCTGTCATATTTAACGGTGTGGGCTCAGGCACAGATCCGAAACCCTTTTGATAATAATTCTCTCCATTGATTGATGAAAAAATATATTCTGTTGTCTCACCATTCGTAGTCACTTCCAAACCCGAAGTTTTAAGTCTTCCACCAGCGCCTCCAACGCCACTTGAGCTTCCTCTACCACCCATTACACTTCGCCTCCTTAAATTTATCAGCAAATGCTTTTATGTGAACAATGTTTCCCGTACACTCTTCTGGAATCTGTCCATAAAAAATAATGGTCCCAGGCTGTAACCTTTGAAACATTTCTTTATATCCCTCTATAAACAATTTTTTATTGTCTTTATTTTTCATGCATCCGACACTACTAACCGCCACTGTTCCGCCTTCTGGCTCCCCATCAAAACACCAATCAAATGATTCTTTGTCACCCCATGCTATTGTTGGAATTACTTTGCATCCCATCATCTGCATGTAAGCGCCAACCCAATGTTTTCGATAATGGTTATAAATCTGAATTGCTTTTGGATAATCCAGATACAGGCTGAAATCTGGTGTTAAAACATAATCAAATTCTTGGAACATGGGAATATATGTGTCGATATTTGACCATACTCTCATAAATTGGTAGTCGTCGATAAAAAAGTGACATACTTTCCCTTGTTTTATTTTCAACGATTTGCCGTAATTAAACGAGATAAAATCATGATTTCCTATATACGTTTCTGGGTAAAGTATTGGGATGTCGTATTTACCCGCTCCGTCAAATATACATTTTTCAATGTTTTCATTATTTCTCAAATTCGTATATCTCATTTTCTACCTCCTTACGATCCATACAGATACAAGAAAAACGCCCCATACTTTTGTATAGAGCGTCCTCTGTTTTCGTTTGTGTGGAAGTAAGCCGTCTAGTATTACACCTTTCGGCTTTATAGCATATTAACACATTTCAACCCGACATTACCCGACATTTTCTAAAAATCTTTTATGTCGTCTCCAACAATTATCCTCTGTGTACTTTATTCTGCGCTTCGGGAATATCTGATTCATCCTCATAGCCACCTGATACCACGTAAGGCTGTCTATGTAATACAGCCGGAACATGATCCGTAGCTCGCTTTTTTCAATCGTCTGTATATATTCTTCTACTTGCAACTGCTTCTCTATCAAATCAGTTTCCAGCATATGAAGCTTTGCCTGCCGCCGTTCAAGGAGTGCCTGTCTGCGCTCAATTTCCATCTTTGGGAAGCCTTTTATCTTTACTGTGCGGATGGGCTTCTTCCCTTTCTTGCCGCATGTCACAGAATCGGCCACAATAAGGCTGTTTAATCTGTCTATCTTCTTCTGGTCCTCAGTTATCCTGCGCCGCAGGTCTTTTATCTCCTCTTTCATATCCGCATATTCGATAAGTATGCTCTTGTCCATCCGCAACACTCCCCATCTTGTACTTCTCTGCTATGTACTCCGCCACTGTCTTATGCTCGATCTGCTCTGCCTGCTGCCGTATAAGTCCTCGCACCCCTGCAGGACGTTTAAACCACTCCGATGCATGTGGATCCGGCGGATGTTCCGCCATGCTGTTGTAATGTTCCTGGCTTTCTATGTGTGTTTCTTTTCTGGTTCTCATTCTTTCTGCTCTCCCTTCGTTTGTTCTGCCTTAATTCTTCCATCGTTTCAGCAGCTTCCTGTTTGGATTGTTTTTATTTCTGCTAATCCGGCAGCATGTTCTTACCCAGTCCTCGTAGAAATTCATATACTCCGCTGCTGTTTTCCACACTGCATAGATTCTGTCGCTCCCTATTTGGCGCTTAAAATCTCGTTCTGTCATTTTATTGTGCCTTCAATGTCAAAAATGCTCATTTGCTCATATTTCTTAACTGCAAGCATTTCTTCTCTTGCTCTCTGGTAAAAATTACGATCAATTTCAAAACCAAAAGCACTCCTGCCAAGTTCGGATGCTGCTCTCAAAGTAGAGCCACTACCGCAACAAGGGTCAATTACTACGTCCCCCGGATCTGTGAATATTTCAATCAGACGTTTTAGAACTTTCACTGGTTTTTGTGCCGGATGAATCTTCGGTATTTCTTTTCCGTCACGTTCCCATGTAAACCAGTTGAAAATCATATGTCCTGTTCCCGGAATTGTCTTGCCGTTTTCATCTGTCTGCACTCCATTACGAAACTTCGGCAGCCGATCACGATAAAGTAATAAGGCATATTCCGTAGCACCTACAACACGCATATTCGCCTTTAATACTTGCGGACTATAATTTTTACAGAATATAAGTGGTATGTAATGAATAAAGCCATGTTTCGCCGCCGCATTGATCAATGTCTGTATCTGTTCAAATGAACAAAATACAATCATACAAGGAGAATTACTACTCCTACCTCTTGCAACTGGTTTTGTATCGTCTTTCTTCAGCATCTTGCTGCAAAAATGAAAATACTCATACAAGTTGAAATTGAAATCCGAATTAAATGCGGCTTTTCCTGCAAATTTACTTTCTCCGTTTTTATTGTCCCCGCCGTTGTACCACATTGGATTGCTGCCATAAAAATTATTTCCAACGTTATACGGTACATCTGCAATAATTAATTGCGCTGGCGGTATTGCATATTTTTTATAGTTCTGCATAGAATCTCTATAAAGTTCACATTTTAGTTTTCTTTTTCTTTCCATTTTTCTAAGAAGCCCGGTATACCTTTGCCCCGGCCGGAGGCTGGCTCCCTTCTCTTTTACTATGGCATAAACCACCATGTTTTCTGATTTTTCCCATATCCTGTTACTGCTGTATCCACGCCGATATCACGTTTCACTTTATCCGTCACGTCACTTATCCTCCCATCAATTGCCTTTCTAGCTTGTCCATATCGTACTGCCGACGTTCGAAATTGTTTAAATTCTTTACTGCCGCTTTTCTGCTTTTGCCAGCTTCTTTTTTCTTCTCTGGTTTATAAAACGATTTCCAGCCGGAGGCGGTTGCTTTCTTTGCAATCGCAATTCTTTCTGTATCATTATCACTTAGCTTTAACAGTTCTTCCCTCAATGCCATGACCTGCTCCTCTGGAATCTCTCCATAATTCCCTTTACGAACAAGGAGATACATCTGGAAAGCCTGCTCTAATTCTGCCGACTGGAATCCAGTATTATATAATATATTATTTACTTTACTTTTCTTTAGGGATTCTTCCCCGGAAATATTTGAGTTTTTCCTGAATAAACTATCATTTTTCCTGGATAAATCTTCAAAAAGGGCGCATTTAATAAAAGGTTCTGTTTCTTCTTGGCTTAGAAGCCAGTACCTTCCTACTATAATCGGATTCTTTCTTGCCCGTTCTTTAACAGCAATCTGGAATCTTTTCTGTATTCCGGCAGAGGTTAAAACAGCGTCCGACTGAAAAAGTTTGTCATTAAACAGTGACCGTGACAGCAAGAATGTTAAAACCTGCTTCGCCTTATCTGCACTTATCCCTAAATCGGATGACAGAATATATTCAAAATCTCTATTTACCTGTATGTAATATCCCTGCTTATAAATTTCACACAATAGATAAACATACATCATAATACCGTCTGCCCCATATCTGGCTTTCAGTATTTTAATTTTATTGTCGCCGAAGAAATCCGTATCTAAAGGAAAGTAAGAAAGACCGCTTTTTCTGGGCCTTGCCACTACTGCCACCGCCTTCCTTATCCCGTATATTCCTCAACTGTAATATCCAGCCCCTCCACTGCGGAATAGGCTTTCTTTGCTGCTGTCAGCACAACTTGTGTATCATCATAGTATGCAATTCCATTTAAAGAATCTGCAACCACTTTTATAATGTTATCAATATCTGGTTTTTTAAGCGGTAACAATTCTCCCTCCAACATTCTCTGCTTCATTTTCTTTGATACCGATGCCGGAGGAGAAAAGCGCGCCACAATTCTTAATGTGACAGGTGTTCCCTTTTCAAATTTAATCTCTCCTGCCGCCTGCATATACATGCTTTTAATCAGGTTTTCATACAGCACTGTATTTTCCGGTGTAATTGTCATGCTGCGTTTTAAACGCCCATTATAGAAGGTTCGCGCTCTGGCCTTTCCTTGTGGCTTCCCTGGCACTTGAAACGATACTGCCTGCATTTCTCTATCTCCTTTCTCCTCCCGGCCATCTATTTATAGCCGGGAGGCAGCCTGATGTTTACTTGTTACGTTGTGACATCTATCGTATTTATAAGGAGATACCTATTATGCAATAACAGTGATATGATACTTATCCAACTTTTCCTTTAATTCAAATTCAAGATATTCCTTGATTTTTTTCATTGTAGCATTTTTCCATAATCCGCCGTCAGCTTCAACCAGTTTAAACGCCGGTCCCCGTTCACTGTCCTTAATCCGGAAAATATACCCACTTTCCGGCTGTTCAATCTCAGCAAAGGTACGGTATGGCCGAAGCATAACCGGATTTGGAACAATTACATCCGTCTTATTCGCAATACCGCTGTTAATAGTTGTCCTCTGGCTCACGCCATCATCATCATAATTCGTTGTTGTTCCTGCCTGTATATTTCCAGATACCATCTTAATTTTTTGCAAGTCTTCCGTATCAAGGAAGTTTGCCTGCAGCTCAATAAGAAAACGTTCCTGATCATAATAGTGATCGAACTGGAATTCATTTACAATCGCATTTGCTTCAAGCAGGTATTCCCTGCTCCGTTCATAAATCAACCCGGAATACAGCTTAACTTTCGTCGGGCTATTTACATGAAGAATCATACTTTCACGCAGCTCCTCCGGTTTTCCTTTGATGTAGTCTACAACTGCTGTCAGAGTATTTACCCCCAGTTCCGATGCCATATCAAAATTATGATAACGGGACATATTCCTCGTACAATACGTTTTCCCTTCAATTTCTAATACCTGTGGCTTTAAGCTTTCTTCTTTTAAATCGTTTATGTACTCAAGTGCTTCTTTTAATCCTTCCATCATCTTTCCTTACCTCCTACGCTTGTTTGGCTCTTAAATCAATTACATTGTTCTGCGCTTCTTCTATAATTTCTCCCGTTTCTGTATCTACTGATTTTCCATCCACCAACGCTACATCAGCTCCCTGTTCAGGCTGTACTCCTGGTATGTCTGATACATTCATCTGCCCCGGAATCTGTCCTGTATTTACTTCCACAGCCTCAACTTGTCCAGTCTTGATGTCTTTTCCCATGCTAAGAGCTGTTACTGCCCCAAGCGCCGGTGCAAGTGTCGTTTTCGTCTGAACTCCTGTTGCAACAAAATTTCTTTCCTGATTTGGCTTAAATCCAATCGTAACTGTAATTTTTCTTGCTGCTCCCGGCTCCGTATTCGGATCCTGAATGTTTTTTGTCACTTCCTCAATCGCGCGATTCACCTGTGCGGTAAATGCTCCATTTGCAAAAGTTTCAAGGTTAATGTGCTTCATTAAATTGTACCTCCTTAAATTTATAGTTATTGAAAGAATTCCTCTTCAACACTCGTTTGACCATCTGCTTTTGAGTGTTCTTCTTTATCCTGCGTATCACTTTTATCCTTTTTATTTTCTTCTGCAGGGACCTCCTGTAACTCCTGTTCCGCTATAACATTATCTTCAAATTCTGTATTTTCTACATATTCCGCAGAGCCGTCCTCTTGAATAACTGCCATATCCTTATCTATTGCAGTTTGAAGGTCAATGCTCATAATCCCCCATTTACTGATTAACTGCCGGAGCATAGTCTTTAAAGCCATTCCATCAAAATCTTTAAACCAGAAAGAGGAATACTTCCACATCTCCTTTTCTGGAATCTTCCCCTGTTCCAGCAATTCTAAAGACTCTGCCCCGCCATTTTTATAAAAAGCAAAAGAATATTTCTCGGCATGGGCCAGCATCTTCCTTTTTGACCAGTACATGTTCTTCTTAAATCCATTCTCATATTCGAACATGGCATAATACCCTGTGGTAGGGGTCTTTTCTCTAACAATCTCGTCTTCTATCAAGCTGACCTCTATTTCTTCATTAAGTGGATCATACCGGAGCAGTTCCCCTTCTTTAATAGCCAAGACATTTAATCTTTTATAATATCCGCTGCGAATTGCAAGCTGCACATATCCTTTATAACCAAGCTGAAACTGTGCTTCCTTACAGCCTTTCTTTTTATTATCAAAGGGAACCATATAAAACTGTCCTAACTGTGGAGAAGGGGATAAATTCAGCGCCTCCCCTAGCAATGCTGCAGACAGGATACTTGGGTTTGTACATTCTTGGAGAGCCGGCGTAGTCTGTACTGCTGATACAATGCTGGAAATAAACCTTGTCCCATTCTTGCCTCCTACCACACTGTTAATTTGCCGTTTTACCGCATCCTGCGTCAGATATGCGGTAAGACCTACTTTCTGCTGCTTGTTTGTCAGACTGTTCTTTACTGCCATTTAATTATTCCACCTTTCCAAATTTGATTTGATTCTCTATCATGTATTTCTTTAAACTCATAAGCTGTTCTTTTGTGCCCCATACTCGGAAATCCAGTTTTATCAATTGAGGAACTGCCTTCTCTTCCTCAGCTATACTTTCTCGTACTCCGATACCAGCTTCCTTTATTTCTGTCTCGGATTTTTCTGTTGCTTCCGCAGCCCTTTGTGTTTCTTCACGTTGTCGTTCCTGTATTTTTTTCTCTACTTCTTCCAGCCTAGTCTTTTCACGCATTGCCTCTGACATATCAAGATTACGCAGATATGCATCCTTAATTTGAAGATTGAATTTCTCTCCAAAACTATCAATCGTATCTAAATCTTTATCCACTCTGTCTATCAAAGCAGAAATTTCTTCTGTAATACTCTTTATACTCCGCGATACGTTTAAATACTCCGGTCGAAAAACTTTATCAAATGGCAGAACTCCTTTTAACGTTCCTATAGTCTCTTCATAAAACTCAAAGATTTTTCCTTTCTTTTCTATTTTTTTCTGTTCTTCGACCTCTTTAATCTGCTTATCTATCAGCTGAATAGGTTCATCAACCAAAGATATTACTTCTTTTACCTGTTTTTCAAATACATCATAAGGTGCAAGGCACAATTTTTTTATGCGTTTTCTTTCATCATCAAATGCAGTCCTTAGTTTATTCAGCTTTGTGCGATCCACTTTTGCTTCCTTAATAGTATCTTCTGTAAAGACAAGTGACTTATACTCTTCCATTTTTTCAGAAATTTCTGCTTTCAGTTCTTCACTATTCCATTGAATTTCTTTTACAAATCCACTTTCTTGTGGACTTAAAATCTTTAGTTCCATAATTCATCTTTCCTTTCTATATTTCTGGAAGTATAAGCGGTGGTTTTCTCCCACTCTCCACATACTTCCAAAATTTTTGCTCCTCTTTAAGCAGCATTTTCAGATCTTCTTTCACCTCTGTACGTTCTATGAGGTAATGTTTCACTGTCGTGCGCCGTTCCTCTCCCCAGTCCGTGTTTAAGTGCGCCCGTAACACCACAAACTCATACCCTGTCACAAGCAGGTAATGCAATACCTGTATATAATAATTGTCCGGTATCCTTTCTTGCCATTTCTCGCGCTGCATACTTTGTAAAATATTAGTCGTTTTGATTTCAAGGATTCCTTTTCTTCCTTCAAAATCTGTCAGCTCTCCATCCAAAGACGCCTGCATAAACGGATATTCCAAACTTTGTAATATCCTGTATTCATGGTGTTCTACTCGATATTCCGGATAATCCAGCTTAAACAACTCACGAATTGGAGCCTCTGCCTTTTTTCCATAGATTACACAAGACTTCTTAGAAATATCTTCTGGAATCCGCCTGCCTGTCTTTTCCTCAAACAGATCAATATTACTTTTATAGGGGTTCATTCCTACTATGGCACTGGCATCACTACCACCGATTCCGTTCATACGCCCTTGCAACCACTCTGTTTCATCCTGAAAATCGTAAATTCTATATAATTCCATATCACTCCTAATTAATCACACAAGTTAATTTAGTTCCTTTTATATGTTCTTCTGCCAAACGTATGGCTTCCTCGTAGCCTTTAGAACAGCAGCACATCCAGCCATCAGAACACCGAATAATATATACTGTAACCAGTCATGCTTCCTCCTTTATCCAGTTGCCGGAGTAGAACCATTCAACAAGCATTTCTTTAAATTCCTGCTGGTCTTGCAGGCTCCCATGCAGGCAGCGTCCCAGGGCATACTCATATGCCTGTTCTTCGGAAACCTCCGTTCCTCTTTCCGGTCCAATACCTATATACATTTCTTTCTCCTTGTGTTAATATAATGTTGAAATTTGTTATCAGAGTGCCTTGAGGTTGCCGCCTCGCATAAGGCACTCAATCTTTTAATTCCAATACTTTTTTTATCGCTGCCGCAACCTGTGAGCCGGTAAAAAGATTTGTTTCATCTAGCGCAAGCAGGTCGGCTACGTCGCCCTGTATGCCCAACTTTCCGGTAAAAATACTATCTTCTGCCTCTATGATTGTTCGCTCTAGATAGTCCTCAAACTCTAAATCTGTCAATTCCTGTCCCACCTTTCAAATAGGCCCTGCCTGCAATATGTAAATCACAACCGCCTGCACCATGTTCAGCGCCAGTGATATAAATGCGATCGATACTATGCCCTTTGTTCCCCTGTCTCTCTGCTTCCGCTTCCGGCAGATGACATCGTGTTTCTTTACTTCAATTACCTGTAATCCCTGCACCGCTTTCACCTCCCTTACATGCTTGTCCGCCGTTTCCCGCTTACGCGGTTTTCTCTACGACGTAATTTCTTTCGAGAAGCACCCGCATGTTAATGCTCTCTGCAAATGCTTCCTTGTCATCCAGTTCCTTGACTTCTACCTCTTTTTTGTCAATTACTACAATGCTTTTTATGATCATTTACACCACCTCTCTAAAACTTATGCCGACCTGATTGTCCGAGTTGCTAAATAAAGACTATGTATTGTGATACCCGACTGGTTCCTCTCCTCTGCGTCGGAGTTCCATTCTCATTGCTTCAACCGACACACATCCCGGCGCGGGCTGTCCACAGTCTACCTCTCTATGAATACGATTTTTTAGCTGACTCACTGACCAGTCTTTGACTTTTTCTAATTCCCATTGATATACCATGTTTTACCCTTCTTTCTTTCATTTTTAAAATCTGGTATAATCCTCCTAACAAATGATGAAAGGAATGATTCTTATGGCTAATATTAAAGTTGAAAGCAGAGAATTTTCATCTAAATACATCTCTTCTTTCAAATATGAACCTACCAACGTTTGTCCTGTTTGCAAAGCAAATATTTCACCAGTTCCTTTATATACTTTTGCCTATGACTCCAAAGATTGTGTACACCACATGTGTATTTTAAATTACTGCACTGGATGTCATTCGCCATTTATAAGTACCTATCAAGTATCTGCTTATGAAAATGGTAATTCAGAGGAAATTAACTATATTGGTTCTGAACCAAATCGTTTTGCAAAACAGACTTTTGATGATAAAATAGCTACGCTATCACCTCAATTTGATAAAATATATAATCAGGCTCTTGCCGCTGAATCTTCTGGTCTCGATGAGATTGCGGGTCTTGGCTATAGAAAAGCTCTCGAATTCCTTATCAAAGATTATGCTATCCATGAGTTTCCCGCTGAAGCTGAATCAATTAAATCAAAACCATTAGCACAATGCATTAAAAACTATATTTCTGCTGATAATATAAAAACTTTAGCTGAACGTTCTGCATGGATTGGAAATGATGAAGCCCACTACATTCGCAAACAAGAAGATCGGGATGTTTCTGATATGAAAGCTTTCATCCAAGCAATCGTATACTTTATCGGAATGATACTCATCACAGAAGATGCTGCATCTATGACTCCGAAGAAGTAGGCTCGCTACTGAAATTAATATTCAATTCAAAATACTGGAGCTGATCGATTGTTTTTTTCAGTTGGTCAGCTTCCTGTTTTGCCTGTTCCACTAACTTTCGGAACTCAGGCATATTTTTCACCTCAATATTCAATCTGCCAATCGGTACTTCTAAGCCCGTACCACTCTGATCTGGATTGTAATATCCTTTCACTTTTGTTTCACCTCCTCTTTAAAGTCCATTTTATCGGACACCCTCTCTGCTACAATTAATCCAGGAAGTATTCAATACTGACGCCGAAGTAGTCGGCAAGGATTTTCAGTTTAGGTGCTTTTGGAGTTGATTTTCCATCACGCCAATCATAGAGAGTTGCTGTTGCAATTCCAGTATCAACTGAAACTCTGTAAATTGTTTTGTTAGTTTTTTCCAATAACCGTTGGAATTTTTCGTACATTATTACACCACCTTTCCGAGATAAATTATTGCTTTTATATCGGAAATATGATATAGTCAAGTTACCAGCAAAACTATTTCATATTTCCGAGATACGATCCCTTCCGTTTATCACGGTTTTCTTTCGTATCTCTAATATATCACGGTTTTCTTTTATAGTCAATACATTTTATGAAATTTTTCCGTGGTATCTTGGAGGAATCATAATGTACAAAAAATTTGAACAACTGTTACGACAAAATAATGTAACACCATACAGAGTGCATAAGGAAACAGGAATATCTACAGCAACATTGTCAGATTGGAAAAATGGGAAAAGCGAACCTAAAAAAGATAAAATAGAAAAAATTTGTCAGTATTTTGAAGTTCCCCTATCTTACTTTTATGGTGAAGAATCAGAAGGTGGTGAGAAATACTATCTAAATGAAGAGACTGCACAAGTAGCGCAAGAAATATTTGAAAACAAAGAGTTACGGGCTTTATTTGATGTGCAGAAAGACATGGAACCTGAAGACTTGAAAGCATTGCACAATATGGCTCTCGCTCTTAAGAGAAAGGAACGTGGAGACATTGACGACACCGGTTGTTAATTGCAATATCATCAATTTTCCCAACAGTGGAAATGAAATGGTGATAAAAAATGAAGATGGAAGTTATACTATCCTGATTAATGCAAAGCTGTCAGATCAGGGCAGAATTTCCGCCTACGAACATGCTTTAAAACATATAACAAATGAAGATTTTGAAAAAACAGATGTACAGGAAATTGAAGCGTCCGCGCATGAATAGAAGGAGTTTATTATGGGACTAGGAGACATTTTTAAAATAAAAGAATTTAAAGCCGAGATCTCGCGTTTGCACGAAGAAAATGCATCACTAACAAATGCAACAACCATAATGCGTAATCAATTAAATGAATTAGGGGCTTACGACTACTATAAAATCAAAGATATGACCCAGCAATTAGAACTTGAATATAAGAAAAAGGTAAACGATGCCGAAAAAGAAATGCGAAATACTCTTTCTTCACTTGAAAAAACAATTAATGATCGGACTAAAAAATCAGATGAAACCTTAAAAAGTTTAAATGCACTTCGACTTGAAGAAGCAAAATTAGCTAAAAACATAAAAACCCAGACAAATAAACTTAATCGTTCGAGGGAACTGATAAAGGCTATAAATTATACATTTGAAAAGTATTTGAAGTATGAGCCTTCCCAAAGTTCAATAAAACTGCCTGCAAATGATCTTTCTGATTTAGATGAAATTTCCCCTTCAGTTGTATTGAAACTACACTGTATGGATGTTAAGGATCTGCGAAAAGCGTATAGAATAAACGATAAACAAATCAATTCTGTTTTAGAAAAATATGCTGCCCGCTATACCACTAAATCAAATCAGGCTATTTATAAACTAATGGTAATAGCATTACGCGCAGAATTACAGAATATTTTGTATAACTTGAAATATGAAAAATTAGATAAAGCCATTGAAGACGTAAAAGCAGTAACCCAAAAATATCTAAAAGTCGCTGGTGATGGAAACCAGAATATTGCTGGAACACTTACGAAATTCATCGGTGAGATAGAATATCTGTTTATTAATGCTGTAAAAATTGAGTACAATTACTTTGTTAAGAAGGAACAGGCGCGCCAAGAGCAACTTGCAATTAGAGAGCAAATGCGCCAAGAGGCGGAGGAACGTAAGGCGTTAGAAGCAGAGCGTAAAAAAGTTGAAAAGGAAGAATCGAAGTATCAGACGGAAATTGAAAAACTTCAAGAACAGCTATCTACTGCTAAAGATAAAGAGATGGAAAAACTTAACGCACGAATCCTTGAACTTCAATCACAATTAGCCGAAGTAATAGTTAAAAAAGAGGAGATCTCTAATCTCGCAAATGGAAAAGCTGGAAATGTATATGTTATTAGTAATCTTGGATCATTTGGAGAAAATGTATTTAAAATCGGCATGACTCGCCGCTTAAATCCACAAGATAGAGTTAATGAACTTGGCGATGCATCTGTACCCTTTAAATTCGATGTACACAGTTTCATCTTTTCGGATGATGCCGTAGGGTTAGAAAGCAAGCTTCATAATATTTTAAATGAAAAGCGGGTCAACAAGGTTAATATGCGAAAGGAATTCTTCTATACAACTGTGGATGAATTGGAAAAACTTGTGACTGAGATAGAACCCACAGCTGAATTCAATAAAACTATGTTGGCTGAAGAGTTTCGACAATCCCAATCATCTGACGAACTATACACATCCGATTACTCTCTTGATGACGAAGATGAATAAAAGCAGTCTGGCAGTCATGGAAAAGATATAACCGCCCCGGCGATTATATAAATACAAAGGAAGAGAGGGAAAAATTTGTGAAGAGCAATATACTAGAACTGTTAAACGTGCCAACTATAGATACTGACAGACATTACTGGGTTATAAGAACCAATGGCGGAATTTACTATCAAGATTTTATCCTACATGAATATATATCTATTTCTTGGGACTATATAACTCTCAATATGCTAAACAATGAAAATGAGGATGCTATTAAACGATTGATTGGACTATATGTAGGAAATAAAGATGAGAGTATTGATTTAGATGACGATGAAACAGATGGTTCTTCTAAAGCGAAAGTTACATCAATTTACAACAAAATCCATCGATTTGTATTTGACATCCGGCGTGGCGACATTGTGTTAATTCCCAGTGCAAATTCAGATTATATTACTATTGCAGAAGTGATAGGGGAAACTTATGAAAACCCTAATTATGTAGAATCACGTTTACTAAATGATCCTAATTCCGAAACAGTTCCTTGTCCATATCATAAGAGACGAAAAATACAAACTCTGAAAACAATCGAAAAGAATAAAATGGACATTTATTTATCAAAAGGGTTTAACTCACAGCACGCTTTATCTAATATGGATGATTATGCGCCTTATATTGACCGTACCATATATGGAATATATTCTAAGGGCGAGGAAGTTCATACCACTATTCACGCTGGGCATCCAAATGGATTAACACTCAAAGAGCTCGTGATTTTCTCCAAAGCTTTAGAAGAAACCGCAACATCTCTTGCCACACAATGTGATATTCCTTTTGATTCATCCGAAATTGAGGTAAAGCTAAATATTCATTCTCCTGGAATCATAGAACTAATAAGTTATGCTGCTGCAGGCGGAATTGTCTTATCTATGCTTATATTCTCAATAAACAATATTATAAATGGCGGAAAATTTAACTTATCATTTCGAAGGGACGCCACAACTAAAGATATTGATTTTTCCATTTCATCTGAAACCGTTGGGCTTAGAGGGAATACCCAAGAAGACAATCGAGTCGAACTCCAAAAACAAACAGAACTTCTGCAATTAGTAGATGAATTGGATGTAAAAAGTCCAGATATTATCAGTTCCATATTAAATGGAGAAAAAATAACCCCGGAAATGGTTTCCGAGGCTCAAAAAAACAATACATTATCTTCTAAATCCAAAGACATGATGAATTAGTTTATTCATTTTATTTATTATTGCTTTATTTACAAATAACAATGGGATACTTATTACTAAAAAAATATATAACCTTTCATTATTTAACCATTGAAATGCTCTTAAAAAAATACATACAAAGAAGGAGTATACAAAAATTCTAATGGACCAAACATCAATTTCATAATGGTAGTTTAAAAAGAATTTCTTCATATCATCGCCTCCTTTTTGTACATTATATGTGATATTTTTTCCTTAATCAATAGACAAATTGCTAATTTTTATCCCCTGCGTCTTGGGGCGCGGGGGCGATCCAAAATAATATATTTACCCAGGCAGCCGAGGGGCGTGCTGGTTCCCGATCCGAGTCTTGCGGAAAGGGGAAATACTTATGGATACATATGAAGAATTTATGATCATACTGGCTGTAGCCAACTTAATCGTATCAATTCTGAATTTGAAAAACAATAAGTAAGCCGCCCTGTATCTTGGTCGGATAGGACGGCTTACATAATGTAACTGTTTATTCACCGGAACGGGTAGCTTGCACCTACTCGTCGGCTGTCTTGTTAAGTATATTATAGCAAATATACTTTAAATGTCAACTGCCCCAGTGTTGGCGCACCTGAGCAGAAGTCAAACTAACAAATCGCATGTGCAGACTGTATAGTCTATCACTCCATGATAAAAAATGCAAATATTTTTTTTAAAGTATTGATTTTTTACCGCAATGGGCATATTATATAAGAGTAACGAAAGTTACTAAGTATGAACATACCCCTAGCGGTAGTCCTCCCACTATAAGGGATACGACGAGGCTTGGGGTATTTTATTGGGAGGAAATGTATTATGGAAACTAAAAGAACTTTCGATAGGCATCCTGTCAGAACAGCCATCTTGGTCGACGGTGGATTCTATAGAAAAAGAGCAAGAACTTTATGGGGGAATAAATCTCCTTCTGAAAGAGCAGATGAATTAAATGACTATTGCTATCGTCATTTAATAGACAATTACGAAAACCGTTATTTATATCGTATTTTCTACTATGACTGTCCGCCAAGTGATAAAAATACATATAACCCTATCACTCAAAAGACAGTTGCATTAAGTAAAACTCCTGAATATGCTTGGATGACAGAGTTCTTAAAGGAATTAAAACATCACAGAAAATTCGCTTTACGCATGGGACGAATAAGCGAAACTCAAGTACATTATTCTCTTAAATCCGAACCTACTAAGAGATTACTTCGTGGCGATATACAGATTTCTGATATTACGCAAGATGATTTAGAGTTAAACCTCGAGCAAAAAGGCGTAGATATACGTATTGGCGTAGATATATCATCTCTAGCTTTTAAGCACCAAGTAAATCAAATTATTCTCATATCCGGAGATAGCGATTTTGTTCCTGCTGCTAAACAAGCCCGGAGAGAGGGAATTGATTTCATATTGGACCCGATGCGCTCCACTATAAAGGATGATCTCTTTGAGCATATCGATGGAATCAGAACCCCAAGATTGCCACAAAAAAAAGAGTAGAGTTCACATGTAAATAACTTAAAACCGCCCCGGTACGCCAATACCGGAGCAGTTCTAGCACAATCCGTAGATTATGCGGTGTTCTCTCACAAGAATATTGTATCATCTTCGGTGCAGCCGCACAATCCAGAACATTTGTGCGCTGTTATTTTTATACACATTTTTTATGCTATTTTTGAATAAAATCAACCGAGGTGATGTAATGAAAACTAAATATGGATATGGCTATGTACGCGTTAGCACAGACAAGCAGGAAGAACTTTCTCCCGATTCGCAGTCTAAACTTTTAAAAGATTTCGCCCATAAAAACGGAATCATTTTACTGAACATATTTTTTGAAATCGGGGTTTCTGGCCGAAAAGCCGAAAAGCGTCCGGAGTTCCAAAAGATGATCGCCCTGGCAAAATCAAAGGATCATCCTGTTGACAGTATCCTTGTATGGAAATTCAGCCGATTTGCCCGCAATCAGGAGGAAAGTATTGTCTACAAGTCTCTTTTAAAGAAAAAGCATAACGTTGATGTTATCAGCGTTTCAGAGCCTCTGGTAGACGGTCCGTTCGGTTCTCTGATCGAGCGTATTATCGAATGGATGGATGAATACTACTCTGTCCGATTGTCGGGCGAAGTCACAAGAGGAATGAAGGAAAAGGCACAGCGTGGAGGATACCAAGCCCGCCCGCCGTTAGGCTATCGTATAGTGGATCGTGGAGAACCTCCCGTGATCGTACCGAAAGAGGCTGAGATCATAAAAATTATATTTGACAAATACGCGAATGAGCATTGTGGTATTTTTGATATAGCACGCTATCTAAATTTATGCGGTTTTAAGACGTCTCACGGCAAACCATTTGAACGTCGTTCTGTCGAATATATTCTTCAAAACCCGACTTATTGCGGAATGATTCGTTGGAACCGTACGGTAAATGAAACCAACGAAATACGCCCAAAAGACGAATGGATTATCACAAAAGGCCTCCATCCGGCCATCATATCAGAAGAACTATTTAACAAGGCAATGTCGCGCTATGAAAAAGAATATATATCAAAAGGCTCCCGCCCTTCCAGTACATACAAGCATTGGCTGTCTGGCCTTGTAAAATGCCCGTCCTGCGGGAGGACAATGATTGCAAAGACAATTAAGGGCAGCGCACGTACTTATGTGTATTTTACATGCTATGGCTATTCAAAAGGAAAATGCCTGCTAAATAATTCTGTCAGTTCGTTGAAATTAGAGCCAGCCGTTTTGCAATCTGTAAAAGACGTGCTCGATTCACACAGAATTGTATATCGCTATGTCAAACCAAAAGCGGAAGAAAGTACAGATCTGTCTGCAATCCTAAAAGAGCAGCTAAAAAAATCAGACGAGAAGCTGGATAGGATTAAAGAAGCTTATCGGAACGGCGTTGATACATTGGCGGAATATAAGGCAAGCAAATTGATCATAGCCGCTGAGATCGAACAAATCAAAAAGCAGCTAGAGGAAGTCGAAAAGACTATCGATGTGCCATCAAATGATGATTCGATCATGTTGGATCGCGTACGAAATGTCTATGAGATCATCTCATCAGATGTCATAAATAATACGACAAAAAATGAAATTTTGAAAAGTGTAATAGAAAAGATTGTATATGATCGTGATTCTGATGAATTGAAAGTGTATTACTATTATACGCCGGAACCCTTGTAAATACTGGGTTCCGAGCATTTTGTATGTTGTTGCAAAAAGGTCATCCAATTCGGACATGTGACTTTACGCCCGTCGCAGTACTGTGTCAAAATAGGCTGCCGTACATTTGGACGGGAAAGATAATTGGAAAACAATTCATCTACAATGACCGAGATTGTGTCATAGATATTTCGTTCCGGTATCCATTTATGATCGAATGCCGTGGAAGATGTAATTGTAAAATCATACCCTTTATTCCGGTACCATTCCGTATAGACACGGTTCAACGTAAAGGACATGATCGCAAGCACATTTGCCCTGATCGTATCGGCAGGCCAAGTAGCGTAAATCTCACTGGATGCCACATTCTTGATATAATCCTTGTATCTGACATAATAATTTTTCGCCGTACTGTCTCTTGGCGAGCCGTCATGCACGACGATATACTCCGGGATCACCACTCTGCTCAATACGATCTCCCCTGTTTCATTGACCGGTTTGATCTCCTCTTCCGCAATTTTGGGCGGATATTCTGCATACAGTGTATGTGCCGGTATCACAAATATATTTTCTTCTTCCGTTCCCTCTGCGCTTGGCTTCAACTGTACATTCTGAATCGCCTTCACATCAGCTAGTATTTCTGCCCCTGAAATACTTACCGGTTCAAAACCAGGAGCACTGACATTCAGTGTGTATTCCGCATACGGCTGTATATCACTGTTCTCATTCAGGCTGTACTCTGCCGGGGGCGCGTCAAGCTCGATCGTTTCTGTCTGCCCGGATAAGTCCGTTTCAAGCTGTTCCAGCGTATTTCCCGGAACTCCCGTATAAGAAATAGAAATTCTTGCTCCGGAGACAGGATATGCCGTTATCTGCGATGTAACATTGATCTGCAGACGTCCTTTTCCTCCAGCCGCATTTTCATTCTGCATCATTTTTATCTGACTCATGTCATTCCTCACAACAAGGCTCTCTCCTAACTATATGCGGCGCTGTCTGCTTTCGGAACTAAAAACTCTATTTTAAATAAAAAGATTTCTTATATCATTGAACATCACAAACACCATTAATAGCATCAAAAGAGCAAAACCGGCAAAATGCACCATTCCCTCTTTGTCCGGCGGTACTCTTTTTCCCCGTATCGCCTCCACGATCAGAAATACAAGCCTTCCACCGTCCAAGGCCGGAATAGGAAGGAGATTCATGATGCCTAAATTTGCAGTCACTAAAATCCCGATATTCATCAGATTCAATATGACTATTTTCAAACCTGCATCCACGGACTGCTGATACGTAGTATCCACAAAATCTACAATCCCAACAGGACCAGAAAGTTCACGCATACCTACCTGTCCTGTGACAAGCATTCGAAGACAGTCCACTGTATAATCCACCCAGTACTTTACCGTATACGCCCCATACTGCACGGCACCAAAAAAACCTGGACGCACAGATTCGCCGCTGTTCGTCACGCCTAACTTCTTATACATATCTTCCGCAAGCTGGCGAAGTTCTAAAGTCACTGTATATTCTTTTCCATCTCTTTCATAGACGATTTCTGCTTCTTCCTCCTGTGCATGTGTCATATTGTAGAGACTGATCTCATTCCAGAGATGAATATTCTTTCCATTGATCTCCTTGATGACATCCCCCTGCTGTATTCCCGCTTCATAAGCGGCATATCCAGGTTCTACAGAGTCCACAACAGGCGGCATATATCCCACCCATGCCACCACGATCGTACACAGGATCCATGCCAAGATCAGATTGAATACCGGTCCTGCGACAATAACGGACATACGCGCCCAGACGGATTTACTGTTAAAACTGCCTTCTGACAGATCATCCACATCATCTTCCCCCATCATGCAGGCGCCGCCAAACGGAAGCAGCTTCAAAGAAAATTTAGTGCCATGAAATTCCTTGCCAAATAAGGTCGGTCCCAGTCCCAACGAAAATTCATCTACACGGATCTTATTTGCCTTTGCAAGCAGAAAATGTCCCAGTTCATGGATAATGATGATCCCGCTGAACAAGAGTATTGCTATAATAATTCCCATAAACTACCACCTATTTTTAATAAATTCATATGTTTCTTTTTCCGTATTTAGTATTTCTTCTACTGTCGGTGACTCTATATTTTTATGCTGTTCCATGCACGCCGCGATGATCTCTGGTATCTGAAGATACTGGATCTTACGTTCTAAAAACAGCGCGACAGCCTTCTCATTCGCCGCATTAAACACAGTAGGAAGGGAGCCGCCCTTTCTCCCCGCTTCATAAGCAAGTTTCAATCCATAGAACGTTTCCATATCCGGTTCTTCAAATGTGATCTGTGCCAGTGTTTTGAAATCCAGCCTGTCTCCTGGAAGGTATCTTCTCTCAGGATAATACAAAGCATACTGGATAGGAAGCTTCATATCCGGCGTTCCCAGCTGAGCGATCACTGCCCCGTCTGTATACTCTACCATCGAGTGAATAATACTTTGCGGCTGCACAACGACTTGTATTTTCTCCACCTGTACGTCAAACAGCCATTTTGCCTCTATCACTTCCAATCCTTTATTTACCATAGTAGATGAGTCGATCGTGATCTTTCTTCCCATTTCCCAGTTCGGATGCTTCAAAGCGTCTTCTACCTGTATATCCACAAGTTCTTCTCTCTTTTTTCCTCTAAACGGTCCTCCCGAAGCTGTCAGCAAGATCTTCTCCAATTCTTTTTTACGATTTCCCTGCAAAGACTGGAAAATAGCACTGTGCTCACTGTCTACCGGAAGAATAGATACACCGTGTTCTCTGGCAAGCGGCATGATAATATGCCCTGCCGTCACCAAGGTCTCCTTATTTGCCAGCGCAATGTCCTTTCCTGCTTTGATTGCTTCTATCGTAGGCAGAATTCCAATCATGCCTACAATCGCCGTCACCAGGATCTCTGTATCCGGCATCGCCGCTGTTTCCAGCAGTCCATCCATTCCGGATACAATACGCACATCCAGATCTTTAACTTTCTCTTTTAGTTCTTTCGCCTTCTTTTCATTCCATACGGCAGCCAGCTTAGGACGAAACGTCCGTATCTGTTTTTCCAACAGGGAAATATTGGAACCTGCTGCCAGTGCGCACACCTCAATGTCTCCATTATATTCCGCCACTTCCAGTGTCTGTGTTCCAATGGAACCTGTAGAACCTAAAACTGCTATTTTCTTCATCTGTTTATACCTCCTACAAAAGGACGGCCAGACAATAAATGATCGGGGCCGTAAAAATCACACTGTCAAACCGGTCTAAAATACCGCCATGTCCCGGTATCAGTTTCCCATAATCTTTAATGTTGTGCTTTCTCTTGATCGCAGAGGCTGCTAAATCTCCGATCTGAGAGACAGCCCCCCCTGCGGCTCCTATGACAGCATAGGAGATAACATTCACCTCCGCGCCGCCGAAACGATTGACCAAAAGTCCATACACTACGCCAATGAGTGCTGCTCCTACTATACCGCCAACGCCGCCTTCTACAGATTTTTTCGGACTTAAGATAGGTGCCATCTTATGTCTGCCGATCAGCATGCCAACACAATATGCACAGGTATCGCACCCCCATGCGCAGATAAAAATAAGCCATACGGTGAATACACCGCCCGGCAGTATCCTAGTCTGATAAATAAAGGACAGCATAACGGAGAGATAAAACACACCAAAAAATGCCGCCATCACCTGTTCTGTCCTATATTTCGGATAAGTAAATACCATTACTGCCATTAAACAGATGAGCAATGCTACGAACAGTAATAAAAATACATCTGCCGCATGTCCCTTCATAAGCGGCTTTACATACAATGCGGCATAATACAGGATTGCAAACACATAGCCACATAGCCCCAGCGGTTCTTTTTGTATCTGAAATACCCGGTATATTTCCGTCATGCCGATCAAACTGATCGCCAGCACGACCCCGAACAAGATCTCGCCTCCGGAAATCACCGTAATGAGCGCAATGATCACCAATAGTATTCCACTTAACAATCGTGTCTTAAACATCCTGTTCCTCCTTTATTCCCCCAAATCGCCTGTCTCTGCTATTATACTGTTCAATTGCCTTTTCCAATTCCTGTTTTGTAAAATCCGGCCAGGGAATATCCGTAAAATAGAATTCTGTATAAGCCAACTGCCACAACAGAAAATTGGACAGACGCTGCTCTCCGCTTGTACGTATCAGCAGATCCGGATCTGGAATACCGTGTGTATCCAGATACGACTCATACAGATTTTCATCAATCTTCTCCGGATCCATTTTACCTTCTGCACAGTCCTTCGCCAGTTTTTGGATTGCCCGTGTCATCTCGTCACGACTGCCATAATTGAGCGCGATCGTAAAATTAAGTCCGCCGTTATTTTTACTTGCCTCTTCCAGCTCACGTATTCTTCCCTTTATATCGTCATCTAACGGTTCAATATCTCCGATCACCCGGATCTTCATATCATTCTTTTCCGCGGTTTTCAGACATGTTTTCATATAATTGCGCAAAAGCGTCATCAAAGCGTCTACTTCACTTTGTGGACGTTTCCAATTTTCTGTGGAAAACGCGTATACCGTCAGATATTTGATTCCCATGCGCCACGCTTCCTCACAGATCTTCTCCACATTCTTGCTTCCCTGAGCGTGTCCATAATTTCTCGGCATTTTCTTTGCCTTTGCCCACCGGCCGTTTCCATCTAAAATAATCGCCACATGTTGTGGTACATTCATGATCATTTCCTCCCAAATCGGATGATTCGTAAAAAAAGGGACTGCAAGTAGATTGTACTCAAGCCCCTCTTCTTCCATATATAATCGTTATACAGTAAGCACTTCCTGTGATTTTGTCTCCACTGCCTTATCGATCTTCGCAATATATTTGTCTGTCAGCTTCTGCAGTTCGTCTTCCAAATCCTTGATCTCATCCTCAGAAACTTCACTGCCTTTTAATTTCTTAAAGGCATCATTTCCATCTCTTCTGATATTACGGACAGCCACCTTTGCCGCTTCTCCTTTTTTCTTCACATCTTTTACTAGTTCTTTTCTTCGTTCCTCTGTCAGTTCCGGAAATACCAGACGGATACAGGATCCGTCATTTGTTGGATTGATACCGATATCAGAAGTCAAGATCGCTTTCTCTATCTCTTTTAACATACTTTTTTCCCAAGGCTGTATCTGAATCATCCGAGCCTCCGGAACAGATACGTTGGCTACCTGCTGGATCGGAGTCGGCGCTCCATAATATTCCACGCTCAGTTTATCCAGCACATGCGGATTGGCACGTCCGGCACGGATCGTTGCCAGTTCTCCGTTTAAGTTATTCACACTTTTTGTCATCTTTTCATCATACACGTTTAATTTTTCATTCATTTCACAAGTCCTCCTATACTGTTACCTTGGTTCCATTAAAGTTCCCATTTATTGTATTTACGATACTGTTTTCCTCACCAAGCCCAAACACAAGCATGGACATTTTATTTTCCATGCATAAAATAGACGCAGTCATATCGATCGCCATCAGTTTCTTATCGATCATCTCCTGAATGGTAATCTCCGTATATTTCTTCGCCTCCGGGTTAAGTTTCGGATCGCTATCATAGATTCCGTCAATCGCTTTTGCCAGAAGCATAGTGTCCGCCTCTATTACGATCGCTCCCAGAACTGCCGCTGTATCTGTGGAAAAATATGGATGTCCTGTTCCACCCGCAAGGAAAATAACCTTACCGCTCTCCATGGCCTCCAGTGCCGCGTCTTTTGAAAATACAGATGTGAATGCTCCACAGATAAATGGGGTAAACACCTCTGTCTTCATACCCGCGAATCTGAAAATATCAGAAACATATATACAATTCATAACGGTCGCAAGCATCCCGATCTGATCTGCTTTCGTCCGATCGATCGTCTCACTTGTCCTTCCTCTCCAGAAGTTTCCTCCTCCTGTCACGACTGCGACCTGGATCCCTTCCTCTACAAGCTTTTTTACCTGACGGGCAACACCCAGACAAGTTTCCTCATCAAATCCGGTCTTCTTCTCTCCGGCAAGCGCCTCCCCGCTTAATTTCAGCAATACTCTTTTCATTTTTCCGGCTCCTTTGATTCTATCTTCTCACTGCGGCACACTGCTGTTACCTAAATTGAAGTATAACATAACTTTTCCATTTTGTCATGTACATATCCTGACGAGCGTTCATCTGTCATCACTGTAATCTTATCTCCTGCCAAAAGGATCGTTTTGCCTCGTGGTATCCGCTCTTTTCCGTCTCTTAAAAGCGCTACGAGCAGACAATTATCCGGCCACTCTATCTCCCGTACCATCCTCTTTTCTACACAGGAACCACTCATAATGACAAAATCGGAAAGCACTTTCTGCTGGTTTACTTTCTTGTCCCTCTCATGTACCTGATTTGGCCCCTCTAATATCCGTTCCAGAAGACTGTCATAAATAGGCGGCGATTTCAGCAATGTCGCCGCAATATATGCACTGACAGATACAATCGCAAGAGACAGCATCTGATTTACGGACCCCGACATCTCAAAAAGCAGGATAATGCCAGTGAGGGGCGCACGCACGACTGCTGTAAAGAACCCCGCCATTGCCAGCAGAACAAAATTATTCATATAACCTACGTCCAATCCCAAAAAAGACTCCGCTGCCATGGCAAAAATACCACCGATAAAAGCCCCCAATATCAGGAGCGGAAAGAAAATCCCTCCGGGCGCGCCGGAACCAAAACTGACCGCTGAAAACAAAAATTTTATTACCAGTGTCAAGACGGCTGTTCCAAGCAAGATTTTCCCTGCTGTCAGATCTTCGATCAGACCATGTCCGCTCCCCAGCACAGATGGCATAACAACTGCCAGCAGCCCTGCTGATAAAAAGGCGATCACAAGTCTTCCTGTCGCTGTCAGGCATGCAGCTTTTTTATATAATTCCTGCGCTTTTAACATGCCCCAGTTATAAAAAACTCCCGCCGCGCCTAAGATCACTCCAAGCAATAACAACAACCAGTAATACTTCTGCGGCAGGACATTTTCCAGCTGAAAAGTAAACACCGGCTCTAATCCAATAATATGAGAAACCATATAATCTGCCGTAACAGAGGCTGTCATAACAGAAATCAGAATGGAAACAGTAAACCCTTTATGTACCTCCTCCAATGCGAACATCATACCCGCCAGCGGTGCATGAAACGCCGCCGAAAGTCCTGCGCTTGCTCCACATGTCATCAGATATTTTTCTTCTGTCCTTCCCCTGTCTAAAATATCTGAAATCCCCTTTCCTGCCATAGCGCCCAACTGAATAGAAGGTCCTTCACGTCCGAGAGAAAGTCCGCCCAATAAACACAAAAATCCCCCTATGAATTTTGCCGGCAGTACTTTCTTCCAATTCTGCGTAAGTTTCCCCTGTATCTCCCCTTCTACCTGGGGAATCCCACTTCCGGAGATCATCGGCTCCCACTTAATGAGACGCCCTGTAAGAACTGCCAGCACAAGCAGCACGGCAAACCAGCCTGCCATATACAGCGGTGTTCTGCCTGCCATTTCAATGGCTTTATCAAGACCTTGTGCTGCATACTCAAGCGCCATTCTGTACAACAGGACGATCAGTCCGCCTACTGCCCCTGTAAGCAATCCTTCCGCGATCAGGATGACCGGAAAATGCTGTGCCCGTCTTAATGTATGATTTGTATCTTTTCTAACCTTCTTTTTCTTCATGTTTCTCCTTCATGATCCGCCAATACATCCTATAAGATCCATATAGAAAACAAAACCGTGATGATCCCGCAGATACCAATAGCAAGCCCACTCATAGCGCCTTCCACCTCTCCTAATTCAATTGCTTTCGCAGTACCTATCGCATGGCTGCTTGTCCCAATAGCCACTCCTGCGGCAACCGGATCTGAAACTTTAAATACCCGCATAAAAACGGGCGCCAAAACGCTTCCCAAAATCCCCGTAAAAATAACCGCTATCACCGTTACCGGAACGATCCCGCCATGGGGCTGCGCAATACTGACTGCGATAGGTGTAGTCACCGACTTAGGAAGCAGGGAAACTGTCAGCAGACAAAAAAAATAATTCCAATTTGTTTTATGATCTTCAAACTGTATCTCCATCCCCCTATATTCTTTTTGCAAAATCACGTTGTGTTCTGTCTTTTCCTTTTTTTCTCCATGATCTTTCTTAGACTTTCTTCATATGGCGCTCTGCAAATACCATATTCTGTAATGATTCCTGTGATCAACGTGTGATCGGTAACATCAAATGCGGGATTGTAGCATTTTACATTTTCCGGAGCCATTGGTTTTTCATAATATTTCCTTTTTATTTCCTCTTCGTCTCTTAATTCGATCTCTATATCGTCTCCGCAGCGACATTCTATATCTATGGTAGAAGTAGGTCCAAGTACATAAAAGGGAATCCCATAGTATTTTGCCAAAATCGCCACCCCGCTTGTCCCTATTTTATTGGCCGTATCTCCATTCATCGCGATACGGTCACAGCCTACGAAACAGGCCTGCACCCATTTTTTCTGCATCACGCTGGAAGCCATATTATCGCAGATTAATGTAGTATCTACGCCCGCCTGCTGCAGTTCATAGGCCGTCAGTCTGGCTCCCTGCAGAAGGGGTCTTGTCTCATCTACAAACACCCGGAAATGCATACCTTTTTCTTTTCCCAGCAAAATGGGTCCCAATGCTGTTCCATATTGGGATGTCGCCAGAGGACCGGCATTGCAGTGCGTCAATATTCCGTCCCCTTCTTCGAGCAAAGTCAGACCATAACCGGCGATAGTTCTGCACATCTTTATATCTTCCGCCTGGATCTTCCTGCTTTCTTCTCCAAGCAGCTCTACAATCTGCACAGTCGAGCATTGACTGTTTTCTGTCACGACCCGCCTCATCCTTTCCAATGCCCAACTCAGATTCACCGCAGTAGGACGAGAACTTTCCAGATATTTCATATATCCAGTAAAGGCTTCATAAAATGCATCGTATTCTTGATCTACTATTTTCTGACTCAGGCAATATATGCCGTATGCCGCAAAGATACCGATAGCCGGCGCTCCCCGTACCTTCAGATGAAATATCGCATCATACATATCTTCTAAAGTATCTATCTCCAAATATTCCGTTTGATTTGGCAGTTGGGTCTGATCCAAGATGATCACTTTCTTTTTATCACTGCTTAATTTTATATTTTCCATTCTGCTGCTCCTGTTTCTTAATTTAGACATTTTCTAAAGCGTATCACGCATACAACAGATTATCAATAAAAATACCAGAAAAACATTGACATTTTAACATATTTGATCTATGATATGTATGATTTCACACTTTAAACAGATAAAATTTTACAGCATGAAGTTAAACTACTAAATCACATACCTTTTCGGACGCGTTGCGGCTTAAGCCTTATAAGCCGGCGGTCTGCGCCCGATAAAATAGCATTTTGATACAAAGCCGGAGGGAACAAACAATGATTATCGTATTAAAACCACACACCAGTGAAGAAAATATCAACCGGGTAGAACACCAGATCAAAAAAAGAGGACTGGATACCCATATCGTCCGCGGTACAGAGATGACGATCATCGGCTGTATCGGAGATACCACTTTGATCGACTCACGGCTCTTTGAGGTCGATTCCTGCGTAGACAAAGTCATGCATGTGCAGGAACCCTATAAACTTGCCAACCGCGCTTTTCATCCAGAAGACTCCGTCATAGACGTATCCGGGGTAAAAATAGGTGGCGGACATATGGGACTGATCGCCGGGCCCTGCTCTGTGGAAACTTTTGAACAAGTACTTTCCATTGCTAAAGAAGCCAAGGCTGCCGGCGCTAATCTCTTAAGGGGCGGCGCTTTTAAGCCCAGAACAAGCCCCTATTCTTTCCAGGGTCTCGGACTCAAAGGGCTGGAAATTCTCTGCGCTGTAAAAGAAGAGACCGGACTGCCCATTGTCACAGAATTAATGTCCGCAGAATATCTGGATATTTTCAACGAAAAGGTGGATTTGATCCAGATCGGCGCCAGAAACATGCAGAATTTTGATCTTCTCAAACAACTGGGACAGGTAAAACGCCCGATTCTCCTCAAGCGAGGATTAAATGCGACTTATGAAGAATGGATCATGTCTGCGGAATACATCATGGCATCTGGAAACGAAAATGTCATCTTGTGTGAACGCGGCATCCGTACTTTTGAAACATTTACCAGAAACACGCTCGATCTGCAAAGTATTCCCGTCCTGCGCAAAAAAACCCATCTGCCTGTTGTCATTGATCCAAGCCATGCCGGCGGAAAGTGGTGGCTTGTAGAACCGATGGCAAAGGCTGCTGTAGCAGCCGGGGCAGACGGTCTGATGATAGAAGTACATAATGACCCTGAAAATGCGCTCTGTGACGGCGCACAGTCATTAAAACCTGCCAAATATGACAGCCTTCTCAAACAAATCAAACAAATCGCACAGGTTGTCGGAAAAATCGTATAATATGTCCCCCTGCCCGCCATCTGACGGCGCAGGGGCTTTTCGGATACAGACAATAAAAAGCAAAGGAGATCACTATGGAATTAACAGTCAATTTGGGGAAAAACAGTTATCCTATCCTGATAGAAGACGGTATTCTTACACATGCAGGAACGCATATCGCAAAAATTTTCGGCGGAGAAAAGATTATGATCATCTCGGATGACAATGTCTTTCCACTCTATGGAAAGGCACTTCTTGCTTCCCTGTCCGATTATGAATGCCACTCTCTTGTACTCCCGCATGGAGAACCTACGAAAAGTTTTCAGACTCTTCCTTCGATCTATTCTGCCCTGCTGAACGCAAAACTCTCCCGCAGCGATCTTGTGATCGCCTTGGGAGGCGGCGTGATTGGCGATCTGGCTGGTTTTGCAGCGGCAAGTTATCTGCGCGGCATAAAATTTGTGCAGATCCCTACTACTTTACTTGCGCAAGTAGACTCCTCTGTAGGCGGAAAAACCGCCGTTGATCTCCCGCAGGGAAAAAATCTGGTAGGCGCTTTTTACCACCCTAAAATGGTACTGATCGATCCTACGGTTCTTAAGACGCTTCCCCCACACTTTATCAGTGACGGGATGGGAGAGGTCATCAAATATGGATGTATCAAAGATGCCGCCCTGTTTCAGACGCTGCGGTCCTGTTCTTCTTTTGCAGAACTCACCCCGCAGCTGGTGTCAATCATTCATCGCTGTGTAGACATCAAAAGAATCGTAGTGGAAGCAGACCAATTCGACACCGGGGAACGGATGCTTTTAAACTTTGGACATACCCTTGCCCATACCATCGAACAGTATTATCACTACAAAAGAGAAAGTCACGGAGAAGCTGTCGCCATCGGCATGTATCAAATCTGCCGTATAGCAGAAGAACAAGGGCTGACTGCCCCCGGCTGCGCTGCTTCTATCCGGGAAGTACTCGATATATACGGACTGCCGCATGCATGTTCTCTGCCTGCAGAAACACTGACAGATGCCATGCAATTAGATAAGAAGAATTTAAACGGCAATCTGCACTTAATCTTACTGCATGAGATCGGGAACAGCTATATTTACCCCACAGATACACAATTTTTTCAGAAAGCAGGAGGACTTTAAATGTTACGTTTTGGAATTTTAGGAGAACATCTTCCCCATACCCTCTCCCCTGAACTACATGCAGATTTTTTCCGCCAGCAGGGGATCGATGCCGTCTATACCGTCTTAGAACGTTCAAAAGAAGACGTTGTCCATATTTTAGAAGAAATGAAAGAACACCAGATCACCGGGATCAATGTCACGATTCCTTACAAAGAGACTCTGTATCATATGGTCGATGTGGTAGATCCCCATGCCGAGCAGATCGGCGCCATCAATACGGTCATGCAAAAGAACGGCATGTTCTATGGCTACAACACAGATTATCTGGGCGCTGCCAGCATGTTTCATAAGGCCGGCGTATCCATCAAAGGGCAAAAAGTCGTCCTCTTAGGATCCGGAGGCGCCTCCAGGGCATTGATCTATGCCATGCATATAGAAGGAGCTTCTAAAATCACAATCGCTGCCAGAAACGAACAGGCAAAGCAAGCACTAAAAGACCAATTTCCCTATATCCAGACCTGCGATTTGGACAAAATCCCCGCCGGAGACATTCTGATAAATACTACCCCGGTCGGCATGTATCCAAAAACCGGAGTCAGTCCTGTCCCTTCTTCTGTATTCCAATATTTTTCCGTCGCCGCGGACATTATCTATAATCCGTTCATAACTGAATTTCTCCGCCTTGCACAGCAGGCGGGGCTGCAGATCATCACCGGCCTTATGATGCTGGTAGACCAAGCCATCGCCTCCGAAGAGATCTGGCTTGACAAAACTTTAGATTATACAATGGGTACAGAACCTCATGACCGCCTGGCCAGAAGATTTCTTTAGATGAGCGTCTGTGGGGGCTTTTTCTCCTAAACAGCGGTTTTCCAGCAAAGTCCCCACCATATCACTGACAGCTTTCTCGTTTATTCTATCAGGCCATACTGTTTTAACGCATGGTAAAGTCCATCGTCCTCTACATTTTTCGTCACAAATTCTGTATGTATATCCAGAACCGGATCGTGCGCTCCCATCGCCACCGCATGTCCGGCATATGCAAACATGGACAGATCATTGCTGCTGTCCCCGAATACATAGGCATGTTCCTTATCTATCTGAAATTTCTTCAGCATATATGCACAGGCGGTCGCTTTAGAAAAATCTTTCTGTATGATCTCATATGCGTATCTGCCGCGTTCCAGAACCTCCATGTCCTCCGCAATAAAAGCAAAAAACTCTTCTGTTTTGCTTTTCTCATCTGCATAGACAAACAGCTTGTCGTATTCAAAATCTCCCGTTTCCATATATTGTTCCTGCCCGATCCCTGCCCGGTGGAAATACCGTCTGGTGCTTTCCAACGGTTCAAAACGCGAAATACGTTCAGGAAGATAATTATCCTCCGTCCCTTCCGCGATTCCCTCTACATTACAGTCAAACATCTTCTTTATAATCTTTCGTCCTCGTTCTTTGGGAAGCGGATGAGCAAACAATACTTCGTCTCCGTATAAAAGGCAGGTCCCGCATCCACAGAGATAACCGTCAAAGGGGAACCGCCTCAGCTCCGGCGGAATACCGCACAGCGTCCTTCCTGTATTAATAAACAGCAAATGTCCCTTTTTCTTTGCACTATGCAGCGCTTCCATAGCACTTTGTGGGATCTCATGCGTTTTTTCACTCAAAATCGTACCGTCAATATCAAAAAATAAAATCGATCTTTCCATTTTATCCCTTCTCCTGCTCTTTAAGACTTCTGGTTATCCTTTCTCACTTTACCATTCTTTTTTCTGATTGTCTATAGAACAACTGTCCGCAGCCATGCATAAATACGTATCTTTATACATAGAATATAAAAAACAGTATCCCGGACATAAAAATGCCGGATCTAAGGTATCCTATGCATATTTCTTTTCCATCACGCCGTTTGATCAGACGATCAGTCGGTATTCTACTTCTTTTTGCCGCCGCTTTTTTTGCCGGCACTACCCTCGGAAAACTGACTTCGCCCATCGTTCTTCCTGCCTCTTCAAATGTAATCCCTGCTTCTGCAGAGGGAAACTGGGGGTTAAGTTTTCAGGAAGAAGGACAGCCGCCTGCTGCCAATGCCTCTTTTGAAGAATTAAAGCAATATGACGCGTATTACGCACAGGATACCGATGAAAAAGTGCTCTATCTGACTTTTGACGCTGGTTATGAAAATGGGAATACTGAACCAATCTTAGACACTCTAAAAAAACATGACGTGCAGGCTGCTTTTTTTGTCGTCGGCACATATATCGAATCCGAGCCGGAATTGATCAAGCGCATGGTCGCAGAAGGGCATATGGTAGGAAACCATACCTATCATCATCCTGATATGTCTTCAATTTCTACTATGGATACTTTCAAAAAAGAACTGGAAAGTGTAGAAGAAGCCTATGAAAATGTAACCGGTAAGAAAATGACAAAATATTATCGTCCTCCCGGCGGAAAATATAATGAGGCAAACCTGCGGATGGCGCAGGAGCTCGGCTACAAAACCTTCTTTTGGAGTCTTGCATACGTAGACTGGCGCCAAGACGATCAGCCATCAAAAGAAGAAGCCTTCGACAAACTTCTAAACCGGATACATCCGGGCGCGATCGTTCTTCTGCACAGCACTTCTGCAACCAACGCCCAGATACTCGACGAACTCCTTACAAAATGGGAAAAACTAGGCTATACGATAAAACCTCTGGAACAGCTTGCCGGCTGATCCAGAGGTTCTCTTTAATTACTCGTTTTAAATTTTTTCTTCATCACATAAAAATAAAATGGTACAAGCGGAATCAAAGCCGCAATCCACGCCGCCGGATCCGACAGGCAGACACCTGCAAAACCGGATCGCCCCGAAACAAGCAGGACAATCCCTGCTCTGGCAGCCAATTCAAATACGCCTCCCAACATGGGAACCAATCCATATCCCATTCCCTGCAGTGTATTTCGGTACAGAAAAATACAGCCCAAAAATGGGTAGCACCATGCTGCCACTTTAAAATACGTTACCGCCGCCTGTATCACCTCTGTTTCGGAACTGTCTATGAATAAAAGCACCATATATTTGCCAAGCGAATACACGCAGAGCATCATCACCAGGCTCCATCCCAGTATCATCCATTGCGTACACCGTACCCCCCGTCGAACACGTTCCATCTTTCCCGCTCCTCTGTTTTGTCCCACAAAAGTAGCAACCGTCGCGCCAAATGATACAAATACAGTGGAAATGATATTCTGCAATTTACTTGCAGCTGAGAATCCTGCTATATATACCGCGCCATATACATTGACTGCCCCCTGCACAATGATCGTCCCAATGGCTGTGATCGAGAACTGCAATCCCATCGGTATCCCCAGTCCTAACAATTTCTTTATACTGGATGCAGAAAAGCGAAAATTTTCCCGTTCCAAATGCAGGATCGGAAATTTCTTCATGATATAAACCAGACACAAGACAGCAGAAATCCCCTGTGCGATCACCGTTGCATAGGCACATCCTTCCACACCCATGTGAAACTTCGCAATAAATAGAATGTCCAGCGCCACATTGACAGCCGCAGAGATCATCAGAAAGTACAAGGGTGATTTTGAATCTCCCAAAGCACGCAGCACAGCCGCCAGAAAATTATACGCAGCAGTCACACACAATCCTGCATAGATCACACCCATATAAGCACCGATATCTCCAATCAGCTCATCCGGAGAATGCATCAGCTGTAAAAGCGGTATATTCGCTATTTCGAATCCAATCGTCATGATGACTGCGAACACGCCCATCAGACAAAGAGATATTGCCACAAAATGCCGCATCTGTTCCGGCTTTTTCGCGCCAAAACTCTGCGCTACCAGAATAGCAAAACCACTCGCCAGGCCATTGAGCCAGCCTGTCACGAAAAACATGAGAGATGCCGTCCCTCCTATCGCCGCCAATGCATCCACACCGATAAATTGTCCTGCTATGATAGAATCAGCCAGATTATATAACTGCTGAAATATGTTGCCCAGACACATCGGTATCATAAAACGCACGATTAATTTTGCTGGGTTTCCGACTGTCATATCATTTGTCATATCTGCCTCCGTTCTCAAAAAAAGATATGCCTTTCAATGGAAAAGCATATCCTCTGTTTCTACTTACAACGTGATTTATTATACAAAAAGCAGCGGTATTTGTAAAGATTTTTTCTTCTCTTAAAATCTTGCTAACGTTTTACCCTTCTTTTTTTCGTCTTTCATGTACAGTATAAAAATGTTATAGTCTATACACCGCTTCCTTACAAGTAACTTTCATAAAAAGTATGTCTTCCAGCAGCTATACAGTTTATGTAAATTATGTTATGTTATTGTAAGTGTGGTTTCTGTGTTTGAAAACACATTGTATATGCATCCTGCATTTACAAAACTTCTGCTTTTATAACAGAAAATAGTTAGAAAGGGCTCGGTATCTATGAGTAAAAATATTAACCTTCTAGAAGGAGATATTCTTCCTTCTCTTACAAAACTTGCCTTTCCCATCATGGCGACTTCTCTCGTACAGATGGCTTACAATATGACAGATATGATCTGGATCGGAAGGATCAGCAGCAATGCAGTCGCCGCAGTCGGAGCGGCAGGTATGTATATGTGGTTTGCCAATGGTATCGCCACGCTCTCCCGCATAGGCGGACAGATAAAAGTCGGACATTCTATCGGAGAAGGCCGCCTTAGCCTTGCCGCATGCTACGCAAAAAACGCCTTGCAGCTGACTGCTTTTCTCGGTGTTTTATACGGGATCTTCTCTATCCTTTTTCAGAGAGCACTGATTGGTTTTTTCCGCCTCAACAGCCCTGCTGTCATCAAAAATGCAGAAATCTATCTTATGATCACCTGCGGTCTGGTCCTATTTTCTTTTTTGAATCAGGCTTTTACAGGAATCTTTACGGCTCTGGGCAACAGCAAAACTTCTTTCCTGGCGACTGCCGCAGGTCTGGTGATGAATATTGTCCTAGATCCGGTCCTGATCTTTGGTATCGGGCCTTTTCCTGAGATGGGTGTTGCGGGCGCGGCTATTGCAACGGTACTGGCTCAAATGATCGTAACTGCTATGTTTCTTTTGTCCTGCCTAAAAGATAACTCTCTTTTTCCGCATGTACATATCCTAAAGCGCCCTGATCTTCCGATCATACGAGAACTGGTACGCCTTGGTCTTCCCACTGCTGTACAGAGTATGCTCTTCTCCGGTATTTCCATGGTGATCGCCCGCATCATCTCTGGCTTCGGAGACGCCGCTATCGCAGTCCAAAAGGTAGGCTCGCAAATCGAGTCGATCTCCTGGATGACATCCGAAGGTTTTGCCGCTGCAGTAAATTCTTTTGTAGCACAGAATCATGGCGCCAAAAATACATCTCGTGTCCGGAAAGGATACCGCTGTGCCATGGCTGTGGTCCTTTTATGGGGTGTTTTTACGACTTTTGTATTATTTGTTTTTCCGGAGCCAATATTCCGTATCTTTATTACAGAAAAGGAACTTCTCCCTATGGGCGTAGATTACTTGAAGATCTTGGCCGTATCCCAGCTTTTCATGTGTATGGAGATCACGACAGCCGGCGCTTTCAACGGATTGGGCCGTACCATCCCCCCTGCTGTAGAAGGCATCTTATTGACTGCGGCACGTATTCCCCTTGCACTTTTGCTTATTATGACCCCTCTTGGACTGAATGGGATATGGTGGGCGATCACTATTTCCAGCATACTAAAAGGCGTCGTCTTATTCACCTGGTTTTTACTCTATATGAAAAAACATCTATCCCGCAGCCCGCAATGACCATATCCACTTTTCTTATGATCCCGCCAATTTTTCTCCCAGTTTTTCACACTTCGCCAGACCTTCGTCATCCGGCATTTCATTACAGATCACTCCCTTACTTACCAGCCGGATCCCCTCCTTCCTGCATCTCTCTTCCCAACTTCTCATCCATTCTCCATCTCCCCATCCATAAGAACCGAACAGCGCGATTTTCTTTCCAACAAGAGAACCCACGCAGGAGTCAAACAGGGGTTCAAACTCACTTTCTTCCAAGACCTCATCTCCCATAGCCGGGCAGCCAAAAGCCACTCCGGCGTATTCTTTTAACATATCCACATGGAATTCATCGCAGGAATATAATACACCTTCTGCCCCTGTATTCTGAATCCCTGACAAAACCGCCAACGCCATTGCCTCCGTGTTTCCCGTTCCACTCCAATATACAACTGCTATTCTGCTCATTTTATTCCTCCTAAAAAATTTATAGACAATATCAATACGTCCGGGTATCTGATCTGCTTGTCTTGCTTTCCCCTCTTTTTAAGTTAGATATAACTAACTTATATAGTCAGTATATTTCGATAGACAGCATATGTCAAGACATATAATGAGAACATTTCTCATTACCCCTTCTATTCGTATCCATTAAAAATATAAGACACACTATGTTTTTATCTACGTATGTAAACTAATTCTGTCATTCCATTATAGGAGCGAATGTTCACTAATTTTAATTTTCTCTCTTTCCTGCTCTTTCCGAACAAGCGAATGCCGGAACCTAAAAGCGTAGGAAGCACAGTGATATAATAGCAATCTATCATATCTTCTTCCACCAATTGCTGTACCACATTTGCACCGCCACATATCCAGATTCCTTTTCCATTTTCCTGCCTGAGTCTTTTCACTAATACAGCCGGTTTTGTATCTGCAAAGCGTATCTTTTCTGTAGAATCTCCTACTCTATGCGTGATCACATAAGTAGTAAGATCTTCATATACCCACTGGTCAGGTGAAAGTTCTGTCACAATCTGGTGATAGGTATTCCACCCCATGATCACAGTATCTATTTCTTTTATAAATTCTGAATAGGAATCTACATTTTCTATATCTTCGCTCTGTCCTTCCAGCCATTCTACCTTTCCCTGCGAATCCGCGATATAGCCGTCAAGGCTCATGGCAATAAATAAAGTAACCTTTCTCATCCGTCTATTTTCTTCCTTTTATATACATTCTTATCATACTTGGTTCATCCTGCCCTTGTACCATACATAAAAATTTCTTATTCTATGCGCACATTGACTGGCCTCACTGTAAGTTTCCCATCGCCTTCTACGATATACCATTTTCCCCGTTCGAGCTGGATCGTACCTCCGCTCCCAGGAGTAATGTATCCTATTGTATATGTTTCTTGGCTTTCTATATCTGTAAATACAACATCTGTATCAGAGGTACCTGTAACTTTTACGGTTTTATGAACCGGCTGTATCTGTTCATGTTTCCTTCTCCCTTCACCTGAAAGACGGAAAGTATGGTTTCTCACATATCTCTGATAACTTATTCCCATTATCACGACAGCAAGGGGAATTGCTATCCACAACGCTCGTTTTACTCTTTTTTTATTCATGATCGGAGCCTCCATAATTTTCTTTCATCATATTTTGCCTTTTCTTCTTTTGAAGCCGTATTATTTCATTTTAGAGGCACCTCCGCAACTTCAAATCCCAGTTTGTTTATTTCTGCCATTCTATCACATTTCCTAGTCTTTAGCATTACTTTTCTCAAAAATAATTTAAGGACATATTGTACTTACACAATATGCCCTCAATCACTCACAGCATTCCCTTTTTTAACAACAACTAAGTTCCTCGTTAAGAGGTTGGGTAAATTTCTTTACCCAATACCCTACCCAATCTGTACCCAAAATAGCACGATATTTTGTAAGATTTTACAGTAGTTTATAACACTTGTCAAAATAGCCAGAAACCGCTTAAATACGCTATTTAATTCGCTTTTTATCAGTCTTACGAATGATAAATTAGTTTCCCATCTGCGCAGCTACTTCTTCTGCAAAATTCTCCTGTTTCTTTTCCAGGCCTTCTCCTGTCTCGAAACGTACAAACTTCTTCACTGTCACATTTGCGTTATTTTCTTTTGCAACTTTTTCTACATATTTTGCAACAGTCAGATCACTGTCCTGTACATATACCTGGTCTAACAGACAGATTTCTTTTAATTCTTTGTTCAGACGTCCTACGATCATCTTTTCAATGATGTTGTCCGGCTTCGGCTTGCTGCTCTCTTCATTTTCCTTCTTTGCAGCTGCGAGAAGAATCTCTTTCTCGTGTTCCATATATTCCTGAGACACTTCGTCACGGGATACATATTTCGGATACATAGCTGCTACCTGCATGGCTACATTCTTCAGACAATTTTTGATCTCATCATTTACCACATCTGTATCTGCTTCAACTAAGACACCGATACGTCCGCCGCCGTGGATATAAGATACGACACAGCCGTTGTCAGCAACTACTTTTTCAAATCTTCTGATATTTAAGTTTTCACCGATAACGGCTACCTTCTCTACCAAAGCATCTTTTACGGTCTTAGAAGAATCTGCTGCCCATGCTTCTGACATAAACGCATCCATATCCGCTGCGTCTGAATCTGCCGCCTGGTTTACGACTGCTTCTACAAAATTCTGGAATTCTTCATTCTTTGCCACAAAGTCTGTCTCTGAATTCACTTCTACGATCGCAGCTACCTTGTCATCTTTTACGACTGTCTTAACAATACCTTCTGCCGCGATTCTTCCGGCTTTTTTCTCTGCCTTTGCCTGTCCATTCTTTCTTAAGAATTCCACTGCCGCATCCATATCTCCATTTGTCTCTGTAAGAGCCTTCTTACAGTCCATCATTCCCGCGCCGGTCATTTCTCTTAACTCTTTTACCATTCCTGCTGTAATTGCCATTTTTATTTCCTCCGTTTCATGATTTTCTTACTTCTTTAAAAAATGCTCCAACCTGTTTATCAGGCTGAAGCATTCCCGTTCAAATTATTAAGCTTCCACAGTTTCTTCAGCTTCTTCTGTTTCTACTGCTGCTTCTTCAGCTTCTTCGTAATACATTTCCTCTGCGCCGGCTTCTCCCTGATTTGCCTCGATGACTGCGTCTGCCATCTTTGAGACGATCAGCTTCACTGCTCTGATCGCATCATCATTTCCCGGAATTACATAATCCAATTCTTCCGGATCACAGTTTGTATCACAGATTCCGATCAACGGAATTCCCAGTGTATGTGCTTCCTGTACGCAGATTCTTTCTTTCTTCGGATCCACGATAAAGATAGCGTCCGGCACTCTCTTCATCTCTTTGATACCACCCAGGTTCTTTTCAAGCTTTGCCCATTCTTTCTTAAGAGCAATAACTTCTTTCTTTGGAAGGACATCAAATGTTCCATCTTCAGACATTCTCTCGATTTCTTTCAGACGCATAACTCTGCTCTGGATCGTCTTAAAGTTTGTCAGCATACCGCCTAACCATCTCTCGTTTACATAGAACATTCCACAGCGTTCAGCTTCTGTCTTGATCGCATCCTGTGCCTGTTTCTTTGTTCCGACAAAAAGGATCGTACCACCTTCTGCCGCAATATCAGCAACTGCTCTATACGCGTCATCTACCATGCCTACAGATTTCTGCAGATCGATGATATAGATACCATTTCTTTCTGTGTAAATATATGGAGCCATCTTAGGGTTCCATCTTCTTGTCTGATGTCCAAAATGTACACCAGCTTCCAAAAGTTGTTTCATTGAAATAACGCTCATGTTTCTTTCCTCCATTGGTTTTCTACTTCCGCATGTTTTTACAGCTTTGAGACCGGATCAAAACTACAGAAAACATTTCCCTGCCTCTGTGTATAACTGATCTTAGGCACCTTCAAAAAGCATCCACATACGTGTTTTTTTGCAACATTGGTAGTATAGCATAGAAAAATGGGGAATGCAAGGTATTTCCCATCATTTTCCCTGCATTTTTCTACTCTTTCTTCTGCCTCTTCCTCTTTCGTTCCTTGTATGTTATTCTGTACGTATGGTAAGCGATCGTCTTACCTAAAAAATACAAGGAGGCAGCCTATGAAATTTACATTTGCACACAATAATCTAAACGTCTATGATCTGGAAAAGTCTTTGGCCTTTTATGAAGAAGCACTGGGGCTTACAGTGACACGCCTCAAAGAAGCAGAAGATAAAAGTTTTAAACTGGTATATCTCGGAGACGGAGAGACGCCTCATCTGCTGGAACTTACCTGGCTTAGAGATATGGATCGCCCTTATAATCTAGGCGATAATGAGATCCACCTTGCTTTCCGAACAGAGGATTTCGACGCCGCATATAAAAAACATAAAGAAATGGGATGTATCTGCTTTGAAAATCCAAAAATGGGGATCTATTTCATCTCTGACCCGGACGGATATTGGCTGGAGATCGTGCCTGCCTGAAATGTAAAATTAAGAACCTCTGAGGTACTCTCGTACCTGCAGAGGTTCTTTTCTTTTGTACTCTATAGCAATTTTTCTTTAGTAACGAACATAAATCATTCCAGACTGCACAGGACCGATAATAACGCCGACTCCTTCTGTAGCCGCATGGATCATCTGCCCTCCGCCTATATAGATACCACAATGCTCTGCATTCACACAAACATCTCCCGGCTGCGGATCGCTCACTTGCGGCCATCCTAAGAATGTATATGTATTTCCCAGTCTTCCATAAACACCGGTCAAACAGTAACTCACAAAACCGGAACAGTCAAACGCGTCGGGTCCTGTAGCTCCCCATACGTACTCCGCCCCAATCTTGCCATATGCACGATCCACAACAGCATTTCCCGTATTTGCATCATAGTTTGGAGGATTCCAATCATTTCCGCCTCCGCCGTTATCAGGAGTCTGATCGTCTGTTATCGTATCTCCGCCGCCATTATTGTTGTTATTATTTTTCTCCGCTTCTTCAGCCGCCTGCTTTGCTGCTGCTTCTTCGGCTGCCTTTCTCGCCGCTTCCTGGATCATGGAGTCTATATTTTCCACTTCCGCACTTTTGGATGAAATCGTTGTATTTAACTCTTCCTGCTGCGCCTGATAATCACTCTCCAGGCTTTGCAGATTCGCCATCTCGGTTTCCAGTGTGCTCTGCAGATTTTCTACTTCCTGTACAGTCGCCTCATATTCTTCCAGCTGATCTCGATCATAGGAATGTACCTTCTCCGCATATTCCGCCTGCGTCAGCAATTCAGAAATGCTTCCTGATGTGAGCACTCTTTCCGCCGCCTGTCCGTCACCGGATTCATACATATATTTAATCCTGAGTTTCATAGCATTATACTGCTCTTCTTCCTTCTCCTGAGCAGCTTCCAAATCCTGCTCCGCCTGCGCGATTTCCTCGCCCTTTGCGATCAGGTCTAACTCCAACTCATTTGCCTTCTGTATCAAAGTATTCAATTGTGTTTGCAAGCTACTTAATTCACTCTCCGCTGCCGCTTTCTGACTCTCCAGACTCTCTTTGCTCCCAGGTTCTGCAAATACAGGTGTTACGACCAGAGAACAAGTCAGGAATGTGGCAAGCGTTGCACTATGTACCTTCTTTAATTTCATTTTCACACCAATCCTTATATATTTTATCTATGTCCCCACATATATGTTTCATCATACAATATTCAACCGCATTTTTCAACACAGTTTATGAAAAAAACATAATTTACCCCTTATTCCTGCTTTTTAATTACTATCTAAAGCATAAAACTCTGCAAATTTTGTGGAAACTATGAAACATTCTCCATTACATATTATGCATTATACTAAACCCCGCTCACAATCGCAATACCTTTTTAACATTTTTGTAATATTTTACAAAATGCATTCCAACTGTCTACTAACAGAATTCTTATAGACATTTTCCCGCTACCGGAACATGTCCGGTGTGATCTTATCTTGTGCAGGGGGTTCCTGCTGTTCCGGTTTTTCTTCCATCTTCTGGATCCGCACAAATACGACTGAAGCAACAAACGCGCTGAAGATTACGGCAAATGCCATTTTCATGGGCTCTGTTGCCAGCCAGTTAAAGACACCTAGTTTTGTCAATACAAGAGAGGCTATGTTCATCATACTATGAAGACAGATCGGCGCCCATATGGAACCATATTTTTCACAGACATATGCCAGAAACATTCCTGTCACAAACCCATAGATCATCTGTATCGTATTACTGTGGATCAATCCAAACAACAAGGCAGAATAAACGGCAGCTCTGAAAAAACGATTATTTTCTCTATAGCGTTTAAACAGGATCCCTCTAAACATCATTTCTTCCGCCAACGGTGCTAAAATCCCCAAGCATACGATCTGCGCCGGAAAGCCCGCCGCATAGGCGATTGCTTGTGATTCTTGATACGACTCACTGTAGAAAGCGATTTCAGCCATTGCAGACAGACAAGTAAACCCTATACTAAAAGCAGCCCCAAGGACGATCAGCTGCGGATATGCATTCCACTTAGCCTTCTTATTTACCGGGATCTGATACGTCTGCTCCAGTTTTCGGTCTTTGCGGAACAAAAAAATCGTCATCGGAAGTGTACACAATGCACACAGTGCCGCTATTTCTACCTGATGTTCTGCCATTACCGTCAGCACTTGGTTTAAGACTGCTGCTGTTTCCTCCGCAGGGACAGCCTGGCCGCCTGCTCTCATCTCCTCTGCAAGCAGTTTTGCCATATACGGGATCATAACGATCATTTCCACGATCGTCTGCACCGCCATCTCGATCCCCATAAAGATTAAAAACGGTCCGCACACACTCCAAAAAGGACTTTTCCTATAAATACGGTTCATGGCTTTATATTCCTCGCTTTCTCAAGAATCCATGCCTGCAGTTCTTCCGCTTTTCCCAGGACAGTCCCCTGTACCATTTCCGGCTTTCCGCCGCCTTTTCCGGAAAAGTATCCGTTCATCTCTTTTGCCAGAGGCCGGACATCTATACTTCTGCTTCCCATGACATACCGATACCCATCTGTATCATTGCCTCCAAATACCACACAGCAGATCCGTTCCTGTTCCAAAAGCAGATTCATCAGCATTCTGAGTGCATCCCCTCCCAAGTGTTCTTCAAACACGCATACCGCATCTTCCTCCTGCGGGATTTCCTTTGCCCGGTAAGCAAGCCACTTTCTCTCCAGATCTGCGCTCCGCATTTTTTCCCGCGCGTATTCTTCTTTCAAATGCCGGACTGCCTCGACGATCGTACTTTCTTTCGCGCAAAGTTCCGCTGAAATTTCTTTTGCGTAGTCTTCTTTTTTATCGTAATCTTCCAACGCACGAAAACCACACAACATTCTTATCCGAACGCCGCCTTTATAGCGCTGCACGTTTGTCAGTTTGATCACACCGATTTCTCCCGTCTTTTTCACATGCGGCGCACAGCAGGCGCATACGTCATATCCCGGAATCGTCACGATCCTGACTTGTCCTGCGATCTCGATCTTGCTCCTGTATGCCAATACTTCCAATTCCTCTTTGGACGGATAGCTGACCACTACCTCCAGATTCTGTACCACAGCATGATTCGCTTCCCATTCGATCTCACGCAGTTCTTCTCGGGTGATCTCCCCATCGAAATCCATTGTACAGTCTTCACTGCCCAAATGAAATCCCACATTATTATAACCAAACTTCCCATGTATCAGTCCGGAGACGATATGCTCCCCTGTATGCTGCTGCATTTTTGTAAAACGCTCTTTCCAGCGTATCTCTCCCTTCACACTGCTGCCCAGTACAAGAGGACTTTTAAGCAGATGAAAGATCTTTCCATCTTTCTCTTTTACATCCAGCACTTCCATCCCGTCCAGGGTACCTGTATCCGCATACTGCCCTCCGCCTTCCGGGAAAAATGCTGTCCTGTCTAAAACGACCCAGTACTTTTCTTTGTCCTTTATGCACGCCTCTACCCTGGCTGTGAAGTTCTTCATATGGCTGTCTATATAAAATAACTTTTCTGTCATTTTCTATATTACATCCTTTCCGGCGCTGTAAAACCAAGCAGATCAATACTCGTCTCCAATATCTTCCTCGTCAGCACAAGAAGCGCGATATAACTCTCCTTCTTCTGTTCATCTTCTTCTGACAGGATCTTCGTTTCATGATAAAACTTATTAAACGCATTCGCCAGATCATAGATATACGCACAGATCTTATGGGGAGCGGTCTCCTCATAAACCGTATCGATCACATCGTTAAACTTAGCCGCTTCCAACATCAATGTCTTCTCACAGGCATTCTGCGCTGTACCGATCCGCAGTCCTTCCAGCACATTTTTGTCCTCTGCGTATTTTGTCAAGATAGATTTGATGCGCACGATCGTGTATAAAATATAAGGACCTGTATTGCCTTCAAAAGAGGTAAATCTGTCTACATCAAAGATATAATCCTTTCCCGCCTGGTTGGACAGATCGCCATATTTGATCGCCGCCAGCCCGACGATCTGCGCCGTACGCTTTGCCTCCTCTTCGGATACTGTACGATTGTCCATGATTTTTTTATACATTTCTTCATTGATCTCTCGTATCAGGTTCTCCAAGCGCATTACGCCGCCTTCTCTCGTTTTGAACGGCTTTCCGTCTTTGCCGTTCATCGTTCCAAATCCTAAAAATTTAAGCGCTGTCTCTTCTTTTACGATCCCTGTCTTTTTTGCACAGCGGAACACCTGGATAAAATGCATCTCCTGCCGTTTATCTACCACATAGATGACCTCGTCCGGCTGATAGAGCTTCTCCCTTTCTACCAAAGTGGCAAGATCGGTCGTATCATATAGAGCTGCCCCGTCTGATTTTAAGATCATACAAGGGGGGACTTCCTTCTTATCCGACTCCTCCTGCACATCTACCACAAGAGCGCCTTCATCATAGTGCGCATAACCGCCTTCTTTGAGCATCTCGACCATAGGCGGGATATATTTCTGCGCATCTGCCTCTCCTTTCCAAAGGTCAAATTCTACATGCAGGTTTTGATAATTCTTCTTCAGATCTGTCACAGACACATGCATGATATGTTCCCATACCGCCCGATATCCTCTGTGCCCATTCTGCAGCAGATAGGTTGCCTTAAGTGCCTCCTCCCGATAGTCCTCATGCTCTTTTGCATAGGCACTGGCGGTCGGGTAGATTTCTTCTAACTCCGTGATCGTAAACGGTGCTTCCTTTGGATAGTCCCCCTCGAAAGACTCGTCAAAATACGGAAGATCCGGTTTACGTTTTTTCAGTTCTGTTATGATCAGTCCCATCTGGTAGCCCCAATCGCCCAGATGAATGTCCCCGATCACGGTGTTGCCTTTATATCGGATGATCCTTTTAATACTCTCTCCTATGATCGCTGAACGCAGATGTCCTACATGAAGCGGTTTTGCGACATTCGGTCCGCCGTAATCTATCATGACCGTTCTTTGGTTCTCACATTTTGAGACGCCCAGCATTTCATCCTCTGCCATTTCATTTAAAAATCCAGTGACAAATTCTTTCTTTACTTTCAGATTGATAAATCCTGGATTGACTGCTTCTGCTGTCTCAAAACAGGCGCTGTCATGTAACGCTTCCACTACGTCTTTTGCTATCATAGCAGGGGCTTTTTTATATGTCTTAGCAGCTGCCATCGCTCCGTTGCACTGGTATTCGCACAGATCCGGACGATTTGACAGCGTCACTTTCGCAAACTTTTCATCATATCCCGCTGTTTGAAACGCTTCCCGCACTTCTATCGTAATCTTTTCCAACAGTGTCTTCAATTTTCTTCCACTCTCCGTTCTTTCCAACTTCCCGCAGCCGCGTCTTTTACCGCTGCTTTTATACCATGTTATTCTAACATGTCTCCTTTGTAACGGCAAGCCAATCATTTTCAATATTGCCATTTTCATTCTGTCATTTTATAATGACTGTATTATTATAGAAAGAAAGGAATACAATACATGAAAATAGGTTCACATGTAGGAATGAGTGGAAAGGATATGCTGCTTGGTTCTGCCAGAGAGGCTGTCTCCTATGGTGCCAATACGTTTATGTTCTATACCGGCGCTCCTCAAAATACAAGAAGAAAAGAAATCCAAGAATTAAATATAGACCCTGCCTGGGCATATATGCAAGAGCATGGAATAGACGAGATCCTAGTACACGCGCCTTATATCATCAATCTGGGCAATGCAGTAAAACCAGAGACTTTTTCGCTTGCCGTAGAATTTCTGGACAAAGAGATCCAGCGTACCATTGCCTGTAAAAGCCATCTGCTCATCCTGCACCCCGGTTCCCATGTCGGAGAAGGCGCAGAGGTCGGAACCGCCCAGATCATCAAAGGACTCAACGAGGTGCTCACCAGGGAAACCGACTGCTGTATCGCTCTGGAAACAATGGCGGGCAAGGGCTCTGAGATAGGACGTACCTTTGAAGAACTAGCCGCTATCTATGAAGGTGTAACATATAACGAAAAGCTCCGTGTCTGCTTTGATACCTGCCACACAAGCGACAGCGGCTACGATATCATCCGGCATTTTGATGATGTAATCTCTGATTTTGACCATATACTGGGAAAAGAACAGATTGCTGTCTTTCATATAAATGACAGTAAAAATGTGCCCGGTGCCCGCAAAGACCGCCATGAAAATATCGGATTTGGGCAGATTGGATTTGATGCCCTGCATTATATCGTACACCATAAAGATTTTACAGACATTCCAAAGATCCTGGAAACGCCGTATATCCCTTCAGAGATCCATGCAAAAAAAGCTTACGCTCCGTATAAATATGAAATAGAAATGCTAAAAAACGGGATTTTTGATCCGCAGCTCAAACAGCATATTATAAACGCTCATGAAAAGGAATGAACAAACGGCATAATTTGTGTAAATATCTGTTGACAGCCCCCCCCTTTCATTGTATGATTGTACTATATGTATAGTACAGATAGTAAGAAAACGAGGTGACGCAGATGCCATGGGATTTAGATGATGACCGTCCTATTTATCTACAATTGATGGAACGCATCCAACAAGATATCATTTCCGGGATTTATAAACCCGGCGACAAAATTCCTTCTGTCCGCGATCTGGCTTTAGACGCCGCTGTGAATCCCAACACTATGCAGAAAGCCCTTTCAGAACTAGAACGCAGCGGTCTTGTATATTCCCAGAGAACAAGCGGGCGGTTTATCACAGAAGATGAAGTTATGCTCAAAAAAATGAAAATGCAGCTTGCAGCAGAACATATCCGACAATTTTTCGAGAAAATGCACCAACTGGGTTTTGGGGACGAAGAAACGCTTCATATGATACAGGATGCATTAAAGGGGGAGAAACAATGAAACCAATTTTAGAGTGCCAGGGTCTGACAAAAAAATACGGCAATTTTTTCGCGCTCTCTAATCTGGATCTAACACTGGAGAGAGGGCAGATCGTAGGGCTGCTCGGGCCCAACGGAAGCGGCAAAACAACGCTGATCAAGTTAGCAAACGGACTTTTAACTCCTACGAACGGAACCATCATGATCAACGGCATGTCTCCGGGCGTAGAGACAAAAAAGATCGTCTCCTATCTTCCGGAAAGAAATTATTTAAACACACACATGCGAGTAGACGACATTCTCGCATATTATGTCGATTTTTACGACAATTTTAACCCCGCGCGCGCAGCCTCTATGCTGAAAGATCTGGGGATCGACACACACACCCGACTGCGTTCTCTTTCTAAAGGCACAAAGGAAAAAGTACAGCTCGTCCTCGTCATGAGCCGTGACGCCGATCTATATATCCTGGATGAGCCCATCGGAGGTGTAGATCCTGCCGCAAGAGATTATATCCTCCAGACGATTTTGACTAATTATAACGAAAACGCCACCATACTGATCTCTACTCATCTCATTTCGGACATTGAGAACGTATTAGACAGAGTTGTATTTTTACAGTGTGGTCAGCTTGCTTTAAATGCCACTGTCGATGAAATACGCTCACAGAGAGGAAAATCGGTCGACGCATTATTCCGGGAGGTATTCAGATGCTAGGGAAACTTGTAAAATACGATTTAAAATATGGTTACAAAATCATCCTTATTGTACACGCCATTTTGTTGTTCGCGTGTATCCTGGGACGCTTTATACTGAACGGGGTGGATTTTAACGCCCCCGCTGAAGCCCTGGGCGCTTCACTGGCAATCTTTATCACATTCTTTACGCTTTTGCTCGTGGGGGCATCTTTCGCCACCTGCGCAGTTATTACTGTCCGTTTTTATAAAAATCTGTTTACAGATGAAGGTTATCTCACCTGGACTTTGCCTGCTACACCGCTTGTGCAGCTGTGGAGCAAGATCATCTCCGGTACCATCTGGTGCATCGCAGATATTCTTTTATGTTTTTTGGGGCTGATTATTCTTGTGACGGGTAATAATGTAACTTCCTTATATGTACAGATCGCGCCGGAGATAACGGAGGCACTTGGCATGCCGCTTTCCTCCTTTGCGTTATATCTATGTCTGTTTACACTATTCAGCACGGTCGCCTCTGTCATTATGATCTATGTATCTATTGCGATCGGACAGCTTTTCCCCGGGCACAGGATCCTCTGTTCTATTATTGTCTATTTTGTGCTCACCTTTGTTATACAGATGTTTTCTTTTATCTTCATGATACTCTTTGGGCTTTTCCCAAATGCCAACAATGTACTGATCGGAGACACCGCCGCCCATTACCTGTTTTCCAGTATTGGACTTGGCGTATTTTTAGTAACGATCACTGCCATACCGGAGTATATTGCCACCTACTACATTATGAAAAAGAAAATTAATCTTATATGATTTTCCGCTAGAAACGCACGCTGCCAGGTGCATAAACAAAAGTGGAGAAGATACTTCCTATTCGGGTATATCTTCTCCGCTTTTCTTTTATCACCTTTTACTTATGCTTAAAAGACCACTTGTATCAAAAACATATACAGCACTGTTCCCACGCCTATACTCAACAAATTATTTCTCTTCCAAATATGCAGCACTGCCACAGTCAATACTGCCGCCGCTTCCGGCACGCCATGCGGCGAAGCTGCTATGGCCGTGTCTTTCAGACAATACACGACCAGCATACCGATCACCGCAGGCGTCAGCACCTTACCCAGATACTCTACGACCGCAGGGATCTTCTTTCCTTTCGGAAATACAAGAAAGGGCACTACCCTCGTACAAAATGTCGTCACAGACACTACCAGAATGATCAAAATAGAAGTTCCCGCATTTACCGGCATATACCCGCCTCCTTTGAAAGCTGCTTTCTGGACACAAAGAGTATCAATATGCACAGCAGCATGGTCGGAAATACAAAGTTTGCGCTTCCAAAGATCTGAAGACATACAAACGCTGCCGTCACTCCAATCGCAGCCGGAATCCTGTTTTTCTTCTCCATCCACTGCTCTATAAAAATCACCACGAATAAGGCTGTCATAGCAAACTCAATTCCTTCTGCATTAAAGGGAAGCACGTTTTTTAATATACCGCCGATCGCCGAACCGATCACCCAGTAGCTCTGATCCAAAAGAGCGATGGCAAACAAAAACTTATCTTCTTCTACTTCCTTTGGTATCTTAACCGTACACAAAAGAGAGTATGTCTCATCTGTCAAAGAAAAAATCATATACCACCTCTTCTTTCCCATGTGGTGGAATGTATCTAACAAAGAGAGTCCATAAAATATGTGTCATATATTTACCATCAATGTCATAAACGCAACATGTAGAAAAGAAACGCCCGGCACAAAAAAATTCACCGCCAGATATTGTCCTGAACCGGCATATACCAACACGCTCATCAGCACCGCCCACAAGGCAGAATACCCTTTTTCCGCGTACATCACGCCAAAAGCAATGCCAATAAACAAATATCCCGTCAATACAGGAATCGTGTAAGGAAATGCTTTTTGAAATGCTTGTTTATACCCTCTCATCCTTCTGCCCCTTTCCAACATGTGCTTTCTTTTTTTCTTTCCGCTTACAGACATAAAAAATACACGTCTGGGCGGGATCGAACCGCCGCACATGCCTCCGGAGGGCATTGCTCTATCCACTGAGCTACAGACGTATAAAAAGCAGCACCCTGTATGTTTTTATCCCAACAGAGTAACCTTAATTATCCTAGCATAATTCCAGCAGATTGTAAAGAGCAACCTTTCAGCTTTTTCTTTGAACATTCATAAAAATACGCGTGATCGCTTAAAATTTCTTCCGCAAGGACCTGCGTTCCATTGATCTCTTTTACCATTTTGCTCATTTCTTCCGAATGTGTCCCTTTAGATGCCGGCACGATCACGGGGGTTTGACAGTTGAATAAAGAAAAAAACCTTACAATGCCTATAAAAAGGCACTTTTTTTGTCAAATTTTTTAAATTTATTAGTGCTTGTTTGTGCTAGTTGTGATATAATAAAAAGAAAAGAGGTTTTTTATGTACGTAAATATCACAGGTAGTGCAAACAACAAAGATGTATATATTTATCAGTCCTTCCGCAAAGAGAATGGAAAAACTTCCTCCCATATCTATAAAAAATTGGGAAAGATGAACGATCTCCTCGCACAATTCGACAATGATAAGGATAAGATGATGGCGTGGGCCAGAAACGAGGCAAAGAAAGAAACCGAACTTTATAATCTGAAAAATGGAAAAGTATCAGTGGACTTTTCACAAGGAGCTCGCATCCTAAAAAATGAACAGCGCCTTTTTAATACCGGATATCTCTTTCTCCAGTCTCTGGTTACAGAGCTCCGGCTGGATAAGATCTGTCGGTCGATCAAAAGTCGTCACAAGTATCAGTATGACCTGCTCGCTGTTTTTACGGATCTGATCTATGCACGCATTCTCCATCCTTCCAGTAAACGTGAAAGCTATGAGTACTGCAAAACTCTGCTGGAACCACCAAAGTATCATTTGCAGGATGTTTACCGCGCCCTTTCTGTTATTGCAGAAGAATCCGATTTTATACAAAGTGAGTTATACCGGAATTCCAACTTTGTCCATCCCCGGAACAAAAAAATCCTGTACTATGACTGCACAAACTTCTATTTCGAGATCGAGCAGGAAGATGAACTACGCAAATACGGCAAAAGCAAAGAACACCGACCAAATCCGATTGTCACCATGGGATTATTTATGGATGCGGATGGAATTCCTCTGTCTTTCGATATTTTTCCCGGAAACCAGAATGAGCAGACCACTTTAAAACCGTTAGAGCAAAAGATCATCCGGGATTTCAACTGCAGCGAATTTATTTTCTGTTCAGACAGTGGATTGGGTTCTCACAACAACCGCCGCTTCAACAGTTTCAACCACAGGGCTTATGTAATCACACATTCCCTGAAAAAAATGAAGGCGGAAGAGCGAAAAGAAGCGATGAATCCCACACAGTTCCGCAAGATAGGAGCACAGAAGTTCATCGACCTTCGTACACTGGATGAAACAGATGAAGAAATCTATAACTCCGTTTACTATAAGGAATATCCCCTTATAACAGGAGATATGGATGAGACACTGATTGTTACCTATTCTCCGAAATATGCTGCTTACCAGAGAAAGCTCCGGGAATGTCAGATTGAACGAGCACAAAAGATCTTGGATTCACCAGGAAAAAAGAGAAAAGGAACAAACCAAAATGACCCTATGCGGTTTGTAAAACGTACGACTGTTACCAAAGATGGAGAGATTGCTGAAAAAACAGTGTATGGACTTGATCAGGAACAGATAGAAAAAGAAGCAATGTATGATGGGTTCTACGCAGTAGTGACGAATCTGGAAGGAGACGTGGGTGATATCATCCGGATTAATCAGCAGCGTTGGGAAATAGAGGAAAACTTCCGGATCATGAAAGATGAACTCGGCTCCCGTCCCGCATTTGTCCGCCGAGAAGATCGGATCAAAGCCCATTTCATGACTTGCTATATCAGCCTGATTATTTATCGGCTCTTAGAGAAAAAGATTGGGAACAGATTCACTTGTGACCAGATCATCCAAACTCTGCGGGCCATGAATATGACCTTTTTAAGTGCTGCCAGTAGTTATATTCCTTCGTATACTCGCACGGAACTTACAGATGCTCTGCATCAGAGTTTTGGATTCCGTACGGATTACGAGATCATTACGAAAGCCTCTATGCGAACAATCATTAAAAATACAAAAATTTTAAAAAGACCTGAAATATAGCACATATCGATGCAAGACAAGAAACGGCTACACCTCCCATATTTACTGGGTTTGTAGCCGTTTTTTTCTCTTCTAACTGTCAAAGACGGGACCTTAATTATCCTAGCATAATTCCAGCAGATTGTAAAGAGCAACCTTTCAGCTTTTTCTTTGAACATTCATAAAAATACGCGTGATCGCTTAAAATTTCTTCCGCAAGGACCTGCGTTCCATTGATCTCTTTTACCATTTTGCTCATTTCTTCCGAATGTGTCCCTTTAGATGCCGGCACGATCACCACTTCATGTATGCTGCTTGGCAGGATATAATAATCTTCCTCCAATATCCCTCCTATCCTCTCCAGCATCTTCGGATACAGGATGCACGCAGCCCCCAGATTGCGAACACGGTTCGAAAGTACATACATGCAGTCTCTCTCCAGACTGTCATGCTGCAGCAGATCCTGTCCTTTCTGGTTTCCTATGCACTCCTCTTTTTCCATGTCTCCCTGCAATATACTACGCATAGTAAAAAACTGTGCGGGAAGTAATGTCAGCACGTTTTTCCGCGCGTCTTCCCATATCCTGCCCACACTTACGTTCCATCTGTTCAGGTGGTCGTTATACAGCAGCATTGTCGCGCTGCCATACTCTGTTATCTCCAAAAGCACGTAAAAAACGATTGAAAGATCTAACATGGAAATATGCGGCGCCAGCTTTAAGAGTTCTTTATTTTTTTCTGTATTGATCAGTTTAAACGCAATCTTTTTCTTTACGCTGTCATATGTTCTTATCTCTTCAGGATCCCAGGAATGTTCACATCGTACTTTTTCATAAAAATATACGATCTCCACCGCGATTTTTTCCAAGGATTCCCCCTCTTCAAACTCTTCATAGAACTCTTCCAGATAGATCGTAGGAGAAATATTGATCCCCGGTGTCTCTATCAGAAGACCACTCTTTTCTTTTCCATTATTTTTTACTGCCTTATAAATGACGGCTTTCATCCCTCCTTCTAATTTTCTGTTTACTTCTTCTTTCACTGCACGCACAAATTCCTGATATTCCATACTGCTCCTTTCCTTTTGCACGTTCATCTTTTTACTTTGAGAAAACCGGCACGATCTGTGCCAACAGATACTTATGATTTGCATCTTATTTGAATTGAATCTAACGGGTAATTTTAATTATAAAAGACATGCTTACAAAAAACAATCCTACTTTGTGCAACATTTTGTTGTATTCCGATTTTTCTATTCTATCATAGTGAAAAATTTCTCCTATCGAAAAACAACGCCCTGCTTGTTTTCACTGGCAGGACGCTGTCGATATATCTTTTTATATTCTATTATACTCTTGAGAGATATTCGCCTGTACGTGTATCAATCTTCAGGACATCTCCTGTTTCACAAAACAGCGGAACCATAACAGTTGCCCCGGTTTCTACTACAGCCGGCTTTGTAGCCCCCTGCGCCGTATCACCCTTGAATCCAGGTTCTGTCTCTGTGATCGCCAGTTCTACAAACAATGGCGGCTCTACAGAAAATACATTGCCATTATGTGAACAGATCTTTACTGTCTCGTTTTCCTTTACAAATTTCAATGCGTCTCCTACAACTTCTGTGTTCAGCGCGATCTGATCATATGTCTCTACATCCATGAAGTTATACAGATCTCCGTCGTTGTACAGATACTGCATATCTTTCCTATCAATGTGCGCCTTCGGAAACTTTTCTGTCGGGCGGAAAGTTTTCTCCACTGCTCCTCCGCTGATGATATTTTTTAATTTTGTTCTAACGAACGCCGCTCCTTTTCCAGGCTTTACATGCTGGAACTCTAAGATCTGATAAATATTTCCGTCTATCTCAACGGTCACACCATTTTTAAAATCTCCTGCTGAAATCATTCGTAATCCTCCTTCAACCACGCATTCCTATGCGTTCTCCTACTATCGACTGTTTATAATTCTATAATAGTTTGCTTCTTTTTTCAAGCTTTTTTTGTTTTCTGCACTTTCTGCGATTCTCATCTGCGCATTTTCTTCTCGTAAAAATGTAAAACCACTTTTTCCAGGTATCTTTTCAAAACGATCTGTATCTCTTCTTTCGGATGGAGCGGTTTCACCAAGATATTGCGTATTCCCGCACGCTTAGCTCCCCATACATCTGTAAATAACTGATCTCCGATAAAGACCGTATTTGTCCTGTCTGTTCCCATGATCTCCATAGCCTTGACATAATTTTTCGTGGACGGCTTATGGGCATTATATATATAATCCGTTCCAATGTTCTGATTGAACATCTTTACACGAGGCTCTTGATTATTGGATATAAGGCAAGTCGAAAACCCGATGCCTTTCAGCCGCGCGAACAAATCTTCCGCACGCTCGTCCGCCGGCGCGCCGTGCGGTACCAGTGTATTGTCTATATCAAATATGACTCCTCTTATACCTTCTTCATACAACTTTTCAAATGGGACGGCATATGTCGATTCCATATACACATCCGGAAAAAAACGTTCAAACATTACTTCTCATCTAACTCCATCAATTTTGTAATGATTTCTTCACATATCTGCAATACTGTCTTATGATCCGTCTGGATGACTACGTCTGCAGCCGCCTCATATTTTTCCCGCCGCATCTCCATCATCTCCGCGATCGCTTCTACGTTATTACGGCCGGCAAGCACAGGACGGTCGTCGCAGCCCTTTACTCGTTCATACACAGTCTGCGGACTGGCAGTCAAAAGAACCACCCTGCCATTTTTCTTCATCTCTTTGACATTTTCCTCACGCAGAGCGGCCCCGCCCCCACAGGAAATGACACAATTTGTTCCTGTCTGCAGCTCTTTTAAGAGTTTTGTCTCCAATCCTCGAAAATATTCTTCACCATATGTGGCAAAAATATCCGAAATACTCATTTCTTCTTGTTCTTCTATCACCTGATCCATTTCTATCAGGCGCATGGCAAACACCGTACTCAGATAATCTGATACCGTGGATTTTCCTGCTCCCATAAAACCGATCAAAACGATATTATAATGAAACAGTTTTCTCGCCTGGATCCTTTTGCTGCTGCGCATGATCCTTTTAAAAACATCCTGTATCTCTTCCTGGTATTTATTCCCTGCAAGCTTTTCTCTTCGCCGTTTTTCCTGCTTTTCTTCCTGTGCAGGCTGTAAAACGGTCATTCCATATTTTTCCTTATATGCCATGATCTTCTCTATCACAGCATTTCTCTCGATCAGAGCATCTATGATCTTATCGTCGCAGATCGCCAGCTGCTCCCGGTACATCTCTAAATCATTCATCTCTTTCTTCCTTTTCCGGCAAAACAGATCTTATCTTACGACCAGCCGCCTGTATTTGCTGTCCGCCTGCTGCGCTAACTCCTACTGCCGCCAGGGCACGAACTAGCAATCTAACATATTATAACAACTTTTGTATGTGATAGCAAGAAATATTCCTCTAACATCCGTCACCAACATCCGCTCCCAGATATATAGAGCACAGCTGCCTTTTGCGTCTACCTATTTCGCACCTTCTTCCGACCTTTCCATAGCGGCCTTTACATCTCCTTTGAATAGTTCCCACGCCTTCTCATTTTCCACAAAGTACTTTGGACAGTTCTTGCCTGTCACATCATAATGCCGGATCACTTCGTTTTCAGTAAGCCCGAATTTCTCACACAGCCATGCGGTAAGCTGTACCGCCGAACGATACGTTTCCTTTGTAAATTCCCCGCTCTTATCTGGATGACAACATTCTATGGATACTGTATCCCTATTTCTCTCATTGGATGCATACGCAACTTCCCAGGTGGGGACACATTGGATGATCTCCCCTTCCAACCCGATCACAAAATTGCTGCTCACAGATGTTTCACCGCTGTCTTTTAATCCATTAAAATAATCTCTGTTTTCCTGGGCAGTGGAGCCCGGATTGGCAGTATAATGAATCACAATGCCGGTAATGCCGTCTGACTCTATTCCCGGTCTGGAATACTCATTGACATCTAAAAGCTGTACGTCGATCTCCGGCTTCGACGCATCTACGCGGATACCTGTATTGTCTTTATTCTGCTTGCCTATACAAGCATACAGGATAGAAAGCAGGGTAAGGATAAGCAGTACACACAATCCAATCTTCGTATACAACTGCTTCTTCCTTTTACTGTATCTGTATGTATTTCTGCTGTATTTCTTTCTTTTCATTTGTATGCCCCTTAGTCGCTTGATCTGCCTCTATATTAGCACATTTTGTACACACGATTTTATAAGAATTTCTTAAATTCATTTTCCTTTTCAGAGACCTGCGATATATTCTCTCTTTATTTTCTTCCACTGTCTTTCCACGCAGTATACTCCTTCACAGCAAAATCTCCTATATATTCTTCCGCATCGTTATATGTTTCTTATCTGCTTCTATGAAAATATCTGATACTTTTTCATATCCGCATGCCTCATAAAATCCAACCGCCTCGTATTTCGCATCCATTTCTATTTTTTTAACATTTCGGCTATGATAATATTTTTCAATATATTTTACTGCCTGTTTCCCCACTCCCTTCCCTCTCCATTCTCTCAAAATGCAAAATCTCTGTATTTTCACTATATTTTCCTCTATATATAGACATCGCAGCGCTCCGGCGTCCTCTCCTTGGTTTCTTATCAAAAAATGATCACAGCGACCTTCTAACCGGTCGTATGTATCCCTTTCTACTTCTTTAGGTACTTTCTTTTCCATGACAAACACTTTTTCTCGTATTTCCAAACAACGCCTCAGACTTTCTTCATCAAAAACCCGCAAAATCTCCGCACTTTCCATAACTTCCTCCCATCGAAGCTAATTTCAAAAAATAAACTCCGCCAAGCAAGAAGAGACCTTGCAGGCTCTGTGCCGCCTGCAGGATCTCTCCTTTCCATGTTTTCCTTATCTTCTTTTCTTATCTGTTTACCCTACTCATCCACACTGTAGTTCGGAGCTTCTTTTGTAATATGGATGTCGTGTGGATGGCTCTCTTTTAAGGACGCCGCAGAAATCTTGATAAATTTTCCGCTTTCCTTTAATTCTTCGATCGTATGAGCGCCGCAGTATCCCATACCGGAACGGATCCCACCCATAAGCTGGAACACCGTATCTTCCACTGTTCCCTTATACGCAACTCGTCCTTCTACGCCTTCAGGTACCAGTTTCTTTGCGTTTTCCTGGAAATAACGGTCTTTGCTTCCATTTTCCATGGCCGCGATAGAGCCCATTCCACGGTATACTTTATACTTTCTGCCTTGGAAAAGTTCAAATGTTCCCGGACTTTCATCACATCCGGCAAAGATACTTCCCATCATACAGACATTCGCGCCCGCTGCGATCGCTTTCGTCATATCACCAGAATATTTGATACCTCCATCTGCAATGATCGGCACGCCATATTCTTTTGCTGCCTCGTAACAATCCATAACAGCCGTAATCTGCGGTACGCCGATACCTGCAACTACACGTGTCGTACAGATAGAACCTGGTCCGATCCCAACCTTTACTGCATCCGCCCCTGCTTCGATCAAGGCTTTTGTCGCCTCTCCTGTCGCTACATTTCCTGCAATCACCTGCAGATCCGGATACTTTTCCTTCACCATACGGACTGTATGCAGCACATTAGCAGAATGTCCATGCGCGGAATCCATGACAACCACATCTACTTTTGCTTTTACCAGTTCGCTTACACGCTCCAGACAATTTGCCGTGATACCGATAGCAGCTCCGCAGAGCAGACGCCCTTGAGAATCTTTAGCAGACAAAGGATATTTGATCTGCTTTTCAATATCCTTTATCGTGATCAGGCCTTTTAAATTGCCCTCTGCATCTACGATCGGAAGTTTCTCTTTTCTTGCTTTGGCAAGAATTTTCTTCGCCTCATCCAACGTGATTCCTTCCTGCGCCGTAATGAGTCCTTCTGATGTCATGGACTCCTTGATCTTCTTTGAAAAATCTTCTTCAAACTTTAAATCACGGTTTGTGATGATTCCAACCAGTTTTCTGCCTTCTGTGATCGGTACTCCTGAAATACGGAATTTTGCCATCAAATCATTTGCATCGCCTAATGTATGTTCCGGGGAAAGGAAAAATGGGTCGGTGATAACACCGTTCTCCGAGCGTTTTACTTTATCCACTTCTTCTGCCTGCTGCTCGATCGCCATATTTTTATGGATAATGCCGACCCCGCCCTGTCTCGCCATCGCGATCGCCATACGATGTTCTGTAACAGTATCCATGCCGGCACTCATCATTGGGATATTTAATTTTATTTTCTTTGTCAGATTTGTAGACAGATCCACCTCGTTTGGAATTACTTCTGAATATGCCGGTACCAGGAGCACATCGTCAAATGTAATACCTTCTCCGATAATTTTTCCCATGTTTTCTCTTCCTCTCTTTCTCAAATATGTACAACTTTGGTTTATCTGATATGGTACAAAAATTCAAAGTAATTGTCAATAGATTGCCGCACGGTATCTCTATTTGATATTGAGAATTTTTAAACTCTATTATGAAGCCCTGCTTATAAAAGAAAATTTCCTTGCTATTCTGCCAGATTTCAAAAAAAGAGAAGCCTGTTTTAGACTTCTCTTTCTTTTTCTTATCTGCTTTCGGGAAATAGATTACATCATTCCCATGCCGCCCGCTCCGCCGGCTGGCATAGCAGGTGTATCTTCTTTGATCGTAGAAACGACGGATTCTGTTGTGAGCAGTGTAGACGCAACGCTTGTCGCATTCTGCAGGGCACTTCTTGTAACCTTCGCCGGATCCAAGATTCCTTCTTTTACCATATCTACATATTCTTCTTTATATGCGTCAAATCCCATTCCTGGTTTTTCTTCTCTTACCTTATTGATGACCACAGAACCTTCCAGACCTGCGTTTGTAACAATGTGATACAATGGAGCTTCCAAAGCTTTCAAGATGATCTTAGCGCCTGTCTTTTCATCTCCATCCAGTTCTTCCGCCATCTTTTCCACTTCTTTTGCCGCATGGATATAAGCGGAACCGCCTCCTGCGATGATTCCTTCCTCAACGGCTGCTCTTGTTGCGTTCAGCGCGTCTTCCATTCGCAGTTTTGCTTCTTTCATCTCTGTCTCTGTAGCAGCGCCTACGCGGATCACTGCAACACCACCGGCAAGTTTAGCCAGTCTTTCCTGTAATTTTTCTCTGTCAAAGTCTGAAGTTGTCTCTTCAATTCCTCTTTTGATCTGTGCGACACGATCTTCGATCGCTTGTTTATCGCCGCATCCGTCTACGATCACAGTATTTTCTTTCTGTACTTTTACAGATTTTGCACGTCCAAGCTGTTCCATTGTCGTTTCTTTCAGATCAAGTCCGAGTTCTTCGGAAATCACCTGGCCGCCTGTCAGAATCGCAATATCCTGCAGCATTTCTTTTCTTCTGTCTCCATATCCAGGTGCCTTTACAGCAACTACGTTGAATGTTCCACGCAGTTTATTTATAATCAGTGTGCTAAGTGCTTCGCCTTCGATATCCTCTGCAATGATCAGAAGTTTCGCGCCTGATTGTACAACCTGTTCCAACAGAGGAAGCAGATCCTGGATACTGGAAATCTTTTTATCTGTGATCAGGATATATGGATCTTCTAAGTTGGCTTCCATTTTCTCCATATCTGTTGCCATATATGCTGAAATGTATCCGCGGTCGAACTGCATACCTTCTACCAGATCCAATTCTGTATGCATCGTCTTGGATTCTTCAATCGTGATAACGCCGTCGTTAGAAACTTTTTCCATAGCGTCTGCTACCATCTGTCCTACAGACTCATCACCTGAAGAAACAGCTGCAACTCTTGCGATCTGCTCTTTGTCTTTTACCTTACTGCTCATCGCCGCAATCGCCTCTACAGCTTTGTCAGTTGCTTTTTTCATACCTTTGCGCAGTACGATCGGATTTGCGCCTGCTGCCAGGTTCTTCATTCCTTCGTTTACCATTGCCTGCGCCAGAACAGTTGCTGTTGTCGTTCCGTCACCTGCTACGTCATTTGTCTTAGAAGCAACTTCTCTGATCAGCTGTGCTCCCATATTTTCAAACCCATCTTCCAGTTCGATCTCTTTCGCGATCGTTACACCGTCATTTGTGATAAGCGGTGCGCCAAAAGATTTATCCAGTACGACATTTCTTCCTTTTGGTCCCAATGTTACACTTACTGTATCTGCCAGCTGATTTACACCTTTTTCCAACGCTGCTCTGGCTTCAGCTCCATATTTGATTTCCTTTGCCATTTTTAAGCATCTCCTTTTTTATTTTCTCAGTATTGATTCTTTCACTTCAATTTTCAGGCTTTATTCTACGATCGCAAGTATATCATTCTGTTTTACGATAATATAACTGTCGCCTTCCAACTCTACTTCTGTTCCCGCATATTTGGAATAAATAACTTTATCCCCTGCTTTCACCTGCATTGTCACTTCTTTTCCATCTATGATTCCACCAGGTCCTACAGCTATAACTTCTGCTTCCTGCGGCTTTTCCTTTGCCTGCCCAGGTAAAACGATGCCTGATTTTGTTGTTTCTTCTGCTTCTAACTGTTTTAACACAATTTTGTCACCCAATGGTACTAACTTCATAGTAATTCCTCCTTAATTTTTGCTTTATGCCTTTTATTAGCACTCATTTGTACTGAGTGCTAACCTCATGAATATAAAATAGCACTCTGCTGACTATTTGTCAACAGAGTTTCTAAATTTTATAATTAGTTTATATTCATTTAACCTCTTCCCGTTTCATGCACACTGTAGAATCCATTTTCAATCCTAAATCTCAATATATTTCTGTTTTCAGACTGATACCTCTCTTTCACGACACCCGTGCAGTACAACAGTTCAGTTCTCGCTGAAATATAACATCTATATTTCGCGTCCAGTGAAATAGCAGTCAGGTCTTTCTCCTTTAATTCCAAAAACATCTCGTCTTCTTCCAGATCATATCTTAAAACGCGGCACTGATGTGTCACTTCGTCAAAGATTCCATCTGCCGATATCACCTTTTCCATCTTTAAGTCTACCGGATTTCCTTCGTACATCCTCGTCCCTCCTTCTGTCACATAAGGGGTATCAGTCTATTCTGATACCCCTTCTTTTCTTGTATATCACATACGTTCTTTTTTAATTTTTTCTAACTCTGTAAATACATAATCGTTCAAAACTTTTATATACGTTCCTTTCATCCCCGAAGATCGGGATTCGATCACGCCTGCGCTCTCGAATTTGCGCAGCGCATTGACGATCACAGAACGAGTAATTCCTACCCGGTCAGCCACCTTGCTTGCGACCAGGATACCTTCTGTTCCGTCCAGTTCTTCAAAAATATGGATGATCGCCTCCAACTCCGAAAAAGAAAGCGTGCTGATCGCAGACTGTACAATGTGTTCTTTCCGCGTCTCCTCTGCGCTTTCCTCATTGACAGAACGCAGCATCTCAAGTCCCACAACAGCCGTCCCGTATTCGCTTAAAATAATATCGTCTATAGAATACATATCCGTCTGCTTATAGATAAACAGTGTACCCAGACGTTCCCCCGCAATATTGATCGGTGTAACGATCGCCTGATAACCCTGCGCCGCCTCTGCCGAGAAGCCCAGCGTTTCCAGATTGACATTTTCCTTTGTGGAAAGAATATTCAGCAGACGCTCATTGAGCATACTGTCGATATGCGCGCCGACTGACTCTGTGATCAATTCGTGTATCTCGTCTACTGTATTGCATTTACTAACGCCAAGGATCTTCCCTTTCTTACTGACAACAAGAACACTGGAATCTAAAATTTCTGTAAGGACAGCACATATGTCATTAAAAACCACCTTACTAGAATTATTGTTGTGCAGCAGTTTATTAATCTTTCTTGTCTTATCTAATAACTGTACGCTCATCATTTCCTCCAAACCAATTGTATATACAAAACCCATCAATTCACTAGACAAGCATATGTTATCATATAATTTCTGAATTTTCAATACAATTCATTAAATCTTTTTCAATTCTCGGACATATCCACACTTTTCATCCGAACAAACTAACTTATTTCCCTTTTCCACCATGTATTTTCCACATTCCGGGCATTTTTCTTTGGATGGCTTCTGCCATGACATAAATTCACACTCCGGATTATTTTCACACCCGTAATATTTTCGTCCTTTCTTCGTCTTGCGGATCACAACCTCTTTGCCGCATAAAGGACACGCAACTCCGATCTTTTCAAGATATGGCTTCGTATTCCGGCATTCAGGAAAACCGGGACAAGCCAGGAATTTGCCATGAGGACCGTATTTGATGACCATATTGCGTCCACATTCCTCGCAAACGACATCTGTCACCTCGTCTTCAATCTTCACACTTTCCAACTCTTTCTCCGCTGTATTAACGGCCTCATTTAAATCCGGATAAAAGTTTCGTATGACATCTTTCCATGCTACTTTTCCTTCTTCCACCATATCCAGAAGGCCTTCCATATTCGCTGTGAAATTCACATCCACTATACTCGGGAAGGAGCGTTTCATAATACTGTTGACAACTTCACCTATTTCTGTGATATATAGATTTTTCGCCTCTTTGGTAATATAACGTCTGCCCAGGATGGTCGAGATCGTAGGCGCATACGTACTCGGTCTGCCGATGCCGAGTTCCTCTAAAGCCTTGACAAGCGTCGCCTCCGTATAATGCGCAGGGGGCTGTGTAAAGTGCTGTTTGGCATCAAACTCCTCCTTTTCCAGGCGAGAGTCTTCCTTTAGTCCGCCTACCAGTACATTGTTCTCTTCCTTTTCTTCATCTGCCTCTGTATAGACCGAGCGAAATCCCTGGAACGCGATCTTGGACGTTGTTACTGTAAAGACATATTTCCCGGCGCCGATCTTTACTGCCGTTGTCTCGTATCGGGCCGGCTGCATCCTGCTTGCCGCAAACCGCTTCCATATCAGCTGATACAGACGAAACTGATCTCTGGAGAGAGACTCTTTTAAAGAAGCTGGTGTTCTCGTAATATCTGTAGGACGGATCGCCTCATGAGCATCCTGGATCTTTTTCTCTGTCTTCTTTGTCCCTGTTTGTTCTATCACATATTCTTTTCCATAGGTCTCGGCAATATACTCTCTTGCCGCTGCATCTGCCTCTTCTGCGATCCTGGTAGAATCCGTACGCAGATAAGTGATAACGCCCACTGTTCCATTTCCTTTGATATCGATCCCCTCATACAACTGCTGCGCGATCCGCATCGTCTTTTGCGTACCAAAATTCAACGCCTTTGCCGCCTCCTGCTGCAGCGTACTTGTCGTAAATGGAAGAGGCGCTTTTCTCAGCCTTTCACTTTGCTTGATATTTGTAATAGAAAAGTGCTCTTTTTCTAATTCTTTCCTGATCTTATCCATCTCTTCTTCTGAATGGATCGTTATTTTCTCTTTCTCTGTTCCATAGAACTTTGCCGTCAGCGGTCGTTTTTCTCCTTCTACCTTAAGAATCGCATCCAGGCTCCAATATTCTTCCGGTATAAACGCATCTATTTCTTCTTCCCGATCCGCGATCAGACGGAGAGCTACAGACTGTACTCTCCCGGCGCTTAAACCTCTCTTTACCTTTGCCCAGAGAAGCGGGCTGATCCGATACCCCACCATCCGGTCTAATACACGGCGCGCCTGCTGCGCGTCCACCAGATTCATATCTATGTCCCGCGGATGCTTTAAAGATGCTTTCACGGCATTTTTTGTAATTTCATTGAATGTGATCCTGCGCATTTTCTTGGAGTCTAACTTCAATGCCGCCGCCAGATGCCATGAGATTGCTTCCCCCTCCCGGTCCGGGTCAGTCGCAAGATATACCTTGTCTGCTTTTTTTGCTTCTTTTCTTAATTTTGCCAGAATATCACCTTTTCCGCGTATGGTAATATATTTCGGGTCATAATCATGCTCCACATCCACGCCTAACTGGCTTTTGGGCAGATCCCGCACATGTCCCTGAGAAGCATCTACCGTGTAACTGCTCCCCAGAAATTTTTTGATTGTCTTTACCTTCGCCGGTGACTCCACGATTACAAGATAATGCGCCATAAAATACTACTCCTCCATTGGCAATTTATGTCTATTTGATCTTTATATAATAGTTTTTCGATATTTCTCTGATAAAGCCCTGCAATTCCAAAGATACCAGTATTTGCAACAGTTCTTCACTTCCAAGTTTCGTTTCTTCCACTAAACGGCTGATACTCTTGGGATACAGACCGACACAACTATACACCATATTTTCCGGACTTTCAAGCGTTTTTTCATTTTTGTATAGATTTTTACTTTCAGATAACATCTGCACTCCCATTTCTTCCAACAGCATTTCCGGCGACAGAAGGACACCTGCTCCCTGTCTTATCAGCTGATTGCATCCCTCGCTCAAATGACTGTTTACAGGGCCCGGAAGCGCATAAATATCCTTTCCCTGCTCCAGCGCCATATCTGCCGTGATCAAAGATCCACTGCGTTTTCTTGCTTCGATCACCAGTATGCTGTCTGCCAGACCACTTATGATCCGGTTTCTCATAGGAAAATAATGGGCAAGAGGCGGCGTGCCCGGCGGCTGTTCCGATATGATTCCTCCTCCCTGCTCTAAAATATCCACATATAATCCCATATGTTCCTTCGGATAACAGACATCCACACCTGACCCAAGCACCGCAAATGTCTTTCCTGCGCCAAGCAAAGCGCCTCTTTGCCCCATTCCGTCGATTCCTCTGGCCAATCCGCTTATGATCTCCACACCATATTCCGCTAATTTTTTTCCAAATTCAAGTGCATATTTTTCCCCGTAGGGAGTACACCTGCGCGCTCCTACAATGGCTGCCTGTTTCTTCGTTTCATCCGGCAGATTTCCTTTTACATACAGTACATATGGAAAATCTGTGATTTCTTTTAACTTTTGTGGATACGTGTCCATAAAACAAGTGATCACCCTGATCCCCATGCTTTTTATCCTATCATACATATCTTTCAAATTCTTTTCTTTTTGCGCCTGTATGACCGTATTTTGTTCTTTTTCATTTAAAAACGACACTTTTTTTATCTCTGTTTCTTCTATATAATATACCTTCTCTGCCGACGCAAATTGTGTGTGCAGGAGACACTTTTTCTGATTGGATAAATGCTTTATACGTGCCAGCCAATATTCATATTCTCTTCCTGCTTCTATCATTTCCCATCACCTTCCCCAATATTTTTTATCCAGCGTTCGATATCCGATCGCCTCTGTCAGATGTCTCGCGCAAATCTTTTCATTCGCCTCCATATCCGCGATCGTACGGGCAACTTTCAGTATTTTGTGATAAGAACGTGCCGTCAGTTTCATTGTCTCAAATGCTTGTTCTAAAATAGCCCGTCCCGTCTGATCCAAAGGACAAAACTGTTCTGTCTCTTTCATTCCCATGCTGCCGTTTGTATAAATTCCTAAACCTTGCCTCGCAAACCTTTTTTTCTGTATCTTTCTTGCTTTTATGATCCTCTGCCTCATGTCTGCAGACGTTTCCGTCTTCTTTTTTTCAGTCAGTTCCTCATACGTGACTCGCGGTGCCTCGACACATATATCTATACGGTCAAGAAATGGCTGACTGATCCTGCCTAAATAATTCTGTATCTGTGCCGGCGTACACGTACACCGTTCCATATCTGGATAACATCCGCAGGGGCATGGATTCATCGCCGCAACTAACATAAAATCCGCTGGAAAGGTATAGCTTCCATGCACACGGTTGATTTCAATCTTCTTCTCCTCCAAAGGTTGGCGCAGCACTTCCAGAACAGATTTTTTAAATTCAGGAAGCTCATCCAGAAACAAAACGCCTCCATGCGACAGACTAATCTCTCCCGGCGAGGGGATCACACCCCCTCCTGTCAGAGCCGCCTTCGTGGCCGTATGATGCACACTGCGGAAAGGCCGTTTTTCAAGAAGAGGACGTTCCGTATCCACAAGTCCTGCTATGCTATATATCTTCGTCACCTCTACACTTTCTTTAAATGACATAGGCGGCAGGATCGTCGATATCCGCTTTGCCGTCATAGATTTTCCACTTCCCGGAGGGCCTACCAACAGAAGGTTATGTCCGCCGGCAACGGCGATCTGCGCTGCCCTTTTCACAACTTCCTGCCCTTGTATATCCGCAAAATCCAATATTTCCTGCCCCAGGCATTCTCTTTGATCTTCTGCGCTTTTCGTAAAGGGAAGGAGTTGTTTCTCTCCTTTCAAATATCTATATACCTCTTCCAGCGTCTCTGCCCCGATTATCTCCACGCCGCCTGTAAGAGCGCCTTCCGCCGCATTTTCTTTCGGCAGGATACAGGTCTTTATTTGTATCTTTTTCGCCTCTGTTACGATCGGCAGAATACCCGGTACTTTTAAAACTCTTCCATCCAGTCCCAGTTCTCCGATAAGCAGCGTACTTTTTAGTCTCTCCTGTGGTATCTTCCCCAGCGCAGTCAGAACCGCTGTCGCGATTGGCAGATCAAAAGAAGCTCCCTTTTTTCGTATCGTAGCCGGGGAAAGGTTGATCACTGTCTTCTTCGGCGGATATTCTATCCCCGTATTTTTTATCGCAGTCCGCACTCGCTCCGCCGCTTCTTTTACTTCCGATGAAAGGTACCCCACCATATGGAATACCGGAAGTCCATTGCTTATATCCGCCTCCACACGGATAAACTCCACGCCAAGTCCCCTGACTGCCGCGGTAAATACTGTACTTACACTCATAATTTCCTCCGGATGAGAAAACCTGTATAGCAGATAAGCCACGCATCAAACGCATGCATTTTGATATACCTGCATGAATAGCATAGAAAACACCTCAAACGATATAAGTAACAAATCTGAAACTTGACCGAATCGGCCTGATACCTTACAAAAAGGCAAGATCACCGGAAAGGAACCTCTCCGAGAACGTATGTATATGATAGTCTATATTTACTTTACATGTCAAGAAAATCATTATAATTTATTATAAAACTTTTTTCTCTGTCCTTCTTTTCATTGGAAAAGCACCAATTCCAGCGTTGCCTCATAAACTATATCAAATGTGCTTAGAGGTGTTTCCCTTGAAATCATTTCCCACTCCCCTTACTCCTTCCGAAGAAAAATATTACATCCAAAAATATACAGAAGGAGATCTTCAGGCAAAGCACATATTGATCGAACGTAATCTGCGTCTTGTCGCCCATGTCATAAAAAAATACCAGTCTCTTGATGAGGATCCGGAAGATCTTCTCTCCATCGGGACGATTGGTCTGATCAAGTCGGTCGTCACCTTCAATCCCGCTAAGGGCAACAGGCTTGCCGCTTATGCTTCCCGCTGTATAGAAAAAGCGACCCCACCGCTTTGGCTTCACTTGTGAAAAAAGAGGTAAAGAACACACCTTTTTCTTCATGGAACGTCTATCGCCAGTTTTCCAATCAACTTTTACTGCTTTATAAAGAAGAACATGGCAGACTGACTTATAAAGTCCAATATATCCTCACCTTTCCTTTCAAAATCCCCTCATGGCTCCCTGCACATGAAAAATATCTTCTTGTATATTCTTCTCCCGATTGTTTAGAGAAAACTTCTCAAAAGATACGGTATTTTCGCCATAAAAACTGTATGTACGCAAAAGACGTAGCAAAATATCTCGGCATGGACAGAACAAATTACGGTCACTACGAAGAAGTTGCCTACGAATACTGCCCACTTGCTATATTAGAAAAACTTGCTACACTCTACCACATACCCGTTACCGACCTTATGGACGACTATCATCTTTTCCTTTACAACGGTCAAGGAAACCGAGTACTGCAATATCGGAAAAATCTACATTTAACCCAACAGGAAATGGCAGATAAGTTAGGAGTCAATCGGACAACCGTTCGGCTTTGGGAAAAAGAATTTCACCGCATGACAAGACCAACTTATGAGGCTCTCTTTATCCAAAAAATTCTCGAATGAGTTTCTTCTATAATAAGGCTTGGTTATTAGCGGTACTTCGGGAGAAAGTTTCTGCTTGTCCTCTCTTTGCGTTTTCCTGTCTTTCCAAAGGGGGCTTAGGAAAAAGTTCTCAAAGGCTCCTAAGTGGCTATTACAGTCTGTCAGAGGTAAAAAAGAAGTTTCTTCCCTGCGAAAAAGGCAGCCACGTTCTTGTGACTGCCCCTTTCCCTATTTTATCATCTTCTCAACGCCCTCTATGATTGCAACTTTTTCTTCCGTTGACAAATCAAGTCTGTTAAGGTAGGAATATATAAATTCCCCATGTAGTGTAGCAATCTGCTCACCTAAGGTATTGAGATTCTGATTATCCTCCGGATAATGTACAATAATCTCCATACGCCTACCTCTCTTACATATTCTTTTTATCTTATGACTGAACTTCAATTATCTTGACTGTTCTTTTCTAGTTCTACATCTTCCATTGTTTTCTGTAATTCTTCCAACATCTTCTGAAAGTAAAACTTACGTCTTGGATTCATAAATCCTGTTTCTTCTAATGTTGTCCACAATTCATCAATTTTTATGGATACTGATGTAATGTCTCTTTCTAATTCCTCATGGTTAAGGATTCTTACTTGTAATATCTGCATATTGAAATTCTCCTCTCTAGCAAGTCTTACAATTTAAGAATCAAAACCTATATTTCCTTATTCGTTGTAAGGATTTATTTTAGCGTTATAAGTAATGTGACCGATTCGATTCACTTCATGGTCTGTATCACACATTCTTATGGAATATCCCTGCTCAAAACAAGGTTTTCTGTTCCCTACAATTTCTTTTAGTTCTTCATCATCTATATGCAAGAGAGTCGGCTTGGCTAATCCTTTTGAAGAAGTATAAATCTTGGCATGGAGAGGATAGTATTCTAATCGTGAAGATTTTTTCTTTTTATCTTTGAAAATATCTTCTCCCAACAAATTGCAAAAGTACAAGCCTATATCATTATGATTTCTAAAGTCTGAAATTCTGATATAACCATTTCCCCATATTTTTTCGACTTCATTCTTTGATAATTTTAATCTCTGAACGGAATCCTTTTTCACTAACACATGAATATGCCATGTTCCTTTTTGATGTGGCTCAAATACTGCAATATACTCCATTTCTCCATAGCGATATAGAAAGCGTTTCCAAAACTTCTTGAAGTCATTTTTACATTTCGCCATATCGTCTGTCGGCTCTGCATAAGTAAGGGTAATATGTCTTTCACACTCCTCTCCCTTAAAATTCATGTTAATGTACTGTCTGAGATAGGAGAATTTCTTATTCATGCTCTTTCTTCTGTTACTGGCAATCATTTCTTGTGACTTTTCCACATGAGCATATTCCTTTATCTCCCCTGTACTTTTCACAACATAATGGTCTTTGTCAATCTTTTCGATGTCTGAAAATCCTTTGGTGTTTCGTTTTCTTGTTACTGTCACATCAATAATGTCATTGGTAATACATATTGTGATGTCGTCTGCTGAGGTTATCTTAACCTTATCTACCTTTCTTACATATGTATTACTGCTATTGTTTATTTTTTCGGTCATAGCATAACCCTCCTTTAATTTGGTACAGAACCTTGTCTGTTCCTCTCTAACTCGTAAATGGAGTAGTTACGCCTCCTCAAAAATTTATTATTTACAATTTGTTCACATTTTCGTCTGTTGTTTTCCTAATAATCAAGTCTTTTTCTTACAAAAGAAAAGAGAGATCTCATTTCTGAAATCTCCCTTATACATAACTCTTTATAAAGTTGTCAAACTAATATATTCCTTTATTCACTCCCCGATTCAAAAAGAATTTGTCCAGCATGTACTTTTATCACATATTTGTTATTGCTACTTACAAAATTATACCCTTCCGTAGAAGACTGTGAATGGAATGATTCTTCTATTACATTTGAAATTATGTCTCTCATTTCATCTGTAATTCCAAAGTCCGAATAAAATATCTGCATACATTTTACCATAGCATCAAGATAATAATTTGCCAATTCTTCTTCACTATTAAAGTAGTTTAGCCAATCTGCTATGTCTACATTATTCCACATATCTCCAACCTCTAATATCATACGTGGACTTCCATTTATCAATGTATCATCTTGTTTTGTATCATATCCAACTCTTAGTTCAGGCATAATCTCAAACCCCTGCGAATCCCTGCCATTATTTCCATACGGGCTACTGACGATTTTCCTGATTTTTTCATAATAATCTGCATAAATCATATCAGAATCATTCAATTCTGGAATAACTAAATTATCATAATCAACCCATTCAACTTGATTCCATTTTAGTCCTGTGTCAAGAGATTCTAATTTCGTATATGTAGAAACAACGTATGTTCCTCTTTCTGCTTCACCTAATTGTAATGTTTCTTCTCCTACACCATAATATCCGCTGTTATAATTATTTATCTGTACTGTCCATTCGTCTAGTTGTTCACTAAAAGCATTATACTTTTCCAAAAACTTCTTATCAGAATCCTCATACACATGTTTTCCTAAATATACGTCTTCTGTTAACTTTTGGGATTCTTGCGCTATCTTCCTAATAATTTGGAATACTTCTTCTGATTTTTCTCTTGATAATCTTCCTTGTTCCAAAAAACCTTGTTCTACATTTTCATATTTTGTATTTTCAATCAAAGCAGTATTATAGAAGAACTTTTCCATTTCTTCTGTATTTGTAAAAAATGCCTCTGGTGTATCAAAAACAGATAAATTCTGGAAAGCCGTAAAAAATCCTTGAAAATCTGTTGTTTCTGCATCTTTCTCTCCCTTTTCAAGAATCTCTTTCAGTTTCTTTTTCTTCCCACTATTTTCTTCTTTTTTATCCTCTCTCACCATTTGATTTGAGTCTTTCTGCACTTTTTCCTGCTTATTTCCGCAAGCACTCATACTTATACTCATGCAAATAAGTAATAGAATGATATTTATTCTTTTTCTCATTACTTTTCTCTCCCACCTTATAATAAATTCATAATCTGCTTTATTACATTCTCATTCATTTCTTGATAAATGGTTCTTGTATCTCCGTCATGTTCATTTTCTTTTTGGATTTTTCTAGGAGTATCACTAAAATCTTCTATCCACCGAACTTTTATTCCTTTTGCATTATACAATTCAGGAATCGTTCGTATTTGATTATCTACCACCACACCAATCGCTTTTACTTTTAAATCTTGAGTTGGCATAAATCGTGTCTTTATAAATATAAAATCACCTATTTTAATAGAACGAAATAACTCATAGTATTTTGGCTTTTCTTCTTCTTTAAAACCTATTACCACAGCATTTTCTTTTAAACACTCCTTTGTAATGTCCCCTTCTTTCTCTGGAAAATATGCACCAACTCCCCACACTTTCATGTAACTTCCTCCTTCTATAAACTCTTTTCTTTTTATTTTAGGTCAAATACACCCTAATAGTCAATAGGTCATACTGCCATAATTAAACTAATTGATAACATTTTACAAAAAGAGGGTGATTTTTATTTCTTGATTAAAAGATTTACGAAAAGAACGGGGCTACACACAGATTAAAATGCAACACCTAACTGGGATAGACCAAAGTGATTATTCTAAGATTGAAAACGGAAAACGATACTATACATTTGAGCAATGCAGAAAAATAGCACTTGCTTTAGATACAAGTATGGACTACCTAGCCGAATTAACAGATGAAAAGAAACCTTACCCCCGTTCTTAAAATCGCAAATAATGAAAGAACTGCCTATCATCAACCTTTCAATGACGGGCAGTTCTTCTGCTTAAAATTCTTATTCAATTTCATTTACGAAAACAGTTTAGTGTACTCTGTCTGTGTATCGGCAATATGATACACATAAACTGTTTTTTCTATCAGTCGATAGATAGAAACGTACCTTTCAGATATAACCATGCGATACCCCTTTCGGTTCAACCATTTATCCGGTGTAAGCGAACCAGAATCCGGGTATAATTCCAAACGTTCAATACTATTTAATATCTGATCTGTTACTTTCATCGCAGATTCCACACCGAATTGAAGTAAATAATAGTCCTCAATACTTTTCAAATCTTCCCACGCAGTAGGAAGAATCTCAACTTTATATTGTTCCTGCACGTTCTCTCAATTCCTTTCTTGCTTCGGAGATACTTCTTGTCTTTGCTCCGTTTAACCGTTCTTCTTCTGCCTGTATGATTTTCGCACGAAGTTCCAATGCCTGTTCCCTTTTCTCAAAGGCATCAATATTCATAAATACTCCGTCACCCTCGCCATTTTTTGTTATATAAATCGGTTCACTCGTTGACCTTGCAAGATTGGAAATAGTAGAATAATCGTTTCGTAATGTTGCTGAAGCCTTGATAATCATTTTCTTCACCCTTTCATATCATTTTCTTGATATAATTATATCCGTTTTTTCATATATTATCAAGTAAATCTTATACGGTTTTGTCATTTGCAAATAAATTTACATAACAAAATTGTTGATTTGAATGCATGACACAACTACAATCAAATTCTTTTTGCAATCCTACAAAATCACATTTATACTTAACTTTGAAAAAGGAATGAAAGAAGGTTCGATATGAAAACACAGATAAACGGAAAAATCGCTATCTACTCTCGTAAGTCAAAATTCACAGGTAAAGGCGAAAGTATTGGAAATCAGATTGAAGAATGTAAAAAACACATTGCTTATAAATACCAAATAACCGATATGAATCAGATTGTCGTTTATGAAGATGAGGGTTTCTCCGGAAAAAACACAAAGCGACCGCAATTTCAACAAATGCTGAGAGCCTGTCGAAACCATGAAATCAGTATGATTGTCTGCTATCGCTTAGACCGTATCAGCCGTAATACGATTGATTTTGCTCTTCTCTATCAGGAATTAGAACGATTGGACATCAATTTTATCTCTGTAACAGAAAATTTTGATACTACAACTCCTCTTGGAAGAGCCATGCTTTCCATTTCCTCCGCATTTGCTCAGTTAGAAAGAGATACGATAGCAGAGCGTATCAGAGATAATATGCTGGCTCTTGCTAAAACAGGACGGTGGCTTGGAGGAACAACTCCGCTTGGCTATATAAGCACAGCCAAAACTTCCGTTGACATTGAGGGAAAAATCCGTACTGCTTACCGACTGAAAACAGATTCCGATAACTTTCCTCTCGCTCGTTTGATTTTTGATAAATTTTTAGAATTTCGTTCTCTTACGAAAGTGGAAACATATTTGCTTAATTATCACTATAAAACAAGAAATGGGAAAAATTTTTCTCGAACCGGAATACGTGACATTTTAAAAAATCCTGTCTATGCTGCTGCTGACGAAGATACTCTTTGTTATTTTAATGAAATAGGAACTCTTATTTACAATGAATCATCAGAATTTAACGGAACTCATGGACTGATGGTATATAACAAATCCAATCAAGCAAGCGAGATTCCGCATAAACAACACAATTATTCAGAATGGATTGTCGCAATAGGAAAACATAAACCGTTATTGACGGGAAAAGAATGGTTACAGGTACAAGAACTTGTAGAACAAAACAAATCTAAAAGTTATCGTAAACCAAAAGATAATACTGCCTTATTATCCGGCATTTTAATTTGTGCCGACTGTGGAAGTTATATGCGACCAAAAGCGAATCGAAGTTTGGACGAAAATGGTAACAAACGCTTTTCTTATCTTTGTGAAACAAAAGAAAAATCACATGGGGAACTTTGTAACATGAACCGCCCAGACGGAAATCTACTTGACCAAATGGTATGTGATAAAATAAAAGAAATTGCTAAAGGAGAAGATGTCGATAAGTTCCACGAACAGTTAAAATATGCGAAAAAGCAATTACTGTCAAAAGAAGCATCTAATACTACCGAATTAGACCACTTACAGAAAATACTCCATGATACTGACAGAAAAATAGAAAATCTTGTACTTGCTCTGTCCGAGGCAGATAATACTCCCGCTTTTTCTCATATCAATAAACAGATAAATAACTTGCACGAAGAAAAAATGAAGATTGAAAAGCAAATTCATACATTAAATGAACTTTTACAAAATCAAAATATACTGCTTGCCAACTTTGACGTATTGATTGAGAAATTATCTTCTTTTTCAGATTCTTTTGATATGATGTCGATTGAAGAGAAACGGACAACTCTAAGAATACTGGTCGATAAAGTTGTATGGGACGGTACTCACGTGCACTTATATCTAGTTGGTCAAAACAATGAAAAAACGAAGCCACAACGAGCGGGTTGCAAATGAAATACTCATGTATCTGCGGGCGAAAAAGAAAACAAACAAAGAAATTTCCCTCTATGAACCGATCGGCACAGACCGGGAAGGCAATGAGATTAAATTATATGATATTATCGAAACCGGAGAATTTGATGTCCCCGAAAAAGTATATCTCAAAGAAAATATCCAAAAACTCTATGAGAAGGTAGAAAACGAACTTTCCAACAGGGAAAAATTAGTTCTAAAAATGCGGTATGGCCTCTATAACGGAGAAGAATACACACAACGGGAAATTGCCAGGCAACTTGGCATTTCCCGTTCCTACGTTTCCAGAATTGAAAAAAGCGCCATTGAAAAATTGCGGAGATTTTTCACCTGATGATATTCTTAGAGAGTATGCCCTTAAAGAGTATACCCTTCCCTATGAAGAAAAACCGGATAGAAGCCTTTTGATTTAGGAATTCCTTCCGGTTTTTTCTACAATTTCAATTTTATACCGCAGCCGTCTTCCAATGCTTTTTGATACACATACCATGCGCATGCCACATCGTAAATACCGGATCCCATATGTGTATACACAATGATCTCATCCTCGGACACCCTTCCCGGGATCCTTCCTTCCATAACATCTGCCACTTCTCCGGCAATCTGTTTCGGATCCAGCTTTACATCATGTGACATGTCATGGCTTTCCACTATTTCCGCAATATCCGTCTCCAATTTTCCGACAAACCACTTATCCGCCTTATACGCAAGTTCCGGATCCACGTCGATAAATCCATCAATTGCGATAACCACTGTTCCTTTTTCTATATCGTCATAGTAAAGCAAAATATCCGGGCTATTGGTCGCAACAAGAAGTACATCTGCTCCCTGCCCACTTTCCCGGCTATTCTCTACATAAGAAAATTCTGCCCGCTTTCCAAAAAAATCTGCAATTTCTTCAAACCTCTCTCTTCGCCGACAGTGAATCCGCACATTCTGTATTTCTGGAAATTCTGCTAAAAACCCTGCAATTCCACACACCGCCTGTTTCCCGCTTCCGATAACGGCAAGCGTACATACGTGCTTTTTCGCCAGTATTTTAGCTGCTACTACACCGTGCCCGCCTGCCGTTCTCATTGGTGTAATATCATCGGCGCTGACAATCGCCTTCAGCCCCCCTGTTTCAATATCATTGACAACGACGATATTTCCATGACTGAAAGGAAAGCCCGGTGCCGGATCCCTGTATATCCCGATCCACTTAAATCCCAGAATGCCGCTCCTTGACAGACATGCCGGAATATGCAGGAATTCATTGTCTTGTTCTTTCGAAACCGAAAGGAAACTATGCTTCCCCTCGGTAACACTCCCATCCTTCCAATGTAACCACAATTCTTTCATGACTGCGATCACATTTTCCGGTTTTAAATATTTCTTGACCGTTTCTTTATCCAAATAGAGAAATGTCTCTTCCACGCCGTCCTCCCCTGCTCTGCCAGGCAATTCTTCTTATTCATCAAGCAACTCCATCATTTTTTTGAGTGAACACTTGATTTTCTTTTCTTTTAATTCCTGATCTTCCATAATCGTCAATGCTCCTGTCGGACAGTTTCTCACACATGCCGGCTCCAAACCTTGCTTTACTCTCTCTACGCAGCCGTCACATTTGATCATCTTCCCATCCGCCCCGTAAGATGGCGCCCCAAACGGACATGCCATCGCACAGCTGTGGCATCCGATACAATTGGTATTGTCGTACACCGTAAAACCCGTTTCCTCATCTTTGCTTAGACAATTACACGGACATGCCTTAATACAAGGTGCGTCATCACAATGAAAACAGGCGATTGAATAATATTCATACCCGCCATCTTCATCTTCCAGGTCACAGACCATCCGAAATGGCGACACGCCTTTCGTTACATCCAGATCATTCTGATCCATACAAGCTACTGCACAGGCTCCACAGGCAGAACATTTTTGAATATCCAAATCAATTACTTTTCCCATTGTCCGTTCTCCTTTTCTTTCATCAACAGATTGATCAGTCTCTCCGGAACCCCTTCCGCCTTTAATCGTACACGTGCAACCGGACTTAATCCCTCCTCATTTCCTGCCATTTTCTTAAGCATATAAGCTTTGAGAACACCGCTTGCTCCATATGAATCCAGAAAATTCATACATACCGGAACTCCCTCTTTCATCCTGACAACAAAACGCTGCCCCTTCTCCTTGTTTTCATATTCAAATTCTTCGCCCTCCATTCTCACATCACCATAGCCAATAAAGTCCATCCCCATAAAATGCGTGATGTTGTGAAGCATATTTCCATTATAGACAGTCTCTACACCTGCCATATTAGCGCCGGCTGTCTCGCCCTGCCGCGCAGCATTGTCCCAGATTCCAATGATCTGTGTCTGTCCGCTTTGCAGGTTGATTCCTTCACTACAGTCTCCGGCGCAATAAATATCCGGCATATTGGTCCGCATAGAAGTATCTACGACAATCCCCCTATTCATAACGATTTTCTCATCAGCCACTCGCGTATTAGCTCTGGTTCCTATACACATCATTACCAAGTCACAATACATGGTCTGCCCATCTGCGAATATAATCTTTTTCTGTCCGCCTTCTTCTTCTACAGCCTGAAGTGTTTTAGAAAATGCCAGATCCACACCCTTATTCTGCAAACGTTCTTCTATTTCATGGGCAATCTGCGGCACCGCAGATACCGGGAAAATATAGGGCGCCATATCTACCAATGTACAGTGGATACCTCTGGCATGGAAAAGCTCTACAAGTTTGATCCCAACCATGGAAGCGCCTATGACGACAGCACTTTTGATCTGTTCGGCTTCAAGCACATGCTTCACCTGTTTTGCGTCACGCATTGTCCGCATGGGAAAAACATTTTTTCCATCTGTTCCCGAAATTGGCGGAACGAATGCATTCGCCCCTGTGGAAATCAAAATCTGATCATACTTCCGCACCGTTCCATCAGCCATACGCACCGCCTTTTCTTCGGAGAGGACTTTATCTACAGACTCAAAAATCACTTGCAGATCAAATTCTTTTTGAATTGCTTCTATTGTTCCAAATGGACAGGTTCCTTCTTTACTGATCTTTCCATATATATAGTAAGTTGTCAGCATCGGATTTCCGGGAGTCCATGCGGTGTCTGTATAGACATCGATCAAGCCTCGATATCCATTCTCCCTCATCGCTTTTACCGCGTGATATCCGGCACACCCGAATCCTACAATCGCTGTTTTTTGTTTCATAATTAAGCCTCCTGCGCTCTGACCGGTGTCAATTTACATCTGCTGGACTTAAAACCGGGATATCCACTGTATGGATCTGTGTGTGTACTTCCGATCAGATCATTTGCATTCGCCTCACCATAGCCATGGAACATCTGTACATCTCCCTTTCGAATTTTGACCGATGGATTTACTTTCACACGGATTTTGCCTGTAATAGTTTCAATTTCCACCAAATCGCCTTTCTCAACTCCCAATTCTTTTGCGTCTTCTGCATTAATATCAACCATCGGGTCCGGTCTTAAACTTCTGGTCCACGGTACATTGTGCAGTCTGGAATGGATCGCATTCGGTATACGGGAACCGGTCACCAGGATGTAAGGATATTCCTTTTCATCCATTCCCTCATCGTCCAATGTAGGGCGATATGTCGGGATCGGACTTAAACCCTGTTCCTTAAATTCAGCAATATAATTCGAATAAAATTCAAACTTTCCGCTTGCAGTATTCATTCCATTTGTCGTAAATTCTCCCGGAACCACGTCTCTTGCCTCCGGTACCTTAATCGGCAGATCACTCGCCTTCATATCCTCAATCGTTATACTAAGATCGCGAATCATATAATTAATCTCCGCCTCATATCCTTCTCTGAGCAGCTTATCGTCCAGCTCCATAACATCTGCCAGTTCTTTTAGAATCTGCACATCACTTTTTGATTCATAAAGCGGTTCAATAACAGGTTTTGTAAATGTTGCGTATCCCCCGATATAGGCTTTGAATTCTCCTCGTTCATAGGATGTACATGCCGGAAGTACGATGTCTGCATATTTAGCCGTATCCGTCATAAACAGATCTACATCCACAAAAAAATCTAACGCCTTCAGCGCTTCATACATTTTCTTTGTATCTGGGAACATTTTCGCGTTCATGCCCGCACCATACAATGCTTTGATCGGATACGGAGTCCCTTCCAAAATCTGCCGCGACATATCCATCGCCTGAAATTCGTCCATAAATTTACACCATAATGGATACTTCGTACATCCGATCGCCTTCGATTTTCTGTCCGGCTGCACATCCAGATAGTACTCGTGTTCATACATATCAAATCCTGCTGGCATATCGTAAAATGTAGATTTCTCCGGAATCTGTCCACCCGGTCTGTCAAAATTCCCAGTCAGTCCATTCAGACAGATCATCGCGCGGTAATTCTGGAATCCATTGATATGATGTGTCAATGAACAAGATGTTTCTGTAATAGAAGCAGGGCCGTTTGTTGCATACATTTTCGTTGCTTCATAGATATCTTCTTTTCTTAAACCTGTAATCTCCGCTGTCCGTTCCAACGTAAACTGTTTCACGTACTTTGCATATTCTTCAAATCCATATGTATATTTCTCGATATATTCCTTATCATGCCAGTCATTTTCTATGATCAGGTTTGCCATTCCCAGCGCAAGCGCTCCGTCTGTTCCCGGTTTGATCTGGAGATGGATATCCGCAAGTTTTTGTGTCGCCGGTGTCTTTCTCGGATCAATAATGATAAACTTTTTCCCTTGCTCTTTCAAACGCAGTAATCTCGGTGCTACAAGATACCTGGAATGAAATCCATTCAAGGCAAAACCTAAAATGACATTTGAATTCTCCATATCCGGATCAGAATTCAGACCAACTGTTGCCTCCCAGGCCATTTCACTTGCTTTAAAGCAGGTACTGCATTCCGTTCCATAATTAATGCTTCCAAAAGAATATGCAAAACGATGCAGATACTGACGATACCATTTTGTATATCCGGAGAAGAATGCTACACTATCTGCGCCATACTCCTTTTTTACTTTCAGAAGTTCATCTGCTACGATCCGATATGCTTTCTCCCACGTAATCGGTTCAAACTTTCCTTCTCCCCGCTCGCCTATACGGCGAAGCGGGGTCTTGATCCTGTCTTCTCTATACACATACTGCCGTCCGGCAGCTCCTTTGGTACAGAGCAGTCCGTGATTTCTCGGGTGCTCCTTTGTACCTTCCAGTTTAATGATCTTTCCATCCTTTACATAAGCATCCACACCACAATGCATTCCGGGGCAACAAATATCGCACAATGTCCTCTTTACTTCAATCCCGTTTCCCTCGCATGGTATTTTCGCTTTAGTCAATTTATTTATGTCCGGCATACTTCTCCTCCAACGTCAAATTGTAAACAATTTGCCAAGATACGGAATCTTATCTCCCACTCTTGCTTTCCTCAGCGCTCCCCACAATGTCACTTGATTACTTGTGAGCACCGGCAGACCAAAATCTGTTTCAATGGTAGATATAATATCCAGAGCATTCATGCCTGTACAGCTTATAAAAATGCTCTCTGCTCCTGTCAAATCCAAAGCTTTCACATGTTGATAAATATCATATGGTCTGTCACTTAATTCATCCAGTGTACAGCGTTCTGATGTCATGCCCTGGATCGTTGTTACATGGATTCCATTATCCTCAAGAAATTTCTTCTCCAGTACATTTGTTTCATCCGGATATGGCGTCACAACCGCTGTACTGGACACCCCCAATGCACGGAATGCATCCAAAAGCGAAGTACTCGTTGTCAGCCCCGGATATCCGCACGTCTGCTCAATTCTTTCGATGCATTTCTGGTCAAAACCACTTCCTCCAACCAGGCTTCCTGAAGTACATCCAAAAGTAATAACATCAAACGGAAGGTTATCTGCAAAAATGCGTGCCGAATCTTCCAGACAATCTACCATATCCATTAATTCTTCCGGAGTTGGATTCCCTGAAAACGGAATTCGATTCGTTACCACCGCAACTCCCTCCGGTACAAATCTATGAAAATCTGTTTCAATCGCAACACCTGTTGTCGGTGCTATCACACCGATCATAGCTCTCCAGTTATATAACATATCTATTCCTCCTAACTGATCCTAGAAATGATCTCTTCCATAGAAAGCTCTGGAGCAAATCCAGAATTCTCCAATGTACGTCCTTCTGCATAATATTCTTTTTCATTTACTGCCGAAGCCAAAGTAATAACTGACTTCAATACCGGCATTTCTATCCCAAGACGTTCTGCGCAGGATAATGCCATTGAAGCACATGCGACTGCATCTTCTTCAATATAACGGTGATGCAGACTATCCGGACCTTTCAGCGTTCTAAATACGGAATATTCAGGATGATTTTTCCAATCTCTGAGTTCTTCAAAGAATTCTGTCGCAGAATCTCTTTCTTCCAGACCGAATGCTGCCAGCAGCCGTATCCTTTCCCGCCTGATTGCTTCAGTGCAATGGACAGCATAATCTGTCAAACCGTGCTGGAACAAAATAAACTCTTCTCCCATAGCGTCTACTGTACTGGAAGCAAGAAGGGTAGTCCCGATATGCAGCACATAATTATCTGACAAAAGTGCGCCTTCCAGTACATGCTTATTTGCTATAAAATCCAGAACGCCTTTATTTCTTTCCATAAACTTTGCTGTCTTACTTCCCGGAAGGGCGGAAATTTTCTTTGCGCGAATAGGAAGTCCGACTGTTACCTCCGCAGGAGCGGTCAATCTGCAAGGGCACAAATTGCCTTCCATCTCTGCTATGATGACACTATCCGGCACATTATTTTTTTCAAATACATCTTTGAAAATAAAAGAAGCAAGATTACCTGGAAGAATTAAAACGCTCTGTTCCTCTTTCATATAGGGAGCAATTTGTTCTGCGATTTCCCGATGTCTGGCTGCCGGTACGCAGACAAATATTAATTCAGCGCTTTCTACAGCTGCTTTAAAATCATGCGTCACGCACGCTAGCGGATAGATTCCTCTTCCCGCACGTCCCCTCAACATGACTCCGCCTTCTGTTTCTACTGCCTCCAACTCCTCTTTAAAATTTTCATTATCACACAATGTAACTGCAAACCCTTTCCCTGTCAGGTATGCAGCTGCAGCGTGTCCTGTAGAGCCGCCGCCGACCACTGTAATATATTTAATCATAGTCTGTCACCTCTCAAATTATAAAGCGATATATTTACTGATTTCTGTCATATCCTCAACATGTTCCAATTTGTTTAAAATGAAATCACAAAGAGCATCTTGTTTTTCCTCACTCATCAATCCCTTTGTCGCCAGTTTGAAGCAGGCAATACATTCTTCCCTTGTGTACGGATTCTGCGGATGTCCTTTCGGGAACTGAACCGCTTCGTCGTATATGGTTCCATCTTCCATTGTAACCTTCATCGTATAGGATGGATAAGACCCCTGCTGGAATGTATCAAAGTTGTGACTGATAAGAGAGACCTCTCCTACTCCTTTTACTTTTGCAGCCATCTTCAAGATTTCCGGATCTCTTAAATATTTTTCATCCAGCCATTCTGTTCCTACCTCTGGCCCTTTTAAATACATTGCCATACAAAACGGAATACTGAACTGCGCCGCAACCAGTGAATCATATCCGTCAGCCGGACTGTCTTCACTTCTCTCTGGAATGTACGGCGACACTTCTATTAATTTAATCTTGTCTACATCGATATCATTCTTCGTCATAATGGAATGGATCATATCCATCGGCGTCTGGATCCACATATTGACTGGCCAGTTTTTAAGCATAAGTTCCATGATCATATATCTCTTTCCAAGATCTTTGTCATACCAATCCCAATCACACTGGTCAGATACCCCGAAATAGTATCCTGTATCTTCTTCCAAAACGCCCATCAGAGTAGAAATACCTTTTTCCGTGATCAAAGCACATTCTACTGCCGACTGTGCCGTCAATCCGTGCGTATAGTGATAAAAATCACTAAAACTGGAATGGATCAGATTGATTGCGATTGGAGTCATATGTCCTGCGGCGCCTAAAAGCTGGTTCATTTTATCTCCCTTGATTCCCAAAAGCTTACCCGTTACAGAAGCAGGAGCAAAAATCTGCCAGCAATGAAGTCCCCAGCCTTCTTCAAAACGTTTTGGAGACGGCTGGACAGCCATTGCAATCCTCTGGTATACATCATACCCTCCGACTAATGCTGTCAAATACTCTTTTCCACTCTTATGATACGCCTCCGCCACTGCCAAACCAGTCGGAACTGCTCCTGCTGACGGATGTCCTGTCCAACTGCAGTCTTCCCAGTCCAGCAAGTCGGCCAAAGTACCGCTGGCCAGAACCGCATTACCTACACTGACCTTACTTCCATCACCGATGATCGTTGCTTCCTTTCCGCCTGCTCCAAGCGTTTTTGCAACATCGATGATATTCTTTCCTGCTTCTGTTTTTACTGCTGAAATGGCGGCTCCAACAGTATGTAAAGTCACCAATTTAGCACGTTCGATCACTTCTGCCGGGATGTCTTCATACTTGAGGTTCGATAAATAATCTGCTATAATTTTTGTATATTGTTTCATTTTTGTTCTCTCCTTTTTATCCTTTTATTTCTATATATATCAATGAGGTAGTACTATGCGTATTGAACATTTAAATTATTTAGTTGAAGTTGCAAAACATAAATCCATTTCTACAGCTGCCAAAAAATTATACATCAGCCAAACCGGTCTGAGCGCTATCATTAACTCCATCGAAGCCGAACTCAATATTCAACTATTTTATCGAACAAACAAAGGAGTCACGCTTACTGCGGACGGTGAACAGGCAATTTCATTGATGAAAGATATTCTTTCTAAAAACGATGAACTCCATTTTCTCAGTTCTAACGAAAACCAACAGCGACGGATCATCAATCTGGGCGTCTTTCCCGCCGCCACGAATGCTCTCTCCCATTATCTTACTGATATCTGGTCCAGACAGCATAGCCACACACATCTCCATGTTTATGAAGTAGGCTATGAAGATTTACAAAACTGTATCTCCTCTCACCTTGCCAGCATTGTAATTGCTGCAGAATCTACTGCAAACTTCAGTGGTACACAGTTCCAGAATGGAAAAGTATATGTAGAGCCGCTCTGTCAGGATCACTTTTGTGTTCTTGTATCTTCTCAGTCGGAACTTGCAGCAAGAAACGAGGTAGATATAAGTGAGATCATGCATTTACATCTTTTATTGACTCATAACTATCCCAGCCCACAGGATAAACCCATCGGGCATATTCTACACAGCTTTAATACATTTACCGTTCTCAACAACCTGGAAGTCACCAAGCAGATACTGGTTGATAGCCCGGATAAAGTCATCATCACTCCCGCGCTTACTTTAAACCAAGATCCTCTAATCCAAAGCGGTCAGCTTAAAATGCTTGATGTCACGGGATTTGAAAATAACCTGACTATCTTTATGATGTGTGATGTCACTTCCCGGCTAAGCATTCAGGAAACCCTGCTAATGCAGGAAATCCGCAGCTTTTTTTCCACCCTTAAACAATAAAGCTTGCAACCAAGTATACCGGCAGTGCGCAGATGAAAAATATCAAACAATAAAAAAGTCCGTATTTATAAATATCTTTCACTTCAATCCACTTATTACTGTACAGATACGGCGCCATTCCTGAAGATCCTGGTAAAATAAATCCCATCGTCGCTACAAAAATAATGATCATTCCGACTAATGCCGGTGAGAAATAATAGTTTCCTACAAATGGGATAATAACCGTCATCAATACAATACCTGTCGCCATATTACTTCCCACATTGGTCAGGAACATCTGCAAGATCAAAATCGCGGCGAGAAATACAACCGGATTCATTCCTGAAAACAGAGGAGATAAAATATTACTCAGCAGTTCTGTCACGCCTGTCCCCTCTGATGTCAGAGCTCTTGCCGCCGGGATGATCGCCGCGCACATCATTAAAATACTCCAGCTCAATCCGGTAGACGCAGCTTTTGAAAAATCCAAAACCGGCTTGTTTTCATATCTCACAACCATTGCCAGAACAAGTACAAGTGCAAACCATCCTGCCTGAGTAATCCGGTTCAGCAATGCAACAAGCGGCCATTCTGCCGGTAAAACAATTGTTACGAGTACATACGCTACAATTAATCCAAAACATAAGAACAACATTTTATGTTGAAAATTTAACTTCAGTTCGCCTTCTCCTTCCAACTTTTCAACATCAATACCGTTCAACTTTTCAAAATCACACTTAAATACAAATTTCATCGCAAGCAGCCACAAAAGATTAACCAAGCTTTCAATAATAAAGCCAATAATGAAATATGTCACATAGTTGATTCCATATCCTGTCATGTCTTCGAATGTCTGTGCTAATACCAGCCACCAACTCTGGAATGCAAACAACCCTTCATAGATGATACACGATAAGAAACATCCTATGATCATCATAGTACTGTATCTCTCGCCTTTCTTATAGCCGGCCATATCTGCAATATTATAGAAAATTGCCCATGCCAGAATGACAGACGCATTTGAAGAAATCAGCAACGAACAAACTCCAAACACTATCATGTAAACAAATGTGAACAGCATTGGCCGATTTCGCAATACTTTTCTCGTAATAAACCATCGCGCCAGTATCTCCCCTAGTCCACTCTGACTGATTCCCTCTGCAAGGATCAAGATGATCAACATCATCCAAACCAATTCACTTCCAAATCCTGCCGCAATCGCTTCCGTTACAGTGCAATAATCTGACATCCCCAGTGCGATCAGCCCTACCATACTTGGCCAGATAATATCCACTACACAGCATAAATAAATCAAACCGATAAAGATACCTGTCACCTGCATTCCCAGATGTGTCAGCGGTCCGATCGGAGGAAGGTACTGAAATCCAAACATAATTACCAGACCAACCAAAGATTTTACATAATAACTCATGCTTTTACTCTTCATAAAATGTCTTCCTTTCATCCCTTTCTTAATTTAGATGAGCGCTCTTTATATAGTCAGATTATATATCTCGCCACATATTTTGTATAATATTTATATCAACTATCCTGCTAGCACATTTTTCGCTAGCACATTGCACAACTCTATTGTTATAGATATATTTCCTTTTTTCATTTCAATTTCTCATAACTTTCTGGATCATTTATATTTTCAAAAATCTCCTCCGGTACAGGACTTTCACTTACGTCATATCCCGCTTTTTCCAATACACGAAATACACGTCCTTTCCCTCCTTCAATTTCCATTTCTATCAGATCTGCCAGACTCACCTCATAGATTCCCAGCAAAGGTTCTAGCCTCTCGCCATGTTTTACTACCCGTATCGGCTGTCCGTCTCCCAACATCCGACTCTTCCGAAAATCTGTGATCAAAGTTCTTAAAACTTCTACTGTCACCAACGGAACATCTACTGTGATGATCAGACTATACTCCCGCTTACTCTTTCTAAATGCAGCATCCAGTCCTCCCAGCGGCCCTTTTTGAGGATATCTGTCTCTTACGATACACTCTGTACATTCCTTTCCTCTGTAACCGGATACCAATATTTCTTCAATCCCCAACTGTTTTCCTTTTTCAATTTGGATTTGAAGAAATGTCTTTCCCTTATATTTCAGATCTGCTTTGTCAACCCCCATGCGGCTGCTCAATCCGCCCGCCAAAATGGTCATAGATAGTTTCGTTTTGATAAACCAGTAGTCTAATATAAACTCGGCTATGCCCTCCGTATCATTCAGATCCAATACCGGAATCGCTTTATCCGAATCTTGCTTTATCTGAAAATCTGCCGCGACCGCCATCAATTGATACTCTCTACATATCGTTTTTTCTGAATTTTCTCTCCTCACCAGTTCAATTTTCGGGTAGCTGCTGTATTTGAACCCTTCCAGAAGGATAATATCCGCCTCCGGAAAACAAAAGGCAAGCATTTCTTCCGAAACTGCCTCTTGTTGTTTTATGATCATATATTTCGAACCGGAAAACACCGCAGTCCCATAGGCTCCCGCCTGTAGATGCCGATAGGTATCTGTGCCCGGTACATCTGCCTCAAATTCATGTCCGTCATGTTTGATAGTTGCTGTACAAAGTCCGTATTTTTTGAACAACGGAATTAATTTGGTGATCAGCGTCGTCTTCCCAGAATTCTTAACTCCGCTGATTGCAAATAGAAATGGTTGTTTTTTCATAATAAAATCCCTTTCAGTTCTGTCCCAGCGTTTAACGGTCCGCTTCCTGCCGGCACGATAGCCAATACGTCACATCCAATCGCGCTGCTGATCACAACATTGCCCTGTTTCCCAGATATTCTGATCTTTGCAGTGCCGTCGCTGATATCTAATCTTCCGCGCAGCAGACGTGTACACCGACTTGCCTTTGTAAAATCATCCGCCAATGTGACCACAATTTCCTGTGGTATATACTCTTTTCGTCCTGCCAGTTTCCTTAGGACCGGCATGACCACCGCATAAAATCCAGTCAGCGCAGATGCCGGATTGCCTGACAGACCGTAAACAGTCTTTCCATCTTTTTCCCCATAGGCACATGCCATCCCTGGTTTCATCCCCACTCCCTGCACGAGGATATGAATTCCGCTTTGTTCCATTGCTGTCGGCGTCAAGTCATAATCTCCTACGGAAACTCCGCCTGTCAGTAGCAGTGCGTCACAAGTCTGCAACCCCTTTTCAAGCAGTTCCTTGATTTCATTTATCGAATCTCCCGCTCTGCCTAGATAGATCGGTTCACATCCGTTTCTCAATACTTCTGCTGCCAAAAGATATCGATTGGTATTTCTGATCTTGCCTGCCGGAATCTGTTCTTTAGAATCTACCACTTCATTCCCCGTAGAAATCAGTCCAATCCGCGGTCTGCGATATACTTGCGGATAGAAGTCCCCTTGTGAAGCAAGTGTCCCTGCTATTCCACAGTCGATCACTGTTCCCCTTTCTGCCAGCACGTCTCCCAGCCGGATATCTTCTCCTGCACGTACAATATTTTCCCCGTTTTTTACCGGTTCCGTTAAGATCACCTCTTTCTCTGTAAATGTTGTCTTCTCATACATGACAACAACATCTGCTCCTTGTGGAATCGGCGCTCCCGTCAAGATCTTAACTGCTGTTCCCTCGGTAACAACTTTTGTTGGAACTGCTCCCGCCGCAACTTCTTCTAGTATTTTCAGCGTAATCGGATTTTCATACGAAGCTTCTGCGGCATCTTTTGCCCGGAATGCATATCCGTCATACGGCGAACGGTCAAACGCAGGCACATTTTCCGCCGCAACCAAATCTTGTGCCAAAATCCTGCCTGTACAATTTTCCAGTAGAATCCGTTCAATTTCGACAGCCTCTGCCGCATCCAGCATGATGTCTCTTGCCTCTCTAAAATCTATATCCTTTCCTGTTGTTTTCATTTTCTTTTTCTCCCTTAATACTCGATTTTATTATTCATCATATAGGATTTCATTTTGCAGTGTCAACGAATGCACCCCTATCCGGCATATCATTTTTCTCATGCCAGCTACCAGAAAAACTGCTTGCAATTCTTCATTTCTATGACTTAAAACAAAAAACGGACTCCTAAGAGTCCGCAATCCATAACATAATGAAACGATTCTTCAAAAAATCGAAACTGTCTTTCCTTATTCTGCCCTTCTTAACAGATCATATTTTTCTGCCGCATGCTCCAGTTCTACCACTAGTTCCTGTTTTGGGTGTGGAGCACTTTCCTGTTCTTTTCCCTCTGTGTCAGCGATTCTTTTGACAGTCGTCTCAATGTTTCTTCCGTCCGGCTTCATGATCTCGATTTTTTCTCCAACGGAAAATTTGTTGCGCTGTTCGATATGAACGCTGTTTCCCACTGCTTCTTCTACGATTCCCAGATACGTATATTCCTTTACATAGGTATTGCTGTCATAGATCTGGGTATTTTCATCCGGTTTTCCAAAGAAAAATCCCGTAGTGAACTGTCGGTATGTGCAGTTGGATATCTGCTCCAAATACCAAGGCATATTTTTTTCGTACAATCGAGGATCCTTCTGATAATCGTCGATCGCTTTCCTGTATGTTCTTGCCACAGTCGCCACATACAGCGCTGTTTTCATCCTTCCCTCTATTTTCAAGCTGTCCACGCCTGCGTCCAAAAGTTCCGGGATATGGCTGATCATACACAGATCTTTGGAATTAAAAATATACGTTCCTCTTTCGTTTTCATACACCGGCATGTATTCTCCCGGACGCGTCTCCTCCACGACTGCATATTTCCAGCGGCATGGGTGCGTACAGGCGCCTTTATTGGCATCTCTGCCGGTAAAATAATTGCTGAGCAGGCAGCGTCCGGAATAGGATATGCACATCGCCCCATGGACAAATGCCTCGATTTCCAGATCCGCCGGAATCTGCGCTCTGATTTCTTTGATCTCCTGCAGAGACAGTTCTCGCGCCGCCACCACCCGGCTCGCTCCCTGCTTATACCAAAACTGATAGGTTCCGTAGTTTGTATTATTTGCCTGTGTACTGATATGCCGCTCGATTTCCGGGCATATTTCTTTTGCAATCTCAAAAACACCAGGATCTGCAATAATCAGTCCATCCGGCTGTATCTCTTTTAATTCTTCAAAATATGCTCTCACTCCCGCCAGATCTTCATTATGGGCGAGAATATTTGCTGTCACATAAACCTTCACGTCATGGGCATGGGCAAATCCAATGCCTTCTTTCATCTCTTCCATTGTAAAATTTTTTGCTTTCGCCCGCAGTCCGAACGCCTCGCCTCCGATATAAACTGCATCCGCGCCGAATATGACCGCTGTTTTCAGCACTTCCAGGCTGCTTGCGGGAATTAGTAATTCAGGGTGTCTGCTCATTCTTTCTTTTCCTTTCTTACACTGACTGCCACGCCATCCCCTAAGGGAAGGATCGTAGTAAGTAATTCTTCTCTATGCTTCAGTTCGTATAAATATTCTCTCATTCTGGCATGGATCGTACGGTTTCTGCGCTCTACAGCAAATCTGGACTCAATGATTTCTCCGTCCTGCATCACATTATCCGAAACCAGTACACCATCTTTGGCAAGGAGCCGCAATACCTCTGGAAGATAGTGGATATACTGTCCCTTCGCCGCATCCATAAAGATAAAGTCATAGTTTTCTTTTAACTTTTTTAAGACTTCAGCAGCATCGCCTTCCAGTAGAATGATCCTATCCTGCTGTCCTGCACGCAGAAAGTTTTCCTTTGCCACCGGAATCCGCTTTTCATAATTTTCAATTGTCGTTATTCGGCAGTCCGCCGGAGTATACTCACTCATCAACAACGCAGAGAAACCAACCGCTGTCCCTACTTCCAGCACCTTTTTAGGCTTAGTCAGTGTCAGAAGTACTTTAAGGAAGCTCTGCATCTCCTTCCTTATGATCGGCACACGGGACGCAAGAGCTTCCTTCTCTATCGTTTCTAATATTTCGCTGTTCTGCGTTTCAAAAGAGTTGATGAATGTAATGATACGCTCATCTACTATCATATCTTACACATCCACATCCATGATAATCGGAATGACCATTGGTTTCCTCTTTGTTTTTTTCCAGATGAAATCATTCATAGTATCCCGGATCACCAGTTTAATCTTATTCCAGTCCGTATTTCTTCCGGACAAACATGTATCCAAGGCGTCTGACACAACGTTTCTCGCCTCTTCCATAAGTCCTTCCGACTCTCTTACATAGACAAAGCCTCTGGAAACAATATCCGGTCCCGCAAGCAGACGGTTCGTCCTGCGCTCCAGCGTCAGGACTACGATCATGATTCCATCCTCCGCCAAATGCTGTCTGTCACGCAGTACAATATTTCCTACGTCTCCAACGCCGAGTCCGTCTACAAGGATCGCGCCTGTATGCACCTTATCTACAACTTCCGCTTTCTCCTCGCTGACTTCCAGCACATCTCCAGATTGGATGATAAATATATTCTCTTTCGGGATTCCCAGAGATCTTGCGATACCTGCGTTTGCTTTTAAATGTCTGTACTCTCCGTGGACCGGAATCGCATATTTCGGCTTCACAAGAGAGTAGATAAGCTTTAGCTCTTCCTGACAAGCATGCCCGGATACATGCGCATCCTGGAAGATGACTTCCGCCCCTTTTGCCGACAACTCATTGATCACACGAGATACAGATTTTTCATTTCCCGGAATCGGATTCGAGCTGAAAATGATCGTATCATTGGGCTGGATTGTCACTTTGCGATGCACATCCGCCGCCATACGCGACAGCGCCGCCATAGATTCTCCCTGGCTGCCTGTGGTGATCAATACCATCTTCTCCGGCGGATAGTTCTTCATCTGGTCTATCTCGATCAACGTATTATCCGGCACATTCAAGTAGCCTAACTCTGACGCCGTAGAAATGATATTTACCATACTGCGCCCTTCTACTACAACTTTTCTGCCATATTTATACGCAGAGTTGATAATCTGCTGTACACGGTCTACATTAGACGCAAAGGTTGCAATGATCAGACGAGTGTTCTGATGTTCTGCGAAAATATGGTCGAATGTGATCCCCACCGTCTTCTCGGACTGCGTAAAGCCTTTGCGCTCTGCGTTTGTACTGTCTGACATCAGCGCCAGCACGCCTTTCTTGCCGATCTCAGCAAAACGCTGCAGGTCGATTGCATCCCCAAATACCGGTGTGTAATCTACTTTAAAGTCTCCCGTATGCACAACTGTCCCTGCCGGAGAGTAGATTGCCAGGGCAGACGCATCTTGGATACTGTGATTTGTCTTGATAAATTCGATCCTGAATTTTCCAAGATTGATAGACTGCCCGTGGCGCACAACTTTGCGCTTTGTTCCTCTTAACAGATTATGCTCTTTTAACTTGTTTTCTATGATTCCCATCGTCAGCTTTGTCGTATAGATGGGCAGATTGATCTCTTTTAACACATACGGCAGTGCCCCTATATGATCCTCATGCCCGTGCGTGATCACAAAGCCCTTCACTTTGTCTGCATGATCTTTTAAATACGTCACATCCGGTATGACAAGATCAATTCCCAACATATCATCCTCTGGAAATGCAAGTCCACAGTCTACGACGATGATACTGTCCTCATACTCAAATGCTGTAATATTCATACCAATCTGTTCAAGCCCTCCCAGCGGTATGATACGTAACTTCCCTTTATACTCTTTTTTCAAAAATCCAACACCTCCATAAATAGTATGTAATTTTCCTACTTTTCACAAAAGGAGTGTCTGCGTTTTCTTTGCACACGAAAAGAACGTGCCACGGCTCGTCCTTCGCCTCGGCACAATCAGGTAATCTGCCTCTAAGCGTTGTTTTGTTTTTCCTTCTTCAAACACTCTTTACACTGTCCGTAAAATTTCAGTTCATGATCCAATACATGAAAGCCGGATGCCTCCTCGATATGACGTTCCAGTTCCTCCAAAAGGTCATCTTCAAAAGGAATCACCCTCTTGCATGTCCGACAGATCAAATGGTGGTGATTATGTCTCATCTCTCCTTCCAAAAGATGTCCGATCTCATAACGCACACAGCCATCATCCAGATTGATGCGATCCACTAACTGCATATCCCACAAAAGCTGTACAGCCCGATATACTGTTGCCAGACCAATCTCTGGATAGTCTGCTGACACCAGTTCATAAATATCTTCCACCGTCATGTGTCTGCCCTTGTTTTCCGCCAGGACCGACAGCACAAACAACCTCTGCTGCGTAACTTTCAATCCTTTTTCCTTTAATTTTGCTTTCAGCAGTTCCTGCACCTTTTTCTGTTCCATCAGCAATACTCCATTTTATGCTGTAAGTACTCTTCCCTCATGAAAGAGCAATCTATTGTAAATATCCAAGAGGATTTTACATTTCAATATCCACATCCCCCAGCAGTTCCTCAAAGACTTTTGACACTGCCAGAAGTTCTGTTTCATCTTCAACGATCTCATATACACTTTCTGATGACGCACTGTCATTGATTTCTTTTAAGATCAGACATTCCGCATCATCTTCCTTAGAATCCGTTACAAGTATGTAGACAAAGCCACCTATCTTTGTTTGTTCCAATACAAAAAACGCAGTCTCCCCGCTTCCATCTCCAAATGCAAATTTAATCTTCTCCATATAAACTCCCCGTATATATAGAATCCAAATATCCCTGCAGTATAAACACTGCTGCAATCTTATCGATATATTTTTTACGGTTCTCCCGTCTTACACGGCTCTCTATCAATGTGCGTTCTGCCTCTACTGTCGTCAGTCTCTCATCCCACATGATCACTTCGAGCCCTGTTCGACGCACAAGCATATCGCGAAATTCCAATGCTTTTTCTGCACGCTCTCCAATATCATTATTCATATGTTTGGGAAAACCAAGCACGATCCTCTCCACTTCGTATTCTTTCACCAGTTCTTCAATACGAGCTAAAGTACGGCGCAGCTTGTTTTCCTCTTTCCGTTCGATCGTCTCTACACCCTGGGCAGTCAGACCAAGTGCATCGCTGATCGCGACGCCCACTGTCTTCGTACCGTAATCCAGTCCCATGATCCTCATGACAGATTATTCCCAGGATTGATGCTCGATATACGCTTTTAAAAGCTCTTCTACCAACTCGTCGCGCTCTACTTTCATGATCAGACTCCGCGCCCCGTTATAACTGGTGATATATGTCGGGTCACCGGACATGATATATCCTACAATCTGATTCACCGGATTATACCCCTTTTCCTTGAGTGCCTTAAACACGATTTCCAATATATCTTTTGCGGAAATCTGCGGTCCCGGCTCCACCTGGAAAAACTGGGTATTGCTTAAATCGCCCATTTCTACTCCTCCTTTTATCTGCATTGTTTATATTTTACATTTTTCATCAGGATTCTGACAAAAATGCCAAGCCTTCTATGTACAATTCTAATATAAGGCCCTTCAAAATTCAATGAATAATTTGCAAATCATTGTCAATTTGAACTTTTATGATACAATTTTGTAAATTTCTATCATCTTCTAGTGCAATTTTCATATATTCTTTCGTGTGTCCCGTCCACACTTTCTTTCCCTCATACCGAATCTGTTCTTCAATCAGTACTTCTGCTTCCTTCCCCTTATATTCCCGGATATATTTCCTGCGATGCTTTTCTCCCAGTTCTATAAGAACAGCGCTTCTCTGGGCTTTTATTTCTTCAGATACCTGGGCTTCCATAACAGCAGCTTTTGTGCCTTCTCTTTTTGAGTACTTGAAAATATGAGTCTCATAAAAACCGATCTTATCAATGAACTGCCGTGTCATCTCAAATTCTTCTTCTGTCTCTCCGGGGAAGCCAACGATCACATCTGTCGTCAGGGCGGGATGCTGAAAATACTTCCTGAGAAGCTGGCATTTTTCCGCGTATTCCTCGCTTGTATATCTGCGGTTCATCCGCTTTAATGTGGCGTCACATCCGCTTTGCATCGACAGATGAAAGTGCGGGCATATCTTCTCAAGCCCTGCAAGTGTCGCTGCAAATTCTTCTGTTACAATCCGCGGTTCCAAGGAGCCAAGACGTATCCTCTTGATTCCTTCCACCTCATGGACCGCCAAGATCAAGGAAAGAAGATCCTCTTTTTCATCTGAAATATCCACCCCATAAGAGCTCAAATGGATTCCCGTAAGTACGATCTCCTGATAGCCATTCTTCGCAAGCGTCCTTACTTCTCTTAACACATCTTCTTTGGCCCTGCTGCGAACCCGTCCTCTGGCATAGGGAATGATACAGTAGGAGCAAAACTGATTGCATCCATCCTGCACTTTGATATAAGCACGAGTATGTTCCTGCGGCTTAGTGACCGACATATTCTCATACTCATTTGTATGGTTTATATCGATCAGATCCTCTATCTCTGCATGTTTCTTTCTTTTCTGCTGTGTAAAATAGGTTTCGAGCACAGCGACCAGATCTTTTTTTCTATTATTGCCAAGCACGATATCTATACATGGATCCTTTTCTCCCTTTTTATCCTGTGCCTGCACATAACAGCCCGCTGCGACGACGACTGCGTCCGGATTGAACTTTCTGGCACGATGGAGCATTTGTCGTGATTTCCTATCTGCTATATTTGTAACTGTGCAGGTATTGATGACATAGACATCAGCCCCTTCTTTAAAAGGGACGATCTCATATCCCGCTTTTTCCAACATTTCCTGCATAGCCTCTGTCTCATAGGCATTTACTTTACACCCTAGATTGTGCAACGCTGCTTTTTTCATTGTTCTATTTCCTTCTTTTTCCTTCTTTGTTTCTTGACTTTTAAACTATCATCCCGTAGAATATATATATGGTCTGCGAGGGCCTGCAGTATCTATATCAAGGAGGGACGGTAACATGAAGACTGTACAGATTTCTTTAAATTCTATCGACAAAGTAAAGTCATTCGTCAATGAGATTACCAAATATGATAATGACTTTGATCTAGTATCCGGAAGATATGTAATAGATGCAAAATCAATCATGGGTATTTTCAGCCTGGATCTTTCTAAGCCGATTGATTTAAACATCCATGCAGATGGAGATTTAGATAATATTATGAAAGCGCTGGAGCCTTACATTATCAAATAATCCAATATGCATTGGTACAAAAGCTGTCTCTTTTCAGAGACAGCTTTTCTTTTGCGTAAATTTCTCTATCTCACCTGTATGATCTCCGCAGACTCTACTGCCTGGCGGAAAAGTTCTTCAATCTTTTCTTTCAGATTCTCTTCGGATTTCTCGATCCTTTCCAGATTTGGTTTTGTCACAGGATGTTTTGCCACAAAGATCGTACAACAGTCCTCAAAAGGCTGGATGGAAGTTTCGTAGGTATCTATCTTTTCAGAAATTTCCACGATTTCTTTCTTGTCAAATCCGATCAAAGGCCGATACACCGGAAGCGTACACACAGCATTTGTCACCGCCAGACTCTGCATTGTCTGACTCGCCACCTGACCGATACTTTCCCCTGTCACCAATCCAAGACATCCATCCTTCTTTGCAAAATGTTCTGCGATCTTCATCATATACCGCCGCATGATGATTGTCAGTTCCTCATGGGGACACTGCTCATAAATATACAGCTGAATATCTGTAAAATTCACAACATGCAGCTTGATCGGCCCTGCATATCCGGCGACAATCCTGGCAAGATCCACCACTTTTTCTTTTGCACGTTCGCTTGTGTAAGGAGGCGCATGAAAATAAGTCGCCTCCAGTTCCACGCCCCGCTTTGCCACCATATATCCGGCAACCGGGCTGTCGATCCCGCCTGACAGCAAAAGCATAGCGCTTCCGTTTGTTCCCACCGGCATTCCGCCCGGTCCCGGAATGATCTGTGAATACAGATAAATTTCTTCCCGGATCTCTACATTCAGACGGATATCTGGTTCATGCACATCCACCTTCATTTCCGGAAAAGTATCTAAGATCGCGCCGCCAAGTTCACAGTTGATCTCCATGGAATTCATCGGATACTGCTTCTTTGCTCTTCTTGCCTCTACCTTAAATGTCTTATTTTTATCCGGATATGACGCATCTATAAAACGAATCACATCTTTTTTTAGTTCTTCAAACCCTCTATCTTCCAGACGAACGACTGGACAGATTCCCACGATCCCAAAAACTCTTTTCAGGCTTTCTACTGTCTCTTCATAGTCATACGCGCCTTCACAGTCTACATAAACCCGGCCGTGACATTTGTGCACGCAGAACGTACCGTCTATCTCCTTTAAGGCAAACTTGATCTGCCGGATCAAGGCGTCTTCAAACAAATATCTGTTCTTCCCTTTAATCCCGATCTCCCCGTATTTTATCAAAAATGAATGATATTCCATTTTCCTCTCCTTTGCAAAACTTTCTTCAACAGACTCTGCAGCACTTCTTCTGTCTTTTAATGTCTCGTATATTTCCGAAGTACCGGTACACAATTATATAGTGTTTCTAATGTATAGTCAATTTCTTCTTTTGTCGTAAACTCTGACATACTGAATCTTAAGGTTGCGTCCAGGTATTCTCTGGCCGCTCCGATCCCTTTTAACACACCGCTGATCGATGGATGATTGGAGGAACACGCAGACCCGGAAGAAACATAGATACCTTTTTCTTCCAGTGCATGCAAAAGAACCTCGCTTCTGACCCCTGCTACTCCTAGACTGATGATATGTGGAGCACTGTTTTCATCCGTCAGCCCGTGCACTGTTGTATCTTCTATTTTCGATATTCCTTCAAGAAAATATTCTTTCAACTCTCTCATTAAGGCAACTTTCACATCCAGATCCTGATAGATTTTTAAAGAGGCAAGTCCAAGCCCCGCGATTCCCGGTACATTCTCTGTGCCGGAGCGGATATTTTTCTGCTGTTCTCCTCCAAATACGATCGGCTGTATTTTCACCTTTTCCCCGATATAGAGAAAGCCGATTCCTTTAGGTCCATGTATCTTATGACCGCTTGCTGTCAAAAGATCGATCCCTGTCCGTTTCGGATAAATGTGATATTTCCCAAATCCCTGCACGGCATCTGAATGGAATAGAATCCGCGGATCATACTGTTTTACGATTTTTGCTGCTTCTTCTACTGGCTGCACAGAGCCCACTTCATTATTCACATACATGACAGAAACTAATATCGTATCTTCACACAGCGCTTCTTGCAAAGCATCCAGTCTGATCCTTCCATTTTCATCTACCGGAAGATAGGTAACCCGAAACCCTTCTTCTTCCAGATGACGCATCGTATTTAAGACAGCCGGATGCTCGATGGAGGAAGTGATCAGATGATTTCCCGCCCTCCGATTGGCTCTGGCACAGCCAATCAAGGCCAGATTGTCGCTTTCCGTGCCTCCGGAAGTAAAATATATTTCCTTCGGAGCCACTTTTAAGATCTTGGCGATTCGTTCTTTTGCCTCTTTGACATAATGTTCTGCCTCCACGCCCTTTTTGTGCATGGAGGACGGGTTTCCATAATCCTGGCACATGACCTTATATACCAGCTCTCCCACTTCCGGATAGCATCTGGTCGTAGCGGAGTTATCCAAATAGATTTCCATAACATTTCTTCCTTTACTTCTTCTTACTATATAGACTATGAAATTATCCTTCCAGGTGATACATGAGTATGGACAGAGCCGCAAGCCCCGCCGTCTCCGTCCGTAAAATACGTTTTCCAAGGGTGATGGCAGAGGCGCCTGCTTCTTTTGCCTGCTCCACTTCCCATTGTTCGAATCCTCCCTCAGGCCCTATAAAGATTCCTACAGACTGTCCAGGGCGGATATGGGAAAAAATTTCCTTTGTCCTTTCCATTCCTTCCGCCAATTCATATGGAATAACAAGCACATCCATCTCCCTGCCGCGTGTGAGCGCTTCCTTCCAGCTCATGACCGGGCATACTTCCGGTACCCTCCCCCTGCCGGACTGTTCGGCAGCTCCTTTGGCGATCAGATTCCATCTCTGTATCTTACGTGTGCTTTTCTTTTCATCTAATTTCACAACACTTCGTTTTGTCTCCACAGGAATGACTTCATACACACCCAATTCCACCGCTTTTTGTACGATCCACTCCATCTTGTCCCCTTTAGGAAGTCCCTGGAACAGATACAGTCTGGCCGGCAGTTCTGTGTCATTTTCCTGCTTCTTCAATATATCCAATACGGCTGTGCCTGACTCGAATGTCTCTAGGCAGCATAAATACGTGTTTCCTTCATTATCACCGACTGTCACATCTTCTCCCGCCCTCATGCGCAGGACATTCTTCATATGGCTGACATCCCCGCCTGTCAGATAGATCTTATTTTCCCTGATACAGGACGGGTCTGCAAAAAAATGATGCATACTGTACAAACTCCTTTAATTTTTTCTCGCGGTCACGCAGACCCATTCTCCCTGGTATGTCACCTGCAGGACTTCCAGTCCGGCTTTTTCCACCGCTTCTACCACTGTCTGCTCTTTATCGTCTATGATGCCGCTGGTAATGTAGATCCCTCCCTTTTTCAGCTGATGGACGATCACCGGCGTCAACTCTGTCAGTACGTCAGCCAGAATATTGGCGACAACGATATCATAACATGCATACCCGACTCTATCCTGTATCTGCTTATCATCGATGATATTTCCGATCATAACCTCATACTGCTCTTTGGATATCCCGTTTTCTCTCATATTCTCATACGTGGCTTCGATCGCGCACGGATCCAGATCGGTCCCTACACTGTAAGCAGCGCCAAACTTCAACGCTAACATACCCAAAATACCACTTCCGCATCCTACATCTAAGATCTTCGTATGCTCGTTTACATATTTCCTGATCTGTCGGATACAAAGCTGGGTCGTCTCATGCATCCCTGTGCCAAACGCAGTCCCCGGATCTATATGGATCACCAGTTTATCTTCATCCTCCGGCTTCACCTGCTCCCAGGAAGGAATGATCAATATATCATCCACATAAAACTGGTGGAAATACTGTTTCCAATTATTCACCCAGTCCACATCTTCTGTCTGGGACTCCTCAATCGTCAGATCTCCTGCTTCTACATATGTCCGGATTTCCTCTAACTCAGCTCTTACACGGGCAAGAAGCGGCTCCTTCTCTTCTCCCTCTTCCAGATAGAAGCTCAAATACGCCGTCCCGTCGTCCGCCTCTGTTTCCGGCAGGATATCTACGAACATCTGCTCCTTATCAGACTGGCTTAAAGGGATCTTATCCTCTATTTCTACCCCCTGTATCCCCAGATCCATCAACATGCTGCTGACGATATCCTCCGCCTGTGTTGTTGTCTTTAACCGAAATTTATTCCATTTCATTTTTCTTCCTCCTGAAACCATATATTCAGATCCACATTTCCTTCAATTCCCGGCACTGCTCCCGTCTCTGAATACTGCCACATAGAAAACGCATAAGGACACTGTGGTTTCGCTTCATAATCTGCATACCATATATCGTACTCTGTCAGCCTCTCCATGTAAAGCGTAAATGCCATCCATTTCATATTGGCATAGATCATCGTATCATATCCCGCATCCTCGATCTCCTCACAGAACACCTTACAGTTTTCCGTATATTGTTCCCGCGTATTTCCATCTGTCCGCGCCGTATCCCCCTTGATCTCCTCTGTGTCAAAGACGACCGGCAATTCCAGTTTTTTCCCTTCCAACTGCGCTAAGACAAACGCAGCTTCCTCTTTTGCCTCTGTATCAGAAACTGCCTGGGAGAAAAAATATACACCTGTCTTTAGTCCTGCTTTCTGCGCTCCTTCTATATTCTGTTCAAACTTCGCATCCAGTACAAGTTTTCCTTCTTCTCCATATCCCCGGTATCCAAGCCGGATCACCGCAAAAGACATACCGCTTTCTTTTACAGCTTTCCAATCGATCTCTCCCTGAAATTCCGACACGTCGATCCCCGGTATAGAAAAGAAAGCGTTCTCCTCATCTTCATAATATGTATATCCGCCTTTTTCTTGTAAATATCTGTAATCATATTGGCACTTCGGCACATCCGGCAGCAATTCCGCCTCATACTTCTGACCATATACATCCACAAATGTATATGTATCTTTTGTTTCTTCCTGTCTTGTCTGTTCTCCTACGGCTTCTTTTCCTGTGACTTGTTCTGTCATTGTCTCCTGCCCTTTTGCCCGACAAGATGTCAAACAAAGCATCCATAAAAGTGTCATACATACCCGATAGATTTTCTTTTCCATGCTCACCTTTTCTTAATATGAATCTCGTCTCCTGCCTGTATCACGCCGCCGCTTATCACCTTCGCAAAAATGCCTTCCCTTGGCATGATACAGTCGCCCATTTTCTGATAGATCTCACAGCCATGATGACATTTCTTTCCGATTTGCGTAACTTCCAATAATACATCATTACAGGACAGATATGTTCCCACCGGAAGATTTCTAAGGTCGATCCCCTGAACGATCAAATTTTCCCCAAAGGCTCCTTCTGAGATCTCCGCTCCTTTTTCCTTAAATGCTTCTATTTTCTCATATGCAAGAAGGCTTACCTGCCGATGCCATTTTCCAGCATGGGCATCTCCTTCTATCCCATGATCCGCGATAAATTTTCCCTTTTTTATGTTCTTTTTCTGTGTTCCTTTTTCTGTACTTACACAGACTGCTATTATACGTCCCATATCATCCTCCGATTTCAGACATTCCTTTTTGTTCTATCATTTCTTGTCCTTGTATATTTTCTTCCGTATTTTCTGTGTCTGCAAACTGATGACAAAGCGGCTTTTCTGCGATTGCTTTTAAAAATGCCTTCTCTATTTCACTGTCGGAGGCGCCGCTTCTCAACAGGCTTTTCAGATCTATGCCTGTACTGTACTGCAGACAGGTCTTCAGATACCCCTGAGCAGTCATTCTCACCCGGTTGCAGCTGTCACAAAACTGATGTGACACAGCGCTGATAAACCCTACCTTTTCCTTCAGTTTCTCGAACCGATAGTATACGGCAGGACCATTGCCGAAACTGCCTTCTTCTCGTTCAGCTTCCCCATATTCTCTCTCCAAAAGCTTCCGCAGTTCCACCTGACTCCTTCCGCCGCAGCATTTGCCAAGTCCCACCGGCATCATTTCAATAAAACGCACGCACACACCTGTCTGGGACGCAAACCGTACCAGAGACAAAATCTGTGCGTCCTGCATTTCCTCAAGCGGCACACAATTCAGCTTCACCGTCAGTTCCGGATACGAACAAGCCTTTTTTATCCCCTTAAGGACCGGCGCCAAATCTCCGCAGCGTGTGATCCTTTTATAGACTGTCTCATCCACTGTATCCAGACTTATATTCACCGCGTCTAGTCCGCTTTTTACCAAACTGTCGATCTGTTCGTTCAGAAGTCCGCCGTTTGTCGTCAGCGTCACTTGCTCTATCCCCGGCACTGCTTTCAACATCCTGATGAGTGCAGCAATGTTTTTTCTAACAAGTGGTTCACCTCCGGTGATCTTAATCCTGCTGATCCCTTTTCCAGCTCCGATCCGCGCGATACGGACGATTTCATCAAAGGTCAGTATTTCCTTGTGCGTCGTCTGCCTGATCCCGTCCGCCGGCATACAATATATACAGCGCAGATTACAGCGATCCGTGACAGAAATACGCATATATGTGATCTGTCTGCCATAACTGTCTTTAAACATGATTTCCACATTCTCCTTCACTGCCGGACAAAATCCCCAGCCCATGTCCTAAGGCAGGCAGAATACAGGCAAGATTTTCTCTTACTGCCTTGGGGCTTCCCGGAAGATTGACGATCAATGTCCTCTTTCGTATGACAGATACGCCCCGGCTCAACATCGCCCGCGGCGTAATCTGAAGCGACGCGGCGCGCATTGCCTCCGCGATACCCGGAACCTGTCTTTCCCCCACCGCCAAAGTAGCCTCCGGCGTCCGGTCTCTCATAGAAAAACCCGTACCGCCTGTCGTCAAAACTAAATCCGCTCTTTTTTCGTCACATAGTTTACATAGACACTTCTCTATTTCTTCCTGTTCATCCGGAAGCAGGATCTGCTCCGTCACTTCATAGTCCTCGGTCTCTAACATCTCTTTGATCAACGGTCCGCTTTTATCTTCTCTTTCTCCTGCGTAGCTTTTGTCACTCAACGTGATAACCGCCGCTTTCCATTTCTTTTCCATTCTTTAACGTTCCTTCCTATAAAATATCTAATTGCCTCCTGTCTTTCTGTTTGTTCAAGATTTCTCCGCTCTTCCCGCCGGACTTTCTCACCAGATAGATCTCCCCAATCTCCATTGTCTTATCCAAAGCTTTGCACATATCATAAATCGTGAGCAAAGCAACGCTTACTCCTGTCAAAGCCTCCATCTCCACGCCTGTCTTACCGTCTACTTTTACCGTACAGGTGCAGTATACGGCACATTCTTCCTGCTCCATCTCAAACTGTATCTTACATTTTGTAAGAGGGAGGATATGGCACATGGGAATCAGTTCTGCCGTTTTTTTTGCTCCCATGATGCCTGCCGTCGCCGCAACGGAAAGCACATCGCCTTTTCCTATCGTCCCTGCCTGGATCGCTGTAAATACTTCCCGGCTCACAGAAATTTTCCCCTGCGCCTGCGCCTCTCTTTTCGTCACGTCCTTTTCTGTCACATCCACCATGACTGCACGCCCGTTTTCATCAAAATGTGTCAGCCCCATTTTTCCACCCTTCCTGCAATCTGATTTTAAATAAGAATAAAGATAACGCCAGTATCTACTGACGCTATCTATTATAGAGGAAACCTTTTGCAAAGTAAACCTTCCTCCGCTTATTTAGTTTCTGCCGGCGCCCTTGGGAAGCAGATGTATCGCTTCTTATGCTGCTTCTGTGGGCTTTTCAAACTGAGAATTATACAGTTCTGCGTAGAAGCCTTTCTGGGCGATCAGCGCATCATGCGTCCCCTGCTCTACAATATCTCCGTCTTTCATGACAAGGATCAGATCTGCATCCCGGATCGTAGACAATCTGTGCGCGATGACAAAACTGGTCCTGCCTTTCATCAGATTATCCATTGCTTTCTGGATCAGCACTTCTGTCCTGGTGTCAACAGAGCTCGTCGCTTCGTCCAGGATCAGGATCTTCGGATCTGCAAGTATCGCCCTAGCGATTGTCAGCAGCTGCTTCTGCCCCTGTGATACGTTGCTTGCCTCCTCATTCAGCTCCATATCATATCCACCCGGCAGAGTCTGTACAAACCGATGTACATGTGCTGCTTTCGCCGCATTGACAATTTCTTCTTCTGACGCATCTAATCTGCCGTACCGGATATTATCCCGGATCGTTCCGTGAAACAGCCACGTATCCTGCAGGACCATGCCAAACATTTCCCGCAGTTCATTTCTGTTAAAATCCCGGATATCATGTCCATCGATTTTGACGGCTCCACTGCTGACATCGTAAAATCTCATCAAAAGCTTGATCATTGTCGTCTTCCCGGCTCCGGTTGGTCCTACGATCGCTATCTTCTGTCCCTCTTTTATCTCTGCGGAGAAGTCATGGATAATCGTCTTATCCGGATTATATCCAAAGCGTACATGTTCAAATGTAACATTACCTCTGAGCCCTTCTACGCGCACCGGATCTTCTGCCGTCTGTTCTTCTTCCTTCTCGTCTAAAAATGCAAACACTCGCTCGGAGGCTGCCGTTGTCATCTGCAGCATATTGGATACCTGCGCGATCTGCTGGATAGGCTGTGTAAAGTTCCTTACGTACTGGATAAAAGACTGGATATCTCCGACTTCAATGGTTCTTTTGATCGCCAGATAGCCGCCCAAGATCGCCACACCGACATAGCCGAGATTCCCAATAAACTGCATGATCGGCATCATCATTCCGGAAAAGAACTGCGAACGCCATGCCGCGTTATACAATTTTCCATTCGTCTCATTAAAGGCACGTATCACGTCTTCTTCCTTATTAAACGCCTTGATAATGTTATGTCCACTGTAGATCTCTTCTACTTGTCCGTTTACATTTCCGAGATATTCCTGCTGATCACGGAAATACCTCTGGGAATGTTTCATAACAAAAGATAATAGTCCCGCCGAGATTGGGAGTATCAAAAGCGCCATCACCGTCATCAAAGGGCTGATCGACAACATCATAGCAAGTACGCCGATGATCGTAGTCACAGAAGTGATAAGCTGCGTCGCACTCTGGTTTAAGCTCTGCCCCAATGTATCCACATCATTGGTCACACGAGAAAGGATCTCCCCGACCGGTTTTGTATCAAAATAATCCATTGGCATACGGCTGATCTTCTCCGAGATCTCTTTTCGCAGTCGGTAGGTCGTTTTCTGCGAAATCCCGGTCATGATCATACCCTGGATAAACGTACACAAGGCACTGATGACATACAGCCCTAATGTCATGAAAAGAATCTGTCCGATCTTCCCAAAGTCCATTCCGCTTCCGCCGGATACTTTGCTGACAAGTCCGTTGAATATCTCCGTCGTCGCCTTACCCAGTATCTTCGGTCCCGCTATGTTAAATATAGTCCCGCAAACGGCGAAAATAATAACAAACAGCAGCTGCAGTCTATATGCGCTCATATATATGAGTAATTTTTTCAGCGTACCTTTGAAATCTTTCGGCTTTTCTCCCTGCATACCGCCGCCCATTCCACCATGTCCCATTCTTCTACCCATGGTTTTCAGCCTCCTTTCCTTCCTTGCCTGCTTTCAATTCCTCTTCTGAGAGCTGGGAAGCGGCGATCTGCTGGTAGACTTCGCAATTTTTCAGCAATTCTGCATGCGTTCCTATCCCCGCCATTTTGCCTTCATCCAGCACGAGTATCTGCTCTGCGTTTAAAATCGTACTGATACGCTGTGCGACGATGAGCACTGTACTTTGCGCTGTTTTTTCTCTAAGCGCCTTCCGCAGCGCAACATCTGTTTTGTAGTCCAGCGCCGAAAAGCTGTCATCAAAAATAAACACTTCCGGATGTTTGGCGACCGCCCTCGCTATAGAAAGCCTTTGTTTTTGGCCTCCGGATACATTTGTGCCCCCTTGAGAGATCAGACTTTCATATCTGTCTGGCTTCTCGTCTATAAACTCTGCTGCCTGTGCGATCTGTGCAGCCTCTTTCATCTCTTCTTCACTTCCGTCCGAATTACCAAACAGAATATTCGAGGCTATATCGCCCGAAAACAATATCCCCTTCTGTGGCACATATCCCAGACGTTCACGCAGATCATGCTGTTTTACGTCCCGGATATCCTCTCCATCTAAACGGATCGCCCCTTCTGTCACGTCATAAAAACGAGGGATCAGATTCACCAGCGTAGATTTTCCACTTCCGGTACTCCCAATGATCGCTGTCGTCTCTCCTGGTCTCGCAGTAAAAGTAATGTCATGCAGTACTTCTTCATCCGCTCCCGGATAACAAAATGACACATGATCGAATTCCAATATGCCCTTTTTCTCCCCGGAAAAGGCGGCCGGTTTCTTCGGATCCCGTATGATCGTCTTACTTGTAAGTATTTCCTCTACACGGTCTGCCGCAACTGCCGCCCGCGGCAGCATGATCGAAAGCATACAAAGCATCAAAAATCCCATGATAATCTGCATCGTATACTGGATAAATGCCATCATATCTCCTACCTGCATCTGCCCTTCGTTAATCCCATGGGCGCCCGACCAGGTGATCAATACCGAGATCCCGTTCATGATCAGCATCATCACCGGCATCATGAAAGTCATCGCGCGATTTACGAATAAATTTGTCTTTGTCAGATCTCTATTTGCCGCATCAAATCTTTTTTCCTCATGCTTCTGTGTGCTGAATGCCCGGATGACCGGAAGTCCCGTAAGAATTTCCCGTGTCACAAGATTCAGCTTATCTACAAGATTTTGCAGCATTTTAAATTTTGGCATTGCCACAGTAAATAATACAAGTATCACAACTGCGATCAGCAGGACAGCCAGTCCGATGATCCAGGACATAGATACATTTGTCTGGAACACTTGATAGATGCCTCCTATCGCAAGGATAGGCGCATATAGCACGACACGCAGCAGCATGACGATCAGCAGCTGGATCTGCTGTATATCGTTTGTACTCCGGGTGATCAAAGAAGCGGTAGAAAAATGGTCAAACTCATTATTTGAAAATCCAACTACTTTTTTAAAGACTCTGCTTCTTAGATCTCGCCCGGTAGAAGCTCCCACACGGGACGCCAAAAATCCCACTAAGACACTTGCCGCCATTCCCAGAAAGGCGAGCGCGACCATTTTCCCGCCTGTAGTGAGCAGATAATGCAGCTGCAAAGCATCCATATCCATCCCCAGATGTTTATAGGCTGTCTTGGAAAAACTGATCGCCGCCTGTTCTAAGATCGTATCCGGCATTTCCTCAATCTGTTCCCTAGCTTGTCTTACAAATTCTTCTCTCTGCTCTGCAGGCAGCATTTGCAGGATCGTAAACAGATCCGTATCTTCCGTCAGAAGATCCTGTGGGAGCTGTGCTGCCATCTTTGCTTCCATGTCAGCTGTCATACTGCTGTCAGAAGAAATGCCGGTCACCATCATCATCGGAAGCGACATTTTGTCTGAAAGTGTTTGCATTTTCTTTTCATCCTTCTTCACAGAATCTTTCAGGACATATGCCTCCGTATCATAGGAGCCTGCATCTATTTTATAAGAATCTACAACTTCCTTTTGCGCTTCTTCCGGAACAAACAAAAGTACCTTCTCCATATCGTTCGTCCCGATTGCCGTAGGTACTTTATCTTCTATCCCGCCCTGCTGTATTCCGATATTGACGATATCAGAAGTATACGCAGGAAGCGACAGATCACAATATGCCTGAAGGATCAGTACCGCTATGACTGCAAGCATAGCTTTCCAATATGTACCTGCGTACTTAAACAAATTTTTCATAATTTACATGTTCCTTTCTGTCTTATCTCTCCTCTGCCAAATTCTCACATACCTGGAGCAGCATTCTCCTCATCAGTAATTTTTCCTCCGTACTCATTCCCTGAAACATCATTTCGTCCAGCTGCTGTGCTACCTTCTTGACATTCTCGATGCAGTCTCTGCCTCTTTGCGCCAGTTCCAGACGCATAATCCGCTGATCCTTTTCATCTGCTTTTCTGCTGATGTATCCTGCTTTTTCCATTTTCTGTATCGCAGAAGTAATAGACGGAGGCGTAACATTCAAGCGTTCTGCCAGTTCCTTCTGAGAAAGAGGCTGACTCTGATGCAGGGAAAATAAAATATTCGCATGGGTCTTATTCAGATCATATTTCCCGAACATTTCCTTCGCCCTCTGCTCACACCTATGCCTCAATATGCCGATCAGTCCGATCGTTGGTATATGACTCATATCACACTTCAATCAAGCCACCTCCCAGCTCTTTAAATTAATTAGATAACTAATCTTTATATTAGTATTACTGCACAATAAAGTCAAGTTTTTAATATATAATTCACATTTTTTTCAATATTTTATACAAATTTTAATTAAATATCTAATTAATTTGAATTCTGGTAAAGCGACAGACAGTAGGAAAAGAAACAGCTCATACCATGTCATTACATATAAACATGATATGAGCTGTTTCTTTTCATTCAGTGACTGCCGATAATAAAATCATGCGTAAGCAGGATCAAGCTGACACTGTGGGAATTTTCTATCCCTGTATCTTTAATATTTTATTTGCATTTTCAATGCGTTCTTTTGTCGGTGGTTCTACGCCTTCCAGGGGATATTCCATCCCAAGTTCTTTCCACTTAAAAGCCCCTAATGTATGATAAGGAAGTACTTCTACTTTTTGCACATTGTGAAGTGTGTCAATAAATGCCGACAACCGTTTCAGATATTCGTCCCGATCACTGTATCCGGGAACAAGTACATGACGTATCCAGACCGGTTTCCCCAACTCTGACAGATAGGATGCCATATCCAGGATATTCTGGTTCGTGCAGCCTGTCAGTTTTTTGTGCTGTGCATCCTCTATATGCTTTAGATCCAAAAGGACCAAATCTGTTACTTTCATTAATGCTTGGAACTTTCCAAAAAACGGTTCTTCCCTTGTGAAGGGATTGCCGCTTGTATCCAAAGTCGTATGCACTCCTTCTGCTTTTGCCTTCTGAAATACTTCTGTCAGGAACTCTATCTGCAGGAGAGGCTCTCCCCCGCTGACAGTGATCCCCCCTTCTTTTCCCCAGTAAGCACGATACCTCAGGGCAGTTTTCAAAAGTTCGTCTGCCGTATAAAGTTTCCCATTTTTCATATTCCACGTATCTGCATTATGGCAGAACCGGCAGCGCATAGTGCACCCTGAAAAGAAGATAACAAAACGGACGCCCGGACCATCCACCGAGCCAAAACTTTCCAACGAATGTATATATCCCTGCCGCATATTTACATTCTGTCGTGGCAGGTTCTGGAAATCACATCCATCTGCTGTTCACGTGTCAAGTCGATGAATTTCACAGCATATCCAGATACACGGATCGTAAAGTTCGCATACTCTTCTTTCTCTGGATGTTCCATTGCATCGATCAATTTCTCTGTTCCGAATACGTTCACATTGAGATGATGCGCACCTTGATCAAAATATCCATCCAGCACATGAACCAAATTGTTCTTGCGTTCTTCATCATCATGCCCCAAAGCTCCCGGACTGATCGTCTGCGTATTAGAAATCCCGTCCAGTGCCTGTTCATATGGCAGTTTTGCCACAGAATTTAAAGAAGCCAGCAGCCCGTTCTTTTCTGCTCCGTAAGATGGATTGGCTCCCGGCGCAAGAGGTTCGCCTGCTTTTCTTCCATCCGGAAGAGAACCGGTCGCTTTTCCGTATACGACATTGGATGTGATCGTCAGGATAGATGTCGTAGGCTCAGAATTTCTGTACGTATGGCATTTTTTCAGTTTGCTCATGAACGTACGGAGCAGCCATACTGCAATATCGTCTGCACGGTCATCATCATTTCCATATCTTGGGAAATCGCCTTCTGTCTCGAAGTCCACCGCCATTCCTGTCTCATCGCGGATAACTTTTACTTTTGCGTATTTGACAGCGCTCAAGGAATCTACTACATGTGAGAAACCTGCGATACCGGTCGCGAACGTCCTTCTTACATCTGTATCGATCAATGCCATTTCCGCTGCTTCATAATAATATTTATCGTGCATGTAGTGAATCATATTCAATGTATCTACATACAGTTTAGACAGCCAGTCCATCATCTCGTCATAACGTTCCATCACCTCGTCGTAATCCAGATATTCAGAAGTGATCGGTCTGTAAGCCGGTCCTACCTGCTCTCTTGTCTTTACATCTATGCCGCCGTTGATTGCGTACAAAAGGCACTTGGCAAGATTTGCGCGCGCCCCGAAGAACTGGATCTCTTTTCCTGTCTGTGTCGCGGATACACAGCAGCAGATGGAATAATCGTCTCCCCATACCGGACGCATCACATCATCATTTTCATACTGGATAGAACTTGTCTTAACAGAAATATAAGCCGCATATTTCTTAAAGTTTTCCGGGAGATGCGAAGAATATAAAACTGTCAGGTTCGGTTCCGGAGAAGGTCCCATATTTTCTAACGTGTGCAGGAAGCGATAGTCATTCTTAGTCACCATGTGACGACCGTCCATTCCGATCCCTGCCATTTCCAAAGTAGCCCATACCGGGTCTCCGGAAAACAGTTCATTATAGGATGGGATCCTCGCGAATTTTACCATTCTGAATTTCATCACGATATGATCGATCAGTTCTTGTGCCTCTGCCTCTGTCAAGATTCCTTTTTCCATATCTCTCTGGATATAAATATCCAGGAAAGTAGAAATACGTCCCACGCTCATTGCCGCGCCATTCTGCGTCTTGATCGCAGCCAGATAACCGAAATACAGCCACTGCACCGCTTCTTTTGCGTTTTTCGCCGGCTGAGAAATATCATATCCATAGACTGCCGCCATCTCTTTCATTCCTTTGAGCGCACGTATCTGATCGGCAATCTCTTCACGAAGGCGGAAATCTGTCCCTTTCATACCATGTCTTTCTGACTCTACAAAATCCGCTTCTTTCTGCTGGATCAGATAGTCGATCCCGTACAGAGCAACACGGCGGTAATCGCCGACAATACGTCCTCTTCCGTATGTGTCCGGAAGTCCGGTAATGATTTTGTTATGACGGGCTTTCTTCATCTCCGGTGTATAAATGTCAAAGACACCCTGGTTATGTGTTTTATGATATTTTGTAAAGATTTCGTGCAGCTCTTTACTCGGCGTATATCCATATGTCGTACAAGCCTGTTCTGCCATCTTGATCCCGCCGTACGGCATAAAAGCCCTCTTAAGAGGTTTATCTGTCTGAAGACCTACGATCTGTTCTAAGTCTTTCATATCTTCCTTGATATATCCCGGACCATATGCTGTCAGACCGGATACCACTTCTGTCTCCATATCCAGAACGCCGCCCTTGGCTCTTTCTTCTTTCTGCAGTTTCTGCAGCTCACCCCAGAGTTTATTTGTCGCTTCTGTAGGAGCCGCCAGGAAAGATTCGTCGCCCTCATACTGTGTATAATTATTCTGGATAAAGTCTCGTATATTTACCTCCTCTTTCCAGAGTTTTCCATGAAAACCAGTCCACTGTTCAAACTGTGTCATTCTACTAAATCCTCCTTAAATAAATCTGTCATATCTTTCGTCTACGTCGCCTAGTATAACATCATGTTAAACAAAAGACAATATCTGTTTTGATAATTCTTCTCAACAAACGCCTTGTATCTAATTTTATACATGTGCATTTCCATTTCTTCCGCAAAACGGTAATTTTACCGACCATAGGGAAAGGCTTTTCGTTGCATTCTTCTTTTCTCTGTTTTATACTACACTTGTAAGAATTCATATGAACCGAAAGAAGGTATATCATGCCCCGAAAAGCGCTGCCCCAGATTTCAGAAGCTGAATTCAAAGTAATGAAAATCGTATGGAAATATGCTCCTGTCAGTACGGTTGAGATCACAGAATATCTGCGTCCTTCCACACACTGGAGTTATAACACTGTCCAGACTTTGTTAAAACGTCTCCTCCAAAAAGGAGCGCTTTCTTATGAAAAGCGCAGCCGTGTTTTTGTATATACCCCTTTGGTAGCTGAAACAGACTATATCCGTCAGGAAAGCCGTTCTTTTCTGGATAAATACTATGACGGCAGTTTTTCCTCCATGGTTTCAGCCTTTGTTCATAATGGAGAACTCTCTCCAGAAGATCTGGCGGAACTGCAAAATCTTCTGACCGAAAAATCACAAAAAAAAGCTTAGGTCCAAGGAGGCTCGAGGATGATTGCCGCGTTTACACTTTCGTTTCTGAAATCCAATCTTATATTGGCAGTATTGACCCTTGTTTTATTTTTCATAAAATATCTGTTTAAACATCGTATCTCCACGCCGATCCAATATGCACTCTGGATCCCCTATCTTGTCTTGTTGATCGTTCCTTTTCTTCCCACCGGTATTTTTACATATACCCTAAAATCTTTTTCCAGCCTGCTTACTTCCGCTTCTTTTCCTGTAGGCCCCGCAACGCCTTCTGCCACCCTTCTCCCAGAAGCTCTGCAAGATCTCAGCCTGTCTGTCAGCCGCTGTCCTGACAGTATTTTATCGGCTCTTTTTATTTGTTGGACAGCAGGCGTTTTTCTTCACAGTATACTTACACTTCTTACATGTCTACGGTTTAAAAAGTGGCGAACCGACGCTATTGCAGTCAAAGACACGTTTATTCTCCATACCTACGACAGTGTCAAAAGAGAGCTCGGTATTAAACGGGATATTCCTCTTTTAGCCTTAGATTTCAACGGTTCGCCTTTTACAGCAGGAGTATGTATGCAAAAGATTTATCTTCCGTCCCCTCTCTTGTCCTATATAGAAAAAGACAGCCTGAAATACATCTTCATGCATGAACTTCAGCACTGTCTCCACAAAGACGGTATCTGCAATTTTTTGCTGCTTATCCTAAAGCCACTGTACTGGTTCAATCCTTTCATCCTATACGCCGCCAAAAGGATCCAGCTGGATCGTGAACTTGCCTGTGATGCTTTCGTTCTCAAACATCTCAAGGAGGCAGAGTATATACTGTACGGCAAACTCCTTCTTCAGCTTTCTGCAGCCTCATGCTCTGCCCCTCTCGCCTTTAGCTCTGCACATACCAAAAAGGAGCTCAAAAGCCGAATACTGCATATTTCCTCTTATGCGGCCCCACCATGGCAAAAACGCCTGCTCGGCTATATGATCTGCCTTTGCACCGTTCTTTTCTGCCTGTCTGTGAGTCCCTGCTTTTCCGCTTCTGCACAGCTGCCCTCGTCTGTTCCTCTTCCACAGGGAGACATTCATACCCTAGAGATGGCAGACGCCTTCGGCAGGTATGAAGGCAGTTTTGTTCTGTCCGATTCCACCGGAAAAAACTGGAGCATCTATAATACAGAAGACGCCTTAAAGCGGACTTCCCCCGACTCCACTTATAAAATATACAGTGCGCTTTTTGCCCTGGACTCCTGTGTCATATCTCCTGATTCGTCTATAGTCCCCTGGGATAAAACCGCCTATCCCTTTGCTTCTTGGAATCGGGATCAGACGCTCAACAGCGCCATGTCTGCATCTGTCAACTGGTATTTCCAATATTTGGATAAAGAAATAGGAAAATCGGCCCTGCGCAGTTATTTCCAGCAGATCCAATATGGAAACCAAAATATATCCGGCGCCATAGAGGATTACTGGCTGGAATCTTCCCTGCAGATCTCCCCGGTGGAGCAGACTGTCCTCCTTAGAAATCTCTATTATAATACCTGGAATTTCCACGAAAAAGACATAGACACCGTGTTAAACTCTCTCCACCTGTCTGCAGATGAAGATTATGCCGTATATGGGAAAACCGGTACAGGAAAGATCAATGGCAAAGAACAAAATGGATGGTTCATCGGTATCCTTGAAAAGGAAGGAGAGCCCTACTTCTTCTCCGTACATATAGAGGGAAAAGACGATGCTTCGGGCAAAACCGCCTCTGAAATCGCCTTCTCCGTCTTACAGAAACTTTCCCTTCTATGACCCTTTTGCTTCTAAATCTATCCCGCCGTCTTATCTTTATTTATTTTCTCCATAGTATTTCTGCCATTCTTCATCCGTTAGTCTGGGAATGTAAGCAGGAATTTGGCTGCCTTCAAAGGGCAGGAGTTCATTAGAAAGATAGACAAAGGAGCCTTGTGGCATATCTTCTTTTCTTTCTTCCGCCGGGCGTATTTTTACCTGGTGGGTAAACGCCTTGTCAGTATTTTTCTTTTTCCATACTGCGTCTACTGTCAGGGTCACAGTACCATCTCCATTCTCTGTACCGCCCACCACCTCCGGATACGGAGTATCTGGGTTTTCACCTAGATCATGCAGGCCTCTCTGCCGGTATAGATAACAGCCTATCTCTGCGTCATATCCCTGTTCCATTCGCAGTACTTCTGTATCCACTGGCAAAAATGTCTGTATCACAGACTCAAATTCCTGTTCGGGTATCGCATATTCTTTCGTTCCTACTTCTGCGTCGAATTGTTTTGCCTCCCCCATTTTCATTTTATAAAAAGGCTCATATACATCATAAAAGCAAAGTTCTCCATAGGATTCCGCGCTCCAATTCGTCGTAAACAAATTGTTGCTTTTGTACCCTATCGGAAGAATATACTGTTCATTCCACCGTCTTAACTCCTCCGCTAACGGCTTGATCCGTATAGCTGTATGTCCGCTGGGCCCGTCGAACCCTGAGGGGCGTTCTAACTCTAAAAACAAATATCCTTTTTCTGTATACTTCCACTCCTCTGCCACATAGGAATCCACTGCTTCGGCATGCGGATTTCCCCCTTTGTCCCAGGTGAGGCTGCTTCTTTGTACTGTCATGTTTCCTTCCATACAGTGCAGATCATACCGCACGAACCCACCCTGATCTGTCACAATGAAAAGCAAAATTTCTGCTTTTTCTTCGTCTGACGCCTTTTCACAAAACAACTGCGCTTCCTCTGCATGTGTCATATTTATCTGATTTTCCGAATCTACTGCACAATATCCCTCCTCTCCTAAAATCGTTATAATCTCTTCTATAGTATTCTTGCTGTCCAAGGAATTCTCTTCCTTCGCTTTCTCATATACGGTCCTATAGTTTTCTGCCAATTGTTCGGTTTCCCTAAGAAGCCCCTCCTGACTATCCTTTTCTTCCCTCGTTTCTGTCTCGCCGGTTTCTATGTTTTTGGCATGTTCCTCTTCCGAACCACAGCCTGTAGACAGAAGTAAGCACAGCACTGCTATGAACAAAATCTTATGTATTCCTGCTTTCATATTTCCTCCTTGTCCGTTTTCTTAAATCTTACACTTGTAGTTTTTAGATGTCAACGTCCTTTTTTCCCTTGCCTTTTCCCTGCCGCCTGCTTTACAATACACGTAAAGAACACATTCTATCTCATAGCGCATTTTTATCGCATGCTATGTATTTTTTATCGAATTATAAGGAGTTTTGTCGATTATGAAAATCAGAAAATCTACTATGGATGATCTATCGTCTATCCAAAATCTGTATGAAAAAGCAAGATATTTTATGTCCACACATGGAAATCCCTCGCAATGGGGCAGTACATATCCGGAACCAGAACTTATCAAAAAGGATATCGAAACAGAGCACAGCTATGTCTGTGAAACAGACAAATGTATCGTTGCTGTCTTTTACTACAATGAAGGAGAAGACCATACATATCAAAACATATATAACGGAAAATGGATAAATACCGCTCCTTATGGTGTTGTCCACCGTATCACTTCCGACGGGACCGTAAAAGGCGCCGCTTCCTTTTGCCTTGACTGGGCATTTAAAAAATGCCGCAATCTGAAGATCGATACCCACAAAGACAATCAGATCATGCAGCATCTGCTCGAGAAAAACGGTTTCACCTACTGCGGCATCATTTATACAGATGACGGAACGAAACGGCTTGCCTACCAGAAATGCTGAAATCTAAAAACAAACCGCAGACATCATGCCTGCGGTTTGTCTTTTTCCGTCCTTATGAGTATACACTTCTATTTTCTGAGCAGCTCCAACACTTCTTCCTTCCGGGGCATTGCCTTGATGGCGCCTTTTCTGGTCGTCACAAGCGCTGCCGCGGCATTGGCAAATGTCAGCATTTCTTCAATCTGGTCTTCTGTCAGATTGAAAAGGTCATGCTCTAAAATATAATTAAGGCAGCTTCCACAGAATGTGTCGCCAGCGCCTGTCGTCTCTATGGCTTTTACCTGTACTCCCTTTTTCTCTATACGCATTCCCTTATAATACGCACGACTGCCATCCTTTCCCATAGTAAGGAAAATCAGCGGTATCTGATAATTTTCCTGCAGCCAGGCAATTCCTTCATCATAATCTTCTTTGCCGGATACAAACTGAATCTCATTATCTGAGATTTTCAATATATCGCAGAAGGTAAAACCATATTTCATCTGCTCTTTTGCCAGTTCTAAAGAACTCCACAAAGGAGGCCTCAGATTCGGATCAAAAGAAATCAGCGTCCCACTCTTTTTCGCAATATTTAATGCTTTCTTTGTTGCTTTGCGCACCTCATCATGAGTCATAGAAAGAGTTCCAAAATGGAAAATCTTCGCTTCTTCCAAAAAGTCTTCGTCGATTTCCTCTTCTGTCAGCATCATATCTGCCCCCGGATCTCTGTAGAAAGAAAATTCTCTGTCTCCATCTGGAAATGTATGTACAAACGCAAGCGTCGTATGTACACGATCATCTTCCAACAAATGCGACGTATCGATCTTCACTTCATCCAATGTATCTTTTAACGTCTTCCCAAACTGGTCTTTTCCCACTTTCCCGATGAAAGCCGTCTGTTTACCCATTTTATTCAGAAGCGCAAGCACATTGCAGGGCGCTCCGCCCGGGCAGGCTTCAAAAAGTGCGTTTCCTTGCCCGCTTTGCCCGTTCATCGTAAAATCGATCAATAGTTCCCCCATTGCAATCACATCATATCTCTTTTCCATTTTGTGAACCTCCACTTTCTCATATCCAATTTGATCAATTAAAATACACCAATTCCTCTATCGGCTCTGCTATTTCTATATTCTCTGCTTCCAAAACCGGTCCTTTCCCATGGTAAACAGAAACATTGGCAAAACCTACTTTCGCCCGAATCTTCACCCATTGTCCCGGTTTGAGTTTCGGCGCATAGGCACTCTTGCACACATAGCCCAAAAATGTCGTATCATCCGCACAACATGTCATCGCCATGCGCCCCGGAAGGAATACTTTAGATGGAAAAGTACGTGGTTTGAGTACTTTTGCTGTGAATTCGATCACTTTTTTATCATACCGCTCTGGATTTTCCATCATATCCACATACCAGATCCCATAATCTTCTCTGTGTATCTCAATGACCGGAGCGTCCAAATCATAAGGAACGTCATCTTCAAAAATATGATCCAGTTCTCCTTCTTCCCCCTCAAAGATCACTTCTGCCTGGGGACTTACCACCTTCACGCTGCGTCTGTATCCGGCAAGCGGCTTTATATCTTCACAACGGTTAAACAAGACCATCTCCGCACCTCTTACCATCTCGACAAACAACGGTTTTAAATTCGTAAGATACATCTGAAAAGTGCTGGCATCCACTGTCGTGATCTTCTGTTCGATCACCCAGCCTTCCGGCAGCGTCATTTTCTCAAAATCACTGACTTTCCACATTCCATTGTACTCTATGATCACACGCTGCGGCCGGTGCTTTTCCTCCATTTTCTGAAGCCACGCTTCTGTCAGTTCTTCTTGTTCCTCCACATGCTCGATAACGACTCCGTATTTCAGCATTTCGCCTGCGGGATATTCTTCTTCTCCTTCTTCACAGAGGATCAAAAGAGTCTTTCCGTCGATCTGGAAATAGTCCTGCTGCAGGGTAAACTTTAAAAACTGAGTTTTCCCGCTGTCCAAAAAACCTGTCATCAAATATACTAACGTCTCTGGTTCTGTCATTTGGCTCTCTCCTCTCACGCAGCTATTCTGCAAGTCCGAACAGCTTCTCCAGCTTTTCTTCTTGCAATTTGGATCCGATCACGCAGATCCTTCCTGTATATTCCGGCGCGCCGCTGCGGACTTCCTGTTCCTCCGGGACCATATCGAAATAGATCCAGTTTCCATCTTCTCCCGCCACCATGCCTTTTGCACGCAGCACGGTACCAAATTTTTCCTCTTGTTCCAGTTCCTTTAGTATATATTCGATTTCTTCTCGTGTATACGTACGGATCGTCTCTTTTCCCCAGCTGGTAAAAATTTCATCTGCATGATGATGTCCATGTGCGTGATGATGGTGTTCGTGTTCTTCTCCCTCATGGTGATGATGGTGATGTTCGTGTTCTTCTCCCTCATGGTGGTGATGGTGATGTTCGTGTTCTTCTCCCTCATGGTGATGATGGTGATGTTCGTGTTCTTCTCCCTCATGATGGTGATGACATCCGCATACCGGGCAGGGCATTTCAGAAAGCAGCTCTTCTTCCAATGATCCTTCTGCCTCCATCACTTCCAACAGTTTACTTCCAGGAAGCTCATCAATCGGCGTCGTGATGATCGGCGCCTTTTCGTTTAACTCGCGCAGCAGCGCCACACTTTCTTCTATTTTTTCTGGTTTTGCCTTATCTGTACGACTTAAAATGATCGTCCCTGCATAAGCGATCTGATTACTGAAAAATTCCCCGAAATTTTTTCTGTAAATTTTACATTTTGTCACGTCGACTACCGTCGTAAAACTGTTCAGTTTTGCGTCAATACTCTCCTGCACATCCTGTACTGCTTTGATCACATCGGATAGTTTCCCCACACCGGATGGCTCGATCAAGATTCTTTCCGGATGATACGTATCCACCACTTCTTTTAAAGATTTTCCAAAATCTCCTACAAGTGAACAGCAGATACAGCCTGAATTCATTTCCCGGATCTCAATGCCTGCCTCTTTTAAAAAACCGCCGTCAATCCCAATCTCTCCGAATTCATTTTCGATCAGTACGACCTGCTCTCCTGCAAATGCCTCTTTCAGCATTTTTTTGATAAATGTTGTCTTTCCGGCTCCCAGGAAACCGGAAATAATGTCAATCTTTGTCATGATGACTGCCTCCTTCCTTTATATCCAATTCTACCGGGCAATGATCTGACCCCATCACGTCCGTCAAAATTTTTGCATTTTCCAAATGATCTTCCAGCGACTTTGATACGCAGAAATAATCAATACGCCATCCCGCGTTTTTCGCGCGTGCGCTGAAGCGGTATGACCACCAGGAGTAAACGCCTTCTTTCTCCGGGTAAAAATAGCGGAACGTATCGATAAACCCTGCTTCTAAAAGTTCCGTAAACTTCTGTCTTTCTTCATCCGTAAAACCTGCGTTTTTCCTGTTTGTCTTTGGATTCTTCAGATCGATCTCCTGATGCGCCACATTCATATCACCCGTTACAATGACTGGTTTCTTTTCTTCCAGACGCTTTAAATATGCCTGGAAGTCTTCTTCCCACTGCATACGGTAGGCAAGCCGTTTTAACTCATTCTGCGAATTTGGCGTGTATACCGTCACTAGGTAAAACTCTTCAAATTCGCATGTGATCACACGACCTTCCTGGTCATGTTCCTCGATCCCGATCCCATATGTCACCGCCAGCGGTTCTTGCTTCGTAAACACAGCGGTTCCGGAATATCCTTTTTTCACTGCGTAATTCCAATATTGATGATATCCTTTTAGATCAAGCTCAAGCTGCCCTTCCTGCATTTTCGTCTCCTGTATGCAGAAAATATCTGCATCTGCCTCTTGGAAAAAGTCCAGAAATCCTTTCTGCACGCATGCCCGGATCCCATTTACATTCCATGAAATAAGTTTCATATCCGCCTCCTTATCCTCTTCCCGAAAGGAAAATGTCTCAAAAACAACTTTTGAGACACTTTCTTTGTAAGGAATATAGCCTAATAATATACTTCTTTTAAAAACAATCCTTTTGCCGGCGCCATAAAACCTGCCTTTTTTCGCTCCCCTGTCACGAGCGCGCCGGCGATTTCTTCTGTCGTAAGCTTTCCCATTCCGACTTCCAGCAAAGTCCCGGTCAGGATCCGTACCATATGATATAAAAAGCCATTCCCACGATACGTGATCTGTATTTTCCCGTCTTGTCCGGCTATCATTATATCATAAATTGACCTTATTGTGGACTTTTCTTCCTTTTTATCCGTAAATGCGGCAAAATCATGCGTACCTATAAGAATACGCGCTGCTTCTTCCATTTTCTTTTTGTCCACCTTATAGGGAAAATGATAAGAGTACCGGCGTTCAAACACATCTTGTTTCTGCCGTGTATCTATATGGTACTCATAGCATTTGCCGGAAGCGCTGTAACGTGCGTGGAAACCATTTTTCACAAGTTCCGTACGTATGACACGAATATCCTCCGGAAGCAGACTGTTTATCACTTCCTGAAACGTCTCTTCCCTAATCTTGCCTCTTAAACTACAGGACAAAGTCTGTCCTTTCGCATGTACGCCGGCGTCTGTCCGCCCAGAACCGTATATCTCCACAGGATATCCCGCCGTTTTTCCAAGAGCGTTTTCTACTATTGCCTGTATCGTCTTGTCTGTATTCTTTTGCTTCTGCCACCCCTGATAACGGGTGCCGTCATAAGATACTGTCAACTTATATGTTCTCATATTCTGTCACATTCCCGTCCTTTAAAAACAATACACGGCTGCAAAGCATACTGACTACGTCCAGATCATGTGAGACAAACAGATACGAGAGCCGTTCTTTTGCCTGCAGTTCTTTTAACAACTGTATGATCTGTGCCTGTACCGTTACGTCTAACGCAGAAAGTGGTTCATCCGCAAGAATAAACTTTGTCCCTGTAATAAGAGCCAGTGCGATACTGACACGCTGCCTCTGTCCGCCGCTTAGTTCTTTTGGATACCGGTCGTAAAGATCTTCTGGAAGATGAACCCGGCGCAGCATTTCTTCCGCCTTTTTCCGGCGTTGTTCTTTTGTATATTTCTTTTCTGCCTTCAGCGGTTCTTCCAAAAGCCAGCCGATCTTTTTCCTGGGATTCAGAGATTTGTAAGGATCTTGAAAAACCATCTGCGGATGTTTTGTATACTGGATGATCTCTCCTTCATATTCTTTTAAAAGTCCCAGCACACATTTGCAAAGTGTAGATTTTCCGCTCCCGCTTTCTCCCACTAATCCAACCATTTCGCCCTCATAGAGCGTGAAAGAAACATCCTCAAGTATCTGTTTTTTCCTCCGCCCTTCCCGATACCAGGCATTTACATGTTTTAACTCCAGCACTTTATCCTTCATGCATTTCACCAGCCTTTTCTTTCAACAGATCGTAGTACATGCTTCCCTTCGTCCTTGAAGGGATCGCCTCGATCAGTTCTCTTGTATAAGCTGTCTTTGGATCTGCAAAAATCGCTTCCGCCGTACCTTCTTCCACGATCTCTCCCTCTTTCATTACAAGCACACGGCTGCACAGTTCTTTTACGACCCGCAGATTATGCGAAATAAACAAGATCCCCATCTTATATTTTTTATTCAGTTTCTTCAATAATGTTAAGATCCCTTCCTGGGTATGCACATCCAGCGCCGTCGTCGGTTCGTCTGCGATCAAAAGTTTCGGCCTGTCTATCACGGCTGCGGCGATCATCACTCTCTGGCGCATTCCTCCTGACAACTCATGAGGGTATTTCTTATAGACTGACTCTATATCTTTTAATTCTACATCTCTTAAAGCCTGAAAAGCCCTCTCTTTTCTTTCTTTCCGGGACATCTTTTCATGCAGCAGAAGTGTTTCCTCCACCTGACGCCCAATGCGCAGCGTCGGATTGAGTGCCGTCATTGGCTCCTGAAAGATCATGCTGATCTCTTTTCCCTGTATGTCTCGCAATTCCTTCCCTGTCAGAGAAAGCAGCTCCTTTCCTTCAAATGCTATCTTTCCACTCTCAATCCGTGCATTTTTCTTCAAGATTCCTGCGATCGTCAGCGCCGTCATTGTCTTCCCAGAGCCAGATTCTCCAACGATGCCTAAGATCTCTCCACTGTCCATAGAAAAAGAGATTCCTTTTACGACTTTTTCCAGAGTGCCCCTGTCCTCAAACCAGATGGACAGATCTTCTACTCTTAGCATTATCTTCCACCTCCGAATCTATCCAGGATCCCTTCTCCCAGCATCCCCACACCAAGGATCAAAAGCACAAGAAAGACACCGGGAAATACAGCACACCACGGACCTCCTGCCAGATATGTCTGGGCTTCTGAAAGCATCCTGCCCAGGCTGGCATCCGGAGGCTGTACACCGATTCCCAGATAACTCATCCCCGCTTCCGCCAGAACCGCATTATTAAAACCGATCGCCAGTGCCGACAAAAGTGCAGGAAGAATATTCGGCAGAATGTGTACAAATAAAATTCTGGGTACCGATACGCCGATCAGTTTTGCGCTGATCACATAGTCCTCTTTTGCGCACCGCATAAATTCTCCCCGGACAACTCTGGCAAAACTGGGGATAAACGCGATCCCAAGCGCCAACATAACTTTATACGTACCCGGTCCCGAAATACTTACAATGACCAATGCCAAAAGAACACTCGGGAACGCCGCCAGCGCATCGTTGATCCTCATGATCCCTTCGTCCAGCCAGCCGCCAAAGTATCCTGTTACCGCTCCGAGCACGCTTCCGATCGTTCCTCCGATCACGATCGTTCCCGCTGCGATCACAAAGGTATTGCCCGCTCCTGCCAGCACTCTGCTCAACACATCTCTCCCAAACTGATCTGTACCAAATACATGGAGCAGGGACGGTCCTTTAAGTTTTAGTGTACCTGCCATTGCTTCCGGGTCATAAGGCGTCCAAAAAAAACCTGCTATGATCAGGATCGTCATAAAAATCGTCAAGGCAAGACCTGCCGTAAAATAGAAGGAATGTACTTTCTTACTTTTTCTCATATCTCGATCCTCTTATCTAATCTTCGATATAACAGATCCACCGCCACATTGATCACAAGGATCACCACAGCGAGCCAGACGATGACTGCCTCTACTACAGGATAGTCTCTTTTTGCGATCGATGTGATCAGCGTCCTTCCAAGCCCTGGAATTCCAAATACCTGCTCTACCACGATGCTGTTCGCTATCACATCCGCTATCATCACTCCCAAAAAAGTGAGAACCGGCAGAAACCCATTTTTAAATACATGCACAAGCAGGATCCTCCATGGACTGTTTCCCCGGCTTCTTGCCGTACGGACATACTCCTGCCCCATCTGGGAAAGCATAGAACTTCTTAACATCTTCATCGTCATCGCTGCCTTGGGCAGCGCGATCGCCAGAGAAGGCAGCACCAGATATCCCAAAAATCCACCTATATCTTCGGTATAAGAAATATACTCTCCCGGGGTAAACATGTGAAAAAATAGACCAAATACGACTGTCAGGAGCATACCAATAAAAAACGGAGGCACTGACATCATAATCTGATTCAGTACAAGAAAGATCTTGTCCACCATCCGGTTTTCAAAACGGACACATAGTATCCCCAACGGAACAGATAATAGAAGGATACCGATAAAGCTCATCAACGTCATGGCAGCTGTGATCGGAATCTTATCTGCGATCAACTCCTTTACCGGAATCTGATAGGAATAGGATGTGCCCATATCCCCTGCCACAAAATTCTGGATCCACTCTCCATACCGGACAGGCAGGGGCCGGTTCAGCCCCATCTCATCACGCAGCGCTTCTACTTTTGCTTCGGTCGCTTCTGTCCCGAGGATAGTCCGGGCCGGATCTCCCGGAATGACCTCAAATGCCAGGAAAGCAAGAATGCTGACAATTAATAATGCGATTATAAGACCTGTGATTTTTTTTATTAGAAATTTCATGCTTTCCTCCCATGGGACCCTGTATACATATCGTTTTTCTCTTTTTTATACGCTACTCTACCTTATATATCGCGGACATATCCTGCACATACAGCGGATAAAACTCATATCCGTCATACGCATCACTGATCGCGACTAAATTGGCAAGATCCTGTATATAGACATTTGCCGCTTTTTCTGTAAGGATCCCTTCCAGTTCTTTATATAACGCTGTCTGTTCCTCCTCATCTATCGCCGCGATTGCTTTTTGGAATGTCGCATCATACTCTTTATCGTTAAAATTGATAAAGTTTCCATCCGCATCTGAGACAAATCGTTCCAACATAGCACGCGCCGACAGATTGGAAGCGTCTACGCCGACGACCGTAGACTGGAAGTTTCTCCCCGCGTAAACATCCTCCAGCCATGCCTCCCATTCGACCGGTTTGATCGTGGCATTCACCCCGATATTCTTGAGTTCTTCTACGATCACCTGCGCCGTATCCACATGCGGCTGATCTGCCGAACACACTGTGATTTCCAAATCAAAACCGTCTTCATAACCGGCTTCTTTTAACAATTCTTCCGCTTTCTCATAATCCTGCGCATAATATTTCGTATACGTATCGTCAAAGTATTTTTTCAGTCCCGGATACATACTTGTTCCTACCCGGACTCCCTTTCCATCCGCGATCATCGCCATGATCTCTTCCGGATCGATGGCGTAACAAAGCGCCTGGCGAACCTTTTCATTATTCAAGGGTTCCGCGTCATTATTCAGATACAGCGCCTGCACCAGGTTCATAGTACCTTCCTCAATATGGAAGCCTTCCGTAAGTTCCGCCGCCTGCGCAGATGTCAGACGCATATACATATCGATAGAACCACCTTTTAGATTCGTCACTACCATATCCGCATCTGCTATGATCCTAAATTCCACTTCGTCTAAATGTGCTTTTTCTCCCCAGTAATCCTCATTTTTCTTCAAAATGATATTCTCCTGCGGGGAACGCGACACAAATTGAAAAGGACCCGTTCCTACCGGTTCCGTCTCCAGTTTGTCATATCCTTTCGGGATAATAGCCGTTGTCATATAGGCAAGAAATTCCGTATTAGGCTCTGACAGGCGTATTTCTACCGTCTTGGCATCCAGTATATTTACACTCTCGATAATAGAATACGCCGATACGAGCGGTTCTCCATTCGACGTATCGGCGCATCTGTCAATTGAATATTTTACATCTTCTGCCGTAACGTCACTCCCATTATGGAACTTGACTCCATCACGCAAGGTAAACGTATATACCTTTGCATCTTCTGTTATTTCATAACTGCTTGCTACGGCTTCTGTTAAATTTCCATCTTTATCTGGTTTTACCAGACCTTCATATACATTAAATAAAACCTCTTTTGTTCCTGCCGCAACTGCTTTATGTGGGTCAAGACTGTCCAAATCCTGGGAAATACCAACACGGATACTTCCTCCTTCGACCGGTTTCCCTGAAAGTTCATTCTCGGTTGCAGACCCTGCCTCTTTCTTGTCACCTGAACACCCGCTCAGTGCAACAGACAAGACAAATGTCAACACCAAAAGAATCGCTGTTCCTCTTCTTTTCATGCTTGTCTCCTCCTTCAAATAACCTTCATTATTAAATTGTCGAAATTATTGTAAGTGATTTTTCTGCATTTTGCAAGTGTTTCCTTTACAAAAAGCAGGCAGATTGTGTATACTTAAAGACAGAATAAACTGATAGTAAAAGTAACAAGAAAGGCAGGTTCTTATTATGAAGTGTCCATATTGTGGTCATCCAGATACAAGAGTGATCGATTCCAGACCAGCAGAAGATAAAAACTCTATCCGCAGACGGCGTTCCTGCGATGAATGTGGAAAACGTTTTACTACCTATGAGAAAGTAGAGACTATTCCCCTCATCGTCATCAAAAAGGATAATAACCGTGAACAGTACGACCGCTCCAAGATCGAACACGGTATTTTAAGCGCTTGCTATAAACGCCCTGTTCCGGCAAATGAGATACAAAAAGCCATCGATTCTGTTGAACTGGAGATTTTCAACAGGGAAGAAAAGGAGATCCCAAGCAGTCTGATCGGTGAGATCGTCATGGACAAACTAAAAGCGCTGGATCCCGTAGCGTATGTAAGATTCGCCTCCGTCTATCGAGAGTTCAAAGATGTCAATACCTTTATGGATGAATTAAAAAAATTCCTTCAATAAAAAATCTCAAAAGCAGAGAAGAAATAGGCACTGTCCTGCAAGATCTGTGCTATTTCTTCTCCGTTTTTTATTTCTACAACTTCTGTAAAAATTTCTCTTCCTGGATCTCTACCAGTATGATATCCGGTCCTATTTTTTTTATACAGGCAAAGGGGATCACATACTCGCTGTCCGTTCCCAAAAAACCACAGATTTTCCCCGGTCCCGGGATAATGATCGCCTCCACACAGCCATCGCAGATATTCATTTCAATATCTACCACACAGCCCAGCCTTTTACAGTTGCATATATTGATCACTTCTTTTTCCCTTAATTCACAGATCCTCAATCCTATTCTCTCCCGGCCGGATATATCCTCTTGCTGTCAATATATGCAGAAGTACAGCAGACTGTGCAGCAGAACATGCAGCTGTATCAGCCCATAACTTCTTTATCGATCACTTTCCAATAAAGCGCATGCTTTTCTATAAACTCAGACACCAAGTACAATAAAAGTCCGATAGCGCTCAATAAAATAACGGCGTTTAAGATCAGTTTAATATCAAAAGTCTCCCTGCCCAGATTTAATAAATATCCAAGACCTGCTTTCGCTCCGATCATCTCTCCGATCACCGCGCCTGTCATAGCCTGGGTCAGAGCTAATTTGATACCAGACAAAAGCATCTCAACTGAATACGGCAATTCTATTTTCACAAAACGCTGCCAAGGATTTGCTTTTAAAATCTTCATTAAATTATAAACATTCGGATCGATCGAACGGATGGCCGATACTTCATTTATCATAATCGGAAAGGACACGACAAGTATTACAAGCGCGGCTTTGGACTTAAGCCCCAGTCCCATCCACAATATAAACAGTGGAGCCAGCGATATTTTAGGAGCTGTCTGGATAATAATGACAAACGGCATGATCAGACGCTCTAAAATCTTTATCTTTGCCATAATGTATCCTAATACTAGCCCTATAGCAATACCGATCAAGGTTCCTAAAAATATTTCCTGCATCGTCACTGCTATATGCGGCCAGATCGTTCCCCCTGTAAATAATTCAATAAATGAGAGCAAAAGAGCATAGGGATCCGGCAGCACATAACTGGAGATATGGAAAATTTTAATGTATGCTTCCCAAATGATAAGTAATATCGGGAAAACAATGACTGGAAGAATGATCTTCCTATTTTTTCGATAAAACATAGCTCTTTATTCTCCTTATTTTCCCGGTGTATATAAAAGTTCTTCCGCTTGGAATCCCTCGTCAATAATTCCGTATTTTACTGAATCGTCGATCAATGCCTGCCACTTTTCCGGATCAGAGGCCCCGATTCCCTTTTCTTTCGTATACTCACTCTGCCATAATGTCGGAATAAACACTTCATTTAAGATCTGTACTGCCACATCTCTTTTCGCTGTATCAAACGTCTGCGCATGATTTTCTATAGAAAAATCTACTGCTTCCTCTGCATGTCCATCTATGACATATTCAATACCTTTTGTAAGTGCTTTTGTAAATCCTTCTATCACTTCCGGTTCCTTGTTTGAAAGTTCTTCACTTGTGATCACAACGTTTCCGAAGGACGGCAGAAACTGGTCGCACAAGATCTCTTCCGCTTCATATCCCGCATTGTTTAATTCGATCGTTCTTAATTTCGAAAATACGATCGCATCGACCTGACCTTCTGTCAGAGAGTTCAAGATCGCCCCTGTCCCGATCACTTCTACTTTCACATCATCTACTGTAAGTCCCGCCGACTCCAGCGCTGCCTGCAGCTGAAAATAATTGGCGCTGCCAAGACTTGTAACAGCCACTGTTTTTCCTTTTAAATCTGCCGGTTCTTTGATTCCGGAGTCAGCGCCAAAGATGATCGCGCCCAATCCTTCCTGATATGTCGTATGCGCCACTTTTACCGGGATACCTTTTGATTTTGCCGCTACTACCGCATCTGCATTCGGAAAACCAAAATCCACATTTCCACTTGCTACATTTGTGACAATATCTGCTGCCGCAGCATAATAGAACTCCACATTTAATCCTTCTTCTTTAAAATATCCTTTCTCCTGCGCCATATAAAGCGGAGCGTAATATGGCACTGCCGCTCCATCGATCTGAATAGAAACCGTCCTTAAACCGCCTGCTTCCTCCTTATTTTCCTTCTGCTGTGCCTGTCCGGTCTGCTTAGTGTCATCGGCTGTTCCGCTGCCGCATCCGGCAAGAACAGATACTGCCATTGCAACACCTAATACTACTGCTGTGATCTTTCCTTTTAACTTCATGATTCTTTTCCTCCTTTTATATAACGTTTATTTAACTTCCAAGCTCCTTCCAGAGCTAGCATACACATTCTTCTCTGTGCCTTTGCATTGTCCACCTCCCATTGATCTGTGACCCGGTTGCAGTGCACGGAACAAATACTTCCGGCATATATGTTCTGCAGAGATGCCATCGTATAGATCGTCTCCGCTTCCATTTCCAAATTGACCAGATTCAATTTCTGATATTTTTCCAATTGAGAAGCTTCATCATATTCCTTTTCATAAGGAAGTGCTCTGCCTTGTCCGTGGTAAAAAGACGCGATAGACGCACAAATTCCTGTATAATACTGTATATGGCTTTCTTCACAGGCCTCGATCAAAGAATCGATCACCTCCACAGACGCTACTGCCGGATATTCTAGAGGCGCATAAAAAGTAGACGTACCGCCAAGCCGCATTGCTCCTGTATTGATGATCATGGAACCGCAGGGAATTTCTTTCTTTAAAACTCCCGTCCCTCCTATACGGATAAGCGCTTTTGCGCCAAGCCCGATCAATTGGGCAACGGCAATTTCTGTAGAAGCCGCCCCAATTCCCGTAGAACATACGGAAATCTTCATATCTTTATAATAACCGGTTCCTATCGTATATTCCCTGTTTCTGCTTATAATGCGAAACTCTTCGCACAGTTCCTGAAACAGCTCTACTCTTCCAGGATCCCCCGGAAGAAGGACGATTTCTCCGATATCTCCTTCCTCACACAATAGATGGGGCATTTTTCCATTAATTTTAGGTGATGACGCTGATATAAAATTCAAGTTGTGCCTCCTTTATTTCTTTGATTCATGCCAATATAAGGCTTTATTTTCGAATATACTGACAATCTCATACGTTACGATCCCCAGTACAATCGTCACAATGATCCCCGCCAGCAATGCCGGTGTGTCATAGGTAGAAGAAGAATAGGTCAAAATATACCCAAGACCAACTTTTCCTGACATCCATTCTGCAACGATCGCTCCAATGACCGCCTGTATAATTCCGATCTTAAAACTAGAAAATAATGCCGGCATTGAATACTGCATTTCGATTTTTGTAAAAATCTGCCATTTGGATGCTTTTAATACCTTCATCAAGTCTTTCGCTTCCTTTGGTATGGAATCTAATCCAAGCATCATGCCTGACAGGACAGGAAATAATACCATTGTAATGATCAAAATAATTTTTGATACGATGCCGATTCCAAACCAGACTACAAAAAGCGGAACAAGCGCGATCTTCGGAGCTGTCTGGAAAAATATCAGATACGGCATCAAAGCTGTCCTGAGCACATCCACCTTTATAAAAAGATAGCCAAGCGCCATTCCCAGCACGCTTCCGATAATAAAGCCGAGGATCACTTCATAAGTCGTAGCCCATAAATGTGGATATACCGTTCCATCCGCGAACATTTCTATGAGGCTCTTTCCCACTTCTGCCGGACCGGGAAGGACATACAGCGGCACATCCTTTACCGTAGTATAGATAAGCCATGCCAGCACAAACACACCAATAGATAGCACATATTCTAGTATGGAGCTTAACAGCTTTCTCGTTTTATTTCCCTTTTTCATCCGATGATCCCCCTCAAATATTTACTATATTCTGTAAATTCAGGAGCATTTCTTGTACTTTCCCCTCTCGGTCTTGGCAGATCGATATTCACGATCTCTTTAATCCTTCCCGGACGGGGTGACATAACTACTACACGATCCGATAAAAATACCGCTTCTTCAATACTATGCGTAACAAAAATAATGGTTTTCTTTGTGTTTTCCCATATATGCAGAAGCTGTTCATTTAAATTGTCCCTTGTCAATGCGTCCAACGCACCGAAAGGCTCGTCCATCAATAAAAGCGGCGCATCATAGGAAAGTGCTCTTACAATAGAAACTCTCTGTCTCATGCCTCCGGACAACTCTCTGGGGAGAGCTGTCTTAAATTCTGTCAGTCCCGCCAGTTCCAGCAGTTCATCTAACCTTTTTAAATTTTCCGGTGTTTTCTTCTTCTGTATCTCTAATGGAAATTCTGCATTTTTCTGCACATTTTTCCACGGAAGCAGCGTCGCATCTTGAAATACAAATCCCATCTGCTGGTTCACGCCGTCTCTATATTGGATTTCTCCTTTACTCGGCTTTTCCAGATTTCCTATCATTTTCAGTAAGGTCGATTTTCCGCATCCTGACGGACCGATGATGGAGATAAACTCGCTCTGTCTTATATTCAAATTAATATTTTCTAATGCAACCGTATCTGCCTTTAATAAATTGCTGTAAATTTTAGATAAATTTTTTATTTCCACACTATACTCTGCCATATGTACCACCTCTTCTTAACTGATCGCTTTCGTAATAGAATCCGCACTTTGTTTTAATTTTTCAATAATTTCATCCGTGATCATCCTGCTTTGCTTCATACTCGTCAAAGCCAGCGCAGCCGCCACTTTTTTATTATTATCAAAAATAGGGCTTGCCACGCCTTGTATCCCCATTTGCAGTTCCTCATCGATCAGCGCATAGCCTTTCTCACGGATATGATCCAATTCCTCCAAAAGTTCTTGGATCTTTGTTTTTGTGTAGGGAGTACTTGGTTTCAGATCCATATTTTCATAAATTTCTTTCACTGTACACCTGTCCATATACGCACTGAATACACGGCCTGCCGATGTTGAATAGAGAGGCATCTGTTTGCCGATCTTCACCATATACATAGAGTGTTCATCGCTTTCAATACAGGCAATATTGATAATATGATTCTCCTCCATTACACATAAAACTACTGTCATTTGTATCTCTTCTGATAGTTTCTGCATGATCGGTTTTGCAAGGTTCACAAGTATATTATTTTTACTCATATTCGAGCAAAGCGTATACAATTTATATCCTATCTTGTATTTTCTGCTCTCACTGTCCTGGATGATAAAGTTGTTTTCTTTGAGACTTGCCAGGATCCGATGTATCGAACTAGGCGGCAAAGACAACTTTTTCGCCAGACCAGACACAGATAGACCATTCGTCTCTTTACTTAATATCGTCAATATTTCCAATGCTCTGTCTATCACCTGCATGTTTTTCTCCTCCTTCCTTATTCCGTTACACGGAATGTCATTCCACTTGTTTTCCTTAATCTGTGGCGACAGCTTATCACCGCTTATCACAATTGTCAATCTATTTCTATTTTTTAATATTTTTTTGTTAAACCTTCCCAAAAACATCTCCATTTTTTTGTAAAATAATCCTATAACGGACACATTCTCATATAACAGACAATACTATCAATCTAAAGATAACTGCTTATAAAAAACGCCCCACATTGAACATCTGATCAATGTGAGGCAGTATATTTTACATACCTTCAATACTCTTTTTGTGAACTACCCATTGTTTAAAGCCATTGGGCTTCCTGCTTCATCGACCTCGTAACCTACTATCTCCACAGGCGTTAATTCGGGCAGTTCCTGCCCTATATATGCTTCTTTTATGCTATTTGCCTTAATCCTTCTGCCAGTATATTTTTTGCGGCATTGATATCTCTATCTTGTTTTGTTCCACAATTCGGACATATCCATTCCCTTACCGATAAATCTTTTGTATCTGTATTTTGATATCCACAGGCAAAACACAACTGGCTACTGGCATAAAATGTGTCTATTTTGACATATTCCCTGCCATTCCATTTTGACTTATATTCCAGTTGCCTTGTAAGCTCATACCATGACACATCACTGATTGATTTTGCTAAATGATGATTTTTTACCATGTTTTTTATCTGCAGATTTTCCGAAACTATTACTTGGTTTTCGCTGACAATTTCGTGTGAAATCTTATGTAGATAATCTTTTCTGCTATTTGTTATCTTCTCATGGCATATTGCGATTTCTTTTTTCTTCTTCTCGTAATTTCTGCTGCCTTTTTCCTTGTGTGCCAGTTGCCTTTGCAGTCTCGACAGCTTCCTCTCATTCTTTTTTATTATCTTTGGATTTTCGTACCTTATCCCATCCGATGTGATACATAAATCCTTAATTCCTAAATCCAATCCTATATTTTGATTTCTGTGTGGCAATTTTTCATGCTCTGTTTCTACCAGTATTGACACATAGCATTTCCCACTTGGAACCTGACTGACCGTGGCTGATTTTATTTTGCCATGGAATTCTCTGTGCAGTTTTGCCTTTACTTCTTTTAACTTTGGCAGCTTTATTTTTCCATTCTCTAAATCTACAGCTATATTTCCATTCGTAAAATTCGTTGTATAGGATTTATGGTTATCGTGTTTACTCTTAAACTTTGGATAGCCCGTATGTTCTTTGAAAAACTTCTGATAAGCTGAATCCATATTATAGATTGCATTCGTCAGGGCAAACTTATCCACTTCTTTTAACCATTCATATGTCTTCTTTAATTCTCTGTTACAGTAATTGTTGCAGCCTGTTTTACTGATGGTTTTTTTCTCTTTCTCGTAAGCTTCTTTTCGATATGCAAGCGTCTGGTTATATACAAAACGGCAACAGCCAAATGTTTTAGCTATCTGCATTTTCTGCTCATTGTTTGGATATACCCTGTATTTATATGCTTTTAACATTTGCTGCCGCCTGCCCTTCTATCCTTGATTTTCTATATACTTCTTTAACATTTCTTCGGAAACATTTCCTACACTACAGGCAAAGCATCCATCTGTCCAAAAGGTATGTTCTTTCCAAAAATGTTTTATATCATCTGATATTTGCTTTGATGTCAGTAATTTCTTTCTATACTTGCACACAAAAATAATATGATATTGGAGTAAATATTTGTGTCTGTTTTTTGATTTCCATGTTCCCATGGCGTAAGTATAACACAAGCCACTACTTTTGCCTACCTTAACCCACCGTCTAAAGCCAGTGGGATTGCGGTAGCCTTATTTCAAAATAGGGAATACAGGACAGTTCCCGCAACACCGGAACCTGCCATGATCCACAGTGGATTCAGTTTCCATTTTCTCAAAACACTTATGCCGATCGCGAAAATAATCACGGCAATCACATCCAAAGATGCCAGATCAGCAGGCAACATTCTCTGTCCGTACAGCGCCATGATCAACAGAGAGATACCTGCAGAGGCGATCATAGCAATCACTGCGGGACGCAGCCCTGCAAGCACCCCCTGTACCATGTCCAAACCACGGAAACGATAGTACATGTAAGCCAGCGTCATCACGATCACGCAGGAAGGGAACACGCAGCCGACTGTTGCGATAACAGCTCCCGGAAATCCTGCAACTTGTATCCCAACAAAAGTCGCAGAATTAACAGCAATAGGACCGGGGGTCATCTCAGCGATCGTCATGATATCTGCGAATTGTGCCATAGTCAGCCAAGAATGAAGATCCACCACTTGATTTTGGATCAAAGGCATGGCGGCATAACCGCCGCCAATACTAAATAGTCCGATCTGGAAAAAACTCCAAAACAATTGAAGATATAGCATCACTTATCACCTGCTTTCTGTCGTTTTTTCTGATACCATGTATCAACCGCGCCAATACCGCCGCAAACGAGAATGATAATGATGATATTTACAGAAAAAAAGCGTACGGCTATAAAAGAAGCAAACAGCACAAAAACAGGTAGTATACGCTTCTTTTGAAAAATACTTTTTGACATGTTGATCACGACATCACATATAACAGCAGCTACACCGCAAAGCATTCCCGTCATTGCCATATTCACAATGGGATTATCCCGAAATGCCTGATAGAATATCGAGATTACTGAGATAATGATGAGCGGCGGCAGTACTGTTCCCACTACCGTAAGTACAGCACCGGAAAATCCCGCAACATGATAACCGACTAAAATGGATGCATTAACTGCTATTGCTCCCGGAGAGGACTGCGCAATCGCTGTCAGATCCAACATTTCATCTTCTTCAATCCAACCAAGTTCCTCTACAAATTTTTTTCTCATCAATGGAATGATCACAAAACCTCCACCAAATGTACATGCACTGAGCTTAAAAGTGGAGAAGAATAATGTCCTATATTTCTGCAAACTGTTCACTGCAAAATACCGTCCTTTCCCTATCTATTAACATTATATCTCTTGATTTTAAATAAGGGAAATAATATAATTTAATCATTAAGATAAGTAATTCAGTATAAGGAGAAAAATATGACCATACGCCACATGATAATATTCCGCACGATCTGTGAAAATGGCTATAATTCAACCAAAGCAGCCGCTGTTTTGCATATAACACAACCGGCAGTCAGCCTTGCCATTAAAGAATTAGAGCAATATTATGGTGTACGCCTTTTTGACCGGATCGGACGAAGGCTGCAGATCACAGATACAGGACAGTACTTTCTGCAATATGCCATACATATATCCGACTTATTTTCAGATATGGAAACAGGACTGCGTGATTGGGACTCCAGCGGAATCTTCCGTGTCGGCGCAAGTATTACGATCGGTTCGCAATTTCTGCCTGATTATGTAAAAGCATTTTCGAAAATCTGCCCTGGTATTGATGTCAGGGTTACAATCGAACAATCTGAACGTTTAGAACAAAAAATATTAGCAAATGACCTGGATTGTGCACTGATTGAAGGGATTGCCCATGATCCCAATATTATTTCGGAAGCATATATGGAAGACCATTTGAGTGTCATATGCACTTCCGAAAGAGGTTGGGTACAAGGACAAAGTGTGTCATTGGAAGAATTTCAAAGACAACGTTTCCTCCTACGCGAAAAAGGCAGCGGTACACGAGAAGTTTTTGACCGTGTGACCACACAGGCCGGTATCCACATTGTCCCTGCATGGGAAGCCATGAGTACAACAGCGCTGGTCAACGCTGTCATCAATGGATTAGGTATTTCTGTTTTACCGTATCGGATGATCGTTCCTGCATTAAAACAAGGATTAATTTGTACTGTTAAAGTAGAAGATTTGAATTTCAGCCGAAATTTCCATATCATTCATCATAAAGATAAATTTATGACAACTTCTGCTAAGCAGTTTATCTCTTTATGTAAAAATTATGAAGCTGAGCACCCAGGCCCCTATTATAACGGACTGTATGGATAAATACTAAAAGCCGCATCCCATGGATTGCGGCTCTTGTATTTTTATACTGCCATCACTTTTTCACTCTCAAAGGCTTTTGCGATCGCGGCGATCAAAATCCCTCCCGTCAGGAGCGTCACGCCCAGGGTCATTCCATACTGCGCCATTGTCACCTCCTGTGTCAGTATCCCCTGTAGTGTAAGAGACGTATTATAGATTGGTATCACATAAAACCATTCTTTTGGAGAACCTGTCGTAAACATCGTAGTGATCCCCAAAAGTAAAATCACCATATATACCGGCATCATATAGGAATTTGCCTCTTTTATGGTCTTGGCAAATACAGAAACAAGTACGATCACCGCAGAATATAAGAACGCGATCGCGATCAGCAGGATTGCCAGCATGGCGATCTGCTCCGGTCTAAGGCTCAGATCGATCCCCAGTTCTTTGCCAGACAGTCCCCCCATCATTTGCGGCATAAAAGCAACCATTGCTGCCACATAGACAACTGACGTCGCTCCGGAAATGATCATCAGCGCAAATACTTTGCCCAGCACAATAGAACTGCGCTTGACCGGAGATACTAAAAGACTTGCCAGCGTGCCCCGTTCTTTTTCTCCCGCGATCATATCCGTTCCAATTCCCATGGCGCCTGCAAATAAGAGAATCGTAATAAAATATGGAAGCATCGTACCAAGTACTTTTCCTCCTGCTTTCTCCTTATCCTGCACGATCATATCCGGGTTATCTGCATTCACCGTAAATACTGTCAATCCTGCCATATCCGGCACCCGCTGGGATAACAAAGTCTGCCGGTAACTTTCCAGCACACCGTTCGAGATCTTCTCAAATGCCGCTTTCGAATACTCCTCAGAAGGGTTATAATATGTCTTTACCTGCGGGATCTCATCTCCTGTCTGATAGTCATAGACATTCTCCGAAAACCCTTGTGGGAACTCGATCATCAGATCTATACCGCCTTCTTTGATCGCTGTTTCTGCTTCTTTTCTTCTCTGGCTTTCATCCAGCGCTCCTTTCGTCTCCAGCCGCAGTACTTCCCCAATATTTTTTTCTGTATAAATACTTACGTCTTTATCCGCTGCCAGGAGGAACTCTTTAAATTCTTCCGGGACATTTTCTATATAAACGATAGACTTATGTGCTTCTACATCCTTTTCCATACGGCTTGTCAGGTTGCTCACCAGACTCATCACTACGATCATGATCGCAACCGGGAACACAAACACCGAAATCAACATTTTCCCGTCCTTAAATACTCTGGCAAGTTCCTTTGTGCATATCTGTTTGATCCCTTCCATCTATCTTGCCCCCTTCTGCTCTTTATATAATGCAAAAAACGCATCTTCCAGATCTTGTGTATTCGTCTCATATAAGATCTCATCCAGGCTTCCTTCTGCCGCTTTTCTTCCATCAATGATCATGCCTATCCTGTCACAGAGTTTTTCCGCCTCTGACATAATATGCGTCGATATGATGACCAGCTTGCCGTCATCTCTTAGTTTTTTCAGATAGTCTGTCACACTTCTTGCCGTGACAATATCTAGTCCATTTGTCGGCTCATCAAAGATGATGATGTCCGGATCGTGCACAAGACATACGGCAATAGCTGCCTTCTGCGCCATGCCCGTAGATAATTCCTTGATCTTCTTTTGTGCAAAATCTCGCATTCCAAAGTAGGCGAATAATTCTTCTTTTCTTGCTTTTAATTGATCTGCCGGTACCTTATGGAGTTTTCCAAAAAAATCAAAAAGATAGTCCACGGAAAACTGCGGATCCAGCTTTATGTCCCCTGTCAGAAAGCCGATTTCTTCCCGGACTCTCTCCGGCTCTTTTTGCACTTCATGTCCGGACACAAGAATTTCTCCCTTTGTAGGTTTTATGATCGTCGAAATACAGCGCAGTGTCGTCGTTTTCCCTGCACCGTTCGGTCCGAGCAGACCATATATCTCTCCCGGCCTTGCCGTCAGACTCAGATCATCGACAGCTGTTTTGATCGGATTTTTCGTCTTAGACTCTTTCATTTGTTTTTTATTCAAACGATATATTTTAGTTAAATTTTTTATCTCGATCACTCCATTATCCTCCTTGTCTTGCGCCTATTGTATTGTTGTGTTAGTACAATTATACTTTTGTTCCCTATTCTTGTCAATCACTTCTTTTTCCTCTTTCATTTTTTCCTGAAATCCTCTACAATGATAACAGCAGGACATGTTTCTGCTTCATTACTATAAATATAACAGGAGGGAAATAAATGAAAGAAACCATTTTACTTTTTCATGCACCTGATAAGGACACTCTTTTAAAAATAGAGATGGCGCTTTTCCCGCTGCACGTTCGCCTGCGCCGCATAGCAAAAAAGGATTATAACCAGCCTCTGGGCGCTCTTGCCGGTCTTAAAGAAATACGGCGTCTGGAAGTTCCTTATGAAGGAGAAGAACTCCCAGACACATTCTTTGTCTTTGCCTTCTTCACAGATGCGCGCTTAAACCAGGTTTTGGCAGCGCTTAGAAAATCCGGAGCCGGTCCTTTCCCCTATAAGGCCATTCTTACCCCGACAAATCAAAACTGGGATGCGCTGCAGTGTTTTCAAGAGATCCGCAGCGAACACGAAGCCATACAGCAACAGCTGAAAGAAAAAAACAGCTCCACAGATAAATAGCAATCATTCTCCTATATATAACAATGTACAAAAATAAAAGCGTCGGTTTTACTGCCCGGCGCTTTCACTTTGCACAAATTGGCTTTCATACAGATGTCTGTAAAAGCCATTTTTCTTCAACAAACTTTCGTGGTTCCCTTGTTCAATGATCTTTCCATCTTTCATGACTAAGATCACATCTGCCTCCCGTATAGTGGAGAGCCTGTGCGCTACGATGAAGGTCGTCCTGCCTTCCATCAGTGTCGCGAATGCCTCTTGGATCTTCATCTCTGTCCTTGTATCAATAGAAGATGTCGCCTCATCCAGTATCAGCATCGGTGGACTAAGCAGCATGACTCTAGCAATACACAGGAGCTGTTTCTGTCCCTGTGAAAGGGCATTGCCGTCCTCTGTGATCCACGTGTCATATCCTTTTGGAAGACGGCGGATGAAACTGTGTATATGGGATGCTTTCGCTGCCGCGATGACCTCTTCCTCCGTCGCGTCTGGTTTCCCCATTGTGATATTTTCTCGTATTGTTCCCGTTTTCAGCCAGGTATCCTGCAATACCATTCCGTATCCTGCCCGCAGACTTTGGCGAGTCACCTCTCGGATGTCATGCGCATCCACTTTTATGCTGCCGCCTTCTACATCGTAAAACCGCATCAACAGATTGATCAACGTTGTTTTTCCACAGCCAGTCGGTCCGACGACCGCGACCTTCTGTCCCGGACTGACCTGCAGATGAAAATCCTCGATCAGCTTCTGTCCCGGAATATAAGAAAAATACACATGCTCTGCTTTTACATTCCCTTCTATAGCATTTAAACATACCGCCCCGTCTGGTTCTGGAATTTCTGGTTCCTCCTCTATGAGTGCAAAAATCCTGCCGGCGCATGCTACCGCATTCTGCAATTCTGTCAAAACACCTGATATTTCATTGAAAGGCTTAGTATACTGATTCGCATAACTTAAAAAGCTGGTAAGCTGTCCTACACTTAAACTGCCGCCTATTACAGAAAATGCCCCTGTGATCCCCACACCCGTATACACAAGACTGTTAACAAACCGTGTGGCTGGATTCGTAATAGATGAGAAAAAGGTTGCACGCAGAGAATGCTTCTGCAGCCGTTCATTTATTTCATCAAACTGTTTCGTCACGGCTTCTTTTTGCCCAAACATCTGCACGACTTTCTGATTTCCGATCATCTCGTCTATCAATCCTGTCTGTTCTCCCCTTGTCTCCGACTGTCGTTTAAACATAACAAATGTATGTTTCGCGATAAAATTTGCCACAAAGAAGGATACCGGCGTAATCAGGACAACTACCAAGGTAATCTTTACATTAACAGACAGCATGAAGCAAAATGTCCCCAAGATCGTTGCCGCTCCCGTGAAAAACTGCGTAAATCCCATCAGCAGTCCATCAGCGAACTGATCCACATCTGCGATCACCCGACTTACTACTTCTCCATGGGGATGGCTGTCTATATATTTAAGCGGCAGTATCTCCAACTTTTGAAATGCTTCATTGCGTATATCTCGGACGGCCTGGTACGTCATTTTATTATTGCATACGTTCATGAGCCACTGAGCCAATGCCGTGAACAGTGTACATAGGCCAATCGACAGCATCACTTTGTATACACCGGCAAAATTGACCATATCTTCTTCGATGATATGATCTACAGCCTGTCCGATCAGTTTTGGCACATACAAAGTCAGCGCCACAGACACCGCTGCCAGTACCAGAGAAAACACGAAAAAAATACGATACTTTCCAAGACGGCGGAACACTTTTTTTACAATCTCCGTCTGTTTTAGTTTCTTCTTATCCTGCATTTTCTTCCTCCTTTGGGAACTGTGAATAATAGATCTCCTGATATGCAGGACAAGACATGAGCAGTTCCCTGTGTGTTCCTTTCCCCACGATCTCTCCGTCATCCAATACAAGGATCTGGTCTGCATCCTGTACTGCTGCCGCTCTTTGAGATACAATAAATATCGCTGGTTTTTCCGGTCTGCTGTGTATCGCTCTGCGAAGCGCGGCATCGGTAGCAAAGTCCAAAGCGGACGCACTATCGTCCAGTATCAATATCTCCGGCTTTCTCACAAGCGCTCTTGCTATCGTAAGCCGCTGTCTCTGCCCGCCGGAAAGGTTCCTGCCGTTTTGTTCAATGTGATAAGCAAGTTTTCCTTCCTTTTTTTCTACGAATTCCAGTGCCTGCGCCGCTGCCAGAGCCTCTTTTATTTCCGTCAAAGAAGCATCTGCCTTTCCCCATCTTATATTTTCCTCGATCGTTCCTTTAAAAAGAACTGCCTTTTGCGGGACAACACCGATCCTGGAACGAAGATCCTCCATCTCATATTGTTTTACATCTTTCCCCTTTATCCGTACTTCTCCTTCTGCTGCATCATAGAAACGAGGAAGCAGGTTCACAAGGGAAGATTTTCCGGATCCGGTTCCCCCTATGATGCCTATCGTCTCTCCTTTTCGCACAGAAAATGTAATGTCTTTCAAAGATTCTGCGCCATTTCCTTTATATAAGAGAGATACTTTATCGAATTCAATGAACGGAACGTCTGTTTTTTCCTCTCTCACTTCTTCCTGCTCCCATTTTTCCGTTCCATCCTGCATATCCGGTTCTTCCTGTAATACCTTCTCAATACGATTTCCACAGGCTATAGCTTTTGTCACTGTAATGATCAGATTTGCCAGTTTTACAAGCTCTGCCAGTATCTGAGACATATAGTTAACGAGTGCGACCACTTCTCCCTGTGTCAGAATCCCGCTGTCCACTCGGACGGCGCCCGTATAAAGAAGTAGGATGATTCCTCCGTTGACGATCATATACGTAAGCGGGTTCATCAATCCCGCTATACGTCCCACAAATTTCTGCGTATCCGTCAGTGACTGATTTTCGGACAAAAATCGTTCTTTTTCACTATCTTCTTTGTTAAAAGCACGGATCACCCTTGCCCCTGTCAGATTTTCTCTTGTCACGAGAAGCACTCTGTCCAGATTTTCCTGCACTTTTCTATAAAGCGGCATTGTGATCAGCATAATGCCAAACACGATCACAGAAAGAAGTGGTATCACAATAACGAAAGTCACCGCTGCTTTTGTGTCTACCATAAATGCCATAAACATTGCTCCAAGCACGATAAAGGGCGAGCGCAGGAACAAGCGCAAAACCAGATTCACGCCTGCCTGCGCCTGATTGATATCACTTGTCATTCTTGTGATCAGCGTAGACGTACCGATCGAATCCATATTTGTAAACGAAAATTTCTGTATATGCCAGAACAGCGCATGACGAAGCCCTGTCGCAAATCCGGCCGCCGCTTTTGCCGCAAAATACTGGGCAGTGATAGAACAGGCAAGACCGATGACTCCAAGCAAGATCAGAACCAGGCACATCTTTACAATATATGGTCTGTCCCCATTGTCTATCCCCACATCTATCACCGCCGCCATCACAAGTGGTACGACCAATTCAAAAGCTGCCTCCAAAAGTTTGAACAAAGGGGCAAGTACGGTTTCTTTTTTATATTCTTTTAAATATACCAATAAAGATTTCATTTTTTCTCCTGCCTTTTTTGCCTTGCGTTCCGCTTTTACGCTATCCTCAGTATAAAGCAACCGGAAACAAAAAGAAAGGCAAAAAATATATTGACATTTTGCAAAAGTAGGTCTATTGTATTATTTAACTAATACAATAATGTTTCTATCTGACACCGGATGTTCTGAATCGTATAACGGATGGAGGAACTTTTATGGATCCACTCATTAAAGTCGAAGACTTACATAAAATTTATAATCCCGGAGAAAACGAAGTACGTGCGCTGGACGGGATCAGCCTTACAATACAGAAGGGAGAATTTGTCGCGATCGTCGGACATTCCGGCTCCGGTAAATCCACATTCATGAATGTGCTTGGCTGTCTGGATATTCCCACCTCCGGGAGTTACTTTTTAAATGGGAAAGACGTATCCCACTTATCTGACAATGCCTTATCTGACATACGTAATAAAGAGATCGGATTTATTTTTCAAGGCTTCAATCTGATTGCCAATTTAGATGCTATTGACAATGTAGAACTTCCGCTCATATACCGGGGGATCAAAAAAAGCAGACGCCGACAGCTTGCCACACAGGCACTCAAAAAAGTAGGTCTTGACGCAAGAATGAACCATAAGCCTAGCGAACTCTCCGGCGGACAGCAGCAGCGTGTCGCCGTGGCACGCGCCATAGCGGCGCAGCCTCCCATCATTTTAGCAGATGAACCGACCGGGAATCTGGACAGCAGCTCCACACAGGAGATCATGCATATCTTAAAGACTCTCCATACGGGGGGCCGCACAGTCATCATCATCACCCATGATGAGGAGATCGCCGACCAGGCCGACCGTGTGATTCGTATCATAGACGGCAAAGTAGAGGCTGATTATTTAAATAAAGAAAGAGAGGACGCATAACTATGTTTTCGAAAAAGAAAAAAGCACAGAAAAAACTCCCTGCCTGGGTCATCCTGCCGATCCTCGCAGTTTTGCTGCTCGGCGCCTTTGGGATTTCTAAACTGGCAGGAAACGCCAAAGAAGCGTCTGCCGGCACAACCTTAAAAGTGACCAAAGCTGCCAAAGGAAATGTAAAAGAAATCTATACTTCTACCGGAACCGTCGAAAGTGAAAATACAAAAACCTACTATTCCCCTGTCTCAGCGCCTATTAAAGAGTGTAAGGCAGAGGTAGGTAAAACAGTCAAAGCAAATGATCTGCTCATCACGTTCGACACAACAGAGTTAGAACGCAGCAACGAGCAGGCACAGCTCACCCTGCAGTCAAACCTCAATACATCGCAGGCAGCCCGCGCGCAAAACGCCGCGGCAATAGACGCGGCACATGCCGCCAACGCACAGGCTGCAGAAAATGCCAATGCACTGGTCGATACGGTAAATTCTCTTGCGGAACAGGTAAACGCCGCTTATACACAATACCAGGCAAATCTCGCTGCTGCCGGGACACAGACACAGCAAATACAGGCTGAAAGAGATAGGCTGAACACGATCATTGCCGAAAATACAAAAACGGTGAATTCTAATCAATCGCTTATCGACAGCATTGATTCCGGTTACTCCGGCGGGCGCGCACAGATTGCCGAGCTGGAATCCAAGACCAGCCGCACACCAGAAGAAGAGACTCTTCTCACCTCTCTCAAAGCAGTCTTTGCCGACTATGACAATGCCATAGCAGCCCGCGACACAGCCCAGGCAGCTGTGAATGATGCCACAAATCAATTAAACTCTCTTACAGATCCGGCTGTGGACGATGCAGGATATGCCTCGTTAAAAGCGCAATATGAGGAAGCTTACGCACAGTGGCAGTCTGCCTATGCGGCCGCAGGCGGCACGGTTTCTCCTGGTATGAGTTCCGCCGAACTGAACAATCTGGATATCAGCGATAACCTGGCAGAACTTGCCGCGCTTTCTCCTGAAGAACTTATGGAAAAAGGAAAAGAAGGAATGAAGGCAGATATGGACGGTGTCATTGCCTCGGTAAGTATTTTGGAAAGCAATATGGCTGCACAGGGCATGGCGCTTTTTACAATTGCCAGCACAGAAGACGTCCGTGTAAAGATCGAGGTTTCACCCGATGATTACGAAAAGTTGAAAATTGGCAATACTGTTTCTATTAAAATCGGCAAACATGCATATCAAGGGACTCTGACCGAGACAGACAAGATCGCTACCAAAAATGAAAAAGGAGCCTCCGTTATCTGCGCCAGGATCCACATCAGCAATCCGGATGAAAACATCTGTATCGGCGCCTCCGCCAAGATCACCATGACCGTTGCGCAGGCGGATGATGTCCTGGTTGTTCCAAATGAAGTCATCAATGCTTCTACTGACGGCGATTTCGTGTATATAGTAGAAGACGGCGTCATAAAAATAAAACCGGTGGAACTTGGCACTGTCTCGGTCACCCATACAGAAATCAAAAGCGGCTTAAAAGAAGGCGATAAAGTAGTAAACGACCTGAACGCAGATATAAAAGAGGGCATGAAAGCAATCGCCGTGGAAAAAAAAGAGGACTAATGCCTTTGCATAAAAAAGAAAAGAGGACAAATCATGGGACAATTTCTTGAATATGTAAAAATGGCGCTGGGTAATATCCGCTCCAACAAAGGTCGTTCCTTTCTGACAATGCTTGGCATCATTATCGGCATTACATCCGTTGTCACGATCGTCTCCATTGGGAACGGGCTGAAAAAAGATGTGGTAGACGCTTCCAATGAGCAGAACAATACGGTCACCGTGCAGGCGAACACAGATGAAGTCACAAATACCAAGATCATCACAAATGATGATATCGCATATTTAAAAACGACTTTAAGTTCTAGTGCAAAAAGTATCTCTGCCGCGGAGACCTCCTTCGGGAAAACGACGACACGGAAAGGAACATTTGATACTTATATCACATTTACTACAGCGGATTACGAAAATGCGCAGTATACCTCCCCGCTCATAAAGGGGAAATATTTTACAGCCAACGATGTTTCCAACGCAAATCCCGTCTGTGTGATCGATGAGATCGCCGCTTTATATCTCTTCGGAAATACCAATGTCATCGGAATGAGTTTGGAACTCGCCATTGACAGCGGAATACAGGAAGTGACCATTGTCGGCATACGGGAGACTTCGGATGATATGATGGAAGTGGAACAAACATATCAGATGATGGGGATGGAAAAATCCATATCTACTCTGGAAATGCCTTACACGACCGCAGAATCTTTCGGGATCCCGCTGGATGCCTTTTCGTCTATATCTATCACTGTATATGATCCGGAAGACGCTTCTAAGACAGCTTCTTCTGCCGTACAGGTGTTAAATGCAAGACATCAGAATCTGGGCGACACGCCTTTCATGCAGCAAAAGCCATTGAATCTATCTGATATGATGGGCTCGATCATGGATGGTGTAACAGCCTTTGTCGCCCTGGTCGCCGGGATATCTCTTATCGTCGGAGGGATCGGCGTCATGAATATCATGCTTGTATCTGTTGCAGAGCGCACCCGCGAGATTGGCATCCGTAAAGCATTGGGCGCAAAAACCGGTTCGATCATCTCGCAATTTTTGTGTGAATCTGCTATCATTTCCGGTATGGGCGGGATCATCGGTATTCTGCTCGGAGGAGCGCTGACCGCTTTGATCAGCGCATTGGAAATCGGCGGCATCCATGCGCAGCTTTCCCTGCCTGCCGTTATCATCGCAACCCTTTTTTCCTGCGGCATAGGGATTATCTTCGGTATTTATCCGGCACGCAAAGCCGCCCAGCTAAGCCCTATTGAGGCTCTGCGGCGAATATAGATTTCTTTATTATAAGGAGGATAAAAAATCATGTCAAAACCAAGTAAACTATTAAAAGTTGTTTCTATCATTGTGATCATTCTGGGAAGTCTTTCTGTTTTGGGAGGCATCTTTACTACCGTAATGGCAGTCACTATGCCCGACTTGATCGCACAATCCTATGAACTTCTCGGACAAAACGCGCCCTCTGCCGGGTACTATGTATATACGATCGCATCCGCCTGTGTTGTCCTCATGGCCGGTATCATTGGCATACTGCACAGATCAAAGAAGTCTGTCCTGATCATGGCTGTTATCTATCTTGTGCTGGAATTCGCAAGTGTGATCTATTCTTCTATCGGATTCGGCTTCTCCTTTCTGTATGTGGTAGATCTGATCCTTCCAGTCCTCTACACATGGGGCTGGTATCAATCTGAATAGTGTCTTACTAAAAAAGAGCGCCTGCTGGTATGCTTTCCAGGGGAGCTCTTTTGACTTGCAATTAAATGCTTTCTAAACTATAATAGATAGCACGATTGGATTCAACGGGGGAATATGGGCAATGTGGAAACGGACTATAGTCAAAAAAGAAGCAAAAAAACACTTCAAATCCGGCAGTTGGCGTATGATCGCCGTCTGCTTTCTGATTGCCGCCCTGACGACCACCTATCCTCTTGCTACTACCTTCTTCCATCAATACACTCCACATATACAGGAACAAGCTGCCTCTGCCTATATTCCGGACTATTCTAATTCTGAAGTATTAAATAACACGATCATACATATCTCTCATGACTTTAACATCACACAAATATTAGACAACGTTTCTTTTCAAATAGCGGATATCCTTATAGACCTCTATTCCAGCGCTTCTTCCGCTGTTTTCTCTGTTCTTCGGGTATTAAACAGCTTTTTTGCTGAAACATTTAGTCTCTCTACGCTTTTTTTGCTGCTAGGTATGGTTCTGGCATGTATTTACCAACTTTTCATCTCTAATATCCTGCGCGTTGGGGAAGCGCGCTTTTTCTTGGAATTCCGCAATTACTCTCAGACAGGGATCAGTAAGATTTTCTATTTATATAAATTACGGTATCTTCTGAAGCCTGCTTGGGTTATGTTCTGCCGTTCTGCCTTTCAATTTTTATGGAATCTGACGATTGCCGGCGGTATTATCAAACATTATGAATACAGCATGATTCCTTTTATTCTGGCAGAAAATCCTGCTGTTGGAAGAAAAAATGCATTTTATTTATCAAAGCAGCTTACACACCACAATAAATGGAAACTTTTCCTGCTGGATATCTCCTTCTTGGGGTGGAAATGTCTTTCTTTTCTCACTCTGGGCGTCTTGGATATTGTATTTGTAAACCCGTATATTGCCTGCACAAAGGCAGAGTTGTATATGACTCTGCGGCGTAATTATGTCCTCTCCCGTTCTCCCCTCTATGAGAAACTTAATGACGCTGCTCTCGAACATGTCCTTTCCGAAGATGAGCTGCTGATCAGCAAAGCTCTCTATGACGACTCAAATGGACCTTACACAAAAACTGCCTATTTTGCCCCAAATCAGTACCCTGCCTTTTTGTACTCTATCCAACCTCCGGAATATGCAGTAAAAATGCCGCTTAAAGTGCAGCAGAAATATTCCTTTCTTTCTCTGTATTTTTTGTTTTTTGTCTTTTCTGTCTTTGGATGGCTTTTCGAAACAGGTGTCACCTTACTCCGTGACGGTACATTTACCAGCCGCACTTTCCTTATCGGTCCATGGATCCCGCTCTATGGTATATGTGGCTTCTGCATCCTCGCCGTAATGTACAAGTTCAGCGAAAAACCCATTCTCGTCTTTTTATCTATCGCAGGCATCTATTCCCTTCTCGCGTATGCCGTCAATTGGATCGTAGAATCGGAGTTTCATGTCCGTCTCTGGAATTATGAGCAGTATTTTCTAAATATAAACGGACGGATATACATTGGCGGAAGCATTGAGTTTGCTCTTCTGGGCTGCGCATTTCTGTATTCCCTTGCTCCCAGATGGAACCGCTTATTTTTAAAACTTAAGAGGAAAAAAAGAATCTGGCTGTGCATTCTTCTAACGGTTCTTTTCGCCGCAGATGTCGTATTTTCACTTTCCTTGTTATAAACGGAGGAATTCTTATGGTAAACACAGAACTTTTCACAGAAAAACCTGATTGTACTGACCGGCTCCCCAAAGAAGAACGGGTATACGATCTTTTACATACGCTCGCCATTCCTTTTGTAGGAGTCGATCATGATGTTGCTCCTACTATTGAGGCATGCCGGGAGATTGAAAGTGTACTAGGCGTTATGCCATGTAAAAATCTATTTCTCAGAAACCGCCAGAAAACGGAATTTTATCTTCTCTTGATGCCGGGAGATAAAAAATTTGTCACAAAAAATTTATCTCACCAACTGCAGATTTCCCGCCTTTCTTTTGCCGAACCAGAATTTATGGAAAAATTTATAACGTATACAGGACATCCCTACACAGCCGTACATTTATAATCTTGCTTTTTTCCCGGAAAAATATTATACTTTTTATTAATCATGAAGTTCTCGCTGTCCGAAAATGAGAGGAAACCTGCCTGCTCAACTAGCCAGGCGCTGTCGATTATTTTCCCTCTGTTCTTTACATACACAGTCTTTTTCAGGCAGCAGAAAAAAAACTGGAGGAATACTATGAAAAAACGAGTTGTTGTCGCCTTAGGACACCGTGCGCTGGGGACCACCCTGCCGGAACAGAAAATTGCCGTAAAAGCTACTGCAAAATCCATCGCAGACCTGATCGAAGAAGGATACCAGGTTGCCATTACGCACAGTAATGCTCCGCAGGTAGGTATGATCCATGCTGCTATGAATGAATTCGGAAAGGCACATCCCGACTATACAGCTGCTCCGATGTCTGTCTGCTCTGCCATGAGCCAGGGTTATATCGGATACGATCTGCAGAATGGAATCCGTGAAGAGCTTTTAAACCGCGGCATTTATCGCACAGTAAGTACTGTGTTGACGCAGGTCATTGTGGATCCTTATGATGATGCTTTCTACACGCCGACCAAAGTACTGGGACGTTATATGAATGTACAGGAGGCAAATGAAGAGCGCAAAAAGGGCAATTATGTTATTGAGGAATCAGGAAAAGGATATCGCCGTGTCGTTTCCGCTCCAAACCCGGTTAAAATCGTAGAATTGGATGCTGTCAACGCCCTCCTTGACGCTGACCAGATCGTCATTGCAGCTGGCGGCGGCGGAATCCCTGTCATGGAACAGGACAATCATCTAAAAGGCGCAAGTGCTATTATCGAGAAAGATCTTATAGCCGGAAAATTAGCAGAAGGCGTCAATGCTGACTTGCTCATGATCCTGACAAGTGTAGAGAAGGTATGCATCAACCTAGGACAGGAAACAGAAGAAAAACTTGGAAAGATCACTGTAGAACAGGCAAAAAAATATATGGATGAAGGCCATTTCGGTATCTATAACATGCTCCCCAAATTCCAGGCAGCCATTGAATTCATACAGGAAGGGGAAGGACGCCAGGTTCTGATCACTTCTTTTGATAAAGTAAAAGAGGGGTTGAAGGGAAAAACCGGAACAATTATTGAATAAATACGAAGATAGAAAGCAGACCACAGTGGATCTGCTTTTTCTTTTTCTTCCCCACAGGAAATTTTTCATAAAAAATGTATTTTTCACTTTTTTATATTTATTTACTTGCTTTTTCCGAATACACGTCGTAATATATACATATACTTAATGTAGTTTTTAAAACTACATGTCATTGTTTAGTTATAGCAGGAGGCGTATATTATGGAAAAGAAACAGCATATTAAAGATCCCGGCAGCGCGATCACACATTTTATCGGAATGTTAATGGCGATTTTTGCCGCTGTCCCTCTTTTGATCAAAGCGGCACATGAACCCGGCAAAATATATATCATCTCACTTGCTATTTATGCAGCCAGCCTTATTTTATTATATGCAGCAAGTACGACCTATCATACTTTTGATATTTCCAAGAAAATCAATACTATCTTAAAAAAAATAGACCATATGATGATCTCTGTGTTAATAGCAGGCAGCTATACGCCTATCTGCCTTCTTGTTCTAAAAGGTAAAACGGGCATTCTTCTTTTAAGTCTTGTATGGGGAATCGCAATTGTAGGTATTTTGATCAAAGCCTTCTGGGTATTCTGTCCGAAATGGGTCTCTTCCGCCCTGTATATTGGAATGGGATGGACCTGCGTACTAGCCTTTACACAGATCCTCAATAATATGCCGCCCGCCGCCTTTGGATGGCTGCTGGCAGGCGGAATCATTTATACTGTCGGTGGAATCATTTATGCACTGAAAGTACCTCTGTTCAACAGCAAGCACAAAAATTTCGGAAGCCATGAGATTTTCCATCTCTTTGTGATGGGCGGCAGCGCATGCCACTTTATTGTCATGTATGCCTTTGTACTTCCTTAAAAAATATTTCCCGCAGCTGTGCTTTTATAAAGACGCAGCTGCGGGAAATTCTTGTTATACTTACGTATTTTTCTTTTCTGGAGGTGCATATACGTATTGAAGCTGTCTGATCCTCTGTTCAATCCCGTGGTCAAGAATATATGCACACACTGTTTTCGGCACATAGGTCTTCCATTCTTCTTCATCCGCGATCATCTCGCGGAGTTTAGACGATGTGATCTCCTTCTCTTCCTTCTTTTTCTGAAAAAGGATCTCCACATTTTGCCCTAAGTCCAATAAAATCTGTCTTCTTTCTTCATCCCATTCTCCGCATATATTCATATAGTGAACAGCATCTGCCGGGATATATTCCTTTAAAATAGCCGGCTGGCTGACTGGAAAGGGCAGAATATCAAATTCTTCTCGTTTCACCCCAAAATCAAGCAGAGCGTCCCTGATCATTTCAAATCTTTCTATATATGTCAAAGGATTATCCCTCTTTGTTATCCCATGTATATCCGCTGCAAAACTGCCTGGATAGGCCTGGATATCTGGATGTGTAATACCTATATACAACTTCTTGCAGCGCATCTTCGCGGCAAGCAGATACTCCATATGCTTTAAATGCAGCACCTGAAATCTCCCATGAGCCATACCTTTTTCTGTCATCTGACCGATCTCCTTCTGTGCTTTTATTTATTCTTCAAGTATAATATGTTTTTATCTATAACGCAAATTTCACCTATATCTGTTCTATCTTTTTTCGGATATGCAGCATCTTTGCATCTAATTTCTGGATCATACGGGCGCATTCCTTTAATTCCGCATCCATCGTCTGCATATTTTCCCCTTCCTTTTTATACCGCAGCTGGTGATCCAAACTTGCCCAAAAATCCATCTCAACTGTCCGCAGCTGCAGTTCCGCATCCATCCACTGTACTTCCTTTTGACCACCGATCGGAACCTGCAGGATCACATGAAGGCTTTGATAGCCCGATGATTTTGGTTTTTGTATATAATCTTTCACCTTGGTGATACGAATATCAGACTGTTCTTTTAGTTTTTTTTCAATCCTGTATATGTCATCCACATAGTAGCAGACAGCCCGCACACCGATCAAATCGTGTATTTTCTTTACCGCTGTGGGTATATTCTGTTTTAACCCCTTTTTTTCCAGCTTTTTACAGGTACTCCTGTAGGATTTCATCCGTCCGCTTTTTGCCTGTATCACATTTCTTCCCAGAACCATAGATAATTCCATATCTATCATCTCAAGCTTTGTGAGAAGAAGCTGGATGACACACTGCCCCTTTACAGGGAAGATTCCCTCTGTAAGAAATTCTCTTAACTGCTCTTTATTCTGCTCCAAACTTTCACTTCTTTCTACTGTTTCCTGATTCACACTATATTTATAGGTATATATTCTCCCGCAGTCTTTTACTACTATATGCTAGCAGATCTGTTTTCATGCGAACAGCAGAAAATGGTTATTTTCTTGTAAATAATTCGTTAAAAGTTTTTAACCGGACATATATTTAAGGCTTTTCCCAACATCGCAAATTCCTCTGTGTAAATACAATTTGGCAGACTCCCCTCCGTGATCTTTTTTCTGCATTCTTCGTAATCCATCCAGATTACCTCTTCTACTTCTGATTCCTGAAGTTTTAACCTGGAGATATGGACCGGTTTCTCGTATAAATACACCCTGCTCAACTCATTATCCTTAAATGGCAGACCATGAAATACTGCCTCATATCTGCCTCTGTGACTTCCAATTTCCCGCAATTCCTCATCTTTCGCCTCAATCCCTAATTCTTCCCGCAATTCACGGAGCGCACTTTCTAAATGTTCTGCCCCTGCCTCTATATGTCCTGCTGCGGAAATATCATAGCACCCCGGATTCGAATCTTTTTGCACACTCCGTTTCTGTAAAAGTACATCATATCCGCTCTTATCATTTTCTCTTACGATCCATATATGCACCGTACCATGCAGCAGTCCTTCCCGATGTACCACTCCTCTTTCCTGTATCATTCCGCTCTTTGTGCCATCTTCATGTATGATGTCAAATAATTCCATCGGTGCTCCGTTAAGCGCCGCATACCGAAGCACATCCTGCGTGTCATATACAAGCTTTAGAGAAAAGAAGCCTTCCATCTCATCCAGAAGGCGAAAGAAGATTTTATCTCCTGCCCAAAGCTCCAGAGAAGATATTTTCTCTTTATCCACCCACGCAAGTTCTCCTTCGTCACAGGGAATCGGCTGCCCTATAAATCCATCCGCTGTATACAGGGACATATATTCCACGACATCCTCCCCATATACAAATGTCACGATCCCCCGATAATTCCATGAGGTCAGCGTATACCCCGTTTCTTCCTTTACCTCTCGCAGCAGGCATTCTTCTGGACTTTCTCCATGCTCAAAATGTCCTCCTACCCCGATCCATTTGTCCTTATTGACATCCTTTTTCTTCACTGTCCTGTGCAGCATCAGATATTTCCCGTCTTTTTCTATGTAACATAAAGTACTTGCTCTTTCCATTGTTTTCATCCTTTTCCCATCACTTATGATGTAATAGTAATCCTTTCCTGAAGTTCTTGCAAGCTTAAAAATAACCGTTCTGTTCTCTACGCATATACTGCATTCCTAGGAATGCCTATCACTTCAAAACTATCAACTTCTTTGTAATAATAGTTAAAGTTATATTTACAAATTTAAGAATCAAACCAGTTTGATTCATTATTAAAAATAGTGATATTTCTTTCTTTGAGTAACTAAAAATATGATAGAAAGCAAAAACGCGAAGATTTCCGCAGATACATCAGCCCACCATATTCCATCAAGTCCTACTATCAGCGGTAAAATCAAAACTGTAGCAAACTTAAAAATAAAAGTACGAAGAAATGAAATTGCTGCAGAAATACCACCATTGTTCAATGCTGTGAAGAATGAAGAAGCAAAGACATTAAATCCTGTAATCAGAAATGCAAGGGATGAAATGCGAAGTGCATGAACCGTCATATTCAGCAAATCCATATCATATCCAACAAATATCTTTGCCAGTGGCACCGCAAAAACCTCTGCGTTCAATACCATAATGCCTCCGATCCCTACCATAAGCAGTGTGCTTTTTTTCAGCAGATTCTTTAACTCACTATGATTATCTGCGCCATAATGGTATCCAATGACAGGTGCGATCCCCATGGAATATCCGATAAATATGGCTGCCAACGTAAACTGGACATACATTAGAACTCCATAAGAAGCAACGCCATTTTGCCCTGCATACTTCAAAAGTTGAAAATTATAAAGAATACCTACCACAGAGGATGTAACGCTGGATACCATTTCTGAAGAACCATTGACACAGGCTTTTACAATCGGTCTTATTTCTAACTTTGTTTTGACAAGTCTTAAAAGGCTGCGGTTCAGTCTGAGGAAATAAAACAAAGGAATCAATCCTCCCACACACTGGCTCACTCCCGTAGCAAATGCCGCACCTGCAACGCCCCAGTGAAACACCCCGATAAACAAGGCATCCAGAACCATATTTGTGATACCTGCAATAACCGTTACTGCCAGTCCCAGCGAAGGTTTTTCGGCGGTAATCAAAAAGCCCTGAAAGGCATTTTGCAGCATAAACGACACATTAAAAGCCATCATAATACGCCCATAAAGAATACAGTTGGGAAGCATGGCTTCATCCGCACCTAAAAAAATAGACACAGGACGCATGATTCCAATACCAATGGCAGAAATAATCACACCTATAATGACAGTAATCAAAATCATCATCGTAAAATAACGGTTTGCTTTTTCCGGCTCTTTTTCTCCTAATGTTTTTGCAACAAGGGCACTACCGCCGGTTCCCAGCATAAAGCCTATACCGCCGAAAATCATATCGACAGGCATAATCAGATTGATTGCGGCAAATGCAGCTTTCCCAACGATATTTGAAACGAACAGTCCGTCTACTACCCCATAGATAGAGGTAAATACCATCATAATGATGGATGGGAAAACAAATTTAAGAAGCCGTTTATAATTAAAGTGATCCGATAATTGAATTGCCATCTGTGTTATTCCTTTCAAACCATATTTTTGCAAAATCCGCCAGAGAGGATACCATCTTAGGAATCATGATTCCTGATGTATTGATACAAAGCTGATATGCTTTTTTATCTCCCCACGAATATTCCGAAACAAGTGCATACGCAGCCGCTCTGCTTTTATCTATCTGCTTCATTTTTTGTTTTAACTCGTTTTCACTTAATCTTTCCTCTTCGGGTGCTCGATTTCTACAACGGGCAACTTTAGATGCTTGGTCTGCGTAAATAAAAAGTGAAAAGGGATTATACTCCCGCAAAATCGCATCCGCACCCCGTCCAACAATGATACAATCCTCTTTTTCTGCAAGGGAACGAATGATTTTATTCTGTTCCGCCAACAGTTTCGGAACCTGACTTACTTGAGAAGGTGTCTGATAGAAGCTGCGTCTTATCGTATAGGGATACGCAATCGTGATAGATTTATTCAGTTCTTTTTCAATGTAACCCTCATCCATCTGCATTCTCTCTGAAATCATGGATAGTATCTCTTTGTCATAATAGGCAAAGCCTAATTCTTCTGCTAAGCGTTTTCCCAATTCCCTGCCGCCGCTGCCAAATTCACGGCTAATTGTTATAATTCTCATGGTATTCCTCCTGTTTTTTCTGTTTTTGAACAGAAATATATTTTTTAGGATGTCTTTTGTCATATTCTTTTCTCATATACCCATTCATTTTTTCAAACATTCTTATAAAATTTTCCCGCTCATCCTGCGTAAATTCAGAATATGCAGCGAATTCTATTTCTACGGTTTCTCCAATAACTATATGACAAAACTCCGCACCTTCTTCTGTTAAAATGATTCTTTTTTTATTTCTGGTATTTGGAATTGCTTCTAATTCAATCCAACCTTTCTTAATCATAGCCGCAACAGCAGAGTTTATCGTCTGTTTGGAATAATACCAATTATTGCACAAATCCGCTTGGGATATATCTGTTTCCATATCGGAAAGAACACTAAAGATCCAGAATATCGTATCAGAAATCCCATAGTTTTGTGCGATGTTATGATACAGACAATCCAACTCGTTACTAAGTCTGTTAATTTCTGTCATTTGTTTCGTAATACTTTTATCGTTTATCATAAACCCTCCTTTATCAGCTGATCATTTTCGTCCGTTTTCGGACTTATTGTAGTCCGATTTCAGACTCTTGTCAAGAACAATTATTCATTTATTTGAAAAAAGCTGCCAAATCATGAAAAACCGCATAATCACTATATCTATCAACAAAATAGAAAAGAAAAATAAGGAAATTTACAACGAAATTACAACAAATGAAAGAGCCTTATCTAACGACTTATAAGAAGATATATGATAATATTTCAATATGTAGAAAAATATATAGACATCTATTGTCAAACCTTGTAAAATAAAGGTGATTGCAAGAGATTAAAAACTTTGCGAAATACACAAAAAGGGGTTGACAGTCATGTTCAGAAACTGCTACGCTCACGACAGACAGACAGACAGACAGCAAATAAGTCTGCCCTTTTGGTGTGCAATCAAATATCAATAAACCAAGAAAAGCATAGCTATCTTTGTAACGAAAGTATGGCTGTGCTTTTTTGTGTTTAGGAAAGGAAAGAGAAACGTATGAAACAAAAACGCATGAAAAAACTAGGCTCATTTCTGCTTGCCGGTGCAATGGTATTAACGATGTTTCCAACATTTCATACAGAAGTTCACGCAGTAGAAAATCAATTGCCTACAAAAGAACAGTTTGCGACCGTAGAACAATTAAAGTCATTTAACACAAATGATAGTGACAAAGAAAAAAATCCGGCAAAAGTTTATTTTGGTAATAACAATCACCAATGGTGGATTGCCGGAAGTCAAGATGGAAATTTGACTTTGTTCGCAGAAAGTCCGCTTGCAAAAAGTCAACAGTTTGAACCAGATTATAGGAACAATAAAGCATATAGTGATGCTTGGAACTGTGACTATACGAGTACAGGAGGCACTGCTCCAACAGACGTTTATCCAAACCATTACGGGGCAAGTCCTTTGAGAACTACATTAAAAGGCTTGGAAAGTTCAAACTTTACAAGTGCAGAACAAGACTTGATGAACGATACGACCATTTATACCAATGATACAAAAAATGGCAGTGTCTATTCTACAACAAATAAATTGTATCTTGCTTATGGAGATGATCAAGACAATCAGTATATTACAGTAGGAACAAACAGCCAGAATAGTTTAAACAACGGTCTTCGTGTTGATAAGGGTTACTGGGGAAATAATGGTAGTTTGTGGCTCCGTGCGCCGGTCCCGATCCCTAAGTGCGGTGCGCTGATTGCGAACCCGGAGCGCTATGTGTACTACATCGATGTCTACAATGATCGTGCGTTGGTGCCCGCTTTTGAGTTGAATCTGTCATCTGTCATCTTTGCATCTGTTGCGTCAGCAGCATCATCTGACGGACAGCTTTCAGAAAACGACGCATTTACATTGCGCCACCAATCGCAAGCGGACATTGGAACTGCAACAATCAGTCAATCAAAAGGAAGTATTGCAGTAACAGATGTTACAAATGAGAATACTTATCTTGTCGTGCAAAACAGCGACGGGGCATGGGCTAAAAAAGTATCAAGTAATGATTTAGTATTTGCCGCTGACATGGATTCTTCCTTAACTTCCTTTGAAAACTGTAAAGTTTGGCTGGAAACAACAAGTGAAAATATTACTTATGCAGAGGAAGCAACACAAGGAAACGGACATAATGTGAAAGTAAATGTTGGAGATAATCTGACAGTAACTGGTGGAAATACCTTACAAACTAATGTGCCTGGGAATATCGCAGAGATTACAGTTGAAGTTAATGACGGATATTATCTTCCAGATGATTATATTAACAAGCTTCAAGGACAGTTGAATAACGGATTGTCAGTAACCGAAACAGATAACGGTTTTAAGATTTCCGGTACACCGACAAGTGATGTGAATATCACACTTCCTGCTGCAACGAGGAAAGTTTACAGCATGACTGTTACAGGCAACGGAACTTTCACAACGGTTTGTAAAGGCTATCAGCCGGTTAACGCAAATGAATTTACCATTACAAATAACGGAAATGTTGATTTGACAAATGTCAAAGTATCTCTTACAGGAACTAACGCGGATAAGTTTGAATTGAGTGAGAATAAAGTTACTACGATTCAGCCAAACGGAATAATCAAGGTAACAGTAAAACCAAATAACGATTTAGCTGTTGGAACATATCAGGCAACACTATCCGTATCGGCAGACAATGTAGCCGAACAATCAATAGCTTTACAGTTCACAGTAAGTGAACACGATTATGAGAAGGACGTTACACCGCCGACTTGTACAGAAAAAGGATATACAACTTATACTTGTAAGAAGTGTAGTCACAGTTATAAAGGCGATGAAGTAGACGCAAAAGGTCATACCTTTGGAGAATGGGAAATCATTACTTCTCCAACTTGTGATAAAGATGGAAGCAGAAAACACACTTGTACTGTTTGTGGATTTTCAGAAACAGAAAATCTAAATCCAACAGGACATGACTGGGAAACGGAATATACAGTAGATAAAGAACCGACATGTACAGAAGACGGAAGCAAGTCTATCCATTGCAGGAATTGTGACGCAGTCAAAGACAGTACAACCATCGCAAAACTAGGTCACAGCTTTACAAATTATGTTTCTGATGGTAATGCAACCTGTACAAAAGACGGTACAAAAACAGCGAAGTGCGACCGCTGCGACAAAACAGATACCGTTGTTGATACAGGAACTATGTTAGAGCATGAATACGAATGGGTATATAACAATGACGCAGCTTGCGAAAAGAACGGAACAGAAACGGGAACCTGCAAGCATTGTCAAACAACCGTAACAAGAGAAAAAGCAGATACCGCATTAGCACATGAATTTAAGAACTATGTTTCCGATGATAACGCTACTTGTACAGAAAACGGTACGGAAACAGCAAAATGTGAGCGCTGCGACAAAACAGATACAAGAGTGCAGGAAAATTCTGCATTAGGGCATGATTTAGGAGAATGGAAAGTTATCAAGGACGCAACGACAACAGAAACCGGAATAAAAGAAAGACATTGCACACGCTGTGACTATAAAGAAACAGAGAGTATTCCAGTGATTTCCAAACCGGCTCAGCCAAATGACAACAGCTCAGATAAAGATAATGCTAATGCTGATACAAACAAGGAAAGTCCAAAAACAGGCGATCAAACAAATGCAGGTTTCTTTACTGCTCTGCTTTCCATGAGTGCACTTGGTATCGCTGTATTAACGGTATTAAAGAAAAAGAAAGCGTTGGAGCATAAATAGGAATATTTTTAGACATCTTGAAAGATAAAAAGCGGAAATGCTGACGCGCTCGCATGGGAGAAGTGAGCCGGCTCTGGTGGCATGGCTTTAGCCAACAACACCATGCCGGCTTGCCGGCAAAGAGGCGGATTGCTTTGACCATGAGCGAGCCTTATAAGCCCCCGTTATCTAACAAGGGGGGGCACAAAAAACAAGAGACAAGAGACATTACTAAGCGGAAAACGCTGTATTTACAAGGCAAAACCGCTTTTAAAGGGTGTTAACTAAAAGACACTATATTTCAAGTGCCATTCTCTTATACATCAATATTCTGCAAACAGATAAACATAGGTTATTTCTTACTATCCTTTTGTTTGGGAAACTCCCATATCCCAGCTGTTGATTTGGTCGCCGGTCATATCCTGGCGGTTTCTATACTCCCCGCCGAAGATATACTTTCACCTTTTCTCCATAGAGATACGGAGTATTTTCTCTGACGATACCCTCTTGTGTCACATAATTGCCGATAACCTCTCGATCTGTGTTTTTATTTCGAGAGCAATTTCACAAGTCTTTCTGCCGCTTCTTTTGTATCTTCCAGCGAACCAAAGGTAGAAAAACGGAAATATCCTTCCCCACAGGCTCCAAAACCTTCTCCCGGTGTTCCCACTACTTGAATTTCATGAAGCAGGTAGTCAAAAAATTCCCAGCTTCCCATTCCATTCGGGCATTTCATCCAAATATAGGGGGCATTCTTTCCGCCGCAATACCATACCTCCAGTTTGTCGAGCGCTTGCATTAAAACTTTTGCATTATTTTTATAGACCTGTATATTCTCATGGATCTGTTTTTGTCCTTCTTCTGTAAAAACTGCGGCTCCGCCCTTTTGAATGATGTAGGAGACTCCGTTCGTTTTGGTGGTACGGTTGCGCACCCACATCTCATGCAAACACATCCCATTTCTTTCTAGTTCTTTTGGAACAATCGTATATCCTAATCTCGTTCCCGTAAATCCGGCTGTCTTGGATAAAGAGCAGATTTCTATCGCACAAGTCCTGGCACCATCCAGTTCAAAAATGCTGTGAGGAAGTGTCTCATCCTCAATAAAGGCCTCATAAGCCGCGTCAAAAAGAATGACTGCGCCATGTTTATTCGCGAAATCCACCCATGCCTGCAACTGCTTCCTCGAAAAAACAGCTCCTGTCGGATTGTTCGGAGAACAGATATAGAGTAGATCTGCCTTCACTTCCTCATTCGGTTCGGGAAGGAAGCCATTTTCTTCCCCTGAATCCAGATGTACGATCTTTCTGCCCGCCATGACATTCGCGTCCACATATGCAGGATATGCCGGCTCAACGACTAACGCAGAACTGGAACAAGCAAATAGATCCAGAATATCTCCCAGCTCATCACTTGCTCCGCTCGATACAAAAACTTCCTCGGGAGATACAGAAACGCCTCGGCTCTCATAATATTTCGCAATTCTTTCTCTTAAGAATGCGGCGCCACACTCCGGCATATATCCATGAAAACTTTTTGGGGAAGCCTGCTCTTCCACCGCCTCATGCAGCGCCTGGATCACGGCGTCACATAACGGCAGTGAAACATCTCCAATACCCATTTTTAAAAGCTTTGTTCCCGGATGTTCCTCTATATAAGTTTTGGTTTTCTGGGCAATATTATAAAAAAGATAAGAATCCTTTAATTCCTTATAGTGCATATTCGGTCTGATCATGACAATCCTCCTTCGATCATTCTGTATTGCTATCTGTATCACTTTGTCTAAATTTCTGACAGTTTCCTTTCAAAACGGTCTTTCCTAAGATCTGTCGGGATCTTCGTCGGATATTCTCCGTTAAAGCAGGCAGCACAGTACTCTGTGCTATCCGCCAGCCTGCACAGATTATCTGCCTCCAGATATCCCAAAGAATCCGCACCTATGATCTTTGCGATCTCTTCCATACTATGATGGCAGGCGATCAAATTTTCTTCCGAATCAATATCGGTACCATAATAACAAGGATGCAGAAATGGGGGAGCCGAAATCCTCATATGGATTTCTTTTGCCCCCGCTTCGCGCAAAAGCTTTACGATCCGCCTGCTGGTTGTACCTCTTACGATGGAATCGTCAATAAGAACTACCCGTTTCCCAGCAATGACACTTTTCACAGGAGAAAGCTTTATTTTCACCTGATCCAATCGCTCATGCTGTCCCGGAGAAATAAACGTTCTCCCTATATATTTGTTTTTTATCAAACCGATCCCGTAGGCAATTCCTGCTCTTTTCGCATATCCCAGAGCTGCGTCCAGCCCGCTGTCCGGAACTCCGATCACAATATCCGCATCCACAGGATAACTCTCTGCCAGCAGTTCGCCCGCTTTCATCCGAGATTGATGGACAGACACACCGTCTATGACAGAATCCGGTCTTGCAAAATAAATATATTCAAAAATACAAGTTTTTTTCTTCTGTTTTCCGCAGTGTTCCCGCCTAGATTCCACACCATTTGCACTAAATACCAAGATCTCGCCTGGCAGTAATTCCCGGATAAGTTCCGCTCCCACTGCTGATAATGCGCAGCTTTCTGATGCCACTACATAAGCGCCGTCCTGCATCTTTCCATAGCAAAGCGGTCTGAATCCGTACGGGTCTCTTACCGCGATCATCTTTGTGGAGGACAGCAAAACCATAGAATAGGCTCCCTCCAGTACATGCATCGCATTACTGACAGCTTCTTCTATACTCGATGTCTTCAGTCTTTCCCTGGTAATCACATAAGCAATGGTTTCCGTATCACTGGTGGTATGAAAAATCGCTCCCGATAACTCCAGTCTGTCACGGAGTTCTAATGCATTACTTAAATTTCCATTGTGTGCCAACGCCATTTTCCCCTTCTGATGATTGACTTCAATAGGCTGACAGTTATTTCTCGTAGTACCTCCGGTCGTTCCATATCTAACATGCCCGACCGCCATAGTTCCTTCCGGCAGCCGGGATAAAATATCTTTAGAAAACACCTCGCTTACAAGCCCCATATCTTTGTAAGAAGAAAATACACCGTCGTCATTTACGACGATCCCACAACTCTCCTGCCCTCTGTGCTGCAGGGCATACAAACCATAATAAACCATTTCCGCAACGTTTTCTTTTTTGGTACTCACCATTCCAAATACGCCACATTCTTCATGAATAGCCATCTTTCTACTCCTTCTTTTCACACGCCTGCTTTAATGCAGCCGAAATAAAGCCTTTAAACAGTGGATGCGCCTGATTCGGACGACTCTTAAATTCTGGATGAAACTGTACTCCTACAAAAAAAGGATGTTCAGGCAGTTCCACGGTTTCCACCAGTCTATTGTCCGGAGAAGTTCCACTTAACACAAGTCCTGCTACTGTCAGCTTCTCACGATATTCATTGTTAAACTCATACCGATGGCGGTGACGTTCGCGTATCACGTCAGATCCATAACATTTTTCCATCTGTGTTCCCGGGCGGATGACACACGGATAGCTTCCCAGACGCAGAGTACCTCCTTTATCGATCTCATTGCTTTGCCCGGGCATAAAGTCGATCACCTTATCGGCACACTGTTCGTCAAATTCTCCGGAATGTGCATCGCTTAACCCGGCGACATCTCTCGCAAATTCTATGACAGCGATCTGCATCCCCAGACAAATGCCAAAATACGGCAGATTATTTTCACGGGCATATTTAGCAGACAGAAGCATTCCTTCAATACCGCGGTTTCCAAAGCCTCCCGGCACTATGATCCCATGCAGGCCATGGAATATCTCCTGCACGTTTTCTTCGGAAATTGTCTCCGAATCAATCCAGTGGATCCTGACAAAAACATTCAGTTCATAGCCTGCATGGCTCATAGCTTCCGCCACCGATAAATATGCGTCATGAAGTTTTACATACTTTCCTACAAGTCCGATATGTACCTCTTTGGAACGATTTCGTATACGTTCTGCCATCTGCTCCCATTCTTTTAGATCCGGTTTCGGAACATCCATATGCAGTTCTCTGCACACAACCGAAGAAAAACCTGATTTTTCCAGCATAAGCGGCGCTTCATAAAGATTTGATACTGTTCTGTTCTCAATCACACAATCCGGCTTCACATCGCAGAAAAGAGAGATTTTCTGAAAGATTGATTTCTCTAATGGCTTGTCGGAACGCAGTACGATAATATTAGGATTGATCCCCATTCCCCGCAGTTCCTTGACCGAATGCTGCGTAGGTTTGGATTTATGTTCTTCTGAACCGCTCAGATAAGGAACCAGTGTCACGTGGATAAACAGACTGTTTTCCCTGCCAACCTCCAGAGATATCTGACGTACCGCCTCCAGAAACGGCTGCGATTCAATATCTCCTATCGTACCGCCGATTTCTGTGATCACCACATCTGCATCTGTCTTTTTCCCTACGCGGTATACAAATTCTTTAATTTCATTTGTGATATGAGGAATGACCTGCACCGTAGAGCCAAGGTATTCTCCTCTGCGTTCTTTATTCAGTACGTTCCAATATACCTTTCCGGTCGTCAGATTAGAATATTTATTCAGATCTTCGTCAATAAACCGCTCATAGTGACCGAGATCCAGATCTGTTTCCGCGCCGTCTTCCGTCACATATACCTCTCCATGCTGGTACGGACTCATGGTGCCAGGATCTACATTAATATATGGATCCAGTTTCTGTGCCGCCACTTTCAGCCCTCTTGTTTTCAAAAGCCGCCCAAGAGAAGCTGCTGTAATCCCCTTCCCCAGACCGGATACAACGCCTCCGGTCACAAAAATATATTTTGTCATCACACTTCTCCTCCAAAATAAAAGCATTTTCTATATTTTTGAATGCAAAAAGAGGCAAAAGCCCCTTTAAGTGTATTCTCAACTTAAAGACGCCTTTGCCTTTACCCATGCTATTTTACCGCTTCCCTTTTATCTTGTCAATCTATTTATTGCAAAAAACACGTGGCAGCAAAAACAAGTAGTACTTTTATCCTTCTTTATTTTCTTGTACCGCACGGAAACCATGCCGCAGATCATCAATGATATCTTCTATATGTTCTGTTCCGATCGAAAGCCGTATCGTGTTTGGTTTAATCTCCTGCTCGGCCAGTTCCTCAGAAGAAAGCTGACTATGTGTTGTGGTCGCCGGATGAATCACAAGGCTCTTCACATCAGCTACATTTGCAAGCAGTGAAAATATACGCAGATTATCTATGAACCTGTAAGCTTCTTCCTTCCCGCCTTTAATATCAAATGTAAAAATAGAGGCTCCGCCATTCGGGAAATACTTCTGATAAAGAGCATGGTCAGGATGGGAGGAAAGAGCGGGATGATTTACTTTTTCAACTTGTGGATGACCATCTAAAAATTCTACCACCTTCTTCGTATTTTTCGCATGGCGCTCCAAGCGCAGCGATAATGTTTCGATTCCCTGCAGCAATAAAAACGCGGCAAACGGAGAAATGGCTGCTCCTGTATCTCGAAGCAGAATTGCGCGGATATAGGTAACAAAAGCTGCCGGTCCTGCGGCCTTCACAAAGGAGACACCGTGATAACTTGGATTTGCTTCAGCAATCGCACCATATTTCCCGGAAGCAGTCCAATCGAAATTTCCTCCGTCTACGATGATCCCACCAAGCGTAGTTCCGTGCCCTCCTAAGAATTTCGTGGCAGAATGTACCACAATATCTGCTCCGTGCTCAATGGGACGTATGAAATACGGTGTGCCAAAAGTATTATCTACGACAAGCGGCACCCCATGTCTATGCGCAAGTTCCGCCAATGCATCTATATTCGGAATATCACTGTTTGGATTGCCCAGTGTTTCTATGTAGATCGCCCTTGTGTCTTCCCGAATAGCAGCTTCTGCTTCATGCAGGTCATGTATATTGACAAAGGAAGCCGTTATTCCAAAACCAGGCAGTGTATGTGCCAACAGATTATAGCTGCCGCCGTAGATTGTTTTCTGTGCCACAATGTGCCCGCCGTTCTGTCCCAGAGCCTGTAAGGTATATGCGATAGCAGCTGCTCCCGACGAAAGAGCCAGAGCTGCAGCTCCTCCTTCTAAAGCAGCAACGCGCTTTTCCAGAACCTCCTGCGTAGAGTTCGTTAGCCGTCCGTAAATATTGCCAGGATCTGTAAGTTCAAAACGCGCCGCTGCATGGGTACAATCGTGGAAAACATAAGACGTGGTTGCATAAATAGGAACTGTGCGCGCATCTGTAGCAGGATCCGGAGTTTCCTGCCCTACATGGAGTTGAAGTGTTTCAAATCTATATTTTGACATAATTTCCATAGAGCCTCCTTATTTCCCATCTTTTTAGTAGGTATATATTTTTCTGTATTATATGTGCATTTTCCTACTATGTCAATAGGTATTTAAGAATCACTTCCAACTTCCATTTACTTTTCACTACAGCATTTATTTTCCGCTGTCTCCATAGTTAGAAAGTACTCTGGCAGATGGATCGTCTACATCGCAGCCTTCCCATTCCTTGTTCGGCATCCAAAAACCAGTCACCATCTCCGCCTGTCCCGGATAGTATTTTTCAAAAATTTCTCTATATAATAAGGATTCTTTCGTGAAGGGTCTAACATAAGAATAGCTTTCAGATCTGCTTTTAAATTCTGCATCTGTATACTTAGTTTCTGCATATTCCTTCAGGTAATCGACCATAGAGTGACCTACCGCGTCTGAAAACGCCGCTTTTTCTCTCCAAAGAATTTCATCCGGCAGGTATCCGCCCCGCTCAAACGCATGACGCAGCAAATATTTTCCTTTTCCATACGTATTGATCTTTAATTTAGGATCTACCGCCATCACATATTTCACAAAATCCAAATCTCCAAACGGGACTCTTGCTTCCAGCGAATTCACGGATATACAGCGATCCGCGCGCAAAACATCGTACATATGAAGTTCATGGATCCGTTTCTGCGATTCTTCCTGAAAAGCTTTCGCATCCGGCGCAAAGTCTGTATATTTATATCCGAATAATTCATCGGATATCTCGCCGGTCAAGAGTACCCGGATATCGGTCTGTTCATGGATGGCCTTACATACCAGGTACATTCCCACAGAAGCACGGATCGTTGTGATATCATAGGTCCCAAGCAGATAAACGACCGTTTCCAGTGAAGAGATCACTTCCTCAGGGGTCATATAAATCTCTGTATGGTCACTTTTGATATAATCCGCTGCCTGTTTCGCATATTTTAAATCAATAGCGTCTTCACTCATACCTATGGCAAATGTTTTGATCGGTTTCCGGTTCTTCTTCGCTGCAATGGCACATACCAAAGAAGAATCCAGTCCGCCGGAAAGCAAAAAGCCTACTTTTGCGTCGGCTACAAGGCGTTTTTCTACACCGGCAGACAGTTTATCATGGATCTTCCCGCAGACGGTTTCCAGATCATCATAACAGACCGTATCCACTTTAGAAATATCACAGTAACAGATGAACTGCCCGCCTTTATAATAATGTCCCGGAGGAAACGGCATGATCTTATCTGTCAGTCCTACCAGATTTTTCGCTTCACTGGCAAAAATAACGGCACCTTCTTTATCATATCCATAATATAATGGCCGGATTCCAATCGGATCTCGTGCTGCGATAAATTCTCCGGCTTCTCCATCGTAGATAATACATGCGAACTCCGCATCCAGCATAGCAAACATATCGACACCATATTCCTGATAGAGCGGCAAAAGAATCTCACAATCCGAATCGCTCTGAAATGTATATTTCTTTGACAGTTCTTCTTTTAGCTTTTTAAATCCGTAAATTTCTCCATTGCATACCACATAGCTTTTTCCGCACTGGAATGGCTGCATGCCCGTCGACGTCAGTCCCATGATCGACAGCCTGTGAAACCCCAGGATCCCCTCTCCCGTGTCAATCACTCTGCTGTCATCCGGACCTCTGGATATTGTTTTTCTAAATCCTTCCATAAAAATATCAATGGCAGCGCTGCGGCTGCAATATCCCATAATAGAACACATATATTTGTACCTCCGTAAATATATATAATTCAGCATTCTATAGGGCAAGTGCTGTGCTCGCGGTGCCACCTATTTTTCCCCTCATTTCCAAACCTTATGACGGTTCTGCCATTAACGCCTGGCGCAGCGTCGCACCTACTAAGGCAAGGTCCCGTTCAGATTGCAGCTCAAAAAGTGTTATTCATACAGGCTCTGCTGCATGGTTCTCACTATTCCACACTCTCTGTAAGTGATCACCTGTATTACTTCTCTTCTCTCAAACGCTTTTACTATATATAGTTTCTTTGTTTTATTCTACGTCCCGAAAGGGCAGCAACTCCTTCTTTCTTTGCGATGCACACTTATTTTACGCCGAACAACAGATCAGAATAAGTCGGAAACGGCCAGTATTTCTTTGCAGTGATTGTTTCTGCCTCGTCACAGGCAACCCGCAGTTCCCCCATTTTTCCCAACACGGTATCACGGATCATATAAGCTTCCTCACGGATCTCCTTTATTTCCTCTACCTTCATCACGGCTTCCTTCAGTTCTTCAGCTCTGACTGCTATCTGTTCTTCCAGCCTCGTCAGCTTCTTCAGCAGCACTGCTTCATAACTACAGGAAATAGACATGTCTACTTCTTTTTTTGCTGCCGCTGTTTTGGCAAGTTCCAATACATAGGCGCTTACTGCCGGATCGATCTCGGTATTTGCCATATCGATCATGGTATTTGCTTCTATCAGTACTATTTTACAATAATTATCCAGCATGATCTCACATCTGGATCTTAATTCTGCCTCTGAAAACACCTTATGAGATGTCAGCATACGTACATTCTTTTCATCTAAAAGATGCGGCATACAATCCGGTGTCGTGCGATAATTGAGAAGTCCTCTCTTCTCTGTAGCTTCCAGGATCCAAGTCTCGTCATATCCGTTCCCATTAAATATAATATGCTTATGATCTTTGATCGTCTTTCGTATCATTGCATGCAGCGTATCTTCAAAGTTTTCCGCTTTTTCCAGTCTGTCGGCGTAAACCTTCAGGCTTTCCGCCACTGCGCTGTTCAGCATGATATTCGCACAGGCAATACTGTTAGAAGATCCCAGCATACGGAACTCAAATTTATTTCCGGTAAAGGCAAATGGTGAAGTACGATTACGATCTGTGGTATCCCGGTTAAACTTCGGAAGTACATCCACGCCAAGCTTCATCTGTGTTTTTTCAGTCCCCGTGTATAGCGTACCTTCCTCGATCGCTTCCAATACCGCGTTTAACTCATCGCCAAGAAATATGGATACTACTGCCGGAGGTGCTTCATTCGCGCCAAGTCTATGATCATTTCCAGCCGTTGCCACAGAGAGGCGGAGCAGATCCTGATAATCGTCGACTGCTTTGATCACAGCGCACAAAAACAACAGGAATTGTGCATTTTCATACGGAGTTTCACCTGGAGACAACAGATTCGTCCCTTTGTCTGTGGTAAGCGACCAGTTGTTATGTTTGCCGCTTCCATTTACTCCTGCAAATGGCTTTTCATGAAGAAGACAGACAAGTCCATGTTTTACTGCGACTTTCTGCATGATCTCCATTGTCAGCTGATTATGATCTGTGGCGATATTCGTTGTTGTATAGATTGGCGCAAGTTCATGCTGTGCCGGAGCCACCTCATTATGTTCCGTCTTAGCCAAGATACCCAGTTTCCAAAGTTCTTCATTTAACTCTTCCATATATGCGGCTACTTTGGGCTTGATCACGCCAAAATAGTGATCATCCATTTCTTGTCCCTTTGGCGGTTTTGCTCCAAAAAGGGTGCGTCCTGTAAAGCGAAGATCTTTTCTCTGCTCATACATTTCTTTTGTGATGAGGAAATATTCCTGTTCCGGTCCTACTGAAGTACGTACACATTTTACCTCGTCATTTCCAAACAGATGAAGGATACGCATGGCCTGTTTATTCAGTGCTTCCATCGAACGCAGCAGCGGTGTCTTCTTATCTAACGCTTCTCCTCCGTAGGAACAGAACGCCGTGGGAATACATAAGGTCTTCTCTTTGATAAATGCATAAGAGGTTGGATCCCATGCAGTATACCCTCTTGCTTCAAAGGTCGCTCTAAGTCCGCCAGATGGGAAGGAAGACGCATCCGGTTCACCTTTGATCAGTTCCTTTCCGGAGAATTCCATGATCACTCCGCCATCCGGTGACGGCGAAATAAAACTGTCATGTTTTTCTGCCGTCACACCAGTAAGCGGCTGAAACCAGTGGGTATAATGTGTCGCTCCATGGGCGACCGCCCAGTCTTTCATGGCTGCCGCGACTGCATTTGCCACACTGATATCCAGCTTTGCGCCCTCATCGATCGTCTTTCTCAACGACTGATAGACTGCCGCTGACAACTTTGCCTTCATCACCCTGTCATCAAATACTTTACATCCGAAAAAATCTGGTACACTCTTCATACTTCCACTCCTCTCAATTTGAAAACAAAGAGGCAAGGGGTCTTATGCTCTTTTTACGCACTTAAAAGACACCCTTGCCTTTTCCATCAAATTCTATATATTTTCGTTTATAAAGTAAAAAACGCCTCTGAGAACTTTTTCTCAAAGACGCCCTTGCCTTTACGTGTTGGATGATACACCTGAAAAAATCGTTTGTCAATCCCTTTTTTTATTTTCTCGCCGTATTTTTTTTAAATTTTTTTTGAATCATGCCATAATTTTTCTTTTTTCTTGACAAAACCTGCCATCTGCTGTATAAATATTGGATATGAGCAAAGGCGTTCATTCTTAGAGCAGATTCTCTCTGTCCTGAAATGAATGTCTTTGCTTTTTCATTTATTCTGAAAGGAAGGTAAAAGAGTTATGAAGATTGAGGGTGAAGTAAGGATTCCTTCCGGATGTGCGATCTCGGCAGTGATTTCCAAAGACGGAAATAAGATGTCCGGTGAAATGATCACAAATTCTATGAAACCCATGCATGATCGTTCCAACGGTCTGGGAGGAGGTTTTGCCGGTTACGGCATTTATCCTGCATATAAAGAGTTTTATGCGTTACATATGTTTTTTGATACACGGGATACAAGAAAACAATGTGAAGCTTTCTTAAAAGAGCAGTTTGAAATCGTTCAGTCTGAGATCATACCGACCCGCAAGATCCCGACAATTACAGACGAGCCTATTATATGGAGATATTTTATTACTCCGCTGAAATCTGTCTTAATTTCTCTGCAGCTGGATGAAAAAGAATTTGTCGCCAGAACAGTTATGAAGATCAACGCCAAACTGCCCGGCGCCTATGTATTTTCCAGCGGCAAGAACATGGGGACTTTCAAGGCAGTAGGTTTCCCGGAAGACGTCGGTGTTTTTTATAAGCTGGAGGAATATGAAGGCTATTCCTGGACTGCTCACGGGCGTTACCCGACGAATACTCCCGGATGGTGGGGCGGCGCACACCCCTTTACACTGCTCGATTATTCTGTCGTACATAACGGAGAAATTTCTTCCTATGATGCCAACCGTCGATTTATCGAAATGTTTGGGTATAAATGTACCCTTCAGACCGACACGGAAGTCATTACTTATATCATGGACTATCTTCTTCGTGTCCAGGGCCTCACCCTTGGCGAGGCAGCAAGTGTTATTGCCGCTCCGTTCTGGAGTACGATTTCCGCAAAAACAGATTTGGAAGACCAAAGAAAGCATATCTATCTCAGAACACTCTTTCCAAGCCTGCTCGTGACCGGTCCTTTTTCTATTGTATTGGGATTTAACGGCGGATTGATGGCGCTGAACGACCGCCTGAAACTCCGTTCGACAGTAGTCGGCGAAAAAGACGATAAAGTATTCATCGCCAGCGAGGAAGCCGCTATTCGGACTATGGAACCAGACGCGGAAAATATCTGGTCTCCTTCCGGTGGAGAACCTGTCATTGTGAAAGTAAAGGAAGGTGCGTTTTAATGAGTATAGAATTTATCTATCCGGAATTTGAGATCATCAGAAATGAAAACAGATGTATTGCCTGTCGCATTTGTGAACGCCAATGTGCCAATGAAGTCCACAGCTACGATAAAGAATACAAGATTATGCAGTGTGATGAAAGCAAATGTGTAAACTGCCAGCGCTGCGTTTCCTTCTGTCCGACCAGGGCATTAAAAATAGTAAAAACCGACTGTACGCTTCGTGAAAATACCAACTGGCAGAACGATACCGTCAAAGAGATCTACAAACAGGCCAACAGCGGCGGTGTCCTTTTATCCTCTATGGGCAATCCGAAATCTTTTCCCGTATACTGGGATAAGATCCTGATCAATGCTTCCCAGGTCACTAACCCTCCCATCGATCCTCTGCGGGAACCTATGGAAACCAGGGTGTATCTTGGGAAAAAGCCACAAAAGGCAGGCCGTACAGAAGATGGAAAATTAGACTGTACGCTGCCGCCACAGCTAAAACTTTCTATGCCGGTCTTGTTCTCTGCCATGAGTTACGGATCTATCAGTTACAATGCACATAAAGCTCTGGCAGTGGCTGCAAACAAACTCAATATCTTATATAACACCGGGGAAGGCGGTCTGCATGAAGATTTTTACTGCTATGGCAAAAACACGATCGTTCAGGTAGCTTCCGGACGTTTCGGTGTCCACGAAAAATATCTGAAGACAGGTGCTGCGATTGAAATTAAAATGGGACAGGGCGCAAAACCGGGTATCGGCGGTCATCTCCCGGGAACAAAAATCGTAGGAGATGTATCCCGTACCCGTATGATCCCCACAGGTTCAGACGCAATCTCTCCCGCCCCTCACCATGATATCTACTCGATTGAAGATTTACGTCAGCTTGTCTTCTCTCTAAAAGAAGCTACGGAATATAAAAAACCTGTTATCGTAAAAGTTGCCGCAGTTCACAATATTGCCGCCATTGCAAGCGGAATCGCGCGAAGCGGCGCTGATATCATTGCCATCGACGGTTTCCGGGGTGGGACGGGGGCTGCTCCTACCAGGATCCGTGATAACGTAGGCATTCCAATCGAACTTGCCCTGGCAGCGGTTGACCAGCGTCTGCGTGATGAGGGCATACGCAATACTGTATCTCTTGTAGTCGGCGGAAGTATCCGAAGCGCCGCCGATGTGGTAAAAGCCGTTGCCCTTGGCGCGGATGCCTGCTATGTAGCCACCGGTGCCCTTTTAGCCCTGGGCTGTCATCTCTGCCGCTCCTGTCAGAGCGGTAAATGCAATTGGGGCATCGCGACCCAGCGTCCCGAACTCGTAGAAAGGCTGGACCCGGAAATCGGAAGTAAACGGCTGATCAATCTGTTGTCCGCGTGGAAACACGAGATCAAAGAACTGATGGGCGGCATGGGCATCAATTCCATCGAAGCTCTGCGTGGGAACAGGCTGATGTTGCGCGGCATTGGCTTGACATCGAAAGAGTTGGAGATACTTGGTATTTCTCATGCCGGAGAATAATGCGTATGTATTCGCGAAAATATGTAAACATTTAGGGAAAGGTGTGATATAATATGGAAATCATCCATGCGACAAGTTTAGATTCCAGAGCTATAAATAAGGCGCTGCGCACTTCAGACAGCGACTGTTTGATCGACGGATGCTGCGGTCAGAGATTTATCGCAGCTGGCATGTCGGATAAAAAACTTACCATTCACGGAATACCGGGAAATGCGCTGGGCGCATATTTAAATAATGCTCATATTACTGTAAATGCCAATGCGCAGGACGCTGTAGGTGACACAATGAACGAAGGCAAAATACTGATCCGCGGCAATATCGGCGATGCTGCCGGTTACGCCATGCGAGGCGGAAAGATCTATGTACAGGGCAACGCAGGATACCGCGCTGGAATCCATATGAAAGCTTACAAAGAAAAGGTTCCTGTTATGATCATCGGCGGGCATGCGGGAAGCTTTCTGGGAGAATATCAGGCAGGCGGCATAATCGTCGTTCTTGGACTCCATACGGACGGCAGGCAGATCGTGGGCAATTTTCCATGTACTGGCATGCATGGCGGCAAGATGTTCCTGCGCGGCAGCTGCGAAAACATCCTCTTTCCGAAACAAGTGACGGCAAGATGTGCATCCGCAAAGGATTTGGACGAGATCCAGGAGTATCTGTCCGAATACTGCGCAGATTTTGGCTATTCTTTGGACAAGCTTTTGTCTGCTCCTTTTACAGTCATCACACCGGACAGCAAAAATCCATATAAACAGATGTATGTTGCGAATTAATTTCACATCCCTCAAAATGATGTTAGAAAAGAAAGTAGGTAGATTTATGAAATATTCAAAAGAAGAGGTTATCCAATATGTACAGGAAGAGGATGTAAAATTCATCCGCCTTGCCTTTTGTGATGTATTTGGGAAGCAAAAAAACATATCCATCATGCCAGAGGAACTACCTCGCGCTTTTGAGTATGGCATTGCCATTGACGCATCCGCCATTGACGGTTTTGGTGATGAAAACCATTCTGATCTTTTTCTTCATCCGGATGCAGACTCACTGATGCCTTTGCCGTGGAGACCAGAACATGGACGTGTAGTGCGGATGTTCTGTACCATCACACATCCAAACGGAGAAGTATTCGCATGTGATACCCGTTCTATTTTAAAGAATGCAGTAAAAGAAGCCACGGATGCGGGATATCGTTTTTTCTTTGGCGCAGAACAGGAATTTTATCTGTTTAAATTGGATGACAACGGAAATCCGACCAAAGAGCCTTATGATGAAGCGTCCTACATGGATATTGCTCCTGAAGACCGTGGTGAAAATATCCGCCGCGAGGTATGCCTGATGTTGGAACAGATGGGGATACAGCCGGAAAGTTCACACCACGAAGAAGGACCGGGACAAAACGAGATTGATTTCCGCTATTCAGATCCGCTGACTGCTGCTGACAATGCCATGACTTTCCAAACCGTCGTAAAAACAATCGCCCGGGTCAACGGAATCTTTGCCGATTTCAGCCCAAAGCCACTGAAAAACAAACCGGGAAACGGATTCCACATCAATATATCCGTAAAATCCCCGGATGATACGGATCGTATGTATGATATGATAGCAGGTATTCTGGATAAAGTGTCAGATATGACTGTATTTTTAAATCCATCCGAAGATTCCTATGAACGTCTGGGCAACAATAAGGCTCCAAAATATATTTCCTGGTCCCGTGAAAACCGTTCCCAGCTTGTCAGAGTGCCTGCCGCCGCGGATAAGTACCAGCGCGCAGAACTTCGTTCGCCGGATCCATCCGCAAATACTTACCTGGCATTTGCACTATTGATCTATGCAGTTCTTGACGGAATCCAAAACCCCAAAAAGCTTCCGAGCCCTGCCGATATTAATCTGTACACGGCAGATGCAGATATACTAGCAGGTTTCAGACAGCTTCCGCAAGATTTTAAATCTGCCTGTGAGGTTGCCGCCGACAGCGATTTCATCAAGAAATATATACCGGACGCCATCTTAGATATCTATCGCAGACACTAGTTTATATGAATAAAAAAGGAGAAGGTGCAAAATGAGTTTAAAAGAACGTGTTTACAGTATACTCGTTGTATCCGCAGCAGATAATTTTAACTCGGCCTTTGCCGCCATTCTCCCCGAAACGAGATATTCTCTCATCCATACCGCCGCAAGTGTCAGCGCCGCCAAACGAGTGCTTGCAGAAAAGACTTTTGATTTTGTTCTCATCAACGCTCCTTTACCGGACGATGCCGGTACTCGTTTCGCGATCGATATCTGTACCGCCAAACAATCTATCGTACTTCTCATGGTAAAAAATGATATTCATGACAGTATTCATGACAAAGTTGCTGAATATGGAGTCTTCACACTGCCAAAGCCAATCTCAAAATCCACCTTGCTCCATGCCCTGAACTGGATGGAAAGTGCCAGAGGATACTTACGGCAATTTGAAAAAAAATCTTTATCCATTGAAGAAAAAATGGCTGAGATCCGCCTGGTCAACAAAGCGAAATGGTTTCTGATCAGTGAACTCTCCATGAGTGAGCCGGAGGCCCACCGTTACATAGAAAAACAGGCAATGGACCGCTGTATCACGAAACGGATGATTGCCGAAGAAATTATTAAAACTTATACTTAGTTTTCTGCATTTATCTTCTTTCTAACAGCGTTGTTCTGTCATGTGATCCATATGTGCTGCCAAAGCAGCCCCATTGCAACGGCTCTTACACTAAGAAGGCCGGCAGTAGCCAGCCTTCTGTAAATCACTAATTCAGCATTTCATCCATGCTTTTATAAGCATTTTCTATTCAGCAATCAATAATAAGAAATTTCATTGTAAACTAAATTCACACCATCCGGGCTGCTTACCGTACACTCCAAATATCTTGCTCCTCCTGTTCCCGTCATACTCGGACCTTCAAAAGTAATCGTATATAATTGATTTGTTGCCGATTGTCCATTCTCCAACACATCATCGTTTAATACTCTCTTTTCTAGAATCATATATGTACTATTCGCATCGCTAAAATACTCTGAAAGGGAAATGGCATTTTTAATTGTACTTTCCACCATGCCCTGATATTCATTCACATGTGCTCCAAAGTCTCCCCATGTTCCCTCATAGAAGATTAAATTATCGAACATTTCAAGAATTTCATTTGACTGTGTTCCTGAATCCGAATGAGTAATTTCTTCTGTATTACTCACTTCCGCATTTTCTTCATCAGTAATTTCCGCATTTTCTTCATCAGTAATTTCCGCATTTTCTTCATCATGTACAATCGGATTTTCTTTGCTCGGTAAATCAGGATTATTTACCCATGCTTCTTCATAATGCTCTTTCGTACAGGCACTCATCTTAAACAAAGCAGCTTCTTCCGAATTATTATAATACATTAACTCAAACACTGTTCCCTCTTTATACATATGGCCATAGCCGCCCGCTTCTTTCATTTTAAGATACAGCTCTTGAAATTCATCTGTATCTTCACCAAATGAATCACAAATTAATTTTCCGAATCTGTCTCCGACATTTCGATACTCCATTGGAAATTGTGCTGTAATTCCTACAATCTGGTCCGTATCTTTTAAAGCTAAAATCTGAACCCCTATATTGTCCGGAATAAAAGAATACTGATTCGTATACGTATATTTTAAGTAATTTTCTCCACTTGGAAGTTCCTCTGTATCCTCACTCTCCAACAAAGTGGTTCCAGGTATCATCTGGGGTGTCATAGTTTGAACCATCAATTCTTCCACCTCTGAATCATAGGCGGCTGCTTCTTGTAGTGAATCTAAAGTTTCCTCATATACTTCCATACGAAAAATTTCTTCATCGCCACTGCACCAAGATTCATTTGCCATTTCGTTAAATCTATCGCAATATTCTTGTACTGTCATCTTATATGCTTTTCCATCTTTTGTTAAGACCGACTCTCGCCCTTTCTCAACATTGCCTTTTTCCACTTCTTTATACCCCTTTTTGAAATCCGAAAAAAAACCGGTTGCAATACCAACTATAACCAATACAACCGCCACGATACTAACTCCCACTAAAATAACTTTTTTCTTGTTCTTCTTACTCCCTTTTACAACTCCAACTGTTTTTATACTGTTTTCACACTGCATCCCACATTTAGTACAAAATTTCGCATTATCACTTAATTCATTGCCGCACTTTACGCATATTTTTCCCATATTTACCCCTCTTTTCTTACTTCTATCTATTGTTGTATCTTCATTCCACAATTCCCACAAAATTTTGCATTCGCCAAAATTTGATTCCCACAGTTACTACAGAATTTTACTGACACATTAGTATTTGATTCTACCGTCTTCTTTTGTTTTACTTCCAACGCATACTGCATGATCAATCTTTTCCATGTTTCTTTTTCTTTCCCTTTTACGACAAATTTATATATTTCCCCACTATTACACTCAATTTTTATCATATTGGGGGTCGGTGTTAAAATATGAAAACCATTTTGTGCATATTTAATCTCACTCAATGGTATATAATATTCTTTTTGACCTATATTCAAAGCGTGCGCTATAAAAATCAGCCTTTGATTCGTCAGTGTCAAATGTCCTCCTTTGTTATATCCCAATACGCTTGCAGGCCCTTTTTGATACTGTATATTTGCAGCACCCTTGAAAATTTCTCTTTCTTCTTTCATTAAGTGATCCATAAATCCTTTCTCCTTCGTATACTTTCATTCTTATTACATTTTAGGTCAATTAGTCCCTAATAGTCAATAGGTCATCATGCCATAATTTAATTATATTTCAACACTCCACAAAAAGGAGGTGTAATGTCTATTGTCACGCTTAAAAGACTTACGCAAAGAACGTGGCTACACGCAAATCAAAATGCAGCATTTAACTGGTATAGACCAAAGTGATTACTCCAAGATAGAAAATGGCAAACGCTACTATACCTTTGAACAATGCCGGAAGATAGCCCTCGCCCTTGGCACAAGCATGGACTATCTCTCCGGACTGACGGATGAAAAGAAACCTTACCCCCGTTCCAATTCATCCAACTAGCAGAAAAACTGCCTATCATCATTATAATGACAGGCAGTTCTTTTGTACTATGCACGCTGCTTAGAAACGTAGTTTATTCAATTTTTCTTTCACTTCCATTACATGTTTATAGCGTTTATTCGGGTTTACCATAATACATTTTTCTATAATATTTCCGATTTTCCCGATTGCCATTTCATTCACAGGGTGTTTTCCGGTCAGCATGACGTTCATCAGGATTCCTAACCCATAGATATCCGTTCTTTCATCCGATTGTGCTTCTCCGTATTGCTCCGGTGCGGCATATCCGATCGTGCCTACTGTTCTCGTATCTTTTTGCGAATACATCTTATAGATTTTAGCAGCGTCAAAATCCATAATCTTCACTTCTCTGTTTTTCATAACCAGGATATTTTCCGGTTTGATATCCCTGTGGATAATCTGATTCAAATGCAGCGCATATAAGCCGTCGCACACCTGACTTATGATTTCTTTCACATACCTTTCTGATAATGTTTCCTGTTCCAATCGTTCCGCGATCGTGATCCCCGGTATAAATTCTTCCAGGATCATCGTTTCTCCTTCATTCCGACACACCTCATAAATTAAGGGAAGATGTTCTTGCTTCACCCCAAGCAGTCTTTCATAAGCAGGATAAAACCCTATTAGTTTCTTAACTACCACGTAATTTTCCAACTGCTTATGCTTATATAAAAGCACTTCTCCGCTCTCTTTTTTCTTTAATACTTTTACAAAAGTATAATATTTTTTCAAGTTCTCCAGCAGCCACTGATACATACCTTTCTCCCATTGCAAACCTGATTTTCTCATGCTATACTTTCTACGAGGTGATACAGGTGATAAAAAAACCAACTGATGAATTGATGGACGCATTAAACCAATGTTCGTCTGTCGAAGAATATATGAACAACGAACAAGATTATTTGATCGATTCTACTGTTTCCGACTATTTGAACCAACTATTAAAAGAAAAATCTTTGAAAAAATCTACAGTGATTAAAAATTCGGAACTCAATGAAATCTATGGATATCAGATTTTTTCAGGAAAGCGTATTCCTTCCCGTGACAAATTGATTTCCATTTCCTTTGGAATGAATCTTTCTATCGATGAGACACAAGCGCTTTTAAAATATGCGGGTTTTGCCCCTTTATATCCCAAACAAAAGCGTGACAGCCTGCTGATCTGGGGCAAGAATCATCAGTTTTCCATTTATCAGATCAACGAGTTACTTTATACCGAAAATGAAGACACTCTGTAATTATTGCACATAATAATATTCCAGCTGTTCCACCATGCCGTCATCCGAAAAAGTGATATTTAATCCCGGATTGAACTCTCTGTCAAAACGATAGCAGAGTTCTTTTTCATACTCCTGATCCGGTGTTCCTAATATTGCTTTTATACTGCTGACATCAGATGTTCCGTCAATCCCATAGATTCCATATTCCTCTTTATTTTCTCCCGCTGTATAATCAATCAAAATATCCTGTACAACCGCTTCTTGATTGACTGCAACCGTTATCATTCCAAATGTATAGATATCCATTCCATTTTCGTGGTACATTACATCCGTTTCTTTGCCCAATGTTGATTTCATATTAGCAAACTCATTTCCCAGCACATCTCTTAAATCCTGTTTCACTTCAGAATCGTAGGTAATATTATCATCTGTCCTAAAATGTTCATTCATGATATTTTGGATCTCTGCTTCCTCTAAGTAGTCCTTATTTACACGACTTGGCATTACAAGCTTCACCAGCGGAATCATGAGCAACATTCCAATGATCAAGACGCTTCCAAATACCCACAATAACATATGTTTTTTATGCGTGTCCTTTATCTGTATTTCCTGTTTCTCATAGTGAAACATACACCTCGGACAAAAATGTGCTTCATCCGGCAATTCCATACTACAATTTGGACATTCTTTCATCAGCCCACCTCTTTGCCCTTTATTTTATGATATAATTATATCTTGTTTTTATATGTTATCAATACCTTTTATAAAATTCGGCATACTCTCCTCCACACACAGCGCCCCATACCCCACCTGATTATTCGGATATTCCTCAAATCCCGGCAGTTGTCTCGCCCCTCTTCTCAGATAGGCCTTCACCTTCTCTCCATAAAGATATGGATCGTTCCCTTTTACAATCCCCCATTCCATCATAAGCGCCGCGCTTCCTGTCACAAAGGGTACGGCAAAGGATGTGCCGCTGAATTTCGCATATCCGTCTCCTGCAGGTGCCATAATATCTACTCCCGGAGCCACCAGATCCGGCTTCTGCATCTCTGCGGGATTTTCTGTTTCCGCTCCGCGTCCTGAAAAATCTGCATAGGTAAATGTTAAAGCATTATAAGCTCCTACAGTGATTACTCTAGATGCCGTAGAGGGGATCGTCAGTGTCATTTCTACAGACGGCTTTAGAAATGCCGTTCCAATGTTCAAAACATTTTCGCTCGGCAGCCACATCTGGTAAGTTCCATCCGTGATCTTCCGTGGTTCCAGCATGATCCTCCACACACCTGCTTCAATGTACTGCTCCCGTGGAATAAAATCCAGAAAAATCTCCTGGCGGACACTGAATGGCTTTGGCTCCCCATAGTATAAAAGCAACTCCGTCCCTCCCAGAACAAACCTCTGCGCTCCCAATGTTTCTTTGACCGGTCCTGTCTGTACGCCGGACGGACTGATTACAGAAATATCGATCTCATCCACATAGGATTTCCATATCTGCAGATTAAGAGCCGGCTCATTCATCTGTACTCCCAGCTGTATCTGCGAAGTTTCCTCTTCATTTACTCTGCCCCACGCATGCCCCGCACTGTTTCCTTCATTTCCACTGCCCACACAGATCACACTTTTCCATACGTCAGAAGCTGCATCTATAAATCTTTCCAACAGCGTTGTTCCGTCATGAGAGCCATACGTGTTGCCAAAGCTTATATTGACCGCCACCGGCATTTGATATTCCAACGCTTTTCGGATCACATAATCTACTGCCTGCATCATCTCTGTTGTTCTAGGGAAACCATCTTGCCTCGCATTTCCTAATTTTACAATAAGCAGATCGCTTTCATAGGCAACACCTCTGTACCGGTTTCCCTCACTTCTGTTCCCATTCCCTGCCGCCACGCCTGCTACAGCCGTTCCATGCCCTGATGTGTCCGTACTTGGAACAATGTCCTTCCTGGCGGCTATGTCCCCACTCTGCGCAAGCGCTCTATTGATCTCTTCTTCCGTATATTCTGTCCCCAGCGCATATCCTGCCGGCGGACTGCCCTGTATACTCTGATCCCACAGCGCCCTTATCCTCGTCGTTCCATCTTTCTTACAAAAATCCGGATTCGCATAATCGATCCCGCTGTCTATGACAGCGATCAATATCCCCTTCCCTGACAGAGAAAAAGGAGGACGCTGCACAGATTCTATGCAGGAGACCCTCCTTGCGTTCTCTGCCTCAAAGAATAATCTCTTAGGCTTTTCTATAAATTCAATTTCCGGGAAGCGTGCCAGATTTTCTATCTGTTTTTCTTCTATTGTCAAAACTGCATATCCGCTTAACAGTTCTGTGACGGATATTGCGATCTTACGTATTTCAGACAGAGAACCAGAATACTTTATGATCAGATCCCATTGTCTTTCTATCGGGTAATATCCGACTTCTAATTCCAGAGATTTCGTACGTTCTTCCTCTGTTGCCTCCAGCGCAAGGTTCAATAGATTTTCCGATTTCTGGCTCATGACCTGACTCCTTATTTCCCCTTTCTATACCTCTTATTCCGACATACAAGCTCATATTTTCTCCGCTAACCTTTATATGGGACAAATTCCTCCGGCAGGAAATATCCCTGTTCATGTCTGCAGACCGGACATACTTTCGGCGCCTGTTTTCCTTCATGGATATACCCACAATTCGTGCACATCCATGTACTGACTTCCTCCCTTTCATAATACGTATGATTTTCTAGCATCTGTGCCAGTTTCCCAAATCGTTCCTGATGAATGTGTTCAATCTGCGCGATCTGATAAAAGGCCGATGCAGCTTCTAAAAAACCTTCCTCTTTCGCTTCATCGCCGAACTTCTGGTAGACCTCCTCATATTCTTCTCGTTCATTGTGCTCTGCTGCCCGCAAAAGATCTGCAAGTATATCCTGCTGATCAACAGGATATGTTCCGTCGATCTGAATCGTCTGTCCAGACACTTCTTTCAAAAGATGATAAAAACGTTCTGCATGGGCACGCTCCTGCTCTGCCGTATACCGGAAAATGTCTGATACTGCATACATCCCTGCTTTTTCTGCTTTTTCAGCCCCGATCGTATATCGATTTCTCGCCTGACTTTCCCCTGCGAACGCTCTCATAAGATTCTCTTTTGTTCTGCTCTGTAAAAAATCACAAGCCATGATACATACCTCTTTTCTTTTTTATTAGTAGTATATATCATGGCTTGCATTTTATTCTTATTCTGGAATATTTTTACTTAATTAAAGCCGATCAGACGCCTGGCAACCGTGTAGGCAAGTGACGAAACCTTACGTCCCGATCTTCCCGGCAGGTTCATGGTCTGTCCCAAAATACCATACCTGATCTTAAGATATGTCTTATAATCTTTTTTCTTAAGGTAATTCCACAACTCTTTCTTTTTATCCAGGTTTTCCTGCTTTTTAGACCGAATGCACAAAATAGAGGAAACAGTCATCATAATGGCAAGATAATTGATCATATATTTTCTAAGCTTCTTGCTTGTGATCATTTTCAGTTCGTACATACCAATCATTGTTTTATTCACAAATATCTGCTGGTCTATCCTGCTTATCATCACTTTTTCATTTACAGACTGATCTTCCCGCCCAATAAAATACCGGTAAAAGTCCACATCCATATAGTACAGTGTCCGAACATGCGGAAGTGGGTAATATACATAGATATTATCTACATAAAAGGTATGTTTGGGAAGCCTGAGCTGACATAGTTTCAGCATCTCTGTGCGATATATGACGGAATGCATCAAAATGTATTGATCCAGATGGAATCTTCCGATATCGTCCCACTTAAATATCTGGTTCTGAGGCAAAACATTCTTATACCGGATTACCTTTTTATGTTCCATTCCTACTTTTTCATATACATAATTCGCAATCACCATGTCCACTTCTGTCTCGGCATCCACAAAACCTTTTATCGTTCCTAATATTTTCAGAAGAGCCTCTTTGTCCACCCAGTCGTCACTGTCTACCACTTTAAAATATTTTCCTGTGGCAAACTGAAGTCCACAATTCACCGCATCTCCATGTCCGCCATTTTCTTTCGTCACTGCCCTGACGATCGTCGGATATTCCTTTTCATATTTCTTCGCAATTTCCAGAGTACCGTCTTTGGAACCGTCATCAACAATAATAATCTCTACATCTTCTCCTCCTGCGAGAATAGACTGGATCGCTTTTTCCATATAGCTCTCTGAATTATAGCAGGGGATTGCAAATGATATATATTTCATTCTTTCTCGTCCTTTCCTTGATATACGAATTTATTATAGCATTGTTTTTCCCCGATTAAAAGAAAAATACTCTCTGCTCTTACGCAATAATCTTTTTTTCTTATTTTATTGTAAATTTATCCACTTTCCTATATAGTTATTACATACCCATGCGGGCATCCCGTAATGCACCTCCATTTGGGAATGCAAAAGCAGTACGGTCATGCCCTGACAATCGAAACAGGAGGAGACAAAATGAAAAAAAATGTAATCGTAGGACAGTCCGGCGGCCCCACTGCCGTTATCAACGCAAGCCTCTACGGAGTCGTTTATGAAGCACTTAACCGGGAAGATTCATTCGGTACTGTCTATGGTATGATAAATGGCATTGAAGGCTTTTTGCAGGATAAGATCATGGATATGAAACCACTGGATGCATCCGGTGAACTGGAATTAATAAAAACTACCCCCGGCTCTTATCTAGGTTCCTGCCGCTATAAGCTGCCGGAGGATTTAAATGACGCTGTATATCCTCTTCTGTTCCGGAAATTCTCCGACTATCAGATCGGCTATTTCTTCTATATCGGAGGGAATGATTCTATGGATACTGTCAGTAAGCTTTCCCGCTATGCAGAGCAGATACACAGTGATATCCGCTTTATCGGCATCCCAAAGACGATCGACAATGACCTTGTCCTGACCGATCATACTCCGGGCTTTGGAAGCGCAGCCAAGTATGTGGCGTCTACGGTCCGCGAGATCGTTACTGACGCCTCCGTATATGATAATAAAAAATCTGTTACCATCGTGGAGATCATGGGACGGCATGCCGGCTGGCTGACAGCGGCAAGTGCTCTGGCGCGCCGATACAAGGGAGACAATCCATTACTGATCTATCTTCCAGAAACCTCCTTCTCACAAGACGAATTCTTAAAACAGGCAGAACAGGCTCTTAAGACAACTCCCAACCTTGTTGTCTGCATATCAGAAGGGATCCACACGGCAGATGGTACATTCATCTGTGAATTTGCCAGCGACGTAAGTGTGGATACTTTTGGCCACAAGATGTTGACCGGTTCCGGAAAATATCTGGAAAACCTTGTCAAAGAAAAACTCGGTGTAAAAGTACGGTCAATCGAACTAAATGTATGCCAGAGATGTTCCTCTGCCATGCTCTCCGCCACAGATCTAAAAGAAGCAATCGCCTCCGGCGCCTATGGTGTGAAGTCCGCTTTGGACGGAGAAACCGGAAAGATGATCGCATTTAAACGTATCGCAGAAACTCCGTATACGATCACTTATATACCGGAAGATGTCAATGTGATCTGCAATCAGGAAAAAGCAGTCCCATCAGAATGGATCACCAAAGACGGATGTGACGTGACAGACGCTTTTATCCGTTATGCGACCCCGCTTGTGCAGGGAGAAGTCACGATCCCTAAAGAAAACGGAATCCCTAAATTTGCATATCGAAGATAAGGAAGCGCATTTTATCCTTCTGTTTTATCTATCATAAAGACAAGCCTCACTTTTGGTTTTCACCATTAGTGAGGCTGCCTTTTTGCCCGGACTTTCCCTTTACAGATCTCCATTTCAAAATCTTCCAGCTTGTCTAATATATAATCAGCCGCTCTATCGCTTTTCAGCACAGGCGGCGTCCATGAGCATGATGCGCTTTTATCCGCTCGTGAATTATTTGGATATGTAATGTTTGTAACTAAGGAAGAAGGTGAAGAGATGCCTGCGCCTACCCGGTTACACTTCCAGAATGGTTAAATGCAGCCACATTAGAATGAAATATAAATTTTTCTCACATTTTACACGAAGCATTATTACAAAAAATTCGTAAAAATTAAAACCCGCCCCTTTTCTGCTCCATTTTTTATTTTTTCCAAAAGAATAACCTCTGGACGCGCCGTTTCACAGCATATCTAGAGGTTTGTTCAATGCGGATAACAGGAGTCAGCACACCTGTTTTAACCTATTATATATCCCGTTTTTCGTTGCTTTTACGCTCGCAACTTTGCATACTATATCATGTTTTTGCACTCTGTACAATTTTTTAGTATCATTTCAGTATCAAAAACTTGAATATGAGTGTCTGTAGTGCCAGAATGAACATTCCAAAGGCAATTAAGTCTTTAAATATACCCCAGTTCCTTCTCTGCCCATCTCAACGCCTCTCTTTCTACATCACTTGTCCATGTTTGCCGGAAGCTCTGCATACTTGTATGATGTATTGGAGCTGCAGACAGATATTGCTCATAATATGCACGGAACTTCCTGGAACGTCTCGGCAATCTCAATGCCTTTAATGCCTTGTTATTTATGTCACTGACTCTATTGATAGAGATTCCTTGCTTTTCTCCGGTTTCCTTCAACGTCATTCCGTCCATGTAACGACAACGGATTGTCTGCGCCTGATCTGCCGGAAGAGAATCTACAGCAATCCACAACTCACGCTTCATATTTTCCCAGTCAAGCCTGCTGGTGCAGTCCTCTTCCAGATCCTCACCGGATGCAACTGTATCTTCCAGCGTCATTTCCTCATTGTCGGCGCCGATCGGGGCACTCAAGCTTTGTATCTGCCCTTTCCTTGCGTTTTCCTGCACTCTACGCAATTCTTTCTGATTCACTCCTAAAAAGGCGCACAATTCGCTTTCAGAAGGTTCAGCGCCATAATACTTATAATATTCACTACAGATATTCTTATATCGCCGGACAGCTTCTCTTGCACCTACTGGAATACGCACCACACTGCAGCAGTTGTCTATATACCGGCGTATACGTTGCTTTATCCAGAAAGCGGCATAATTGATAAACAGTATCTCTTTTTTCGGTTCATAATGTCGCACAGCTTCATGCAAAGCTATATAGCTTTCTTGCTTGAGATCGTCCATCTCCGCATAGTGGGAATACTTTACCGCTATTTTCCATATAACTCCCCGGTTCTGCTCCCAGAGTGTCAACATATTGCCGGCAACATTCTCATGCGCTTGAATCAGCGCAACAAGTTGTTCATTAGTCATATTATGCCCCTTTCAAAAGCACCCGGCAGGAAAGAGAAGGAATGCCGTGTGTTTTTTTTCGTAGTGCGGTGGGAACCTCCGTCTGCCAGCATGTGGGGGAGGTATGCCCTCTTCATTAATGCAAAACGGGGCAAGGACGGTTTTCCATCCTTCACCCCTTTGAGATATATCCCACTCAATCCTTAAGCAATTGCATGATAATAGATTCCATCTTTCTTGTTATCCAGTACGAACGCATCATAAACAACTCTACCTGTTACCACGTCACCACTTGAGAGCGGTGTATTCTGATGAACATTATAATCATTAAGCTTCACCGGAGCTGTACAAGCTGATGGATGTGCGATCATAAAACCGAAGTTCTCCGGCAGCCTGCTGGCCGGTACTCTTACAACTGCCATTCCGTCAAGGTATGCGACTACGCCTTTCAGCTTCATATCTGCGCCCACATCGGTATTATCAAACTCTGTAGCCTGTTTCAGCAGTGTATAAGTTGCTGGAGTAACTACCAGTACTCTTTCCGTGTCCGGTACTTCTGCGTCATCCATGTATTCACTTCCGGCAAGGATAGCAGTATAAACATCTGTTTTTGTTAATGCTTTCGTTACCTTTTTGCCCGCTCCTGTTGTCATCTTGTCATACACATACTTGTCAACTTCCGGAACTACTACCTCACGAAGCTGCCTAGCAAGTGCTGAACCCGCTTCTAGCTGCTGGTTTGTTTCGTCCATATCAAGCTTATCAATGTTAAAGATAAAACTTCTATCTTTGGACAGTGTAAGTATTTCCGTCTGTGATCCTAAATCTAACAGACTTCCATATCTAGAAACTTGTCCATCATCCTCTGACTTATTACGTGCATAGTCATTCATTTTTGCTGTGGAAATCTTCCACAATCTAATTGCGTGCGCTCCATCCCAGTTGTAGTCTGTATTTGTCAATAATGACATTTTACTCTCAGCTTTAAAAAGCTCGTCTGTTTTTGGAGCGTAAATTGTAGTTAATTCGTTAGCCATCTTATAATATTCTCCTATCTGATTCTACTATATTTTGGCTCATGCTTGGCGCCGACCGGAGGAAAGTCATAGGTTTCACTACCCTCATAAGGTGTATAACTTGGGTATTTGCTTTTCATCATACCGCTTCTTTCAAATGCCCCTACCAGTTTATCGACATTCTTCTCGAAGGTTCCCTCTTCTGACACGTGTATCATGTCGGCCAGCTCATCCGGGTAGCCTTTTGATCTCAGGTATTCAATCCGTGACAAGCGCTCTTCTCTCTGTTTCAAATCGTTTTCACGGTCATCTAGATCACTCATACGCTTTTGTAGTTCCTCGTCTGTCTGCTTGGCATGAACCTGTTCCTTCTTTCGCTCATGGAGTCTGTGACGGATAATCTCGTTCACTTCTTCCTGGGTAAATAACTTTTCTTTTGTTTCTGGAGCCTCTTCTTGTTGCAGATTTTTTTCTTGTGTTAAGTTATTTTCTTCATTCATTGCAGCTATATCCTTTCCCTGTTTTACGCCCAGTTGGCTACTTGCAAATAGAAAAAGGCGCAGGAACAACAGTTAGTCATTTTAGACTATTCGCTATCCCCACGCCCTTTAAGGCTTGCACCGTTGGCAGTTTTGGTGCGGCTTCTTGTGTTCTATTTGTTATATTTATTATACTACACAATCATTCCAGTATCAACTATAAAGCCGGATATATGCTCTTTTATATTTCCCCTTTGCTGGCTGTTTTTTACACTCAATTACACGCTTCTTATTAAGCATACTTATTATTTCATTTAATTCCCGTTCGTCTGTATATGATACCTTGATTTTTATACTCACGTTCTTCTTCCTCCTCATCAAGTAATAACAAATAGGCTGTATCTTCATCCACTCCGTAACTGTCCATGATCTCATACAAGCGAAACTCTCTTTCTTCTGTCATGGTCTACCTCCTTTCATCCTGCCGCCCGGTTCTGGTGTTGGCGTACCATCCGCAGGAGGGCAGTCTTTTTATTTCATTTCAATCAGCAATAGCCTGTGCCGATCCGTAAACTCAAAAAGCTTTCTTTTATACTCATTGCAAGGCTCATATTCATCCCGATAACTAAGCAACACAATCTTAACTTTGTTGTAGGTATCAACATCCATCCTTAACAGATCCTTAACTGAATCATTAACTATTCTATTAAATTCTTGTCTATCTATCATAATTCTCTTCCTCTCCCGGCAGATCCATGTTATTATATATTTTGTGTTTTTGGCATGGCTCCCGGCTGTGCTTGCCCTATAGAGAGTTGCTCCCTATGGGGCTATTTTTTTAGTTACCTGTATCTACGCTGCCGCCGATCCGCAGGAAATGAAAGTCTTTTCCCCGTGTGTACCGTTCCGGGATCATACCCACACAATCTGACAGGGCTTCAATATCACCGCCCATACTGATCAATGCGCCGTTTATGTCCTCCAACACGTCTGCTATCCGCTTTAGCTGTTCTATTTTCATCACCTCCAACGCAAAAGAATCATCATCACCTGCTACCTCACAAAATTCATCTATAATTTCTCTATATTTTTCTGTCATTTTCCTGTTTCCTTTCTTGTAGGGGGTATAACACCTATGCCACTATGCCACCATTGCCACACATGGCAACCTATATATTTTCAAGTTTTATTTGTTCGGCATTGTCGGCATTAGCGGCGTTAGTGACATTGTCGGCATTAGTGGCATGAAAAATATATTTTCTTTTACCTGCTGCCCCCTTGTTATAATCGTAGTCAATTCCATCAAAGAAAAGCAAAGGCTCAAACTTATTTATGAGAGCACCTATCTTTCTCACATCTTCATAGATCTCACTGCTTAAGTATTTACTTGCGCTCTTGATGTCACTTGCCGAACCTTCCCAGCGTCCGCCACCCTGTTTCACTAGCTTCTTGATAGTCTCAACAATCGGGCTTTGTTCATATTCCGAAACAAGCCTTTGATTTTCAACGTCTTCCTCTGTTCCGACATACTCCCATTGAAACGATTTCTTGTTGAATCTGATTTTCAACTTTTGACTCTCCATATCTCTCCCGGTAATATGTAAAGTTCCCTCTTCTGAATATCTGTCGTCTTTCGTAATCACCCAAGCACAATCTAATGCGCCCATTACACCGACTGAACCTGATAACTCATTGAAAACGTCAGAAGGGTCTCTCATTTTCCTTGTATGATGAATTAACATCAGTCCAATATTATGCTTGTCCGCAATCTGCTTAAGCACCTTAAAATCATCATAATCCCGATCGTAGCCGCTTTGGTTCTTTTTGGCAGGCTGTCTAATCATCTGAAAAACGTCCACAATAATCAGCTTTATGTCTGGATGTGCTTGAAGCTGATACTCTATCTGTTTTTCAAAGCCGTCACCAATCCGGCCGGGCTCGTCCGTCCCTGTGATAATATGTAAATTGTCAGGCTTTTCTCCAAACGGCCCGATAATTTGATTAAGTCTGCTCTTAGGTCTGCGCTTTGTACTCTCAAGGTCGAGGTATAAACACGCATGTTTATGACAGTCAAAGTCAAGAAATTTTCCGCCGTTACAGATTGCCACACACAACCCCAACGCCATATAGCTTTTATAATATTTGCTCGGTGCTCCAATCATGGACAGCCCGACCGGAAGAACTTTTTCAACAATCCATTCAATAGGGGGTATATCCATCTTGTCAAGTTCCGCTGCCGTTACGGATTGTATAGGCTTAAACGCTTTCACCGGGCGGCTTTTTCCACGATCACACACAACTTTACGTTTGTTCTCATTCTTTTCTTGCTCGTAGCTCATGGTAGGTTTAAGATAATCTCGTTTAAACCCTGTGAAAATAGTTTTCTCAAGCTCCCTAGTTGTTAATGGTGGCTTGCATTGTGTACTGTTGATTTCATTAATCGCGAGGCGGATAGCTTTTTCTGTAAGCCCACTGGATCGCATCTTCATAAACTTGCTAAATAAAAAGTCTGTCCTTTCGCCTTCGTGTATAATCTCTTCTTCTGGAACAACAGCATTATTTTGTTTTTCTTTTGCAGAAACATTCTTTGTCCCGTCAGATAAAAACTTTATAACTTGATCATTCGCATCAGCGACTTCCATGTCACAGAACCCAATTTCCCATTCGTATCTCCTACTATTTTCATGTACTGAAGGTGGAAGCACTGCGCAAGCTCCGTTCGCTCTGATATCTACTCCTTCATATAAGCCAATTACGCTTTTGCATGATTTATCAAATCTGTAAAAATAGTGGTAGCCACCTCTTCCCGTAATGACTCTACAAGTCTCTGGCAACTCTCCGTTTCTGTTTTCCCATTCCTGTAACACTGCTAAACCATGCTTGTTTTTCTCGTCATCCTCGTCCAGATCTATAACAAGTAGCCCTGAAGTATTGTATCCAGTAGCTAAACCTATATTGGCGTTAGGATGCTTATCCCACCATCCCGCCACCTTTTCCAAGTCGCTTGAAGCATCATTGATGCCATGTTCTGTCCAAGGTTCTTTCCCAGGATGATCCTGACCTGGAACTGATGGGTGCTTAACTGGGAATATTGGCAAGCCAAGTTTTGCATAGTATAACGCCCATTCCTTCATGTTGTAGCCTTCTGGCTCGTTTACTGTTACATCCTCTAAAATATTAATCACCTTCCTTCATACCATACATCCTATCGTAAAAATAAGCCTTGCTTACCTTACCAGCGAATGTAATAAAACCTTTTTGTTTCAGCTCATCGTTTAATTGTCTGATCACTTGATACCCCTTGCTCTCAGATACTCCACAGATCTCCGAAATATCTTTCGCTGTTAAAACATACTTTTCCATTGTTTCTCCTTCCTATACTCTGATACCCACACCGCCAAGTGTTCAAATGATTTCAGTAACATCAACGCCCAATATTTTCGCAAGTTTTCCGAGTGTTTCCGGTCTTGCGTTCTGCCCACTAAGAATTGCACACAAAGTACCATGCTTAAAGCCTTTTTCAATAATATCTTTTTGCCCCATACACGCTCTTGCTCTTGCGAGCTCGTACTTCTCTCTGTTGAGTTTCATTAATTATCACCTCACTTATAATAGTTTAATTTACTATTTGTTGATTGTAATCATATTATAATTTACTATTTGTTGATTGTCAATGATTAATTTTACATTTTGTTGATTTTTTCGAATATAAAATGTACAATTATAAATAAGATAAAAGAAAGGAGGCTAGACATGAGTGAATTAAGCAATAGACTAAAAGAGTTGAGAATTGACAAAGGACTTCAACAAAAAGAAATAGCTGATAAAATAGGCGTTTCGCCGGCTTCTTATTCTTTGTATGAACGTGGAGAACGAGAACCTAGCATTACCACCCTAAAAAACTTAGCGTATCTTTTTGGTGTTACGTTAGACAGCTTGTTAGAAAATGAAATAAATATAGTAGAACCATCCCTCGACGAAATAAGGAGAGAAGTGTCAGATCTGCGTTATTCTCTGAATGAAAAAGGCTTAAGAAAAGTAGCTGATTATATGTACGATCTGATAGAAATTAAAAAGTATAAAATAGGTAACTAGCCCATAACTTCCTATCTTCTGATACCCACACCGCCAAACATATCAGAGAAAGGAAGGTAAACATGGGAATTTACAAAGATGAATCAAGAGGTACATGGTACGTCAAAACGTACTACACGGACTGGACTGGCCAGAAAAAACAGAAATTAAAACGAGGCTTTAAACTGCAACGTGAGGCGAAAGAGTGGGAACGAAAGTTTCTAGATCAACAACAAGGAAAACCCGATATGTCTTTTGAAGCTATGGCCGAATTGTTTCTGGAAGATAAAAAAGCGCATGCGAAACTTAGTTCTTACAAAAGCGAGAAAGGTCGTCTTAAAGCGTGGGTTATCCCTTATTTTAAAGATAAGCCGCTAAGCGGTATCACCGCCGCCGATATAAGAAAGTGGCAAGCAGAACTAAAAACGGCCACAGGAGCAAATGGAGAGCCTCTGTCGCAGTCATATTTGCACAATATTGTGATGGAGTGCTCTGCTGTGTTTAATTTTGCGGTGAAATATTACGGACTTTCAAACAATCCCTGCCGGATCGCAGGGGATAACATCGGTAAGAAAGTAAAGAGTGTGCAGTTTTGGACGCACGAAGAATTTAATCGGTTTATTACTACGTTCGACAAGTCCGATCCGTTTTACACGGCCTTTCTTGTCTTGTACTACACCGGGATGAGAATCGGGGAACTCATGGCACTGACCTTTGCAGATGTGGATCTGGAAGGCGGAACAATCAGCATAAACAAGACGTACCACAGAATAGACGGAAAGACGGTTATAACATCGCCAAAGACGGAAAAAGGGATCCGTACAATCACGATCCCAGGCTTTTTATGTAAGTGTCTTGATCGACACATGAAACGCATCTATGGAGCTACGACAGACACTCGGCTTTTTAGTTCTTCCAAAAACCCCTACCTGCAGCACATGAAAAAACATGAAGCTCTGGCCGGGCTGCATCACGTCCGGCTGCATGATCTCCGTCACTCTCACGCTTCGCTGTTGATCGAGCTCGGCTTCTCTGCATTGCTGGTATCGGAGCGACTCGGACATGAGAATGTATCAACTACTCTTGATATATATTCTCACTTGTTCCCATCAAAACAGAGCGAAGTTGCTGATAAATTAGATAAGCTCTATTCATCAGATAATTATTGAGATAGTATCATTTTAGTATCAAAGGGTAAAAAAGAAACGGCAGGAAACACAATAATTAGCGTATTCTGCCGTTTTTCAATGCGGATAACAGGACTTGAACCTGCACGTCGTAGACACCAGATCCTAAATCTGGCGCGTCTGCCAATTCCGCCATATCCGCTTATTTGGTTTAAATTTAAAAATAGAACAAGCTCTCGCTTGTCCAGAGTGAGCGTGCGGGGATTCGAACCCCGGACAACTTGATTAAAAGTCAAGTGCTCTACCACCTGAGCTACACGCCCTCATTTTATAACTTTTTAAGTAAACTGGGCTAGCTGGATTCGAACCAGCGAATGCAGGAGTCAAAGTCCTGTGCCTTACCGCTTGGCGATAGCCCATTAAAGACTTGTGTCTGACACTGCATGCCAGCTTTTCTTATACAAGAAAAAGGGTGGGTAGTGGGACTCGAACCCACGATATCCAGAACCACAATCTGGCGCGCTAACCAACTGCACCATACCCACCATAACGAGCCTGGGGGGATTCGAACCCTCGACCTACGGCTTAGAAGGCCGTTGCTCTATCCAGCTGAGCTACAGACTCACATTATAGTATCCCCTGTTATATCAGACTCCTCACACCTTGATGTGAGAGAGCGGGTGATGGGAATCGAACCCACGTATCCAGCTTGGAAGGCTGGTGTTCTACCATTGAACTACACCCGCAGATCCATCGGGGTGACAGGATTCGAACCTGCGACCTCCTGGTCCCAAACCAGGCGCTCTAGCCAAGCTGAGCCACACCCCGATATTGTTCGCCGACACTGTCTTCCCGTGACGCAATAGTTATTATATTATAGACAAGGGCACATGTCAATAAAATTTTTCATTTTTTTTATACAATTTTCTAATTCCTTCTGGTTTTGCCTTTTTCCCTTGTATTTTGGCTATTCCAGATAATAATGTGTATATGTAAGATGACCGTTTTCATCCATTTCCATGATCATATAACTGCCTTTTCTTCCTTCTTGACGCGGATAGGACAAACTACCTGGGTTTAAAAGAGTAACTCCATCCCGGCACTCCAGAAATGGGCGATGCGTGTGTCCGAACATGACAATATCTGCATTCCGGGCTGCGCCTTCCTCGCGAATACACTCCGTATCCAACGAAACATAATAGTTATGTCCATGTGTAATGAACACTTTGTATCTTCCAATATAAAATTCCTCTTCTGGAGGAAGTTCAGAAAAAAAGTCATTGTTGCCTCTGACCATATGTGTTTCACAATCGATCACTGCATTAATGTATTCTTCCCCTCCTTCCACATCTCCAAGATGGATAAACATGTCCACCGCTCCTGCCTTTTCAAGTGCGCAGTCTAGATTTTTGTGTTTTCCATGTGTATCACTGACAATCAATATCCTCATCGTTCATCCTTCCCATACTTCTCTTCCAAAATCTTTCTCATCGCACGCAATGCTTTTCCCCTATGACTTAATTCATTTTTTAACTCAGGAGACATTTCACCGGTCGTGCATCCATATTCCGGCACATAAAATATGGGATCATAGCCAAAACCATTCTCTCCCAGTATTTCATGGGCAATACGCCCTTCAATGGTTCCTCGCACAGTTTCCGCCGTCCCATCAGGAAAAACAGCTGCCACAGCACAAACAAACCGTGCTGTACGTTCTTCTTCCGGCACTCCTTCGAGCCGATCCAAGAAAATCCTGTTTTTCACATCATAAGAAGTATCCTCTCCCGCAAAGCGCGCTGAATATATTCCAGGTGCCTTATCCAGATAATCTATCTCAAGCCCGGAATCATCTGCCAGGATGATATCTTTTTTCAGAAACCTGGAAACCGCCCTGGCCTTGATCTCTGCGTTTTCTTCAAAGGACATCCCATCTTCTATGATCTCGGTTTCCACCCCCGCCTCTTTCATAGAATACACAGGCATCCCCAGATCTGCCAGTATCATGCGTATCTCTTTCATCTTATTTTGATTTCCAGTAGCAAAAATTATTCTTCTCTCCATCTTCTTACCTTCTATCTCTTTTGTCTGGGAGGCTTCGGTCCCAAAAACTGATAATAATACGTCTTTATCATACCATTATATATCTTACGGTTTTTATCTGCTTTTCTCCCGAAATACCTCTCCACATCTTCATAACTTGTAATTACATATGCCGACCAACTGTCAAGCCCTGCAAACCCCTCTCCAAATTCCCGATATATCCCCGGAAGTGATCTTTTATCCTCGATCCGTTCGCCATACGGCGGATTGGTAATGATAAACCCATATTTTTTTGGATGGCTTAATTCTTTTACCGCTCTTTGCTGTAAATGTATGAGATGTGAGACTCCGGCATCCTCTGCGTTCTGCCTTGCCGCCTTTATCACTTCGCCATCGATATCATAGCCTTGTATATCTGTTTCCACCGTATCATTGATCTGAGCATTGGCTTCATCTACTGCTTCATACCAGGCTTTTCTGTTGAGCAGGTTATCCCATTTTTCCGCAGTAAAACTACGATTCATACCGGGAGCTATATTCGCTGCGATCATAGCCGCTTCAATCGGGAATGTACCGCTTCCGCAGAACGGGTCCACCAAGATCCGGTCTCCTTTCCACGGAGTCAAGAGTATCAACGCTGCTGCGAGAGTTTCTGCTATAGGAGCTTTAGACTGCAGCCTGCGGTATCCTCTTTTATGCAAAGAGACACCCGATGTATCGATTCCGACTGTCACAATATCTTTCATAAGAAAGACTCGGATCGGAAACGAGGATCCAGTTTCCTCAAACCATTCTTTATGGTATTTTCCTTTCAGGCGTTCTACGATTGCTTTCTTCATGATCGACTGTATATCCGAAGGGCTAAACAGCTTACTCTTTACAGATGCCGCCTTTGTGATCCAAAATTTCCCGTCCTTTGGTATGTATGCCTCCCAGGGAAGCTTTTTCGTTTCCTCAAAAAGTTCGTCATAGGCAGCTGCCTGAAAGCTTCCTACCTTCAGCAAAATACGTTCCGCTGTCCGAAGAAAAATATTCGCTCTGCATAGGGCGTTTATATCCCCTAAAAATGTAACCCTGCCGTCCTCTACCTGTATAATCTCATATCCCAGATCCTGAATCTCTTTTTTTAACACAGCTTCCAGTCCAAAATGGCAGGGAGCGATCCATTCCATATTCTCCATGAACTCCTCCGTTTTAAAATTTATCTCTATCCATCTTACTATAAAAAAGAGGCATAGTAAAGTTGAACTTTCCTATGCCTCCTGTTTGACAGATTATCTGTCACTACTTTTGCCAGCTGTATATACCGTTAGTAGTTGTCCTTCTCATCATACGCATCCATATTTTTGCTGTTCTTATTTTTGGAAGACGTACTATTGGAATTCTTTCCGCAGTTTGATGTCTTATTCTTACTTTGTTCATTTTCATAGGATGAATAAGAGCTGTTGTTCGCATTTTTGTTTACATTATTCGTATTGCTGTAATTCTTTGCCATTGTATTTCCCTCCTGTTTATTTGGTACACTCTTATTATTAGAAGACAAAAGATTTTTTATGCAGAAAATCTATAAATAAACGATAAATTTTGACGCAGATTTTTTACAGTTTTTTTCTTTTTTTGCTTGCTTTTTCCAATTTCATATATTATACTATCTCTTGTAGAAAGGTTACTTTCTACAACCCCTTATTAATTATTTATACTCCCCTCAAAAGACCGATGGCTCCCCCATCGGTCTTTTACTTTTCAGCGTCTGCGTCGAAACGCTCTTAGCAATATGGCAACAAGAATACACGGTACTATGACTGGCAGAAAAATACGTATGAGTCCTGTTACGATCAATACAATAACCACAATACACAGTAAAATGCAAAATACCAGAAACAATTTCTTCCACCACGTATCCAATCCCAATATATGCGTCGTATTCTTTTTCTCTTCTGATCCGGAAGTCTTCCGGCTATTTTCATATACCGTCTCTTTATCCGTTCCGTCGCTTGCGTCGATGATCGTACGTGCCAGGATCCACGGTTCTCCTAATACTGCCAAAATCTCTTCTTCACTTTTTCCTTTTCGTATTTCTTCGTCTATATACTGTTCATAATATTCTAGATTTTCCTGCACCTGCGCACTGCTTATATTTCCCGACAGCGCCTTCCTTAGCTTCACCAAAAATTCTGTCCGTGTCATCTATACCTCCTTAGCACCGTTCTGTCCGGTCTTACCGGAACTATTCTTACTGCAACAATAAAACCTTGCACTTAGAATAGCATACTCTTTTTGCTATTCCAAGTACAAGGTTCTTACTTTTTCTATCTTTTCTACGTTCTTTATGCTTCTGCCAATTCTTTTAGAAGTTCTGTCAGCCAGTTCCACATGTTGGCGATGGATTCTTTTGACACTTTTTCTTTCGTAGAATGTACATCATATAAATTAGGACCTACTGAAATAATATCCATTCCCGGTCTCTTTCCATCCCAGTATCCACACTCTAACCCGGCATGGATTGCAGCCAATTCGGCTTTCTTACCGGAAAGTTTTTCATAAAGCGCGATCGCCGTCTCACGAAGAGGTGATTCTGCACGATACTGCCATCCCGGATAATCGCTTTCAAATATACATTCATCACAGAATTGCTCTGCAATGATCTGAATCTTATCTCTTAAGAAATATTTCTGTGATTCTACAGAACTTCTCATAGACATAAGCAGCGTCATTCTACCATCTTCCGTAGTCAAAGATCCCATACTCATAGAAGTCTCTATCAGTCCTTCGATGGCAAACGAATATCCAAACACACCATACGGCAGCAGCATAAGGCTCTTTGTGATCTCGCTCTGATATTTTTCTGTATACACCTCGGCTTCTTTTACAGGATCGCCTTCTTCAATCTCTAAGGAAATAGAATCTGTATACTGCAGTTCTGTCCGAAATACTTCCTGTGTATCGCGGATCAGTGCCTCGACAGTCTCTTTTTCATCCTTTTTTACATAGAAACTGATCTTGCCTGTATTGGCGATCGCATTTGCCTTTCCCTGCACCTCTATGTCACTGACTCTGGCTTGGGTATTTCGCAGGGCATAGCACAGTCTGCCCAAAAGCACGATCGAATTTCCCAGACCTTTTCCTATATTGATCCCAGAGTGTCCTCCAGCCAATTCTTTTACATTTACAGTTACAGGAATACTTTCTTCTTTCCAGATTTCTTTTTCCAGATTCCAGATCATACGGCAGCGCAGACCTCCCGCGCAGCTTGTATAAAAAACACCTTCCTCTTCAGAATCCAGATTGATAAACCGTGTTCCTTTTAAAGAAGAAATATCCAATTTATCCGCACCGATCAGTCCCGTTTCTTCCTGTACAGTAAAGATCACTTCCAGATCTGGATGCTGTAATTGTGTGCTATCTAAAATCGCCAGACAATATGCTACTGCTATGCCGTTATCTGCTCCAAGCGAAGTTCCTTCTGCAAAATAGTATTCTCCGTCCTCTTTCACTTCAATCCCATCTGCATATCTATGGCTGCAGCCTTCTTCCTTTACATATACCATATCCAGATGTCCCTGCAGGATCACCGGCTCTGCACCTTTTACAGTGCCCGGCTTACGGATGATGATATTATTCACCTCATCCCTATAGACATCCAGATCACGTTCTTTTGCAAAAGCGACAATATAATCCGCAATTGCCGCCTCATCCCCCGAGGCTCTAGGTATCGAGCATACCTTTTTAAAATAAGAAATTACTTTCTCTACGTCCATATCTTTTCCCTTCCCGTATTTTTATGTTCACCCATTCTATGTCTTTTCCAGACTGTCCAGGCAAAAAGGACGTCTTTACATAAACATCTTAATCAGACTGGAGAAAAAGCCGTACAGCCCGTCTCCTGCGATCAAACCAGCGTCACGGCAGTTCATAAATTCATCTCCGATGATCTTACGGATGATGACAGCAATAACAACGCCGATTCCATAGATTGGATTGTTGATCAAAAGACCTGTTGCCAGCAGTACACCGAACATATACTTTCTTCCGATAAACTGAATAATTGCTCCAGGGATTGCCCAGATTGCCAGTTCTTTAACTAATGCCAGGTTCGTTCCGGCTTCTGCCGCAGTAGCAAATACATAACTTGTAGCCGGAATCAGCCCGTCTTTCATCGTCATATCCGCAAAAAACATAACAACGATAATCCCAATCACTGCACCAAGCATCTCGATATATACCTGCTGTTTTCTTCCGTATACTTCATGTTCTTTGTTCTCGCTCTTTCCACGAAGGATCCACCCTGTTTTCAAGTCATATCCCATATCTGCAAAACATGGTCCTACAGCGCTGATATAACCTGTCATAACCGCTACTGCGATCGGGTTGAAGCCCATCAAAACGCCAAGTGTCATAAAAATTGTTGTAACGGCAAATCCCGGGAACCATCCGGAATACATTGCCGCTTTTCCAATGATGATCATGGAAGCGATAGAAGAAAATGCCGTCCATGCGATCCACAAAACCATTGTAGCCGGTGACATTCCTGTGAAAATACCGCAAATAATCCCTGTGAGCACACCGCCTCCTACATGAGTCAGCAATGCTATGATCAATGTCTTCTTTGTGCTGGCTGCGGATACAGTAAGTCCTTCTTCCATTTCTATCCGCTCTGCCTGCGCACGTTTTTTCTTAGACGAGCTCTGATAGATAGAATATACAGACTGCACCAGTGCAACCAGTCCGGCGCCTACCATGATACCCTGTGGAATATTCGTCGCACCAATATCAAATCCTGTTAACGGCATTGCGTAGCCCCGGATCAGAAGCCCTATACCCAGTGCGAGCATAGAAACGATATTTGCAATAAATACGATACCAACCGCACCTACAGGGAGTTTAAAGATACTTCCCACGATTCCGACTACGATTCCCTGTACAACTCTTTTCGCTTTCTCTCCGCCTTCGTCTCCGGCTTCGATTACTTCTGCAGTCGCTACTCCCGGCGCCCAAGCTTCTTTTGCCGGGAACAGTGGAGAATCAAAAAGTGCTCCGACCGTATAAACAGAAACAACGGTTCCAAAAATCGTTCCGATCGCCATTGGAAGGATCGCCTTCGTCTCTCCCATCACGAACAGGATCGCAACAGCTACAAACGCACAGTTTGCCGCTGAAAAACCTGCTCCTGATACGATCGTCTGAATATAATTCTGGCGCTCTTTGCTCTTAAAGTTGCTGAATATCGTCATTGGTATTCTGGCGATCAACATTGCAAACACCGCACCGAGAATGGATGTATTTGCAGATACACCTACTTTTCCCATGATCTGCATACAGATGATACCTGATAAAACCGCCAGAAGAGAACCGAAAATAATTGTTACCGGCTCTGAAAATTTTATTTTTTCAAATGTCGTCTTTTCCGTATTTGTATTGTTATCCCTCATACATTCTCCTTTCTAACCATCCCATTTTCAAAAGAAGGGTACGCGTAAAAAATACGGGTACCCTCCTTCCTTCTTCCCTCTTTGGCAGGATCTTAATATCCTGCTACACCCATTTTCTTGCAGATTGCCGCAAGTTCAGGGTCTACATATTTTCCATTTTCTTCAATTGCTTTGCCATCCAGTATGATAGAAGGTTTAGATACTACACCGTCTGTATGAGATGCTGCTGTCCAGTAACTTCCTCTGATCATCTTGCCCTGGCTTCCGATTCCGAATTCCATACAGCCGAAGATTCTCTCGTCTTCTACGATTCGTCCTGTCGCTTTGGATACACCCGGGTTGAAACCTAAGGAATAATGTGCCAGACGGAACATATTCGGGTCATTGAAAGAATGCAGCCATGCGTCAAAGCGCTCTGCCTCTTTTCCGCCTTCTACCTTTGTCACACGTCCGTTTTCCAGAGTCAGCTTCACTGGTTCAGAAAGGATTCCCATATCTGTCGGTGGGAAGATTGCTGCGTCAAATACTAATGTTCCATTGATCGTCTCCTCGATCGGGCACCAGCTGATCTGTCCGCACATCATGAACGGATATCCTTTAAATGTAGCAAGCTGTCCGGAGTGACGAACTTTTCTTCCTTCATTTTTTGCTGTCAGATATGTACCGTTTTCATCTTTAATGATAATCTCATTGCCGGCTTCCATTTTTGCCTTCAATGCTTCACCTAATTCTACAACTCCTGCCACATCAACTTTTCCGATACAATTTACGATCATCGTTACATCCATACCGGTCAGGTTGATATAACGGCATCCAAAGTCGATTGCTTTTCTCCAGGATTCGCACAGCATAATAGATGCATAAGAAAGCTCGATCCACACATCTGCTACTGCCACTGCATTTCCAAGTGGAGCGACCGGTTCTGCATATGCAGCATCTGATGTCGGGCAATATACCAATACCGGATTGGCACCTACGATATAGGCTGCGTTCATGATCGCATCCAACACTCTCTTGTCCGTGGAAGTATCTCCTGTTACTACCACATTCTCGCCAGGCTCTACAAGCATTACTTCTTTTACGAGCTTGTAAGCTGCCTTGCTCACTTCATAAGACAAATAATCTGGTGACATTTCGATTCCAATTGGGTACTCCATAATGAAATCCTCCTTTTATATAAATTTATTTTTTTATTTTTCTGTTTCCACTATACTGCGGTTATTGATATTCCGCAATTCCCAGTTTTCTGCAGTACTCTGCACATATCGGATCCTTATAGACTCCGTTTTCTTCAATAACTTCACCGTCCAGTATGATCGTCGGCTTAGATACTACACCGTCCGTATGTGCGGCCGCATCCCAGAACGCACCGTTTAAGCTGGCTCCCTGACTTCCGATTCCAAATTCGATACAGCCAAAAATCCGTTCATCTTCCACAATCCTTCCCGTCGCCTTACGCACACCCGGATTAAAGCCAATAGAATAGTGTGCCAAACGGTACATATTCGGATCATTGAAAGAATCGATCCATTTCTTGAAGATCTGCGCCTGGGCTCCGCCGCTTATATCTGTTACTCTGCCTTCGTGGAAGGTTACTTTTACAGTATCTCGTAAAATCCCGATCTCAGCAGGCGGGAATAAGGCCGCATCAAATACGATCGTACCTTCGATCGTCTCCTCCACCGGGCACCAGCTCACCTGTCCGCCCAGCATGATCGGATAGCCTTTCTTCGTTGCCAGCTGTCCGGAATGTTTTACCTTTCTTCCCCGGTTATAGGCTTTTAAGTCTGTTCCGTTGGCATCCCGCACGATTACTTCATCTGCTTTCTGTACTCTCTGGGTCAGGTATTCACCGAATTCTACCACCAGCGGATAATCAATTTTCCCGACCGTATTGACAAGCATGATCGTATCCATCCCACACAGACATGTATATCTTGCTCCATTGGCGATTGCTTTCTGGAAGCAAGGAGAATGCATCACGCAGTAATATGCGAATTCAATCCACACGTCCGCAGCCGCTACTGCATTTGCCACCGGAAGCGCCGGCTCTTCAAACGCCTTGCCTGTCGTCGGATACTTGATCAGCACGGGGAATGCTCCAATCGTGTAAGCCGCCTTCATAGCTGCTTCTACCACACGCATATCTGTCGATGTATCTGCTGTTATCACAACATTTTCTCCAGGCTTTACAAGCATTACATCCCGCACAAGCTTCATCGCTGCGCTCTGTACTTCATAGGACAGATACTCTTCTGTCATCTCGATCCCTATTGGATATTCCATTCTTATCCTTCCTCTCTGCTTTTACTATTGATACATATTAAAACATGCCTTCTGTAAATTTATCCGGCGCTGCTTTCGCTTTGATCCGCATTGCAACATAATATACGACTCCTGTGACAAGCAGAGACTGAAGCGGCGGAATTCCGACACTTACTACATATGTTGTCACATACCCCACTACTGCACCGACTGCCATTGCCAGTGTAGCAATAAAGTTCCAGCCGGTTTTATCTTCCCATTTTTCTTTTCTTGCAAAGAAATCAACAAACATAACGCCTGCAATAGCCGGATACAACAAGGCAGCCAAATTCAGCAAGTCTGTAAAGTGATCCAAGATTCCCCACAAAGAAAGAATGATCGATATTACTGTAGCGCCAAGAGTTACCATCGCTCTTCCTTTTCCTGTCTTTACATTCAGGATATTGGAGAAGGAAAGTCCCATTGTATAGTTGTTTACGAGCTGGCTCGTCCAGGAAGCCAGCCACAGTACGATAAAGCCCCAGATTGGGAAGCCTAATCCCTGCATAACTGCTACGATATCTGCTGTTCCGTTTCCTGCTGCCATGATTCCCCCGATAAACACGAGCGGAATACCGATTGCAATGATTCCCAGCGGAATCAAAATATTATCTTTCCATTTTGGTTTCGCATATCTTGTATAATCTGCAGATATGACAAATTGTGAAACATTCATTCCCAGAAGTGTTGTAACCCCTGCTGCAAAAGTCAGTTCCCCGCTTCCCTGATAGCTCATAATGTGAGACCAGCCAACATTCTTTAAAGCGAGGTAGATGCCTACGATACAAAGCAACAGTCCACATGGCACTGCCAAATAATCCGTCCATTTCATAGAAGAATATCCAATGATCGCCGGAACTGCAAACAACGCACCTACGATGATCGTCACGATCGCCCACGGTACTTTTTCCACCGTGTAGTCGATTCCTAGGATTACACACAACGCATTTCCTGTCACAGATGTCTGGATCGCCCACCATCCCATACTGATAACACCGATCACAAGGGCAATGATGAATTTTGCCTGCTTATCTCCAAATCCCTGTCTTGCGATAACGGAAGAGGACAGACCTGTTTTTGCTCCCATATATCCGCTGATCGTATTTCCGCCCCATGTAAGGATCAGGAATGTAAACAATACAACCGGTATCATTCCCTTCAGCCCGAACGCACCGATCAGGGTCGCACCAATCATCAGCACGGATACACTAAACTCCAAGCCGCCGAATACAACTGCAGGAGTTACCCATTTTTCTCTTTGTTCCAGCGGTATCGGAGTCATTGGCTCGTCTGCCGCAACCGCCCCCTCACTTTTCATCGGTTTTTCATCAAACATATCTCATTTTCTCCTATCTGCTAATGTTTTGTATTGTCAGCTATCTGCCTGTAGATTTCCGGGCGTTTCATCCGGCGCCACGGAATCCCCGTTCTTGCTTCCTCCAGCTTTCCTTTTTCAAGGATAACTTCTCCATAAGCTTCCTCTGTTGTCTGCAGTCGTAAAAGCACTGTCCCGTCCGGTCCTGATACGGTTGAATTGCCACAGTACTTTTCGTCTCCGCACGCACGGTTTAATGCAACTGTATACACTTGATTTTCTGCGGCTCTTGTCCTTCCGCAGCCAGAAAACAGTTCTTCCCAGCCATATCCCCATGCACTCGGATATAGGATCACATCTGCGCCTTTATCAAGAGCCAGTGGGGTGGAAATCTCCGCAAACCCTAAATCTGCACAGATCAACATACCAATCTTCCAGCCTCTGAAGTCTACTGCAATCAATGCATCGCCTCTGTCAAAATAATCATTTTCTGTAGCCCACAGATGAATCTTTTTATATTCCCCTACCAGCTTCCCCGTTTCATCCCAAAGACAGACTGCATCGTAGCACTTTCCTTCATGGACAGACTGTACGCCTGCAAGGATCGGCTGCTCATACCGTGCCGCCAGACCTGATACATATGCCCTTTCATCCAACAGTTTTCCTTTTTCGAACTTGTATCCGCTGATACATAACTCCGGGAAACAAAGTAGATCAAGGTCTTTTCCCGAATATTTTTTCACCTCGTGTTCAAAATGCGCACAATTCCTTTCTACTTCTCCTTCTATTACAGCAAATTGCACAATCCCTAATTTCAGCATTTTTCCTCCTTTCCGCAATTTCCACAAATAAACTGCTGTAAAACCCTTTACATTTTCCTTGATTATACCAAAAGATTCATCTAAAATGAAATCATATTATTTTATACCCTGATAAGTACGATTTATAACGTCGGTATAGCAAGGAAAGGACGGTTCTTTTATGTTGGATTTAAAACTAGCAACATTTCTAACCCTCTGTGAGACAAGGAATTATACACAGACCGCCAGCCAATTAAATATCACACAGCCGGCGGTATCCCAGCACATCAAATATCTGGAAAAATATTATGACGCCAAACTTTTTTATTATGATGAAAAGCGACGTCTCCATCTTACGGAAAAAGGCAAACTTCTCCGCTCCTTTGCTCAGACTATTCGTTCGGATTCCGCTCTGATCCTGGAGAAAATGATGGCGCCTCCCAAAAAAGACAATGAACTGAAACTCGGCACCGTAACAACTGCCGGCGAGTCTCTCGTTCCGCATATGATCGCGCAATACTTAAAAAAATATCCGGATATGAAGGTCAGTCTGTATCTGGGCGAAGCCGACACACTCCTCACATGGCTCCAGGAAGGACGTATCCAATGCTGTCTAACAGATGCCTACTGCCCTTCCTCTACTTATGAGAGTGAAGAGTTATTTGAAGTGGAAACGATCTGTGTCTGTTCCCCGCAGCATCCTCTTGCCGGCCAAACGGTGGATTTTCAAGATTTGAACGCTTATCGTCTCATATTCCGTGAGAATGATACAAACTCTCACCGGAATCTGATGCATATCCTTCAGGCACACAATCAGGAATTGGGAAATTTTCAGTCTTATATAGAGATCGGAACGATCAATGCCGTCAAAAAACTAGTCATGGAAAATATGGGAATTTCTTTTATCTATCGTTTTGTCGTACAGGAAAATTTAGATAACGGAACCTTAAAACAAATTTATATCCGGAATTTTTCTTCCCGCAATACTTTTAGTTTTGCATGGATGAAGAACAGTTTTTTTACCGCCGGCAGTCTGAAATTTTTGGAAATATGCAAGACCGTCGTATGACAAAAGCTAAACTTTTTGCCTTTTTACGGACAACGGTCTCCTTCTTTCTTGTGGAGAAGGCAGACCGCTCTGCCTTCTCTGGCATCTAAAATAAGCCTAGCGTCCCGGTCTGAGATATCATAGATCTTTACGATCTCGGAAAGTTCTGTCTCATCAGGAAAAAGATCCAGCAGGATTTCCTTGCATGTTTTCAGTAATTCTGGACGGTATATCTTTGTCCTACTGTTTTCGTTGATTGCTCCATAGTATACGTCTGCCTCTACCAGATCCTGAAACATATGGCTCCCATACGACAGTTCCGGTCTGTATCCTGCTTTGCTGTAGGCTACTTCGCAGATTGCGGCAAACTGACTGATATCCGCATAGACGACGGGTACCCCCAGTTCCGGTGATGAGGTTCCTATCCTTCCCGGCACCAACAGCATTAGTTTTTTGTCTTCTTCCTCGTAATACTGGTTGATCCTGCCTATCAGCCGTCCTATATCCGGCTTCTTCACATACGGACATTCATAATATTTCTGTGGATCCACCCAAACAATCCGATCCAATCGCTCTTTCTTTGAGCGGCGCATGGAAGTGCGCCTCACATCAAATAAAAATTCTTCTTCCCATTCTTCCGGTATCTCTATCTGTTCAGACGCAGATGTCTGCAGCGGTCTGCACTGCAAAAGATTTACCCTCCACACTTCTTTTTGTGGACTGGACAAAGCAAATTCGACATCTACCGGACGCTCATATTCTTTTTCCAGCATTTTCAGCGTTTTTCGCATCATACGTATAAACTCAGTGTTATCTACGATTCCCTGACAATCTGAAAAATAAATTTTTCGATAACGTCCTCTCTGCGCCAGAAGATATTCCGCCTCTGTATCATGGCTTAGGATCATCTTCTTCTGCCATGAAGGAAGCAGTTCTATGATCTTATCTAAAGAAACCGTATTCTGCTTTCCCTGCTCCAGATCTAATACATCTACTTGCCTTTGGGAGAATTTATGACGTTCTGCGATCGTGGTACGCATGTTTGCCTGTGCTCTGTCGAGTCCTATCAGTCTTGGATAATCTCCCGGTGTACGCTCTACCGCTCTTGTGCCAAGCCCTGCTACGAGGCGCAGCATTCCGGCATCCGGATTTAAATGTTCCATCCATTTGTAGGGATTATAAGAGCACCCCATCCCTGCCGCTACAGGCATATACAGTTTTTCATACCTCTGCCCTTCTACCTTCTGTACTAAAAGGGCCATCTGTTCATCTGCCCCCAAAAGCTTTCTCTTTCTTCTGTATTCCAGCGCCGACGGATTCATCGTACTGGCATATACCTTCCGCACCGCCTCTTCCAGTTCATACAGCCGTTCTTCCTCCGTTCCCTGACTCATACAAAAAACCGATTCATATTTACCTGAAAACGCATTGCCATACCCATCTTCCAAAAAACTGCTGGAGCGTACAATGATCGGTGTTTTATCATAATATCTGATAATCTTGCGAAATCCTTCTTTGATTTTCTCTGAAAAGCCGCCGTTTCTAAGACGTTCTTTTAATATTTCACTGTCTTTGAAGCGTTCTTTTTCTCTTCTCTGCTTTTCCCGCAGTTCGATACAGTCATTATCTTTCACATAACCATAGAACACATCTGAACCGATAAAATACGAATCGTGGGGCTCTAGAAAGGGTATATACTCCGGCAGAATATTTTCGATCAGCTTCCTCGCCGTCAGAAGTCCACAGGCCTTTCCGCCGATCAATCCGTCTCCTATTCTGCGCTTTGCTATTTTTTGAAAATCTTTTTCCGTAAAATTCTTTAAGATCAGTCTCTCCATCCTCGCTTCTGTAGTCAGCATTTCATGGCATATTTCCCGCCTTTCTTCCTCTGTCAGTTTTTCATCTGTCCATAATTTTTCCCATGCAGTCATCTCTTTCTCCTCTTTTCTGCGCCATTTCATGACATACTCTTCATTCCTGTTCTCATTGCAGCTCGATCTCTGGTATCGCAAACTTGATAAATTCCGACATACTCCGTGTCAGGTATTTGTTTTTCCGGTAATACAAATACACTTCCCTCACCGTTTCCGGGTCATCTATTTTATAAAACACAACGCCTGCATCGGCCGGCAGACTCTTAACCACTGTATCACTGACAAAAGACGCACCCATACCGTATTCTGTCAGATGATACGTAGTAAGGAGCTGATTGAGTTTCAGAGAATATTTGGGCTGCATTCCCGCTCTGCGGCAGATTGCCTCAACCCGTTCCCGCGTATCATTGTGAGAACGAAGCACGACAAACGGAACATCTTTAAAATTCTGCAGGGGAACTCCCGGAAAGATGGGATCCAGATGCAGATCGTTTCGTATATCCTCTGCTGTCATCTGGTATTTTCTCACCTTTTTGTTGCTCTCAAACGCGGCAGGCACTGCTAAGATAAGATGTTCTTCCATAAAAATCTTCTTTTCATAGATTTTTTCATCCAATATGTAGTTATCGATCAGTATATCCAATTCTCCCGCGAATATTTTTTCTTCCAGAAGCGGCGTATCTCCCTCAAACAAACTGATTTTCACGTGAGGATAGGTATCTCCAAACTTCTTGATGATCGGGGGGATGATAAATGCAGAAAACAAATATGTCCCTCCCACCGACAAGTGCCCTGTCTTCAATTCAGAAAGATTCCCTACATAATAGGCAAATTCATCTTCCAGATCCATAATCTTTTCTGCTGTCTTGATATATTTCTTCCCACATTCTGTCAGCTGGACAGGAGTCATACTGCGATCGAACAGCGGCATCCCTATCTTCGTCTCAATTTTTTTGATCATAGCGCTCAATGCCGGCTGAGATATGTATAATTTTTCAGCTGCTTTTGAAAAACTTCTTTCTTTATACACCTCATATACGTAATTCATTCCGCCAAACATAAGGACTTCCTCCTCATTATAAGTATTTGGTTATATTTAACATATAAATATAAATATTTGCTTCTATTTTAGAGCTTTTTTATAATAAAAGCAAGAAAAAACGAAATAGATATTTTCGGAATATTTCAAAGGAGGATCTTATGAAAAAATTTACAGAGGCTTCTACTACAGAATTAAAAACTATGCTTCGTGAACTCAAGAAACAATATGATGCCTTCTGTGCCCAAAACCTGGAGTTAAACATGGCACGCGGAAAACCGGCGCCTTCACAGCTCGATCTGAGCGCTCCTCTGTTAGGAGCCATGGACACCTATACATTAGAGGACGGAACAGACGCGCGCAATTATGGTATTCTGGACGGCATTCCAGAATGCCGCCGGCTTTTAGGCGAGACACTGGGAATCGCTCCCGAACAGATCATTATAGGAGGAAATTCCAGCCTAAATGTCATGTTTGACACACTTTCTTTCCTCTGCATGTTTGGGACACAAGGAGAAAAGCCCTGGCTCTTCCACAAATTTGCCGGGCATCCGGTTAAATTTCTCTGTCCGGTACCCGGGTATGACAGACATTTTAAAATCTGTGAAGAACTGGGAATTGAGATGCTCCCTGTTCCGCTGCTTGAAGACGGACCTGATATGGATGTAGTCAAAGAACTTGTCGGCAGTGATCCTTACATTAAAGGAATCTGGTGCGTACCTCTACATTCCAATCCCCAGGGTATCTGCTACAGTGACCGTGTCGTAGAAGAACTGGCTTCTATGAAAACTGCCGCAGAAGATTTTCGTATCTTCTGGGATAACGCTTATGGGATCCATCATATTTATGAAGAAGTACCATTAAAAAATATCCTGGATGAATGTAGCCGCGTCGGCAATCCAAACCGTGCGTATTACTTCTTCTCTACTTCTAAGATCAGTTTCCCAGGAGCCGGCATCGCTTTGACCGCTTCCAGTCCGGATAATATAAAAGAACTCAAGAAGCATATGTCTGCACAAACAATCGGTCACGATAAATTAAACCAGCTGCGGCATGTACAATTTTTTAAAACTCCGGAAAACTTGAAGGCTCATATGAAACTTCTCGCCAAACAGCTTCGGCCTAAATTCGACGCTGTACTAGATAAACTGGAAACAAACCTAGCAGAAAGCGGACTTGCCACATGGAGTCATCCAAAAGGAGGCTATTTTGTCTCACTGGATACGATCCCGGGCTGCGCGAAACGTACCGTTGAGCTTGCCAAGACGGCCGGCGTGATCATGACGGGAGCCGGAGCCACCTATCCTTACGGAAAGGATCCCAAAGACAGCAATATCCGTATTGCTCCTACCTATCCCACTCTTGGCGAATTGGAACAGGCAATGGATATTTTCACTGTATGTGTACAAATTGCAGGAATCGAAAAATTATTAAATGATAAAGGAGAATAAATCATGGCAAATACATATAATCCTTATGATAACGTATTGAAAACAGTAAAAGACGCAGCAGATATCCTCGGCTATTCAGACAGTGATATAGAAGCCATCAAATATCCGGAGCGTGAACTCAAAGTTGCTATTCCCGTATGTATGGACGACGGAACTACACGTGTATTTGAAGGCTACCGCATCCAACATTCCACTTCCAGAGGTCCCGCAAAAGGCGGAATTCGTTTTCATCCGGCAGTCAATGAAAACGAGGTAAAAGCACTTGCCGCATGGATGACTTTCAAATGCGCAGTCGTGAACATTCCTTACGGCGGCGGCAAGGGCGGCGTTGTCTGTGATCCGACAAAATTATCCGAACGCGAGCTTCGCGCGATCACACGCCGTTTTACAGCTGCCATCGCTCCATTGATCGGACCAGAACAGGATATCCCAGCTCCGGACGTAGGAAGCAATGCCACTGTTATGGGATGGATGATGGATACGTACAGTATGCTCAAAGGACATTGTGTACACGGCGTCGTAACGGGCAAACCGATCGAACTGGGCGGCGCTCTCGGAAGAAATGAAGCGACCGGACGCGGTGTTATGTTCACAACCAAAAATATCCTGCATAAATTAAATGTCCCTGTTGAAGGCACATCTGTGGCTGTACAGGGTATGGGAAATGTCGGCAGCATCACAGCGAAACTGCTTGACAAAGAAGGAATGAAAGTCGTTGCTGTCAGTGATGTATCCGGCGGCATCTATAATAAAGACGGATTAAACATTCCGGCGATCATCGACTATCTGTCCAAAGACAGGAAAAATCTGCTTTCCGGATATGAAGAACCAGGCATGACAAGAATCAGCAATGAGGAACTTTTGGAACTGGATGTCAAAGTATTAGTTCCTGCAGCTTTAGAAAACCAGATCAACGCTTCGAATGCCGATCGTATCAGAGCGGAGATCATCGTTGAAGCAGCAAATGGACCGATCGCCTCTGATGCAGATGACACCCTGAACAAAAAAGGTATCACTGTAGTTCCTGATATCCTTGCCAACGCAGGCGGTGTCGTTGTTTCCTATTTTGAATGGGTACAAAACATCCAGTCTGTAAGCTGGACGGAAGCTGAAGTAAATGAAAAGCTCAAAAATATTATGGATCCGGCATTTGAAGCTGTCTGGGACATTGCACAGAACAAAAATACTACTTTACGTACCGGTGCTTATCTTATCGCAGTTAAGCGGGTCGTTGAAGCAAAAAAAGCAAGAGCTATCTGGCCATAAATCCCCTAATGAACGTGAGACTGCTTCGGCAGTCTCACGTTCATATTTTGTTCATTTATCTTTTAAAAAACATTCACTTTCTCATCATTGTTTTTTCATCTATATCGCCTATACTATAGATATCAATTAAAAAACAATTACAATTGACGTTATCAAGTATGAATCATACTATTTTGAATAAACTTTTTCATAATACATGCCAGGGGCTGATGACCAGCCGCCTGGCATCCTCCCTTTTATGGGGTTTCTTATCTCCTTTATTCCTTAGGATCTTTTCTGTGCCAACCTCTATGCATTCTCCCAACAATTATCAGCACGCTTCCCAGCAAAAGAATCCCCAAGCCCCACAGAACATGAAGGCTGTCATTCACATCTTTTTCCTTTCTTCGCCCACTGTCCTTCTCCTCTCTGAACAGATTTCTCACCGGCTCTGCCATACGTTCTGCCGCCGTCATCTGTTGTTGCACGGTAAAGGTCATCTCGCTCTTACTTCTGTTACCTGCCAAGTCTTCTGCCTCTGCCGTGATCTGATACTGTCCGGCAGCAGAAAACTCATATTGTATGATCTGACTGCCAGGACCGATCTTCTGCTGTTCATCATTGATCTCGATCTTTCGCAGCCATTCCCCTTCTTTGTCTACCCAGACAGAAAGAACCGCTTTTTCTTTATATATCTTCCCATTTTCCACACCTTTCCATCGAATATTCGGCGCTGTATGATCGATTATAAATACAGCATATGCATTTGATACATTGCCCGCCTTGTCTTCTGCTGTCACCTGCAAGATCTTCGCCCCCTCCTCTGTTATCCTCTCTCCCGCAAGATAGGGCATGCCATCCATATATATATGATAGGTATAGTCTGTAAAATCCTGTATCAATTCCTCTTTTCCATAATTCCATTCAAAATACGGAATATATATCCCATTGAGCTGACTGACATATCGTATGACCGGGCTCGTTTTGTCCAAAATGAAATGATATTCCTCTGTATGCATATGCCCTGCCTGATCTTCCGCTGTCACCACACATCGATACTCCCCTTCTTCTGTCAATGTATATCCGATCTCCCTTGCCTGTTCCGTCTCTTTATAAACCACCGGTGTTCCTCCGGCCTCTGTATATACTTCTCCTTCCGGACTTGTCCTGCTGATCTCTATATGAAAATCTTCTACTATATTTTCATCTTCTATATAGATTCTGACCGTCTGTGCCTGTGCCGTGATCATATCTTCATAGAGCCCTTCTGCCCTGATCAAAGGCGTTTGTCCGTCTATGTATATCTCTCTGCTTTGCACCGCTGTGTTTCCTGCATAATCCGCTGCTTCTATCACAATCTGAACCGGCTCCTTTGAAAACGACCTTTCTTCTGCTCGCAGAAGTATATGCTCCTGCTTAATATTGTCTTCCCGATTATACGACTTTTCCCATACGCCGTTTCCATTGACAAAACAGCAGACTTCTTTGAGCCCTGCACATTTTTCCATTTCGCTGACCATTTCCCATATATCCACAATAATATCCACTCCATCTGTATACCATCCACTTTCTGTCTCCGGCATGCTTATGGAAATCTCCGGTTCCTCGGCCTCGCACAAAATTTCTTCTGTACTACAGTCTATACTCTTGTTTCCTGCTTTATCTACCGCATATACATGCAGCTTTCCATAGAACGGCGGTGAGACGACTATGCTTCCCTTCTTTTCCTCTATACATCCAAACTCTGTCTCCTCCTGCATAAAAACAATCTTCTCGATTCCGGATACTTGATCTGCGCTGCTCGCTGCAATCTCCAACTCTGTATTTGTACAGAACATATACTCACTTACAGTCGGATAGGAGATTTCCGGTACCACAGGAGCTATTCTGTCTACTCTCACGCTCCGTTCTTCTTTGTAGATTTCTTCTTCGGCATCTGTCATCCACACCCGAATCGTATGTTCCCCTTCCTCCCAGAAGTCTTCCGGCACGGTGTATTCTATCACCTCTTCCCACTTTAATTCTCCGTCTATCTGTTTGCCCGACTCAGACTTGATCTCATATCGCGTGACCGTATTCTCATCCGTATGGATGATCTGCACCTTTGGCGCCGACCGGTACCATCCATTTGTCCCGTCCGGTGAAGAGCAAAGGATCTGTGGTTTTTCACAGTTTTCTTCTGTGTCCTCCATTTCTTCCTTCTCTTTTCCGTGCGTTTCTTCCTTAACAGGAGAAAGACCCATGCACAGCCAAACTGCTACTGCTGCGCAGATAACATAGATAACATATATACAAATGCGCTGTACTTTTTTATTCCTCATTGTGCTCTTTTCCTCCTTCTTTTTCATACTCCCTGATCAACGCCTCGATCTCTTCGGAATCTTCCAATTTCTTAAGCAATTCTTCACCTGTCAGTATCGCCTGCGCATACTGTCCCGCCCCTGCTTCCAACTTCATCTTCTTTATGCCTGCCATCTCCACACGCTCCGGCTGTTCTTCTATTTCACACAGCCTTGCATAAGCCCCTGCCGCTTCCAATAACATTTCTTCTCGCTCATACGCAGCGGCTAAACACCGCAATATCTCTGCTTCCAATTCCTTTCCTTTTACGATCACCTCTTGGTTTTCCGCAGAGGTATTTAACAAAAGTCCTTCCTTCAATGACGCCACAATCCGTTCACCCTCATCAGATGACAGGCTTTCTTCCCCTTCTTTTATTTTGTCTTCCTGCCCTTCCTCGCGCATACTGTCCGTCTGTGTTTCATCCTTCTTCTTTTCCGCTCTCTGCTGAGCCGTACCGCTTTCTTGCATATGTTCCGACACATCTTCCTGTATGTCTTTCTGCACAGCTTCCTCTTTTTTAGTTCCTTCGTCTTTTCCGGATATAAACAAAACACTTCCTATGCATAATGCCGCAAAACTCCCTATAAAAACAATGTATCTGTACCTTACGCCCTTTTTATTCCTTTTTTCCTTTACTTGAGGCAAAGCCTTTTGCAGCTGTGCAAAACTCTCATAATTTCTCACCGATTCTCCCAAACATCTTTGTATCACCCGCCTGAGCAAATGTTCTTCTCGTCTTCCCAACGCAGGATACACCTCTGCATAGGACAGAATAAACTGCATGATCTTCCCCATGCAGAACAGATCGATCTGAACTGCCGTATCTGTCTTCCGTTCAAATATCGGCCTTACAAAATGACTGCTCACTGTCCTTTTCTGCATATTTTTAAGCGCCTCTTCATTCTCTGGTGACTCCAGATCCAGAAGAAATACATTTCCATCCATCACTAATACACTGTATGGATTCAGATATCGGTAGCAGCGCCCTTTTTTACAGCACTGATACTGCTCCAACAAATGTCCCAGCTGTCTGAACCATCTGAAAAGACAATCTTTCTCCACTCTTGGATATTCTTTCAGATAGTCGATCAGCAAAAAACCCTGTACACAATCCAGACTCTGCCTGCACTGTGTGCCATACTCAATAAACCGAAATACCTCATATGTCTGCTCTTTGCTCAATACATTTTCCCGCCGCAACGTTTACAAACAATCTTTTTTTCATTTTCCTCTTTGAAATTTTATCAGACCCGATATTGAAAATACTTTACATGAAATAGAAATAATAGAAAGTACTTGTATCATACTTTAAGAAAAGTAAAAATGCAAGTACTTTTTTATGAATACTATAGTTTTAATTTTAACTCTATAATCCTTTTGACCGATTCATCCAGGCGCTCCTCTGAAATTTCTCCGCTGGCCACCGCACTTAAGATTCCCTCGTATGCGCCATAAAAATCTGCCGGCATTAAAATCATATCTACGCCTGCTTTTACCGCCTCTGCCGCTGCTGTATCCGAGGAATAATTTGCGGAGATTGCTCCCATATTCATGGCATCTGTGACAATGATCCCTTCATATCCCAGCTCCTTGCGCAGAATGTCTGTCACCATATTTCCAGAAAGCGTTGCCGGTGTGCCCTCTCCTGTTATTTCCGGCACCGTTATGTGCCCTATCATAACGAATTCACTTCCCGCTTCTATACCTGCCTGAAAAGGAAGGAATTCGCACTCTCTAAGTTCTTCCGGACTCCTCGCCGCATAAGCAAAACCCTCATGCGAATCTTCGGCAGTCCCGCCATGTCCCGGAAAATGTTTCAAAGCTGTGCAAATACCCGCGCTGTGAAAGCCCCGCACAGCCGCTGCTGTCATATCGGACACAAGCTGTACATCCGATCCAAAGGAACGATACCGGACAACTGTGTTCTCCGGATTCAGCCATATATCCGCATCCGGCGCAAAATCCAGGTTAAAGCCATATTCTGCCAGATAACCACCTATATAAGCCCCAGTCTCATATGCCTTCATCGGATCACCGGTACTTCCTACATCGCTCATGTTCCCCCTATTTTCCACAGGGAACGTCTCATTTCCCGCGATCCTTGCGACTGTCCCGCCTTCTTCGTCTACCGCGAGAAAAGGCTTTAATCCAACCGCATTGATACTCATTCCCTCTATCGTATGATTCAGCTCAGTGATCTGCTCGGGAGATACGATATTTCCCTGCATCATGATAAAACCGCCTACCGGATAAGATGCGAATGCATTTTGCAATACGTCTCCCGCCTGCGTTAAAACTTCTTCCTGGGTCAATGTCTCCGGCGTAATGATAAAAAGCTGCGCCGCTTTTTCTTCCACTGTCATCTCCAAAAGAATTCTTTCTGCTTCAGATACGCTTTTTTTCGGCTGTTGTATCTCCTCGTTCTCTTTTTTCTCCGGTCGTTTTTCCTGCGTATGCCCGCTGTCTTTTGTTGTCTTCGGGCGGGATCCTACAGAAGATGTTTCTGCGCTTTTCTCTATGATCTCTCGGATACTCATTCCAATCACCGCTATGCAGATCAGGCACAGCAATACTGCCGCAAAAATAAGAAACTTCCTCTTTTTATCCTGCTTCTTCTTTCCTTTATCAGTCTTCATACTCACAGATATATCCTATTTTCCCGGAAAAATCAGGTGCTACACCCAGAATATCGTTCGGCACGTCGTTAAAGACCCATTCCCCGCTGCCCTGATAGTAAAAAATATCCAGACAGTCTTCTTCCGTCGTTCCATCCTTAAAACTCGGCTCGTTATCCATCCACTCATTCGCGCACCAGTATGTGTCCGTATTGATCTGCTCCCCATACAGCTCATTTTTCTCATTCACCCAATAATATTCTTCGGAACCCGGATTCCGTCTTCCTCCGATCCGAAATTGGATATCCTGCATATTTAGCCTAAGTATCTCCGACAGGATCATATCATATTCTTCTTTACTGTTTATGCGGGCAAGATACCCTCCCGCATTTAAACAATACTGGTATGCCTCACTCCATGTACAATCCGAAATAAAGAGTTCATATCTGTGGACTCCGCCTTCTTCAGGATCATACACTTTCTTCTCTTCTGCCGGCTCCTTTTTATTCTTGTCCTCATCTGCTTCTTTTAAATCCTTTTTATCCTCATCCTCTGGATCTTCTTCCTCTTTCCCGGAATCTTTTGTTGTTTTCTTGTCTGCGTCCGGCGCTCCTTTATACTCTTCTATCCGGGCAGACAATTCTTCTTTCGAATCTTTCACATGGTATTCGTCTGTCACGATCCACACGCAGATACCAGCTAAAATCCCCAGTATAAGAACCAAAGAAACTATGACTGCCGGAAGTTTTGACTTCTTCTTTTTTGCCAGAGGCGCGCCGCACTTTTCACAAAAAACATCCCCTTCATTGACAGGGCTGTTACATTTCGGACATCGCATGTTTATTCCTCCCTATCCTATCGGTGTTCCACATCCCGTACAGAACTTCTGTCCCTCTTTTAATTCCTTTCCGCAATTCGGGCATACGGATTTCTGTACTTCCTCCTGCGCCTGCTCATATGGCTGCGCTTCTGTATATACTTCTGCCTGCGCCTCTTCCTCCGCTGCCGGCATTGCTTCTTCTTCCACTTTAGCGCCGCAGTTCACACAGAACACCTGTCCTTCTTCCAGAAGTGCACCACAAGAACTGCAAACTCTTCCAGATGGAGCTTGCTCAGGCGTTTCTGCAGTTTGCTCTGGAAGTTCTATTTTGGCTCCGCATACATTACAAAACTTCGAATCCTCCGGAATCTCCGCATTACAATTCGGGCAAAAAATCGTACCTTTGATCTTGCGCAGCTGTTCTTTTAATTCCTCTGCCTGTATATCTAACTCATGAATCTTTGCCGCCACTTCTGTACCAGCAGGTATGATATCCTGCTCCTGCTCCGCGCAAAATTCATAGTACGCCCTTCCAAGCTGCTCAAAAGCTTCCTTTTTCTGGCTTTCCAGCCCCCGCAGATTCGCTGATATCTTCACAGAATCTGTCGCTTCTTTTGTCTTTTGCAGTGCCCCCTGCCCAAGCATAGAGATTTTCTTATCCAAATCATTTAAAAATGCCATTTCATATATCCTCCTCTTTCCTGTAAATTCTCTGTTCTTCTTTTATCCTATCTTTCTTCCGCATCTTCCGCAGAAAATATTCCCCGATTCGAGTACAGCTCCACATCCGGGACATCTGCCGGTATCTGTCTGCGTATCCTCAACTTCCTCTATTTTCTTCTTTAACCTGGTGATCTTGTCAAAAAGAGAAAGGAGCTGCGGCAGCGGATCTTCAAAGCCGCCTTCATAATATTCTTTTCCCAATTCCAGATATGCTTCTTTTAATGCATTTTCCAGCTCTTCTCTTTTCCCTCTTTCTTCGCTGCTCATGTGCCTCGCCTCCTTACTTTAAGATTTATGATACCATTATTCTATATGCCGGTCAACCAGCCCTTGCGCACCTTTTTATATCTTTTCCATGCCTTTTATATCCGCCTGCCCGCGTCATGGGATCGTACCCTTTCTATATGACAAAAGCCTGCCAGATCCACTCCGGCAGGCTCATCCGTTTTTAGAAACTTGATGGACTTAAGTACCATTTTCCGTCTACCTTGATCACAGTCAAAGTTTCTTCCGAATCTTCCTCTTCCTCTCCGTCCACATAAACTGTGAGCGTTACGTCCAACTCTCTCGCAGCTTTAATATCCTCCCGGATATTATAGTAATCTTTCAATTCATCTTTTATGTCTTTGATGTCGTCTTTGTCCAGCTTTTCATTGTCTTCGATCTTATATTTGAATTCCAGATCTTCGTCTTCATATTCCTCGTCTGAGAACATATACTCAAATTCTTCTTCCATCATGTCTTCCAGATCTTTTCTGTCCACGCCCATCTCGTCTTCCAAAGCCTCGATGGTTTCATCGGAAAAAGCAGACAAGATCATCTCTCCGTCCTGTTCTTCCACACCTTTGATCAGATTTTTAATTGGTTTTTCGTATCCCTTTCCAAACACGGTCTTTCCCAACACCACGGCCAGGATGATCACCACGACCGCGATCACCGCGATCAGTCCGATGGCAAGATACGGCGGCTTCTTTCCTGCCTTTGCCTGCCCGGTTTCTCCGTTATTCCCTGCATTTGCATTTCCTGCAGATGCACCGCATTTTGGACAGAATTTTGTCCCCTCCGCTATCTGCGCGCCACAATTTTTACAAAACATACTCTTTTCCTCCTGTTTTCCTTTTTTGTATTTTAATATTCAAAGCTTCCCCAGTTTAGATACCATTTGCCGTCCACTTTGATCACTTCCATTGTAACATCCACTTCGTCTTCTTTGTCGCCGTCCTCGTAAATGGTAAACGCGACTTCCAGTTCCCGCGCCGCACTGACATCTTCCCGGATGTCCATGTACTCCTTTAATTCCTTTTCGATATCTTTGATGTCATCTTTATCCAGTTTCTCATTGTCTTCGATCTTATATTTTATTTTAATATCTTTTCCTTCCAGTTCTTCGCTCGTCAGCGCATAGATAGCATTCTTTTCCCAATATTTTTCCAGTTTTCTGCCTTCTAAACCAAAGTTGTCCTCCATCTTTTTGACCGTCTTTTTACTGTAAACGGATAAGATCTTTTCGCCATCTTCCTGCTCGATTCCTTTTACAAATGCTTTCAGCGGCTTTACATATCCTCTGCCAAACAAAAATTTCCCTGCCAGCAGCAGCACGATCACGCCTAACACGATCGCGCCGATCGCCAGATACGGCGGTTTCTTAGCAGCCTGCGCACGTGTATTGGAATCATCCTGCTGTCCGCTATTGCCTCCGCCTGCTGCCGGTGCTCCGCATTTTGAGCAGAATTTTACGCCCTCGTTTAACTGTGCTCCACAATTTTTACAAAACATATAAGTCCCTCCTACACTAAAGTAAATATATTTTCTTTATTTTTTATATATATTTTGGTTCCCCCGGGAACGTAGTACTTGCGTCCCTTTCCAAGCGGCTGTCCGCTTTCCAGAAATACCGTCTTCACCGCGAACGGCGCCACACAGTATTGTCCCTCTTCCGCTTCATAGCGGACAGATACGAGCGCCTGCGGACTCTCAAAAGTACTTAAGACCGCGCTTTCTTCTGCCCAGAGGAAGAAGATCTCCGGCACGCCTTTTAACGCATAGCGCTTTCCGCTGTGCAGACCGGCCTCCCCGCATATTTCCCCGGAAAATCTTTCTGTATCTTTTCCGCTTTCTTCCTGCTCCTGTATAAAAGCCGCACGTTCCTTTTCCTGCTCTTCCTCAAACAGCTCTTCTTTTAACATCTGCTCTGTCTGTCCGGGAAACTCCATTTTTTCTGTCTCATATTCCGGGAATGTATCCTCCATATAAGGCATCGCGATCGTTTCCTCTTCCGCTCCGAAGACTTCTTCCATCTCCGGCTCTGCATCCTCTTTTCCCCTGCTCCACAGTAAAATCCCGATCAGTGATAAAAGGAAAAGAAACACATAACATACGGCAAAGATCAAAAATGTCAGGATCTGCAGTTCAACCGCATTTTCCTTTCCCACGAGCAGCGCTGTCTTTTCCATCTCTTTTAAGGAACCACAAAGCAAAAACAAAATTCCTCCAAGCGCCGCGCCGTCTAAGATACTTGAGATCATCCCGACCACATAGGGAATGCGTCCCGGCAGTATCGCAATGAGAAAAGCGCCCAGCAGAATCGCCAATACAACGCCTGCTATCCCCCATATAGAACTTTCTGTATACGTCCGCACAGCCGAAAACAACAGTTCTTCTGCTTCTGTCCCCGTATAAAAGCCAAGTCCCGTTTTAAAGATCTCCAGAAAAGACAATCTAAGAGTCCCGATTTTCACAAATGGTACAAAGCCCAAACCCACGGTCCCTGCCGCTAAAACAGCTATGATATACTTTAATTTTTCTTTCATGCCTGCATCCACCTCCCTGTCCCTTACATATTATACTGGATTCTATCTGGTTTTTCCATCTTTTTCAGCACTTTCTTTTATTGTGTTTTTTTCTTTTTCTTCCAATGACGCAGCGCCAAAATACCGAGCAGAGCAAAAATAACTCCTGCCGCTCCAATGATCACATAGCGTATCCAGCTGTGATCTATCAGTTCTCCATTTTCATTTTCTCCTGCCCTGTATTGCAGGTCATATCTGCCGTCTCCGTCTTCATCCACTTTGAGTACAGTCTTAGAAGCATTTTCTGCCACTGTATCGATCTTTGTATCCTCGTTGATCTCTATATCTTCAAATTCCCGGAAATCGGCATATTCGCCATCCTCGTCCATGAAACCGATCGTATAATCCATGCTGCCGTCTCCGGTGCCTTCTATCTGTACGTCATATTTTGTGCCTTCTTTCAAACGGAGGATCTTCACCCTGTCATCTTCCTTAGCAGCCTCTTCTGCACCAGTGTCCCCGATCTGTGTTTGACCGAAGAAGCCACTTCTCTCTTCACCGGCGCTTTCTTCTTGAACGCTTTCTCCGGCATCTCCTTCTTCAAACGTCAATGTACCAAAAGCGGTCCTGGTATTGAAGTCTTCTTCCTTGGAACTCAGTGTCTCTCCGCCGGATCTCACAGTCACATCCACTGGGCAGGCAATCTTAATATATATATACTGCTGGCCATTGATCGCATCCGCGATATCCTCAAAGAAGAATACCAGATTCTCTGCGTCATCCACTTCATAGTGATGTCCCTCGCTTGCGATCTGAGACAACAGCGACTGCGCCGCCGCTTTATCTTCTGACTCCAGGCTGCTGAAAAATCCCAGTGTATAAATCTCAATATCCTCTCCTTTCAGAGAATCTGCATAGGATATGAGCTCTTCCCCTTGTTTTCCATCGTTTGGCATGCCGTCGCTCATCAATACGATGCTCTTCTTCTTTGCGCTGCTGTAGGAAAGCATCTCTTGTGCCGTGCTTAAGCCTGCCTCTATATCCGTGCCGCCGTTTGCCCGGATACTATATGCCGCCGCTTCCAGAAAGCTCTGGTCTTTTGAAAAATCCGAGCGCATAGCTGCATCATTATTGTATGTTACGATACCAATACTCGCATCTTCCTTAAGAACCGTATCTACAAATTTCAGCGCCGCCTCCCTTGTTTCTTCGATCGGCACTTCAGAGGAACTGCCTTCTGCTACAGACTCCGCCATACTTCCGGAGTTATCCAGTACAAGTACAATATCCCTTTCCTCTGACATATCCCCATTGCCCGGCGTCAATTCCCCGTAGTCCATCTCTTCCGCCTCAAAGGCATAGTCCAGTACACATTCTGCTGGCTGTTCACTTCCTTCATACGCTATCGTACCTGTGATCTCGATGGTCTGTCCTAAGAGCTGGCCGCTGGACGGATCGATCCTGGCTGTCACCGCCGCCTTCTCATACGCAAACCCGTCGTCTTGAAGCAGCTGTGTCAGCGTAGTCCCTGCGGCTGCCTCCAGGGATTCCCGGCTCAGCCAAAAAGTGATCTCGTCTCCGTCTATTGCGCCATCCAAAAGAGAAGATTCCTGCAGATTGAAGAAATCAAAAATCTCCGGCTGTATCTCCTGCTCCATCTTCTGCTCTGTCGGCTCCGAGTACACATAGGACGCTACCCCCTTGGCATACGTCATCTCCCAAGAGGTATATTCCTTTCCGCTGCTGTATCCTTCTCCTTTCAGCCGGACACTGCTTATATCCTCTCTGTCATAATCGGAGATCTCGGTCTCCATCTGTGCGTTGATCAGGACCGTATCCCGATCACTGCCGTCAGGAACCTGTATTTCCATATCCAGATATACATTTTCCGTCCATTTGCCTTGCACTGTCGTGACCTTGGCTGCTTTTATATACTTTTCATAGATCCCTTTATCTGTATTTTCTGCTTCTATTCCCAGCGCCTTTTCCACAGCCTCCCCCACATTCAGAAGTGGAAGCGCATCTTCTTTGGAAGCTTCTGTTGCTTTATTCGGAGCGACCTGGGTCTGGGCGGTGTCCAGAAGTATACCCTTGATCTGCGCGCCGCTTAAGCCGGGCTGCGCGCCCCAGACTGCCGCAGCAGCGCCTGCAGTGATAGGCGCCGCCATAGAAGTCCCGGACATTTCTCCATATTTGCCTTTGACCGTACTGTAAATATCATCCCCCGGCGCCGCCAGCGTAGTCCTGTCTCCATAATTGGAAAAATCACAGAGTGTATATTCCCCGTCCTTATTTGGCCGCTCTGCCGCCGCCACGATGATGATCCGGTCCAGTATCGCCTGCGGCTCTACCTTTCCCCCGAAAGTTTCACAGTTTTCTTCTGTTACATTACAGAAAAGACCGTTATTTTGAGAATCATATCCTATGTCTTCTGCATTTCCGTTTCCTGCGGACTGTACGATCACAAAATCATATCCCCTTATAAGTAAAGCGGACATATACGCGGATGCTCTTGCGCCATGAGCCCATCGCTGTTCATCGCTGAGTATATCGCTCCCCGTCTCTTCCTTCAATCCTCCCGGGCTCAGTCCCTGGGATAAATTCACGATCGTGCGGGCGCCGCCTTCTTCTACAGAAGCGACTATCCCAGACAGAAGAGAACTGGTTGTATCCCATCCACCTTCTTTTTGCTGCGCATCTGACGGCTGCAGGTCCCAGCCCAGCATCCTGGCATTGGGCGCCACCCCTGCGATTCCCTTCTCATTATCCATGGCAGCGCCAATCAGCCCACTGACATGCGTCCCGTGATCGCTTTCGGAAGGAACATTCAGTTCTTCGTTGAGCAGAGTGATCGATAGGTCCTCATGTCCGGCATCCACGCCACTGTCTACGACTCCTACACTGACAGGAGACAGTTCCTTTCTGTGGTCCCAGGCAGCCGGTGCGTCGATTGCCTCCGCCCACCAGTTATTTCCGGAAGGAGCATCCACATCCCATGTATTATCTGTCCACAGCGCATTATACCAATATTTTCCAAATGGATCGTTGGGCTCATAATTCGATGTCACAGGGGCTGCCAGATCTGTCGTCGCCTCCTGCACGCCTTCCATCTGGCGGACTTCTTCGCAAAGGGCTTCCAGCTCCGCATAAGAGGAGGCTTCCACCCGGATCATCATGAGATCGATCACTTCTTCTTCCCCTGCGGCTTCTCCGTTCAGCGCCTCTACTACCGCCTGTTTATCATCCTTAGAAGTATCCGGCTCAAAGAACACCATGACGATATTGTTCACATAGAAGATCCCCGTCTCCTCATCCTGCGAGATATCCTCCTGCGTGTAGTCATACGGCGCAGCGCTCCCTCCCTCTTCCGGGGAAGGATCCGGACTGCTCATTCTGTCCATGATAAAAACCGCGCCTGCGGCGAGCAGACATACTACAAATACAGTACCGGCGATCAACGCAGGGATCATACGTTTTCCCGCCTTCTTTCCTGCAATCGCCATAAACAAAAGGATCCAGAAAAACAGCCAGGTCAGCCACACACCCTGCAGCATTCTAAATTCTGATACGCAAAACAAATATGCCGCTCCATAGTTAAGAGCCGCCGTAACCAGCAGAAAAGACATGCCAAGGATCCCCAGCACTGCCGCCAGACAGGTAAGCAGTACATGCAGGATCCTGTTTTTTATAAAACTTCCGCCAAATAAAATCCCCACCGGAACAACCGCAAACACAACAAAGGTAAACCCCCAGCGGTTCAGCTCGCCGCCCAGGGGAACAAACGCCAGTCCAAGCAGCGCAAGGACCGATACGATCCGCAAACTCATCTTTCTCATTCCCTTTTCCTCTTCTTCCTCTCTTTTATATCCCGTTTACCTTCTTATACACTTAAACGATCTCTTCGACTTTCGCAAGCGCCGCGGCGACGACTTTATCCATATCATAATATTTATACTCGCCGAGACGCCCCCCAAAGACAACGTCCCGCTCTTTTACCGCCAGCTTTTTATACGCTTCATAGAGCCGCTCATTCTTCTCGTCATTCACCGGATAATACGGTTCCATTCCGACTTTCCACGCAGAAGAATACTCTCTGGAAATAACCGTTTTCTCCTGTTTTCCGAAAGCGAAATGTTTATGCTCTATGATCCGGGTATAGGGAATCTCCCTTTCTGTATAATTGACGACCGCATTCCCCTGATAGTTCTCACAGTCCAGCACCTCTGTCTCAAACCGCACAGAACGATATTCAAGAGCGCCCAGACAATACTCGAAATATTCGTCGATCATGCCTGTAAAGATCACCTTCTCCGCAATTTGGGGCTGCTCCTTTTTCAGAGCAAAGAAATCGGTTCCCGTCTTTACTTCTATACCGTCTAACATTCTTTCTACGACAGCGGTATATCCGTCCACCGGTATGCCTTGATAACGATCATTAAAATAGTTATTATCGTAAGTAAAGCGAAACGGAAGCCGCCGGATGATAAATGCCGGCAGTTCTTTACAGTCACGCCCCCATTGCTTCTCTGTGTACCCTTTGATCAGTTTCTCATAGATATCTCTGCCGCCGAGAGACAATGCCTGTTCTTCCAGATTCTTTGGATCGGTGATCCCGGATTCTTCGACCTGTCTTTGGATAATGTCCCTCGCTTCCTGTGGCGTACGGATCCCCCACATTTTGCTGAATGTATTCATATTAAATGGAAGATTATATAATTCATCTTTATAAACCGCGATCGGAGAATTGATATAGTTATTAAACTCTGTAAACTGATTCATATATTCCCAGATTTTTTTATCAGACGTGTGAAAGATATGCGCTCCGTACTTATGGACCTGGATCCCCTCTATCTCCTCACAATAGATATTGCCCGCGATGTGCTCTCTTTTGTCGATCACAAGACAACGCTTATTTCTCTTCGTCAATTCGTGCGCCATGACTGCGCCGTACAGTCCTGCGCCGACGATCAGATAGTCATACTTGCTCATCTTCTCTTTTCCTTTCCGATAGAACATTGTTTCATACTCATGAAACACCTGAAAACATTATATCATCTTTTTCGCTTGATAATTTTCGTCATTTTAACGATTTTTTTTATTTATGCGTTTACAAATTAGGCAAAATGCACTAAAATATAAATTAATAATCTATTGAGACGGAGGTATTCTACATGAAAGGAAACATAATCGTTGGCCAATCCGGTGGACCCACTGCCGCGATCAATTCCAGCCTTGCAGGCGTATACCGTACTGCAAAAGACAGGGGCGCTGAAAAAGTATACGGTATGCTTCACGGAATACAGGGACTGATGCAGGAACGATATATCGACTTGTCTGCATTTATTACCAATGAACTGGATGCCGAGCTTCTAAAGCGTACGCCGGCGGCATTTTTAGGTTCCTGCCGTTATAAACTGCCGGAGATCCATGAGGACAGGGATGTATATGAAAAGATTTTCAAAATTCTGGACAAATTAAATATCGAGGCATTCATCTATATCGGAGGCAATGATTCCATGGACACGATCAAAAAACTGTCCGACTATGCCATCGTAACCGGACATCCTACACGTTTTGTCGGCTGTCCTAAAACGATCGACAATGACCTTGCCCTGACCGATCATACGCCTGGCTATGGCAGTGCCGCGAAATATATCGGCACTTCTGTAAAGGAGATCATCCGTGACAGCTTCTGCCTGGAATATAAAAACGGACTTGTATCGATCGTGGAGATCATGGGACGAAACGCAGGCTGGCTGACAGGCGCCGCAGCGCTGGCAAAAGGCGAAGACTGCTCCGGTCCTGATCTTATCTATCTGCCCGAGCTTCCCTTTGACATAGAGACGTTCGGCAATAAGGTAAAAGAACTTCTGGAGCAGAAACCTTCTGTCGTTGTGGCAATCTCGGAAGGGATCCGCCTCGCTGACGGACGGTATGTATGCGAACTGGGACAGAGCATTGATTTTGTAGACGCATTTGGACATAAGCAGCTGTCCGGTACAGCGAATTATCTGGCAAGTTATATTGCCGGAGAGATCGGCTGCAAGACACGCGCCATCGAACTAAGTTCCCTGCAGCGTTCCGCTTCTCACTGCGCATCCCGTGTAGATATCCTGGAAGCATATCAGGTAGGCGGAGCCGCAGTAAAAGCCGCAGATGAAGGCGATTCCGGCAAGATGGTCGTTCTTAAGCGCCTGTCCGACGATCCTTACCAGAGCGGAACAGAGGTAAAAGACGTACACAAGATCGCTAATGATGAAAAATTAGTTCCAAGAGAATGGCTGAATGAAGAAGGGACCTATGTGACAGACGAATTTGTCAACTATGTACGGCCGCTGATACAAGGGGACGTGTCTCCTATCATGGTAGACGGAATCCCAAGACATCTATTCCGTCCTTATTAAACTTTTCATTTGTATACAAAAGTGCGCCGGGCAGCGAAAAAGGACGCCTTGCCCGGCACTTTTATTCACTTCCTGTGTACATATGCGGACTACAGATATCAGACTGTAAATATCTGGTAAATTTGGTAAATTGAGACTGCTACAGAAAAATGAATATTTTTGGTGAATATTTTTTCTTCTAGTACTTGACAACATCCACACAATATTATATACTAATATCTGCTGTGAACGAAAAACTTCACATGTGTGCGATTAGCTCAGCTGGATAGAGCGTCTGGCTACGGACCAGAAGGTCGGGAGTTCGAATCTTCTATCGCACGTAGGGAAAAAACTGTTCTGAAATTCAGAACAGTTTTTTTATTGCATAAAAAGTGGAACTGTCATGAATTTCTTTTCACACAGTTCCACTTAAAGTATGTTATCTTCTGCCGTTTATTTAGCAAACCTTTCTGCCTGCATAGCGATCAACTCTTGATCTTCAAAATAATTGATCTTCATCGCCTCTTTTACATCGTGCAGTGTCTGCGCGGCAGTCTCTTCCGCCTTTTCACTGCCCTTTTTCAAGATCTCATATACGTATGGTATATCTTTCTGATATTCTTTCCTGCGATTGCGGATCGGCTCTAATTCTGCCTGCAGTACTTTATTTAAGAAACGCTTCACCTTCATGTCTCCTAAGCCGCCACGTTTATAATGTGCCTTCAGTTCATCCAGATCTGCATAATCCGGCAAAAATTCCGGAAAATACTCTGGCCTGCAAAATGCGTCCAGATACGTAAAGACAGTATTGCCTTCCAATTTTCCCGGGTCCTCCACACGGATATGTTCTGGATCCGTAAACATACTGAACACCTTCTTCTGTATCTCTTCTGGCTCCTCTGACAAATAAATACAGTTTCCCAGTGATTTACTCATCTTTGCCTTGCCGTCTGTACCCGGCAGGCGCAGGCATGCCTGATTCTCCGGCAGGAGGATCTCCGGCTCCACCAGCGTATCCCCATACACGGAATTAAATTTTCGTACGATTTCTTTTGTCTGTTCCAGCATCGGCAGCTGATCCTCTCCTACGGGAACTGTCGTCGCCTTAAATGCCGTAATATCTGCCGCCTGGCTGATCGGATAGGTAAAAAACCCTACCGGGATACTTGCCTCGAAATTCCGCATCTGTATCTCCGCCTTCACCGTCGGATTCCTCTGAAGTCTTGATACAGTCACCAGATTCATATAATAAAAGGATAATTCACACAATTCCGGGATCTGAGACTGAATGAACATCGTACATTTCTCCGGTTCCAGACCACAGGCAAGATAATCCAACGCCACCTCTATAATATTCTGACGCACCTTCTCCGGATTATCCGCGTTATCCGTCAAAGCCTGTGCATCTGCTATCATTACATACATTTCATCAAGATCATTTCTATTCTGCAGCTCTACCCTGCGCTTCAAAGAACCCACATAGTGCCCCACGTGCAGCTTGCCCGTAGGCCTGTCGCCTGTCAGCATTATCTTTCCCATCTTTTCTCTTCCTCCTGCGCTTCTGAACTTTCTCCGCCTGTACAAGGCGAGACGCTTTTATTATTATAACACCATCCTTACCTTTTGGGAACGACTATTTCTCTCCAAAAGAAGCTGCCGCACTCTGTTTTTAGTAAATTTAGACATATTTAAGGCTTTGTTTTTATACATCCAGTCACAAATATTCAGTAAACTAGTTTTTCTTATTCTCTTAAGTTCTCCTGGGATACTGCCAGTAATTCCAGTTTTACTTTCGGCTCACCATCATACTCCTTGTCGTTTGCCACGTCATATGCCACCTACTTTTACATTTGCGATCTTGCCCGCTTTCTTTCAATACGTTCACAGAAGCATCCTGCGGTGCTAATACTAATGCGTCAATCCCTGAAGAGATTATACTCTCTCAGTGCCAGAATGCGCCGCCCCTTGAAGAACTGGATATACATATAGCACTCTGCAAATTGTGGAAAGAATTATATACACATCGAACCGACCTGGTCACTCTGGAAACATCGGGGATATCTCTGCGCATGGAATGATGACCTCTCCCATTGAATCTCTGAACCACTATCGGTTAAACCAGGCCAAAAGGCTTCTGGAAACAACAGAAGACTCTGTCACCAACATTGCCTTCAGCGTTGGTTTTGATAATTGCAGTTATTTTAACCGCTTATTTAAACGTACCTTTCATATGACTCCCGGCGAACTGCGCAAATTTTCTGTTCAATATACCGGGACGCACGCAAAAAAGATCCTGTAAAGACCGGGTACAGCTTTACAGAACCTTTTCATCTTTTTATGCGATTTTCCTGTGTACTTATACTGTCTGTTTACTCACATTCGGAGCTTTCCTGCGTTCTGCTGCGTAGACAAACTGATACAATGTATACGCCATCAGACAAGCTCCCATCACATCGATCACCGAATGCTGCTTTAAAAACATCGTAGCCAAGATAATGGATCCGGCCAGAACATATGCGCACGAACTGATCATTTTATGTCTCTTAAGCGTCTTGCTTTCATAAATAGCGATACACGCCGCCAGAGAGTTAAACACATGCAGACTTGGGAATACATTTGTAGGTGTATCCGCCATATAGAGCATCTTCACCATATCTGTAAATATATTATCCCGCGGGAACACGATCGGTCTAAGCGCCAGACCGTTTGGAAACAGCGTGGAGATGACAAGAAAAAGCGTCATCCCTATAAAACTTAACTTTGCCAGCTTATAGAATCCATTTACATCGGTAAAGAAAAAATATAGAAAAACCACAGCAATAAACACGAACCAGAGCAGATAAGGCACGATAAAAAATTCTATAAACGGGATCTTATCGTCCAGCGCCGAGTGGATCACATGATACTCCGATTGTACTGTAATATGCTTTTCCAAATACATAAACCACGGCATGTAGATCAGCACGTAAAGAAATACCCATGCATGTTTATATTTCTTTATAAAATTAAAAACTCTTTCTTTTACTGCCATATAAGCAACTTCCTTCTTTATTAAATTCCTTCAATGTTTTACCGATTATATCACGATTCTATTTTCTCAACAATACTCTTCATAAATCCTTAACAAATCTTTTGAATTTCTTTACTACTTCCCCCGTTTCTATCGGCCACGCTCAAAAATATACATTTGAAACCTTCTCTTTGCCTGTCTTATTTCCTTTTCGCCGTGAAGAGTCCACACAGCGATAGGCGCACGAAACAGATACTGATTCAGCCAAAGACTTATATTCGCCGTATCAGACATTTTGTAGGAAATAAAATCCGGACGGCAAAGTGCATTTGTCAATAAATTTTTCACCAGAAAGCGAAATACATAATGCGGATGCTTCCCCGTCCGTGTGAGATTTTCAGACAGCTGGCCTCGTAAAACGTCCGAATGATATTTTTTTATCCAGTGCAGCACAAAACAGTTAAACGACTGGATCATATATCTTCCCTTATATTCTTTCAGCTCTCTTTCCAGATATTCGCATATCTTTGTATCGGTTGTAGGTAGCTTCACTTCGATCAAAAGCGGAACACGCCCGTCCACAAAGGACAGTACATCTCTAAGCAAAGGAATTTTCTCTTTTGTATCCAAAAGGCTGTATGTCCGCATCTCTCGGTAGTCTGTTTCTTCTACCGTCCCGCTTTTTGCGCATACTCTATCGAATGTATCATCATGGAACACAACAATCTTATTATCTTTGGATAAATGGACATCCAACTCGATTCCATACCCTTCCCGCACCGCTGCTCGAAAGGCTGCCATAGAGTTCTCCGGTATTCCCGACTGTGCGCTGTGCAGTCCACGATGCGCCCACCGGACTCCCAAAAACGGATGCATCCTCTCTCTGCCGCCCAAATGCGGTGCTATAAGAAACAGATACAATAGCAAGCAAGACACAAGTATTCCGATTATCAACAACCACTTCATGCGCTCCTCCTAGCAGCCTGCGATCACCCTGATCTTGTCCGGCATCAGACATACTTTCATTTCATCTCTTAAAAATACAGGTTCCCCGTCTGTATGGATCGGCAATGGACTCTCCAAATGTACCTCCATACTCTTACACTGCCGTACGCTCACTCCTTTAAATCGCACATGACCGCCCCAGAACGCAGTCGGAAGCAGACAGAGGATCTTCCATTTGGAGATTCCCTCCACTATGATCACATCCAGTTTTCCATCCTGCGCCGAGGCCTGCGGACAAAAACGAAAGCCTCCGCCTTCGTATTTCTGATTCATACCAGCAATGAAATATGTTCTGTCACAGACCATCTCTTCTCCGGTATCCAGACAGATCCTGGCACGTACTGTCGGATCCTTTATCAGGCGCCTAAGCGCCACCACTGCATAACTTAATTTTCCCAGATGGAATACATTCAGTATTCTTTTCCACTTGGACAGACAGACCTCATGGCAGACCGCCGCATCAAACCCTATCCCTGCACTTACTGCAAATCTCCTCTGCTTCTCCTTTCGACTCATCACACCTACATCCATTTCCCGTATATGCCTGCTCTCCAATATCAGTTCCAGTGCTTCTTCCAGTTCTCTTGGAATCTGCATCCCTCTGGCAAAATCATTGCTCGAACCGATCGGTATATAACCAAGTATGGACTTTCGTATATTACAGATCCCATTTAATACTTCATTGACTGTGCCGTCGCCCCCAAGTACCGCAAGAATATGCTCTCTCCCATCCTCTGTGATCCTTCTGGCTATATCTGCCGCGTCTCCTGCACATCTGGTCAGATAGGCATGGTAAGCGATTCTTTTCTTTTTCAACACGGGTTCCAGTCTGTCCCAAATAAGTTTCCCTTTTCCCGATCTAGCGCATGGATTCACAATAAAATTATATTCCATACTTTTTCTCCCATCCCTATTCTTTTCCTTCCTGCAGCGTACTGTCCAGATATCTCTCCAAAGAACGGCTCATATTTCCCTCAAAATCGGTATGTCCGTTTCTAAGGCACCACTCGAACACATTGCCGATCACGATCATACGAATATCTGTTGTAAATTCCTCGATCTCTCCCCGAAGGGAAATAACGCCGGTCTGTACCGCCTTTTCTACATAATTCTGTACCGTTACGATCGGGTAAGGGCGCTCTGTCCGGATCGCCGGGTTCAGCGCCTGATTTTTTGTATCATAATATCCCGACATAAACTCCACGCCCAGCTTGCGGCAATACTGCACATAATTGAGATAAACTTCCACGATTGCCCGACTAGCCTCCCGTGCACTCTTTGGCGCGGCCAGATAATCCGGGTTTACTCTGGGCTGATCTTCTATATAATAAGACAGCAGATCATCCTTTGTTTTAAAATGATGGTAAAAACTTCCGTTAGACACACCGGCTTCTTCACATATATTTTTGATAGAAAGTTCCTCATACCCCTTCTTCTGCAAAATATTCTTTGCCGCCTGGAAAATCTTTTCTTTCGTTTCCTTTGATTTCTGCTGCTGCTTGGACAGCTCCGCCTGTTCTCCCATTGGATACACCCTTTCTTATACGCATTCACGAAAATTTTCTACTTTAATAACTGTTCTTATTTTTTAGTGTAGCACAAACATAGTATAGATTCAAGAAAACAGAGCGGGCTCTAATATCTTTGCAATACCTCTCTGCTATCCTTCCAGCGCACATCTGTATGTCTCAAACGCAGATGGAATCGGATATTTTGCGTCTATTTCTTTTCGTTTGGCGAAAATCATATCCGAACCAGTATTTTTTTCCAGTTCATCTACCAATATCTCATACCCTTTCATATGCCATTCTACATGGCTGAAAATGTGTTTTGCATCCTGCAGCTTTTTCACCCGGATTGGAGCCAATCCGACAGATTGACTGTAAGCGATTACTTCTTTTCTTCCCAAATGTCCTTCCACATTAGGAAATTCATACAAGCCCGCCAGGAGTCCTTTGTCCGGCCGTTTTCGGATTGCCACCGCGTCTGTGTCCCTGAACACAAAAACCGTACGTTTCTCTACCTTTCTTCCTTTTGCTTTCTGTCTGACAGGCAGGTGATCCTGTTTTCCCTGCTCAAAGGCAAGACACCATTCCTTCACCGGGCAAATAGCACATTTAGGTTCTTTTCCCGGAATACATATAAGGGCTCCTAGTTCGATCAAGCCTTGATTAAAATCCGAAACAGCATCTTCCGGGATAACTTCCTCCACCAACTGCTCTATCCTCTTTCTCACACCTGCCTTCATAATATCTTCCTCATTGGCAAGTATCCTAGAAACCACTCTTAGCACATTTCCGTCTACGGCGGGTTTGGGTATTCCATATGCAAAAGAACTGACAGCTCCCGCCGTATAACTGCCGATTCCTTTCAGAGCCGCGATTTCTTCAAAATCACGAGGGAACGCACCATCATGCTTCTCCATGATCTGCCGCGCCGCAATCTGCATATTCCGTACACGATTATAGTATCCAAGGCCCTCCCAAAGTTTCAGAAGTTTCTCCTCTTCTGCTTCTGCCAACGCCTTTACATTCGGCAGCGCTTTTAAAAACCTCTCATAATATGGCTTTACCGCCTCCACCCGTGTCTGCTGAAGCATAATTTCAGAGACCCATACCCGGTATGCGTCTGCCTGTTCCCTCCAGGGCAGTTTTCTTTTATTTTTCCGATACCAGCTTACAATAGGATCTACCGTTTCTTTCAGCCGAGGGCACTCTAATATGACCGGTACTTTCTTCCTGATCTCAATACAGTCTGTTCCCACCTTGCAATCATATGCCACAACATGGACGCCTTTTTGTACTGCTTCTTTTAATTCTTCCGCAAATGCGGGATGGGTGTCTGTATTCGGTGTGAAGTAACGTACACCCTGCATCTGAACGACAAAAAATATATATGTCTCGTAACCTTCTTTTTTTGCCTCGCACAATTCCCGTACATGCTTCACAGCCCTCTCGCTGGGAGCGTCCGGAAAACGGCATACACCGTTTTCTTCCAGTGTCACCCCTTTTACTTCTATAAATATCTTTCGTTTGCCTGTCTCCACATATAGATCAAACCTAGAGTTTTTGTAGGTCTTTTCCGGCTGTACCAATGTCACGTCTTCAAACATCCCGCCTGCTTCTATCCATTCTTTTACGACTTTATTCGGAATCTGCGAATCCATATTTATGAGGCGGCTTTCCTTTTGTACGGCGATCAGATCCCACTTTGTCCTGCGCTTTTCACTCTCATTTTCCTGCACATAGACTTTCGTGCCCACTTTTAGAAGTTCTGCGCACCTCCCTGTATTCTTTACATGTACCGTCTCCTGCTTTCCATGCAGTTCCACATAAGCTATAAACCGGTTCGGCCTTTCCAGAAATGTCCCTGTTTCTATTCTCTCATATTTCATTTTGTCTCTCACCCGCTCCTTTTTCCTCGTGCTGTTTGCATAATACGGCTTAGGAACCTGTCTTTTCTGCAAAAATAAAGAAAAGGAACTACGTACATATTCGTCATAGTTCCCTTTTCGTCAGCCTCTTTCCATTAAAACTATAGAATTTTGGATAAAAATTCTTTCAGCCTTGCATCTTTCGGATTTCCAAAGAACTCTTTTGGAGGCGCTTCTTCTACGATACGGCCTTCGTCCATAAAGATCACCCTGGAAGCCACTTCTCTTGCAAACCCCATTTCATGCGTGACAACTACCATTGTCATGCCATCCTGAGCAAGTTTTTTCATCAATTCCAAGACTTCTCCGACCATCTCCGGATCCAATGCGGAAGTAGGCTCGTCAAATAAAATAACATCTGGATTCATAGCAAGTGAACGGATGATCGCCACACGCTGCTTCTGTCCGCCTGACAAAGTAGAGGGATACGCATCTGCCTTATCATCCAGTCCAATTCTTTTCAAAAGTTCCAATGCCTGCTGTTTTGTCTCTTCTTTTATCTGCTCCTTTGTCGTATCGACTAAGATCAGTTCTTTTTTATTTTTCCCGCGGAAAAGATTGGTCATCCGGGTCATCCTGTTTTTTCTCTTTATCTTTTTTAGATCTTTGCATCTTAAATACGCCGGAGCCATCATGATATTCTGCAGCACTGTCTTATTATTAAAAAGATTAAAATGCTGAAATACCATGCCCATTTTACGGCGATGCAGGTTAATGTCCACTTTTATATCCGCTATGTCCACCCCATTAAAAATGATACTGCCTCCTGTGGGGTCTTCCATACAGTTTAAGCAACGCAGAAACGTACTTTTTCCAGAGCCTGATGGTCCGAGCACAGCTACAATATCCCCTTTATTGATCGTGATATTGATATCTTTGAGTACTTCTATATTTCCAAAACTTTTCTTAAGATTAATTACGTCTATCACTCTTTTGCAGGCTCCTTTCCAATAATTTCACGAGCAGAGAGATCAAAAGTACCAGCGCGATATAGATCAGTGCCATTACCAGATAGGGAACCATAAACTCATAGCTGTTGGTTCCGATATAGTTAAACGCCACGTAGAGGTCTGCTGCCCCTACAAAGCTTACGACAGAAGTCTCCTTGATCAACGCGATAAATTCATTGCCCAGTGTCGGAAGAATGTTCTTGACAGCTTGTGGGATAACGATTTTTGTCATACTGGCACCAAAACTCAATCCCACTGCACGTCCTGCTTCCATCTGACCGGGATCTACCGACTGGATTCCACTTCGCATGATCTCCGATATGTATGCCCCGCTGTTCAGCCCAAACACCAACATAGACACCTGTACCCCTGTCAGCTTCCAGCCGATGATCGGAAGTAATACATAGTAAAAGACCAAGAGTTGCACGACCACCGGTGTCCCTCGGAACAAAGCCACGTAAAATCCACATATACCGTTTAGGATCCTCGGCAGTACTTTATACTTCGGCAGCACACGCACGGTCGCAATGATCGTACCGATAAGAATACCGATGATCAGACCACATACCGCTATCATCAAGGTATTCTGCAGCCCTTCTATCACTTTTACATAGCCATTCTGCTCCAGAAAAATTTCTATAAATTTGTCTATTTTCTGACTAAAATTGCCCATTGTTTTCCCTTCTCAAAAGAAGGAAGGCGTTTTCCAATCTATTTCGCCTTCCTTTTTCCTTCATCCTGTTTTATGTATTAAAGCATTTCGTTGATAGATTCTGAAATAGCTGTTGCCGGAGCAGCGTCGATGATCACATACTGGATGTTGCCGTTCAACATATCCTGCACAGCTAAAGACCCACTCTTATATGTCTGACATTTTGCCGGAAGTCCCGGAAAACCAAGGTCTTCACTTCCTTCCACATAACTTTGTCCTGTTGTTCCCTGCTGTACTCCGATAACATCAGATTCTTTCAGTTCGCCCAGCTTTGCAGCTATTGCTTCCGCATCTTTCAAATCATCAAATTCTGTATTATCGCTCGGTACAATCAGACGCTGAGAAGCCTGATAATAAGAATCCGTAAAGGTTACATATTCCTTTCTGTCTTCGCTGATCGTCAATCCGGCCATAGCAATATCACATTTCTCTTGTCCTACAGAAAGACATACCGCATCAAAATCCATATTCTGGATAACCAATTCTTTTCCTAATTTATCAGCAAGTAAAGAAGCGATCTCCATATCGATCCCGTAGTAATCTTCGCCCTTTGTATACTCAAATGGCTCAAACGCAGCATTTGTCGCAACTACCAGCTGGTCTTTTGCTTCATCCAGCTTCGCGGATTTTACTGCTTCCGGCTCGCCGCCGCCAAAATATTTGTCACAGATTTCATCCAGAGTACCGTCTTCCTTGATCTCGGCAATGAAAGCATTTACTTCTTCCAAAAGCTCCGGCTGATTTTTATCTACTCCAAAGGCATATTCTTCATTTGTAAGATCAACATCGATCACCTTCGCAGATACAGCTCCGCCCTTTGCGTCATCAGAACTGTTCTCTTTTCCTTCCTCTTTGCTTCCACATCCGACAGCCATACCTGTTACTAAAGCTGCCGTCAGACACAGTGCCAAAAACTTCTTCATTATTATCTCCTCCAATTTTATCTTTCATTTTGCATAATAATACAATTCGTGCTTATAATTTTAACACGTTTCCTGTAAAAATCAACCCTTACATTACATTTAATTTATTTTTTATGCAAAAAATGCCACAAGCCCAAAATACAAAAATACAATGATACCCAGGACGATCCTATAATATCCGAATGCTTTAAAATCATGATTCTGTATGTATTTCATCAAAAATTTAATAGCGAATATAGAGACAAGGAAAGAAACGAGCATTCCCAGAAGCAAAAGAAATACTTCCATTCCGGTAAATCCCAGACCAAAATGACGTAATTTTACCAGGCTTGCCCCAAACATCGCAGGGATTGCGAGAAAAAAAGTAAATTCAGCGGCAACACTTCTAGCTGTCCCCAAAATCAGCGCTCCTACGATCGTCGCTCCGGACCGTGACGTCCCCGGGATCATTGCCAGCATCTGAAATACGCCGATAAGCAATACCGTAGGTATCGTAAGCTGGGATATTTTATTGATCTTCGGAGTCTTGCCCTTATGATAGTTTTCTACTACAATAAAGAGAACGCCGTATAAGATCAGCATGGCCGCGACCACATAAGAATTGTTAAACTTTTCTTCTATAAAATCATTGAATAAAATTCCTACGACTCCCGCTGGGATAGAGCCGATCACGACTTTTATCCAGAGCTGCATGGTCATCATCTTCTGTTTCTGCGTTTTCCGCGGTGAAAAAGGATTCAGCCGATGAAAATAAATAACCACTACTGCCAGGATCGCACCCAGCTGTATCACTACATTAAACATATCAATAAATGCCTGGCTTACATCCAGTTTGATAAATTCTTCTACCAGGATCAAATGTCCTGTACTGCTGATTGGAAGCCACTCTGTAATTCCCTCTACTATTCCCAGTATGATGACTTTTAATGCCTCTAACATGTTATTCCTCCTTTAAAGAACAAACTTTTCGATCGCTTTTGCCACACCTTCTTCTTCATTTGTTCCTGTAATATAATCTGCTGCTTTTTTCACCTGTTCTTCTGCGTTTCCCATGGCAACACCAAAGCCTACTTCTCTGAGCATCGCCTCATCATTGTCTCCATCACCGCATGCCATGATCTCTTCCCGTTCTATTCCAAGTAATTGCCCCAGTTCCACGAGTGCTTTGCCTTTATTCACACCCTGGCCATTTACCTCTATATTATATCCCAGAGAACCGACAAGTACAATTTCTTTGTCCTGCTCTAACTCTCTCAAAGCTCTTTCTCTTTCGTCCATATCCGCAAACAAAAACTGCATCTTGTCAACAGGTCCGTTGATCTTTTTCAAAAACTCCGTAATATCCGGCACTGTTGTCCTTGTAGAACGGACATATTGCCACATATTGGGATTCTTATGATACTGGCATATTTTTTCAAACTGTTCCTTTTCTATATACCCTTTGCCCTCAAAATATACCTCTTGTAATGTATCATATTTCCGTGCGATTTCCAATGTTTTTTTCGCCTTTTCAAATGGAAGCAGATGTTCTATCAGCGCCTTTTGTGTTTTCGTCTCGATCACTCTCGCTCCATTGGAGGTCAGTGCATAGGACATACCGGATAGATTTTTAAGTTCTTCAGGCACGCCTATCCATGGCCTTCCTGTAGCGATCAGTACTACCACACCTTGATCGATAGCTTTTTGAAGTATATCTCTTGTATATGGCAATATTTCTTTCTTATCATTAAACAACGTACCATCCAGGTCCAAACCAATCATTTTGATCTTATGTCTCATCTTTCTTTTTTCCTTTCCTGTGTTCTAGGAGTAAGGCAAGAAAAAATATCTTATTTCCCACCCATTTCTCTTTCAATTCCCTGTCCTATATTGGATATTTATTAAAAATCTATAACATATTCTATCAAAATTTGCCTAACAAAGCAATTTATAGTATAATAGCTTGCGTACAAGTTTAATTTATGAAAAACGAAACTCAGAAAGGAATTAAAAATATGGAATTGCATTCAAAGCACAGACGGCTGACTGGACTCTGTATCATATGCTGTCTCGTACTCACACTTTCCCTTTTTCCCGCTTACGCAGAAGATTCGGAAAGCCTGGAAAGCAAAACCTCCGAACTTGAAAGTCAACTAGCTGGTATCAACCAGGAAATGGTTTCTATCAGTGAAGAGATTTCTACCATAGAAATGCAGGTTGCGATCACCAGCGGTGAAATCCAAAGAACAGAAGAATCGTTAGAAATAGCAGAGGAAAACGAAGCAGAGCAATACGCCAACATGAAGACTCGTATTAAATATATGTATGAAAACGGGGATGCAACACTATTAGAATGGCTTTGCTCTGCAGAAAGTCTGTCAGATTTTTTAAACAAAGCAGATTTTATCCAGAACATCAGTGATTATGATCGAAATATGCTTCTGGAGCTTCAGGAAACGCAGCAACAGATTGCAAATGAAAAACAAACTCTGGAAAATCAGCAGACTTCTCTGACAGAACTGCAGAACAGTCTGGAAACACAGCAGGCAGAATTACAGGCCAAGGCAGAAGCCACTTCTACGGATCTAGCGCAGTTCCAGGTGAAGTTGGCGGAGGCGAAAGCCGCGGAAGCTGCAGCGGCGCAGGCAGAATCCCAAAAGCAGGAGTCCCAGGAGACGATCTCTCCCAACGGGAATTCAAATGGCTCCTATGACGACTCTATCATAAACGGCGGCGGCTCTAATGTCTCAGAAAATGAAGTCACTCTACTGGCTGCTCTGCTTCAATGTGAAGCATATCAAGACTATGATTCTCTTCTCGCCGTAGCAACCGTCGTGATGAACCGAGTCGCTGACCCCAGATTTCCAAATACGGTTACAGATGTGATCTATGCAGGCGGACAGTTTGAACCTGTGTGGACTGGGCGGCTGGAGGCAGTCCTCTCACAAGGACCCACTTCTCTGTCCATGCAGGTAGCTCAGGACGCAGTAAACGGCGCTCGTCTTGCTGCCGTAGCGGACTGCTATTATTTCCTGTATGCAGGTACCGGACATGCGGGAATCAATATAGGGAACAATGTATTTTTCCCAAGTTGGTAAATAAAAATGCGTAATAAAAGAGGACGATAGCACTTTCAACTATCGTCCTCTTGATTATTTGTCTTTCTGCCGATATATTTGAAAAAACTTCCGGCAATCTTGCTGACAGATCCCTCCTCGTATCATTGACAGCAAATATCCGCAAAACAGTCACTAATATACGACTTCTTTTAGTATTAGAACAATATCTTTTACCTACATAACTTTCTGCTCTTCTATCAATGTCAGAACAGTATCGATATCTGTCTCCAGTATCTCCGCTATCTCTTCGGCTGAATATCCCTTTTGAACTTTCTTTTTTATCAATTCCTGCAATGTTTGCTTACCACCCTGTGCCAGTCCCTCCTTTAATCCGGCGGCATGCCCTTCCTCACGCGCTGCATTTTGCTCCATGATTTTTTCTTCCCAAGCCTGCATATATCTCACTCCGATCTTTTCACTGGATTTGATCGCCCGGATGCGTTTCTGGATCTTATGGATCCGCTCACTGGCGCAGTTCCTGCTCACTTCCTCCGTGGTGTGCTCCATATATTTGAGGAGTTCCACCAGTTCTTCCGGCACACCTTCTGTATTCTTTCCGTGTGTGTTCAGAAAGATACGGACAGCGTCGTCTCCCAGAGAGAGTTCCGGCACTTCTTCACACTGCATGCGAAAGGTATAGCGGTACAATCCATATCCGAACAGGTCAAAGGGACAGATCAGGATGATATACACGGGATTCAATTTCTGGAAGCTAACTTCTCCCGGCGCTAAAAGATTGGAGTCGATCAGCGCCTGGTAGAAGCGGCTCCGTTTCGGAAGGTTTCCTGTATTGTTCTGTTGGACTTCTGTATTATAGACTGTGTCCTTCTCATCCATTGCCCATACATCCAGCCGCACATAGCGATTCAGAGGATGGGTGCGCAGTTCCTTCTCCGTCTGGGGAAGCAGTTTTAATACGACTTCTTTGCCTAAGATAATCTCCAGTATATCCCGCATAGTATCCGGGTCTTCCGCCGCCTGCGCGAATAAAAAACGATCCAGCAGGTTCAAATCCTGCAATGGTTTTTGTTTTTGTTCCATATGTACTTTTCTCCTTTCATTATAGGGAAAAGCCCACTGGTTTACAACACTTTTCCCTAAATTGCCTGTGACATACTGCTGAAAATTTCCGGCACAGGTATGTGATTTTACTTATTTGGGTAAATGTTTACGAATATCCAAGATAAAATTCCGGATATATCGACGCTCCAGTAACTGGATAAATAGAATGTTCTGCACAGAACAGATCCTCAGACTGTGTTTTAGAAAAACACAAGACTCTTTTTTCTAGATGCGCATCTAAAGAGATACTATTACCTTAACACACCAGAAGATAAACTACAACAAAATAATATAGAAACTTAACGAAGCAACAAGCAGTGCGAAAAGAACAGATCATGCCATGTGTCATGCTTGCATGTAAACAGGGTGTGATCTGTTTCTTTTCATTCGGCGACTGCCTATAGCGAAATGAAGCGAAAGCGAAATTGAGGAATCTGCCTTCTAATAGTGGAGTAAAACTTCTGATTGGAGGAGACAGCAAAGAACCACTGTGTCAGATAAACAAGGCATTGACAGGAGCGTTCCGAATACAGTTCACCTGGTTCTTGGCGTACCTTCCCTAAATAAATTTGACTTTTTCTATAAAAGACAATTCGTCAGTTAAATTTCTATTTTTTCGTCTAGTATATAGTTTGCAATTCCGTAAATGTTGTTATATGGTAGTCTGCCTTCTCGCACTGACAGGCTGCTCCTATCCCGACCGCTTCCATCCCACCTGCCTTTGCGGCGCAGATTCCAGCTTCTGCGTCTTCCACTACCACGCATTGCGCAGGAGACAAATCCAAAAATTGTGCTGCCTTTAAGAATACTTCCGGATCCGGTTTAGAATTTTTGATATTATTTCCATCAGATATCGCATCAAACCAATCTGTCAGTTCCGTTTGCCGGAGAATAAGTTTTGCATTCTTGCTGGAAGAACCAATCGCCAGAAGATACCCTTGTTTTTTTAAATAGTATAATGTTTCTATTACGCTGGGAGATACATCTTTTTTCCCCATAGTCTGCAAAAACTGTACATAATATTGATTTTTTTCTTCTGCCAGTTTTATTTTTTCCTCCAAACTCATGTAAGCCCTATCCACATACTCTTCTAAAACAATTTCCAGACTCTCCATCCTGCTTACCCCGCGCAGTCTGTCATTCTTCTTTTCATCAAAAGCAACGCCTAATTTATCTGCAATCTTTTTCCACGCCTGATAATGCAGGCGATCTGTGGACACAAGCACGCCATCTAAGTCAAAAATAATTCCTTTTATTTCCATATTTCCACCCTTACTTTTCCAACTCTTTCATCCAGGCCTCTGATAATTTCAGCCAATCCTGACAATGCTTTTGTATTCCAAATCCGGTTTCTTTTACCTGTGTCTCCTCATTGGCCAGGGATAAACCATGTGGTCCATGAGGGAAAATGTGTACTTCCATCGGAATTCCAGCTCTTTGCAGAGCTTCAGCAAAAAACAACGTATTTTCAACAGGTACTGTCTCGTCGTCATATGTATGCCATAAAAAGGTGGGAGGTGTGTCCGCACTCACCTGTTTTTCCAGACTCAAACTATCTGCTTTTTCTTTCGTATAGTGTGTTCCCAGCAGATTTTCAAAACTTTCAGCATGCCCTTCTGGTCCGTAGAGTATCACCGGATAACTTAAAATCATCCCATTTGGCCGCATTTGCTCTCTATCTATGCCTGCCGCATCTTCCAGCCATTCCTTATTCCAGAACACACCTAAACTTGCAGCCAGATGTCCGCCTGCCGAAAACCCTAGTACGATCATCTTATCTTTATCTATACCATACTCTTGTGCATGCTCTCTTAAATATGCCATGCTCCAAGCCAACTCGCAAAGAGCCTGCGGAAATTCTGCCGGTTTTACGCTGTATTTCAGCACACAGGCATGATATCCCATTGCTGTATACTGTATGGCAACCGCTTCTGCCTCCCGGTCTGAAGTCATCCTGTAGCCTCCGCCGGGACAGATCACGATCATTGGACGTTTTCTGCTCGCATCTATTTCTTCATAATTATCTAAAATATACGTATGCAGCTCTGCCTGTGAAGATTTTTTTGTTTTTATCGCAATCGTATTACATCTCATAGTCTCACCTTCTTATTTTTCTATTCGCAGCGGTTTTCCCGGAACCGCTTTCTTCTTTTCACCGTAGATTTCCAGCTGAACCGGCGCGCCTTTCAGAACTTCTATTGTGCATTTCTCTTTTTCTACGTTTACACGCAGTAAAGATTGCCTATAAGAGATTCTGAAAGTATACCCTTCCCATGTTTCTGGTACATAGGGATTTAGTATCAGTTCATTTTCTGTAATACTCACTCCCGCAAATCCATAGATGATCGCCATATAGCATCCGCCCATATTTGCAGCATGGATTCCGTCTTTTGTATTTTTATGTGTATCCAGCAGATCCATCTTTGCTGAATCCCCCAAATATCGGACGGCTTTTTCTCTCATCCCAAGAACGGACGCCACAATACTGAACACGCAAGTCGATAGAGAAGAATCATGGGTCGTTATCTTTTCGTAGTAAAGAAAAGAATTTTCTATCGTTTCTTTGCTCTGATACTCTGGAAATAAAAAGTGCGCCAACACAGTATCCGCCTGCTTGCATACCTGGTACCGATATAAATGCAGCGGATGGTAATGCAGCAAAAGAGGGAATTTTTCCTGCGGTGTTTTCTGCAGATTCCATATCGGTTTCCGCAAAAATGAATCATCCTGCGGATTTATTTTTAATTTTTCGTCATACGGCAGATACATCCTTTCTGCCGCCTGCTTCATTTCCTTAAGTTCTGTTTCAGTGAGCTTATGTATAGAACAAAAAGCATTCCAATCTTCTTCCTTTTCCAATCGCTTCGTCAGCTTCAAAAATTGTTCTATATTATGCTTTGCCGCAGCATTTGTGTAATAGTTATCATTGACCATACAAGTATATTCATCCGGTCCTGTCACACAATGGATATGAAATCTCCCTTCATAAAAGTTTCCTACATCCATCCACAGTCTGGCTGTCTGCAGCAGCATTTCCAATCCTTTTTCTTTGATAAACTGCCAGTCTCCCGTCGCCTTATAATATAAAACGACTGCATAAGCAATATCTCCGTTTATGTGGTACTGTGCAGTTCCCGACGGATAATATCCCGAACACTCTTTCCCGGCAATTGTCCTCCATGGATATAACGCCCCCTTTTTATGCCCCAGCAAAACCGCGTTCTCTTCTGCCTGCGGCAGCGTCTTATACCTATACTCTAAAAGTGCTCTTGCTATCCCCGGATTGGTCAATACAAAGTAGGGAATCATAAACATTTCTGTATCCCAAAAATAATGCCCCTCATACCCTTCTCCGCTCATACCTTTTGCCGCAATACTGGAACAACCATCTGTACCTGCTGACTGTAAGAGTTGATACATATTAAAACATACTGACAGATTTAACTCTTTATCGCCCCGGATTTCCAACTCTGAATTCTCCCAGAATGTTTTCAGATATTGCTTCTGCTTTTCATAGTAGTCGGCAATCCCACCCCGACATACTTCATCCATGCAGGCTCTTACTGCTTCCCTGCAGTCTGTACGCCGGATTGAATCCTGAAACACCGTATATTTCACGATGCGTATCGTGTCTCCCGGACACATCGGTATGCAAAACTTCACGCGCATTTCATGCGCTTCTTCTATATATTCTGGCAGGATTTCGTCCATTTTCTTTTCATTTACATAAACTTCATGTGCGACCCCGCTTACGATTGTCAGCTCACTGCTTATCGTTTCACTTACAAGATAACTCTTTGTACCTTCCATCCATCCATCTTTCTTTTTCAGATGCATATGGCTTTCGCCCGCCAATCTGGGATCATGCGGATTACAATAATTTTTCACAAGTCCTTTCTGCAAAGACTCTATACATACCTCTCCTGCAAAATCTTCTGAATGGATCTGATAATCAATGGTAAATAACGATTTTTCTGCAAATGATGTCATTCTGGTAATAGAAATATCCACGATTCTTTTATCCGGCATTTCCCACTTTACATTTCTTGTAGTCGTCCCGGCTTCCATATCCAAAACTCGTTCATACGCATTCACTTTCCCCGTAAACATAGAAAATCTTTGTCCTGAAAAGTTGGAGAGAATCGTCTGTGTATCCGCTACATTCAGCATGGTTTCTTTTTCTTCTATTAAATTGCACAGCTTCTCTGCCTGCTTCATCGGGGCTATATCATAGATCCCGTTTATATACATCCCACGCATCGTATCAAACTCTTCCGGACAACCTTCCTCCAGTGTTCCGCGGACACCGATATATCCATTGGCGTTATGGAAAAGTGTCTCCTGGAGACTTATTGTTTTTTCATCGATCCGGCTGTCTCTTACGCAATATCTTTTTTCCATCTGCTGCCGTTCCTTTCTTAAATTCCTGCTTCTTGATCCCACTGTCTATTTTGTAGCATCACCCTTTCACGGCGCCTGCTGCGACACCTTTGATAATATGCTTTTGACAGAGCAGATAAAAAATGATCACAGGTACTATGGTAAATGTAAGCGCTGCCATCGCCATATTCCACTCGATATTATATTGCCCGAAGAAAAGGGACATTGCCAGCGGTATCGTTTTATTATCATTGCTGGTCAGCGTCAAAGAAGGCAGAAGATAATCATTCCATATCCAGATAACATCCAGAATCATTACCGTCACTGTGATCGGTTTTAAGATTGGAAATACAATCTGCCAAAATACACGCCATGTACTGCATCCGTCTATAATCGCCGCTTCTTCTAAAGATACAGGTACCGACGCCTTGACAAATCCATGATATAAAAATACGCCCATACCTGCTCCAGCTCCAATATACATAAAAATCAGCCCGCCTATAGAATCTTTAAACGGAATACCGAAGATCTTCCCAAACAAATTCATCTCCTGCATCAAGGGCATCATGATCGTTTGAAAAGGAATCAGCATGGTAACGATCAAAAGATTAAAAAGCAGCTTGCTGAGCGTATTGTTTGAACGCACAAACATCCACGCTGTCATAGCACTTAAGACAACAATGATCGCTACAGAGACAACGGTAACAATGATGGAATTTTTGAAAGCCAGGATAAAATCCATCTTATCCAAAGCGCCTTTAAAATACTCCAGCGTAAATTCTTTCGGAAACGCAAGTATATTTTCATATAGCTCCGCTCTGCTTTTAAAGGCGTTTACGATGATCAAATACACTGGGAACAGATAGACACAGCAGCAGATCACGACTATACAGTTGACGATTATTTTCCCTATGGTTTTTCCTTTCATTACAGTGTTACCTCCTTATCCTTTGTAACTTTTACCTGTATCAGCGTAATAATCGCCACAATAACAAAAAATAGCACTGCCTTTGCCTGCCCATAGCCGAAATTACTCTTTGTAAATATCTCATTAAAGATATTCATAGACACCATCTCTGTAGAGTTATTAGGTCCTCCTCCGGTGAGAGATACATTGACATCATAGATTTTAAAACAATTGGAAAGTGTCAAAAAAAGACAGATCGTGACAGATGACATCAAAAGAGGCAGTTTTACATGCAGCAAAGTCTGCCAGAATCCTGCTCCGTCTGTCTGGGCTGCTTCGATGACATCATCCGATATAGACTCTAATCCCGCGATATAAACGATCATCATATAGCCTGCCATCTGCCATGTAGCTACAACGATCATTGCGTAAAACGCAAACTCTTTATCCACCAGCCAGTTAAAAAAGATATTTTCCATACCGGTCATCTCACTTAAAGAAGTCATAGCTTCTCCCAGTACATATTGCCAGATATACCCCAGGATCAATCCTCCGATCAGATAAGGAAGAAACAACATCGTCCGCGCTACATTTCTCACTTTTAATTTTGTTGTCACAAGCAATGCGAATGCTAGCGCCAATATATTGACGATAAGAACTGTCACAAGAGTAAACACCGTGGTCCTTACGATAGATGCAAGAAACTGTGTGTCTGAAAACAGCTTTGTATAATTACTCAGTCCCACAAATATCTTTTCGCTTTTAGCCAACCCATCCCAAGAAACAAAGGAATATCCGATTCCTGTTATGAACGGCACTATCATTATGATAAAAAACATGAGCATCAAAGGTGCCGTAAATAGAACATACCATCTCTTTTTTATCTTCATTTCTGTCTTCTCCTCTCATACAGACAGGATTTTTCCTTTGAAAACCCTATTTCTTTGAATGAAAAAGGGCGCCCGATAAAAAGCGCCCTCTTTGATTTTTTCTTATTCATTTGCCGCCGTTACAAATGACTCTGTCAGCATATCCAAAAATTCATCCGTACTCATATCACTGGTGAAATATTCCTCTGCGTTTTGTACAAGATATGTCGTAATGATCCCTGCCGGCCATTCTTCGTTGAATGTCCAAGGAAGGATATTTCCTTCAGCAATAGCATCTGATACAATCGTGGAGATGGGATCTAAGTTTTCTGAAGTCATGCCGTCCACGACCGGAATAAAGCCGAATTTGTCCATTAAATAGCTGATTCCGGTCTCGCTGGTATACAGCCAATTTAAGAAATCTTTTGCCAGCTGCTTTTCTTCATCAGAAGCATCTGTATTCACACACCATACGGAAGGAACACCTACAGATATGGACGTATTACCTGCGATCGGCAATGGCGCAAGTCCCATATCAAAAGATATGTCATAGCTGGAAAACAGGGAATAGCACCAGTTGCCTTGATGGATCGCCGCTGTTTTTCCTGTCGCGAAATTACCGCAGTTTGCGTCATATGTCACTTCCAGAGGGTTCTGTTCATTCTCTCTGATTGCCTCATAGATCTTTGCAAATTCCTGAAACTCTTCTACATCTTTCAAATTAATTTTTCCATCATACAGATCCTGACAGAACTGTACCGGATCTTCCTGCATAGCAAACGGCACATTCATGATCTGTCCGATCAGGAAAAATGCTTCCTGTGAAAGCCCCAATCCTGTAGTCCCCTCTTTCGCGCTGCTTTCTATGTAGGAGATCAATGCATCTGTACTGCCCATATCCTCTGCACTGACCAGATCTTTATTATATACAAGCCCAAAACCTTCCGCCGTCATAGGAACTCCTACTGTCGCCTCTCCTGATTTTGCGATCAGGTCTTCATTAATCTTATCCAGGAATTCTAAATCTCCGATGTCTTCCAGATAATCCGACATTTCTTCAATCTCCGTAGTAGAAGAAAGAGAAAAAACGGTTGGACCGGATTCACTGGACATATATGTTTTTAAATTCTGATAGTAATCATCTCCGGATATCTGCCACACTTCTACTTCCACTCCGGTTTCTTCCTCATACACCTCTGCCATATCTTTCAGCTGATCATAGATCTCGGTTTTTTGCTGAAAGATCGTAATCTTTTTTGCCCCTTTGCCGTCATCTGATTTTCCTTCGTCTTTTGATGTTCCTCCACACCCTGTCACTAACAAAGATGTTCCTAAAGATGCCGTCAATAAAATAGATAAAATTTTACTCTTTTTCATTTTTACCTCCTTGATTACATCGCCTGTTCTTTTGTGTATATATTACAATTATATCCTCTTCAAGTCAATAATCATTATGCATTTTCTACATTTATAACAATTACAAATCATGCAAATTGTACACTTCAGAGTATATTTTGAGTAAATTTTACTATTTTTAAGTAAATTTTTATATATTCCCTGCATTTATTTTTACATTTTAACTAAAAAAGGAAAACAGCTGAAACTGTTTTCCTTTTTATCTCTGTCACTAATAAAAATGTTCTTCTTTTTTCCGCTCGCCCACAGAGCCTCGCCAGTGTACTTTCGCCGCTATTTTAAATACATCACAATCCATATTTCCTGTGATCATCTGCAATAAAAACCGTGCCGCCAGATACCCTCTTTCATAATTTGGGATATCTACAGTTGTCAGATCCATAAAATCTGCCATATCATTTCCATCGAATCCTGTCACCGCAATATCCTCAGGCACGCGCAGTCCTTCTTGCTGAAACGCTTTGATCGCCCCGATTGCCATATTATCATTCGCGCAGACAAGTACTTCCGGTATATTTTCCGACAGCAGCATAAGCTTTGCCGAATAATATCCGCTTTTTTCCATGTAGTCCCCCATCAGATAGTCCTCACGTTGAAAACCAATGTGATTTTTTAAAAGGACATCCTGAAATGCCCGAAACCGTTCCTGATTATCTACCGTGTCGATCCCCGCCAGATATCCGAAATGTGTATAACCTCTGTCGACCAGTCCCTGCACTAATTCACTCATGGCGACATAATTATTGACAACAAGACTTTTTATATTCGGCTGCTCTATAATCCGATCCAATGTAACAATAGGATATCCTGTCTCTGCTTTTTGCATAAGCATGGCGTCACTGCACTTCATATCCAGCACGATCGTTCCGCTTGTCACGCTTGGTTCCATAAATCGCTGACAAGACTTACTTGTGCTTATGATCAGATCATATCCTCTCGAATATACATAATCACTGATTCCATGTATGATCTTCAAATAAAACTTTCTGTCATAGTCGCTGAAATTAAACAGTATCGTTTTATTCTGGTACTTTTCTAGTCTCTTTTTTCTCTGCTGGCTATATCCGTTTTCTTCACAAATTTTTAGTATACGTTTTCGTGTTTCCTCACCGACATTTTTTCGATTATTCAAAACATTTGAGACAGTTGCCGGAGACACCTTCGCCAATTCTGCTATTTCTTTGATCTTCATACTATTTCCTATTGATAATCAATAACATCTATCCACTTCATCAAAAATTCTTTCTCTAGTTCATTGTTTTTCGTAAGCTGTGCCGCCGCCACGATCGGAAGCCACTGTTGTACATACTGCCTCGGCGTATCGCTCTTCTGGCAGAACAGTTTCATATACAGATCCGCTGTCTCCTGGTCTTTCAGCGCAAACAATAAATACGTCATCGCCGCATCTGCACTGGCATTTCCCTGTGTCGCATGCGCCCAGTCCACTACGGTCATTTTCCCGTTTTTCCCTACGATCACATTACTCGGATTGAAATCTCCGTGACACACTTTATTATGCTTTGGCATACTCTCAAGGCGTGTCAGAAGTTCATAACGGTTCGTGGCATCCAGTTCCTTCAGGCTATTGATCTGACGCACCAACTTATCTTTCATTCCCTTTAACAAAGGCGACGTCTTCGTATGGATCTCCAACTGCAGGTCTACAAAATCACTCATGTACTTATCCAGATTTTTCTTGTCGGACTCCATCATCTCTTCCAAAGTTTTTCCGTCCTTATATTCAATCGCTATGGCCCACTTTTTATCCACCTGGAATACTTCCTTTACCTTCGGTATATCCAGTCCTGTTTCTTCTATCCTGGCAGTGATCAAGGCTTCATTGAATACATCCGCTTTCGGATGAGATTCTTTAAAAACCTTTACGATCATATCATCGCATTTGTATACTTCTTTATACGGGCGCTGTACAATAAGGTTTTTGTTTTCTAATTTCATATGGCACATCCTCCTTTATTGGATAGTTCACATCTTGTATCCACTTTCCTATCCATTGTTAAATTGTCCTTATTATACAACAACTCCCGGAGCAATGTAAGCCCCGGGAGTTAATTTTGTGCAATTTTTAACTAACTTTTTCTGTGCGAAAAGATTGTTAATTATTTGCCATAATAGCATTTCAAATAAATTTCCTTGATCTCCTTCATCAATGGATACCTTGGGTTAGCTCCTGTACACTGGTCATTAAATGCCTGTTCGCACATCTCGTCCAATGTCTCCAGGAAATATTTCTCGTCAATACCGTAATCTTTAATTGTCTTCTTGATACCGATCTTCTCTTTCAAATCTTCCAGTTTTGCAAGGAAGTTCTCAAATACTTCTTTGTCATCTTTTCCTGTGCAGCCTGCGAAACGTCCCAATTCTGCATATCTTGCAAGCGCATGCGGATACTGGTACTGTGAGAATGTTCCCATCTTTGTCGGTACTTCCGCCGCATTATATCTCATAACTTCTGTTAAGAGGACTGCGTTTGCCACACCATGCGGAAGATGATGGAACGCGCCAAGTTTATGCGCCATAGAGTGATTTACCCCCAGGAAGGCGTTAGCAAAAGCCATACCTGCCATACAGGACGCATTTGCCATTTCTTCACGTGCCTTTGGATCATTTGCTCCATTTTCATAAGCAGACGGAAGATTATCAAATACCATCTTCACTGCCTTCATGGCAAGACCATCTGTATAATCTGTTGCCATAATAGATACATACGCCTCGATCGCATGAGTCATAACATCGATACCAGAAGCGCTTGTCAGTCCCTTCGGCTGTGTCATCATGTTGTCTACATCCACAATCGCCATATTGGGGAGCAGCGCATAGTCTGCGATCGGCCATTTTACGCCGGTATCTGCATCTGTGATGATCGCAAACGGTGTTACTTCCGAACCCGTTCCTGAAGAGGTCGGGATTGCTACAAAATATGCTTTTTCGCCCATCTTAGGGAAGGTAAATACTCTCTTTCTGATATCCATGAAATCCATTGCCATGTCTTCAAAATTTGCTTCCGGATGCTCATACATGATCCACATGATCTTTGCAGCGTCCATTGCAGAACCTCCGCCCAGAGCGATGATCGTATCTGGTTCAAACTGTCTCATCTGATCTACGCCTTTTTGCGCACACTGCAGAGTTGGATCCGGAGCCACTTCAAAGAAGCATGTATGCTGGATTCCCATTTCGTCCAATTTTGCCTCGATCGGAGCTACATATCCGTTTTTATACAGGAAAGAATCTGTTACGATGAAAGCTTTTTTCTTATGCATAACTGTTCCAAGTTCATCTAAGGCAACCGGCATACAGCCTTTCTTAAAGTATACTTTTTCCGGTGTTCTAAACCACAGCATATTCTCTCTCCTCTCAGCAACCGTCTTTACGTTCAGCAGATGTTTTACTCCTACGTTTTCAGATACGGAGTTTCCTCCCCATGAACCACATCCAAGCGTCAGAGATGGAGTCAGTTTGAAGTTATACAGATCACCGATACCACCGTGGGAAGACGGTGTGTTGATCAGTACACGGCATGTCTTCATTGCCGCCGCATGTTTTGCGATTTTTTCTTTCTCTGCCGGATGTACATACAGAGAAGCTGTATGTCCGTATCCGCCGTCAGCTACTAACTGTGCCGCCTTTTCAAGAGCCTCGTCAAAGCTCTTTGCTCTATACATACCAAGTACAGGAGATAATTTTTCATGCGCGAATTCTTCTGAAATATCCACAGACTCTACTTCACCGATCAGGATCTTCGTATTCTCCGGAACATCCACGCCAGCCATTTTAGCGATCTCATACGCAGATTTTCCCGGGATCTTACTGTTCAAAGCACCGTTGATGATGATCGTCTTGCGGACTTTGTCAAGTTCAGCGCCTTTTTTCAGGAAATAACAGCCACGATATGCAAATTCTTTCTTAACTTCCTCATATACACTGTCCAACACAGTTACGGACTGCTCAGATGCACAGATCATACCGTTGTCAAATGTCTTAGAATGAATGATAGAGTTTACAGCCATTCTCACATCTGCTGTATCATCAATGATAACCGGTGTGTTTCCCGCGCCTACACCAAGAGCCGGTTTTCCGGAAGAATAGGCAGCTTTTACCATTCCCGGTCCGCCTGTGGCAAGAATAATGTCGGATTCTTTCATGACCATATTCGTCAATTCCAAGGACGGTGCGTCGATCCAGCCAATAATACCTTCCGGTGCTCCAGCTTTTACCGCTGCATCCAGAACTACTTTAGCAGCTGCGATCGTACAAGCCTTTGCTGATGGATGTGGACTGATGATGATCGCATTTCTCGTCTTTAAGCAGATCAATGTCTTAAAGATCGCTGTAGAAGTCGGGTTTGTCGTAGGAATGACAGCAGCTACCAGTCCGATCGGCTCAGCGACTTTTTTGATTCCATACGCCGCGTCTTCTTCGATGATGCCGCATGTCTTTGTATTTTTATATGCATTATAAATATACTCTGCCGCATAGTGATTTTTGATCACTTTATCTTCTATGATCCCTCTCTGTGTCTCTTCCACAGCCATCTTCGCAAGCGGTATTCTCTGCTTATTCGCAGCCATTGCCGCCTCGTAGAAAATCTTATCCACTTGTTCCTGTGAAAACGAAGCAAAAATTTTCTGCGCTTCGCGCATCGCTTTCATTTTGGCTTCCAGTGTCTCTACACTATCGACAATCTCCGGCACTACTGCTTTCTCTTTCTTCGCCATTTCCAAACTCCTCCTATAATTGAAAATAATAAACTTTTCCTAACCACAAGTCTCAGTATACATAGTTGTTAAATAATTGTCAATATGCTATTTGTAGATATTTTAACGTTATTTTTTTAACGATATTTGTGCATATTATACAAATAGGAAAAGGAGGTCTCCCTCCTTTTCCTACTGTCAGTAATTTATCAAATATTTTACTTAATACCCTTTTTTGCCCTATATTCTCCCGGCGTCATACCGGTATACTTTTTAAAAGAACTGCTGAAATATTGGGACGAATTATATCCTACCAGAAACGCTACTTCATATGTCTTGTGTTTCCTATCTTTTAAAATCTGCTTTGCCTGTTCCATGCGGATATGGTTCAGACAACTTATATAACTATACTCACTGTATTGCTTAAATAGCGTGCACAGATAGCTTGCACTAATGTGTACAAAATCTGCCACCTCATTTAAGGACAATTCCGGGTCATTATAATGTGCTTCCATATATGTGACCGCTCTTTGCAGCATCTTCTCTGGCTGACTCTTTTTCTTTTCTTCCAGATAACGCAGCAGATCCGCAAAATACTTTTCTGTGATCGTCTTGAGTCCATCTATATTTTTTTCCTGCAGCATGCGCGGATAAAAACTGGTAGATTCTTTTACAAATTTCTCTTGTAATTCTCCGTCCTGTGTCTCTCTGTACGACAAAAGCAGAAATTCCATCACCATCAGGGCGGCTGCACAAATACGCATATCCGGCTGTTTCTGCATTCTTTCAAAAAAACTTTTAATCGCGGTTTTTACTTTTTCCGCTTCCCCTTCCCGTATACCCGCACAGGCATTTTCTATATATTCCTGAAAGTTAATCTGCTCTTCTACTGTCAATTTTTCCACATCTTCTACATACAACACACTATATTGTTCAAAATAATACCGATACTTTAAAACTTTCTGCGCCTCTGCCACGGATCTGCTGATTTGTTGACTCCCTGTATAACATCTGCCTATAGCTGCCGTCAAAAATAGAGTCCTTTCCTCTGACAGCTGTTCCATACATTTTTTCAGGAAGACTTGTATTTTTATATCGCCATTTACCCCCGGATCTGTAAACAAGAAGATCATCTGATTCTGACAGCGGCAGATTTTTATCTTTGGCTCTGCTTTTACCATTTCTCTTATTTTTTCCACCGTCCTGTCTATTACCTCTCTTTTCTCTTTCGCTGCCTCTTCTGACTCTTCCCCCTCCGGCAGGGTTCCAATATCCAAAACTGCCGCCGAATATTGATTTTGGGGTGGAAACAAGCGTTCTATCTCCTTCCTATTCCTATCGGTGATCTTTCCCGCCGCAGCTTCGGCTATATATTTTTCCTCTATAACTTTGATATTTTTCTGTATCTCACCTTTTATCCTTTTTTCATCTTCTATTTTTCGGATCACCCGGCACACTGTCTCTAATACATGTTCGTTTGAAAACGGCTTTGTCACATAATCAGACACTTGCAGTTCGATCGCCCTTTTCGCATATTCAAACTCTCTGTATGCAGTTATCAGTATAATCTTTAATTCCGGAAATATCTTTTTTGCTTCCGCGCTGAACTCCATCCCATCCATAAACGGCATATTAATATCCACCAGCGCAATATCCGGATGATATTTTTTGACACATCTAAGGGCCGTCTCGCCGTCACACACCGATGAGACGATTTCTATATTATGTTCTCTCCAGGGAATACATTTCGAAAGTCCCTGACAGATGATCTCGTCATCATCTGCTATCAACAATTTATACATGCTTGCCCTCCCTACTGTACTTCTTGGCCGGAATACGCACTGTCACATCCGTGAATACGCCTTCTTCGCTGTCGATCGAAATGCCTCCCTCCGCAAAAAACATACGGATCCTCTGATCTACATTTACGATACCAATATGTTCTCGCTTCGCGCTGCCGTCACACCGTTTCAATTCTTCTTGGATTTCTTTTAGTTTCTCTTTCTTTATCCCCGCACCGTTATCCCATATGTGTATCTGTATTTTTCCATTTTCTTCCCTGGCAAAGATCCGTATAATCCCTTTCTCCCTCGACATTTTCACACCGTGATATATGGCATTTTCTACGAGCGGCTGCAGGGAAAATTTTACAATTGCATATTTTTCTAGTTCTTCCGGAATGTCGATCTCATAATCATATTTAGAACTATAGCGCAATTTCAATATCTTCATATAGCAAGATAGATGTTCTTTTTCTTCTGAAAGGCTGACAATATCTTCTACCCCGCTTAAGCTTAATTTATAGAACCTACCAATTGCATCTATCATTTCCACAGCGTTTTTGTCCTGCATTTCTACAAGAAATCTGGTCGCCTCCAGAGAATTATACAGAAAATGTGGCTTGATCTGTAATTGCAGAAGTTTTAAATAGTTCCTCTTGTTCTGCTGCTGTTCTTCGGCAATATTTTCCATCAGGCATTGTATCTTATCCATCATATTATTATAAGCTTTTGCCATTACCCCTACTTCATCCTGATAACGCACCGGGAAACGTTCCGGGAACTGCGGATTCTCTCCGTTTCTTATGATGATAGAAGTCATCTTATTTAATGGTCTCGTAATAGACGAAACAATAAAATACCCAATGATCACAATCATACACCCTGCTGCCAAAATCAGCAGCAATAACGAAGTCGATATGGTGAATACGCCCACCTGCATTTCTTCTCTGGGGCATATCATGTATAACTTCCAGTCATTCGCCCCCAGTTCTTCCTTTAATATCACGTACTTTCGCCCTTCACTGATACCGTCTTTATTCTTTAAGATCCGCTTTGCCTCGTCATTCTCTGTCCATTGATCCATTTCTTTCCCCACGTGGACAGTTCCCTGTCCTAAGTCAAGAAAAAGCCTTTCGCTTCCGCTTCCCAGTCGTTCCATATACTGCTTCACCTGTTCTGCAGACAAATTGACGATCAGAAGAGATCTGTCCATACCCGTTCCATTTACCGGCATCAATATACTGATGATCTCTTTTCTATAATTTGAACTATAGTAGGCGCCGTCTAGGATACCAGTCCACGTACAAGGTCCGTGCGGTTCAAAGTCATGCCATATCGTATCCAATATATCTTTACTGTCTATATTTTTCGCCGCATTCACTGAAAAGAAATGGGATTCGTCCTCGGTAAGCACCATCATGGAATCCACTAATTCATAATTATTCCCCCTGGAGATCATTTCATTAAAATATCCTCTGTATACAATATCACGATTCAAATACCGGGTTTCAGGATTCCTGACTTCTTTGCTGCCATCTGCCGACTTAAGACTCTCTTTGATAAAAATCATTTCTTCTACAATATCATACAGACTGCCGTCCATGTTCGCAGTGATCTGCAACAATGTCTCTGCCTTAGAAGCCGCTATCTGCTTCTTATAATTGTCAGACATTACTCTTCCAAATAACATAAGGCTGACCGCCTCCAGAACAACGATCAGAACGATCAGCAGAGAAACCAATTTTACCTGCAATGACTGGTTCATAAATTTTACCGTACATTTTTCCCGGAATTTTCCCACTCCTATTTCCCCTTTTCCTCATTTTCTTCCTTTTGAGTGTATATATATACTGTGGGTGTTGTCAAGATACCCGCCTGTTTTATGTTATACTGTGGACACCATGCATTTCCTTTTGTCCGCCAGGTCTTCGGTCCGAAATAGACCTCCTCGGGATCGCAATTGTGAAGTTGACCAAAGGTATTATAACGATTGCCATAACAGCAGATCTGCACTTTGTGTCTGCCTTCCACCACATCTTTAAATACAGCTCGGTACGGAGCTTCCACGACAATTTCATCTCTGCCATCCATAGAAACTTTCAAAAGCGGAGCTCTATAATGCGGTATCTCGATCTCTACGTCACCGCTCGGAATCGTTATCTCTGTTTCAAGATACATATTTCCTCCATAAAATGGGAAACCCTGCATACTGTAATCTCCGTATCGCAGATCTTTGTTTATAGAAATGATCCGTGTCTTTGCTCCTGCAAGAGCAACAGAAAACGCTCCCAGCAGATAACACCATTCCAGATTTTCTTTTTCCCCATACTCTACTTCCAGTTCCAGCTCATTATCTCCCCGCACTATATTTCCTGCCCTGTATATTCTCAGGCATCTGTCTACATACCAACCGTCAGGCTGCACGGAGACCTTTCTTCCATTTAAGAGCAATTTCTTTACAGTTCCTTCCGCTGCAAGTTTTACTTCACAATCTATATCAGATTCTATCTCAAAACGAAGTGTCACTGTATGCGTGCAGTTTTTCTTCTTCAACAGCCATGGCTGTGTCTGACTCTCTGTTCGCAGCGGATATCCCAGTCTTCTTCTAAGTCTGTCATCCACTTTCAGCAGTTCCTCTTCGTCCTCCCATGCTCCATCATCCAGACGATACCTTGCTTTATCTAAAATAAGCACATTATCTTCTTCCAAAAAGCTGGTTTTCGGCTCCGGCAATAGACTGCGGTAAATCTCCCTGCGGTCGCCGCAAACAAACTTGTACTCTCTTTTTTTCTTTGCACAGCTCTGACTCTCTCCTGTTTCCTTTTCCGTCAGTTCCAACAACAGGCTGTCTTGTTCAAAACGTTCCCAGACATAAGATGTCCAAACTTCGTTTTCTTCCCGCCTGTCTGCTGCATCTTTTCGTATAATTTTTTCACCTTTTCCCCAAAATCTTTCTCCCGACATTGCATCACATACCAGTATATCCCAATCGCCTTTTATTTGCACTGTCAGTCTTTCTTTTCTCGGAAGTCCATAATTTTCTTTCGGCTTCCCAGGTGCCAGGAATACATATCTTTTTCCTCTTTCCTCACACATCCGATAGAGCAGCTCTTCCTCCCGTCTTCCATCACTGTGGAAAGTCGCTATTTCTCTGTATGGTTCCAATGCCTCATATAAGACAGACTGTTCCCACTCGATATGCCTGCATCGGGAGGCAAGCTCTTTGGCTCTGCTATTTTTGGCTGCATCCACATATTCAGGTTCTCTCCCCACAAACAGGACGTCTCCTCCATGCGCGGTGAACTGTTCCAACCTGTCCAAAGTAGAACTGCGTATCGTATCCATTCCTGCTACGATCACCACATCATACCGCATAGCGCCTACACAGAATTGGCTCTCTGTTTCTGTATATTGACCAGGCAGAACAGACTCCGCAATATAATCAAAATCTAATTTTCCAAACAGCAGCCAGCGAATCAGTTCCTGAAACTTTATTTCCAGCTCTCTTCGCCTATTCTTTGTAAGTTTTTCGTTTCCGAACCACATCCAGCAGCTCTCTACCGGATGAATGACCCCGATACGCACCTTTGGTTTCCCCTGTTCTAATACAAGCCGTATCCTGGCAAAATAGTCCTCTATCCAATGATATTCTTTATGCCAGGGAACCTGGCCTCCGATCGAGGGAGGATAATCTCTTTTCGCTTCCCCGCCCATCGAATACCACGTCAGATGATGTACTCTGTTGACAACTCCTAATGCAGCCTGCCAGTCTCCTATTGCTTTATAACCACGGAAATCAAAATTCCAGTTTGTCACCCCATAAAGTTCACTTGTGATTCCAGACAACCCTTTTTGATTTGCCTCGCTTTGCGCCTGTTTTGCTGTGGTATACTCCGTCCTCCACGCCAGCATGTCTATACCCGGTACCTGAAAACTCTCATACGTCCTCATCACCTCGCCCACAGCCCTAGTTTGTTCTTCCAAAGACGGTTCGTTCATCACATGGCCTGTAAGCGCAATGTGATGACGGGCACACCATCTGCTGACTGTATCCATATACCCTGCGCAAAACCGGTATGCTATATGCTCATGGTACTTCCAGCGAAAACTGTAATCTTTTCCATCTTCCGGTTCCCAAAATAACTTTGGCAGATTTGCAAGAAAGGAAATCCCTTCCCGTTTCCGGAATGTTTCCTCAAAATCATCCGTATACGGAATTCCCGCCTCTGTAATACCTCTGTTTTCGGAAAGAGATTCTTTTAAGATAAACTGCGGTTCATCCGTAAAGATCATGGGTATACTCTTTGAAAATTCTTCTTCTAAAGAGTCTGCATATACTTCATGTGTAACACGCAGAAACTCCTCTGCTGCTTTTGGATTTAGCGTATCCAGATATGTCTGTTTATCAAACCAAGAAGAATCTCCCGAAATGACAAGATACGCATGCCAGATTTTCCCGCCGTCACTGCACTTTTCCGGCTCTGCAACTTGATCGCTTCCCTTCTTCAAAAAACGATACTCCTTTAGAATTCCATTTTCTTCTTTTACGATATACTCTGCCAGTTTCTGTATCTTTCCGCTTAATACCAGTCTCGTCGGAGGCGTCTTTCCTCTTATAAATGCTCCGTCAGGATACGCTTTATCCGAAAATAGGAGATATCTGCTGCGGTATATTTCTTTATCCGTCACCCTTCCCGCGCCGTATCCTGACGGCCATTTATCCTCATCATACAGCCATGTACTAAGATTCTGTTTCTTCCCGTATGTATTACAGAATTTGACCAATTCCATGAACTCTCTTCCCAGATACTCTGTGTCGAGCCCAATCCTGCTGTGAATACAAAAACCGCCCATCCCCATCTCTTTAAAGCAATCGATCTGTTCTTTTAAAATCTCTTTCTCAATCTTTGCGTTCCATGCCCAAAAAGGGGTACCCCTGTACCTTGAAGGGGGCTCTAAAAATTCTTTTTCTGTCATTTTCTTTCTCTTCCAAAACAGGGTCTGCCCTTCCTAGTGCAGACCCTTGTCTTATATTTCCTTTGCTGTTATTTGGTTGATTCCAGATATCCTTTCTGGGCAGCTGTCAAGTATTCTGCCCATTCCTGCAGTACTTCTTCAGCCGTCTTTTCTTTGAGCAGGACAGCCTGCAGTCCTGGCTCCTGTACCTTTGTCAAAAATTCATTCCATTCAGGTAGCCATAATGGTCTGGCAAGAAATTTTACATCCTTTGAACTCATCATTTCTTCATATACCGGCATATATGTATTGTCCTGATACCATTCGTCCTCATAGACTAGATCATTGACCGGAACTCGTCCGTCTTTTTCACAGAAATAGGATACTGCGTCGTGAGATACGAGGAATTCTAAGAATTTTACTCCGCCTTCTCTGTTTTTTGCGCCTTCAAACACAGTATAGCCCAAGAATGGAACATCTTTTGTCACCACAACACCTTCCTTATTTGCCGGAGCAAGCGCGTTGGTAAAATTCCCTTCACCCAAATTATTAATATTTTCTGCCAGTGCAGAAGAATTATTCGCGATTCCCATAGCCGTACCGGAGCCAAATTCTGCTACCATTTCTTTATAGCTGTTAGATACACTGTCTTTTGATGTCCAGCCATTCCAGTAGATAGAAGCGTATGCTTCCAATGCCTCTGTAAAGATCGGATCACTTAATACACAGTTGCCTTCTTCATCAAAAAGCTGATCCTGGTTTGCGTAAGTAAAAATAAAATCCAGCATATTATCCAGGGAACCTGCGCCGCCTCTCAAAGAGTAGAAGTATGTACCGTTGTCCGCGTCCGCATAAGTTTCACAATCCTGCATAAATTCATCGATCGTTTTCGGAATTTCTACTCCTTTTTCTTTCATCAGAGTCGTGTTATACCAGTATACCTGCGGCTGCGTATATTGCGGCAGACAATAGAGTTTTCCATCTGTCGAACAATTCCGTATGGCGTTGAGCGCATTTTCAGCAATATGGTCTTTTTCTTCAAAACTGTTAAAATCTTCTTCGACACAGGAGAGAGCGCCTTGATTGATCAACGTCGATACATCCTGGTCGCGGATACTTGCAACATCCGGCACTGTATTTGTCGCGATCGCCGTATTATATTTCTGCAAATAAGAATCTGACGGCAATCCCACATATTCCACTTTATACTCTGGGTTTTCTTCCTCAAACTGCGCGATCAGCTTTTCAAAAATAGCGTTCGAATTCGCGTTCCCGTCATGGTACCAAAACTCGATCGTCTCTTTGTCTTTTGATGCGCTTTCTTCTCCTTTTGCTCCGCAGCCTGCAAGCATGCCTGTCAGCAAAACGCCTGTCAACAATATACTGATGACTTTCTTTTTCTTCATGATTTCCTTTTCCTCCTTTATTTAACTGCCTTTATACGGCATTTTTTACTGTTATCCTTTTACAGCTCCTGAAGCAAGTCCCTGCACCAGATATTTCTGGATATAGCAGAAGATCAGAAGCACCGGTATCAAAGCTACAACCGTTCCTGCCGCCAGCCCTCCGTAATTTACCGTAAACTCACCTTTCATCATACTCAAGCCAACCGGCAGGGTAAATTTATCCGAATCACTGATAAAATTCAACGAATATACAAATTCGTTCCATGTATTAACAAACGCGAAGGCGCCGCTTGCAACGATTCCCGGCAGGATCGTAGGCACGACAATTTTAAATACAGATTTTAAAATCGTACATCCGTCAATCTGAGCCGCTTCCTCCAAGGTAGGGGAAACTCCCGAAAAGAAACCGCTGATCATGATCGTACAAAACGGAAGATTCACTGTTGTATTTACGATCACAAGTGACCACAGATTGTTGATCAGTCCCATATTATTAAAGATCGTGAATAAGGGTACCAGTATTACGACGCCTGGAAGCATCTGTGTCACTAAAAGCAGCAGAAAAACAAATTTTTTACCTCTGAATTTATATCGTGATATCGCGTATCCTCCCATGATCGCGATTGCTATAACAAAAATCGTCGTGACAATAGATACAAATAAGCTGTTTAAAAAGTATTTATCAAATCCCATACTGGAAAGCATGGACGCATAGTTGTCCATTGTAAACGGATCCGGAAGATATTTCACCGGGAGTTTCATAATGGAACCCTGTTCTTTAAGGGATGTATTCAAAAACCAGTAAAACGGAAACAACATGATAATTGTCACGACCGCGACAGGTATGTAGCAGGTAAATGTCTTAATGATCCTCTTTTTCGTTGTCCGTTTCATCAGTAATACTCCTCCTCTCCGTATTTCCCAATTTTCAAATATATAGCCGAGAAAACAACAAGTACAATCATTACGATGACAGCCATTGCAGAAGCATATCCAGCATCCAGGGAATCATTAAACGTCATCATGATATATACCGGAATCGTCAATGTAGAGAAATTTGGCCCTCCTTTTGTCATCCCATAAATAATATCCACAATATTCAAAGTCCAGATTGTCCTAAGCAGCGTCGTAAGCAGCAAAGTATCCTTTATCAACGGCAATGTGATCTTGAAAAACTTGTACATAGCCGACGCTCCATCCACATCTGCTGATTCATATACTTCTGTGGGTATCGTCTGCAGTGCTGACAATATACTGATTGCAAAAAACGGAACACCTCTCCAGGTATTTGCTATGATCATTGCCCACATAGCTGAAGTGCCGCTAGAAAACCAGGATATTTTTCCATCCACGATCCCCAGCTTCATCAACAAATCTCCGATGACTCCTACGCTTTCATTAAACATAAAGCTCCAAATCAGTGCCACCAAAATTCCGCCTACTGCCCAAGGTGTAAAAATCAATGCGCGGAACACGCCTCTTCCTTTGAATTTTTGATTCAGCAGAAGTGCTACGAGCAGACCGAAGAACAACTGCAAAATAACATTAACAACTGTCCAGAAAACAGAGTTTACAGCTGCCTTCCAAAAAGTCTCGTCCTCCATAAGCCTTATGAAATTAGCTCCTCCGTTAAATCCCATGTCCTGCATATTCGTCAATACATGATCCTGCATGCTCAGCCAGAAAGTATTAAATATAGGATACAGCATAAATACGGCAATCACGGCAAGAAGTGGCAAAAGCATAAAATATGGCATAGCTTTCTTCTTATAGTATTGCTTCTTTTTGAACATCTTCGCTTCCCCCTTTCTGACTAAAATTTTATCTTTTTTCTTTCTTTTTTTCGTTCACTATTTTCTCATTTTTGTTCAATATTTTACTGTATTATACATTTTTTATATTTTTTCTTTTATAATCCGATATGTTTTATATAAATTTTTCAAAAACTCATTCCTATACCAACTCTCTCTTGCAGACCTCTTCCGATCGTATCCTTCACCAAAGATCATATTTTGTATTGTCTACATATCCTCTTTCCCTCAATTCTGCCAGATATCGTTTTGCAGTATCGGCTTTCCAACTGCCTCTTTTGAGCATGACAAGGGGCAGATGAAGATCACAGAAGTTTGAATACGGTATATCAAATAATTGTCTTGCCGCTTCGCGCTCACATTTTTCTGCCATTTCTGCCGGAAGTACGATTTCATATGCAAAGTCCATATTTTCATCACACCAGAATCTGCCTCCTGAATACAGTTCTATATTTGCCTCATTGGCAAAAAGAATAAACTCCCTTCTGGTATCCGCAGTCATCATCACAGGATGCGGATACCAAACAGCCCTGATATACTCCTCCTCCACATAGAAGGAAGACTGTATCTCCAATATAGAAACCAAAGGATGTAAAAGTCGTGCGAACACATGCCATTCTTCACGGAAAATCGTTACAATAGAGGCGCTTGTATCCCACTTTTGCTTCTCTAAACATAGTTCTCTGGATTTTCTGTTTACAATTTGTTCTAATATGATCCTGCTGTCTTGTTTCATCCTGACACTCCTCCTATATACATACCATAACGTATTTCTTACACAGCCGCCGAAAGCCTTTTTTTGCGCTCTTTTAAAATCGCAATATAATTTGTCAGCAGTTTCTCTAAATCTATATTTTTTGGTGCATGCCTCCACACCATTCCTGTACCTGCCAAATCTTTGAGAGACTCTTTTTCTAACCTCTCATCCATAAAGAACATTTCCAGATGTTCACTTCTTATCCAGGCAGACATTGCCTGTAAAAATATAGGCGAATCTGTACGCAAAAGATCATACAAAAAATGCGGCAGATATTCCCAGTAAGGAGCTTCACCTCGTCTTCTGTTCCATGCCCTGTAGGGCAAGATCATCACATTGCAGCGCTGTTGTCCAAGATCAAATAATACAGATAATAATGCTGTCAGTTTCTCTGCCGGTAAATACTCTTCCATATTTGCCAGAAGGTCATTTAAAAACTCCGGATACTCTTTTAATCCTACTTTTTTAGGTTTCAATTCTTCATACTCATATTCCTTCCACTTTTCCCATGAAGCACAGGCAAAATGATTTAAAACATAACGCAGTGGAAGCCACAGAGAAAAAATCGTGTCGGCATTCAAATTTCCGTCTGTCAGTATGCAGTCTAAATCTGTTTTCTGCCGGTACAGATCGCCTGCTTTTGTTTTCTTTCTCCAATATCTGATTTTTTCTCTTATTGGTGAATACATCTGCATATTCTTTATCTTTTCTGATCTTTTTCCCTTTTCCATATCTGTATGTTCCATTTTTTCTCCTCCCGACATGTTTTTCGATGTTTAAATATTAATATATTATTATATATGTATTTTACATTATATTAACGTATAGAAACACACTTGTCAACAATTAGCTTAAATGTTTTTACATTTGTATTTTTTATTAATCTGTGCTATACTAAATTATCAAACATCAAGGAGGTATACATTTATGTACAGTTATATATTGGATGTCACGGCAGCTAATAAAAAAATCCCTCTTACTGAAGAATTCGAGCATGCCATCGCAGAGGCCTGCCAAAATGCCAATACTACCACGAATTCGCAGCGTTATGGCCGGGAATTCCGCTTTATTTCCAGAATAGACCCCTATACGATCCGACTTGGCCTCAAGGCAGAAAAAGCAGTTATCGCTACCAGAGCAATATCCAGTATTACCAGGGCTTTGATCCGTACCTACGATACAGATAAACTGGAGACATTAAAATATAATGGAAGTATTCTAAATGCTACGGTTGCAGAGCAACATGAAGACGCCGCAGAAATATACATCAATCTAGAACCTTATGAAATCTTACAGAGCGTGACAGAAATATTTTTTGGTCAGGGGAAAAAAAGAAATAAAGATAAAAAAGTCGCTGAGGAAGCGGCAGATAAAATAAAGCAGATTGTGATCGATTATAAAAGCAGGACATTGCTATGAGCGTAATAAAAGAGCCGCTGTAAAATAGATGTCATACATCATCTATTTTACAGCGGCTTCTTGTTTCTTTTATAGTCTCATTTTATGATCGGCTCTGCGTCCGGCGCAATGATACAACTATACAAGTTCGATCAGAACTTCCATAGCAGCGTCACCTTTACGCTGTCCTATCTTTACGATTCTTGTGTATCCACCATTGCGGTCAGCATACTTTGGCGCGATCTCTGTAAACAATTTGTCTACCAGATCTACATTTTTCGTATTTTTCTTTCTTCCAGCTCCTGCAGCAGGTACTTCCTTTACAGGATAAAGGACCTTCAGCATTTCTCTTCTTGCATGCAGTCTGCTTGGCTGATCTTTTTTAATCTTCTTCTCAACTTCGTCATATACAGTAACTCTCTTGCCATCAACGACTTCTTTTACTCTCTTGCCGTCTTTATCTTTACGTGCAACCTTTGCCATTACTGTAACTTCATCAAAATTGTCTTTTTCTTTTACTGCCATAGCGATCAGGCCTTCTGCAATCTTACGGATCTCTTTTGCCTTTGCTTCTGTAGTAATAATCTTTCCATGGTTCAGCAGTGCTGTCACCTGGTTTCTAAGTAAAGCTTTTCTCTGGGAAGAAGTTCTTCCGAGTTTTCTATACTTTGCCATTTTATTCATCCTCCATAAAAAACATTTGGTTATGCGTCTTCGGGCTTATTAATCAAATGCCCCTGTCATGCACGTCGGACTTACTGACAGGATATTTAAATAATAAATCTCTGATCCGGATTATTCTTCACCTTGATTTAATTCCAGATTCAGTTCTTTCAATTTTGCAAGTACTTCTTCCAAAGACTTACGTCCAAGGTTACGCACTTTCATCATATCTTCCGGCGTCTTATTTGTCAGTTCTTCCACTGTATTGATGCCGGCTCTCTTAAGACAATTGTAGGAACGTACGGAAAGTTCAAGCTCATCAATGCTCATTTCCAATACTTTCTCTTTCTCATCATCTTCTTTTTCAATCATAACTTCGGCAGACTGCGCAACTTCTGACAAGTCGATAAACAGCTTTAAATGCTCGCTTAAAACCTTTGCCGCAAGACTTACCGCCTCATCCGGATGCATGGTACCTTTTGTCCAAACATCTAAAGTCAGCTTATCATAATCCGTGATCTGACCCACACGCGTATTTTCAACCGTGAGGTTTACACGTTCTACAGGTGTATAGATCGAATCGATCGGAATGACCCCGATCGGCAAGTCCTCGCTTTTGTTTTTATCTGCGCTTACATATCCTCTGCCCTTTGTTATGCTAAGTTCCATATATAGTTTGCTGTCTTTGCCGCCGTTTAAAGTAGCAATGACCTGCTCCGGATTCATGATCTCAACATCCGAATCCGTCTGTACATCAGCGCCTGTGACAACGCCTTCACCTTCAAATTCTATATATGCGGTCTTAACTTCGTCTGATTCCGATGTGTTTTTGATCGCCAGAGATTTCAGATTCATGATAATCTCAGTTACATCTTCTTTCACACCTGGGATGGAACTAAATTCGTGCAGTACGCCGTCAATCTTTACAGAACTGATTGCTGCGCCCGGCAGAGAAGATAGCATAATCCTTCTCAGGGAATTTCCCAAAGTAATGCCATATCCTCTTTCCAGTGGCTCTACTACGAATTTTCCATACTTTTTATCTTCTGAAATTTCTGTAATTTCAATATTCGGTTTATTAAAATCAAACACTACACAGACCCTCCTTATGGGTTAAAATATGTTGAGGGGGTACGACTCCTTATATGATCTGCGCTTTTAAGCACAGACTATATTATTTAGAATACAACTCGACGATCAACATCTCATCAACAGGAACATCGATTGCCTCTCTTGTCGGAAGTTCTTTTACAGTGCCCTTCAGATTCTCAGAATCCACATCCAACCAGTCCGGAACCATATTTCCGCCTGTCACTTCCAGAATGTCTTTATATCTCTGGCATCCTTTGTGTTTTTCTTTGATTTCAACCGTATCTCCGGCTTTGAGCAGGTAAGAAGGAATATTTACCTGTTTGCCGTTTACAAGTACATGTTTATGGTCTACAATCTGTCTTGCTTCTTTTCTTGTTCTTGCAAATCCCATGCGGAACATTACATTGTCCAGTCTGGATTCCAGAAGAATCATCAGATTCTCACCTGTCATACCTTCCATCTGTTTTGCTTTCGCATAGTAATTCCTAAATGGTTTTTCCAGCACGCCATAGATGAATTTTGCTTTCTGCTTTTCACGCAGCTGCAAACCATATTCGCTCATTTTTCTATTTGTTCTTTTTAACTGTCTGTTAGATTTTTTACTAATTCCTAAATAGATTGGATCCATTCCTAAAGAACGGCATCTTTTAAGAACCGGAACTCTGTTTACTGCCATGTTTCTCCTCCTAAATTCTATACATGTCAGCGGATTACTACCGCATTTTTCGTTTACTTCCAGTGCTACTGATTAAATCAAGGTCTGCCGGACACAGATTACACTCTTCTGCGTTTCGGTGGACGACAACCATTGTGCGGTACCGGCGTTACATCTTTGATACTTGTCACATCAATTCCGCAAGCCTGCAATGCACGGATCGCTGCTTCTCTGCCTGAACCTGGACCCTTTACGAAAACATCTACTGTCTTAAGACCATGTACTAATGCCGCCTTTGCTGCTGTCTCAGCCGCCATTTGTGCTGCATATGGAGTAGATTTCCTTGAACCTCTAAATCCCAGACCGCCTGCACTTGCCCATGAAAGAGCATTTCCCTGTCCATCTGTCAGTGTTACGATTGTATTATTGAAAGATGACTGAATGTGTGCCTGTCCGCGTTCAACGTTTTTCTTGACACGTTTTTTTGTTACTTTTTTTGCAACTTTTTTCGCCATTTAAACTAACCTACTTTCTTCAATTTGTTATTTTTTCTTATTTGCTACTGTTCTCTTAGGACCTTTACATGTTCTTGCGTTTGTCTTTGTCTTCTGTCCACGCACCGGAAGTCCTTTTCTATGACGGATTCCACGATAGCAGCCGATTTCTTTCAGTCTCTTGATATTCAGCTGGATCTCTCTTCTCAAATCACCTTCTACAACCTGAGTCTCATCGATCACTGCGCTGATCTTTTTTACTTCTTCACTTGTCAAATCTCTGACACGAGTACTAGGATCTACTCCTGCCTCTGATAAAATACGGTTTGCACTTGTTCTTCCGATTCCATAAATATAAGTCAAACCAATTTCTACACGTTTGTCTCTTGGTAAGTCTACACCTGCGATACGAGCCATGTGTCTTTCCTCCATTTTCTTTTTCGCTGTTCTTTCGCCATACAAGTTCGACTTCGTGCTCCGCACTACTTCTCACTGTGGCGTGCGCCTCTTCTGCGCTTTTTCGCCATGCAAGTCCGACTTCGTGCTCCGCACTACTTCTCACTGTGGCGTGCGCCACATACAATCTTGCCCGAAACGCTCTTGGCAAATACATTTGCCTGTGCGTTTCTGTCAATCTTGTGCATGGCTTTACGTTGTTACATATTGTCCCTAATTGAGGCTGTGGATGTGGTGTTTATTGTACATCCTACCGGGGTATGTTCCCGATATCCCAGCCCAGGCATGTTTGTTGCATACCCTTTCCCGGCACGGAAATTTTTCCGCCAATGCAAATGCCGAGTATTATAAGCAATATACACCTGCACATTTTCTAAGACAAAAAAGTGCAGCAGACTACCCGCTCTGCCGGTACCTTACGCAGCCGCGGTGTATCCTTACTGTATATTAAACAGCTCTACACACCTCCTGGTGTATCGTGCTGTCAGCCGCCTAAATAATTACACAAATCACCTCGGATATTTTTCTATTCCCTTATCCCTGACGTTGTTTGTGTTTCGGATTCTCACAGATTACTCTGATACTTCCTTTTCTTTTAATAATTTTGCATTTTTCACAAATTGGTTTTACTGATGACCTAACCTTCATGTTAAATCCTCCTTTCCCTACTTTGCTCTGCCTATATTTCCTGCTGTTTCAGACACACCATCCCAAAAACAGCCACTTAACAGTATAACGCCTAACTGCCAATAAAGTCAATAACTAACTTTATTTTTCTCTGTAATTTTTCGATATTCTCAAAAAAATAACTATTTGTCTCTCCAGACGATCCTTCCTTTGCTAAGATCATATGGAGACATTTCCAGAGTTACTTTATCTCCCGGTAAGATTTTAATAAAATTCATCCGTAATTTTCCACTGATATGTGCCAGAACTATATGGCCATTTTCCAATTCCACTTTAAACATGGCGTTTGGCAGCTTTTCAACTACAACTCCTTCAATTTCAATTACGTCAGCCTTTGACATACTTAATCCTCCTGCATTTACAGCACTTTTACATGTAATCCTTTTTAAGGGAATATTTCAGTATCATATTTCTAACTGCTATCTCATCCGCTGTATCTTCAACTCGTTCCTTCAAAATAACCTGCAGATGTTTTTTATTCTTCTTTTTTAATCTTTCAGACGAATGCGACTGTCCGTCTGAAAGATATACATATTCATCATTGACACGAATAATGACATATATACGATTTTTGTCATGTCCCGCCTTTGACCGCACAAGCATTCCCGGTTCAAACAGCATACGCTATTCCCCTAAAATCTTTGTGACTGCATCGAATACAACATCTATATCTACTGTTCCATCGACATTTTTCAAAATTCCTGCCTGTGTATAATATTCGATCAACGGCTGTGTCTGCTCATGGTATACATGGAGACGCTTTTCTACGGTTTCCGGCTTATCGTCATCTCTGAGGATCAGACTGCCCTGGCATTTATCACAAACGCCCTCCTTTTTAGGAGCCGCATAAACAATGTGGTATGTTGCGCCACAATCTACACATGCACGGCGTCCAGACATACGCCTGATGATATTTTCATCCGGCACTTCTACATTGATGGCATAATCCATTTTCTGATCCATGTTGGCAAGTGCTCTATCCAATGCTTCCGCCTGTGGGATTGTTCTTGGGAAACCATCCAGGACATACCCTTTTTGGCAGTCCTCCTGATTTACTCTGTCCACGACAAGATCTACGACCAATTCATCCGGCACTAACAATCCCTGATCCATATAGGTCTTCGCCTTTTTCCCCAATTCCGTGCCATTTTTAATGTTTGCGCGGAAAATATCTCCTGTTGAGATATGAGGGATATCATACTTTGCCGCGATTTTTTTAGCCTGTGTACCTTTTCCGGCGCCTGGAGCTCCCAGCATAATAATTTTCATATCCGTATACCTCCGTTAATGCACAATAACGAGTGTGCCCCTGAATACGCTTTTACGCAGTTCTCCCGGGTCACCCTCGCTAAAGTAATCTAATTAGTATCCAAGGAAACTATTCTTCATGTTACTTCCCTTGTTATTCAAAAATCCTGTATAGTTGCGGACAAGCATTTGTGATTCAATCTGCTTCAATGTCTCTAATACGACTCCGACTATGATGATAAGGGATGTTCCTCCAAAAGAAACATTTGCCCCGAATACACCATTAAAGAAATACGGTATTACCTGGACAATGACAAGCCCGCATGCTCCAATGAAAATAATGTAATTCAATATTTTTTGTAAATATTCTACCGTCGGTCTTCCTGGACGTATTCCTGGAATAAAACCTCCGCTCTTTTTCATATTGTTTGCAATCTCTAACGGATTGAATGTAATAGAGGTATAGAAATATGCGAAAAAGATGGTCAATAAAATATATACGATCAGCCCGATCGAATAAATCGGATTCTCTGGATCACACCACGCATTGGAATTCATTCCTCTTAATATCTGACTTCCGATACCGGTTCCATTTCCTTTTCCAAGGAACTGCGCGATCACAATCGGTGTCTGCATCAATGACGATGCAAATATGACCGGAATAACTCCCGCTGTATTTACTTTCAGCGGAATGTGTGTGGATTGACCTCCATATGTTTTTCTTCCCTGTACTTTCTGGGAATACTGAACAGCAATTCTTCTCTCCCCACTCTGCAGAAGTACGACAAATACGACAACTACTAATAAAACTGCCAATATGATCAGCGCGGCAAGTCCTCCCTTTGCCAGTGTCTTTCCCTTTACGAACTGTGTATACAGTGTAATAAAATCCTCCGGCACACGAGATAAAATATTGATCAAAAGAACAATGGATATACCATTTCCAATGCCCTTTTCTGTTATACGTTCGCCAATCCACATCAGAAATGCACTACCAGCTGTTAACGTACATACAACGATCGCCGTATTCACAAAATTATACTCTACTAACAGTCCCTGTCTCCCAAAACCAACTGCCATTGCGGTAGATTCGATCAAAGCAAGTATGACTGTCACATAACGGGTGATCGTCGCAATCTTCTTTCTTCCGTCCGCGCCTTCTTTTTGCATTTCCTCCAGTTTCGGGATCGCAATGGTCAAAAGCTGCATGATGATGGAAGATGTGATATACGGTGTAATGCTCAAAGCAAATACGGACATCTTGGTAAATGATCCGCCGGTAAATGCGTCAAAGAAATTGAACGCATCACCGGTCTGGCTCGCAAATAAATTCTGAAGTACGGTTGGATCTACGCCTGGAGTAGGCAGTTCAGAGCCGAGTCTTACGACGACTAACATCATAAATGTATAGAAAATTCTTTTTCTGACATCTTCTATCTGAAATGCCCTTCGTACAGTCTGTAGCATTAGATCACCTCTGCTTTTCCACCAAGTGACTCAATCTTTTCAGCTGCTTTTGCACTAAATGCATTTGCCTGAACAGTAAGTTTCTTAGTTAACTCTCCATTTCCAAGAATTTTAACACCATCTTTTGGATTTTTTACGATTCCGCTTTCGATCAATGTCTCTACGGAAACTGTAGCGCCGTCTTCAAATACTTCCAGCGCGCTTAAATTGATGCCCACGATCGTCTTAGAGTTTCTGCATTTGAACCCTCTCTTTGGCAGTCTTCTATATAAAGGCATCTGTCCGCCTTCAAAGCCTGGTCTTGGAGCCCCTGAACGTGCTTTCTGACCTTTATGGCCTTTTCCGGCTGTTTTGCCATTTCCAGAAGCGTGGCCGCGGCCTCTTCTGAAATTATCACTCTGTTTGGAACCGTCTGCCGGTCTTAAGTTTGATAAGTCCATGACGTTACCTCCTTATCGTTTCTTAAATTTATGCTTCTTCAACTTTTACTAAATGTCTAACCTGCTGTACCATACCTCTGGTAGCCGCATTATCCGGCAATTCAACTGTCTTATTGAGTTTGTTCAGACCCAGCGCTTCAACAGTTTTTCTATGCTTAGGTATAGCACCGATTGTAGACTTTACTAATGTCACTTTCAAATTTGCCATTTTGTTTACCTCCTATGCGATAAAGCTTCCCTGTTTTTATAAAACAGGGGAAAGCTCATCCTAGCCTACGACCTCTTCTACTGATTTGCCACGAAGTCTTGCAACCTCTTCCGGTGTCTTCATCGCTTTCAGACCTTCGATCGTAGCAAGCACTACATTCTGTTTATTGTTTGAGCCCAAAGACTTTGTACGGATATTCTTAATACCTGCCAGCTCGATCACGGCACGTGCCGGACCTCCAGCGATCACACCAGTACCATCCGGAGCTGTCTTCAAAAGCACTGAAGCGCTTCCGAATTTTCCGATAACATCATGTGTAACACTTTCGTTTGCATCCATCGCAACAGAGATCATCTTCTTCATTGCGTCTTCTTTCCCTTTACGGATTGCTTCCGGGATCTCAGTAGCTTTTCCCAAACCTGCACCAACATGGCCATTTCCGTCGCCAACTACAACTAAAGCTGTGAACCGGAAGTTACGACCACCTTTAACGACTTTGGTAACACGTTTGATTGATACCACTTTTTCTGTTAATTCTAATTGATTAGCATCAATACGTTCCTGTTTCATCTGTGTTCTCCCTTCCCTAGAAATTCAGCCCAGCTTCTCTTGCTGCGTCTGCCAGTGCTTTGATTTTTCCCTGATATATAAAGCCGCCTCTGTCAAAGACAACCTCAGTAATACCTTTTTCTTTTGCCTTTTCAGCAATTACTTTTCCAAGATATGCCGCAGCGTCAACATTGTTGGTCTTTTCTAATTCTGCTTTCACGTCTTTCTGAAGAGTGGAAGCTGCAACCAGAGTGTTTCCAACTGTATCGTCAATAATCTGCGCATACATATGATTATTACTTCTAAACACAGCTAAACGTGGTCTTTCAGCTGTACCGCTGAAACGGTTACGTAATTTCATGTGTTTTTTTCTACGAACTTCGCTTCTTGATTTCTTACTAACCATTTTCACACTCTCCTTATTTATTTCTTACCAGTCTTACCAACTTTACGTCTAATAACTTCATCAGCATACTTGATACCCTTGCCTTTATATGGCTCCGGTCTTCTCTTGTCTCTGATCTCAGCAGCGTATTGGCCTACTTTTTCTTTATCGATACCTTTTACAGTAATTTTGTTCTGACCTTCCAGAACTGTCTCAAGACCTTCCGGATCTGTCATTTCAACTGGGTGAGAGTATCCTAAGTTTAATGTCAGTTTATTTCCTGATTTTGCAGCTCTGTAACCGACACCGTTCACTTCCAGAACTTTCTGGTAACCGTCTGTTACACCGACTACCATATTGTTGATCAGTGTTCTTGTCAGACCATGCAAAGACTTCATTTTCTTTAAGTCATTCGGTCTTGTTACAACGATTTCTTCACCTGTAACTTTTATTTCCATTTCAACCGGGAGTTCTTTTACAAGAGTTCCCTTAGGACCTTTTACAGTCACTACATTATTCTCTGCAATTTCCACAGTAACGCCTGCTGGAATTGCGATCGGCAGTCTTCCTATACGTGACATACCTGTTTCCTCCTTAACTTAAATTTTCGGAATAGATGCTGTGTCTATTCTGTTTTCAGTTGCTTATGGGAGCCATTCTCCCTAGACCAGTTCCGTACGCCTAAGCTCAAACTTCGCTTTACAGCTCGTTCTCGCCAATGCTTGGGAACGACCTCGCGCTAGGCTCGACAATACCTCGCCAAGCTGCACTGGATGAGTATGTTCTTCTCGCTAAACTCGACACCACCTCGTTAAGCTCCAAGAACGACCTCGCGCTAGGCTCGACAATACCTCGCCAAGCTGCTTTCGGTCTACCATACGAAGCAAAGTACCTCTCCGCCTACGCCGAGTTTTCTTGCTTCTTTATCTGTGATCACACCTTTATTTGTGGAAATGATCGCGATACCAAGTCCTCCAAGTACTTTCGGGATTTCTTCGCTGTTTACATAAAAACGAAGTCCTGGTTTTGAAATTCTTTTCAGACCGGAGATAACTTTTTCATTCTTATCTGCGCCATATTTCAATGTGATATGAATTGTCTTGAAGTTTCCATCTTCTACGATATCATATTTTGCAATGTATCCTTCATTGTAGAGAATCTCAGCAATCGCTGTCTTCATCTTTGATGCAGGAACATCAACGGTATCATGTTTAGCAGTATTTGCATTACGGATTCTTGTAAGCATATCTGCGATTGGATCACTCATGTTCATGTGAAAGTATCCTCCTTCTATTCTTTCAATGCCTGTGTCAGGCTTAATGTCCTAGCATAGGTACATGTTCCATGCGCCTAAGCTCGACCTGCGCCTTATGGCTTGCTCTCGCTAACGCTTGGGAGCAGCCTTCTCACTAATCTCCGTCAGCGCTTCTAACGAAGTTCTTCTCGCTAAACTCGACATCGTCTCGTTAAGCTCTAAGAACGGCCTCGCGCTAGACTCGAAAAGACCTCGCCAAGCTGCTTTCGGTCTACCAGCTGGCTTTTTTCACTCCTGGAATCTGTCCTTTATATGCCAATTCACGGAAGCAGATACGGCAAATTCCATATTTTCTTAAATATGCATGCGGACGTCCGCAGATCCTGCAGCGGCTGTATTCTCTTGTGGAAAATTTTGCTTTGCGCTGCTGTTTGATTTTCATTGATGTTTTAGCCATGAATTTCCCTCCTTTACTTTGTGAATGGCATATTGAACTGTGTCAATAATTCACGGGCTTCTTCGTCAGTCTTAGCGGTTGTAACAAAAATGACATCCATACCTCTGACTTTATCTACTTTATCGTACTCGATCTCAGGGAAAATCAGCTGCTCCTTGATACCAAGAGCGTAGTTGCCTCTTCCATCAAACGCGTTCGGATTAACGCCTCTGAAGTCACGTACACGAGGCAGTGCAAGATTGATCAGGCGGTCTACAAATTCATACATTCTCTCGCCTCTTAATGTAACTTTGCATCCGATCGGCATTCCTTCTCTGATCTTAAAGTTTGCCACAGAATTCTTTGCTCTTGTAACAACAGCTTTCTGACCAGCGATCTTTTCCATATCAGCGATTGCTGACTCTAACACTTTTGCGTTTTCTTTTGCTTCGCCAACGCCCATGTTGATCACAACCTTATCAAGCTTTGGCACTTCCATAATATTCTTATATCCAAATTTTTTAATCATTGCGTCAATGATCTCATTCTGATACTGTTCTTTCAGTCTGCTCAAGTCTAAGGACCTCCTTCCTTGTATTAATCGTCGATTACGTCGCCTGTTGCTTTTGCAACACGCACCTTTTTATCGCCATCCATTTTAAAGCCGATTCTTGTTGCTTTTCCATTGTGTACATACATCACGTTGGAAATATCGATCGGTCCTTCCTGATGAACGATACCGCCGTTTTGATTGGCAGCGCTTGGTTTTGTGTGCTTTGTCAGCATGTTGACGCCCTCAACCAGAACTTTTCCGTCCTCTTTATTTACAGCAATTACTTTGCCTTCTTTGTCTTTATCTTTACCAGCGATGATTTTTACTGTATCGCCTTTTCTAATCTTCATTGTTGACATCTTAGGCACCTCCTAAAGTACTTCCGGAGCCAGGGAAACGATCTTCATAAAGTGCTTCTCTCTTAACTCTCTGGCTACTGGTCCAAAAATACGTGTTCCACGTGGATTTAAATCATCTTTTATAATAACCGCAGCATTTTCATCGAACCGGATATAGGAACCGTCTTTACGACGTGCACCTTTTACAGTACGGACAACAACAGCTTTTACGACATCACCTTTTTTCACAACGCCGCCTGGTGTTGCATCTTTAACAGTCGCAACGATCACATCGCCGATATTAGCGTATCTTCTTGTAGAACCGCCCATAACACGGATACAGAGTAATTCTTTCGCACCTGTGTTGTCTGCTACTTTCAGTCTGCTTTCTTGTTGTATCATGCAGGTAAACCTCCTTCAAAAATATATGCGAAACTACTTATTTCGCTTTTTCCATGATTTCTACAAGTCTCCATCTCTTATCTTTAGAGAGAGGTCTTGTTTCCATAACTTTCACTGTATCTCCTACATTACACTCGTTATTTTCATCATGAGCTTTCAGCTTATAAGTTCTCTTTACGATCTTCTTATAAAGTGGATGCTTCACGTGGTCTTCGACTGCAACAACGATTGTTTTGTCCATTTTGTCACTAACAACCTTGCCTGTACGAGTTTTTCTTAAATTTCTTTCTTCCACAGTACAACCTCCTATTCAGCTTTGGAAGCTTCTGTAATCACCGTCTGGATCCTGGCGATATTCTTTCTTACTTCCTTGATTCTGCTTGTATTATCTAACTGGTTCGTTGCATTCTGGAACCGAAGGTTAAACAGTTCCTTTTTCGCAGCTACTAATTCCTCATTTAATTCTTCTACAGATTTTCCTCTTAATTCGTTTACAAATGTATTAATTTTCACTGTTATCACCGCCTTCTAATTCTGCGCGAGAAACGATTTTGCATTTGCAAGGTAATTTATGCATTGCAAGACGAAGTGCCTCTCTAGCTATTTCCTCTGATACTCCTGCAATCTCGAACATTACACGGCCCGGTTTTACAACCGCTGCCCAGTATTCTACTGTTCCTTTTCCACTACCCATACGAGTTTCTGCTGGTTTTGCTGTTATCGGTTTATCCGGGAAGATTTTGATCCAAACCTTACCGCCACGTTTGATGTAACGAGTCATAGCGACACGGGCTGCCTCGATCTGATTGGAACGGATCCAACAAGGCTCTGTTGCGATGATCCCGTACTCACCATAAGAAATCGTGTTACCTCTTAAAGCTTTTCCTTTCATGGTACCACGGAATTGTTTACGACGTTTTACTCTTTTTGGCATTAACATTATTTATCGCTCCCTTCCTTATCTGCTTTAGTCGGAAGAACTTCGCCTTTGTAAACCCAAACCTTTACACCGACTTTTCCGTAAGTTGTGTCAGCTTCTGCGAATCCATAATCAATGTCAGCTCTCAGTGTTTGAAGCGGAATTGTTCCCTCACTGTAGAACTCTGTACGAGCCATATCAGCTCCGCCAAGACGTCCGGAAACAGATGTCTTAACACCAAGCGCGCCTGCTTTCATTGTTCTTGACATGCAGGACTTCATTGCACGTCTGAAAGAAATACGGTTTTCAAGCTGCTGTGCAATATTTTCTGCTACCAACTGCGCGTCTTTATCCGGTCTTTTGATCTCTTTGATGTCAACGACCAGTTTTTTATCTGTATATTTTGCAAGTTCACCTTTTACTTTTTCGATCTCAGCGCCGCCTTTTCCGATCACTACGCCCGGTTTTGCTGTATAGATCACGATCTTAACACGGTCAGATGCTCTTTCGATCTCGATTCTGGAAACACCTGCGCTGTATAATCTCTTTTTAAGAAATGTTCTGATTTCATGGTCTTCCACAAGGTTGTCTGCAAAATCTTTTTCTGCATACCATCTGGAATCCCAGTCTTTTATAACGCCGACTCTTAAGCCATGAGGATTAACTTTCTGTCCCATTATTGCCCTCCTTATCTTTCATTCAGCACGATTGTGATGTGGCTCATTCTCTTTTCGATCCTGTATGCCCTGCCCTGTGCTCTCGGTCTGATTCTCTTCATTGTTGGTCCTTTATTTGCATAACATTCCTCAATATAAAGGTTTTCAACACTCATACCATTGTTATTCTCAGCATTTGCGATAGCTGATTTTAATAATTTCTCTATTACGCTTGAAGCATATCTTGGATTATAAGCTAAAATACCAAGCGCTGTCTGTACATCCTTACCTCTGATGGCATCCAAAACGTAGCAGGCTTTCTGAACAGATACTCTGGCGTAAGAAATCTTAGCTGATGGTCTTGTATCCTTCTGCTCGTTTCTCTCTCTCTTAATTTGACTTCTATGCCCTTTTGCCATGGATGAACCCTCCTTTCGAAATATATAAATAATTATCTAACTTTTGACTTTTTCTCGTCCTTGCCATGTCCTCTGTATGTTCTTGTTGCCACGAACTCTCCGAGTTTGTGCCCAACCATATCTTCTGTTACATATACTGGCACATGCTTTCTTCCGTCATGGACAGCAAATGTGTGTCCGACAAATGACGGGAAGATTGTAGAACGACGTGACCATGTCTTAATAACTGTTTTATCACCTGATGCATTCATAGCGTCTACTTTTTTCAGTAAGCTTTCGTCTGCGAATGGTCCTTTTTTAAGTGAACGAGCCATAGGTTCTAACCTCCTTGTGAATCTAATTATTTAATCGCTTTACCGTCTCTTCTTCTTACAATCAGTTTGTTAGAAGCTTTATTTTTCTTACGCGTCTTAAGACCGAGCGCCGGTTTGCCCCATGGAGTACATGGACCTGGACGTCCGATTCCGGTCTTACCTTCACCACCACCGTGCGGATGGTCGTTCGGGTTCATAACAGAACCACGTACTGTCGGTCTGATACCCATATGACGTTTACGTCCTGCTTTACCTATGTTGATCAGGCTGTGATCGCCGTTTCCTACAACACCGATGGATGCTCTGCAAATGATCGGAACCATTCTCATCTCGCCGGAAGGAAGTCTTAAAGTAGCATATTTTCCTTCTTTCGCCATCAGCTGTGCGCTGTTTCCCGCTGAACGAACCATCTGTCCGCCTTTTCCTGGGTACAGTTCAATGTTGTGGATCTGTGTACCAACTGGGATCTCAGAAAGCGGCAGGCAGTTTCCTACTCTTACTTCTGCTTCCGGTCCATTCATAACTGTCATACCATCCTTTAACCCTTCCGGAGCAAGGATATATGCTTTTTCACCGTCTGCATAGCAGATCAAAGCGATATTGGCTGTTCTGTTCGGATCGTATTCAATACCGATAACTTTTGCCGGAATGCCATCTTTCTTTCTCTTAAAATCAATAATTCTATATTTTTTCTTTGCGCCGCCTCCGCGGTGTCTTACTGTAATCTTTCCCTGATTATTACGGCCGGCTGTTCTGCTCTTGGAATCTAACAGAGATTTCTCAGGAGTTGTCTTTGTGATTTCAGTAAAATCAGAGCCAGTCATCTGTCTTCTGGAAGGTGTATATGGGTTATATGTTTTAATTCCCATTACTGTCTCTCCTTTCGTTCATCCTAATTATTAGTTTCACGGATTTGCACCGTTTAGATTGATGAATTTTCATCATATGATACCAAGTTCGGTCCACCAAGCTTGTTCTGCGTTTCCGGCTTGATGCCAGAAGTCCGTGCGCCTAAGCTCAGGCTTCGTTTGCACTCGCTTTCACTAATGCTTGGGAACGGGTCTCGACTAAAACTCAACCTGCGTCTTCGACTTGTTCTCGTTAAGTCTACAGACCCTCGAAAATTTCAATATCAGCGCTGTCCTCTGTGAGCTGGACAATCGCTTTCTTTGTCTTTGCTGTCTTTCCGTATGTCATACCACGTCTCTTTGTCTTTCCGTCCAGATTCATAGTATTTACACTTTTCACTTTTGTTCCTGAGAACATTTTTTCAACAGCTTCTTTTATCTGAGATTTAGTAGCTTCTGTATGAACAAGGAATGTATATTTCTTGTCAGCCATCAGCTCCATACTCTTTTCAGTAATGACCGGTTTAAGGATTACATCATAATACTGGATATTTGCCATTATGCGTACACCTCCTCAATTGTTGCAACTGCAGCTTTCGTTGTGATCACTGTGTTGTATTTCAGGATGTCATATACGTTGATCGTATTTGTGCGTGCTGTCTTTACAGCCGGAATATTCTTCGCGGAAATCTCTACATTTGTATTTCCGTCTTCCAGAACAACCAGTGCTTTATTTACATGCAGGTTGTTTAACACTTCCTGGAATTTCTTTGTCTTGATCTCATCAAATTTCAGTTCATCGATCACGATGAATTTATTTTCTTCTACTCTGGAAGAAAGTGCAGATTTCAGAGCCGCTCTCTTTTCCTTCTTATTCATCTTGAAAGAATACTCTCTCGGTGTAGGAGCAAATACCACTCCACCGCCTGTCCACTGCGGAGCTCTTGTAGAACCTTGTCTTGCATGTCCTGTTCCTTTTTGTCTCCACGGTTTTCTTCCGCCGCCGGAAACTTCAGAACGTGTTTTTGCTTTCTGTGTTCCCTGACGATTATTTGCAAGCTGATTTACGACCGCCATGTGTACAAGATGTTCATTCACCTCAACACCAAATACAGCATCGTTTAAATCGATCGTACCAACTTCTTTACCTTCGATATTATAAACAGATACGTTAGCCATCTGTGTGTTCCTCCTTTCTTATCTGTCAGACTATTTGCCGCTCTTTACTGTTTCTCTGATCGTTACCAGACATTTCTTCGGTCCCGGAACAGAACCCTTTACTAACAGCAGATTGTCTTCAGCGTCTACTCTGACAACCTCAAGATTCTGAACAGTGATTTTTTTGCATCCCATCTGTCCCGGCATCTTTTTGCCTTTGAACACCTTGCTCGGATCAGATGCAGCGCCGTTGGAACCGGCATGACGATGAAATTTAGAACCATGTGTCATAGGTCCTCTGCTCTGATTGTGACGTTTGATAGCACCCTGGAAACCTTTACCTTTAGAAATCGCGGTAGCGTCAATTTTATCGCCCGCCTCAAAGATGTCAGCTTTAATCTCCTGTGCCAATGTATACTCTTCAGCATTTTCAAATCTGAATTCTTTAACATATCTCTTTCCAGATACGCCTGCTTTGTCAAAATGACCTTTTTCAGCCTTTGTCACACCATTTCTGTGCGCGATTTCTTTTTTGCCGCTCTTGTCCTTTGTGACAATCTTTTCTTTTTTGTCAACAAAACCAACCTGAACCGCACTGTAACCGTCATTCTCTGCTGTCTTTACCTGTGTTACCACACAAGGACCAGCCTGAAGGACTGTTACCGGAATCAATCTTCCGTCTTCTTCATTGAAGATCTGCGTCATTCCAACTTTTGTCGCTAAAATAGCTTTCTTCATTATTATTACCTCCTGTGATTTACAGCGGAACGCTTGCGCGCTCATCCTAAATATAGGATCGTTACTGTTACTGTGTTCGTTTACCTTGCCATATCCGGCAAAGCTTCACCAAATGTTTTACTTGTTTTTCATTTTGATATCAATGTAAACACCAGCCGGCATTTCCAGTCTGGAAAGCGCATCCACCGTCTTCTGTGTCGGTGTCATGATATCGATCAGTCTCTTATGAGTTCTCTGCTCGAACTGCTCTCTGGAGTCTTTGTATTTGTGTACCGCTCTCAAAATTGTAACTACTTCCTTTTTCGTCGGAAGTGGTACCGGTCCACTAACCTGCGCCCCGTTCTTTTTTACAGTTTCGATGATTTTCTTTGCGGATGCATCAACAAGCTGATGATCATACGCTTTCAATGTGATTCTCATTACTTGACTTGCCATAAAAAAAGTCGCCTCCTTTTCGTACTTTTGACTTCAGTACGACAAGCGGTGACTGTACACTCTCCCGTGTGTGTCGCGAGAAACTCACACGTTGTTTCCTACTCTTACCTTACGGTAAACAGTGATCAGTTGTGATACGTACAGTGACTTGTCGCCAGTTTCCTAACTTGACATTCGCTCCACGGAAAACCTGCCATACAGTGCTTTCACACTATCAGCAGCAACCTCACGCTTCATAGCTATCATGCCACAGCTCTCTTAGTATATCTGATTCATACCCATTTTTCAAGTAGTTTTTTAGAAATATTGTATTTTTTTCAATATGGAGATTACAATTCGAACTTGAACTATTTTTTTTGATATGAAAAATTGAATAAAAGACTTGTTACCGCTGGGCTGTAGGCTTTTTGTCCTCTCCCTTTGTAACTATTTATATTATACCATTTTTTACCATTTTGTTCAATAGAAAAGCCTTGTTTTTTCGCTGTTTTCTCTGTATTTATGCACTTTATACAAAATAGTAATAATTCCTATTTTCGGCACATCTAAGCTGTTCTTGATAAAATTTTATCTATTTCTTCCTTATAACATTGCTCCGCCGTTTTCCATCCGAGGACTTTTCTATACATTGTATTTATCCATACCTCTACTTCTTCTATCTCACCCTTTGTATAGTCTTTAATCGGAGTAAATTTCTTCACAAATCTTCTTATGATTCTGTTTGTATTTTCATTTGTTCCTCTTTCCCAACTCGAGTAAGGATGTGCATAATAAACCTTTATCCCTTTCTTTTCTAACTTATACAGACTTGAAAACTCTGTGCCATTGTCCGTAGTTATACTTTTAAAAACTTTATCAGAGCATGACGTTTCTTTGATAATATCTCTTAATTTACGCATAACCGCCGCACTTGTTTTTCCGCTTATTTTCCTTATAATTTCCTTCCTTGTTTTTCTTTCTGTTAATACAAGCAATACTTTATCCTTGCTCCGTTTCCCGATCACAAGATCAATTTCCCAGTGCCCGAACTCTTTTCTATTATTAATATGATCCATCCGCTTTTCAATACTTGTCCCTCTTATACGCTTATGTGTACGGACTATCTTCTTTCTTTTTACTTTCCTGCCTACCTTCTCCGGCAAATCAATATTTTTAATATTTAATAACCCCCTATCCATATAAGAATACAGAGTACTTACAGACATAACTTCCCCTTCTTTAAATATATTTCTCTGAACCGCTTCTGCCAAAGCCGAAGCAAAAGAACGTTTTTCATTTAAAACTTTATTCTCTACATATCTAATAAACGCTGCACAGCTTTCCAATTTCACAGGCTTTCTGCACCGTTCTCGATTCTTCTTATATACAGCTTCCCCTGTATCTGGAAAATACTTTTCTTTTTCATAATAATTTACAATTACATTAATTGTACCACGCTTTAGCTCATTACGTATCGTATTACTTGCACGCCCCAATAACTTCGCTATCTTATATGCAGAATATCCCTCCTGTACCAGTAAGGCTATCTGCCTCCGTTCCTCAAAGCTCAAATGCTTTCCCTTCCTGCTCTCTTTTTTCTTATCCATTCTTCTTTCGCCTAACCTGTTTAAAACACCAAAAACTTAACAAAATTATAGCAAAAAACATTTTTCAATCAAGATTTACTTACTGCAAAGAATACGCTTGCAAGGTCAGCCCACCGCCCTGTTAGGAACCGCTGCCCCTTGCATTTCCTACGGAAACCGCTGTCTTTTCCATTATATCACCGAAAAAAATAACACCGTCCCATCTCCATTACTTTATATCCTAAACACAGCAATGCAATCTCTCCGCTCTTAAGAGACAAAACAGTCTAGCTTTTCAAGAAAGCACTCTGTATAAACTCCGCCGCCTTCTGGAATGTGCTTTCTAAAAAACGCCTTTATAAAATTTTTGCACCATTCTACTTTTATTTCTTTCATTTTTTATCCTCCGTTTCTTACTTTGTAATCATATTATAATATATAGCGGACATATATTCAATGAGCATATTCCACAAAATATAAAGGGCATATTTGTGCACAACATATATAGCGGACATATTTCATTATATGTTATTCTTTATTTAAGAAAGGTGGTGAAGATATGGCATACACAGAAGCGCAAAAGAAAGCTAGCATAAAATATATGAATGAAAAAACAGACGATATTCGTCTACGAGTAAAATCTGGATTAAAAAGTAAATACCAAGCCGAAGCTAAAAAAAGAGGTATAAGCATGACAAAATTTATTATAAATTGCGTTGAAAAAGAAATACAAAACTCTTGACTATATAGCGGACATATATTATAATAAAGATAGTTAAAGGGGCAAGACTTTAACAAAGAATAGGAGGAAAGGACATGATACAAGATATGGGTATGACAGATAAACAATTTAATGGTTTTGTAAGATTTGTTTTAGATGACATTAAAGAAGTTTTAGAAGAACTAGACGACAGCAAAGCAAAAGAAAAGCTTGAAAAAGTAGCTGAAAATCTACAACAAACATTAGAAGATTAAAAAAGAGCCGGAATATGCCGACTCTCAAACACACCAAAGAGCAGGCTTGCCACTGCTCTTTATATATTGATAATATCATATATCTTTTTATTTTGCAAATTATCTGACAGTTTTTTCTTTAGTTCAGCTGATCAAAGCACTTATGTCTGAATTGTTTCAACTATTAAAAAAAAATTGCTTCCGCAATCCTTAATTCCTCTCTGTATTCTTCCAACTTTTCAATTAGCTTATAACACTTTACATCTGCATAAACCTTTCTGATGTTTTCATCCTCTTTCTTCATTTCTATTAATTTATACGTTTCAGAAAGAAGTCTTTCATAATGCTGCGGCAGGCAGATTTCTTTTTCTATCCGATTTACTGTTATTCCTTCACACGCTTTTACAACTCTTTCCTGTTTTTCCAAATAATTCAGCAAACTAAATACAAGCCTTTTTGCAAAAGGCGTATTCCATTTCTTACAGAAACAACCTGTTTCCACTATCACGCACTCCCAATATGCGTCTGAATCTTCTACCTCTTTTAATTTTTCACAAAGAGTTTCATACTCTAGAATCATTTTTCTGTTACCGCCCATTTGTTTTTCATCCTCCATAGTTTAAACTTTATCATATACTTCATGCTTTTAAGCAAACACCAAAAAATTACACATGATAAAGTAAATGTAGACCTGCTTTTCCCTTCTAACGCATTACAGAAAGACCACTCTTCACTAACACTCTTTCTTCCATTTGTTTGCCATTATCTTACTTCTATTATCTTCCAGTTATCTGTTTTTTTGATCGCCAAATCATACTGCTGCGTCTGTGCTGCCTGTGTGGAGTTTAACAGATATGTCACTTTTACGCTTACCTTTGCTGTATTATCTTTATACTCCGTAACTGTCATATCATCTATACTCTTATATGTAATCCCTTCTTTATTGATAACCGCTACTGTCCCCGGCTCCGCATAATATTTCAATTCCGTTTCTGCCGAGACTGGATATACCTTAAAAAAATCTTCCAGAAAGCCTTTTATCTCTTCCTCTGTTTTATTATCCAAGTCTCTGACTGTTTCTTTTTTCTCCGGTCTATAATCAGAAAACCCTGTCTCCTGTGCAAGTGTAGGAAGTGTTACTACAATCATAGAACCATCTTTTTCTTTATATATATCCATCTGGCAGCTTTGCCCTGCTTCCTTTGTTCCGCTTTCCCCTGTGATTTTCTGCACTACGTCCATATACACTCTGTATTCACCATTTCCCATATCCTCTACTTTCCATACATCCATTCCGGTCACTTCCGACATATTCTTTGTATTGTTTAGCATAGACTGCGAATATTCGTAAATATCTTTCGACATATATTTACTTAAATTATCTGAACGCTCCTTTAAAGCAGTCGCTTCTTTTGTATCCCATGAAAAATAATATCCGGCAAAATTACGTGCGAACTTTTCTATTCCTGTTGTATCTGTCACTTTTTCCTGTATTACTTCTTTTTCATGTATCGTATGCTTGTCTATCCCTGTAAAATTCTTATAAATCGCAAAAACAAACGCTCCGATAAAGAGTAACCATAAAATAATGACACGCCCTCTGTGCAGACCATAGCTTTTTACTCTTACTTTTTTAATTTTTCTCTCTTTTTCTTCTTTTTTCCTCATGCCTTATCTTCCTTTCACTAACTTAACTCCATAACCACCGTCTTTTTCTGTAACAAATAATCCTCTTTCATCCTGCCGCTTATTCTTAAAAGAAAAATAATACCCTTCTTCTGTCTCTTCCTTAAAATATACTTCTCGCCTGTACTCTTCCTGTTCTTCTAAAAATGCTGTCATATCTGTAAGCAGCTTTTCTTCTTCCACCCCCTGCGGCAAGCTATCCATATTGAGAATAACCACACTTCCTAAATCCTCACCCTCCGGCGTTCCTTTATAATTCTTCTGTATCTCTTCTACCTCTTTTTTCTGCTCTGTTTGCGTCTGTTCTGTTGGACGCATTTCAAGTTCCTGCAACGGGACTGCTTCAACAAACTTAAATGTATATGTGCCAGACTGATAAACACACTCTACAGAATATTTTCCATTATCACAAATAAGATAAAATGTATAAGTAGCGTCCTGTATTTCCACATTGTCCTTCGTTATTATCTGTCCAGATACCTGTACAAAAGATACTTTTATTCCTTCATTTTCTAGCCATCCTTCAAAGGTATTTTTAAAGACTTCCGTCCCATCCTCATTTAAGAAAAAAAGCCCTTCCAGATTTTCATATGTAATCCTATCTTCTTTTTTCTCTTCTTTTACCGTTTCTTTTGTTTCTTCTTTCTTCTCATTCTGCTTTGCTTCCTGCCTTTCACCATTTCTGAAAAATGAGAAAACGCCCATTCCTACAAACAACACAACAAACAAAATAATTCCAATTATCTTTTTCTTACTCATATTTTCCCTTTCTGACATTTAACATTCTACTATCTTAAAACATCCCCATATATTCATATGCATACTGTAGCCTTACTTCCATGTTAGGAATTCCTGCACGCTCAAAACATTTTTCAAACGCTTCCGTTGCCATTGATACACTCTGTGTATTACGAAATGCTTCTAACCCTCCATAGTTTGTATCCATCAAATACTTTGTTGTAGCGTCTCCGCCTTCTAATTCCCACACAAGAAAATCTAACTGTACTTTTAAATCCGTCCAATCCTTTCCTTCTGACTTTGCACGTTCATATAAGGACAGCCACCTCCCAGATTGCGTATTATAATTTTCCCATTGACAGATTCCTGCCGCCGGACCTGCACCACCGCCCTGTATGCTTGTCGAATTTACTCCGCTTTCTGCTTTCATATTTGCAATTATTCCGCATGTTGCTTCTTTTGAATATCCAAGCGTGCGGAAATAATTATATACTTGTTCTTCTACAGTATCTCCTTCCAGATCAGGGCTTATCCGAGGATATGCCGGAAGCCCATAACCGAGTACAGCAGATTTATTCCTAACCTTTTGTGCTACGGCATTTCCTGTTGTGCTTCCTGTCCCATCTGTATTTCCTTCTACCGTAATAATATTATCCCCTTCCGCAAACTGCACAATTCCTACGTGCTCTGTTATACCGTCCCCGTCAAAATCAAAATACACAATATCTCCCGCCTGCGGAGTATAAGAAACTGATTCCCACTGCCCCCGACTTCTAAACCAGTCCATTCCGGCAGTACATAAGCCTGTATGTGGAATAATATCCGGGTATACACCTATTTCATTTGCGCACCAGTTCACAAATGCTCCACACCAGGGCGTGGCACTTCCATCTATGTAAGGCATACTGGGGTAAGAAAAATTCCAGTATTTTTCCCCACTCACAGTGCCATCCTCTCTTAAGGCAGTCTCTACTAATGCCTGTCCTGTACCACGATTAAAACCGCCACTGCCGTTTATTTCTTTCTGTGTTCCTGTACCAGATACCGCAGAAAGGATGAACAAAAACATAAAAAAAGGTATTAGACAAAATACCGCCGCTATCTTTATAACCTTCTTCATTTGCTATTTCCCCCTGTTTTACCGGATACAGATACATTTTCTTTTTCACGTCCATATGACACAGCTTCTTGCGTTTCTAAAATACTATTTTTTTCCTGTTTCATATTCTGCATACCTGCCCGATTTATATCAACTTTCAGATCATCTGACACGCTATCACGCTTTTGGACTATATTCTCTTTCTTTTTCATATCTCGATAGGAATCATAAGTTTTTTCTTTGCTGTTTTCTTTTTTATTTGCTTTAACTTTTTCCTTGACTTGTTGTATGTTTGATTTTACCCGATCTTCTGCACGCACGCTTCCTTCCGTTGCATATAAATCTGATCGCTTTCTTTCCTTCGCAGATTTCCTATACGCTTTCTCCATATCCTTTTTACTCTTCTTATCCGCCCAATCCGAAACTCCTTTGCCCGTACCTGTTGCTTCCGTTGCGCCTGCTGTCCCAACTCCTGCAACCACTCTTACTACACCTGCCTTTACTTTCCTAGCTGTATTTTTAGCATTACGAACAACATATCTTCCTTTTTCCTTTACTTGCTGCTTTTTCTCTGCCGCTTCCCGAATTGGTTTATCGCCACCAATCATAGAAAAGATACTGCCAAGTGATCTATAAACTCCATAAAAACAAAGGATCTGTAATATTCCTACAACAAGAATTGATTCTTCCATTGTATAAATAAACAGTATCTGCGATATACTAAATGCAATCGCAAGCACAAGACTAATTCCAATCTTCAAAATCAAAAACGTAAATGTACGTACAAGTGCATTAAATAAAATATGCTGTTTCCCAGGTATCATAGAAATAATAAAGAAGATCGGCAACATAAATGCAAAAAATATAAAAAGCACCTGCGCTACGATTAAAAGTAAGGCAAGTGCGATCACAAAAACAGATATAGCTACATTCATTACTGTCACAACAACAACTTCTGCAAATCGATTAATTACATTATTCGCCACAATAGATGTGTTTCCATATTCATCTAATTCTTTATCTAAAAGTTCTTGTCGATCTTTTTCATCCCTTCCTGTTTTACTTAATTCTTCTAAGGCCGAAACCCTCTCTTCTCCTAAATATTCCTCGTCTGTATCACCAAATTCTAAATATAACCAAGGATTTCTGATTGTAATACGAAATAACATTTCTGCTATTTTTTCGTCCGGTTCGGCGTTTGCCACTGCTGTATCATAACTTGTATTTCCCGTTATTCCGTTAGTCAAATCTACTATAGACAGTCCAGCGTCCAGTATCCCGCTGCTTACTTCTTTTGAAAGGTCATTCACTGCACTTATGTATGTCGGCGCACCTACTGCAAAGGAAACGGAAAGTATAAATACTAAAATATAATTTAGAATAAATTTATATGCTTCCGTATGCTGCCTACTCACAAAAATTAAATAAATCAAATAACCCGCCAAAAATAAAATAGTAATCGGCAAGAGCGTTGGCAAAAAACCAGAACGCAGAAACCCACTAGAATCAAAACCTAAAAGCATTTGAATTCCTTTTGAAAGAACTTCAATTATATCGCTTATTATATCCATATTATAAGCATAGCCTATTAAAAACGCTGCAAATCTACTTACTGTAATGCCGCATAACCAAAAAAACTGTAACATAGCAAACACTGAATAATGAACAGGTGTTAAAAGCTTATTCATTACAGAATCTTCTATATCCTCATTTTTTATAGCAAAATCTAAATGATAATGATCCAGCGGAAATCGTTTATAATATAGCTGTCTATCTTCTGGTGTCAATCCATAATCTGCTGGCATAAACCCTGCCGCATGTATTGTTAATGTACATATTCCTACCAGCATACAAGAAAGCAGAAGAGAACATAAAAAAAACTGCCATGTCTTCATTGTCTTAAGTCGTTTAACTATCCGCATAGACCTCCTCCTTTTCCCTAAATTCCGGTGTAGTACTTAAACCTTCCATAAACTCTCTAAATAATAAATCAATCTTTAAAAGACAGATTCGCCCACGAATATCTACAGCCAAACACTCTCCTTCTTCCAAGCCAGAAATAATTTTATACATATCTTCATTTTCCGAATCTAAACCCAAATATTCCAATGCTTTTTTTATTTCTTTTCTATCCTTAATACGAAAAACAAATTTCATACCAATGTTGTTACGTATATTTTCCGTTCCTAAATCATCAATTCCCTGTGACATCAGATACATCCCGCTATTCATACTCCGTCCCATACGTACCGCTTCATTTATTGTTGTTTCACCTAAACTAGAATCACAAATCGCCCATGCTTCATCCAATCCAAACACCTTAAATATAGATCGATCTGATATAAGGAATTCATATCCAAATTTAGAAATCAAAAGCATACACAAAGTCGAAAGCATTTCATCTGCTGTATACTCCTCTTTCCTCTTTCCTTTTACTGGAAGCGTAAGCCCTGCTATTTGTACTACATTAATTCCATTCTGAATATCAAAATGTTTCTCTGTATATCCATCTGAAAATATAAGTGACGCAAAGGAACAATCCCGAAAACTTTCGATATGCGCTGCCAGCTCTTCCGCTGTATCTGTTCCTTTTTCCCTTAAACATTCAATTACTTTTAACATACAAGGACTTCCTGTCTGTTTTACGTCATTTACTGCTTCATTTAACACAATACTATTTTTATCGGTTAAGGATGTGCCTGTCAGATACAAAAGAATATTTTTAGCCAAATCTGCTCCCTTATCTTTATCTTCCAGTAACAAAAAAGGATCTAATATACCGATATTTTCCGCTGTGTTTTCAATAGTCAATACATGAATAAAATCTGCTATCTCTGGAAAAGATTCTTTCCATGCGCCACGCTCTGACTTAGGATCCAAGATCAATATTTTGCCACCAAAGTAAGCAATATAATGTAACAATAAGTTAGAAGCCACCGATTTCCCACTACCTGTCTCTCCAGTAAAACTGCATGCTAAAGAACTTGTTACCTTGCTTTCTACTTTTTGCGCCGCAAGCCAGGGACGTAAATACACAGGCTTATTTATTAATTCATTCGTGCCTATATAAATTCCATACTCGTCACCCCATTTTGTTGTTGCCCCAAATCCTAAACCACCCAAAAAAACCAGGTTTACATGCTGTACATAATCTTTTACTGCCTGCACACCCCCCGGAATCATTTCTGCATGGCAATTTAGCTGTTCCATAAATGCACGGGATATTTTAATACTGTAACTATCATAAAAATCTCTCAGTTCACTGCTCTTCGCTTCCAGCTCATCCTTACTCTCAGCAGTAAAACGAATCAAATAACTAATCAGATACATATTTCCTTTTGTACGCTTTAATTCTGTTTCTAATTCTTTTGCCGTTGCGAACGCTTCTAAAACCTCTTCATCCGCTTCCATTCCTTTTTTTCCTGCATTTTCTACAAGGTCAATCATTTCCTTCTGCTTATTCCTTGTATCCTTTAACGCCTGCATATTACTTTTTACATGCACACGCAAAGACGTATCTACCGGAAAGGAAAGCCCAAACTGTTGATGGTAGAACAACTCACATCCGATCGCTGGAAGTTCATCTATAATACGGCTGATACAATATACAGCTTCATACTTTGTTCCTTCCTCCCTGTCTAATATAAGACTGCGACTTTTTTCTTTTATAAGTACCTCTGATACTTTCAGCAAATCATACTTTTTGATATTCCGTTTCCCTTCACTGTCCGTTTCCTCTGGAAGATAATAGGCATAATCTTCCAAAGGAACCCCCTCTTTTCCGTTTAGATGTTCTATGATATAACCAAATTCCCGACTGTCTATCCGGTAAAATATAAACTTTCTTAAAATACGGCTATACAAAAGACGTTCCGCCGCTTTATACTGCTGTACCATGCCTTCATCCAGTGTTACATATTCCCCCATCCATTCACTTTCTACATTTTTTCGGAAACTGTTTACCGCCGTCTTAAAATCTCGCAATAATTCTTTAACCCCTGTACCACTGTCAGTCAATCGCAGCTTAAAACCGATATAATAATAATTCTGTACCTGTGTTTTTCCATACTGCTCTGATAACTTTTCCGTTTGTGCGTCAATTAAAAAAGCGGCATGTTCTTCCATGCCGTGCCGTCTAATTTCTTTCTTTGATCTCTCTTGTATTGCGTGTAAACTATATTCACCTGCAATCTGTAAAAGCTGCATATCCTCTGCCCCACACTGACTAACTAATTCCCTCATAGATATGCCGATTTTATTCTTTTCCAAATCGGATATAAAGTTGTAATTATAATCTCTCATGCGGTAATACGCCCATACCTCTCCGTCTATTGTAAACAGCAGATTATCATCTATATATTTAATTCTAAAATTTTCCTGCACTGTATCACTTCCTCCCTACATTACCTACAAATATTCCAATTCCTCTAAAGAATTTCCCCGTCTTACTGCTGTAACTGCTCCACCGTATTTCATCTTTTTAAAAGTTCCTTTCCTGCTTAAAAACGTATCCTTCCCTTTAAATAAATAAATCAAGATTGCAAGAAGCAGATTATAAGGTTTACGCTCTTCAAAACTTTTTGTGTCCATTATATAAGCTACGCCAAAAGGAATAACAGCATAGCGAACAAGCGGATTATCAAACATAAACAAAGGAATATGTGCTCCAACTGTAAACATAAAGATTTCCATAATTGCTAAAAAGCCAGCAAATATAAAACTGATGCGGAAAGTGAAGTTTCCTTCCCCTATATACATACTTTTGTTCATGCTCCAAATACCCGTATAGGATTTCATTCTATCCATCTGCTTTTCCCTCCTTTACTCTTTTTTATAATGCCATTTTCCCTATAAATACTTCTCCCCTTTTATTTGAATACTCTACTTTTTCCACTTTCACATTTTTCTTTTAAACCCAGCTTTTTAAGATATTCTTCTACACCGTAATGCTGTACATGTATCTTTTTCTCTTTTGCTACCGGACTATATTTTTTTATCCTGCTAATTAAATTACTATCCATTCTTTTCTCCATATCTGACTTTATACATTAATCTTTTCATCTCCATTCTTCTCGTTTGTTCCAATTAAAAAGAGGACTGCTTTTACAATCCCCTAAAGCTATTACTGAATAATGGATACGCCTAAGCCTTCTAAGAACGCTACGAAGGTTTCTGTATTGAAGATTAACACCGCAGCAATTACCGCCAGCACTGCGGTTATAATCAGCTCTGAAAACTTCCGCTTTACAAACAAGTAAACCCCGAAAGCCGCAATTGCAACGTAAAAAATCGGCTCTATCCAGCTAATTCCAATCTGCCGAATATTTTCAGCCGGATTGCCTGCCGCATTTACAATCAAAGACGCACACAAAAACGTCAACATCATCAAATGTACTGCCGCCAGTTTAAAGTATCCCTTCTCCTTTACGCTCTTAAATGTTTTTGCCACCCATGCTTTTGCTCTTTTATTTTCCATTTTCTTCCTCACTTTCTCCGTACCAGATTTTACCGGAACGGTTGAATTTAATATTTAATTTTTCAGCTATTGCCTTGTCATATCCGAGTACCTTTAAAACCTGCTTCCGGGGTTCTGCACATTCCAAAATGTGGCTTATACACTTTGTATTTTCTTTTTTGTCTCGTATCATAAACGCTTTTACAGTAGGAGCCCACTGTTTAGAAAATGCATTTAATGACCGCAGTTCATTAAACGGTTCCGGGCGGACTGCCAAGCGGATAGGATTACGCCAGCCATACGTCGTTACAAAATATTCCCACATAGGCAAGGCATCCCGTTCTCTTTTTTTCTTTCCTTTCTCTGGCACTAAAAACGTTGCATACTTGTTTATAATTCCGAATATAACCGCCTCTATATACTCTTCCTCTCCATCTGTATACTTTTGAAGCAACTGTTCCACCGCTTTTTCCGCCCGTTTATCTGCAAGCCGTAATTCAAACCGCACCTTTACAGGCGTGTTTTCTATCGGGATTCCCTGTTTTACATACTGTTCATAATCTTTTTCGTAAATGCAAAAATATACTTTACTTTTTCGACGTCCCATATAAAGAGTACGCCCCATCAAATCTTTTTCCTGGCGGAGTTCTCCGCTTGATACAAGCGATTTACTCCTAAATTCTGTAATTACGTTATCTTCTTCTAAAGCCTTGTTTAAAATGTCTATATCCAGCATGCCGTAGAAATCATCAATCGCAAAATCTATCCGTTTGAAATGCGCGTCCATGCTGTAAGCTTTACTGAAAAAATTTATCCAAGTGCGACCGGACGCTTCCATGTACATTTCTAGCTGTCTGCACGCCTGTCCGCCCATTTCCAGTAAAAATCCTAATTCTTCCGAAGCGGAAGTACAAAGCCGGATATTTCCGAATGTATAAACGATTTCATAATTAAACTGCTGACTTTCATCTCTGCCCCACATTTCCCAGGGGACACCAATTAACTTTTCCGCAATGTACTCCATTGTCAGCAATTCCTTGTCAAAACGCAAACGTATGTAATCAATCAAAAGTTCCAGTGGATTTTCATCCGATAGGCAGTCCAGCCATTTTTCTAAATTGTCTTGTAAATCTGGTGCAATTTTACCTTCTAGTCTTAATTGACGGTAACGCCCTTCTGTAATTCCGGTCAGCAAGCACAATTTTTTTACCTGTATTTTCTTTTCTTTGCGCTCTTTTTCAAATACCTCCCACCATGTTTTGTCATCCATATTCCTTTCTCCTTCGGCTACCGCCCTACACAACGACCACGTTTCACTAACACTCGTTGCTCCGGTTGGTGAAATTTTTTATTTCCTAAACGCTCAAACCGTTAATTTCGTTTTTTTCTAACGGTTTTAAAAATGCTCTCAAGCCCTTAGAAAATCGAAGTTTGTAGGGTATGCTGTTAGAAATTGTACCCCCGTATTACATAACGGGGGTACCGTCCGGGGCTCCGCCGCCCCTACGGACGTTAATACTCTTCCTCTGTCTCCATTTCTATTTCCAGCTCTTGACGCACTTCCTCCGTCCTGCCTAAGTCCATAGTTCGGATATTTTTCAGAAAATCATAGCCCTTTGGCACAAGGGGAGTGTAAAATTCTGTAATCACACTCCCACCTGTATCTATGTAGCCGCGCCCCTTTATCCGCTTATTAAAAAACTGCTTCTTACACTCTGAACCAAACACCATTGCATAGCCCATCTCCGAATTTCTTCCCAATGCGACCCGCAAATTAAACTGGTCTCTCATACCGTCCGCAAAATATTTTGTATCTGGACGCTGACATGCAAGGATAAGGAAATATCCCATCTGCCGACCCAGCATGGCTATCTGCTGCATTTGGCTGATGACATCCGCACGCCGCCTGTCACGTTCCATGACTGCCATAAACGCTACGTATTCATCAAACACAAGAAAATGTGGCTCCAGTCCTAAATAAGCATAATTTACGCCTGTTTTATACTTTGGATGTAGTTTATATTCTTCTGATCGGCACATCATTTCCTCATAAAATACCTTTAAATGCTCCACAATATCATCCGGTTTGTAATACACGCCCGGCATGACATCCGCTAAATCCGCAAGGTCAGCCTTCTTCGGGTCAAATATGGTAAGGACTGCACCGCTTTTTAACAAGGCTTCTATCATGGTAAGCAGAAAATAGGTCTTTCCGCCACCAGTACCACCAATAATAAGGGCATGGGGGAGCGAATCAAACTCCCAATACACCCCTTTCATCAACAGCATTTTTCCATCCTTTACCGTCACATCCTCTATGGATATACGGTTTCGTATCACGTTAAAAAGGAACGTATATTCTTTGTAAAACTCATGCAGTTCTTCTTCTATCAGTTCGCAGTACAGAGCAGGCTCTAACTGTTTCTGTAAATTTAAAAGCTGTTCTTGATACCGCCCCATTGTAATTTCCACATTGATTGTGATTGTTTCCTTCCCCATATGATAAAACATAAGCGGAAAACTTTTTACACGCTTCTTTGATGTGCTTCCGGTTCCGAAAAAGTCCTTTTCCGTTACAGTCTCTACCTCACACCATTGGTTCTCCACAATCATCCGCGCAAGCCTTTGTCTGTGCTGTAGTTGCTTATACCCAATCGGGAAACATTTTTCGACAAAATATTCCCATACAAGGGATAAAGTCACCGGAAGCACCAATACGCACAGAATCGTCATTGTAGGACGAGCAAGTGCCGCATTTCCTACACGCTTAAATTCTGATAAGACAAGCGCATGAAAGTTTACTATCCGGCAAAGATAATAAAAATAAGCTGACACTCCTATTAATTCAAGAAATACCAGCTTATACAGATACCGCCGCCTACAAAGCGTAATGTCGCCATAGTGTATCTTATACCCTGTTAAATACAACTTTAAAAACTGAAACAAGATTTATCCTTTCTTTTGCTCACCGTAATACACAACCATTTCACCCTTATATACCCATACACGTACCTTTTCATCCTTATTCTTGTAAGAATCCTTCATAAAATATTTCCAGATAACCCCATCTTCATAAGGAATCCCTTTCGTTTCACTTGTACCCTTCCAGTCTGGATGGGCTTTCATCTGCTTTTTCAAGAACTTAACCGTAGCTTCAATCTCTTCTCTTATCTTCTCCATACGATCATCAGCCTGCAGCACAATCCGGTTAAAATTAGATAGCGACATCTTGCTCTCCGGCGCGTCAGCAAAGTAGAGGTTTTCTAAATTCTCTTCTTCAAACATTTCCCTTACATCATCTTCATTGTAAGGAAAAATAACATATAATGCTTTATTTTCCTCTCTTCCTCTTGTTCCTACCAGTCTTTCAATTTTTTCTGCCATACTTCTTTACCTCCTATGTTAGTTTCAATTGCAAACAATGTAAGAATGTAGTGATTCTTACTCCTTCATATCGTCTGCGATACTCTTTCCTTAAAAATATGTTCCATATGTCATACTCATAGGCACTCAACGGAAGCGCAACAGATTGTCTCCCTCCTTTCCTCAACTGTTGTATGTTCTCTTCAATCCTTTCAACTATCTTTTCTTCGTATTTTTCAAGCCCCCACATACAATAGTTAAATGCCATTACGCTAAGCCGGCCGCCTATGTCCGAAAATCTTAAAAGATTATCTTCCTCACAACCTTTTAGTTGAAATATTTCCCTTAGCTTCCCTGTGTCACAAGGGAAACAAATTGTTTCCCTCTGCCCTGTTTTTTTATGTATAACCTCCCTTTTTACTTCCATATGCTCGCCTTTAACCTTCTACTAATCTCCTTTCTTCATATCCAATTCAATTGACACATACCACCTTTTACACAGCAAAATCTTCCCGTTATTTCTAAATCCCGTCCATAAGCTTCATAATTAAAATACTTAGCGATTTCATCAACTACATCATTTAATAAACCTTTCTGCTCTACCAAATAACACGCTACATCTGACATATTATTGCAACCTCGATAGAAAATAATATCCTCTACATGTTCGGCGATTTCTTCTAAATCATCTACAAGACTTAAGATTGCTTCCAAATTATCCTGCACTTCCTCCGGCAATTCCTTGACAAGATGATATTTTTTATTTAATTCTTCAATCGATTCATGCTCACTCACTCTAAAAGGAAGATCATAACTAAGGATCGCGATTTCTTCATAATCCTTATTTAAGCCCAGCCGTTCTTTTACATTGTCCCAATCAAGAGGGAGTGAAAACCATTCTCCTGTTTCCTCTCCCTCTGTATACTTCCCAAGATTTACAATGAATACTTTCATTTCTTCCATATGCCTAATCTCCTATTCTTTTTCCTTCCAAGAATCACCTTCACATGCGAAATAATCACCTGTAGGAAGAAAATCTTCTAAAACAACAAGGTTTCCGATCACTCCTTCACATTCATACTCACCGATTTCTCTTGCATTTTTACAGTGTTTACAAGTTTCACAGCATTTTACTGTCATTCCACTTATCATTTCTTATCACACCCTTTTGTTTTCCTGTTGCTTCGGTTGGTTATTGTTTCCCTGCTGCGGTTTTGGCTGCTCTAGTGTTTTTGCGTCTCCTTCTACCAAAACAATATCCTCTGCATTAATACGAACCTGCGGTTCTCCGCCAAATGGAGCCCAAGGGATGACTTTTGGATTTACAAAACGCACCTTTGCACCGATCGGGAAATCTTTTACCGGAAGTTCTATAGGTACATTTACAATCTCAAATTCCCTTTGTTTTGAAGATTTAATCACATACTTCCTTACATTTACTTCCCCGGTATCTTCTCCTTCTGCGTCTACCTCTGTACGCTCCTTCATTCCTCTGAATGTACACACTCCGAAAGAGTTTTCTATATCTACAATTACTTTTCTATAATCAAAAAATGTCGGTCTAATCATATTTTTTATCTCTCCTTTTTCTTTATTTACGCTTCTACTATATCTTTTGCAAACACTGCAAATCCTACATTTCTTCCCGTTCCTACCGCTTCTAAGTAAGCGTCCAGCAGTTTATATTCTTTCTCGCCGTCTGTATCAGGATTATAACGAACAGGCGTACCTTTATCTTCATCCTTTATGTATACTTCTATCTGCACATCCGGCATTTTCTCACAATCCATTCTATACATGCGTGCTTCTTTTTCACGTCTGCCCCTCTGCTGTCCTTCCCTATAAACTGTTTTCGCTCCGTCTAACAGCGTCATTTTTCCAAACATTTCCTCTGACTTTATTACAATTCCATTTTTACATTCATTCATAATTTTTTCTTCCTTTCTCCTAGCTTTACCCGACTAGGACGGTCTATTTTTTTAGATACAAATCACTGCAATTCGGCTATCTGTCATTTCCAAAGTTGTATATACGCAGTACCCCTTTTCTCTGTCATACTGTGCCACTTCTGCTACTTGACTTTCATCACAACAAAAGTGCACCCTTAATCCTTCATCAAGAAGCATACATTCTTCTTTTGTATACCCTTCCGTATTTACTACCTCCTGTAATGCTTCCCTGCTTAATCCGAAATACTCCTGTGTGGTTTTCATATAAACATCCTCTCAAAACAAAACACCTCTTAGATAAGCACTCCCAAGAGTCTGCACTCTCTTTTTGCGTCACAAAGTTTTCTCCAGTTTTCATCTGTATTATCCGACATCTATTTGTCCCGCGCCGCTTTATAATTATCTAATGCTTCTTCTTTTTTTACAGCCAACAAACCCTTTTCAGCTATTTCTTCTAACAACAAAACCTTCTCTTCCAAATTTGTTGTTTGCTTTAAAATTTCTTTTGTTTTATCGGGAAGCATTAAAAGATTTTTTCTTCCGATTTTATTAATCGCATTTTTATATCTTTCTTCTAACTCACTGTAACCCTCACACAGCCTAAAGCGATACCCTTCTTTCGCACTCGAATCCGTCTGGCTATACTGTAGAATGTTATCTTCAAACCACTTTCCGCTTGTTATTACTTCGCCGGAATCCTCTTTAATAACTTCTACAATATCTTCATCTTCCGCGTCTATCAGACTTAAAATGTCTTTCATTTACTACCTCCTTTCCGCCAATTTAAAAGGCAGACATAGTTTTTACTCTGCCTGCCCGTAAAACTTAACTCTTTTCATTTTCATTCCTCTACCCTATTTTCTGGGCCATTGTTCTTATCTTTTCGCTTCTTTACAAACAAAAAGCCTGCCGCACCACCGGAAACGGCAAGTAAGCCCAATAGTGGAAGCAGCTTTGTTCTATCACCTGTCTTTATGGTTTGCCCTGGTATACGCTCATTGTACAAAACTACCTGCTGTAATTCTCCTGTATTCTCTACAATAAAATGCAGTTCCTCTGCTTTTTTATACCCTTGCGGTGCTTCCAACTCTGTAAGCACATACTCCCCAACCGGAAGCTTTGTATATGCTTGCGCCTTACCCTCTGATGTCCATTCCTCAACCTTTTCTTTTGAATCCTCCTTTACACGCTCCAATTTTAGCTTTGCTCCGCTAACTGCCTTTTTTGTCTTGCTATCTTCCTTCAAAATCTCTACTTTTGTATAATCATTTGCAAGTGTAAGCATATACTCTGCTTTTCCTTCTATTTTTCCAGATTTATCTACAGTGATTTCATGTACTGTATCATCCAGAACATATCCTTGCAATGTCTCAACCTCTTGTATGCAGTATATGCTGTCCGGCAACAGATAATCGATTCTGATTTCTCCGTTTTCGTCTGTCTCATAAATCATATCTTTTGCGAAATCAGCGTCTACATCCTCTGTCTGCTCTTCCATCTGTGTTTCCGTCTGTTCTTCTTTCTGTACTTCTGTTTGTCCTTCTGTCTGTGCTTCTGATTCTTCCGTTTTCTCTGACGCCGCTTCTTTATACCAGACTTTAAACTTTACACCTGGCAAAACCGTTTCCTCATTTCCTGCTTCCACCTTCTTAATAACAAGAGAAGTCGGCGTATTCTCCACCTCCAAAGTTTCTATTACAAGTGCTGTCTCCTGGTCTTTATATTTCAGTTCTACCTCATAAGGCTTATCCGAAACCACAAAGCCTGGTATCTGTTCAACTTCCTTTACTTCATATGTTCCAAGATACAGATTATCGAGCTCCGCCATCCCTTTTTCATCTGTGACAAGCGTTCCAACGACTTCTCCGGCCTTTGCATGAATAACCTTGTCCGGTGTTACTATATCTTCCTTTGCAGACACTTCAAACTTTACATTCGAAAGAGCGTCCCCTGTTTTTGCGTCTGTTTTCTCTAGACGTATCTTTCCTTTTACAACCGTATCCGCATACTGTACTACAAGCGGTTTGTTAAAGTCAGACGCTTCCTCTATCTGAAAAGCAATATCTTCTATCCCTAAAAGATACCCTTCCGGAGCCTGTACCTCATGCAGATAATATTCCCCATGCGGCAGACGTTCCGGTAAAACAAAGGAGCCTGTTTCGTCTGTTTCAAAAGTGTCTGTTGTTACTAATGATGGATAATGCGTAACCGTCATGGAAATCGGTTCCTTATTCTTATTCAAAATCTGGAACTTCGCCCCAGCGATCGGAATCACCTGTTTACTTTCCGCGTCTATCTTTTCTACCTTTAACGCCGAATAAATCTGTTTATCCTCTACAATATAAGTAAAGGTCTGCCCTTGTCCGATTACAGTTACTTCAAAGGGGTCAATCGGTTTATATCCCTCAATCGGTTTTGTTTCCTCTACTGTCCATACACCGCCAATCAAGCGTCCAATTGGATAATTTTCTTTATCCGCCGTAGAAGCAACTCCGTTTTTATCCGTTGTAATTACTACCTTTTCGCCTGTCTCCTTATGCGTCAGAGTAAACTCTACTCCCACAGCCGGAGTTTTCACTTCCTCGTCACTTTCCAAAAACTTTGTAAGCTGTATGTCTCCCATCTGCACCCACTTGACGCTTAATTCAACGTATTTGTCTGGGTCTACTACCCATTGACCATACCCTAAATCCTGCAAATCTGCACTTCCGGTAATTGCAAGCACAGCATTAAATTTCCCCATGCTTCCATTCATCTTCCCACTCTTCCATGTACCATTCATAGTAAGCGGTGCCTTTAAATAAAATGTATCGCCGCCTTTCACTGTCGCATTTCCAGTTAAAGTCTGCCCTGTCGTTTTATTTACTAAAGACATTCCTTCTCCAAGAGGAATTGTAATTGTATTCTTTTTACTTGAATTAAATGTAATATCTTCTGTTATCTGACAGGTCTTATCAGAAGATAATTTTGATTCTGTATAAGTTTTAGATAAACTCATATCATTACTTTCAATATTTTCTTGTGATTCACAATATCTGATAAAATCCCCTAACGGCCACATCCAATTATCGCCCAAGAATGGATCGCCGCCTAATGAATCGGGACCGCTATAGTAGTAAGACAACGCCAATGAAGTACATACAACGCCCTGCTCATAACTAGTAAATCCACTCCACTGCTCCTGTCCAGCCCAGCCATAATATAAAACTTTTCTGACATTTTCATCACCATAAGTTTTCTCATAAAAGTCTGTGCCTGTGTCCGGCGTTGGTTTAAGATGCTCCATACAGTAAGCAATATTTCCATTTACTGTAAAAGCTCCTACTGTTGTCCCACTATATGTAACCTGCCCGTTATATACAATGCCAACCGATTTATTTCCCAATACCGTTACAGCACTTTTATCTTTCTGCTTATAGTTTACCAAAAGAGTCCTTTCCTGTTTTGTCTCTATCTTTTCAAAAACAGGCTTCAATATGACATCCTGCTCCGGCATAAGAAAACTTAAATCTTCTAAGTCCACCGAACCTTCCGGCTCCATTTTGATTTCTGCAAGATGATACCCTTCCTCGGTCTCTGCCTCTAATGTTATCTTGTCTCCTGGGGAATACCCCGCTTGTTCCTCCTTCACCTTTAAAATGCCGCCGCTGTCAGACTGTTCAATGTTTACGGTGTACTTTGCTTCTTCCTTCGCACAAACCGACAAAGCCATTCCTGTAAACATTAATACGGACAAAACAGCCGCTGTTACTCTTTTTAACAACTGCCTCATATTTCCTCCTTAAAAAAAACAAAAAGCAGACATTTTTTCATGTCTGCCCTGCTAATCCTTTATATAGTTTCATTTACAAGAAGTCAACCAAATGGATTCCATGTACCAGTTTCATAAGAATTACCATTAAAGTCCTCTATCACGCCCTCATCCGTCTTTGTTCCTTCCCAACTCTGTCCAGGATAATAACCGCCGCCCCCTGTACTTCCAGTATAAGAGCCAGTATCATAACTGCCACTACCACCAGCATATAAACCTGTATCATAACCGCTACTGTCTCCAGCATAAGAATTATATCCTTCATATCCTCCTTCTGTATATCCTGTATTATTTTCTGCAACTGTTAAAGCTGTTACTGTAACCTTTACAGATTTTTCAATCTTTGTTTCTCCGTCATCTCCCAAGATTGTATAAGTCAGCGTATATTCCCCTGGCGTTGCCATATCTACCGCGGAAGCGTCTGCTGTGATTTCCTTTATCTTATCATTCTTTTCAATATTCGCCATCCAGTCCGGTGAAGAATTTTGTTCAACCGTCAAATCAGCAATTCCGATTACGTATTTTTCGTAGTCATCAACAACCTTTACTGTAAATGCCTTTTCTGTTTTATTCCCGTTACCATCCTCTATAATCACAGTATTTTCATAAGAGCCTGCCTCGCTATAATTTATCCCGACAGTCGATAATTCCTTCGCATATTCTCCAATCTGATTTTCTTTAAAAGATACTTTCTTAATGCCTGCTTTATCTCTCATTTCCGTAATAATGCTTTCCCCTAAAATATCTTTTCCGACAACTCCTTTGACTTCCTTAGCCAGTTTCACCTCTGGCTTAACAGTATCTTCTACCTTTACCGTAAACTTTAGTGTCTTTTTGTTATAAGTAATCTCTGCCGGATATTCACCGACCATATTTATATCTACATCAGACAAATTTACTTTTGCTTCTTTATAAATAATATCCCCTGTATCTTTTAAATACGTTTTAACAGATGTATCCAATTTGGTTTTATACTCAACAGTAAACACTTCCTGCTTAAGATCAAATCTCACATTCTGTGTCAGCACAATCCCAACTACAACCAACACAATAATACATACACATATCACTATTCCAATTATTCTCTTTTTGTATTTTTCTTTAAACTCTTTAACTTTTTTCTCTTTCATTTCCATTCCCTCTTTATCTAAAAACGCAGAAAACACCTCTGTTATTATTATAATTCACATACACTTTAATATCAATATTTTCCTTACTACTAACGCACTCCTAAACAACCACGTTTCACTAACGCTCGTTTCTCCGTTTGTTGAAATCGCTTTCCCTTCTATAACTATATTCATTCTCCCTTTTATTTTCTTCCTGCCGCATAAATCTCTTAACATGCCTGAACATTCTACACATACCCTCTTCATACGCCATACAGCTTTCAATACAAGGAAGAAATCTTTCCTCTTGTCCACCTTCTTTATACTTCCACACTTTCTTGCGGAAAGGACAATACTTCACTGTTTCATCCATGCCTCTATTTTTTCCCTTTGCCTCTCCTTTTTCTTCTAAGTTCTTAAGCAGTCTCTCTGCCTTTTTCGCAGGAACTTCCTCTCTGTCAAAATATCTGCGCACTGTCCTTTCCGAACACTCCATTTTTGCAGCCAATTCCTCAATCGTCATCTCTTTTCTTTCCTGTATCTCTCTTAACTCTTTACCTGTCATATCTTTTTCCTCTTTCCTAATTTCTCACATCACATATAACCTGTTATTTACAACACTTGCAGAAAATAATAATTCAAGCGTAGAAAACGCCTTAAATATCCTACCTACTTCCTTTAAAAGCAGGGTGATTGACACTTATCAATCACCCTGCTTTTCCTACCCTATTTTCATTTTTATCTTTTCTTATATCAAAAGGCTTTCATTTCTCTACCTTAATATACATAGTTATCCTGTCTTTCCGTCCTCCTAGCTGACTAATTGACAATCTCTTGTCAAAGAGGACAGCTTGCCCCACGTGCATTTGATACTGGTGACAATCACGCCTTCACCTTCTACTATGTAAAAGCTGTTCGGAACGCCAAAATCTACTTTAAACATTATTTTTCATATCAAAAAGTATATTGTTGTAATAGGTTATATAAAAGCACTCGATCTCACACTTGAACACATATTTGTCACTGTTTTGTTCTTCACATTCAATAAAATTTTTCTCATCTATTTTTTTCGCAAAAGATTTTCTACTTATAAATATTTTATTTTAACGCTCCGAACAACTTTTACATAGTACGCAGTCATATTCATTTGTCAAGGTTCAACATCTTTTTCTCTTTTCATATCCCGTTCTCACTTTCCTTGTTTTTGTACATTTTGCACAAATAAAAAATCAACCTGAACTCTTTAGTTCAAGTTGATTCTGGAATCTGCCATTTTTTTCAATACAATCTTGTTTTTAATCCCCTTCCTCATAACACTTTTCCTTTTCTTTCGTTTGCCATTGCGCCTTTCCTCGTGTTATAATAAAAATTGACAATTTCACCGAAAACGCGACAGAAAGGACAGGAAAAATATGGAACATGGCACACAGCTGATTGTAATGCTGACACAGCATGACTGTACCGTCAGAAATGCTTACGAAATTTTTGATCAATGCAAACACAGCAAGGTAAAATTTTGGGGATTTAAAGAAAAGCCGCTTCCACTAGACCAGATGAAAGCATTATATTCTTATATGAAAGAATATGGAAAGACGACCTTTTTAGAAGTCGTTGCATATACAGAAGAGGAAGGTCTGCACGGTGCCAAAATAGCGGCAGAGTGCGGCTGCGACGTTCTGCTTGGTACTCTCTTTTCTGATTCGATCAATCAATTTTGTCAAAAAAACCACTTAAAGTATATGCCTTTTGTCGGAACGGTCACAGGCAGACCATCTGTCTTAAACGGCGCGATCGATGAAATGATACAAGAAGCCTGTTCCCTTCTTAAACAAGGGGTATATGGCGTCGATCTGTTAGGATACAGATACACGCAAGACGCTTCTCTTCTTATTAAAAGATTCGTATCTGAAGTGCCCGCCCCCGTCTGTATCGCCGGCAGTATCAACAGCTACAGTAGGCTTAAAGAGATCAAAGAAAGCGCCCCTTGGGCCTTTACTATTGGAGGCGCTTTTTTCGAAAATACATTCGGCGACTCATTTGGCAGCCAGCTTGACAATGTTTGCCGATACATAGACCAGTAGAGGATCACTCCTCTTTTCGTATCTGTTCCTGAGGAATCAGGCTGTAGTCATACATGACTTCTGAATGATTCTTCAGGAGCAGTTCTCTTTTTGCAAGCCTTCCTGTATCCTTTTCATATATATTTCTGTAGATCCGGGAATTTCTGTAATATTTTTCTCCCTCTTTTGCGAAATGATGATCTTCCTCCATCAGTTCATACTGCCATGGATAGGCTTTTTCGCTCCTTAACTGCGCATGCAGTTCCTCTTCATCACACCACACCAACAGCTGCACATTCTGCCCAGTCGTATTTTTAAACCGGTAGTCTACATTATTATAGCAAACAGACGTCCCGGAACTAAAAGGCATCCGTTTCCCTTCATTCGGTGCCAAGGCATCCGAATGTTGGTGAAATTCTGTTACTTCCAGCGGACTGTGCAGTACAATCCAATAGATCGTATTTGCCAGATTACAGAGTCCGCCTCCCAGACCCGGCTTGATCTCATCACCGCTGATCACACGCCCTTCCTGATACCCTTTTCTCTTTGTCGTATTTCCCACCCTCTTCCAGAAAGAAAACACTTCTCCCGGACGGATGAGCAGCCCGTTGATCTTTTCACATGCCAGACGGATATTCACAGCCTTCCCTTCCTGCAGTCTGCTGTCGATCCCCTTCCCTCTTTTTATCAGATGGGAACTATGCTCCGATACGACCACCGGCAGTTTTTCTTGCTGTATCGTCTTCGCAAACGGCTCCCTTTCAAAAAAATCTTTGATATGACGTTTCAAAATCTCTTTTCTAAGAGCGATCGCATAGCAGAACGGATTAATCTCACAAAATAATTTCTTCCTTTGCATTGTCACTTTTCCCTCTCTTTTGTATATTTCCCAGTCTATTCTGACATTTCTTATTATAACTATAAAATTTCAGAAGCAGTTTTTCCACAGTTCTTCTGATCCCTATTTTTGTTTCCGTGTCATACCCTATAAAACGCACCAATATGCTGTCAAGGCCGCTTAGATTCGCTCCTAGTATATCTGTAAAAACCTGATCTCCTATAAATACCGTCTCTTCCTTTTTCATATCTAACATCTCTACCGCCTTTCGGTAATTTTCAGGCTTTGGTTTCTGTGCGTCGCATATGTAAAAAGAAGAAATATTCTTTAAAAATCTTTTCACGCGTTCTTCATCATTATTTGACAGTAAAAGTGTCTGAAATCCCAGATTATGCAGCCAAGAAAACAGTGCGTCTACTCTTTCTTCCGAATCGTTTCCATGAGGCACTAAGGTATTGTCTATATCAAATATAAGACCTCTATATCCTTTATTATACAATTTTTCATAATCAATGGTAAATACACTTTCTACGTATTCACACGGATAAAATAATTTAAACATCTCATCCCCCTATTATTTTCGCTGTCACTATATATTTATAAACCATGTCTGCAAATAGAGTATAACACGAGTTATTTTTATCCTTCAATCCTTTCTTAGCGTCATATCTGTTTTATACACTTAGCCGTACTTTTTCGCGCCATACTCCAAAGAGATAGAACAGCATAAAGCAAAAGGACACTCCGACCCGGAGCATCCTCTTACTTTACCGTATTTATATTTTTGCTACATATTCAAACGGAAGCGGTACAACCTTACCCGGCGTATCGATCTTCACAAGCTGTTCTAATGTTGCTTTTACGATATTCGTCTGCATTTCTACGTCATTCGGCGCACCTGCGTTAGCACCCATCGGCACTAACGGAGCTACGGCACGTGGCGTACCGGTCTGACGAACGACCGGTGGGAGAGCTGCAATAATGATCGTCGGTATTCCAGCCTCCTCGATTGCTCTCTGCACTAAAACTGCAGAGCGATGACAAGTACCTCATCCAGCAGTTAAAATAACCGCGTCCACATCTTCTTCTTTAAACATCTGCGCGATCGCAGGTCCTGTCTCATGTTTAAATCTTTCCTGATCTCCGCCGCCGCCCATAAAACCGGCATGTACAGGCGCACATGCCCGGATGACTCCTTCTGCCGCCAGTTCATGGATACGGTCTATCGGAAACATACAGTTGATATCTTTATTCACATCACTGTTGTCATATCCGCCATGAGAGACCATCAATTCACTGGAAGGAGTCGTATTGGTAATCTTTCTCCAAGTAGAATCTCCGGCAAGATTAAAACGTTCCTGTGTTTTCAAATGTACACCCGCAGCTGTAGCAAGCGCGATAGACATATCCTTTAACTCCTTTTTCACAGGCGTCCAAACTGCCGGCGGTGTGATCGGGACAAATATCTCAGATTGAATCCCTTTTACCGTTGTCAAACTCATCTTCTCCACCTCCTTTATGATATATATCCTTTTTTTCACACATCTTTTTACGATGTCTGATATATGTGTCAAGATTGGATACGTATTTCTGATTCACCTCGGAATCCAGCTGTTCTATAAAGCTCATATTCCATGCGACCTCCTGTCCTATCTTCAGAGGATACTCTGTTATAAGCATGCGCATAGGTATTTTCAGGAACCCAAGCCGCCCCTTTAGATCTATTCCGACACATCCATCGTGAAGTTCCACAATAATGCCTTCCATACGTATCATCTTATCACCGTACTGCAGTACTGTTTTATCAGTCATATTTCTCTCTTCTCTTCTTGCTCATCGGCAGAGACTGCTCGTTTTTCACAAGCTCCACCGGTTTTCCTGTTACATTGGAAATCAATTCTACATTCGCCGCCTTCACCTGCGGATTCCACTTTCTCTCCGGTTTTTTTACATCTTCGCCCGCCATTGCGTTTTTCAGCATGGCAAGTGCTCTTAAAGCATCTTCTGTACACAATGTATTACAAGCGAGGACTTCGTTTTCGATTCCCGATTCTGACTTATTATTATCTACCATATTGGTCATATACTTATTTCCTACGACTAAAGCTCCCTGCACTGCGCAGAAAGAAAGTCCCACTACCGGGATGCCCCGCATGCCGATCTGTTCATGATGACTGGCAAAATCAATATGATTATTCCCAAAACCTTCCGTCGTCACGAACGCTCCATCCACATCCATCATCTCTACCATCATGCCTACTCGTTTAGACACATAGAATTTTTCCGCATTGATCTGCGGACTCCCCACAAAAATAACGCCGCACAAATCTACTTCTTTGTCATGGAGCGCTTCCAACACAAGCGGCTCTCTCCAGTAATGTCTGGACATTTCCTTAGATGCCGGTCCGATACAGGTCAATGCATGGATACAGCCGTCCAGCACTTCCAACGGTGAGACACAGACGGGCACATTCCCCAGGTCTACATTTGGTTTCGCTCCCAGCACACCGACCGGTTCTACCGGAAGGATCAGATTATCATGCATAGCCCCCTGTCCCATGATTTCTTTTACGATCACGACTTTTTTCTTTCCCGGCCTTCTCACTTGCTTAAACTCTTCTGTATCTACTACCAGGCTTTCATCTTCTACTTTTTTCAATGCTTCCCGGATTTCCTGGGTGATCACATCTGTGGCTGCATGTGCCGCCAACGGTCCCGGTCTTTCCATATTCATACCAGCTTCTATAGTCACCTGTGTCTTAATGAAAATCTCACCCTTATCCGGCGCTCCTGGGCGGTTCCACATAATATTTTCATCCAGATACCCTTCAGAAGAACCAAATTCTCCGATCTGTACTCCGTTATCGTCTGTTCCCGTCACCATCATAATGACGCCGTCCAAGACTCTCGTCACACCTGTACCGATCTCTGCCTCTCCTTCTTTGCAGGCAATAGGCTGTACATCCATGATCGTTTCCGAATACGTATGGTATTCTTCCGGTGTGATGATCTGGATCTTCAAGTCATGCACTAATTCCTGGGAAGCGACACACTCTGCTTCGATTCCCTCGCGGATGTACAGCACCGTCCCTTCTATTTTCGTCTCAGGACCACGCTTCACTTCCGTAATTTTGTAGTGCTTTCTCGTGAGGTTTCGAACCGTTTTTTCTTCTGTTGCTTCTTCTGCCATTTCAGCTGCCTGGACAGGCTGTGTGGATTCCTTTGCGATTCCCATCTCTTTCGTGCCGGATGGCTGTACGCCGCCTGCCATAGCGACCGGAAGCTCTATATCTATATCTTTTCCTTCTCCAATATGGATCTTCAAAATACTGTTCTGTATTACCGTCTGCGGCTCTTGTATCCTATCCGCAGCCAAATCCTGTGCTTCTGCTTCTTGTTCTGCTTCCGATCTCATTGCTTCCTTTTCTTCTGTATCCGGCTGTTCCTGCACAGCAATCCCTTCTACCACCTCAGCAGTTAAAGGACACAGTGAATCACAGGTCTTCTTTAATTTAGCGCCCAATACCTGTTCGATCGTAAGTGCCCCTGTCAGATCCAAAAGTCCCGAATCCACCAAATCATCAAAAATTGCCGGATCTTCTAAGTTAGAAGCCTGGATCGTGATTCCTTCTTCTGCCCTGCAGCAAAGCACTGCCGGGTCTTTTGCGTGTTCTTTCGCGGTTTCCGCTGTAATAGACATATCCTCTCCTCCTGTTATGAAATTCTATTTTCCGTTCGGCAACTGTTCCACCTGTTTTGAAACTTTCAGCCGTCTGTATAATGGATGATGTATCGTCCTCATCACGTGGTCTGTTTGATGAAAGACTTTCAGCTTCATCTTTGGTGCAGACCCCATTACTGTGTTTGAACAATCCGAACAGTTTCCGATGATAATGTATTCTGCTCCATCCTTTTTAAACTGTAGACATTTTGCCGCCTGTCCGGGACAATTCCCTGGATTTTCACATTTAAGCGCCCCATTTTTCATCTCTATCGCCTGCTTACATCTCGCCACTGAGACAGGTGTGCCATGCATTTTCTCACAAATATCACGCATTCTCTCTTCGCTGCCTCCACAGGCGCATACAAGCAGTCCGACCGGTGCTCCATGCAGATCCGGAAGATCGATCGTCACGATAATGCCGCCTGTCGTCTTTGTGACCGGCTCTGTCAGGCTCACCGCTTTCCCGGTAAAGGGACCGCCCATGATAACTTCTCCATACGCTCCGTCTATCCCGCCTGCCTTCTCGATCAGATCTTTGACACTTATGCCGACCGGAACATCCATATAAATACGCGGTCCTTCCTCGCCTTTGAGCTTGCCTGTCACAGTTATATTCTTGCTGAAACAAGGCTTTTTCAATTTTACTGCTTCAAAGACTCTAAGGACTGTTTCTACATTGATAACTACGGCGTCCGCTGCTGAGGGAAGCTGTACCGGATCCAGAAGTTTCCCCAGGCATTCCCGCACGATCGCCCTTTCTTCTCCCATTGGATATATATCCGGAAGCAGATGTATGTACATAGCTTCTTCTTTCGCTACCGCGCTTCGCAGTCTTTCGACTGCCCGTTTATTTTTCGCCTTTATCGCAAATATGACTTTGGCTGCATGTGTCATCTCCATACACAGCCTTGCTCCTTCTATAGTCATATCTGTCTTTTCTTCAATCTGCCGGATATTGTGGCCTAGTCCGGGCTCACATTCCACAGCATTGACAAGGAGCGTGCCGCCATGCAGATCTATATCCAATTTTACTCCTGTAGGGAAACCGGCGCCTCCCATTCCAACAATCCCCGCCTCCTTTACCATCTCCAGCGGGCTCCCCGGCTCCAAGGAAAGAAACTCCTCTTTCTGCACTTCATCCGGACAAATAATGATACGGTCGTCTCTGACTTCCTGTACCACTCCGTATACACTGGAAAACAAATTAGCTCCCAGCCCCTGCGGCTTGGCAAGCAATGTCCCTTTCTGCACCTTCTCGCCCTCTTTTACCACCGGTCTGCACGGTGCGCCGACATGTTGTTTTAAAAGAAACTGAAGATTCTCCATTGTCCTTAAACTCCTTTATTTCCACTGTCCCTGCCGGACAGTTATTTTCTGGCGGAGGCATGTGGGAATCGAACCCACCCAGGACGCTTCAAACGCCCAACACTGGTTTTGAAGACCAGGAGGCACACCAGTTACCTTACTACCCCCATATTTCGTTTTTGTAAAATCATAGTAACAAATAATCATTGACTTTTCAAGGGGTTTCAGCCATAATAATAGTTAAATAATGAACTATATACTAGAATATAGTCTATAATATTGCCGTACAAAATACTAGAATATAGTCTAATTACAGGCATTTGCGAAATCGTACTTTTATTTTGCCTGTTTACAATTTTTTTATTTTAGGAGGAAATGTATCTATGAATTGTACACCTGCTATCAAATTAGATTCTTTCGAATCAGCCTTTCATGCGATCGACACACACACGGTCGGTGAATTCACCCGCATTATCACGTCCGGTTTTCCTGCGTTGCAAGGCGCCACGATGATAGAAAAGAAGCAATACCTGGCAGAACATTATGATAAATACCGCCAAGCGCTCATGTATGAACCACGCGGGCATCATGATATGTTCGGCGCTCTCATCACAGAACCGGTACATGAGGAAGCCGATTTCGGCGTTATCTTCATGGATACCGGCGAATATTTGAACATGTGCGGGCATGGAACGATCGGGACGACTACAGCATTGATCGAATCTGGACTTGCTCCGGTTAAAGAACCTTATACTGAGATCGTGTTAGATGCCCCTGCCGGTCTCATACACGCCAAAGCAGAAGTAAAAGACGGAAAAGTTTTAAACGTAACATTGACAAACGTCCCTGCTTTTCTCTATAAAGAGAACCTTACCACTGTTGTAGATGGAAAAACCATCCACTATGATATTGCATTTGGAGGAAGTTTTTTTGCTCTGACAGATGTCGAACAGCTTGGATGGACAGTAGATAAAGAATCCATCCCAAAGCTGACTGACCTTGGCATGAAGCTGCGCCACCAGATCAACCAGGAAGTGGAAATCCGACATCCCAACTTAGATATTACAACTCTGGATCTGGTAGAATTCTACTGCCATACGGATACGCCTGGATGCAACTACCGTAATGTCGTTATTTTCGGAGACTGCATGTCAGACCGCTCCCCCTGCGGCACCGGAACCAGCGCTAAGTTAGCTGCCTTGTATGCCAAAGGCGAGATCAAAATCGGGGAACCTTTTATATATGAAAGCTTCATCGGATCCCGCTTTAAAGGAGTCATCAAAGAAGAGACAACCGTAGGTCCCTACAAAGCTGTCATCCCCCAGATTACAGGGAGCGCATATATAACCGGCATATCCACCTATGTTATCGATCCGGACGATCCGCTCAAATACGGTTTTAAAGTCGCACGCGGCGAATAGCTTTCACTTAGCGTGGGGCACACAGCCTATACTTACAGTGACTGTGCTCCTTGAAATTCCCGGAAATGCTGTATATAATAGAGACAACACTCATCTACTTTAGAAAGGAATTTCATATACTATGCCCCGTAAAAAATCGACCACCAAAAACCGGATCGTAAAAGCTGCCTGGAATTTATTTTATAAATATGGCTATCACGATACGACCGTGGAGGACATCATCAAACTCTCCAAAACGTCTAAAGGAACTTTTTATCACTATTTTAAAGGGAAAGATGCCTTACTCTCCACGTTGTCCGATCTGTTCGATCAAAAATATGAAGAGATCAGCACTTCTATGGATCCCACGCTAAATGCGCGAGAAAAACTGCTTCTCTTAAACCACGAACTTTTTTATATGATCGAAACGAGTATTGATCTGAAACTCCTGGCGTCTTTGTATTCCTCACAGCTGATTACGAAGGACAGCCGTTCCCTGCTGGATGATAACCGCTATTATTTCCAGCTGGTCCGTGATGTCATTGCAGAAGGTATGCAGACAGGCGAATTCAAAAACACTTCTTCTGTAGAGGAATTAACAAAAATATATACCATGTATGAGCGCTCTCTTCTCTATGATTGGGCGCTGTGTGAAGGGAATTATTCTCTGTCTGCCTACAGCGACAGACTTCTCCCTCATGTATTAGATACATTTGAAAATGGAATTTGAGCGTTCAGCTTAAACAGAAAATAAAAGACTAGGAGAAATCACACTCATGTATGTTTCTCTTAGTCTTTTTTAGTTTACGATTTATTCGTTTTTCGTTTGACTGATACAACGATCAGCACCGCTAAAGCTGAAATAATAGTGCCTATTCCCCACAGCAAAATATTTGTTTTATCTCCTGTTTCTACACTTCCGTGATCATTAAGTTTATTACTATCTGGTTTACTAGGTTTATCTGATTCATCAAAGATTATTGGCGCATCTTTATCTTTAACAAATTCCCACGTTCCAATAAACTTAATATTCCCATTTTCATCTGTATGTTCAGTATTTGCCACCTTACTGTCAGCGTCATACCCCTCAAATTTCCATACTCCGTCTGAAACTGCAATTTCTGTTTCATCCGGTTGCATAGCATTGACTGTAGCACCTTCTGCATATTTATCAGAATCTATAGGCAATACGTCTGTAATGGCATCCGGGAGTTGTTTTCCGGCTGTTCCGCTCACAAATTCATACAGCACCTGATATACATCTTTTTTTGCCACTTGCCACATATCATAATCGCCTTTATCTTCTGTATTTGCATCTGCAAGTTTCTTAAAATATAAACCACAAGATACAGCATTTTTGTTTGCCAACTCAAAAGTATCTTCACTTACTTTCAAAGCATTGATATAATTTTGTCCAACAATCGGTTTTCCCTCTTTTGAAGTGTCTGTCTTATCAACAAGGGTTACTGCCGTTTTCCCTGTAGCCGTGCCCAGAATTTCTAGAGGTATCTTTTCGTCAGGGTAATTTTCTTGATCTACAAATGCTAATACATTTAATTTGTTTGAAGCTGCTATATAATTTCCACCAATCATGGTTGGTACGAATACATTCCATGTACTGTTTACAATTGCAGAATTACCATAGATTTTATCAACATAAGCACATTGGTTAAATGTATATATATCATCATTGCTTGTCACAACCGTTTTATCATAAGCATTATCATTTTTATAACCATATCCAAATGCAGCATAATCATTCATCACAATTTTAGAATTGTTTGTATTAGTTGTAGTTGTAACATAAAGAAACCCTTTTGCAATCCAAGTCCCATGATCCATTGTCAGAGCACCTTTGGAATATGCCTGTTTATTGGTTGTGAGGCTAGCGTTTGTATTAATGTTAACATCATAAACAGTACCAAATGCATTCTTCTTTTCATTTCCTAAAGTCACATCAGACTCATTAATAACATTCATCTCTGTGAAATAGCCTACAATCGGAATAGAAGTTTTAGCTTTGTCAAAGTTAAGAACAGATCTTTCTTTTGAATCTGTATTATTCACTCCCCAGACGCCGGCTTCATCATCGGTAAACTTTGGAGTTCCTGTAATATTAATTTCCATATTACCACCAACTGTACCACCATAACCATAAATACCAGACAACAGTCCACTATCCAAATTTACAGTTACATCTTTTCCGGCTTTCGTTCCACTCAAAAGTGGTAAAATACCACTTTTCTCATTATAAGAATTTCTCAAATCAACATTTTGGGCGTTGATTAAAATATCTCCGCCGACACTTGAACCTGACGTTCCTGTATTATCGGCTCCCACAATATCTTCCAAATGAGAACCCTTGGCATTGATCGTTACTTTTCCAGCAACTGTGGCAGATCCTGCACCCACAATTCCCGGAGGATCATTAGCCGGAGTTCCATCTTTATCCCACCCCCAAACATTTTCATAAGTATCAATCGTTACATTTCCACCAACTTGGAATAAGCTGCCTGTTAAATTTATTTTTTCACCGGCACCAACAATATCCCAGTTAGCAGCAATTCTGCAAATACGATCTGTACCTTCATATGCAGGATCCCCTGCAATAATATGTATATCTCCATCAACAATTGACTGTGTTGGATCTTCTCTCATTCCTTCAATACCAATTGCATACCCAGCTTTCACTTGTACAGTTACATTTCCCTTAACATGAGAGTTATACGCTCCAACTATATTTTGTGGTGCCGTACCTGTGACCGGACCATCAAGAATCAATGTTACATTTCCACCTACCTCAAGTGGTGTACCACTTGGCTTATCTCCGCCATAAGCAGTTGCTTTATTGGTTGCCACAAGATAATGACCTGCCTTGTTTCCGTAAGTAATATTACCTGCAAGTTCTACATAAATATCACCTTCCACGGAACCCTTATAACTACCACCAACAACTGTATTTTCTATATCAGTAGTGTTGATTTTTCCTGTACCATTGATTTTTACATAAACGCTTTGTACTGTCTTTGCTTTTCCTCCACCATAAAGTGTACCAGAAATCGTAAATTCGCAATTCTCTGTAAAGATAGTTCGATGTCCACTACAATACAATGTTTCGGCAGATGCCTTTACATTATCTAATGTAATATCACCTACTAATTCACTTCCAAGAGTAAGTGCGTATTTCTGTCCGTCTGTGCTTTTTACAGTAATGGTTTTATTAGCAGCACCAACAAATTTTACATTAGTTCCAATATCCGCAGTCAACACAATTGTTGCCTCTGTTTCTTGGCTATTTTCAATTTGCTCTAATGCAGTCGTCAATTCATCTCCACTAGAGACCTCATAAGTATTTCCATCTGCTTGCAGCAGATTGGAGGTTGTTTCTACAGCAGTAAGCTTTTCTTTTTCTTCTGCTGGAATTTCTTCGCCCGTTTTCTTTTCCACTAATTCAGTTATTTCAACCGGTATTGTTTCTTCCTGTTCAACACCGTCCGTAAAATAGTCTACCTTAAAATCATATTTTTCATTTACAGAAACGGTGTAGGTAATAACAGTCAAATCTTCTGTTTTCTCTGTACCGTCGGGCAATGTTACCTTCTCCAACTGAACAGTTTCTGTCTCCGTAAATTCTAAAGAAATCGTTGCTTCTGTTTTATCTTCATTGATTTCCTGCAAAACTTCATATTGAAGCGGAAAAGCCGTTGTTTCTTCAGCAAACACAGTCTGCGGCACCAAACCTGCTGCCACAATCAACGTAAAAAACCACGCAGCTGCTCTTCTGGTTAGCTTCATTCCTATTTCCTCCTATCTATCTTTTGAACCAAATGTATATAAAGAGATAAGTGAAATGGTAAAAAAAGCAGACATTTTTTACCAGTGATGGTAGAATGATAAAATGAGATACAGTAAGATATGGTAAGTATTTTTTTATCGAAAATGTATAAATCAAAATAAACTATGATGATTTCCGGATAAAAAAGTATTTGACGCTATGGTAGGAAATGTCTACTTTCTGTGTCAATAAATGTCTACTTTTAATTGCATGAAATACTACTGTTTTCCACGGTTTTTTCATATTTTTTTATCCAGTTAGAGAAAGTATTATGGTTTGTATGCAGCAGCAATGCGCCTTTACGTTTACTGATTTTATTTTCTTTCCATAATTGATAGATTTCTTCAAATTCTTTTGGCACAGGCAACGGCGGTCGTCCCAGTCGTATTCCTTTTTCTTTGGCAATGCGTATGCCCTCGGCTTGCCGCTGTTTCGTATTTTCTCGTTCTATCTGCGCTGCATAGGAAAGTATTTGTAACACTAAGTCAGCTATAAACTTTCCTGTAATCCCATTTACTTGATTTCTGGTATCTAAAAGCGGAAAATCTAACACGATAATATCTATATTTACCTTTTTTGTGAGACGACGCCATTGCTCCTGTATCTCATCATAGTCTCGTCCTAATCGGTCGATTGATTTAATATAAAGTTCATCGCCGGATTTTAACCGCTTTAATAACAACTGATATTGTTCGCGATGAAAATCTTTACCGGATTGTTTATCAATATACATATCTTTCTCTAAAATCCCGATATTTAGCATTGCTTCTACTTGTCTTGCAATATTTTGATCTTTACTCGAAACTCGAATGTAAGCATATTTATTCATTATACTTCCTCCTATACATTAAATTATAAGAGAAATTATAATTTTCTTATCGTTTAAATTTGAAATAAAAATCAAATTCCATATGAACTATCTAACGTTCTTTTTTTGAGAAACGGCGCATGAAAAAACTTTCATTTTTTCATGCGCCCTGATTTATTTATACAAAATTATCTGTTATGTTTTCTCCTTCTGCCATGAAGAACTATACCAGTCAATACAGCGCCTGACAGGAGCATAGCTGCGATCCAGATCATCTTATGGCTACTGTCTCCCGTTTGCAGACTGCCTGCCGTTCCTTTATCCAAATCTGGTTTTTTCGTCGGCTTTGTCGGATCTGTGGTTTCAGGCGGAGTCACAGTACCGGTTTTCGTATTCGTTATGATAAAACCTGTCTGTGCATCTCCGGTTATCTGCGTAGTATAACCAGAAACAGATGCCTCAGATACAGTATATGTATAAGCTTTGCCGTCCTTATCCTTGGTTGGCAGATCCTCAAAGGTATGGTTCCAATTATCTGCCGCCGTCAAGACTGCGGTATCGATAACTGTACCATTGCTCAACAGATCCACCTTGATGGACCCAGGACGGTCTTGTTCACTGTCTCCGGACCACACCTTAGTTACACCAACTGAAGCTGCAGCAGACGCCCCGATAATGATGCCTCCGTTAGCGCCTATGCCGCCGCCCTTATCCGCGGTATTTCCTGTGATAAACAGGGCTGCTTCCTTTTCTGCCATAGTCTTAACATCCTCGGAATGTGGAATCGCCTTTAATGCCAGGCAATCCTTATATCCGATCACGGTCACCGGATCGGTGTCGGCGCCATCCATTCCATAACGTGGAACTCCTTCCTGCGTAATAGGGTACACACCAGTACTAGGCAGGTAAACGGCTCCGTCTTTGTACCACTGGACGGCGCCGCCGCCTAATAGACGCTCAGCCAATGTAGCAGGATAATCATCCGTCGAATATGCAGAAAAGACAAAATCGTCTCCTGCGCCTTTCTGCATATCCATGTCTTGCGCCGTGTTGTCAAAAACAGCCGCACCTTCCGTCACATAGACCGTAACCTTGCCTGTAGCGCAGAACCACATGCCGCCGCCCTGACGAGCGGTATTGCCCGTGATCAAAGCGTTAGACAAATGCAGGGTACTATAATAGTCATAGTTTCCCTCGCTGTATATACCACCGCCCATATTCGAAGCCGTATTTCCAATGATCTTCCCGGCCTTTAGTTCCACCCCATTAGAATAGGAGTAGATACCGCCGCCAATGCTTCCTTTATTGTCGGAAATGGAACCTCCCTCCATCACAAAGGCCGTATTGTACTCATTCTGTCCCGTCTGCAGATTGCCGTCCACCACACAGACACCTGCCCCCTGAACGCCTTTGTTGCTGCCAATGCTGCCGCCAGTCATATGAAAGGCAGCATTATTCTCTACATGAACAGCGCCGGAGCCTTTCGTTCCGCCTGAAGAAGTACAAGAATTACCGCTAATAGAACCGCTGTCAGACAGGGTAAATTCCGTACGGTGAGCAGCATCACCGCCCCACAGCATCACAGCACTGCCTCGATGCCCGGTATTCCCGCTGATAACGCCGCCGCTCATAGTTCCACTGGCATATCCATACAATAAAACTCCTGAAGAACAGTTCAGCGCAGCAGCAGCCGAAGCACTGTTATCGGAAATCTCACCGCCTGTGATCTTTATCCTTGCCCCCTCACTGACCCGTACGATCCCGCTGTAAGATACAGAGTTGTTATGCAGAGCATTCCCGGCGATCTTACCGCCAGACAGGGTGAATACTGCCCCTTCTCCCCGGCTGTCGATCACTCCCAGACCGCTGGAGGCAGTTCCATTAGCACGATCATTCGTGATCTTAGAGCCAGTGACTGCGGCATTCCCAGTCAGTTCTAAGCTTCCCTGGTTCAGTACGATACTGCCGCTGTTATAGCGGCCAAAGAGTGTAACTGCCCCGTTGATAACCAAGGAGCCGCCTTCTTCTACCACAAGCAGATTTCTCAAATCGACGGCTGTCTTCGTCCCGGCGATCTGACACGCCTGCTCTGCGGTGATAGTGACAGTCCCTCCGGCAGGGACCGTAACAGCCGTATCCAGCTTAATGTTCTTTTGCAGTGTTACTGTACCGCCATTCTCCGACGCTGCCGCCGTATTTACTGCCTCTTGCAGAGTAGGCGCGCCTGCTTTATCAGAAATTGTATCCCCCACACTGTCCTCAATGGATTGCTGGGTGTAGGTGACGGTAACGCTGTCCGGAAGCGTTCCTATTATGCTTACGTTATCCTGGCTATTGTCAAATATGATCTCCTGCAGGGCAGTATTTTCTCCAAACGCATTGGCATTCACACTCTCTATGCCGCTGCCGATCTCAAATTTTTCTACTGCGGTATTGTTAAAGGCATATTCGCCAATAGTAGTCACGCTGTCTGGGATCTTTACCGTTCCATTTAAATTTTCTGCATACCAGAACGCATAGTTCCCGATAGACGTCAAGGTATCCGGAAATACAATATCAGAAATATTCGTATACAAAAAAGCCCATATCCCAATGGAAGTCAGGCTGTCGCTCAAAGTTACGGCGTCAATGCCTGTATAACTAAAGGCTTTGTTTGGGATCACATTCAGATTGGAAAGGTCTAATGCCCCGGTCAGATTCTCACAATTATAAAAAGCATTCGCCCCCATCTCGCTCACACTGTGCAGATCTACCGGACCGGGCAAAGCGGTACATTCATTAAAAGCATACTGCTCCACCTTCGTAACCTGACTTAGATCAGGGATGGTTGTCAAAGTCGTACACTTATTGAATGCCGAGGAACCGATAGATGTGATCGTCCCTTTGGCAGTAACACTCTTCAAACTGGTACAGCCACTGAAAATACTAGATGGGATCTCCGTCATAGAAGCCGGCAGCTCTATACTTGTTAAGGAAGTACAATTTGAAAACAGACTGCCCTCTTCGACAACAAGCCCTTCTGGCAAAGTAATCCCCGCCAGGGCAGTAGCGCCGCTAAAAACCGCAGGCTGCGTGATACGCTTGAGTGTGGAAGGCAGATTGATCGTAGTCAGAGACGAGCAGCGAGCCACCATAGAATTGGAAGAAATCTCCTCCACGCCTTCCGCAAAACTCAAAGTCTGCAAATTTGTCATGCCTTGAAAGCTGCCGTTAAAATTTTTAATGCTGCCCGGAATACTCAACTCTGTTAAGCCGGGAAATTTAGAAAAAGAAGACCAATTTACCGTAGTCAGAGTATCCGGCAAAATCAACTTCGTGATGTTCGCACATTTTGAACTCGCGGAAAACTGTATCTCTGTGACCGGATATTCTTCTCCCTCATATACAGCAACACTGGGCAAAGTAACTTCCACAGGCGTCTCTGGATTCTTCACCTGCCACAGATTTGCCCAACGATTCGTTCCATCACTATGAAAATCTATGGTGTAGGTGATCCCATCTATAATAAGTTCTTCATTCTCCTTTACTATAGTGGAACCTGCCAAAGAAGTCTGCTCATTCTCCCCGGCAGCAAGTACGCTCTGTGAGCATAAGGAAACGAGCAGTATAAGACTAAGCAGCAAACTCATATATCGTTTTCTTATCTTCATTTTACTTTCATCCTTTCTTTGATTTTTTACAACAAACAAGCGTATCTTCTCCCATATAAAATGGACGAAATACGCCTCTATTATCGTACAATTTTTTTCTGACAGGTAAAAATGACCAGAATAATTCTGTTATATCTGTCAACTCCTTTTGGAAAAAAAAATTATTAAAAACTATAAATATAATATCATAAATCACCTTTTTCCGGCAAGAAAATTTTGGCGAAATATGGTGGAATATGCAGCAAAAAAAGCCGTCAAAAAGCCTTACACGAGCATCTCGTGCAAGGCTTCTTCTTCAATCTTCTTTTCTTCCATGATCTGCATAATCTGCTCTTTTTCTTCTGTTTCCGCACACCAGGCAAGTCCGCATCCTGCGGAAAGCGATCGTGGAACCGGGATCAGCCGTCCTTTTATCCCCGTCGTTTTACATGCCTTTTCCATCGCCATAGCGTCCGCCGTCGTATGGAATGTCACGACCAGTTTCTTTTCTTTCTTTCGGAGCATTATTCGATCACCACCGCAAATCCGTCCGCTGTCTCTTCAGAAACGGCTTTTTTCCCATGGTCTTTTGCAAATTTTTCAACATTCATTTTCTGATGTGGCTCTGTCACTAAAATCCGGACTGGACCGCTATTTTCTTTTAATGCCTGTGCCGTAAGCATTAATGGCTCCGGACAGGAAAGGCCTCTTGCATCTACTTCTTTCATTTTTTCTATCCCCTTTGTTTATCTATTTACCTTCTTTGCGCTTATTAAGAAACGCGATCACAAAACACACAGCAATACAGATCAATACTGCGATCTTTCCATTGAGCGGTACTGCGCCTGCCACAACTTCTTTTGTTTCCGCATTTATGGCTGTTCCGCTCGCTGCAAGGCCAAAATTATGACACATAGCCGCCCCTACGAACATTCCCAAAACTGTCACCGCCGCGTCGGAAGATCCCTGTCCTGCCAGGATCAACTGGCGCAAAGGACATCCTCCTGCAAGTACTGCGGCAAATCCAACAGCATACATTCCGATTATATTCCACAGATGTTCAGAGTGCGCGATAATCCCCGGCGTATCAAACGCCAATACAAATTTCCCAGTTGCCACATTAAAGATAAGCATCACTGCGAATACACCGCCGATCACTGTCAACAGATCGAAATTTCTCATCAATATAACATCCCGGATACTTCCCGCAAAACACATCCTGGATTTCTGTGCGAAAGCTCCAAATAGCAGTCCCCCTGCCAAAGCCATAAGAATTGGCGCATGCATGCTTCCCGGTCCGCTGACGCTCGATTTTAGCAAAGATGTGCATACCGCCAGCAAAAGCACACCCACCATCAATGCCGGAAATACGCCTCCGCTCATCCGATTGGTAAGATGCGCACGTCCAAGACTAAATCCTTTTTTCAGAGCGATACACCCTGTCCCTACTCCAAGTATAAAACCGATCAGTGCAACCCAGGCGTTTAGATCTCCCGCCGACATACGGATGATCATCCGCAGCGGACAGCCCAGAAATACAAGGGAACCGATCATGATCACGATCCCAAGGACAAAACGTACCATAGGCGACGAGCCTGCTGTCGAACGGTACTCTTTCGTCAATACGGATATGATAAAAGCGCCAAGTACTAAACCGATGATCTCCGGTCTTGCATACTGCACCACCTCCGCAGAGTGCATGCCAAGCGCGCCGGCTGTATCCCGGATAAAACAAGCAATACAAAACGCCATATTTGCCGGATTGCCAAACCAAGCAAGACATGCGGCCACCGCGCCGCAAATGATCCCTGCCAACGCCAGCTTTTTCTTTGAATCTGATAAGTTCATCTTTCCTCTCTCCTAACTCTTCGCAAGTTCTTTTACTGCCAATGCGGCAGTTTCTATCTCTTCTTCTGTATTAAAATGTGAAAAACTGAATCTGACCGCTCCCTGTTTTTCAGTTCCCAACGCTTTATGCATCAGAGGCGCACAGTGTGCACCCGGCCGGGTAGCGATCCCGAAAGATACTTGCAGTTCATCACTGACTTCAGAAGAATCATAATCCCAGATATTAAGAGATACGATCGGACATCTCCATTTTACGGAAAAGTCCCCATATATCTGAATACCTGGTGTCTGGGAAATGGAGTCATAGAAATGTCTCATATGCTTTAATTCCGTCTCACGTATTGTATCGATGCCAGTCCGCTCCAGATAAGTAAGCGCCGCACTCAAGCCGGCAATCCCATGTCCGTTTAGGGTTCCCGCCTCCAACGCCGTCGGCATTTCATCCGGATGATGCATATTATATGTATCGATCCCGCTTCCTCCACTTAACAGCGGACGTACTTTCACGCCTTCTCTGACATACAGTCCTCCTGTCCCCTGCGGTCCTAAGAGTCCTTTATGCCCGGTAAAACACAGGATGTCTATGCCCATCTTCTGTACATCTATAGGATAAACACCTGCCGTCTGTGAAGCGTCTACGATCAAAAGAAGCCCATACTTTCTGGCGATCGCGCCCACTCTTTCAATGTCTATCATATTCCCTGTCAGATTCGATCCATGTGTACAGACGATTGCCCTCGTATTCTTACGAATACTCATTTCCATCTCTTCAAAAGAGATATTTCCCCTTTGATCGCAGCCTAAAATAGTCAGTTCCACCCCTTTTTCACGACATTCGTAAAGTGGACGTAAGACAGAATTATGCTCCAGCACTGTCGTGATCACGTGATCCCCCCGCTGAAGCGTTCCTTTTAAAGCGATATTCAAACTTTCTGTAGAATTTGCTGTAAATGCAATGCGTGACGCACTCTCGGCTCCAAAAAGTACTGCCAATTTTTCTCTCGTCTCATAAATAATCCTTGACGCGCTTAAGGCTCCGTCTGCAGCGCCTCTGCCGGCATTGCCTATTGTAAAAAGTGCCTGGCAGATGGCTTCTCCCACCTCTTTTGGTTTCTGCATTGTGGTTGCGGCATTATCCATGTAAATCATATCCATCTCCTATTTTCCCTGTCTTTAAGTATACATCTTCCTTGTCTTTTCTGTCTAATTGATAATTTCCATATAGCGGAGTCACTTATAGATTAAACCTATAAGTGACTCCGCTATGTTTCCTGTCATCCGCCGATTTTCTTTATCTCATGCAAAACCTCTGCTTTATGCTGCTCTGCGCCGCAATAAATATCCTGCACCGTATATAGCAGATCTCTTGCCGGTTTTGACAGCTTGAATTGCTTATTATATACCAGATGGATACTGCGCTTTCCCTCCTGCCCTTCCAGGGGAATGCTTAATACCTCCTGTGTATCCACCTTGTCTTTTACCGCCAGTTTAGACAAAATAGAGATCCCTGCGCCGCCGCTCACCAGACGTTTGATCGTCTCTGTGTTCCCAATACTTGCTTTTATATGCAGATCCTGCTTTTCCAATCCCATTTTCTTAAGTTTCTTTTCTGCCTCTGTCCTTGTTCCAGAGCCTTCCTCACGAAGGAGCAGGTTCTCCTGTTTTATCCATTCCAATCCTTGTTCTTGTCTGGCATATACCCGATATTTTTCTTTGTTTGGTACGATCAGGACGAGCTCATCCTCATAAAAAGGCAGATACACACATTCTCTTTTTTCTGTCATCGTTCCTGTAAATCCTATATCCACCCGATTTTCCGCTACTTGTTCTATCACTCTTATGCTGTCTGTCTCCATCACTTTTAACTGAATATGAGGATAAAACCGTCCAAAACAAGCAAGCACCTCCGGCAGAAGATACTGTGCCGGAACAGTAGACGCCGCGATCTTGATCAGACTGCTGCTTTCTTTTCTGCTTTTATCAAACTCCGCCTCTATCTGCTTTTCAAGTTCTACCATCTGCTGTGCGTAAGAAAATAGCTTTTCCCCATCTTCTGATAATTCTACCTCTTTTGTATTCCTCACGAACAGACGGACATTTAATTCCTTTTCCAGAGAAGCTATATGGGCGCTCACTGTAGGCTGCGTAAGAAACAAATCTTTTGCCGCCTTTGAAAAATTTCTTTCCCGCGCCACCTTTACGAAAGCTTCCAGCTGCTTTAAATTCATAAATTTGATACCCTTTCACTCTCCGCGCCTTCCTTGCGCGTGATCTTTATCTTATCCATATATTCTAAGATCGGCTTCGCACTTCTGCGGCTTGTGGAAAACATATCTCTCACCTGCGCGATCGTGATCTTGCCGTCTGTCTTTAATTTTTCTGTAATCTGCTCTTTTGCCGCGTCTATATACGCTTTTGTTGTATAGATATCTTCCGACACCTTTACGATCTCTCCTTTTGCCATAAGCAAAAGCAGGATCTCATCCACCGTCTGTCTGGGAGTCTTTCCAAAAGAAATATCGGAAAGTCTGACAAAGTCATACTTTGCCGGCTTTATCGCCGCATACAGTTTCCTGCGTACTTCCTGATATGCCCCTTCTTTCGGCACCTGATAGTGGAACGGAAGCAAAAATTCCTGGCGGGACATAAGGACCCGCTCCCTTTCCAGTATTTCTACATAGGCGTCAAATACACTTTTTTTCACTGTTTTAAGAAAGCGTCCCTTCACTTCTGCCCGCGGTGCTCCCAGCCTATATGGATATTGTTCCATATACGCATCCACATCCTGTTTGATCTTTTTCCTGCATCCCGATTCCTGTGCAGAGGTCCACCAATATGGTTCCTCTTGTATCTTCATACAAAAAAGTTTGTTCTCTTCTTCCATTCTCCCGACAATGGTCTGCACCTTCTCTTTTGTCAGACCCGTCATTTCCATAAGACAGCTTTCCGCCGTCGGCACCTGACAAATCTTCTCGATCTGCATAGACAGTAAATCTTCTGTTTTTCCTTTTTCCCGATCTTGCAGTTCTTCGATCACCGCCGGCTGAAAACGTTTCTTCTTCCTGCTGCAGGCGTCCAGCACCATGCCGCCGCCGATCGTCTCAAGAGGAGAATAAAATCTGACGATAAACCGATCTTTTTCTTTTAAGGCGATTTCTTCCTCCATTCTAAACTGTACATAGGCGCTTTCTCCTGGTTTTAATTCCTGCACATCCAGAAGGGATACACGACAGAGCGTCTGGCTCGTCCCGCTCAAAAAATGCAGGCGCGTCTGATTTTTGATCGTTCTTTTAGAATTTTTTAAAAGCGTTAATTTCCCATCCACTATACGGCTATTCTGCATTGTCCCTTCTGCTGCCAGCACACATCCCCTTTTTATTTCTTCTTTTGTACATCCTGCCAGATTCAATGCCGCTCTCTGTCCTGCAAAGCACCTCTCTACATTCTGTTCGTGTACCTGGATATTGCGCACCCTGCAGGGAAGCCCGGACGGATAGATTGTCAGTACATCTCCCTTTTCTATCCTTCCTCCCAACAATGTTCCCGTCACGATCGTCCCAAAACCGGTAAGAGAAAAGACTCTGTCAATAGGAAGACGTACCGGCATGTCCTGTTTTTCTTCCTTCACACTTGTACGGATCCTCTTTTCTATTTCTTCTTTGAGATGTCCGATCCCTTCTCCCGTTGCCGCCGATACACGGACAAGCGGCGCGTTTTCTATAAAGGAACCTTTTATTTCACTGCGTATTTCTTCCTCTATCATACAAAGCCACTGTTCCTCTGCCAGATCACACTTATTCAGAACAAGAATACAATTCTGCACACCCAGCAAATGCAGGATATCCATATGTTCCCTTGTCTGCGGCATGATCCCCTCGTCTGCGGCTATCACCAGAAGCACCAGATCCATTCCCGCCACGCCTGCCGTCATATTGTGGATAAACTTCTCGTGTCCCGGCACATCGATGATGCCGGCACGGCTTCCATCTTTTAGTTCAAAATACGTAAACCCTAAGTCTATGGTAATGCCCCGCCGCTTTTCTTCTTCCAGCCGGTCTGTATCCCGCCCTGTCAGCGCCTTGATCAACGCCGTCTTCCCGTGGTCGATGTGCCCTGCGGTGCCTATGATCACATTTCTCATAGAATTTCTCCTCTTACTATATTGCCAAAGCACTTTTTCTTATCTGCCTCTTACCGTTATGCAGACTTCTTCCAGCGTCCGAAGGCCCTTTATCTGTTTTACAAAAGCTTTGGCAAACTGCATTTCAAACGTGCGCATATCCAGACAAACCCTGTCATCCGCCACACGCGCCACTACAGGCAGAGGAAATCTGCGCAGACGTTCCTCCAGCCTGGCCGCCGTAATGTTGGTCGGTTTGATCGCCACAGCAAAACTTGGGAGGCCTTCCATAGGGAATGCGCCACCGCCGATCTGCGACTGACACGGACACACAGAAAACTCTGCTCCGCCGCATACTTCCTCCAGCATTTTTTTTAGTTCTTCCGCGTCTTTTTTTATTTCTTCTGTTTTCTTTGTCAGCATACGGAGGACCGGAATATTTCTGATCGCTCTGTCCTGCGAAAGATATTCCCGCAAAACAGCCTCCAGAGCGCCTGCCGTAAACTTGTCGATCCTAAGCGCACGGGTCAGAGGATGCTTTTTCATCGCGTCAATATAGATCTTCTTTCCTACGATGATCCCTGCCTGCGGTCCTCCTAAGAGCTTATCTCCACTAAATGCTACGATATCGGCGCCGTTTTGAAGCGTTTCCTGTACCGTAGGCTCATGAGAAAGTCCATACCGGCTTAAATCGATCAGACTCCCGCTGCCCAGATCCTCAATCAGCGGGATACGGTATTTTTCTTTTAGATCCTGCAGCTCTTTCGTCTCGACAGACTCGGTAAATCCTACAATGCGGTAATTGCTCGTATGCACTTTCAAAAATGCTTTCGTTTCCTCACACACGGCATTTTCGTAATCACTCAGCCTCGTTTTATTTGTCGTTCCCACCTCTCGCAGGATAGCGCCGCTTTGTTCCATCACATCAGGAATCCTAAATTTACCCCCGATCTCTACCAGTTCGCCACGGGATACGATCACTTCCCCGCCCTTAGCCATAGCGCTCAATATCAGAAGCATAGCCGCCGCATTGTTATTCACTGCCATTGCGGCCTCGGCACCGGTAATCTTTACAAGCAGTTTCTCAAAATGCGCATAGCGCTCTCCCCGGCATTTTCCGTGAAGATCATATTCCAGATTCGAATATCCTCCGGCCAGATAGGATACATGATCGAGCGCGCTCTTACTGACAGGGGCGCGTCCCAGATTTGTATGCAGGATCGTCCCTGTCCCATTTAATACTCTCGTCATAGACGGGCGGTTCCAGTCCGCCAGCGTAAGTTCTATATTTTCTTCTAATTTCCCCAGTGCTTCTTCCGCCGCTTTTTCACTTTCACATTCACATAAAAATGCACGCAGTTTTTCTAATTCCAAACGCACCGCTTCCCGTACGATATCGTATCCATATTGTGCTTCCAGCTTTCTGGTCGTTTCCTTGTCCAGAAACTGATCTACTTTTGGTATACTGCGAAGCCATTCCTTTCTGCCCATCTAGTTTCGTTCTCCTTCTTAAGATAAATATATGCCTCTTTTTTTTCTTCTACCGTTCCTATCGCAGCGAATTTTGTGCCTGTATCCGCCTCTTTCAGCGCACAAAGTATCTCTTTAACATATTTTCCCGGGACACTTGCCAGAAGCCCGCCTGATGTCTGCGGATCATACAGTACATCTGTATACTGTTCCTCTATTTCTCCAGCATCTACATAGCCTTGACTGTGTTCTCTGTTTCTATATGCTCCTGCAGGTACAAGTCCCATTTTCGCATAGGCGATCGCTTCTTCCATATACGGAATCGCCTCCACATTGACGCTTATGGATACGCCGCTTGCCGTCGCCATCTCCGCCATGTGTCCCAGCAGCCCAAAGCCGGTAATATCTGTACATGCGTGAACGGGGTATTTTTCCAATACTTCTTTTGCCTTTTTATTCAGCGACGCCATCACCCGGACAGCCTCTTCTGCCGCCTGAGCAGACGCCATATCAGCCTTGACCGCTGTGTTGATGATCCCGCTTCCGATCTGTTTTGTCAGAATAAGCACATCCCCCGGCTGACAGCCATAATTCTTCCACATTTTTTTCGGATCGACAAAACCAGACACACATAATCCATACTTGGGTTCGTCATCCTGCACAGAATGGCCGCCGGAAAGTACAGCGCCTGCTTCCTTTACTTTCACTGCCCCGCCACGCAAGATTTCTCCTAAGATCTCCGGCGAAAGACAATTCGGAAAACCTACGATATTCAGAGCAGTCTTTGGCACTCCGCCCATAGCATAGACATCGCTTAATGCATTCGCCGCCGCGATCAGCCCGAATGTATACGGATCGTCTACCACCGGGGTAAAAAAATCAACCGTCTGTATCATCGCAAGATCCTCTGTGATCTTATACACTGCGGCATCATCGGATGTCTCCATTCCTACTAACAGGTTTTCATCCTGAAATTTGGGTAGCTCCCCCAGAACCTGGGAGAGGGTCGTCGGACCTATTTTCGCCGCTCATCCGGCTGTTTTTGTCATCTGTGTCAAACGGATCTGTTCTTCCTTGCTCACAGTACCCTCACCTCTTTTCTTTCTGTCTGCTTTTCTTTCCTTGTGCTCTCATATACGTATCACGGTTTTACGATCTTCCCCGCCTTAGTCATAGTCTCGACGATCGTATACATATTGGTCACATTGCCGACTTTTAATTTTTCCTTTAAACCGTAATAATCCAGGCATGTCCCGCAGGTCAGTATCTCTACGCCTTGTTCTTCCATAAACTGCAGGTCTTTAAGCGTTTCGCTTCCCTCACAGGTAAGCTGTGCTCCTCCATTATAAAATACCATTTTCTCCGGGAGTTCATCCAACTGTGTCAAGGCAAATACGAAACCTTTCATCAAGACCTTTCCCAATTCCTCGTTTCCTTCTCCCATTCTGTCTGAGGAAATGACGACTACTGTACTGCCCGTATTTCCTGTTCTGTCCGCAGCTGCAGCGCTTTTCTCTGCCGCATTCTCTCTTGACTCCTTCTTTGCGTCGTTTTCTCCTGTACAGTCGATCAAAATCTGATATCTTCCTTCTTCTATCTTTTGGGAAACCGCTTTTTTTCCCGCCTGTTCTGCAAACTTTGTGACGTTTTTCACCGCTGTCTCATTGTCTACCAATATCTCTACCATATCCGGCGCTTCCAGCTGTTCCAGCGCCTTTTTTGTCTTGACCACCGGAAGCGGGCAGGCATCTCCTATTGCATTCACTGTTAACATGCTTTCACTCTCCTGTCATTTTACTTATAGATATATTCTATCACTGTGATATCAGAAGGTAAACCTTCTTTTTATAGATTCTGTTCGGGTATTTTAAAGCACCAAGGGAGCATAATTGATTTCTCCTTACGCAGCCAACGCATTTGCATTCACCTGTTCTATTACTCTTCTTATTCCCATCCACACAGACAGATCTGTAAACACCTCTACGATGCTGCCTTGATCTGTGAACGGTGTTTCCTGAAGAACAGACAAATCCTTCATCATGCCGTTGTGTACAATAAACTCCACAATTTGGTTCACAAAATATATCTGTCTACTGTCCAAATTAGTCTCATCTAGAAACTCCGCAAAAGCCTCCTTTGCAGCTGTCATGTCCAATCCTACAATTTCTCGTACAAATTCTCCCAGAGGTTTTTCACCATATTCAGCTTCATAATCCTGTTTTGTTCCAACTTCACTCCACAAAATATCTTCCAGAATCTTAATGTCCGCAGAAGTCAACGGTTTATTGCTCTTCAATTTTGCAATCACCTCATTATCCTGATGCTGACGAACATAATATTCTGCTTTAGCCTTATAGTTCTTCAAATCATCATTTTCTAATTCTGATTCGTTCCATTCCATAGAGAGAAGCTCATCATCAAAGTTTGTATCATAGATGACTTTCGCCCCTTTAGGAATATACTTCATCAAATCACGAAGATTTTCTCTGATGTGCTCAAATTCGTTTATTCCGGCATTATCAAGGTAGTCCGTATGAAGGATCTGATTGATCAGATCTGCCTGAGCCATAATTTCCGGAATATTAGCAACACCGGACAACGCAGATACCTTTGCAATTAAATCATGCCTTCCACGAGAATACTTCTTCCCAATCAAATACGCCAACTCGATCCCATACATCAATGCATCAAAACGTAAAGCCGCTGCTTCATCATTGTCAGGTTCAATAAGTGGTGATACTTCTTCTCTTACAATCAATGTATCCTCAAATGTTAAGGCTGTATAATTCTTTTCATTCGCATAAGTATCCACGTATTTCAAATGCTGCCGAACAGCAAAATTCTCCCGATTCAGTTCTTTCACTTTTGAAGCCATGTGCTCAACCAACGCATTACGATAGGCTATCAATCGCTCCGTCTGATATGCGATATCCTGTAATTTATAAGCGATTTCAAATTCAAGTTGGAAAATTGCGCCCTGCAGCGCAATCATATTTGCCGTTGGATGTCCTTTATTCATGCGGAAGAACTCAAAGTTGCCGCAAAAATCAAAAATGTAAAACTTCTCCTTGTCTTCACCATCCAATAATCCCGGACACAAACGAGTTCCTCTTCCAATCATCTGCCAGAATTTAGCTTTACTCATTACTTTTTTGAAAAATACAAGGTTCACCACTTCCGGTACATCGATACCTGTATCAAGCATATCAACAGAAATAGCAATCTGCGGCATCTTCTTGGGATCAGCAAACTCATCGATGGCACTCTGTGCATAATTCAGATAATTATCAATGACCTTTGCATATCCAGCCAGATGCGGATACTCTTTTCCAAACACTTCATAAATTTTTTCCGCATGATCATGGTTTTTTGCAAATATGATACTTTTACCAATCTTATTGCCATAATCTACCTTAATACCATTGGTCATAAAAATATGCAGTACTTCTTTAATTGTATCCTCATTAAACACCCAATCATTTAATGCGGAAGACGTGATACTTTCTGGTAACTCACCGTTTTCATCTATGAATTTACTTTCATATTCTTCTTTTTCTTCCTCAGATAATTCATCGTACACAATTCCCTGATCAATGAATTTCAGAGTCGTTTCCACAGATACAAAATCTACCAGGTATCCGTCCTTAACAGCCTGGGCAAGTTCGTATCCATATGTTGGAACACCATTTTCCAGTTCAAAAATCTCATATGTATTTTTATCAATTTCATCCTTCGGCGTTGCTGTCAAACCTACCAATGGAGCATCAAAATAACTGAAAATGTCCTTATACTTGTTGTAAATGGACCTATGTGCCTCATCACAAATAACCAGATCAAAATGTCCGCAAGTAAACAGCTTTCCACTTTCGTCATGCACTGAATCGATACAATTCATCATGGTCTGATATGTCGAAAATACTCCATGAGCCATATAATTGTCTTTCTCTTCGCAGAGATTGGTTACTGATAAATCCGGCAATAGATTTACAAAGTTTCGTTTTGCCTGTGTCACAAGAGAATTTCGATCAGCTAAGAAAAGAATATTCTTAATCCATCCCTGTTCCAGTAATACCTTGCACAGAGCAATGACTGTCCTTGTTTTCCCGGATCCTGTCGCCATAACCAAAAGTGCTTTTCGACGATTTTTGGTGCCAAAACTATCACATACAGCCTTAATCGCACCTTCCTGGTAATATCTCCCCGCAATAGTCTTATCTACTGTAATATATTTCAAACTTGACCTCATAGTTTGAAGATTAAACAGTTTCTCAAGATCACGCTTAGAATATATGACCGATACCTTTCGTTCCGGATATTGATTATCAATAATTCTGGTTTCAAATCCATTCGTCAGAAATACTACCGGTCTTCTTTTCTGTCTTTGTTCAATGATATCCGCATACAACTTTGCTTGCTGGCGGCCTTTAGAAACATCTACACAGGTACGTTTTGCTTCAATAACAGCCAGTATTCGTCCGTCATCTCCCATTAAAACATAATCTGCAAAGCCAACTTCAGACTTATTTGGCATTCCCGGAATCTCATATTCGTTGATCCAGTCTTTTCCCTCTGTCCAGCCAGCCTCCTGAAGCATGGAATCGATATAGAGTTTTCTTGTTTTATATTCTGACAAATCAAGCGGCTTTGGCACATAGGAATCCTGCTGTTCCTCTCTTCTTGTTGAAAGTTCCTCTTTCAAAGCCATATTTTCTTTGATTAACGATTGTAAATCCAGATCCTTTTTCTCAAGCTCACTGATTTTCTTCAATAAGCTTTCTTTCGTATCTTCAGCGTCTTTCTTTGACTGTTTTGCCTTATTGATTCTATCCTCGATCAATTGCTTGTCAAAAATATGCTCTACGTAGCTCAAGGAATAACAACATGAAACAAAATCGAGGAAAATGGATAAGTTTTCCAGGCAAAGTATGGCTTCTGCCCTGCCTAACCTCTTATTGTTGTGTGCAGCATTGTTCCCGCATCTACGAATATAATCCATTCGTTTCCAAATATCGTACCCGACAACTTCTCTAAAATCTTCCGCATTCATCAAACTCCGCAGATTGTCCTGATATGGCATATCCAACTGTTTTTCAACGGAATACATCCATTTCACAGCAAATTCCATCGCCCTGCGGCAGTTAATAACACAAGCCTCAGGGTCTATCAAAACAATCTTTTCTGCTGAAATAGCGACATCCGCAAATGCCGAGAATTTCTCTTCATTTTTTAAATAATCAAAGTTGGTTATCATAAGAACCTCCTTCTGGTAACGAATACACGACTATAGTTATGAGAGGATATTTTATCCTCCTTTGAGAATTTTGATTTGTTGACTTGGTTAACAAAGTATGCAAACTGCTTTTGCAATGTTTTGGGTGGAATCATAATGTCAAGGTTTTTTAGCATTGCAATAGAAAGATAAGCTACGGTTGAACCTGCTTGAAGATTGGCTATCTGTTTTTGAACTCCTGTCGTTGAAAACAGGTAAGAAAGATACAAACTTGTTATGCTTTCGTTTATATCAGACAGCCAACTAATCATTCCATCTTGGAAGTAGAAAGTATCGCTTGGTTTTATAATATAACACCTTCCCAGTGTACCTCTCGCTGTTACAAGGATATCTCCAACCGAAGGGACTAACCCCTTGGTCTGCAATTCGTCATACTTGCCATTTGGAATAAAGAGTTGAGGTGTGTTGTTTTTACCATCAATCTTTTCGTTCAAGTCAGAAATCCGAAGAAACGGAATGCCCGTTTCGGTTAGTTCGCTTTGATATATTCTTTTGCTTGATCCCACATTACACAATGACGAAAGTTTTGCAATTGACCACCTCTTTGTGTTATGTTCTGAATCCCCAAAGAGTTCGACAAATCGGGCTCTGATAAGATCGTCAAGTTTTTGAAGTTCCTGCTGTCTACAAGATATTACATTGTATGTCTTATCAAGAATTTCCGTAATTACATCTTGTTTTTCTTTTGAATACAGTAGAATCTCATAATTCTTCAACCATTCTGTACTCATATTCTTTTGTGCAACACCTTTTGATGATTGAATACATTGTTGCTCAAAAAGATTATCATTCAAAATATGAAACAAATAGCCCTTTGTTAGCCTACTCGTTTTCAAACGTAAGCAGGCAACACGCTGATTCAAAGCAGCTGGCAAAAACTCCTTTTCAAGAATTGCAACTCTACCAACATTGCCTGTCAAAGATATTAACAGATCCCCTTCTTCAAGCATGTATTTATCTAATCCCACTGAATCCAATGGATAAAATGCTGGTGTGTTATCTTCAATATATCCCTTCTGTACATTAGCAATTCTGATAACTCGAATACCTGAATCGACATAGTTTTCGCTTTTAAATGCAAAACCATTTAGGATTTCACAGGCATCTCCTAATCTAATCTTTTCCATCTACATCATCCCTCACCGGGCTACTTGCAGAGCCCCACAAATCCGAATTTGATTTTTAGGCGATATATTTTTGATGGGATGTTTTTACATTGGTTTGATTTACAATCGCATATTGCATGGTTGTATCAATCTGAGAGTGACCTAAAATCTTTTGCACCTGTTCAATTGGCATACCTTTATCAATTGCCCTTGTCGCCATCGTTCTCCGAAATTTATGAGGATGTATTTTCCCCATATTTAACTTTCTTCCCAGAGTACGAATGCGAATTTCAACTCCACTAATCTTTAAACGATCGTGTGGAGCATCTAATGTAACAAAAAGAGCTGGATTATTATCATTTCGCTCCCTTAAATAATTTAACAAGTGAAGTTTTGCCTTAGCATCAAAATACACCTTACGCTCTTTATCACCTTTTCCAAACACAACACATTCTCGTGCTTCAAAATCAACATCAGAAATATTCAAATTTACCAATTCACCAACACGTATACCTGTAGAGTAAAGCAAATCAATCATTGCCAGATCACGAGAACAATGACAATAATCTCTGAGAAGTTCAATTGCCTCATCTGATATAATTTCTTTTACCGGTTGCTTTGTTTTTATTTTGTGAATACGTCTCATTGGGCTTTTTAGAATATAATCTTCTTCCTCGAGCCACGAAAAGAAACTAGAAATGTTTCGTCTAACATTATCCACAGTCACTTTGCTACAGTCATTGATTTTTTGATAATCAACAAGATATTTTCTAATTTCCTCTGTTGATATTTTTCTCACAGGATTTTCTATCTTTTGAAACATTCTATCTACTGTCACACTGTAATATTGAATTGTTCGTTCTGAACATCCTTCAATACGTTTTGCATCTAAAAACAGCTGCAAATACTTCTCATTTGGTATTTCCTCCTTCTGAATTGTGTTTTCCGAAAATGTTTGAAGTAATACCTCCTGCAACTTCTTCATTTGTGAAATATTTAAATAATCTGCCATCTCATTGATAATTGTTACAATTTTTTCTTCCATGTTGGTATCTCTCCTATCGATACCAACATCCTACACCCATTTTTTTAAATCACTTTATTTTCTATATAACACTCTAGTAAATATGATGGATTTTCATAATACATACTACTATTATAATCATCTATTTTATCGCTAAGAAAAGATTTATAGACTTTCAGCAACGCATCTATTACGCCAATTTTTTCATACTCTGCTACAGATTTTATTAATCTTTTATATACTTTTCCAATATCCCAATATGATGGAATCGAATACTTGCATGCTTTTACATTATCAAATGTTCCTGTAACTATTTCTGCCTCTTTAATGAAATCATCACTCACTCGCTCTATATTATCACTATGATAAACATCTGCTAAATCATAAATCTTTGAAACATTTTGTTTATCTAATGCACGAACTACATCTTTTCTTCTATTTTTCGTCTTTCTAGCAATATATTCAATTAAGGAACATGTAAAGAAAAGATTATTATCTTTTGCCGATTCTCTTCCCCTATTTACCATTATAAGACCTCCTCAAATCCTCTGTATTCAAGACATTCTAATGCATTCTCTGTACAAAAATTTATTTGATGAGTCGGATATTTAAATTTTGCTAAAATCCAAAACTGCTCCCTTGTAATACTTCCATCTATATAATCAGACACATAGTTATAAATTTGGTCATCTGCCATTGCTCCAATTACAATATCATACGTATGGTTCTTGCCACTTCTACAATCTATAATAAAATCCAACCATTCATCTGTCATATCTCGAAATTCTTTTATGTGTAAATTGGTTTTAAAACGTACATCATAAATAGATACAATACCTGTATCATAACGCTTTGCCCATCTCTGCGCCTGTTCTTTTATGATGGTACAATAAAACCCATGACCGAAATCCTTTGTATTTCTTCCGATTCTAATTTCTGGGCTTTTAACTGGAGTATACCCCCCATGATAAACTGTCATTATCGCCAATCACATAACCTCCCTTCATTATCCAAAATATTTTTGCATCAAACTATCAAAAAGCAACTGTGTTTTATCTAATGCAGCTTGAATTGCAACTTTTGATTTGTTGACCTGTTCTACAAATTCAATATAATTATCAATCATTTCTGAAGGAGGATATATTATAGGAAACTCCTCAATATGTTCCTTATTGAGCTGACGCTTATCAATTCCACCAACACAAACACTTCTAATTAAATCACGATACTCTGGTGACACTAAAACTCTAAGAACAAACTTATTATTTACCCCTTCCTTAAGTCTGATGAAATAAACATGTCCATTCACATTTGCCATATCATCTTCACCTTCATACAAAGCAGCTCTTCCAAGTGAACTGTTCTCTGTATTTATACGCCCTGTCTTTGTCATAAGGATATCGCCATGCTTAAGACTACTTCTCTTCATACTTTCATGAGTTTTTTCATCTATATAAGCAATATCATCCATCTCTAAACGATCTTTCCATACATTCTGGCTTCTAAAAAACGTAATTCCTTTTTCTACATAATTCTCAGAACCACCCTTAGGAGTATTGCCACTATTTATCTGAATGGCAAGTTCTTTTAACCTTTTCACAGGCCAGTGCATAGGATTAGCAACTGGATCACCAAACAGTTCGACAAATCGGGCTCGGATGAGGTTATCCAGTTTCTGCAATTCCTTTTGTCTGAGTTTTATTACATCAGATATTATATCAAGTTGTTCACAAACTTCTTTCTGATAATCATAATTCACCTCTTTAATTTCATATCGAGCAACATAATCATCTGTTTTTAAATTATGAAGTCCTGTAGTTTTATTTTCAAATGGTCGAGTTCCGCCACGTCTATAGTTTGCATATAAAGAATAAAACACATATTTCGGATTCCATACTTTTTTTTCTTTTATCCTCAATAAGCCTGTAAAATTATTAAAAAGATAAACATTTTCAGGACCATCAAAATATATAACACGACCTACCGGTTGTTTATCGCTCCCACCCGATTTTTCAATAATAATATCTCCTTTACGAAGAAATTTTTCCTCTATATTCTTCTTAGTTATTATTCGGGTAACCACATTATTATAATCAACTACGCCTTCATTTGTGAAATTGGTAGTTCTTAATACCGGTATTCCTTCTCCAGTTTCATCGTCAGTACCCCATTCACCAGACAAAGCCTTCCCAGTTATTTCTATCAGTTTTGCCATTTCTTTATCCCCACAAATCCGAATTTATAATCCTAACAATTGTTCCAAAGCATCCATTTCCTCGCCAATCTTCACTTCCAATTCACGAAGATCTGCCATGATTTCCTGGCTTGATGGATATTCAATCGGTACATATTCTACTTCCTTGTATTTGTTTATACTAAGGTCATAGCCATTATCTGCAATTTCCTTCTTTGTGACAAAGAAACTCTGTTCTGTTCGCTTTCTATCCACTTCTTTATCTAGGTTTTTAAAGCGCTCAATAATATCAGGAATATCATTTTCCTTTATTTCATTACGCTTGTCATCCAAACTAAAACCATCCGCTTTCATGTCATAAAACCATACATTATCCGTTCCACCATGACCTGTTTTTGTAAAAATCAGAATCGCTGTTGAGACTCCTGCATATGGTTTAAATACTCCAGAAGGCATAGAAATAACTGCTTCTAACCTATTTTCTTCAACAATCGCCTTACGAATATCTTTATGTGCTTTTGATGATCCAAACAGTACTCCATCAGGAACAATACAAGCACATCGTCCACCCACTTTAAGCATACGAACAAATAAGGCAAGGAACAATAACTCTGTCTTTTTTGTTTTACACACCTTTAACAGATCAGCACTTACTATGTCGTAATCTAAGCTTCCCTTAAATGGTGGATTTGCAAGAATCAAGCTATACTTGTCCTTATCTATGTTCTGATCTGACAAACTATCTCTGTACTCAATATATGGATTATTCACCCCATGAGTCATCATATTCATAGCACCGATTCGCAGCATTGTTCTGTCCATATCAAAGCCATGAAACATATGATTCATATAGTGATTTTTATTCTGTTTATTGAAGAATACTTCTTCTTTCTTTGTCTCTTTTAAGTACTCACTTGCAGATACAAGGAAACCGGAAGTGCCGCAGGCTGGATCGCAAATAATCTCATCAGCCTTTGGATCCATCATTTCCACCATCATGCGGATAATGTGTCTAGGTGTACGGAACTGTCCATTCACTCCTGCTGTTGCAAGCTTTGAGAGAAGATACTCATACACATCTCCTCTTGTATCAGCAGATTTCAGCTGCGCCATCTGCTCATAAATCGAATCCATTGCTGTGACAATCTTATCCAGCATTAGAGGTGTAGGGATCTTAAAAATTGCATCTCCCATGTATTTTGAATAAGAACTATCCTTATCTCCATGAAGATTTTTGATAAAAGGAAATACCCACTCCTGCATAGTGCTGTACATTTTAGCTGCCGGAAAATCATGGAATACACTCCATTTCAACTGATTTCCGGCAATGGTGCGTTCTCCTACCTGTATCTCATCAGCAAAGATACTTTTATATGGAAGACCTAACATTGCAGCTTCCTTTGCATGGAGATTGTCTGCATCATCTAAATCTCGAATAAACATCAGATATGTCATCTGCTCTATTACGTCCAATGGATTCGTCAATCCACCAGTCCAGAAGATTTCCCATAATCCGTCAATTTTATTTTTTAATTCACCTGTAATCATACTAATCATTCTCCCTATTCCATACATACGAAGTGTATCTTCCGCCGCCAATTTTGATTATCGCATTATTTTTAAGCAGCTCATTCAATGCTCGCTGCGCAGTTGTTTGTCTGATTTCCGGACACTGTTCTATAATTTCTGCTTTTGTAATCTTTCCTAACGTCCCCTTAATCATCTCTCTGATACGGTCAGGTTTTGACATTGCTTTATTTGTCAGAAGAACTGCTCGATCTGTAAAATCTCTGTATGCAGCAACAATAATTTCTTTTTTACGATCCAATTATAACACGCTTTCTCCTATATATCAGCCGTTTGTCCTGCTGTTTTTTAATTCACTCCGTTTTTCTGTTCAATCTCACTTCCTATCAATCTTTTTATCAAAGACTGCAAATCTACTGTTCCAGAAAAAACACCGTTTCCGGTGTTCCTCTTGCTTATTTCATTTTGACTACTTCTCGCTTAAATTCCTGATGTTGCAAATCAATTTCCGCATAGACCATCTCACTATCAAATAATTCTGTCTGCCCTGTTTGAATGCAAATTGTATTGCCTATCTGATTGCACCATTTTCCTTTTTCGGTATCTGGACTTTCATGTATATGTCCATGCAAAGAACATAATGGCTGCATTTCCTTTAAGAAATTGTAAATATCGACAGAGCCTATATCCAAGTCCTAATAAAGCAACTGTCCCAACCGTAATCTTGCCGGTGGCATGTGTATGATATACACGGTTTTCTGTGTATTGTCTGGTTTTGGTAACTGCTTAAGCACATCACACATATAAGGTAATTCTGTTTTTGAATATTCCAGCCAGTTATAAATCCTGTCATAATCATATTCATTAGAAGTTCCTGCAGCAGCAGTGAACTGTCTTTGTGGAATGTAATCCTTTTCTGTAATCACTCTGTCTTTGCAACCGAAAGGGTGGTCTAGTATAAAGTTCATACCAATAAATTCAAATCCGTTAATATCCACTTTTCTTCCTGCCATATTGTAAACATTTGGAAATTCACTACAAACTGTATCAAACAATTCATCAACAGCCCGTAAATCATCATTTCCAAGCATAGCAAAATATTTGATGTCCTGTCCCTGCAACTCTTTGAAGTATTCTCTTAAAAATCCTTTGATAAAGATTGGTTATTCCAAGTGTCTGTTACACTGCTTTGGCAGCATATCTCCACCATTAACAATCACACTGATTCCTTTTTCACTGGCAATCTCCAATGTCTTTTTGTACTTCTCTTTATCTCCATGTAAATCGGTAACATACAATATCTGCATCACGTTCAACTCCTATATCAACATATTTTCATATTAAAATCTGTACTCTAAGTATAACACATAAGAAATTCGTTTCGTGATATGTTTTCTAAGCAGACAGACGGCTTTGGAAGGCTCCTCTAGTATCTCAACTATTCCCATTCTTATGGGCAGAACCGCGCCATGCGGACGTATCATTATCCTGCTGTGTAAGTCGTGGCAGAACAATTTTCCAGAGGCTGTTCCCAGATCAATATAGGGTTCACTCACTTTGGATAAAAAGGTCATGGCGTATAAAATCTGATGGATGATTTCTTAAATGAAGACGATTTATTTGCCGATGAGGCTGGTGTAGAAGGCTTTTATATCTTCTAAGCAGTGTCATCTTCTTCTCACGCCTGCCTTTGTGCAGGCCTTTTTCATTCAAAAATTCGATAAAGATTGAACTTTCCTATAAAATTAAAAAAGCGATAACCTTTTTTGATTACCGCTTATATACCCCTTATTCAGTTGTTATGGTTGTATGAAGCCTAAGTTCTTCATCAACATTTCTTCTTCCATACAGCACACGGATAACTGTTACTCGCTGTATATCTATTTCAGGAATATACACCACAAGGTAATTATCCACAGGAACGATACGAAGCCCTTGACTGCGCCATGGTTCTTTCTCATATCGTCGAAAGCGTTCCGGCATTTCTTCAAGGGAAAGTATCATCTTTTCCAGTTGATTCAGTTGTCCGTCCGCATTCTCCGGCGCTTGCAGTTCAAAGGCAATATACTCATATATATTCCTTAAATCACTGTCCGCCTGTTTTGACAGTTTCACATCAAATATCATAGATTATAATCTTTCCGAATATCTGCAAAAGCCTGTCTTGCATCTTTCACTCGTCCGGCTTTCATATCCGCATATCCTTTCTCAAGTTCTGCGTTAAATTCTTCTTCCGTAAGTGTGGATACATCCATCGGTTTTTCTCTTGGTATCTTAACATCAAACGGTAAACCACGTTGCATGATAATCTGTTTATAAAACATATTGATTGCATTTGAGGCAGGGATTCCAAGTGCGGATAAAATGCGTTCTGCCTGTTCTTTTACTTCAGGCTCAATTCTTGCATAAAGATTTGCTGATTTTGCCATATCTCATTGTTCCTTTCATAGAGATGTGTTTTCTTCTTACCTCTATTATATTGCAATGTACAGACAAAAGCAATACGTTTATGTGCCAACAACCTTATTGACTAAATTAAGTTTTATTTTGACAGTAACTTTTGCTATATAGCTGTCTTATTTTTATTGAAAAAGCATACCGTTTATGAGATTATATATTCAGATTTTTCAAGATTTTGACAAACAGAAAGGATTCATAAGATGTGGATTGCAGATAAATGGAAAGAATATGAAGTACTTGACTGCTCTAAAGGGGAAAAACTAGAACGCTGGGGAGACTATCTCTTAGTACGCCCGGATCCCCAGGTCATCTGGGATACACCCAGGACAAACGCAGGATGGAAAAAGAAGAACGGACATTATCACCGCAGCAAGAAAGGCGGCGGAGAATGGGAGTTTTTTGACTTGCCTAAGCAATGGCAGATTCATTACAAAACTTTGACTTTTAATTTAAAGCCTTTTAACTTTAAACATACCGGTCTGTTCCCAGAGCAGGCAACCAACTGGGACTGGTTTTCCGAAAAAATACGAAATGCCGGGCGTCCGGTAAAAGTCCTGAATTTGTTTGCCTATACAGGCGGCGCCACGCTTGCCGCTGCCGCTGCCGGGGCGCAGGTCACCCATGTGGACGCTTCCAAAGGGATGGTCGGCTGGGCGAAGGAAAACGCCGTATCATCGGGATTAAAAGACGCTCCCATCCGCTGGCTGGTAGATGATTGTGTAAAATTTGTAGAGCGGGAGATCCGGCGCGGGAATACCTATGACGCTATTATCATGGATCCTCCCTCCTACGGCAGAGGCCCCAAAGGGGAGATCTGGAAGATCGAAGATATGATCCACCACTTTATCAGGCTCTGTACAAAGATCTTATCCAAAGACGCTCTGTTCTTTCTCGTAAACTCTTATACGACCGGACTGGCGCCTGCCGTCCTGACCTACCTGATCGCGACAGAATTAGCCCCATGGCAGGGACATGTCGTCTCCGAAGAAATCGGACTGCCTGTTGCCGACAGTGGGCTTATTCTTCCCTGCGGCGCTTCCGGAAGATGGGAAAAAGAGCAAAAATAATCTGATATCCGGGTATATCACTGTACCCGGATACGGTCTAAAATTTCACCAATGGGAGCAGAAATCTGTAGTTCTGCTCTTACACTTTTTGCTGTCTCAGACTTATTGATCACAACCAGATGCCTGCCACGGAAATAATCGATAAACCCTGCTGCCGGATAGACAACCAGAGAAGTTCCTCCGATCAGCAGCATATCTGCCTGTGCAATCGCCTGGACAGCTTTTTCTATCGTACATCCATCCAGTGCTTCTTCATAGAGTACGACGTCTGGTTTGACAATACCGCCGCAGCTGCACCGCGGTATGCCGTCTGCTTCTTTTACATAGGAAGCGTCATAAGACTTTCCACATTTCATACAGTGATTCCGATGAATGCTTCCGTGCAGTTCATAGACCGTTTTGCTTCCTGCTGCCTGGTGGAGGCCATCTATATTCTGTGTAATGACCGCTTTTAGCTTTCCCACTGCTTCCAATTCCGCAAGCTTCTTATGTGCAGGATTAGGCTTTGCATCCAGCATCATCATTTTTTCCTTATAAAAGTCATAAAAACTTTCCGGATACCGCATAAAGAAGGAATGACTTACGACTTCCTCAGGAGAATACTGACATGCCTGATGATAGATTCCGTCTGCGCTTCTGAAATCCGGTATGCCGCTCTCTGTAGATACACCGGCTCCTCCAAAGAATACAATATGACCACTTGCGTCGATCATCTCCTGCAGCTGCTCTATTTCCCTTTCATACATCTATGCCGTCTCCTTTCTTTCTCATCCTACAGATTTAGTCCGCTTTTACATGTCCTTTTTGTATATGTTTTTCCACGATCTCTTCCATCTGTCCCCACACAGACGCTGATGTCTCAGGAAGCCGCTGGTTTCTTTTATATATCTGCGACTTGCGCACACCGTGCTCCGTCCAGCTTTTACCGTCTGACGCATCGTTTAAAAGGAGAGGCTGGAAGTTATCCAGAAGGTGCGCATATTTCGCTTCCGGCGTCTCATATGCCTCAAATTCCTCCCACAGGGAACGAAACCACTCTCCTTGGTCTTTGGGAAGTATACCAAAAATCCTGTCCGCACACTTTTCTTCCCGTTCTCTCTTAGACTGCGCGCCCTTTTCATCATACGCATACGTATCTCCCGCATCAATCTCTACCAGATCATGGATCAGAATCATTGCCAGCACTTTTGTAAGATCTGTTTCCTCCTCCATATGCTCTTTCAAAAGCAGAGCTGCCAATGCAAGATGCCAGGAATGTTCTGCATCGTTTTCCTTTCTCTTTCCGTCTGCAAGATAGGTCTGGCGAAAAATATTTTTTACCTTATCTGCTTCTACGATAAATGCCATCTGCTGTTTCAGTCTTTCTTCCATATGCCGTTCTCCCTTTATTTTTTTATTGTCTATTTTTTGTGTATCACTGTATGTATTCTCCATGCAGAACCGCAAGCATCTGCCGCAAGGCTTCTATGTCTATCTGGCCCGGCGCCGAGGACGTATGCATACTCCCAAAGGTAACAGAAGAACCAAATATTTCTCCGCACACACGGCTGATCATTCCGCTTTTTCCCATAGACATCGTGATCACCGGACAGGACATACTCTGTACCGCTTTCAGTGTAGCCGACAAAAGTTCCAGCACATCTTCCGCTTTCTGCGGCATAACGGCGATCTTCGCAATATCCGCGCCAGCCCTTTCCATATTTTTCAGACGGCGCAATATCTCTTCCTGCTGCGGTGTTTTCTCAAAATCATGGTTGGAAAAGACGGTTTTCACCTGGTATTCCCGGGCAAGGGAAGATACAGAGCCTACTGTTTCCTCTCCCAGAAAAAACTCCACATCCACCAGATCTGCATAACCATTTTTTATGATCTGCCCATTTAATGCCGCATATGCCTCCTTCGTTATGTCTCTTTCGCCGCCCTCTTTCTTTGTCCGAAACGTAAACAGCAACGGTTTGTCCTGCAAGATCTGCCTTACTTTTTCTGCTGTCTTTATCATCTTATTCTGACACAGAACCTCTTCGTACCAGTCTGCCCTCCACTCCACGATGTCAGCAGAAGAATTTTTCACTTCCCCGGCAAAAGCAAGGATTTCCGTTTCTGTTCTGCCCACAATAGGAACGCATACTTTCGGCACTCCGCTGCCGATCTCGATCTGTTTTACCCTGACTGGTGCCATACTATTTCGTCCTCCTGTATTCTATCTCCTTCTTACCAATGGCAAAGAGGCTGTCCTGTGAAAACCTGCAGCAGTTTCCAAGGACAGCCCTTCTTTTTTTCTATAGTTCTACACGACCTGTCGTATCTCCGTTGATCACATAATACGCAGCAGATTCTTCTGGTTTCAGATAGATCTTGACATCTTTCATATCGCCGACTTTCTGTCTCAGTGTCTTCGTCCAGATCTCTTTTACTTTCTGAAAAATCTCTTTCTCCGTATATTCTTTACCTGCAAATTGAAGGAACATCTCTATATTGGGTTCCACCTTCTTCAAAGCCTTTCTGGGCGCTGCCTTCTTGGCAGACACTGGCTTTTTCGCCGCTGCTTTTTTTACTACAGCCTTTTCCTCTGTCTTTTCCGCCGGCGCTGCCTCTTTTAAAACTGCTGCTCTCGTCTCGATCGCCTTTGTCGTATCCTTCTTTGTCTCAATTGCCTTCACCGGTGTTTTTTCTTTTGAAGATGCTTTTCTTACTGCCATACTTGTTCCCTCCTGTAAAACGTCCAAGTATTTTCTGCTTGTCAATCTCAAGTCTAAGTGTTACAACTCTTATTGTAACGCATTTTACCAGAAACGTCAAAAATTCCTCTCAGAACTGCTGTTTTTTTATTTTATTTCTCTTCCTTGTATCCGGGAGTTTGACACATCATTTTTATAACTTTCCTTAGAAACCCTTTATTTAAGCCATTTAAGGCTTATTTTTTTGTCAAATTTTATGATTTTATACGTGCTATTTTGTACTATTTGTGGTATAATAAAGAAAAAGGGTTGGAGGAATTATCAGATGTACGTTTCTATTACCGGAAATAAAGGAAATCAAGATGTTTATATCAAACAATCTTATCGAAAAGATAACGGAAAAACCTCTTCTCGTATTTATAAAAAACTGGGAAAATATAATGCTCTTTTAGAACACTTTTCAGGCAATGAACAAGATTTAATGGACTGGGCAAAAAAGGAAGCCGAAAAAGAAACTCTTGCTTATAATCAACAAAAAGAAAAAGTCTCTCTATCCTTATCGCCACTTGCTCGCATTCCTCTCGATGAAGAACGCGTATTTAATATCGGATATTTATTTTTACAGAAGATATGCAGCGAACTAAGAATGCATAACATTTGCAGAAACATACGTAATCACCATAAGTTTGCCTATGATTTCCACGCAATCCTCACAGATTTGATTTATGCAAGAATACTGGCTCCTTCCAGTAAACTCAGCAGTTATAAGTACTGTCATTCTTTATTAGAACCTCCAAAGTATTCCCTCCAGGATCTTTATCGTGCTTTATCCGTTCTTGCTGAGGAGTCTGACTTTATTCAGGAGGAATTGTACAAGAATTCTAACTTTGTCCATCCACGTAATTCTAAGATTTTATATTATGATTGCACGAACTATTATTTCGAAATTGAAGCGGAAGATGGCATGAAAAAATACGGAAAAAGTAAAGAGCATCGTCCAAATCCAATCGTAACCATGGGGCTTTTTATGGATGCAGATGGTATTCCTTTGGCATTTGATATATTTCCTGGAAATCAAAACGAGCAGCTTACACTAAAACCAATCGAACAGAAAGTAATCAAAGATTTTAATTGCAGTGAATTTATCTTTTGTTCAGATGCTGGTTTAGCCGGAAAAAAGAATCGTTTTCTGAACAGTTTTGGTAACCGTTCTTATGTAATCACTTATTCTTTGAAAAAAATGAAAAAAGAAGAACGTGATTTCGCACTCCTGCCAACTCAATTTAAGGTTCCGGGTTCCAACAAACTAATCGACCTGCGGACGCTTGATGAATCAGATCCAGAGGTATACAACACTATTTATTATAAAGAATATCCCCTTGTAACAGGCGATATGGATGAAACAGTCATTATTACCTATTCTCCTAAATATAAAGCTTATCAAAGTAAGATTCGTAATGCTCAGATCGATCGAGCAAAAAAAAGGATACTGTCTTCTGATAAAAACAGAAAAGGAAAGGGGCCAAATGATCCGACTCGTTTCATCCAAAAAACAGCGATTACAGACGATGGCGAAATAGCTCAAAAAAATATTTATCAATTAGATGAATCTAAGATCCTAGAAGAATCTATGTATGATGGTTTTTATGCAGTTATTACAAATCTCGAGGGAGATGTCAGGGAAATCATTCATATCAACAAACAACGATGGGAAATAGAAGAAAACTTCAGAATCATGAAGTCAGAGTTCGAGGCAAGGCCTGTGTTTGTCAGACGTGAGGATCGTATCAAAGCACATTTCCTGACTTGTTTCATCAGCTTATTGGTTTATCGATTATTAGAAAAGAAACTTGGCGAACAGTTTACCTGTAATCAGATTTTAGAGACATTAAGAAATATGAATGTTACACTTTTATCCAAAGACAGTGGTTACATTCCATCTTATAAACGGACAAAGTTAACAGACAATCTACATAACTCTTTTGGATTCCGTACGGATTACGAATTCATGCGTAAATCTACAATGAGGACAATTATAAAAGAAACAAAAGCGAAAAAATAGTNTCTGGGCGCTGCCTTCTTGGCAGACACTGGCTTTTTCGCCGCTGCTTTTTTTACTACAGCCTTTTCCTCTGTCTTTTCCGCCGGCGCTGCCTCTTTTAAAACTGCTGCTCTCGTCTCGATCGCCTTTGTCGTATCCTTCTTTGTCTCAATTGCCTTCACCGGTGTTTTTTCTTTTGAAGATGCTTTTCTTACTGCCATACTTGTTCCCTCCTGTAAAACGTCCAAGTATTTTCTGCTTGTCAATCTCAAGTCTAAGTGTTACAACTCTTATTGTAACGCATTTTACCAGAAACGTCAAAAATTCCTCTCAGAACTGCTGTTTTTTTATTTTATTTCTCTTCCTTGTATCCGGGAGTTTGACACATCATTTTTATAACTTTCCTTAGAAACCCTTTATTTAAGCCATTTAAGGCTTATTTTTTTGTCAAATTTTATGATTTTATACGTGCTATTTTGTACTATTTGTGGTATAATAAAGAAAAAGGGTTGGAGGAATTATCAGATGTACGTTTCTATTACCGGAAATAAAGGAAATCAAGATGTTTATATCAAACAATCTTATCGAAAAGATAACGGAAAAACCTCTTCTCGTATTTATAAAAAACTGGGAAAATATAATGCTCTTTTAGAACACTTTTCAGGCAATGAACAAGATTTAATGGACTGGGCAAAAAAGGAAGCCGAAAAAGAAACTCTTGCTTATAATCAACAAAAAGAAAAAGTCTCTCTATCCTTATCGCCACTTGCTCGCATTCCTCTCGATGAAGAACGCGTATTTAATATCGGATATTTATTTTTACAGAAGATATGCAGCGAACTAAGAATGCATAACATTTGCAGAAACATACGTAATCACCATAAGTTTGCCTATGATTTCCACGCAATCCTCACAGATTTGATTTATGCAAGAATACTGGCTCCTTCCAGTAAACTCAGCAGTTATAAGTACTGTCATTCTTTATTAGAACCTCCAAAGTATTCCCTCCAGGATCTTTATCGTGCTTTATCCGTTCTTGCTGAGGAGTCTGACTTTATTCAGGAGGAATTGTACAAGAATTCTAACTTTGTCCATCCACGTAATTCTAAGATTTTATATTATGATTGCACGAACTATTATTTCGAAATTGAAGCGGAAGATGGCATGAAAAAATACGGAAAAAGTAAAGAGCATCGTCCAAATCCAATCGTAACCATGGGGCTTTTTATGGATGCAGATGGTATTCCTTTGGCATTTGATATATTTCCTGGAAATCAAAACGAGCAGCTTACACTAAAACCAATCGAACAGAAAGTAATCAAAGATTTTAATTGCAGTGAATTTATCTTTTGTTCAGATGCTGGTTTAGCCGGAAAAAAGAATCGTTTTCTGAACAGTTTTGGTAACCGTTCTTATGTAATCACTTATTCTTTGAAAAAAATGAAAAAAGAAGAACGTGATTTCGCACTCCTGCCAACTCAATTTAAGGTTCCGGGTTCCAACAAACTAATCGACCTGCGGACGCTTGATGAATCAGATCCAGAGGTATACAACACTATTTATTATAAAGAATATCCCCTTGTAACAGGCGATATGGATGAAACAGTCATTATTACCTATTCTCCTAAATATAAAGCTTATCAAAGTAAGATTCGTAATGCTCAGATCGATCGAGCAAAAAAAAGGATACTGTCTTCTGATAAAAACAGAAAAGGAAAGGGGCCAAATGATCCGACTCGTTTCATCCAAAAAACAGCGATTACAGACGATGGCGAAATAGCTCAAAAAAATATTTATCAATTAGATGAATCTAAGATCCTAGAAGAATCTATGTATGATGGTTTTTATGCAGTTATTACAAATCTCGAGGGAGATGTCAGGGAAATCATTCATATCAACAAACAACGATGGGAAATAGAAGAAAACTTCAGAATCATGAAGTCAGAGTTCGAGGCAAGGCCTGTGTTTGTCAGACGTGAGGATCGTATCAAAGCACATTTCCTGACTTGTTTCATCAGCTTATTGGTTTATCGATTATTAGAAAAGAAACTTGGCGAACAGTTTACCTGTAATCAGATTTTAGAGACATTAAGAAATATGAATGTTACACTTTTATCCAAAGACAGTGGTTACATTCCATCTTATAAACGGACAAAGTTAACAGACAATCTACATAACTCTTTTGGATTCCGTACGGATTACGAATTCATGCGTAAATCTACAATGAGGACAATTATAAAAGAAACAAAAGCGAAAAAATAGTATAAACAGAAAAATAGCACATATCGATGCAAACAAGGAAACGGCTACACCCACATGTTTACTGGGTTTGTAGCCGCTTTTTCATTTTTTAACTGTCAAAGATGGGATTGTAACGCATTTTACCAGAAACGTCAAAAATTCCTCTCAGAACTGCTGTTTTTTTATTTTATTTCTCTTCCTTGTATCCTCTGAAAAACTCCGCCAATCCTTCCAGCGTCTTCAAAAGGATCGGGATCTCCTCCTCATCCAGCTTCTCGATCACGGCGTTTGTCATCTCATGGTGGAATCGTTCATGATGTCTGTATGCCTTCTTTCCTTTCTCTGTCAGTCTGACATACACTACCCGGCGATCCTCCTCGCTTCGGATACGGAGCAGGTATTTCTTATTCACAAGGCTGTTCACAGCCGTCGTAAGGGAGCCTGCCGTGATGCCCAGTTTCTTTGCGACTACGGACATGGTACTTTCCTCTCCCAGACCGACAGCCTCAATGATATGCATATCGTTATTCGTAATATCCTTATATTCCTCTGTGATGATGGCCTCTTCCTCCAGTTCCCATATCTCATTAAATAAGTGGACCAAAATATCATTTATAGTCTCATATACATTCACGCGGGATCCCTCCTTTCTCCATCTATACTGCCGCAAACAAAGATTCTATCGTCTCTTTCACCGACTCTATACGCTGCGCTTTCCAAGCTTTGGCGCCACAGAACAGCAGCCCGTTTTCTACATTTCCCTTTACCGCTTCGAGCAGCCCATCCGTAATGCAGTAAGGTATATCCCTCGGACTGCATTTTGCAAGACAGCGGTGACAAGGACTGTGGGGAATCTTTTCTCCCCTTTCTACCCGTTTCATAAATGTATTCAAAATAGCCCTGCCCGGCATGCCAACCGGGCTTTTTACAAGAACGATGTCTTCCTGTGCCGCCCGGATATAGGCTTCTTTATACCGAATATGAGCATCACATTCCTCTGTCGTCACGAACCGAGTAGCTATCTGCACGCCGTCTATGCCATCTGCGAGTGCTTCTTTGACATCCGCGCTGTCATAGATTCCCCCTGCCGTCACGACCGGGATATACCTGCCATACTTCTCTGCATAACAGCGCACTGTCCGTAGGATTTTCTGTATTTCTGCTTTGTATGCCTCTCCCATATAGGCTTTGACTTCCTCTTTTTTGAAGCCTAAATGTCCGCCCGCTAAAGGTCCCTCTATCACGACCAGATCTGCAGTCCTATTATATTTTCTGTCCCAATATTTTAAAATAATCTGGGCAGACCGGTCGGTAGAAACGATCGGCGCGATCTTGGTGCCGCTTTCCTGTGTCAAAGCCGGAAGTTCTGTGGGAAGCCCCGCACCGGATATGATAAGATCCGCACCGGCCTGTACAGCCGCTTTTACATGCTGGGCATAGTCTTTAAGCGCGGTCATGATATTAAAGCCTATGATTCCATCTGGAGAAATCTTCCGTGCTTTTTCCATCTCTTTTTGGATCGCCCTTCTATTTGCCTGGCTTGTATTTGTGTCAAAATCCGGCTCTTTGTATCCAATCTGCGCACTGGATAGGATCCCGATCCCGCCTTCTTTCGCCACAGTGCCGGCAAGGCTGCTTAAACTGATCCCTACGCCCATACCACCCTGGATAAGAGGAACTTTCGTTACTTTCTCTCCAATTTTTAAATTCTTCATGTCCTTCTCTTTCTGCGTATCTTTTTCCGCCTGTTTTTACATACTGCGAAAACGGTCATACCGCTTTTGTGTAAGCTTCTGCACATCCATCTGTGTATAGGTTTCCAGAAAGCCTCTGATTTCTTCGTTCAGTTCGCAGAGTGTCTCCTGCATCGTTTCTGCTGTGAAATCTTCCGGCTCGAAAATGATCTTTTCGATCATCCCCAATTCTTTTAGATCCTGCGCAGTCAGTTTCATGACCTCTGCCGCCTCATTCGCGCGGGAACTGTCCTTCCAGAGGATACTTGCAAAACCTTCCGGTGAAAGTATGGAGTAGACCGCATTTTCCAACATCCACACTTCATCTGCCACAGCAAGAGCAAGGGCGCCGCCGCTTCCTCCCTCTCCGATCACGATCGATAATACTGGGATCTTAAGCGCAGACAGCTCAAACAGATTTCTGGCGATCGCCTCTCCCTGTCCTCTCTCCTCTGCTTCCAGGCCGCAGAATGCGCCCGGTGTATCCACAAGGCAGATGACAGGACGGCAAAATTTCTCCGCCTGCTTCATCAGCCTGCATGCTTTCCTGTATCCGTCAGGAGAAGGCATAGCGAAATTGCGCCGTACATTCTCCTTTGTCGTTTTCCCTTTTGCCTGCGCGATCACAGTCACAGGTACGCCATGGAAATAAGCGATCCCCCCTATGACGGCGGCGTCATCTTTATATAAACGGTCTCCATGCAGTTCCATAAAATCTGTAAACAGACTGTGGATGTAGTCTTCTGCTGTCGGACGTCCCTTTTTCCGTGAAATCTGTACTCTGTCCCAAGCGGTCTTTCCATATGCAAGGTTTCTATGTCCTTTCCTTTCCTGAAGCTGTGTGCCGCTTGCTGTTTTTTGCGCGCTCACCTTGCCCTTCCCCGTCCTGCTGTGGATATGCAGTATATGTGCAAGTGTCTGCCTAAGATCTTGTCTCTCCACGATTGCATCTATAAAGCCATGCTCCAGGAGAAACTCCGCACGCTGGAAACCTTTGGGCAGCTTTTCCCCAATAGTCTGCTCGATCACGCGAGGACCTGCAAAGCCGATCAATGCTCCCGGCTCCGCCAGTATGATGTCGCCCAACATGGCAAAACTTGCCGTCACGCCCCCGGTTGTCGGATCTGTCAAAACAGAAATATAGAGTCCTCCGGCTTCGCTGTGTTTTTTCAGCGCCGCCGCGGTCTTTGCCATCTGCATCAAAGAGACGATCCCTTCCTGCATTCTGGCGCCGCCGGAGCAAGAAAATAAGATAACAGGGAGTTTCTCCTGCGTGGCACGCTCTACGGCACGTGTGATCTTCTCCCCCACGGTCTCTCCCATGCTCGCCATCAAAAACCGTCCGTCACAAACCCCGATCACAACGCTCTGCCCGTCTATCTGCGCTTTTCCCGTAACGATAGCTTCCTTGAGCCCGGTAGACACCTGGAGACTTTCTATTTTCTCTTTGTATCCTTTAAAAGACAGCGGATCTTGAAATTCCATTTCCTGATCCCATTCTTCAAAACTTCCTGTATCTGCGATCATCTCTATCCGTCTGTAGGCGTGGATACGGAAATACCCATGACATTTCGGGCAGATATATAGTCCCTGTTTTACATCCTCCGCCAGGATCGCCGCCCCGCATTTATTGCATTTACGCAAAAGCCCCTTGGGCACTTCCGGGCGTTCTTTGAGAGCGATATACTTCTTTCTGCTCGTCTTTTTAAACATATTGTGCAATTTCATCAAACATTTCCTCCAAAGAGATTACTTTCCTGCTTCCACCTTCTCGATAAAGCCGATATCAATGTCTCCGTTTACGAAATCCGGATGATGTAAGATTTCATACTGATAGTCTACATTGGTATCGATCCCTTCGATAATGACCTCTCCCAGCGCGCTTCGCATTTTCATGACCGCTTCTTTTCTATTTTTTGCATGTACGATCAACTTTGCCAGCATAGAGTCATAGTAGGGCGGCACCGTATAGCCGCTGTAGATAGCCGCATCGATCCGCACTCCCTCCCCTCCTGGGAGATACATATCCGTGATCGTTCCGGGAGACGGACGAAAGTTTTTCTCTGGATCCTCGGCATTGATCCGACATTCTATGGCATGGCCCGTGATCTTTACATCTTCCTGTGTATAGCGTAATTTACTGCCGTCAGCTATGCGTATCTGCTCTTTGATGAGATCGATCCCGGTCACCCATTCCGTTACCGGATGCTCTACCTGGATGCGTGTGTTCATTTCCATGAAATAAAAATCTGCATTCTTTTCCAGAAGAAATTCGATTGTTCCCGCATTCACATAGTTTGCCGCTTTTGCCGCTTTCACAGCGGCCTCTCCCATCTTTTCCCTAAGTGCCTCCGTCAGCACCGGGCAAGGAGACTCCTCGATCATCTTCTGATGATTTCTCTGGATAGAGCAGTCCCGTTCTCCCAGATGGATGACATTCCCATACTGATCAGCCAAAATCTGGAACTCAATATGCCGGGGATGCTCTATGAAATGTTCAATATACATAGTACCACAACCAAAGGCTTTTGTCGCCTCCTGCTGTGCCGTATGAAAACTATTTGTAAATTCCGCTGCATTCTGCGCCACACGCATGCCTTTGCCGCCGCCTCCAAGAGCCGCCTTGATGATCACCGGATAGCCGATCTTTTCAGCGATCTTCTCTCCTGTCTCCGGATCCATAACAGCGGCTTTACTGCCTGGTATGACCGGAACCCCTGCCTGTTCCATGGTGTTTCTTGCCACAGATTTATCGCCTAAGCTGGCGATGACTTTGGAATCCGGCCCGATAAAGATCAAACCACATTTCTCACACAGTTCTGCGAACTTGCTGTTTTCAGATAAAAAGCCAAAACCTGGATGGATTGCGTCCGCATCGGTCACAAGGGCAGCGCTGATGATACGTTCCATGCTCAAATAACTCTCTGTAGAGGGCGCAGGTCCAATGCAGACTGCCTCGTCTGCCAGCTGTGTATGGAGCGCTTCTTTATCTGCCTCGGAATAGACCGCAACTGTCTCGATTCCCATTTCCCTGCAGGCTCTGATAATACGCACTGCGATCTCTCCTCGATTTGCAATCAATACTTTCTGTATCATGTTTACTCTCCTACCATAAAAGTCAATTCTGCGCTGACGACCACTTTCCCCTCTACTGTGGCAGTCGCCTCTCCCACGCCGACAGGTCCTTTCTGCCTGATGATCTTTGTCTCTAACTTCAGTTTATCCCCCGGAAATACCATTCCTTTAAAGCGGCATTTCTGCACGCCTCCAAAGAAAGCGATCTTCCCTTTATTCTCCGGCATACTTAAAATGGCTACTGCGCCGGTCTGAGCCAGCGCCTCCAAAATCAACACGCCCGGCATGACTGCCTTCTGTGGAAAATGTCCCTGAAAAAATTCTTCCCGATACGTCACACATTTGTATCCCACCGCATACTGCCCCGGTTCATAATCCTCGATCACATCTACAAGAAGAAAAGGATGTCTGTGTGGGATGATCTCCTTGATCTGTTCTATGTTCAACTGCTTCATCTGCTGCACCTCCACGCTCTATCGAATCACAAATAACGGCTGCCCATATTCCACGGCTTCCCCGTTGGACACGAGGATCTGCACAACCTCTCCGGAAAAGTCGCTCTCGATCTCATTCATCAGTTTCATAGCTTCCACGATCGCAAGAACCTGCCCTTTTTTTACCTTATCTCCTACTTTCACATAGGGAGACGCATCCTCGGCAGGCGCCACATAGAAAGTACCTACCAGCGGGGACTTCACCACACTTTCTTCTGTTCCAGCACCGGACTTTTGACTGTCCGTGACTTCGCCCACTGTGCTGCCGTCTAGTATATCTGCCTGTGCGGGCAGATCTGCTGCTGAAGATGCCGAAGACCACCCCTGCCGGAGCTCTACTGCCTTTCCCTGCTTTCTTAAGCAGACCTTCTCATCGTCTTTCTCATATTTTAGCTCTGTCAACTTTGATCTTGATACTGCTTCTACCAACTGCAATAATTCTTCAAACTTCATATCTTGCCTCTATCCTTCATATTTTTTCAATAATAAAGCTGCATTATGTCCGCCGAATCCAAGAGAATTTGTCAGCACATATCTGACTTCCTTTTCAATCGGCGCTCCAATCGCATAATTTAGGTCACATTCCTCATCTGTCTGTGTGGTGCCCATTGTCTGATGGATAAATCCATCCTCTATGCTCTTGACGCAGACCACAAACTCCACACCGCCTGCCGCCCCCAGCAGATGGCCGATCATGGATTTTGTAGAGTTGACAGCCACTTCTTGCGCCGCCTCTCCAAGCGCATACTTGATCGCTCTTGTCTCAAACAAGTCATTGTGGTGTGTACTGGTTCCATGGGCATTGATATAGTCGATCTGTTCCGGTCTTACACCAGCTTCCTGCATAGCAAGCTTCATTGCCATGCCCGCTCCTTCTCCCGTTTCTTCCGGAGAAGTGATGTGGTAGGCGTCTGCTGTCGCGCCGTATCCGATCAGTTCTGCATAGATCTTTGCTCCCCTCTTTTTCGCATGTTCCAGTTCTTCCAGAATGACAACGCCTGCTCCTTCTCCCATAACAAAACCATCTCTGTCTTTGTCAAATGGGATGGAGGCACGCATAGGATCTTTGGAAGATGAAAGCGCTGTCAGCCCGGTAAAACCGGCTACCCCAGAAGGACAGATGCTGCTCTCCGTCCCTCCCGCGGCCATCACATCCGCGTCCCCATACTGGATTGCCCGCAATGCGTCGCCGATACAATGTGTTCCCGACGCACAGGCTGTCACTACGTTCGTACATTTTCCTTTAAAACCAAGCTGAATGGATATATTGCCTGCTGCCATATTGGAGATCATTAAAGGCACCATCAGAGGATTCACCCTGCTCGGTCCTTTTTCCACGATCTTTGTATAATTCGTCTCTATCGCCTGCAGACTTCCGATACCGGATCCCACGATCACCCCTGCACGGTACGCGTTTTCCCGATCCATATCCAGACCGGCATCGGCAAAGGCTTCTTTGGCTGCGGCAACGGCATACTGGGAGAATAACTCCATGCGTTTAGCCGCCTTGAAATCCATATAGTCTTTTGCCTGAAAGCCTTTGACTTCCGCCGCAATCTGTACTTTATAGCCGGAAACATCGAATTTAGTGATCGGCCCGATACCGACTTTGCCTTTGCGGATCCCCTTCCAGAATTCTTCTACTGTATTTCCGATTGGGGTCACCGCCCCAAGTCCGGTTACTACCACTCTTCTTTTCATATCCCTCTCCTTTTACATTGCCATTCCGCCATCTACATGCAATACCTGCCCTGTGATATAACGTGCCGCATCTGACGCAAGAAATGCCACGGCTTGTGCCACATCCTCCGGCTCTCCGAATTTTCCAAGCGGGATCTGCGTACACGCCGCTTCTTTTACTTTGTCGGAGAGTACCGCTGTCATTTCTGTACAAATGAAGCCCGGCGCCACCGCATTGACCGTGATCCCCCGGGAAGCCAGTTCCCTGGCCGCCGCTTTCGTCAGACCGATCACACCCGCCTTAGAAGCGGCATAATTCGCCTGGCCCGCATTCCCTAAAATACCGGATACGGATGCCATATTGATGATACGCCCACTTCTTTGCTTCAGCATGTACCGCGCCGCAAAACGGATACAGTGAAAGGTCCCTTTCAGATTCGTATCCAGCACGGCGTCATAGTCTTCCTCGGACATCTTCATCAAAAGTCCGTCACGGGTAATCCCCGCATTATTCACAAGAATATCGATCCGTCCGTATTCTTTTACAACAGTTCCCAGGAATCGCTCACAGGAGGAAAAATCCGACACATCACACTGGTATGTGGCTGCTTTTCCGCCTGCCGCCTCTATCTCCCGCTTTACTTCCTCTGCCTTTTCTCTAGCTCCCTGATAGTTGAGCACAACAAAGGCTCCCTCTCCTGCCAATTTCTTGGCTATCGCTTTGCCGATTCCCCGGGAAGCTCCCGTCACAACTGCGATCTTATCTTTTAACATATTTCCTGCACCACCTTTTCCACATCGTCCCAACAACCTACATTCAGCATTTTCACATCATGGCTGATCTTCTTCATAAAACCAGCAAGAGTTCTTCCCGGTCCGATCTCTATAAAGGTATCCACACCGTTTTCCAGCATGCGTTCCATACTTTGCTGCCAACGTACAGGGGATGCCACCTGTCTGGAAAGCAGACTTTTTATCTCAAAACTGTCTGTGATATATTCTGCCGTCACATTTGTCACATAGGGAATCTTAAGCGGTCTACATTCTATCCCTTCCAGCACTCTTCCTAGTTCTTCTCCTGCTTTGTTAAGCATAGGCGAATGAAAAGGCCCGCTTACATGCAGTGTCAGCACTCTTTTCGCTCCGGCTTCTTTTAACGCCTGCGCAGCCTGTTCTATCTTCTCTTTCCATCCGGTAATAACGATCTGTCCCGGACAGTTATAATTGGCTACAGTCACACCGTCTATGTAACCGACGATTGCTTCCACCTCTGACTCGTTCATCCCGAGCACTGCTGCCATAGCGCCTTTTCCTTGTGGAACAGCTGTTTCCATCAAGATCCCTCTTTTTCTCACTGTCACGATAGCGTCCTCTGTGCTCATCCCTCCCGCAGACGCGACGGCACAGTACTCGCCGAGACTTAACCCGGCTGTCACATCCGGTTTTACCCCTCTTTCTTCCAACACCTTCTCCATTGCCATACAGATCGTCACAAGGGCTGCCTGTGTATATTCTGTCTGATGGAGCTTTTCATTTTCTTCAAAGCATAACGCCTTCATGTCTATATCCAATACTGCGGAAGCTCTGTCGATGACCTCTCTTGCCGTTTTGCTCTGTTCGTAAAAATCTTTTCCCATGCCTGCTTTCTGCGCTCCCTGGCCGGGAAATATAAATGCCGTCTTACTCATAGAACCCTTTTCCTCCGATCAGCGTGTCTGTCTCCTTTACAAGCTTTTGCAGCAGTTCCTGACAGGATACTTCTTCCTTGATCATTCCGGCAATCTGTCCTGCCATCACGCTTCCTGCCGTCACGTCGCCTTCTACGACCGCTTTTTTGAGTCCTCCCAGCGTAAGGAGCTCTAACTCTTCAAAAGAAGCGCCCTCTTTTTCCTTCTCCAGATACACTTTCGTCATTTGATTTCTAAGTGCACGCACCGGATGTCCTGTTGTCCTGCCAGTTACTCTGGAATCAATATCTCTCGCCTTGAGAATGCATTTTTTATAATTTTCATGGACAAAGGCTTCTTTTGTCACCACAAAACGGGTTCCCATCTGCACCCCTTTCGCGCCCAGCATGAATGCCGCTGCAATACCTCTGCCGTCTGCGATCCCTCCCGCCGCAATGACCGGGATATGCACGGCATCTGCAACCTGGGGTACGAGCACCATCGTCGTATTCTCTCCGATATGCCCGCCTGCTTCCGTTCCTTCCGCCACAACAGCATCTGCGCCGCAGCGTTCCATGCGTTTAGCCATAGCTACAGAAGCCACAACAGGAATAACTTTTACGCCTGCCTCTTTCCACATCTTCATATATTTTTCCGGAGAACCTGCTCCCGTAGTAACGACCGGGACGCCTTCTTCCACGATCACCTGCGCCACTTCATCCGCATACGGGCTGATCAGCATAATATTTACGCCAAAGGGCTTATTTGTCTGTTTCTTTACCTTACGTATCTGTTCCCGTACCCAGGAAGCCGGCGCGCTTGCCGCGCCGATCAGTCCAAGCCCCCCTGCCTGGGATACAGCGGCTGCCAGATGATATTCGGCAACCCACGCCATTCCGCCCTGTATAATCGGGTATTCAATTCCTAATAGTTTGGTTACTTCTGTCTTCATAGGGACACCCTTTCTTCTCTCTGCCTTTATTTCTGATTTTCCAGATACTTTACCACATCTCCTACCGTAGCTATTTTCTCCAAATCTTCGGAAGGGATCTCTACCTCAAATTCTTCTTCAAAGGCCATGACCATTTCAAATAAGTCCAGAGAGTCTGCTCCCAGATCCTCTTTGAAAGAGGTTGCCTCTGTAATTGTTTCTGCCTCTGCTCCTAAAGATTCTGCTACGATTTTTTTAATTTTCTCTACCATGTTTTTCATTTCCTTTCTTATTCTCTTATTTCTTTTGCAAAATTCCTGTTTTCTCATTTGTTTTGCAATATGTATCTGCCGTCTGCATATCGGCGCTGTGCCCATATACTGCCGCAGTATAACTATGTAATCCGGCGCTGCCGGGAATTACCTTTACCATTCCAGAAGAGCCGCTCCCCAGGAAAGCCCTGCCCCAAACCCGGCAAGCACAATTTTCTGTCCTTTTTTCAGCTTCCCTGCCCGGTTCAGTTCATCTAAAAGAATAGGGATGCTTGCCGAGGAGGTATTGCCGTATTCTTCCAGATTCATTGGAAATTTCGCTATGTCTGCCCTTAGTCGCTTTGCCACTGCTTCTACAATACGTCTGTTAGCCTGATGGAGGATAAAATATGTAATATCATCTGTTGTCAGCTCTGCTTTTTCCAACAGCTCCTTCACGGCTTTTGGTACTTTTTTTACTGCAAATTTAAAAACCGCCTGTCCGTCCATCTGAATATACGCCTGCGGATCCCGCATTTTTCTGGGAGCGCCCTTTCTATGTCTGCTTAAGCATGTCAACGCTTCTCCTTTCTTCCCGTCGGAGTGACTCACACTCGGAAAGATCTTTCCCCTTTCTGCTTTCAGTACCGCAGCGCCGGCTCCATCGCCAAACAAAATACAGGTACTTCTGTCTTTCCAGTCCACCAGGTTCGACAGGCTCTCCGCGCCGACCACCAGCACCGTCTTTGCCAGGCCTGCCGCTATATATGCCTGTGCTGTCGTATAGCCAAAAAGAAAGCCTGCGCAGGCTGCATTCAGATCAAAAGCTGCCGCATTGACTGCTTTGATATACTTTTGTACTTCACATGCGGTGCAGGGCAGGATCACTTCTGAAGAGATCGTAGATACTAGGATCAAATCGATCTCTTCCGGCAGTATCCCACTTTTCTCCAATGCTTTTTGTGCTGCTTCTGCTGCCATGGAAACCGTCGTCTCTTCCCGGATGATCCGCCGTCTCGCCACCCCGGTCCTTTCTCGGATCCATGCGTCATTGGTATCTACGATCTTCGCCAGATCGTGGTTGCTTACTATACGCTTGGGCAGGCTGGAACCTGTTCCGTATATTTTTCCGATCATGTCTCTTTCTCCCTATCTTTCTTCTCTGTTAATACTTTGATTCTAAAATACTTTGACTTTCAAAGTATATCACAAAAAAAAGAAAAGTCAAGAAAAACTCCAATACAGTTTTTTGGCAAGACAAAAGCGTTCCTTTGTTGTGGAACGCCCTTATCTACTGATTTTATTCTCCCATGACTTGTACCTGTACCTGTCTTTTACGCCCTCTTGTCTGGTCAAAATCGATAAAATAAATATGTCCGAAATCTCCTAAGTCCAATTTCCCGTCTATTACGATGATCGTCTCACTTCTTCCCATGAACATGGAGCGTAAATGTCCGTCTGTGTTCAATGTCTCTGGTTTATCTTCCCCATGCTCCTTGGAAAATTGTGTAAGCTTTGGGCCTGGATGCATATATTGCCCTTCTTTTCTGCAAGTCGGAATAATCTCTTCAAAGACATCGCACAAATCTTGCTGCAGATATTCTAAGCCGGTGTATGTTGTGTCAAAGGAACATTCCTGTGTTACGACAGAACAAGTCGTGTGATGTGAATACACGACACAAATGCCGTTTTTTACTTGTGCACGGTCTGCTATTTCTTTTACCTGTTCCGTAATCTGATGAAAACCAGGACGAGATCTCTTTGCATCAAGTTCCAGTGTTTCTCTATGTATTTTCATCTTATCCCTCCATAATTCTTTCTTTACCTTTGCTTTTCATAGTATCTTCTGCCCGACGGACAGACTCTATCATTTTCATTGCCAATATATTAGGCTCTTTTGCAGTACAGATTCCAGAAGCTACCCCTACTCCTTCTGCTCCTGCTAAAATCAATTGATAAATTTGTTCCGGACTAGAAATACTGGCAGCCTGTTCTACTAGAATTGAACTATTTATATTTTTTACTGCCTGCATAGATTTCTCGACATATCCCATTCCGCTGTTCTTCCCAGTCCCGATTAATTCCGTCTGTTCCGGATTGATGATATCTGGACAGAGCTGTGCTACTGCTTTTACTTCTTCAATAGTATCTGCACAAACAAAAGACAACAGCTCCAGCTGTCTCGCCCGTTCAATTCCCTGACGGATCTTACTAAGAGTCATTGGACGCTCACAATGATTTAATACGACTCCCTTAGCCCCTGCTGCCGCTAAGGCTTCTGGCAAAACATCTGCCATACCGCGTCCTGGTTTTAATAGATCCATGTACGGTGCTAATACGATCAGTCTTTTCGTATGCTCTGCTACTCGCCGTATTTCTGTATATGGAGTAATAAACAACACGTCAACATCATATTCTTGCGCTGCTTTATCTGCAGCACAGGCAAGAGAAAGCACATCATCTCCGTATAAATAATTTTTAATCCCTATTTCAAAAAATGGAGCCTTGATTCTCTCTTTCATTTTTCTCCCCTATGCCTTTCCTTGCTGTCTTAAACGCTTCAAATATACATATCCATCCATAGCTACTACCAGCATAAGAATACTTCCGATAGTTACATTCTGCCATTGCGGATTGATTTCAAATAAATTGAACCCATTTGACAGCAACGAGATAAACAGTGTCCCAAAAAGTGCTCCAACCATATCGCCTTTTCCACCTAACAGAGAACTGCCTCCTATGATACAAGCTATCATTATATTCATCTGAATATCTTTTCCCAAATACCTGCTTGCCGTTTCATATCTGGCTACAGACATAATTCCTGCAATGGAAGCCAAGCATCCACTTAAAATGTATGTCCACATCAAATGCCCTTTTACATGAATCCCCATCAACTTAGCATTAAATTCACTGCAGCCGATATAATAATTCTTTTTTCCTGTATAAGTTTTCTTTAAAATAAATCCAAAAAGTGCTAAAAGTATAATGCAGATCCATACCATAGGATAAAGTCCTAAAATTTTCCCATTTCCAAACTTTACAAACGCTTCCGGAAAACCTCGCAGCGTTGTTGCCACACTGCCTGTCATGATCATTTCCGACATTCCTCTAAATACATACATTGTTCCTATTGTAGCAATCAAAGGTTCAATATTTCCATACGCTACTAAAAGACCATTTATACTTCCAATCACAAGTCCAACACCAAGCCCAGCTAAAACACTGATTGTAATCCCCATCCCCCTGCTTAAGCAATATGCGCAGGCAATTCCTGATAGACACATAGAGGATCCAACTGAAAGATCAAATTTCCCCATGATCATCAACATCATCATACCAATCGCCAAAATCGCATTTGGCGCAATAGATGTTTGAAGGCTGTCTAAGTTACTGATTGTAAAGAAATAGGGACTGGAAACTGCCAATATCAATACTACAATTGTCGTAATAACAATTCCGAAAAAACTATCCTGTCTTCGAAAGTTAGCATACCATTTTTTCATTTGTCATTTCCCCCTATCCTTTTTTTCGATTTATCTGTACGTCAAGCAGCACTGCCAGAACTAAAATAGCTCCTGTAGCTACCTGCTGCATATACGGATCAATTTTGAATATCACCATACCATTAGACAGCATTTCCAGGAAAAAAAGCCCCAAACCAGCTTTTAGAATCCCTCCTCTTCCACCGGCCATGCTGCATCCTCCAATCACACAAGCTGTGATCATGGTAAATTCCATTCCTGCACCTGTATTAATATCTGAATGGGTAATTCTAGATGTTGCAACAATACCGCCTAACGCTGCTGTCATCGCAGAAATAGAAAAGCAAATTCTCTTGATTTTTTCTACTTTGCATCCATAAAGTCTGGCAGTTTGAGCATTATATCCGATATAGTACAATTGTTTTAATGTTGTCGTCTTTTTCAACAATATTTCAAGAATAATAATCAACACAATCATGAAAAGAATCGTCCAATAAATACCGCCTATTTCATATTTTGAAAATTTCCTGTATACAGATGCATAAATAGAAGCAGGCATTTTATTAAACAAAACAGAATTCAGACCTTGCACAATTGTCATTGCAGCTAATGTCACCATCATAGAATTCAAACGAAGTTTTGTCGTTAATACTCCTACCAGCCATCCGATCAGACCACAAACTACAACAGCACAGATAACCGACACATAAAAATTCACATTAAAAAAACGCATCAAAGCTCCTACGATTGTTCCGGAAAAGCCATAAACCGCTCCTACACTTAAATCCAATTCTCCCATGATCAAAAGAAGTGTAAAACCTATGATTGCAAAGAATTGAATAGAAACTCCATAAATCAAAGAATACAAGTTGTTATATGAAAAGAATGTGTCTGTTCCTATAGTAAGCAGTAAAAATAAAAATACGTTCAGAAGAATAATGGAACTTTCTCCCCATTGTATCCTTTTTACTGGTCTTTGTTTTTCCATATATCCTCCTATCCAAGCGCCGCCAATTTCATAACGCTTTCTTCATCAATCTCACCTGCTTGTAAAATTCCAGATACTTTACTATTACTCATAACTAAAATCCTGTCAGATAATGTAATCAATTCAGGCAAATCGGAACTAAAACAAATAATCGTCACGCCTTCTTTCGATAATTCTTCCAAAAATTTCAGAATTTCCATTTTGGCATTGATATCTATTCCTCTCGTAGGTTCATTTACAATAATCAATTCCGGATCTGTGCCCAGGCAAATGGAAAGCATAACCTTTTGTTGATTTCCACCCGACAAACTTCCAGGTTTATTTTTCACACTTCCTAGTACTATATGAAATGATTGTACAAATTTTTCTGTATACTCTGAAATCTTCTTTGTGTCTAGTATATGGTTCGGACAAAGCTTGTCCAAAACAGGCGCTGCTATATTATCTGCAATGGACATATCAAAAAATAGTCCTGCATCTTTTCTGTTGTTATTCAGATAAATCATGCCCTGCTGTATCAAATTAGTAGGAGAAAGATCTTTCACTTTTTTTCCATGGAAATATATTTCTCCTGCTTTCTTCGTATGTAATCCAAACAGCATCTGTGACAGTTCTCCATTTCCGGATCCTTCCAATCCGAATACCCCGAAAATCTCCCCTTTTCTTACAGAAAAAGAAACGTCTTTAACCATTTTATCGGCAGTAAAATTTTTTACTTCGTAAATCACCTCTGCCGTATCCGGCAATTCCGAAACTTTTTTTCTATATATATCTGCACTGAAATCTCTCCCAACCATTTTACTAATCAGAAGATTTTCTGTAAGATTTCCATCATTGTCAACTGTGTCTACATAGGTACCATCTCTCATAATAGAAATTCGGTCACTAATCTGCATAATTTCTGAAATCCTGTGGGAAATATAGATAATTGTGACTCCTTCATCTCTTAGTTTTCTTAATATCTTCATTAATACGTCTGTTTCCTGAGTATTCAGCCCAGAAGTCGGTTCGTCCAACAAAACGATCTTTGCATTTTCCGACAACGCCCTGAGTATCTCTACCATCTGTTGGCTTGACAGACGTAATGTATTCATTTTCACCATTGGATCAATAGAAAGTCCAAATCTGCTCATTAATTCTTTGGTTCTGCGGATTGCTTCTTTTTTTTGGATAACTCTTACCTTTTTTCCCTGGAAAGTAGAATAAGGAAAAATGTTCTCATACACTGTCATATTGTCAAAAATCGTCAATTCTTGATGTACAACAGAAATTCCCAAGCGTCTTGATTCATTTGCATCAAGAGATTCCATTGCTTTTCCATCTATTACAATTTTTCCTTCATCCGGCTGGTATTCCCCTGACAGCATTTTAATAATTGTAGATTTACCTGCTCCGTTTTCTCCAAGCAATGTATGGATCTCTCCTTGTTTTACTGAGAAAGTCACATCCTTTAAGGCCTGAACCGCTCCAAATCTTTTTGAAATATGCTGTAACTTTAATATTTGTTTTTCCAAAATATCTCCTCCTTTTTAAATGGAGCGGTTCCCTTCGGCTCCGCTCCATACAGGTCGTCTTATTCATAAAGATCCGAATTCAGTTCTGTCATATTTTCTACCAAGAAGTTATCTACATTATCCTTAGTTACAAATACAACTCCCGTATACATATTAGAGGGAAGTGTATTTACATCAGATCCCGCATTATCCGCCGATATAGGAATATTTTGTGCATTATACTTTGTAATCTGTTCCAAAACAGCTAATGCTTCATACGGCATAGATGCTGTCTTATTTACCAATGTACAGTTAATATATCCTGCTTTTACATTTTCGAGTGTAGCCACTTCTCTGTCATGCACAACAACTGTGATACTTCCTGGTTCTAAGTTCAGTTCCTCCATTGCTCCTGCCACACCTGCTCCGGAACTGGAATCCAGTCCGACGATCGCCGTCATATCTTTATAATTATTAAAAGCCGTCTTTGCTGTTTCAAGGGCCGTACTTGTATCTACATTATCATCTAATTCCGCCAGTATTTCCCATGATGAATTTTCTTCCAGATAGCTCTTAAAACCAGCAAGTTTTTGCTGTGTATTCGCCGCCGTATAATTTCCCATAACGACAACTTTTCCTTTTTCTCCTGCCTCCTCAATCAATTTCGCTGCCGTCTGTCTTCCGGCATCTTCATTATCCAAACCGATATATGTATCTACCTCTGCGCCCTCCATTGTAGATTCAATTGCCACTACCGGAATTCCTGCCTCTTTTGCTTTTTTAATCCCCGGCAATATAGACGCATCAAAAATAGGAACTATGATTCCATCTGGTTTTTTTGTAATTGCCTGTTCTAACGCTTCTGCCTGTGCTGTAAAATCAAAATCATCCGGTCCTACTTTTGTCACCTTACATCCAAACTGTTCTGCAGCGAATTCAAAACCTTGATGAACATCATACCAATAAGGATGATTGTGATTGATACCTACATAATAGTAACTCTTCTGCTCAGAAGTATCTGCCTTTGTTTCAGACCCCTGCGATTGTTCACTCTGTCCGGCATTTCCTCCACATCCAATCAAAAGACCGGCTGCCATACAAACTGTCGTTAAAATTGCCACTACCTTCTTTTTCATCTGCTTTCCTCCTTAAACAACTCTTTCATTTGCATTTACTCTCCTACGATCTGTACATTCACCGTACGCTGCCGCGCTCTTACTTGATCAAAATCGGCAAAATAGATCCGTCCAAATTCTCCGAGCACCAATTTACCGTCTACCAAAGGAATCGTTTCTGAACGTCCCATGATGATCGAACGTAAATGTGCATCTGTATTCAGGCTCCAGAATGCCTCCTCAGCACGTTCACGCTGCGCGATTTCGATGTGCTTCGGTCCCGGATGCATATACTGGCCCTGAGAAGTACAAGTAGGAACAATTTTATTTAGCACATTCACTAAATCTTGTAAAATAAACTGCGTCCCATAATAATCCACATCATCCGATTGTTCCTGTATCATGACACTGCATGTCGTGTGCTGTGAAAATACAAGAACCATCCCATTTTTTATTCCCGATTCTTGTATCTGCTCTGCCACCTCTTCTGTCACATCATGAAATGTAGGTCTTTTGTCTGACTGAATTTGGAATGTCAAATTTTTTACCATGCTTCTCCTCCTTTCTCTTCTTTTTGTCTGTCAATCTTTTATAAGGTTGTCTACAGACAACAAACGCTTTGCATTTTCACTGAACAGCTTTCTCTTAAAGGTTTCTCCCATTTCCAGCTCCTCGATGTTGTCTAAAATGCTGCGCATCTGTTCGTAAATAAAAAGTGTATACCGACGCTCCGCTTCGATTCCTTCTTCGTGTGTATTCCAAGAAAACTCTTCCCTGACCAGATTGATATACTTATCAAAGGTCCATCTTCTCTTCCCATGCCAGAGCATGATCGGCGCATCTGTTCCATATAAGATCCGCTCCTCCGGCAGTTCTTCAAAAGCAAGCTTATACACCTGTGGATTTAAAACGGCTGCCGTATCCCAATAAAATCCTTCCTTATCTTTCTCCATCTCCTTTAACGCCGCTTCCAGATAACAAGGCGTAAAAGAACGGCCAAAATGTGCGATGACGATCTGGATATCCGGATATTTTTGTCGCATTTCCAATAATTCTTTTATATTGTCAGGGTCTGCGATCCGTCCTTTACGAGGCAGATGCAGCACCACAGTCTTTTTATGTCGGTTTAAGATCTCCAGCTGCCAATGCGGCATGAAAGTAAAAATACTGATATCTGCTCCTTTTACAGTAGAAACCAGATCCGGATATGGTTTAAATCCGTTAAAAAACGGAAGTTCTTCTTCTATGTAACTTTCTTTATGCCAGGGAGCCACCGCCATAAAGGGATGCATATTTCCCTTTTCTTTTTCTGCTTTTAAATATCTGTTTCCCGCCTCCAGATCTGCCTCTTGAATGGGCCACGGAAAGCCTGCCATACAGTAGACGGTATCAGGAAACAACTGGTGACCGTATTGTTTCGCTGTCTCGCAAGGCAAGATCAAGCCACTCTCAAATGCCCAATCGGAATGAATTCTTTCCTCAGTCATATCCGGTATATGTTCCGGAAGATTTATATGGATGTGAAAGTCAAAAATTTCTTCCGGTATTCTCTCCTTCAGATAAAAATCATAAAACTCTTTATCCTGTCGTGTATACTCAAGCTTCGGACATCTTGGTTTCATCGTTCTCCTCCTTATCATAGAAATGTTTCAATTCCTGAAAGCCCTGCTGATAACGGATATAATTTTTTCTATAGATTTCCTTCTTTTCTACATGAGGTAAGATTTTTCTACATTTTGTCTGAAATTTTTCTGCCGCCTGTGTAAAATCTACAAATATCCCTGCGCCTACTGCGGCAATAATGCCGGCTCCTCTGGCCGCCGCATCTGCATTTTCATATATGATCACTGGCACCTGAGTGATATCCGCGATCATCTGTGTCCAGACCTTACTCTTGGCTGCACCTCCTGCCAATCGGATTGTTTTCACTTCTATGCCTGCTTGTTCATAGGCTTTTATAATGGCATACATCTCATATACTACGCCTTCCATAACTGCTCTGGCCATATGGTATCTGCCATGATAAAGTGTCAGACCCAAGAATGCGCCCCTACTGTTTTTAGACCAATGCGGACAGGTAGTTCCCGCAAAATGAGGATAAAATAAGACGCCGTCTGCTCCCGGTCCTATTTTTTCTATTTCCTCGTTTAATCTTTTATAATTCTCTGCATGCTCATGATCTGACGCCACCTTATTTTTAAACCAGTCTAAGCTTACACCGCCGGTTTCCAGCGAGGCCATCGCGCCATATCTGTCTGGTACGATATGCCTGCACGGCGAAATATAACTTTTCACGTCAAAACGCAATGTGTCTGTGATCGCCATCAACACCCATGCTGTTCCCGTCGACAGCATAAGATCTCCTTTCTCCACAGCGCCTAATCCCAGCGCCGCACAATACTGATCATATCCTCCATTGATCACCAGCGTTTCTTCTGAAAGTCCCATTATTTCTGCTGCTTCTTTTTTCAATGTTCCCAGCACGGTCCCGGCAGGAAGAATTTCCGGCAGCCGTTCATCCGTAAGTCCCAATTCTTCATATACTGTCTGATCCCATGTCCAGGTATGTATATTCTCAAGATTTGTGATTCCCTCATTGGTATAATCTGTCACTGCTTTTCCTGTAAAACGCAAATTTAAATATGACAAAGGAGATAAAAATTTATCCGTTTTACTGAATTTTTTCGGTTCATGCGCTTCCATCCATTTGATCTGCGCCAGATTGTATCCGTCATTTAAACGCCATCCTGTATGCAGATAATAGTAGTCTTGTTCCTTCTTTTCACATAGGGCTCTTGCTTCTTTGTATGCACGGCGGTCCAGCCAGCTGACCGCTGTTCTGACAGGTCTCCCCATATCATCCACCGCCACTGTCGTTCCTCCCTGCGCGGAAATACTGATCGCCCGTATCTTTTCTTTTGGAACTGTCTGAGCACACTCCCGTACTGTATAGATGACTGCGTCATACCAATCTTTCGGATCCTGTTCCGCATATCCGGCCTTTGTACTTAGGAGCTCATATCCTTTATAAGCGCTCGATATTATATTTCCCGACTCATCAAAAAGCAGCGACTTTGTTCCTGTCGTTCCCACATCAATACCGACTAAATATTTCATTTCATCTCCTCCTTTTCTCTATCATAATCAGCATTTTTGATTTTGTCAATCATTTTTTGATTTTTTCTTTCATTTTTAATCCCATATTTTCATTTTTTCTTTCATTTTATTGACATTTACATTCTTTATGCTATAATACAGTCAAATACAAACAATATTCACCATTTTTATATACGGAGGTTCTTAGTCCATGGGAAAAAAAGAAAAAAGGCTGGAGGAGATGCTTCAGGAGCTCCGGTCTAAAAAGACCCTTAAAATAAGCGATATTGAAACTTTATTTCATGTCTCCGAATCTACTGCCCGCAGAATGTGCACAGAGCTTGAGCATGAGGGGAAGGGAATCCGTACGTTAGGAGGTATCCAATATCTGCCCGAACAATATACAGAAAGCTTACTTACATATTCTTTTGATTCCCTGGCGCAGCAATATATTGAAGAAAAACAGGCGATCGCCGCATATGCATCTTCTCTGATCGTTCCCGGAGATACTTTATTTCTCTCCGGAGGGACTACGGTATATCAACTAGCTTGTAAGCTCTCTGCATTACTGGCTGAAACTCCCTATCCTCAATTAGAGATCATGACCAATTCCATTGCAAATGCGGAAATCCTTTCTTCTGCATCCAATGTAATTCTGACCGGAGGAGAATATCGACCTGCCAGGCGTGATACAGCTGGGATCGTAGGGGAAAAAGCCATTGCAAACGCACGCTTCAGCAAAGCATTTATTGGTCTGGACGCCATTGATATCAGGGACGGACTTATGGCATGGGATATTGATACAGCCCGTATCGACCATCTTGCCATTAAACATTCAAACCATGTATATCTTCTGGTAGACTCCAGTAAATTTTCTCAAAAAACATTTGTCAATTATGAGGAATTAGTTTCTGATTATACTATCATTACAGATAAAAATATTCCATCGGAAATATATACCAATGCCAAGCATATCGGTCAGTCTATCGTTATTGTATAAACTGCCTTGCTTTTTATAACTCTGCTTCTATTTTCTGGTATTCTGTCGTGAAAAATTAAGAACATATTGTATCCTGATCTGTGTTATACTTTTTATGTATGGAACTCTTATTGACTGGAGTATTTTTAGGAGGATGAAAATATGTTAGAAATTGGAACACAGGCACCGGAGTTTACGCTCAGCGACCAAAATGGAGAGGAACGTTCTCTCTCAGACTTCAGAGGGAAAAAAGTGATTCTCTATTTTTACCCAAAAGACAACACGCCCGGCTGCACAAAGCAAGCCTGCGCCTTTGGCGAACTTTATCCGCAGTTTATGGAAAAAGATGCTGTCATCATCGGCATCAGCAAGGACTCTTCAGCTTCTCACAAAAAATTTGCAGAAAAATATACTCTGCCATTCATACTTCTTGCGGATCCTGAATTAAAGGCAATCCAAGCATATGATGTGTGGCATGAAAAGAAGATGTACGGCAAGACTATGATGGGAGTTGTCAGGAGCACTTATTTAATTGATGAAAATGGGATGATCCAAAAAGCATTCTTCAAAGTAAAACCCACAGAAAATCCGAAACAAATGCTTGAAGAATTATAAAACAGATGCATGATGTCTGCGAAATCGTAAACATCATGCATCTGTTTCTTTCTTCTCCATATTGCTTCTTCAATGACCGGCATACTGCTCTGATTCATTACACTTGCCTATACTGCCGTTATAAAGAGCAAAAATTATACGAATATAGACAGCATCTGCCTATAAACTCCTTGCTATAAAAACTTTCAAAAAATTAGTAGTATCTTTGTTGTAGTTTATCTTTTATTGTGTTAAGGTAGAACTATCTTTTTAGATGCGCATCTATAAAAAAGAGCTTTGTGTTTTTTTAAACACAGTCTGATGATCTGCTCTGTCAGATCGTTCTATTTTATCCAGTTGCTGGATAATCAGCATATCCGGATCTTTATCCGGAATATTCACAGACATTTACCCAAGGAAACAAGATCACATACCTGTGCCGGAAAAATTTTTTCAGTGTCATGCCACACGCAGATACAGGAAAATGTATGTCGCTGAAGTAAAAATTTACGTCACAGGCAATTGAGGGAAAAGTGTTGTAAAGCTTCAGACTTTTCCCTATAATGAAAGGAGAAAAGTACATATGGAACAAAAGCAAAAACCATTGCAGGATTTGAACCTGCTGGATCGTTTTTTATTCGCGCAGGCGGCGGACGACCCGGATACCATGCGGGATATACTGGAGATCATCTTAGGGAAAGAAGTCGTATTAAAACTGCTTCCCCATACGGAGAAGGAACAGCGCACCCACCCTCTAAATCGCTATGTACGGCTGGATGTATGGGCAATGGATGAGCAGGACACGGTCTATAACACAGAAGTCCAACAGAACAATACGGGAAACCTTCCGAAACGGAGCCGCTTCTACCAGGCATTGATCGACTCCAATCTATTAACTCCGGGCGAGGTCGGTTTTCAGAAGTTAAATCCCGTATATATCATCCTGATCTGTCCCTTTGACCTGTTCGGATACGGATTGTACCGCTATACCTTTCGCATGCAGTGTGAAGAAGTGCCGGAACTCTCTCTGGGAGATGACGCTGTCCGTATCTTCCTGAACACACACGGAAAGAATACAGACGGTGTGCCGGAAGAACTGGTGGAACTCCTCAAATATATGGAACACACCACAGAGGAAGTGAGCAAAAACTGCGCCAGCGAGCGGATCCATAAGATCCAGAAACGCATCCGGGCGATCAAATCCAGTGAAAAGATCGGAGTGAGGTATATGCAGGCTTGGGAAGAAAAGATCATGGAACAGAATGAAGCGCGCGAGGAAGGGCGTGCCGCCGGACTGAAAGAAGGCCACGCTTCTGGATTAAAGGAAGGAATTTCTCGGGGGCACGCTTCCGGATTAAAGGAGGGGCTGGCACAGGGAGAACTAAAAAAATTGCAGGAACAGATAGAAAAGAAGATTCGAAAGGGATATTCCGCTGAGGATATCGCAGAAATGCTGGAAACAGATATAGAAACTGTCCAGAAATTCATGAGAAAATAAAAATATAAATTTAACGGAGCAACAAGCAGTGCGAAAAGGAACAGATCATACCATGTGTCATGCTTGCATGTAAACAGGGTGTGATCTGTTCCTTTTCACACTGCTTGTTGCCCTATTAACTTTCCATTTTTTCTAATTCTCTTCTCGCAAACAGGACTGCCAGGACAAATGCCGCCGCGTCTGCAATGGGCCCTGCGTACATGACTCCGTCGATTCCCAAAAAAATGGGGAATAGCAAAATCAAAGGCAGTAAAAAAACAACCTGCCTTGTCAGCGACATCACAATTCCAAGTTTCGCTTTGCCGATGGATGTAAAGAATCCAGAGGACATAGGCTGGATCCCATTGACAAATGTCAATAGCATAAAGATTTTCAAATACCGTTCCGCAAATTGAAAATACAGATCACTGCCCGTTCCAAACAGATACACGATCTGATGAGGAAAGAGCTGAAAGCATAAGAAAAAAATAGCTGCTACCGTAGTACATAAAGTCACAGAATAACAATATGTCTTTTTCACCCTGTCATATTCCTTTGCACCATAGTTAAATCCCCATATCGGCTGACATCCTTGGGAGATTCCTATGCAGATTGCCATAAATACCTGATTAACCTTGCTGATAATGCCTACACACGCAAGTGGAATATCACTGCCATATACAGACTGTTCTCCATAATAACGCAGCGTATTATTCATCGTGATCTGCACAACCGCCATTGCGATCTGATTAATGCAGGAGGCAAGCCCCAAAGATGCGATCACCTTTAAATATACGGCATGTGGTCTTAGCATTTCCCTAGTCAGATGCATTTTTCGCAATTTCATAAAATATATGATCACGAGAAGCCCTGAAACCATTTGCCCAAGCACAGTCGCCCAGGCTGCCCCTTGTATGCCCCATCCAAATCCAAAGATAAAAAGCGGATCCAATATTGTGTTGATGACCGCGCCTGTCAGCATACACGTCATAGAATACGTCGGACTTCTGTCTGCTCTTATCAGGTGATTTCCTCCGGTTGTAAGAATGAAAAAAGGGATTCCCAATGCCGTTATCCCCACATACTCTACAGCATAGGGCATTACATCCGTAGTTCCGCCAAACAAATGCAAAAGCGGCCGTAAAAACAATATTGTCACAACGGCAATGCCTATACCCGACAGAGCCAGCATGCCCAGTCCTGTTCCTGCTATCCGGCTTGCTTTTTCTTCTCTTCCCGCGCCCATCTCCAGATTATAATTCGACGCACTTCCAATACCAAGAAGCAGGGCTGTTGCCGTAGAAATGATCGTCACAGGAAACGCAATATTTGTAGCAGCATTTCCAAGCATCCCGACTCCCTGCCCGATAAAAATCTGATCCACAATATTGTATAACGCGCTTACCAGCATACTGATGACTGCCGGAATCGCAAATTTAGCGATCAAACCGCCTATAGGCGCCGTTCCAAGCGGATTTTGTGTCTGCGCCATTTCATTTTGTTTCCCCAACATTTTCTCCTTCCTTCTTGTTCTTAGTGCATATATCCTTTATCTATATCTGTCCATACAGTTCTTTTGGGATATATGCATTCACGGCAATTCCTTCTGCTTTATATTCTTCTGATAAAAGTTCTCCATGTTTTCTGATAAGCTGGATCTTCCAAGCTTCCGTGAAAGGATAGAGTCTTTCAATATATATTTGTCCCCTGCGGATAATCTCTGTCAGAGCTTCTTTTAATTCTTCCATCCCCTGCCCGCTCTTAGCTGAACATAAAATGGAATAATCCGCCGCCAGATCTCTGACTCCTTTTTGTGCCTCTGCTTTATCCTGTTTATTAAATAATGTGATCACTGGTTTTCCCTGTATTCCCAGTGTCTGCAGCGTATCATACACGACATGCATTTGTGTGTCCATCTGTGGATTTGAAGCATCCACTACATGGATGATGATATCCGCATATTTCGCTTCCTCCAATGTGCTTTTAAATGCCTCTATCAAATGGTGCGGCAGTTTACGGATAAAGCCGACCGTATCTGTCAATAAGATTTTCTGTGTATGATGCAGACATAAAGTCCTAGTCGTTGTATCCAATGTAGAAAAAAGCATGGCGTCTTCCAAGATTCCTGCATTCGTCAAAGCATTTTCTATGCTGCTCTTTCCCGCAGAAGTATACCCCACCAGAGCCGCCACTTTCAGACTGGATTCTTTTCTCTCCCTCCGGATCAGTTCTCTATGCTTTTCTACTTCTTTCAATTCTCGTTTCAACCTGCTGATCCTCTCACGGATCAACCTTCTGTCCGTCTCTAATTTCTTTTCTCCAGGTCCTCTTGTTCCGATCCCGCCTCCCAAACGTGACAAGGATTGCCCCAGCCCGGACAGACGTGAAGCGCGGTAACGAAGCTGCGCTAATTCCACCTGTATCTTCCCCTCGCCGGATACAGCCCGCGCCGCAAAAATATCCAGGATCAAAAGCGTCCGGTCGATCACTTTACAATGCAGTTCTTCTTCCAGATTTTTTAACTGCACACTCGTCAGCTCATCATCACAGACGATCCCTGTCGCCTCTGTCTCCCACAAAAGTTCTTTTAACTCCAGTAATTTTCCCTTGCCGATATAAGTAGCCGGATGGACTCCTTCTCTTGCCTGTATGAGTCTTCCCGCCACCTCGGCTTTCGCCGTATATGCAAGTTCTCCCAGTTCATCCAGAGATTCTTCTGTATTCTCTCCGTCATTCATCTGTACGCCGACAAGAATAACTCTCTCTGTGATTTCTTTCAAGTCAAATACTTCCATACGCTTTGTCTCTCCTTATATTTTATCTCCGGTGAACATACCTTGTCGGGCGAATCCTGCCTGCAAGGCATGTATTACGGGGGGGCCGAATGGGCATGACATTATTTCAGGCGAATGATAAAAACCGGCAGCGGCGGCTCGTTCTTCCGGTTATAATAAGAATTTACAATAACCAGCCATTTTTTATCGTCTAATTCCTTTAGAAAGGAAAGGATGGCTTCCTTTTCTTCACTTCCTGTATCTTTTCCGCTGTAGATACACAGGCTCATGACTCCGCCTTGTTTCAGGATCTTTAACCCCTGTTTTATCCCTTCTATACTTGTATGGGGCTGTGTCGCTATTTTATGATTCCCGCCGGGCAGATAGCCGAAATTAAACACGATCGCCGCAGCTTGTTCTTTTACAAAACTTGACATATTCTCATGTCCTGCCTCAAAAAGCTGCGCGCGTTCTGCATAACCCGCTTTTTTCAGACGTGCTTCTGTGTTTTGAAGCGCAGTCTTTTGAATATCAAATGCGAAGACTTTTCCTGTGTCCCCTACACATCTGCACAAAAATTCTGTATCTCCCCCATTGCCCGCAGTAGCATCCACGCAGCAGTCCCCTTCTTTAATATATTCTTGCAGAAAATGATGACAATATTCTGTGATCTGATAACTCCGTTCCATCTCTCATTCCTCCCTTGCCCCTCGGAAAAGGGTTCCATGCAGTCGCCCCCACCCGTAAAACGGGTGGCTCGGGACGCGGGCTCTAAGCCCGCCCTACTTGGCCGCGCCTCAAGGCGCTGGCTTTCTCTTTTTACGCCATGGGAAGTCTACCCTTTGTAGCCTTCCCACGGCTCCGTTCAAGCCACATTGCTATTGACTCGTCGCTGCCCCTAAAGGGGTGTTTGTACTACTCAGCCTTGACCCTTAAAAGGGTCTTCATATTCTTTCACACTGAGTTTGTCTTGCATAATATCCGCTTTTTCCTGTTCTTGTATATACTTCTTTATCGCGGCTTCATTTAATCCGACTGTGCTCACATAGTATCCTTCCGACCAGAAATGACGATTCCCAAACTTATACTTTAAATTTGCGTGTCTGTCAAACATCATCAGCGCACTTTTTCCTTTCAAGTATCCCATAAATGATGATACACTGATTTTCGGCGGTATACTTACCAGCATATGCACATGGTCTGACATCAGATGCCCTTCCAATATCTCCACTCCTTTGTAACTGCACAATTGTTTCAATATATCCCGCAAATCATTTTTGTATTGATTATAAACAATTTTTCTTCTATACTTGGGGGTGAAGACGATGTGATACTTACACATCCACTTCGTATGTGCGAGCGAATTCGTTTGCTTTGCCATTGAAATCACCTTTCCTTTCTTTAATAGTGGCCTGAACACCTCTATTATAAAGGAAAGGTGATTTTTTGTATAACTAACGTCGCGCACCCGCATAGCAGGTGGATTATATTTCGCACGTTTCCGTTTCTCTGTTGAGAAACTCCAACGTACTCAACTGGGTCTATCCGACCCCTATAAAAAGAAGTCCGCAAGCGGACTCCCTACCTCTATCTTGTCTTCAAAAACGCGGCTTCTCTTATCACTTTCTCATCATCCGGATACAGTTCTAAGTATTCTGTTATTTTTTCCTTAGCTGTCTCCCAGTCCGCAGATTTTTCCGCGCACACGATAACATTATACCGCATCTCCTTAAGAAGCCCTCCATCTATTGTTTCCTCTGCCGCCCTGGCGTCAGAAAGCGCGATGCCTGTCTCAAAATATTGATACGCACCCGCATAATCTTCTGTCTGCATGGCACTGATCCCCATCAGATTATACATCTGCGGACTTTCTTTTATGCCCTGAGCAAGTGCATTTTCCCAGGCCTCCAGAGCTCCTTTATACTCTTTTTGTTCATACAGCGCCATGCCCAGTCCTCTGTAGGCTTCTGCGGCATTTTCTTCCTTTTTCACTGCTTCTGTAAAGCACGCCGCCGCTTTATCGTAATTTCCTTCTTCCATCTGCTTGGTACCGTCCTTCAGTGCATTTGTGCATCCGGTCAATAGACATACAGCACACAGAATCGGCAGAATCTTCTTTATTTTCATAGTCTGTACCCCTTACTCTGGATATTTGATCACCCAGAATGAATTCAATATATTCAGCAGCATAACTCCCATATCCGCCAAGATCGCGTTTTGCATAGTGACCAGCCCGAAAAAAGCAAGCAACAGCAAAAACAGCTTCATTCCCAGGGCAAAGATCATATTTTCTTTTACGGAATGCAGCGTCCCTTGCGAGATGCGGATCGCATTGATAATCTTAGAAGGTTCGTCTTCCATTAGGATAACGTCTGCTGCTTCCAACGCCGCATCGGCTCCTAAGCCGCCCATTGCGATTCCGATATCTGCTCTGGCAAGCACAGGAGCATCGTTGATCCCATCTCCTACAAAGGCCAGCTTTTCTGATTCCATCTGACTTTCTATAAATTCTTCCAGCTGTTCTACCTTATCTTCCGGAAGCAAGTCTGCATACACATAATCGATATGCAGTTCTCTTGCCACTGCCTGCGCTGTCTCTTCATTGTCCCCTGTCAGCATGACTGCCTCTATATTATGTCGGTGAAGCCACCGCATCAGCCTTTTTACATCCGGCCGTATCACATCGTCTATGATGATACATCCGGCATACTCTCCTTCTTCCGCCACGTATACAGCTGTACCTCTCTTTTGATTTGGAGGCGCGAAAAAGATTCCCTCTTTCATCAGAAATTTATAATTCCCTACAATAACCTCTTTCCCATCCACCTTTGCCTTAATACCAAATCCGGAAAATTCCCGTACTTCCTCCACCCTTTCCAGGTCGATCTCCTCTTTGCGGCTTTCACGCAGCGACACTGCAATAGGATGTGTGGAATAAGCTTCTGCTGCGGAAGCAATGTCCAACAGAGCTTCCTTCTCCATATTCTTCGGCTCTATCTCATAAACATGAAATACCCCTTCTGTCAATGTGCCTGTTTTGTCAAATACAAATGTCTCCGTCTGAGACAAAGCCTCTACATGATCACAGCCCTTGATCAAAATTCCTTGTCTGGATGCGGCGCCGATCCCTCCCAAGAATGCAAGCGGCACTGAGATCAATAGCCCGCTCGGACATGCCGCCACCAAAAAGATCAATCCTCTGTATATCCATGTGTTCGATTCCTGTCCCGTTAACATCATCGGCGGCAAGATCATCACAAGAATACCCATAAGAAGTGCTGCCGGTGTATAGTATTTTGTAAATCTCACCACCAGATTTTCTGTATCCGCCTTTTTATTATTGGCATTTTCTACCAGATCTACGATCCTGGAGGCAGTAGAGTCTTTATACAGCTTTTTTACTTTCGCTTCGAGTCCTCCGCTTAAATTTATACTTCCGCTGTAGATCCGATCCCCCGGTTTTACTTCCACAGGCTCATATTCCCCTGTGAGCGCTTTTTTATCGATCGTACTGTTTCCAAATGTGACTACTGCGTCTACAGGTATTTTATCTCCCGGCTTAATGATGATCACATCGCCGATATTTAATTGTTCCGGAGAAACCGCCTCTTCTCCACTGTCTGTTTTCAAATTTGCAGAATCCGGTCGTATATCCATGAATTTTGCGATTGATTTCTTCGTTTGTCCAAATGCGATCTTCTCTATCAGCACGCCAATCTCAAAAAACAGCATAGCACCTGCTGCCTCCGCGTTCTTGCCAATACAGAACGCGCCGATCGTCGCAAAGATCATCAATACATTTTCATTAAAAAACTGAAATTTTCTAAAGCCTTTTATCATCTCCCAATATGTCTCAAAGGAGATAATGCCGTACGGTATCAAATATAAGAGCCACTGTATGATCCTTTCCTGACTCTGATATTGTTTGGTAAAGAATACTGCCACATAAAGAACAGTACCTATACCGAGTTCCCACCATTTTCTTTTTACATCCTTCCCCATTTCGCGTTACCTTTTTTCTGCACTTTCATTCCCTTATATGTTCCATCCCTTGATCCATGATCGTCTTGATATGCCCGTCCGCCAACGAATAGAACACCGTCTTTCCTTCTCTTCTGTTCGCAACCAACTTCATCTGCTTAAGGATGCGAAGTTGATGCGAGATTGCAGACTGTGTCATATCCAGCGTCTGCGCAAGATCACAGACGCACATCTCTGTCTGAAACAGTGTACATAAAATACGGATCCTGGTCGTGTCTCCGAATACTTTAAAAAAATCAGCCAAATCCCTCAGTTCTTCTTCACGCGGCATATGTTCCTGCACATTTTTCACAATATCTGCATGTACATGTATATGATCACAATGCTCCACTTCTATTCTGTCCATAGCTCATTCTCCCTTCCTATGAGCATCCATCCAGATTTTATTATACGTGAATCCCATAACCCGGTCAAGTTCCCGGAATATGACAAAACACAGGAAATCCGCGCTTTTTTGAGGATTTCCTGTGCTTTTTACGTTTTTTGTCCTATTTTACATTTTTCAGCCCTGCTAAAACTGAATATAGGCGTATCATTTTACACCTACTGTTTACTTCTGTACAAACTGCAGTGTTTTCTGTTTTTCTTTATTGCCCAGAACATGCTCCGCGACGTCTTCCACCGAAATATGTTCCTCTTGCTCTGACCTGGCATTCATTGCGTACTCTAAGATGGCATCGTTCAAAGACAGCATCTTATCATCCAACTCGGAAACCATCTGTGCACATTCTTTCAGTTCCCGGCTTATATATTCCGGCGCGTTTCCTTCAAACTTATAATAAATTTTATGCTCCAGACTCGCCCAAAAGTCCATCGCGATCGTCCGGATCTGTATCTCTACTTTCGTATCTACAACGCTGTCCGACAAAAAAATAGGTACCGACACCAGCATATGATAACTCTTATATCCGCTCTCTTTCGGATTCTTTATGTAATCCTTGATAGACAAAACCTTTAAATCACTTTGATTTCCTATCATTTCGGCCAAACGGTAAATATCTGAGGTAAAAGAACAAATGAGACGCACCCCGGCGATGTCATTGATATACTTCACCATATTTTCAATGGAAGTTTCATATCCGTTTCTTTTTAGTTTTTTTACAATACTCTCCGGCGTTTTGATACGAGTTTTTATATGTTCGATAGGATTATATCTATGTACATGCTGAAATTCTTCGTTCAATATCTCTAATTTTGTGCCCACTTCTTTTAATGCGGCATTATATAGAAAAATAACCGTTTTCCAGCTATCGACGTCTTCATAATTTTTCAACGCATCCTGAATCTGCTGCTCACTTTTCACCTTGTCTTTCCCCTCCTTTCATACTTTTGTATTATACCATATTTTGTACTTTCTGTCATAGAGTTCACTCTTTTTTTATAAATACGGACTCCCCATACAATGCCTTTTGTACAGACAGCCCGTTCTTCATGGTAAACTAGAATCTTCCTTTAATCTGTGAGTTTCATATCTCCATACCGGATCCACTTTTTCTTACGCATAAATTCTGAGAGGAGCAAGGTTACAACAGCAGGTAGGATAAATTGGATCAAGAGGATTTTCGTAAATACGATCATAGCAGGCTCACTGGCAGTCATGACCTGCCATGTCATGATAGGCCCCACCAGACCGGCCGTGCCCATACCAGAGCCTGTAGCATTATTGGTCATATGTAAAAGCATGGTACCCACAGGTCCCAATATGGCGCTGGATAAGATCACAGGCAGCCAGATGACCGGCCTTTTTACGATATTCGGAACCTGCAGCATGGAAGTTCCAATCCCTTGTGCCAATAGGCCTCCCAGTTTATTTTCCCGGTAACTTGCCACGGCAAATCCGATCATATTGCAGCAGCAGCCTATCGTAGCCGCTCCGGCTGCCAGACCCGATAAATTCAAGATTACTCCCAATGCGGCTGAACTGATGGGAAGTGTCAAGATCATCCCCATCAGGACAGATACCACCATTCCCATCAGCAGGGGCTGCTGTTCTGTTCCCCAGTTGATCAAAGAACCAAGCCACATCATAAATTTCGATATAGGCGGTCCTAAAAACAGCCCTACGGCCGTCCCCGTTCCGATACATACCAGAGGAGTAAGGAGAATATCCAGCTTTGTCCTGCCGGAGATTAAAATCCCGATCTCTATCGCCACATATGCCGCGATAAAAGCCCCCAGTGGCTCTCCCGGTCCCGCCAGCACCACGCTTCCGTCCTTTACTATACTGCCTGCAAGCAGCTTATCAGCAAAAGCGCCCGTCATACCGACAACAGCAGCCGAGATGATCACCAGCTGCGGCGCCTCTAATTTCCTTGCCACACCGATTCCGATTCCCGCTCCTGTGACTGCCGCCGCCGTCTTTCCTGTAAGGAAGATGAGTTCTCCCACATTTCCGCCTAAAAAAGTTCCTATCTGCTGAATGATCGTTCCAATAATCAAAGTAGCAAATAACCCGTGCGCCATTCCGCTCAGTCCATCAATAAAGATCCTGTCTAACAGCTTTTTCATCTTTTTGCACTCCCATTTATGAATATTCCTGCTTATTTTAGCATAAAGGAGAAAAAAAGTATATGACAAAAACCGGTGCAGGATCTTTCCCCACACCGGTCTTATCTGTCTGTCTTTCTCTACTCTTGTGTTATACGCAGCCGTTCTACCACTGTATTTTTACATGCGTTCCGATAGCATATTTCCGGAACAGCCACGGAGATTGCCAGTAAAAGCGGGATACAGAGCAGAATAGGCAGAAGAGTAAAATGCCAGCTGAACATCCACATCTGCCCTGCCACTGTCTCCACGAGGAAATATCCGATCGCGCTTCCTGCGCTGGCGCTGACCAGTATCGTCAGGATCCCGTACATAATCCCTTCGTCCCGCAGCATACTCCTCTGCTGTTTCCCGGTCATCCCGATCGCTTCTAGCATAGCCAGTTCCTGCCTGCGCGCAAGAATAGAAGTCACGGTCACATTGACAAAATTCAGAATTCCGATCAAGGCAAGGATCACGCTCAGTAGTCCGCCCGCGATCACAAATACTTTCCGCATTTCATCAAATTCTTTCTCATATTCGGCTTTGTCGCCGTATGCCATGTTCGGGTCCACATTTTCACAATAGTCTGCCAGCCACTTCCCGACTGCCTCTCTTTGTCCGTCTTCCACATCAAAGATCGTCCGCATAGGCTGCCTGACTCCGGTCTGCTCTTTCATCTCCGTATCCGGCAGTATAAAGCTTTCCGGAATCAATGGAAACATCTGTGTTCCCATCGCCATCGGCATCTGCCCTACATACAGCACCTCATATTCCTTTGCCTTTCCTTCTTCAAACTCCAGCGTCACTGTATCCCCCGGTTCTAAGAACGGGCTATGGAAGGTAACTTTTCCATCGTTTGTACTGTCCATGGCGTTCACGATCACATATTTGCCGGTACGAAATTTCTCCCAATCCATTTTTTGACCGTCTGCCAATATAATCTTATCTGCCGCTTCTTTATTGACGCCATATATATCTGTATCTGTCGTACGGTCTGTTCTGAGATTATCAAAGGATTCCTGCAGATGATAATCTCCAAACCAGTCTGCGTAGGCAGGATCTTCCATGATCGTTTCCAGCCGTTCCCACTCTGCGTCCGAATAGACATGATCGTTTCCACAGACATAGACATGTCCGATATTTTCCACGCCCTCTTGTTCCTGTAACTCTGACAGAAATTCCTCTGTCACGCCTTCATACTCTACATACGAAAGAGAAAGATTCTTCATACTGACGTCTGTCGCCATAAAATCGGATACCAGATAAGAAGACAAAAATTTGTCCATATCAAAACCTGTCACAATCGTGTAGGCACTGTTCAGCAAGATCAGACTCAGCGAGAGAGAAAAAACGACCAATACCAGTTCCTTCGTATTTCTCCGCAGATTAGACATCGCCATACGAAAAGGCGTGGCTCTCTTTGTCTTCTTGTTCTTATTCTTCTTTTTCCTGCTTTGTTCTGTAAACCGAACGGCTTCTATAGGTGATACCTTTGCCGCCATCCGGCAGGGCTTGATACAGCTGATATAAACCGTCAGGATGGTAAACAGCGCCGAGCCTATGAAGATGAGAGGATTGGCAGAATACCGCAGGAGCACACCATCCAGCATATTGACCACAAAGGGAGTAAAAAATCTTCCGGTCAGCCAGCCCAGCAGGAGTCCTGCCGGAATCCCAAGCAGACAAAGCTGCCATGCCTGTTTTCTGACAATCTTTTTCAGCTGTTTTCCGGTCGTCCCGATTGTCTTGAGCAGACCGTAAAATCGGATATCGCGGAAAATATTCAGATAGAAAATATTATAAATGATCAGATATCCGGAAAGCATGATCAGCCCCAGCAGGACAACAAGCATAAGGATAGAACTGACATCCACGGAAGAAAACCCATACGCCCAGTTCACGCCTGTATTTACTTTATTCGGATCGAAGCCTAAGCGCTGCGTCAGTTCTACTGTCTTTTTCTCAATATCAAAGGCATTCGAGAAATTGAAATTTACATTCATATATCCGCTGTAATCTGTCTGGTCTGTTTCATAGAAAGGTGTTGTCTCTATAGGCGCCACCTTTTCCGCCCATTCCTTGGATACCAGGATCTCCTGCGCGCGGGAGACAGAATCTCCTTCCCAATATCCGCACAATGTAAATGTTTTTGTCTGCACAACTCCGTGGATCTGTATATCCAACGTCAGTTTCTCCCCGATTTCGTGTCTGACTCCGAGCGCGTCCAGCACGATCGTACTCATAGCGGCTTCCTCTTCTTTTTTTGGCATGTTTCCTACAGTCGGATAGGAAAAACTGTGTTTTGCATCTAAAGGTTCAAAGTAACGCACCTCGCCCTGGATCTTGTTCAATTCTGTGTTCGTCGTAACCCCTACCATGATATTATAGGAGAGATCTCTTACCGCTTTATCCTGTTTTACTTTCTCGTATTCTTCCCATGTCATATTTTTATATCCGGTATGTGTACTGCCGCCCACCTGGCGCAGCGTAGATTCCGTATTACTTTTTAGCAGACTGCCTCCTACAGAAAAAACAGTCGTAAATAAGATCGTAGTCAAAAGGATCGCGGCAAGGCTGATGATATTTTTCTTTTTTCTAGATTGTACGATCCTCTGTGAAAGTTTTTTTAATACTTTTTGATTTTTCACTCTACGCATAGGAGCCACCTCGTATTCTGCCGTCCTCGATCCGTATGATCCGGTCTGCCATCTGCGCGATCTCTTCATTGTGGGTGATCATGACAATGGTCTGCGCAAACTGGTCGCTTGTCACTTTTAACAGACTTAATACGTCCTGGCTTGTATTGGAATCCAGATTCCCGGTAGGTTCGTCGGCAAGCAAAATGGCCGGTTTCGCTGCCAGCGCCCTGGCGATCGCCACTCTCTGCTGCTGTCCGCCGGACAGTTGGCTTGGCAGGCTTCTCAGCTTATCTGTAAGCCCCAGCACCTGCACAATCTCTCGAACAAATTTTTTATCTACCCGGTTGCCGTCCAGTTCAATAGGAAGGGTGATATTTTCTTCCACATTTAACACCGGCACCAGATTATAACTCTGGAATACAAAACCGATCTTTCTTCGCCGAAAGATACACAGTGCGTCGTCTTTTAGTTGAAAGATATCTTTTCCGTCCACAAATACTTTCCCGGAAGTAGGTCTGTCCAATCCGCCCAGCATATGCAAAAGTGTCGATTTCCCGGAACCGGAAGTACCTACCACAGCCACAAATTCTCCCTGTCTGATCGAGAGTGTCACGCCGTCGAGCGCATGTACTTGGTTCTCTCCGGTCCCATAATATTTTTTTAAATCCTGTGTCCTTAGAATCGTCTCCATTCTTTTAGGCCTCCTTATATTTCACTATAAAAAGACTATATCACACGACTCTTTCTATCCCCTTTCCCAAATCTTTCATTTTCGAAAGATTTTGTTTTTGTCACTGTACTGAACGCCTTTTTAGGTATACAGAAAATTCGCAGCCTCCTTCCTTTGGAGAAGCGACCTTGATATATCCTCCCTCTTTTCGCAAGATTTCCCTCGCCAGATAGAGTCCAAGTCCCACGCCTTCCTGTTCGCAGAAACGAGGACTCCGATAAAATCTCTTGAATAAAAGCGGCGCTTCATCTTCTTTCACACCTGGGCCTTCATCCTGTATCCGAATCCTCACAAAAAGCTCATAGACTTCCACCCGGATCGTGATCCGTGTATTTTTTCCGGTATATTTCAGCGCATTGTCCAGAATATTATATACCGCTTCCTCTGTCCATTTCTGATCAAAGCAGGCTTCCTGTGCCTGTTCCCATCCACTCTTTTGGATCTGGATATTTTTTTCTCGCCGCTTCTTCTCGCCTCTTTCCAACACACCTTCTAAAAGCGGCATAAGCGGCTGCACCCTGGGAAGTAACTGGATCGTGTCCGTCTCAAGCCGGGACATCTTTACAAGAGACTGGATAAGAAATTCCAGCCGTCTGGTCTCCTTTAACAAATGTTCTGCCATCTCTTTTTCCTCGCCGTTCAGCCGTTCCTGTAAGATTTCTCCGTACAGCAGAAGATTGGCGATCGGCGTCTTTACCTGATGGGAAATATCAGAAACCAGTTCCTGTATAGACTGTTTTTCTTTTTCTATCGTCTCCCTGCCAAGGGCAGAAGCGCTTAGGAAATGCATCCATTTCGCTTCTAGTTTTGACAGTTCACTTTCGTCATAATCTGATTCTGTAAAAGTTCCGTCCAGCGCTCCGTCCAGCATCTGATTCAAAACATCAAATGTCTTTCTTCCTACATATCTGCCCATTTTTCTGTTTCCTCTCTATTTCCAGACATACCCGATCCCATACACATTGAGAATATGGCGTGGTTTAGACGGGTCTTCCTCTACTTTGGCTCTCAGTCTGCTGACAGCCACGGAAAGGGCATTTTCTTCTACATATTCAGCGCCATCCTGCCAGATCTTCTCCAGCATACGTTCCCGCGGCACTGTATTCCCCCTGTTTTCCAGCAAGATCCCCAGAAGTTTCTGCTCTGTCCGACTCAAGATGATCTCCTGCCCGTCCTTTTTGAACTCCCACCCTCTGGTATCCAGATATAAATGCTCATCTTCATATCGGCTTCTTTCATATACCGCCTGTTCCCGCCTCGTATGATTTCTGATAAGATTGGCGATCCTGGCACGCAGGATCGCCAAACTGAATGGTTTTGTCACATAATCATTCGCTCCCAGTTCAAACCCCATCACTTCCTGCATTTCCAGATCATTGGCAGTCAGGATCAGTACCGGGCCATCGGTCTGCTGCCTATATTCTTTCAAAAAATCATATCCGCTTCCATCCGGAAGATTCAAGTCCAGTATCACCAGATCATACTCCTTCTTTTTCTTCCGCACAGTCTCCCTCGCCTGCGCAAGCGTCGTACAGCCTGTAAAATGATATTCTTTGCTTCCAAGACCAATGGCAATCCCTTCGCGCAGCCCTTTATCATCTTCTATAAGTAATATCTCTGTCATATTTTTCCTCTGCTTTTTCTATCTATTTACATAATACTTTTAACACGGCAGTTCTATAGTAACATACTTTTTCCTGCTCAGCGGAATATTTTTATTTTACAGGAAGTATTTTCCTACTACCAGAAAAAATATCCCCTTGACCTCCGAAAAGATTTTATCATCTTGTCTTCCTTGAGCCTGTTCATAAAGTATGATAGAATGTCTTCATATATGATTGAAAACACCAGACAGAAAGGAAGATAGTATGTTTCGTCTATGGGGAAAAGAGTGGAAAGACAACCGAATGGTTAAAGATACTGTAATCTGTGATGAGACAGATGACACCCGCACACACAAGATTTTTCATGCACTGGATGCCATCTGTTATGAGTTTGATCTAAGCAAGCCGATCTGGCTGGATAGTACGATCGCTGAATTCAAACGGCATGACAAAGCTCGTTTCTATCAAGATAATTTCGTAGACTCTATTGACTTTGATTACCTGGAGATCCAGATCATAGAAGAATAAGTTTTGCCGCCACATATAGGCACTCTCTGCCTATTTTATATCACTCATTTCGGATTGCCGCCAGAGGACTTAGGCGCATAGCCCGGAGAGCCGGGAAATATCCCGCCGTCATGCCGACTAGGACAGCAAACGCAAGAGAGGCAAGTACAAGCCACATCGGAATATAGGAGATATTTCCGTCCAGTCCGACGGCGCTTCCATTTCCTGTCAAAAAATTAATGACAAAGGACATCAGAAAACTTAAGATATTTCCGATCACTCCACCTACAAAACCGATAAACGACGCTTCTAAGAGGAACATCTGCCGAATATTTTTCAAGCTGCAGCCGATCACTTTCATCACGCCTATCTCTTTCGTCCTTTCATAGATAGACATCATCATCGTATTGGCAATTCCGATTGCTGCCACAAGCAAGGATACCGCGCCAATCCCTCCCAGCACCGCCTGCACCATGGCAAATTGCTTCTTCATGCTTTCCATATACTCTGCGTTGGTAGATACATTATAGCCCATTTCCCGGATCTGGGCAGACAACGCATCCACCTGATCCATATCATCTGCCTGTACGGCCGCAGAAGAATAGACAAACTTACTGTATGGCTTTCCGGATTTAGTGCTGGGCTGTCCAGGGATCACGCTCCCCCGAAATTCTTTTTTCAGCATATCTTTTAATGTATCCAGATCACAATAGACATAATAATAATTCGCATTATACGCATTGACATCACCGTCTATGACTCCGCTCGCCTTTACCACATACTTCTTCGCTGTTTTTTTTGCCGTTCCCGTTCCACCTGTTCCATCCTGTGAAGCCTGACCTCCATCTTCTCCTAATCCCATGCTCGCACTTTCTTTAGACTGAAAATATGTGCTCTCATCCAGGATCAAAAACAACTGATCCTGCATAAAATCAATATCCGGCAGTTCTCCGGTTTCCCAATACCCTTTTCCTGTAGATTCTTCATAAAAAGACTGGATCACACCATTTCCCACGATCAGATCTAAATTGGGACTGTCAGGATCGGGAAGTTTTCCACCCGGAGCCAAATTTAACTTCAGCTGCTTTAGGCCTCCCGGCGTCATTCCTCTTAAGTCCAGATACCCCATATATTTTCCTTTCAGCGCTATCGCATTCAGACTCAGGATTGGCTCTGCACTCTTGACATGATCCAGTTCTCTCAGTTGTGCGATCACTTCATCCGTAATATACTTATCAGACTCTTCTTCACCCTCCATAGAAGAATAGCTGTACATGCCCGTATCTGACTGCTTGCCTGTGACAGTCAGACTGGTCATTCCCCCTGACTGCTCGATCTCCCGGTACATAGATTCCTGCATGCCAAGTCCCAGAGAAATCATGACCACAATAGAAGCCGTACCGATCACAACCCCTAGAACTGTCAGAAAAGTCCGCAGCTTCCGGCGTTTAAGGCTCGATATGCTCATCCTCAATAAATCGGTCCACCTCATCCAGCAGTTCCTCCTCTTCTATTGCTATCTTCTTTTTCTTTCTCATCTTGAGCACCACGATCACAACGATTACAATAAGCAGAAGTAATGCCGCGATCACTACCGGCAGGACCGGGAAGCCTTTTTCCTCTTCCATTGGCATCATTTCTGCCATATCCGCAGGTTCTGCCTGCTCCATCACAGTCAGAACGAATTCTTTCTCTATAGTAGAGGCTTTTCCTGCCTCATCTTCATAGCTGACGACCATTTTGCATGTTCCGTCTCCCTCCGTCTGGGAAGTGCCTGTAATGATCCCATCGATCGTACCAGTTGCTCCAGATTCCAGATTTCCGATAAAAATCTCCTCACCTTCGATCCCGTCGCCCTGGAATTTTGCCTTCACATTATAAAGTTTGATCCGTCCGGTATTATACAGACTGCAAGTGATATTTGCTTCTTCTCCCACCGCGATGCTCTCCGGAGCGATCTTGATCTCACTGAATTCAAATCTTGCTGCCTGCTTGACCGGAATCGCAAGACTGGAATTTCCCTCATACTGCGCCTGGTTTCCATCTTCATATTTCATAGACATGACAATGCTGTAAGGTTTCTGCACCAAATCCGCCCTTGCATTCAGGTCGATCGTGATGTCTCTTGTCTCCCCCGCTGGGATGTTCTCCAGATATACTGAGCTAGACCCGGAAGACGGCAGAAATGCCGGTGCTTCCGCTGCTGCTTCTGTACCGGAAGAAGGCGCCTGAAAATCAAACAGCATATTAGATACCCCTGTCCATGTCGCTGTATTCTTTACATGTACCACCAGTTTAAAATCACTGCCCGCCTTTACTTCACCCGGATCCGTACTAAAACCGGTCACGATCACACGGGGAATCGACGCGCTTCCTGCGCTTCCCGTGTCTCCTCCGGATGCAACCGGATCCCCGTTAACGATTCCGCCGTCCATCCCGTAAATCTGGCTGTCACTGCCGCTTGTTCCATCCGTACCAGAACTGCCTGCGTCTCCCGCGCCCGGTTTTTCTCCTCCACCCTGTGGAGCAGGTGGTTTTTCCCCTTCTTTTGCCACCGCCTTGACATAGATATATTTCTTGTCATCTTCATATTCATTCGTTCCGTCATCATATGTGATCACAAAATTCAGCCGATACGATTTACTTTCCACATCAGAACGTACCTTAAAATCCCAGGAAACCGTCTCTTCCTGTCCGCTTGCTATGGCGTTTTGTATTTTCTTTTCGTAGTTCATGCTTTCGATCTCAAAAGGCCAGTCCGCGGCATTTTCCAGGGCAGGGGTTATCGTTACGTTCTCGGCTTGTGCTGTGCCCTGATTTAATATATGCAGTTCTAACTTCACTGACTGTCCTGCCTGATAGGTCGGCGTGCTCTGCCCGTTTCCTATGGAAAGCTTGATCTGCGGGATCGCCTTACTCTCCGCTTTGACTCCTGACGGCATAAGTACGCCTGCCAACAATACGGCTGCACAAAGCATACTGACTGTCCTTTTAATAATTTTCATGGTTTTTCCCTCCTAAGTTTTCTATCTTTACGATCTTCCCATCTATGATGTGGAATACTCTGTCTGCATACTGGGCCAGATGATTGTCATGGGTGACCATCACAAGTGTACGTTTCTGTTCCTCCACAATTTTCCGCATGAGACGCATGACATCTTCCGATGTATGAGAGTCTAAATTTCCTGTCGGCTCGTCAGCAAACACGATCTTCGGGTCTGTCACAAGCGCGCGCGCTACTCCTACTCTTTGCTGCTGCCCGCCTGACATCTGGTTGGGCATATGTTTCTTATGTTTCGTAAGTTTCATCAGATCCAGCATCTTATCTGCCTTTTTTAGACGGCTGTCTCTGGCTTCTCCTCTAAAATTCAGCGGCAAGGCCACATTTTCTAATGCGTTCATCGTACCGATCAGATGAAACGACTGAAAAATGAAGCCTACGTTTTCCCTCCTGAATTTTACCAGCGCATCCTCTTTCAGACCCTCTATATGCTGTCCGTCTATGATGATCTCCCCTTTTGTCGGTTTTTCCAGTCCTGCCAGCATATTTAAAAGTGTAGACTTGCCGGAACCTGATGTTCCGACAATAGCGCAAAACTCCCCTTCATATATTGCAAAATCCACACCGTCCAGCGCCCGTACAGCAGAGTCACCGACACGGTAGAGCTTATACAGGTTCTTTACTTCTATGATCTTCCTCACACCACCCCTCCTTTTCTTTTTCTATTCCCTTTTCAGGCTTCTATTACCTTTCTAGTTTAAAAAATAATTTGTAATATTTGTATGTGAAATTATTTAATAATTTCTTAATTTTTTACAACGTATTTTCGCTGTTTGTGGGCATTTTTGTTGTAAATGTGTTGCCGCTTATTGGCAAATATAATTATATGTGTTATTATAATATCGTCAAGAGAGAATGATACATGAAAAGTTATTCTTCAAGGGAAGTATTAAGAAAGACAGTCGGGGCTACAGTTTAGGTAGCCCCGACTATTAAAATTATAGATTGGAGAAATACCATGAAAAAAATAGAACGTTATTTTTATCCTGCTGTTTTTACTTATGAGGAAGGAAAGGAAATTGCTGTTGTATTTCCCGATTTAGATGTCGCTACAAGCGGTGTCAATGATAATGATGCGCTTTTATCCGCTCGTGAATTGCTTGGATGTGTGATGTTTGGAATTGAGAAAGATGGTGAAGATCTTCCTACTCCTACTCGGTTATCTGACATTACAGTAGAAAAGAACGAGCGCGTTGTTTTAATTGATGTATATATGCCGTCTATACGTATGGCTAATGTCAATAAATCTGTAAATCGCACTGTTACACTTCCAGCGTGGTTAAATGCAGCTGCATTAGAACTAAATGTAAATTTTTCTCAAATTTTACAAGAAGCGTTATTACAAAAAATTCGTAAAAATTAAAAACCGCTCCTGCACCAACAGGAGCGGGCCATACATCTGAAGATGTACTAGATGTGCTATACACATTTCTCTGCAAAAATATTGTATCATCTTTAGACAGTCATCACAAACAGAACAGTCGTAATCCTTAAGGGGTTTATCCTCCTGCTACGGAAGAATACGACAATGGACACTCTGCTATGTTGATAACTGGATGATAGATTTTGCAATTCTGACTGCATATAAAACCGGAACATACGCCCCAGGAATGGATCAAGGGCTTTTTCTACCTCACTTGTTTATGTTTGCCGGAATCTAAATTTTCCTTGTATGAGTATCAAAAAAAGCCGTAAACGCTGTATTTTCAACGCTTACGGCTTCTATTAAGCAGATGACGGGAATCGAACCCGCCTCCCCAGCTTGGGAAGCTGGTATTCTACCGATGAACTACATCTGCATGGGAAATATTATAATACTTCCGTGTTAAAATTGCAAGTATTTTTCTACATCTGCGGCATAGATCTTGTATACGGCTGTCCTGTTGAGAAAAGAAAACTATTTCTTACTTCTCTGTGCTATAATAAACATACAGTGAGTATCTGTTTATGCAGATTCCGAAAAACACCATCCCCATCTGGACTTCCGTAATATATCCCTTTCAGGAGGGCTTTGTCCGGCAAGGAAAATAGTTTACTATAAAAGGTAGGAGAAAAAAATGGATATTGCAAAGAAGATCGATCATACTATGTTGAAAGCAGATGCTACCAAAGAAAGTATCATCCGCTATTGCAAAGAAGCCAAGGAGCACGGTTTTGCTTCTGTCTGCGTGAATACCTGTCACGCCGCGCTCGTAGCTTCAGAATTAAAAGGCACAAAAATCAAGACATGCTGTGTAGTCGGCTTTCCCTTGGGAGCCATGATGACTACAGCAAAGGCTTTTGAAGCCTCCGAAGCAGTCAAGGCAGGAGCCGCTGAAATCGATATGGTCATCAACATTGGAGCTATAAAAGATAAAGATTGGGATTGTGTAAGAGATGACATCAAGGCCGTCGTGGACGCTTCCAAACCAGCCATTGTCAAAGTAATCATTGAGACTTGTCTTCTCACAGAAGAAGAAAAAGTGAAAGCATGTCAGCTTTCTGAAGAAGCAGGCGCCGCCTTTGTCAAGACTTCTACCGGTTTTTCCACCGGAGGAGCTACAGTAGAAGATATAAAACTGATGAAAAAAACCGTAGGCGATCGACTGCAGATAAAAGCAAGCGGAGGTATCCGCACCCGTACATTCGCAGAAGATTTGATCGACGCCGGAGCGGATCGGATCGGAGCCGGCAACGGCATCATTCTTTTATAGACCTCACAATCTGTGTCCATAAGTGAAATTTCTGCTTCTTACATATACATTTTTACTATATTCCTTTAGGAAGAATATTTGTCTTTCGCCTCTTCCTAAAGGAGTATTTTATTCTTCAATCTGCCAGTCTACAGGCTCTATGCCGTGTTCTTCCAGGAAACGATTCGTCTGGCTAAAAGGTCGGCTTCCAAAGAAGCCGCGGTATGCCGAAAGAGGACTCGGGTGCGGTGCTTCTAGGATTAGATGTTTCGGATTATTCAACATCCGCTTCTTTCGCTGCGCCGGAGCGCCCCAAAGAATAAATACCATCGGTCTGTCCTGGCTATTCAGCGCAAGGATAGCCGCGTCTGTAAATTCTTCCCACCCTAATCCCCGATGAGAATTCGCCTGATGTGCACGTACCGTCAGTACTGTATTGAGCATAAGCACTCCCTGTTTTGCCCACTTCGTCAGACATCCATGCTGTGGGATCGTGCATCCCATATCGTCATGCAGTTCCTGATAAATATTGACCAGTGAAGGGGGAACTGCCACACCTTTTTGCACTGAAAAACACAGCCCATGTGCCTGTCCATAATTGTGATAAGGGTCTTGTCCCAAGATCACGACCTTCACATCATGCAGAGGCGTAAGGTGAAACGCATTGAATATATCTTGCGCAGGCGGAAAGATCCTTTTCGTCTTATATTCCTCATTGATTGTCTGAAACAGTTTTTTATAATAAGGCTTTCCAAACTCCCCTTTCAGAGCGTCATACCAGTCCCCAGTTAATCCTGCCATCGTATTGTTCCTCCTTACCATTCTTTCAGACAGCCGGCGCTTGTCTCCGGCTGGAGCAATGAAAACGCTTGTCCGCACAGGCATGTATCACAAACGAACAGAGACGCCTTCTTTTCTTAGGTATTCTTTTACTTCTTTTATCTCCAATTCTTTATAATGGAATAACGATGCCGCCAGAGCCGCATCTGCCATTCCTTCTGTCAACGCTTCTTTGAAATGGCACAACTCTCCCGCACCGCCGGAAGCGATCACCGGAATATCCACTTGTTCTGCAATCGCGCGGGTCAGTTCCAGGTCATACCCTGCTTTTGTCCCATCGCAGTCCATACTGGTCAAAAGGATTTCTCCAGCGCCCAGGCTTTCCACCTTTTTCGCCCATTCTACGGCATCTATGCCTACATCGACACGGCCACCGTTTTTGTATATATTCCATCCTCTTTGATCGGGTCTTTTCTTTGCGTCAATAGCGACCACAACACACTGGCTCCCAAATTTCTCTGCCGCATCATGTATCAATTCCGGCGTATTAATGGCAGAAGAATTAATAGAAATCTTATCTGCCCCTTCTCTTAATAGGGCGCGGAAATCCTCCACCGTCCGTATTCCTCCTCCTACTGTAAAAGGGATAAACACACACTGCGCTACCTTTCTCACCATGTCCACTACAGTCTCGCGGGCATCAGAAGAAGCCGTGATATCCAAAAAAACAAGTTCATCTGCTCCTGCCTTGTCATAAGCCCTAGCAATCTCCACCGGATCCCCGGCATCTTTTAAATCCACAAAATTCACGCCTTTTACAACTCTCCCCGCATGCACATCCAGACAGGGAATGATTCTTTTTGTAAACATTTTTGCCTCCTGTTTAAAGTTCCACAAAATTTTTCAGTATCTTCAGTCCCATTTCACTGCTCTTTTCCGGATGAAACTGGCATGCAAACACATTTCCCTGTTCTACAGATGCATCGATCGATACACCATACTTTGCAGATGCTTTCACGATCTTTTCATCCGCTGCTTTCAGATAATAGGAATGTACAAAATATACATACGGATCCGCCTCTATCCCTCGAAATAATCTGCCTTCGTTTTTTAAACACAAGGAATTCCAGCCCATATGCGGAATCTTCAAACCTTCTTCTTTAGGTATACGCAAAATATTTCCCTTTAAAATTCCTAATCCCGGTACTCCAGGCGCCTCCTCGCTGCTCTCAAACAAGACCTGCAGCCCCAGGCAAATACCCAAAAAGAAGATTCCCTTGTCCACCACTTCCCGAATCACTGTATCCAGTCCGGTCTGCCTTAAATTTCTCATTGCGTCCCCAAAGGCGCCTACGCCTGGAAGGATCACCTTATCCGCCTTTTGGATCACTTCTTTTTCTCTTGTGACAAGCACATCTTGTCCCAGATGCACAAGAGCCTTTTCCACACTCTTTATATTCCCCGCATCATAATCGATTATCGCAATCATGCTTTCTGTCCTCCCATCACATACTATTAGAATGATACCATACTCATTCTGATAAGAAAAGACAGCAAATCTGTTTATTTTCCATGCCGCTGTTTACTCTTATCCAACTTATCAAAACGTACACAACCAGGCACATCATTAAAAAACGGACGTCTCTATTCAGACATCCGCTTTCTGCATTCCTCCTCATCCGCCGCACATTTCGTATCTAGTTCGAACCAGAATTCTACTCCATTGTCAAAATTTCGCACTCCATAATCCTGATGGAAAGATTCCATGATTGCCTTGACGATCGACAAGCCGATTCCATTTCCTCCATATTCTCTCGTATGCGCCTTATCCACCTTATAAAACTTATCCCACAGCTTTGACAGGTCTTCTTCGGGAATCGGTTTTCCACTGTTGAACACCGTGATCCTGACCGTATCTTTTCCCGGGATCACACGGATCTCTATACGTTTTTCGTTCTCTGCATGGTGGATCGCATTGGTCAGATAGTTTCGCACTACCTGCTCTGTCTTAAACTCGTCCGCCCAGACACAGACCGGCGACTCTGCCACAAAGGACACTTGGGCTTGTGCCTGCTGTATCAAAATCTCACAGCTCGCGACAACACCCCGTATCAATCCTACAATATCAAAACGCTCAAATTCCAAATCGTCATCGCCAAACTCTAACTGGTTCAACGTCAGCAGATTTTTCACCATCTGGTTCATCTTGCCTGCCTCATCCATGATGACATCACAGTAAAATTCACGGCTTTCCGGGTCATCATTTACGCCTTCTTTCAATCCTTCCGCGTAGCCTTGTATTAAAGCGATCGGTGTTTTTAACTCATGTGAGACATTTCCCAAAAATTCTTTTCTCATATCTTCGATTTTTTCTTTTTGTTCAATATCTTTTAAGAGCTTATTATTTGCTCTTTTTAACTCTGATACCGTTTTTTCCAGCCGCTTGGACATGCTGTTAAAGCTCTCGCCCAGGATCCTGATCTCATTACTGCCTCCGCTCGTATATTTTGCATCGAAATCTAATTTTGCCATCCTCCTCGACAATTCTGCAAGCTCCAGGATCGGTTTTGTAATCTTCTTTGAGAAAAACCAGACTAAAATGCCTCCAAGCAAGATTCCCATCATACCGATATAGATCAGAAATGTATTAGCCAGATCAGCACTCTCCCGTATACTTTCCAACGGGCTTCGCATCGTAAAGAAGGAACCATCCGAAAAATATCCCCACATTTCCAGATAATCTGTCTTATTCTTTGAATCGGTGGCTTTCAGTATCTGATAGTCTTCTGTACTCTCCAACACCATCCCTTCATCCTGGTTTTTATCAAAAAAGTACCCTAACATCCTGGCAAAAAGAAGTCCTCTTTCATCCTTGATCGTAGAAAATATAATATTTCCTCCTGCCGTGTCCATGATCGATATATCAATATTCGTCTTCTCGGACTGATTCAGCACCTTATCCTGTACATTTGCCGATGTAAATTTTCCATCAGACAGAGCACCATCTATCACCTCGTATGTCTCGATCAGGTCTTTTTCCTTATGCACCACATAGTACCGTCCCAGAAAGCCAGAATTGATCACAAACATCCCTGCCAAAATACATACAATTACCCCTATAAAGATCGCCGTGATCTGACTTCTGATGGAACCTTTCATTCTTCCACCTCAAATTTATATCCCATCCCCCAGATCGTTCGGATGTAATCTCCCTTATCCTTCAGCTTACTGCGCAGTTTCTTCACATGTGTATCGATCGTTCTCGCATCTCCGAAATAATCATAATTCCAGACATTATTCAGGATCTTCTCCCGAGACAGCGCAACGCCCTGGTTCTCCACAAAATACGCAAGCAGTTCAAACTCTTTAAAACTTAAATCTATCACCTGTCCATCGATCTTCACGATATGTGCCGTCTTATCAATCACGATCCCACCTGCCTCAAGCATTTCCCCTGCTTCTGCTCCACGGGTCCTCCTCAAGATCGCCCCTACTCTTGCCACTAAGATCTTGGGACTGAAGGGTTTGGATATATATTCATCAACCCCCAGTTCAAATCCTTGTAATTCATCCCGTTCCTCTGCCCGTGCAGTCAGCATGATGATCGGCACTTTTGATTCTTCACGTATTTCCCTGCACACTTGCCATCCATCCATTTTAGGCATCATAACATCTAGAATAACAAGCGCAATATCCCGCTGGGCATAGAAGATATCCATCGCCTCCATACCATCCCCTGCTTCTAAGACAACATATCCTTCCCTTGCCAAGAAGTCTTTTACCAACTTTCTCATCCTGCTTTCATCATCCACAACCAAAATTTTTGCTTTTTCCATACTGCACCGTCTTTCTTTTATCATTCTACACTTTTTAGTGATTCTACCATATCAATCTGCCTTAGCTTAAAATACATTACGCCATTCACAAAGAATGAAAACGCCAGTGTGATCAAAAAACTATAAATAAAACTGCTGATATCAATATTTCTCCCAAACATCACAGACTCTATCTCCACTGTAACAATAATAAACTGATGTAAAATCTTCCCAAGCAGCATCCCAAATATACCGCCTATCACCGTCAGGATCATGTTTTCTCGATATACATATGCACTCACCTCATTATCATAGAAGCCCAGCACCTTCAACGTCGCCAATTCTCTCTTGCGCTCTGTGATATTGATATTATTCAGATTATACAGCACGACAAAGGACAGCATTCCTGCGGAAACCACAAGCACTATGATCACAATATCAAGACTGCTGAGCATATCATCCAGCCGGCTCTCTATGTCCGTTGTATAACTGACACTTAACGCGCCCGGATACTCCAACATTTCTTCCCCTATTTTCTGCGCCTGCTCTGTCGTACCATCCTGTGTCTGATAATATATAGCATTATAATCCGGCTCTTTTCCATATACCGTTTCATACAATGCCTCTGTCATATACAGATAATGGTTCATATAATTCTCACAAACACTTTTTACTTTAACCGGGATCTCTCCTTTTATATCATCCTGTATCCAGATTGTATCGCCAGGAACCACATCCAACGTCTTAGCCATCTTTTCTGTCAATATCACACTTTCGTCGTCCAGACTGTATCTTTCTTTTGTTACTCTGTCTTCAAAAATGACTAATTGGGAAAATGTATCTGTATCTTCCGGAACATTGAGATATACGTCCCCTTGTTTCTTGCCATTATGTACTTTTACCTGGGTCAAAAGATTCTCGACCGTCTTTTTTGTTCTGTCATCCTTCTTAAGCGCCTCGTATATATCCTGCTTTTCCTGCTCTGCCGCATCTTCATTCAAGATCACATTTCCATCATATAATTGTATCTTATCATATTGCAGTATACCAATATTAAATATCGAGTCCTGCAGTCCAAATCCAACCAATAGAAGTGCCATAGACCCACCAATACCAAATATCGTCATAAAGAATCGTTTCTTATATCGCATCAGATTGCGCACGGTCGCTTTCCATATAAAACTAAAACGTTTCCAGATAAACGGTACTCTCTCCAATACTACTCTCTTTCCTTGTTTAGGCGCAGGCGGACGCATCAATTCTGCCGCCTGCTCTCTCAATTCCCGGAAGCAGGAAAAGAAAGTCGCTCCGATCGTACAGACAAGGGCCGCCAATGAAGCCGCCGCCGCATAAGAAAAATGATAAGGGACAATGACCGTATCCATATGCGTATACATGATCCCATATGCCGTAATGATAATATACGGAAGTATCTTTTCCCCGATCAGCACACCCACTATACAGCCGCCGACCGTGGCAAAAAATGCATATCCCAGGTATTTTTCCGCGATCGCATGTCTTTCATATCCAAGCGCCTTAAGTGTACCGATAAGAGTCCTCTGTTCTTCTACCATACGGGTCATCGTCGTCAGGCTGACTAACGCGGCCACCAGGAAAAATAAAACCGGAAATACCTCGCCAATGGCTCTCATTCTGTCTGCATTGTCCCCATAACCGGTATAATCCGTAACTGCGCTGTCTCTATCATTGATATACCACTCGGCGTGTTCTATCTTCTCAACCTCATCCTCCGCATCCTGTATCTTCTCCTCACCATCTGCAAGCTTTTCTTCTGCCTCGGTCTTCCCTTCCTCGTATTCACTCCATCCGCCGGCAAGCTCTTGTTCTTTTTCTGCCAATTCTGTCTGTGCGTCCTGCAGCTGTGTCTTTGCCTGGCTGATCTGGACCCAGCCTGCATCTATCTGTGCCTGACCAGATACCAGCTGCGTTTTCGCTTCGTCCATTTGTGTCTGTCCTGCACTTAACTGCGAAAGATATTCATTCACTTGAGACAACGCCTGCTGTCGGTACTGTTCATCAAACTGTCCCGGAAAAACTACATCCAGTTCTGCTTTTGCCTGCGCTTTTATCGTATCACGGAATGTTTCACTGTTTATCTGTGCGAGAGACGCCTCCTGCACGGCAAGTTCTGCCTTCAATCCCGCTAACTGTCCGCCGGGGTCTCCACTTTCCTCCAGCCTTTTTATCGTTTCTTCAAGCTGTGCAATGGCACTTTCTATCTGTGCTGCCTGTCCGTCCAGTTTTCCTTCCGCCGTCAGGTAAGCCTGTGATAAAGCTTCCTCATATCCCTGTTGATATGCCTCCTGGTATGTCTCATCCTTTGTAATACTGCCTGCTTCTAACGCTGCCTTTTGCTGCTCCAGCTCTGTTTTCGCCGCATCCGTCTCTTCTTGTTTTGCCGTAAGGGAAGCCCAAGCACTATCCATTTCCGCCTGCTTTGCCGTCAGTTCGCTTTCTGAAATCGCAAGTTGGCTCGCAGAACTTTCTATCTCTGCCTTTGCGCTGTCTATCTGATTCTGTCCATCCTCCAACTGCTGTTTCGCTTCTGACAGCTTTTCCTCTGCCTCTGTCTGAGCTTGTGCAAATTCCGCCTTTGCATCTGCCAGCTGTGTATTTGCCTCGTCAATGATCTCCTGATAACGTGCGTCCTCCCGTTCTTCTTTGATCCCCTCTATGTGTTCTGTCACAGCCTCTACACAGTCGTCATATGCAGCGGTAAACGCCGTCAATGCCTTTGCGCCCTCTGCCGCTACATATAGTTCTGTGTATACTTCCATGTCAAAACTCTCTGCGGGCACACTGACAAAACCGTCTACATTTCCCGTACCGATCGTCGTACTGCCTCTCTGAAAGGAAATATAACATGGACTGCTGATAGCGCCAACGATCGTAAAGGTGTCCTCTTTTAGTGTATCTGTGATCTTTGTATCTGTCCCTGAACGCAGTGTGATCGTATCCCCGATCTGAAAGCCTTCTTCAACGAGAAAATCTACGTCCACAGCACACTCCTGCGCCGTCTTGGGAAGCCGTCCCTTCTCCACTGTCACCTGGTTCATCGTCGGCAGGATAGAAGAAATATGTACCACGCTCTCTGTTTCATTTCCTGTACATAAGGCATCCACAGAATAACCGCCTTCTACCTTTTCTATGCCCTCCGTCTCTCTTAACGCTTCCACATCATCCTCTGTCAGCCCTAACGTACTGACCACTTGGATATCCATCAAATTCTTCTCATCAAAATAGGTATCTCCGGATATGCGCATATCCGGTTCAGCCGCACGAATTCCGGAAAAGAAAGCAACACCGATCGCCACAATAAAGAAGATGGACAAAAATCGTCCCAAACTGCGTCTGATCTCCATATAAAAATCTTTTCTCAGTGCTTTTCTGTTCATGTAAATGACCTACCATTCGATCTCGTCTATTGATACTGGGTTTTTATTAATCTCCATTTTAGAAACTTTGCCGTTTTTTATCTTGATCAGACGATCTGCCATCGGCGCCAGCGCAGAATTATGCGTGATAACGATCACTGTCATGCCGCGCTCCCGGCACATATCCTGCAAGAGTTTTAAAATCGCTTTTCCGGTATTGTAATCCAGAGCTCCTGTAGGCTCGTCGCACAGAAGCAGTTTCGGATTCTTAGCCAACGCTCTGGCTATGGAAACCCTTTGCTGCTCTCCGCCTGAAAGCTGTGCAGGAAAATTGTCCATTCTATCTGCAAGTCCTACTTCCCTTAGCACTTCCCGCGCATCCAAAGGCTCTCTGCATATCTGCAATGCCAGTTCAACATTTTCCAGTGCCGTCAGATTTGGCACCAGATTATAAAACTGAAATACAAAGCCAATATCCTCACGGCGGTACCCCGTCAATTGCCTCGCCGAGTACTTAGTAATCTCTTCTCCGTCCACAAGCAGACTGCCCGATGTCGCTGTATCCATTCCTCCCAGGATATTGAGCACTGTCGTTTTCCCTGCGCCGCTGGGCCCCACAATAACAACAAATTCACCTTTATGAATGGTAAAATCGATTCCGTCTACGGCACGGATCTCGATTTCTCCCATTTTATAAATCTTTGTAATATCTTGAAGTTGTACGAAATTTTCCATCCCTTCATCTCCCGGACATGATATACGTTTTCTATGTTATTATACCATGCTTACATGAGAATTTAATCAAATTCAATGTAATTTCACACTTTTTTAATGTCTGCCTTGTATTACATACCTTATCGTGCGAAGCACGCCCGCCTGTAAGGCATGTGTTACGGTATGCCCTAATGGGTATACCTTATCGTGCGAAGCACACCCGCCTGTAAGGCATGTGTTAGGATATACACTTTATTCTTTTATTGTTTTTGTATCAAATTTGTAGGTTACGGATCCATTTTCCCATTTCCCCCGAATTTCATAAGTATGTTCGGCTTCTAATGTTACAGCATACTTCGAACCGGACTGTATAAGTTCTACTTCTTGTACTCCATCGGTAGTATAAAGGAAAAGCTCTGCTTTTGCAGGATTGGGAAAAAATGAGATTACTCCCTCCGTACTGCTGCCTTCCATCTCAAATACGGTATTCACAGAATCTTCCGTTTCATTTACGACATCATGTTGTACAGCACCGTTTTCTGTTTCAAAAGACCAATCATAAGATGTCTCGTAAATAGCAGCTGCTACGTCGCCAAAGGACTGAGAGCTTTCAATAGTACAAGTTGGAATCCTAGATGGATCTACTTCGATGCCCATTGTCTCTTCGATCAGCGGGTAATACTTTTCTGCCAAATCGACCGTTCCTTCTTCTAAACGAACGACATCTGAAATTCCAGAATACATTGGCGGAATACTTGCTGTCATCATAAGATTTCCGTTAAACTGAAGTTGATCTCCGTCTTTTAGATCTTCAAACTTTAGTACATTTCCTTCTTTGTCTTTCATATGATCCAATGGAAGTTCCGCAGTAAAAACAGAGTTTGTCTCCACATCTACGAAGGCATAAGCACCATCTTCTCCATACGTAATAAAAACTCCGACAGGTGCTTCTGTGATTGGTTTTTCTGAAGTTTCCGTTTCTGCTTTTGTTGCTCCGGTTTTCTGGTTATTTCCACAAGCGGTAAATGCGAATGCAGATAAAACTGCTAATGATATCGCAATCCATTTTCTTATTTTCATATTCAATTCCTCCTAATTCAAAGTAGTTTTTAATAATAAGAGTCAATGATAAAGCATTTTGTTGCAGGAAAGTGAAAATTCATCACTTTGTATTACTGGGATTTAATATATTTAAAGAAACGCTTTTATTTCCAACAAATGATCTACCGTATAATCTGCTGGATTCTCTGTACCTTTTGATTCTTTATCAAACCAACATGTTTTTATACCGTAATTGTTAGCCCCTTTTATATCTGCGGATAAGGAATCCCCTATCATGATGATCTCACTTAAGTCCGCTGCACATATTTCTTTACAGCACACAGCAAAAAATTCTTTCGTCGGCTTTGAATGTCCTATTTTTTCTGACACAAAATAACCGCTTAAGTAGTTATCCATTCCAGCTAATTTCATTCTTTGTACTTGCTGTTCAAACGGGCCGTTGCTTGCTGCATATATTTTATATTTTCCACTTAAATACTCTAATAACTCTAAAGCTCCCTCTACTTGAATAGCACTTTTAGAAAGATACGCAAGGAAATGCTTCTCAAACTCTTTACCATCAAGTGATACTCCCACCGCTAGAGAAACCTTTTCCCATCTCACACAATAAATCTCATCCGAAGTTATTTCTTTTTTCTCCATCTGCTTCCAAAGTGAGGCATTGATTTTTTTGAAATGGTCATATGTATTTTGAGGCAGTATTAATTTCATTTTCTTTGCAGCTTCATCCATTGCCCATTTTGCACATAAATCAAAATCCAAAAGTGTATCATCTATATCCATTAAAATAGTTGAAATCATTCTTTCCATCCTCCGCAATCCAAATCTTCTATTGACTCTGCGCTCTACAAAATTGGGTTTTACTTTTTTCTTAATGGCAATGCTATTAAATTGCCAAATAACGCAATACCTGTATATACTACTACATAACTCCATGCACTTAAGTTATAAAACATAAATACAGATGGGATAAACATAATCACTTTAAGTCAGTCTTTCTTTATCATGATATAATTTGTAAGAAAAACTCCTTGTCGTTCTACTTGTTGTTCTTTGATAACTCTATATCCTCTCTTTTCGAAAAAAGGTCTTGCCGTTATAGAAGAATGCACAGTAATATTTCCCCGCATCTCCTGCTCTAATCGATCACAGATCGCTGTAGCGATCCCTTTCCCCTGACAATCCGCACGAACGAATAAACGGTCAAGGTAACCTGTCCGATCTATATCGCCAAAGCCGACGATCACCCCTTCATCAACTGCCACTACACTATAATGTTCTCGAAGTGACTGGTTCCATTTTTCCAGATCCACCTTTCCGTCTGCCCATACGGCAAGCTGCTCTTTTGTATAGTCTTTTGCATTAACGGTATGGACCGTATGATAAAATAATTCTGCCAAAATCTCGCAGTCTGACTGCTCATATCTTCTGATTTCCACTTCTTTCCCCTCCGATATATGAAATGAAACTGAGATTTCTGCAAAAACATAGGAAGAAAAAAGCGATACCTGGTTGTGAAAACCAAGTATCGCTAACAAAACTTTTTATAATGGAGTATACGGGATTCGAACCCGTGGCCTCAACAATGCGAATGTTGCGCGCTCCCAACTGCGCTAATACCCCCTATATGGACCTGGCGGGAATCGAACCCGCGTCCAAAAACCTATCCCATGTACTTCTACTATCATAGTCAGTTCTTTCAGATTCCCCCCGCTGTACGGAAACTAACATCCTTACAGTTTCGGTAGCTTCATGATACGCCTGCCGGCTCAAAGCTTTGCCGGTATCGTTTCTCACATAGTCGGTGCCAGATCCTTAAAGTGTGAGTGCTCTAAGGCTGACATGCAGCAATTAGGCTGCAGCTAATTCGTAATTATCGTTAGCGTTTAATTTTAAATTTGTGATTTGACGCATCAACCTGCGGATAGCTTCTCCATCTTCAAGATCCCTGTCGAAACCAGTACAAGCCCTTGTCCAATGAAATACAGCCTCTTTTTTCAGTATGCGCAACTGAAAAATACTAAGACCATATATTATACTATAAAACGAAAAACAAAAATGTCAAGGTTTTACTTTCATTTTTCGCAAACATAATACTCTCTTTACTCTGATTATGTGATAATATATACCTATGATGTGAAAAAGAACTTACAAAAGGAGAGATTTTATGCCGACAACATACACACATTATAGATTTGGAAAAGAAGTAATCAGCGCTCTGCCCAGACCTCTGCAAGGCGCTATCGAAAATCACAGGGAGCTTTTCGATATCGGACTGCACGGACCAGATATACTATTTTACCACAAAGCGCTTATCAAGACCCCTGTGAATGCACAAGGCTATGCGATGCATGAAAAAATGGCCGATGAATTTTTCAAAAAAGGCATACAGAGAATCAACGCGTCTGCAGATCCTGCCGCTGCCAGAGCCTACATCTATGGCTTTATCTGCCATTTTGCCCTGGACAGCGAATGTCATCCTTATATCGAAAAAATGATACAGGCAAGCGGGATCAGCCATGCCGAGATCGAGATGGAGTTTGACAGACTGCTTCTGTGCGAGGACTATATTAATCCTATAAAATATCTCACCACCCGGCACATTCATCCTACAGCGCAAAATGCCGAGATCATTGCACCTTTTTTTGAAGAACTTTCTGCAGATACAGTAAAAAAGGCGCTAAAATCTATGATTTTTTATCATAAAGTACTGCTGTCTCCCAATCCAAAGAAACGGCAGCTTCTCTTTGGAGCAATGAAACTTGCCAAAATATACGACGCTATGCACGGCATGGTCATGAGTGAAACGCCCAATCCTGCCTGCGAGGACTACTGTCAGCTTCTTAGGCGTCTGTACTCCGGAGCAGTTCCTTTGGCGGCAGGACTGATCATCGACTATCAAAAAACACTGTTCCAAAATGAAGAACTTCCCAAACGTTTTCACAGGACATTCGGGGCAGGAGAAAACTGGGAAACACTTCCCCTGTAGAAATCAAAACTATTGCACATACGAGAGGAATGAGTATGAAATTTAAACTTACCAAACTAGAAAAAAACTGGGTTCTTTATGATGTGGGGAACTCTGCATTTACAATGATGGTATCCACCATCTTCCCAATTTACTTCAATACCCTTGCCGGAAACGCCGGTATTTCAGATGTCGACTATCTGGCTTACTGGGGATATGCCGTGTCGATAAGCACCCTGCTGGTCGCACTGATCGGCCTTACGTTGGGCGCTGTCGCAGATATACAAAATTATAAGAAAAAGATCTTTGGAATTGTTATGGGACTTGGAATCGCCGGGTGTATTCTTCTGGGATTCCTTTCGTCCTGGTTCTGGTTCCTCGTGATCTTCATTCTGGCAAAGACTGGCTATTCTTCAAGTCTTGTATTTTATGACGCAATGCTGCCCGATATAGCGGAACCTGATCGAATGGATCGTGTCTCCTCCCACGGTTATGCCTGGGGATATATCGGCAGCTGTATTCCTTTTGCTGTCTGTCTGCTTCTCATCCTATTCGGAGGCAACATAGGACTGAGCGCACAGCAGTCCATGATCATCGCCTTTTTGATCACAGCGCTCTGGTGGGGAGGTTCTTCCCTTCCTTTATTAAAATGCTATCGGCAGAAATACTATGTCCAGACCGGAGGTCATGTGATCAAAGACAGCTTTTTGCGCCTGGGTCATACCTTTAAGGAACTGGTAAAAGAAAAACGTGTTTTTCTTTTTCTGCTTGCATTTTTCTTTTATATCGACGGAGTTTATACGGTCATCGATATGGCGACCGCATATGGACAAGCCCTGGGACTGGACAGCAATGGTCTTCTTTTGGCGCTCCTTGTGACACAGATTGTTGCATTCCCTTCTGTCTTACTTTTTAGCAGACTCGTGAAAAAAGTCTCGCCTGCTAAGATCATCGCCGTCTGTATCAGCGCATACTTCGGCATCGCCGTGTATGCTTACTGGCTTGACACACAGTTAGATTTCTGGATCCTGGCTGTTTTAGTAGGATTGTTCCAGGGAACGATACAAGCTCTGTCCCGTTCCTATTTTGCTAAGATTATCCCTGCGGAAAAGTCCGGAGAATATTTCGGAATCTATGATATCTGCGGAAAAGGCGCCTCTATTATCGGTACTGCTTTTGTCTCCTTTTTAAGTCAGATCACAGGGAGTATCAATATCGGCGTCAGCGCATTATCTGTCATGTTTTTAATCGGCCTGCTTTTATTTTTAAAAGCCGCAAGATTAAACGAATACTAAATAAATAGAAAGGAAACTGCTTCATGAAGCATCATACACCGAAAAGTTCAGAAGAAATATTAGAAAAAAGGATCCTGCTCCTCTCTTTTTTGTCCGGAGTCGGTTTTGTTATCGTTGAGCTGATTTATGCGGTCTACAGCCATTCCCAATCCACACTGATGGATGCATTGTATGATGCTTCTGAACTTGTCTTTATTATTTTGCTTTTATTTTTGACCCCTTTATTTCATCGCCCTATTTCCGAAAAGCATCCATATGGCTTTTTTCAGCTGGAATCTTTTTTTATTTTGATCAAAAATATCATGCTGATTTCTGTAACTGTCAGTGTGCTGACAAGTGTCATTGAAAAATTATTTTCCGGCGGCAGTCATATCAACAAAGGGCAAGTCTCTTTATTCCAGCTGATTCTGGGAATGGTCAGTTTTCTGATTTTATGCATAATGAAATTCATGAGCCGCAAAGTTTCTTCCCCTACGGTAAAAGCAGAAATACTAGGTTGGAAACTTGATGTGGCTTACAGTCTTGGCATGTCTTTCGCCTTTTTTATTGCCATGGAACTGCAGCAGACGTCTTTTGCCTTTCTCTCTCCTTATTTTGACCAGCTCATTGCTATATTGATCATGCTGTTTATGATTCCTGAGACGATCAAAATGCTGATTGAAACTTTCCGGGAATTGTTTCTTTTTTCACCGGATCAGCAGACGGTCGACACGATCAAAAAAATATCCGGCAAAATTTTAGAAGACTATGCTTTTATTCCCGTTTTCTATGATATTGCCCGTACCGGCCGTCAGCTATGGATCTCCATCTATTTTCGCGTTGACGCGGATGCCGTATCCGTAAAAAATATCCAGGCAGCCAATGAGCGCTTAAGTTCCTGTCTGGCAGAGGAATTTCCCAATGCTGCCTGTGAGATCATACTGGATAATCATAAAACCCCTCTCCCAGAAACTGAGTAGTATTGTTATAAAATAAATAATTTTCATATTAAAAACCCAGTCTCAGAAAAGGCTGCGCCGCATACCGGCAAAAAGCTCCTTCTAAGGCTGGGTTCTCTCTTTTTATTCTTTCTCGTTATAATGATGTGCTTCTTCCAGCATCATATCTTTTACTTTCATCAGACGAATCTGGGTACTTCGCTCATTTTCATCCAGCTTCATGGTGATATATTTGATATTTTTCTCCGTTTCCGGGATAATGACATGTTCCAACGCGTTTACACGTCTTCTTGTCTTTTCTATCTCGGCTGCCATGAGCTGGCACGCCTTTTCACATTCTGCCAGCCGTATCATATCCGGCACAATATCTGCCAGTGATTTAACCGCTCCATCCAGATCGCTGGATGTAAATGCAAAACCGTAAGAATAAATATCATTTTCATCCGCTGTTCTTGTCTGATACTGAAACGTCGGGATATTTACACTCATAACATTCTTCTCGCCGGGCGACAGATTGATCTCCTGTTTCGGCGCCATTAAAGCTGTATGCAGTGCCGCCTCCGACATGCCTGCTTTAGCGATCACAAAATTCTTATTTGCAGACAGGATGCCTGCCTCCACCTTTTTGCGGACTTCCATGTTTTCCCGGACTAAGTCCAGATACTGGCGCATGAGTTCATCCCGCTTATCTTTTAAAAGCTTATGTCCGCGTATCGCTGTGATCCGCTTCTTCTTAAGCCTGGTCAGTTCCATACGGGTAGGATTTACCTGTGTTGCTGCCAACTTGCGCTCACCTCCTTGTATGCTTTCCTTCCGCCCTATATATCCCTCTAAACACCTGCCAGTGCAAGACAGGCTTGCACTTTCCTCTGTTTAGAGGATATGCTTACTTTTTCTGCTCAGCCGTGCAGCTCGTTTCCGCTTTCGCTTCATCTCACTGGCGGGCATCCGCCCTATATATCCCTCTAAACACCTGCCAGTGCAAGACAAGCTTGCACTTTCCTCTGTTTAGAGGATATGCACGGCTGATTATTGGGCATAATATTTATCTAGGAATTTGTCGTCGATACGCTTTAGTTCTGTTCTTGGGAGCATGCGCAGCAGTTCCCAGCCAATCTCCAGGGTTTCTTCAATGCTGCGGTCTGTCATATATCCCTGGGAGACATATTTTTCTTCAAACGCATCTGCAAACTTCGCATACATAAGGTCGATCTCAGTCAGCGCCGCCTCCCCTAAGATGACCATCAATTCTTTGGCATCTTTTCCACGCGCATATGCGGCGAAAAGCTGGTTCATCGTATTGGAATGATCGGCACGTGTCTTTCCTTCTCCGATTCCCTTATCTTTCAGACGGGACAGTGACGGCAGAACATCAATCGGCGGCGCAATCCCTTTTCTGTAAAGATCACGGCTTAAGATAATCTGTCCTTCTGTAATGTAACCTGTCAGGTCAGGAATCGGATGGGTCTTGTCATCTTCCGGCATAGTAAGGATCGGGATCATCGTGATACTTCCCGTCTTTCCTCTCTGCCGTCCGGCTCTCTCGTATATGGAAGCCAGGTCTGTATACATATATCCCGGATACCCTCGGCGTCCCGGCACTTCTTTGCGGGCCGCAGATACTTCACGCAGGGCATCTGCATAGTTTGTGATATCTGTCAGGATAACAAGTACGTGCATATCTTTTTCAAAAGCAAGATACTCTGCCGCTGTCAGCGCCATTTTCGGTGTTGCGATACGTTCGATCGCCGGATCGTTTGCCAGATTGACAAACAGCACGGTACGGTCGATCGCTCCGGTTTCTTTAAAGCTCTCGATAAAATAATTAGATTCCTCGAATGTGATACCCATTGCGGCAAATACAACGGCAAAGTTCTCATCATTTCCCAGTACCTTTGCCTGTCTTGCGATCTGCGCCGCCAGCTGTGCATGGGGCAGACCGGACGCAGAGAAAATAGGCAGTTTCTGTCCACGGACAAGTGTATTCAAGCCGTCGATCGCGGATACCCCTGTCTGGATAAATTCCTCCGGATAACTTCTGGCCGCCGGGTTCATCGGCAAGCCGTTAATATCCATACGAGCGTCCGGCAGAATCTCCGGGCCGTCATCGATCGGACGTCCCAATCCGTCAAATACCCGTCCCAGCATATCTTCTGATACGCCTAACTCCATACTGCGCCCCAAAAAACGGACTTTACTGTTTGATAAATTGATTCCCGTAGAGCTCTCAAACAGCTGTACCAGGGCGTCGCTTCCGTTGATCTCCAACACTTTACAGCGCCGTGTTTCTCCGCTGGCCAGCTCGATCTCTCCCAGTTCATCATAGGTAACATTTTCCACGCCGCGCACCAGCATAAGCGGGCCGGCTACTTCCTGTATCGTTCTATACTCTTTTGGCATTTAGCGGTCCTCCTTTACCAGTGCGTTTGCAATTTCCACACTTAATGCGTCGTCTACTTTCTTATATTCTGTATCCAGAGCATCCTCCGTCACATATTTAAAACGACCGATCTGTTCCCGCACCGGCATACGGATCAGTTTCTCAAGAGAAGCTCCTTCTGCCAATGCGTCCACCGCTCTGTCATAAAATGCGGTTACCAGATTCATCATCATATACTGTTTCTTCAGAGAAGTATAGGTATCGATCTCGTGGAAGGAATTCTGATGAAGGAAATCCTCACGGATCGATCGGGCTGCTTCCATTTTCAGTCTGTCTCCGGGAGAAAGCGCATCCATACCAACCATCTTCACGATTTCTTCCAGCTCTGCTTCTTCCTGCAGAAGGGTCATCATCTTCTGTCTGTTCTTCATCCAGCCTTCCGCTACATTTGCATTGAACCATTTCTCCATATCATCCAGATACAAAGAATAACTGTTCAGCCAGTTGATGGCTGGGAAATGTCTCTTATATGCCAGGTTGGAATCCAATCCCCAGAATACCTTTACAATACGCAGTGTCGCCTGGGAAACAGGCTCGGAAATATCTCCTCCCGGAGGGGATACGGCTCCTATTACGGAAAGCGCTCCCTCTCTGCCTTCTTTGCCAAGGGAGATCACATGTCCGGCTCTCTCATAGAACTGCGCCAAACGGCTTCCCAGATAAGCCGGATATCCTTCCTCACCGGGCATTTCTTCCAGACGTCCCGACATCTCACGAAGGGCCTCTGCCCATCTGGAAGTAGAATCTGCCATCAGCGCAACAGAATATCCCATATCACGGAAATACTCCGCGATCGTGATTCCGGTATAAATAGACGCCTCACGTGCCGCAACGGGCATATCCGATGTATTGGCGATCAGAACGGTCCTCTGCATAAGAGACTGTCCTGTTTTTGGATCCTTTAGTTCCGGGAATTCATTCAGAACATCCGTCATCTCATTTCCACGCTCTCCACAGCCGATATAAACAACTATATCTGCTTCTGCCCATTTAGCAAGCTGGTGCTGGATCACCGTTTTTCCACTTCCGAACGGCCCTGGAACTGCCGCCACACCGCCTTTCGCGATCGGGAAGAAGGTATCCACTACACGCTGCCCTGTAATAAGGGGCATTTCCGGCGGAAGTTTTTTCTTATACGGACGTCCACGGCGAACCGGCCATCTCTGCATAAGAGTCAATTCTTTATCTCCGTCTTTTGTCTCCACGACAGCAACCGTTTCTTCTACCGTAAACTCTCCTGCTTTAATTTCCTTGATGGTTCCTTCTATCCCATAAGGGACCATGATTTTTTGCTGCACAACGATCGTTTCCTGCACAGTACCGATCACATCTCCGGCTTCTACTGTATCCCCTGCCTGTACTGTAGGGACAAAATTCCATTTCAGATCCCGTTTCAGGGAAGGAACTTCCACACCTCTCTTCAAGCTGTTTCCCGAAATCTTCATAATGTCGTCCAGCGGTCGTTGGATCCCATCGTAGATACTAGTGATCAATCCCGGTCCCAGCTCTACGGACATAGGTACCTCCATAGACTCTACCGGCTCTCCCGGTCCCAGACCAGAAGTTTCCTCGTATACCTGAATGGAAGCCTCGTCGCCATGGATCTCAATGATTTCGCCGATCAGTCTCTGCTTACTGACACGAACCACGTCAAACATATTTGCGTCGCGCATCCCCTCTGCGATAACAAGGGGCCCTGCGACTTTTTTAATTGTGCCTGTACTCATTGGGCTTTTGCCTCCTTAATTCAATTCTTCCTAATTTACTCATTACCGAACAAAATATCTGAACCGACCGCCTGCTCCACGGTCTTTTTCACGCCTTCTATCCCGGCGCCTGTATTTCCCGATACCCCAGGTATCTGGATAATAGCAGGCAGGACCTGTTCCTGATATTTTTCGATTTCTTCTTTCAGTTCGGCCGCAACCGCCTCGGTAATATAGATAATGCCATATTTCCCTGCGGCAAGCTGATCTAACTTCTTCTTTGCTTCCTCCCGGGTCTTTACAGGACATATGCTAAGACCCAGCGTAGCAAAGCCATATATGCTGTCATAATCGCCGATCACTGCAATCTTATACATACATCTGCCTTATCCTTTCCCGGATTGCCTCTTCTGGGAAATCATTCTGTTTTCCCGTCAAGATGATCCGAACTGTCTTTATCTCGTTTTCTCTGGCAATTAAATAGGCTGCCAGAGGTCCCACAGAAAACGCCTCATATTTCTGCGTTTTCATTGTTTCTATCATACGGTTGTCACACCAGCGCTCAAATGCTGACGGAGATTCTTCCAAGGCCTGCGCGCCCTCTGCATATGCCGTGCCTGTAAGATACTCCCGTATTGCATCCATCCCGCTTAGCGCGGCCTTTATAAGCTGCTCTACATTGATACTGTCACACGGGGCTAGGGCACGCCGCATAAATTCTGCGCTTTTCCCTGTTTTCTGCGCCCGTACGGCAACCTTGATGTCCGCGATCGCTACGGTAGCATCCGCATACTGCCGGATGATATCATCCGAGGCATTCTTCCCCGCCTCATAGATTGCATCCAGCGCCGCCTTATCTACAATGACATCACACAGCTGTCCATCTCTTGTATGAAGCAGTGTATCATACGCTTCACGCGCTGTCTGTGCCATCTGTCCCGGCAGTTTTTCAAACTCCTTGTTCTCTATGATACGAAGCATTTCTTTGCCGGGGATCTTGCAGTCCTCATAAAAGATATTCTCGTTTCTTGCTTCTGTGCACACCTCTTTGATCGCTGCTTTTAAATTGTGATACAGCTTCGGATATGAAAACACATCAAACACACGCATATCCGGCGCCACATCGGCGATCACTTCCCATGTTTTTTCTTCTTCTCTTTTCAGCATAGAAACCATATCTGCTGCTCCGCCTGCGTCCCCCCAGCCTTTTTCGCTCAAAAACTGCAGACATTGTTCATAAGTGCCGCAAGATAACAGCTGTTCAATAGCAGCTGCGTTAAGCAGCGAGACTTCCAAAGCACGTATGCGCGCAACCGCGTAAGTATATTCCAAATCTTTCAAGACTAATCCTCCTTATCCGCTCTGCGCCGTGTATAAAAACACTGCGCTGCCGGTTACGCTTTATGCAAATAACAGACTGTGCACCTTATCAGACAATTCATCTCTTTTTGCGTCAAATAATGCCTTGATCGTGCAGTTTTCTTCAATTCCGCCATATACCAGGATAAACCCGCCGTCTATCTGTCTTGTCTCTTGGGAAACAGTAAGTGCGCCGCCTTTTTGCGCCGCGATCTGTGAAATCTTCTGTTCAAATCCTTCCGGCATTCTTTCCAGATCTTTCTTAGAAAAATACACCTCGCCTTCCTGCGCCAGCACATATTTTGCCAATAGTTTTTCTGCCATTTCAAAATACTCCTGTGCATCCAGCTCCTGTATCTTCTCATATGCCTTTTCCAGCACTTCCCTGATCACTTCTTGTTTTGCTTTTAGCATTGCCTTTTTTCTGTACATATCACAGGAAGAAGCCGAACGTTCCATTAAGATCTCTATATCTGCTTCGGACTGTTCCAGAATTTTCTCTGCAGCGGCGTCCGCTTCTGCTTTCGCTGCTTCTAACAGCTCTTCTGCTTTCGCCTTCGCCTTTTCTATTTCTGCTTCCGCTGAGTGGTCTGCCTCCTCTAGTATCTGGCGTTTCATTTTTTCCAATCCACTCATATCCATGCTCTCCTTTTATGAAAAAGTCTTTTTATATCTGCTTTTTACTGAATCTTGATTCCGCTTACCGCAAGGAATGAAATCAGAAGAGCAAGAATCGCATACGTCTCAACCATTGCAGGGAACAGCATCGCTTTACCAAACTGATCGGGTTTCTTTGCTACAATACCGATAGAAGCTGCCGCTGTTTTTCCCTGTGCGATCCCGGATAACAAACCTACGATTCCGATCGGCAGACATGCCGCCAGGATCATGAGTCCTGTTTTAACATCGATCTGTGCGATATCTCCGCCCAGGATACCGATATTGGACAATGTGATAAAGCCTACCAGAAGTCCGTAAAGTCCCTGTGTACCAGGAAGAAGCTGAATGATCAGCACCTTGGCAAATTTACTTGGGTCTTCTGTAACAACACCTGCCGCCGCCTGTCCGGCAATCCCTACTCCGATCGCAGAGCCTGCCCCTGCTAAGAGCACTGCAACTGCCGCGCCAAGCAATGCGTATACGATTCCTAATTCACTCATAATACTCATGATAAAGTTTCCTCCTTCAAATCTGTATATTTTGTATTTGTTCTAAATGGATGGAACGGTTTTCCTCCGCCCTCATAGAATTTTCCGAAGAATTCCACAAACTGCAGACGATTCGTATGCACATACGCGCCCAGCAGATTGATGGCAAGGTTCAGTAAATGTCCGATGATAAAGATCACCACAAAACCAATGATCCCGAAAATATTGTTCGGCATCATGCTGCCCATCTGGTTAATAACAGACGCAATAACACCTGTTGCCAGCCCTAACGCCAACAAACGTGAATAAGACAACGCGTCGCTTAACCAGCCGGTCACATTATACAGGTCATACGCTCCAAGCGCGATACGGATCCCCGGATTCTTACTGGAGCGCCCTGACATCAAAATGATCCCCACAGCTCCGGCGATTGCCAGTACTTTTGCAATTGTATTCACCGGTCCCGGAAATACGATCTGTGTCTGTGCGATCGAGGCAAAAATATCGCTTGGCAGAAGCATTAAAATAAGCCCTGTAAGCAACATAAACCAGAGAACAACATCACAGAAAAAGTCCATGACCTTACCGTCGCGCAGGCACATATATCCTTTGATCCCTAATCCTACGAACAGGTGGATCACACCGAATAACATGGAATACACCAAAAGTTTCATCGGATCATTTAAAGGTACAAACCACAATGCCGGGACTGTCACAGCATGCCCAAAGAATTTTTCCGATACAATATCCACAATATTTCCAAAATATCCCCCGAAAAGTATTCCCCAGACAAGGGTAGAAATACCGCAGTACATGAACAGTTTTAAAGATTTCTTCATGCTCTCCCCCATACGTGGGAACTTCTTGAGCACTATAAAACACGCGGCCGCCACAATCGCTCCATATGCCGCGTCGGAGAGCATCATTCCAAAGAAAAATACATAGAAAAACGACATGATCGTCGTCGGATCGATCTCTCCTTTATGGGGAAGTCCGTAGGATTCTACAATTCCTTCCACGCTTGCCGAAAATGGATTATTCTTTAAGAGTACCGGCATTTCCTCGTCTTCTTTTAATTCTTCTACATCCACTGCGCAGTCATATTTTGCCTGTAAGAAATCTTCCACATCTTTTACCTTCTGCCTGGGTATATAGCCGCTTATGACAAAGGTTCTTTCAGACTGCGGGAGCTGCCCTAATACTTCATACTTATCTGCACGCACTCTGTAGTAATCGGCAAGAATTTTCAACTCTTCTCTGATCGAAGCAGATTCTTTTACTTCCTTCTCGATTTCGCCAATCCTAATCTTGATAGATTTTATTTTATTTTCCAGTTCTTCCTTCTCCCGTGCCGGTATATCTGCACATATCTGGGATGGCTTTGCAAATCCTGCACTGCGCAGGGCTTCCTCTGCTTCTGCCTCCTCTTTCTTTAAACAGAGTACAGCCATATATACGGTATCCGGTTCAGAAGAGATGATCTGTACTTCCACGCCTTCCACCTCCGGCGCTTTATCCGCAAGGATAGAGAGTACATCTTCTACCCTTGTCTGCCCCGGCATGGTTCCCAGCAGCATAGCCGTTTTTTCCGTCCCTGCGAAATCCATTGGAACATCCAACGCCAGCCACGGTTTCAGACTTTCGATCTGATTCTCCAGCTTTAGGATATTCGCCGTTTGCTCTGCTTTTTCCTTATCAAGTAAATGGATTTCTTTTACTTTTTTTAACAGGTCTTCTTTTCGGTCCAGCACTTGCCTGTAAGCAGCTTTTTCCACAAGATCTTTTCCTTCCAGAGAAGACAGCATAGATTTCTTCACAGGCGCGTATGCATCCAGGATCTCCAACGCGCCGTCTGTGCTGACAGCTGCTTTTTCAAAACTCATCCTGGCATTGATCGTATCCAGTTTATGGAAATCTTGATCTTCCTCTATAAGCTGGCTTAATTCTATGACACCCATACTCTGCAATTTTTCCAGAATCGGCTTACGGTCTTTTTTCAGTGCGCAGATACTGATTCGCTGCATCTGCAATACCGCCATAATCTTATCCCTCCTTTTCTTCTATGATCAAACTAACTGTGAAATTACGAGACGCATTGCTTCTTCCTGCTTTTCAGACGCCGCCTGTTTTAATTTCAGCACTTCTTCATCAGCCTTTTGCTTTGCCAGATCTCTTGTTTCCTTTTCTTTGTCTCGTGCCTGTTCAAGCTTAGCAGAAGCCTTTATCTTCGCCTGCTTTTCCTGTTCAGCCCGCAGATTTTCAGCCTGTTTTTGTGCTTCTTCCAGTATGTCTCGGCTCTTCTGCTGCGCCTGTCTTACGATTTCGTCTGCCCGCTTTTCTGTCTCGCGGATTGCCTGAATGGTCTCTTCCACCATACTTGCTTCACCACCTTCCTGTGTTTTTATATTTCATTCGTCAAATAATCTGTAAAAATATCCTCCCTGGAGCATATACGGCCTATGAGCGCCGGCTCCATATTTTCCGCATTTTGCGGCAATGTACGATGAATCATACTCTGTACACCTACACTATTATAAGCGAATAGAATCGTTTCTCTTCCGAAACGATATAGGCATTATACAATAACTAAGCGCAATATGCAAAACTTATTTATTAATATAGCTGTTTTCTTTTATAAGTTTCTCATTATTCACTCAAATTTCTCATTATTCTAACAAGTATCTCACTTTTTTCTTTTTTCATTCTATTGTATACAATTCCATCCATTTTCTATCTTCAGTGTAATATCTTCTACTGTACCTGGTGGGACTCCGTTTTGTTTTTATTTGAAAAGCTCTAATATTCGTGATGAACTTAAAAAATGAACCTGTGAAAAAGATATATTGGAAAATAACCTAAGGGAAATGTGAAATTAAAAATTTTTTTAGATAGAGATGACGTTAAATCTAGAATGCCTGCTGCCTGGCATATAAGAAGAATCCCACTATTACAATATAGAACAGGCGGATTGACGGCGTTTTTATTTAGTAGAGAAAAAATTTCCTATTAAATAAAAACGCTCCGCAGGATACCTTCTTATGCAAAAAGAACTTAATTACTAGGACAAGCGAACTCAAGCCGAGAATTTGCAAATGGAACTCTTTGCGCTATAGCTTTCTATACAGTTTCCTCTTTCTGGTGAATCAGATATCCTAAAACCATTACAACGATCAATATCATACCCCATACAAAGGTTTTTATATAAGAATTAACTCTTAGAATATTAAAAGAACTGGACACAATCTGAAGTAACAGGGTTGCCATAACCACCCCTGACACCTTTCCTTTCCCCCCATTCGGGGAAGTCCCCCCTAGAACTGCAATTAATAGGGTGAGCAATGTATATGTATTCCCATAATCAGATTTTGCAGAATTATAATGTGATATCATGATAATTCCACAGATACTTCCTAGAATACCCGAGAGTATATATGTCTTGAAGATTACTTTGAGATTATCAATTCCGGAGTAACGTGAAGCTTTATTGTTACATCCGTAAAAACACAGTTCCTGTCCGTATATGGTCTGGGTTAAAAAATAGGACATAACTACTACCACTACAATATAGATAATTAATATAATTGGAATACCCGCTATCGTACCGTTTGTGATTAGGCTAATTTCTGTTGGAAGTCCTGTAAGCGCAGGTCCTTTTGTAATAGCAAGTCCAATGCCCGTATAAAGCTGTAATCCGCATAATGTAATAAGCATAGGAGGGATTTTCAAAATTCCGATAAAGACGCTATTTATCATACCACAGGCACCCCCGGCTGCCAGCGCAGTAATAAGACCTATAGCGATTCCAGTTGCTCCTGGCAAGCTAGTCATGCATACAGTTGCCAAAATACTGGTCAGATTGGCAATGCCCACAAGGGAAAGATCTATACCCCCAGCCATCATACAAATCATCATACCAATGGACATAATGCCGTATTCTGGGAATTGCACACACATCCCCTGTAGATTTGTAATCCCCAAGAACTGTTTCGGCGAGAGAATTCCCATTATAATGAAAATAGCAAGAGCCAGCAGAAAAAGCGACAGTGTGTTTTTATCTCTTGTTTTAATCCAAGTCTTCATGATTTTTTTGCCTCCTTACTGCCTTTGAGCCGTATTTTTCACGCAACGCTGTGATAGAGGTTCCAAGAACGATAATCAGTCCCACCATGAATGTCTGAAAGTGAGAAGGGACACCAAGCATAATCAGGTTATTCTCTACCAATGCAATTAGCCCTACACCTAATATAGTGCCAATTACCGTTCCGTATCCTCCAGTGATTTTTGTTCCTCCAATCACCACTGCGGCAATCACCATCATTTCCTCCCCCATCAAAACCTGTGGATTAGCCTGGCGCATGAGAATGACATAAATAAAACCTCCAATTCCCGCGAATAATCCAGAAAAACCATACACACAGTACTTAATCCAGCTGACATTGAAGCCAGCAATTCTCGCTGCGTTTTCATCACCTCCAACTGCATAAATACCGCGCCCTAGCACAGTATAACGCAGGATAAGGAATACGAGGATACTCAAAATGATGGGAACAAGAATAAAAATGGTCATAGAGTAACTAATTCCTTGTTTGTTTACATATGTAAATAAAAAGGTTCGCGACAGTTTATCCATTCCTGCCGGCAGAGAGGAAAGCTCTCTAGTACCGATAAACGCTAGTGTTCCGCCATTGATCACGCTACTCATACCAAGCGTGGCAATCAACGGATAGATCTTGCATTTTACAATAAGAAGCCCATTTATGATTCCGCATGCAAGTCCAATGGTGCCTGCAACTAAAAACAAAAGGAACACATTATTAATCTCCAGTGTAACAGCCAGCATTGATGTGGCATAAAGAGCCAAGGAAGCTACTGCAGGAAAAGATACGTCAATTCCTCCAGATACAATCGTCACCATTTCACATAACGCAAAAATCAATGTAACCAGCATGGCACGTGAAAGTGATATGCCTGTTGAAGCATCCAGGAAGGCGGGATTTTTTAAACTAATTAGTATACAAAGCACAAGTATGATATATGTAACAATCGCCTCATTGCGCGTTACAGTCTTTAATATTTTTTGTTTCATTTTGAGCCTCCCAACATTTTCTGCAGTTCCTGCTCGTCCAGAGAAGAGGAGCTTACTACTCCTGCGGTGTGCCCTTTACGGATTACAAGTATTTTGTTACAGTTTTGAAGTATTTCCTGTAGGTCATCTGATATTATGATAATCCCCACACCGTCATTTGCAAGGTTATGTAATATTTCATGTATATCAGATTTTGCACCAACATCGACACCTACAGTTGGTCCGTTTAAAATCAGCAAATCTGGATTTGTATTCAACCATTTGGCTATTACAATTTTCTGAGCATTGCCTCCGGAAAGAGTTCTGATTGCAGCATTTGGGGAATTGGCAACACACCCTAGCTTTTTAATCCATTCTATGGTGGCAGAAATCATTTTTCTTCGATCCATTCGATGCTTTATTTTATACTTTTTCAAAGAGGCCACCACTGTATTATCTCGAATGGAACTATCGAGAAAGAGTCCCTCTGTAAGTCTGTCCTCTGGAACATATGCAATTTTATTTCTGACTGCATCCTGAACAGAATGAATTTGTAAAGGACGTCCCTTAAGATATATTTCTCCAGAATCAATTTTCTTTAATCCGAAGAGTGCTTCACCGATTTCACTTCGTCCTGATCCTAGAAGACCAGTTATTCCCAAAATATCACCTTTATATAATTCGAAACTGATATCATCAAATACGCCAATGCTTGCCAATTTACTTACTTTAAAAATTTCTTTGCCGCCTGGCTCCGGCTTCCAAACTGTCTGTTTGAGCTCTCGCCCAGTCATACATTTTATAAACCGTTCGTTTGTAAATTCAACAATCATTCCAGTTGCAACATTTTCACCATTCCTTAATATTGTAAGACGATCGGCAATTTCATATATTTCATTGAGCTTATGATTCACAAGTATTATTGCCATATTTTTTTCGCGAAGTCTGCGCAGGATCTTATACAACATCGTAATTTCTTTCGTAGTCAATGCGGTTGTGGGTTCATCTAGGATGAGTATTTTGGCATCATTAATGATAGCGCGGCATATTGCCACCATCTGTTTATCAGCTACGGGCAGATTACCTACAACAGCATCCGGATCCATTCTGGCCCCAATCTGTTTTATTCCATCAATAGCAGTCTTTTTTGCTTCTTTCCAATTGATAATCTTTTGCTTCTCCATGAGTATCTTATTCATCGAAATGTTTTCGGCAACAGTTAGATTAGGGAAAACAGCAAAATCTTGATAAATGACCTGAATTCCTTTTTCGATGGATTTCATAGGAGTAAGCCTTTCAGTTTTCTTACCTTCTATATAAATCTCACCGGATGTCTTTTCATATGCACCGGATATAATCTTAATCAATGTTGACTTTCCACATCCGTTTTCACCGGCAAGACAATGTATCTCTCCGGGATAGATTGTAAGATTTACATTTTTCAGAGCCTTTACTCCATCGAACGATTTCTGGATATTTTTCAATTCTAGTATAGGTTCTTTCATAACATCCTCTCATTTCAGATTCAATAGTAAAAAGAAGCAGAGCAGACGGGAATATCCTTTTTCCACTCTGCCTCTTTTAGTGCCGTATGATTTGCTTAAAAGTCATAAGCAGGATCGTCAACGTTGTCTTCGGTTACTTCAATCCACGCCTGTCCCTGAAGTACATTTCCTTCCAACGTCATCTTGGTATATCCATCTACACCAAGATCAGCGCCCTCAGCGAGTTGCTCACCATTTAAAGTCATAACTGCCATTTCTATCAGTGCCTCACCTGCAAGAGCCGGATCCCAGAAAGTTGCCATATCGATCGTTCCGTTTCTTACATAGTCCCCTGCATTGGAAACAAGTCCAGTGCCTACAATTTTAACCTGCCCTGTCAGTCCTAGCTCCTCAACAGCTAAGGCAGCACCAGAAGCATCTGTCATAGAGCATCCCATAATAGCATTGATATTTGGATTTGCAGTGAGTGCTTCTACAACCTTTTCATACGCTGTGGACTGATCATCGTTAGATTCAATTAGATCACCATACATTGTAAGATTCGGATAGTTTTCAGCTGCGTATTCCTGGGCTGCCGCCGTCCATTCGATATGGGATGCGGAAGTCAGACCAGATACAATCTGAATATATTCACCTTCTCCTCCAACAGCCTCACCCAGAACTTCCATGAGTCGTTCCCCATACTCCACATTACTAAAAGCTTCCAAGTCATAGTCTATATTTTCCATTCCGGCTCCTTCATGTGTAATGACAACAATTCCAGCCTCACGTGCCTTTTTGAGTACTGGTTCGAGAGATTCCGTAGAAAGAGGAACTACGCAGATGGCATCTACTCCTTGAGAAATGAGATCCTCAATATATTGAGCCTGCAATGCACCATCTGCCTCAGACGGACCGGTGAAAAATGCGTCAACATTATTTTCTTTCGCATATTCCTGCACGCCTTCTTCCATACGCTCATACCAAGAAAGGGATGTGGTTTTCGGTACAACGGCAATGGTATAGGAACTACTGTCAGATCCTCCTGAACTTTTCTCTGATGAACTGGTATCTGCAGTCTGATTATCTATGGTGCCGCATGCAACCAATGAAAATGCCATAACAGATACAAGAAATAAAGATAATAATTTCTTTTTCATAATAACCTCCTATAAACAATTTGCAACATATCCTCTAATCTATACTGGCAGCTGTCCTGCGATTCAAAATGTAAAATAAATCAATCTTCAGGATAACAATAATCAGGCGGTCCAATTTTCCCACCGTTTCCAAATTCAATAATCATCTTCAAATCATCATATGTACTCATATAGTAATGACTATCACCATCAATCCATCCCGTTTGCATGATATGAATACCATAGGGTTTTAAGCGGCTGATTTCTTTTGCAATTTCTTCATCAGGATATACATCTTTAATATGGTGAAAGCCCTCACCTCTTGTTTCAAGAAATTTCCAGTAGATGTTCTTCCCTTTGATAGGCTGTATCACCTCAATTTCTATATTTTCAAGCCAGACCACTGCACATATAAATTCAAACCCCTCTATCTGCAGTTCGCCTTCTACATGCAGACTTTTCATATTTTCGGGTCTAAAATGCCGTACATCAAAAGAATTAACACCTAGCAGACGCCGATAACTTTTCATATACGGTTTTGCATCTCTGACAACAATTGCGAACTGCCGAATATTCATCTTGTGAGTACTAATCGGTGTACTGTACTCCGCAGGATAGTATTCCCCTCTATCCTCTTGGGACAGCGTCGTATCTGCGACTTCAAGAACTACACCAAGTTCTTTCCATGTATCAAGACTGATGACTCTTCCGCCATCCCAGATGTATTCTTGAAGCTGTCGTACTCCTTTTACCTTCATCGAAGACAGAAAAGTCTCTGTTTCAGCTGGGGTATCCGTTTTCACTCGAATGTGATGAAGCCCTTCGCCTTTTTCATTGAGGAAGCGCTTGTATATAGAATTCTCAGTACCTGGTTCAATTATTTCAATCTCAATCTCATCGATTTGAATCGATGCAATCGTCATGTCAAGTTCTTCTGATTTACCATCCGCTTCTGTGATAAGAACTGCTCCATTTTGTGAAGATATTCTTTTTATACTCCATGGGCCTATATTTTCTAAGGTGATATATTTGTCTATCGCCTTTTTAGCATCGGATACAACAAGACCAATCTGACTGATTTGCATAACCTGTACCTCCTATTCCTCTACTTTGACCCACTGGCCACTCTCTGCACTCTGGCAGATTGATTCGCACAGTATAACTTCCCTGTACCCATCAAGAAATGTAGGGAAGGACGGCTTCTCTGTATAATCACCAGCAAGAATATAATCATATACCTCTTTGAACAAATGTTTAGATGTATCAGCAAAACCTTCGTTATGTCCCCCTGGATAGGAAATCAGTTCCCGCGCCTCAGGATACACAAGAGCTGGATCTTTCATAATAATCTCATTTCCCTTTTCTCTATGTCCGACCATCATTTCATTCGGACGTTCCGAGTCCCAAATTAAGGAAGCACCCGTTCCATTAATTTCATAATATACACGGTTCTTATGGCCAGCCGCCATCTGGTTGACAGTAAAGACTCCCTGAGCGCCGTTATTGTAGTGTACAAGTACAGAAGCATAATCTTCCGTATCCACTGGCACTTCCTGATAGTCATCATTTGTCAAAATTTTACTTGACCAAGTTTCCATAGGGTTTTTCGGTTTTTTTCTCGTTTTATGGAAGGTTGCAAAGTCCGCAAATACTTCAGTAATTTTAAGACCGCTTACGTATTCCGTAAGATCCATCCAATGAGAACCTATGTCCCCAATGGCACGTGTCTTTCCACTGACCGACGATTCAAGGCGCCAACTATAATCTGTTTCAAGAAGCAGCCAGTCCTGCAGATAAGATCCTGTCACAGATAAAAGTTTTCCAACATCCCCTTGCTTCACCATCTCTCTCGCATGTCTTACCAGCGGATAATATCGGACATTAAAGTGTACAGCCGTAACAAGATTTTTTTCCCTGGCAAGTTCTGTCAGTTCTTTTGCCTCTGCAGGCGTCAGTGTGAGTGGCTTCTCACAGACACAGTGTTTATTTGCCATGAGAACCTTTTTTGCCATCTCATAATGTAAATAATTGGGACTACATATATGTACCACATCAATACTGTCATCCTCAAGCATTTTATCAATATCGTCATAATAATACGGTACACTATACTGTTCCGCCTTTTCTTTTGCCTCTTCTATCGTGTAGCCGACAAGTGAAGTTACATTAGCTTCAAAAGTCCTCCTAACATTTTCCAAATGGATTGGTCCGATAAAACCGGCACCGACAATTGCGGTATTCAGTTTCTGCTTCATTACAGCACCTCCATAAAATTTTTAATTAAGCGCTCAATTGATATCTACACTATAGGGACAGTTTTACTATTTGTCAATACGTTTTTTGTGTATTTAGTACAAATAAATATATGTAAACGCTTTCAGAATGTATATATTGCACAATAAATTAAAATGTGTCATTCTTTGGATATTTTTGATATAATAAAAAACATAAGCATATAGTTTTTGTGGTGGAGGATGGGATCTATGTCAACAATCAACGATGTTGCGAAACTCGCAGAAGTCAGTATTGCAACAGTATCAAGGGCGATTAACAATAGTGGATATGTATCTGAGGAGGCGAGGAAAAAAATCGATCAGGCAATCAATGAATTAGATTATATAGTAAATGAACGGGCAAGAAATCTTTCAAAACAACGTTCCGGGATTATTGGCGTTATCATACCAGATTTGGAAAATCCCTTCTATGGGAAATTAATCAAGAATATTGAAATCGAGCTCTATTCCTATGGGTATAAAACTATGGTATGCAATACAATTGGTACTAGCAATCGAGAAAAAGAGTACATTGATATGCTCGATCGAAATATTGTAGATGGGATTATTACCTGTGCTCTGGTTCTTGAAGATTATGTATACACAAGGATAAAGAAACCAATTGTCAGTACGGATCATGATTTTGGTCCTTCAATTCCTCTGATCCATTCAGATCATCGAAGAGGAGGGTATCTAGCAGCTAAAAAGATGTTAGAAGCAGGATGTAAAAATGTGGTAATGGTCGGGGCAAGATGGGATGTAAAAACTCCATCTAGTGAGCGATATACAGAATTCGAAAAGATTTTGAAGGAAAACAAAATCCCCATACAGACTATATATGCGGACTGGAATAGAATGAGTTACCCTTATTACACTCAACTCATGAGTGAATACTATGATGTGCTTATGAATGTAGATGGAATATTTACATCGGATATCGGAGCAATTGCACTCTATCACTTAGTTGCAGATCAGGGAAGACAAATTCCAAAAGATCTGAAAATTCTCGGATATGACGGGATGAGCATTACAAAAATATCAAAGCCTGTCATATCCTGTATCAGACAGGATGCAGAGGAATTGGCAAAACGTTGTGTAAATACAATAATGAAACTAATTTGTGGAGATGAAAACATAGAATATCATCAAATTATTGATGTTACTTTCCAACAAGGAGATACCCTCTAATTAAAATAAGCTCCTGCTCATTCATAAAACCAGAAAAATATCCAGAAGAAAGTGGATACTTTTTTGTAATAAGAATCTAAAAACAAAACGCCCCACAATTTTGCGGGGCGCTACACTATACCTATTATTCCCACTGCAGCCTATGCAGATGTCCTTCCAGTTCCATCCCCGCAAAGTCCTGCTGTCTGAGTGCCTCATACAGAAGGATCGCGACAGAATTTCCCAGATTTAAAGAGCGTATCTCCCCCACCATGGGGATCCGCACACAGTTTTCCCTATATTCTACAAGGATCTCTTCCGGGATCCCTGCGCTTTCTTTCCCGAACATAATATAACAGTCCGGTTCGTATGAAACCTCCGTATATACCTTCGGCGCTTTCGTGGTCGCCATATAAATCTTCGCGCCCGGATTCTGCTGCCTAAAATCTTCAAAATCTATATAAGTCCTAACATCCAGATCTTTCCAGTAATCCATTCCGGCACGTTTCAATGCCTTCTCATTTAATTTAAAGCCAAGCGGCTCTATCAAGTGCAGGCGCGTATTTGTCGCCACACAGGTGCGTCCGATATTTCCGGTATTTGCCGGTATCTCCGGTTCATGCAGTACAATATTGAGCATACGATATTTCCTCTCCTACTTTTCATTGCGCAGACGCTGGATAAACTGTCCCAGCCTGCCCAGCGCTTCCTTGAGATCTTCCAGTGAATATGCGTAAGAGATCCTTAAGAAGCCTTCTCCACATTCGCCAAATGCCGTGCCCGGCACAACAGCCACCTTTTCTTCCTGTAGAAGCCGGGTCGCAAATTCCTCCGAAGTCATACCGAATTCCTGGATACTCGGAAATACATAAAAGGCGCCGAACGGTTCAAAACATTCCAGACCCATTCTGGCAAATTCATGCATGAGAAAGCGCCTTCTCTGGTTATATGCCTTGCGCATTTTCTCTACTTCATCCTCACAATTTCTAAGTCCTTCTACCGCCGCATACTGACTTGTTGTGGGAGCGCACATGATCGCGAATTGATGCAGTTTTATCATCTGTTCGATGAGGATCTGCGGACCGCAGCAAAATCCCAGCCTCCAGCCGGTCATGGCAAAGCCTTTAGAAAAACCGTTGATCACAAGAGTCCTCTCCCGCATCCCCGGCAGGCTGGCAATAGAAACATGCTCCCCTTTATAACTAAGTTCCGAATAAATCTCATCCGACATCACATACAGATCGTGCTCTTTGACAAACTGTGCGATCGGTTCCAGATCTTCCCATGTCATGATCGAACCGGTAGGATTATTCGGGAACGGCATGATCAGTACTTTTGTCTTCTCTGTCGTATACTTCTCCAGATCTTCTACGGTCAGTTTAAATTCATTTTCATATTGGAGCGGGATGATCACAGGTACCCCGTCTGCCATGATCGTGCAGGGCAGATAGGATACGTAGCTTGGCTGCGGGATCAATACCTCGTCCCCGGGATCGAGCATACAGCGGAGTCCCACATCGATTGCTTCACTTCCTCCGACAGTCACCAGTGTCTCTGTATTCGGATGATAGGAGACATGGATCTTTCGCTCCATATAACGGCAGATCTCCTCTCTTAATTCCTTCAGCCCTGCGTTGGAAGTATAAAACGTCCTCCCTCGTTCCAGAGAGAAGATGCCTTCTTCCCGTATACGCCACGGAGTATCGAAATCCGGCTCGCCCACGCCGAGCGAGATCGCATCTTCCATTTCATTTGCCACATCGAAAAATTTTCGGATCCCGGAAGGCTGTATATCAATGATCTTTTTAGATAACGGTGTACGCATTATGGTGTCACCTTCATTCTTTCGGATTCTTTCTTTGGTCCCATGATCGTCCCATAATCCTTATATTTTTTCAGGATGAAGTATGTGGCAGTACTGATGACTTCATCGATCGTAGAAAGTTTTTCCGAGACAAACCGAGACACTTCTTTGAGCGTTTTGCCTTCTATCGTAACAAGCAGATCATAGCCGCCGGATATCAGATACACAGAAAACACTTCCGGATATCTGTAGATCCGTTCTGCAATCCTGTCAAAGCCTCTGTCCCTCTGCGGGGTGACACGGACCTCGATCAGTGCCGTCACCTTTTCCACGCCCGCTTTATCCCAGTCTACCAACGTATGGTATCCACATATGATCTTTTCCTGTTCCATATTGGACATGGCGTTTGCTATATCTACTTCCGATACACCGAGCAATACCGCCAGTTCTTTTAAGTCCACACGACTGTTTTTTTCTAGATATTTCAGTATTTCCAGTCTCAAATCATTCTGATTCATGTTGCTGCCTCCTGCTTTTTATTTTTTCTGATTCATTCTTTCACTTTGCCAGCGCAGCCATTCGTCCGGCGCCGGCCTGTCCAGATACCTTTTTTCTGTGCCGCTTGTGATTACCCGGTCTTTTCCGTCCGTGGCAACCCCAAGCCTTCCGGCTCGTGTCCCCGCCCGTTTAAAAAACGCCAGCAGCTGCGCACTTTTGTCTGTCACGATCAGGGCGCTCCCAGCAGAGGTCATCTGATACGGATTCAATTGATAATACTCACAGATCTCCACTGTCTCCTGGCGGATCAGGATATGAGACCGTTCGATTTCCATCCCGATTCCCAAGCTTTCCGACAAATCCCAGAGTCCTGCCAATATCCCGCCGCTTCCAATCTGCCGCACCGCCGACGCGCCATGCGCATAAGCCTCCAGCAGTACAGAAGGCGTACACAGCATTTCCTCCAAGCTCTCCGTCTGCCGTAAAAAGGAGGGCGTAAATCTTTCGCCCAGTTCTTCTTTTGCCTCTGCCTCGATCAAAAGCGTTCCCTCCAGACCTGCATATCCGCACAAAAGAATTTCTCTGTCCCCTTTTATCTTTTCTTTGCCCACATCTTCTCTGCATATGCCTGCTGCTGTCACATGGACGACCGTCTGACAGACGGACGGACTTCCTTCCGCTCTTATGCAGGTGATCTGCATATCCAGTTTTTCACACAATTTTTCCATGGCTGCTGCCATGCGCACGATGTTTTCTTCCTGCTCTTTTAGCGGACTTAAGATCTGCGCCGACACTGCGACCGGCTCCGCTCCTTTTGCCGCCAGATCACCTGCCGCGCGAAGGATCGCATATACCCCCGTCTTTGTATGTTCTCCGCCGACAGCCGCCTGCGCCCATGCGAAGATCGGTGCCTCTTTTGGAGAAACCTCTTTCAGCATAGACACATTTTCCTCTGCTGAAAGCGGAAAAAGTATTTCTTTTCGTCTCGCTTGTATCTTCTTTTTTATATCCCGTCTCCATACGGTCTGTGATAGATTTCCAACCTTCATGGATTCCTCTTTTCCTATCTGTTTTTCTGTCTGTTTTCTTATGAACTTCCGCCTGTGATCTCTTGTATGGCTTTCTGTATCTTTGCCTCATCCTGCGACTCGACCGCTGCGGATATTTTCGCCGTATATTCTGCATTATCCGACGCTGTGCCGACTCCGACTGTTTCCTGGGAAGGCAGATACTGACTGTAATTAATGATTTCTTTGCTGACTTCCTGTCCATCCACATACACGATTTTCCACAACTGCGCCGTCTTGCCTGTATGTGCCTCACTCTGAGTTGCTATGTATCCGATCGGATCTTCCGTAGCGACAAAGTACTTTCCTTCTGCTTCTTCTGTCTCCAGTGTCTCGCTTACATACTCCACCGTCCGGTTTTCTGCTCTTGTTTCTTTCCCATAGATATGGAAAGTCAAAGCGCCATCTGCATAATAGGCTTCAATATAGACAGGAGTTTTATAGCTGTTCTTGAATTTCAGATCCAGTATATCCTCTGCGATTGCCGCATCCATAGATGGTTCTACATAGGAAACCAGCATAGAATGAGGATGCCGCTCTGTCACTTCCAACTCTGCTCTTAGCACTGCATTATACAGCGTCGTTGACACCTGGCAGATGCCGCCGCCCATAGATTCTACGACTCTGTCTCCTTCATAGGAAGCCGCAGGATAATAACCATTTTCCTCTGTATATGGCTCCATCACCCCATTGACAGAGATCTCTTCTTCCGGTTTGAGAAGTGTGCCGTTTAGATGGTCTGCTCCGGATTCCACATTCAAAGCCCGCCCGGAGCCATCGTTTCCATAGTAAGTCGTAAAACTCCCAAGAAGATCTGTGATCTCCGACAGATCTTCTTTTGTCATCTCTGGTTCGATATGGCTGACTTCTGCCTGCACTTCCCCGCCTTTTCTGTTCCATTTTTTTCCCAGAAACTGCTCGATATTCTTCACTGTCTTTTTTATATCCAGTATCTCTCCCGGCTGTTCTTCTACGATGACAACGCCGCTTTCATCCTGTGTCACATATGCATTGACCGGAAGATTTAAAAGCGGAGCCAAACATTCTTCTAATACAGGCGCCGCCGTTTTTTCTGTCACCTTATACTGAACAGGAAAATTTTTCTTAACTTTCCCTTTTTCTGCATTTCTTAGAATTTTATAGCAATTCACCGCATTTCCGACTTTTCCATAGTCTGCTGCCTGTTTAAGCACATTGTCCAGGCTTTTTACCGTAAGCCCCAATTCTGTCAAAGTTGTCTCTGCCTGATCGCCATTTTCCAAAACCAGCGTCATCTTCTCCTGTCCAATACTCTCTGTATCCGCTAGAACAGCTGCTTTCGCCTCTTCTTTCGTCATACCTGATACATCTGTTATCCCTACAGAAATACCTTGTATCATAATGTTCTTATCATATTGATCGATTGTCCTGTGCAGGAAAAACTGTACGGCTGCGATCACACAGACTGCGCAGACCAAAAGAAGGACCAATCCCGCCATTGTCCTTTTGCCTGATGTATATCTTCTGCCTTTCCTGCGCTTCCTCTTCTGTTTGTCCATATACGCCCCGCCTCACTCTTTTCCCTCAATATCATATGATATAAGGCAATACCATCGTCAAGACCATCGCCCCAATGATCACGAGTATACCGATGGACACGATCTTCTTGAACTTCTTATCATAAAAATTCATACATCTATCTCTCCTAACCTGTCTGAATACACTACATTTTATACTCTTTACAGTATTTTTGCAAGCGGCACTGTCCGCATTTGGGGCTTCTCGCCGTGCAGACAGATCGGCCGAATGTGATGATCTGTATGTTATACAAGATCCAGTGATCCTCCGGCAGCTCTTTCATCAGATCTTGCTCGATCTTCTCCGGGTCTTCACTGCAAGTCAGTCCCAGTCTCTTAGAGATTCTCTTTACATGTGTATCCACTACTACGCTGGCATCATGATAAATATTCCCCCGTATGACATTTGCTGTTTTCCGCCCCACGCCTGCCAGGGAAGTCAGATCTTCCAGACTCCGAGGTACTTCTCCGTGGAAACGTTCCACCAAGGCTTTCGTACACGCTATGATATTCTTTGCTTTATTATGATAGAATCCTGTTGGTTTTATATCTTGTTCCAATTCTTTTATATCTGCGTTCGCAAATTTTTCCAGCGTATCGTATTTTTGGAACAAATCTGCCGTCACAATATTCACCCGCGCATCCGTGCACTGTGCACTTAGCATTGTTGCGATCAAAAGCTGCCACGGCGTCTCATAATGCAGATAACAGATATACTCTGTCCCAAACTGTTCGTCCAGTATTTTCAGGATTTCCCCTGTACGTTTCTTCATCTCTTTCTTTTCCTTTTATACTTTTTTCTCTATGTTATCCGTGACTTCATATACTGCTGCCTGATGTGTGAGTCTGTCCCGATTCTGGTAGTCAAACAGAAGCAGCTTTCCTCCGATCCATTCTAAATGCGTCATCTTGCGTATCTTCATCCTGTCATACTGTTCATATCCTTTCAGATACCGGAATTCCTGCGCCTCTTTTTCATAGAACTTTCTTGTCTCTTCCTTGGTGATCTGCAGTTCCTGCGCAAAGCAGGGACGCCGCTTCGCATTTTCCCGCATGTACAGATCTAACAGCAAGGACTGTCTGTAACTCTCCTTATCTCTCACCTCTGTCTGGCTGATAAAAGCAAACAAAATCTCAAATCTGGACAATCTTGTGAGATTGACCATCTCCAGCTTCTCTTTCTCATAATATACCGCCAGCGCCTCATACATGGCAAACGCATCGGTATATTCCTTCTCCAGCAGTTCCATCGTATAGACAAACTGCCTGCTGTTATAATAGACCTCCACCATTTCCTCTATCTTTTTCAGCTGTCTGATCTCCCCATAGGACATCCATCTGGTGGAAAGGACCTCATAAGGCGGTCTGTCCTGATACAAAAGCCCATATTCTCCCGCTTTTTCGTGCATACGGGAACCTTTTAAGACTTTTAAGAATCCTAACTGCAGCTGCTCCGGTTTCAGCGCATACACATCGCAGAAAGATTTTCTGAAGCTTTGCATATCCTCATAGGGGAGTCCGGCGATCAGATCCAGGTGCTGATGTATATTTTTCTTCTCCTGCACCTGCCGCACGGCTTTTGCCACACAGGAAAACTGCATCGTCCGCAGGATTTCTGCCAGTGTCTTCTCATTGGTAGATTGTATGCCGATCTCCAGCTGGATCAGTCCCGGACGCATCTTTCCGATCAATTCTAATTCTTCTTCACGCAACAGATCTGCCGCAATCTCAAAGTGGAAATTGGTAATACCGTTATCGTGTTCCAGCAGATATTTCCAGATTGCGACTGCATGGTCATGTCTTACATTAAAAGTCCGGTCTACAAATTTTACCTGGGGTACTTTCTTATCTATAAAAAACTGCAGTTCCTGCTTGACTCTTTCTATATCTCGAAAACGCAGACATTTATCGATGGAGGACAGACAGTAACTGCAGGAAAAAGGACAGCCCCGGCTCGATTCATAGTAAATGATCTTATTCGCAAACTCCTTCATATCCTCATACACGAAAGGAACCTGATTCAGATCCATGACCGGACGTGCCGGTGTCTCTATGATCTTCCCGTCTGCTTTTCTGCGAAAGACGATCCCCTGTATCCTCTCCATCCCAGAATCATCTTTTTCTAAACACACCAGCAGATCCCGGAAAGTTTCTTCCCCCTCCCCGCACATGATCCCTTCCAGCTGCGGATACCTATCCAGCAGTTCCCTCGCGTTGAAGGATACTTCCGGACCTCCCAGCCATAAGCGTACACCGGGCAGGATCTTAGGGATCTCTGCAAGCAGGGCCTCTACATAGGAAATATTCCACAGATAGCAGGAAAAACAGATCACATCCGGTTTCTGTCCAAACAGATCTCCCAATACGTCCTGAAACGGCTGATTGATCGTATACTCTACTATTTCTGCTTTATATCCATACTGTCCCGCATACGCTTGCAGGCTGTATACTGCCAGATTAGAATGGATATATTTCGCATTTATTGCTGTCAGTAAAACTTTCATAGTTTCCTCCATTGACTTTTTCTACAAAACAAGGTAAAATTAAAACCTGTGCAGCCGGGGTGTTAGCGGTACCTTGTACCTGCAATCCGCTATAGCAGGGGTGATGCCGCGCAGAGGGCGAAAGTTTGTAAAGCTGCCCCCGGTAAGTGATGTTGATGCCTGGGTCTTACGCGACGGGAATCTGCGAACCGTGTCAGGTCGGGAACGAAGCAGCACTAAGCAGAATCTCCCGGGTGCCGTGAGGGTGCCTGGACTGAGTTAACTGCCGGGGTAACGTTTATGAACCTAGTTCGAAGCGTGGCGCACATAAAAAAAATCTGTACACTGTGTTTCTCATTCCATTTCTCTGGACTGCTGACGGCACAGTGCTTTTTTTTGTCTTAATTCTTTAAAAAACTGTTTCATCATTTCACTGCATTCCTCGCCTAACACACCTGTTGTCAGTTCTGCCTGATGATTGAACGATTCCATCTGCAAAAGATTTAAAACCGATCCGGCACAGCCTGCTTTCGGATTCATACAGCCCACGACAACTCGTTTGATACGCGCCTGTACAATCGCGCCTGCGCACATCTGACATGGTTCCAGCGTGACATATAAGGTACAGTCCTCCAGCCGCCAGTCCCCGGTCTTTTTACTCGCCTTTTTTATAGCCGCGATCTCAGCATGCGCAAGAGGACTTTTCTCTGTATTGCGCCTGTTATACCCTCTGGCGATAATTCTGTTCTCCCGCACGATCACACAGCCGATAGGCGTCTCTTCCAATGCATATGCCTTGCGCGCCTGTTTCAAAGCTTCCTTCATATATATTTCATCCGTCTGCTTCTGCATATCTGTATCCTGTTCCTTTTCAATTTCTTTTTGTACCTGGTTCTTTTTCCTTCCGGTCCTGAATAGATTTAGAAGAAAGACAAGACCAGAGGTATATGGTATGAATCCCGGTAATTGTTATTTATATGAATATGAAAATACTCACAAAGTACGTAATGTCGGTTTTTTTAAGATTACCCGGCATTATCACACCTGTATCCTGCAGATACAGGCGCGGGGCATTAAAGTCCACGCGCAGGGCAAGGTAGACTTGTATGTTTTCTACCAAGACAGCGAACGCAGCATTGCTAAAAAACTCACCACACTGACTTGTATGGAACATTCTTTGTCCGCACGTATTTCCGTATCAGAGTCCATCTTCCCACAGGGTCGGACACTGGAAAACATAGACGGCTTCTTTCTGAAAGCGCCACCCGAAACGCTGCAGACAGCGCCGGAGAAATTATGGGTCGTCTCCCATATCGTCCCCAAAAATATCGTGCCTTACGACGAGCCCCCGACTAAAGCGGAACCTGCCGCAAAGCCCACAGGATCTACGCAGACAGAAGTTCCTGTCATCGAATCACCGACAGAGGAACCTGACACGGTGGAATCTGAGGCGGAAACTCCCGTCACAGAACCCTCACAGGCAGAGGAGCCTCCCACGGAAGAAGGATCCGCCGCAGAAAAACTTGTCACAGAACCCTCACAGGCAGAGGAGCCTCCCACAGAAGAAAGATCCGCCGCGGAAAAACTTGTCACAGAACCCTCACAGGCAGAGGAATCTGCCACAGAAGAGCTTGCCGTGGAAGAACCGGCTGGAGAAAACAAACAGACCGAAAATGAGACAAAAAAGACGGTTTCCGCACGCAAGATCCAGCGCAGCGAATTGTGCCTTCTTCCGAAAAAATTCTGGTTTCTCGCCAATAATAGCTTTTTACTGCATGGATATCATAATTATAACCACCTCCTTCTAGTAGAAGAAGATGGTCACTATTGGCTTGGCGTCCCCGGTATTTACGATACCCACGAAGCACGAGCCGCCAGCCTGTTTGGTTTTCCGCAGTTTACACGCTCCTATACAGAGATCCTGGATCTGGAGGATGAGGAACGAAACGACGAAGCCGATTTCGGACACTGGTGCCGCTATATCAAATGATCCCATTCATCTCCTGATACAAGCGTTTTGCATAGCTGTCTGTCATACCGCAGACATAATCTGTCACAAGCAGCAGGCGGAGATACAGTTTTTCTTCCTCTGTCTTTCCTTCTGCCTGCAGCTTGTATGCATTTTTATAATTATCTGATATAAAAGAAATCACACGGCTGTCTATGGAATCCGGTTTTTCCTCTGTATCGTAATATAAAACGGCATGCACCAGCTTATCCATAAGGAAATCCAGGATCACTGCCTCAGAAACCTCCATCTTGTAGATCGCCTTGGAGGAAAATACATATCGAAACGCAATATCCCCCAACAACTCCATCAATTCTTCTCCCCAAGTTCCGTAAAACAGATCCTGGCAAAACGACCCTTCCATGATTTCCTCATAATGTGAAGTAAAGCCATAAGTCGCGCAGCTGATCAAAAACCCCTGTACTCTCACGATCCAATTTTTCACCGCATAGGATTCCGGATTCTGGGGCTGCTTTTTTCTTCCCCGCTCATACAATTCGTGTAATTTACCTGCGGCATCAAATCTGCCGTCTGCACCGCGTCCTTGTAAAACACTTAATTCCTTTTCCAGTGCGTGATACGAGACAAAGCCTTTCACAAAGGCATCTTCTATATCCGCTGTTTTATATGCCAGATCGTCTGCCGCTTCCAGGATATACGTCAGCGGATGGCGCCGGTTTCCCGTTCCCGTTGCCTTGGAGATTTCCTCAAACACCTCTCTGTCCGCATAGTAATATCCCATTTTTTTATCTTTTATATTGCCGCTTTGTCTATTTATTTTATCAGAAGGGATTGGGTATTTCACGATGGTGTTCAGCAAAGCGTAGGTCAGGTTCATTCCGTATTCATCTACCAGATAATGCAGTTTTGTCACCAGCCTGAGTGCCTGCGCGTTGCCTTCAAAATGATAAAAATCTTCTCTCATCTGGGGCGTCAGTTTTTCTTCCACCCGCTCCCCACGAAACAACAGCTGCGGAAGATTGCGCTCAAACCACTCTCTGATCGCCGTCTCCCCGAAATGTCCAAAGGGGGGATTACCTATATCATGTATCAGCCCCGCACATTCTAATATGTGACAGATATCCTCTTTCATCTGCACAGTAAATCCGCTGTCTTTGCGGCAGCTCAAAATATTTTCCCCGATATTTTGTCCCAGGGATTTCCCAAGCGACGCCACCTCCAGCGAATGGGTCAGCCTCGTTCTGATAAAGTCACTCTTGTCCAGAGGAAATACCTGTGTCTTATCCTGAAGTCTGCGAAACGACGCACTGCCGATAATACGGTGATAATCTTTCTCAAATTCACTGCGCAGATCTGTCGATTTGAAATTCTTTTTGCTTTTGCCTTCCCGCATTCTCTGTGTGGAAAGCAATGTGTCCCACTCCATGAGCCTTCTGTCCTTTCTGCCCTTTAATCCAGATAAATCGGCGGTTCATATGACTTTCCAAGCAGCGCTTTCATCCTCTCCTGATATCCTAAAAACGCCCACTCTGTCATATCTGTCCATTTATGCGTCTTTCTATCATATACCTGTACATAGCCGATCCTCGTCGGATGCATGCGCACACTGTTTGACTGGTACTCTCTTCCTGTATATGGATTGACTTCTCCTAATTCTCTGTCTTCCGCTTCATCATTATGCCGCAGGACCGGTTCGAAGTCTTCTGCCTTCTCATAGGTCTTTCCGACAGATACCTTTTCTTCCCGATCTGCCGCATTTCTATGGTTTTGATCTGCATGCTGTCTTTCTTTTTCCAAACTGGCTTTCTCTTTTTTACGGAAGAAAATCCCCCCTGTCGGGAATTTCTCCTTCTTTCCTGTATTTTCTAGTTCTTCTCTGAGCGTCTCCGCCGGCTCTCCTGCTTTTGCCTCTTTCTCCAGTTCATCCAATTCTTGATGTATCTCATACAGTTCCCCGATCGTCATGTCACGTTCTTCTCTGTCAGCTGTACTTTCCTCTGCCGGCAAGATCGCCAAAGGCTCTGTATTGTCCTGCACAGCCGTCTCTTTCTTCGCTGTTTCTTCCTGCGGATGCTGTGCCGTCTCTTTCGCCAGGATACTCAACTGAAACGAGCAGCCCAATATCCCTGCGATCATCCTCATATCCTGCTCCTGAAAGTTATCTCTCCCCAGGCGCTGCGTCAGATTTTGCCTCGACATTTTCTTTCCAGTCTGTTCTTCAATCTGTTCCGCCAGCTCCTTAATGGTCATTCCCTTTCTTCCAAGAATGATTTTGACTTGTTCTCCAAATGTCAGGTCTTCCATGACTTTCCTCCTTATGTGCCCTTATACTCCAATTATTCTTTAGAAGCAACAATATTGTTGCTTCATAAACCTATCGTTTTCCCTTTACCCATTCTATCAAACCTAAGTTTCTTCGTCAACAACATAGCCGTTGTAAATAGAGACGTATTTCTTTATAATATGGGGTGTACATCATGATGAAAAGAGGAATTTTTGTGTTAGAGTATGTAAAAGAAGAACATCTTAACCCCAACCTTACAGAAGCTGTCGAACAGTTCAAAAAACAGTATCCTGTTTTGGACAAATTTGAAGATCGTATCCCTTCCCCCTCTCAGTTTTATTATGGAAAAGAGGTATGGGAAGAAGCAATCTGCGCTATTTTAAGTGGGAAGAATATCCTTCTGGCAGGACACAAGGCAACCGGGAAAAATATATTTGCCGAAAATCTAGCCGCCGTGTTCTCCCGTCCCAGATGGGATATTTCTTTCCATGTAAACACAGACGCCTCCACCTTGATCGGCTGTGATACTTTTGCAGATGGAAAAGTCACTTTCCGTCCCGGTCCGGTCTTCCTCTGCGCAAAATACGGAGGTTTCGCCATATTGGATGAAATCAACATGGCAAGAAATGAAGCAATGGCAGTCCTGCATTCTGCTCTCGATTTCCGCCGTGTCATCGACGTTCCCGGATATGAACGCATACCGCTGCACCCTGCCGCTCGTTTTATCGCCACTATGAATTACGGTTACGCCGGCACGAAAGAACTAAACGAGGCACTCACTTCTCGTTTTGTTGTCATTCAAATGCCAATGATCACAGAGAAACAGCTGCAAAAGCTTCTTCGGGGAGAATTTCCCGCCATGAAGCAAAAATATATCGAGCAATTCGCAGCACTCTTTTTAGATCTGCAGAAAAAATGCGAGAACGCTGAAATTTCCTCCAAGTCTTTAGATCTGCGTGGACTTTTAGACGCCCTCTCTCTTATGGCAAAGGGACTAGAAGCGCACACAGCTCTTGACTTGGGGATTACAAATAAATCTTTTGACACCTATGAACAGACTTTGATCCGGGATACCATCCGTGCGCGCCTTCCCCGCCATCTGGACCATAACATATTATTTGAGGTATAACTATGGAGCACCATCTACAGGAAGAAAAACGGGCAAAAAATATCGTCTGGTCCGCCGCCGGAGACTACGGTTTCGACCCGCTTTATCTCGCTTTTGACAGAACAGGAACAGCGGACGTATATCTGAACATCATCATCGGTCTGGTATATAAATGGTATGAACCTGCGGAAATAGAACGTCTTTTTATTTCTCTTGGCTCCGGAAAAAAGGCACTTTATGAAGGAATCTTCTGGCTTGGACTGGAAAATGCCGTCTACGAAAAAGAAGTAGCAAAACGGCCCGCTTTGCAAGAACTTCGAAAAGAGTATGCCGCTTTAAATCTAAAACAACTGCGAAAAGAAGGCACTTCCTCCCTCCTTTTGCTTCTTCAAAAGGGACGCTGCTGCGAAATACTCGGACAGGACCTCTCTCTGCCCGCATGGGAAAAAGACCTGCTGCAGGCTCTGTCCTACAGCGCCTCTCTTTCTTCTCTGGAGATCATAAAAAAAACAAAAGAAATCTATCGGATCTATTTTCAGTATATCCCTCATTCCGCCCCGCAAAAAACAGGGGTGTATTTTCTCCAGAAAGTGCTTCCCGCCTTTTATTCCCTTGGCAGAGTCCATTCCGGTTTTGTACGGATCCAGACTTCCGCAGAAAAAAAGACCTCTCCCGGTCCTGTCGGCTCTCTCACACGCCGATTCGGTATTCTGCTGCAATTTACCCACCCGGAAAATACAGAACTTTCTGGACAATATATAAGAGCCTGTTTCGGCGAAAGCATACATTCCGAACACATGCTCTTAAAATTAGAACAAGTACTATGCACAGGAAACCACACCGGACTGCATCTGTATTTTACCCGGGGTGTTCTTCCTCCTATCGCAGAATGTCCTGCCAGGGTACAAAAAGAAGTGCAGACATTCCGCCAGGAGACTCTCCGGCAGAAAGAGCAAAATATAGCCTATTATAAACGTTCTCTGCCGCTTCACCGCAGCAGTATCCTGCGCCTGACCGAAAGGCTTTCTTCCGTGCTGCATTCCCTTTCCCCGGAAGATATGAGCCGTTCCCGCTCCGGTCTTCTGGATCCTTCACAGATATGGCGTACTCTTCATCTGCATGACGACCGTATCTTTATCAAACAAGAAGAAACGATTTGTGCTGATTTTTCCATCGATCTGCTTCTGGATGCCTCTTCCTCCAGAAAAAGCTGCCAGGAAAGTATCGCCGCGCAGGCATATATTCTTGCGGAGAGTCTCACCCGCCTGCACATCCCGGTACAGATCTATGCCTATTGCAGCATCAGAGGCTGCACCGTCATGCGCCTGTATCGTACTTATGAAGAAAAGGACCAAAACCAGGAAATCTTTTCCTACACTGCCGCCGGAAACAATCGTGACGGACTTGCCCTTAGAGGCGCCGCTCATCTGATGAAGTCCTCTCCCTGCGAACGCAGACTATTGATCATGCTCTCGGATGCAAGTCCCTGTGATGACCACGCAGCAAAAGAAGGTCCTTTTTACCGCAACAAAGAGTACACAGACCAGATCGGTATACAGGATACCGCAAAAGAAATCCGTGCCTTAAGGAAACAGGGGATCCAGGTACTCGGCGTATTTATGGGTATAGAAAAAGATATCCCTGCCGCAAAAGAAATCTTCGGCAGGGACTTTGTCAAGATCCGAGATATCAGTCATTTTGCCGACTCTGTCGGAAACATGATCGTCCGTTCTCTTCTATCCTCTTAAACTATTTATTTGTATATCTCCTTTACGCAAAGCGGCTACTGCTCCAGATATTCTTCCAGAGTCAGCCCCTTCTCTGTGATCTCTTTGGCCGCTTCTTTTCCTACATACCGGTAGTGCCATGGTTCATAAATGATCCCTGTCACATCTGCCTTTTCCGGTGGATAGCGGAGTATAAAACCATATTCCGCACAGTGTTCCATGAGCCATTTCTGCTCCGGAGTATCTCCCTGCGCTTCATCTAATTCTTCATAGTCAGACGCAATGATATCCACTGCTAATCCTGTCGCATGCTCACTCGTTCCCGGCACCGCAACCGACTTCTTCGTCTCGTCATATGCGTCCATCGGACCATACCCCTGCACGATCCAGTCCTGCATCGTAGTGTTAAATACTTCCCTTTGCTGCTCATAAGAACGATAGGCCGATGCCACATACATACTCAGTCCTTCGTCCTGCGCATCCTGCATCATCTTTTCCAGATCTTCCGCAATCCTCTTATCTACAGACCGTTCTGTGTCGATCTCCGTCAATTCCGGTACATAATCCGTTGCCAAAGGATGGCTGTCATTCACAAGTGCCAAAGCCCAGCCTTCTTTATCTCCGGCAAGAATCTCTGCGCTTGCTTCAACCGCCGTTTCTTTCTGCAGTTTGCTTTTTAATTCCTTATTCTCTGTTTCCAGCTTTTGATTCTGTGCAGTCAGTTTCTCTTCATGGGAATCCACGACATGTTTTGCCGCGGCGATCGTGAGCAGAATCCCGAATAAAACACCTGCTGCCAGTCCCATAATTAAAATTCTTTTTATTTTTTTACTCATTTTTTTCATCACAGTCTAAACTCCATATGTATTTTAGAATCTATCTCTTCCTGCGTGGAACAAACAGCCATTCTATAGGCTTCCCCCTCTGTCTCATATTCCCGATAATAGTATGGCTTATGAAACGCCTCCGGCTTTTTGACCAGTCTGGGCGGATCGTCCAAAACAATCTCAAATGCGTTAAGCGCAAGTCCCATACCTCTTCCGGTCGCTTTCATAAAACTTTCTTTCAACACCCAATATCGGCAGAATACAGTGTCCTCCTCTTTTTCACAGACAGCTTCTAAGATCCGTTTATACTCAGAAGGGCAAAAAAACCGGCTTGCCATTTGCAGATCTGCTTTTCTTATCTGTTCGATATCACAGCCAACCTGCACATTTGCATTCCCTTCCATTTCTGCGGCACACATCACCCAGAAACCAGAATGAGAAAAATTAAAGGCACTGTTTTGTGAGAGCCCGTATTCTGTCTTTATCTTCTCCCACAAAGCCCATACGCCCACGCTCTGGGCTTTGTTTAATTTTCTTTTCATCCTGTCAGCCTTTTCCTGTCTAAAAGCCGGAAGTTCCTCATAATACTTTCTGTAGCGTTCTTCTTCCAGCAGAGAACGAATATCTGCAGCCCAGGCTCTTACCATATCATTTTTCCTTTTTCCCTCTTGCTCATCTGTCTTTTAAGTAGCGCACTTCAAACGTGTCTATTGTGATCGGCTTATTAAAAAGACTTCCTTGTGCATAATGGCATCCTAATTCGTTTAATACATTCAGCTGATCCTGCGTCTCTACCCCGGATGCCAAAACATAGGCGCCAAGCTGTCTGCATATATCGATCACAGCCTTTGCCACGATCCTGCTGCGGCCGCTACTTACAATATTCGATACAATTCCTTTATCCAGCTTCAGTCCGTCAAATTCCATAACAGACAGTATAGAAAGGCTGGAATCCTTCGCACCAAAATGATCCAGAATCACCCGTACGTTTTCTTTTCGTATCTTATTACTTGTCTCTGTGAGCATTTCCTGATTCATATTTGCGTACGATTCCGAAACTTCCACTTCCAGATATTCACAGGACACATGATACTTTTCGATCAAAGCCATCATCCGATCCGCAATATCCACCTGGCACAATGTTGCCCCCGCGAAATTCACCGATATAGGAAGCATGGGGATGTCTTCTCTTTCCCATCTGCGCAGTGTTTTACATACTTCTTCAAACACATAGAGATCCAGGTAATGCGACAAACGTGTTTCCTGCAGAAGCGTGATATATCTCTCTGGATTTAAAATACCCAGATCTTTGTGGTGGTAGCGTACAACCGCCTCGGCTCCCACGATCTCCTCTGTCGCGACATCCATCTTAGGTACCAGACATACTATAAAGCTGCCCTGTTCGATATCCTGCAGAAGGTCTTGTTTGATGATCGGCTCTTGATGTCCCTTTTTCAGGTTCCTATAATACTTCTGCTTTTCTTCCCGCATCATATTTTCCGCATGGGCTACCAGATTATCCACATTGATGTCTATTTTCTCCCATGCATATCCCATAGTGACCAGTCCAAGGCTTATATTATCCAGTTTGTCATGCGCCGCATGCACATTCTTCATAAAATCTTCATAGGACGCGTCCTCTGCGATCGCCAGATACTCATCTCCCGTGAGTCGAAATACCATACCGCTTTTGAAGAACTCTTCCAGAACCTCTCCCACACGGATCACGACTTCATCTCCATAGTCACGGCCAAACTCCTTATTAAAGTTCTTCAGTCCATTAATATCTACAGATAAAGCCCCGAGAGTCTTCCACTTTTTCTCTTCCGCTTCTGTCAGATATTGCACAAAGCTATTTCTGTTCAGCAGTCCTGTCAGATCATCATGGTAACTTAAATACTCCTGCTGTTTTTGCTGCTTTTGCAAAACGATCGCCTGCGTGATAAAGGGAAGTACCGCCCGCATCAAGGATAATTCACAGCCGCCTTTGTGTACACCGATGACAGCCAGGATCGCCGTCGTATCTTCTCTGATCTGCTCGAAGATACTGTAATTATCTTCTGTCGTATCTGTGATTTCCTGTTTCATCCATTTGGGCTGCTGCTCTGCCCCCATCATTTTGATCTTATCTCTCTGCCACGGTACATTCTCCGCGCACCATTCATAAATCATCTCTACGTCGTCATATTCTTTTTCTATATAATACACATACTCTGCATCATAATAATCCCTAACTGTACTTAATACATCATTCATGATCTCTACAAGAGATCGTTGTCTCTCTTTCTCGCCCATATGGGATACCTCTTTTTTCAAAATTCAAACTATTTTACGGATAAAAGGGCGCAAAATGCCCTTCCAGCCGATCGAATAAAATTATTGTAGTATAATCCCTGTCAAAATGCAAGTATACATACCTATATCCTGTAACATTTAAAGAAGGGAATACTCATGCCCCAGCATTGAACATTCCCTTCTCCTAGTGGTTTTTCCGTATTCTGCCCACCCTTTATCCAGAAAGTATATTTTATTCTTTTAAAACGACTCGCTTGATCTGCAGCAGAAGCAGTACTAAACTAACTCCCAACAGGATATGCCCGATCCCGGCAGTACCGGAAATCGCCGCATCCATGCCGGAAGACAGCGCAAGCTTTCGCACCTGTGTCACACCTCGCACCACAAACATCACAGCAGTCAGATTCAGACCAATATGATAGACCGCCAGTATCCGTCCTGTCTTTGCCCCTGTAAAGGAAAAATTCTTTTCCAACAGAAGCAACAGCAAGAAAAATACCATCCCCAGCAGAAAATAATGCGTATGTACCACACCCAGTGTAGTTCTGCCTGTAAAACCATTAAATTTGGTGAACTCGCGATAAAACACACCGCCTGCCATAGCGAAGATTGCATACAACAAAGCCGTATTCATATATTTTTTCATAGTGATTTCTCCTCCTGTAATATTTTTTATCTACCTTCCTTTTTCATAGCAAAGTATCCGATAAGAACCGTCCACACATAGGCGCAGGTCTTAGGAATCATCAACATCCCGATCATGGGGATAGCATCCGCCCACAACACCACCGGGATATAAAAACCAAAACTCAGCACGATCGTCAGCCACATCCAGCGAAATGCTTGGTCTCCACGCTCTTTTGCGCTGCGATAGAACAGAACGATTACCAGAAGCCCCAGCAGCGCAAAAGGAATGTTGCGGCAGATTCCCCAGGAAAGCGGTGCTTCGGCATTGAGCCATTGGTTCTGCGGCATCATGCATAAAGCGATCCTCACACCGGCCAAAACATATACAGCAACAGTCAAGCCTCTCTTTCCCTTGACCTGGTATCGATACCGCCAGACGTAGTACAGCAGCACATAAAAAACGGTCATAGTGATCGAGGTTATCCATTTGCCCAGGCCAAGAGGCACCGTGTAATTCTCCAGCCCGGCAGTACACAATGCGACAGCCCGCGGAATCAAATGAAAGGAATCTCCCGCTCCCAGCACCACAGCCATCCAGCCAAACAAACGGAATTGACGTTCTCCTTTGCTTTCCTTAATCATCAGGATACCGATCGTGATCACAGAGATCAGATAGACTGTATCGAACAGTGTTTCTACAATTGCCTGCATACTTTATTCTCCTTTATATACATTTTTATTTTGCATGGCAGCCACATTAAATACTGCTCTGCAGAAGTTCCTGCCAAACAATACCCCTGCCAGCAGAAGCGAAGCGCCCAGGCCAGTATAAAACACTGCGATAAACCTCTCCGGCGCTATCCCACTTACACGCAGCCCAATACCGCCGGTCATCATCACAGCCATAATGGCAAAAGCTTTTTTATCAAAAAATTTGAGAAAAAAATGTCGTTCTTCCAAATAAGCATTGATTCTGGCAGTATGCTTTTTTACCAATTTCCCAAAAATATATTTCTGAAACACTCCGAAGACTAAGATAGACAATAAAAAATTCAGCACAGACAGATACGGCGGATATGCGATCAATCCGATGCGGAGTATATTGAATCCCGCCGCGCTCCACACAAGACAAGCGAGAAGCAGCAGCGTATTACGTTTTACTTTCATAGTTCGCCTCCTTTTTTGAACATCGTTCAGTTTAAGGGATAAAAAATCCCCGCGGCGCAGCGGAAATTTTAGTAAAGCGTTCTGCGGATGATCTCCAGCACAGCGCCCGGATCGTAATCCTGCCGCAGCAGTGCGGATAACATCAGAGAAAAGAGAACATCCGAAAATTTCTCAGCTGTAAAGCTATCCGTAAAAGCATCTAAACGGACTTTGGCATCACTTTTTAAGACAAAGCACAGGCCCTCTAAAATATGCTTCCAAGTTTGCTGCATCCGGCGTTTTCCATCTGCTTTATCCTCCTGCATGAACCCCAGAGAATGAAGGGTAAAGAACCCCGGATACTGTTTGTGACCGTATTCCATCCGCTCATACATCCAAGTAATACAGGCCTGTGTATCTCGGAACACAACTTCTTCCTCCGGGCGGTGAAAAATCTCACACCAAATGCTTTCTACCGCAGCTCCCACCAGCGCCGCTTTGGAATCAAAATAATTATAGATAGATCCCACAGACACACCACAAGCGGCCGCAACGGAACGAATATTGACCGCAGACCACCCCTTCTGTCGGATCAGCTCTCGGCTGGTTTTCAAAATTTCCTCTTTTGATGTCACTACTGTATTCATTCTATCACCTCAATATGAACATCGTTCAGTATAGCAGTTTCATTTCTTTTCGTCAAGTAGTTGGCGAATTGCTTCCTACTTTCTCACCCCTGTATTTTTTTCATTTTTGTTCTATAATAAAAATGAAATCTGACATCTCATCTGCATATATATTCCTAGGAGGTTCTACATGGCACTTGTACACAAAAACAGACTCCGCAATTTCTTTTTCTGCGGAATCTGTCTATTCATAAGCGAATTCTTAAAACAACTGCTGCTTACTTTCGCCGTAAACGGCGGAAATTATTACTGGTGGTATTTTCCTTTCCAGCTTTGCAGTATCCCTATGTATCTTATGCTCCTGCTTCCCTTTGTCGGTCCAAAAACGCAGGAAATATTTCTGCTTTTTCTCTCTACCTTCGGTCTATTGGGCGGAATAGCCGCCTTTGCCGATACGAGCGGGCTGAAGTATACCCTGCCTCTGCTCACTGTCCACTCGTATATCTGGCATTTTCTCCTCATCTTGTCCGGCATATATGCAGGCTGTACTCTATCGAAACACATACGATTCCACTTTTCTCTCTCCGCTTTCAGACTGAACGTGCTTGTATATCTTTCCTGCTGCTTTCTTGCAGAATGTATCAATCTGTCCTTTGATTCCTTAGGCACTATCAATATGTTCTACATCAATCCGGATTATCCCATGCAGCAGATCGTGTTCCGTGATATTGCAAATACTCTCTCTAATCCCATCGCTATCCTGCTTTATATTTCCGCAACGATATGTGGCGCTTCTCTTCTATTTCTTCTATGGAGGTACGTCCAAAAGCAGTAGGATATCCGATCACTCCTTCTGCTCTTCTATCTGTTCTTCCTCTTCCCGCCCTACGTTTTCCGATACGATCTTTAAAAAATCTCGGTCACTTTTCTTTCTGCGAGGTATAAACCGACGTGCGACTTTCCCCTTCCCCCTGTTCTTTACGTAGAAAAATCCAAGCACAGAGAAGACAGCCGCTCCGATGAAATTGACGATCAGATCATACATCGTATCGATCAGTCCGATATCCAGATATCCGCCAAGTCCCAGTTCCGTTCCATTTACAGCTGTACTGGAAATGTGATCGATCACTGCGGGCACGTTCCGTCCTGCCGGATCCAGCGTTACAGAACGGATTACATGGATCACCGTATCTTTCTGCATGTCATATCCCATGATCTGATCCATGCCAAATTCAAAAAATTCCCACACCACGCCAATCGTCATAGAAAAACAAAAAGCTACAATCGCCATGAAGACCGGAGATAAGGTAAAAGAAGTTCGTTCATTGCGGTTTAACAAGTCCACCAGGGAAAATCCGATTGCTGCCGCAAGAAAGCCATTGAGCGTATGCAGCACCGTATCCCAGAACGGAAACATCAGATAAAATTCGCTGATCTCCCCTAATATCTCCGCGGCAAATATAAAAATAAGGATAATGATCTCTAAAGTCGTAGGCAGCTCTATCTTAAAAGTCACTTGGACAAAACTCGGTATGACCAGCAAAAGTAATGTCAAAGCACACAGAAATACATTTTCATAGTTGTGATTTAAAATCTGTAAAACCATCATGACGATCACAAGGAACCGGAGCACAAAGTAGACGATAAAAGAACTTTTGTGCTCCCTCAGTTCCATACCCAAGGCTTTCTGCAAGTTTCTCAGACGTCCTCCTGCCTGTCTTTCTTCTCTATTCTGTTTTTCTCCTCTAATGTTTTTTTCCTTTTTATTCTTCATCCGACAACATACTTCTCCGTTTTTCTTTTTATTCTATCACACTCCCTTTCAAAAGTCACACAAAGACACAAACCGATCCTTTTCCATTACCGGCAGACAGTAAAATCTGCTGCCCCTCTCCATATCCTTGTTATCTTAATCTCTCTACCAACGGTTGTTTTTGAAATTTTCTGACCATGTATTCTGTCACCAGGATCGGAACCAGCAGTATAAATGCCGCATATCCCAGAAAATACCAAACAGGGAAGACAAAATGCATATAATCCGCCCCAAAATACCGAAGGATCTGTATCATTGCATATCCTGCCGCAGTACCGAATATAAGAGATATGACAAGGTTGCCTGCCGCCAGTATGAATCCTTCTATACGCAGCATTTTGCAAAGCTGCCTTTTCGTCATTCCGACAGACTGGAGCATTGCGAATTCATGGCTTCTCGTCAGTATATTCGTGATCAGTGTATTCAAAAGATTGATCAGCGCAAAACCGATGATAAAGATACTTAGTCCTAACATCACCGAGAATAGGATTGTAAACTGGGATTTTGCCATCTGCCGCTGTTCTTCCAACGTTCCCAATGATAAATGAGGATATTGCCCGATCAGGCTTTTTAGTTCCTTCCCGACCTGCGCCTCTTTTTCTGTATCGGTCTGGACTACCAGCTTATCCGTCAAATGGATTCCGTTTGCCATAGCAGCCAATGTCTGTTCCGGGATCAGAAATGTGGTGAATGTATCTCCCAGTTCTTTATCAAAATCATTAGCGTCTATGATCCCCATGACGGTAAATGTCTTCTCCTGTTCCTTCGCCCCATCATACCAGCGCAGCTTCACCGGATCCCCGACCTGGAATTCCCAGCCGTATGCCTCCTCCCAGGCGCCGCCCCGGGTAAATAAAACTCCGTCCTCCTGAACCATTTCTTCATAAGAGAACTCCCCTATATGTCTTTGCTCTTTTAATTTTTCTGTCCGTTCTTTATCCAGAGGTCTTGCGGTGTCGTCCCGGCTTTCCTCATCTCCGTGTGCTTCCCAGGATATTTCCATTGACTGTACCGTATGAACTTTCTCCACACCGTCTATTCCCTCTATTTTCTGCATGATCGTTTCATCCAAAGGATGCTCCTTTTGCAGCTGCATCTCTCCATATTCTGTGGTTTCCGCCACATTATACGAATACCCTATCAGGAATTCTCCATATTTATATTCCCCTTGTCTAGCATATCCCTCCAAATTAGTAGACGTTACGTAAAATGCCGCCAGCATATACAATACTCCGCCGATTCCCAGAGAAAGTGTGGTAAGCACTGTCTTTTTCTTATTTCTGGCATTATTCATAACAGCAAGACTTTCCGGAGTGATCTTTCTGACTGGTTTTTTTGTCTGCCGCTGTGTCCTTTTCTCTTTTTTATGTTCTCCTTCATATCCGGAATATTTTGCCGCTTCCACCGGAGAAATAGAGGCCGCCTTTTTCGCAGGTTTCTGCACGGAAACCAATACGGCCGCGATATCCGCCAGTGTTACGATCCCTGCAACGACCAACGTATGCACCATATCCCAGCCGCCCGGACGGATAAAATAACTGACCGTGCCTCCGACAAGCAGACCTGTCGGGATTCCAACAGCGCTTAAAAGCAGCCCTTCAATACGTACCATCCTGCGTATCTGCTTCTTTGTCATGCCGATCGTCCGAAGCTGTCCAAACTGGCGTATCCGCCCTACGACAGAAAGATAAAATACACTGTAGATGACAAGTACGCTCACAAAGAGTATGCCGATACCGACGCAGATCACCAACATCGTCTCCTGGAAAGCCATGTCTCCGCCCGGAAGTGCATTTAGGAAATAGTTGTTGATATTCATGTCTTTCCTGTCCACACCACAATCATCCCCAAAACTATAGACCAGTTCTTCAAACTCCGGCTGCGTCATCTCCTCCGCTTTCGCAAAACAGACGATCCCTTCCCAGGGGACGTCCTTTAACTGACTGCCTTCTCTGGCATACCGTTCGGAAAACAGCACTGTATACAGTGGCTGATGTTCCGCTGTATGATAAATACCGGAGATCGTATATGTCTCTGTTGTGCCGTCCAACCATGTAAAAGAAACCTCTTTCCCCGGTTCTGCCTGGATATCTGCCAGCTTGCAGTAGGCGTCTGAAAGCATGACTTCATCTGCTTTTTCTGGTATTTTTCCCACTGACGGTGTCACAGTATCTATTTCTGCGCCTTCGCTTTTCAAAGGATCCGCCCCATATGCCGCCGGCCGTACCATATGCCCGCCGATCTCCACCGACTGTCCTTCTTTCATTGCCAGCACATAGCTGCTCCGATCGTCTTCTGCCATCTGCATAAGCCGTTCTTCGTCCAGCTCATAGTACACTGCATGCTGCATGTTGGCAACAATTCGTTGCGTCTCTGTGTTCAGTCCTACATAAAACAGCGCCATAACCATCAAAAGACTGACCGACAGCGCGATCGTCAAAATGACGAAAACGTCTTTCATCTTGCTGCTCTTTACACTGCGCACGGCGAGAGAGCGCACCGTCCCCCGGTTATTATTGGAGGATATGCCTTTATCTCGTCTCATTGTGTCCACCTGCTTTCCGTGATTTTTCCATCCTCGATACGGATGATCCGGTCAGCCGTCTGCGCGATCTCTTCATTGTGCGTGATCATCACGACTGTCTGGTGAAACTGGCGGCTGGATGCTTTGATCAGCCCGATCACATCCTGGCTGGTCTTAGAATCCAGATTGCCAGTAGGCTCATCTGCCAACACGATCGCCGGTTTAGATGCCAGGGCCCGCGCAATCGCCACTCTCTGCTGCTGTCCCCCTGAGAGTTTTCCCGGCAGCTCTGTCAGTTTCTCCTGCAGCCCTAACAGACTGATGATCTTCTTCAGATACAGTTCATCTGGCTTTCCTCCATCTAAGGATACCGGAAGGATGATATTCTCATACACATTTAAGATCGGGACCAGATTATAATTCTGGAAGACAAACCCGATACGGCGTCTTCTAAATATGGTCAGCTTCTCCTCATCCATGCCGGAAAGTTTCTTCCCCGCTATTATGACTTCTCCGGCAGTCGGTACGTCTAAGCCTCCCATCATATTGAGCAGCGTTGACTTGCCGCTGCCGCTTGTACCGACGACGGCGACAAATTCCCCTTCCTCTACTTCCAGTGATACGCCGTCCAGGGCCCGCACGACATTAGGCGACGTCCCATAATATTTTTTCAGATTTTCTGTAACAAGTATACACATTTTCCCGTCTCTCCTTTACTTTTGCTTGTATAAAAGGATAGCAGGCAAATGTTTCAAAAACCTCTCAAAAAGAAAAAATACATCTAAAAATTCTCAGTCAACATTCAAAAGGTACACGGAAACACTCGTTCCAATGCCTCTTTTTGACTGTATTTTCAAATAGCCGTTTTCTTTTTCTACGATCTCTCTTGTCAGATACAGACCGATCCCCAGCCCTTCTGTGCGTGCCGCCTGCTCTTCCCGGTAGAAGCGTTTGCACACGTCGTTTATATGTTCCGGTGCGATCCCCATACCCTCATCTTGTATTTGGATCCTCGTATATATTTCCATAGGATCAGACTGGATACGGATCGTACTGCCCGGAGCCGAGTATTTCACCGCATTGTCCAGCACATTAAAGAGCGCTTCCAACGTCCATTTTTCATCACAGCGCAGACTCTTTTCCCCGGTACCGCTGATTTCTACCTTTATCTGCTTTTTCTCTGCCCGCACCGCAATGCTTTCTTTAGCGTCTTCCAGAAGCTGTGTAAGCGATACGGTATCTGTATGCAGACAGATCATATTCTGTTCCATCCTGGACATCTGTATCAGCGACTGCACAAGAAATTCCAGCTTTCCCACTTGATGTTTCAAAACCTTCAGGCAGGTGTCCCGTTCTTCCGGCGGTAATTTCGGATTGACCGCTGTATCGCAGTACATCACGATATTTGCGATCGGCGTCTTGAGCTGATGAGAAATATCCGATACGATCCCCTGCACTTCCTGCTTCTGCCGCTCGCTCTCCCTTGCATGGAATTCCGTGATCTCCTGTAGACGCAGCAGCTGCATCTGTATCTTGGACAGCAGTTCATCCGACTCCGTATCAAAGGCTTCTCCCGCGCTCCCTTTCAGTATCTGCTCTATGCTTTCGCAGACTTCTTCCGTAAAGCGGATATACTTGCGCCGCATATGCAGCCACACTGCTCCCACAAGCAAAAACAGCAGGACTGCGCTTCCTGCTGTGATCCAAATACAGCTCATCTTCTTCTCCTTTCTGACCACTGATATCCGGTTCCATAGATCGTCTGGATATACTGGTATTCTTCATCTGCGATCTTTGACCGGAGCCTGCTGACAAAAATCGTCAGCGTATGTTCATCCACAAAATTTCCTTCCTTGTCCCACAATTCTTCTAACAGAACGCCGCGGGTAAGGACGATGTCCGGATTCTCCAGAAATTTTCTCAAGAGCTTGAATTCTGTCGGCGTCAGAATCAATTCTTCTCCCTTTTTCCATACTTTATATGCCTTAAGATCCACCTCCAAATTCCCCGCTTTCTTTCTGCTCTCCTGCCTTTTTCCGGCAGTATATCGGTTCAGGACCGCGCGTATCCGCTGTATCAGGATCTGCACATGGAATGGTTTTGTCACATAATCGTCCGCCCCGTTTTCAAATCCCGTCATCATGTCCGTATCCATATCCTTTGCCGTCAGAAAGATGATCGGTATATCCTGCTGCTTTCGGATCCTTCCCGCAAAAGAAAAACCGTCTCCATCCGGCAGATTGACATCCAAAAGAAGCAGATCCCATTCTTCTTCCAGCAGCCGTTTCTCTCCTTCTTTCAGAGTATTTGCCGTCTCTGCGGCAAAACCGGCGAGAGAAAGGTTTAATTTGACTCCCTGCGCCAGTATTTCATCATCCTCGATCAGTAAGATTCTTTCTGGTTCCATATTTTTGCTCCTTATTCTTGCACTTTTCTACTGTTCTTGCTACACTGGCTCCTGTAGGAGGTGAGCGTATGAAACATCCATTTGACTATGAGATCATATACAGCGACAGAAAGACCACGGCGATCCAGATCACTCCTGCCGGAAAAGTATGCGTGCGTGCTCCCCGCCGCTGTCCTCGCTCTCTGATCGATACGTTTCTTTTCGAAAAGGAAAGCTGGATCTTAAAGCATCTGTCGCAGATACAAAAACACGCCGCCGATACAGCCTCTCATCCTCCGCTTTCCCAGGAGGAACGGGCACGGTATATTCAGACGGCGCGCGATATTTTCACTGTAAAGACTGCTTATTACGCAAACTTAATGCAGGTTACGTATCACCGTATCTCCATCCGGGAACAAAAGACCCGCTGGGGAAGCTGCAGCAGCGCCGGAAATCTGAATTTCAACTGGCGCCTGATCTTTGCTCCAGAAGAAGTACTTGACTATGTCGTCGTGCATGAACTCGCCCACCGGATAGAGATGAACCATTCCAAGGCATTCTATCAGATCGTAGCCCAGGTACTCCCGGACTATCAGGCAAGCCGCAAGTGGCTGCGTGACAAGGGAGCCTCTCTGTGGGATGCCGTCTGATCTCCTTCTACATTTCTACTGCTCTGTCTGCCCTGCCGCCCTACTCTGTTATATGCCATTTTTTCAGAGTCTGATATACAGAAAAGACCGGCAGCCCGACCACATTATAGTAGTCCCCCTCGATTCGTTCTATGAAAGCGGCAAACTTGCCCTGAATCCCGTAAGCACCCGCCTTGTCCATAGGTTCTCCAGACGCGATATACGCCCGTATCTCTTTTTCCGTCATGGCATGTACATACACCTTTGTCCTGACCGCTTTCTTTACACACTCTCTTTTTCCTCTTGTAAAATACAAAGCTGCTGTACCTGTATAGACCGCATGTTCTCTTCCCTGGAGCCCCTGCAGCATAGAAAAAGCCTCCGCTTCTCCTCTCGGCTTCCCCAAGATCTTCCCATCCTGTACTACGATCGTATCCGCTCCGAGGATGACTTTGCCCTCCCGTTCTTCTTCGGTCAGTTTCTCCGCCACATACTCCGCCTTTAAAAGCGCCAGCTCCTGAACGATTTCTTCCGGCTCTGTACCATGGCTGACTTCTTCCTGCTCGCTGACCATCACGTCAAAATCGATCCCTATCTGGGTAAGTAATTCTCTGCGCCTGGGCGACGCAGAAGCAAGGATCACTCGTTTCATCTGCTCTTCTCCCTTCTTTTCTTCCTCTCACCGATCCCAAAATGTATCATGATCACAGTTACTGCCAATAAAGGCACGCTTAAGATCATCAGGATCCCGGTCGTCCACTCCGGCAAAAAGGCATTTTCTAGATCTACCACCACGGTTCCAAACAGATTATACAAAAAATGCATAAAAATCGGAACAAGCAGACTGTCATATCGCCATGCAAGATATCCCAACAGGAACCCTAACAGCGCCGCATAAACGCCCTGTATCAGATTCTGGTGGAAAATACCAAACAAAACAGCCTGCAGCAGATTCGCGAGCACAAAACATGCTCCCGCCCGCCGCAGATACCGCATGATCAGACCTCGGAATATGATCTCCTCTGTCAACGGCGGCAGGAGCAGCGTACTTACTGCCCACAAAAACGAATATTGCGTTATCCCTGCGCCTTCGACCATGGAATTGTATTCCTGCAGCGTCTCCGGACTGACAAGCTGAAAAAACACAAAAACCAGAGAGGTCGCATGCTGCATCGCCACGGTTAAGAGAATCGTCCAGCCAAAACATGCTCCCGACAGCCTCTTTGTATTCTCCTTCCAATACGTACCCACCCCTTCTCTATATATAATGGCAAAATAAAACCATATAGAAAACAAAAGCAGAACGGGCAGATATATCATAATAGAATAAAAATTCATATGCTCCTCAAGGAACAGATAGACCGCCTCTGTTCCCTGCTCTCCCCCGATGAGCGCTCCTTCCAGCATCGCAGCCACCGACCAGAAAATCCCCAGTCCGTTCATCAGCCCCATCAAGGCGATAAACACCAAGGCCGCATACAGATAGTTCCTCTTTTTTTTCATATCTTTGTCCTCCTTTGCAGGTCGTGCCTTACAGGCGGGCGGGCTTCGCCCGACAAGGTATAGGTTTATCTTATGTATCTTTCCTACTTTTGTCAATCTGTGTCTTTACGTTCTCTTTCTTTTCTTCTATGATAAAAAAGAGAGGAAATATTTCTAAATTTTTCTTCTAAGTCTTACCACAAAAGAAAGGATTTTTTATGTTGAAAATCATTGTATCCCCGGCAAAAAAAATGCGGATCTGTGAGGAATATCCCTGTGGATTGACAGAACCTGTATTTCTCAGCAAGACCAAGCACTTACTGGAATTTTTAAAGAAGCAATCCATTACGGAACTGCAGGCGCTCTGGCAGTGCAGCGACAAGCTTGCCCAGGCAAACTTCCAGCGCCTCCATACCTACCATTTATCTCAGCAGACGACGCCTGCTCTGCTCGCCTACGAAGGCATTCAATACCAGTATCTTTCTCCTTCTATTTTTTCCGATACGCAGTGGGAATATGTAAACCAACATCTGCGGATCCTCTCCGGCTTCTATGGAATCTTGCGCCCCACAGACGGCGTCATTCCATATCGTCTGGAAATGCAGGCAAAGCTAAAAACAGACACCTTTCAGGGGCTCTATGATTTCTGGGGAGATCTGCTTTGTGAGGAACTGACAGGGGAAGACACTGACGAGCTTATCAACCTAGCTTCCGCTGAATACAGCAAGGCAGTCCTTCCCTATCTGCCGGCGCATATCCGCTGCGTGACCTGTATTTTCGGAGAACTGCTGAACGGCAAAGTAAAAGTTAAAGCCACACAGGCGAAAATGGCGCGCGGAGAAATGGTGCGCTGGATGGCGGAAAAACAGATAAAAACAGCCGCAGAACTTACCGCTTTTTCCTCCCTTTCTTATCGTTATCATCCTGAACTATCCGATACAAATGAATTGGTATTTATAAAAGAAAGCGCACATAAGGGGACTGACACACTATGAAAAAGTGGTACGCAGCCTATCGGCATCAATTTTAATTTTCATTGTTTTCCGAAAATCGGCAAAATCCGTCCATTTTTCGGCTTTACATTTCTCTGTGGTTTTTTGTGGTTTTTATTTCTTTATTATGTGGTTTTATACCAGTTTCTTCAAACTTTATATTGCTATTCCCTTGTGGTTATTGTATAATACCAATATAAATATCGTTTATAAGGAGAACATGCCAAATGAAGCGTTCGAAACGAATCGAAGCATTGGACAAACGTCCGGTAAATCTGGACGGCTACATCAACGAATGGCCGGAAATGGGCTTTGTCGCTATGAAAAGTCCCTATGATCCAAAGCCGTCTGTCAAGGTAGAAAATGGAAAGATCACCGAACTGGATGGAAAGAAACGGGCAGATTTTGACTTTATTGACCAGTTTATCGCTGATTATGCGATCGACCTAGACCGTGCCGAGACTTCCATGTCTGTCTCTTCTCTTGCTATTGCCAGGATGATCGTAGATATTCATGTTTCACGAAAAGAAATCTTGGATTTAATCTCCGGCATCACGCCCGCGAAAATGGCAGAGGTGATGAACCATCTAAATGTCGTGGAACTGATGATGGGAATGCAGAAAATACGGGCAAGAAAAACACCGGGGAACCAGGCGCACATCACCAATCTGAAGGACGATCCGGTACAGATAGCCGCAGACGCCGCAGAAGGCGCTCTTAGAGGCTTTGCCGAGGAAGAGACGACCATGGGTGTTGCACGGTACGCGCCTCTGAGTTCTATCGCTCTGTTGATCGGCTCTCAGGCAGGACGTCCCGGCGTGCTGACGCAGTGTTCCGCAGAAGAAGCGACGGAACTGGAATTAGGGATCCGCGGACTGACAACCTATGCAGAGACACTCTCTGTATATGGTACGGAGAAAGTCTTTATTGACGGAGATGACACGCCGTATTCCAAGGCATTTTTAAATTCTGCCTACGCTTCCAGGGGATTGAAGGTACGTTTTACTTCCGGCTCCGGCTCTGAAGTATTGATGGGAAGCAGTGAGAAGAAATCCATGCTGTATCTGGAATGTCGGTGTCTTTACGCTACGAAAGGCGCCGGAAGCCAGGGGATCCAGAACGGAAGCGTAAGCTGTATCGGTGTCACAGGCTCTGTTCCTTCCGGTATCCGGGAGGTACTTGCGGAAAATCTTGTGGCAGCGCTGCTCGGACTGGAATGTGCTTCTTCCAATGACCAAAGTTTTTCTAATTCAGATATGCGCAGGACCGCGCGTACCATGCTGCAGTTTTTACCGGGAACAGACTTTATCTTCTCCGGTTATGCCGCAGAACCCAATTACGATAATATGTTCGCCGGTTCCAATTTTGACGCGGAAGATTTTGATGATTACAATGTACTGCAAAGAGATATGCAGGTAGACGGAGGTCTCCGTCCCGTCACGGAGAAAGAAGTCATCCATGTCAGGAACCGAGCCGCCAAGGCAGTACAGGCAGTTTTCCAGAACCTGGGGCTCTCTCCTGTCACAAACGAACAGGTCGAGGCCGTCACCTATGCCCACGGAAGCAAGGATACGCCTGCCCGAGATGTCACCGCTGATCTGATGGCGGCAGAAGACGTATTAAAAAGAGGACTTACCGGTATCGATGTGGTACGTGCTCTGGCAGAAACCGGATTTGAAGATATTGCCTCCAGCGTACTCAACATGCTCAAACAGCGTGTAGCAGGAGATTATATGCAGACAGCCGCTATACTGGACGAGCAGTTCCATGTGCTCTCTGGCGTCAATACGCCGAACGACTACATGGGACCGGGCACAGGATATCGTGTCGAAGGAAAACGCTGGGAGGAGATCAAGAAGATCCCTCACATCATCAATCCGAAAGATATATAGGAGGACAGGAAATCATGCAGATCAATGAAGATTTAATCAAACAAATCACAACCGCCGTCCTGACACAGATGGGACAGACTGCTTCTTCCACAGATGCCTCCTCCCCGGATGCTTCTTTGTCTGAAGAGAATATTTCCCTGGCAGGAAAAGAGCGTATCAATGAAGAAAAAACTTCTTACCGAGCGTATCCGCGCGCTGTCAAAGGCACAGACCCCAAGGAAGTCGTGATCGGCGTCGGCGCCGCTTTCCAAAAGGAGATCACGAAAACAATCAGCGGGATCCCGCTGGACGAGGTACTCAGGAATGTAAAAGCAGGGATCGAAGAAGAAGGAATGCTGCCGCGAGTCGTCAAGATCCTGGATACGTCCGATGTCTGTTTCATGGCATTGGAAGCGGCAAAACTCTCTGGTTCCGGCATCGGTATAGGTATTCAGTCCAAAGGGACGACTGTCATCCACCAGAAGGATCTGTACCCACTCTCGAACCTGGAGTTATTCCCCCAGGCTCCTCTCATGACGTTGGAAACTTACCGCCAGATCGGAAAAAACGCGGCAAAATATGTCAAAGGGGAACAGGTGGTGCCTATCCCCTGTACAAACGACCCTATGTCCAGACCAAAATATCAGGTCAAAGCGGCGATCATGCATATCGCGGAGACAGAACAGCTGGACCCGGAAACCGGAATCATTGAATGGGAGGGAAAATAAATGCAGTACCCTTTAGGCGAACTGGAAAAGGAACGTATCACTTCTAAAACAGGAAAAAAACTCACGGACATCACACTGGATGAGGTCATGAAAAACCATATCTCGCCGGATGACATCAAAATATCAAAAGAAATACTCCGCGCACAGGGGCAGGTAGCAAAAGAAAACGGCAACGCCCCTATGGAAAAGAATTTCGAGCGCGCCGCAGAACTGGTAGATGTTCCAGATGATGTGATCCTGAAAATGTATGACAAACTACGCCCGAACCGTTCTACAAAGTTAGAATTGGTAATGATGGCACAAGAACTGTTAGAAAAATACAACGCAAAAAACTGTGCAAAGCTTGTGATGGAAGCTGCAGAAGTGTATGAAAAGAGAGGTATTTTACTTTGAAATATATCGCAGGAGTTGATATTGGAAATTCCACAACAGAAGTCTGCGTGGGAGAAGCTGCCGAAAACGGAGCACTTATCTTCCGTGCCAGTTCTTCATGCCCTACTACGGGCACGAAAGGTACCCTGGAAAATGTACACGGCATAAAGACTGCGCTCTCTCGCGCAATGGAAAAGATCGGAGAAGGGATCTCCAGCCTGCGCTGTATCCGTTTGAATGAGGCGGCCCCTGTCATCGGGGACACCGCTATGGAGACGCTGACAGAGACGATCATCACCGATTCTTCCATGATCGGACACAATCCCTCCACTCCTGCCGGCGCCGGCCAGGCGGCAGGCGAGATCCTGCTGTATGACAATCTGGTCCGCGCTGTCAAAGACACGCCTTATATCATCGCTGTATCCCGGGAGCATCCTTATGAGGAAATCGCCGCACAGATCAATCTTTTGGCGCAGCAGCTTAAGATCACAGGCCTCATCCTGCAGGCAGATGAGGCGGTTCTTGTCTATAACCGCCTCCGCAAAAAGATCCCGATCATCGATGAAGTCCTGCATATCGATAAGCTGCCGGACGGGGTACCTGCCGCAATAGAAGTCGCACTTCCCGGGCAGACTATCCGCATGCTCTCCAATCCGTATGGAATTGCCACACTTCTCAATCTAAACGCAGAAGAAACACGTACTGTCACCCCGATTGCCAAGAGTCTGATCGGAAAACGCAGTGCCGTCGTCTTAAAGACACCCGGCGGAAATGTGCATGAAAATGTGCTTCCCGCCGGAGAAATCTACTTAAACGGCAGCCAGACGATCTCCATCAATCTGGATGAAGGCGCAGACCAAATCATGAAAGCCGTATCTGATGCCGGCAGTATATACGACATCAGCGGACAGCCTGACACAAACGTCGGCAATATGTTCACCCGTATCAAACAAGGTATGCATGCTTTGGATCCTGCCGCCTCGGCAGATATACGCATTACCGATATCCTGGCTGTAGATACACTGGCTCCTGTACTTATTTCCGGCGCTCTCGCCGGGGAGACCTGTCTGGAAAAAGCCGTAGGGATCGCAGCCATGGTCAAGACACAGAAGCTCCCTATGCAGGAGATCGCAGCTCGTCTGAAAGCAGACTTAGGCACAGAGGTCACTATCGCCGGAGTCGAGGCTGTCATGGCAAGTCTGGGCGCCCTGACCACACCGGGCACACAGCTTCCTCTTGCGATCCTGGATATGGGAGGCGGCTCTACCGACGCCGCTGTTATTTCCGAAAACGGGCAGGTAACGATGACACACCAGGCCGGCGCCGGAGAATTAGTCTCCATGCTCATTGAAACAGAACTGGGACTCGGAGACAGGCGGATCGCAGAGCAGATAAAGAAATATCCGCTTGCTAAAGTGGAAAGCCTGTTCCATATGCGTATGGAAAATGGACAGATGACCTTTGTCGAAGAATCTATCGATCCACGCTTTTTCGGCAGGGTGATCCTTCTGACTGAACATGGATATGTCCGCATAGAGCAGGATATACCGATGGAGAAGATCGTCCAGGTACGCCGGGACGCAAAGCGAAAAGTCTTTGCCGCAAATGCCTTCCGGGCGCTTAGGCAAGTCGCTCCGGGACACAACTTAAAGAATATTTCCAATGTCGTATTGGTAGGAGGTTCAGCACAAGATTTTGAGATACCGGAAATGCTGATGGAAGAATTGGCAGAATACCGTATCGTATGCGGACGCGGCAATATACGCGGCACAGAAGGTCCACGCAACGCAGTTGCCACCGGACTGGTTCTCTCCTATGTTGGTGAACCCTCTGCCTAGGAGAAACAAAGTGTCTTTCACACTTTCCTCTATCTCCATAAAAGAAAAGGAACAAACAGATGATTATAAAAAAGCCCTCTATTTTTATTTATACACATGAGGCAGATTCTGCCGTACTGCGAAACGTATGTGCCGGGATCGAGGAAGAAGGTGTCTTCTATGAGACAACAGAATTTCCCGATACCTGCATGGAAAAGCTTGCCTATAAGGCGGCAAGAGATTCTATGCTTGGTTCGGGTATCGGCATCTTCGGTACCGCCGTATGCTTAAAAATGCGGGGACTGGAAAAGGGACGCAACATAGACAGTTATCTTCATCCCACCTGGGAAGAAGCCCGCAATATCGGTTCAAATAGCGCGCGCGCAGTCAAAAAGCTGCCGTTTCGATAGGAAAATAAGGAGGACGATCCTATGAACATATACACAAAACAGGGAGACCGCGGAAAGACTTCTCTGATGAATGGAATCACGGTTTCTAAATCTGACGATCGTATCGAACTGCTCGGTACGATCGACGAGTTAAGCAGTCATCTGGGACTTGCAAAAGTGCTCTGTGACGAACCTTTACACAGCCAGATCTCACAGATACAAAAAAATCTGATCCAGATCATGGCCAAGATCGCCGACCCACGCAATCTGGACTATAATCTGGATCCTAAGGAAACTGCTATATTGGAAGAGTCGATCGACCAAATGGAAGCGTCCTTTCCTCGTGCCAAGGAATTTGTTTTATACGGCGGCTGTGAACAGTCTGCCCGTCTGGATGTGGCACGCGCCGTTGCCCGGAGAGCCGAACGGCGTTTCCGTAAAGTGGAACAGAATTACGGCTGTGACGCAAAGGCCATGCAGTATATAAATCGGCTTTCTGATTTTCTGTATATAGCGGCACGTTTTGTTGACTATCAGGCAATGCATACACAGGAAGGAACGATCAAAGAAACTGTCGTACAAAATCTATTGAAAAATAAATAGACTCTGCTACACGATCGTTCCGCTGTTTACAATTGGCTGCGCATCTTTATTTCCGCACAATACAACCAAAAGGTTGCTTACCATCGCAGCTTTTCTATCTTCATCCAGTTGGACGATCTCCTGCTCGTTTAATCTGGCAAGCGCCATTTCTACCATTCCTACGGCGCCTTCTACAATCTTCTGCCGCGCGTCGATGATCGCTGCCGCCTGCTGTCTCTGCAGCATTGCAGAAGCGATCTCCGGCGCGTAAGCAAGATGTGTAATCCTTACTTCTAGAATCTGTATTCCCGCATTTTCCGTTTTTTCCTGCAGTTCCCGGCTCATGATCTCGGCAATCTCCTGGCTGCTTCCCCTCAGCGATTTTTCATCCCCTTTCGCACTCGTATCATAAGGATACTTACGGGCGGTATTTCGTATGATCGCATCACATTGAATAGATAAATAGTTCTTATAATTCTCTACATTGATCACCGCCTTGGTCGGGTCACTCACCTTCCATATTACGACTGCGCCGATTTCCACCGGATTGCCAAGCTCATCATTGACCTTTTGTTTCTCATTATTGAGTGTCATTGTACGCAATGATACTTTTTTATTTGCCATACTCACAGAAGCAGACCGTGCCGAGCCGTTTGCCGTCACAACAGGCGCTGCCGGGCGTACTGTGGGGTTGAGCGCTGTGCAAAATGGATTGACCCAGAAAAACCCTGCTTCTTTTATCGTTCCATAATATGTTCCAAATAATGCAAACACATACGCCTCGTTTGGATTCAACACCTTCAGTCCACATAAACCTATGATAGAGATCAACAGCAATGCAATCCCCAGCATAAGTACCGTTCCCATAATTCCTCCATTCACCTTTTCATATGAATAAAGGAGAGGTCCTGCGATCATAAGACCAATACTTATTATCATCCCCAGGATCCATAATAACAACATGCCATATCCATTTTTTGCCTTTACTGCTTTTTCCTTTCCTACTTGCTTTTCTTCTCCGTTCATCCGATAACCTCCTTCGCTTTCTCTATGATCTCTTTCGGAAAATCTGCAAACTCCAACAATTTTATCGCATTTTGTGAAACAGACGGGCCTTTCTGTATCTTATAACTAAAATAAATGTCCTCATCTCCGATTTCTTCACTGAAATGGTAATTCTCATACTCGTCTGCCAACAGTTCCGTCAGTTCTCTGTCATGGGTTGCCACAAATGCGATACAATTTTTATCATACAGATATTTCAGTATCGCCATAGAGGCTCGTATCCGCTCTCCTGTATTCGTTCCACGCAATATCTCATCGACTACACAGAGCGTCGTTTTTTCCTCCGACAGACTGTCCAGGATCCGTTTTAGATATTTGATCTCTCTAATAAAATAGCTCTCCCCGGCAAACAGATCGTCTTTTACCGACATGGAAGTGATCACCTGGCATTTCGGCAGTTTCATCTCCCCGGCCGTACATGTGTGTATAGACTGTGCCAGGATCGCGCAAACCGCTACTGCCTTTATAAAAGTAGATTTCCCAGACGCATTGGAACCGGTAATAATGCAGCCCCTCTCCAGGAACAGCGAATTTTCCACCGGCTGTTCTAAAAGCGGATGATAGATTTCCTTCATATCGATGATTTTCTTATCTTGAAACTCCGGTATGCAGTACCAAGGCACACTTTCTCTGAAAGACGCAATACTGACAGCCATATCCAGTTCTCCGATGGAACGATATACGATCATATAGTCTTCTATATCTTTACATAGTTTTTTAATAACCTTATTGTATGTAACAATCTGCCACATCGTCACACCCAGAATATAATCCAGCAGTATACCGAAAACATCTCCTGAAAATCCCCCGTTTTTTTGCGACTGCAGCAAGGTAACACTGCGTGTCACATTTTGTAATGCCCGCAGACTCTTCTTTAACTCCGGATATAGATCAGCTACCACTTCCTTCTTCACAAGCTGTCTTCCATGTCTGAGCATATCCACCGCCGTTCCAACCATCTGCAGTTCGACCTCATACCGCATTTTCAAAACAGCGTACAAGACCAGATTCACTCCAAATACTGTACACAGCAATGTGCTTGTCACGGTCCCCGGGATGATAAAGAAGAAGATAAGCGCCGCAAAGAATAAAATTTGCAGTGTCTGATAGAGCCACGTATGTTTCATCCGATATTCTTCCAACGCGTCCATGTAGGATGGGATAAAATACGAACCTCTGTATTTTCCGATCTTCATCAGTTCCCTTTCGATGTCCAGACGGTCTTCTTCCTTTTCTGCTGCCTTGATCTTCCGTTCCAACTGTCTGTATTCTGTATCAGAAAGCTGCCCTTTACGGAGCTGGGCATATAAAAGTTCTTCCCCCGCAGATGTGTCACACTGATTGATCCGGCAGAAAACAGCATCCATAGACAAGTCATTCCAGGTAATATCATCCACGCCCGGCGTATCCACAAATGTCTCGTAATAATTTCTTATGTTTTCATTAAATTCTATGTCCGGTGGAACTGTCCCGAACTTCTCTTCAAGATATATTTTCTGCTTTTTTCGCACTGCTCGCCTGTTCAGCAAAGAAATTGACAGTGCAAACATACATATACCCGCCGCAGTCAAAATACCAACCAATATTACGCCTCCCTTTTGTATTATCATGTTAATACAATAGTACTGGCATGATCAATTGTCAATAGAAAAAATATTTTTTCTGTCTTCGGCACTTTTTCTATACTCTTGACATACTGCTGCCCAACTGCTATATATAACATAAAGATGAAAAAAAGAATTCTGCACTACAAAATTCTGCACTTTTGACTATCAATACACGAGGTATGACAAATGACGAAAAAAAGATCTTCCACACTCAAAAAAACACGAAAAGCACTGTTTCTTTTTTTAATTCTTTTGGCGATTTACATAAGTGCCATTGTGATTCCTTATATTCCACATAAAAAAGTCTCTGAAAATTTTAAAAAACAATTTCAACCGGATTCTTGTTATGGAGATTCCCCCGGAAACGAACGGATTGCCTATATTACAGACAACATGGAGGCGCTTCTTTTTCGTCTGAAGCTTATAGAGAGCGCAGAAGAAGAGATCATCCTCTCTACTTTTGACTTTAATGCAGATGAAAGTGGAAAAGATATGATGGCCGCCCTGTTACATGCAGCGGACAGAGGCGTGCACGTCCGGATTGTGGTAGATGGGATCAGTGGATTTCTGGATATTAAAGGCGATCCCTTTTTTCAGGCTTTCGTTTCCCATGAGAATATCCAGCTGAAGATCTATAATCCTGTCAATTTATTAAAACCATGGAAACTACAGGCCCGGCTCCACGACAAATACCTGCTCATAGACGATTCCATGTATATGTTAGGCGGGCGTAATACGACAAACCTATTTTTAGGAGAGTATTCTTCTCACCAAAATATAGACAAAGAATTATTTGTCTATGAAACTGCCGAAGCTTCCGGCACGTCATTAGCACAACTGCGGGAGTATTTTGAAACGATATGGGCATTGCCTGACAGCAAAGACTTCCTTTGTAAAAAGGAAACCCAAAAGATACAGGACTGCCGGGACACTCTGAAAAACCGCTATACTACTCTGCGTTCCGATTATCCAAAAGCCTGGGAAGAATGGGACTGGAATTCCTGTACAATGTCTGCCAATAAGATCACACTTCTTTCCAATCCTGTAGAAGCCCAAAATAAAGAACCTCATGTATGGTATTGTATCACACAGCTCTTATATACCGGGCAGGATGCATTGATCTATACACCTTACATCATCTGTGGAAAGGAAATGTATCAGGATCTTACTTCCGCCCGCCAGTCGTTGTCCAGTCTGGATATCATCACCAATGATGTCTCCAGCGGAGCGAATCCCTGGGGATGTACAGACTATCTCAATCAGAAAAAACGTATCTGGGATACGAATGTACGCGTGTATGAATATCTGGGACCGCACTCCAACCATACAAAAGCAATCCTGATCGACGACCGCATGAGTATCATCGGTTCTTTTAATATGGATATGCGCAGCGCCTATCTGGATACAGAATTAATGCTCGCGGTGGACTCGCCGGAATTAAATCAAATCATGCAGAAGATGGCGGTCACAGACAAAACCTACAGCCGCTATATGGATGCAGACAGCGGTAACTATCAATATGGAGAAAACTACGTTCCAAAAGAAATGTCCTTTGGGAAAAAAATCTTTTATGCGCTGCTACGTATCATAACCTTACCGCTTCGCAGATTTTTATAATCTTTTCCACTTTTTATTATAGAAAGTATGAGCCTGCAGCACAAAAACTTCTATAAAAAATCTGAGTGCCAACAAAATCGGCACTCAGATAAAATCATATATTGTATTAGAAAAAAATAGGGTATACTCGTTCAAACATGCCACAGTACATACGCATGCCATGTACTATATTCTATGCTTTTTTTCTGGCATACAGGATTGCCGATCCAATACCTACACTCAGCACCATAGCCGCCAGAAGTCCATATGTACTACTGTCATCTTGCGTCTGCGGACTCACTTTTTCTCTGTCGTTCTTTTTCTTCTTTCCGCCTTCATCTGAACTTTCTTCCTTGGGAATCTCCTGATTCTCAAAAGAAGCATACGCTGTATCTCCATCCGGTATGACTCCCGCGTCCCCCGTCTTTGTTACAAGATACTCTTTACTTTCTTCTTCCTCCACCGTATAAGAAATTCCGGCGGGAAGACCGGAAGCCGTCTTGCTCTCGCTGTGTTTTAACGTAAAGCGGGCTATCCCTTCTATGAATTCCATATCCCCATATGCTCCTGCTATCGTTGTATCAGACAGCGTAACGGTAAAAGGAAATGCGCGATCTTTATCTGCGCCTGCCACAGTCTTTGAGACAATAAGATTACCGGATGGCTTTACTCGATTTTTAATCGTAAGTGCCATCCTTTTATTTTTCTCATCTCTTGATACATCTGTGTATTCTACCAGATATTCATCTCCTTCTTCTATTGCTGTGATTATCATCCCTTCGCTCAATGAATCTGGATTAGGCAGCTGTGTAAAAGAAGCTTTCCATCCATTCTCCTGATTCAGTGTCACCGTATCCAGAGTATACTCCCCGATCTTCAGGCGTACAGTTACTTCTTTTTTCTGCTCTTCTGGAATTCCATCTGCCCATTCTTTATATATATCCAGATTCCATTCATCCTGCGGTATTCCGATGATAACAGCTCCATTAGATCCCACACCGCCTCCCCGCGGCGCCATGTTTCCTGTTACAAACAGCTGTGCTTCCTTCCGCGCCAGCTGTGCTGCTTCCTCGGATACAACAGATTTAAGGGCGATTCCTTCTTTATTATTCTTAATCTCTGTGATCCTTTCGCCAGGATCATGCGCATCATATCTGGCAGAATCATCCGGCAGTCCTAATACATTGTTCCACTCAAGCGTTGTGGTATACGAACCGCCGTCCTTATACCACGAAACTTCTCCACCGCCCAGCATACGGTCTGCCAGCGTCACAAAATGATTCTTATTCTCCTGAGGTACTGCTACGAAATCATCCCCTGCAGCTTCCGTTTTTAAACCTGACTCTGCCTTTGCCTCATTTCCAAATACTGCTCCGCCATTTGTCACAGTATTCTGGGCATCTCCCGTCGGACAGAACCATAAGCCGCCTCCTAGAATTGTTGCCGTATTTTCTGTGATCAGCGTATCATACATATATAATCTATATGGAACAGCGCCTACATACACACCGCCCCCTTGTCTATTTGCAGTATTGTTTGTGATGTATCCCGCGTGCAGCACTACGCTGTCAGAGCCAACATAGATTCCTCCTCCACATCCTCCATCATTTACTCCGTTTCCAATTGCCATATTGCCATCAATTTTCCCGCCATTCATGATAAATTCTGCCGGGAAAAATTGTTTCCATCTATCTATATCATACACCCCGCTGCCGCCTGCAGAATAATATAAATCATATGTCGCGATACCTCCGCCCGTCCACGCCTTATTATTCGTAATCTCTCCATCTTCCATAGTAAAAGAGGCCGGACCGATCACCGCAACTCCACCGCCATATGCCTGTGCTGTATTTTCCGTAATTTTCCCGCCATCCATCTTCATAACAGCCAGGGAAGTAAAATCCGGATATGCCGATTCTCCCAAAAACACACCGCCATAATACCCATGATTGCCTCTGATCTCCCCTCCGCTCATCTGAAAACGGGAATTGCCTTTAGCTTCCACAAACACAGCCGCATTGTTAATCTGCCCTTCAGGACATGTATCATTGTCCATAATATATCCGCCCTCCATTACAAACGCGGCTCCTGCAGAAACTCTCACAATACCGCCAAACTGTTGGGCATATACATTTTCTTTCACCACGCCGCCCTTCATATTAAAATCGGCATTCTTTCCTGCTATAACAATGGTCCCTGTCCAGCTATCATTACAATAATTGTTTTGCAGCGTACCGCCTTCCATAACCAATTGTCCGTTACACGTGATCATCTGCCCCGTATCCTGAGAATGATAATGGGTAAAATTCTCTCCATCCATGATCAGTAATTCATCCTGCCCCGGAATACTTGTCTTTAAAGTCAATTTTCCGCCTTCTTTAATTTCAAACATGCGTTTTGCGTCAGGCACTCCGGAAATCGTCCTAGCCGTCCCATCATCGACGATCGTAATATCCTGTCCGTCCTGAATAATGATCGGTTCCTCCATGACAATATCATTTCCAAGTGTCACTACTATCGACCCGCCCGCCCCTTCGACAACCTGTTTTAATTCTTCGAAAGAACTGACACCCATGCTCGTCCTTGTATTATCCGGTTCCTGCGCACATACTGATATGCCAAAAACAAAAAGAAAGCTGCTCAAGACGAGCCCGCTCCACAAATTTTTCCACATTGCCTTCATACTTTTCCCCCTTAATCAGCTAATTGCATTATATTATATTGAAATATTTTCATTCTGAACCAACAATTACAAGCAAAAAATACCAAAAAGGTCAATATATACAATTTTTTTAATACTATATACAATTTTTTAATATATTGTTATTAAGCATAAAGACATGCAGGCAAATTAAACTTTTCCCGTTTAACAATGCTTTTCTGCTCCGGCTATCCAAGAATTTCAGCCGCAGGGAACACAAAGCAAGCTGGAAGAATTTTTTTAGAACAGTCCGTACTAGTTCCTTGATAACCAAAAATTACTTTACTTCTATCTCAAACTGATACGTACTAAGATCTGCTTTAAGCACCGCCTCTGCCTCTTCACTTCTTCTCGTGATGAGCAGCTTATCTCCTTCGCTCTCACAGATACACTCTCCGTCAAATGCCGGACATGTATTCCTAAATATCATCAGATCCCGTAGTTTTTCTACAACCGGACGTTTTAGATTTTCTTCTACTTCTTCTGGTGTATAATAATGCCGATTGATATTACGTCCTTCCTTTGTACTCTCCAAAAGCTCCAAATCATTTTCTCCAGCGAGCATACCTACATAATATACCTGCGGAATGCCCGGCGCAAAAAACTGGATCGCCCTTGCCAGCAGGTAGGCGTCATCATTATTGCCAAGAGCAGAATAATAGCTGCAATTAATCTGATAAATATCCAGATTATTATATTCCTCACTGCTGTATTTTTTCTTGACATTCGCCCCTTTTGCATAGAGCAGCTCTTTTGTTTCTTCTATCTCTTCAGGGGAAAGCAGATCTACCACATCCACCACGCCAATCCCGTCATGGGTATCCAGTGTCGTCATCTGCTTTCTAGGACAGATCGTAAGCCAGTGCTTTAACCGATCTCCCCTATGCGTATAAAGCGCATGTAATACCAGCATAGGAAGTGCAAAATCATAGACCCAGAATCCTTTTTGCGCAATTTTAAGCTGGATAGAATAATGCTCATGGATCTCCGGCAGGATATCTACCTCATACTGCTTTGCCATATCTTCAATCTCATATAGCAACTCCCACATCTTGGGCTCTACAAAAAAGCAGCTCGTATCCGGTTCCTTCACCGCATAGGCAAATGCATCCAGCCGGATGACACCTGCTCCGTGTTCACACATAGAGCGGATCGTCTGTTGTATGAATTCTTTCACATGCGGACTATTCACATCCAGATCGATCTGTTCTTCCCCAAATGTGCACCAGATCTTCTCTGTTGATCCGTCTGCAAAAGTCAAATTAACATAAGGCGCTTTCGGTTTTCTTTTATATATTTTATCTACTTGTTCCTGCGTAGGTTCACCATTCTCCCAAAAATCTTTATAACGGATAAAAAAATCTTTATACGCCGAATTTTCCTTTTTTTCTTTAAAATCCAGATAATACGGCGAATGGGCAGAAATATGGTTTACCATAAAATCATACATCAACTCATATTTCTTTCCCAATCTTTGAAGATCTGCAAAGTCTCCAAACTTCTCGTCCACCTTATCGTATCTTTCCGGCGCAAAACCTCTATCCGCTGAAGAAGGAAAGAAAGGAAGGATATGGATACTTCCTATGGCACCCTTATAATGTTTATCTAGGATTTCCTCCATCTCCTTGAAGTTCTTTCCCAAACTGTCCCCATAAGTAATCAACATAATCTGGTTTTTCATATAGCTTCCTCCTTTTAGGAAATCGTTTTCCTATTTTTTATTTTAAAAGAGCTGAAGTCACATCCAGCTCTTATTTTTACTATTTTAATACCTTCACAGTCCCTCTGCGTATGATCTTATGCGGGATGTAATGGGTAGAAGCCTTTGGCTTACTGCCGCTCATATATTTTAACAATTCTTCTGCCGCAGCTTCCCCTTCCTTAAAATACGGTATCCGCACTGTGGAAAGTTCCGGCCTAAAATACGTAGCAAAATCCAGATCATCAAAGCCGATCACCGAGATCTCCTCCGGCACCTGCACACCTTGCCCGTTTAAAAACTGTATGGCTCCTATGGCGATCAGATCGCTCCCTGTGACGACTGCCGTCGGCAGGACACTATTTTCTTCATATATGCGTTTCATCCCTTCGTATCCGCCCTGAAAAGAAAACTGTACTTGCTCTATATAGGAAGAAGGAACCGAAATCTTCAGTTCCCGCAGCGCTTTTCTATATCCTTTCAAGCGTTTCTGTCCGGAAGAGAAATCGTACTCCAGACCGCCCAGATACGCGATCCTCTCATGTCCATTTTCATGCAGAAACAGAACCACATCATAGATGGCCTGAATATTGTCATGTGTCACTGTATCGATGACTTCGCCCTGCACAGATGATTCCTGAGTCACAAGTACGACCGGATACGCTTTCTTCTGCATCGTTTCTATCAATTTCTGATTGACATTTACGCCCGCAAAGAGTACGCCGTCGATCTGCCGTTCCTCCAGTATATGTAAAAGACTCAATTCTCTCTCTAATTCCCCGCCCGATTCGCATACCATAATAGTATATCCCTTGCGGGAACAGACACTGTTTATCCCTTTTGTCAGCGCTCCGAAAACCGCATTTGAAATATCCGGCACGATCACACCTACGATATTTGTCTTCTTTGTGATCAAGCCCTGTGCCAGCGTGTTTGGCGCAAAATGATTTTTCTCTATGACCTGATATACTCTTTCCCGTAATTTAGGACTCACTGGCTTTGTATTATTTATGACCCGTGAAACAGTGGAAATAGAAACCCCTGCCTCCTTTGCGATATCTGCGATCGTAACCCCCATATACATTCTCCTTCTGCAAATAGGAAAACGTTTTCCTATTTCTCTAGATTATAACACTGTATTTTATCTTCTGCAACGCATTTTCCACTCTCGAATCTTTTTTGTAGATTCCCATAATTCTGTGCTTCTATTTTTGTGCAGAATCGCAATAAATCAAGGTTCTTCTATCGGTTTTATGAATTGTTCCTTTGTTTTTTCCACATCCGGCTGTGTATACCCTATTTCCATGGTCAGACATTTTTTGGGGCACATATTGACACAGTTTTCACACTGCACACAGTCAAAACGGCTGATTTCCCATGTTCCTGCCTTGCGGTCTACCCGGATAGCCTGCGAAGGGCATGCCCGCATGCACAGTCCACATGTGATACAGTTCTGCATGTCTATCTCCACATGACCACGCATACGCTCCGGATATTGAGCCGGCTCAAAAGGATATTTTGTCGTTGCCGGCTTTCTAAACAGGTTTTTGAGTACTGTCCCCACAAATGCAAAAGCTTTTACCTTTTCCATATCCTTTCCTCCTATCTCTCCGTACAGCTGATACACGGATCAATCGTCAAGATCAAAAGCGGCACATCTGCTAGCTGACAACCTTTGAGCATCTCCACCATAGGAGGGATATTACTCGTCGTAGGCGTACGCAGACGGAAACGGTCCAGGTTCTTCTTCCCGCTTCCTTTCACATAATAGATCGCCTCTCCTCTGGGCTGTTCTATCCGCATAAAGAATTCTCCGTCCGGGTTTCCTTTCACCGGTATGTTGATTGGCCCATGCGGTATTTTCCCGATTGCCTCCCGAATAAGAGAAAAAGACTGTAAAAGTTCTTTTAAGCGCACCACACAGCGGGCATAGCAGTCTCCGTCCTGTTCCGTGATCGGCTCCACCGATAGATCGTTATAGGCCGCATACCCCAACAGACGGGCGTCATACGCTTCCCCGCTTGCCCGCAGGGTAGGTCCTACTGCTCCTAGGGAGACAGCCTGTTCCTTGGTAAGAATACCCGTATCTTTCAAACGGCTTAATACCGTATAATCCTTCATAAATGTATGAAGAACCGGCTTTAACTCTTTCTCCAGTTCCTGGATCGTATCCAGCACTGCCTGCAGCATAGTGCCGTCCATATCTTTTAAGACGCCTCCTACACAGTTTACGGACAGGATCACTCTGCCGCCCGCAGTAGCGTCAAACATATCCAGGATTTTTTCCCTAAGCCTCCAACTTTCCATAAATAGGCTTTCAAAGCCCATGGCATCTGCCAGAAGCCCCAACCAAAGCAGATGACTGTGTATACGACTCATCTCCATCCAGATCGTTCGCAGATAATCGGCTCTCCTCGGAATTTCCAGTCCCATTACCTTCTCGACTGACTCACAGTATCCTATTCCATGCCCGCAGCTGCAGATACCGCACACTCTCTCTGCTATATATACATATTGTTTAAAATCTCTTTTTTCTACTAATTTTTCCAATCCTCTGTGGATAAAGCCGATACTTGGTATCGCCTCCACTACTGTTTCATCCTCCAACACAAGGTCCAAATGTACCGGCTCCGGCAATACAGGATGCTGCGGACCAAAAGGTATGATACTTCTCTTTGCCATATCTTTACTCCTCTTTCTTAAATGGTGTTGTTTTATCTATACGGTACAGACGGTCTTGGTAATCCGGGCTGATATTTTCTATCTTTACTCCAAACAATTCCGCGGCCTCATTTTCCTGCAGAAACGCACAAGGGTAGATCTGTGTGATACTAGATATTCTTTCTTCCTCTTTGATCACAAGCCGAAGCGTGATCATCTCATAGTCTTTGCAGAAAGAGTAACTCATCTCATACCCGCCTTCCACAGATACGGCGCATAGTTGTACAAGCCTCCAGTCTTTTGTTTTCATATCTACCACAGCAGGGAAAAATTCCTGCAAGGTAATTTCTTCTATCCGGCTTTTTTCTTCTATGCAGCTTTTTTCTTTCGTCTGATTTTTGTCTTCCATTGGCGTATCACCCCTTCTTTGCTATCATTTTAGCGCGCTTTTCATCCAGTATCGCCACCGCTTTTATGACTCCGTCTATGATCGATTCCGGTCTTGCGGCACAGCCGGGCACGTATACATCTACAGGGATCACAGTGTCGATCCCGCCTTTGATATTATAACATTCTTTAAACACGCCTCCTGTACAGGCACAGATTCCTACTGCTACCACTACTTTCGGATCCGGCATCTGACTGTACAGCTGAGAGACGACCTTCTCCGTCTGACTGTTCACCCCTCCAGTGATCAGCAGAATATCTGCCTGGAAAGGATCTCCCGTATTAATGATCCCAAACCGCTCTACATCATATTTCGGAGTCAGACAATCCAATACTTCTATATCACATCCATTGCAGCTGCTGGCATCATAGTGCAGCAGCCAAGGCGATTTTGATATTTTTTTCATAACTTTCTTCCTCCCGCTATCGGATCAACATCAAGATCAATATATTGGTACCGCCGGCGACCAGCGTCACTACCCAGCAGCTTGTCAGTACCGTTTTCCATTTCAGTCTAGCACTTATATTATCCCATACGATCTCCAGAAAATAGACGATCCCACAGGCAAAAATCGCCACGATCCAACTCCACCATTCTCTATTTACAAAAAACAAAAAGAAAATACCAAGCAGAAGGATCTTTTCATAATATTCCGCAATATTCATGATCGCCAGCGTTGCTCCCGACATCTCCGTCGTGATTCCCTTGACCATCTCCTGATGGGCATGATGGCTGGTAGAGAGATCAAAAGGAGATTTTCTGAATTTTAACGCCGCCGTAAACATAAAGCCAAACAGAAGTCCCGGCATCCAAAGAACCGCGCTGTGCGGTGCCTGCACGATCGTTCCTACATGGAACGTCCCCACAGAAAGATAAAAACCTACCGCCACAAGCAGTGTCAGAGGCTCATACGCCATCATCTGCAGCATTTCCCTGCTGGCGCCCATATTCGCATAGGGAGAAGAATCACTGGAAGCCGCCATGATCAAGAACATATCCGCAGTACTCAAAATAAAGAGTACCATCAAAATATCCGCTCCTGCAAAGAGCATCGCCCCTGCGATCATAAGGATCACCAGATAACTTAAGTTCAAGAGAAGCTGCACATTATTTACCGCTATCATCTGTTTCGAAAATAATTTCCCAATATCATAAAATGGCTGCAAAAGCCGCGGGCCTTTTCTGCCCTGCATACGCGCAGTGAGGATACGATCTACTCCATCCAGCAGACATCCGGCAAAAGGAGCCAGCAGCAGATAACATATAACAGAGATTATACTGATCATATGGCACCTCCTATCACAAGACAGAATCCAAGGATCAAAATAGTAAGAGCCACCAATATAGACGGCAGCCGCAGATGTCTCCGGCCAAATTCAAACCGCAGATACCAGTTGCTCAAATATAGATGTTCTCTTTCTCCAAGACTATTTGTAAAGTATCGGTTGTCCCCTTCATTGATCCCATTCATATAAATGGGCACAAGCCGTCTGTGTGACGCACGGCTGATAAAAAACATCACTGTCGGCACGATCAGCACCGAAATCAGCATCACTGCCATTGTCGTCAGCACACTCATAGAGAGAACCTCCTTCGTCTGTCCAAACAATTCCTCCACGATCGGATTCACCAATATCATGGCAATAAATGGAAGTAAAAGACAGAGCAGGAGCATACTAGCCGCATGAAAGAACATGGACGCATATTCATCTTTGCGTGTCACATCCTTTGCCCCCTCCCGCGGTACATGCTGGCATAAGAGCTTTGCCAGCCATTTTGTCCAATAAAACATCGTCATCGCGCTACCATAGGCAATAAAGATCACAAGAAGGACATTGCCTGAATCAACAAATGCTTTCAGCGCCACCCATTTCGAGATCAGCATACCAAACGGCGCCAAATACATACCGGCAATTCCGATTCCCATGATATACGCAAGTTTCGGTATCTTTATGATCAGTCCATGCATATCCTCAATATCTCTGGAGCCCAGGCTGTTTTCCGTCGCCCCCACAGACTGGAAAAGCATCGATTTGCTGACAGAATGGAAGATCATAAGGAAGACAGCTCCCCAGACTGTTTCCTCTACTCCGATCCCCGCACATCCTACGATCAGTCCCAGGTTAGACACCGTAGAAAAGGCAAGGACCTTTTTCCCGTCATTCTGTGCGATCGCCATTGCACTAGCCGCGATAAACGTAAAACCTCCAATGCTGGATACGACCATCCCAACCAGATTGCCATGCAGCGCCGGAGCAAGACGTATTAACAAATACACACCTGCCTTTACCATCGTCGCGCTATGCAAAAGAGCACTGGACGGAGTCGGCGCCACCATCGCTCCAAGAAGCCAGGAAGAAAATGGAAGCTGTGCGGATTTCGTAAGTCCGGCAAGCGCAAGGAAAAGAAGTGGTATTTCCGCCCCCGAAGCGATCACATCGGTCAGCTGTACGGAGCCGCCCGTCACTGCCATATAGGCTATCGCCGCCGCAAAGCCAAATCCACCTAACAAATTCATCCACAGTGCCATAAAACTGTTATGCACCGCTTCTTCAGACCGTGTATATCCGATCATCAGAAAGGAAACCACACTGGTGATCTCCCAGAAAAAATACATCCAGATTAAATTCTGCGCAAGTACAAGCCCAAACATGGCCGCCAAAAATAAAAACAACATAGAAAAAAAGAATGGCTGCCTGTCTTCTACCTCTTTATGGTGTGTGTGATACCCTTTCATGTAACCAACCGTATAAATACAGATAAATCCGCCGATAAACGCAATGATGATACACATCAATATACTCAGCCTATCCACACTCATATGTGCTCCTTCGGCAAATTCTGTCGTATGTTCGATATAAAACATCAGAGCCGTCTGTGAAACCGATAAGATGATCGGCAGTACCTTTTTATATTTTATGCTTAAATATACAATCAGGCACATCAGGAATATCTCCCCTGCCATCATCCATGTATCCACCATTTCTGTAGATGTATACAGCATGACCGTGCCCGCTCCTGCCTGCTGCCACTGCACGATAAACGCCACAGTAAGAAGCATAACAAGCCCTGCGCCTATATATACTGCTATATCCCGTACTTTCTTCTGGCGGATACATGCCATCAGAACCGCAAGCACTGCCGGAACTCCCATCAAAACTGGAACTAATGTCATAATCCAACCTCCCTCCATTCTCTATTTCACTCAGATTCTATTTTGGGCATATATTAATCTGTCATTTTCAGACTATTTCACATCATCCCAAAACATACATTTCTGTTATAGTACTTATTTGCAAATTTTACAATAGATATCATGAGAATTTTTACACTTTTTTGCATATTTTTCATGGTTTCCTTAATTTCCACTCTCCACCCATTGACAAATATGCTAAAATAGGAATGGTTAAATTACAGGAGGACATCTCTCATGCACGAACTAAGCATCACTGAACATCTGCTCGAATACTGCCTCACAAAAGCCGCTGAACAAAATGCCGTAAAAATACGCTCTGTCCGGCTTTGTATCGGCGCGCTTAAAGGTATCGTGCCGGAATGTATACAGACGTATTTAGATCTGCTTGCGGAGGGCACCATCGCAGAAGGCATGCAGGTACAGGCTAAGATCCTGCCTTTAAAAATCCGCTGCAAAGACTGCGGCAGAAACAGTGAGATCTCCTCCCGCCAGCTTTTTTGTCCCCACTGTAAAGGTCTGCATCTGCAGATTTTATCAGGAAAAGAATTTTATATTGACAGTTTGGAGGTAGACATAGATGGAAATCAAAGTCTTACATCAGATCATGGAATGGAATGAAGATGTCAGTCAGGAAGTCAAAGAGGTTTTACATACGCACCATATCTGCATGATCAATATCATGGGCAGTCCCGGTACCGGAAAGACCAGCCTGATCACTGCCCTGATCCGCAGATTAAAGGATACATGGAAGATCGGCGTCATCGAAGGAGACATAGCAGGACAGATCGACGCAGAACGTATCGCTGCTCTCGGAGTTCCTGCCGTACAGCTGAACACAGACGGAACCTGCCACATCGAGGCAATGAGTATCCAACATATCCTCCCTAGTCTTCCGTTGGATGACCTGGATGTGATCTTTGTAGAAAATATAGGTAATCTGGTATGTCCGGCCGAATTCAATATCGGCGAATCTCTGCGGATCACTCTGCTTAGTATACCGGAGGGAGATGACAAAGTAGAGAAATATCCGCTCATGTTTACCGACACCAATTGTCTTGTACTTAGCAAATCAGATATGCTTCCGTATTTTGATTTTGACATGTCCCGTGTATTTTCCAATTATCGGACACTCAATCCAGACGCTCCACTCTTTTGTGTCAACAGTCGGAACGGAGATGGACTGGATGAACTTGTACATTTTATTTCTGATCAAATTAAAAAAGCGAAATAGAATCCATGGAGAAACAAAACCAACAGCACGTCAAACTACATATAAAGGGCATCGTCCAGGGCGTCGGTTTCCGTCCCTTCTTGCACAGACTAGCGTCCCGATATAGTCTGCATGGATGGGTACAGAATACCCTGCAGGGAGTAGAGGGGGAATTAGAAGGCAGCGCCGAGGATATCAACTGTTTTCTTACAGAACTGCAGACTTCCCCACCGCCGCTTTCCCGTCTTGAAGAAATCGACGTAACACAGGAAGGTCTTTTCGTCGGTTATCCCGATTTTTCTATCAGAGAAAGCCTTATCGACGGCGGTTTTACACTGCTCTCCCCGGATATTTGTACTTGTCCGGAATGTGAAAAAGAACTGTATACCCCTTCTGACCGCAGATATCGCTATCCATTCATCAACTGCACCAATTGCGGTCCCCGATATACGATCATAGATGACATTCCCTATGACAGGATTCGTACCTCCATGCAGACATTTTCCATGTGTGCAGACTGTGAAAACGAATATACCACTATACAAAACCGTCGGTATCATGCACAGCCTGACTGCTGCCCTGCATGCGGACCTCACGTTTTCTATATGGACAGTACGTACCGTCGGCTTTCTTCTGATCCCTTCCAGGCTGCGCAGGAAGCGCTCCGGGAAGGAAAGATCCTGGCCGTCAAAGGGCTGGGCGGTTTTCACCTAGCCTGTGACGCCCGCAATGAAGATGCAGTACAGTGTCTCCGTCAGCGGAAGCACCGCGCATCTAAACCGTTGGCACTGATGTGCCGCTCCGTTGAAACTGCCAGGGAATTCTGTATATTAAATACTGCGGAGGAAAAACTTCTGACAGACATACAGCGGCCTATCCTACTGCTGCGCAAAAAGCAGCCGGCTCTTATGGAAAAGATCAGTTCCACCTCACGCCTGGGTATCATGCTTCCTTATACGCCTCTCCATATTCTTCTTCTGGATGGCATGTACGGAGGCCCTGACTCCCTCGTCATGACAAGCGCCAATCTCCCCGGCTGTCCTGTTATGCTTACTAACGAGGAAGCACTCTGTGGACTGTCTGGTATTGCAGACGGGTACCTGCTGCATGACCGGCCGATCCGAAACCGTTGTGACGATTCTCTTGTCATGGAATGGAAAGGAAACCCTTATTTCTTCCGCCGCAGCCGTGGTTTTACCCCACAGCCTTTTTTATCGAGGCAGGACGCAGACGGTATTTTTGCACTGGGGGCGGAACAAAAAGCTTCTTTTGCACTGGGAAAGGAGAAATATGTTTTTTGCAGCCCCCATATCGGTGACCTCAAAAATGCAGAAACGCTTTCCCATTACCGTGAGACGCTTCATACTTTCCGTCGTTTGTTCCGCCTGAAGCCCGCTCTTCTCGTTTGTGATCTACATCCCGATTATCTATCTACACAGGAAGCTTTCCGGCTGTCTGAGAAAGAACAGCTTCCTCTGCTGCAAGTACAGCATCACTGGGCGCATATGGCCTCCTGCATGGCAGATAATCATCTGCATGCACCTTGCTTTGGCATCATCTGGGACGGTATGGGTCTGGGAGATGACGATTCCATCTGGGGCGCAGAATTTCTGAAAGGAGATTTTTCCGCTTTTCAAAGGATCGGTACCATTCGCCCGGTTCCGCTCCCCGGCGGCGACCGTGCGACACAGGAGATTGCTCGTATCGCCCTGGGACTTCTTTTGGACGCAGGTATACAAGATACATCTTATGTCCCACTTTCTTCGGCAAAAACGACCGCTTTGTCCCGACTCATCGACTCTGGTCTTTGTCTGCGGGCCACCAGTATGGGGCGGCTCTTTGACGGGATCGGCTCCTTGCTCTTGCAAAAGGTTAAAGCCGATTATGAAGGAGAAGCCGCAGCTTTGACAGAGGCCCTCTCTCCTTATGAAAGCCCAGACGTATATCTGGCTTCTAAGCATATGCGCGCCACTGCTCTTTCGGAAATGTGTTATCCGATCGAATTTTATAATAAAAATGGACTGCGCATCTTTGATACCCGTCCTCTTATCCAGACTTTATACAAAGATCTGGAAGAAAAAACAGACAAGGGGCTCATTGCCTTTCGTTTCATGTATACCCTCTGCCGGATGGCGCTTGAGCAATGCCTTGTTCTAAATCCGCAAAGGCTCCCTGTGGTTCTGTCCGGCGGTGTATTTCAAAATCGCTTTCTTCTCTGCACAGTGACAGAACTCTTAGAACAAAATGGATTTACCGTTTATACTCACAGACATGTGTCTCCCAATGATGAGGGCATTTGTCTTGGACAACTGGCGGTTGCGGCCAGCAAAAAGGAGGAAATAATATGTGTTTAGCAATCCCTATGAAGATCAAAACGATTGAAGGAATGTCTGCTGTCTGTGAGGCAAAAGGACTTTCCCAGACAATCCGCATAGATTTTATCCAAAACGCGTCTCCCGGAGACTATGTCATGGTGCATGCCGGATTTGCCATACAGAAAATGTCGGAACCGGAAGCGCGCGAAAATCTACAATTTCTGGAGGATATTTACGATGCTCTATGAAAAAGAATTCAAATCTCCGCAAAAAACGCAGCAGATCCTTGCACGGGTAGAGGAACTGACTGAAAAGACCGGCAGCATCAGACTAATGGAGATCTGCGGCACACACACCATGTCGATCGCACGTACAGGCATAAAAAGTATCCTGCCTTCCTCCATCCGCCTGCTCTCCGGCCCCGGCTGTCCGGTATGCGTCACGCCGGCAAATGTCATAGACTCGATCCTTTCTCTTGCGGAGGATCCGCATATTCTGATCGCCAGCTATGGAGACCTCCTGCGTGTCCCAGGCACGGATCCCGAGGAAAATCTCCTCTTAAAAAAGGCCAAAGGCGCACATGTCGAGATGGTATATTCTCCCATGGATGCCCTGGAATTGTCCTATGCATATCCCCAGCTGGATGTTCTGTTTTTAGGTGTCGGTTTTGAGACCACCGCTCCCGGTACTGCTGCCTGTATTTTAAAAGCCGCAGAAGAACAAGTGAAAAATTTCTCTGTGCTCAGTCTTTTGAAAAAGACAGAGCCGGCGCTGCGCTCCCTGATCACGGCAGAAGATTTCGCCGTAGACGGTTTTTTATGCCCCGGTCATGTGGCTGCTGTCACAGGTTCTGACGCATTTGCTTTCCTTCCCCGAGAATTTCATCTTCCTGCTGTTGTGAGTGGATTTGACGCGGCTGACCTTCTGTATTCTATCCTGGAACTGACACATATGCTCGCCGTGCACAGACCCGCTCTGGTAAATACCTATACACGTCTCGTACGCCCGGAAGGAAATCCTCTCGCGCAAGAATATATAAACGCTGTATTTCAGACCTGCGAAAGTACCTGGCGCGGTCTTGGAACGATTGTGGACAGTGGGTATACTCTAAGAGATCAGTATCGTCAGTGGGATGCCTGGGAGAAGTTTCACTTCAGGCCTTCTTCCAATGCAGAACACCCCGGCTGCCGCTGTGCGCAAGTAATCCGAGGCGTGGCCTCACCCCTGGATTGTCCGCTTTTTAAGACGGTCTGCTCCCCTGCCCATCCCATCGGCCCTTGCATGGTTTCTTCGGAAGGCGCCTGTGCGGCAGCTTATCAGTATGAAGTTTGATCGATTCTATGGAGGTATACAGATATGGAAGATATTATCACATTAGATTATGGAAGCGGGGGCGGCAAGACCGCAGAACTGATTGATTCTATCCTGCTTCCTGCTTTTAAAAATCCCATCCTTTCCCAGTTAGGAGACGGTGCCCTGTTAAAAGATAGGAGGGGGGAAAATTCTTTTGTCTTTTCCACTGACAGTTTCGTTGTCTCTCCGTGGAAATTCCCCGGAGGCAATATTGGAAATTTATGTGTATGCGGCACAGTAAATGACGTATGTATGGCGGGAGGACTCCCCCAATATTTAAGTCTCTCTTTTATTCTGGAAGAGGGTTTTTCCTTCCGGGATTTCAAAATGATCGTAGACACGATTGCAGAAGAGGCCCGACAGGCAGGAGTACTCATCACAACAGGCGATACAAAAGTGGTAGAAGCGGGCAAAGGGGACGGTATCTACATCAATACAGCCGGCATTGGCTTTCTGCGCGCCCATTTCCCCGGGAAATCCGGTATCCGTAAAGGGGATACGGTCATCTTAAGCGGCAGCGCAGGCTGCCATGGCGCTGCTGTTATGATGGCACGTTCCGGACTGCTCTCTTTACAAGATGCCCAAACATCTTCCTTACGTTCCGACTGTCAATGTCTCCATCTCCTAACAGAAGCTGCCATCCATGCGGCAGAAAAAACACAGACAGCTCTCCCGAACAGTTCTCCCGCCTGCTCCGGCATCCGCATCATGCGGGATCCTACCAGAGGCGGAATCGCAACGGCCTTAAATGAATTTACGGAGAACATGCCTTTTTCCATCGAGATAGAAGAAGATGCCGTCCCTGTAGACGCGCCTGTGGAAGCAGCCTGTGATCTGCTGGGACTGGACCCACTCTACTGTGCCTGTGAAGGCAGGATGCTTCTTGTGACCGCTCCGGAAGCATGCGCGCCTGTCCTGAACGCTCTAAAAGAAGTGCCCGGCGGTGAACATGCGGCAGTGATCGGAACGGTTACAGAAGATATGCCCGGTCATGTGCTCTTAAAAACAAAGATTGGAGGCAAAAGGATCCTTGCCAAACTCAGCGGACAGCAGCTTCCCAGGATCTGTTGACATTTTTTTCTTCCGGAATATCCGCAGAGACTTATTCCAGTGCCATCTGACGGATACGCTGCAGTCCCTTCGACACGGCCGGAACAGACAGAAGAATGACCGTCAGGATCCCTTCTGCCAAAAGGTAGCTGTAGTTATAAACGATCGGATAAATACTCTTCAAAGACTGCGGGAACGTATCCGGCATGTAACTCATCCAGTATAAATATCCGCCCAGCGCATGGAATGCGCCTCTTGCCAGCACGCCGGCAATATAGCCTTTCACCAGCCCATGACTGCTCTTTGCGAAGAAACCTGCCACACCAAGAGCCGCAAAGGCAAGTATATAATCGCAGCATACCTGGAAAAAGGATAAGACGTACGGTTCTTGTAAAAATTGCAGAAGTCCATAGGCAAGTCCCACCAAAACACCCGTTTTCACTCCATACCAGTTGCCTACGAGGACAATGAACAACATGCTGCATAAAGTGACACTTCCGCCCCATGGAAGCTGAAATACCTTAAGATAGGACGTCAGAAATGCCAGCGCGATCGCCATTGCGCAAAAGACAAGCTGTTTTGCCGACATCTTCTTTTTCCCTGCGCTTTTTCCGGCGAAAAACAACGCTGCGATAAACAGTACGATCCCTGCGATTATACTCACTGCATAGCCGGCAGTAGTCAGTCCTCCCTCTGCATTGACTAAAAAATTTAACATAAAAATCCTCCTTGCTTTTTTCTGAAAACAAGGAGGGCTTAAAAAACCACATATGTATATCCCTACGTTGGCATTATCCAAATCAGGTTACGGGTCGAAGCTTAAAACTTCCTCTCAGCCTGCAACACAAGCTCCCCTTGTCATCATTTTTATATTATTTCGATTCTATATTTTAAACAGAATACCGAGAAAAGTCAAGCGCGGCTCTTTTTTCGGTTATCCTATACAAGATTTTTAAAAAGGAGAAAAAGATGAAATCAGCAGAATCTTTTCAAGCACCCGAAATCCTGTGTATCGGCCAGGTCCTCATGGATTGTATCATCAAAGGCTGGAATGCGGCTTCCGAAAATACACGTGTGCAGACCGCAGACTCTGTCACCCTTTCTCCCGGCGGAGATGCCTTCAACGAATCTGTTATCTTCTCACGCCTCGGACATACTGTACGCACAGTCTGCGTCCTTGGAAACGACCTTGCCGGAAAAACTCTGCATGAACTGCTTGCGGATAACGGTATATTGACCGATTCCATCCTGCACAGCAATAACGTACCTACTCCTGTTTCCCCCTTATTGGTCAATACAGACGGAAACCGAAAATCCATCAATGCGGTTTCCCGCCTAGATGATTTCCTGCATATACCGCCCACATTATTCCAAGATGCGCGGCTTGTCTGCCTTGCCAGCCTTTTCCGCCCGCCTCTTACCCGGCCGGAAACGATTGCCTCCATTTGCCGGACCGCCAAGGCAGCCGGCGCTATCGTAGCGGCAGATACCAAACTGCCCCTGCATTCTCCGCTTTCCCTCACAGATCTTAAAGCTGCACTGCCTTACATAGATTATATCTTTCCCAATGAAAGCGAAGCCGCATTTTATACACAGGAAAAAGACTATACAGCTATGGCAGATGTCTTTTTAAACTATGGTGTAAAAAATGTCATCATCAAAGCCGGCGAGAACGGCTGTTTCGCCAAAAATGCAGCGGCTTCTTTCACTCTGCCAGCATTTCCCGTACATGTCGCAGACAGTACAGGAGCCGGAGATAATTTTGCCGCCGGTTTCCTCTCTTCCATCCTCCGGGGCAAAGACTTCAAGCAGGCGCTCACTTTCGCTTCTGCCTGTGCTGCCCTTTGCATACAATCAGTAGGCGCCACTTCCGGTGTACAAGATCGAGACCAAGTAGAAAACTTTCTTACATAGGACAGCGGTACCGTGGCTTTCCTGCGCTTTTTCTTCCATATTCAATGGCCTTTACAGGGCAGACCGTGATGCATGCCATACAGTGTGTACACATAGCATGCCACTGCGGTCTTTGCTCCTCCATCGTGATATTGTTCAATGGGCAGGCATCTGCACATCTGCGGCAGCCGATACACTGATCGTCTGCCCAGAATTTCTTCGCATGAACGACCGCCGGATAAAATACTGCATTGACCGGGCCGCTCAAGAACGCTCCCAGAAGCCCTTCTTTTTCTTCTTCCAATACTTCTCCTGCCCCAATCTGCCGTATAACTTTTTTAATCGTAGGTTCTGCTTTCTCTATGATCGCTTTAGCCTCTTCCTCCTTGGGAACCTGAAACATAGCAAGATAATTTTCTGGCATGATGATCTGCGCACACCCTTTATAGCAAAAACCTTTCTTTTTACACAGCCTTCTTACATACTTCGCGGCATTTCCGATCTCAGAGCCGCAATTCATCACAAAATATACGTCCGGTTTTCCTATAAATCGGGATTTTAGAATCCACTCCTCTACTACTTTCGGTATACGCCAGGCATATGTGGGAAGTACAAAAATCATCCGTTTTGGTGTCGGGCCCGCGAAAAGTCTGTGCTCTTTGATCTTCTGGTTTAAGGAGCAGATTTCCTCATCCAAAGCCTGTGCGATCCTCTTCGCAATATACGCACTGTTCCCAGTGCCAGAAAAATACAAGACCATTTTCTATCCTCCTTCAAATTTTTATTTACCGTTTTCTTTATGTGTCTGATGCTAAAGATTGAATAACTATTTCTGCAGCTTGTTAAATTCATTTGCCAAAACAGGCAGGGTGTGCCTACTTGTCGGCTGTCTTGTTAAGTATACTCTAGCAAACATACCTAAAAAGTCAAGAACCGCCCCGGTACGCCAACGCCGGCAAAAGCAAAATACGCAAAAAAACCACCGTCCCCGCGGCTCACAACGTCCGCAAAAACAGTGATTTCTAAGTGCGCGATCAGGGGTTCGAACCCTGGACACCCTGATTAAGAGTCAGGTGCTCTGCCAGCTGAGCTAATCGCGCGTCCTGCAATATTTTATCCGTTATTTTCGTAACGCAAGGGTTATTATATAACAGTTTTTTCAGTATTGCAAGAGGTTTTTCCAATTTTTTTCCGGTTTTTGACCTTTTTTATCAGCTCTTTCGTCATCTATAGTCCTCTATCATAGTTTCCAATCTATCTTTCCTGATCACTCCCCTGGCAGCTGCCACTGGTTTTCCTTCTATAAAAAGCACAAATGTGGGGACTGTCGTCACTTCAAACTGTGATGCGATCGCCTGCACCTCATCAATATCCATCTGGCAGACTTTTATGATACCTTTATATTCTTCTGCAATCTGTTCCACGATTGCCTGCATCATAGCACATTTTCCACACCAGGATGCATAAAATTCCACCAGGACAGGCAGATTGGATGACAGTACCTCAAAAGTATAATTCTCCTGTGTAACCCGCACTTTTGTCTTTTCTTTCCTTTGGAACTTATCATTCACTTTATTCACCTACATTTTCTTTCTTTTTTCCTCCCCATGACAAACGCCGGCATTTAAGATTCGGTACACTTCGTCCAAGGAGCTCCTTATATACATCAGCCGTCTGTTTATTTTCGGCATACAATACATTTTTTCCCGCATACAGATCTTCCAGTTCTTCCTCCATCTCATGTTCTCTCTCCCCTTTCATGCGGGCACCGATATATATTACTATATGAATAAAGTCTGCAAATGTGAAACTTGCGGCGTCTATTTCTTCATTGCGATCAGCTTATTGATCGGATTGCCTTTCGCAGAAAATTTTTCTTCATATTCTGTCATTACATTCCCCCGGCTCATTTCTTCATTATGATGTAAGTCATACGTATACCTGACCAGAAGCCATTCTGCTTCTTTGACCTGTTCCAAAGAAAAATTAAATAACTGTGTATTGTCTGTCTTAAACTCTACCTTCCCTTTGTCTGCAAGAATTCCTTCATACCTTCTCAAAAACTCTACAGAAGTAAGCCTTCGTTTCGCGTGTCTTGCCTTTGGCCATGGATCCGAAAAGTTCAGATAGATCTTTTCAACCTCTTGCGGCGCAAACACATCCTCCACATTCCTTGCGTCCATACAGATAAAACGGATATTTTCCAACGACTGAAACTCTTCTGTATCGAATTTTTCAATGGCCCGCAGAAGCACGCTGGAATACCGCTCGATTCCGACAAAATTCACTTCCGGATGCCGCCTTGCCATTTCCAAAATAAACTGTCCTTTGCCCATTCCTATTTCTATATAGATAGGATTCTTATTTCCAAATACTTGTTTCCAGCTGCCTTTCTGCGCCTCCGGTCTTTGTATCACCGCCCTGTGTAGTCTGATCGTCCCTTCTGCCCTTGGAATATTGCGTAATCTCATATGCTGCCTCCTTACTATGTATAAAAACTTCCCTCTTTTTCTAATACTCATCTTATATGTTTTTTTCTATATCATAACATAGCACAGCCCCTACGCAAGGTCAAAGGGGTTTCATAAAAATATCACATTCTTTTTTTTGAATTGACACTTTCTTAACTTGCATTTTTTCAGAAAAGGTGTATGATAAAATAGATTAGTATCAAATTAGTATTTTTCAACAAATAGGAGGGGTGTTATGGACTGTATTGTAAACAAATTGACGGAAATCGAAGAAACCGCTTCCTCTATTGTGGAACATGCCGAAGCCCAAAAAGAAGTTCTGGACAAAGAGTATGATGAGAAGCGCCGAGCCTTTGATGCCCAGTTAGAGGCAAAGACACAAGATCAGATAGATAAGATCCGTTCTGAACTGGAAAAAAATACCCACCGCCTTTTAGATTCGCAAAGTGGGGCGAGCAGTTCTGCTATCGAACTTTTACAAAAAGAATATGAAGAAAAGCATACCTTATATGCACAGGAAATAGTTAAAAAAGTTACTGAGGTGTAGCCTATGGGAAATATATTAGCTTACAGCGGTATCGTAACAAAGATCCGAGCCATGGAGGCCAAGCTTTTAACGCCGGCTCAATTTGAGGAAATCGCCAATCTCAGCAATGTCCTTGAAGTAGTCTCTTATCTTAAAGAACATTCCGCTTATACTGAAGTTCTAAGCGCACTGGATGACGATAAACTCCACCGCGGTAATATTGAAAAAGTTTTGATTCAATCTCTCTATCATGATTACAGTAAGATTTATCGTTTCTGCGGACAGACACAGCGGCGCTTTTTAAAACTTTATCTGAAACGTTATGAGATTGATCTGATCAATTACTGTCTGCGGATCGTCATCAATCATTACCGACAGCCTTTTGATCTATATTATAAGAAAGCTTTTTTCGATCACTACTCACAGATTTCTATCGAGAAACTGGTCACATCCCGCACAACGGATGAACTGATCGAGAACTTAAAAGATACCGAATACTATGCTCCCTTGAAAAAAATACAGGAATCCCAACATATTTCCTTGTTTGATTATGAATTAACTTTAGATTTGTACTATTTTTCTACGCTCTGGAAAGAGCGAAAAAAGGTACTGAAAAAATCGGACTTAGAATTGTTCACAAAGGACTGTGGATCGAAAATAGACCTTTTGAATCTGCAGTGGATATACCGGGCAAAAAAATATTATCAGATACAACCCGCAGATATCTATTTAATGCTGATCCCGATCCAATACAAAATACATGTCGCTCAAATGAAAGAACTTGTGGAAACAGCTTCTTTGGAAGAATTTATGCAGGCATTGGAGAAAACTTCTTATGCCAGGCATTATAATTTCAAACAAAATCTTACGATCGAGCAGATGTATAACGAATGTCTTCATCGTCTGTATTTGATAGATCGGCGTAGAAATCCTTACTCTATCGCTGCCATTAATACCTATCTCTTCTTAAAAGAAGAAGAACTAAATAAGCTGACCACCGCTATGGAATGTATACGCTACAGTTTGACTCCCGGTGAGACGTTGGCATATATAGGAGGTAGAACACAATGATCGTCAAAATGAAATTTATCAATATATCCGGTCCACGCGCGGATATAGACCGCGTAACGGATCTCTATCTCTCCAGATACGAGATCCAGCTGGAGTCGGCACTGTCAGAGCTTAAGACAGTGGACAATCTGCGCCCTTTTGTGGAGATCAATCCTTACCGTGATGCGCTCAACAGAGCCAGCCAGTTTGTCGATCTTCTTCCCAATGCGGACGAAGTCACGCCAGACAGCTCTCTGGGCTTAAACGATATGTTTGAACTCATAAGACAGGCAAATGAAGACTACATGTCTTTGCAGGAAAAAAAGGAAAAATTAAATAAACAGATAGAACAGCTTCGTACAAAGCAGCAGGTCATCGCTCCTTTCCGTCCACTGGACTGCGATCTGCATCGCCTCTTAAATTTCCGTTTTATCTCCTACCGGTTTGGCAGGATCGCTGTGGAATACTACCACAAAATGATCAAATATCTGATGGATGACCTGGGCGCGATTTTTGTAGAAGGAGAGCGGGATGACAGCTATGTATACGGAGCGTATTTTGTTTCTCCCCAGGAGGCGCAGAAAGTGGACGCCGTATTCCGTTCTCTGCACTTTGAACGCATTGAATTGACGGATGAATTTGAGGGGACTCCCTCTAACGCTTACCAGTCTCTTGACAATGAGATTGCCCGCATCCGTCTGGAAGCAGAAGACTTAGACAAAGCCGCCGGAGAAATGCTTGCCGGAAGAGCAGCGCAGCTTGTTGCCTCAAAAAACCGTTTGGAAGAATTATCCAATAACTTCGACGTGCGCAAACTTGCCGCCCGTGTGGAAGATAAAAAAGAAGATTACTATATCCTATGCGGCTGGATGGCGGAAGAAGATGTAGATAAATTTTTAGAAGAGATCAAACAGGATGATAAAGTATTTGTCGTCGTAGAAGACGATCACGATACCTATTTCGGGGAACCGCCTACAAAGCTGGAAAATCCTAAATTGTTTAAGCCGTTTGAAATGTTTATCCAGATGTATGGGCTTCCCGCTTCCAATGAACTGGATCCGACTGTATTTGTAGGTCTGACTTACTCCTTTATTTTCGGCGTTATGTTCGGAGATGTAGGACAAGGACTTTTGCTTGTGATTGGCGGCGGGCTGATCTTCTACTTCAAGAAGGCGCCTCTGGCCGGTATTATCGCAACTGCCGGTATTTTTTCCACTATTTTCGGTTTCTTGTTCGGCAGTATTTTCGGTTTTGAAGACGTACTGCCGGCGCTGTGGCTACGGCCTATTGATCATATGACCACCTTGCCTTTCCTAGGGAAACTAAATACTGTGTTTATCGTAGCTGTTGCTTTCGGTATGGGGATCATCCTTGTTTCCATGCTCATTCATATTGTCAATGCGATCAAAAGCCATGACATAGAAGGAGCTTGGTTCGATGCAAATGGAGCCGCCGGATTTGTGTTTTACGCCTCTGTGGTCGCCACAGTCGCGCTATTTATGACCGGTCATCCCCTTCCTGCAGGTATTGTTATGGCGATCATGTTTGGCATCCCACTGCTGCTGATCTTTTTCAAGAAGCCACTTACAAGGATCGTACAAAAGCGAGCTGACAAAATGGAAGAAAGCAAAGCCATGTTTGTTGTGGAAGGTTTCTTTGAACTATTTGAAACTTTGTTAAGCTATTTTTCAAACACCATTTCTTTCATCCGTATCGGCGCCTTTGCCGTCAGCCACGCAGCCATTATGGAAGTAGTCCTTATGCTTGCCGGCGCGGAAGAAGGAAATCCCAACTGGATCGTCGTCATTTTAGGAAACTTATTCGTATGCGGTCTGGAAGGACTGATCGTAGGCATCCAAGTACTGCGTCTGGAATATTATGAAATGTTCAGCCGCTTCTATAAGGGCACCGGAAGAATATTCCAGCCTTATACAAAAAAGACAAATAAAAAATAGGAGGATCATACCATGACAATTACAACGAAAATTATCTTTATTATCGCTCTCATCTTAAGTATCATCATCCCATTCGGATATTATCTGATCGGAGAAAAGAACAAAAAACGCTATAAACGTACGATCGGAGTCAACGCCTTTTTCTTCTTTGGCGCCTTTGCACTGGCTTCTATCATGATGCTTGGAGGCGATGTACAGGCAGCCCAGGGCGTTGCGTCTGACTCCGGTTTTGCTACAGGCATGGGCTATATCGCAGCCGCGCTGGTTACCGGTTTATCCTGTATCGGCGGCGGTATTGCCGTTGCAAGTGCGGCAAGCGCTGCATTAGGAGCAATCAGTGAAGACTCTTCTGTACTCGGTAAGTCCTTGATCTTCGTAGGTCTTGCAGAAGGTGTCTGCCTCTATGGACTGATCATCTCCTTCATGATCCTGGGGAATCTATAATATGAAAATGTATTTGATCAGTGATAATGTCGATACCTACACAGGCATGAGACTTGCAGGAGTAGACGGCGTCGTTGTGCATGAGCGGGAAGAACTCCGCAAGGCACTGGAGGACGTACTGGCAGATAAGACTGTCGGCATCGTACTTTTGACCGAAAAATTCGGGCGAGAGTTTCCCGATATCATCGACACTTTCCGCCTGGAACGCAAAAATCCACTCCTCGTCGAAATTCCTGACAGGCACGGAACCGGCCGTAAAAAAGACTTTATCACCTCCTATATTACCGAGGCGATCGGACTAAAACTATAAACCGCTCTGAACTAAAGGAGGAATACCTTTGACTCTGGAAGAAAAAATCGCACATTTACAGGCTACCTCTATGGAGCAGGCAAGAAGTGAAGGCAATGCCATTATCGACTCCTACAAAGAGGCGCTGGAAAAAGTATTAAAAGATCATAAAGAAGAAGCCATCCGCCAGTCCCAGACCCGCATCAAGGCCGAGACAACAAACGCTCGCCAGCAGTTAAACCAGGCGATGGCAAAATCACAATTGGAAATCAAACGACAGTATGGAAAAATACAGCTCGACCTGAAAGAGAAGATCTTTGAGGAAGCCAAAAACCTGATCGATGACTATATGAAGACAGAAAGTTATATGGATTATTTGATCAAATGTATCCGCCATGCCCAGAATTTTGCCGGCGAGGATCCTGTCATTATCTATATCAATCCCTCTGATGAAACAAAACGTTCCGATCTGGAGGATGCCACAGGACTGCACCTGACAATAAGCGCAGAGGATTTTATCGGCGGAGTCCGCTCCGTGATCCGTGCACGTAATATTTTGATCGATCATTCTTTTAAGACAAAACTGCGCAATGCATATGATGCATTTCTCTTTTTAGGAGGTGACGGAATTGCTTAAAACCGGAATCATTTATGGAATCAACGGACCTGTCATCTATCTGAAAGGAAATACAGGTTTTCGCATGTCGGAAATGGTCTACGTGGGCAGCCAAAAGCTGGTCGGCGAGGTCATCGCGCTGGATAAGGACAGGACGACGATACAGGTCTATGAAGAAACCACCGGACTGAAACCCGGTGAGGAAGTCGTTGCCAGCGGAAATGCCGTCTCCGTAACACTCGCTCCCGGCATACTGAACAATATCTTCGACGGTATTGAACGCCCCCTGGAGCGTATTTCCGAAACTGCGGGCGCGTTTATCACCCGTGGCGTCAGTGTAGATTCACTGGACAAAGAGAAAAGATGGCGTGCGCATATGACCGTCACAGAAGGTCAGTATCTGCACGGAGGGGATATTATCGCGGAAGTTCCCGAAACCCATGCCATCCTGCATAAATGTATGGTTCCGCCGGATGTGGAAGGCACTGTTTGTTCCGTTGTCCCCGACGGTGACTATACGATTGAAGAGACGCTGGTCACACTGGAATTAAAGGACGGATCTAAAAAAGAACTTTCCATGACGCAGCATTGGCCGATCCGTACCACGCGTCCTACGCATCACCGGTTTCCTGCCTCTGTCCCGCTGATCACAGGACAACGTATCATCGACACCATGTTTCCAATCGCCAAAGGCGGTACTGCTGCTATCCCTGGCGGTTTCGGTACAGGAAAGACGATGACACAGCATCAGATCGCCAAATGGGCAGACGCGGACATCATCATCTATATCGGCTGCGGAGAACGCGGCAACGAAATGACACAGGTACTGGAGGAATTCAGTCAGCTTACCGACCCACGCACCGGTAATCCTCTGATGGACAGGACGACCCTGATCGCCAATACTTCCAACATGCCGGTAGCTGCCCGTGAAGCAAGTATCTATACGGGACTTACCCTGGCGGAATATTATCGAGATATGGGTTATGACGTGGCGATCATGGCAGACTCTACCTCCCGCTGGGCAGAAGCCTTGCGTGAGCTTTCTGGACGTCTAGAAGAAATGCCTGCCGAAGAAGGTTTCCCTGCCTATCTTGCTTCCCGTCTCTCTGCGTTTTATGAAAGAGCCGGCATGATGCATAATTTAAATGGGACGGATGGCTCTGTGACAATCATCGGGGCAGTTTCTCCGCAGGGCGGTGATTTTTCTGAACCTGTGACACAAAATACTAAGCGTTTCGTACGTTGTTTCTGGGGACTAGATAAGAGCCTTGCCTATTCCAGACACTTTCCTGCCATCCACTGGCTGACAAGCTACAGTGAATACTTAAACGACTTAAGCCACTGGTATCAGGACAATGTCTCCCCCAAGTTCGTAGATTACCGCAACCGCCTCATGGCGCTTTTAAACCAGGAGAGCAGTCTTCTGGAGATTGTCAAGCTCATCGGCAGCGATGTCCTGCCTGACGATCAGAAGCTGGTATTGGAGATCGCACGTGTCATCCGTCTTGGTTTCCTGCAGCAGAATGCTTTCCACAAAGACGATACCTGTGTCTCTATGGAAAAACAGTATCTGATGATGGACACTATCTTATACTTATACAAGCAGGCTCGTGCCCTTGTCACAATGGGACATCCGATGTCTGTTTTGAAAGCAGAAAATATCTTTGACCGTGTCATTGCCATCAAATACGATGTGCCAAATGACAGACCCGAATTATTCGCCGGATATCGCCGTGACATCGACGCTTTTTATCAGCGGGTTCTTGAGAAAAACGCATAGATCAGAAGGGAGGAATACAGCATATGTCAATCGAATATTTAGGCTTGAGCAGCATCAATGGTCCTCTCATTGCGCTTGAGGGCGTACAAGACGCTTTTTTTGACGAGATCGTGGAATTTGTCGTCGACGGTACAGAACGCAAGATTGGACGTATCGTCGAAGTATATGAAGACCGAGCCGTCATCCAGGTATTTGAAGGCTCTGAAAATATGTCTTTGAAAAATACACATACTCGCCTTACAGGACATCCGATGGAAATTTCCCTCTCCCCAGATATGCTGGGCCGTACTTTCAACGGAATCGGACAGCCCATTGATGATCTGGGACCTCTGATCTCTACTGTAAAACGAGATGTAAACGGACTGCCGCTCAATCCGGTAAAACGAGAGTATCCGAGAAACTATATCCACACAGGTATTTCTGCTATCGACGGACTGACCACCTTGATACGTGGACAGAAGCTTCCTATTTTCTCCGGAAATGGACTTCCCCACGATCAGCTTGCGGCGCAGATCGTCAAGCAGGCCTCTCTGGGAGAAAATTCTGACGAACAGTTTGCCATCGTGTTCGCCGCCATGGGAGTCAAACATGACGTCGCCGACTTTTTCCGGCATACATTTGAAGAAAGCGGTGTAGCAGACCATGTCGCCATGTTTTTAAATCTTGCCAACGATCCGGTAGTGGAACGTCTCATTACGCCTAAAGTGGCGCTGACCGTCGCCGAATACCTTGCTTTTGAACAGAACATGCATATATTGGTCATTCTAACGGATATGACCTCTTTTGCGGAGGCTATGCGCGAGGTCTCTTCCTCCAAAGGAGAGATTCCAAGCCGTAAAGGATTCCCCGGTTATTTATATAGTGAGCTGGCAACCATCTATGAGCGCGCCGGTATCGTACAGGGGGTGGACGGCTCTGTCACACAACTTCCGATCCTTACCATGCCCAACGACGATATCACACATCCAATCCCTGATCTGACTGGATATATCACAGAAGGGCAGATTGTATTAGACAGACCTTTACATGGACAGTCTGTCTATCCTCCGATCAATATCTTGCCTTCCCTTTCTCGTCTGATGAAGGATGGCATTGGAGCGGGCTATACGAGGGAAGACCATCAAGACCTGGCAAATCAGCTCTTTTCTGCTTATGCCAAGGTGGGCGATGCAAGAAATCTAGCCTCCGTCATCGGTGAAGATGAACTCTCCCCGATCGACAAGAAATATCTGGAATTTGGAAAAGATTTTGAAGAACATTATATCGGACAGGGAGCCGAGGAAAATCGTAGTATGGAAGAGACTCTGGATCTGGGATGGAAACTTCTGGGCCGTCTGCCTAAAGAAGAATTAGACCGTGTAGACACAAAAATCCTGCAGAAATATTATCATCCTATGGAAGAATAAGAAAGGAGGAGCTGTATGGATCCACGCACCTTTCCCACAAAAGGAAATCTCATGCTGGCAAAGAACTCTCTTGCTCTTGCAAAGCAAGGATATGATCTGATGGACAAAAAGCGGAACATTCTCATCCGGGAACTGATGGATCTGATCGATGAAGCACGCAATATACAGGACGAGATCGACAATACATTTACGTATGCCTATCGCTGTCTGCAGCGTGCCAATATCGAACATGGGATCAGCATGGTCGATCAGCTCGCCTACACCGTCCCCATTGAAAATTCGATCACGATCCAGACAAGAAGTATCATGGGTACCGAAATCCCCCATGTAAAATATATTCCTGATGACAAGACACCCACATATTCCTTTGGAACAACGCACGAGTCCATTGATACTGCCAGGGAAGCTTTCCGCAAGGTAAAAGATCTGACCGTCAAACTTTCCATGGTAGAAAACGCAGCCTATCGGCTAGCCTCTAATATCAAAAAAACACAAAAACGTGCCAACGCATTGCAAAATATCACGATCCCTATGTACTCTCAATTGGTATATACTATCACGAATGCGTTAGAAGAAAAAGAAAGAGAAGAATTCACACGACTAAAAGTGATCAAAAAAATGAAGATGAAAAAAGGGTAGCTTTAGCTGCCCTTTTCTCTATTCTGGATATTTCATATGTCTTAGTATTTCATTCCCCATTCTTTGCGCATCCCATCCATCAGACGCAGGACTTCTAAAGTTTCCTCATGGGGCAGCTTAGGACATTCTTTCCATCCGTTTTCCAGAGCCTGCCTGCAGCATTCCACTTCATATTCTAAACCGCTGATCTGCTCCGGCATATAGATCTGCTCCTGGCAGATATAACTACGGTCATACCGTGCGATCTTTTCCGGATTATTGATATTCGTAATCTCTATATATCCTTCTTCCCCATACAGGACTGCGCGTCTGTCCAAAGCAGCGCACATACTGCTATGTAGTACCGCTATGCGCCCTTCATCAAATTCCAGCGTCATACCTTCAGCCAGATCCACACCCAGTTCTGACAAAACAGCTGTGGAAGACAACTGTTTTATTTGCCTTCCGAATATAAGCCTTGCAAAATGCAGCAGATATATCCCCAGATCCAAAAGTGCTCCGCCCGCGCTTCCGGGTTCTCTCAGCCTTGGAACATGCTGAATAGAATATCCCAGATTCGCTGTCATAGAAGAAATACGGCCAACTTTCCCTTCCTTTATCATTTCTTGCAGGCTATCCACAAAAGGCATATATCTTGTCCACAAAGCCTCTGTTATAAAACAGCCTTTTTTCTCTGCCAGCGCAAAAATCTCTTCTGCCTGTTTTGCGCAGACAGCAAACGGTTTTTCACATAAAACAGCTTTACCGTATTCCAGGCATATTTTCATATGTTCATAATGCATACTATGAGGTGATGCGATATAAACCAGATCCACTTTCGGATCCTTTACCATATCCTCATATCGCTCAAAGGCTCGCCTGACAGCATACTTTGCCGCAAATTCCTGTGCCTTTTCCTTGGTCCTGGACGCCGCTGCATACAGGCAGACATCTTGCATTTTCCCTATCGTTTCCGCCATCTTCCCTGCAATGGCTCCCGTACCAAGAATCGCTATATTCAGCATGTCAACTTCCTTTCTTTTATGCAGTCTTACGCTCTTTTAAATACATAGGGCAATATATGATACAGATATTGATATACCGCTTCGTATGCGTGCACTTCCCCTTCTGCCAGCAGATAGTGAAAATTCCCCTTAGCAAGGTCTTCATTCTCCACAAATATGTCCGGGTATTTCCGCATCGCACCGACTTGTCCGTTTAACGCCTCATACGCAATATCCTTCGTTCCGGTCGCCGTATAGATAAAATATTCCTCTGGTTTATAACCGGAAGATACCGCCTGCTCACATAGAGCCCTCGCTGTTTCCTCTGGCTTTGTCAGTCCGCCCTGTCCTTCTATTTCCCAACAATCCCCACTTAACGGCACATAATAGGCAAAATAGTTTATATTGTGCAAAAAGGCAAACCAGGTCGCTGCTCCTCCCATGGAAAAACCACAGATCCCCCTATGCATCCTTGACCGTTGGAAACCTTCGGGCGTTATTTCTTCTGTATAGGTATGATACTGACTTTCTATGGCAGGAAGCAGGTCTTCTCTTAATTCTTTTTGGAAAAATAGGACACGGCTGCGTTCTATATCTCTGACCGGAGGGCCATTTCTTCCTATTTTTTCTTTATAGAAGGACGGAAATACAACAAGCAGAGGTTCCACCTCTTTTGTATCGATCATATAGTCCAACATATTCTTTATCTTGCAGCAATCCAGCCACGCATCGGGGTTGCCTCCGCCTCCATGTATGACATAAAGCACATTGTATTTTTTGTTTTTTTCTTCCTGCTCATACCCATATGGCAGATATATATTCGCATATTTTTCTCTCAGTTCTCCCGCTTCATTCGTCGTCGTATATGTAATTTTCGTGATCGTCCCCCGCCGGTTTACGTCATGATAGGTGTATTTTTCCATCACTTTTTCCTCCCATCCTTTTATATTTCTTTGCATTTTCTATGTATCCTGCTCAAACTTGCTAAGAATGTTTGCAAGCAAGTGGCTTTTTGCGGCCAGCACAAGCGCGCCTGCGATCAGCCATATAAAAAACGCATAGAGGGGCCATCGCAGACACAAAATCAGTACCATAAGATTACAAAGTACACAAAGAGCGCCTGCCCAGAATTTTCCTATACCGATCATAAAAGCACATTTCATGATCCTAAGCGTCCCTGCATGAAATCTCGCCAACAACGAAAAAAGATAGATCCCTACGATCGCTGACAGGAAAGTTACGACCGCGATCACCGCCAGCAGTACATAGGACAGCAGACCAAAATTCGTATGCAAGACGATGTACCAATCTATTCCTAATATCAGGATCCCTGCCAGAGCGATTAATTCCAGGAGCATCCCCTGCTTAAAATTCTCCCGAAAAGATTTCCAAAAAGCCCGCATAACATGCGGGGATTCTTTCCGCGCGATCTTCATCGCCGTATAATATTTCGCAGTAAGAGCCGGTCCGATCGTAAGGATTGGAAGCGAAAATGCCAGACTCAGGAACAGCAGCTGCATATACTCAAAAAATGTATCTAAAAGCTGCATCATTTTATTATCCGCACTAAAAAAGCCCATATATTCCTCCTTGTTCTCACTGCCTTACATATTGACTGGCGGTATAAGTTCCGCTGTTTTTCCTGGCTGTACTTCCACATATTCCTGCGTGAACATGCCTCCTATATACACAGAAACTGCCGATGGATTATATACAGTCTGTGCGTCTGCGCTGAAGATTAATCTACGGTATGCTTCTACATATTCTTGTATTTCTCCATTGGTCGCATACCATACATCTGCATGTCCGCTCATCTTCTCAAGAAACCGTTCCATATATTCCCAGTTTTCACATTGATCAAACTCATAACTATGCCCCCACACATAGAAAAGTTTTGCAGGTGTCAACAAAGAAAAATACAGGTCATCCGACAGGAAAGAATCTGCAAGCGCAAATAACTTCTCATCATTGTGATGGCAAGTCGGATCCCAAGTAAGGAAATCCTGTGGGATCGCAAAACTATATGTCGAGGTGATCGTTCTGGCGTATCGGATCCCGGATACCTGCAGCGCGCGCCGTGTTGTATCGTCATGGGCGCCAAATGCATATGCATATCCTGTGACAGGCTTTTGCAGCAATTCTTCCAGCGATCTTCTGCTGTCCAATGCCTCGGCGGCAGCACGAGCCGGATCCATCCCGGTCATACATACATGGTACTGTCCATGTGCTGCGATCTCATGATTTTTATATACTTGTCTGGCATCTTCTCCTCCTAATTTAATATGCGGCACTTCCTTTTTTCCGGCCGCCACTGTTCCTCTTTGTCCGAACAGTCCCGGATTCAAATTAAATGTCGCTTTGATATGATAGGTATCCAGCAAGGTCACCAGCTTCCTGTCCTGTTGGATCCCATCATCATAACTCAGTGTAAATGCCTTCCTTTTCCCCTTTGGAAAAAGAAGCCTGTCATTGACTTGTAAACTCATAATCTCCTCCTGTCTGCTCCTGTTTTCCCTCTCTTCGTTTTCTGGCTTCTTATTTCAGCAGATCTTTGATCAGACGCGCCATATTCACAGATAAAGAAGCCGGATGATCCGTCGCGTACATCACATGATTGCAGACCGACACATGCCGCCCCAAGATTTCCTGACAAAACCATGCAGCCGAGATATACAGCATGCCTTCTCGTTCGATCGGCTCGCAAAACATCGCCTGTACTCTGTTATCCAAAGTACACCCGATACAGCCTCTGGCAATCTGCAAGATCCGGCCGTCCTCCAGTTTCATCTGTCCCCAGCCATCCTTTTCTTCATATGATGCATGCACCATATCTGCTAAAAAAGCAGCAGGTATCATACAGTATTCTCCCCGTACTTTTGCATCTCCATGAAGACCGTGATATTTCAACTTCTGCCATGTCAATGCCTTTGCGGGAAGTTTGACTCTTTCATTGTTCACCCATGCATAAGTACCGCCTTCTGCTGCCGCGAATACACATCTGTCTCCTTCTCTTGCCATCTCCGGTTCCATATAGCCACTGGTTCCATCTTCATTTCTTTTAATACCAGAAAAGAAATAATCCCATACAAGTTCCGCTTCATCGAAAGTCTGTCCGTGATCTCGATTCTTCACATCCCGAAATACATAGTCAGCTTTTTTCCCCTTATAAAAAGCAAAATTATTTTCTCCGCATATTTTAAGCTGTGGAAGTTCCTCGCACCCATTGATCCTGAGCCAATATTCCCGATTTTTTGCCACAACATCTTCCACAGTGTCTGTACTTCCCGGAGGCGCCTGGTCAAATTCCATCCGCGCCTGCCATACCGGAAGCGGTCCGCCGGCATTGACGGGCCGATCTTTTTCATCAAACAAAAGTCCAATCGTACTCGGCCCTGCCGATCCTGCCATTGCCGCAAACCGATTGCCGAAATGCCTTCCCATCATAGCCGTCATAGCGTTTCCCAAGGACATGCCCTGCATATAAACCCGTTCCTCATCGATGTTATATTTTTCTTTCATCCGATGGAGCAATTGAAAAATCATACGGACATCCTTATTTTCATGGACATCATCCGGAAAGTCATGCATATATATGCCTTCTTCGTTTGGCTCTGACAGTTGTTTAAATAATCTCCTCTCACATTCTATCTGCCAGAATCTGCGGCTATGAGCATTGGGATATACCACGATAAAACCTTCCCTGTCTGCCACAAGGGACCATGATGTATATACGCACTGTGCCCATCCCGTCATAATACCGCCATGCATAGAAAACACAAGCGGCGTCTTTTTCTTAGGATCATAGCTGTCCGGTACATATTCATACCATGTATCCTCCACATCATCCTCCACCAGGCATGCTTTCATTTCTTTTAAATTTTTCGGATACACCTGTGAATTATTTCCATTTTCATTGACAACAATCTCACTGTCTTTCAATTTTTCCGGCAGATATTCCCTGTTGTCATCATCCGGAATCCCTGCCAGCAGCTGTATTTTATCATTCATAAACAGTCTCTCCTTTCTCTGCGCTTATTTTTTTGATCCATTTTTCATTGCGCAGTCTGTAATAACATAATATACATTTCAAGATCTCATCTATCTTCAGCGCACAATATATCCAGAATGCCGGCGCCTTACAGACAACTCCTGCCAAGTATCCCAACGGCACACTTGCGATCCATAAGAACAAAATATCTGCGACCATAAGAAATCTCGTGTCTCCGCCTCCTCTTAGTACCCCTTTCGTGAGTATACTGTTGATCGAGCGGAAAAAGATAATAAAAGCTATGGCATACATAAGCTGCTGTGCCATCTGTCTCGTTGTCTCTGTAATGTTGTAACAGGCAATGATTGGGTTGGCCACCAGAAGGATCAGAACCCCCGCCGCGGCACCTACGATCATGCCCAGTCCGACAAAAGCATTTGCCTCTTCCTTTGCCTTATTCCGTTCTCCTCTTCCCAGTGTATGTCCGATCACAATACTGCTGGACTGCGCAATGCCCTGGGTCAAAACACTGCTCAGCTGCTGGATCACCGTTGTGATCGAATAGGCCGATACAAAGGCTGCTCCTATCCTGCCTGTCACCATCGCGATCAGATGATTTCCAAAACCCTGCAGCGTATCGCTGACCATAACAGGCAGCGCCACCTTGATAAATTCCTGGTTTAAATGCGTGCTCCTAAGAAAAATATCCCGTAGTCTGTAACGAATATGTTTCTCTTTACAGAGCAGATAACCAAATGTGATCCCAAACTCTAATATCCGTGCAAAAAGCGTACCGAGCGCAGCGCCTTTTGTCCCCATAGCGGGAAATCCTAGCTTTCCGAATATAAACACATAATTAAACCCTACATTTATAAAAAACGCAAGGATCGCCGTATACAACGGAACTTTTACCTGCCCGATACTCCGCAGTATGTTTGCTCCGATCAGCGACAGACCGTAGAAAATATAACAGTACACCGATATCTGTAAATACCGCAGGCCTTCTGCTATAACTGCCGCATCTGCAATATACATGCGCATGATAAACTCCGGAAAAAACAAAGTCACTGCCGTGAACAGCAGGCTGATCACGATACAATACCGCAAAGCTATGGATATCACCTTTTTCAATGCGTCTGTATCTTTCATTCCCCAGAAACGGGTTGCCAGGATAGACGCACCTTGCCCCAGCCCCATGCAGGCAAAGGTAAAGATATTGATAAACTGGTTTGCCAAGGATACCGCCGACAGCGCATTCTCTCCTAATGCTCCTACCATGATATTATCCATCATGTTTACGCTGATCGAGATCAGACACTGCAGGGTGATCGGAACTGCCAGCCGGATCGTCTTTCGATAAAAGTTCTTATCCGATGTAAACAGTTTCATAAATCTTCTCTCCTGGCTTTTCCTTTATAAACCAGCCAATCATCCTCCTGGTTGGCTCTGTATTTTAACGCCGTCATATACATCGTATCTCTTTGTTTTTCGAACCGCATCACCGTGCCTGTCCAGCTGTTCAGCCAGTGGATCTTGATCTCCAGCGTATACCCGTTTATAAACCTTGCTGTCGCACTGTATGCAGTAAGCTTTGGAAACACGTTATCTGTATGCTTAAGTTCCAGCTGCCCATCCATACGCGCAATAAACTCTGCATATCCGTTCACCTCGAATTTACACATATCCTCCTGTATTTCCAGTGTAAAAGATTCTATTTTGCTTTTCTTCTGTTTATCCCTGTATGGAATAAACATATCCTCTCTGCCCGGAGGCGCCAGTCCCAGCCACGGATTAGGATCGCCCTCTGTCACCTTATATCTGCCGCTCAACTCTACAGCAGGCCGGATAGTATTGGCGCAGTCCGGTTTATATTTCCTATTTTTTTCAAAATCCAACAGTTCCGCATATGCGGCAGGTTCTTCTTCCAGTTCTCCTTCTTCCATCTTTAAAAGAAGTTCTTCTTCGATCACATCTAGAGTTCTCTGTGGTCCATAAGGCACAATAGCGCCTTCATGGACTGCGACTGCGATTCCTTTTTCCGGCCAGAGGATACCATACTGTCCCTGACCACCGTCAAATCTGTATACACCTGGAATACTGCAAGCCCACAATTGATATCCATATCCGCATCTTCCGTCTTTCTGTTCAGGCGCGTCCTGAGTAGAAATCTGTACAGACAACGCTTCTTTTATAAATTGAGGATCTACTATTTGTTTTCCATTCCATTTTCCACCATTTAAATACAATAAGCACAATCTTAGATTATCTTCCGTAGTAGAAAAGGTGCCGGGTTCCGCATCTATCCCATCCGGCCATTTCAACCACACAAACCGCTCCGGATCAATGCCTATTTCCTGAAATAACCTTGGCGTCAGATACTCTTTTACATTCTGTCCCGTCTTCTTTTTGATCACCGCTGCCAGCATACAGGCTCCCGACGTATTATACAAAAATTTTGTTCCCGGTTTATGCGTTACAGGTGTCCGAAAATAATTTTCCAGCCAATTCTCTCCCATTTCAGGATGATGAGCATGCCCATTTGTCATTGTCAAAACATTTCGTATCGTGATTTCTTTGGCATATTCCGTAAGTTCTATCTTTTTCTCTTGTATCTCATCCTGAAATATATCTGCCATTTTCTCATCCAATGAAAGTTTTCCTTCCCTCAGCGCAATCCCGATGGCTGTCCCTGTATATGTTTTTCCCAATGAATGATTGGAATGGACTAAGTCTTTGTGGAAGGGAGACCAAAAGCATTCCGCAAAGACTTTCCCATATCTGGCCGCCATAAAGCCATTCATATGACTCCATTCATTCATAAGTTTTTCTATACATTTCTTTACCTGTCCACTGTGTATCCCTGCTTTTTCAGGTGATATCCTCTCTAATTCAAACTGCTGCCCCATGCTGTTCTCCTTTCCCATATTCTGCTTTTTCTTTCTTGCTCCTCGTAATATAAAAGAAAAAAACAAGCGCACCTAACAATAACATTCCGCAAATATCAAATATAGCTGTATATCCTGTTGTTCCGGCAAACATCTGTACCACAAACCCTCCGATCATAGGGCCGACCCCCTGACAGATATCTCCGCCCAGATAATAGGTGCTTGTCGCCACCCCACTTTTGTCTTTCCCCACTTCATTGATACATCCTGCCTGCAGGGACGGCTGGGCAGCGCCTTGTCCTAACGAACGAAGCACCCCTGTCAATAGGATAAAAAATAAGGTCTTGCTCCTTCCTAATATAAACATGGAAGACGCCGTCAGTATCAGCCCCGGCAAGACTGTGATCCGTATCCCCTTCTTGTCCATCAATTTGCCTGAGAAAGGACGGATAATAAACAGCACTACAGCACAGACTGTAAAGTAAAGGCTGACGCCCTTTACGCCGATTTCATCTGCATACATGACCAGATAAGACGCTATGATCCCATTTACAAACGAATAGGAACCCGCTACCAATGTAAAGGGAAGCGCTTTTACCGCTATAATATCCGTAAAACTGATCTTCTTTTTGACTGTACTTTTCTTCTTTGTCTCATGGAAAAAGCATAAGATCACATAGGCCGCCACAGTCAGAAGGGCAGCGATCAAAAATGTCGCCTTCATTCCCAGCGTATCTGCGATCGACAATCCGAATCCCGGTGCGATCGCTGAGCCTACTACCATTCCCAGTCCCAGATATCCGATGCCTTCTCCCATCTTATTAGGAGGGATATACTGGGATGCCAAGGATATCTGACAAGTCCCCGACAGAGCAAAGCCAATTCCATTGATAATACGAAAACCGATCAGAAGAGGAATTTCTGTCGTAAATGTAAAACCCAACAGACCGATTCCCATAAGCACATTACTCCATTTTAAAAGAGTGACATTACTCAATCTATCTGCCATAATCCCACTGAACGGTCTGCAGAATAAGGACGTCAGAGAAAACAATCCCACAATAAAGCCCGCAGCCGCAACTGTTGTCCCGATATTGACCAGATACTTGGAAAGAATCGTAGCGATCATATAGAATGAAAATGCATTCAGTGTATTTACGATCAATACCAGTATGTAATGTTTATTCCACAATCTATCTTTCATAATCTACCTAACCCTTTACTATTTTAAGTAATATGCTGAAAAATTGAGAGAGGGCATTGCCCTCCCTCATCTATACCGCCTTTTCCTCCGGTTTATTGTTCTGCCAGCCAAGCGTCAAGCTGCGCCTGCTTTTCTGCGATAATATCATCGATTCCCGCTGTCTTAAGATCTGCCTGGAACTGCGGCAGTGTAGAATCAATATCCACCTCTCCGTACATCAGCGGAGTGTAATACTGAGCAACTACATTTGCGCAGGCTGTCATTTGATCTGCCACCTTGGTAGAATCAAAGGAAAAGCCTAATGCCAGAGATTTATCGCAAGTTTTATTCTTTTCTAACATCTGGTCATAGATATCTTCCGGTTCCCAAGCCCATGTCTTGCAAAGCATGACATTTGGCCAATATGCCATAGAAGATGCTGCCCATCCAAGATCAGACATGCTGCTCTTTCCTTCCGGATAGACCATCTGTCCATTTTCGTCCAATTCATAATCCAAACCTTCCACACCATTTGCAACCAGCTGTGACGCTTCCGGATTCGTATAAAGCACCTTTAAAATACGCATCGCTGCTTCAGGTTCTTCGCAGAAAGAACTGATATGCCACATATATGTAGTCGCATCACTTGTTGTAGATAACGCGTCTGTTACCTGGATGCCTTCCAGTTCCAGATTATTGGTCGCCGCATTTATTTCTGTAGTTATTTCTGTATCCCAGCCATATCCCGGTGTTCCGTTTACGACTCCCATCAGCAGGTTCACAAGAGTCGCATTGTTATTGCTAAGAGGATCCGGACTGATTACGCCTGCTTCTTTCCATTCTTTGACATGATCCAGCCAGTTTAAGAAATACTCTGATTCATAAAAGTTCTCTACTGTCGTACTTTCCGTAGGATTCGTCAATACGCCGAGATAATTAGTGTCTCCTAAATAGTCAATACTTTTCGGTATCCAATATGCCTCTGTAGAGCCCGGAACATAATAACTATCCGGATTCGTTTCTTTTAATTTCAAAAGTGTATCGGAAAACTCATCAATACCAACTGCTGTATCCGGCTTCACTTCCACGCCTGCTGCCTGTGCGTCCTCTGCCTTTACCAAATACAGATTTTCTGTACAATAAGAATACATACATGGGATTCCGTACTGTTTGCCGTCTATCTTTCCACAGTCGTAATATTCTTCCATTCCATCTGCAAATAATTCTTTGATCTCAGCCCCGTCTGATTCGATTAAATCATCCAGGGCCATAGCCTGGCCATTTGCGACAAGATTAGATACGGATGTATACCAGAAAGAGTTAAACAAATCGAGGGAATCTTCTCCGCCTCCTGTCAGCATCAGATTCAGCTGTGTTGCCCAGTTTCCAAATTCCACCCCTACAAGATCCACTTCTGCCTGCGCTTCTTCACGCAGAATCTTATTTAGTTCCTCCTCAATCGCTTCTTCGTCCGGTGATGGGAATACTACAGAATACGCCATTCGGATCACCGGATAGTCGCCGTCTGTCTTTTTTGCTTCCTTTCCCTTATCCTTGTCGGATGAGCCGCATCCGGTAAACAGAGCCGCTACCATACTGGCTGCAAGTAAACTTGCAACTAACCGCTTCTTCATAACCTTTCCTCCTCTTCTCTTTGCATTTTTGTAATGCTTCTTCATCATCGTTTCGATGTCTTGCATTGACATCATAGCAAATCTTCTATTTTTGTCTCTATCGTTTTTTTGTCTCAAATCATCAATTTTTTAATATTTTCAAAAAATTATTTTCTATTTTCACCAAATATCCTTTTTTCATTCTATCCAACAACTGAATTTCGACAGTTTACAGCTGTTTTTTGATAGATTTTTGTGCATTTTTTCTATACATTAGTACTTAAACAGAAGGAATGATACATTTTAAGGAGGTTTTCTATGAAACTAGCAAAAACTAAAACTCAAAAGCGTAAGTTCTCGCTCCGGCGCATGAAACGCTATATGCCCTTATACCTCATGTTAGTACCGGGTCTGATCTATCTGATCATCAACAATTATCTGCCCATGGCCGGACTGTCCCTGGCATTTAAGAAAGTCAACTATTCCATCGGACTTTTCGACAGCCCCTGGTGTGGATGGGACAACTTTAAATTTCTATTTGGTACGAAAGATGCTTTCCTGATATTTAGAAATACAATCCTTTATAATCTCGCTTTTATCTTTATCGGAAATGCATTGGGTGTATTTGTGGCAATCTGTCTGGATTCTATCTATAATAAATTTTTCAAACGATTCAGCCAGGTGATCATTTTAATCCCGTATCTGCTCTCAACTGTTATCATCAGCTATATTGTATTTGCATTTTTAAGCGGAAATAACGGTTTTATGAACAACACTATATTGCCGCTATTCGGGATCGATCCGATCAGTTGGTACAATGAAGCAAAATACTGGCCTGTCATCATCGTACTGGTATATTTGTGGATGTCCTTCGGATACAGTTCTATCCTATATTATTCCACTTTGATCGGTATCGACAAATCCTACTATGAAGCTGCTGCCGTAGACGGGGCGGGTATCTGGGCGCAGATACGCCACATCACGCTTCCCGCGTTAAAGCCAACGATCATCATCCTGATCCTGCTCGCCATCGGACGTATTTGTTATTCCGACTTCGGTCTGTTCTATCAGGTGCCTATGAACAGCGGCCTTCTTTATTCTACAACGCAGACCATCGATACATATGTTTACCGTGCCTTGTTGGAATTAAATGATATCGGACGCTCTACAGCCGGAGGCTTCCTGCAGTCTATTTTAGGTTTTGTCTGTGTATTCACCGCTAACTTCGTTGTTTCTAAAATAGATAAAGACAGCAGCCTATTCTAATTGACAGGAGGAATTTTTCATGATTTGTAAGAATAAAATTTTTCGTTTTGTAATGGGAGTTCTCATGACCCTATTTGTATTGGCGTGTATCCTTCCATTTGTTTTGTTGATTTCTAGCTCCTTTACTTCTGAGGCCGCATTGATAAAAGAGGGGTATTCCTTTATTCCATCTGAATTTTCTCTGGCAGCCTATAAATATATCTGGAGTGTAAAAGGTGATATACTGCGCGCTTACGGGGTCAGCCTTTTCGTAACAGGATTCGGCACATTAGCAAGTGTCATCATGACCATGCTGTTTGCCTACCCACTGTCTCGCAAAGACCTGCCGGGAAGACGGATTATCTCTTTTATCCTGTTCTTCACTATGCTTTTTAATGGTGGATTTGTCCCGACCTATTTAATCTACTCCAATATCTTCCATATTACGGACACGATCTGGGCACTTATCGTTCCCTATCTGCTAATGAACGCTTTCTTTGTCATCATGGTACGTACATACATCAATTCAAATGTACCCAATGAAGTCATCGAGGCTGCTACCATCGACGGCTCAAGTGAAATGCATACGCTGATCAAAGTCGTAGTTCCCATGTCTAAACCGATCATTGGGACCATCGGTCTGATGACAGCCATCGCTTATTGGAATAACTGGACAAACGGTATTTACTTTATCCATACCAAACGGGAACTTTATGGAATCCAAAATTATCTAAACTCCGTACTTAGTAATATCTCCTTTTTGCAGACCCATACAGATCCCAGTGTTAAGATCACAGAACTTCCCAGTGTAAGTATCCGTATGGCATTGGCTGTGATCGCGCTTCTGCCGATATTGCTTGCGTATCCCTTCTTCCAGAAGTCTTTTGCTAAAGGGATCACTGTTGGTTCCGTAAAAGGTTAAAAAGGAGGAGACTATGAAAAAAATTGAAAATACCATCATGTTGATCACCTATGCAGACAGCATGAGTAAAAATTTAAAAGAGCTCGACGAAATCCTGGATAAGCAGTTTCCGGGCTGCATCGGAGGACTGCATATCCTGCCCTTTTATCCGTCTTCCGGGGACCGTGGATTTGCTGTGATCAATTACGACTCTGTAGACCCTGCCTTTGGAGATTGGAACGATATCGACCGGCTGGCAGATAAATATTATATGATGGCCGATTTTATGCTGAACCATATCTCTATCCGGTCTGCGGAATTTAAAGACTATATGGAGCGCGGTGACGCTTCTCCTTACCGGGATATGTTCATACACTGGGAAGAATTCTGGCCGGATGGAAATCCTACAGAAGAACAGTATCATAAATTATACCGCAGAAAAGCAAACTACCCCTATATCTCCTTTACAAGAAAGGACGGCAAAACGGTTCATCTTTGGAATACTTTTTTTGAAGAACAGATCGATATCGATCCCTATGCAGAGGCGACACAAGACTACTATGCAAGAAATCTAGGCACTTTAAAAAAACATGTTCCTCTCATCCGTTTCGACGCATTTGCTTATGCCTCCAAACGGCCCGGTACTTCCTGCTTTTTTGTAGAACCAGAAATTTGGGAAGTCCTGGAGATCGGCATGAAGCCCCTGCGTGAAACAGATACACAAATGCTGCCGGAAATACATGAAAATTATCAGATTCAACTGAAAATGGCCGATAAAGGATACTGGGTCTATGATTTTGCTCTTCCTATGCTGCTTCTCCATGGTCTGAAAAGTGGACGGACCGATCGGCTGATCCATTGGCTGCGCATATGCCCCCGCAAACAATTCACTACGCTAGATACCCATGACGGGATCGGTGTAGTCGATGTAGCCGGTCTGCTGACAGAAGAAGAAATCGATCTCGTCAGAGACGATGTAGACGATATTACAAAAGCAGCCAAACCTTACATTAAACTACCCAGCATGATCAAAACAGACGGAGGAAAATTTAAAAGTTACCAGCTCGGTTGTACCTACTATTCTGCGCTGCGCTGTGATGACAATGCGTATCTGATCGCAAGGGCCGTACAGTTTTATGCTCCCGGGATCCCGCAAGTCTATTATGTAGGACTTTTGGCAGGAGAAAATGACATAGAAAGTATGAAGACTAACCCAGATCCGCGCACTATCAACCGGCATACGTTTACCCGGGCAGAAATTGACACAGCTGTGCAAAAACCGGTCTGTCAGCAATTGTACAAGCTGATGCGTTTTAGAAATACATATGAAGCTTTTGATGGGGATATAGAGATCGGTGACGATAAAAAGGACGGCACACTGACGATCACATGGAAAAAAGATATTTTCCACACAACTTTGGAAGCGGACTTCAGGACACTTACCTACCGCATAACCTATTATGACGTACTTTCCAAAAGAGACTGCACACTGTAACAGCACTAATACTATCGCTATATAAAGGAGGTTATTATGTCACTTTTAACATATAACTTTGAAAGCCAATATTTAAATAACAATCATACGATCACCGTGATTCTGCCGGATAAAAAGAGAGATATTTCCCCGGAAGAATTTTACCGCAGCGGCAAGAAATATAAAGTCCTCTGGCTTTTGCACGGTACATTCGGAGATCATACGGACTGGATACGCAAAACCAACATCGAGCTCTACGCAGCAGAAAGAGATCTCGTTGTCGTATGCCCTAGCGCTTTAAATTCCAATTATTCCAACTGGCCAGACGCTATGATGGGCTACAATATGTATGACTATTTCACCAAAGAACTTATGCCTCTGGTCTACGGTTGGCTTCCTGTTTCTGACAAACGGGAAGATAACTTTATCGCCGGTCTTTCCATGGGCGGACGCGGTACGATCAAATTCGCGGTAAATTACCCGGAATTATTTGCCGCAGCAGCTGTTCTTTCCGCCGTTCCTGTTCCTTTTGATGAATTGCGTCCCGGACATCCCTGTATGATCATGGACACCGCTAATCCCCGCATGGTACAGACCATCCAAAATGCAGGCGGTTTTGATGCCTATGTAAATTCTGAAGAAAATGTCTGGGCGTTGATTGACCAACTGGCTCCTTCCAAAAAACTTCCTCGCCTTATGTTTGCCTGTGGGCACGATGACGCACTTCTCTATGAAAGATATCAGATCTTCCAGAAACACTGCCGAGAAATCGGGCTGGATGTCCACTGGTTTGATCTGCCAAACTATAAACATGAATGGAGATTCTGGGATCTTGCCATTCAGGAAGCCCTGACTTTCTTCGGTCTGACGGAAGACAGCTGCGGTAATCCTTTTTAGATCCTGTTTTTCTTATCATGCTCTGCGACGAGCAGAAGAGACTGTCGATTAATACCGATTTTTAGTCCCTAGATCTTAAAATAAGAATCTCCCGTAGAAAACCATATTTTTCACACTTGGTTTTCTACGAGAGATTCTTATTACTCTTCTTAATCTATGATTTCTTTCCTACTTAATATCCCATACACCGATAGGCAATGTCTCTGATCTGCGGATGTATTTCACTATAAACCTTCGGAAACCCAACCACATGCTGTGTATAAAAGATACTGATATGATTCACTGAATCGATCAAGACATAGGCTCCTGCCGCTCCGTCCCAGCCAAATTCACCGACCGGAGATTTGGCATATCTTTCGTCTGTCAGGACTCTGACTCCCAATCCGTATTCATATCCCTTCTTGCCGGTGGCCGCAAAATCTTTACTCATCTGTCCTGTCGTATATGGCACCGTGAACATCCTGACTGATTCTTCAGAAAGGATCCGCGCGCCATTCGCCCCCACGCCTCCATTACACAAAGCCTCTATAAAAGCGCTGTATGCATCGACTGTACCTGCTAATCCGGCGCCGCCGCTTTCATAATTTTCCGTAATCTTAAAGCCATCTGAAAGACTCCCGTCATCCGGCACAATATCATCTGTGCCAAACACACCCTTATATAATGCACAGATCCTGGATGCCGTCTGTTCGTCTTTGTCAAAATGGAAATAAAAGTCCTGTATACCCAAAGGTTCAAAAATATGTTTCTTTACGTAGTCGCCGTACCGTTCCCCCGACACAACTTCTACCACAGCTGCAAGAACATCGTGACATAAGCTATAGCAGAATCTGGTGCCTGGCTCATAAGCAAGCGGCATTTTGGCAATGGCCTTCATCACTTCTCTTGTTGTCGCCTTGTTGCCGGACTCTCTGCAGATTTCTTGTATTTCTTTTGCGTTCAGATCATAAGACAGACCGCCTGTCATCGTCATCAGATCAATGATCCGTATTGCATGATGCGCATAATGGCACGGCTCATCAGAAGTCGGCCACTTTACAGGAAAGCCAAACTCAAATTGGTCTGCGACTTTCATCTGCCCGAATTCCGGGAGATATTTTCTCACTTCATCGTATAATTCTATCTTTCCTTGTTCTATTTGCTGCATCACCGCTGTCATAGTGACCACTTTTGTAGCAGAAAACAAACGATAGATTGTTTCTTTGCTGACTTTAGATGTTCTTTCATAATTGGCATATCCTGCCATATGACGATATACCGTTTCATGTTCCTTTGTGATCTTACAATCTACTGCCGGGATACCATATTTCTTGTACAAAGAATCTATATATTCTGTTAACTCCTTAAAATCCATATTCCTTATTTTACCGCCCTTCTTGTCATTTTGCGTGCTTTTTCGTCTGATCAGGCGTACCGGGAGGATCATACGTCTTGGTCTCTCTCGTTTCTCAATCTCTTTCATCAGCTGCACTGCTGCGGCCGCTCCCATCTCATAGACAGGCTGCGCAACAGAAGTGATGTCCAATAATTCAGAAAATTCCAGCCCGTCGTAAGAAAGGATCGGAAACTTGTCAAATATTTTCTTCTGTTTTATCTTCGTACCACAAAACAGACTGGCCGCCAAAGCATCTCCTGTGATAAATATCCCGTCTGTCTGCGGATACGCTTTCAAGCCCTGCAAAAAAAGCCTTTCCACTTCTGCTTTATCTTCCGCATCACAGGAAGCCGGAAAATAATGCGCCGTTACGCCCAGACTTTTACAGCGATTGAAAAACCCAATATTTCTTCCATGCATAGCCATATACTCCGGTGTTTTATCTCCAAACAATGCCGGATTGGAACAGCCTGCCGCATACAATTCTTCTGCTGCCAAAACGCCTCCGGCATAATTATCGGAAGTCACTACAGACAAGCCTTGTATCTCTCTGTCAATACTGACAATAGGCATGCTCATCTTTCCAGTGTAAATCGCGGTATCACCTAACCGGCTGCACACGATGATCCCATCCACTTTATTAGCCTCCAGCATAGCTACCATCTCTATCTCCCGACTTTCGTTCTCTCCAGTCCTACAAAGCATCAACTTATAGCCATTTTGCTGACATACTGACTCCACTGCCTCGATCAGTTTACCAAAAAAAGAGTACTGTATAGAGGGCACGATCAAGCCAATGATATTGCTCTTTTTCTTCTGTAAGGCACGTGCCATCTCATTCGGCTGATACTGCAAGGCTTTCATAGAAGCATATACTTTCTTCCTCGTCTTCTCACTGATCGGCCCCCTATTGTTAATGATTCTAGATACAGTCGCAATCGAAACGCCTGCATGTTTTGCTACATCTTTAATCGTTGCCATATTGAACAATACCCTCTTTTTTATCAAATATCCTTTTTATTTTTTTACGTGTGAGATCATCCAGTCTAGTATTCCTTTTTCGTTGTGCAAAGTTAAGATCCAACTATTGTGATTTTCCGCATCCAGCTCTTTTGCCGTCAGTCCCGGCGTTGTTCCAATTCCATACTTCTCCAGTTCTTCCGGCAGATATATGGTGTATTTCACATCTTTTCTTCCCTGTTCCCATAAGTGACTGCAGGCATTCAAAATGTATGCGTGCCGGCCATGCTGATGATCCATATACGCCGTAGAGATCCATACAGGTACATCCGGCCAATGCAGCAGCTGTGTATAGCTTTCTCCATTCATGCTCGGACAGATCGGAAGCGCTGCCGCAAATAGATCCGGCGCTGTCGAAACCGCATTGATCGTTCCGCCGCCTCCCATACTCATGCCGATCACATACACTCTTCTACCGTCTACATTTCCTTCTTTGATCATCTGTCGAATGATATCCGTTACCTTTCCCAGATAGTCTCGGTTCCATCCACGTTCTCCTTTCAAAGCAAAAGGAGTCATCCCCACTTCCACGCGGAAAGGATTACCCCGCTTTTTCATGACCTCGAAATTCTCTTGCATGCTTAAGCTTCCTGCCGGAGCCTGCGGCGCCATAATATACATTTCCGGCCATCTCTGCGCCAATTTCAAAGCTCCCAGAGTCCCTGTCATCTGTATAAGATTGTCCGCACCACATTCTCCGCCTCCATGTAAGAAAAGCACAAGCGGCCTGGGGTCTCTCCCTTCCGGTTCATACAAACGATAGGAAACACCATTTTCCTCTTTTTCAACAAATGTATCCAGATCTTCTACAATAACCTCATCTATCTCCTGCTTTGTCACACAGATTTTTTCCTCTCCGATCTTGCCCGTCAGCTTAAAATCATATCTGTACAGAAAAGGGTCTACTCGCAAATTGATACTGTTCTTTTCTTTCTCCACAGATAAAATTCCTTTTGACAGAGCTTTCCCGCTCAGGTCACAGTAATGTCCCTGCAGCTCAAATGCAGTATCCTTGTCGTTTATTTCATTATCTTCTATAAATTTTATATTGTCAACTGTCTGCCCATAGTCATCTATATGGGTATATACTCTCACTTTCCTCATCATTTTTCCTCCTCAAACAAACCTTTGATCAAGTCTGCCATAAATGTCGATAAATCCACAAAATGATCTGTAATGTACATGACTCCATTACAAAAAGATACATGCAGACCATAAAAATATTTGACAAACCATTCTATCGAAACAAGAAGCTCACCTTCTCTTTGAATCGCTTCACAGTACATACTTCTGAGCGTATCATCAATCACACAGCCGATACTTCCTCTCGCAAACTGCAGGCGTCTTTCATCCTCCAGCCGCATATTTACAACCGTTCCATTTTCTTTTTCTTCATATGACGCATGGAATACTTCCGCAAGGAAAGAAAGAGGAACACACAAGTAAGAACCTCTGACCAATTCCGCTCCCTGCAGTCCGTGATATTTCAATTTATCCCATTTCACCACTTTTGCATGCAGCGGCACGACCTTATTTTTATACCATGCTTTAGCATATCCTTCTGCGACAGCAATAGCAAATGCATCTCCGATTCTTTCTAATTTACTCTTTTCATGCGTGATCGTACCATCTGCATTTCTCCTTGTACCAGAAAATAAGTAATCCCAATACAAAAAAGCTTCATCCAACGTCTGGCCATGATCTCTGTTTTTTATATCCAGATACACAAGATCTGCCTTCCTGCCTTTGTAGAAGGCGAAATTATCTTCTCCTATAATACGGATCTGCGGTATTTCTTCGCACTCGTTGATTTTCATCCAATAGATACGATTCTTCTTATTAATCTCAAATTCATCATACTCTTTTCCGGGCGGCAGTCCATTCTTCTCCGGCCTAGACTGCCATATAGCCAGATGCCCTGCTTTATTGATAAGATTTCCTTCTTCATCGAACAGCATCCTAAGTTCACAAGGACCTCCCGATCCTGCGGCGCCGGCCAGAATATGCCCGTATTGCCGTGCAAACTGTCCGGTCATGATATTTCCCATAGACATTCCCTGCATAAAGATACGCCCTGGATCAATATGATATTTTTTCTGCATTTTTTCAATCAATGCCAGGATCATATTCATATCATGATTTTCTTCTATCTTATCCGGCGGCTGTATGATCGGCAGATCCGGAGCCGCTGCAGGATCAAAATTATCAAACACGCCATAATTTGCCCACATTCTTTTTTCATGCGCATCCGGGAAAAGGCAAATAAAACCTTCCCTCTCTGCCACCAATGTCCAGGAAGTATAGACCGCATGTCCCCAGCCCGTCATCAAACCTCCATGAAGACCGATCACCAAAGCTGTTTCTTTTGAAGGATCGTACGTACTTGGAACATATTCATACCAGGTATCCTCCACTCCATCGATCACGATTTCCCTGTATTCCTGCAGTCTTTTGGGATATACCAGGGAATTATTTCCATTTTCATTCACAACAATATCTGTATGTTTTAATTTTTCCGGAAGATATTCTCTATTTGCATCATCCGGTATACCCGGCAAAATCTTTACCTCTGCCATATCCTCGTCGAGAAGACTTTGTCTCGACTTTTCACATCCTTTCATCCTATATTCTTTTTTATTGCAGACCTTCTTCTTTTATATCATGCAGCAGGTTGTGGATAAGGAAGGCCATATTTTCTCCCAGCTGCGCATAATGGTCTGTTACATAAAGAACATCGTCACACTTAGAGGCGCACAGATTAGCTATACATCTCGTAAACCATTCCAATGAAATACAAAGTTCTCCATCTCTATGCAATGCTTCACAATACATACAGCGAATGTCATTGTCTATGATACAGCCAATACTTCCTCTGGCGAACTGCAACTCTCTTTTGTCCTTCAAGTACAGATAGGCAACGGCTCCGTCCTGTTCATAGGTATATTCCAATCCAAATACCTGAGCAATGAAAGAGATCGGTACGCACAAATATTCTCCTCTGACTTTCTGATCGCCGTTTAATCCATGATATTTTAACTTCTGCCATTGTATTGCGGGCACTTTCATTTTCACACGTTTATTTGCCACCCATGCAGTTTCACTTCCCGCGGATACTGCGATTGCAAAAGCATCTCCTTTACGCGGGATACGAGAACCTTCATCTACGATACTTCCATCTGCTTTTCTTCTAAGTCCGGAAAAATAATAATCCCATACGATCGCCGCCTCATCCAACGTTTGGCCATGATCGCGGTTTTTGATCTCAAAAAATACCGTATCTACTTTTTCGCCTTTATAAAAGGCAAATGCGTCCTCTCCGATAATACGGATTTCCGGATCTGTACTGCACCCATTTAATGTATTCCAATACGCTCTCGTATATTGATAGATCAGTTTATCCTCAAATTCACACCACGGCGGGCATCCGTTCTTTTCCGGAATAGATGTCCACATACCGACCGGTCCCGCCTCATTTTTTAATTTTCCATCCTGGTACAAAATCCGGGGATTGGGCGTGCCGCCACCTGCGCCGGAAGCAGCTGTCAAAACATTTCCAAAATATCTGGCAAACTGGGAGGTAAACATATTTCCGTTGGACATCCCCTGCATAAAGATCCGTTCTTCATCGATCGTATATTTCTTTTTCAGGTACTCCAGAAGTGCAAACACGAATTTAATATCCGGATTCTCCTCATTATCCGCTAAATTCTGTTTGATGTCATCCGGCATCTGTTCGTCTACTTTTCGTTCGAGTTCCGTTGCTTCCAGTGTCCATAATCTTCTGGTATGTGCGTTAGGGAATACGATGATCACATTATCGCGTTCTGCAACCATTGTCCAGGAAGTGTACACTGCCTGTCCCCAGCCTGTCATCAGACCACCATGCATGGCAAATACAAGAGGTGTTTTTCTCGACGGATCATAACACTCCGGTACATATTCATACCATTCATCCTCCGTTTCATTCCCCATGATACCGTGGAATTCCAGAAGTCTCTCCGGATATGGCTGAGAATTGTTTCCATTTTCATTTACAACAATATCCGATCCTTTTATCTTTTCCGGCAGATATTCTCTGTTATCATCATCCGGCGTTCCCGGTAATATTTGTATTCTATTTTCCATCTTCTTCCTCCTCTGAGAGCATCTCATCATAATTTTCCGGTATGATCGTCCCATGCAGCATATCTTTGATCAGATCTGCCATATTAGCCGAAAGTTGACTGGCATGATCGGTCACATACAGGACATCTTCACACTCTGAAACATGCATATTGCCTATATATTCCGAAAACCACGCAGCAGAAACATAGAGTTCTCCATCTCGGTGCAGAGCCTCACAATACATCTGCACAAGAGACTGATCAATGATACAACCTATACTTCCCCTTGCAAACTGTACTTCTCGCCCATCCGGCATTTTTACATACGCCGCCAAGTTCTGCTGGGTATACGTAAGTTCCGCTCCAAAAGCTTCTGCCAAAAAGGACAAGGGGACCATATGGTATTCTCCCCTTACTTTCTGTCCCCCGTCCAGACCATGATATTTCATCTTCTTCCACTTGCGTACCTTCCCTGTCATTTCCTCAATACGATTGTGAAACCATACTTTTTCACTGTCTGTGGTAACGGCAAACGCAAAGACATCCCCTTTCCTCTCACGTACTGGCTGCAGAGTAGAGATACTGCCATCCTCTTCCCGTCTGATTCCAGAAAAGAGATAGTCCCACACCAAGGCGGCATCATCAAATGTCTGCCCATGATCCCGGTTCTTAATATCGTAATAGACCACGTCCGCTTTCTCTCCTTTGTAAAAAGCCAGATTGTTCTCCCCCTGGATCGTGATCTGCGGAATATGTTCACATCTATTGATGCGCATCCAATACAAACGGTTATATTTATGTACTTTCTTTTCCAATTCTCGGTTCGGAGGAATGTCATTTCGTTCCGGTCTGGACTGCCAGATAGCCAGAGGCCCTCCCGTATTTATAATTTTTTCGTTTTTATCAAACACCAGAGATAAGAACGCCGCCGCACCGGAACCTGCCGCACCTGCAAGGACATTCCCAAAATTTCTCGCAAACAATCCGGTCATCATGTTCCCCATAGACATTCCCTGCATAAAAATTCTGCCTTCATCGATATTATAGGTCTTTTTCATAAGATCGATCAGACCCAAAAGCAGCTTAATATCATGATTCTCTTTTATATCTTTTGGGCAGGGCCGTACTCCCGGCGGTTCACCTTCCATGGATCCCGGCGTTTTTTTATCCGGATCGATCTCCCAGGTTGCCCACTGTACCTGCCAGAATCTGTTATAATTTGCATTCGGAAATACAACAATAAATCCGTCTCTGTCTGCCGCTAAAGTCCAGGAAGTATACACCGCTTGTCCCCAGCCTGTCATCATTCCGCCATGCAAAGAAAGGACCAATGGTGTCTTTTCCAGAGGCTGATAACTGTCCGGTACATATACATACCATTCATCTTCTATACCGTCCGCGACCACACCATGGAATTCCCTTAGATTTTTCGGATATGGCTGAGAATTATTTCCATTTTCATTCACTACAATTTCTGATTCTTTTAATTTTTCCGGCAAATACTCTCGATTGGCATCATCCGGTATTCCGGGTCTTAAAAACATCTTTCCCATCTGTGCTCCTTCCCGCTATTCAGCCTCTCTTTGAAAGGTTTCTTTTATATCCAGCCAGTCCAGGAATTTCTTGACATGGCGATTGCAATATTCCCAATTGTGGGCTCCATGGTCGATAACTCTTTCAAACTTCAGTCCTAAAGATTCGTATTTATCCATAAAAGCAACATTATCTTCATAATGTGTATCTTCTACTCCCGTAGCCATGTATCCTCTTGGCATTTTCTTACCCGCTTTTATCTGTTTCTTCAACATATATACCACGTCGTCTTCTGTCCCCAATGTATTTTTGGCATCTCCAAAGGCCGCAGCGAACATGTAAAACGGATCTTCCCTGTCTTCTTTTTCCGGGATTATCTCCGGCACATTTTTAATCCCGGAAAACAGACCAAATGCAGCGAATTTTTCCGGATCACGCAGCATCCATTTGAGTGTACCGTATCCTCCCATGGAGAAACCGGCTATATAATTTTCTTCCGGTTTTTCCGAGAGTGGAAATAAATGCCTTACCACTGCCGGAGTTTCAACCGATAACTGTGTAAAGTATTTAAAATCCCCATGTTTTGTGTCCATGTACCCCGAACAATATGTTCCGCTGCACACAACCGCAATACCTGCTTCGGCTGCATACAGTTCTAAAGCCGTATACCTTTGCCAATCTGTATAGTCAAAACCGCCTCCCGACTGAAGCCAAAGCACCGGATATCTGTAGCCTTTCGGCCTGTCTGCCAACGAGTGTCCCCATGTATTTTCCGGAATAATCACATTGACTCCTACATTCATCCGCAGCACTTCTGAAAAATAGTGCAGTCTGAAATTTGCCATTTTCTCTCTCCTCCTTTATTTTTCAGCAAGCAGCCATTTGATCGCATTACGCAGTACTGCAGGCTCTCCAAAATCCATGATTTCCCCTTCTGTCTTTACGTAACAAGCCTTTTCCTTTAAACTTTCTGCCAGACGCTGCCTTTCTTTTGCGCGGACAGATCCTGTTGTCCCCGCGATATAAAATTCTCCTTCTCTGCAGTTGTCTGCAAGAGCATATATATCATGCCCGCTTCCTGAAAATGTCTGCAGATCTCCAAAAACGGCTTTCAAAGATTCTTCTGTATGAAAAATGTCTGTGGGTTCTCCTCTCTTTGCCTGCCGGTATATTTGTTCCATATCAAAAATCCCGTCCATAGCGATACACTTGGAGAACACCTCCGGATGTTTGATTGCGGCTTTCACAGCTCCATAGGCTCCTGTTCCCACTCCGCCGATCCAGTTTTTCTCCGCCTTTTCGGACGCCGGCAGATTATTTCTGATAATGCCCGGCAATTCTTTGGAGAGAAATTCTTCATATTGAGGACCATACTCCATATTGCTGCACAAAGAATGTTGTGCGTCCGGCGCCACAATAAAGATGCCGAATTCCGCCGCACATTGTTCCGCCATTGTCTTATTCCAATCCAAGGAACTTCCGCCTTCGCTATGAAGAAGCCATAGTACAGGATACTTCTTTTCATGCCGTTCATCTGTAAGATCCAACTTATCCATTTCCGGCAAATACACATTGGCCCGAAAGGAACCACATAAGATCACAGACAACGCATTTACTTCTAAATATGCCATTTATTTTCTCCTCCTTTTTCTTATCTTCTACTACTATCTTCTCATTGCCTTCCCAAAATGTCAAACGTTTACATTTTCGTTTTTCCGGCTTCTTTTGTCGATTTCTTGACTTGGAGTTTCCCCTTTGTTAATATATTCTATATAGCTATGTGTAAACGTTATACAGAGAGGTGCCTATGACACTTTTTAAGAAGAAAACTTCCTATTCTATCCGAAAATTTTTATACCGTTATCTTCTGCTCCTTCTCCTGTGTAGTTCTGCTATACTTATTTTTTACTGTATCATTATAGTTACGTCTTATTCTGATCAGATGGAGTACAATACCTCTTCTACTATTGAGTATTACTCTCAATTATTGGAGACAGAAATGAAGCAGGTCGCTACATTCCAGCAAAAATTATGTTATTCCGATCAGTCCTTCCAACTGTTGACTCTGAAAAATCTACAGGATACCGAAAGAATAACATTGCAGTATAATGTGACTGAAATGCTGAAACGACAGGTAGCTCCCTATGAGAGTATTTTTATATTTGACAAGGAACATCGGATCGCTGCCTCCGTTTCCGGAGAAACCTTTTTTCGCGATGCCCCTCGCTATATTTATCAGCTGAACGATCTGCTGAAGACGTACTGGCTGCAGGATACACACACGGAATACAACCAATGGCTGCTATTTGAAGAGGGGTACCACCCCATTCTTATGCGGGCTTTAAAAGTACGGGATTTCTATGTCTGCACTGCCATAGATCTGGAAAATTATGAATTTTTAGATTATGTAGGCGGAGATTCTACTTCTTTGCAGTTTGGTTTTTTTAATAACAGGCAATTGCTCATTGAACACAACAGCCTGACAAAAAACATCACCTTGGAACAGGTAAAGCATCCCAAAAACACATTCTTTTCCGAGCGTTATATCATGACTGCGCCTATAAATGGAACCGACATCTATATGTTCTGCATTTTCCAGTCAAACTATATGGGAGAATTCGTGAAAATTTCTACGATTTTATTTGTGATCATTGCTGTTATATCCTGCGGGATCATTCTTTATACGGTCTATGTTTTTAACAAAATGCTGCTCTATCCCCTGGACAGGATCAACGCTGCCACAAAACACTTAGAACAAAATGATCCTTCTTCCTTCCTGGAATACAGTCACAGTAATATCATAGAATACCAAAACATCAATCTTGCACTGGCACAACTGATCAACCAGAAAATACTCCTGACTAACGAAAAGCAGGCTGAAGCATTTGAAAAAAATCATGCACAGCTGCAGTATTACCAGCTGCAGACCAACTCTCATTTTTTCATAAACTGCCTAAAGAGCCTGTACAATATGCTGGAAAGCAAGCAGTATATAAAAATGCAGAGAATGATCATCGCGTTTTCCAATCATCTGCGATACATTTTCCATGACAATCTCAAACTTGTCACTTTACAGTCGGAACTAACTGAAGTCAATGATTACTATAATATTATACTTTTGGACCGGGTGAATCCTTTTATCCTGAATATACAGGTAGATGACGCGCTTCTGAAATGTCAGGTTCCCGTTCTTCTCATACAGACATTTTTAGAAAATACAGCCAAATACAATAAACAATCCGGAAACCTGCTTATTTTTGATGTTAAAATAGAGGCAGCAGTCTTGCACAACGAACCTGTTCTGCAGATCATGTTAAGCGATAACGGGATTGGATATGCCCCAGAGATATTAGAGCGTCTCAACAATGCTGAAAATGATATGTATGCAAAAGAACACGTAGGAATTTCCAATCTAAAACGCAGGATTTCTTTGATCTATAAATCCAATTATCAATTTGCTTTTTACAATAAACCTTCCGGAGGCGCCTGTGCTTTGATCTATCTGCCTATAAAGGGAGAATTGCACGAAACACTTCCATCGGCTTTTAAGGGGGAATCAGAAAAATGAATATTTTAATCGTAGACGATCAGACTTCTGTGCTGGACGGACTGCTGCATGGCATCCATTTTGATCTGCTGAAGATTAATCATGTTTATACTGCTACGAATGTTTCAGATGCCAAGCAGATCATGTGTTCTCACAAAATACACATTCTTATGTCTGATATTGAAATGCCCGGCGAAAACGGTCTGGTATTAAATAAGTGGGTGGCAGAAAATTATCCCTCTATCATCCGTATTCTTCTGACTTCTCATGCGGTTTTTGACTATGCTAAAGAAGCCATGAAACTTGGATGTTTCGATTATATTGTGCAGCCGGCTCCTTATCACGAAATAGAAAGCACCTTAACACGCGCTGTCTCAAAAGTTTTGACACAAAAGCAGCTTTCCGACTATTACCATCTGGAAACGCTCAGCAATATTGTATTAAACTTATTTTCCTCTAATCCATCTAATAAACAGCACTCTTTAGTGTCCTTGAACCAGATGGGATATACGGTCAACGCCGAATCTACTGTACAGGCTGTCATTATTGATATCTATCCTTATTTACATTCTACTGACCCTGTATTTTCAGATTCTTCTTTATTCGTCACCCTCATGGAAGGTGCAGCAAGAGCTTTCACCGTGCAAGGGGTATACCCTTTGATCTGTCTGAACCGCTTTAGACAGTTCGTACTGTTGCTCGTCACGAACACGCCCTCTTTGGAATGTATTCCCAAAGAGCTTTTTGACGCCTTCTATCAGGATATTACAACTCAGATTTCCAATGAATTGTCCTGCTATATTACGCCCTGCGATCAGATAAAAAATATCCGCGAGCTTATACTGCCTGCCCATCAGACCGCCTTAAATAATGTCACAAAAAGACCTGGGCTCTACTTTTCAGAACAAAACATATCCATTCCTGATAATACAAGCCTTTCTGAAAACGCGGCACGCTGGACACGTTTGATCGACAACAGTCAATTTGCAGCACTGGAGGAAAATATATTTTCCTTCTTGGAATACAACGCCTTCCTGAACCACTTCAATCTGGAAGCCTTGTCCCAATTTCATCAGGAACTGACAAAGCTCTTTTTTATTTATTCATATAATCATAAAATAGATATTATGAGCTTATTTTCAGAAGACTACAGCTATAACGATTACATGAGCTGTTTTAAGGATGTAGAAGCTTTGAAAACAGGGATTTCTTACCTGATCAACGCAATCTCCTCCTCTTCTTGCGAAGATGAATCAAAAGATACCGTACAGCGCTCCATCGACTATATTCTCGCCAATCTTTCCAAAGATATATCTGTAAAGGATGTGGCAGAATACGTATGTTTCAGTCCGGAATATTTTTCAAAACTGTTCAAAAAAGAAACCGGAGAAAATGTAAAAAACTACATATTGCGCATCAAAGTAGAGGCCGCAAAAGATCTGTTGAAGAATCCAAATATCCCGGTCAGTATGGTAGCGTCCGAACTAGGATACAGCAACTTTTCACACTTTACACAAATGTTTAAAAAACATGAAGGCGTTACCCCCAGCGAATACCGTAAAAATTGCAGTGAACACCATTCATGACAGAAAAGGAGATGACTATATGAGTTACATGCGTTTTAATTTCAGAAGTCAATGTTTAGGCCATTATGTGGATGTCTCAATCGTGTACCCCACCGATAGCTACAGTTATTATCAGCAGTCTCCTGCCGCTTCCCCGCTCAGCATGGAGGGACAGCGTTCCAGAGTCTATACGCCTGGGATGAAATTTCAAACAGTATACTTGATCCACGGAGGCGGCGACGATGATACATTAACCTATCGGTACAGCAACGCGGAACGATACGCACAGGAAAATCACGTCATGCTTGTCACACCGAATATATGCAATTCTTTTGGGATCGATACACAATACGGAACGAAATACCAGACTTTTTTATCCGAAGAACTCCCTGTGGTCATCCAATCCTTATTCGCCTCTTCTCCAAAACGGGAAGATAATTTCATCATTGGATATGCAATGGGCGGTAATGCAGCTCTCGGCACAGCCATAATGCATCCTTCCCTTTTCCATACCTGTGTGGATATATCCGGCGGGATCGGCATGACACTTTCTACCCAAACATTGAAAGAGGAATTAAACGGAGACCACTTTAAAAATCATTTTCCACTGTATAACGCTGCTTTTGGAGATGCCGAACAGTTAGATGACTCTCCTTACGACCTCTACAGCATTGCCCGAAAGAACATACAGAGCGGTGAACCTGTGTGCGATTTTCATATCGTCTGCGGCTCGGATGAATTTATCAGAACACGTGTAGAAAAAGATGTAGAAATACTTAAAAAACTGGGGTATCCGGTAAACTATATCTGTCCGGAGGGATATAGACATGATTTTATACTTTGGGATGAATATATAAAAATCGCATTAAATAAGCTGTTGCCTCTAAAAAGGTAACAGCTTTATCCACTCCTTGATTTCTACCCCGCCACGATCGCATATTCTTTCTGAAAGCTTCCGCCCGGTTCAACCCGATTGATACCTGGCTTTTCTGACACATCTTTTTCAAAACCATGGTTATCACATCTTCCTGCCCATGGCTCCAAGCACACAAACGGCGAGTCTTTCACCGACCAGATACCAAAGTTCGGGAAATCTTTACATTCCACTCCTGCGAAAGGCGTTCCATCCAGATGGCAGATCCAGGCTTCCTCGATCTGTCCGCCGTCAAAGATCATCGTATCCAATTCAAACAGTTCATCTGAGAGTTTACAATATCCATCTTTTAATTCCAGGCTTCTTTTTGTCTCTGGCAGCGCCGTTCCTGTCTGCAGATCGACCCCTATATACTCCAATCTGTCTTTTCCCGGGAACTTAAGATAACAGTCATTTCTGCTTTCCATTCCCTTAGCACACCAAAATGCAGGATGTCCTCCGATCGTAAAATACATACTTTCTCCGGAATGATTTTTCACTTCCCATTTTACATACAAACGGTTCTTTTCCAGCTTATACATAATATATAATTCAAACTCAAATGGATATACTTCTTTTGTCTCCTCAGAAGAACGCAGAAGCCAGACAGCCGCTTTTTCCTCTGCCCTCACACAGAGAAAATCATTGTCTCTTGCGAAACCATGCTGTGAAGATGGATATTGATTCCCATCAAAAAGAACCTTATTGTTCCATGTCTTTCCTACATTCGGGAACAAAATCGGGGAATGACGTTTCCAAAATTCCGGTTTCCCATCCCACAGAATATCCTGCTCTTTCTTCTTATCATAGATTCTTACGACTTCTGCTCCCCGCTCTGCAATCTCCACACAGAGTCTTTCATTTTCCAGCTTCATCACAACACCTCCGCCTGCGTATAGCTGCTCTTATTTTGTTTCTTCTGTAGTTGAACTCTCTACTTGGATACAGTTATCAGCCAGATATTTTGCCACTTTTTCCAGCAGCACAGTTTGTTTAAGGACTTCTTCCCCATATTGTTCCTTAAATGCGTCCAAATCTTCTGCCCCTGCTTCTTCTGCATATTTTTTAATTGCTTCCTCATATTCTTTTTCAGAAGGCTCTAAATGCTTTTTCTCAGCAAGCAGTTTCACCGCTTCATTTCTCTTTACTACATTTTGCGCCGCCTCTTCTGCCTGTTTATTGAATTCTTCCAAGGTCATCCCATTCATATATGTAGTAAGAAAATCTTCAAATTCCATCCCATATGCTCCAGCGATTTCTTTATAATAGTCTGTTACCTGCTGTATTTGTTCTTCCACTTCACCTTTCGGATATTTCTTTACTTCTACTTTTTCTAAGAATACTTCCATTACAGCATTTTGCAGTTCCCCATCTACAGATTCCTGGTTTTCGTCTTCCAACTGCTTTTTAATCTCTTTTTTATATTCTTCTACTGTTTTCGATTTCTCACTGTTTTCCTTTACCCACGCATCCGTAAGTTCCGGCGTTTTCATCTGATAGATCTCATTGATCTTAATATGGAAATTCGCCACCTTTCCAGCCAGCTCTGCGTTATACTCTTCCGGAAACTGTACTGTAATGTCAAACTCTTCCCCTGTACTGTGCCCTACTATCTGCTCCGCAAAGCCTTTATAATCTCCTGTGGCTCCTATATATCCGTTATTTTCGCCCAATTCGATGGTAGCTCCGGCAGCCGTACCCCCTTCAAAAGCCACGCCGTCCACAGTTCCTGTATAATCCATGTTCACTGTATCACCATCCTGTGCGGCACGGTCTGTGATCGTCTCTTTTTCTGCTGCCAATTCCAGATTGCTCTGGATCACATTCGTTACCTTTTCCTCCGTGATTTCCGTACTTGCCGCCTGTGGAACTTCCAGATCTTTGTACTGCGTGATCGTCACATAATCATTTGAAATCTCCCCGCTGCAGCCTATGACAGATACTGCCAGCATCATGCTTACCATTATTGCAACTATTTTCTTTTTCATGTTCTTCTCCTTCTATGTTTTTCTGTAATCTTCTTTTTGCACTTCCTATATTTATACCACATTTCTTCTATGGTGAAAAGTTCCTTCTACAAAAGCGGAGACAGGAGTCGCGAAAACTGTTCTTTCGTCCGTATGACAAGCCCTCTCTGATCATAGATCTTTCTTGTCACATGGGTACATTGTGTCATATCGTTTTCAAATGTCCTCTCCAACCGCTGCACAGTACGCTCACTGTAGATCACCGCATTCACTTCAAAATTCAGACCAAAACTACGAATATCCATGTTCGCAGTCCCTACGCAGGCTACCATTCCATCCACACTGAGTGTTTTCGCATGCAGAAAGCCATTGTTATATACATAGCACTTTGCTCCCGCCGCAACCATATCTCCCAAATAAGAATACGTCGCCCAATAGACAAACGGATGATCTGGTTTACATGGAACCATGATACGGACATCTATCCCGGACCGACTAGCGATCTTCAATGCGTCAAAAATGGATTCATCCGGTATAAAATAGGGGGTCTGTATATACACATGATCTTTTGCGCTGTGAATCAAACGCAGATAATTATCATGGATCGTTTTTATCTGCGAGTCTGGACCACTGGAAATGATCTGAACGGGATCCCTTCCATGTCTTACATAATTCGGTATCTCAAACAATCTGTCCTCCAAAAACAGATTTTCTTTCGCTGCATAATTCCAGTCTAATACAAACCGGACGGCAAGTGAAGTCACAGCGGCTCCTTCTATGCAAAGATGGGTATCTCTCCAATAGCCAAACTTCTTATCATCCAGTCCCAGATATTCTCGTCCGATATTAAAACCACCTACAAAACCGATCCTACCGTCGATCACGACGATTTTCCTGTGATTCCGGTAATTGACGCGCAGCTGGAGCTGCCCAAGCAGAGCCGGGAAAAACTCTGCCACTTGAATACCTGCTCTTTCCAATCTTTCCCAGTCTTTATTGTGCATTGTACGGCAGCCCATACTGTCAAAAAGCACACGGACTTCTACACCCTCTTTTGCCTTTTTCAAAAGAACCTTTTCTATCTCCTGCCAAAGTTCGTCATTCCGTATGATATAATACTGCAGATGGATATACCGCTTCGCCTTCTTCATCTCCTCGATCAGATCCCGGAATTTTTCTTTGCCGTCTGTATAGATACGTACATCATTGTTGTCTGTCAGGACAGCTTCTCCCGCTTCCAGGTTATACAGGATCAAGTCTTTAAAACGTGCCATCTCTGGATTGGCAAGCCGCAGTTTTTTTCTGTATATCGTCTCTTCCTGCCGCCGCACCGCATATTTTAACTCCCCTTCTATTTCTTTTGCCTTGAACATCCTGCTTTTATGAAAGTCTTGCCCGATCACAAGATACAGGAGAAAGCCCAGGATTGGAATAAAATACAACAAAAGCAGCCACGTCCAGACTGTCTGGGGCGATCTTCTCTGAAAGAAAACAATAACCAAAGACAGAAGTATGTTAATGACCAGCAGATTGTCCATAATAAAGTCATACCCTGCCACCAATACATTCCATATTGTTTCTGCTACACTCATAATTTGATAAAAACTCCTTTTCTTCTGCATACCATATTCTGCTTCCCGCAATCTGGAAGCAGAAAAGCAAGTCACACAAACAGTATACTCGCTTTATATGGGAAAAGTAACCCCAAAATATCAAATTGCTTGCACTTGTCCGCAAACAATGATACAATACTACTTGCGAAACAGAGTAATTAGGAGGGTTCTATCGTGAGTACACCATTGATAATAATGCTTGTAATTCTTGGGATATTGATCATCGCAGTCATTGTTTTATATGTAATGGGGAAAAAAGCAGAGAAAAAGCAGGCGGCACAAAAAGAACAGATGGACGCTATCGCTCAGACAGTCAGTATGCTGATCATCGATAAAGGAAAAATGCGTCTGCGGGATTCGGGTCTTCCATCCGCTGTTTTGGAAAACACCCCCAAATATCTCCGACGTGCAAAAGTTCCTGTCGTAAAGGCTAAAGTCGGTCCTAAGATCATGACACTGATGTGCGACGCACAGATTTTTCCTTTGATCCCTGTCAAAAAAGAAGTAAAAGCCGTCATCAGCGGAATTTACATAACTGGGGTTAAAGGTCTGCGTGGTTCTCTTGAAACACCACAGAAGAAAAAAGGGTTTTTCGCCCGCTTAAGAGGCAAATAAATATCACATGACAAAAATATGCTCTGTTCTGACAGATAGGGAAAGATTCACCTATGTCAGCGCAGGGCATATTTTCGTATATCCATCCAGGCTGATGATAATAACTAATAGTTCTTTCTTTGGGCACACAGCAGGATGTTTTTTAGGTCCGGAAACGACCACAAAGCGTATATACAATAAATAGGCAGATCTTACCAAGTAAGACCCACCCGCTTAGAAGGCTTCTATGAAGTCCTCGAATAAGTATACGTAGTTTTACATGAGATAATAATACTGGACACTGCACAGATTACGACTGCAATTAACGCATAAATGGAAATCGCAGAAAAGGTATTTGCACACCACAGCAGCACAGCACAAACTCCCCACAAAATATGTACGCTGCCTGTACCTCTGTACCAGCCCCTAAGCTGTTCTTTATCCGAAAGCCGTTCGAGCACTCCTTTTGGTATACCTCTTCCCGCAAACATAAATGCACCTCTCAATATAAAGCAAATCCCAAATGCGCCTAATAATGCCAACATAGCATGACCTCCCACCTTTTTATTCGTTCAGAATAATTTTATTCTTAATACACTGTCCTTTTGCATGTTCTAAAATAGCTATCTCTATCTCCCGTAAGGGATAACTCTCTGATATAAAATCTTCCGCTTTGATCGTACCGTCTTTCAACATCTCAAAGGCTGCCATTGTATAGCGCGGTGTCGTGTGATACAGCCCCATTATTGTTAACTGGGAATAGTGTACCAGATTCGCATCTGCCACCAGATTCGTTCCTGCCTTTGTGCCGCCAAAAAGGAGTACAGTCCCTCCCTTTCGTGCCATACGGATATTTTTCTCCCATACTTCTGGATACCCAGTAGCCTCGATCGCGACATCACACCCTCTTTCATCCGGTGTCAATCTTCTCACCTGCTCCACCGTATCTCCAAAAGCGGCGTTAACGATCTCTGCCGCTCCCATTTTCTTTGCCACACGAAGCCTTGCTTCTGATAGATCCGTTGCGATAACCCTGGCTCCCTTTTTTACAAGAAGTGCAATATACATCAATCCGATTGGGCCCGTTCCATTTACTACAACTGTATCTCCAAGCTGCACTCCCACATTCTCAACGCCATAGGTCACACAGGAAAGAGGTTCCATCAAAGCCGCAGTCTCATAGTTCATGGAATCCGGCAATAAAAATGTATTCTGCTTCACGATTCTTTCCGGAATCAACTGGTACTGAGAAAATGCCCCCATATTCCACAGAATATCCTCACACATCGAGTGTATTCCTTTTTTACAGTAGAAGCACTCCTGACATGGCGCCGAATTATGGCATACGACCCGATCCCCTTTATGGAATTGTGTCACCCCTTCTCCAACAGAATATATGATTCCTGACGCTTCATGGCCAAACCCATAAGGGGGAATATCCCCCGGATATCCTCTCATATATGTTTTCACATCTGTCCCACAGGTCAGTGCCACCTTATTTTGTACGACAATTTCTCCATATCCCGGAATCGGAATTTCACATTCTTCGATCTTAATGTCCTTTGGTCCATAGAACATTACCTTTTTCATTCTTCTTCCTCCGGCTGTACGCCATAAGTTTCAAATTTCTTCAACACAACATCCAATTGTTCCCCTGTCAACAGTACTGGATCGCCCGCCACTTTACATTTATAGTAGATTTCCGCGCAAAATTCAATTTCTTCTGCATTATCAAAAGCCGTGGGAAGATCCGCGCCGCCTGCTAAAAGGCCGTGATTTCCAAGCAAAACTGCATATCGATCCTGCATTCCTTCTAAAGCGCTCCGGGCAAGTTCATATGTTCCAAAAGTTTCATATTTTGTACAACGTACATTTCCACCTGCCGATCCAATCAGATAAGAGCATGGTTCGATTCCCCAGTTTAAACATGCAAGCACACTGGAATATGTACTATGTGCATGGACGACTGCATAAATATCTTTCCGTTCACGGTAAAAAATACTGTGCATCTCATGCTCACTGGAAGGTTTCCTCTTCCCATCCACTATGTTTCCCTCTAAGTCCATCAGAACAATATCTTCCGGCAATAATGTAAAGTAGTCCATTCCACTTGGACTGATCGCCATGAGTTTTTCCTGCGGATTATACATACTGATATTTCCACCCGTTCCTTTTGTAAGTCCATGTGTGATCAACTTTTGAAGATGTTCCACGATTTCCCTACGTTCTTTTTCCATTCGCATGATGTTTACCTCCTTATTAGTTAAAGCACATCCTTATTGCATATATTTTTCTTATCCCCATTAACAAAATATCCATATAAAGCCTCCGCAAGTGTGTACGGAGAAAATGCGATCGAATCCACAGTGTCCCCTGCTATATGCGGCGTCAATGTAACATTATCCATCTGCATAAACGGATGGTTTGACGGAAGAGGTTCCTGCTCAAATACGTCTAATGCCGCTCCTGCAATTTTATGTTCTGTCAATATTTCTATCAGAGCCTTCTCCTCTATCAGACCTGCCCTTGCCACATTGATCAAGTATGCTTTTGGCTTCATCAAACTAAGAAGATCTCTGCCAATAATCCCATGATTTTCTGCTGTCAATCGCAAATGCACCGTGACTATATCCGCCTCTTGAAATACTTCCTCCATAGTTTCCGCTGACTTCACTGGCAGTCTGTCCATCTCCTCTTCCCTGAGATAAGTATCATATCCTATCATCGACACACCAAGTAGATGCAGTTTTTCGGCAAGAAGAGCGCCTATGTTTCCCAACCCTATAATTCCTACTGTCATATTTTTTAAAGTAGAAGTAAATTCCGAATTCCAAAACTGCGTCTCCCATTTCCCCTCACAAATCTTATGATGTGCACGCGCAATATTGCGCGTTTCAGCCAGCATGATGCCAAGAGTAAATTCTGCCACTGCCTCCGAATTTCTGATAATATGGAGTAATGGTATTTTTCTTTCTGTAAGAGCAGAAACTGCGATATTTTCTGTACCGCCTCTGCATATACCCACTGCTTTTAAACGATGGGAGCAGGAGATTAATTTTTTTGGCACAGGGCAGAAATGGACGATCAGTATATCCGCATCCCGAATCGCCTCTTCTAATCCATTCGGGTAAGGAACCGCATCCGGTCCCTTACTCTCCAAAGCTGTCTGCATTTCTGTAAATTCTTCTTTATCCCCTGTTCCCCATGTCAAACTGATCACTTCCGCCCCCCAAAAAGGCAGTTTCTTCACAGCATCTTCCATTATCTGTGCTGATACGTATGCATCTCCCACAACGACGATCCGTGAAATTACATTGATTTTGCTATTTGTCATCAGGCACTCACCTCATTTGCTGTCTTTACATCATTACAGGTAAGCATATAATTTGTAATTGCCTCTTTATTCTTTTTGTAGAAAATAAAAAGAGCAAAATATACAACGACTGTAAGAGCGATCCACAGTGGATTCTGGGATAAAAACGCTGCAAACAAAAGAGCCAAAAACGGCATAAAGCAAGTACTGGTTATCAGCATTGTGGAACTTGTAAGAGTAAAACCTACGTCCACTGCCACTGTTGTATATAAGTCTGCCATCCATCCCCATACATATAATGCCAAGGAGAAATATAACATCGTTCCGATCAATGTCTTAAGCATATTCCCCTTAGAAATACTAATCATTGGGATCATACAATATGGCATAGCGATCAAGTCTACCATAATAAGCGCGCGGTTTCCGGGCAGAGCAAATGCAAGCGCCAACATGATCGGAATCATCAAAGTACCGACCATGATCGTTGCCGGCTCCCCATATCCCGTCGCATCATTTACAGCAAGATACCACTTTCTGCCTTTCCCGTGTTTTTTCGCCGCACCTTTCGTAGATTCTGTCAGCAGAGTAAATGCCGCGGCAAATAAGGAGGCGATTTTTGGGAAAATAGCCATCACTGCCGCAGTACTGATCGCAGAAGTCGCGATCTCTCCCCAAGATGCCAAGTTCCCCAGATCATGTACATTTCCTATAAAGCCCAAAATAAAACCTATAAACAACCCTAATACCATAGGTTCCCCAAAAAGTCCCAATCGTTTCTGCACTGTACTCAGATTTATGTTCACTTTATTTAATCCAAGCTTATTCATCAGAAAATTCACAATCACATAGAACGGAACACCTTCTACATGGTGCGGTGCAGTAAGAGCACATCCCGGGTAATTGTAATAAGAGGAAAAACAAGGCGCCAATATCTCTGCAAATAAAAGGACATACAGATTCATTAAAATCATCAATCCCATGGATAACCAGGCATTTTTTGTCGCCACATACAGCGTAGAGCCCCATAACATAAAAGAATACGTATTCCATAAATCAGACGGCATAAAAATATTCGTCCATTTTACTGTAAATAAAATAAGCTGTATCACAATTGCCACTACTAAAAATGCCATGCCAATCTCCGTAGAATATGCAACAAGCGCACAAGCCTGCCAGCCTACATCTAATACCGGAAGATTTACACCTGTATTTTCTACCATTTTATCTACGATCCCACTTATATTAGGCATATAAGCATTGATCATCAAACTAAAACCGGTGAGCGCAACGCCTGCCAGCAGTGCAGAACGAAAGGCCTTGCTGGGCTTCGCACGCATAGCCATTGCAATAATAAAAATAATGACCGGTACAGATACTGACGCTCCAAAAGTATCAAATACATTCGATAAAGTTTCTAACATATCTTTCTCCTCCTTTTCTCTCTCATTATTTTCCCAATTCCTCCAAAACTTTCAACGCTTCTTCCATAAATTCTTCTTCTGCAAATCCCGTCATAAAATTCACTGCATTGATCATAGGTATATCTACCTCTTCTTCAACAGGACTCGTATAGGCGATAAAATCATAGTTTCCTGACATCAATGCTGTTTTTACTCCCCCTGGATTGACTTCCATTGCTTCAAAATTATACCCCAGCTCTTCAAAGCGCTCCTGCATCTTCACGGCAATCATTGTAGAACTGACTGTTCCCGAACCACATACAGAAAGAACTCTTACTGTTTTCCCCTCTCCTCTGCGTGTTTTTTCCTGATGATCTTCCTTATTTTTCTTTTTAAACAACATGCTGTCTCCTCCTTTTCTTGTCAGTACATAGAATTCTATACCTGCAGCAACAGGATTTTATTTTTCGTCAATATAGCGCAATGTTTTATACATCTCATCGACATCTTCACTTTTCATAAGAGCTTCCAAAGCAGCCTCTTCTGAGAAAATGCGAAGAATTTTTTTCAGCATACCCACCTGTTCACGTGGATCTGAAATTGCCATCATCATGACCAAAGAAACCGGTAATTCTGTATCTTTCGTTCCCATCTCTGTGAATAGAACAGGTTCATCTAACTTTGCTACTGCGATTGTAGGCTCGATTACATGCGCTGCAAATGTATGGGGCATTGCCATATTATACTTTCCCAGTGGAAGACCTGTCGGATATTCCACTTCTCTTTTCAGAACAGCTGTTTTAAATGAGTCCTTTACTTTTCCCGCTTCCAGCAGTTTATCCGCAAGCCGCGTGATAATTTCTTCTTTTGTATCTGCTTTTAAATGGATATAAATCAAATCTTTCTGAATCACTCTTTCCTCCTCCTTCCCCCTTATTGAAACAACAGACTTTGTTTTGCAAAACGAGCTCCTTGTTTGTTTTAGTAATTATAGCAGAAACATTTCCGAATTAAGCGTCTAACTTTGTTCAATTTTTCATGAGAAAGTTAGACTTCTCCCTTAAGCAGAAAAATATTATAATATTTTTACACTAAGTAACTCTTGCTATCGCGCATATTTATGCAGCATTTGTAACAAACCCAAAAATATTTTTCGAAGGGAGGTTCCAGAAATATGAATATAAATAAAAAGCAAAGTGATCTGTTCCAGGAATTAAGCAGCTGCCCTAACCAATGCAGAAGCTATGATGAATTAGCAGAAATTCTAAAGGTCAGCACCCGTTCTATTCGGAATTACTGTGTTTCTTTAGAAGAGTATATTACAGGAATCGGCCTTTCTCCATTGATCGAACATACCACTACCGGTCTTACTTATATAGGGACTTCTGTTCAGACAAAACAAATTTGGGAACGTATAAATAAGAGTGGTTTTTATGAATTCCATTTATCCCCAGATGACAGGCTGCTGGCGATTGTGCTGATACTGCTTGATCTGCACAGACCTATCACCGTAATGGAACTGTGCGATATTCTATTTGTCAGCCGCGCCACGATATTAAATGATATAGAAAAGGTAAAGTTGTATTTCCAGCAATATAATGTCCGCTTTGAAGCCAACACTGCCCGTGGATACAATCTGAAGATAACCGAGACACAAAGGCAGGAAATCATCTGCGCCACCTGCTTCCCTTATCTGGGGAATTGGAATCCTTTAGATACAGAAGGAAATTTGTTTTTCCATACAGAAATGATAGCTCATTTAAACCATATACTGCCGAAAATCTGCCATATCGTTCAAAAGGCTGAACATCAATATGACATTCCTATTGCCGACATCTCCTATAAACAGACTGTCTTCGTTCTGGCCGTTTTGTGCAAAAGTCTGATGGAAGGCTATACTATCGATCCTTCCTTACGTCTTGACAAGCAGTTAAAAAATACCGCTGTTGGAAAAATTGCTTATACTATGTTGGAAGATCTTCATACTGTTTTTGATATTTCCTATACAGAAAACGACCTGCTTTATCTCGCCTGGCATTTGCATCTGTGTCATTTTGACATACTTCAAAATTTCGAACATTCTGTGGATCTTTATTTTTATATGGAGGTACATCAGTTTCTGCACAGCATAGAGGATGATCTGCACTGTACTTTTTCCAATAACCAGAAGCTGTCCATTATGCTTACCCGACATATCTGGAGCCTGCGTAATGGTACTCTTCAAAAGGGTGAGATTGCAGCCGACGAGGTCATAGAAAATTACCAAGACTATTTTGCGATTGTCAAGAAACATATACCCATCATAGAACGTTGTATCGGCAGAGCATGCACAGAATCTGAACTTATTTCTATACTCCTGTATATTGTCGCCGAAATAGAACGTCAAAACCGCAAAATCCAAAAACCAAAAGTCATCGTTTTATGCCATGTCGGAATAGGAACAGCAAACTATCTGGCTGACCGGCTTTTGGAGACTTTTAATCTGGAAGTCGTTGAAGTAACCACGATTCATAAACTTCCGACTATTTTAAAAGAAAAAAAGTTCGATCTGTTGATCAGTACTGTGCCCTTAAAATTGGAACACGTTAACTGGATAAATGTTTCTCCTATCTTAGAGGATATAGACATCGTTTCCATACAAAAAGCATTAGCTGCTGTTCACAAACAAAATCGTTGTTCCAAGGCAGGCCAAACGTCAAGACGTTCTTCCATGGATTTTACAAAGTTTTTAAAAAAGGATCATATCGTCTTGGATATTCCATGTACAGACTGGCGTGACGCTCTTTCTAAAGCGGCGATTCCACTTCTTGAAAAAGGAGAAATCCAACCACAATATGTAGATGCCATTCAACATTCTGTAGATGTAAACGGTCCCTACTTTGTCTTTTGTCCTGGCGTCGCATTGGCTCACGCCGCACCTACGGACGGCGTTCTAGAATTTTGCTGCAGTATTTATCGTCCACAGGAACCTGTCTCTTTTTATCATACGCAAAATGATCCCGTATCTCTCATCATCATGATCGGTATTACGGATGTCAACACGCAAGTACGCTATGTTTCTGCACTGATGGAAGTCTTTCGCAAAAAAGAATTCATGGAACGTATCCTGCATGCGCAGACCCCGGAAAAATTAATCACCATATTACTCGAAAATATATAAAAGGAGGAAATTATCGATGTCCAATGTATCTATTTTTCATCTCCCTAACCGCAGTCTCTTTGGAGCCGGCTGTTTAAAGGAAATCGGCAGGCAGGCTGCCGGATTTAATATCAAGCGATTTCTGCTCGTGACAGACAACTTTTTAGCTAAATCAAAAGCCTGCAGACGTATTCATGACCTTTTAAAAAATGAGCAGATAGAAATAACGCTATTTGACAAGACCTCCCCCAATCCAACTCTTCAGAATGTATATGACGCACACAATCTTTTTGTCAAAACAAACTGTGGCGGTGTGATAAGTCTGGGCGGCGGTTCCTCTCACGACTGCGCAAAGGCTGTAAGTATTCTCGCAACTAATAGCGCTCCCCTGGAACAATATGAAGGAGTTGATAAATTTCCTCACAAAGGATCTCCCCTTATAACGATCAATACAACTGCTGGTACTGCAAGCGAGATCACGAATTGTTTTATTATCACCAATACAGCTACAAATACAAAACTTATATTCGAAGGTGTAAACGCACTCGCCGATATTGCTGTAAATGATCCAGAGCTGATGCTATCACTGCCTGCAGGATTAACTGCCTCAACCGGCATGGATGCCTTGACCCACGCAGTAGAATGTTATGTTTCTACTCTTTCATTTAAACTGACAAATGATCTTGCACTTTTGGCCGTCCGTTACATATTTCAAAACCTTTCGACAGCCGTCCAAAATCCAGATGATCTCAATGCCCGTGAAAACATGATATATGGAGAGTATATTGCCGGTATGGCATTCGGAAATGGAGGCGTCGGTATCGTACATGCCATTGCTCATGCTTTAGGCGGCATCTATGATCTGCCCCATGGCCTGTGCAACGCGATCCTTCTTCCTCATGTGATACGCTATAATACGCAAATATGTGCCGCCAGATATGCCGATCTCTATACTGTCATTGCCCCCGCAAAGAGCAAAGGAATGTCTGCCAATGCGGCTTGTGAAGCTTTTGTCGCCGAGGTGGAAAATCTCTCTCACACAATCGGTACCGATAGGCCACTTCATACCCTAGGTGTACAAAAAGAGGATTTTGATAAGATTGCCGCAAAAGCGCTTTTAGATTCCTGCTGTGAAACCAATCCTATATTTCCCAAAAAGGAAGATATTATACAAATACTAAACAACGCATTTTAAAAATATACCGAGAAAGGAGTTCGTCTGATGAATTATTACGGCAGCGGTGTCTCAAAGGGAATAGCCATTGGAAACGTATTTTGCTATACCCCCTTTAAGAGCCACATACACAAGCAATTCCTCTCATCCGCCGAAGTTCCGGCAGTCTTACAGGAATTTGACAGACTAAAAACCGTGGCTTACAAAGAACTTTCTGACATTATACAACAGATGTCAAAAGAACATCCCGATAAGGCCAAAATCTTTTCTGCGCATCAGGAAATATTAGAAGATGAAGAACTTTTAGAAGAAATAGAGGATAAAATCCGAACAGAAAAAATGAATTTAGACTGGGCGATAGAAAATGTTTTCACTTCATTTATCGCGCTTCTTTCCAAAACGAAAGATCCTCTGATAAGCGCCCGCACAGCCGACCTGACAGATGTAAAAAACCGTTTACTGCGATTATCCGCCAAGGTCCCGGAGAAGAATCTTTCTTCTCTCCCTAAAGATGTCATTGTCATAGCCCACGATCTTCTGCCGTCTGATACGGCAACTATAGACCAGCAGCATATTCTGGGTATTATCACAGAAATTGGCGGAGAGACTTCCCATTCTGCCATCATTGCCAAAAGCTATGGCATCCCTGCCATTTTGGGGGTTCCGCACATAACAGAATATTTAAAAGAAGATGAATATATCATTGCTAATGCTCTTTCGGGAGAAATTACCACATCGCCTACAGAAGAGCAACTTACGCAGGCTTCTCAACTAAGGGATGACTTTCTTTATAAAAAAGAGCAACAAAAAAAATATCTTTCAAAGCCATGTCTGACAAAAGATCATGTGCAAATACAAATCGGTATGAATGTTGGTGCCCTGCGGCCAGATGAAGAAGCTTGCTTACCTTATACAGATTTTATAGGACTGTATCGGACAGAATTTCTGTACATGGATTCACAGCAGCTTCCTACTGAAGAAGAACAATTTATGGCATACCGCGAGATACTTACCAAGGCAGAGGGAAAACCTGTCACTTTACGTACTTTAGATATAGGAGGAGATAAAACACTTCCTTATTTTACACTCCCTAAAGAAGAGAACCCTTTTCTTGGGAACCGCGCTCTCCGTCTTTGTTTGAACCATAAAGAACTATTTCAGGCGCAGTTAAGGGCAGCGCTTCGTGCGTCTGTATATGGTAATCTGTGGATCATGTTTCCCATGGTCGGAAGTTTACACGATATTCAAATGGCACGTTCTGAAATTGAATACGCCAAGGCATCCCTAAGGAAAAAACAGATTCCCTTCAGAGACGATGTCAAGCTAGGTATTATGATCGAAATTCCAGCTATTGCGATTTATGCACAAGAAGCTGCCAAATATGTAGACTTTGCCAGCATTGGGACCAATGACCTCTGTCAGTATCTCTCTGCGGCAGACAGACAAAATCCTGCCGTTACATCCTATTATACCTCGGCAATACCTGCCGTACTTCGTCTGACACAGCATGTAGCTCGCGTATTTCACAAAAACAAAAAGCCTGTCAGTGTTTGTGGGGAAATGGGTGGCAGCCCCATATATGCTCCTCTTTTTGTTGGGATGGATATACACAAATTGAGCATGAGCACTTCCGCTATTGCAGCAGTTAAACAGCAAATTGCGCAGTTTTCTATAGAAGAGTTAACATATATAGCCCAAAACGCTTTGTCCTTGTCATCAACCGAAGAAATTACGACTTATGTAAATGCTTTTTTAGATAATGAATCACATAAAAGGAGACAATACTATGTATAAATGTAAAACAAAAATTATCAACCCAACAGGACTTCACGCCCGACCAGCCTCTGATTTTGTTTCAGCAGCCAAAAATTTTTCCTCCAAGATCAAAATTAACGATTTAACTAACGACGAACTCCCCGCCAATGCTAAATCTATCATTATGTTGCTTTCGCTGGGTCTTGTGCAGGGAACAGATATTGAAATCCTCGCAGAAGGAGAAGACGAAATAGAGGCCGTTCATACTCTGGTAGAATTAATAGAATCTGGATTTGGAGAAGTATAGAAAGAAGGGATACACATGTCAATGAGAACTTGCCGCAGGCTGGCAGCCTGGTTCGCTTTTTTTACGATCCTCTGCGGAGGAAGCTGCAAATTATTGAAAGAACTCCCCGAAGGCATCCTTCTTCTTTTGTCCGCCTGCGCTATTCTCTTCGCTGTTGCTGCTGTATTTATAGTCATTCGCTTCCACCGTTGTCCTAACTGCGGCCGCTTTATTCCTATAACACTGCGCCCGGCACAATGCCCGCATTGCGGGATAGAAATATAGTCCCCCTGCAGGCGGACGGCTCCGCCTTAGGACCACGTATACACAGCAATGAAAATATTCAAATATACTGCAAAAGTAACCCATATAAAATATGGCACCAGTAATTTACCGGCGATCGGTCTGATCTTATAAAAGTTTTCCGCTGTTAAAAATATGAGATACCAAAGTCCTATAATCCACACTGCGGATACCAGGTACAAATCAAAACGGAAAAACAAAACCGGCCAAATTACATTGACTGCTAATTGCAGCAGATACAGCTTTAAAACTTTATTCTTACTTTCCGGTTTTTCATCCAATTCCTGTGTTTGTTCCTTTGGCCTGGCCGTATAAACCAGATATGCAGAGATTGCCATCAGGATATATAACAGCGTCCACACAAAGGGAAATACCCATCCCGGCGGTGCTAATGGCGGATGATACATATCCTGATACTTCTCCATGCTGTCAGCTGTCAGTACAGCCGCAAAACCGCCGGCTCCTAAGGTAAGCAGCAAACTGCAAAGCAATGCCTTCCATTTCATATTTTCATTCCATTTTCTCGCCGTTTGCTCTATATATATGATTTCTTTTATGAAAACAGAAGTCAGATTCCTTTTTTTGCGCAAATATCTGCCAGACAGCACTGATCGCAATGCGGTTTTGTCCGCGCTGTGCAGACGTCTCTTCCATGATAAACAAGCCGATGGCAAAAGTCGCTGCCTTCCTTAGGCGGAACGATCTTCCACAGTTCCATCTCTACTTTCTTCGGCTCTTTGATACCATCCACCAGTCCAATCCTATTTACAAGACGGATACAATGTGTGTCCGTCACGATCGCCGGTTCGCCAAACACATCCCCCATAATCAGATTCGCGCTTTTGCGTCCTACCCCCGGCAGCTTCAGAAGTGCCTGAAAATCTCTTGGAACTTCTCCTGCGTACTCATCCCGGAGCATCTTCATACATGCACTGATATCTCTCGCCTTACTTTTTCCGAGTCCGCAGGGACGGACGATACGCTCTATCTCCTCCACTTCCGCCTCTGCAAGCGCCTCGATGGTAGGATACTTCGCATATAGATCCCGTACGACTATATTGACTCTTGCGTCTGTACACTGTGCCGCCAGCCGCACACTTACGAGAAGTTTCCATGCATCATTATAGTCCAGCGTACATCCTGCGTCTGGATATTCTTTTTTCAGACGTTCGATCACTTCCAATGCTAATTTTTTCTTTGTCATGTATTTACCAGCCTTTCTCTTTCGTTCTATTCTTCCTATCTATTCTTTCGTCCTATTCTTCCGGCATATATTCCCCCTTTAAACCAAAACGTTTTAAATCTGCCTCTCCATCCAGGAGCAGGCACTTTAATAACTTTTGTTCTGCCACCGTATGCTCCAATACGAGCCTGTACCGTTTCCCGGGAATTTTAAACAAAAGTTCCGTTCCCTCTTTCGTCTTTTTCCGCTGTATTTCCTCTATGTCAAACTGCCCGTCTTCTCCTGTCAAAACCCGCACCTTCATATAACTGATATCTCTTTGCCCAAGACTCCAGCAATCCTGTTTCAAAAATGGATATGCCGCCATCATAGGAACTGGTCTTTTCTCATCTTCTTCCCGCATTGCCGCAAGAATCTTTTCACAGGTTCCCGTCTCTAATCCTTCCTTGCCTCTTAAATATACATACTGCCGAAAAGTCGTGCCTGCCTGAATGATCCGTTGGATAAGGACCGCTTCCTTCTCCTTGTCTTTTGCTGTCTGTAAGATTTTCCTCTTAAGCGCTTCGTTCTTAAATACCTTTTTCATCGGCAGATTTTCATATTCTATATAAACCGTTTCCTTTATATCTGTACAGTCATATTTCTTTCGATATGCTCGTTCCGCCTGTTCATATGCCCTTTTCGTCCGTTCATCAAAACAAACCATCTGGACTTCTATTGCCGGATATTCATGGAGAGTCCGCACTGCTATTTCTGCTGCTTCCGGCAACGGATATCCATAGATTCCCGTACTGATCGAGGGAAATGCAATGTCTTTGATCTGGTTTTCAACCGCTATTTTTAAACAGTTCCTGTAACAAGATGCAAGCAGCGCAGCCTCGCCGTAATTTCCGCCTCGCCATACAGGTCCTGGCGTATGAATCACATATTCTGCCAAAAGACGGTATCCTCCGGTCATCTTCGCCTGTCCGGTTTCACATCCGTTTAGCTTTCTACATTCCTCCAAAAGCTGCGGCCCTGCCGCCCTGTGGATGGCTCCGTCCACGCCTCCGCCTCCCAGAAGAGAGCAATTCGCCGCATTCACGATCGCAGTTGCATGTATTTTCGTAATATCTCCCAGCACTACTCGAAATGACATACTACATACTTCCTTTCCCTTTTTCCCTCATTGTTCTTTCCCGCAGACATTTTTCAATCAGTTCCCGCAGAGATTTTTCAAATCTTCTATCATCTTCTTCTGTCCGTTTTGCCTGTCCTTTTAGATAATGCCTGCCGCTTAAGCGCCTTGCTTTCTTTGATAAATGCCGCTCCATCAATAATCTGTCTATGTTTTCTTCCGTGTACCACCTTCCCGACTGGTGTATAGCACACGCCCCTTTTCCCAGTACCATCGCAGCTACTCCATAATCCTGTGTCACGACAAGATCTCCTCTATGGCATAACTCGACCAAGGCAAAATCAACAGCATCTGCGCCGGCATCTATACGTCTTACAGTACTGTATGCAGAATACAAAATATGATTTGTATCACAGAGCAATGTAACCGGAAGTCCATATTCCTTTGCTACATCTTCTACGATCCTGATTACCGGACATGCGTCCGCATCTACAAAAATCTCCATTACAAGCTCCCGCTCCTATATTTATTGTACCGAAATACAATCTCCTCTGATCTGCTTATTACTGTAACATAAATGAAGAAGGGATACAATTTATAATAAAAAACTTGTTACTTAGAAGGAAGTATATTTTATGGGAAGGAAAGCAAAATTCTATTTTGAATTAAAAATGGATATTGTCCTACAATGCTTAAATAGAAAAACATAAGGTGTATCTTAGCGCAATACTGGATCTATACGAGCAAAGAATTGTATCTTATGTAATTCGTGATAGCAATAACAATGCCCTGGTTTTTGACACTTTTGACATTCGATATCCGATACTCCTCCATTATGGCATAGTGATAGATGTTTCCAATATACAAATCGGTTATTTCACACAAAACTGAAAGCGGCAGGCATGACACAAAGTATGTCCAGAGTTGTAAAATGTATTGATAATGATTCAATGGAAGGTTCCTGGAGGGGTGGGATTTATTTGCAGGCAGCATAAAAGCTGCCAACAGAAATAATCTGTTGGCAAAAAAATTTATATTTTTTCAATTTTCTACTTGACGAGGAGCAGTTCAAAATATCCCCGCATTCTTCTTATTTCTTTTTCACTGGTATCCAAACCTCAAACTCTGCTTTTTGGGGATCAGGGCTTCTATACCACTCTATATCCGGACCGCGATCGTACTCATATCCGCTAGATGGCAGCCATTCTGTATATATGCGCTTTTCCAACTCTTGAATTGCCCGCGGACACTCCCCTTCCCCTGCAAATATTGCCCATATATGCGCCGGGACTTCATAGGTTTCCATCCCTGCTAATTCCTTCTTCTCACCTGCAGCCGCAATCATATACCTCCATTCTTCCTGATCATTGCAGATACTCACTCCCAATATGCCTTTTCTGTCTTGCTCCATCACATGACACAGTTTTTCTATCGTGCCGTCTTTCACAGCGTCTTCCCACATTCCTGGAACGATCTGCATATTTTCTTCCAACTGTCTGTGTAATGATTTTACAATGCCTGTGATCCAAAATGCTTCTTTCTTTTCCAATCGGTAGTTCATTTCTTCCACTCCCTTTATTGTAATTTTAAAGGTAAGAGGCGGATAAAACCGGACCGATGTTCCCAAGGCTTTTACGGTAGAAGGCGCAATACCATGTATACTCTGAAATGCCCTATTAAATGCGGTCGGAGAATTATACCCATATTTCAAGGCAACGTCTATGATCCTGACGTCTTTCTCCTGTAAATCTACAGCAGCCAGCGACATCCTCCTACGGCGAATGTATTCTGACAACGGTATCCCAGCCATATAAGCAAACATTCTTTGAAAATGATATACAGAACAGCAACCGATTTTTGCTGCCTCACGATAGTCTATCTCTCCCTTCAAATGTTCTTCTATATACAGCAATGCCTGATTCCATCTATCCATCCAGTCCATCTTTCTCTCCCTTCATCTAGAAGCATACATCTGTTTATTTTTGTTTTCCTCTCTTTTCCTGCACAAAATCTGCGAACCTGGTCACTTAGCCAACGAACAGAGTAGATATATGCCTGTACAGATTCTATGCTAAAATGCAGATATCAAAACTGCACTTGATACCCGCATTTCCATTACATATTTTTATAAATCTGCACATGCCTCCTGCAGATCCGCCAATATTTTCTTATATTCTTCTCGTGTTCTAAGAGACTCCAGGCCTTCTTCCTGCTCCAACAGCATGATCGCATTCTCTAATAAGAACTCCCGTCTGGAACTGTAGTTTTCTTGTATGGTCAGCTTATCGAAATATTCCGGCAGTTTTACTATATCTTTTGCGAACATTCGCAAGTATCCCTTTGCCACAGCCGAAAGTTCTAAAAGCGCCTCTTCTTGTTTCCCTCCACGGCAATATATAACCGCTTTTCCCAGATGATAATTCGTATCCATTATTCCTATTTTTGAACATTGAAATACTTCATATAGCTCCAGTCCCTTCTCCAACATATCCAGAGCTCTTTGCTCCTCCCCCTTCTTCTCGGCGATCGTAAAAAGATTCAACAGATATAATCCACTGTTATTGATCGCTTCATACAGACAAGTCTGATTTAGTTTCTCTGCCTCTTCAATTTTTCCTGTCTGCAATAAAATCCCTGCCTTCATGATCCGTGCATCATATCCTGGCTGCGGCAGATGTTCTAAAGCCGCAAGCGCTTTTTCTTCTTCTCCCTGCATCAGATATAGACTGGACAACATATACCAGGAAGTCTCTGCAATTTCTTTCTCTTCACTTAGCGCGCTGTATTCAAGCAGCTCTACTGCCTGTCTGACTTGTTCATCAGCAAATTTCGCAGAGTATCCGCTGTCTTTTCCGTTTTTCATGGCAGTTAGATACTGCACATACAAGCCCGCAATACGTAATTTTAAATATGCATCTGTCGGATACTGTTTTAGAAGTTCTCTGCAGTACCGGACTGCTTCTTCTGCTTTGTGGCTGCTGAACAGTTTCTCTGGTTCCTTCAGAGCTTCCAGGCATTCCTCTTTTGTCATTTTTTCCTGAAATCCAAGTAATATATCCACACTGATATGCAGCGACCGTGCTAATGGACACAATAAGGTAATATCCGGGTAAGATAAGTTTGTTTCCCATTTTGAAACGGCCGTCGCTGTTACGCCTAACAGATCTGCCAGCTGTTCTTGCGTCATCTCCTGCTGCTTTCGTAAAGTTTGAATCCGTTTCCCCATCTGAAGCGGACGGAGAACATCTTCTCCGGAAACCGGAGATAGAATTGGCTCCATAGGTATATTCATTTCATTCATGCTTGCTTCCTCCACATTTTGTGTCTTATTTTGAACATTTTAGGCTCCGACAGCGCCTTTTTGTTCTTTTACAAAGTCGGTAGAAGTACTTCTTGCTTTTTATTTTAGCAGAAATGTATACCTTTACAATAGAGGCGAAAGTTATCTGACAGGAAGATTTTTCAACTATTGGTTGATTCCTTTTTTGCTTAACTTGACCTTCTTTATTCCATTCGCGCCTCACATCTCAAATACTCGCCCCAAAATCACCCAAATCGCACTATGCTTATAAACATTTACCATATTCTCAAAATTATGGTATAATTGACCGCAGAAGAAAATTTTTCATAAAAATGAGGTACTGAAAATAATGGATACAAAAATGGTTTTTCATGGAAGTGATATAGAAAAAATATGTTCCTATTATGGTTTAGACAAAAAAAATATTATCAACTTTGGAGCAAATGTTAATCCACTCGGGTTATCTGAACATGTCAGAAAAGAAATTGCAGATAACCTGCATATTCTTTCCACATATCCCGACAGAGATTACACATCACTTAAGCAGACAATTTCACAATACTGTGCTGTCTCTGCTGATTTTATCTTGCCCGGAAATGGCTCCAGCGAATTAATTTCACTGCTTATTGAAGAAAAGCAGCCTTCCAAAACTTTAATTTTAGGTCCTACCTATTCTGAATATTCCCGCGAGCTCACCTTTTCCGGCAGTTCTCAGGAATACTATCATCTGCGGGAGGATGAGGATTTCGAGCTGAATATAGAGGATCTTTGTGATACGCTTTCAAACGGTTATGATTTCTTGATTCTCTGCAATCCTAACAATCCTACTTCCTCCGCTATTTCACAAAAAGATTTAAGAAAACTCCTTGTCTTTTGTGCAGCCAGGAATATTTTTGTCATGATCGATGAAACCTATGTTGAATTCGCCCCCGACATTGCTTCTATAACCGCCATTCCACTGACAGAAGAATTCTCAAATTTGATGGTGCTTCGCGGTGTTTCAAAATTTTTCGCCGCTCCCGGTCTTCGATTCGGTTATGGCATCACAAGCAATAAAGATTTCTTGAAAAAAATGAAAGAAAAACAGATTCCCTGGTCTTTAAACAGTATCGGCGCATTTGCCGGGGAAAAAATGTTCCAGGATAAAGAGTATATCCTTCAGACCCGAAAACTCATTCTATCCGAAAGGGATAGGATTTTCGAAGAAATCCAGAGACTTTCCGCTTTTAAAACATACAGACCTTTTGCTAATTTTCTGCTTTTAAAAATACAAAAAGAAAACACGACTTCCTTTGATGTCTTTGAAACCTGTATCAAAAATGGATTGATGATACGTGACTGTTCTTCTTTTCAATGTTTAGAGGGTGAATATATACGATTCTGCATTATGGATCCGGAAGCAAATACACGGCTTCTCACTGTATTGAAATCGATTTAATATGTATTTAAATTTTTACAAGAATTGTTATTACTTAAAATCTGATATACTAATTCCTATTATCCGTCCGCATAGAAAAGGAACGTCGTAAAACAGTGATATTATCCTCTTGTTTTACGGCGTTCCTTCTTCTATTTAGAACAATTGATGAAATAATTTCTACTCACACACTCCTACGAGTGGAACCACGACTATCTTTTTACAAAATACTCCTCATACCATACCAAAAATGTATAGATCGTCCACACCTTTCTCCAATTATCGGAATTTCCGCCCACATAATCATCAAAAATCGCCTGGATTTCTTCTACATGGAAGAATTTCTCCGCGATATCGCTGTGAAATTTTTCACGTACGTCCTGATTATATCGTTCATCAGCCATCCAAATTCGTATAGGCACAATAAAACCAAGTTTTTTGCGGAATGCAATCTCCTTTGGCAATACCTTTGCCGCAGCAGTACGAAATGCCACTTTATTCTGCTCACTATCCACCTTATATCGTGACGGCATGCGAGAAGCAATATCAAAAATCCTTCTGTCCGTAAGAGGCATACGAATCTCTAAACCTGCCGCCGTACTCATTTTATCTACATTTAGATAAATATCTCCCTCCAGCCAGATCTGAATATCCACATCTGACATTTTCGAGAGGGGATCCAATCCTTCCGTCTCCTCATAGATCCCCTGCACCAATTCGATCGGTAGGACATCCGGATCATATTTTTTCAGGATCCTGCGCTTCTCATCCTCTTTCATAATATTTGTATTGCCAACATAAAAGGTCTTTAGATTTTCTCCATAGCGCTCTGCATTCCGGTACATGTTATATCCGCCGAAAAACTCATCTGCACCTTCTCCCGAATAACACAATTTTGTATGTTTCGCTGTTGCCCGACAGGCAAGTGCAAACGCAATAGCAGACGCATCTCCCAAAGGCTGTTCCATATTGTACATCACATAAGGTACAATATCGAAATACTCCTCTGGTGTGATCAGGCATTTTGTATTTTCCCTTCCCAACACGTCTGCCGTCTGTCTAGCCAACCCTGATTCATCAAAACGTTCTTCTTCATATCCACAGGAATCTGTCCGTGTGACATCTGACATAGCCAACACATAAGAAGAATCTACGCCGCCAGAAAGAAAGGACTCTGCCTCCTCATTTTCTTCTTTTACCTCCGGCATGATTTCCCGTATTGTACTGTGGATCTCATCTGCCCAGTCTTCTAGAGTCTTACTCTCATCCGGACAAAATTGCGGAGTCCAGTAACGCTCGATCTGCAATTTTCTGTCCTGCCAGATTAAATATCTTCCCGGCATCAACTTCTTCAGCCCACGGAAAAACGTATTTTCTCCCGCCACATAGGTAAGACTCATATAAATCTGCAGCATTTCCTCGTTCAGTTCTTTTACAAAACCGGGCTGTTCGATGATTCTTCTAATGCTGGTGCTGCACAAGATCTCTCCGTCTGCTGTTTCATAATAATAAAACGGTTTTGTTCCAAAGTGATCTCGCATACAGAATAATTTCTTTTCTTCTTCATCCCACAACGCAAACGCAAACATACCATACAGGTGATGGCCTATATCATACCCCCAGGTTTCATATCCCTTTAGTAAGATCATTTCTTCACGCACTTCCCTGGACAGATCCGGCGCAATTTTTAGTTCTTCACATAAAGCTTTCCAATTGCGGATATGCCCACTGTATTCTTTCACCTTTATCATTTGTATATCCTTTCCCAAACGTATTGAGAATTCCTTCCCAATACAACTGCATTTTATTTTTATAGTTTACCATGATATGCCTGATTCCTCAAGCAATGCCTTCTTTCATTTCTCACCACCCTATTTTAGTACGCAGCTCATTTCGTACCACTGTTCTCCGCCCCAGGATGAATTTGCTATTTTCTGATTCCCAAATCCCATCTTCTTATACATATCTACCTTTGCTTCTAAACATGTCAGTATCACTTTTCTCCTGCCTCTTTGTTGTTCTTTCCAAAGATACTGGAACATCATTTCTTTAGCCAGCCCTCTTCTTCGATACGCAGGCAATACATCCACTCCAAGGAGCATGATATTCCCCCCGCTTGGATCATGCAGCCTGGCATTTTCAAAAAATGCATCTCGAAAAACAGCTTCCTCTGTGGCCAGCCCATTGATAAAACCAGCAATCTTTCCTATCTCCTTATCCTCTGCAACTAAAAACAGATCAGCTGCGTATTCGATCCGTTCTTTCATAGCTCTCGCTGTACACGCTTCATTTGGCGGAAAGCAGATTTCTTCTATTTTCGCCGCCTGCTCTGCCTCTTCCTGCCGGATGTTTCTAAATATAAACTTGTCCTGTATCACTTCACCTTTCATCCTATACTCTTTCCTGTACTCTGGCTGCCAAATACAGATTTCCGGTCTCTGTTCATATATTTTTCTTTCTGCCATAATAGTTCCTTTCTTCTCACCGCAAATTATAAAGTTCTCTGTAAATAAATCATATCCACCAGTTGCACACCGCACTCATAAATCGGATGGTCATAATGCTCGATAAAGAAATTCTCTATACGATGTGAACGGACAAAACCACATTTTTCGTAAAATGGAATCGTCAACGGGCTATCGCCTGTTCCCACTTGCAGGATAGAATACTGTCCTTTGTATTTTTGAATGACATACTCTATCAAAGCTTTCCCATATCCTTTCCCTTGACACTCCGGTACGACTGCGATATTTTTAATTTCAAGTATTCCTTTTTCCGCTTCAATTATCACACATTCTCCCCTTACATCAGGATCCCGAAGAACATACATTATGCCCTTTCCAAGGTAAAGATCTAACATATCTTCCTGCTCATCCGCCAGCAGCAACAATTTACAGTACTGCTTTTTGTTGTCTTTCACTTCTCTTATATCCATACACTGCCTCTATATACTTTTTCTTTTGTTCAAATGCTCCTATTCCTATTATAATATCTTCCTTTGCTTTCGATATCTACATTTAAATACATCTCATGTTTTTATTTATCAGGTTTTGGGGTAATCGAATGGCATCAAATAAATGAATTTAAATACATCTCATGTTTTTATTTATCCCGCCCGGAGAAAGGAAAGCAATTATGAAGCTGAATTTAAATACATCTCATGTTTTTATTTATCTATTTTCATATGTGTCTCCTTTCTACTACAATATATTTTAGGCGTTTGCGAAACGCCACAAGCCGCATAAATACGGCATTTTAACTTTTATAAAACAAAACATCTCCTCAACGGATTGTGGTAAAATAGAGTTGCCTAGAAACTATAAACCAACCACCCGAAAGGAGATGTACCTATATGATAACATATAAGCAGCTCACTTTGGCAGAAGTTTTTGAAAATTGCCAAAATAAATTCGATAATGACAAATATCAGTTTCTTTCTCTACTTGACCAAACCATTAATCTTGATGAAATTGTTCCTGTTTCTTTTGTTACTCATTTTCACGCTTCTACAGGAAGACCTCGCAAGCATCAGCTTTATCCTATAATCAAGGCTCTCCTTATTCAGCGCATTTTCTCAATCCCGACCGATACTCTTCTGATCATATTTTTAAAATATTCTCAGGAACTACGGGATTTTTGTGGCTTCCGTGTTGTTCCTGATGCCTCAAAATTCACCCGTTTTAAACAGGACTTTCTTATGGACTTACAATCGATGTTTGATCACTTAGTTGATATCACTGAACCGATCTGCCAACGTATTGATTCTAACCTTGCTTCCATGAGCATCTTTGATACTTCTGGAATTGAGGCATGGGTGACAGAAAATAATCCGAAATACGCGAACCGTATCATAAAACAGTTAAAGGCCTTTGCAAAGGCTCACAACTTTGATCCTTACAAAGCTGCTTACGGCTCAATGCCCACACACGCTGCTGCTAACCCGGCTATCCAACAGATGTATATCAACGGACATTTCTGCTATGCCTATAAGTTTGGTATTGTCACGAATGGTCTTGGTATTGTTCGCGATATTACCTTCTACAATAAAGATTTCCTAAATGCTCATCCTGATATCATTGTTGAAAAGAAATCCGATTCGCCAGATGAAGATAAATCACTTGCGGACTCTAAGGCGCTGCTCCCTGTTTTGATTGATTTCTTTCAGAAGCATCCTTTGATCAACCCTAAAACTTTTCTAGGCGATGCCGCTTTTGATACCATTGAAATCTACAAAGCCCTTTTGGATGATCTTGGCTTTGAAAAAGCATTGATTCCACTCCGGACAAAACTATCAATGGAAGAACATGGCTACACCTTCAACGAAAATGGTGTTCCTTGCTGTCCGCATGATTCCACACTTCCAATGAAACGGGAAGGGAGTAAATCTCATCTGAGAAGCAAACTTCCCAGCATGAAGTTTGTATGCCCTAAAATGAAATGGGAATACAACCGTGAAACCAAAACGAAACGCCGTGTCTGCCACTGTGAGAACCCCTGTACCACATCTTCCTGTGGAAGAATGATTTACATTTACCCCGAAAAGAATCTGCGTGCCTATCCCGGTGTGGAACGTGGTTCCGTAGAATGGGATGAGACCTACAAAATCCGTGTAAACGTTGAAAAATCAATCAACCATTTTAAAGACAGTTTCTGTATTGCCGGTCGTAAAACCCAAAATGAGAAAACACTACATGCAGATTTGTTGCTTGCAGGAATTTCTCAGTTAATAACTGTCATGGTTGCTGATAAAATTCACCAGCATCAATATATACGAAGTTTAAAACCACTCATAGCATAGGACTTACCAACTTCATAAGCCCATGAGGTTTATTTGTTGTGCCAAGAAATGAACGATTTTCACTTCCTATCTCAAGAATCCTGCATGACAGGATCCTTTGCCTGTTTTTAATCAGGATTGCGGACTTGTTTCGCAATTACCTAACAATATATTTAAATACATCTCATGTTTTTATTTATCTTTTGTATAATAATCAATTGTACCCTGTATAGATATTTAAATACATCTCATGTTTTTATTTATCGTACGTTCATTCTTCTACTCCTTCCAACATATCATCATTTAAATACATCTCATGTTTTTATTTATCAGCTTTCGTATAATCGGCTGTGGCTTTTGTGTTGGAATTTAAATACATCTCATGTTTTTATTTATCAATGCCCGTTTTGTGGTGGAGAAGCAAAATTATTTAATTTAAATACATCTCATGTTTTTATTTATCTTTGACGATGTAATTGCTCCGCTTCTTCCAATTGCATTTAAATACATCTCATGTTTTTATTTATCAAAAACTTTGCAAACGATTCTTATACACTTCCACATTTAAATACATCTCATGTTTTTATTTATCGAGGGTGCACAAGACCATTAACATTAGCAATCTACTATTTAAATACATCTCATGTTTTTATTTATCTTCTGTGTCTATCCATTCACACTGACCGTACCCGATTTAAATACATCTCATGTTTTTATTTATCCTGCAAAGCCAACCCCTGCGTTCTGTAGTAAACTATTTAAATACATCTCATGTTTTTATTTATCTAGGACTGCCAGAGGAAATACAACCAGCTTTTATATTTAAATACATCTCATGTTTTTATTTATCGTAAATACATATCTCTATGATTTGCTTTATATTGAATTTAAATACATCTCATGTTTTTATTTATCCTTTTTTACAAGTGCTCCATCCATGTTTTGATCAATTTAAATACATCTCATGTTTTTATTTATCCGAGTTGGCAAACGCCCTGGGGATAGAAATTGAACATTTAAATACATCTCATGTTTTTATTTATCGTAGTGGGTGAAACACTGGGAAATAATGGTGAAACATTTAAATACATCTCATGTTTTTATTTATCGTTGAAAATAGGGAAAAAAGAAAAGATAATGAAGAATTTAAATACATCTCATGTTTTTATTTATCAATTAAATGACACTGTTTATATTTATATACAAGAATTTAAATACATCTCATGTTTTTATTTATCGTTGAAAATAGGGAAAAAAGAAAAGATAATGAAGAATTTAAATACATCTCATGTTTTTATTTATCTAGTTCTGACACTGGAACATATTTACAAAAATTTATATTTAAATACATCTCATGTTTTTATTTATCCTCTCATTTTATCTCCGTCTGTTTTTTCTCTTGTCATTTAAATACATCTCATGTTTTTATTTATCTTCACATGCCCTATCCTTTCTCTTCTATATTCTTTATTTAAATACATCTCATGTTTTTATTTATCATGTTTTGTTTTAAAATCTTCTGCAATTCTATTTAAATTTAAATACATCTCATGTTTTTATTTATCACAAGATAGGTGGAAACCTTATACCGGTAAATATATTTAAATACATCTCATGTTTTTATTTATCAAAATAATAGTCATGTGTTCCTTCAATTTCATATATTTAAATACATCTCATGTTTTTATTTATCGTACCCATCTGTTTTGTCCTAACTTTAATATCCTTAATTTAAATACATCTCATGTTTTTATTTATCTGTTGCTTCTCCAATTCCCATCTTACTTTTCCTCCTATTTAAATACATCTCATGTTTTTATTTATCAAGATCGTGTTCCCAAACAAAGACATTTATAAGAAATTTAAATACATCTCATGTTTTTATTTATCTCAATGTCTCTTCTTACCCGAAAAGCATTTGCGTTATTTAAATACATCTCATGTTTTTATTTATCATAAATTATCGTTTAAATATACATTTTGACTAGCATAATTTAAATACATCTCATGTTTTTATTTATCTATAACCTGTACGTGCTATCTCTTGCTCAATCAAATTTAAATACATCTCATGTTTTTATTTATCCTAATGTTTTAAGTTGGAACTACTTCTACACAATTTAAATACATCTCATGTTTTTATTTATCGGTTACTATACAAACAAATGATTATGCTAGCACAAATTTAAATACATCTCATGTTTTTATTTATCCATTTGTAAATCTTGCCATATACCTGGATTGATAGAATTTAAATACATCTCATGTTTTTATTTATCTGTACACTATATGTGTAAATATGTCTATAGTCAAAAATTTAAATACATCTCATGTTTTTATTTATCCAGCGTTTTCACGCCTTTTCCTTTTTATATAATAACCAATTTTCCCTTATTTTTCAACGTTTCTTCTATTTTTTACCAACCGGCATCTCTTCTTTTTCTTTCCACCTTCATTTTCTCCTTTTCCCCTTATTTTATCAGCTTTTTCACATTTTTCCTCTGCACAACACCTGGTAATTTAGAGGATCAAACTTTCTCCATTTTCCACCATCCCATTTCCCAGAACTTCCTCTCCAAAAACATTGTCATTCATTAATTTAATAATACAGATAAAATCTTCCTGCTCATCAATCACATTCTTTAAATCTTTTCTAAGCATTATCAATTTAGATGGAGTCATCTCACCTCGAAAAACAGATTTTTGAAAATGAGACAAGTATTTTTTACACACCTTAAATACTTTTTGAACTCGCTTTTCCCCCACATCATAAAACACGAATGCATAATTATAATTTATCTTTTTTCTCACTTAATATCCACCTTTCAAGCTAAACGGTACAAAATCTTTATCTTCCATAATTTCTTTAATCAACTTATAGCAGTCTAATTTTATTGCTGTCCGATATGTAACTTTTCTTTTTAGAACTGGATGTTGAAATACCGATTCTAATCTTCCTTCAAATGCTTCTATAAATATTTTTCGTCCCTCTTCATTAAGCAAACAATAATTGATTTTCTTTTCAAAATGTTTGCCAATCTGTATCTTTCGATTATTTACCAAATCAAAAATAGTTCTATACACAATCACCGGTTTAAATACTTCGCTTATATCCAGACTCAGTGAAAATCTTCCTTCCGATGGTTCGTGTAAGAAACTGATACGCTGATCTAAATGTGTTCTGAAAATTGCAGAAATAGTTTTAGTATAAAGGAGCGTATTTCCAAATGAAATCATGGCATTTATCGGATTATCCGGCGGTCTCTTTACACGTTTATTCATTATAAAATCTTCCGGAAGAAAATACTCAAAACAATTATAAAATTTTGACCATAATTCCCCTTCTGCAGATAGCAGCACCTTAATATTTCCCGCATCTTCTACATTCTGATAGAATTCTTTCTTTATCCAATCGATTGTTAGTTTTACTCCCTTTTTCTCATGCTTATAATAATGGTATAAAACCTCATATATATTGATTCCTATTCCTTTCACAATTGCTTTTGCAATCTTTAACCTGTCTTTTTCAAACTTCTGCACTTGTTTAATCAGTAATTTTCCACTCATATACTGATCTTTCGGATAAAAGGTTCCAATATATCCTTCGTAATAATTAAAAAAATGTACTACCACATGATTCTGTCCCAAAAAGTCTAGAAGTTTACTATTTATACTCACTTCATTCAAACAATAAATTTCTTTTGTATTTTCTATTGGAATATAGATATTTTTCCCCTCTTTACGAAAACATAAAGAATTATCTTTCCGCATCAACTCGCCCATAGAAGTAATATACCTTGTACTTCCCATATCTTTTCCTCCATTAAATATAACAATACTCATAATATGCACATTTTTTACATTGAGATTTATTTAACACCTCCGGAATCTCCTCCTGTGTTAACAACTCTTCAATTTCCTGCACATATTGCTGTAGTTTCTTCTCCTCGTCTTCTGTTAATTCCAAAATTATTGTTTTCTTTTTTCCTTTGTTCTTTTCTATAAACTCTAGCTTTCCTTTTCTTTGTATTCCTTTTTCCTTTAATACTTTTAAATAGAACATAAGCTGCCACTTAGCAGCCTCAACATCCGCATCTGATTTTTTTACTTCTGTCAAATATTCTGCCGTCAATTTATCCAATCGAATGTTTTCAATCGCAATTTCTGTATTTGTCTGTTCTGCATGTTCTTCGTGAATTGCTTTTCCTATTTTTACTTCTTCACTATTATCTTCCAGATTCATTCGATTTCCAAATAAATAACATTGCCTTTTACAGTGAAAATAATAATTCATCAATGTTCCGTTTACTTTCATAATTCACTCTGCTTTCTATATGAAATCCACAAATCCACCAATTTCTCCTTGAATCTTTTTTCGGTCCAGCTTTCCGTCTTTGAAATATTTTTCTCCATCTTCTATATAGAATATTTCGCCCACTTTATCGTTATATAATAAATCCGGATTTCGTTTTATTTGATAAATAAAACAATTCATTTTGCTTGTAATGTATGAAAGTTTTACTCTTTTTTCAGCATACTCCATGGAAAAATCATTCAAAAGTCCCACGTATTCCTTCCATAATTGTTTTCCATCCAGCTTTCCTTCTACTGCATCATCGATTTCTCTTGCCAAATATACCGGCATATTCCATTTATTTTCTTCTATCAGTTCCATTCTCTCTCTTATCTTTGGCCAGTTTAACATTCCAACGTCATTTTCAAAAAACCCTTCTAATCCTCTATCGTCTGATAGATCATTTACATTTCTTTTTAAAACATCCAAAACCTTTTGATAGTACACCGAAAATTGCTTAGATACTAAAATATTTCTCATTTCAGGATTTTTTACTGTTAATCTATCATCAACTCTGACATCCCCATCTCGATATATTTTCTTAGAATCATCCAACCGGAAGAAATATACTTCGCCGCTTCGCAGACAGGAGCGGTTAATTCTTCCCATGAATTGTTCCTCACTATCCAATTTTGATATATTTTTATATCCTATATCCATATCAATATCTACACCGGCTTCCACTACTTGTGTCGCAACTAAAATAATTCCTTCTTTACATTCTTTTACGCTCTGCAATATTCTGCTTCGCTCCATAATACTATCTTCGCCTGACATATATTCCACATCGCAAAACACATCTTCTCTTCTTTTTATCATTTCAAAAAACGTAGAGGCCGATTCCTTTTTTATAAACTCTACCAAGATTTTTTTCTTTTCAGCAGCTTTTTTCAAAATATGCTCTATTAAATCTGCTTTTATATCTTCAGAATCTAACAATTCATACGATATAGTAACTCGATTTTTAAAACACGCATGTGAAAAATACTTTTCTCTATTTTTCATCAATCGCACTGTATAGTCTACATTTCCGGACAATATATCCAAATCAGGCAGCGTTGCTGACATGATAATAATTTTCATATTTAATAATTCCGCAAACGCCTTTAAAAAACAAATGATTTCCCCCCAAATTCTGTTTTTATAACTTTGAATTTCATCCAGAACAATCACACTATTCATAAGTTGTTGAAATCCGAACGCAGATTCCCTTGTATCTCCAAACATGGTATCAAATAAACTGACATGTGTACTAAGGATCATAGGATAATTTAAAAACTGCCTGTCCAATAACGCTTTCTGATAATAACAAGTCTGTTCTGTTTCTTCTTCCCTTTCTTTTGCCTTTTGTGTCATCTTAATCGGCGTCAGTGAATTTACAACTGCAATTTGTTCCAAAATCTCATCCTTATCGCCAAAGACTTTTTTCAGATTTTCCATATTCTGTTCTACAAGCGTATTGAACGGATAAATATAATACAATTTCCGTAATTCCTTATGATTCTTTATTATCTGAAAACTAAGATCCATTGCCGTATTGCTTTTCCCACTTCCGGTAGGTGCTTCCAGATAAAATAATGAATTCCCTCTACTTTCAGATAATGTTATCTCTGCATCAGTCAAAATTTCTGTCCTAAGATCATTGATATCTTCTTTACCGATTTTTTCTATATCTTTTGGATACTGTTCTCTCTGATAAGCCCTTACACTTTTCATTATTTTTGTATTTTCATAAATCTCTATCCACTCCTGAATATTATCCAAGCTCCCAAATTGCTTTATTTCCTCTTGTACCATAAATTCCGTTGTCGCATAATAGTCGCTTGCCACTAAAAAAGAATATAATAGTCGTATATAAGCATACAGCGCTATATTTTCCTCTCTGCTTCTCTTAACCTCATCTGAACACTTTTTAATATTTTCCAGTACCTTCTCCGTTAATTTAAACGGTCTTAAATAAGATTCGCATTTACCTTCCAAAAATATATCTATTACATCCTTCCCTTCTTTTTCTGTAAGCGAAGTAACAAATTCTTGAAAATTTTTAAGATCGCTATGATGCTGCGCAATTATATAAGCATGACAAATAATAAACGGACGAAGTTTTTCTTTATCTTCTCTTTCTTTTACTTCCTTTTTTAATTCCTGGATATAATAATCAATATACATAACCGCTGATATTAAAGAATGTCTTTTTCCAATATGATAAAACATATTATCTTCTGTAATCTTTTCATTCTTCATTGCCTGCTTTTGAAAATCCGGATTTATTTTCCCCACATCATGAAACACCGGAATTCCTCTTATCATTTCCCATAAAAAAATTTTCCCTTCTTCCGAAAGTTTTCCAAACATCACTTTCACAAATTTATCGATTGTCTTATCCAATTGTTTTTCTTCTGCTAATGTCTCAAAATATTTCACTGTACAATCAATATGTTCTGTTAATAACTCTCGCCTGACAATCTTTTTATCTTCATCCTCTACAATATGTGCCTGATATTTGTCTATTTCTTTTATAAATCTATATATATCTTCCACTCCATCTTCTCCTTTTTGCAAAAAGAAGACCCGTATCAATTATTTCAGGTCTTCTTTCACTATCCTTCTTCATCTGTTTTTATTCTCAATAAAAGAGGATCTTCTTACCATCACTCAGCTCATACACTTCTTTATTTTTCACATTCACAACCTCGTCTGTGTATAAAAAATTTTTCAACTGATAAAGATTGGTAAGACTATCTAATCCATACGGAAGCGCCTCTTTATATTGGAACGAGCCAAATAAATCCAGGTCTTCTTTTTCATCAAAATCTAGGTCTGCTATAGTAATAAATTCTTCCGGAGAAAAACAATCCAATCGCCCCATATCAAATTCACACCTTTTTGCATCTTCTACAATCACTTCATCGATACTGGCCGGATGATCATTTTTTCCAAGATAGGGATAATAGATACATTTTCTTCCACATATTGCCTCTTTGATTTTTTTAGCCTCTTCTGAATTTATTAAAAGACATATTTCCCACTCCGGATTTTCCAACCACTGTTCTTTTACAACCAGATTTCCACCCTGTTCTTTCGATGCATATCCAACCGAATTATTAAATATCTGAACCTTTTTTGAAATACAGCCATTTTCCTTCTTCGGCAAGATGGAAAGTTGTAGAGTCCTCAATTTTTCATAAAATTCCGGATAAGATTCCGTTAACTCCTGCTGCTTTTTCTCCCGTTCAAATCCTTTCATCTGGGTATACCCACCATACCCTAATATAGCACCGAAAATTCCAAGTAACGCTACTTTATGAATATTTCCATATGTGAAATAATAATATGTATTCACTTCCGGTTTCTTAAAAAAGGCACTTTTCCCACTTAAAAGAAATCTAAGTATTTCCATTCATTACACCTCTTTTTGCGTACGAATATCATATAACTTCATGTTGTCAGAGACTCCTTCCAAGACAGTGGTATATGGATTGTAATATACTTCAATACGATCAATCTGTTCTCTCAATTCTTCGAGCAGACCTGCACATTCTATTTTTATCACATTTTTCTCTGTTCCTTTTTCAAAACGGATATATTCAGATAAATTAGGCAAATATGTATCCGTTTTCGTTTCTACAAACAAGGCAAATTCATTTTCACATCCTACTTTTGAATTCGTTGCAAATGATGTTGCAGATACAATTGCTGTACGTTTAAAGTTCTGATAATCCTCTTCCGTATACCCTTCCGTAACTCCTAATTCTACTAATTCTTTATATGTCATCGGATTAATCACAAATGGATAAAAATAATGAGCTTCATTACTCACAATTTTGGTTCCGAGCGTAGAATTTTTATCGTCTTCCTCATTTCTAAATGGAGATAAAATCTGCTGTTCTTCCGGATTTGTCCCCTCATACTTATTGAATCCTTGTCCAATCTGAACAGCCCCTGTAATAGAAATATTACTTCCTGCCTCCGCAAAAGTTGCCCCAAAATTCTTCACATCTACACAATTCATTAAATTTTTCAAGACAACGGTTACATCTTTCAAATCACTTGCTCCATATAAAAATTCATACCGCTCTCTTAAAGATTTCGGAATGAGTGAGATCTCTCCCTTCTTACTTGGTTCTGATAATTTCATAGACTTGATATATAAAACCTTTTTCCCTTCGTTATCCCACATTTTTTTCATTGGATATTTTAATGCCTTATCACTTCCAAATACATCCCCGTCACTCGTTGTCTTCGGAAATCCAGAAAAATCTGCATTCCAATTTGCCATAAGCGATGAAATTCCCAACACACCATACACTCTCTTATTCATAACTATTTTTCCTCCTTCATATAGATAATATTATCACTGACATACCCAAAAATGACCATATCCTGACTTACATTTCCACTTGGAACATACTCTTCTATCATTGCTAATAAGCGATTCACGCGTTTCATCCCGAACGGAATTGCATGATTGTATTTTTTATACAACTGCACGAGTTTCATCTTAAGAACTTCATCTTTTTTCGCATTTAAAATTGGATTGATCAAAGCCTCCTTTTTGTTTTTTGATTTACTTAAAGAAATCAAATATGCTGTCATCTGTCCCACTGCATAATAATATTCTTCATCATTTTCAATCCAGTTATCTTTTTCTTCAAAAACTTTTCTTTTTACACTAGACACCAGTTCACGTTTTCTTTCCACCATCTCTTCTTCTCCTTCCAAAAAATAATTTTCAAACGACCAACGCAGATTTAACTGCCATGAAGCTCTTTCTCTATATCCATCTACAACCGTATTTTTTATCAAATCAAGTGATACCTTTTCAAGCATCCTAAAAAAGCCTTGATCAATCCCCAGTCTGACCCATGCGAAAATAGTATCTTTTGATATTATAATACAGTTTTTTAATATTTCGTCTTTTATCTTTATATCGCTAATATCAACATGATAATTACTTTCAAGATAGTTTGAGAAAAAAACTTCATGAATTATTTTTCCAATTTCCTCTCGCGTATAATATCGTTTATATTTATCCTGATATTCCGGATGTTTTGTATGCCTACATCCACTGACATTAAAAAAATCAAACGGTTCCTTTAGAATTTGATGAAACCCGGGAATATTATCCTGTTTTTGGATTTCCAGCTCTTTTCCTTTTTTAATTCTTAAATAATATCCCGCTTCTACATCCTGTGGTTCTTCCGACTGGGCATATGCTCGAATTTTTCTTTTCACAGTATCTATGTACACATCACATTTCCCTGCTGAGGCTAGATTCATCAAATAATCAAAAAATAGTCTCTGCAGCATTACCTCTTCACCATTCAATAAATATGATACTGGAATTTTTCTTGTTTTTGCAGCAAGATATGGCTTTTTCGCATTCATTCCTTGATTATTATCCGGAAGTCCATAAATACTGTCCCCGACTTCTACGTTATACTCATTATTATTGTAAATATTGGGCAGCAAATATCTTCTTTCCTCACGCTCAACATTTTCATGTTCCGTCTCAAAAAAGATTTTTAAATAATCTTTTCTGCTCAAATCCACCTCATCTAAATCAAAAATATGACTTTTGATCCACTGTCTATTTTTTTCCAACTCATCTGTCGAAACACCACCCTCAGATGCTTCAAAAAGCTCATATATCTTGCTTGCTTCTTTTGATTTTTGATACTTCTTTTTCAAAGGATCTTTTAATACTTCATAATACCCGTCTATAATCGCTTCCGTTAATTTCTTTGTAACAATGCTGTCCTTTTTTACAAAAAATGAATAAAAATTATTAGAATGAATTACCTTTTTCCCATCTACCGGCTTATTCATAGAAACTAATTGACTATGATAATCGTAAAAACACAATTCTTTTATATCCGTATTATTCGTCTCAATCTCTCTCGTTTTCTTATTCAATTTGATTTCTATACTATCTTTTATATTTCCCTGCCGATCCACAAAAATATATGTTCCATCTGCAGGTATATAAGAATCCAGGATAATATCTTTTCCGTTCTGTCGTCCTTGTTCTAATACTTCTCCAAATACCTCTAAACATTCCTTTAACATAAGAGCCTCCTCTTACAACCATCTGTAATTCACGAACCCTGCCCCCCGACTGTTCATCTCTAAAACACCCGTTCCTATAGCCATATATGCAAGCTGCTGTGCTGTTGGGTGATCCGTAATATGAATACAGAATTTATCCCCAAGTAATCTGATATTTTTATATTCCATTGCCACTGGTACTTTATTAGAAAACTCGATCAATGAATACAATGGGAACTCTTCATCCAATTTTTCATGCTCAAACTGATTCCATTTCTTAATCAAATTCACCTTTATCCGATCACCATATTCAGATAAATCCATATAACTCCTCCAATATCCTCGTTCATCTTTTAAAATCGCCGGCAGCAATGTATATAAACATTCTATCTGTTTTTGTGGAATGATACGTATTTCCGTTGTTAACCCCTTCATAGCCTCTGTATAAATATTCGCATATACTTCACTAAAATATCTGGCAAGCTGATCATCAATCGTTCGAATAATTATATTATAGATCCCCCCTTTCTTATATATTTGATCCTTTTCCAAGGGAAACGGCAAATTAAAACTATAATTTTTAAATTTGTTTTCTTCATGAAATTTTGCCAATTCTCCATTCCCTAAAAATCCCTTATCAATAAACTCTGCTATTTTTGTCTGTGTATATTTCACTTCAATATCCTGAAGTAAAAATACCTTGAGCTTTATTTCAAAGACTTTCACCTACATTTCCCCTTTCTTGTTATTCTTTCGCTTCAAATCTCTTTTCTAATATTACTATATTCCTTCCATAGTTCTTTGTCAATGATTTTATTACTAAATTTTATCACTTATTATTGAATAATAATATTTTATATAAAACCTTCTTGTATTCATATCTATCTGAACAAAAAATCTTTTCTTCTTGCTACATCTTATGTTTCTATTCATCAACAATACTAAATATTTATCACTTATTATATTTAAATACATCTCATGTTTTTATTTATCACCCAGCAAAAATAAATACACTGGCATATGCCCTGTAACATATCTTATCTTTCTTCCTTTCATAGCCTAGCATATTCTGCTCTAATTTACCACCCTAAAAACATATTCTTAAACTCTTTTCATGTACAGCCATATTTATTATGATGTCCTCATGCAGTTCATCACTTCCACCGTAAAGATACGTTTCCTCCTGGACGATATGGCCTCTACATACATCCTTTTTATCCTCGAGACAATAATAATGCTGTCTATTGTCTGCTAATTCCCCTGGGGTATGGATCCGGCACATCTTCAAAAATCTGTTCTTTTGAATATAAAATCCTATTTTCTTCATTCATTCCACCCTTTCTGCGGAAATGTGAAAAAAGTCCCTCGCCTGTCGGCGAAGGACTATACTTACAACCCAACCATTTATATACCGCATATCGGTCAGCGGTAAACTTACAACCCGACCATTTATATACCACATATCGGTCAGTGGTAAACTTTCTTTGTACTAATATACTAACAAGTACAAAGCGGAAAGTCAATAGAACTATCCATTAAAATTATATGCTGTTTGCACAAAATTATTCAAACTCTATCGTTCCTGGTGGTTTACTCGTCAAGTCATACATAACTCTATTCACACCACGCACTTCATTTATGATCCTGCTCATGACTTTATTCAACACTTCAAACGGTATCTCCGCCGCTTCTGCCGTCATAAAGTCTACTGTATTTACAGCTCTTAATGCCACTGCGTAGTCATAGGTCCTTTCGTCCCCCATGACGCCCACACTTCTCATATTTGTAAGCCCCGCAAAATACTGGCCGACGCTTCTGTCCAGCCCTGCATTTGCAATTTCCTCACGATAGATAGCATCTGCATCCTGTACCATTTTCACCTTCTCTGCCGTCACTTCTCCGATGATACGGATACCAAGTCCGGGACCTGGGAACGGCTGACGAAATACAAGATGTTCCGGAATTCCCATTTCCAGTCCGGCTTTACGAACCTCATCTTTGAACAAATCACGCAACGGCTCGATGATTTCTTTGAAATCCACATAATCCGGTAATCCCCCAACATTGTGGTGAGATTTAATCACAGCGGATTCTCCTCCCAGACCACTTTCTACAACATCTGGATAAATGGTTCCCTGTACAAGGAAATCTACTGCGCCGATTTTCTTTGCTTCTTCTTCAAACACACGGATAAATTCTTCCCCTATGATCTTCCGCTTTTTCTCCGGTTCTTCCACACCCTTTAGCTTTCCATAGAAACGCTCCTGGGCATTCACACGGATAAAGTTCAAATCATACGGTCCGTCCGGTCCGAACACAGCCTCTACTTCATCACCTTCATTTTTTCGCAAAAGACCGTGGTCGACAAAGACACATGTCAACTGATTTCCAATCGCCTTAGACAACATAACGGCAGCCACAGAAGAATCCACACCGCCTGACAATGCACAAAGGACTTTTCCGTCCCCCACCTTGGCACGGATCTCTTTGATAGAATTTTCAACAAAGGCATCCATTTTCCAATCGCCGGAACATGCACAGACTTTTTTCACAAAATTATTGATCATCTTTGTTCCTTCTGCCGTATGCAGCACTTCCGGATGGAACTGAATCGCATATAACTTTTCTGCCTCATTTTCTGCCGCCGCAACTGGACAATCCGCCGTATGGGCCGTAATCTCAAAGCCTGGGGCAACCTGCGCGATATAGTCAAAATGGCTCATCCAGCAAACAGTCTGTGAGGCCACATCCTCGAACACTTTAGACTGCTTTTTGTCAATAAGCACTTCTGTTTTTCCATACTCGCGTACATCTGCCCTCTTCACTTCACCGCCCAGTACATGCGTCATAAGCTGCGCGCCATAGCACAGACCCAGGACCGGTATACCCAATTTAAATAACTCTTCTGAGTATGTCGGTGAATCTGCCTCATAACAACTATTTGGCCCTCCTGTCAGGATAATTCCTTTCGGATTCATTTCTTTGATTTTCTGAATATCGGTCTTGTATGAATATATTTCACAATACACCTTACATTCCCTGACACGCCTTGCAACCAGCTGATTATACTGTCCGCCAAAATCAAGAACAATCACTAATTCATTTTTCACGGTTTCCCTCCCGTTATCCTACTATTTTCTTTTGTTCCCTGTCGGCATCTTACTGTCTATATCCATATATTCCCTATTTCCGCCAACGGTATACGTCTTTATTATAAGTGAGACTTTCTGCTTTTACAAGCATTTTCCCAAACCCCTGCCTATATTAAACACTTCACATCAACCATCAAATACTCCGGATCAATTTCCATTTACCGCTCTTGTACCGAATACTCATGCATATAGAACGGACGCACCAGTCAATTACCATAGCAACCCAGATACCAAATACCCCCATCTTCAGATAGCCTCCCAATACATAGCTGAATACGATTCTGAAGATCCACATAGATACCAAAGCAATCACCATTGTTACCGCCGCATCCCCTGCAGCCCGCAGTGTTGACGGCAAAGAGAATGATATTGGCCATATAAGCATACAGCTTATACTATGAAAATATAAAATCTTTCGTGTCATCTCTGCCGTAATATCTGACAGATTATATGCCCATAAGATCAGCGGAAGCAAAAAGAAAATCAGGATATTTACCGCCCACATACACAAATACGCCAATTTTATCAATTTTTTTGTAAAATATTGCACCTGTTCATAATCTCCCGCTCCGACACATCGTGCAATTACGGCTGTAATAGCCAGATTAATTGCCATACCGGGAAGGATCTGAAAATTTGCCACTGCGTTACTCACCGCATTAGCTGCGATTGCGTATGTGCCAAAAGTAGAGACCAGACTCAACACAATAATTTTCCCCAGCTGGAACATACTGTTTTCCAATCCGTTTGGAATACCAATTCCCAGAACCCTTTTTATCATCCTCCAATCAGGTCTGTACCGTAGAGATTTCTCTATATGAATGATTCTTTTCTCCTGTGCCAACAAACCGATGATCAATACTGCTGCAATAATTCGTGAAACTAATGTAGGAATCGCGACACCTTCTGTTCCCCTGTGAAAACCAAAGATCAAAACTGCATTTCCCGTCACATTGATCACATTCATAATAATAGATACTTGCATAGAAACTTTAGAATTCCCCATTACTCTGAAAATAGCTGCGCCGCCATTATACAGCGCAATAAACGGGATCGATGCCGTCACGATCAATAGATATGTATTTGCATGGGTCATTACATCTGCATCGATCTGTCCAAACACTACATGCAGGATAAACCACTTTGCCAAATAGAGGCATCCCATGATAATAAGCGACAATATTGTGATAAACCATATCATCTGCGTCGCAGCTTTACAAGATTCCTTTTCATTTTTCTGTCCCAAGTACTGACCCGCAATAACCGCTCCACCTGTAGCAAGAGCAGCAAACGCATTGATGAATAATATCATAATATTATCCACCAGCGACACTCCCGATACAGCTGCCTCTCCTACACTGGCAACCATGATCGAATCTGCCATCCCAACAAACACAGCCAAAAGCTGTTCTATGATCAATGGGATGATCAGTGCCGCCAATGCTTTATTATCAAATAAAAGCCGCTCTTTCTCTATTTTATATTTTACCATATCCTCCCACCCTTCCTTCTTTAGACGATCAAAAAACTTCTTAAGCAGAATAAAACTTCCCAACGTATATTATACGCCGGGAAGTTTTATCAAACAAGCAGTCCTATGCAGCATACTTGGAAATCTCTTGTGTTAGTTCTTCACAATTATCCTCATAGACCTGCAATTCGATTATATTATTGATCCCAAGATGCATAATACCTAGTAAAGACTTTGCATCTACAACAACTCTGCCCTTCTTCAGATCCATATCAAAATCATATTTGGAAACTGTGTTTACAAAATCAAGAATTTCCTCTGGATTTTTAAATGTAATTTTCATTTCACACATGATCATCTCTCCTCTTTTTCACTTCTCCTATAGTATACCCTTCCGGCGCCTCGTAATACATGCCTTTCAGGCAGACGGAATTCGTCCGGCAAGGTACATATTCTGTTATCTCTTTGAAGTCTTTCGTATCATAGCACATAATTCGCTAATGAAAAGGAAGAAATTTCTAAAAAAGGGGGAAATTTTTAATGAACTAACTTTCGAAATTCATTTGGGAGCACTCCTACCTCCTCTTTAAACACCCTGCTCATATATTTAGGATCTGAATATCCCGCAAGCTCTGCAATCTGATTCAATTTCAAATGCGTATTCAAAAGAAGCTGTTTTACTTTCTCTATCCTGTATTTTCGCATCGTCTCACTGAAACTTACACCTGTTTCCTTTTTCAGCTGCTGACTTAAATATTCTTCTGATACAAACAGACGGTCAGCGATCTCCTCCAGTGTAATTCCTTGATCATAGTATCGCCTCATCAGTTTTTTTGCTTTTTTGACCAGTACACTTAACTGGGCGTCTCCTTCCTCCTCTTGCGAATCTAGGAGAAGGATCCGGAAAAATTTTTCCATTGCCCTTCGTATTTGTTCCCAGCTGATCGCATCCGCGATCCTCCCCATGACTCCCTGTATCTCCAGCTCAGATTCCAATTCTTTTATCGTCTTATATGTATTGACAATAAATAAATTATAGCGAATAAGCGTCTCTTTTATTGCTTTTGGCTCATGTGGGTCGCTCCGAAGATAATCATATAATTTATAATAGCATTTCCGTATTTTCTCCCGATCATTATTTAATACAGCCTGCTTCCCTTGTTCTTCCAGTTCAAGAGGATACTTTACAGGCAGCGGATGAATCGCGTCAATATCCTCTTTACGTATCAACGCACCGCGGTCAAACAAAAGATTCCATTCTCTTTCTCTTTGTATTATCTGCAATTCTCCTGCCATATTTATCATATGGTCCATTTCTCTCCAAATGCAGATCAAGGGACATTGCAGAGCCCTGCACAGAACTGGGACAACCGATTTTTGAAAATATTCATATTTTGACTTTTTGTCTGTTATTCTATATATGATCATGATCAGAGAGTCCCACGCATCCGCTTCTACGCTATGTATAGAAAAATCCAGCACATGATCTGCTACCCTTTCCATTTGTAGTTTCGCTTCCCGCTTTAGTTTATGATATTGGTTTCCCATCCAGACTATAAACAAGGCGGCATTTTCTTCTACAGTAAAGCCATACTTTTCCTTTGTCATCTGATGAAAAGCATCCGTCGGATGAAGTTGTCCGTTTAAACATCCCATAAAAATGTTATCCAGAGAAAATGCCGACTCCTTACTTTGCTCGCGCAGCATCTTTTCTTCTATCTGATAGAGTGCTTTCTTTAATTCTGCTACTTTGATCGGTTTCAAAAGATAGTTTTCAATTCCAAGTTCGATTGCCTGTTTCGCATAATTAAAATCAGAATGTGCTGTCAGTACTAAAAATCTGCATTCTATATTTTCCTGTCTGATCCTTTTTAGCATTTCCAGTCCGCCCATTTTAGGCATATATATATCTAGAATGACCAGATCGGGCTTCTTGTCACGGATTAGTCCATACCCTTCTATGCCATCTCCGGCTGTTCCAACCAACTCATAATCCGGATTAATCCTGACAAGGAGTTTTGCCAGTCCTTCCCGGATAAGCAGTTCATCTTCCACGATTATGATCCGCATGTGTTTTCCTCCTTTACCGGTATGAACAGATGTACTTTGGTATAACTGTCTTCTTCACTTTCAAAATAAAGAGCTGCTTTTTCTCCATAATATAATTTTAACCGCTTTCTTACGTTTCCAACCCCCATATGCCCGTCTAATTCTGTATTTTCATCATTTAACTTTTCTAAAGTCTCTGGAGGGATGGTTTCTCCGTTGTTCCCGATTATAATATGTAACTTATCTTCAGATTCCTTCATCTGTATCACGAGAATATCTTTTTCTTCTTTTCCTGTAAAACCATGGCGGATTGCATTTTCCACTAGTGGCTGCAGAATCAGTTTATGGATTTTATATCCTAAAAATTTTTCTGGCACCCGAAGCCTGACTTCTATCTTTTTTCCTTTTTTCGCATCCTGCAAAAGAATATATTGATTCAGCCATCCTAACTCCTGGCAAACAGTCGTCGTCCCACCCATATTATATACCGTATATCGCAATATGTCTGCCAGAGCACCTACCATTTCGCTGATTTCATACTGTCCGTTTTCAATCGCCTTCCAATTAATCGTATCTAGCGTATTGTATAGAAAATGCGGATCTATCTGCGCCTCTAATGCATATAATTCCGCATTTTTCTGCTCTACGACAGCTTGTTTTACCTGTTCCATCAGATCTTCCATATGCGCAACCATGTCATTGAATCCATTCTCTATCTTTTGTATCTCCTCAGGCATTTTTTTACCACCTGCTATTTTAACTGAAAAATCTCCCTTTTCTACACGGTTCATCGCAGACATCCACTCTTCTACCTCCCACAGATACGGTTTCGTCATAAAAGAAATCAGCAGGAACATAACAATCGTCACAATAACCGCAATACAAACCAAAAGCAGGATCTGTCGCTCTATCATATGATCATAAACAGAGAGCGGCTGTACATTACAGATCGTAAAACCGCTCATTTTATTTTCCTTTTCTGTATAACGATTTGTTTCCACCTTCACATCTTCTAACTTTTTCCCTATCAAAGATGTATCCGCCGCACTGATGATCTGCTTTCCATCCAAAAGGTAGCTTTCTATGTCTATCCCCGCTGTCAACGCATCCTGCACAGCTTTCTCACGGATACTAAAAATCACTTTTCCTACCACTTCGCCGCCTGAAATAATATTTGCCGCGATCTCAAATAAGGGAATTTCTTTTCCGCTTTCTGCTATATAAACTGCTGTTCCATAATAAATTTCATTTTCTTCTATCGCAGGAATCCCTGTACTTTTTAGCCACGTATCACTGTCCTTCATATTGTTAAACTGGTCATATGAGATTCTGTTTCCATTGACCGTTTGAACAGTGATACCCATTACTTCTGCGTTACCAACACAAATATGGCGCATTTCTCTCTGGACGGCTTCACGTTTATCCTTATTTTCTCCTTCTGCCAAAACACGGACAGACTCTGTTATCTTTTCATCCGTACTGAAATCATACATAAGTGTTCCATATTTATCCAGCATCATATTCAGACATCGCTCTGAAGTCAGCAGATTATGCTTTATCTGCCTCTCCATGTCTGCTTTCATTCCTCTCCAAAAATTTATCTGAGAAAAAAGTGCAAAAATCATAACCGGGATCAGCGCCGCAAAGATAAACCCTCGCAGCAGCCTTTTTCTTAAAGTTCTATCCTTTTTCATGGAGCCTCCCCATGCCTTTCTCTTATATTGTATTTCTTCACTATATAAAATCGGCTCCGGCATCGCTTTTGCCATGTCCGGAGCCAGTCCTTGTTGTTTCCGCTGTACATCTTGTATTCATTATACCATAAGTTCATGCTGGTGGAGATATTTTTCTCTAGTCGCAAGTCCTCCGCGTATATGACGTTCCGATTTATTCATATCCAGAACTTTCCTTGCTTCCTTTGCCAATGGCGGATTGATCAGCAAAAGCCTTTCTGTTACATCTTTATGTACCGTAGATTTACTTATCCCGAACTTTTTTGCCGTCTGCCTTACTGTCGCTTTCTCCTGAATAATATAGTTCGCTATTTCCATCGCCCGTTCTTCTATGTAATCTTTCAAGGATGCTCTCCCACACTCGTTTTTTACAATCTATGCAGGCAAATTTTTGTTTATGCAGACCTTCTTTTTAACTTACTAGATCAAAGAAACATGTTAATTGTATTATTTCCTTGTAGATTTATAAAAATGCGTATTATGATAAATCTATACATATGGAAGATAAAAAATGGAAAAATGCGCAGAAGAGATGTTTTGACCAAAAACACAATAAAAATCTGATTATCCGCTAAAACACAGTATCTATCAGCATTTTCAAGAAAACAAACACATCAATTTACTACTTATTTACTACTAAAGAATGAGCCTTGATACGCAAGTTTTCTTAGATATGCAAAGATATGGTACAGCACATCCGTATTGAAACAACAAAAAATTGAATATTTCATAGACTATGGAACGCCTAAAATGACGTTCCTTTTCTATTTCCAGCCGTTCTTATTGGACGGCTATTTTATTACCTAAAATGAAAGGAGCATTAGATTTATGAAAAAGACATGGAAACGATTGTGTACGGGCTTCTTAGCTCTTGCAACTGTCGTTACTGCTTTACCGACTACACCCGTCCATGCAGAAAGTAAGCAATACTGGACGGAAAGTGCAGAGCGTGTCGGTATCATTGAAAAAGTAATGAATGACGGTTCTATCGGTTCGACATTCAATGAGGGTTATATGAAAGTCGAGGGCGAAACTGCCTATTGTATCGACATCAATACAGATTTTAAGAATGGCTACAAGACCAGAGCTGACGCAAGCTCACGCATGAGTGCCGACCAGATTTCAGATGTGGCGTTATCCTTAGAGTATGTCAAACAGTATGGCGAAACTCACAAGGAATTGAACTACAAGCAAGTCTATCTGTTGGAACAATGTGTGGTCTGGCAGAGATTGAGCGTACATCTTGGCTGGCAATGCGACAACGTGCGAGCTTCTTATGATGAAATTCCAAAAGCTACGCAGGACGAAGTTTTCTCTGGTGCAAAAGCCTTTGTTAAAGAAAACAAAGGACGCTATGAATGTGGCGGTTATATCTACTCTGGCGAGGGGCAGGAATTGGGGCAATTCTGGGCGAAATTAAATGTCGGAAATGCGAAACTGCAAAAGACTTCCAGTAATACCAGTATTACAGACGGTAACGGGAATTACTCTGTCGCTGGTGCGACCTATGGTGTCTTTTCTGATAAGGACTGCACGAAACAGCTTGCCACCCTTACGACTGATGAAAACGGAAATACAGATGTTGTAGAGGTAAAGGCTGGCACAGTTTATATCAAGGAACTTTCTGCACCAGCAGGATATAAAGTAGATAAAACTGTATATTCCTTAAAGGTTGAAGCTGGAAAGACAGCGACCTTGAAAGTATCAGATATACCAAAAGTAACGGACACTTTGATTGAGCTTTTCAAGATTGATATGGAAACACAGAAAGACAATCCGCAGGGGAACGCTTCTCTAGCAGGTGCGGAATTTACATGGAAGTATTATGCTGGCTTCTATAACAAAGACAATCTCCCTGCCGAAGCTACTCGTACATGGGTTACAAAGACAATCGCCGAAACAGACAGCGACGGGACAACCCATTACATCACAAAATTAGGGGACGCTTACAAGGTATCTGGCGACAGTTTCTATATGCAGGACGGCAAAGCGGTTCTTCCTTTAGGAACACTAACCGTTGAGGAAACAAAAGCTCCAAACGGTTACTTGCTTGATGGTGCATATATGCAGGCTGGCGATAAGTCCGAACAGATTAAGGGCTTATATGTAACACAGATTACCGAGGACGGCGACCTTGCCGTATTATCTGGAAGTAACCAGTTTTCCGTATCAGATAAGATTATCCGTGGCGGTGTGAAAATTCAGAAACGAGATTTAGAAACGGGCGATACGAAGCCACAAGGAAGTGCCACTTTGAAAGATACTGCCTTTGACATCATTTCCTTAAATGATAATTCTGTTTTGGTTGAGGGCAAGCTATACAAGAAAAATGAAGTGGTAAAAACAATCCATACAGACCTTGAGGGTGTCGCTTCTACTTCTTCTGACCTTTTACCTTATGGAAACTTCCGTATCGTTGAAAGTGAAGCTCCCGACGGTTACTTAACTGACGGTGTAAAACCGATTGATTTTACAATCACAGAAAATGGAAAAATCGTGGACTTAACCGACGAATCTCATTCTATCTACAATCAGATTAAGCGTGGGGATATTGAGGGCGTAAAAATCGGTGCAGGCACACACAAGCGTCTTGCTGATGTTCCGTTTCGGATCACAAGCAAGACGACGGGAGAAAGTCATGTTGTAGTAACTGATGATAACGGGCAATTCTCCACTTCTGCTGACTGGGCTTCTCATAAGCACAATACCAACGCAGGCAAGACCAGCGAGGACGGTGTGTGGTTTGGAACTTCTGAACCAGACGACAGCAAGGGTGCATTGCCTTATGATACTTACATCATTGAAGAAATGAAATGCGACAGCAACAAAGGTTTTAAACTTATCCCACCTTTTGAAATCGTGGTATCAAGAAATAACCTTGTGATTGATTTAGGGACTTTGACTGATGAATACGAAAAAGAAATCTCTATCCATACCACAGCGACCAGCAAGGACGGCGAAAAGACAATCCTTGCAGGAAAAGAGGTTACAATCGTTGATACTGTCAAATTAGACGGACTTACCAAAGGCACAAAATATCAGCTCAAAGGCTGGCAGATGTTAAAGGAAGAAAACGCCGAGCTTGTCATTGACGGGAAACGTGTAGAAAACGATTATACCTTTATCGCTGATGATGAAGAAATGAAAGTGGAAATTTCTTATACATTCAATGCGTCTGCTTTAGGTGGCAAGAACCTTGTTACCTTTGAAGAATTGTATGATTTGAGCAATCCAAAAGAACCTGTAAAAGTTGCGGAACACAAAGACATTGAGGACGACGGGCAGACGGTACTTATTACAGAACGTATCATCAAAATTCATACGACTGCTACGGATAAGGACGGCAACAAAGAACTTGAAGCTGGAAAAGAGGTAACAATCATTGATACCGTAACCTTAGAGGGCTTAGAAGTCGGTACACAGTACAAACTTGTAGGCTGGCAGATGTTGAAAGAAGAAAATGCAGAGCTTCTTATCGACGGAAAACGTGTGGAAAGTGATTATACATTTACCGCTGACAGCGAAACTATGAAAGTGGAAGTTGCCTTTACCTTTGACGCTACTTCTCTTGATGGCAAACAGCTTGTAACTTTTGAAGAATTGTACGATTTAAGCAATCCAGACGAGCCGAAGAAAGTTACCGAGCATAAAGACATTGAGGACGAGGGACAGACGATTACCTTTAAGGAAAAACCAGAAGTCCCAGAAGAACCAGAGAAACCCGAAACACCGCCGACACCAGAGAAGCCACACCGACCTAGCGACAGTCCCAAAACGGGCGATAACACAAACCTTTACGGACTGCTTGCACTTCTTTTAACTTCTGGTGCTGGGCTGGCAGGTATCTTCTTCTACAAACGCCGTAAAATGAAGAAATCATAAGGCGGTAACGGTATGAGGAAAGAAAAATCACGCTCTCCGCCGAAGCTGTCAAACGGCAGACTTCCGCTTATTCTGGCTTGTCTGCTACTTACCTGCAAGAACACGGATAGTCAAGGGTGCGTAAGCATTGATTTTACCCTTTACTATCGGTGGGATTGCTGGTACTTCCCAAACCGCCAGAATAAGAAATCACAATCAATTTATCAAAAATAGAAAGAAACGAGGTAAAACAATATGGAAATGAAATATGTCGTGCCAGATATGGCACAGTCTTTTGGAACTCTTGAATTTGCAGGCGAAAGTGAGCCAGTCTTTGAAAGAGATAAAAATAACCGCAGGGTCTTAGCCAGACGAAGCTATAACCTTTATTCTGACGTACAAAAAGGCGAAAATGTTGTGGTGGAAATTCCCGTGCAGGCTGGCGAAAAGAAGTTCAAGTATGAACAGAAAGTAAAACTTGTCAATCCGAAGTTATACGGCAGAGGTTACGCAATCGGGGATATGGGACATACCGATTATGTGTTAGTTGCTGATGATATTGTAGCAGTTGAAGAAAAGTAAAGGAGTGAAGAATTTATGAGATTATCAAACGGGTTTGTTATTGACAAAGAGAAAACATTTGGAGAATTAAAATTTACAGCGGTGCGTGATGTGTTCTTACAGAATGAGGACGGGACACCGAGTACCCAGCTTAAAAAGCGTATCTATGATTTGAAGTGCAGTCTGCATGGTGGAATTATCCCCGTGTCCGTACCGCCAGAAGTACCGTTAAGGGAATTTCCGTACAATGCAGTTGTGGAGCTTGTCAATCCCGTAGCCGATACGGTATCAAGAAAGACTTATACGGGTGCAGATGTGGACTGGTATGTAAAGGCAGAGGATATTGTATTGAAGAATAAAGGCAACCAGAACGCAGGCAGTCCACAGAACCCTACAACGCAGGGACAGCCGAAGAAATAAAAGTGATGTATTTGTCTTAATTTTGATTGACCAATTTTGATTGACACAAACAATGCGGAGTGATATATTTATCTCATAAAGATACAAAAACATCTCATTTGAAAGGAGAGATAAATATGTCAAAGAAACAAATTAAAAAAATTATTTTTATGGGGGTAGGGTGTGCTTTATTGCTTATTGTTGGTACAATCTACTCCCTATTATACAATAATGGACGCTGGGTCAAAAATATGGATATGTCGGAATATGTATTTTCTTACAAGGATATTCCTATGTTAGTAATTGGAGCTTTAATAGCACTATATGCTATCTATATAGTAATTATCTGCTTTAAAAATGTCTTTTCAAAAAACAGCAGGGAAAAACGATATTCAAGAACAATTTCTCCTTACTGGGGATTTTGTGGAATGTTTGGTTTTCTGGGGTTTGGCGGATTTTGGACATACTATAAATTTGGAGAAATATTTCCTTTTGCTTTTTTCATATTTTTTGGTTTTTTCAGTTTTTTCTTTGAAGGTAAACTTTCTCATATCTTAGAAGATGAGCTTTTTCAAGAAAATAAACGTAAGGCACAATTAGAAGCTTACAAGATAGGTTTTAAACTATTATTTGTAGTTATCTGGCTTATGGCAATAGGTATGTTTTCCCGTAATGTTGAGTGGTGTGCAATGTTTATGCTGATTTCTGTTTCACTTATCTATGCTCTTGTTCTTTTTCTTAGCAACTATTTATTATATCGTTATGAAAAAAGGGAATAAATTATGGAAGCAAAGTTTGTATGTAATTTAAAAAAATATCGTGTAGCACAAGAATTAACACAAGAACAACTCGCTGACATTGTAGGTGTTCGTCGTGAAACTATTATGAGATTAGAAAAAGCACAATATAATCCGTCACTTAAATTGGCAATAGATATTTCAAGAGCTGTAAAAGCTCCGATAGAAGATATATTTATTTTTGAATAAAGACAGTTTAAAGCAGTTAGTCTTAGGATTGACTGCTTTTTTCGTACACAGAAAGGAGAGATTGTTTTATGCGTAAGATTTGGAATAAAGGACACCGTATCAGAGCCAGCGACAAGCACCTTGTTTACCACTTTTCCATAGGAACGCTTCTGTTTGTATTCGTGGCGGTTCTCCTGCTACTGAATAGTAAACAGCTCATGCGTACCGATTGGGAGCATTTCAGCTTGTTAGAGAACGGCTTGACGCTTTGCCCTTACAACTTCATAACTATACTGATAGCGACTGGTGTTTGTGCATTGGTCGCTTTTGGGTATTACCGCTTCTGTTACGACAGTTTCAAGAAGCTCCTGCACCGTCAAAAGCTGGCAAGAATGGTACTGGAAAACAAGTGGTATGAAGCCGATACCGTACAAGACAGCGGTTTTTTTACTGACCTGCAAAGCAGATCAAGGGAAAAAATCGTCTGGTTTCCAAAGATTTATTATCAAATGGAAAAAGGCTTGCTTCATATCCGCTGTGAAATCACGCTGGGAAAATATCAAGACCAGCTTTTACGGTTAGAGGATAAGCTGGAAAGTGGCTTGTATTGCGAGCTGACTGACAAGACCCTGCATGACGGCTATATTGAATATACCCTGCTTTATGATATGATAGCGAACCGCATTACCATTGATGAAGTACGGGCAGAAAATGGCTGTCTTAGACTGATGAAAAATCTTGTCTGGGAATATGACGCACTCCCTCACGCTCTGATTGCTGGTGGGACTGGTGGCGGTAAAACCTATTTTCTGCTGACGCTCATTGAAGCCTTACTGCATACAAACGCTGTCCTTTACATTTTAGACCCAAAGAACAGCGACCTTGCGGACTTGGGAACAGTCATGCCAAACGTCTACCATACTAAAGAAGAAATGATAGATTGCGTCAATGCCTTTTATGAGGGCATGGTACGACGAAGCGAGGAAATGAAACGACACCCGAACTATAAGACGGGCGAAAACTACGCCTATCTTGGACTGCCTCCCTGCTTTCTTATCTTTGATGAATATGTGGCATTTTTTGAAATGCTGGGGACGAAAGAAAGCGTGGGCTTACTTAGCCAGTTAAAGAAAATCGTTATGTTAGGACGACAAGCAGGTTATTTCCTTATCGTTGCCTGCCAGCGTCCAGACGCAAAGTATTTCTCGGACGGTATCAGAGATAACTTCAATTTCCGTGTGGGACTTGGGCGTATCAGCGAATTAGGTTACGGTATGCTGTTCGGTTCAGATGTGAAAAAGCAATTTTTCCAGAAGCGTATCAAGGGGCGTGGCTATTGTGATGTGGGAACAAGTGTTATCAGTGAATTTTACACGCCTTTAGTCCCGAAAGGACATGATTTTTTACAGACTATCTGCTCTCTTGCACAAGCAAGGAAGGACGGGACGGCGACGTGCGAAGCGAAAGGCGACGGCACGGACTAGCCGTTGCTGGTGTGGCGTAAGCCACGCCAGCAGGTAAAACCCCTCGGTATCTAACAGAGGGGTACGTTTGCAAATAGACAATAGACGAAAAACACAGGAAACATAAGGCTTATCGCATGGTTTCCTAGCAAAAATCGGCTGTGAAGTCGCCTTAAAAAACTTCACACTTGACAGATTGGGGGTATGGTTCTGAATGAAGAACAATGGATAAAAGAATTACGGGAAAAACGGATTGCTTACGGTATCTCACAAGGCAGGCTGGCGGTGGCGTCTGGTATCACAAGAGAATATCTCAACAAGATAGAAAGCGGAAAAATGAAGCCGTCAAAGGAACTTCTGAATACTCTGCATAAAGAACTGGCAAAGTTCAATCCAGAAGCACCGCTTACCATGCTGTTTGATTATGTGAAAATTCGTTTTCCCACGCTGGATATACAGCACATCATCAAAGATATATTAAAACTGAATATCAACTATATGCTCCATGAAAATTACGGGCGTTACAGTTATACGGAGCATTACTCTTTAGGGGACATCTTTATCTATACGTCGGCTGACGAAGAAAAAGGTGTCCTTTTAGAGTTAAAGGGGCGTGGTTGCAGGCAGTTTGAAAGTTACCTGCTGGCACAGCAAAGAAGCTGGTATGACTTTCTTATGGACGCACTTATAGACGGTGGCGTGATGAAGCGTATCGACCTTGCTATCAACGACCATACGGGCATTTTGGATATTCCAGAGCTTGCGGAAAAATGCAGGAAACGGGAATATATCGGAAAGTCCAGAAGCTATAAGTTTTACCAGTCGGGCGAGCTTATCAAGCACAGAGAGGACGACAGAGAATATATGGGGCGTACCCTTTATCTTGGGTCGCTGAAATCAGATGTGTATTTCTGTATCTATGAAAAGGACTATGAGCAGTACGTCAAGTTAGGGACACCTCTGGAAGAAGCCGACATTATCAACCGTTTTGAAATACGGCTTCGCAATGAACGAGCCTATTATGCGGTACGAGATTTACTGACCTATTATGACGCAGAACAGACCGCTTTTTCTATCATCAATCAGTATGTGCGGTTTGTTGATGAAGAACCCGACAAGCGAAAAAATGACTGGAAGCTCAATGACCGCTGGGCTTGGTTTATCGGCGATAACAGACAGAGCTTGAAGCTGACGACAAAACCAGAGCCTTACACCTTAGACCGCACATTGCGGTGGGTACAACGGCAGGTAGCACCGACCTTAAAAATGCTGAAAAAGATTGATAAGGGAAACGGTACAGACTACATGGAAACAATCGAACAGCAGGCAAAGCTCACAGAAAAGCATGAAATGATAATCAAACAGCAGACGACCCCTGCAAAAGATTTAGTAGAAAGTTAGGAGTGATAAAAAATGTGGGTATTATTAAAAGACTTCCTGCTGGTATCTATGGGAATGGGTATCGGCGTAGTCTTGATGTGTATTTTGAATGTCGGCAAAGAAGCTGACTATGAAATGGAACAATTAAAAGAAAGCGAGGACAATTAAATGAATTTCGGACAAAATTTATATCAATGGTTTTTATCAAACGCACAGAGCTTAGTGCTTATGGCGATTGTGGTTATCGGTATCTACTTAGGGTTCAAGCGTGAGTTTTCAAAGCTCATTGGCTTCTTGGTAGTTGCCTTGATTGCTGTCGGCTTGGTATTCAATGCCGGCGGTGTGAAAGATGTACTGTTAGAGCTGTTCAACAAGATTATCGGTGCATAAAATTTTATTGTAGTGCTAATATGTGAGTGATATAATATGGATATGAAGAAAACGACAAATATGAATTTGAACTTAGGAGGAAAACTATTGTGTCAAATATAAAACTAAGAAATACATATAAGTCTTATACAGCGATATTTGTAATTGGTATATTAGTAGGGTGTATATGTAGACTGTTAGATTATTTTCCCGCAGATACACTATGGAGTTTTTCATCACCTCAAACATTGTTTGGTTTTTGGATTATTACCAATACTATCATCGTTATGTTAAGCACCTCAAATATTTGTGCAGGAATTAGTTCGTTCTTGTATATGTTTGGAATGACATTAAGTTTTTATGCTTTACAAGCAATATTAGGAATGTTTATACCTATGTTTTCCGGCGGATTCCGCTTTGGGCTATTCATATTGTTTACTGTTTGGTCAATCGCTTGTGCAATAGCAGCATTTATTCTGTACTATTGGAATAGGGAACATATTTTTAGTTCAGTATTATATTCTTTACCAGTAGGAGCATTATTTGCTGAAACAATAGCAGTTTTTATTTATTTTTTGGAACATCAAACATTCCTATTTCAGTTGTTAATGGATATTATAGGAGCTGTTGTGTTTACCATAATATTTTTCAAAAAAGTAAACTATAGAAAAATGTATATTGTCGGAATTGTATTAAGTACTTTGGTATTTTATTATATTTTTCCATGGTAGTTTATATTGATAAATCCCAGTTTGACAATTTCATATCCATACACACAAAGCAGTTAGTCTTAGGATTGACTGCTTTTTTCTTACCTAAATTTTAGATTGGAGTGATGAAATGAGCGATATTTTTAAGGATATGCAGACGAAAGTCGGCTGTGATTATATTTCCGACCTGCCCTCTTACAAGCGTAAGGTGTGGCAGGAAATGAAACGACTGAACCCTGCCGATTATGAAGAAAGACAGTTAGAAGATTTTTCTAAATATGTGTTTGGTATGTCGTACCAGACCTTACAAGATGTGATGAAACAACAGAAAGGACGTGAGGAACAATGCAGGAAACAAGGGTGCTGGTGGAAACGAAAGGAACAACTGGCGAAGAAACAACATCATACTGGTTTGACCTGCCGATAGATGTTGCAGAGTTTGAAGAAAAGTTAGGTGTCGGTGCAGAAAGTGGGGATTACCGCATTATCGAAAAGGTACTGCCCTTTGCTGATGAAGTCCACGAACATACAAGCGTGTACCAGCTCAACGAATTAGATTTTATGTACCGCCAGCTTTCAAGCGATATGCAGGAAGAATATGTATCACTTCTTACCGTGTATGAAAATTTAGAAGCACTTTATATTTGCAGGAACGTGATTACGGTTTATCCCGACTGCAAAAGCATGATAGATGTTGCAAGGCAAAAGCTGATGAACGACCCGACATTTAAGCATTTATCCGAGGACTGTCAAGAATATTACTTTGACTTTGAAGCCTACGCTTCTCACTTGCAGGAACACGGGAAATTTTTAGTAACAGAACACGGTATCTTTGAACTGCCAGAGTAGGAAATGAGGTGGTGCTTATGATTGATGATATGGCGGTTTACATTGCTAATCTTGGCAAATACAATGAGGGCTATTTAGTCGGTGCTTGGTTCACGTTCCCCATTGACGAGGAAGATGTGAAAGAAAAAATCGGCTTGAATGAACAGTATGAGGAATACGCTATCCATGATACCGACAACTTCCCCATTGCGATTGGCGAGTATGTTTCCATTGAAGAACTCAATGAGATGTATGAAATGATAGAGGAACTTCCCGACTATATTGTAGAGTGTCTGGACGAATTTATCAGCCACTATGGGACGCTGGAAGAAGTCGTGGAACACAAGGACGATATTTATTATTATCCCGACTGTGAAACCATGACAGATATTGCCTACTACTACATAGACGAATTGCAGGCACTAGGGGACATTCCACCCAGCTTACAGAACTACATTGACTATGAAGCCTACGGGCGAGATTTGGATATGGGCGGTTGCTTTATTGAAACAAGCCGAGGTATGTGCGAGATACCATACTAACGCTGGAAGATCAGCGACAAGCATTGTTGCTACTGACAGCGTATTTCTCTTTTAAGGGACAGTCTGAAAATGGCTGTCCTTTTCTCTTTGAAGAACTTACGAAAGGAGCTGAAAGAACTTGAAAAAGATTAAATCTTATACGGGTATCTGGAACGTGGAAAAAGTCTTGTATGCAATCAATGACTTTAACTTACCCTTTCCCGTTACCTTTACACAGATTACATGGTTTGTGATTATGGAATTTATCATCATTCTGTTTGGGGATATTCCCCCACTTTCCATGATTGAGGGAGCATTTCTCAAATACTTCGGTATTCCCGTTGCTCTCACTTGGTTTATGTCGCAGAAAACCTTTGACGGAAAGAAGCCGTACAGCTTTTTGAAATCACAGATAACCTATGCCCTGCGACCAAAAATCACTTATGCAGGAAAAGCCGTAAAACTGCATAAGCAGATACTCAATGAAACAATCACGGCAGTAAGGAGTGTGAACTATGTTCCCGATAAAATATATTGACAATAACCTTGTCTGGAACAAGGACAATGAGGTATTCGCCTACTATGAGCTGATACCGTACAACTATTCTTTCTTATCCGCAGAGCAGAAATTTATCGTGCATGACAGCTTTCGCCAGCTTATCGCACAGTCCCGTGAGGGTAAAATTCATGCCTTGCAGATTGCCACAGAAAGCTCAATCCGCAGTATGCAGGAACAGTCAAAGAAGCTGGTAACGGGAAAATTAAAGGAAGTTGCCTATCAGAAGATAGACGAACAGACCGAAGCGTTAGTATCTATGATTGGGGACAATCAAGTGGACTACCGCTTTTTTCTTGGCTTTAAGCTCATGGTTACGGAAGAACAGTTCAATCTGAAGAACATCAAAAAATCGGCGTGGCTGACGTTCACGGAATTTCTCCATGAAGTGAACCACACGCTGATGAATGACTTTGTTTCCATGCCAAATGATGAAATCAACCGTTACATGAAAATGGAAAAGTTACTGGAAAATAAAATCTCCCGTCGTTTCAAGGTGCGTCGCTTGGAAATCAATGATTTTGGCTATCTCATGGAACATCTTTACGGCAGGGACGGTATCGCCTATGAAGATTATGAGTACCAGCTACCAAAGAAGAAATCGCAGAAAGAAACGCTGATAAAATACTACGACCTTATCCGTCCGACAAGGTGTATGATTGAGGAAAGCCAGCGGTATTTACGATTGGAACATGAGGACAAGGAAAGCTATGTGTCCTACTTTACTGTCAATGCGATTGTTGGCGAGCTTGACTTTCCGTCCTCTGAAATCTTCTATTTCCAACAACAGCAATTCACATTCCCCGTTGATACTTCTATGAATGTAGAAATCGTGGAGAACCGAAAAGCACTTATCACAGTAAGAAACAAGAAAAAGGAATTGAAAGACCTTGACAATCACGCCTATCAAGCTGGAAGTGAAACCAGCTCAAATGTGGTGGACGCTTTAGACAGCGTGGACGAGCTGGAAACAGACTTAGACCAGAGCAAAGAAAGTATGTATAAGTTAAGCTACGTTATACGGGTGTCTGCACCCGATCTTGACGAGCTGAAACGCCGTTGTGATGAAGTCAAAGACTTTTACGACGACCTCAATGTAAAGCTGGTGCGTCCTGCTGGGGATATGCTGGGGCTTCATTCTGAATTTCTTCCTGCCAGCAAGCGATATATCAACGACTATGTGCAGTATGTAAAATCAGACTTCTTGGCTGGGCTTGGCTTTGGAGCGACCCAGCAGTTAGGAGAAAACACGGGTATCTATATGGGCTATTCCGTTGATACGGGAAGAAATGTGTACCTGCAACCGTCCCTTGCCAGTCAAGGTATAAAAGGTACAGTTACCAACGCCCTTGCTTCTGCTTTTGTCGGTTCGCTTGGCGGTGGGAAGTCGTTCTGTAACAATCTTCTGGTGTATTATTCAGTTCTCTTTGGGGGACAAGCAGTCATTTTAGACCCCAAAGCTGAGAGGGGCAACTGGAAAGAAACGCTCCCAGAAATCGCCCATGAAATCAATATCGTAAACCTTACCAGCGACAAGGACAATGCAGGACTTCTTGACCCGTTCGTGATTATGAAGAATGTAAAAGACGCTGAAAGTCTGGCAATCGACATCTTGACATTCCTTACGGGTATTTCCTCTAGGGACGGCGAAAAATTCCCTGTACTTCGTAAGGCGGTACGCTCCGTTACCCAGAGCGACAGTCGGGGCTTGCTCCATGTGATAGACGAGCTACGCCGTGAAGATACACCCATATCAAGAAATATCGCAGAACATATCGACAGCTTCACGGACTACGACTTTGCACACCTGCTGTTTTCAGACGGTACGGTGGAAAATGCAATCAGTCTGGATAACCAACTCAATATCATTCAAGTAGCGGACTTAGTATTACCAGATAAGGATACAACATTTGAGGAATACACGACCATTGAATTATTGTCGGTGTCTATGCTGATTGTGATTAGTACCTTTGCCCTTGATTTTATCCATTCAGACAGAAGCATTTTTAAGATTGTAGACCTTGACGAAGCGTGGGCGTTCTTAAATGTGGCACAAGGCGAAACTTTATCAAATAAGCTGGTGCGTGCTGGACGAGCTATGCAGGCAGGCGTCTATTTTGTTACACAATCTTCTGGCGACGTGTCAAAGGAAAGTCTGAAAAACAATATCGGCTTGAAGTTTGCCTTTCGTTCTACTGACATCAACGAGATAAAGCAGACCTTAGAATTTTTCGGTATCGACAAGGACGACGAGAACAACCAGAAACGCTTGCGTGATTTGGAGAACGGACAATGCTTATTGCAGGACTTATACGGGCGTGTCGGTGTGGTGCAGATACACCCAGTCTTTGAAGAACTGCTACACGCCTTTGATACCAGACCGCCCGTACAGAGAAATGAGGTGGAGTGATGAAAGAAAGGATAAAAGGTGCGTTCACAAAAAGGAAGATACTTCACTTTCTCAAAATGGCTCTGTTTGTCGTGGCACTCTCCCTTATCCTGCTCTCACTTCTGGGGACGGTGGCTCATGCGACGGGGCTTGTGGACGATACCATAAACGCAGAAAATCTTTACTCAAAATATCCGCTGTCGAATTACCAGCTTGATTTTTATGTGGATAATAGCTGGTCGTGGCTTCCGTGGAACTGGCTGGACGGTATCGGAAAATCAGTACAGTACGGGCTTTACTGCATTACCAACTTTGTCTGGACGATAAGCCTTTATTTAAGCAATGCAACGGGCTATGTGGTGCAGGAAGCCTACAAACTTGATTTTATTAACGATATGGCAGACAGTATCGGAAAAAGCATACAGACCCTTGCAGGTGTTACAGCAAACGGTTTTTCCAGCTCTGGCTTCTATGTTGGTTTCCTGCTTCTCATTATCTTAGTGGTGGGACTTTATGTTGCCTATACGGGACTGATAAAAAGAGAAACCAGTAAAGCACTTCACGCTGTTATTAACTTTGTTGTGGTGTTCGTTCTGTCCGCTTCGTTTATTGCCTATGCTCCCGATTACATCAAGAAGATAAATGAGTTTTCATCAGACATCAGTACCGCTTCACTTGACTTGGGAACAAAAATCATGCTCCCAAACTCTGACAGCGAGGGCAAGGACAGCGTAGACTTGATACGGGACAGCTTATTTTCTATTCAAGTGGAACAGCCGTGGCTACTTCTGCAATTTGGCAACAGCAACGCAGAGGAAATCGGAACAGACCGTGTCGAAGCTCTTGTATCGGCAAGCCCAGAGGACGAGGACGGGAAAACCAGAGAGGAAGTCGTGAAAACAGAAATCGAGGACAACGACAACAACAATCTGACAATACCGCAGGTCGTGAACCGTTTAGGTATGGTGTTCTTCCTACTGTTCTTCAATTTAGGGATAACGATATTTGTATTCTTGCTTACGGGCATGATGTTGTTTAGCCAGATACTTTTTATTATCTTTGCAATGTTTTTACCTATCAGTTTTCTACTTTCCATGATACCGAGCTATGAAAGCATGGCAAAGCAGGCAATCGTAAGGGTGTTTAATACCATAATGACACGGGCAGGAATAACGCTCATTGTAACGGTGGCGTTCAGCATTTCCAGTATGTTTTATAACATATCCACGGACTATCCGTTTTTCATGGTAGCTTTCTTGCAAATAGTATGTTTCGCTGGTATCTATATGAAGCTGGGCGACTTAATGAGTATGTTCTCACTTAATGCTGGCGACAGTCAAAACATGGGACGAAGAATTTTCCGCAGACCGTATCTGTTTATGCGACATAGGGCTAGGCGTATGGAACACCGTATTGCAAGGGCGGTAAGTGCTGGCGGTATTTCGGGTGGTGTGGCTGGTGCGGTAGCTGGAAGTGCCGTTGCTGGCAAGAGAGCCGAAAGAAAAAATACGGCTTCTAAAGAAAATCGGGGCAATACCACTTCCAGCATGGGACAGCGTGCAGGCTCAAAGGTGGGTGCTGTCTTAGATACGAAAAATAAAGTGAAAGACAAGGCTAACGCTGTCAAAGAGAATATCAAGGATATGCCGACACAGACCGCTTATGCGGTGTATTCCGCAAAGGAAAAGGCAAAGTCCAGCGTATCAGACTTCAAGCGTGGCATGGTGCAGGAACAGCAGTCCAGACAGACGGGACGCTTGGAAAAGCAGGAACAGCATAGACAGAATATCGCTGACAAACGTATGGAGCTTCAAAAGGCACAAGAAGCAAGACAAAGAAAGACGGACGGATCAGCGACAACGGGAGCTACCCGTCCCCATGAGCGACCAGCCACAGCTTCAACCATTCCAAAGCCGAGTGCGGAAAAAATGCAGGAAGTGAAACGTCCTGCCACAGCGACCACTTCAAAAGCAAGTGAGCCAGTCAAGACAAATGTTATCAAAGAGCGTCCGTTATCTTCGGGTGCTTCTGATAAGAAAGCGACCCAGTCGGTACAGCCTGCACATAGGCAGAATGTAGAAAAAGTGGTATCGCAGGAAACACGCCAGAATTACACAAAAGACCGCAGGACAAAAGTTCAGCAGACCCATAGCGTCCAAAAGAACCAACAGACCATAGAGAAAAGCCGTAATCTTGTAACGAAGAAAGGACAGAAGAAAAAATGAAACTGAAACATATCGCTCTTATTGGCAGTCTGTTTCCTATCCTCTTTTCTCTGGTGCTTTTCTTTGGTGTCCTCATTAGTGCGGACAGCGACGATGAGAACAGCAATTTTTCTTCTGGCATTACGGGTATGAACCTATCCGCAGAAGTCTTGAAACATCAGCCTATGGTGGAAAAATATGCCAGAGAAAACGGTATCTCCGAGTATGTCAATGTGCTACTTGCTATCATTCAAGTAGAAAGTGGCGGTACGGCAGAAGATGTTATGCAGAGTTCGGAAAGTCTTGGTTTACCGCCTAACTCTTTAGATACGGAAAGCTCAATCAAGCAGGGGTGTAAATATTTTGCGTCCCTGCTTTCTTCCTGCCAAAATCAAGGTATCGACGATTTGAATGTAGCGATACAATCTTATAACTATGGCGGTGGCTATATGGGATATGTGGCAGGAAAAGGTAAGAAACACACCTTTAATCTTGCAGAGAGCTTCGCCCGTAAGAAATCGGGTGGAAAGAAAGTAATCTACACCAACCCGATAGCCGTTGCAAAGAACGGGGGCTGGCGGTATGGCTATGGAAATATGTTCTATGTGGAATTAGTCAATCAGTATTTAACTGTTCCGCAGGTATCGGGAGAACTGGCACAAAAGGTAATGAATGAAGCGTTGAAGTATCAAGGCTGGAAATATGTGTATGGTGGCAGTAACCCGAACACTTCCTTTGATTGTAGCGGACTTGTGCAATGGTGTTATGGAAAAGCTGGTATCTCCTTGCCGAGAACAGCACAAGCCCAGTATGACGCAACCCAACATCTTCCACTCTCGCAGGCAAAGGCTGGGGACTTGGTATTTTTCCATTCTACCTATAACGCTGGTTCGTATGTAACCCACATCGGAATTTATGTAGGAAATAACCAGATGTACCATGCAGGCGACCCGATAGGATATGCAGACCTAAGTAGTAGTTACTGGCAACAGCACTTAATCGGTGCAGGACGAGTAAAACAATAGAAAGGACTTGAAAAATATGTTTAAGAAGAATAAGAAACAGACAGAAACTCTCAAAGAACCAAAAGAAAAAAAGGTGCGTACTGTTAAGGTAGGCACACATAAGAAAACCGTGATTGCGTTGTGGGTGGTGCTTATTGCAAGCGTGAGCTTTGGAGTGTATAAGAATTTTACGGCTATCGACCAGCACACGACCCATGAAAAAGAAATCATAGAGCTTCGCTTGCAGGACACTAACGGGATAGAAAATTTCGTGAAAAATTTTGCGAAGTCCTACTACACATGGAATAACAGCAAAGAAGCGATTGAAGCAAGGACGCAGGCAATCAGCGGTTATCTGACAAAGGAATTGCAGGACTTGAATGTTGATACAATCAGAACGGATATACCGACCAGCTCCACAGTTACAGATGTGATTGTATGGAGTATCGAACAGTTGGGAACGGACACTTTTTCTGCTACCTACGAAGTAGATCAGCAGATAAAAGAGGGAGAACAGACAAGCAATGTGAAAGCAACCTATACCGTAAAAGTCCATGTGGACGCTGACGGGGATATGGTAATCGTTCAGAACCCTACCCTTGCACCAGCAATCGAAAAATCAGACTATGAGCCTAAGACACCAGAAGCAGATGCAAGTGTAGACGCTGATACTGTAAACGACGCTACCGCATTTCTGGAAACATTCTTTAAGCTGTACCCAACAGCCACAGAAAAAGAGCTTGCCTACTATGTATCTGATAATGTACTTGAACCTATCGGCAGGGACTACCTTTATTCTGAATTGGTAAACCCTATCTTTACAAAGGACGGGGACAATGTGAAAGTCAAGGTAGCGGTAAAATTTCTTGATAATCAGACAAAGGCGACGCAGGTATCACAGTATGAGCTTGTACTACATAAGGATAGTAACTGGAAGATTGTAGGATAATAAAACATGGAAAGTTTGCTTGACATTCTTTGCTCGCAGTAGTATCATAAGATTAGAAAAGGAAAGTGAACTTTCCATTCGTTCAAGAAAGGGGTATGTTGTGAAAAATCGTTTAGAAGAATTACGAAAACAAAGAGGTATTAAACAAGAAGATTTAGCGACTGCTCTTGAAGTATCTCGTCAAACAATAGGCTCTTTAGAAAATGGACGCTACAATCCCTCTATTATGTTAGCCTTTAAAATTGCAAGGTACTTTCAAATGAGCATTGAAGAAATTTTTATTTATGAGGAGGAAAGTAAATGAAGCATAAGATACAAAAAGTAGAATTATTTGTCGGTGTAATAATTCTTTTAGGTGGTTTACTAACTTATGGTTTAGGAGTACATCAACTATTACCTGTACCTCGTCCAGATTTGGTTGTCTATGGTACAACACTTATTGGAATAATATTGATTTTAATGGGGTGTGATATATTCAGTAAGCCGACAAAGGAAATGCAAATATTAGAAAATGATGAAAGAAATATCGCAATTACTAATGCTTCTCTTGCGAATGCTTACAAAGTAACACTTACATTATTGGTTCTTGTATTATTTGCTCTTGTCTTTATGGGATATATGAGTAAAGTTGTGTTTTTTTCGATAGCAGGAGTTATTGCTATCGGACAAATTACATGGGTTATAACAGCTCGTTATTTAGATAAAAATACGTCTTAATTCTTCAAGTATTTTTAGTTTTTCCTTCTCCATAACTACGCCCCATTCTTTTTTTGTATAGTAATATTGTATCATTAAGAATCACAAATCACAAGTGATTTGTGATTAATCACTTGTGATTTGTGATAAGTGATTTGTGATTAATATATAAAAGCCCTCTTTAAAGGGCTTTTATGTTTATTTTGAAAAAGAGATAAAATCAATATATCCCTTTTCCCCAATTTTTACAACGGCATTGTAGGGCTTTTTCTCTTTGTTTTTGATTCCTTTTACCAGGGTTTCTTTTCCCTCCAGTAATTCTTTTACATTCGTTTTGGTTAGTTTTTTCTTTCTAAAATGTTCAGCTAAAGTAAACTTACATTCAGGATAATTTGAACAACCATAAAACGATTTTTTTAATACAGAAAATGTAGTCTTTTGAAAGGTGGAATTAACAATGAAGAAAAAATTATCATTTATCATTGAGATTATTATAGGTATAATCTTTATATGTTTTGGATATTTCGTTATTGATACTGATTATTACGCTACACTTTTTTACGCAATGGGGTTCGGTTTAGCTTTTGCTTCTGGTGTTCAATTATTGAAAATTTGTTATTATGAAATGCCAAAAAATAAAGAAAAATTACAAAATATAAATAGAGAAAATCACATCAATAATGTTGATGAAAGAAAAATATTTTTAAGAATGAAAGCTGGTTCTTTAGTATATCAGTTAATGACTTTCGTGTACTTGTTTGTTGCTTTTGTACTTGCGTTACTTCATATTGAAGCATGGATTATAGGCATTATATTTGGTTTATTCCTACTGCAAACATTTTTAGGGATTATTCTATATAAGCATTTTGAAAAACATTTCTAAAACATTCAGTAAATTGTGACGAGGTAATACTATGATAGGACTTAAAAAACGAGATATTAAAAAAGCATTGAAAGCTGGTGCAAAAGCTGGCGGTGTGTCATTAGCTGATGTTCGAGCTGATATTGAAGCGACGATTGATGAAGCTATGAACAGCACCGACCCAGAAGTGCAGGAGAATTTCAGAAAGTATTTTGGAAATAAACGCCCTACTCCAGAAGAATATATTTACAAGATTACAAAAAAGACAAAAGTTTAATAGAAATCAAGTGCTGTAAGGGGGCTTGTGTCATGGAAAGTTTTAAGCATAATCTTATACGGTCATACACTACCTAACAGCATTTTATTAACAACTGAATATCTCACAGCTTTAATAGCTCGTACAGACTATATGTTTTGTGCGGGCTTTTTTTGTACCCGAAAAAATTTTTTCATTTTTTTTCAAAATCATGCAACAAATCACACCTTGCTGTACAGATATGGTGCGGAAAGAGGGATAAACACTTTTCACGTCATAACGGAAAGGGGGTGTGATGATATGAAACCGTCGGACTTCCAAAAGACAATACAATGTCAATTTGACTGCAAGCTCAAACGTGTAGTGAAAGGCATTGTCCGTAATTATCGCAAAGAATTAAAGCGACGAAGAAATAAGGAAATTTCCTATTGTGAACTTCCAGAAATCGTCGTAGAAAAGCTGGCAGTCTGGGACGAATACGAAAGCGATTATACCGCCTTTGATGTATGTGGTATTGAGGTTCGTGTCCTTGATGATGATTTAGCAGAAGCGATTAAGTATCTGTCTGAAAAAGACAGAGAAATCTTGTTGATGTATTTCTTCTTAGGCATGAGCGATACAGAAATCGGCGACAGATTAAAGATTAACCGTTCAACGTCGTTCCGCAGTAGGAAGAACTCACTTGAAGAAATCAAGAAAAAATTAAAGGAGAACATGAATGATGAATAACACACGCCCGTCATTTTACCTTATTTCGTCGGCTGTGGACGGCAACGTAAATGCGATTGAAAAGATACTGGCGTTGTATGACCCGTACATATCAAAATGTTGTTTGCGTCCGTTCTACGACAAATATGGTAATGTCTGCATAGTCGTAGACATGGAATTAAAAGGACGTATCAGAGAAGCACTTATCAAAATGATTTTGGACTTTGATATTCCTTTAGAAACCGAAGAATAACAAGCAGTAACCGCAGAGCATGATTTGTTCAATCCCCTCTTTCCTGCTCTGCCCCTGCTTTTACATGAAAGCAACACGCTTTCGCCACAGCTCTTTGACAACTGAATAAAGCAGACAGATACGTTTGTGAGATAGCGAGCCACGGGGACTGTACGCCACGACCTTTTCAAAAGAAAGCGAGCGACCCACGCAGTGATCCGAGAGCGACTGTTGGAAAAGTCGTTTTGCCACGACCTATCCTCACAGAATAATGATACGTCCGCATGGTGCGGTTCTGCCCACAAGAATGGGAATAGTTGAGATACTAACGGAGCTTTCCAAAGCCGTCTGCCTGCTTGTAAAAAATGACACACAGTAAAGGGGGTGCATAGATTATGAACAATACTGATGTGCCTATCTGGGAAAAATATACGCTGACGATTGAAGAAGCGTCCAAATACTTCCGCATTGGCGAAAAGAAATTGCGTAAATTAGCCGAAGAAAATATTGACGCTGGCTGGGTTATCGTGAACGGTAACCGTATTCAGATTAAGCGAAAACAATTTGAAAAAATCATAGATACATTGGACGAAATCTAATGTCATTGAGCCGTAGATATGGTATAATAAATATAGCGTATCACGGCTCATTCCATGACGGAAAGGAGCTTTACACTATGTCTAATGTAAAACGAAAAGACGGTAAAAATCGCAATTTGCGTAATGGAGAGAGCCAGCGAAAAGACGGAAGATACGTTTATAAATATACCGATATATACGGAAAGCCACAATTTGTCTATTCTTGGAAACTTGTACCGACAGACAAGACACCTGCTGGAAAGCGTGATGATATATCGTTGAGGGAAAAAGAAGCACAGATAAAAAAAGACCTTAACGACGGTATCGACACAGTCGGCGGTAAAATGACAGTCTGCCAGCTCTACGACAAGAAGAACAGCCAAAGAAAGAACATCAAAAGGGCTACTGAAAAAGGACGACAGTATCTTATGAACGCTCTGAAAAACGACCCGTTGGGTATGAGGGCGATTGATACTGTGAAGCAATCGGACGCTAAAGAATGGGCTATCAGAATGAGTGAAAAAGGATATGCCTATAAAACGATTGATAACTATAAGCGTTCCTTGAAAGCGTCATTTTACATGGCGATACAAGACGACTGTATCAGAAAGAACCCGTTTGAATTTAAGCTAAGTGATGTTCTGGAAGATGATACGGAGCAGAAAGTTATCCTTACACCAGAGCAGGAAGAACGCCTGCTTGCCTTTATGGAAAAGGACAAGATTTACAGCAAGTATTATGATGAGGTTGTGCTTCTGCTGGAAACGGGACTTCGTATTTCTGAATTTTGCGGACTGACGACGCATATTGATATGCAGAACAGAATACTCAATATAGACCACCAGCTATTGAAAGATAGCGAAATAGGCTACTATATTGAAACACCAAAGACCAAAAACGGAAAACGGGAACTTCCATTGACAGAACGGGCTTATCAAGCAATCCAAAGAATACTAAAGAGCAGAGGAAAAGCACAACCGCTGATTGTAGGTGGTTACAGCAATTTCCTATTCTTAAACCGTGAGGGCTTGCCTAAAGTTGCAGGAAACTATGAGGGTATGGTGCGAGGATTGATTAAGAAATATAACAAGTATCACACGGATAAGTTACCGAACATCACACCACATTCATTCAGGCATACTTATTGTACGAATATGGCAAATAGAGGAATGAACCCAAACACCCTGCAATATCTCATGGGACACGCTAACATAACCATGACACTTGGCTATTACGCACACGGTACATTTCAATCTGCAAAAGCGGAACTGGAAAGACTGGCTTGTTAATATCGGAGCTTATATTTACTACTCATTTACTACTTTTGGTTGCATTTTCATGCTGGTAAATGCCAGCTTATGCAAGGTATCTTCCAAAAAGAAAATACCGATAAAGCCCTAAAATACGGGATATATCGGCATTTACCAACTTATGAAAAGATAATCAGAAATTTAGTAAGTTTTTTTATAAAATACATAGATGATTACATAGATGAAACGCGAAAAAAATATTGTGTATATAGTTAGGTGTTCGATTCCGGCGCTCATAAAAAAGCGCTCCGGTTGTTAAATGAATTAACAACGCCATGGAACGATTTGGGTGCCCGAAAATTGGGGCGAGGACATAATTTCCTTGCTAAACACAGCACATACAAAATCGCTGTATCCCTTATATTGATTGTGATACAGCGATTTTGTATTTTCGTGATCGGCAAAATATCTCCATTCTGCCCCAGATATCATGCTATACAATATCCAGCATAATATCTTTTTTTTCTATAATTTCTACCCACTCTTGTGTAATGTCCGTATCGGTGATTATACGGTCAAATATCTCCAAATCTGTTATAAACCACGGTTTTATCAATCCAAATTTACTTGAATCAACTAATAAGATCTTTTCTGCTCCTGTTTGAATCAATTCTCGTTTTATTGTCAGTTCATAACTATTCATCCCGGTAATCCCCATCGACTCATGCACGCCTGCTGCCGAAAGAAAAGCTTTCGTTGCACGCACTTTTTTTAACAATGCAATGCTTTCCTCACATTCAAACAAAGTTGTATCCGGATGGTAATATCCTCCGCCAAAAATAATCGAAACATTCGGATGATTACATACCTTATTTACAATGTTCAGGTTGCATGTAAAAACAGAAATTTTCTTATCCGGTCCTATATTATCCGCCAGACATTCTGTTGTGGATCCATTGTCAATGACAATACAATCATCATCATGTATCAGCGTCGCCGCATATCGTCCTATGCGTTCTTTTTCTTTTGCATGAAATGTAGTTGCCATAGACAATAAATATTTATCTGCCTCATCTGCTGCAGAAGCATTTAAAACAGCCACTCCGGGAATATCCAGTATAATTCCCTTTGCTTTAAGCATTTCCATATCTCTGCGAATCGTCATCTCAGAAACATCCAATAAGACCGCTAATTCTTTAATTGTCGCACTATTCCGTTTTTTCAGAATATCAACCACTTGATTCAATCGTTCTTCTTTTCTACTCACATTCTCTCCTACTCCCTGTTACAACCGTGCAGATCAAAGATCTTTCCCCATAAATTCTTATTTGATTATATCACGCTTTATAACTCTTTAAAAGCAGTGATTTACTTATTTCTCATATAATTTTCTATTGTTGTAACCACATTATCTACTGAAAATCCATACTTTTCAAATAGTTGTCCTGCCGGTGCAGACGCCCCGAATGTGTCCATTGTAACAAAGCAGCCATCAATTCCTGCATACTTGTACCATGGCATGCTGCAGCCCGCTTCTATCGCAACGCGTTTTTTCACATTTGCAGGAATTACGGATTCCTTATATTCTTTCGTCTGCTCCTCAAACAATTCCATACACGGCATACTTACTACTCTGGCTGAAATTCCTTGTTCTTCAAGTTTCTCCGCTGCTTCTACTGCAAGGCCTGCTTCTGAACCAGTTGCAAACATTAACAGATCTGCTTCCGATTTTTTCTCCTTTCTGAGCACATATCCTCCAAAAAGGGCATCTTTTGACGTCCCCGCAAGTACTGGAAGATTCTGTCTGGAAACCACAAGACACGTCGGCGTTCGTTTTGATGTCACTGCAGTATACCATGCCGCTTTTGTCTCGATTTCATCAGCAGGACGGAATACATACATGTTCGGCATGGAACGAAGCATTGCAAGCTGTTCTATCGGTTCATGTGTCGGTCCATCTTCCCCAACGCCGATACTGTCATGAGAAAGTACTGCGATCTGCGGAATCTGCATCAAAGAGGATAAGCGAAGCATAGGTTTCATATAGTCAACAAAAACAAAAAATGTAGCCGTATATGTTTTTAAACCACCATGCAGAAGCATTCCGTTCGCAATTGCAGTCATTCCAATTTCACGCACTCCAAAATGAATATTTCTTCCGTCAGGTGTTTCCTTAGAGAATTCCCCTGCTTCACTCATGATCGTTTTATTCGATGGTCCTAAATCAGCAGATCCTCCAACAAGATTTGGCATCTTATCTTTGATATAATTCAACGCCTTACCAGAAATACTTCTTGTAGCCTCTGCCTTTCCTTCTCTCTTCCAGAAATCAACGTCCTCGATCAAGTTATCTTCACGATCTTCATCAAACCAGCGCTCTAACTCTGCCTTTAAGTCCGGATATTCTCTTGCGTACTCTTCCATCATCGCATTCCAAACAGTTTCTTTTTCTTCACCCTGAGATGCCAATTCTTTGTAGAAATCATATACCTCATCCGGAATCTTAAAAGGCTCTTCACATGGCCAATTTAATGTTTTTCTTAAAATTTTTACGTTTTCTTCTCCAAGAGGTTCTCCATGCGCACAGGCTTTCCCCTCTTTTGCAGGAACACCATATCCAATCTTGGTAGTAATCTTAATAAAGGCTGGTTTATCCGATTCCTCTTTGGCTTTTTCTATTGCTCTTCCTACGGCTTCTATATCATTTCCATCTTGCACAGTATATGTACGAAAACCAAATGCCTCAAAACGTTTCGTCACATCTTCTGTAAACGCAAGATCTGTTCCTCCTTCTATAGTAATAGAGTTTGAATCATAAAGTACGATCAACTTTCCAAGCCCTAATGTTCCCGCAAGAGACATCACCTCAGATGAAATTCCTTCCATAAGACAGCCGTCTCCACACAAAACATAGGTATAATGGTCTATTACCGGATAATTTTCTTTGTTAAATTTCGCTGCAAGATGTTTCTCCGCCATAGCCATTCCTACCGCCATCCCCAATCCGGCTCCCAAAGGACCAGTTGTAGCTTCCACTCCAACCGTATGGCGATATTCCGGATGTCCTGGTGTAAGAGAATCAAGTTGACGGAACTGCTTTAAATCTTCCACACTTAATTCCCCATACCCGAAAAGATGAAGCAGCGAATACAACATAGCCGAACCATGTCCCGCCGATAAAATAAATCTATCCCGATTCATCCATTTAGGATTTTTAGGATTATGGGACATGTGATGCGCCCATAACTCATATGCAATAGGAGCTGCTCCCAAAGGAAGCCCCGGATGTCCTGATTTTGCCTTTTGAATTGCGTCAGCCGACAAAATTCTTATGGCATTTATTGCTGTTTGCTCTTTCATGCTAACTTCTCCTTTTTCTTTTTCATTTTCACAGTACCTTTCAGTTTCCGCTTCATCATATAAGAACTAACCGCAAGTGCCGCGATTGCAAGCATATATGGGAACATGCTGATAATGGATGGGGAAATATCCATCCCCATAAGTTCGATTCGGATTCCGATCGCCTCTGCAAGTCCAAACAATAAAGATACCAGTGATGCAAATATTGGATGTGATCCACCAAATACATAGGCTGTAAATGCTGTAAAACCACGTCCTTGGATCATATTTTCCGAGAACTGGGATACGGAAATTGTAGATAAATAGGCTCCTGCAAGTCCTGACAGTGCTCCAGATATCAAAATCACTTTCCATTTGACCAGTTCTGGTTTTATACCTGCTGTTCTTGCTGCTACATCCGATTCCCCAACTGCACAAACTGCAAGTCCTGTTTTTGTGCGGAACAACATAATGAAAATAGCAATGATCAATAGTACCGTAAAATACGTCACGATACTCTGCCCGCTAATACATTTCAAAATAGGAATATCTTTAATGATCGGAATTTGGATCATCGGTAATTTATTTATTTTATCTGGCGCAAATGCACCCTGCACTCCAAAAATAGCTCTCAGAAGATAGGATGTTAAACCTGCGCCTAACGTATTCATCGCAATAGAAGCGATAATATTATCTGCTTTAAATTTCGTAACAAACAAGCCGAAAAGCGCGCTGTATAATGCGCCTACCAGGATTGCTGCCAAAAGTCCCATCCAAACACTGCCTCCTGAAAACTGCACTGCCGCAACTGCCGCAAAAGCGCCCACGAGAGCAAACCCTTCCATAGCAATGTTAAATACGCCCGCTCTGTCACACAACAGACCGCCAAGAGCCATGAGCATCAAAGGAGTCGCAATCCTGATCATGGATGCTAAAGTATCTGTAATAACTGCTACATTCATACCGTTTTTCCTCCTTTATTCTCAGATTTTTTTGCTGCAATTGCTTTTTTTATCTTCGGAAGCACAAATTTTGCTCCAATCGTCAAGAATATAATACCTGTTACAATATCCGTAACTGCTGACGGCACATCGGTGATACGTTCCATATTGATACCGCCATTATGAAGAGCTCCAAAGAAAGCGCCTGAAAAGAACACACCGATCGGATTATTATTTGCCAAGAGCGAGACAACAATTCCTGTCATACCAAAATCAGGGTTGAAACCAGCAAGCAGTCTATGCTGTACTGCCGTCACTTCTATTGCACCGATAATCCCTCCAATAGCGCCGCTGATCGCCATAACCTGAATGATCGTTTTTTTAGGCTTCATACCAGAATATCTCGCAAGTACTGGATTCGAACCAACGATCTTGATCTCATGACCAAATGATGTTTTAAAAAATACAAATGCTAACACCACCATTACGATGATCGCGATATAAAATCCTATATTAGCAGAAGATGGATGGAGCCAGGAAAGCCGCGGCAGCCAAGTATTTTCCGGAAGGACCGCACTTGCGTTTAAGTTGGTTCCTTCTGCCGGGTCTCTAAGAGGGCCCGTTACCAGATATTCAATAAATAATTCTGCAATAAAATTCAGCAGCAAAGTGGATACTATTTCATTTGTATTCAGATACACTTTCATAAGAGCCGGTATCATCGCAAATGCGGCGCCTGCAAGCATAGCCGCAAAAAATACAACTACAACAGATACTCCCTGATTAAGATCAACGGGAAGATTCACCGCCACTGCTGTTGCTGCCGCCGCTCCCATGTACAGCTGGCCGTCAACGCCCAGATTAAACACTTTCGCTTTATATGTCACACATACTGCAAGACCGGCAAGAGCTAACGGTGTCATCCAACGGATCGTACCTGCAATGTCCGAAGTCATACTGTTCCATATACCACGTATAATAGCAAACGGATCGTAGTCAGAAGCTGCAAGGAAGATTGTCGCAAGCAACAGAGCTACAATGATCAAGCCTACTTGCTTGCCCACTATTCCAAGAGCCGAAATAATTTTACTTTTTTTCTTATTCTCCATTGCTCTCACCACCTTTTTCCTGTCTCTTTGCACCGGTCATATATACTGCGATCTTTCTTTCATCTGCCTCTCCCCTTAAGAATTCTGCCATAATTTCCCCTTCATACATAACAAGAATTCTATCAGAAAGAGATAATATTTCATCTAATTCAGCGCTTACAAGAAGAACACCTCTGTCTGAGTCACGAACTTCTACAATTTTCTTATGAATAGATTCAATGGCTCCGATATCTACTCCTCTTGTCGGCTGTGCTGCTATCAAAAGATCCGGATTTGCCTCCATCTCCCTTGCAAAAATTACTTTCTGCATATTTCCGCCTGACAATGTCCCCAACTGATAATCAGAGTCAGGGGTTTTTACGCCAAAGTCTCTGCATAATTGTTCAGACATATCATGTAATTTTCCACTGTTTAAAATCCCCATTTTACAATATGGTTTCTGATAATATCTGTTTAAGATAAGATTATCTCTGATCGTGCAATCTTTTGCACTTCCCATTTTCAAACGATCTTCCGGTATATGCGACATTCCGTCTTCTCTACGTTTTCTTACGGAATACTCGGTTATGTCTTCACCTTTGAACAGCACTTTCCCCTCTGTTGGTTTGAGCATCCCTGAAATCGTTTCGATCAGCTCTGTCTGTCCATTTCCCTCTACTCCTGCGATTCCGACAATTTCTCCTCTATGCACTTTGAGATCTACACCTCTAAGCGCCGGAAGCCCTCTCTGATTGAGCGCTTTCAAGCCCTCAACTTCAAGCACAGTTTCTCCTGGATCATATTCTTTTCTGGGGATCTCTAAATTTACTTTACGGCCAACCATCATATTAGACAGACCATCTGTATGTGCTTCTGCTGTGTCGAGCGCACCTGTTACAAGACCTTTACGCATTACAACGATTTTATCCGTAATAGCCATAACTTCTCTCAATTTATGCGTGATAAAAATAATTGCACAGCCCTGCGCTTTTAATTGTTTTAATACAACTAACAGTTTATCTGTCTCCGTCGGTGTCAAGACTGCCGTCGGTTCATCCATGATCAGCACTTTTGCATCCCTGTAAAGCGCTTTGATTATCTCGACTCGCTGCTTTTCACCTACTGACAGCTGGTAGATCTTCTCATCAAGATTGACCGGAAGATCATACTTTTTCATGATCTCTTCTATTTTTTCTTTCGCCGTTTTCACGTCGATCAAGCCGTTTTTTGTCGGCGTATTTCCAAGAATAATATTCTGAAGTACGGTCAGATTTGGCATCAGCATGAAATGCTGATGCACCATTCCTATCCCTAATTTTATCGCCATATTAGGAGACTGGATTCGTACTTTTTTTCCAAACAATCTGATCTCACCGATATCCGGTTCTGTCATACCGTAAAGCATGTTCATCATAGTAGATTTTCCCGCTCCGTTTTCTCCGATCAAGCCAAGTATCTGCCCTTCATCTACACGCAAAGATACATTGTCTGTCGCAACCACACCGGGATAAAATTTAGATATATTCAACATTTCTACTGCTGTTGCCATAAGTCCACCCTCTTTTTATCTCTTCAGTTTTGCACTCAGTTTAACTTCCCCTGATTCATCCCACTCCTGAAGTATTTTCATTGCTTCAGCTGCTGCCAAACAAGCTTTTTCTTCACCGCCGTTGTCTCCCCATCTGTCGAGAACACGGTTAGAAATCACAGAAAGAATTGCTCCCATTCTCATTCCGTGAAGATACCCTACAACAAGCTGACCGGATGTCTCCATTTCAATATTCGTAACACCGGCTGATTGCAGGTCCGGAATGATTTTTTCTGCAAATGACGGCCAGTATCCTGATCCATCTTCATTCAGAGGTCTTCCTTGTCCGATATAAAAGGAACCAACCGTATAATCCAGACCAAGTCCGTATCTAAAACCAAGTCTTTCACACGCCTCGATCAGCGCCATTACAACATAAGGATTTGCAAACGCCGGAAATTCTGGCTCTACATATGTAGCAGACGTCCCATCTTTTCTATATGCCGCAACCGGTATGATCAAATCTCCAAGATCAAACTCTGGTACGATACACCCTGTTGTGCCCACACGAATGCAGGTATGAACGCCTAATGTATTTAACTCGTGAAGACAAATCTCTGAACTCGGACCTCCGATTCCTGTTGATGTACAAGCTAATTCTGCGCCTTTATATGTTCCTGTTACTGTTTTATATTCTCTGTAGGATGCAACTTCTTTTACATTTTCCCAATTTTTAGCTATTTTAACGGTTCTTTCTGGCGCTCCAGGTAATATTACGTACGGTGGTACGTCTCCCTTTTTCAACTGAAGATGATACACCCCTTCATTCTCTGCTTTTGGAGCCGATGCCCTGTTTACATTTTCTTCCATGTCAGTTCTCCTTCCACTGCTATGCGTGTTCAGCCTCTTTTGTATCTGTGTCTTATAGACGTCCCCGCCATATTGTGTATATACACGCAAGCGGGGACTATTTACATATGATTTTTATTTACCGTATGTTGTCTTTATTCTGTCCCAGCTTGGTACTTCTGTGTCAAACGGGATCTCGAGACTTCCGTCTTTGATCTGTTCCTCTAAGCTCTGAGCATCTGCGATCGCTGCTTTCATGACTTCGCTGTACTCTTCATTTGCATCTGCAAATCTATTGAAAGAATCCCAATCCATAAAGTATCCACCATTTGTAAGATCACGGATACCATGTGTTCCACCTTCAAAGTTGTCGTTGATCAGCATTTCAATTGCTTTATATGCTGTATCCCCAAAACCGATTCCTTCGATTCCATAGAAGCCTTCATATGCATCATAATAATCTGTAATTTCACCTGCGCAGAGAATACCGGCATCCTTACTTGCTTCTACAACACCTGCATTTGAGGCGCCAGAATCTGTCTGAAGCACATCACATCCCTGAGAAATCATAGCGCTTGCAATTTCTTTTGCCTTAGCCGGATCTTCATAACTTCCTACATAGGCGAACTCAACTGTTGCCTCTGGATTAGCTGCAAGAACTCCCATCATAAAACCATTACCCTCAGCATTCGGCGTTGGCTCTTCTCCACCAACGATGAACCCTACATGGTTAGCTTTTGTAAGTTTACCAGCAATATATCCGCCAAGGTAGAATGCGCCTTCACCATGGAACTCTGTATCCCAGACATTTTCAAACTTTTCGTCTCCCTGATTGATCATCTGGAAAACGCCTGCAAATTTAGTATCCGGATACTCCTGTGAAACAAGCTTTGTAGCATCTGTCATATACGGATATGTAGTTACGATCAGATCATATCCTGCATCTGCCATCGCACGAACATCTTCTTCAAACTTAGATGCTTCAGCTGATTCCAGTTTCTTGATTTCCACTCCAAAATCCTCTGCTGCCTGGTCTGCACCTTTTGCAAGATCGTCCATGGAAGCTTTGTCTCCGAATTTCTGGTTAACAACGAGCGCTACTTTATACTGCTTTTCTCCGTTGTCTGCTTTGTCGGATCCTTGGTCAGCCTTGTCTTTTCCGCCACCACATCCTGCTACCATACTCATAACGAGCGCTGCTGTCAGTAACATTGATAAAACTTTTTTCTTCATAATAATTACCCTTCCTTTCCTTTTTCATGCTACTGTTTCTGTAAATAATCCGCTATTTTCTCCGAAGCGGCTTTTACCTTATTCATGATTTCTTCTACCTTCACTGTAAGAAGTTCTCCATTTGATACAACATGTCTGCCATTAACGAACACATCTGTAACATCTTGTCCTGTTGCATTAAAAACAATTGCTGATGTTACATTTTCATTTACTCCCATACGAATTGGCTGCATATGTGGAGTATTCGTTTCAATCAGAAGAAGATCTGCTTTCTTTCCTTCTTCAATTGTACCCATCTCTTTTTCTAATCCAAAGCACTTCGCCCCATTGATCGTTGCCATATCCAATATTTCTTTCTTTGTAAGGCTTCGTATTCCACTATTGATGGTATGCAGAAGTGACATTCCTTTCATTTCACGGAAAATATCATTCGAATTGTTCCACATACTTCCATCCGTTCCTAAGCAGACTGTAACCCCCTGCTTTACCATTTCCGGAATAGGCGCTATGCCATCACAGATCTTCATCTCACAAAGAGGTGTATTCACAACTTTTGTGTCTGTTTCCTTTAATTGCTTAACTTCTTCATCAGTCGCATAAACAACATGGGAACCTATCACATCACTCCCAAGAAGGTCAGTCCCATACAAATAATCAATGGCAGTCGTGTTATATCTTTCTCTTACTATGTCTCTTCGCCAAGTATTTTCCGCTAAGTGGCATGTAAGTTTCATGCCATGCTTTCGGGCGATCTCAAGAATTCTTTTTAAACGTTCTGTCTTGTAATCTTCTTCAGATATTCCACCAAGTATTGGCAATATTCCATTCTTTTGGCACACTTCCCCGTATGCTTCCAAAAATGCATCTGAAACAAAATCATCCGGTCTTACGAAACTCACTCTTATATCTTCTGCAAGAGCTCCTTTAATTCCCGTCTCAACCATTGCCTTAACAGAATCTTCCCCAAGCCCCCAATACATGTTCTCCATTATAAATGTCGTACCAGAAAGAAGTGCTTCGCAATATGTTAATTGCCTGGAATAATAACGATCTTCATCACTTATGAGCGTATAAAACCACTCGGTATCGGCAAATTTTTCATTCTGTTCAAGAAGTGTAAGGTCATCGCCCAATCCTCTTGCCAGTGTCATATCCCCGTGGCAATGTGCATTCACAAGTCCCGGCATAAGAATCTTGCCAGTACCGTCGATCCATTCCTCGCAGTCCTCTTTCTCCAAACTTCCTGTTACGACTTTCTCGATCCTGTCCCCTCTGATAGCAACCGAACCGATAAATGGCTCGTATCCATTATGCCCGGAAACAATGATCGCGCCACTGATACCCATTTCGTATTTCATACTTTCCTCCCCAAAACACTTGATTCCGTATTACATGGAAAGTCTGTAAATTGCTTCTACATCATCTGCATCCAGTGCTTTTAATCCTCCTATAGAGCCGAATCGACATGCGTCCTCCGCCATCTGACGTATCTTTTCATCATTTTCCACGCCAAGATCTGCTAATGTTACCGGACCTCCCATGGAATGGAAGAATTCCGCCATTTTTTCGATTCCTTCAAGCGCTGTTTTTTCTTGATCATAGAGATCAATTTCTATTCCAAATACTCGATTAGCAAACTGTACAAATCTAGGCAGATTGTCCTTATATACATATCTTGCCCAATTCGGGAACAAAACGGAAAGCGTTGCCCCATGTACACAATTGTACTGTGCTCCTAATTGTACTCCTATTGTATGCGTTGCCCAATCCTGATTCCGTCCTGTCGCGAGAAGTCCATTATGCGCCACAACTGATGTCCACATAAGCTCTGCTCTGGCATTATAATCTTTGAGATCTTTCATAAGCGCTTTTGCGTTGACGAGGATCGATTTCATGACACCCTCGCACAAATAATCTGTCAGATAGGTGTTTACAGAGCTTGAAAAATATCTTTCCAATACATGTGAAAACATGTCAATAATTCCAAATACTGTTTGTCTTTTCGGAACCGTAAGTGTCAGATCCGGGTTCATCAATGTAAATACCGGTCTGATAAAATCCGCCATAACATCTGCGCTCTCGCCTGTTTCCGGATTCTTGATGACACTTCCGTTACTTCCTTCACTTCCTGTTGCGGGAAGAGTCATGATCGTTCCTACCGGAAGTGAACCTGTCGGGACCGCCTTCTTGCTATAAAAATCCCAAACATCCCCATCATATTTTGCTCCAATTCCAACTGCTTTTGCTGTATCTATGACACTTCCTCCTCCAGCAGCCAAAATGCAGCCAATATTATGTTTCTTACATAACTCAATACCTTTACGAACAAGATCGACCTTCGGATTTGGTTCAACTCCCGGCAATTCATAACACGTAACTCCCGCCTCTTCAAGAGCCTTCGTTATTCTTGCATGAAGTCCTGACTCATATGTAAAACTATCTCCATAATGAACAAAAAGGACATTATCAGAAATCTTTTTCACTTCGCTGCCACACAACAAATCTGCATCTTTCTCCAGAATAAATTTAGTAGGTGACATAAATTCAAAATTGTCCATATTTCCTCCTGTCTGCTATTCTACAATTTCCTTAAGGAACGATGTCCCTGCTGAAAATTCATAGCCAAAATACTCTGCCACAGTTGCCGCTATATCTGCAAATGTCTCCCGCACTCCAAGATTTACTCCTTTTCGGAGATTTTTTCCATACACCAGAATAGGAATATGTTCCCGTGTATGATCCGTCCCCGGTGTCGTCGGATCACATCCATGGTCAGCTGTAACGATTAAAATATCATCTTCCTTAAGTTTATCCATCATATCCGGAAGATACTTATCAAAATATTCTAAGGCCTCTGCATATCCATTCGGATTGTTTCTATGCCCATATAACATATCAAAATCTACAAGGTTCACAAAAAGCAATCCGTCATAATCTGTATCCAGATACTTTAATGTCGCCTGTATTCCTTCTCTATTATTTTTGGTATGATCTATCTTTGTGATTCCTCTTCGATTAAATATATCCTCTATCTTTCCTACGGCAATTACATCTTTTCCTTTTTCTTTCAAAAGGTCTAATACCGTTTCTCCCGGAGGATCGACCGAGAAATCTTTTCTATTTTCTGTACGGTAATAATTTCCGCTCTCGCCTGTGAAAGGTCTGCATATCACCCTGCTTACTGTATCGTCACCCGTCAGAAGTTCTCTTGCGATCCGGCAGATTTCATACTGCCGCTCCAGCGGGATAACACTTTCATGCATTGCGATCTGCATTAAACTATCTGCCGAAAGATAGACAATAGGATAGCCCGTTCGAACATGCTCATCTCCCAGCACTTGGATAATTTCTGTTCCTGATGCAGGATAATTTCCAATTACTTTTGTTCCGATCCGCTTTTCCAGCTCAGAAATTATTCTTGGTGGGAACTCGTCTCCAAACACTTTAAACGGGGTTTCTACTACAAGTCCCGCAATCTCAAAATGTCCGTTTGTTGTATCTTTGGCTTTTCCTCTCTCCCGAGATTTACCAAAGCAACCTATCGGATCCCCGATTGGCTTCAACCCTGTATCCTCTATATTAAATAAACCAAGATTTTTCAAATTCGGAATAGTCATTCCACCAACATATTCATCCACATGGCGAATTGTGTTCGTCCCCGCATCGCCAAACTCTGCTGCGTCAGGAAGTTCTCCGACTCCACAACTATCCAATACGATCAAAGCAATTCTTGACATAAGCGCCTCCTTTTCACTCTGACTATTCTGCTGCCATTAAAGAAGCCCTGGACCATTTCCCTCTTCCCATGCAAATACTTCCCATACATTTCCTTCATGATCCTGGAAATATGCTGCACGTGAGCCAAATGGATATGTTGTAGGGGGTGTAAGACAATTTACTCCGTTTCCGATCAGTTCTTCAGCAATATCATCAACATCCTGAAGTTCTGGCACTTTAACCGCTATCATGAAATGATGCCCGTCACCGTCAATATATTTGTGATCTACAACCTCGCAAAGTCCCTTTTTCTCCCATAATGTCACCGCAGTTCCATGAAATTCAAACTCAGCATAATTCGCATGTTCTGGATCTGGCTGAAGTCTCTTTATTTTAAAGCCGAATTTTTCTGTATAAAACTTCAACGCCCCCTGAAAATCTTTCACAAACAAACAAATATCATTAATGTATGTAAGCTTATCAAGTTTGCTCATCTATTTTCCTCCTTTATCACTTTAACGAGTGATATTGCTTATTTTCATACCAATTTCTAAATAAAACTGTCATCCAACCACTGGCCAGTCCCAATACACAATACAGCATTTCTATCATTGAGGTCTGTATGATCGTAATTCCCTCTACGTAATTATAAATCCCATAGAACGCTCCAGCTCCCACAAAAAATGTTGCTACATCACTAATGTAGAACGGGGCATACTCAAAATACATCATGATCGGAACAATGATAAGTGCTGTAACAGGAATAGCAAATATTCCCAGTCCGCCCAGTATACCGCCCATCTTGAGCATGACTATCGCAAATACGATTCCCATAAAATATCCAGCTAAACCTTTTAACCCTTTTTTCACAGTACTTCCTAAGAGAAAATACAATGCCCAGCTTTGAAAAGCTACAAACACAAACCCTTTTGTTCCTCCCGAAACGAATCGCGCTCCAATCAGCTGATCAACAAGTTGGAGTAAGAAAGATTGAAGACCAACATATACAGCAAATACAAAAAAACGGGTCTTGCTCATCTTTTATTTTTCCTCCTATCAATGTTCAAAAAGGCGCCAATTAGCATTGGCGCCTTTCTAAATCTTATTTCTCACCATTTGCTGCATTCATAAATCTTCTTTGATATGTAATGATCTGTGGTGCTGAAGTATTCTGCGCAAGATATGCCGGTTCTGTTGTGATAACGATCTTATCCGTCATGTCCTGGAACTCTGGCTCTGTCATTAACTTATCAAGTTCCGGATACATTCTTGATCCTTCAATACTACAGATGATCAATCTTGTGTCTTCCAGGTTTGAGTTGCGAAGCATTCTCAGGTTATGTCTCACACCATCCATGCCGTCAAAGCCTTCTTTTTCATTAATCTTTCTATATTCTATAGTCTCTCTGGCGATTTTTTCTACAAGGCGAAGATCTGCATCTTCATCATTTTTAGAAAGAATATCCCACTGGATCATAAATGCCCTAAGATCTTTCAGGAATCTTTCATCAAATGTCTTCTGGTAAGCTGTTAAAAGTCCATTAATATATGTTGTCACTCCAAAACGCTGGCGTACAAAGCTATTGATAAAGTATGGTTTTGCTTGAAGAGCCATTCCTGTCTGCCATGGTTCAAACATCAGCGTATAGTTGATCCGGAAACCATGTTCTTTCATCTTAAGAGCCAGATTATGTCCTCTTAAATAATCTGCCGTATTAGCCTGATTCCAACGTGTGGAAAGACGCTTGTCCCCTTCCAGCAACTGACCCACGTTCTGTGCATTAACCGGACCCGTATGCGGAATCTTAAGAACCATTCTATAATCAGAGAACATTTCACGGAATTCTTCTGCTTCCTCCAAAATCTGCTTCTCATCCGCAAACGGATTATTAACTTCAACACTGATGTCACATCCTGGTCCCAATATATCCGCGATTTCTTTCATAACTTCATTTCTTGTTTTGAATTTATGTCCAACATTGGCCTCAGGATTGTTAATAAACAGGTCATAAATAATACCCGGGTTACATGTTAAATTACCAATAAGATTTTTGATCGGTTCAACTTCATACGGGTTCGCTGTATCTGCTGAATAGATAAATTTAGTAGGTCTTTTCTTTCCGTTCTTATCATATGAAATATTTCGAACAAGGTCAATCTCTAAATAGCGATTTTCTTTCATATTATATTCAATTTTAAAACCTGCCGGTGTTTCTCCTTCCGGTACATGAAAAAGATCGATCACGTCTTTAAACCTTGCGCTTACACCGATATAATCAATTGTTTTCTGAAGGAACTCGAATTCTTCAAAGCTAATACTTTGGTGAAGAGCTCTTCTTACATAACTTTCGTCCTGTGATACGATCTGAATATTCCCACCCACAAGTGATGCTAATGTATAATTAACAGTCTGCATAATAACCTCCTAAAATCTTATTTTGCTTCCAACTCTTTTAAATAATCACTGTATTCCTGAACAAGTTTCCCTGCACTTCTCGTTCCACAAAGGCTGACTCCAAGATGTTCAAACATATAGAGCGCTGCTGACATTGTAAATGTTCTAGGTACGCCTGAAACTTTAATCTTTGTATCTCCTGAAAGATTTTCTTTCATGATTCTTACCTGATGTTCTGTTGGAAACGCCTGAGATCCCGTTGCCGTTTTAACATATGTTACTCCGCACTCACAACATATCTGTGTCAACTTTGCAATTTCTTCATCTGTTAAAAATCCAACTTCAAAAATAAGCTTAGTATCACAATTTTCCCCACAAATTCGAACAAACTCACTCACTTCATGACGAACAAGTTCCCAATCTCCATCTTTCACAGCGCCAATATTAATTACCATATCGCATGCTGTACATCCCAGGTCAACCATCTCCTGGAGTTCATACAGCTTTGACTTAGTAGACATTGCGCCATACGGGAATCCAATTACTGCACTAGGACCAACATCTGTTCCTTTCAGTTCATTCACGACTAATTCTGCCCAACAAGAATTTACATTCACCGCATTTACATGATATTTTTTTGCTATCTCGCAGGCTTCAATAATGTCCTTTTTCTGAAGATTCGGAGCTAAATACGCCAAATCCAGATGCTTCGCAAATTCATTTACTGATAACATTTTCCATTCCTCCTAATTCACACTGATTGTCATCCTCTTTTTATCTTTGAAATTTACTACACTGTAAATATAACACCGCATTTTTGTTATGTCAATAACAAATGTTAAATATATTACATTTTTATTCTTTTTTATAACTCTCCTTGTTTTATTCTTAACAATTTTTGCACCTCATTCTATTTTTAGTCAAAAAAATGAGTGTCTGTGCAATACGGCACACAACACTCATTCTTCCTCTTTTTTACCCATATGTATTTAGTCCGGCTTTACATCATTTGCTTCCCTACATCAGCTTCTTAATATCATCCAATACTTCCTGGTATTTCTTGGAGATTACCTTTGGGTTTCTTCTTATATGATGCACGACTTTTTTATATTCTTTCGTCCTTCTTTCACCCATTTTCAGAAGTTCTTCTCGAATCCCTTCTTTTATTTCTGCCCATTCCTTCACGTTGCCATTTTCTTTCTTCAGTGCTTCTGCCTTATTCCACAGTTCCTCCAACATCTTCTTTCTTACCGTACGCATAGCTGCAAGATTCTCTGCAAACTGCTCTTTCCGTCCTGCCTTTTTCTGTTCCCGCTCCTTAAGATACTGATGGTATTCATCTGCCGCAACTGCCGAGATCACTTCAAGCCTTTTTTGCATTCTATGTATATAATCCTTGCTTTCCTGCAGTTTTTCCAGCATTTCCCGCATATCCATAGCCTCTCTGAAAGAAACCGTGAAATCTATGCTCATATATATTGTAAAGCAAAAGGCTACTGCTTCTCCTGCCACTTCCGGTAATGACAACACAGCCTTTTCAACAGGGATATGGATTCCCTTTATCATAATAACTGAAAAAAGTCCCCATCCCAGAGAAGCAAGCAGACATATATGCCCGTTCAAATTGAAGGGCTGCCTGCTGTAATCCCAGTATTTGACCTTAAAAAGTTTTTCCATTCCCCATCCGGTGAAATATTCTAGGATAGTTGCCCCTGTCATTCCAAAGACAAAAATCAGCAGCACATTTTCTCTGACCGGTATCGTGCTCACCAAAACTGCCAATGCCCCGCAGCCATAGATAGGAAGAAAAGGTCCGTTTAAAAAGCCTCGGTTTACCCACTTTCTTTTCTGCGCTGAAACATAGCAAGATTCCCATATCCAGCCTATGAAACTGTATATATAGAAAAATAAAAGCCATTGCCACAAATCATACATATCCTATTCTCCTCTTCTGTATGCATTTTCCTCGTGTTCATATTTTTTAAAATAAATAATTCCTATAATATCACATGCCCCATCTGCTATTAAAAAAATGCCAAACACCATGATCAGCGCAGCCGCCGCCTTAAATGGAAAAGCCACTAAAAACACACCGAACAATAACGGCAAAACAGCTGATAATGCTATCGGAATGTGCAGGGCACTTCCCACTTTCATCATTTCAATAACGACCGGCGCTTTTACAATTCCATCCAAGATCAATGCCGCTCCCGTGACAAATGGCAAAAAAGAAAGTATCGTCTCAGGACTAAAAATCCCAAGCAATCCTATGAAGCCAAATACGAGGCCGAGCATAAAATCTCCGATCGCAAGATACCCCTTTATCCGTTCCTTTCTCCATCTATAAAAACGTACTGCCGCATAGATCAAGGTTCCCACTGCCAGTCCTCTGGTAAACACGATCCCACTCATCTCAGGATATATTGCCAATACCATGCCAAGTATGATAAAAACAACCGATGTCCACAGAGCAGATCTTCTAAACTCTATATATTTTCTCATTCCGCTTACCTCCTTATTCATCATTATAGCAGACTTTCCCATTAAATTATATATATGCGGCAAACAGAGCCTATTTGAAACAACACGATACTTTTTTTACCGCAGCGTAATCCGTACGTAGTATTTTCATTTCATAGGAAATAATTTCCTATGAAATGAAAAAGGATGGAAACACTCTCCACCCTTTCTTCTGCATTTTATTTTTCCGAGAAATACACTAAGCCAAACATTCCGTCGGTCAGAATATATGATAATTGACTACCAATGCCGCAAATACGATAGAAACCATGGATAACAGCTTGATAAGAATATTGATAGACGGTCCTGATGTGTCCTTGAAAGGATCGCCCACCGTATCTCCAACAACAGCCGCCTTATGGCATTCACTGCCTTTTCCTCCGTGAGCACCGCTTTCAATATATTTCTTTGCATTATCCCATGCTCCTCCGGCATTCGACATGAATACCGCCATCAAAAAGCCTGTAGACGTAGAACCTGCCAGCATACCGATCACACCGTTATATCCGAGAACCAAGCCTGTCACTACCGGCGTAACGATTGCCAGGATCGTCGGAAGGATCATTTCCTTTAAGCTAGATCTTGTACAAATATCGACGCATGTTTCATAGTCCGCCTCTGCCTTTCCTTCCATCAGTCCCGTGATCTCATGGAACTGCCGCCTTACTTCCACAACAATACTCTGCGCTGCACGCCCCACAGAAGACATCGTAAGCGCCGCGAATACAAATGGAAGGCAAGCTCCTATGAAAATACCGACTAATACCGCCGGATTCATGACACTCATGTCCAGTTCTATATTTGCGCCCCCTACTTCCTGTACCTTTTCCACATAAGACGCGATCAAAGCAAGCGCTGTCAATGCTGCCGAACCGATCGCAAAACCTTTCCCTGTTGCTGCCGTTGTATTTCCAAGTGAATCTAACGCATCTGTACGTTTTCTCACTTCCGGATCCAGTCCGGCCATTTCTGCAATTCCTCCTGCATTATCCGCAATTGGTCCATATGCGTCTGTAGCAAGTGTGATGCCCAATGTTGAAAGCATTCCAACCGCTGCCAGAGCAATTCCGTAGAGTCCTCTTGTAGTTTCTATAAAACCTCCGGAAAGTGTATACGCTGCCATGACACAAACCGCAATGATCAAGATGGGGATCGCTGTTGACAGCATGCCGAGGCTCAGCCCACCAATAATAATGGTAGCAGAACCCGTCTCTGACTTTGAGGCAAGATTTTTCGTCGGTTTATATGTATCTGATGTAAAGTATTCTGTAAAGAAACCGATTAATACACCTGCAAGAAGGCCTCCCAGTATCGCAAAATAAAAACCAATAAAATCTTTGCCCAAAATGAACCATACAAGCGGGAATGCTACAACCGCAATAATAACAGCACTGGTATTTGTGCCTCTTCTAAGCGCTTTCAAAAGTGTACTCTGCTCAGTACTTTCCCCCGTCTTGACCAGCATAGATCCCAGGATAGACGCAAGGACACCTACCGCTGCCAGGATCATAGGGATCACGACCGCATTCACACGGTCAACGGATTCAATCTTATTAAATGCAATGACACCAAGCGCACATGCTGATAAGATAGAACCTACATAAGATTCGTATAGATCTGCACCCATTCCGGCTACATCTCCTACATTATCACCTACATTATCCGCAATAACTGCTGGATTTCGCGGGTCATCCTCCGGAATTCCCGCTTCCACCTTACCTACCAAGTCAGCACCCACATCTGCCGCTTTCGTATAGATACCTCCTCCCACACGGGCAAATAACGCCATAGATGAGGCTCCCATACCAAATGTCAGCATTGTGCTGGTAATATCCTCAATCGGGAGATCAAATACCAGACGAAGCAGCAGATACCAAATAGAAATATCCAAAAGTCCCAGTCCGACTACTGTAAATCCCATAACAGAACCTGCCGAAAACGCTACGCGCAGTCCTTTATTCAGTCCTTTCTGGCAGGCTGCCGCGGTCCTTGCATTTGCTCTTGTTGCGATCTGCATTCCGACGAATCCGGACAATCCGGAAAAGAATCCCCCTGTAATGAACGCAAACGGAACGAACCAGGTCAGTAATCCAAGTGCTGCCATCACGCTAAGAATGATAAACATTCCTGCAAAGAATGCCAGCAGAATACGATACTGCCTTTTGAGATATGCCATGGCTCCTCTGTGGATAGACGCTGAAATCTTTTTCATTACGTCGTTTCCTTCCGGGAAACGCAGAACCTTCTGCGCTCTGCTTCCTGCAAACAAAAGCGCTATAATGGAGCCACATAAAGTAAGTAGTGCCAGTTGATTATCCATTTTTCTTCCTCCATTCCTATATTCATTCTAGATCTTCGTTATTTATTGTAGCACTTTAGCATAATATTGAACAGGTTTTCGTATAATTTTTCATTCTTAGTACACTTCTTATGTATATCATACAGAATTTTAGAAACCTTTTAAAAATGGTCAAATAATTATGATAATACTGTTATCGTATTCTAAGTCTGCAAAAAAAGTGCTATAATAAGACAGAATATACGACAGATGCCCCTTCACCCGACGGGGAATAAAAAGACGAAAGTGGTGTTTTACATGGATTTGAATTTAACTTTACAGCAGCGCCAGCAATTATCTCAATCACAGATCCAGTCTTTGGAGATTCTTGCAATGGACAGCCTGGAACTCAATCATCTTCTTAAAAATGAATATCTTGAAAATCCTATGATGGAACATGCGGAAGGAACTTCTGAAGACAATTATTCAGAACCTTTGACTGCTTATTATGAAACCTCCGCCGGCTCTTACATATCCACCGATGAAGAAGATGACCGCCGCCGAGATTTTTCCGCTCCGAAAGAAGATCTTCTTCAGGAGTATCTTCTTTCTCAGCTTGATATAAAACTATATTCCCCACAGGAATGGAGCCTTTTCCACTATTTGATCGACTGTCTGGATGACAATGGTTTCTTTACAATGCCGGTCGAAGAAGTCGCGCAAAAAAACAATGTCCCCCTTGATTTTGTAAAACAATGCCTCTATACCCTCAAACAGCTCGAGCCTTATGGTATATTTTCTCCCAATCTGCAAGAAAGCCTGCTGCACCAACTGGATGCTCTGGATATGAATAACGAAGTCCTGACGCAGATGATCCTTTATCACTTACACGACATCGCAGAAGGAAAAATCAGCAATATCTCGCGTTCTCTGCATATTTCCACTGCAGATGTACGAAAAAATCTGGAGATCATCACTCGTCTGAATCCGCGTCCTCTGTCCGGTTTTAACTCTGGAACGAACGGCTATATCATCCCGGATATCATCTTTCAAAAAGAGAACGATTCCTGGACAGTCCGGCTGAACGATTCCTGGGTCAGAAACTACTCCTTAAATGATTATTATCTAAAAATGATGAATTCTTCTTCTGACACAGAACTTATCGCTTATTTTAAAGAAAAATTGCGCCGTGTCCAGTTTATATTAAACAGTATCGAACAGCGGCGCCAAACGATCCTCTCTATTGCAGAGATCATTCTCGATATACAGCAAGATTTCTTTGATAACAATGGGCCTCTCGTGCCTATGACTATGTCCGATGTAGCAAACCGAGCCAATATACATACATCTACTGTAAGCCGTGCCGTAAAAGGCAAATACTTGCAATACACGGGTGGGAGTCTTTTCTTGAAAAATATGTTTACCACTTCTGTTTCCAGACAGGATAATGGCTCTGTCACTCCAATGGTTGTAAAACAATACATCAAAGAATTCATAGAAGCAGAAAACAAACAGAAACCTTATAGCGATCAAACTCTTGTAAAACTGCTCTCCGAGCAAAATATACACGTATCAAGACGCGCCATTGCCAAATATAGAGAAGAACTAGGGATAAAAGGAAGCTTTGACAGAAGAACAATATAAATTTAACGAAGCAATAAGCACTGCAAAAAGGAACAGAACATGCCCTGTGTCATGCTTGCATGTAAACAGGGTGTGAACTGTTCCTTTTCATTCGGCGATAGCCGATAGCAAAATGAAGCGTAAGCGGAATTGAATTGACACTGCGGAAGTATTCGAAAAAATGATTGTGCGTTAACTGCATACTGCATCGCCCGTCAGGGCTTTGCCGAAATTCCTCCCACCACAGGTAAACCGCATGCACTTTCATCGCTTAAGTTCATGTTTCTGTTAAAAAAATCGACTTCACGCTGCTGCGGACTTCCAAACAGAAGTATGTATTTCCTTCCGATTGGAGACATATAACAGCGTGAAGTCGTCTTTTCTTCTGCAATCTAATTGCGGAATCTGCCTTCTGGCAGTAAATTTATATATTAAAACTCAAATACCGCCACTCCATATGCCGGCAGCGGATATGCAAAGGAATATTTTTTACCATCGCATTCTTTACTCACAGCTTTATAAATTTCCGGTCTTTTTTCTCCTGCTCCCCCGTACTTTACATCATCACTGTTAAGAACCAATTTGTATTGCTTTCTTTTTGGTACTCCTATACAATAATCCGGTCTCTCAACCGGTGTAAAGTTACATACGAACAATAAATTCTTCTTCCTATCTTTAGAATACCGCACAAAACTGAAAATACTGCGGAATCCGTCGTTTGCATTGATCCATTCAAATCCTTCCGGATCTGTATCCAACTCATACATTGCTTTATTTTTCTTATAGAGATGGAGCAGGGCACGATACCATGCCTGTATCTGCTGATGCGCAGGTTCTGCCAAGAGGAACCAATCCAGTTCTCTTTCCTCACTCCACTCTCGCAGCTGCGCAAACTCCTGCCCCATAAACAAAAGTTTCTTTCCCGGATGCCCCATCATAAAGGCATATCCCACTTTCAAATTGGCAAATTTGTCAGCTCCCTCGCCCGGCATTTTATTGATCATAGAACATTTGAGATGTACCACCTCATCATGGGAAAGTACCAGAATATAATTTTCACTGTAAGCATAGGACATGGCAAATGTCATCATATGATGCGCATTCTTCCGGAACAATGGATCCAGCTTCATATACTCTGTAAAATCATGCATCCAGCCCATATTCCATTTCAGGCTGAAGCCCAGCCCATCCTCTTCCGGCGCTCCTGTCACTTTTGGCCATGCAGTGGATTCCTCTGCGATCATGACACAACCCGGATTTCTTCCAAGAACAACAGAATTTAAATGTTTGAAAAAAGCAATCGCCTCTAGGTTTTCATTTCCGCCATATTGATTCGCTGTCCACTGTCCATCCTGTTTTCCATAATCCAGATATAGCATAGAAGCCACAGCATCTACACGCAGCCCGTCCACATGGTAGTGTTCGATCCAAAACAGCGCATTTGCGATCAGGAAATTCTGTACCTCCGGCTTTCCATAATCGAAAATTTTTGTTCCCCAGTCCGGGTGTTCTCCTTTTTTAGGATCCGCATATTCAAATGTCGGCGTACCATCAAAATCTGCCAGTCCATGTGCATCCCGCGGAAAATGTGCCGGTACCCAATCTAAGATCACACCAATCTTATTACGGTGCAGATAGTTGATCATATAGGCAAAATCTTCTGGTGTTCCATATCGAGATGTGGGCGCATAATATCCTGTCACCTGATATCCCCAGGAACCGTCAAACGGATGCTCTGCAATCCCCATAAGTTCTACATGTGTATATCCCATTTCTTTTACGTATTTTGTGAGTGCTTTTGCAAACTCCCGGTACGTATAGAAACCTTCATCCTCTCTGCCCGGATGCCGCATCCAGGAACCCGGATGCACCTCGTAGATAGACATTGGATTTTTCTTGTGTTCCCACTCTTTTCGCGCCTCCATCCATACCTGGTCTGTCCATTTCAGATTGCAGATATCCGTAATCCTTGAAGCCGTCCCCGGACGCAGTTCTGCGTAATTTGCAAAAGGATCCGCTTTAAAGATACGCTTCCCTTGTTTTGTTTCAATACAAAATTTATACAGATCTCCTTCTCTGGCTTCCGGCACAAAACATGTATAAATCCCAAGCGGCTCCTGCCTCTCCATATAATTCGTTTCAAAATCCCAGTCGTTAAACTCGCCAATGACCGCCACTCTTCTTGCATGGGGAGCCCATACGGCAAAATATACACCCTCTCCCTCATCTCCGACTGCCTTATGCGCGCCCATCTTCTGGTAAATCTCATAATGTGTTCCCTGACCAAAAAGATACTGGTCAAGTTCTCCAATTTCATAGGGAAGCACTTTCTTTTGTTTGTTTTTTTCCTTTCCCATAAGCCCACCTCACAGCCTCAGTTTATATAATTTCATTATACTTTATTGCAGATAAAAATAAAAGGAAAAAGCAATTCCTTTATATACTTTTCCATAATATAGCTAAACTTTACATAAAAAAGACATCCGAATATCTGATTTTCCAGAATCGAATGTCTTCCTTCACATATCTTTTAAATATTAAAATCCTTCTCCGACAATAAAATCCTGTCTGCATCATCGGTATTTCTTCCAAACACTCTTTTTACCAGCTTCTTTGCAGACGCCTTTTGTGAGTGTTGGATTGCTTCGTCCATCACATCTTTTACTTCTGCCACTGTAACCGCATGGTCTTCTCTCTGCAGGGAATCAATTCTACTGTAAAGGGCCAGAATACCCATCTCATCAATCCGATATCCATTTTCCTGTGCGTATGTCTGACCAAACGTAACAAGTTCGTCGTTGATAAAAATCGGCACCTCTAAACGACTGGTGAATTTCCTTCTAAATTCTCTGTTAGAAGAAAGAAGTCTGTCAAGTGGTTTTCTCTGTTCCTCTAATACAATAAGCAGCTCTCCCGTATCACGCTCCATAGCTTTATTCAGTCTTGCAACGGTTTTTTCATTCATTTTGCCGGCTTTTTCAATGATCAAAGCACCACCATATAATTTATTAAATATGTCACTGATTTTCTTTTTATTCAGAGAATCTCCTGTCACGATGGCAACTTTTCCCTGTCGGATATTTCTCTGCTTCTGTACTGCCTTTACGACATCCACAGCCAGCACCGTCTTACCATTTCCTTTATTTCCAATGATCAATAAATTACCTGTTCTGGAAGTCCCTTCCCGATTTGTACAGTTTCTGTCCTGCTCCAACACATCTACCAACTGTTCACTCATGCCACGCACCGGAACAAAGTAAGAAAATAATTTCTTCTGTTCTTCCGTCAGACCTGCCCGTGTTCCAATACCACTTTGTGTCTTCAGATCATAGCGACCATGTACGACAAACCCTGTATCTGACATAGAAAGTGCGTCGGATATTTCATCCAGCGGAAGCGGAGCCGTCTTTCCTGTTGCGATCATCTTTGCAGTTTCTTTTCTGCTAAGCGGGGTTGTGGCAGAAAGAATATCCATTTCATCATCATCGTCATCTGGTATCTCTCTGTCATCCGGTTCCATACCATATTTAGGGTCAGGACGGAATTCATCTTCCCAGCTAGTCTTCTCATCTTCCCAGTCTTCCTCGGAATCTTCTTCTGCGATTTCTTCTTCCCAATCCTCCTCGGAATCTTCTTCTGCGATTTCTTCTTCCCAATCCTCCTCAGAATCTTCTTCTGCGATTTCTTCTTCCCAATCCTCCTCGGAGTCTTCTTCTGCGATTTCTTCTTCCCAATCTTCCTCAGAGTCTTCTTCTACGATTTCCTCCTCGGAGTCGTAGAATGATCCTTCCTCCTCGTCAGCAAGCATGTCTGCCTCTTCCTCAAAAGATGTATATTCTACTTCGTCATCAAAAAATTCTTCTGCATCATCTTCCAAAAGGTCTTCCGAATCATCTGCTGGCAGTTCTTCCAAATCATCATCCAGGAATTCATCTGCCTCCACTGTGGCTTCCGAATCATTAGCTGCCGCATCGGTCTCCTGAAGTATATCTTCTTCGTATTCATCTTCATCCAGAATATCGTCGAAATCTTCAAAATCTTCTGCATCATCATCTACGCGCAATTCTTCCGCTAATTTCCCCATATTTTCACGAGGGATATCTTCTTCCTTTTCCCGCGCAGGGCGTTTAGGCTTTGGCTCCTCCGGAGGGATGATCCCTTCTATCTCATCAATCATACGCTGAATATCCGGTGGGAGGATTGGCTCTGCGGTCTTTTGTGCTTCTTTCTGCACAGGCGCCGGATGCTCTGCCTGGCTTTCCCAGTCAGAGAAAATATCTTCAAAGCTCATCTGCCCTTCTATCTGTTCTTCTGTATCATTTGACAGAAACCCTGTTTCTTCCGCTTCTGTATTTTCAGGTACAGCTTTTATCTCATTTTCTGCCATAAATTCTTCTGCTCCGTCTTCTGTCAGTTTTTCTTCTTCGAAGTCATCATCCACTGTCAATTCTGTCAGCGTACCTGAAACAGAAACCGGCTTGGATCTCTCCTTCTTTTCCTGTGCCGCTTCCTTCTCTTCTGCAATCTCATTTACAATATTCAAATCAACTACCGATTCTATCTCATCAATCGCATCTTCCAGACCAGCCATCTCGTCGTCTTCTTTTTCTTCCTCTTCTGACGGATGCAAAAGTTTTTGCAAAGCCTCATCCAAGCGCATCGTGTTCCCAATCTTACTCTTTTTCGTTTCCGTTTCTGTCTGTGCCGTCATGCTCTCTTCTGCGTCTTCTGCTGCATCCGCTTTTGACATAGTCTCCTCTGGTTTTTCAGAATCTTCTTCGCTTTCTGTCTCAGCGTTCTCTGTTTGCTTTTTCTTCTCGCTATATTCTATAATATTGGGTATTTCTTCCGTCTCGGAAGATAATTTTTCATATCTGTGGTCATACTTTTCCTGCTGTGATGGAGTCAGTGGTTTATACTGCATTTTTAATTCCATCGCTTTATATACATACTGCCCCTCACTGAACCACAAAATCAGATCATCACATTCCTCAAGGCACTCCGCAGTCATCCCCGCTTCCTGATACAGTTTTGCAAGCTCATATGCCCATTCTTCTATATATTCTGCTTTTTTAAACTCTTCCAGTGATTCTATCTGTTGCTCAATAGGTGCTCTCTGTGCACGCAGGATCTGGTATCTAAGGATATGCTGATTTGGATCCTTTGGAGCTATCTGCATGAAATCATCATAATAATCAATCGCCTCATCTACGTTTCCGGTTTTCAAGGCTAGTGTGCACAGACGATAAACCACCTTTCTGCTCCCCTCAGCACGGTGATAAGCAATATTCAGTACATCATAGCTTTTCTGGTATTCTCTGTTTTTCTCATAAATATCACTGACATTCGTCAGCATCGTTACATTTCGTACTCTCTTCCAATCGACCGTATCGGCTATTTCAGCCGCTTTGTTATATGCACCGTCTTCCATAAGTTCAAGCATTTGTTCTGTCTTCAGCTTATATTCATACTTATCCACTGCGCTCACCTCATTAAATATTTATATTATTTTAATCTGTAATCTTGTCTGGATCCACTAAGCGATAATTCTCTCATTAGTTTAACATACGGCTTGCATAATGTCAAAAAAATGCATCCTCAATTGACATTGAAGATGCACGGGAGTTTGACAGTTGAATAAAGAAAAAAACCTTACGATGCCTATAAAAAGGCACTTTTTTTGTCAAATTTTTTAAATTTATTAGTGCTTGTTTGTGCTAGTTGTGATATAATAAAAAGAAAAGAGGTTTTTTATGTACGTAAATATCACAGGTAGTGCAAACAACAAAGATGTATATATTTATCAGTCCTTCCGCAAAGAGAATGGAAAAACTTCCTCCCATATCTATAAAAAATTGGGAAAGATGAACGATCTCCTCGCACAATTCGACAATGATAAGGATAAGATGATGGCGTGGGCCAGAAACGAGGCAAAGAAAGAAACCGAACTTTATAATCTGAAAAATGGAAAAGTATCAGTGGACTTTTCACAAGGAGCTCGCATCCTAAAAAATGAACAGCGCCTTTTTAATACCGGATATCTCTTTCTCCAGTCTCTGGTTACAGAGCTCCGGCTGGATAAGATCTGTCGGTCGATCAAAAGTCGTCACAAGTATCAGTATGACCTGCTCGCTGTTTTTACGGATCTGATCTATGCACGCATTCTCCATCCTTCCAGTAAACGTGAAAGCTATGAGTACTGCAAAACTCTGCTGGAACCACCAAAGTATCATTTGCAGGATGTTTACCGCGCCCTTTCTGTTATTGCAGAAGAATCCGATTTTATACAAAGTGAGTTATACCGGAATTCCAACTTTGTCCATCCCCGGAACAAAAAAATCCTGTACTATGACTGCACAAACTTCTATTTCGAGATCGAGCAGGAAGATGAACTACGCAAATACGGCAAAAGCAAAGAACACCGACCAAATCCGATTGTCACCATGGGATTATTTATGGATGCGGATGGAATTCCTCTGTCTTTCGATATTTTTCCCGGAAACCAGAATGAGCAGACCACTTTAAAACCGTTAGAGCAAAAGATCATCCGGGATTTCAACTGCAGCGAATTTATTTTCTGTTCAGACAGTGGATTGGGTTCTCACAACAACCGCCGCTTCAACAGTTTCAACCACAGGGCTTATGTAATCACACATTCCCTGAAAAAAATGAAGGCGGAAGAGCGAAAAGAAGCGATGAATCCCACACAGTTCCGCAAGATAGGAGCACAGAAGTTCATCGACCTTCGTACACTGGATGAAACAGATGAAGAAATCTATAACTCCGTTTACTATAAGGAATATCCCCTTATAACAGGAGATATGGATGAGACACTGATTGTTACCTATTCTCCGAAATATGCTGCTTACCAGAGAAAG
>NZ_LN913001.1:113294-307693 GCF_001487105.1 Mediterraneibacter massiliensis | reverse complement strand
CGGGGGTTTGACAGTTGAATAAAGAAAAAAACCTTACAATGCCTATAAAAAGGCACTTTTTTTGTCAAATTTTTTAAATTTATTAGTGCTTGTTTGTGCTAGTTGTGATATAATAAAAAGAAAAGAGGTTTTTTATGTACGTAAATATCACAGGTAGTGCAAACAACAAAGATGTATATATTTATCAGTCCTTCCGCAAAGAGAATGGAAAAACTTCCTCCCATATCTATAAAAAATTGGGAAAGATGAACGATCTCCTCGCACAATTCGACAATGATAAGGATAAGATGATGGCGTGGGCCAGAAACGAGGCAAAGAAAGAAACCGAACTTTATAATCTGAAAAATGGAAAAGTATCAGTGGACTTTTCACAAGGAGCTCGCATCCTAAAAAATGAACAGCGCCTTTTTAATACCGGATATCTCTTTCTCCAGTCTCTGGTTACAGAGCTCCGGCTGGATAAGATCTGTCGGGCGATCAAAAGTCGTCACAAGTATCAGTATGACCTGCTCGCTGTTTTTACGGATCTGATCTATGCACGCATTCTCCATCCTTCCAGTAAATGTGAAAGCTATGAGTACTGCAAAACTCTGCTGGAACCACCAAAGTATCATTTGCAGGATGTTTACCGCGCCCTTTCTGTTATTGCAGAAGAATCCGATTTTATACAAAGTGAGCTATACCGGAATTCCAACTTTGTCCATCCCCGGAACAAAAAAATCCTGTACTATGACTGCACAAACTTCTATTTCGAGATCGAGCAGGAAGATGAACTACGCAAATACGGCAAAAGCAAAGAACACCGACCAAATCCGATTGTCACCATGGGATTATTTATGGATGCGGATGGAATTCCTCTGTCTTTCGATATTTTTCCCGGAAACCAGAATGAGCAGACCACTTTAAAACCGTTAGAGCAAAAGATCATCCGGGATTTCAACTGCAGCGAATTTATTTTCTGTTCAGACAGTGGATTGGGTTCCCACAATAACCGCCGCTTCAATAGTTTCAGCCACAGGGCTTATGTAATCACACATTCCCTGAAAAAAATGAAGGCGGAAGAGCGAAAAGAAGCGATGAATCCCACACAGTTCCGCAAGATAGGAGCACAGAAGTTCATCGACCTTCGTACACTGGATGAAACAGATGAAGAAATCTATAACTCCGTTTACTATAAGGAATATCCCCTTATAACAGGAGATATGGATGAGACACTGATTGTTACCTATTCTCCGAAATATGCTGCTTACCAGAGAAAGATCCGGGAAGGTCAGATTGAACGGGCGCAAAAGATCTTGGATTCACCAGGAAAAAAGAGAAAAGGAACAAACCAAAACGATCCTATGCGGTTTGTAAAGCGTACGACTATTACGAAAGATGGAGAGATTGCTGAAAAAACAGTGTATGGACTTGATCAGGAACAGATAGAAAAAGAAGCAATGTATGATGGGTTCTACGCAGTAGTGACGAATCTGGAAGGAGACGTGGGTGATATCATCCGGATTAATCAGCAGCGTTGGGAAATCGAGGAAAACTTCCGGATCATGAAAGATGAACTCGGCTCCCGTCCCGCATTTGTCCGCCGAGAAGATCGGATCAAAGCCCATTTCATGACTTGCTATATCAGCCTGATTATTTATCGGCTCTTAGAGAAAAAGATTGGGAACAGATTCACTTGTGACCAGATCATCCAAACTCTGCGGGCCATGAATATGACCTTTTTAAGTGCTGCCAGTGGTTATATTCCTTCGTATACTCGCACGGAACTTACAGATGCTCTGCATCAGAGTTTTGGATTCCGTACGGATTACGAGATCATTACGAAAGCCTCTATGCGAACAATCATTAAAAATACAAAAATTTTAAAAAGACCTGAAATATAGCACATATCGATGCAAGACAAGAAACGGCTACACCTCCCATATTTACTGGGTTTGTAGCCGTTTTTTTCTCTTCTAACTGTCAAAGACGGGAGTTTAACATACGGCTTGCATAATGTCAAAAAAATGCATCCTCAATTGACATTGAAGATGCATTTCAATATTTATTTAGTTTTTCCATTATATTTATATACTATATCGGAGGAAACATTCTGATTTTCATCGTTCCTGTAAGACCTTTACCTTTTCTCTATTGATCCTTTGGTCGATTTATTAAGACCTGCTTACTAAATCCATCCTCCTTCAATATTGTCTTTTCTATAACTAAAATCCTCTGTTTCCCTTTCATGGTTACATCGGTACTATTGCATATTGTAAAGAGCGCCTAAGTTATTATTCCTATAATTGTTCGCCCGCTGCAGTATCACTATCCAAATATTCCAGCCGTCTAATAAATTATTACTTCTATAACTATCTGCTCTTATTTATGAAATAATAATCTGTCTGATGTTTCTTTACACATCTTCAGAAATTTCGTTATATGTGGTATTCTTTTCCAATATATCTGCAAATGTAAAATCTAAACTGTATCCAGATTCTAATCGCTCCGATTCATCTTTTTATTCTATATTTTCTGGATGTTCTATTTTCGGTAAAGGTCTCTTTCTTCACAGGAACCTTCATTTGCCATACCACTGATATATTGATTTATAAATGATGATATACTGTCCATTGGACCCTTACCTCCTTGTCCTGTATTTTTAACCTAATCGAACTAATCTGTTCTTTTAGATAAATATCCTTTGAGATGTATTTTTTATAATCCGTATCTCTTTTGGATTGATTACATAATAGCACGGCGCCCCACATTTGTCAACACATTTATTGCATTTTATCTAAATAAATTTATTAATCCTTTGTTTTTGTATAATTTTCAGACTATTCCGTCAATTTATTGTATATGTGCTTCTGTTATTCTACTATATTTAGGTGATATATACATTTTCGAACGTTCTCTATATCCGTTTCCAGCCTCCCTGCAGTCATTCCGGCGCATGTCCTTCCTCCTCCTGCATACAGAAAGTATAGCTTTTTAAAGGATGACACGCTGTTCCTTCTCTATCTGGGGCAGTTGTTTTGCGAATGCCGATAGCAAAATAGAACATAAACAAGCTTGAGCTGACACTGCGGAAATCCACAAAAGAAATATGAACCCAAACAACAAAGAGGGCGCATGAACTGTGTATTTCACCTCACTCGTCAGAGCTTTTCTCCAGCTCCTCACTCACGCAAAACACGCATTTCACATATACTCTTTCGTCGCTTAAGTTCATATCTCTGTTTCTTTGCGTACTTCCTATAATAAATGTTACTCTTTCTATAAAAGATAGTTCATAAATGATATTTATCTTGTCGCTCTATAATAATTGATCAGGCATCCCTGCAAGATGATTTCCCTTTCTGCCTCTGTCAGATCTCCTAAGCGCAGCTCGATTTCTTGTAAGCTGTCTTTCACCACATACGCCTTGATAACATCAGCTTTTTCTTCAACTGCTCTGCGTACGTCCGGCACAAAGATATAATCTCCGTTTTTAAATGGCAATGCCTTATCATCCGCATCTGTTAAAAATGGAAGCATTCCCCAGTTGATCAAATTAGAACGGTATCTTTTAGTCGCATACTCATTTGCAATATTTGCCCATCCTCCTAATACCTTCTGACAGGATGCCGCTTGTTCACGCGCAGAACCATCTCCTGGTTTTACCGCGAATATCGTGCTTCCTATGCCTATATTTCCTTTCCCGACTTCCGGGTACATCTCTCTTATCTTTGTCATCACCGGCTTCAGCTCTTCCAAAACATCCAGCGGACATTTGCCTGCTTCGATCGCTTTCTGCGCAGCCTGTACTTCCTTTGCTCTTCCGACATATGCAGGATCTTTTCTGGACAATGCAAATTCCGCCAAGCCCAGAGGATTAGAACGATAAGATGAAGTCTCGCCGGAAGGGATCAGTTCATCTGTCGTTGTGACAGGATCGTGGATCTCAGACACTACTTTAACAACAAGATTTTGCGGCAGTGCAGACATGGCCGGCCAGTCTTTAATGTTCGGTCCAAACTGGATCTCTACACTTGCATCTGCTTTTCCCTTGCTGTCAAACACACGATTTGCATAAATATTCTTATCAAAATGATATTTCTGCCCTTTATATTCTACATCCATTGCCGTAGCAGGGGTCAGGAATCCTTTATTTGCTGCTGTCGCAGCAATAGAACGGGCATCCATCAATGCTACGGAAGAAATCTGTCCGCTCTGCAGTTTGGAGCCTTCGCGATTTGGGAAGTTCCTTGTTGTGTGGCGGATAGAAAAAGCATTATTTGCCGGCGTATCCCCTGCGCCAAAGCAAGGTCCACAGAAAGCTGTCTTTACAACTGTTCCAGCCTCTAACAGATCGGCAACAACACCATTTTTCACCAATTCCATATAGATCGGCGTACTTGCAGGATACACACTAAATGTAAAAGCATCCGCACCGATATTCTTTCCTTTTATAATATCTGCGGCAGCACATATATTTTCAAATCCACCGCCGGCACATCCTGCGATAATTCCCTGCTCTACATAGAATTTCCCGTCAACAACTTTATCCTGCAAAGAATACTCCACAGCACCGTCCAAACTTACAAGTGCTTTCTTCTCTACATCATGCAGTATATCTTTAAGATTTCCATTTAATTCTTCGATGGTATAGACATTACTTGGATGGAAAGGCATCGCGATCATCGGCTTGATCTCACTTAAATTAACATAGACCATTCCGTCGTAATAAGCTGTATTCCCTGGTTTTAATTCCTTATACTCTTCACTTCTGCCATGGATCTCATAAAATTCTTCAATCTTTTCATCTGTACACCAGATAGAAGACAGGCAGGTCGTCTCCGTCGTCATAACATCAATTCCAATCCGGAAATCTGCGCTGAGTTTGCTGACACCCGGTCCTACGAATTCCATCACTTTATTATTCACATAGCCATTCTTGAAAGTAGCTCCGATGATCGCAAGCGCAACATCCTGCGGACCAACTCCCTTTGCTGGTTCTCCATCCAGATAAATGCCTACAACCCCCGGCATTTTAATATCATAGGTCTTATTCAGGAGCTGCTTTACCAGTTCTGGTCCGCCTTCTCCCATAGCCATCGTTCCCAAAGCGCCGTAACGTGTATGACTGTCAGACCCCAGGATCATCTTTCCTCCTCCGGCAAGCATTTCACGTGCGTACTGATGGATGACTGCCTGATGAGGAGGCACATACACACCGCCATATTTCTTTGCGCAAGTCAGCCCAAACATATGGTCATCTTCATTAATAGTCCCGCCTACCGCACAAAGGCTGTTGTGGCAATTTGTCAGCACATATGGTACTGGAAATCTCTCCAAACCCGACGCGCGCGCCGTCTGGATAATTCCTACAAATGTAATATCGTGAGATGTCAATTTATCAAATTTAATCTGCAGGCTTTCCATATCAGATGCTGTATTGTGGGATTTTAAGATACCGTATGCGATCGTATTTTGAGCCGCTTCTTCTTTACTCATAGAAATCCCTGCATTTTCTGAGTCCTCTACTATCTCGGTGCCGTGCAGCAAATAGACACCTTTATCATACAATTTTATCATAGTGACCTCCTCTTTCTCGTTTCATTACTGTTCCTCATTTTAGCACGTAAAAGCGGGGCATGTCAAACAAAGACATGCCCCGCTTCTCTCCTTCTTTATACCAAACTCTTTCTTCAAGATGTACATTCCGGTATGTTCTGCCGGTATTCTTTAGGAAGTCTCTCATCTCCTGCCAAAAGCTGCTGGCAGGACATCATATCCAGACGGGAGTTTGACAGTTGAATAAAGAAAAAAACCTTACGATGCCTATAAAAAGGCACTTTTTTTGTCAAATTTTTTAAATTTATTAGTGCTTGTTTGTGCTAGTTGTGATATAATAAAAAGAAAAGAGGTTTTTTATGTACGTAAATATCACAGGTAGTGCAAACAACAAAGATGTATATATTTATCAGTCCTTCCGCAAAGAGAATGGAAAAACTTCCTCCCATATCTATAAAAAATTGGGAAAGATGAACGATCTCCTCGCACAATTCGACAATGATAAGGATAAGATGATGGCGTGGGCCAGAAACGAGGCAAAGAAAGAAACCGAACTTTATAATCTGAAAAATGGAAAAGTATCAGTGGACTTTTCACAAGGAGCTCGCATCCTAAAAAATGAACAGCGCCTTTTTAATACCGGATATCTCTTTCTCCAGTCTCTGGTTACAGAGCTCCGGCTGGATAAGATCTGTCGGGCGATCAAAAGTCGTCACAAGTATCAGTATGACCTGCTCGCTGTTTTTACGGATCTGATCTATGCACGCATTCTCCATCCTTCCAGTAAATGTGAAAGCTATGAGTACTGCAAAACTCTGCTGGAACCACCAAAGTATCATTTGCAGGATGTTTACCGCGCCCTTTCTGTTATTGCAGAAGAATCCGATTTTATACAAAGTGAGCTATACCGGAATTCCAACTTTGTCCATCCCCGGAACAAAAAAATCCTGTACTATGACTGCACAAACTTCTATTTCGAGATCGAGCAGGAAGATGAACTACGCAAATACGGCAAAAGCAAAGAACACCGACCAAATCCGATTGTCACCATGGGATTATTTATGGATGCGGATGGAATTCCTCTGTCTTTCGATATTTTTCCCGGAAACCAGAATGAGCAGACCACTTTAAAACCGTTAGAGCAAAAGATCATCCGGGATTTCAACTGCAGCGAATTTATTTTCTGTTCAGACAGTGGATTGGGTTCCCACAATAACCGCCGCTTCAATAGTTTCAGCCACAGGGCTTATGTAATCACACATTCCCTGAAAAAAATGAAGGCGGAAGAGCGAAAAGAAGCGATGAATCCCACACAGTTCCGCAAGATAGGAGCACAGAAGTTCATCGACCTTCGTACACTGGATGAAACAGATGAAGAAATCTATAACTCCGTTTACTATAAGGAATATCCCCTTATAACAGGAGATATGGATGAGACACTGATTGTTACCTATTCTCCGAAATATGCTGCTTACCAGAGAAAGATCCGGGAAGGTCAGATTGAACGGGCGCAAAAGATCTTGGATTCACCAGGAAAAAAGAGAAAAGGAACAAACCAAAACGATCCTATGCGGTTTGTAAAGCGTACGACTATTACGAAAGATGGAGAGATTGCTGAAAAAACAGTGTATGGACTTGATCAGGAACAGATAGAAAAAGAAGCAATGTATGATGGGTTCTACGCAGTAGTGACGAATCTGGAAGGAGACGTGGGTGATATCATCCGGATTAATCAGCAGCGTTGGGAAATCGAGGAAAACTTCCGGATCATGAAAGATGAACTCGGCTCCCGTCCCGCATTTGTCCGCCGAGAAGATCGGATCAAAGCCCATTTCATGACTTGCTATATCAGCCTGATTATTTATCGGCTCTTAGAGAAAAAGATTGGGAACAGATTCACTTGTGACCAGATCATCCAAACTCTGCGGGCCATGAATATGACCTTTTTAAGTGCTGCCAGTGGTTATATTCCTTCGTATACTCGCACGGAACTTACAGATGCTCTGCATCAGAGTTTTGGATTCCGTACGGATTACGAGATCATTACGAAAGCCTCTATGCGAACAATCATTAAAAATACAAAAATTTTAAAAAGACCTGAAATATAGCACATATCGATGCAAGACAAGAAACGGCTACACCTCCCATATTTACTGGGTTTGTAGCCGTTTTTTTCTCTTCTAACTGTCAAAGACGGGATTTTAGCACGTAAAAGCGGGGCATGTCAAACAAAGACATGCCCCGCTTCTCTCCTTCTTTATACCAAACTCTTTCTTCAAGATGTACATTCCGGTATGTTCTGCCGGTATTCTTTAGGAAGTCTCTCATCTCCTGCCAAAAGCTGCTGGCAGGACATCATATCCAGACTATTACGAATCTCGCTCTCTTAGTACTTTTAAAACTTCAAACCTGGACTCTCCGGCTCCGATCACATCATCTCTTTGCAGCATCACCGGACGCTCTATCCTTTTCCCGTTCAGATATGTTCCATTTCTGGATTCCAGATCTTTTAAATATAGTTTATCTCCTTTTCTCACAATCGCACAGTGAAGTTTAGAAACCCTGGGATCTTCCGAAACGGAAAGATATTTTTCATATGTACGGACATCACTTCCCCGTCCGATCGCAACAGTATCATAGAAGATAAAACTATGCTTTTCCCAAGTATCCAGGTTCTCCAGAATGATCTTCCACTGCTTCTTTTCATTCGCTCTCTCTTGCTGTTCCGTCCGCCGTCTGCCTTCCTGCGCTGTATGCCTTCGTCCGGAATATTCCTCTTCATCAGGATCATACGCCCTTCCTCTGGCAGATATGCGGCCTGTATTTCTACTTTTTTCTTTTTTATTTTTTTTCATGCTTAGAAAAGTTCCTGTCAACAAGGCGGCACTTGCGCCGATGATCAAGACCATCGCAATCCAATAAATCAAATCTGACATACGATCAAATCACTCCTTCAATTTTTTATAGTACTATACTTTTTTATTCCCGGCAAGCAATTCATGTATATTTTTGAAACCTTTTGTCGAATCCCAGAATATATGATACAATAACGAAAGCGTACCTCATCCTAATATATGGAAACCGCGCTGACTAAGGTGACAATGAAGAAGTTTTTGTGTTAAAATGTGTTCAGTCTATAAGAAAAAGGAGAAATCACCATGACTGCTATCCGACCTTTCAAGGGAATCCGCCCCTCCAAAGAACTTGTTTCTTCCATTGCGGCTCTTCCCTATGATGTGTATAACCGAAGAGAAGCTCGTGAGATCACAGAAAAGAATCCCCATTCATTTTTAAAGATCGACCGCCCGGAAACACAATTTCCGGAAGATGCGGATATGTATTCTCAGCCCGTATATGACAAGGCGGCCAAACTCCTGGAAGCCATGCTCCTAGACGGCTCTTTTATGCAGGATGAGAGCCCCTGCTATTATGTGTATGCACTGACAATGGGGCAGCATACTCAGACAGGTATTGTCGGTTGTGCTTCTATAGACGATTATCTGAATCATATCATCCGCAAACATGAAAATACACGCGAAGAGAAAGAATTAGACCGTATCCGCCACGTGGATACTTTAAGCGCCCAGACCGGTCCTATTTTTCTTGCTTATCGTCCACACGCCGCCTTGAAGATTTTGTTGGAAAAGGTGTGTGCTTCTGCACCGCTCTATGATTTTGTCAGTGATGACTCTATCCGGCATCAGGTGTGGCAGATAAAGGAAATTAATCTGATCGAGCAAATCTCTCAAATTTTTTCCTCTATTGAGCAGGTCTATATTGCAGATGGACACCATCGTGCCGCTTCTGCTGTCAAAGTAGGCCTGATGCGCAGAGATGCACATCCTGACTACACCGGGACTGAAGAATTCAACTACTTTCTCTCTGTTTTGTTTTCTTCCGACGAATTACAGATTTTTGACTATAATCGTGTTATAACAGATCTCAATGGATATACATTTACTGAACTTCTCACTATGATAGAGAAGCATTTTCACATACAGAAAATTGGAAGTGCGCCATTCCATCCTCAAAAGAAAGGACAGTTTGGCCTATATGGAAATGGAAACTGGTACTGTCTGGAAGCAGATCCTTGTCTTTATTCAGATTCTCCTGTGGAAGCTCTGGATGTATCCGTCCTGCAAAATTTTGTACTTGCCCCTATCCTTCAGATACAAGACCCCAAAACCGATCCACGGATCCATTTTGTCGGTGGGATCCGGGGTCTTCACGCATTACAAGAAGAAGTGGATAAAACGAAGGGGATTGCCTTTTCTATGTATCCCACATCTATGGAAGAACTGCTTGCAGTGGCTGATGCCAATCTTCTGATGCCGCCAAAATCGACCTGGTTTGAGCCCAAACTGCGCAGCGGGCTTTTTATTCACCAGATAGAACATTAAAATTTATAAAAAGGAGCGAACGATTCATGGAAAGAAATGATATATGCTGGTGCGGCAGCGGCAAAAAATATAAAAAATGCCACATGCCGATTGAAGAAAAAATGATGCTTCATGCAGAAAAAGGGGAAATCGTCCCCACACGTAAAATGTTGAAAACCCCTTTCCAGATTGAAAAAATCAAAGAAAGCGCAAAGCTCAATACTGCGGTCCTGGACGAAGTGGCCAGGCAGATCCATATCGGTATGAGCACGGCAGAAATTGATGACATTGTATATACTTTTACCAAAGAACATGGCGGCATACCGGCGCCACTCAATTACCAGGGTTTTCCGAAGAGTGTATGCACGTCCATCAATAACGAAATTTGTCATGGCATACCGGACAGAGACATTATACTCAAAGAAGGAGATATTATTAATGTGGACGTATCCACAATTCTAAACGGATATTTCTCTGACGCTTCTCGTATGTTTAAACTAGGGCAGATTTCCGAACGCGCTGAGCGCCTTATACGTGTGACAGAAGAATGTGTCAATCTTGGTCTGGAAGCCGCAAAACCCTGGGGCCACTTGGGGGATATCGCGTATGCTATCAATAGCCATGCACAAGCAAACGGGTATTCCGTCGTAGAAGATATAGGAGGGCACGGCATCGGTCTACAGTTCCACGAGGATCCTTTCGTAAGCTATGTTACCCCTAAGGGCAGCGAGATGCTCCTCGTACCCGGCATGATGTTCACGATCGAACCTATGATCAATGAAGGCAGTCCTGATTTCTATGTAGATGAAGAAAACGATTGGACTGTATATACCATTGACGATGGACTGTCTGCCCAGATTGAATATATGGTACTCATAAAAGAAGACGGTGTAGAAATATTGACAAAATAACTATATATTGAACTGAAAAAAAGAACGTAAGTACGACAACTGCATATTACAACGCTCATCAGGGCTTTGCCGAAATTCCCCCGCTTATGCCTCGTTGTGCCCGGTACACCCGCTTGCAAGACATGTGTCACGGAATTCCCGAATGGGTATGCAATATACAGTTATCACGCTTACGTTCTTCTACGTTTAAGTTTTAACAAAACTTCCTTTTTCTCGTTAAATTTAGCAAATTTCTGCTCCTGCAGGCATATTTTTTTCCGGCACCATCAATGACAGATTGCCTTCCGCATCTTCTGCGCACAAAAGCATGCCTTCAGATAAAACTCCCGCTAATTTTGCAGGTTTTAAGTTTACAAGAACCATCACTTTCTTTCCCACCATTTCTTCTGGCGTATAATGTGCTTTTATTCCTGACACGATCTGCTTTACCTGGCTTCCGATCTTCACCTGGGAGCAAAGCAGTTTTTTCGATTTTTTTACCGCCTCACAGGCAATAATTTCTCCCACCTGGAACTGCATCGTGCCAAACTGTTCAAATGTGATCTCCGGTTTTGCTTCTATATCGATGACCGCTTCTTCTTTTTCGTCCTGTACCGGAGGATGTAACTCTTCTACCTTTTTCAGTACTTCTTCTACATCCAGCCTCTGGAAAAGAATCTCTGGTTTCGCTGTCACTTGTCCATTGCCAAGCTGCTCAAGGATCTTTTTACTTGTAGACGGCATATATGGCTCTAAAAGTCTCGCGCCTTCTGAAATACTCTGGATCAAATTCCACAGAACCGTCTCCAAACGACCCCTTTTCGCTTCTTCTTTTGCCAGGACCCACGGCATTGTCTCATCAATATATTTATTACAGCGCTTAAACAAGTTAAAAATCTCTGTAATTGCATCCGCAACTCTCAATTCATCCATTTTTGCGTTTACCAGCTTCGGCGTTTCTTCCACCACTCGTTTCAGATCTGCGTCTACCTCTTCTGAAATATCTTTATCCTGCACTGTTCCGCCAAAATATTTATTTGTCATAGAAACTGTACGATTGACCAGATTTCCTAATGTATTCGCTAGATCGGAGTTCATACGCTCTACCATTAGCTCCCAGGAAATAATGCCGTCGTTTTCAAATGGCATTTCGTGGAGGACAAAATAACGGACTGCGTCAACCCCGAAGAAATCTACCAGTTCATCTGCATAGAGAACATTTCCTTTCGATTTGCTCATCTTGCCGTCTCCCTGGAGCAGCCATGGATGTCCAAATACCTGTTTCGGCAGAGGCAGTCCTAAGGCCATCAAGAAGATCGGCCAATAAATCGTATGGAAGCGGATAATATCTTTCCCGATCAAATGTAAGTCTGCAGGCCACAGCTTCCCAAATTGTTCTGTACTGCTGCCGTCACAGTCATATCCAATTCCGGTAATATAGTTCGTCAGCGCATCCAGCCAAACATAAACTACATGTTTTTCATCAAAGTCAACCGGGATCCCCCATTTGAAAGAAGTCCTGGATACACATAAATCCTGCAGACCCGGAAGAAGGAAGTTATTCATCATTTCATTCTTACGTGATACAGGCTGTATAAACTCCGGATGTGTATTAATATGTTCGATCAGTCTGTCTGCATACTTGCTCATTTTAAAGAAGTATGCTTCTTCTTTTGCCGGCTGCACTTCCCTGCCGCAGTCCGGACATTTTCCATCCACCAGCTGTGACTCCGTAAAGAAAGATTCGCACGGGGTGCAATACATTCCTTCATAGTATCCTTTATAAATATCTCCCTGCTCATACAGCTTTTTAAAAATCTTCTGTACCTGCTTCTCATGGTCCGCATCTGTCGTACGGATAAATTTATCATAGGAAGTATCCATCAGATCCCATATTCTTTTGATCTCTGATGAGATGTTGTCCACGAATTCTTTCGGGGTAACATTCGCTTCTTCTGCTTTTAGTTCGATCTTCTGCCCATGCTCATCTGTACCTGTCTGGAAAAACACATCATATCCCTGACTTCTCTTGTATCGCGCGATCGCATCTGCCAATACGATCTCATAGGTATTTCCGATATGCGGCTTGCCAGACGTATAGGCAATTGCCGTAGTAATATAATATTTGGGTTTGTCACACATGTTTCTCTCTCCTTTTCTTTTTTTGATCACTTATCCCGTGCCGTGCACGGCTGTGAAACAATGATTCTGCTCATGCAAGTACACATTCCTGTTTTTATTTCATAAGAAAGCATGAAATAAAAAACCCGTCTTCTCTAAACACAGAAGACGGGAAATCGCCGTGGTACCACTTCTTATTCGCTTCCGCCTCACGGCAAAAGCCTCCACAAGTGCAAAAGCACTTACCGCTGTAATGGGCGGTCCCATCGCATGCTTGCCAGGATATCAAGACTTCTTCTATAATATACGATCTGCCTTGGCTCACATTCGCTGCTCAAAAGCCATCTTCCGCTTTTCTTCCTTCATCCCTTCTCATCATACAGGACTCTCTGTAAAATTCCAAAAAACGTACTCTCTTCATCATTGCCTTTTCTTCATATGGTAACAAAAATCGTAACACAGAAAACTTTCTTTTGTCAAGTCCTGGTAATCTTTCTTTATACTGTCTCTCCATTGAAGTCAACCTTATGGATTATCCAATAAGAAAATAAGCTCCGGCGGCGTTTGTTACCAAATGCCGGCCGGAGCCTTCTCCTCTTTAATACAATCTATATTTTACTTTTCCTTCACTCTCGGAAATTCCAGTTCTACCTTGAATAGATCTCCGTCCAGATACAACTGCATAGTCCCTCCCAACATCTTCATCAGGCTCTGGGCGATCGACAGTCCTAAACCGCTGCCTTCCGTACTTCTAGACAAATCGCCCCGGATAAAACGTTCCGTTAATTCGTCAGCAGAGATATTGAGCTGCTGCTCTGAGATATTCTTCAGGGAAAACAGCACGGTCTCCTCCCCTACTCCCAGATCCGCATAGACTCTTGTCCCCGGCATCGCATATTTTGCCGCATTTCCATATATATTCTCCAGAACTCTCCAGAGTCGTCTGCCATCCACACGTATGACTGCCGGCTGATCCGGCAGGCTTGTTATGACGGACAGATTCCGAGCGGCAAATTTCTCCTCAAATTCCCCTTCCGTCTGCTGGATCATCTCTACAAGATCGACATTCATAAACTCTAATTTTATATTTCCGCTGCTTACTTTTGACGCCTCTACGACATCCTCTGTCAATATCTTCAAACGCTGTGCTTTTGCCTCGAGGATCGCAAGATACCCTTGCACCTTTTCATCTTGCAGATTTTCTCTTTTTAGAAGATCCACATAATTGATGATCGAGGTAAGCGGTGTTTTAATATCATGGGAAACATTTGTGATCAGATCTGTCTTTAGCCGCTCGCTCTTCATGTTTTCCTCTACCGCGCGGTTCAGACCGCTTCCAATATTGTTGACTTTCTCCGCGATCTCCAGATTCTTTCCTCGTAATCCTTTTAGCTCTATCTGATAATCCAAATCGCCTGAAGCAATCTGCTCAATGCCTTTTTTGATTCGGTCTTTAGCGATCGCATTGCTCACTACTATATAAACAACGCCCAGATCTGCCAGTATGGCCGGTATCACAAATACAATATGCCAGCCTGTCACAAGGCACATGCCATGGAGAAAGGCAAGAACAATAAGAGAGGCGATGCCCTGAAACGTAACCGCGCGCTTTTTCCAAGTCGCTGCCGCAAAACCGCTGACTGCGTACAGCAGGCTGTTTTTCCAGACAGTTCCCGCCTTTATCCTTCTTACAAGACTGAGATATCCTGCGAAAAAACAAAGTGCCGTAAAAATACCGTATACTCCCATCACGATCATATCGGTTATGCTCAAATACGCCGTGGAAAGTCCGTTAAAATATACATACTGTATTGCATCGTGCAGATACGAAACATTGTATACCTGGGTAAGCCCTGACCACTCTGTCCCCACCATAATCGTAAAGGCCAACCAGATTCCAATAACGAGAGCTGCCGCAATCTCTGTTTTCCATCTGTCGAATCCATTCAGATGGATCTCATCATCTTCCGGTCTCCTGCCGGTGATCAACGTCATCCAGATCAGCGTAACTATAAATACGAACAGACTTGCCATACCTGTGACTGCACTGCTGCGCAAATAGGGAAGATTTGCGTCATACGTTTCTTTCGCCGTATAGAAGCCGTCCTGGATCGGAAAACCGGTATCTATACTTACGGCTAAGATTACATTTTCTCCTATTGTACCATCCACATAATACTTGACCATGTCATAGTATGTACCGGCGGCAATATCCATATTTGTCTTAAAATCTTTCAATTTAGGATAGATGATAATATATTTATCCTTTTCATCAGAGATCATCCGGCTGATATTCTCTTCTATTTTGTCAAACTCCTTGTATTCCGCCTTATTGGTAAATACAGTTTTTGTATCCTGATCCGCATATATATAGGTAAAATTCGTATTTCCTTCTCCATACGCATTCACACCTTTTTGATATAGATCGACAGCACTGCTCAAACTATACGCTGCGCTTTCCAGACTTCCATATATAAAGTCCAATTTTCCGTTTAAAGCAGGCGTTTTATTGACAACTTCCAGAAGCGTATTTGCTCCCTCCGGCGCATATTCTTCCACCATGGAACTTCCAAAATTCCAACAGTCCGTATAGACTGTTTCTCCCGCTTTATTTATTATGCTTACATCATAATGTCCCGGTGCAGTATAGAACCCCTGCTGCAGATCATACAAGAAAGACTCCTTAGATTCTTCCGACATTTGGATTTTAAGCGTACCGTCCTCCAACATGTTGAAAAATTCTTCCTGATAATAGTAGTAATACGTTCCATCCGGTTTCTCACATACGATCACACCTGTATCCGTGCGCATATACTGCCCGTCATTCAGAAGTAGTCCCCAGTTATACAGATCAGCCAGTCGGTATGCCAGACCGGATATATTCTTTCCAGAAACTTTACTCGTTTCTCCATATTCTATAATATCCACCAGCTTATTTTCATCATATACTCCATCTGTCTGTAGATTCTCTTCCCAGCAATACTGTTCAAGTATCGTATAGACCGCATTTTCTACTGCCAAATGAAAGTCTTCTGACTCTTCATAGGGAAGTTCCATAGATTCCCAGAAATTCTGCCGGAATATGTTTCCTGAAAACGAAAGGACCACCACCCCGCTTATCACTGTAGAAGCAGCCGCCAAAATGGCCAAAACAAGCAATATGGCTTTCGTGACCGATTTTCTATACCATTTATTCATACTACTCCTTTCCAAGGGCTACAGTTTCTCTATTTTATATCCAATTCCCCATACTACTTTCAAATACCTAGGTTCTTTGGGATTGATCTCTATCTTTTCCCTGATATGCCGTATATGCACCGCAACCGTATTATCCGCTCCGATCGCTTCCTCATTCCAGATAGATTCATAGATCTGATTAATAGAAAAAACTCTGCCCTGATTTTTCGTCAATAATAATAAAATATTGTACTCTATCGGGGTCAGCTTCACCGGCTCCCCATCTACGGTGACCTCCTTCAGATCGTCATTGATCCGCAGACCGCCCACTTCATATACTTTATCCTCGTCTTTTTTACTGTTTCCTCCAAGCTGATTATACCGCCGCAGCTGTGACTTTACCCGCGCCACCAATTCTAATGGATTAAACGGCTTCGTCACATAATCGTCTGCTCCTATATTTAAGCCCAGTATCTTATCCGCATCTTCTGATTTGGCGGAAAGAATGATGATCGGGATACTATTATTTTCCCGGATCTTCAAAGTCGCCCGGATCCCATCAAGCCTGGGCATCATGACATCTAAAATAAGAAGATTAACTTCTTCTTTCTCCAATATACTAAGCGCTTCCATTCCATCATATGCTTTCAGGATGTGATACCCTTCCTGAGTCAAATATATTTCAATAGCTTCCACGATTTCCTTGTCATCATCACATACTAAAATCGTATACATCTTCATCACCTCCCTTACAGTATACATGATATTGCATATTTTTTAAGTCCTGTTGACCAAAAATGTTAGGAATTTCTTAAGATTGCCCGCTGCTCTCTTCACATTCTGCTCTTTCTTTCCATATACTAATATGACAAATTTTATTTTGTATAAAGGAGTCATTATGAATATAAAAGGACTGGATGTAAGTGAATTCCAAGGAGTGATCGACTGGGAACAGGTAAAGGCGGCCGGCTATCAGTTTGCCATGCTGCGTGCCGGGTATGGTTTTAATACCGTAGACGCACAGTTTCACAGAAATGCATCTGCATGTAACCGTATAGGACTTCCCATCGGCGTATACTGGTTTTGTTATGCCATAAATCCAGAAACTGCTATCGAAGAAGCCAACGGATGTCTGCGCACGATTGCCTCTTACCGTCTGGATTATCCCGTGTGCTATGATATCGAACAGGCATCTATCGACTATGCTGCCGGGCAGGGTGTAACAATAACCCCTTCTCTTGCCACAAATATGGTAAAAAGTTTCTGTAACCATATAGAGGCAAATGGTTACTATGCTATGTATTACAGCAATAAAAATTTCTTAAACACCTATCTCCCCGCTGACCTTTCCCAAAGATACGCTCTCTGGTATGCCTATTATACGGACCGATTTGACGGCACTGACTGCGGTATCTGGCAGTACAGCAATCATGGAAACATCCCGGGGATCAGCGGAAATGTCGACTTAGATACCGGTTTCATCGACTATGCCTCCGTCATAAAAGAGGCAGGGCTCAATCATCTGAACGGAAGCTCGCCATCTCCCGCTCCCACACCTGTGCCGCCCTCCTCTGATTACGTCACGTATGTGGTACAGCCCGGGGATACTTTAAGCGGCATTGCGCAAAGGTTCGGCACGACCTACCAGACACTCGCCTCCTTAAATGGCATTTCTGATCCAGATCTGATCTACGCCGGACAGACGATCAAGATTCCAGAAAATACTGCCTCCACTTCGCAGACTTACACGGTACAGTCCGGCGATACCCTAAGCGGCATTGCACAACGATTTGGCACGACAGTCGGCGCCATCGCCTCCTTAAACGGAATTGCCGATCCGGATCTGATCTATGCAGGGCAAGTCTTACAAATATCGTAAACAGATCGATCCGCTGTATTTCCTGCATCTGTATTTCGGAATGTGCCTGCCGGATTTTAGAATTCTCTAATAATTTTTCTATTTCTTTTAGGATTTAAACATACTTTGGACACATTTGTTCTATATACTAAGAATCAGATAGTTGATAAACAACTATCTCCCCCCTCATAAAGTAAAGACATCTTGGGAGTTCCCAAGGTGTCGCACTTTACTCTCATTCCTTTAGATAACTATAAAAACAACGAGCCCCGTCAGTCGAAAGGTTGACGGGGTTTCGCTGTTTCGGCAAATTTTTAGAATAACTTCTTGTCTTGCTTAAACTACTTTGATAAAATAGTTGCAGCATTATCTGTATGTATACAGGAAGGCAGCCGCCTTCTGCTCTATACAAAATTATTTTTTGGAGGCAAATTTTATGAAATTATATACCTACCGCTCCACAGATCAAACCCCTCAGATTGGTATTGGCTTTAAAGAATTCCCGGACTTGCTCTGGTCCTTGGAAAGCTTCGGTCTTCCTTATACGGATATGAACGAACTGATCCGCCATGTCCCTCTGGATCAGTTGCTAAACCTGATAAACATTGAAAAAGCAAACCCACAGTCTGCTCTGAAGCTGGATACGCTGCATCTTATGGCGCCGATTCCCCATCCTGCACAGGATATTTTATGCCTGAGAATCAATTATGCAGAGCATGCTGTTGAATCCGCCCGCTTCCATAAAGACGCCTTTATCGTAAAACAGGAAAAGGCAGTATATTTCAGCAAACGTGCGCATACTGCAAGCGGTCCTAAAGATAGTATCCCGCTTCATGCTGACCTTACAGACAGCCTGGATTATGAGGCAGAGCTTGGCGTCATTATCGGAAAGGACTGCAAAAATGTAAAGCCGCATGATATCACCCCCGCCACTGCGTCACAGTATATCTATGGTTATACTGTCCTCAATGATGTTTCCGCCCGTGATCTGCAAGTAGACCATAAACAATGGTACTTCGGAAAATCTCTGGACGGCTTTGCGCCTATGGGGCCCTGTATCGTAACGGCAGATGAAATCTCGTTTCCGCCTATCCTGCATATTTCCTCTCGTATCAACGGTGAACCCCGTCAGCAAAGCTGTACAGATCGCCTGATCCACCCTATTGACGAGATCATAGCAGAGCTTTCTTCCGGCATGACTCTGCTGGCTGGAACCATTATCGCAACCGGAACTCCCGCAGGCGCCGGCATGGGATATACGCCGCCTAAATTTTTAAACAAGGGAGATGAGGTAATCTGTGAGATCGAAAAGATCGGAAAATTGTGTAATATCGTAGATTAAAAATTTATTCATCTATTCTTAAGAACGATTTTATATTTTTTCGTTTTCTTTTATACTTTACTCATAGTTTTGACATAATTTTGCTTTATACTAAAGTCAGATAGTTGATAAAGCAACTATCTCCCCCCTCATAAAGTATAGGCACTATAAAAGGTGCCGCACTTTACTCTCATTCCTTTAGATAACTATAAAACCAACGAAAACCCGTTAGCCGAAAGGTTAACGGGTTTTCGCTGTTTCCACATCTGCCCTGACTGCCTTTTGGTCAAATTCGGGTCAAATTTTTCTAAAGGAATATCTGTTGATTTTATTCTTTAAACTATAGTTATTACTTATTTGAAACCGTTCCGCAATATCTGAAATACTATCAGAATATCAATAACGACGAACAAACATTATTCTACTTTCTTTATCTAATGTTTCAAGAAAATCGTTGATTAAGTTTGATAATTCATTTACTTCTATTTCCTGTTCAACAGTCGTTGGGGCTATAAGACAATCCTCCAATTCCTGCAATGCTACATCATAGTAACTATTTCGCTTAATACACGTATTTTCATGATACTTCGCAGCAGATATGTTTCAGATAATACGGAAAATATACGCCCGTAAGGACTTTGAGCTTTGGGGCGGTATCGTGTTCCATACAGCAAGGTATGTATCATTTACACGCTCCTCTACATCACGATGATTTTTTAAAATATTTCTTGCGATACGCTCACACGCCATTCCATATTTTTCTGATAATTCTATAAGTGCCTGCTTTCGTATAAAAAACAAATCAATAATTTTACTATCTTCTACCAATCTATCAACCTCCTCTCATTTATATAGTATAGATTTTTCTCAAAATCTTACACCTGAAAACAATAACTTGAAACTTATTCAAAAAGTCAAATTTTCTACAGTATCGTTCCCACTATCACTTCGCTATACTTTAGAATTTTTAATGGATTATTTGAAAAGAAATATTGTTATAAAAGAAAAATTTTGCTAAAATGAGACAGGGCACTACATGAGAATGGTAGGCGGTTAGTCCTTCAACAGAGGGACTGAACCCTCTGATTACATAGAAATCCTGCTTACAGGAAATCTTGGAAAGGAGGGCTTGACTTATGAGCGATTTTGAACTCCTATCCATCGTACTAATGATACTGAGTATCGTTGTAACGATTCTGATAGCATATATAAATCAATCAAAAAAGTAACCGCCCCCGACCAAAGGAATACGGTTACTTTTTTGTAACTTTATCAAATTTGGACTAACCAACTATCAGTAGTGCCTTATTTATATCTATAATATACCACCCATTAAGCACATTGTAAACATGTAACTTTGTAAATGTATAAACATTCCAAACTGCTTTCGGTCAAATTCGGAGCAAATCCTCATAAAAATATATAACACTTTACATTTCGATTGAATTTAAAAACCCCGTATTTTCAGGCTTTTCAACACCTTATAACACAATATAAATTAGTTCAATAGTATCTCATTCCTTTAGATAACTATAAAACCAACATTTGCTTCCCTATGTAAGAAAAAGGAGCTGCTTGTCACGCTAAAATGTTTTAGTTTTAATCCTGCAAGTGTTTCAAACCGGTCATCTTTGAAATCGTAGGTATCATTTGATTATGTATACCTGCAACTTTTAAATATTGGATGCTCTTTATTTCCTGTAAGGAAGAAAAGTTATCCACTTTTGTCAGTTCGAGATTTAATGCATACAGTTTGGGGCATTTTTTTAATGGGTACAAATCAGATACTTCTCCACCTACCAAATTTAATTTACATAAGGCCGGCATTTTTTCAAGTATACGCAAGTCCTGAAGATGATATGCCGTCATCTCAGCCACTTCATTATGCGCATTCTCTTTTGTTAAAATAAGCGGTTTGTCCATACCCTTCATCCGCCCCCTTTTGACACTATTTTTACAAACAGAATATCACAAAACAATAAAATTGTATATCTCTACTCATCTTCCACTATAAGTTGTTTCCGTATCCTCTCTACATTAATCGTCAATCGCTTATTCCCTCTTTTAGGCAAAATCTTTTTAAAATTTTTTGCAAAATAAAACTATATGCAAAGCCTTTTCATCTTAGTATACAGCAGCGCAGATCCAACCTCTCTGATTGCATATATAAATCAATAAAAAAGTAACCGTCCCCAGTGTGGTGTTCTACCACAGCAAAGGATCACGGTTACTTTTTTGTCGTTGATCAGCTTTTCTTTTTTTCCTCTTACAGGCAAGAAGCGTATGCTGCTTCTGCGCCCTCTTCACGGATCTTCATGAGATTCTCTGTCACTTTTGCCTCCAGACCTTCGATCTTACTTAAGTCTTCTCCCCACATTTTTTCATTGGTGAGCACCGCATGTACCAGGTCTTCAGCGCTGTCTGCTCTGTGTTCATAGTAGAAGTCCAAAGCCCAGGCGTCATCCTGTACTTTATATGTGTTGCCCTTTGGACGTTTACAGATCAGCCCATCCTCTGTTCTCTCCTGGATGTCATTGCTGTAAAATGCGATATACGCTGCCAGACTCATAGTCAGGCATACCGGAAGGCTCTTTTTCTCTTTGATATATTCTGTAAAGGAAGGCATATTTCTTGCTCTCCACTTAGAAGTAGAGTTTAAGGATATGCTCATCAATTCATGATCTACAAAAGGATTGTTGAAACGATCTTCCACAGCGGAAGCAAATTCCATCAAATCTTTTTTATCTAACGGCAGTGTCGGGATGATCTCATCATACAGCATTTTATTCATGAAGCCTTTGATAGTTTCATTATGCATACAGTCTCTTACGATATCCTGGCCGGCAAGATAAGCGCCCAGCACAAATCCTGTATGCGCGCCATTCAAAATACGTACTTTTCTTTTCTTGTATGGAGTTACATCCGGAACAACATGGACATTTAATCCGGCCTTTTTAAATGGAAGGCGGTCTTCTAATTCTGCCGGTCCTTCAATGATCCATACGCCAAAGCATTCTCCGACATCTGTCAGTACGTCTGCATACCCATTTTCTTCTTCCATTTTCTTAACTTCTTCTGCGTCTTTGATTCTGCCCGGTACGATACGGTCAACTAACGTAGAACAGAAAATATTCTCTTCCTCGATCCACTTCTTAAACGCATTGCCCAGCTTCCAGTCATCAATATGACGCAGCACGCATTTTTCCAATTCTTTTCCATTATTATCGATCAATTCACAGCTCAGGATCACAAGACCTTTCTTGCCTGCTTTAAATCTTTCATACAAGAGCTTCGTCAATTTAGCCGGGAAGCTGTTCGGAGGACACTGCTCAAATGTGCTCTCCGGATCGTATACGATCCCTGCCTCTGTTGTATTCGATACGATATACTCCATCTCATCACTGCATGCCGCTTTGATGACAGCGTCAAAGTCTTCATATGGATTGATGCATCTGTTTACAAAGGAGATCACACGTTTCTGGTCTACCTTCTGTCCCTTTTCGCTTCCGCGCAGATATAAAGTATACAATCCTTCCTGCTCATTGATCAGATCTGTCAGTCCCTGGGGGATAGGCTGTACAAGTACACCTTTTCCTTTCCAGTCTGTCTTTTCATTTGCGCAGTCAAAGAAATAATCCACAAATGCTCTTAAAAAGTTTCCTTCTCCAAACTGCAGTACTTTCTCCGGCGCCTCTTTTTGTATATACCCCTGGTAACCGGATTTTTCCAATACTTGATAATTTAATTTTTCCATTTTCACAACTCCTCTTTTTATTTATTTTATATTTGTAAAATCAATGACAACTTTCAGCATATCGCCGCCGCTCTTATCGAAATCTGCAAACGCTTTTGCCGCCTCCTCAAAAGGATATACATTGGTGATCACTTTTTCCAGATCTGCCTTTCCTTCTTTTACTAGATCGATCAGTTCGATAAAATCTTTCTTCAAGGCGTTTCTGCTGCCAAAAACATTCAGTTCTTTTTTCTGTAAGAGTGTAAAGTTAAAGTCCAGATTCTTCTTGCCTACGCCGATCAGTACAACTTTTCCGCCAAATGCCGCCGCATCTACCGTATTCTGGAAAGTAGAAGGCAGACCTACGGCTTCGATACATACGTCAAAACCGTTCGGCTGTACGTTTCCATTCACTTCATATGTACCTGTGATCTCAGACACTGCCTCGGTAAAATGTTCAGGAGAATCATTTAAAATCGTCCCGGCGAAACCAAACTGTTCCTGCACATATGCCAGTTTCGGCGCCTGTACGTCGCTGATATATACCTCACCGCCTAATGCTTTGGCTGCAACTGCTGCCAACACACCTATTGTTCCGGAACCGACAACCAGTACCTTATCCCCTTTGTTGATACCTGCTCTCTGCACGCCGTGATAACTGATACAGAATGGCTCGATCGCCGCTAATACTTTTGGGGAAAGACCTTTTCCATCATAGACACGTTCGATCGGCATTGTGATGTATTCCTGAAAAGCGCCGTCTCTCTGACATCCCATTGTCTCATTGTTCATACATGCATTGACGATTCCTCGTTTGCAGCTATAGCATGTTGTACAGTTAAAATATGGATTGCAGGTTACGATCATCCCCGGCTTCAACCCTCTGTCATTGTCATCAATTTCAACGATCTCTGCGCTGAATTCGTGTCCCGGTATACGCGGGTAATCAAAGTATGCAAAAGTTCCTCTGTAAGAGCCCAGATCACTTCCACAGATTCCTCCGTATAATAATTTCAGCAAAACCTCTCCCGGTTTTCTGACCGGCTTTTCCACCTCGCAAATTTCTACTTCTCCTGGTGCGTTGATTCTGATTGCTTTCATTTTGGTTTTCCTCCTGACCTTTTATGCTTCTTATTTATTACCAGAGGTTGCCATCCTCATCAAAAGGCAGATACTCTGGCTGTGATTCGATTTCTATATTTTCATTTTTTACAGCTTCTTCATAATAAGATTCTGACAGCATGATATGCTCAATATGCAGACTATTAGGGATCCTTACAATGCGTGGAGATGCCTTATCTATTTCATTGCAGGTTCTTACACATACTTGTATTGCCTCTCTGTCGCTTTCCATGATGATCGGAATCCTGACTCCGCCTAATACTGTACAGGTAATTGCATTTGGATACATAGATGCCAAATCTAGTTTATCAAACACTCTTTTCGTAGTCGCACTGGAATACCCTAATCCAATCCCATTCCCATGTGTCTCCGGACTTAAGTCCAAAACACATACGCGCTGTGCTTGTATGCCGCCGGTAGCATACGGAGTACAAAATGTCCCGGTTATATTAGGATCCATACCATCCCCGCTAAAGTTTTTGCCAATCTGATCCACTACGAGCACATCGCAGCTATCTACAAGAATTCGAGGCATATTGGCAGCCGCCTCTTTTAACAGATCCGGCTCTTTTTCTTCAATTTCATCTGCATTTACTGCAACAATCTTGCACGTCTCGTCATAGGCATTTTCAATAGTCGGAACAGCAAATAAGATGGGCGCATTTTTTATGATTGCTTTTCCAAATAACGGAACATTTTTCGCCATATTTTTAAAGCCGGCTTCATGACAAACTTCTGCACCATGCTGTTTTCCCAATCCGATTGCCATCATCTTCATAATGCCGCTTTCATAAGGTCCCCGGAATGCGGTATGCGGTTTGATCCTGCATCCCAAGATAATGCCATCTGACTCGGCCGCATATTTGTCAATAAATACCTCCCTGCCATCTTCTGTCAGACCGATTTTCTTTACTTCCATAGAGGAACGAATCGGACACCCCATGTCTTCTTCTGTGATTCCATATCCTTCTAATATCGCTTTCTGTCCTTTTGCCGTAGCTCCTCCGTGGCTTCCCATGGCAGGTACAATAAAAGGTTCCGCACCTTTCTCCTTCACAAAATCCACAATACATTTTGTCGTCAGATCCACATTGGCAACACCTCTGCTCCCTGCCGTGATCGCGATGTGCATTCCCGGACGTATCTGTGACGAAAATTTTTCATCCGAAAGAAGCTCTTTAATAATGTTCGGAATTTCTTTCACATCTATACTGTTACGTAAAAACTTCTGCCTTACTTTGAACATTTTCGGCAGCTTTTGGTCACTCACTAAATCCGCCACAAATTGTCGTTCTCTCATGTTTCCTCCTATTGTACTCTCTATTGCATTATGTGTTGTATACATTATAGTACCTTTTAAGTTTTTTTGCAATTACTTTATAGAAAATAATTAATTTTTTATATTTTTATCCTTCTTTTTTATAGACTTTATGAATGCAAAATCTATCTGCAGCCATGATTTTTAGGTATATTTGAATATAAAAAAGCCAAAAATCTCCCTATATATGCCAAATATGTATAGTTTCAAACAACGCAGACACCCTATATAGGAGAGAAGGCATTGATCCACATACATGAATCAATGCCTTCTCTCCTATATCTACAGCAGCATATCGCCGCTTTCTATCATGGTCGCAAAGGATGCCCTTTTCGAGCAAACCAAATGTTCCCTCATCGCATCTGCCGCATCCGTCCATCTTTCTTCCAGACACGCTTCTATAATTTTAATATGCTCTCTTTGTGTCTCCTCAAGACGCTCTTTGCTTTTCACTCCAGACAAGATCCGCAGCCGCTGGTTCTGATAACTGATCCGTTCATACAGTGCTTTAAAATACTCATTTTCTGTCGCATTGATCATCTCCAGATGCATTTGGTCGTCAAGATCGTATATATCATCCTGCACTTCTTCTCCTTGACGTGTCTTTTTTCCCATTTCTCGGATCCGCTTCTCATAATATTGGAACCGTTCCTTAGCAATATCAATTGCATAATGCGCGATTGCATACGGCTCTATCAGCATGCGCGCTTCATACAGCGAATTAATCTCTCGGATAGAAAGCGAGGACACCATGATTCCCTTTTTAGGCAAGATCCTCACCAGATCTTCCTGCTCTAACCTGCTAAGAGCATCCCGGATCGGGGTTCTGCTTGCCCCAATCTCCTCTTTCAGCTTTTCTTCATTTAAAAGAAAATTGGGAGGATACTTGCACGTTATGATCTTATTTTTAATTATATTATATGCCTGCTGCTTCAAGGACTCTTTCTTCATCTCTTTACCGCCTATACTCCTTTATTTCTTCAACATCCATCATCCCATCAAAACACAAGTCCGGACGGGAGCACATCCGATACGTATTCGTCCGCACACAAAATGCCTTACTTATTATTATACCATATTATCCGCAAATGATACAGCCTTACTTTTTTGCTTTCTGTTCGCTATGCCTCTGCACTGTTTGGCCGATCGCCAAAAGATGCTGTTACATCTTCTTGACTCCTGCATCTTTGCTCCAGAGTATACCTTCCCCCTGGCACATAAAATAGAACGGACTGTCTTTTGCCTCCAAACGCATCTCTCTGTCAAACATATACGGTTCGCTTCCATGCCGGATAAATGTCCAAAAATGACTGGGGATCGTCAGTTTCGGCTTTACCAGATTCACCAGTTCCACCGCCTCCAGCGCATTCATATTCCCATATTCACCATTGATTGGCACGATCAGTACATCTATATCCTGCAAAGCAGCATATTTCATCCGTTCACACTGATAGGAAGTATCACCGGAAAAATAAAACACCTGTCCTTCTGTACGAATGAGCATTCCCACCGCATCCGGCGCATGATCTCCATGATCTGCAAACACGGCCTCTATCTCAAAGCCGCCACATATGTATCGTGTCCCCTCATCAAATCGCACTAACTGATCTTGTGCGATCCCCGCCTTACAGCACATATCATACGCCGTCTTAGGCGCCAGCAGCTTTGTATCTATATTTCTCTGCATCAGCTCCGGTATAATGTCCATATCCAGATGATCCTCATCATGATGGCTGATCACCAACACATCCGGATTCAATTCCTCCGGCTCTAACACAGGCATCATCAGCCGCTTTAAACCGCAGATCCGTTCTACCGCATCCGACAGATAGGGATCTACTGCCAAGATTTCATTTTTACTATTTTTCAGCAAAAACCCTGCTTGCCCTAACCAAAAAATACCCACTTGCCCTTCCGCCGGTGCGCATATTTTAACTTTATCCACAAAATGCATTTATCCCTTCTCCCTTCTGTAAAAAATAAGCGCCATAATCAGACCTGCCAACAGGCACACTGCCATGAAATAAAAAGCCGCCCGCTCTGTCCAGCCCGTTTCTATACTGCCCACGATCACCGGAAAACCGGTCATCCCTATGGCATAGACAGCCTGAAAAATACCCATGGCAGTAGAATAATATTGCCTCGGAATTCCTTTCATGCTTTCACTCGTCAGCGATGTAAATAAAAATCCCATTGCAAATGCCGCCAGAATCTGACAAAAATAAATTCCATAAATACTGCGCATATTCGGAACAAGTATACAGTACAGAGCCTGTATAAATAAACCAACCGGTACCATCTTCGCATGTCCGATCCGTATAAAAAGTTTTTTCCCGGACAGATAAGAAAAAGAAACCGCAAATACGATATAAATAATAGAAGCCGCACCTACCTGCCAACCTGCCGCTCCTAATTTCTTGACTGCCTGTGTTGTAAAAGACATGCAGGTAGCCATCTGAACCCCTTGCTGCAAAAGAGCCAGACAGGAGAAAAACAAAAGTCTGCGATTGACAAACAGCTGTAACAATTCTGCTTTCTGCGCCTTGATTCCGGTATTTTTCTTTTCATAGATCCCCATACTTAAAAGCGTCCCGACCATCCCGGCTGCCATGCTGAATATGCAGATCCATCGCATTCCTACATGCGCATACAGCATAGAACTGATCACAAATCCGATCAATACCCCTGTATTATTTGCCGCGATCACTTTCCCGGTCGCTGTCTGGATGCTCTCCTCATCATAAAACTCCATGTAAAAAACCATATAAGAGATCCAGGCAGAAGCCCCCAGACCCGAAAACAGATTGGCTGCCAGAAATCCCGCCGCATTTGGAAATAGCACCCTTATCAAGGATGCTATTCCTACGCAGCATATACCCAGCATAATAATCTTCTTATGCCCGCCGCCCATATCAGCCATCAGCCCTACGGGAATACGGAAAAATATCTGTACCAATCCGTATGCTCCGACGATCACTCCGATCATATGAGCAGAAACACCGATTTCAGACAGATATGTCGTCTGGTAGGGAATATACACATATTGCCCAAACCAGAATACACATACCAAGAATAAAATCAACTTCATCTGTACCTTTTTATCTTTCATCAAAAGGGATACACCTCTAACGCATTTTTATAGTAAACTTTTTCCAGTTCATCCTCTGTAAAGATATTACCCTCTGTAATGTACTCTGTCAACTTCTGATAAGAATTCTGGATCAATACGGATGGCACGTCCGTTCCCCACATCAATTTATCCACTCCTACGATATCCTTCGCAGATTTAATAAACGCAAGTCCTGTCGGGAAAGGATATGTTTCCGGCTGTACATTAAACGGCACCGCAGCCAGATCAAAATAGATATTCGGAAGAGCCAGTGTTTCCATGCTTTCCTTCAGATAATCCGTGTCCTTATCTGCGAGCGTAGGCGCCAGCAGATGGCAGACAACTACTTTCAGTCCCGGACACTCCAATGCGATCTTCCTTACGCCTTCCGGCTGGAAACTGCTCATTCCCGGACTTCCTATATCCAGGACAAGCACTTGTGCATTTTTTTCGCATTTTTTTGCCGTGGGCATAAATACCTCGGCAATATCAAATGTATGATGGTAGGACATGAATCCGCCGCCGGTACTTGTCTCAAATTTTATGATTGGAAACTGAAGTTCCTGAGTCAGCCTGTCATAAATCTGATCCGCATATCTTGCCATAGGGTCGAATGTACCTGCTCCTACAAACATATCCGGATATGCACGCATTGCTTCTGCCACATACTCATTGGCAAATCCATAGAAGCTTCCCTGCAGGAGCACAGCCTTTTCTACTCCGTTTTCTTTTAGGACTCTATGGCATGTTTCATAGGTAAATCCTTTATCTCCCAGACCTTCCGGGATCATCTCTATGATATCTCCATTTGCCCATCTGCCTTTGCCGTTCCCGATCGCAGTCAGCTCGCCTTCTCCTCGGAACCCCTGCAGATTTTCAAATACATGCACGTGTGCATCTATGATCTTCATAATCCCACCTCACTTTTTATTCTGCTGCTTTTGCTTTTTTCTTGAGCAAGCCGCCTTTTTGCAGACCACTCTTCTTGTATCTTACATGGGCATCCAAAGCAACCGCCGCTATGATAACAATACATTTGAAAATGCCATGGTAGTCAGATGCCACGCCCATCAGACGCAGACCATTTTGTACAACGCCTACCAGGAACGCTCCCCATATAGCTGCCAGGACAGAACCTTCACCGCCCATCAGAGACGCTCCGCCGACAACTAAAGCTGTCAGTACGAAGTTATCATATCCCTGTGCTGCCTTTGCGATTGCCTGACGGTTCATACTTGCCAACACGATTCCAGCAAGAGCTGCCGTGAAGCCGGACGCTACATAAGCAGCGATCGTTACCAGACGACTCCTTACACCGGAGAGCCGGCACGCTTCCGGATTGCCTCCTACTGCATACACATTTCGTCCAAACACCGTCTTATTTAATATAATGTATGACAGAACTGCCATGAGTGCCATAATATAAACAGAGAACGGAATCCCTAACAATCTGCCTCCTCCAAGAAATGCAAAGGATGCCGGTTTCATACAAGGGATAACATTGTTTCCAGTCAAAAGCTGGGCTATACCATATACAATATTCTGGGATGCCAGCGTGATCAAAAATGCCGGTACACCAAACTGTGTAACGATCAGCCCATGAACCAGCCCGACAGCACATCCAAGAAGCAGTCCGCCTGCCACACCAATAATAACCCCAGTTGTGGAATACTCATGTTTTACGATCTGCGTAACGGCAAGAGCTCCTGCCGCTGCTGCAACTGCGCCGACCGATAAGTCGATCCCCCCCAGCAGGATCGGGAAGATCGTTCCACAGACCATGATTCCGTAGACAGAAATCGACAACAGGATACTTTTCATATTTGCTCCCGTCAAGAACACACCCGGCTGAAGGATCGTAAGAACCAGCATGATAGCTACGAGAATCCACAATCTCTGGGATTTCCCAAACAGTTTTTTTGCCTTATCCTTATTCATCTTTTCCTGCCTCCTTCGTGAGAATTCCTGACTCTGCCATCAGAATGTCTTCCTGTGTGATCTTGCCGCTTGAGAATTCTGTAAATATCTCACCTTTTCTCATGACAATGATTCTCTGTGATACCCGCAGAAGTTCCTGCAGATCAGAGGATACCATGATAACAGATGTACCATGTGCAGCCAATTCTTCCAAAATCTTGTAGATTTCTTCTTTTGCGCCGATATCGATACCTGCCGTAGGCTCGTCGATGATCAGCAGCTTCAGATCACGGCTCAGCCATTTTGCAAGAACTGCCTTCTGCTGGTTTCCTCCGGAAAGATTCCCCACTGGGATCAGCGGATTATTCGGCTTGATATTCAATCGATCTACCATCTCTTTTCCCAGTTCTTTTTCTTTTCCGCTCTTTACAAATCCGCTGGCTGCCAATGTATCATAATTCGTCAGGGCTACATTCCGCTCAATAGACAAAAGCGGTGTAAACCCTTGATTTCTTCTGTCTTCCGGCACAAAGCCGAAACCGTTTTTGATACTGTCTGTGATTTTTCTTGCTAAGGGTTTGCCTTCAAATTCCACCGTACCGCTGTCGCACGGATCTGCTCCATAGATACAGCGCATCACTTCGGTTCTTCCGGCTCCGACCAGTCCGGCAAATCCGACGATCTCGCCTTCATGTATATCAAAACTGATGTTTTTAAAGATTCCTTTTTTCGTCAGATTATCTACTTTCAATCTGACCGGTTTATCTGACGTTGTCAGATTATTTGAGGCTGTTGCCTCACTCAATTCTTTTCCGATCATAAGACGGACTACTTCCGCCGGAATGATCTGTTCTTTTGTAAGTGTTGCAACTCTTGCGCCGTCCCGCAGAACAGTAAGCCTGTCGGACAGACGATATACTTCTTCCAGACGGTGCGAGATATAAATGACGCTTACTCCGTCTTTACGCAGCTGCTCGATGATCCCGAACAAAGCGTCCGATTCTTTTGTACTCAGAGAAGCCGTAGGTTCATCCATGATGATCAGTTTGGATTCTTCACTTAAGGCTTTCAGTATCTCGATGGTCTGTCTCTGTGCGATCGTCAATGTTTCTACGATTGCATCCGGTTTGATTCCAAAACCATATTTATTGATCAATTCGGAAACTCTTTTTCGCATCTTTCTGGCACTGACAAATCCGGCCTTGCTTTCTTCTTTGCCGAGCATCACATTCTGCATGACTGTCAATGTCGGGATCAGACTCAGTTCCTGATAGATAACGCCAATCCCTAATTTAGAAGCGTCGTTTCTGTTATTGATCTCCACCGGCTGTCCGTTCCAGTAGATCTGCCCTCCGTCCTTTGGATATATCCCTGTCAGGATCTTGATCAGAGTAGATTTACCGGCTCCATTTTCTCCCATGAGCGCATGTACTTCACCTGCTTCCACAGAAAAATCCACTTTCTTCAATACAGGAGATTCATTGAAGCTTTTCTCAATATCTTTCATTTCTAATAATGCTGACATTACGCTTCACCTCCTGCCATTTTTGCTGATTCTGTATCGTCTTCTCTTGCTTTCCTCTGGATACGTTTCTGCATGATATCATTATATACCGCATCAAAGATAATCATAATAACGATAACAACTCCCTTTACTACCAGTTGGGCAGCTGTCGGAAGGTTATACTTCAATATACCATTCTGCAATACTGCCATGAAAATAGCGCCTACCGCAGAGCCGAACACATCTCCTCGACCTCCCGCAAATGCGCATCCGCCGATAACTACTGCTGCAATGATATCAAATTCCAAACCCGTTCCTAAGTCTGTCGTCACACTTCCTACTCTTCCGATCTGGAAGATTGCTGCTACACCACACAGAAAACCGGTAAGGATAAATACCATCCAGCGGACCTTATCCGTATTGATACCGGATAATTCAGCTGATTTTCTGTTGGCGCCTGTAGCATACACATATGTACCGAATTTTGTCTTTTTTAAAATAATCTGTCCGATCACTGCCAAAAGCACAAAGGCTATTGTCACAAGATAAATTCCGTTGATGCTTCCTCCCATGATCAGGATGCCCGGGTCTTCGATCTTCTTATTGCTGATGACTCCGGCTTCCCGGATCGCAAAAACAAACACCATCGAACGGAACAGATACTGTGTAGATAAAGTTGCAATAAATTCTGGTACTCTTAATTTCGTTACAATAAAACCATTTAACACACCACATGCAAGTCCTGTTAAAATGGAAATTACCATTATCAGTCCTGCCGACAACTGATAATTATACAGCAGATTAGCACAAAGCATACCTGCAAAGCCTACGGCTGCGCCGGTCGATAGATCGATCCCCGCTGTAATGATAACAAATGTCACGCCGATGGCGATAATACCGGTAACCGCACATTCTCTTAAAATGTTCAGCATATTATCCGCCGTGAAAAATGAATCGCTGGTCAGCCCAAATACAAGCATGATGATCACCAACGATGCGACCGATATCAGACGCCGCATATTTTCCTGTCTCATAAGTATATTCCTCCTACCTTACAGCCGACTGCTAATCTGCTGTTATACTGCTTTTGCTCTAATGAATTACCAACGCATATCCTCTGTGATTTCAGCTACATTGTCTGCTGTTACTACAACCGGTGCCATCTTCACTACAGGTGTTTCGCTCAATGTACTTGCCAGACTTCCTGTTTCTATTGCATACATAGCAAACTGCGCACACGCAACGCCCTGTGTCTGTGCGTTTGTATAAACTGTTCCTGTACAGAGTCCCTGCTCGATGTACTCTAACATCTTAGATTCACCGTCAACACCCCATACCTGCATTTCTCTTCCTGCTGCTTTTACCGCTTCTGCTGCACCTTCAGCCATAGCGTCATTGTGGCAGAGAACTGCATCAATCTCAGAATATTTTGTAAGGAAGTCTGTCATAACTGTGTTGGCATTTTCTGTCAGCCATTCACCAGACTGTTCATCCAAAATTTCGATATTCGGATATGTTTCTTCCATAACTGCTTTAAAACCTTTATCGATATTCTCACCTTTTGTTGCTCCCGGTGTAGCAGAAATAATGACAACTTTTCCTTCTCCGCCAAGACTCTCGCCAATTGCTTCTGCAATCTTTTCACCTGCTTCAACATCAACTCCTGCTACCAAGCCTGCATGAGTAGTATCTGCATCCAAATTACATGTAATAACCGGAATACCGGCAGCTTCTGCTTTGTCTACAGAAGAAGCAAGTCCTGCCGCATCCGTTGCCTGCAGAATGATTGCATCATACTTCTGATTGATCAATTCATCCATGATCTGTACTTCTGTATCAACAGATGCCTCTCCATCATATACGTCAAATGTTACATTTGAGAAGTTGTTCAGATAAGATTCCATACCTTCTGCCCATGCAGCTGCACAAGAATCACCGATTACGTTTGGCAAAAATGCAATTTTGATATCATCAGCATAAGCATCTTTTCCTGCTGCCTTTTCAGCTTTATCGGAACTTCCGCCTGCCTCATTATCTGTCTTTACACTTCCACATCCTACGGCTGTTGCTGCAACCATAGCTCCCACTAAAAACAATGACACGATTTTCTTTTTCATAACGTTCTCCTTTTCTTTTTACTGACATTGTATAATACATCTTTGCATGCGTATATGTATTACTTATTGTATACAATAGCACTCTTTGTATATTTTGTCAATAATACTCCGTTGTTTTTTTTGATTTTTTATCACTTTTTCCATCAGTCACTTTTTCATCTGTCCATTTTGTTATGATTTTCTGTCCATTTCGCACTATGCATACGGATTTTCGTTACTATTTTACTGTTTTTATAGACGAAAGCTTCTGCCAGCACGCTCTCACTAAAAAACCGCAGGTTTTCCTTCTTATTTCTTTCAGAAAACCTGCGGTCTGTATTTAATGTTTCACCAGATATTCTTTATTGTACAGCATATGTGCCAGCATCGCCTCTCTCGCTTTCTGCGGATTTCTCTGGGCAATCGCATCTGCCACCATCCGGTGTGTTCGGACTGTCTGTTCTGTCAGTCCCGCATTGGTCACTTCGACCAGTTCTTTTATTGCAGAATGGATCACCGGCAGAACATTCAGCACAACCTGATTCTTACTGCTTTTGGCGATCAGCTTATGGAAGTCCATATCTTCCTCCTCAAAAGATTCTCCGCTGCAGATCTTTACTTCTACCGCCTGACATGCAGCCAGGATTTTTTCAATATCGCTCTCGGTTGCTCTTTTTGCAGCCAGCGCCGCGATCTCCGGTTCTATCATACTCCGCACTTCCAGAAGATCTTTTGTCAGCTTCTTCTTATTCTTCATAAATTCCAATCCCAGTGGGTCGGAGACAAGCCCCGGCTTCTCAGCGACAAAAGTGCCAAGTCCACGTCGTATCTCCACAACATTTCTGGATACGAGGATCTTGATCGCCTCCCGGATCGTTCCTCTTCCCACATGCAAAGATTGGGCAAGCTGAAATTCATTCGGCAATTTCTCTCCCTTTTTGTATTCATTGTCTGCTATCAGACCGGCGATCTGCCCTGCTACCAGTTCCGGCAAAGACTTATCAGTTCCTTGTATTGTTTCCAGACCCATATTTCCACTCCTGATTCATTCTATTTCCATATCCAACCAGCTGAACGTCCATATACACGTCTCTTCCGGCAGCTATATTGTACAGATATTCTACCACAGTATCCTGCATTTTGCAATTGACACGTATGACGTCGTATGTTATATTGTGTTCAATGAAATATATTTGTTGTATTTAACAGGAGGAAATGCCATGAAAGCCATTAAAGTTATTGAACCATTTAAAGTAGAGATTGTAGATGTACCGAAACCGGAGATTGAAAATCCAGATGATGTCATCGTACGCATTACTTCAGGAGGTATATGCGGTTCTGATATTGGCATATGGAATGGAACCAACTCGTTGGCTACATATCCACGTCTGATCGGGCATGAATTCGGCGGAATCGTGGAGTCTGTAGGCTCTGCTGTCGAACATATCAAACCAGGAGATCAGGTCGCCGTGGATCCTGTCATCAGCTGTGGACACTGCTATGCCTGCCGTATCGGCAGACACAATGTATGCCGGGATCTGGAAGTCATGGGTGTACACAGAGACGGAGGTTTTGCAGAATATGTAAAAGCGCCGGCACAGAACATACATCTTTTCCACAAAAAGTTCGATGAATCTTTACTTGGTCTGGTAGAGCCTTTTACGATCGGTGTAGAAATCAATAATCGCGGACAGATCAAAGAAGGCGACAAAGTCCTGATCATGGGATCCGGTCCGATCGGTATCTGCGCTATGCAGGTTGCAAAACGCAACGGCGCACAGGTCATCATGACAGATCTGGTCAAAGAGCGTTTGGAAAAAGCAAAGGCTATGGGTGCTGATGAGATCGTCCTTGTTTCTGAAGAAGACTTAGAAGAACGCTTGGATCAGTTTACTGATGGGGAAGGCATTCCTGTCGTAGTCGATACAGTATGTATCCCCTCTTCTTTTGAGCAGTCTGTACAGTTAGCATGCCCTGCCGGACGTGTCGTATGTATTGGACTGAAGGATAAACCGTCGAATATCTGTATGGCGGAGATTACAAAGAAAGAATTAACTATTGTAGGTTCTCGTCTGAACAATCACTGCTTTGATGAAGTCATCGAAGGATTCGAAGACGGCAGTCTCCATCCGGAAGATCTGATGACAAAGGCATATAATTATAAAGATATCATGGATGCGTTGACTATGATCAAAGAACATCCACAAGATGTCTTAAAAATCGTATTGAAATTCGAAGACTGAGCTGCATAAACCTAAGGGGAGGAACACATGAAAGAAATCTACGTTACACAGGAAAATGGTATTTCACCTGCGGAAACAACGCATTCCATCGAACAACTTCTGGCACAATATCCGGATGTTCGAAAAGTACTCATCATCCCCCCGGATTTCACCCGCTGTTACTCGTATGCGGGTGAGATCACCCAGATCCTATATAAAAAACTGTCCCCGCAGGCACAGGTACAGGTCATGCCTGCGCTGGGCACACATATGGAGATGGATGCCCAGGAGAAGGAAAAGATGTTTCACGGGGTCATCCCGGATTCTGCTTTTCTCGTGCATCACTGGCAGACGGATACGATTTCCATCGGTACAGTACCTAAATCTGTGGTAGAGGAAATCTCCGGCGGGCTTTACTCTACCGATATCGAAGTGGAAGTAAACGAAAAATTGATCCATGGCGGCTATGATCTGATCCTGTCCGTAGGGCAAGTCGTTCCGCATGAAGTAGTCGGTATGGCAAATTACAGTAAGAATATTTTCGTCGGGATCGGCGGACGCCAGATGATCAACAAATCTCACATGCTCAGCGCCATCTGCGGGATGGAGCAGGCATTGGGTGTTGCCGACTCTCCTGCAAGGAAGGTATTTGACTATGCCCAGGAACATTTTCTGACAGAGCTTCCGCTCGTCTATATCCAGACAGTCACTACTTTGGATCCGCAGGAACACGTATCTTTAAAAGGTCTGTACATCGGTTCTTCCCGGAAGCCTTTTGAACATGCCTGTGCGCTGGCCGATAAGTTAAACATCACCCATATCGGACGACCGGCCAAAAAAGTCGTCACCTATCTGGATCCTTATGAATTAAAAACGACCTGGGTGGGAAATAAAGGCATCTATCGTACCCGGATGGCAGTGGCCGATGGAGGAGAGCTCATTGTACTGGCACCGGGCGTAAAAGCGTTCGGAGAAAACAAAGAAATGGATGAGATGATCCGTACTTACGGATATAAGGGACGTGACTATATACTGGATCTGTTTAACAAAGGGATATTCCAGGATCGTATCATGGCAGCGGCTCATCTGATCCAGGGTTCTGCTGACGGCCGTTTTCATGTTACATACTGCACAAGATCTGACAATTTGAGTAAAGAAGAAATCCACAACGTCGGCTATGACTGGATGGAATATGAACAGGCTATTAAAACTTATGACCCTCATACGTTGAAAGAAGGATGGAACACACTAAAAGACGGCGAAGAGATCTATTTTGTGAAAACGCCTGCTCTCGGACTGTGGAAAGTGGATTAACCTCCACTTTTCCACAGTTTTTTCTTGCTGTATCAACTCTGCGCAGGCGGAGACTTCTGCAGCGCAGAAGTCTTTCTTAGTTTTATATAATACAGCCATCCTGCCATATCTGCCAGTGCCCATCCGATTGGAACAGACCACCAGATACCGGTCACTCCTAAAGCCGTAGACGACAAGAGATAGGCAAGCGCCACCCGTGTACCAAGTGATATGACCGTCAGTACGACCGACATTCCCGGTCTTCTCACAGCTCTGTAATATCCATAGAATAAGAACAAATATCCTATCCCAATATAAAAAGCTCCTTCTATATGCAGATACTGCACTCCCACCGCCAGGATCTTTGTCCTGTCCGCCTCAATAAAAAGAGACAACAGCGGTTTTGCCAACAGCCAGACTGCCGCCGAGATCACTATACAAAAACCTGACACAAGATATACTGCCTTTCTGCACCCTTCCCGGATCCTTTCCGGTTTTCCTGCCCCATAATTTTGCGCCACAAAGGTAGAAAATGCATTGCCGAAATCTTGTACCGGCATGTACGCAAAAGAGTCGATCTTCACCGCCGCCGCAAAGGCTGCCATCACCCCCGGTCCGAAACTGTTCACCAGTCCCTGTACCATCAAAATTCCCAGATTCATCACCGATTGCTGTACGGATGTCAAAAAAGAAAACTGAAAAATTTCTATGATTAGTTTTTTCTTTATCTGTAAATGTTTTCTCTTTATCCGAAATTCTTTCCGTCTAAACCATGTATACAATGTGATGCCAATCCCTGATACAAACTGGGACAGCACTGTCGCAAATGCCGCGCCGCCCACCCCTGCATGGAGACCGAGCACAAACCCAAAATCCAGGATCACATTCAAGAGAGCACAGACGGCAAGAAATACAAGAGGGATAAACGATTCCCCTGCTGCCCGCAAAAGACAGGCAAAATAATTATATAAAAAAGTGGCGCCGATCCCGGCAAAAATGATCAGCAGATACTCTCTCATCATCTTATATACAGCTTCCGGAACCCGCAAAAACCAAAGTATTCCGTCGATTCCTAAAAAGACTGCAATATTTAGTATGATCGTCAGACTTCCGATCAAAAGAAAGGAGACCGCTATGCTTTTCTTCAGCGTCTCCTCATCCCGTTCCCCATAACGTATAGAAAACAGCGCGCCGCTCCCCATACATAATCCCAGAATGATCGAGGTAAGAAATGTCATGAGAGTATACGCAGAGCCTACTGCCGCCAGTGCATTTGCACCTATGAAACGTCCGACGATCAATGTATCCGCAATATTATAGCACTGCTGTAAAAGATTCCCTGCCATTAAAGGCAGGGAAAAGAGCAGCATTTTTTTCGCCACGGAACCTTCTGTTAAATTTACTTTCATGTATCTTTCACTTTCCTAACACATTTTCATCAGCCGCACAAAAAATTCTACCGTTTTTACTAGCGTCTTGACCGGCACCCGTTCATTATTCCCATGGATCATTCCACGTTCCTCTTTTGAAAGCTTCATCGCCGAAAACTTGTATACCCGGTCTGTAATCCGGCAGTAATGCCAGGAATCGCTGCATGCCATCATCAAATAGGGAGAGACGATCGCCTCTGTCCATGTATCTGCGACCGCCTGGCAGAGACGTTTGTACTCCGCACATTCTGTATCAGATTCTCTGGAAGGATTTCTTCCCTCATATACCGATACCTCGATATGGGGATTGTGTATGGTCTTTTCCAGATACTCCCTCGCTGACTCTACCGTGTCCTTTCCCAAAAGCCGCAGATTCATGCCTATGGAAGCTGAAGGAGGAATAACGTTAAATGCCTTTCCTCCCTCCATCTTCGTCATCGCGCAGGTCGTCCGCACCATCGCATTTAATTCTCCGCCGGAAGCACGGCACACTTTGTCGAACAGACCTTCCAGGCACCACAGATTCGCGAATAAGATCTTATAGGCAAAACTCGAATGTCTGCCCAACGTGTCTAGCATTTCACGGACTGGTTTTGTGATCTGCCTTGGGAACGGATGATTTTCTACATCTGTCACTGCCTGCGCCAGCTCTCCTACGATCGTATGTACCGGAGGCATAGAAGCATGTCCTCCATTGCTCTTTGCTTTGAATTCAATATTTGTCAGACCCTTTTCCGCTATCCCGATCAAAGCGCACTCTCTGTCTACTCCCGGAAATACATTCTCCACCACTGCGCCGCCTTCGTCTACGACTAATGCCGGCCGGATACCTCTTTCCTCCAGAAGGTCTACGATCGCCGGGCAGGAGGGTCCATTGATCTCTTCCTGTCCTGAAAAGGCAAAATAGATATCATGTTCTGGTACAAACCCTTCTGTAATCAGTTTTTCTGCCGCTTCCATGATCCCACAGAAAGTTCCCTTTGTATCCAGTGTCCCTCGCCCCCAGATCACGCCGTCCTCCACGATTCCTTCAAACGCAGGCTTTTCCCATAGCGACTCTTCTGCAGGCACCACATCATAGTGGGACATTAAAACGACCGGCTCCTTTTCTGTTTTTCCCTTCCAGTGATACAGCATGCCGTTCTCCCCTACGAACTCCCGTGTACATGCGTCGTGTACACTTGGATATAAACGAGGGAGCAGATTCTGAAATTTTACAAATTCGTCTTGATCTATCAGACTCTCCTCATTGTAAGAAACTGTCTTACAACGTATCATTTCCACCATGTCGTCTACGATTTTCTTTTCATCTAATGTAACCGGACTGCCGGAAGCCTTCACTTCCCCCTTTGGCACAAACATCACCGCGCGCAGCAATACTATGCCCAAAAATAACGCGATAACAGCCAGTACTATCCATACTATGATCATATAATCCTCTCCTCCTATAAAGATCATTTCTACGAACTTTTACAGTTTTCCCTTCTTATACAAAATTCTCGCCGCACCGATCGCGATCAACGCTCCTACTGGAACCAGCACCCCTACCGAACTGGAAAGTGACGGGACCAGAAGGAATAACACGATCATAAATAGAAGCGGGGCAATAGAGATTTTCCAGTTCTTGCTCACGTAGACAACCGCAAGACCTCCGAATAACGCCGGAAGTATATTGTCAAATGCCGGTTTTAATACCGGAGAATTCAAGATCGGTGTCAAAGGCACGAGCAAGGCTACTCCTGCGGCTATAATCACTGTCGTCACGATAGAAGAAGTCGCCACGGCGATCGTAGAAATCACCTCTCCTTCCTCTGTACCCGGCTTAACTTTCGCGTTTTCCATCGCTGTCAGCGCTGCCGGTACTTTCAAATTCGTAAGGTTGCCTGTTACAAAGGCGAGATAGGAGCCTGCGGTTCCCAGCATAGGCACAAAGGTTATGACTTCGATCAGCCCCACTGTCCAAAAGATGGGAGCCACACCCAAAAGCCCTTTTAATACCGGCATGATTCCCGGCCATGCATCATAATAAATACAAGTCACTGTCGGATAGGCAAAGATCATACCCAGTGCTAACAATATCCATATGCGTCCGTACATATGTGTCATATCATCATAGGTCTTTCCTTTTTTCCCCATCATATCAACCTCCTATCAGCGGCGTAATACATACCGCAAAAACCATAGCGCCCAGCATACTGATCGGCAAAGCATAGTTCTCCAGCCACTTCATGTGACACTTCTTCACGAGGATCCCACAGATTCCCATTAAAAATGCAGAAAACAAGAGAACAAAGATCGGTATCCAGCCTTTTAACCCTTCGCGTATATCTGCGAATACCATTCCCAGAAATGCCGAGATCATACCCAGAAATAACGCTGTCATAACAATGTCTCCCCACTTGCTGTCCTTATTTTTAAGCTTTACCAGACCTCCCTGGATCTTTTTGATAAAAAGCGGTACCCAGATAAGACCCGGAAAGATTCCCAGCGTCATGACCCAGGCAATAGCCGTATAAACTTTTGGATCCGTGATCGTCGTAGAGAGCGCGCCTATCCCTAAGGCATTTGCCGTCGTCGTGGCCGCCGGCAGTTCATACGTAATAGCTCCGATCACACTCAGACGGAGCCAGGGAAGCGGCAGACCTAAAAACTTCGACAATGTAATGATCCCCAGAAGGATGGATACCGCCGGGGCAAAAGTAAACACCGCCGTCGACAGCATCATTTTCCGCACCTGCTTCATATCCATGTTAAGTGCTTTTCCTCTGCGGTATGCCCGCACAAGAAAAAAGACCGACTGCGCTATAACAAAAACGATAACCGCTCCTGCCAACACAAATAAAAATGTACTGTTTGCGTCAAACATAAAAAACCTCCTCATAAATTCTTTGTACTTTTTTTCCTTTTTCTGATGATATAACACAAAAGTGCCGTCCCAAAGACAAACATACTGATCCACTGGGAAGTGGAAAACCCATGTATGATCCCCCGCTCCGCATCGTCATAACGAAAATACTCCAGCACAAAACGCACCGGCGCGTAGAGCATCAGATATAACAGCAAACTATTTCTGGTCTTTCTTTGCTTCCTGCATATATATACGATCAGGATCACTGCTATCACCAGATTGCACATTGCCTCTGTCATCTGTACCGGAAAGAGCGCTATATGATTTGGCGCGATCAGCGACTCCGTGTAAGTGATCGCTCCCATCCCTGTATACGGTCTTCCATAGCAGCAGCCCACAGCGCTGCACCCCATTCTTCCAAAGGCATGCACGATCGGGATACAGGGAATTCCAATGGAAGCATATTCCAGCACCTGTATATGGAAGATCTTCCAACAAAAGAATACGCCGATCAGCCCCCCGATCAGCCCTCCGTAAAACACAAAACCGCCTGACAGCCATATGGAGAGATACGCCCTGTCTGTCAGCCTGGAAAAATCAATATCTTTCCAGGAGACAACAAGATATAAGAGCTTAGCCCCCAAAAGCCCGCCCAGTGCCGCACAGGCGGCGAGCGCTATAAAATCATCATATTTCTTATGAAACCGGCGTACCAGTATGCAGCCGACAAGCGCTGCCACGAGCACACCTGTCCCAATACAAAGACCATAATACGGTATTGTAAACTTTCCGATCTGAAATCCCATCTCCCACCACTCCTATGCGCTGAAAAAGAGGAATGCATAAGCACTCCTCTTCTCACTCATTCCCTTTACGTTAATATTATGCTAAAGCTGCGATTCCGCCAACACATGCTGCACACGCAATATACATGAGCAGACAGAGTACCGTACCGATAATGGAACATACGAAACCAGCTGTCGCCATGCCTTTTTTCGCCGGATCTTTCTTCCCCTGTACTCCCAGGATGATGCCAACGATACCGATCACGCCGCCAACAAGTCCGAAGCTTCCAAAGAATACTCCGATCACAATAGAAACAATACCTAAAACTAATGATGCTACTGCCATTTTCTTCCTCCGTAAATATTTTATGTTTTTTTCATAAAAATATTATATATGTTTCATTTTCTATTGTCAATCTTTATATTTTTATTCTCCAGCCACTCCCAAATGTCTTTATATACCTGTATGCGGTCTGTCTCGTTGAGAAGCTCATGTCTGTCCCCAGCATACAATCGCAGCATGATGTCCTGTATCCCGGCCGCTTTATATTGTTCGTATATTTTCCGCACTCCTTTCCCGCAGTTTCCCACAGGATCTTCTGCTCCTGCCAGGATCAGGATAGGCAGGTTCTTAGGGATCATAAAAATGCTCTCTTTCTTCTGCATGCTTAACATCCCGCTGAACATATGATAATATGCATTTACGGTAAATATAAAGGAACATAAGGGATCAGACACATAGGCCTCCAGACGTTTCTCGTCACTGGTGATCCAATCCGCTCTTGTCTTTGCCGGTTTAAAGCGTTTGTTGTAGGACCCGATCGCTATCTTGTCTATCAGACGGCTCCGGTAGTGCCAGCCTCGGCACGCCGCTATGATACGGCACAAGCGCTTTGCACATTTCAAAAGCCCTCTGTTTTTGTCTGCCACGGCTCCCATCAGTATAGCTCCGCTTAATCCATTTCCATACATCTGGATATACTGCCTGAGAAGACTGGAGCCCATACTGTGTCCCATCATATAGTAGGGCACACCGGGATATTTTTTGCTCGTGCGCAGACGAAGGGTATGCATATCTCCCAAAACGCACGCATTTCCGTATTTCTCATTAAAAAATCCATATTCCGACTTACTCTGTATCGATTTTCCATGGCCAAGATGATCGTTCCCCACCACATAAAAACCCTCTTTACACAAAAACTGGGCGAACTCATCATAACGGTCGATATATTCTACCATGCCGTGACTAAGCTGCAGGACTGCTTTTACACTGCCTTCTGGCTTCCATTCTATTGTGTGGATCTCTGTATTTCCATCCTTTGAGGGGAAATAAAACTCATCTTTCATGTTTACTCACTACCTGTCATCTAAATTTATGTACTCACGGTACGGTGCAAGCGGCTTATAAGCTGGACGGATGATCTTATCTACATTTTTCAGTTCTTCTAGTCTGTGTGCACTCCAGCCGACAATACGAGCCGTTGCAAAGATTGGTGTATAAAGTGCCGGCGGCAGATCCAGCATGCGGTATACCAGCCCGCTGTAAAAGTCTACATTGGCATTTACACCTTTATACATTCTGCGCTTTTCTCCTATGATCTCCGGCGCCATATGTTCCACAGTTTCATACAACGCATACTCTTCTTCATGTCCTTTTTCTTTTGCAAGCTGCTTTACAAACTTTTTGAATATGTCTGCTCTCGGGTCTGATATAGAATAAACGGCGTGTCCCATTCCATAGATCAGTCCCTTATGGTCAAACACTTTTTTATCCAGAAGGTCTACAAGATACTGCCGTATCTGTTCCTTGTCAGACCAGTCTGTCAGCGTCGCTTTCATGTCCTCAAACATCTGCGTAACTTTGATGTTCGCACCGCCATGTTTCGGTCCCTTCAAAGAAGCCATTGCCGCAGCGATGGTCGAATACGTATCTGTTCCTGAGGAGGTCACCACATGGGTCGTAAACGTAGAGTTATTACCACCGCCGTGATCCATATGGAGTACAAGCGCCATGTCCAGGATCTTTGCCTCTAGCTTCGTATAACTCCGGTTCTCTCTTAACATCATCAGAATATTTTCCGCTGTAGAAAGCTCCGGTTTAGGTGCATAAATATACAAATCTTCGCCTCGTTTATAGTTATACGCGTGATACCCATACACCATAAGCATGGGGAACTGGCTTATCAGATTCAGACACTGTCTTAAAACGTTGGGGATACTTGTATCGTCTGCCTTTTTATCATAAGAGTATAATTGCAAGATACTTCTTGTGATGCTGTTCATCATATCGCGGCTCGGCGCTTTCATAATGACATCCCTCACAAAATTCGGCGGCAGGGTCCTTCTCTGTGCGATCATCTCCTGGAATTCCGCCAGCTGCTGCTTATTTGGAAGATCGCCAAATAACAAAAGGTATGCCGTCTCTTCAAAACCAGGATGCTGCGCATCCAAAAACCCCTTTACCAGATCCTTGATATTATACCCTCTGTAATAGAGATTTCCTTCACAGGGAACGCTTACTCCGTTTACGATCTTCGATGCACATACATCCGAAATATTCGTCAAACCGGCCAGGACACCTTTTCCGTTGAGATCACGCAGACCTCGTTTCACCTCATACTTTGTGTATAGCTCTTTGTCGATCTCATTGTTCTTTTCACATTTAAGGGCAAGTTCTTCGATCTTGGGGGTAATAGCAAAAAAAATACTGTCAATATCTTTGTTCATATGCCCTGCCTCCTTACTCATTCTAGTTTTCATATGTGCTTATTATACTAAAAATCAGCATTTTATACAATCAAATGTCTATTAAATATTTATGAACTATGCCGAATAAATCCTCACTTTTCACCATTTTCTCTATCCGCCAGTGCATCTGCCAACGCCGCAAATTGTTCCAATGTCAAGGCTTCCCCTCTCACATTACCGTCTATCTGCAGCCGGGCAAGCGCCTGCTCCACCTCTCCCTTCGCAAAAGACAGCTGTGTACAATTCTTCAGACCATTGACAAGGGTCTTTCTTCTCTGATTGAAAGAAGCACGGATGATCTGGAACAAAAGTCCGGCATCTTTTACCTTTACAGGCGGCTCTTCGTATCTTTCCAAACGGATGACTGCTGACCCCACCTTGGGACGAGGCATAAAGCAATTGGGCGGAACATTGGCCGCCAGATATGGCTTCGCATAATACTGCACTGCCAAAGAAAGAGCTCCGTAGTCCTTTGTACCAGGTCCTGCCTGCATCCTCTGCGCCACCTCTTTCTGCACCATGACCGTAACACTTTTCAGCGGCACCTGACTCTCAAACAGCCCCATAATAATCGGCGTCGTTATATAATATGGAAGGTTTGCGACAACTTTTATCGGCTTTCCTCCATTCTCCTTGGCCACAAGCTCTGCAATATCTACTTTCAGCACATCCTCATTGATAATGGTCACATTGTCATACCCGGACAATGTATCCTGTAAAATAGGTATCAGCGCCTTGTCTATCTCGATCGCCGCTACTTTTTTCGCCGTGCATGCCAAATACTGCGTCATTGTCCCGATTCCCGGACCGATCTCCAAGACAAAATCTTCCTCTGTGATACCGGCACAGTCTATGATCTTTTCCAGTACACGAGGATCTATCAAAAAGTTCTGCCCATATTTTTTTTGAAATACAAAACTATATTTCTTAAGCACCGCAATAGTGTTCTGCGGATCTCCCAGCGTAGGAGCTTTTCTGTTTTCTTTCATATTTTATGATCCTTTCTGTTGTCCGTATATTCAAACGCTTCCCTTTACGTGCGTTGTACAAAAGCACTGTGCCTGCTGCCGTTTCCACAATTTTTATAACCGGTACAGTTGTTTTGCGTTTTTCTCGGTCTGTGCGATGACTTCCTCCACAAAGATCCCTTTTAATTCCGCAATCTCCTGTGCGATATATGGAAGATACAGGGAAGAATTTCTCTTACCCCGATACGGTACGGGAGCCAGATAAGGACAGTCCGTCTCGAGTACGATAGACGTAAGCGGGATCTCCTGTACGACTTGCTTTAATTTCTTTGCATTTTTAAAAGTGACGACACCACCGACCCCGATATAGTATCCCATCTTTACATATTCCTTCGCCATTTCCGGGGAATAAGAATAACAATGGATCACTGCGTCAAGATCCATTCCATGTGCTTTCATGATCTCCATTGTATCCGCCGCCGCTTCACGGCTGTGTATGATGACCGGCTTTTGCAGCCTTTTGGCAAGCTCAAGCTGACGGATAAACCAGTATTTCTGCTGCCTGCGGCTCTCCCTGTCCCAATAATAATCTAACCCGATCTCTCCGACAGCCACTATTTTATCTCTTTGCAGCAGTTTTTCCATATAATAGAAATTTTCTTCATTTAACTGTCCTACTTCATCCGGATGGACGCCGATCGCGCCATAAAGAAAAGAATAGGTATCTGTCAATGAAATGATCTTCTCCCAGGATGCTGTATCCGAACTCGCATTGACGATCCCGCCGATACCTGCCGCCTCCATGGAAGCTAAAATATGCTCTCTGTCATCATCAAACTGCGCATCATCATAATGTGCATGTGTATCAAAAATCATAGATATTCCTCCACATAATAAAGCAGGTTCCCATCCAGAGAACCTGCCCCGAATTGCAGTTCCAATTATAACACAATATCATCGATCTTATCAAATGTATCCATGGTGTACGCCTCTACTATATTGCCCGCCACCAGATAAAAAGTCTCTCCAACATAAAGTCCTCTGATTTCTGCGTAACTCATCATTTCTCTTGAAAAACGCACGGTAAAACCATTCTCATTGTCATAAGAAAGAACATAATATATCTGTGTCTGCCCATAAGCGGTAAAACCGATCAGATTCTTTTCTTCACTTATGAGCGCTGCTCTGTAATCGTAGGTTATATCTGTAGAATACGTATCTTCCAGAATATATTTCTGTACTTCTTCTACATCTGAAGGATCTGAAATATCAAACATAGAAACCTTTACGCCATTTGTCACCGTTCCTGTCTCATCTACATCCATGCCGATCCCTAAAAGCTTCCCTTCGCCAAAAGGATGCAGATATTCTGAAAATCCCGGTATCTTCAGCGCTCCGATGATCTTAGGTTCTGCCGGGTCTGACAGATCTGCCGAAAAAAGAGGATCCGTTTGCCGGTATGTCACAAAATATCCCGTGTCCCCTATAAATCTGGCAGAATAAATCTGTTCACCCTCTGCCAGATCATGGATCTCTCCTGTTATCTCCAGATCTGCATTCAGTACGTAGAGGGAATTGCTGTCTTTTATCTCCGTTCCCGGTTCCTCTGCCACACTGCTCTTTAACAGCGGGACTGCTTGATCACCTGTCTGGCTTACCGTCGTTGCCAGCCGTAAGTTCCCTTTATATTCATCAATGCTAAAAGAATCGTGCAGTATACCATCTAACTTTATCTGTCCTTTTGCTTCCAGCATGCCGTCTTTATATCCGATCTTACGAATACAAGTCTGGGTCACTTCCGTTTCCTCGCCGCTGTAATCGTCTTCACATATATAGATATTCTCGCCGCTCACATAGTACAGTCCTGCATTTCCGAATACCGCTGCACTGTCTGTCTTCTTTGAAGGTTCTGCAACAGCAAAGGAAGAGATCACTGTGTACTGGCTTCCTCTTTGATATTGTGGAAGAAAGATCCTGCTGCTTTCCAAAGTTTTCCCCTGTACTTCAGGGATATAACTTTCTATCGCATTTCTGTCTTCCGGCAGATCCGCATAAAAATGACTCAGCAGATACACGTAACCGTCTTTCACCCGCATGGTATAGAATACGCCGCTCTGTGTAAAGGTATCTACAAGTTCCGGCCTGGATGGTTCAGCAACATTATAAACTGCGATTCCTGTATAGTTATATACATCTCCAAGATACGCCACATCCTTGCTGATTTCTCCTGCTCCGCTGTCTTCGTCTTCTTGCGCTTCCTTCTCGTACACAGTCTCTGTATACGCCACCAGAAGAGAATCACCCTCTATATATAATTCATATATCTGCTTTTCCTCCTCTAGATGTATAGAGGCAAGTTGTTCCATCTCTTTGCCTGCAATACTCACGATCTGTATATTCTGTCCGTTCTGTATATAAAGGTTCTTCCCGTCTGTCTTTACGACATCCCCTTCACCTACTCCCATCTCACGTACATTTGTATCTGTATATCCGTCGGAAGCCGGCGCTGTCTCCCCGACACCATATGACTGTACTCCTGCATCTGACGCACTCTCTGCCTCCGCACTTTCATTCATACTTTTTGCCAGCTCTCCTGCCTGCTGCCTCGCCTGTACTTCCTGCGCTTTTACTTCCGCCTGCAGATATGCGTAAATATCCTCATATCCATCTGCAGATGCAATCTTAGTTGGCACACTTGCTTCGGAAGATCTGACCTGCCGTTTTGTTCTGTCTGTCTTGGTTATGTTTCCCGCTGTCTCCTTCATCCATCCGTTTTGTACGGCAGCTGTTCCGACTGCGAAACAAATGCAGGCTGCTGCTGCCGCTGTATAAATTCCCCTTCTCCTTCTTTGCTTTCTGCGCTGCTTTCCTCTCTGACTTTGTTCCAACATCTTCTCCACCGCATCCGGCTGCAAAGATTCTGGGATTTCTATCTTCTTGGCATCTTCTGTGATCTTCTCTGTTATACGCTGTTCTTCTGTTCGGGCACCCTTGTTTTCATCCATGTTTTCATCCAATCCCATTTCTACTCCCCTTTCTGCTCTAATACACATCGCATTTTTTCTAAAGCGCGGTTCTTTTTTGAGCGCACTGTCGCCGACCCAAGCTGCAGTATCTCACCGATCTCTTTGCTTTTATACCCGCCAAATACAGAAAACGACACGATCATTCTTTCTTCTTCATTCAATGTACCAAACGCCGCCCGTACATCCAGATTTTGTGCGTGATCCGCTTCCGGCTGCGCCAGTTCTTCGGTCAGTTCATCTCCTTTTTCCCGTCCACGGAATTTTTTTCTGCACTGATTGGCCAGTATCGTAAATATCCAGCTTCGAAATGCTGTTTCGGATTTTAATTTCGTTATATTCTCATACGCTGCCATAACCGTCTCACTCACTGCATCTTCCGCATCCTGTGGATGTCTCAGCGTATACAAGGCGAATTTGTATAGCTCCGTATAAATCTGTGCATATAACGCTGAAAACGCCTTTACATCTCCTCTTTTGGCCTTTCGTATCAACGCTAACTCCCGCTTCTCATCCTCCTTCTTCATGTGCCGCCTCCTTCCTTTCTGTATATTAGAGTAAAATATAAATGGTTTTGTTGCATGATTATATATAAATTTAACTGACAAAAGAATGGTCACACGATAACTGCATATTACAACGCTCGTCAGGGCTTTGCCGAAATTCCTCGCTTTTGCAACATACAGTTATCGCGCTTACGTTCTTCCGCATTCAAGTTTATATTCAAAACGGAAAAAACTATAGAAGATACACAAAGAAACACTGTGTCAGAACACAGGGCAGGGCCCATTTATCTGACACAGTGTTTCTTTGCTGTCTCTTTCAATTAGAAGTTTCATTCCACTATCAGAAGGAAATAAATACTTCTGTTTGGAAGTCCGCAGCAGTGTGAAGTCAATTTTTTAAAACAGAAACATGAACTTAAGCGGCGAAAGTGTATGCATGAAATGTATGTTTTGCGTGAGCGAGGAATTTCGGCAAAGCCCTGAGGAGCGATGCAAAACATACATTTCATGCGCCCTTTTGCCATTTGACTGCATATTTCTTTTGTCAGTTAAATTTATATTTTATTTTTCTGTAATTTCTGTACAGTTTCTATATCTGTTTCCAACATCTCTGCTATCTCTTCAACGGAATATCCTTTTTGGCCTTTCTTTTCTATTAATTCCTGAAGTGTTTTCAGTTCTCCCCGCGCCATCCCCTCTTTCAATCCAGAAGCGTGACCTTTTGAGATTCCTTCTTTCAATCCGGAAACATGGCCTTCGCGTATTCCTTCCTCGCGTGCCTTATTCTGTTCCATGATCTTTTCTTCCCATGCCTGCATATACTTCACTCCGATCTTTTCACTGGATTTGATTGCCCGGATGCGCTTCTGGATATTATGGATTCGCTCGCTGGCGCAGGTTCTGCTCACTTCTTCTGTGGTGTGCTCCATATATTTGAGGAGTTCCACCAGTTCTTCCGACACCCCTTCGGTATTCGTTCCATGGGTATTGAGGAAGATACGGACAGCGTCATCTTTTAACGAAAGTTCCGGTACTTCCTCGCACTGCATACGGAAGGTATAGCGGTACAATCCGTATCCGAACAGGTCAAAGGGACAGATCAGGATGATATACACGGGATTTAACTTCTGAAAGCCCACCTCCCCCGGAGCCAACAGATTCGAGTCGATCAGCGCCTGATAGAAGCGGCTCCGTTTCGGAAGATTTCCCGTGTTCTCTTTTTGGACTTCTGTATTATATACCGTGTCCTCTTCATCCATGGCCCATACATCCAGCCGCACATAACGGTTTAAAGGATGGGAGCGCTGTTCCTTTTCCGTCTGGGGCAGCAGTTTTAATACAACCTCTCTCCCTAAGATGATCTCCAGTATATCCCGCATGGTATCCGGGTCGTCCGCCGCCTGCGCGAATAAAAAACGATCCAGCAGGTTCAAATCCTTCAATGGCTTTTGTTTTAGTTTCATCTGTACTTTTCTCCTTTCATTATAGGGAAAAGCCTGCCGGTTTACAACACTTTTCCCTAAATTGCCTGTGACATAAAATTTTCCCGGCACAAATATGTGATTTTGTTTCTTTGGGTAAATGTTTGTGAATATCCCGGATAAAGATCCGGATATATCGACGATCCGGCAACCGGATAAAACAGAATGATCTGTACAGAGCAGATCATCAGACTGTGCTTTTGGAAAAACACAAGACTCTTTCTTATAGATGCGCATCTAAAAAGATAGTTTTACCTTAACACAACAGAAGATAAACTACAATAAAATAAATATAAATTTAACGGAGCAACAAGCAGTGCGAAAAGGAACAGATCATGTCATGTGTCATACTTGTATGCAAACAGGGTATGATCTGTTCCTTTTCATTCGGCGACTGCCGATAGCGAAATGAAGCGGAGGCGGAATTGAGCTAACACTGCGGAAGTATCCAAAAGAAATATGCAGTCAAATGGCAAAAGGGCGCATGAAATGTGTATTTTGCATCGCTCGTCAGGGCTGCGCCTAAATTCCTCGCTCACGCAAAACACAGATTTCATGCATACACTTTCGCCGCTTAAGTTCATGTTTCTGTTTAAAAAATCGACTTCACGCTGCTGCGCATTTCCGCCAGAAGGCAAAAACACTTCTGTTTGGAAGTCTGTAGCAACGTGAGGTCGTCTTTTTTTCTGAAATTTAATTGAGGAATCTGCCTTCTGATAGTAGAGTGAAACTTCTGATTGGAAGAGACAGCGAAGAAACACTATGTCAGATAAGCAGGGCATTGACAGGAGCGTTCCGAATACAGTTCGCCTGGTTCTTAGCGCAGTACATCTGCGTGTTCCAATGGACACGTCGATGTTCTGTGCTTAGAACCACTCGAACGGATGAGGTAAAGCGGGTCCTGTCCTGTGTTCTGACATAGTGTTTCTTTGCGTACCTTCTATATAAATTTTACCTTTTTTCTATAAGGCAGTTCGTCAATTAAATTTATATTCCTCTTATCTTTCTTCTCTAAAGTAATTATTTCCGCAGCTTTTTGGCTGTGCGTGTTCTTTGCTTTGTCGCATGCTTGTAGCGATCAGGACAACGATCGTCGCTACATAAGGCAGCATGTCATAGATCTGCGCAGGCAGTCCCGGAATGTTTACGTACATACGCATAATCGTCAGCCCGCCGAAAATGAGAGCCACAAGAATTCCTCTTGCCGGACTCCATGTCGCAAAGATAACCAAAGCAACCGCAAGCCAGCCGTAGCCGCTGACGCACCCATGCACCCACACACCAGATGTCGTGACCATGCTCATATACATACCCCCGATCCCGCAGATCCCTCCGCCTATGATCGTAGCGATATATTTATATTTTGTGATGGAGATTCCTGCCGCATCCGCAGTCGCCGGATCTTCTCCCACTGCCCGCAAATTCAATCCAATCCTCGATTTGTTGAAGATCCATCCTAAAATGATCGCAGCTGCGATAGCAAAATATACGACCCAGTTATATTGAAAGAACAATTTCCCAAGAACCGGTATATCCGATAATACCGGAATATGCAGTTTGGAAAATGCATTCTTCGTCACCTCTGATACAGCCACATAGCCACCGGCTTTCTGTCCGATATATTCGCCAAAGAAATTCCCAAAACCCGTGCCAAATATCGTCAGCGTCAGACCGGTCACATTCTGGTTCGCCCGCAGAGAAATCGTAAGAAATGCGTAAATAGACGCCCCCAAAGCCCCTGCGAGAAAAGAAACGAGCAGTGCGATCAAAGCAGATAGGACACCGTTGGGGTTTCCTCCGGCCTTCACCACCCCCTGTTCGTAGTAATAGGAACCGGCAAGTCCGGTGATCGCTCCCATGAACATCATACCTTCTACGCCAAGATTCAAATTTCCTGCCTTTTCTGTCAGTATCTCTCCCAAAGCGCCTAAAAGAAGTGGAGTACCCGCAAGTACTGCCGCGATAAACAAACTATTCAATGTACTAAGCATGTGTTTCCTCCTTTCCTCTGCGAATCAATCTATAAGAAATGAAAAACTCACATCCCAGCATGAAAAACAAAATAATACCGATCAGCAGATCAGACGCTGACGCCGGAATTTTGAAGTTCGTCTGTATGGTATTCGCTCCTCTTTCAAGCATGGCAATGAATACAGATACGACAAGCATGCCAAATGGATTCATTTTTGCCAGCCAGGCAACTGTAATGGCAGTAAATCCTACGCCTCCGGCAGTACTCTCCGTGATCGTGTAATCGGCGCCTGCAAACTGCAGCATACCCACCAGACCACACAGCGCACCGGAAAGAAACATCGTGCGGATAAATACTTTGCTTACATTAATCCCTGCATACCGTGCTGTATTATTACTTTCTCCGACAACAGCGATCTCATATCCCTGTTTTGTCTTATTGAAATAAACATATGCCGCAGCAACCAGGAGTAAGGCAAGGATCCAACCCCAATGGACACCGAATACTTTTGTCAGCCTTGCCCCCGGAACGAGCATACCAATCTTCGGATAACTGCTCCCTTCTGCTTTCCATGGGCCATTCATCAGGTATTTAACAAAAGCAAGTGCTATGTAGTTCAGCATCAAGGTAAAGAGTGTCTCATTTGTCCCCCATTTCGCCTTACAGACAGCCGGAAGCAGACCGTAAATACCTCCTGCCACGATCGCCGCCAGCATCATAAGAAGCACTAAAGGCAGTTTCGGAAAGATATGGGCCGTAAACAATCCAAACGCCCCTGCAGCCACCGCTCCTACCAATATCTGTCCTTCTCCTCCTATATTCCAGAACTTCATCTTAAAAGCAAAAGAAATTCCAATAGCTGTGATCAAAAGTGGTACCGCAATCTTGATCGTCTCATGTATGACAGTACGGGAACCCCATGCTCCTTTTACCATGGAAGCATAAACGGAAAACGGATTGTGTCCCAGAGCCAATATCAAAAGTCCTCCTGTCACAAGGGAAAGAATAAAAGCAATTCCACGAATCCCCCAGGTCTTCTGCTGGGACAGTGTATCTCTTTTCACCATACGGATAAGAGGTTCTTTTCTTTGTCCTGTGCCTGCACTCATGCGCCCACCTCCTTTTCTTTTGCTGTTTCTGTATGTATCATCATAAGCCCTATCTCTTCTTTCGTAACTTCACGAGGATCGACGATCCCACTGACTTTTCCGCCGCACATGACCATGATCCGGTCAGAAAGCTGCATCAGTACATCCAGATCTTCGCCTATAAAGATGACTGCCACACCCTTTTTCTTTTGCTCATTCAACAGATCGTAAATACGATAGGAGGAGTTGATATCCAGTCCCCGCACAGGATATGCCACGATCAGCACGGATGGATTGCATGCAATTTCTCTTCCCAGGAGCACCTTCTGCACATTTCCCCCTGACAGTCGTCCCACAGGAGTTTCCACCCCCGGCGTAACGATCTCCAGATCTCCGATCAGTTTCTTTGCCAGCTCACGCGGTGCTTTTCGGTCTACGAACATCCCTTTTTTACTCTTATAACTACGCAGCAGACAATTATCCGTCATATCCATGTTGGCGACCAGACCCATTCCCAGCCTGTCCTCCGGCACAAACGCCATAGAAATCCCTTTTTTCACGATCTCATCCGGTTTCAGCCCGAGTATCCTCTCTTTGACTTCTCCGTCATCATTGCTGCCGTTGTAGAGAACGGAACCACCTATTGAAGGATACAGTCCTGCGATCACCTCACATAGTTCTTTCTGTCCGCTTCCCGCAATACCTGCCACTCCCAGGATTTCTCCTCCATATGCATTAAAAGAGACATTATCCAGCGCTTTTACGCCATCTCCGTTCAGACAAGTCAGATCGATTACCTGGAGCCGCTCCGGTCCTCGTTCTGTCCGTGCCCGCTCAATCTCCAGACTGATCGGACGCCCCACCATCATTTCTGTAAGCTGTGCCTGATCCGTCTCTGCCGTATCCACCACTCCGATATATTCTCCTTTTCGCAAGATAGCGACACGATCCGAGATTGCCAGCACTTCCTGCAGCTTATGCGTTATAATGATGATAGATTTTCCATCTTCTTTCATATTTTTCAGCACTGCAAACAGCTTATCCGTCTCCTGCGGCGTCAGAACAGCCGTGGGCTCGTCTAAGATAAGGATATCTGCCCCTCTGTACAGGACTTTTAGTATTTCTACTGTTTGTTTCTCAGACACAGACATATTGTAGACTTTTTTCGCCGGTTCCATTTCAAATCCGTAACGATCCGCAAGCTGCGCTACTTTTTGATTCACTTCTTTCCTGTTTACCACGGCTTTTCCTTCCAGTCCCAGGACAATATTCTCTGCCGCTGTCAGGACATCTACCAGTTTAAAGTGCTGATGGATCATTCCAATTCCAAGAGAAAATGCATCTCTGGGCGAACGGATCATAACTGCCTTTCCATTTACATGGATCTCTCCATGGTCAGGGAAGTAAATTCCTGAAAGCATATTCATCAAAGTCGTCTTGCCGCTTCCATTTTCTCCTAGGAGCGCCAGGATCTCTCCTTTTTTTAGCTCCAGATTTACATCCTTATTGGCGATCACTTTTCCAAATGTCTTTGTAACGCCATGCATTTTTACAGCATATTCTATCGTCTCACCCAATTCTTCACCCTCCTTTAGATTCTCTTATGTATACCGGTGTTCAGCCTCCATATACAAATGGAAAGGTGCCGAAAAACCGGCACCCTTCCTACCTAAATCGTTAGCATGTGCGCAGACTATTCCACCACATTACATCCGTCAATGATATACAGCCAAGATGGTGCGGACTGTTCTTCCTGCTCATGATAATATTCGCCTTCTTTTACTTCATATTCTTCGCCATCCGGAGTCACGCCTTTAAGTGGACCTGCAAATACATGAAGTTCGCCTGATTCAATAGCAGCAGCCGCTTTATCGATTGCTTCCTGCGTGCCTTCTGCCGCGATCTTCTCATTTAACGGAGAAAGATAAACAGCACCGTCTTTATATCCTTTACACCAGTCTAACGGAATTTCTTTTCCATCGATCACTGCCTGTACTGCTTCTGTTACATAGATACCCCAGTCAATACGTGGAGAGATCAAAGAAGCATCCGGAGCTGCCTCGATCATATCATTGTTATATCCAACCTGCCATACGCCGTTTTCCTCTGCCGTTGTAGCCGGAGCCGTAGAGTCAGAATGCTGTGAGACAACGTCACATCCGCGCTCGATCAACGCTTTTGCCACCTGAGATTCTACAGTTGGGTCATTCCATGAGTTCGTATACATGATATCCATTGTCACATCCGGATTTACACTTTTTGCTCCAAGATAGAACGCTGTATATCCGCTGATCACCTCTGCAAACGGGAAAGCAGCAACATAGCCAAGTTTATTGCTTTCTGTCTTCATGCCTGCTGCGATTCCTGCCAGATAACGTCCTTCATAAATAGACGCAAAATAATTGTGGAAATTGTCCAGTCCTGCTTCTTTTGCCTGAAGGCCTGTTGCGTGGCAGAACTCTATATCTGGATATTCTGCTGCGACTTCTTTCACATAATCCTCATACCCAAAGCTTGTTGCGAAAATAATGTTGCATCCTGCGTCAACCAATTCGCGCAGAGCTGTATCACATTCTGCGCCTTCCGGTACATTGTATTTATTTACGATCTGCTCATCTGAAAGACCTAATTCCTTCTGCATTTCCTGTGTACCAAGATCGTGATTATACGTATATCCCATATCACTTGGATCAGAAATATGCACAAATCCTACTTTAATATCTTCCTTTGCGATCCCTTCTGATTTCTCTGTTTTTTTAGCATCATCAGAACCGCCTGACTCTGCTGCCGGTGCTCCGCAGCCTGCTAACATGCCGATAACCATGACTGCACTAAGGACTGCACTTAATACTTTCTTTTTCATATGCTCTTTTCCTCCTTTATAAATCTTTTCCATAGGGCTTCCCACAGAAAAAAAACAGCTATCCGAATGTTGTACTGCATTGTGGATAGCCTTATGTTTACGCCTAAAATTGTACACCCAAATATTCCAGAAGTCAATAGTCCAAGTTCACTGTGACAGTTCTTTCCAAGTTCACTGTGACAGTTCTGTCCCTTTCTTCTTTTCGCACAGAGCTAGAAAGCATAGGATCGTAGGTATCTGTACAATATAAGGAAAATATCTACCATCTCATAGAAAAGAACAGACAAGCTCCCAGGCCTTTGCCAATCGCCATACCTGCTATAAATAATGGGATGTATCTTACGATCTTCACCCGCCGTATAAAGACCGGAAATACATTCAATATTTCCGCCAGCGCCATCGCCCAACATCCCACAAAAATTCCGGCCATAAGCCCGAATACCGGAAGCAGCCATTTCATATACGGGATTTCTATCTGAAAAATCAAAAACAGGTTCCCAAGTATCCCGCCAAAAGCAACACTGTCCTCATACAGAAGTATTTTATCCGCCGTGTGCGTACGATCTGCAAAATCCGCGACGACTCCCAATTCTATGATAAAAGAAAAAAGCCCTCCGGCTACCACGATACCTGCGCTAAGACCGATGACCGCCAAAAGGATCTGACTGCCCCACATCCAATTCTTCCTCCTTTCTGGACGCATCTTCTATCAAGGTCGTCTGTATGTCATTTTCATAAAGACGCATCTGTATTTCCATCGGCGTCGGATCTACCATAAAACGTTTTCTGCCAATGTGGTTGAAAAATATCAGGATCCCTATCGTGATCCCGACGGAATATGACACTTCCAGAATCGTAAATCCATCTGTGGTTTTTCCGGTTGCCAGCTCGTAGATCTGCCCAAACAATTTTGATACATTCACATCATTATTAAACGCCATGATGGAAAATGCGGCGCCGCTAAATGTAATGAGTACTACCATGGCTGTCTTTGCGATATGCCAAAAAAAAGCCGGTGTTTTCTGCTCCTCATAGGTCACAATAATATCCTGCTCACCTAAATTTTGTATCTCCAGTCCGGGATATGCTTCATGGATACAGGCAATGATCTTTAATATAGAAATAACAAACCGCTGTCTGCCCTGTTTGCGGATCTTCAAAATCCGCAAAGCTTTCACTTTTGGAAGCCACGTTTTGTTGCTGCATTCAAAAGAAAGGATATCCCCTAATGTGACGTCCTGTTTGCTCACCTCTACATTTCTATCTCCTTTGATATAGAGAATCTGATCAGACGACATACTCCCACACCTCCGTCTCCCGGATCAGAACTCCTTCACTGCTGTTCTTTCGTTCTGCACTGTTATAATAATAGACTGCTCCCACCACGACCGCTGTCAATACAACAGCAAGCAGACATAACCAAACCTTTTTGTTTCCCTGTCCCATTTCGCCACCTATCCTTTCCTTTTCCCCGTCCTGTATCTGATACAGGATCTACAGGTAGTATCTGATATCTGTCCCGGATTATACATCCTCGCAGCGCATTTTTGTGGTACAGGATATATTTTTTGTTTCTCTTCATACATATTTTCTATTTTACTGTCTGCTCGATCTTCGCAAATGTTCCATGATCTTTTTCTCCATTCTGGACACCTGTACTTGTGAGATCCCCAATATTTTCCCAACCTCCGCCTGGGTCTTATCTGCGAAATACCGCAGATAGATTAGTTGTCTCTCTTGACTTTCAAGCGTTTCTAGCAGCTGTTTTAAAAGCATGGTATCTAGTATTTTTTCCTCTTTCTGTTCCTTTTCTTCCAGCTTGTCCAAAAGCCGTATTTCACTTCCTTCTTTCTGATAGACCGTTCGGTAAAGGGATTCCACCTCACAGCCTGCTTCCATCGCCTGCACGATCTCTTCTTTTTCCACCTGCATTTTATCCGCAAGTTCTTCCAAAGTAGGCTCTCTTCCAAGCTGAACTGTCAATTCTTCTCTCACCTGAAAGCTTTTATAGGACAGTTCCTTTAGAGAACGGCTTACTTTGATCATTCCATCATCTCTCAGGAATCTTTTAATTTCTCCCGAGATCATAGGCACGGCATAGGTAGAAAATTTTACATCGTAAGACAGATCGAACTTGTCGATAGCCTTTAAAAGTCCGATACTGCCTATCTGAAACAGATCTTCTGTCTCCGTACCTCTGCCATAAAATCGTTTCACCACACACCAGACCAGTCCGATATTTTCCTCTACCAGCCTTTCTCTCGCGTTCTTATCCCCATCGTGAGATTTTTTGATCAGAGCGATTGTGTGATCCATGACTCCCTTCCTTTTCCAATTGTTTTTTTCATTTTCACCCTTGTTCCTTTCCCGACTTCTGAAGCCACTTCTACACTGTCCATAAAAGCCTCCATAAAAGCAAATCCCATGCCGGAACGTTCGGCTTCCGACTTTGTCGTATACATAGGCTGCATAGCCTCTTCCACGTTTTCTATACCCCTGCCTTTATCCTCCACTGTGATACAAATCTGCTTTTCCTCTATCCTGCATACGATAGAGATTTTATGTATCTCATTCTCATACCCATGGATGATTGCATTTGTCACAGCTTCTGAAACAGCCGTTTTTACGTCTGCGACTTCCTCTACGGTAGGATTTAACTGCGTCATAAAAGACGCCACCGCCACACGGGCAAACCCTTCATTTGACGAACGGCTGTCAAAGATGATCTCCATTTCATTTGTGTTTTTCATATTTTTTCCTCCTCATATATCTGCATGATTTTTGTCATCCCTGATAATGTCAGTATCTTCTGGATCCTTTTATTGGCATGCACCGCCCAGATTTCTCCTCCGATCAGGCAGATCGTTTTATATCTTCCCATGATGATGCCGATTCCCGAACTATCCATAAAATCTGTATCTGCAAAGTCGAAAATGATATATTTAATATGATCCTTTTCTATAATTCTGTCCGCTTCTTTTTTCATAGACTCTGCATTGTGGTGATCTACCTCCTTGGGCAGATAAATCGTCAGGCAGTTTTCCTGCACTTGATACTTCATAATCCTACTCCTCCTATAAGCTGCATAAAAAAAGAAAGATATGCCTTGCTGCACATCCTTCTCTTTCGTACTTTTGTTACATGTATCTATTCTTCTGTATTTTGGTTTTCAGACGCCTGCTGACTGGAAATCGTATCCAGATTCGTCTGCGCCTGCGCCGCTTTCTCTGTATCCGGGAACAATTCGATCAGACGCTTCAGATAGATGATCGCATTGTCATTATCGCCGTTTCCCATATAAGCAAGCCCCAGATTCAAAAGCGCTCCCCCGTCATCATAGGATTCATTCATTTTTACGACTGCACTCAACTGTGTGACCGCATTCTCGTAATTAGCGACTTCCAGAGATTCATTTCCCGCGCTGTATTTGATATCGCACGCTGTCGGATATATATTTCCCGTCATTTCATCGAACCTCGCCTGGGCGCCTTCTCCTAAAACATCCCTGTTCACATTGATCAGCGTATCTGCGATCACATCCTCTGAATAACTGCCGGAATCATACTGTGAAGATGCTGCCAGCAGATTTTCATAGCTTTCCTTTGTCTGTTCAGCTGTCTGGACGTCCTTTTCTGCATTTTCTCCGGAGATCCTATAATTGTCTAATGTTTTCTGCAGCGCGCTCGCCTGAGATTCCAGCGAATGGATCTTCTCACTGTATTCCAGTATCTCCTTATTATGCGCAGCAGTTTTCGATTGATTTACTGCAGGTGCGACCAAAAACCACACGATCGCTGCTCCGATCGCCGCTCCTACTAATATGTTCATAACCGTAAAATGTCCTGCCAATTCCCTGACGGCTGAATTTTTGGGCTGTATGATCGTTTCATTTCCCAGATGATACTCGACTGCTTCTCCTTTTTTGCTTTTTTCTTTTTTTCTGCTCTTTTTGCCTTTCACTGTCATCAGCTCATGGATGTACCGCAGTGTCATCTCGTTCGTTGTATCCAGCTTCCGTGCTGTTTTCAGTATCTGCCTCGCCTTCGCATACTGCTCTGTATGCAGATAAAGCAGCGCAAGCAACTGATACGCCTTTAAAAAAGAAGGATGATCAAGGATCACCTTTTTAAGCTGGATCACTGCCAGATCCTCTCCGTTTTGCGCGCAATATGCCAGACACTGATTATATTTTTTCACCGCCTGGTTGATCGTCTCCAGCCTGCTGGCCGAATTTTGTACCTTATTGATAAAATAATTGGCTATATTATCATGGGGCTTTAAATTCTTGCTGATAATCCACTCTACCAGCCCTTCTGCTACTTCTCCCCTTCCATAATACACAAGACCTAAAAGATTGCGTGCCGCGATATTCCCCCTGTTATACTGCAGACTTCTGCGCAGAGAAACAACAGCGCCGGACATATCCCGTATCTGTGCTTTCTTGAGACCGTCATTATACCAGTAATTCGACTGATATATGATCTTCTTCGTATAATCCATTTATACTCACCATAATCTTTCTTTACTTCGTCTGATCCATCACTTCTCTTAAAAGGTCCGTCATGTCCGACAGATCCTCCTGGTAGACAGCCCCTTCAATATCTTCGACTTCCAGACTTGGCTTGAATTTCTTTAGTTCTTCTTCATAATCCAACATACACTTAGACCTCCTGCATCAACGCTTTTATCTCACCGGCCAGATAAAGTGAGCCCAGACAATAGACGGTATGTCCTTTGCGGTGTACTCTTAAATAAGAAATCGCTTCCTCGATCGTCTCCTTCATAATGACCGGCCTGTCCGTATATTTCCTAAAAATATCCCTTAGTACCTCCGGACGGACTGCCCGTGTGTTATTGATCGCTGTTACCATATAGAAATCAGACGGCACTTCTGCGCAGAGGATATGTATCATTTCTTCATACGCTTTCTCCTGTACGGCAGAAAACAAAATGATCTTCTTCTCTGTTTTGGGCACACTTGCCGCGAAACCTTCTACTGCGCTTGTGTTATGTGCCCCATCAATATAAAAGTCCGGAAAGATTTCCTCCATCCTGCCTGCACGGCGCAGCGCGGCAAGTGCCTTCCTCCACCTGTCAGGATGCCCTTCGGCGCCAAACAAAAAGCGCATAGCCTCCAACGCAAGCATAGCATTCTCCACCTGATAAATCCCGATATTTCCAAGATTCCATGTGGTATTTCCATAATACGCATTTGAACAGGAAAAAGCAATATATTTCCCTGTAATTGCAAGAATTTCGTACGCACTTTTCCCTATTTTTTTACATGGACAGCCCATTTTTTTCGCATGTTTTTCAATAACTATATTGCTTTCTGTCTTTCCTTCCGCAAAAAAGACCGGAACACCTGGTTTTATGATCCCCGCCTTTTCCGCCGCAATCTGTCCCAATGTATTCCCCAGATATTCCATATGATCCATGCCAATAGAAGTAAGCACTGTCAAAACTGGATGTTTTACTACATTCGTCGCATCTAGTCTGCCTCCAAGCCCTGTCTCTGTGACCGCATACTCGACGCCTGCTTTGGCAAAGGCAAGAGCCGCCATTCCAAACAAAAATTCGAAAAATGTCGGATGGGGCGCCCCTTTTTCTTCCATCTGTCTGACCGTTCTTAATACTTCTTCAAAAACTGCCGCAAATTCCTCATCTGTTATTTCGCAGCCGTTTATCACGATCCTCTCGTTCATCTTTATAAGATGTGGAGAGGTGAACAGACCCACTGTTTTTCCCTCGCTTAGAAGCATAGCGTTTACATAAGCACATACAGATCCTTTTCCGTTTGTCCCAGCCACATGGATCACTTTCATCTTTTCCTGTGGGTCACCCAGTTCCGCAAGAAATTGTTCTGTATGCAGCAGTGTATTTTTCTTTGTAAATTTCGGTATGTCTAAAATATACCCTATTGCTTCCTCATATGTCATTGTATCTATTCCGTTTCCTTATCTACAAACGCATTTCTTCCTGTCTCTACAGCATCCTCTGCTTTCGGAAGTTCTGTAAGTTTTCCATCCTGATATTTATATTCTGCCGATTCCCTGAAAATCGTATTGCTGGAGCCGACTTGATCTACTTTGATAATATCACCAGCTTCTAGTTCAGAGTCTTTTAGGTCAATTCTTGTATTATTCAGGAAAATACCGTCTTGCTTTTCATCATTGATATAAATCTTACTTTGTTTTGTAAAGTTCTCTCCATATATACTGTACGTTCCGTCCAGCTGCTCCACGATCTCTGTGATCGACGCATCTTTGACGCCCATTACCATATGCCCTTCTGTGATCGGACAGCCGCTGTCTTCATATACATATTGTTCTCCGTAAAGCAAGTCATACTGCAAAAGTTCCAGATCTGCCAAATAATTTTTCGTCTGTCGTCTCTCCTGATGGTAATTAAACACAGTGCCGGAATGGATATCCAGACGTTCGAACACCTCTGCCATGATCTGATATGCCGCCAGATTCATGTCTTGCTTCTCCAGCCCGATGTTATCCCAAATGACATAATTTGTATTGTACAGATATTTGCCTTTTAAATCTTTTGCCTCCAGTCCCATAGTCGGCAGATGATCTCCATAGAAGACCACTACAGTAGGCTCATCTCGTTCTTCTATTGCCTGAATGAGTTCGCCCGCAAACGCATCCATCTCATACACCATATTTACATAGTACTCCCAAGCATTGCGTTCGCCTTCATCTTCCACACCGCTGACGACGATCTCCGGATCCTCGATCTTTTTCTCTGTCGGATATTCTCCATGTCCCTGCACACTGATCGTAAAGACAAAATCCTGCCCCTCTGTCGTATCCATGGACTCCATGATATTGGGCACAAGAATATCGTCTGTCGCCCATCCGTTTGGAGTCGTCTGCAGTATATTCATAAATTCCTTGCTCGTAAAATGATCAAATCCCATATGGTTGAACACCTGCGCGCGACTGTAGAAATTACCGCCGTTATTATGCAGCGCCTCCGCCCCATATCCGAGATCTGTCAGAGCCGTGGCAGCACTCTCCAATGTCTTTGTCTTTGCGTACGTCTTATATGGATATTCTCCCGGTCCAAAGAAACGCATGCTCATTCCTGTGAGTACTTCAAATTCTGTATTTGCTGTTCCAGCTCCCACCGACGGCGCTTTAAAATATCCGCTGGAATATTCACTAAACATTTTTCTTAAATTGGGGATAGGATCTTCTGAAAACTGCAGCCACTCTACTTCTGTGGGATCAAAGAAAGATTCCAGCTGCACAAACAAAATATTCGGCAGTTGTTCCTCACTTCTGCCAGTCTCACTCTTTGTAATCTCTCCATGCTCACTGATCTTTTGCATGTTTTCTTCACTATAACCGGAGGGTTTTGAAATACCCGTGTTAAAAATACTTGCCGTGAAGCAATAAGGAAATCCATAATCCTCATAGGCAAAAGCAATATTGCCAAAATAATTAGAAACCACTCTTTTGTCGATCGCGAGATTCGTCAGAAGCACATAGGCGCCAAGCCAAAATACAACGCCTACTAGAGCTAATAGACGATGCATCTTCCCCGTATACTGGCCGCCTCTCCTCCACATGGAAATAATCCAGAGCACGACCGCCCCAATCCCCACGATCAAAAGAATCAGCTCAAATGTATTAAAATAATTTCCCGTCAATGACAGTGCGTCGGACAGTACTTTAAGATCCTGTGCATTAAACGGCGTCACTCTTTTTAAAAGCAAATATCCATTGCAGGTCCCCAGAAACAGCCAGAATACACTTAAAAGTATCCGGGCAAACAGACGCCTTCTGACCAGATATACAATAGAAAAGGTAGCAAATATCAGAAACGCATTGAAAAAGAATACCTTCGGTGAACCCGTGAAGTATTCCCACGCCTCAAAAAACGAGTGCCTGGATATAACTTCGATAAAAAAGTTCAAAATACATGCCAGCACATAGTGGAGCGGCAGGGAAAATCTATCCATCATTTTATAAACCGGCTGCATTTTCTTTGCGAATTTACCGTTTCTGCGTTCCTCCAGTATTTTCTGCCGCCGTTCTCTGCGTTCTTTCCAGTGCCTTTTTATATCTTCTTTTTTCAGACTTTTGATTTTTTCAAAAAATCCTTTCACATCCGGCTTCTTGATTTGAATGCGTTTCATGTATGACCTCTTTTCTCTACTTCTTTAATCCTGCCATTCTCTCCTGTACCTGGGTAAGCATCTGTGTGTATTTTTCCAGTTTCTTACGCTCTTCTTCTACCTTCGCCTGAGGCGCCTTGTTTACAAATTTTTCATTTGAAAGCATGCCTTGGGCTCTTTTAATTTCTTTTTTCAGCTTTTCTTCTTCTTTTTCCAGACGTTCTCTCTCCTGCTCAAAGTCCACCAGATCTTCCAATGGTAAATACGTGACTGCGTCCGGCACAACGACCGAAACGGCATCGTCAGAAAGAGCCGGTTTTTCTCCTGCTATAAATATCTCCGCTGCGTTCATAAGCGGTTTTACCGCATCTGTAAGGGATCCAAAGCCTTCTTGCAGCTTCGCATCTTCTGTGACAATATATACTTTTGTCTTTCTGCTGTTCTCTACGTTCATCTCCGCGCGGATATTTCTGATCCCCCGCACGATCTCCTTCATATGCCCGACAACACGCTCTGCTTCTCTGTAAACTCTCTCCTCTGTATAAACCGGCCAAGAAGACATCATCAGAGATTCTTCTTCCGGCACGAGTGCCTCATAGATCTCCTCTGTCACAAACGGCATGAACGGATGCAGCATCTTCAGCGCCTGTCCCAGGACCGTCTTCAGTGTCCAAAGTGCCGCGTTCGCAGCTTCCGGATCTTCTTCTTTATGATAGATGCGGAACTTCGCCATCTCGATATACCAGTCGCAGAATTCATCCCAGATGAAATCATAGACTTTCTGTACTGCGATCCCCAACTCAAATTTATCCATATTCTCTGTCACGTCTTTTGCCAGGGTATTGACAGAGGACAATATCCATTTATCTGCCAGCGTAAGAGCAGACTCCTCTGGTTTTTTCAGATTTTCATTTTCTATATTCATCAAGATAAACCGAGATGCATTCCATACTTTATTCGCAAAGTTTCTGCTCGCCTCTACTCTCTCTGTATAGAAACGCATATCGTTTCCGGGCGCATTCCCCGTAACCAATGTCAGACGCAGTGCGTCAGCGCCGTATTGATCGATGATTTCCAGCGGATCGATTCCATTGCCAAGGGATTTACTCATCTTTCTCCCCTGGGAATCTCTGACAAGTCCATGGATCAGTACCGTGTGGAACGGAGATTTTCCAGTATGAGCATACCCTGAAAATACCATACGGATCACCCAGAAAAAGATAATGTCATAACCAGTCACCAGCACATCTGTCGGATAGAAATAATCCAGATCCTCTGTTTTATCCGGCCAGCCAAGAGTAGAAAACGGCCATAACGCGGAAGAAAACCATGTATCCAGCGTGTCTTCATCCTGTGTAAAGTGTGTACATCCACAATGCGGACATTTCTCCGGCATTTCTCTTGCCACTACAAATTCTCCGCAGTCATCACAATAATATGCCGGGATTCTGTGTCCCCACCAGATTTGTCTGGAAATACACCAATCTTTGATATTTTCCAACCAATGCAGATAGATTTTGTCAAAACGTTCCGGAACAAATTTCAACTCCCCGTTCTTCAATGCGTCTATCGCAGGTTTTGCCAATTCGTCCATCTTTACAAACCACTGCTGTTTGATAAGTGGTTCCACGGTTGTGCCACAGCGGTCATGTGTCCCTACATTATGAGAATGAGGTTCGATCTTTACAAGATACCCCTGCTCTTTTAGATCCTTTACAATCGCTTTTCGCGCTTCATAACGTTCCATGCCGGCATATTTCCCGCCCTTTTCATTGATCGTGGCGTCATCATTCATAATGTTGATCTCTTCCAGACCGTGGCGCTTGCCGACTTCAAAATCATTCGGGTCATGAGCCGGTGTGATCTTCACAGCTCCTGTTCCGAACTCTTTATCTACATAGTAGTCTGCCACGATCGGTATCTCTTTATTTACAAGCGGCAGCAGAACTTTCTTTCCTACTATATCTTTATATCTCTCGTCATCCGGGTGTACCGCGATCGCTGTATCACCTAGCATCGTTTCCGGTCGGGTGGTAGCGATCTCCAGGAAACGTTCTGTCCCTACGATCGGATATTTAATATGCCAGAAGTGGCCTTCCTGCTCCTCATGCTCTACTTCTGCATCCGAAAGAGAAGTCTTGCATTTCGGACACCAGTTAATAATTCTGGAGCCTTTATAAATATATCCTTTTTCATACAGACTGATAAATACCTCTTCTACCGCCTTAGAGCAGCCTTCGTCCATTGTAAAACGTTCTCTGTCCCAATCGCAGGAGATTCCCAGCTTCTTCAGCTGATTCTCGATCGTCCCCGCATATTCTTCTTTCCACTGCCAGGTCCTCTCTAAAAAACCTTCCCTGCCTAGTTCTTTCTTATCGATCCCTTCTTCTTTTAACTGGTTCGTCACCTTTACTTCTGTAGAGATTGCCGCATGGTCTGTTCCCGGTATCCAGAGTGCATTATACCCTTCCATCCTTTTGTATCTGATCAAAATGTCCTGCAGTGTGTTGTCCAACGCATGCCCCATATGAAGTTTACCTGTAATATTCGGGGGCGGCATTACAGTTGTAAACGGTTTTCTGCTCCTGTCTGCCTCTGCATGAAAGTATTTATTCTCACACCATCTTTCATACAGCTTTTCCTCAATCTCTTTTGGGTTATAAGTTTTTGCCAATTCTCTGCTCATGACTTCCTCCTTATGATCCTCTCATTCCTTCACATAAATTTCACATTTAAAAATAAGAAAAGCCCTTTACATATCGTAAAGGGCGAAAAGTTCCGCGGTACCACCTTAATTCATATGAATCTCCTTTGTACATCCATACTCTCTTAGTCCTGTAACGCAGACTGTCACGTGATTTCCTACTGTTTCTTCTATATGTTATACTGCTATATAGATTTTCATGTTGCTGCATAGTTCTTTTCAGAAATCCAGTTCAGAAGCTACTTTCCGCTATCCTTTTTTCCAAAACTGCCTTCCAGCCTCCGGGCAGTTCTCTCTGTCTGGAAGTAATACCGTACTCCTCTTCCTCAATACCTTTATATTTTAACAAATTGTTAAATAATAATTAACTAATGCCTATCATATCTTTCCGGGGCTGATTTGTCAAGATTTTTAGATAATCTTTAGAATTTCGAATCTTTAAAATTTCCCCAAAATCAGTTTTCCATATTTTTCATTTTATTGATCATATCTACAATATCATACCCGTAATTTTCTCCGGTTGCCCATCCTGCTCCTTCCGGATTTTCTTTCTGCCCAAGCCATTCCACATAAGGCGCCGAGCCCTTCTTTACATATTCATACCGATCGTCTACACATGCCTGTGCCAGTGCGTCTGCCGTAGCGTACGCTTTCAAATGCTGTATCTGAGCGCGTATTCCTGTCCTTACATCCGGATAGGAGTTCCCCGGCACACCGCCCCCCGTTGTCCCGATCCCCGCAAAATTAAACTGTTCTATAGAAGCGTCTCCTCCATACTGAAGCCATCCTGTCTCCTTCATGGTCTGTACAAATGCCACCTCCGGACGCACGCCTTCTGCAGAAGCTTCCTCATAATACATCTGACAAAAAGCTTCTATACTTTGTGCTCCCCCTTTGCCAAGCGCCTCTGCCGGATATTCTTCGCCTGACTGCTCAAAAAAGGACACCATCTGCTTTACCGTGACCGTACTCTCTCCCATGATCGGATATTGCCCGTCTGCGATCACCTCTTCGGCTGTCTCCTTCTTCTCTTTCTGCTCTTTTCCCGCTCCTTCTTCGTCTTCTGCTCCCTGTCCGTTCTCTTCTTTTGCTTCAATACTAGCGGACTTTCCTTGCGCATCCTTTGTAAAAACTCCGCGCGCTCCTGCCAGACCAAGTGTCAGGACCAACAGCAAGGCAAGTCCTGCTTCCAGCCAGAATTTCAGTTTTTCCCTATTCTTTTCGTCCATATATCTCTTACACCCCACCGGTATACAAACTCACTGCTGCCGTTACTTTTCAAATCATCTCAGAGTTTTTTATTATATACTATATTCCAAAGACAATCCAGCCATGCAAGAAAGAAATATACCTTATCTGGCAAACCTCGCCTGCCTGGCCGCTTAAGTTTATGTTTCTGTTTAAAAAAATCCACTTCGCGCTGCTACTGAATTCCAAACAGAAGTATTTATTTCTTTCCGTGGGTATGGAGGAAGATACAGACAGCGTCATCTGACGCCTGTGCTAATAAAAATAATCCGGCAACTGGATAAAACAGCATAATCTGTACAGAACAGATTATCAGACTGTGTTTAAGAAAAACATAAAACTCTTTCTATAGATGCACATCTAAAGAGATACTCTTACTTTACTGCAACAAAAGAGGCGCAGACCGGATTTGAACCGGTGAATCAGGGTGTTGCAGACCCACGCCTTACCGCTTGGCTACTGCGCCTTGAATAGATTGTTTATACTGCATATACTATTCATACAGCTTTTAAATTATACCGCAATTTTTGCTTTTCGTCAAATTTCTGACTTTGTTTTCTATAATTTTTTCTATCATAAAAAGTGGTTCGGTCATGTGTCTTCTTTGTACATAACTGAACCACTTCCCTACTTCTCTATCGTCTTTCTTCACGGGAGTTTGACACATCATTTTTATAACTTTCCTTAGAAACCCTTTATTTAAGCCATTTAAGGCTTATTTTTTTGTCAAATTTTATGATTTTATACGTGCTATTTTGTACTATTTGTGGTATAATAAAGAAAAAGGGTTGGAGGAATTATCAGATGTACGTTTCTATTACCGGAAATAAAGGAAATCAAGATGTTTATATCAAACAATCTTATCGAAAAGATAACGGAAAAACCTCTTCTCGTATTTATAAAAAACTGGGAAAATATAATGCTCTTTTAGAACACTTTTCAGGCAATGAACAAGATTTAATGGACTGGGCAAAAAAGGAAGCCGAAAAAGAAACTCTTGCTTATAATCAACAAAAAGAAAAAGTCTCTCTATCCTTATCGCCACTTGCTCGCATTCCTCTCGATGAAGAACGCGTATTTAATATCGGATATTTATTTTTACAGAAGATATGCAGCGAACTAAGAATGCATAACATTTGCAGAAACATACGTAATCACCATAAGTTTGCCTATGATTTCCACGCAATCCTCACAGATTTGATTTATGCAAGAATACTGGCTCCTTCCAGTAAACTCAGCAGTTATAAGTACTGTCATTCTTTATTAGAACCTCCAAAGTATTCCCTCCAGGATCTTTATCGTGCTTTATCCGTTCTTGCTGAGGAGTCTGACTTTATTCAGGAGGAATTGTACAAGAATTCTAACTTTGTCCATCCACGTAATTCTAAGATTTTATATTATGATTGCACGAACTATTATTTCGAAATTGAAGCGGAAGATGGCATGAAAAAATACGGAAAAAGTAAAGAGCATCGTCCAAATCCAATCGTAACCATGGGGCTTTTTATGGATGCAGATGGTATTCCTTTGGCATTTGATATATTTCCTGGAAATCAAAACGAGCAGCTTACACTAAAACCAATCGAACAGAAAGTAATCAAAGATTTTAATTGCAGTGAATTTATCTTTTGTTCAGATGCTGGTTTAGCCGGAAAAAAGAATCGTTTTCTGAACAGTTTTGGTAACCGTTCTTATGTAATCACTTATTCTTTGAAAAAAATGAAAAAAGAAGAACGTGATTTCGCACTCCTGCCAACTCAATTTAAGGTTCCGGGTTCCAACAAACTAATCGACCTGCGGACGCTTGATGAATCAGATCCAGAGGTATACAACACTATTTATTATAAAGAATATCCCCTTGTAACAGGCGATATGGATGAAACAGTCATTATTACCTATTCTCCTAAATATAAAGCTTATCAAAGTAAGATTCGTAATGCTCAGATCGATCGAGCAAAAAAAAGGATACTGTCTTCTGATAAAAACAGAAAAGGAAAGGGGCCAAATGATCCGACTCGTTTCATCCAAAAAACAGCGATTACAGACGATGGCGAAATAGCTCAAAAAAATATTTATCAATTAGATGAATCTAAGATCCTAGAAGAATCTATGTATGATGGTTTTTATGCAGTTATTACAAATCTCGAGGGAGATGTCAGGGAAATCATTCATATCAACAAACAACGATGGGAAATAGAAGAAAACTTCAGAATCATGAAGTCAGAATTCGAGGCAAGGCCTGTGTTTGTCAGACGTGAGGATCGTATCAAAGCACATTTCCTGACTTGTTTCATCAGCTTATTGGTTTATCGATTATTAGAAAAGAAACTTGGCGAACAGTTTACCTGTAATCAGATTTTAGAGACATTAAGAAATATGAATGTTACACTTTTATCCAAAGACATTGGTTACATTCCATCTTATAAACGGACAAAGTTAACAGACAATCTACATAACTCTTTTGGATTCCGTACGGATTACGAATTCATGCGTAAATCTACAATGAGGACAATTATAAAAGAAACAAAAGCGAAAAAATAGTATAAACAGAAAAATAGCACATATCGATGCAAACAAGGAAACGGCTACACCCACATGTTTACTGGGTTTGTAGCCGCTTTTTCATTTTTTAACTGTCAAAGATGGGATTATACCGCAATTTTTGCTTTTCGTCAAATTTCTGACTTTGTTTTCTATAATTTTTTCTATCATAAAAAGTGGTTCGGTCATGTGTCTTCTTTGTACATAACTGAACCACTTCCCTACTTCTCTATCGTCTTTCTTCACTCCACTCTAAGATCGTCCCCGTATTTGCATCAATCTCGAATTCATACTCTCTTTGCTCGTGGATAATATCTCCTTCGTATTTGTACTTTCCATCGTCATAATCCAGTTCAATCCGAACATCTGCTTCTGTTGCTCCAGACACACGTTCTAAAGCAATCTGGATTGCCTGTTCCTGGCTTATATCCACATTGGCAGAATAACTGCCGGATGCCTGCCCTGCATTGCCGCCGTTTCCTGCATTTCCGTTCTCTCCAGATCCACCGGCATTATCTGTCTGTCCAGACTGACCTTCGCTTCCCGCCTGGTCTGACGTTCCTTCGGCTGAACCACCTTCTTTATTATACGGTATCGTTTGTATCGTTTCCGTATCCACGCTCACAATGTCCCCATCTCTTGCATCGATCTCATAATCGTATTCCTTTCCATTTACATCAAACTGTATCTCATATATTTTTCTTCCGTCATCTCTGTCTGTTGATACTCTTAATCTGGTCGTATCTTCCTCCTTGACGCCGGCATCTGCCAACGCAACATCCAGCGCCTCTTCTTTTCCAATATCTCTGCCGCCTCCCAAGCCACATCCTGTAAGCATTCCTAAAATTGTTATCGAAACCATAGCTGCTGCCATATATTTTTTTATCATATTGCATTTCTCCTTTTCTTTTTTCTGCTTTTTCTTTATCTTGATAGCAGTATACCCCGGAAAGATTAAAAAAAGATTAAATTGCACTGCTATATTTACAATATTTTTTGCTTTTACTCTATCTTTATTAAATTTTTTATAGCTAAGACCAAAAAACATTTCTAATTATCTTATAAAAATATCTATAAAGGCATCACAGGCAAAAGAAAGCTTTCTGATTCAAGCAGGAAAACAAAAGATGAAGCTGCTTCCTTTATCCTTTTCACTCTTGACTTCTATTCGTCCGCCGTGTGCCTGCACGATCCACTTTACCATAGACAGACCCAGACCAGAATGGCTGCTGTCTGTCCGGGATACATCCGCCCGGTAGAACCGTTCCCATATATGAGGCAGAGCTTCCGCAGCTATTCCGATCCCGTTATCCTCTACAGTTCCGATGATCTCTCCACCTCTCTCTTTCAAAGATACTTTTACCCATCCCTTTTCTTTGCTGTAATACACCGCATTTGAAAGTAAATTCACCAGCAGGCGAATGTAGAAACTTTCATCTGCTTCCATATAGATATGCGGAGCAATATCCGTATAAAAGGTTATATCTTTCCCTTTTTCCTGTGCCAGCATCTGCTGTTCTTCTACTGTCATCTCCGTGAGTTCACTGATATTGATCCTTTCTTTCTGAATCGTTTGTCTGCCTTCATCTATACGAGACAACAAGAGAAGATTCGAGATCATTCCTGCCATCTGGCGTGCTTTTCTCTCTATCAGCTGTATCTGTTCTCTCTGTTTCCCGGACATTTCTTCATCTGCCAGACAGGTCTCACATTGTGCCAGAATGACGCTGACAGGAGTACGCAGCTCATGAGAGACATCAGACGTGAACTGCTTTTCTCTTTGGAATACCTCCTCCAACTGTCCAAGCATCTGGTCAAACGTATATGCCAAAGAATAAATCTCATCTCTGCAGCAAGTCTGTTCTTCCGTCAATTCTACTCTTCTGGACAAATCCGCATCCGCCTGTATTCCCTGTACGGTTTCTGTAATCTTCTTGACCGGAAGCAGCGTCCGCCTTGTAAATCGATACCCTATGAATGCTTCCACTATGACCAGAACCGGTAAGATGATAAAGGCAAGCCGCATTGTGATACGAAAGCTTTCTTCCGCGTCACTGACCGAAGTGACACCTCTGATCATAATTTCTGTTTCTTCTTCCAGACGGTAAGACAAGTCATATACATACCATTCCTTATCTTTTTGTCGTATTTTACGCACTTCTCCGTCAGAAAATTCGGGCTGCCCATCAAAACCATACGGAATTTTACCAAACAAGAAATAACCGTCCCTTTTATATACGGAAAGATAGATTCCATTTTCTGCCGAATAAAGATCCGAATCTGCTTCCAGTATTCCATCTTCCAATTCAATATCTTCCACGCTTTCCTGTACCCGTCTCTCTAACTGATTCTGCGCAGAAGTAAGGACCTCTCTGCTGCTTATGGAAATCAAGATTCCTAAAGCAGTACAGGTCACCAGAATGGTGAAAAATGTATATACAATGGTCAGTTTTACTTTCAATGACAGTCTCTTCATTCTTTCTCCTTCAATGTATAACCCGCGCCGTGCACCGTGTGGATCAGCTTTTTTTCAAATCCTTCATCTATCTTTTTGCGCAGATACCGGATATATACGTCTATCACATTGGAACTGCCTGCATAATCATAATTCCAAAGATGCTGTTCTAACTTTTCTCTGGACAGGACAATCCCTTTATTCTGAATCATATATCTTAACAAGGAAAACTCTTTGCCCGATAAAGGGATTTCCTTTCCGTCTCTTAGAACCTGGTGGGTATCGACATGTACTTCCAATCCTCCGACTCTGTAGCAGGAGCCTTCTGACTTTTCCGGTCTGCGCAGCAGTACACGGATCCTGGCCAGTAGTTCTTCAAACGCAAACGGTTTCACCAAATAGTCATTGGCTCCGGCATCCAGACCTTTCACCCTATCTTCTATACTATCCTTTGCGGTAAGCAAAAGTACCGGCACACTTTTATTTTTCTTTCGCAATTGCTTCAAGACAGACAGGCCGTCTTTCTTTGGCATCATAATATCCAGTATAAGCGCGTCATATTCCGCCCCCGCAATATAATCCAGCGCTTCCTCCCCATCAAAACAAGCATCTACGCTGTAATGCTCTTCTTTTAAACGGGAAGCCAGGAGCTGGTTTAAATCTCTCTCATCCTCTGCTATCAATATCCGCATCTGTATCACCTCTTTTTCCAGTATACTCTAGTTTCTCTTTACCTGACAAGTATGCCTTCGCACACCAGTTTCAACACGCTTATTCTAGCCTCTTTAGATTAAAATAAGATGAAAAAATATACTTGAGATAAGAATTTTTCTATGGTATTCTTAGTATCGTTACTTTTTGACAAAACAAATATAAATCTTTACCGTCAGAAACGGTCACACCTAGATCAGACATTCCAGGCAGGAGGATTTGCTGTATGCATACAAATGAATTTATTACAAAACCGGTACGTCAGGTATTTCTCTATTATTTGTTCCCATCCATCTGCGGAACCATGGTAACCTCTATCTATGTGCTGGCAGACACGATTATCATAGGACAACGACTGGGAGCGGTCGGACTTGCCGCTTTGAATATCGCGCTCCCAGTTTACAATATTTTCTTCGGCATGGGATTGCTCTGCGGTGTGGGCGGTTCTGTTCTGATGTCTATTTCCCGTGGGAAAGGCAAAAAAGAAGAAGGAGACGCCTTTTTTAGCACTGCTTTGCTCTTTACATTTATCCTGTGGATCCTCTCCCTGGTCTTCTGTTCTATTTTTATGGAAGACATCGCCTGGCTGCTTGGCGCTACAGAAGAGACGTTTCCCTATATCATGGACTACATCCCTTATATTATATGGGGAATGGGGGTATTCTTTTTTTCTTCCTTCCTGCAGACATTTGTGCGCAACGACGGCGCTCCAAAACTCGCCATGAACGCAGTCATCTCCGGCGGGATCACCAATATACTTTTAGACTATCTCTTTGTCTTTCCGCTTGACATGGGAATGAAGGGCGCAGCTCTTGCCACAGTCATCGGATCTTCTCTGACTGTACTCATACTGTGCACCCATTTTTTCTCAAGAAAAAATCAACTGAAATTTACACCGCGGGCTTTTTCTCTTGTTTTTCTTGGAAAAGTGCTCGCCAATGGTTTCACCAGTTTTGTCATCGAGATTGCCTCCGGTTTTACCATCTTTATTTTCAACTGGCAGCTCCTGCATTATCTGGGAAATACAGGCGTCAGTGTATATGGGATTATCAGTAACACAGCCATCGTCGTCACCTGTCTGTATAAAGGCGTAGAGCAGGCGGCACAGCCGATTCTGTCCAGCAATCACGGAGCAGGGCTTACCGACCGGATCTTAAAGATCCAGTCTCTCTCCATATGGACTTCCCTGCTCGTCTGTATGCTGCCTCTCCTTCCCGGGCTTCTCGCTCCCAATCTGTTTACCTATATTTTCTTAAGCCCCACAGAAGAAATCCTTGCCCTGGCGGCGCCTGCCATACGGATCTATTTCATCGGTTTTCTCTTTTTAGGTGTCAATATGGTCTTTATCTGTTATTTCCAGTCTGTGGCAAAGGCTGCACATTCTCTTGCCCTGTGCCTGCTGCGAGGATGTATCCTAGTCGTCGCCTTTGTTTATCTGCTCCCGCTTATATGTGGAAGCAATGGCATCTGGATCGCTTTTCCGGCAGCGGAATTCCTGACCATGCTTGTAGGGATCCGGTTGTACAGAAAAGATATACTTACACTTCCATAGGGCTTGACAGCGATTGGGAGGCAAGCCTAAGATAAGTGTATATCTCATCAAAATATCTGAATCAGGAGGTCAGCAACATGTATCAGAAGACTGCCGAAGAACTTCTTAAATTTTTATCTAAAAGCCCTACCAGTTTTCATGCTGTTTTTACAATGAAGGAAATGCTCTTTCAGGAAGGATACCAAGAATTAAAAGAGACACAAAAATGGGATTTGAAAAAGGGCGGACGCTATCTCGTCACAAGAAATGAATCTTCCCTGATCGCCTTTTCCATTCCAGAAAGAGAAATAGACGGCTATCGCATCATGACAAGCCACAGTGATTCTCCTTCTTTTAAAATAAAGGAAAATCCAGAGATTCTCACAGAAGACAGATATGTAAAATTAAATGTAGAACGCTATGGGGGCATGCTCTGTGCTCCCTGGTTTGACCGTCCACTTTCTGTGGCAGGCAGAGTGGTCGTCAAAAAAAACGGCGTATTTCTCTCCCGCCTCGTCAATATAGACAGAGACCTGGTCCTGATTCCTAACCTTGCCATTCACATGGACCGTACGGCCAATGACGGCTACAAATATAATATACAAAAAGATCTCCTCCCTCTCTATGGCACAGTCACTGCAAAAGGCACGTTTTTTCAACAGATCGCCGATGCCGCCGGTGTCACCCCAGCTGAAATCTTGGGACACGACCTTTTCTTATATAATCGACAGGAAGGAACGATCTGGGGCGCAGACAATGAATTTATCTCTGCCGGACGCTTAGACGATCTGCAGTGCGCCTTTGCTTCTCTTAAAGGATTTCTACAGGGGAAAAAAGAAAACTCCCTCGCTGTCCACTGTGTACTGGACAACGAGGAAGTAGGAAGTCAGACGAAACAAGGCGCGGCTTCTACCTTTCTCTATGACACCCTAACCCGGATCAATAGTTCTCTTGGGTTTACCCGGGAAGACTACCTTATACAGCTTGCTAAGAGTTTTATGATCTCCGCTGACAATGCACATGCCGTGCATCCAAATCATATGGATAAGGCAGACCCGACAAACCGCCCTTATTTAAATGAAGGCATTGTCATCAAATATAATGCGAACCAAAAATACTGTACAGACGGAATCTCCTCTGCCATGTTTAAAGATATCTGCCGGGAAGCCGACGTTCCTGTACAGACTTTTGTCAACCGTTCCGACATGGCAGGAGGTTCCACACTGGGCAATATTTCCAATACCCAGGTAGCGTTAAATACCGTGGACATCGGACTGCCGCAGCTTGCCATGCATTCCCCGTACGAAACATCCGGTATAAAAGATACCGCTTACCTGATCAAAGCGGCAGCGGTATTCTTTCACTAGGCTGTATATACTTCCATATTTTTGCTTCTATTGCTGCATCTCGTTATGCAGCAATTTGTGTTCTTTCCCTTTCAAAATTCCTTCATACACGGTTGCTACGATCGGATTTTCATTAGACAATTTGATCTGCGCCGTACTGTCGATCTTATACATGCCTTCCATTCTCGCCTTCTTCGTCCTCGGTCCGATCGGCACGGGCTGTCCGCCTCCAGCGATACAGCCTCTCTTGCATGCCATGACTTCTACAAAGTCATACTGCACTTCACCGGCTTTCATCTTATCCAGAACTTCTGAAGCACACTGCAGGCCATTCACGACCGCTATATGCACCTCTCTGCCGCCCAACTGCACTGTCGCTTCTTTGATACCCTCCGCCCCGCGGACTCCGGTAAAGCTGATTGCTTCTAAGTCTTCCGCACGGTTGCTGTTCACCAGACGTCTTAACACAGCTTCTGTCACACCGCCGGTCACTCCAAAGATCGCGCCTGCGCCGGACGCAAGCCCGAACGGCATATCCAATGCCTCTGGTTTCACCTGTGCGAGATCGATCCCTGCTGCCTGTATCATTCTCGTAATTTCCGTAGTCGTCAGTACATAATCTACATTCTGTACACCGTCTGTAAAGTGTTCCGGTCTGGTGATCTCTGCTTTTTTCGCTGTACAAGGCATGATGGATACCACCATGGTCTTTCTTGGATCCTGCTCTGCTTTCATCTTGGCTTCTTCCTTGAGCAAAGCGCCGAACATCTCCTGCGGAGAACGGCAGGAAGAAATATTTTTCCTAAATTCAGGATATTTCTTCTCGCAGAATTTTACCCATGCAGGACAGCAAGAGGTAAACAACGGCAGATTATCGCCGGATTCCAGGCGTTCTACTAATTCCTTCGATTCCTCCATGACCGTCAGATCGGCGCCAAAATTCGTGTCATACACCTCGTCAAATCCGATCCTGCGCAGAGCGGCAACAAGACGCCCCAATGTATTTTCACCTTTTTTGATTCCAAATTTATCTCCGACTGCCACACGCACTGCCGGCGCGATCTGTGCCACGACACGTATATTTTTATCTGCCAGTATCTTCCACACCGGTTCTACATCTTGTTTGATACTGATCGCTCCCGTCGGACAGACCGCACGACACTGGCCGCAGCCTACACAGTCCGTCTCAGACAGATTCTTATTAAACGCTGGTGTTACCTGCATCTTAGAACCACGAAATGCAAAATCTAAAATTCCCAGTCCCTGGATTTCTTCACAGGTCCTCACACAGTCTCCGCATAAAATACATTTATTCGGATCACGGATGACACATGCCGAGGACGTATCTTTGGGAAGCTGTTTTTTATTATTTTCAAACCGTACATCCATGATCCCCAACTGTCTGGACAGCTTCTGCAAAGTACAGACTCCGTTTTTCGCACAAGTCGTACAATCCCGGCAGTGAGAGGCAAGCAGCAGCTCAATGATCATTTTTCTATGATGCTGCAGCCTCGGTGTATTCGTATAGATCACCATTCCATCCCGCGGCGTTTCTGAACAGGACGCGAATATTTTCCCTCTGTCATCCTCCACCACACACATACGGCAAGCGCCATACGTAGAAAGTTCTGAATGATAGCAAAAAGTCGGAAGGTCGATGCCTGATTTCCGGATAACGGAGAGAACATTTTTTTCATTCGTAAATTCTACTCTTCTATTATTGATCATCATATAACTCATGTCCGTGTCCTCCTAGCCTTCAATATGTATTGCGCCAAACGCACACGCACTCTCGCATGCGCCACATTTAATACATTTCTCGTTATCGATTACATATGGTTCTTTTATCCTGCCGCTGATAGCGCCCACAGGACAGTTTCTGGCACACTTGGAGCATCCTTTGCAGCGTTCAGGACTGATGATAAATCTGCGCATCGCCGTACAGGTATGAGAAACACATTTTTTCTCCACCACATGCTCCATGTATTCCTCACGGAACAATTTTAATGTGCTCATAACCGGAAGCGCCGCGCTCTTTCCAAGGCCGCATAAAGCTGTATCCGTGATCGTTGTCGCCAATTCTTCTAAAAGATCTAGATCTTCGACTTTTCCGTTTCCTGCTACGATCCTTTCCAATATCTCCAGCATACGCTTTGTACCTTCCCGGCACGGCACACATTTGCCGCAGCTTTCGTTCTGTGTAAAATTCATAAAGAATCGCGCTACTTCTACCATACATGTATGATCATCCATGACAACAAGTCCGCCAGAACCGATCATAGCCCCCATTTTTTTCAGAGAATCAAAATCCAGATGCACATCCAGATGCGGTGTGATCAGACAGCCGCCGGAGGGACCGCCGATCTGTACTGCCTTAAATTCTCCGTCCCCTTTTATTCCACCGCCTATATCATAAATAACTTCCCGCAGTGTTGTTCCCATAGGCACTTCGATCAATCCCGTATGTTTTACGCTTCCTGTCAAGGCAAATGCCTTTGTTCCCGGACTATTCTCCGGTCCTATACGTTTAAACCAATCTGCCCCTTCTAATATGATCATCGGTACATTCGCAAAGGTTTCCACATTGTTCAGAACCGTCGGTTTGCCAAATAGCCCTTGTTCTACCGTCCGAGGCGGCTTTACACGAGGCATTCCTCGATTTCCTTCAATAGAAGCCGTCAAGGCGCTTCCTTCCCCACAGACAAAAGCTCCTGCCCCACGATTGATATGTAGACGAAAACTAAAATCGGTCCCCAGAATATTGTCTCCTAGTAAACCACACTCCTCCGCCTGGCTGATCGCAAGCTTCAGACGGCTGATCGCAAGAGGATACTCCGCGCGTACATAGATATACCCTTCCTTTGCCCCAACCGCGTAAGCGCCGATCATCATGCCTTCGATCATTTTATGCGGATCGCCTTCCATGATGCTTCTGTCCATAAAAGCGCCCGGATCTCCTTCATCTCCGTTGCAGACAACATAGCGTGTCTTTTCTTTTTGCCTTGCCACCTGAGACCATTTATATCCGGTCGGAAAGCCACCGCCTCCCCGTCCCCGGAGACTGGAATCTGAAATTTCCTGTATTACTTCCTCCGGTGTCATCTCAAACAACGCTTTTTCCAAAGCCTTATAGCCGCCTGTAGAAAGATATTCCTGAATATGCTCTGCATCGATATGTCCGCAGTTTTTCAATACGTTTCTTGTCTGTTTCTTATAAAAAGGGATATCTTCCTGCCGTTTATATTCGATCCCGTCCTGTTTAAACAAAAGATGACGTATAGGATCCCCTCTTTCGATCGTCCTGTGGAAGATCTCCTCACAGTCTTCCAGCTGCACTTTTGTATACAGGATCCCCTGAGGCTCGATCCTCATAAGCGGTCCCATCTCACAAAAACCATGGCATCCGCTTTTTTTTACAGCAATCTCGCCGTCACCATGCGCGATTTCCGGTCCAAAATGTACTTCTACATCTGGATTATCCTTCACTAATTCACACATTCTTTCATAAATTTTGCCGGAACCTCCAGCTAAACATCCTGTCCCCGCGCAGATCAGGATTCTACACTTACTGTTTTCCATCTGTGCCTTTGAAGTCTGGCGTATCTGCTCCAGTATTTCTCTGTTTTCTATTCTTTCCATACGCTTATGCTCCTCTCAATTCATGAATCAGCTCTGCCGCGGCATCCGGAGTCATAGCCGGGTATACTTTGTCATTAACAGTCAGCACAGGTGCCAGCCCGCAGGCGCCAAGGCAGGAGACTGTCTCCAGAGTAAACATCATATCATCTGTGGTCGCTTTCTCACTGGATAAACCCAATTCACTGTACAGACGTTCCAAAATAGGGATGGATTTACGCACATGGCAGGCTGTCCCATCACAGACTTTAATGATATATTTCCCTTTTGGCTCAAAAGAAAAGTTTTCATAAAATGTAGCCACACTATACGCTTTCGCTTCATTGATTCCAAGCTTTCCCGCCACATAATCTAAGAGTTCCGGCGGAAGATAGCGATACTCTGCCTGGATATCCTGGATAATAGGAATGAGAGATGCCTGTTCGGCGCCATGTTCCGCAATAATCTCATCCGTCTTGTCATAATAGCTTTGGTCTAACATTGGGATCCCTCCTTATTTTCATACATTATAGTTAAAAAATTATCAATTAAAAATTATTATATGGTAATCTTATATAATATTCAACTGTTTTTATGTATTTTTTGTAGTACATTATTACTGTTTATCTGCTCTATTTTTTTGTGCTTTTTATAATTTTTTACCGTGTTACAAGGATGAAACTGCAAAAAAGGAGAGCAGTTCATTAACGATAATAAGAAATGCCTCCCATCACAGCGATTATCACCCGTGAAAGGAGGCAGATACGATACACTTTATACTTATACTATTCCTACTCAATTCCTGATTTTTTAAAATAGTATATATTACGATTCGTTTTTTTCTTTTATTCTGTTTTCAGAGCATCTATCTGGACTTCTTTTCTATGTCCAAACGCCCCTTCCATCTGACATACTTTTGCAGCAAACTTTGCAGCCTCTTTTATGCTTTCTTTGATTGCTATGTCATCATCCATATTCTTTTTCTTACGATCAAGATAGCCTACCATAAAAGTAGTAATAAGAGAATCACCTGCGCCCATTGTATCTATCGCTTTTTCAATTGGATAAGCTGGCTGTTCAAAAAACTTATGATTGGCATAAAGCATACAGCCTTTTGCTCCTCTAGAAGCGCATACAATTTTCGGTCCATAAGATGCTATCTTCTTAAGATGTTCCTTTACTTCATCATCTGTTCCATCAAAGGAGCAGAATGCATATGTTACTAATGGTGCTATTTTTTCATAATATTCTGATTCAGAATCATCTGAAAAATCAAAGGATAATGGAAGCCCAGCTGCTTTAATCTTCGCAAGCTGTGACTCCATATAACAGTAATTTCCACTATGCACCAAATCAAATTCTGCAAGATATTCCAGATCGAATTCATCCAGATTATAAATATGCTTGCTACGGACTCCACCTTCATTATAATCTAGAAATACACGATCACCATCTTTTAATGTACATCTGGAATAACCATTTTCTCCTTCAATTTTTTTGCACTTTACCAGTTCAATCTTTTCTTCCCTTAATGCCGAAATAACATGATCCGCATTTTTATCAGTGCCAAAATAGCCCATATAAGCACACCTTTTTGCGCCAAACATCTTGGCATACACTGCCAGATTTACACAATTTCCACCCGGATACTGCACATTTTCGTGAGTATAAATATCTACCACGTTGTCACCAAAGCCAACCACACTTACATCATAATTCATGTTACTTCTCCTTTCTCCTAGTACTCTACCACTCCCATATATCGACGCATATCCAATGGGTGTCCACTCTTATTCTGAATTGCGGTACGATATAGCACGCTCATTTCATAGAATAACGGAGCATTAAAATAATCTACACAGGAAGCATCAATTGCATCCATTCCACAATCTGCAGCATCAATAATCTCATATTTTTCTGCATATTTATTTAAAAACACTTCCGCTCTTTCATCAATCATTCTTGTCTTTCCTACCGATTTTAAGAGGATATAAATATGATCTTTATCTGTCACCTCAAATGGGCCATGGAAATATTCTGCAGAATCAAAATAACAGCAATCCATCCATTGCATCTCCTGAAGAGAACAGATTGCAAAACCGTATGCCTGTGCATATGCCGAACCAGATGCCATAATATATAAAAATGGGGCATTATAATAATGTTCTGCAAAATTCCATGCCTTATTCTGGAACTTCTTTGTCGCATTGCGGATGATTGCGTCGCATTTAATAATTCCCTCCTTCATCCCTTCATAAAGTTTATACTCTGGCTCCTGTCTGCGGATCAACTCATTTATAATACTATAATTTAATCCTAATGGCCTGTCTTTCTGTAACGTTTCCGGTTCCCAGTCATAAACAATCGCATGGAATTTGTCACTGTCACAGGCACTCCCCGGTGTATGTGTATATGTAATGACAAATGCGCCTTCTTTTACAGCAAGTTCTGCTGCTTCTACAGTTTCCATTGTATTCCCACCATGTGAACAGAGGATAACAACAGAATGTTTTCCAAGTTTCTTTGGAGGGGTTAAAACAAATTCCTTACTGGTGATCCACTCTGCTGTCATAGTAGATGATTCGCAGTTAATAAAGTAACATGAGGAGTAAAGATCAACTAAAGAACCGCCGCAAGCCACGAAATATACTTCACTGATTGTTCCATTTTCCTTTTCAATCGTATCTACAAAGTTTTCTACATTAAATTCTGATGCATGCATTTTTAAATTCCTTCTTTCTTATTATTTTTCTTAATTAGTTTTCTCATTAAAATGGTTATAACTAGACCCAGTACAGCTGTTCCCATCAGGAACCCAAAAATCATCGGATAAGCATTATTTCCAAATTTGTCCATCCACTTTCCGAAAATAATATAGTAAAAGGAGTCTGGCAAATATCCAATAATAGATGCAATCCCTATTACAGTTCCTGCGTATACCTGTTTAAATTTACATTCTTGCAATCCTGACCAAATTACTCCGTAAAGCATCATGCCAATTGCGCTTGGTAATAAAGAAACAATAGTTGCCAGTCCCGGACTGATGCTAGAAGGCATTATCAATACCCCGCCATAAATCACAATTGTAATTCCAAATGCCGTCATATACCATTTTGTAGAAGATTTAAAAATTTTATCTATGATAATTCCACCAATCGGACATAAGAGATTCATAAGATTGCTTCTTACAATACTGATAAAGGATGATTGAACCAGTGATACACCAAGAACATCTGTCAGATATGGTGAAAAATAAGATACACTTGTATACAAGCCGTATGCACATAATACCATCAGTGAAAAGAGCCATGTCATCGGATTCTTTAGTGCTTCACCAACATATTTAATCTTAAATTCTTCATCAGAAGATTTTGTCTCTGTAATACTTTTTTCTTTAAAAAATATCATTGTCAAGATTAATGCGACTGCTGTAAATGCTACCATTGCCCATACCGCAATACTAAAGGAAGTAGACGGATCATCTGATAAATGGCTTACCTGTAAGCATACCGCATTTAAAATTGCAGAAATAATACCAGAGGCTGCATAATAAATCCCATAACACATTCCCTGTTCTTCTGCTGTGCCAACCTGACCTACGGCTTTGGTTATTGCTGCCCAGAATACAAAGATCGTAGATACACCAAGTCCAGCCCATAATACACAGGCTACTGCAAAATTCATTGTCAATGCATAAATAATTCCGATAATTACAGAACCCAGAATGGATCCTACAAGACATTTTTTTACTGACCATTTATCAGCCAATATTCCTCCCGGAATCAATGTGATTGTATTTGCTGCTGCATAAATTGTCATTAGAATTCCCGATTGGGTATTCGTGATTCCCATAGCTGCAATCTGTTGATCATAAAATACATATCTGATATACGGAAAACAATACATAACTGCATTTACAAGTCCCAGAATGAAAAGTACCCATAATGTTTTTACACTCAAATGTGCTTTTGTTTGATCGCTCATCACAACCCCTCCTTTAACTGTTCTCCATTTCTTTATAAACATCCCGCCCAGCACATATTGTTCTTAAAACATGTGCCTTCCGGATTTCTTTAATATCTGCTTTAAACAGATTCCTGTCAAAAATTACAATATCGGCCTGTTTACCACTTTCCAGAGTTCCCAATATATGTTCCTGCCCCATAGCATACTGGCTTCCAACTGTCCATGTTTTTAACATTTCCTGTATTGTCAAACCATTCTTTGGTTGAACCTGTTCTGCAGCATCGGCAGCATAGGTCCCACATCCATAGTAAATCGCCTCCGGTATATCCGGTATTAACATTGGAAGATCTGTTGCTCCACTTAAAATCACGCCATAATCTGCAAGTGAACGGTAATTCATATAACGGCTCCGTCTACTGCCCAGTTTTTCATCATAATCTCTCTTCCAGTTTTCACAGGAATCCAACTTATAGACCTGTGCATAAATCTCTCCAAAGACTCCAAGCTGTGCCATTTTCTTCTCATCTTCTGCGCCAGTCAGTTCCAAATCTGTAATTCCATGCCGATTCTTCAATTTTCCATTTTCCTTCTCACATTTATCATAAATCTGAAGAATTTTATGGAAAGAACCGTCTCCTTCAGAATGCAATGTAAATCGGAAACCTTCCCGGTCTGCTGCAAGTACATCTTCTTCTAGTAATGTATAATCAATATACTTTTTGCAACAATACTCTTTTCCTTCATATGGCTCCATCAAGTCTGCCTCTTCCGAGAGTATCAATCCATCTGTCATCTGATTATAACCGGAAAATCTTAAGAAATCAGAATGATATTTCCTCTTCATTTCTTTTCCATATTCTAAATCCATTTTCTTTCCTACAGGTTGTGACATAAAAGAAATCCGAAGGCTTAATTCTGCTTTCTGTTCTAATTCTGCCAATATATCTGTAAAACCATAAAAATTGTCAAATCCTATTTCTTTCACAGATGTTATTCCATGTCTGTTTAACATAGACATGTACGCCTTGAACTGTGGAATAATAAACTCTCTGTCGTTCAAATAAATTTTCATGATCTTATAAATTGCTTCTGAACTTCCACATGTATCTGGTGTAAATCCAAATACTTCTTCTGCAACTTTATTCATGGCACAATATCCATGGCCTGCTGTAAATAAAATAACCGGTCTTTGGATCTGTTCCAGTACCCCTTCTTTATTTATTTTTTCTGCCAGTTCCATTTGTATATGATTTCCAAATAAAACCATGACTTCTGGGGTATTTTTCACTTTCTCTGACAACAGTTCCATAACTTTTTGCAAATTAAGTACTTCTGACAAATCCTCGCCAAGATAATCCACTACATATCCCGTAAAAAACGTATGAGTATCACCAAAACCCGGACAAATGGTTCTCTCCCCATAGTCCACAACTTCCGTAGATGCACTTACCAATCTACTTGGGATATTTCCACGCCCAACTTCAAGAATCCGTGTTCCTTTTATTGCTATATATCCCGGATATACCTTTTCCGAAACAGAATCAAAAATACAGGCTGATTTAAATATCTTATCTGCTTTTTCTATCATTTTCCCACCTCCTTTTTGCTGTATTGATTATATCATTCTATAACGTTATATTCAATATTGTTACTTTATCTAATACTATTTTCATTACTATTCACATTTTATTGTCCATTTTTTATATTTTTTCTTTTATTTTTATTGCATTTTTAACAGTTTTTCATATAATCTTTCTTGTATAATGTTTTTCAAATTCATATTGTCATATAAAACATCATATGTTATTATAATGTCTGTGAGGTGATATTATTATGAACTTAAACACAGCCAGCGATATTCCTCTGTTCGAACAGTTAAAAAATGATTTATTTGAACAGATAAAAAAAGGGATTTATATTTCCGGCCAGCAAATTCCAACAGAAACTGAATTATCTGAACTATATCATGTAAGCCGTATTACAATAAGACGTGCCATTACTGAATTATGTAATGAAGGGATTTTGATTAAGAAACAGGGAAAGGGAACTTTTGTAAAAGAGCGCAAAATTTTTCGGAAATTAGAGCATACGCTCAGTTTTTCTGATGCGTGTAAAGCCAATCAAATGGAAGCTTCTACTATTGTAACAAAACGCGAAGTCATACCTTGTGAACAGTATCACTTGGATAATAGCAGGCTCTTTGAAGGAGATTCTATTGTTTATATCCAGCGTATCCGATACGCAGATACCATACCTATTATGATCGAGAACAATTATTATCCCTGCCAGAAATTTTCATTTTTGCTAACAGAACCTTTAGATAGCTCTCTATATCAGCTTTTGCGTGAGAAATATAATATCTGCATTGGATGTTCACAGAATTCTTATATTGATGCTATAAAGGCTTCTACAGAACAAGCCAATCTGCTTCGTATTTCCCCCGGTGACCCACTGTTTCTTTTTCATACAGAAATGTATGATATTCACAATCAGCTTATTCATGTAGGATATGAATATATCTGTGGCAGTAAATACCGTTTCTGTTATGACAATTCATAACTTATTTTTATTGTTCTGGAGCCAATATCCACTATACTTCCCCCTACATGACCTTGCATTAGCGCTCTTATAAGAAAGATTGTATCGAAGGAAACAACTGTAAAACACCAATAGAAAAACGAAAGAAATTGCTTACTGTAGGTAAAAAAATGTAAAAAGAAAGTTGCCGCTTCACGATTTATCAATCGTTGAAGCGACAACTTCTTTTCAAGAGGCGCAGACCGGATTTGAACCGGTGAATCAGGGTGTTGCAGACCCACGCCTTACCGCTTGGCTACTGCGCCTTATCATAAAACCGCTGCTTTAGGATGTCTACATCCTTTTACATACGATCAATGACTCCGACGGGAATCGAACCCGTGTTACCGCCGTGAAAGGGCGATGTCTTAACCGCTTGACCACGGAGCCTCAAAACAATCACTGCTTCCGCAGTGACCGTTTTTTATATTAGCATATATGTTTCTCTTTTGCAAGCCTTTTTTTCAAGTTTCTTTCAAAAATCTACTTAAACTCTTTTTCTATTCATGATGATCCATATACATACTCATAACCAGTCCTGTCTCTGCCTCAAAATCAATCTCGCATCCGTTATAGTAACTGTCTTCTGCATACCAGCTGTACATATCCATATAGTCTCCTTCATAGACATCTTCACATGCACCATACGCTGCTGTCACTTCTTCTACTGTAGAGCCGATCTGGATTCCGCCTGGGAAGATCACTGTCATACCGCCATTTTCCAGACCATAATCATCTACAGAAATCCCTCCAACCAAGCAGTCTTTTAATTCCAGCGCAGAACCGGATGTATTGAGAGCATCTACCATGATCTGGTTTCCATTTTCATCCATGAAATAGGCAAGTTCATACTCTCCTGTATTGACCATATAATTAGCCGGTGTGTAGCTCGTATCCAATGTCAGACCTAACGCTTCAAGTTCCGACATCTCACAAGGAAGTGTCAGCACCGTATCATTGATCTGTACTGTATAGCTGTCCCAACTGTCTCCCAGTTTACCGCTCTGTTTCGCAGGCGTTGCTTTTTTATCTGTACCTTCATCCTCGTCCATGTCAAAGTCGTCTGCCGCATCCCCGGAAACTGCCTCTTTCGCCTCATCTGGAACTTTGATCTCTTTTACCTTATCATATTCTACATAAGTCATTTCTATATAGAAATCGGATACTTCTACATCTTCTCCGGTTTCTCCCATCATAGATTCCATAACTTCCTTCATGTCTATGTTCACTCTTGCCGGAAGGATAGATTCTTTGTAGACTTCTACCGTACATGGGATCGTCACATCTTCTAAAGCGTCTTCATCCATGACTCCGTCTAAACCGAATGAGCTCATCATCTCTTCATCGAACAGTCCGTTTAAACTTTCTCCTTTGATCTCTCCTTTAAGTTCAAAACATTCTTCACCTTCTACATCTGTCAGATCTTCTGATAATTCAAAATCATCTGCCATATCTTCAAAACCGCCAAACATGTTCTCGCTGAGCACATCGATTTCGCTTTCGTCCATTTCTTCCTTAGACCACTCATCTTCGATCATGCTGTATGATACATATGTATCATCTTCCTTGATCGAATACGCTTCCATCTGCGCACTCATACTGGATCCACTAAAATCTATAGAAATATCCCCTTCAATATGTGCCGCTTCCGGTTTCTTCGTAGCCTCTACATCCAGTTCCATACCTATTCCCATAGTATCTGTTCCGTCTGTTAAGGATGCTTCCACATTCATGCTGCAAAGTGCGGATTTGATGTCCTTCATATTCTCGGACATATCCTTAAATAAATTTTCCGGCGTCGCCTTTGTTCCACAGCCGGACAACAGCGTTGCTGTCATTACTGCGACCATACCCGTCGCTGCTACTCGTTTCCCATACTTCTTCATAGATTTTTCTCCTTTTCCTTTTAGTTAGTTAATAGGCGTTTGCGAAACGCCACAAGCCGCATAAATACGGCATTTTAACTTTTATAAAACAAAACATCTCCTCAACGGATTGTGGTAAAATAGAGTTGCCTAGAAACTATAAACCAACCACCCGAAAGGAGATGTACCTATATGATAACATATAAGCAGCTCACTTTGGCAGAAGTTTTTGAAAATTGCCAAAATAAATTCGATAATGACAAATATCAGTTTCTTTCTCTACTTGACCAAACCATTAATCTTGATGAAATTGTTCCTGTTTCTTTTGTTACTCATTTTCACGCTTCTACAGGAAGACCTCGCAAGCATCAGCTTTATCCTATAATCAAGGCTCTCCTTATTCAGCGCATTTTCTCAATCCCGACCGATACTCTTCTGATCATATTTTTAAAATATTCTCAGGAACTACGGGATTTTTGTGGCTTCCGTGTTGTTCCTGATGCCTCAAAATTCACCCGTTTTAAACAGGACTTTCTTATGGACTTACAATCGATGTTTGATCACTTAGTTGATATCACTGAACCGATCTGCCAACGTATTGATTCTAACCTTGCTTCCATGAGCATCTTTGATACTTCTGGAATTGAGGCATGGGTGACAGAAAATAATCCGAAATACGCGAACCGTATCATAAAACAGTTAAAGGCCTTTGCAAAGGCTCACAACTTTGATCCTTACAAAGCTGCTTACGGCTCAATGCCCACACACGCTGCTGCTAACCCGGCTATCCAACAGATGTATATCAACGGACATTTCTGCTATGCCTATAAGTTTGGTATTGTCACGAATGGTCTTGGTATTGTTCGCGATATTACCTTCTACAATAAAGATTTCCTAAATGCTCATCCTGATATCATTGTTGAAAAGAAATCCGATTCGCCAGATGAAGATAAATCACTTGCGGACTCTAAGGCGCTGCTCCCTGTTTTGATTGATTTCTTTCAGAAGCATCCTTTGATCAACCCTAAAACTTTTCTAGGCGATGCCGCTTTTGATACCATTGAAATCTACAAAGCCCTTTTGGATGATCTTGGCTTTGAAAAAGCATTGATTCCACTCCGGACAAAACTATCAATGGAAGAACATGGCTACACCTTCAACGAAAATGGTGTTCCTTGCTGTCCGCATGATTCCACACTTCCAATGAAACGGGAAGGGAGTAAATCTCATCTGAGAAGCAAACTTCCCAGCATGAAGTTTGTATGCCCTAAAATGAAATGGGAATACAACCGCGAAACCAAAACGAAACGCCGTGTCTGCCACTGTGAGAACCCCTGTACCACATCTTCCTGTGGAAGAATGATTTACATTTACCCCGAAAAGAATCTGCGTGCCTATCCCGGTGTGGAACGTGGTTCCGTAGAATGGGATGAGACCTACAAAATCCGTGTAAACGTTGAAAAATCAATCAACCATTTTAAAGACAGTTTCTGTATTGCCGGTCGTAAAACCCAAAATGAGAAAACACTACATGCAGATTTGTTGCTTGCAGGAATTTCTCAGTTAATAACTGTCATGGTTGCTGATAAAATTCACCAGCATCAATATATACGAAGTTTAAAACCACTCATAGCATAGGACTTACCAACTTCATAAGCCCATGAGGTTTATTTGTTGTGCCAAGAAATGAACGATTTTCACTTCCTATCTCAAGAATCCTGCATGACAGGATCCTTTGCCTGTTTTTAATCAGGATTGCGGACTTGTTTCGCAATTACCTATTAGTTAGTTAAATATATCACTCCCATCCAATATGTGCCGCTTACATCACTGCTTCCATATTGGGTGATAACCTGTTCAGCAATTTCCATAAATTCCTCGTCATTAAGGTTATAATCCGTCCTGAAAACTGCACTCCCCTCTTCTTCTAATGCTTCTGTTACCGGGGTCACGATCTCTTCCTGTCCATAAAATTTTTCTTCTATATGATAATATTCATTTTCATCGGTAGAAGCCTCATACTCTTTTACTTTGCTATCCAATGCATATCGTGTATCTTCTACCAGCACTTTTTTCGCCGCATTATCCGGAAGATTCAACAATGCATTGAAAATCAGTTCATTATCATTATTCGTACTGTCTACAATCTGCCACTGCCCCTCGATCTTTACTTTATTCCAGGCATGCGGAAGATCGCCGTCTAGATTTCCTGTCACTATGATACTCTCCAACCCTGCCGCATCCGCAAGAAGTTTAAATGCGCCTGCATAACTAGAGCATACACCTTTTTTGTTTAAAAGTACACCATATGGCGTAAATGCATCGTTAAATTTTTCATCCACCCCGACGAAATTATTTTCTTCTGCATTTTCCAGAGCATCCATATCATATTCTGCCGTGTCGCACAGATATTGGTTGATTGCCAGCTCTTTCTCCAATTCTGTCATATCTTCTGTAATGATCTCTTTTATGACATTCTGGACCTCAGCGGCAATTTTCTCCTGCTTTTGACTAATCTCGTCTGTATCTATATCATACTGCACAGACAATGTTTTTCCGTCCGCAGAGATTGAAGCGCTTTGTACGCCTAACACCATTGGATTCTGATAAACAGCTTCCTCCCAGGCATCCAGTAAATATTCCTGATCCGAGCTCTCCGGAAATTCAGACAAATCGATCGCCATATTGCCGCTCATCATATTTACGGCAAGGTACTCGCTCAAAGCGCTGTTTGCCGTGACAGGATATTCCGTAACCTGTACTTGCTCTGTGTCCTCTTTCGCTTCCTCTTGTTCCTCTGTCATTTCAATATCAATGGCTCCGCCTTTGCCGCGTAATTTTTCCTGCCGTTTATGTATTTCCTCCAAATCCTCTTCCCATGTGTCCGGGTCGTAATTTTCCACAACCACTGTGCCTGTAAAATCCGTACCGTCTATGGTATACGGTATTTCTACGATATCTACTTCCACCAGCCTTAGATCCGACATATCTGCCTTCTCATATTCTCCCCAGGTCTCTGTCTTTTGCTTAGCTTTATCAAAATCATAATTCACCAGTTTTTGCACCAGTGTCCCGTCACACATCGTGACCCATTTATACGCAGGCATTTCTTCAAAACCTTCTGTATAGTTGGAACCTTCCTCCGACAGACTCATTCCCACTTCTTCGGTATAAGGAACTTTCCTGGCTATATCCTTCACATCAAATGTATTGCTGATCGCCGATGTCCCATCCTCTGACGCTGCGATCACACAGTAATACGTATCGTATTCCGAATTTCTCGGAATAGCTTCTGTTCCCTCTCCATATTCTTTTATATAATATTGCTCGCTTCTGTCTGCCTCAGACACCGCATACGTAACAAACTGTCCGTTAGACTCCGGTGTCCACTCTGTTTCGTCTGTACTTGCCCGCACCAGACCGCTTCCGGAGAAACCGCTGTCTTCATTATAGACCAGAGACATCACATAATATCGCTCCGCCCCTTTTATAGGTTTCCATGTAAATACAGGCTTTCCATCCTCACTTATTGTCAGATTAACTTTCGGCGCCTTCTCCACCTCATGCTTTACTTTAAAAACAGTCACCTTCGGTTTGGCAAGCGCTTCTCCCGTCTCGCAGTCCACATACTGCACCATATAATATTGAGGAAGATTGCCCCAGTCATTTAATTCTCCCTTGTCAAACAATGTGCCGTCTGACGGATGATACCCTGGATCTTCTTCTCCCAGATCTATACTGGCGATACCCGCCGTCTCCCATCTGGGCGGTGTGACAGACAGCACCTGGGTTTCCTCATCCCACTCAAAATGGGAGCCGACAGCCTGCGTAAGCTGCGCATCTTTATACACATTTACAATCTGTGTATACTCTGTAAACTCTCCGCCTTTAATGTCAAATCCCATTTGCAGCGTCAGCTTCTCATCCCGTCCTACATCTTTTATAGGCTCTGTATATTCATATTTCTCGTCCTGTGCATATTTCTCTTTCGTCTTTTCTGCGAGTTTCTTGGTTTCCATGACTGCGCCGTTTTTCTTTGTGCTGTCATTTCCGGTGCTGCCGCCGGCAGAACATCCTGTTATCAGCATGACTGCTGCTGCAGTACAAATATATCTAGCATATTTTATTTTCACTTTCTCACCTCTCTGCTGCTTTTAGTTCCATTCCTTCTGTACAAAGACATGTTCTTGATCCGTGTTCTGCTTATAATACCTCGCATCCCTGCAAAAGGTTACAGCAATTACAGCTGTTTTTTCAAATATGCCAAAAAATCTTCATACGAAATATCTTCTCCCTTTAAATAACAATACTTTCCTTCCTTTTTATACGCCGCAAACCATTTTGACTCTCCTGTTTTGCCGATATGCACTTCACAGCCATTTACTTTGCTGGGCTTGACATCCCACAATTCCCGCGGAGCGATATCCTTTTCTTCCCCTGTGTGAAGTTCTATATTTCCCTCCGTTTTTTCACTGTCTTTTGCGTTTTCTCCTGTTTTGTCTGTGTCCGTTTTTCCCAGATTTCTTTCAATATTCCATTGCGCAGAGGCGACCTGTATCTCTTCTACGTATACCTTGTCTCTTGCCGCAAATCGCCAAGTTCCCAAGATCGCCAGGCACAGACAAGCCACAGCGGCACCGTTTCTGACGATATAGAATACCTTTCTTTTGCTCTTTTCTTTTCGCATCTGCTTTCTCGTCTTCTCTAGAAGTTCCTGGGGAGCGTGAATTTTATCATTTGCACTTTTATATTGCTCCTGCATGTCCGAATTCTCCTTTCAGTACTTCTCTTAGCTTCGCCCTGGCACGGGAAAGTCTTGTCTTTACTAATGACTCTGACACATTCAGTACCTCACCGATCTGTTTCACCGTATATTCTTCGTAATAAAATAAATGTATGACATTCTTGTAGTCTGCAGGAAGCGCCTGCACAGCCTCATATACACTGTGCTCTTTCGTTTCCATCTCATAAGACATCTCTTTCCCCGGCTCTGATACAAAAGGCACCGTTTTTCTTCTGTATGCATTGTCAAACTGTTTCTTACAGCAGTTTATCGTAACACGGATAAGCCATGCCTTTAAATGTTCTTCGTTTTCAATGCGATTCTTATATTTTACAAGCCGCAGAAACACCTCCTGGAAAACATCCTCCGCCTCACTTTTATTCTTCATCTGAAGCACAGCGATACGGTATACCATGTCTCCATATTCTAAAAGCGCCTTTTCTGTATCTATTTTATATCTTTCCTGTACCAGTCCTTTCATATAAAATACCCTTCATCTCCTGTAAAAGTTACAGCCTTTCATAAAAATATGCCACGATCAGATCTACCATTCTGTCATAACTGTATACTCCTTCTGCCTGTCCGTTCACTTTCAAATAGGTATCATTCACTTTGTTCGCTACTTCTGCGACTGTCCCGTCATATGTATTCCAAAATATATTGTTTGCTGCCAGATCCGCTTCTGCATCCTCTGCCAGTTCCCCTCGCACTTCCTGCCACTTCTGCGGAGATACCTCATATAGTGTATTCATACAATACAGCCACCCAGACAGATACCCACTGTATTGAAACACCATATCCTGTGACTCTGTACAGGCAAGAAACGCGATAAAGTTTGCCTCCTGTTCCTGCATAAATCCACGCAGATGAGAAAGCTCATGACAGAGTGTAAACGGTATGTTGTATGCCAGCATATCCGCATTATAACCGGCTTCTATAGTAAACGGTATATACATTCCTGTCAGTCCTTGATAAGAGAGTATCTCCGAAACGAGCAGTCCTTTAGGGCGCGGATAATATCCCCGGAGACAGGAAAATGTGCCGCTTAGATTTTTCATAGCCTTTACAGATTCTTTCTCTGCTGCTCTTAGAGCAGTGGACTTTTTTTCTTCAGCTTCTAACTGCAATCTCCCTTCTGTATCTCTTGGAACTTTATCCGCTCTTATATTGACCTCCTTCGTAAGCCAGAGGCAGACTTCCTCCAATTCTTCTGTACTATATTCTCTGATATCAATTCCCGCCTCATCTGAAAAAGATCCTCTGTGGTAATTGATCCCACAGCAGGTCACATAGAGAAATAAAAGGATGCCTGCTGCTAAAAATACCCTGGAAAACCACCTATAAAAAAGGACTCCTTTTTTCCCTCCGGTCAGCATCCTTCCAATCATATGAACAGTAGATATAAACAGAAGCGCAAGAAGTATGTACAGCAAAATTTCCGCCATAGAAAATGGGAACAGAGCGGATACCCTTCCCAGGAAAGATACCAGAAAAAAATAGACATGCGTGGAATACCACTGTGCCATTCTGTCATTGCAAGCCGCGCACACGAGAAGAATTACGCCGGATACCAAAAGGATCGCAGCCGCAGCAGCATAACCGTCATATCTATAAATCTTCCTATCCTTTTTAGCTCTTTTGCGGAACATTTTTCTTTTTGCCTTGTTTTTCATATTGTTTATCTGCATGTTGAAATTTTTTTATAAGTTTATGATTATTTTATCATATATTTATATGAAGAAAAAGAAATATTCGCGCAATTGAAGCTAAAATAATGAGAGTCGCCCCCACCCGTAAAACGGGTGGCTCGGGACGCGGGCTCTAAGCCCGCCCTACTTGGCCGCGCCTCAAGGCGCTGGCTTTCTCTTTTTACGCCATGGGAAGTCTACCCTTTGTAGCCTTCCCACGGCTCCGTTCAAGCCACATTGCTATTGACTCGTCGCTGCCCCTAAAGGGGTGTTTGTACTACTCAGCCTTGACCCTTAAAAGGGTCTTCATATTCTTTCACACTGAGTTTGTCTTGCATAATATCCGCTTTTTCCTGTTCTTGTATATACTTCTTTATCGCGGCTTCATTTAATCCGACTGTGCTCACATAGTATCCTTCCGACCAGAAATGACGATTCCCAAACTTATACTTTAAATTTGCGTGTCTGTCAAACATCATCAGCGCACTTTTTCCTTTCAAGTATCCCATAAATGATGATACACTGATTTTCGGCGGTATACTTACCAGCATATGCACATGGTCTGACATCAGATGCCCTTCCAATATCTCCACTCCTTTGTAACTGCACAATTGTTTCAATATATCCCGCAAATCATTTTTGTATTGATTATAAACAATTTTTCTTCTATACTTGGGGGTGAAGACGATGTGATACTTACACATCCACTTCGTATGTGCGAGCGAATTCGTTTGCTTTGCCATTGAAATCACCTTTCCTTTCTTTAATAGTGGCCTGAACACCTCTATTATAAAGGAAAGGTGATTTTTTGTATAACTAACGTCGCGCACCCGCATAGCAGGTGGATTATATTTCGCACGTTTCCGTTTCTCTGTTGAGAAACTCCAACGTACTCAACTGGGTCTATCCGACCCCTATTAAAAAGAAAAACCGGCGAGACATTTACAATCTCGCCGGGCTTCCACGTAAAATAAAAACACAACTCGTTTTATTTTCGAAAAAGTGTCTTATCAAATTCTGGGTTAAAATAATAATAATTCTGACTGTCCAATTTTTCTTTTACCTTTTCCAGTGCTTCTCCAAAGCGCTGAAAATGAACGATCTCTCTTGTCCGCAGGAATTTCAATGGTTCTCTGACCTCCGGATCGGTTATCATCCTAAGAAGATTATCATATACTGTACGGGCTTTTTGCTCTGCCGCCAGATCTTCTGTCAGATCTGTGACCGCATCGCCTTTAGACTGGAATTCCGTCGCCGAAAAGGGCAGCGATGACGCAGCCTGTGGCCACAATCCACTGGTATGGTCTATATAATATGCGTCAAACCCTGCCGTCTTTGCTTCTTCTATAGTCAGATTTTTTGTAAGCTGGTACACCATGGCACAGATCATTTCCATATGCGCCAATTCTTCCGTACCTATATCTGTCAGCAGCCCTCCGACTTCTTTGACCGGCATCGAATACCGCTGCGCCAAATATCGCATGGACGCCGACAATTCCCCATCCGGTCCGCCGTACTGACTGATAATAAGCTGTGCCGTCTTGGGACATGTCTTTGTGATCTTTACAGGAAACTGGAGTCTTTTTTCATAATACCACATAAAGTACATCCCCCTTCCCACGGCATTGGCAGTCTTTGCCAACCAAAATATTCTGTTTCTTTGTCTTCTGAACAGCAGTCTCTTGTCAATGGTCCGCATATTTCCGCAAACTTCTGCAAAAGTTCTTTTCTTTCACCGGTCTTTTTTAGAAACATTTGTAATGCCGCCGTATCCTGTTCGTGTGTATCCAGATATAAAGTCAGATCATCCAATACAAAACTGAGTTCCTGAATCTTTCCCAACATTTCTTCTTGTTCTGTCTGCCGAGGATCCAACTTCTCTCCTTCTGCCGCTTCTTGTTCTGCCCCTTCTGTCATTTCCTCCGCGGCAAAAAACGGTTTATCTAACGCTTTAAAGATCGTTCCCTTTTTTAAAGCTTCCCGGTCTAGATATAAATCTCCCCATTCCTGCACGGGAACTGTCGCTATCGCCAAATTTTTCTCCGACATAAAAACCACCCTTTCTGTATAAAATAATTGTGCCGGCACTTTTAGTGTCTGCATGTAAGAGTGTTTTTAGTTTAGAAAAATTCTCCTATATTTATAAAAGATTCTCTACCGCCGCTCTTTCAACCGCCAGTCCGTTTTTATACTGCCGCATAAATTTCTCGAACCCTACGACATCCTTTTCTGTCGGATCGCATGTATTTTCTTTTGCTGTATGATATACCCTGTCACGCAAAAATGTCTCCAAGGTCTCCTCTTCTCCACGTCTCATCCGATAAGCTGCCAACAGGGCAATTCCCCAGGCGCCGCCTTCTCCTGCTGTTTCCATAACAGACACCGGCGCTTTGACAGCCGCCGCGAGAAGCCGCTGTCCGACCTCCGGCGTTTTAAAAAATCCGCCGTGTCCGTATATCTTGTCTATTCTTATATTTTCCTTCTCATATAGGATATCCATCCCCATCCGGATGGCGCCTAGTGTCGTCATAAGATTGACACGCATAAAATTAGCCAGGTTAAAATGGCTATTTGGCGTTCTCACAAATAAAGGGCACCCTTTGTCAAAGCCTGTGATATGCTCCCCGGATAAATAGCAGTAAGATAAGAGCCCGCCGCCATCCGCTTCTCCTTCTAAGGCTTTCGCAAAAAGCGTGGTATAGAGTGTATCCATGTCTACCTTTGCCCCCACTGCCTCGGTAAATTCACGGAAAAGCTTCGCCCATCCGTTAATATCGGAAGTACAATTATTACAGTGTACCATCGCCACCAATTCTCCGGCAGGCGTTGTCACCATGTCCAACTCCGGATACACGCCATCCAGCTCTTTTTCCAATACGATCATAGCAAAAATAGATGTTCCCGCTGACACATTCCCTGTACATTTCGCTACGCTGTTCGTCGCAGTCATTCCCGTTCCGGCATCTGATTCCGGCGGGCACATAGGGATCCCTGCTTTCAGTCTTCCGGAAGGATCCAGAAGCGCGGCCCCTTTAGCCGTCAAGGCTCCCGCCTCTTCGCCGGCTAGCAGCACCTTCGGCAGTATCTGCCGAATCGTCCAAGGATACTTCTTGTCTGCGATCTTTTCATCGAACTTGTCCAACATTTCCGTGTGAAATTGTTTTTTCACTGTGTCCACAGGAAACATCCCCGATGCTTCTCCAATGCCTAAAACTTGTTCTCCCGTCAGTTTCCAATGTACATATCCTGCCAAAGTCGTTAGATAAGCAATATCCTTTACATGGGGTTCCTCATTTAAGATCGCCTGATACAAATGTGCAATACTCCATCTCTGCGGAATATTATAGCTAAACAGTTCTGTTAGTTCCTCTGCTGCCTGTCCCGTCATCGTATTGCGCCAAGTACGGAATGGCACCAGCAGCCTGCCCGTCTTGTCAAACGCCATGTATCCATGCATCATCCCGCTGATCCCGATAGCTTTTATCTGTGAGAGTTCTACGCCATATTCTTCTTCAACATTCCTGCACAGATCCTGATAGCAGCTTTGGAGCCCTGTCCATACGTCTTCTATATGATAAGTCCAAATCTCATTTTCAAACCGGTTCTGCCACTCGTAACTTCCAGATGCAATAGGCATGTTCTCCCCATTGATCAGTACTCCTTTGATCCTGGTCGAACCAAATTCTATCCCAAGTATGGATTCTCCATTTACAATTTCCGCTCTTATTTTTCCATCCATATACGTTTCTCCTTCCATGGTCTGCTTATTCAATAGAAATCTCTCTGTATCTGCTTTCTATTATAGAGAAGCAGAACTGTATTTACAACATATATAGATAGAACTCCATACAACAAAAAAAGACCTGCTTACAAAAGCGGTCTCTTTTTATTTCTGTCTTCAGAATTTGTCCTATTTTTTTAATGGAGAATACGAGATTCGAACTCGTGACCTCCTGCTTGCAAGGCAGGCGCTCTCCCAACTGAGCTAATCCCCCGTGTGACTGATTTTTTCAACTTCAATAGAATAGCATACAACCGGAAGATTTGTCAATATCCCGCCGCTAATTTTTCGGCATAATTTTTTATCTGTTTTTATCGCGCGCTGTTTACTAAAACGAAAGTAATTTACTGAGCAAAATATTCTTTTCGTACAAAAATGTAAGGATCGGGCTCTTTTCGATCATTTCAAAACATGCCGCTCCCGCCGCGGTGGAATAGCAGACAGTGATCACCAGAAAACCAAGCCATACGATAACAAGCGCGATAAATATTCCGAGCACAGCTCCGCCCAGATGATTAAAAAAGCCGATCACCGGCAGTTCTCCAATGATATGCACTGCAACCATCAGTGCTTTTACTATAATGATCGCTAATATAAACGTCACAAGAAACGATACAATACGCATTGCCAGCCTGGATATATACGCCGCCGCATATTCTGGAAAGGTATCCACTCCTAGTTCCTCATAAATAGCAGCATTATTATTTTCTATCAATGCATTTTTTAAAAACTGCGGAATAGGCGCTTTTTCAATCTCCTGAATCTGTACGTCCTTCGGAATTTCGCCAATAACACCTAAAATATCCTGTGGAGTTATCCCCAGCATGTCCCAATCCAGTTCATTTAATTTCTGGATCTCGTCAGATTGCAATCCTTCCAGCGGCGTGCCGCTTAACTCCATATCGCTTAATTGTTCTGCTGAGATTTCCGGCATAAATGCTTCTACCACCTTTTCTTCAAGTATCTCATCCGCAGGCGTATATTTCTGAAGCACATCAGCCACATAAGGTGACAAGAATATCACGATGACAATTGTAAGGATAGTAGAAATCAAAGACAATCCGATCTTTAAAGCCCCACGGATATATCCTGCCACTATACTCACTAAAAAAATAACTCCGACAATGATCAACAGCCAATTATCCATATGTTCTCCTATTTTGTCAAGTATATTACGCGCAGTCCGTTCGCGCTCATCACATAGTATCTATTTATTCCCCACGCATGTGAGATTTCCTGTGCATCCACTTTTAGATCTCCTTGAAACTTTATGATCCCCGTGGCTGTGATGATACAGCATTTTGAGCCTTCATACAGGATCACCTCGTCACCGTCCATTTTTACTTTGCTGTACTCTCCCGTAAATCCACGGTTCATCACCTGTTTTCCGTCTTTATCGTACAGCCGGACTTCATAGCCGGACTTTTCCTTGTTTAAAAGGATAAATCCTACGTATTTATCCGTATGAAATACACTTTTTATTTCTTGTGTGATTTCGATTTCCTTCTTCTTTTTCGGAATATCCGTGCCTTCATAAATTGTAAAAAAATGATCGCCGATTACAACCGACCGGCTTTCTCCCATAAAAAAGATTTCTCCTATGACTGAATCCGCATATTCTTCTTCACTGACCTCATTATCTGCTTTTGCTTTTCCGGTTTCCCCAAAATTATAATATACGACCCTGGATTGCATAGCTGTACCATTTACACACAAATAAGAAACTGCCAGCAACATTCCGTCATCTGAGATTTCAAGCGCCGTAGGATACCCGGCATTTCCTGCGGTCACCTGATGCTCTACCAAAATATTTCCTGTTGCGTCATACGCCATGATCATCGGTGTATTCTCATTTTTTAAAAGTACACCCACGATCCCCTGCTCTGACACAGTCATCTTTTCAATCGGAAGGTTTGTCTCTATCTCGCCTTTTAAACCTTTTTGTGTAAAGACCTGGATCGTATTTCCGCCGATATCTGCCACTGCAAAAGTTTCCCCATTTATATCGACTGCAGGGCTTTGAAACTGAGCAGGCTGTATCCACTGTTCCTCATTTTTATGATCCAGCAGTACGACTCCATCTCTGTTATAGCGAATGATACTGTCTTTAAATACCGCATAGCGATTGCTGTCAGAAGTCTCCTGCGTATACTCTGCCGCTGTTCTTGCAGTCTGATACGATTTATTTTTCAGCAATAGAAACGTCCCGATCATGGCAAGAATAAGCAGTCCGACTACCACGATGATCTTCTTCATCTTTTCTATACGATGCTTCTTCTCTCTTTTTTTGACCGCCTCCATATCCGGAGACTTTACTGCCTGCAGATATGGTTTTTTCTTTTGCGCCATATAATTCCCCTTAATTTCTATCTTTCATCTTTTCTCCACGATTATAACATCATTTTAGGGTAATAGCAATTTTTGTCCTACGTAAATCAGATTTCCGTCTGTTATCCCGTTCATTTTACATATTGCCTCCACATGATCTACATCGCCATACATCTTCTTACTGATGATCGCCAGTGTATCTCCTTCTTCTACCACATAGACTCCATCGCCGCCATTTTCCCCGGACTGTGCTTTTGCTTCTTCTGTATCCTGCGTATCCTCCGCTCCTTCCTGCACACCGCCGGCTTGTCCTATATCTTGCAGTGCTTCTTTCTGCTGTGTTTCTTTCTGTTCTGTTTCTTCTGTGACAGCAGTCACAGCGCCGCTCGTTTCCTGTATCTCCATAGAATTTGTATCTGTTGCCGCTGTATCTGTCAGATGCTTTAGTGTCGTCTGCACAGATTTCATTTTGTCAAAATTATTGACCATGGTGACTCCCATGATGATCACGACCAAAAGCAGACATGCACTTACCGCATAGATCAGACGATTTGCTTTTTTCTGCTGTTGGCTTTCTTCCCTGTTTCTAACCATACTACGAAAGTCCTTTGCAGCTCTATCTTCAACAGTTTCCGAGGGACACACCCCATTTTTCTTTCTTGCAGAGATCATATAGTTCTGCATGCAGGGGTTTTTCTCGTAATAAGTATAATGTCCGCCAATCTCCAGCAGATCGTTTAGTTTATGTACATAATAAATCTCGTCCTTTTCAATCGGATCTTTCATGATAAAGACCGTGTTTTTCTTTGGGAATGACTTTTTATGTAGTTTGATCGTGCTGTGCTCCGGCGTCAAAGGTACGCCCGCATGAGCCACAAACCAGCCAAGCATTTCGCCGTCTTCAAAATACTGCTTGCAGTCCTCGTATGCTTTCTTCCATGTATCCTCATCTATCACATAATCTTTGCCCGAAAGTTTCAGATCGTGCATACGGATCGCTCCATATATGTATACATATTCATCCTCTTCTGTCTTTTGCATATCTCCTATAAGAAACGCCCCCACAGGCCCCTCTTCTGCCTTGTCACATATCTGTGTAAAAAATGTGTCCACATAATCTTCCACATAGATTTTGGGGCTGTCACTGACATTTCCGATCTGCCGCACGTTTTTTGGAATCTGTCTTTCCATTATACTCACCTCTATTTAAATTTTTTCTTAGCATAGCATACAAAAACAGGCTGATTTTAGCAGTTAGTGTCAGGTGCGTTCGACAAATTGAACAGAACTGTTCGCATAGCGGGAAAATATTAGCTCCATCACCCTTTTTTACATTGAACAGATTTTTCTTTTCATATATAATTATAAAAAGAGAAATGTTTATAAGGAGGAAAAAGGAATGTTTTGTAAAAATTGCGGTACACAATTAACGGAAGGAGTAAAATTTTGTCCCCGCTGCGGTACTCCTATTCCGGAGCAAAAACAGACGGCTTCACAGCAGACAGCCGCCCCCTCCGGCACGCTGCATACTGCTGCCCCCTCTCCTAAAAAGCCTGGCAGCAAGAAAAAGATCATTATTCCTTGTGTCGTTGCCGGCGCGGTTTTGATCGTCTCTGTCGGCGCATTCGCCATGACAAAGACGAACGCGTTCAAAGCCAGATTTACTGATCCCGTCGACTATTATAAAGCCGTTGAAACGGCATATATTGATAAAAATGCGGCAATACTTGAAAAAACAGCTTCCAACAAAAGCGATTCTTCTTCTATCACTATGGGCGTAGATATAGACGACGCAGGGATCGCGCTTCTAGGTATAGGAAATTATGATGCAGAGATGATTACAAACGGGCTCAACGAGCTGGAACTCCAGGTGAATTATGGACAGACGGATGATCTGATGGGTGCAGAGGCAGCACTCTATTCCGGCAAAGACCGTATCGTCAGCGCCAATACCGTGATAGACTCTGAATATGAAGAAGCTTATATCCAGATCCCGGAGATTTCTTCCGGATATCTCTGGATAGATGAGGAAGCCTATTCGGAGGCCTCTCTGGGATCTTTATCCATTCTGACCGACATCCCGGATACTGCTAATCTGTCTCCTATTTTCAGTAAATATGCCAAGACCATGCTGGACTATGTAGAAGATGTAGAACGCGAAACAGATGAATTGAAAGTAGACGGTATAGCACAGAAAACCACTCATCTGACGGTTACAATGGACGATAGCCAGCTGCAGGATCTGTTTGTAGACATTCTGGAAACAGCACAAAAAGACGAGGATCTAAAAGATTATATCGTGTGGCTGGGAGACTGCAGCATGATGAGTAACGGGTATTATGACAACAGTTATTATGATGACGACTATTATTATGATGATTATTATGACGATGATTATTATGACGACTATTATGATGGAGAAGCGTATTACGACTCTTTTATAGAAAGCCTCGATAACGCTATAATAGAGATTGAAGAATACGGCGCTTTGGATGAAGCAGAAGCCGAAATGGACGTCTGGGTAGATAAAAACGGGGCGATCATCGGAAGAACTCTGACTGTCTCTAATTTCGAAGAAACTATGGAAGTTTTCAATTATCAGACTACCCGAGAAAAAGATAAATTTGCCTGTGTTCTATCTTTTGGAGATCCTGCCAGTGAATATGGAGACTATGTTCTCTTAGAAGGCAATGGCTCTATCAAAAAGGGCCTTGCCGACGGAACCTTTACACTGGAATCTTATGGTGAAACTATAGGGGAATTCACTCTTTCCAACTATGACCTTAAATCTGCAGAAGATGGCTATTTCAACGGTACCCTGGCAGTGAGCAGTGATATGTCTTCCGATCTTTACGGATATGGACTTGAGGTCGCTGTCGCATCTAATGCAGATGGCGGAGAGTATACATTTTCTATTCTCAGCAATGATGTTTCTCTGGGCTCTATCCATATGACATATACAAACGATTCTGACTATACACCTAAGATACCGGACAGCAGTGAATTATATAATGTCATGGACTACGAGGATATGTATGACTATGAGGATTCCATGGATCTTTATGCTCTGGAAGAAAATTGTAAGAAAAATGAATTTCTTTCCCTTATGCTTGAAGAAATGTATTAAAGAACCGGGTGCAGCAGTATGATACAAATCAACCATCTGTCAAAAAATTACGGAAAAAAAACAGTCCTTCACAATATCTCTTTATGTGTGGACCGGGGAACCTGTGTTGGTATCCTGGGAGAAAACGGCTGTGGCAAATCCACTTTTTTCTCCATTCTTGCCGGGACGTTGCCCGGCAAGAGCGGAGAATTTCTTTATAACGGCATTGACCTTTTCCAAAACCGAAAAGCGCGTGCTTCCATAGTCGGGTATGTGCCGCAGGGCATACCGCTTCTAGAAGAATTACATGCGCTGGATAATCTCCGGCTGTGGTATCGCAGCCGGAAAGAACTCAAGCAGGAACTGGAAAACGGTGTTCTTGCCATGCTTGGAATTCCTGATTTTCTAAAAGTGCCTGTATCACGTATGTCCGGCGGAATGAAAAAACGTTTAAGCATTGGCTGCGCCGTGGCGCATCATCCGAAAGTTCTTTTACTGGATGAACCCTCTGCCGCGTTGGATCTCATCTGTAAAGAACGGATCGCCAATTATCTTCTGGAGTTTAAACGCCAGGGGGGGATTGTACTACTGACCACACATGATATCCAGGAACTTCCTCTATGTGACGCTTTATATATCCTAAAACAAGGTTCTCTTATCCCCTATACATATGACGGCAATTACCATCATCTGGCGGGGAAATTATAATAGATACTTTCTACGGCACAGGATAACGGATACCTAAGGGAGATACCTGATATGAAATATTTTACTCTGCAGATCAAACGGGTATGTAAAGCTTTTCCGGCTATCATACTTACAACGATCATACTTGCCGGGGCACTCGCCGCCCTTGCCTATATACAGCTTTCTTCTGCCTCTGCTTCAGAACAGAGGCAGAAAATTACACTCGCCCTTGTAGGAGACAAAGAGGATCCAGCTATCGGACTTGGCGTATCCCTTATGCAGGAGATGGATTCTTCCCGTTTCACATGTGCGCTGGTAGATATGGAAGAAGCAGAAGCACAAAAAGCTCTGGAACGACAGGAGATCCAGGGCTATCTTCTCATACCCGAAGATTTTATCCAATCTGTTATGTATGGATACAATGAAAAGGTAACTTTTGTAACCGATTTCTCGCAGCCTGGTATCAGTATCCTCCTGGCAAGGGAACTGGCCGATGCGGTCTCCGTTCTCTTGACCGAAACCCAGTCTGGTATTTATGCCTTTCAGCGTTTTGCCGAGCAGGAAGATATGACAGCAGGGCTGGATGAGGCAGTATACGATATGAATATCCGCTATTTCAATTTCGTTCTGCCCAGGCAGCAGCTGTATCATATCGATACACCAGATTCTCATACCGCAATTTCCACACAAGGCTATTATTTTTGTTCTTTTCTGCTGCTCTTTTTTCTTTTTATCGGTATTGCCGGATGCCACCTTTTTGTGCGCAGTGACCTTTCTCTGTGTCGCTTGCTTTCTGTCCGTGGTTACGGCAGTTTTCCCCAGGTCCTTTCCGAATATGCTGCCTGCTGTTTCCTTCTACTTTTGCATTATCTTGCGGCTCTGGCTCTGTTGACAGGTATGATAAAAATTACAGGGATTACGCTGCCTGAACTTATAGGTGAGTCTTTACAGGCATATATAAAAATCTTTTTGGCTTTTGGGCTGCTGATCCCAGTCACTGCCGGGCTTCTTTATCTACTGTCTTCTCTTGTCCGCAGTTTGATCAGCGCCGTCATCTTGATCTTTTGCTGTATATTGTCTCTGGGCTATATTTCCGGCTGCTTTTATCCATTATCTTTCTTTCCGGAAAGCTTACAGAAACTGGCGGGCTTCTTACCTACCGGCATGTCCATGGAATATATGCAGCGAGTTCTGACTGGGGAAAGTCCAGGATGGCTTCCTGTATTTTTATGTATCTGGACAATTCTGTTTTTGTTGTCCGCCTGGGCGGTCCGCAGGCGCCGGCTTGCTTGAACCTGACATAAAAACAATAGATATGAGGCATATACTACAATGAAAAAATTATGGTTATGGTACCTTCTGCTTACCAAAAGATTATTGAAAAAACCGTCTTTCCTGGCAGTCCTTTTACTCGCTCCGCTTTTGGCCCTTAGCCTTACACTCCTTGCAAAGGAGGAAGCGCATATTGTCAAAATCGCGGTGTATACAGAAAAATCTGCAGATCCGCTGGGAGAACAGATCACAGATGAACTGTTGGAGCTAGACGGCGTTATAGAGTACATTCCCTGTGACACAGAAAACGAACTGCGCAGTAAAGTCGCCTATGCGCAGGCAGACGCAGGTTACCTGATCCCGGCAGATCTGACAAAACAAATAACGAACTATGTCTCCGGCAAGAAACACAGTCTGCCCTACCACGGTCACCTTATCGCTTTTATCACCAACGAGAATACTACACAACTCCAACTTGCCAGAGAACAATTCTACACAGTATTATATCCACATCTATCAAAGAGCATAGCCGAACAGTTTACCCTGGAACAGCCATATTTTTCTCGCTTGGATCAAGACTATGTCACAAAAACGCTGGATAGATTTTATGAAGAAATGCATGTGGATGAATCCATCTTCCGTTTTTCCTATACGGAAGGGAGCGCTCCTCTCCCTCTGGAAAGCAACAGCTATCTGACCTCCCCCTTAAGAGGTCTGCTGGCTCTGTTCGTATTCCTCACCGGCCTTTCTTCCTCTCTGTATCTGCTGAAAGACAAAAGATCTGGTATCTTTTCCTGGGTAAGGTATGACTTAAAGCCTCTGTATGACTGGACCTATATTCTTTCAGGAACTATCCTGGGCGGTCTTATGGCTTATGCGGGACTTTTCCTGTCCGGTACATTTACCGACTGGCAGACCGAGCTTCTTCTCATGCTGCTGCTTATCTTTGCAGTTTCAGGTTTTTGCGGTATACTAAGTCAGACCATAAGAAATATTTCCGTACTCGGTACGTGTATTCCGCTGCTTTTATTACTGTCCGCCGCTCTCTGCCCGATATTTGCGTCTGTACCAGGATTAAAACCGGTAAAATATATGCTGCCTCCTTATTTTTATTTATACGGACTGCACAGCGGACATTTTCGCCTGTATTTATTCTTATACGGTATCTTTACAACTTTATTGTGCCTGCTTCTGCACCGTATCTCTGAAAAACATTATATAAAAAGGATGGGAACTTCTGTAAAATGATAAGATTGCATAATAAACTACTTACAAATCTGAAAAGAGAAGCTGTACAAAAACATGAAAATCTGAAAAGAGACTGGGGCGAAGATTTCTATGCCTGCATAAAAGATATTGCGGAACATCCCGTCGTACTGCGGATGAAGCTCTATCCTCATCACGGAAAAACAAACTGTTATCAGCATTGTCTCCACGTGGCCTTCTATAATTACCAGTGGTGCCGTTTTATGCACTTGGATGCCATCTCTGCTGCCCGTGCAGGAATGCTGCACGATCTGTTCCTCTACGACTGGCATACTCACGCCCAAAAGACAGGCAATCGTTTCCATGGGCTTACCCATCCCAAAACTGCCTATCAACATGCCCGAAAATTTTTCCGGCTTAACTCTATAGAACGAGATATTATCCTGCATCATATGTGGCCTGTCACACTATTTCATTTTCCAAGGACAAAAGAGGGATGGATCACGACTTTGACAGATAAGTACTGTGGTCTGCTGGAATCTTCACGCCGAAAATGAAAGTAACGAACTTGTTCAAAGAAAGGGGGAGGCTCTAGATGAGTCTCCCTTTCTTTATATTAAAACTGTTTCCTTCTAAATTTCCTTCTAAGGATCACACCTGCCGAGCCTAAGAGAGCAGCTCCTAATCCCCATACATTTCCTGTGTCTCCTGTTTTTGGTGCATTTGCAGACACCTTTTCGATATTTAAAGAACTCGCCTTCGTTCTTCCATTATTTGAATCGTCTGTTCCTGATTTTTTGCCATTCTGGCTGTTGTCACTTGATGTTTGACTTTTCTGATTATCGTTGACAGGCTTTTCCTCTTTTGGCTTCTCTACAATAACCGGAATCTTTACCTCCTCTTTACTTCCATCTGGATAAGTCACTTCCACCGTACCTTCATATTCTCCCGGTTTAGATGTATCAATCGTTCCCTCCGGCGTAATATCCTCTACCTTGGTTCCTTCCGGAAGTGCATCCAAATTTGTTACATTATCTGTAAGATCTGGTTTTTCTCCAGGTTTGATTACTTCTTTCTCGACCTTTGGATCGTATTTATCCGCATCTGTCATCTCCGGCTTTTTCTCATTCACATGGATCTGAACTTCTACTTCATCCTGTGAACCATCTGGATAAGTCACTACAATAATTCCCGTCTGATTTCCGACACTATTAGTATCAATTGGCTGTTTCCACGTATAGTCTGTATTTTCCGGGAGCTGATCTTTATTTCCAATCCCTTCTTCCGCATTTGCAGGTTCTCCAATTTCCACCGTAATATCTTTCCCTGCCGGATCATAAATATCTTTGGCGTCTCCATAGGTAACGATTACTTTTACTGTATCCGTCGTATTATCTGCATAGGTTACAACGACATCAACTGCCTGATTTTTCCCACTTGCCGGGATATCTCCTATAACAATCTTGGATTTTATTTTTTCATCTGGCGCATCCGTTGTTACTTTCCCAAGAACTTCTGCTTCCGTCGCAATATCTCCATAGTCTTTGTTCAATATACCTCCTGTTGCCGTATACTTCTGCGCATCTGTCTGGTCTTCCCCGGGCTTAGAATTTGGGTCTTTTGGATCCGTTCCTTTTTCTATCTCTTCTGTATCCGGAAAACCATCTCCGTCATCGTCATCATCTATGATATCAGGCGTTCCGTCTCCATCCGTATCCCTTTGTACTGTGACTACAAATGATTTGCTCGTAGTTGCTCCGTCTTTTTCTGCTTTCACTGTTATCGTGATATCTTTCGTTTCTTCTGCTCCATTCCACTCTACACTTGGTGTACCCTGAATGGTTCCATCTTCAAAAGTTAATCCGTTTCCTAAACCTTCTACTGTTACTGTGGATCCTTCTGTAACTTCCGGCGTCACTGGTGTGATGGCAGTTCCTTCTACGACTGTCTGATTTTCGATATCTCCCACAGTTGGTGGTACAACTAAGTCAATTTGAGGAATTGAATTAGGATCTTTTGGATCCGTTCCTTTTTCTATCTCTTCTGTATCCGAAAAACCATCTCCGTCATCGTCATCATCTATGATATCAGGTGTTCCGTCTCCATCCGTATCCCTTTGTACTGTGACAGTAACTTCTACGTTTTTTATGGATGTACCATCTTCTGATGTTACAATTGCATGAAGTGTAATATTCTGCTCTTCATAAGTGTTTGAGTCTTTATCTCCCCATAAAAGCCCAGCAGGCATTCCTGATAAATCTCCCTTTTCATCAATTGTCAATCCCGAATTATTTCCTTCGTCATGTACTCCTGAAACAGTAAAACCATCTTCATTTGCCTCAATTACTTTTGTATTAGGCGCTACCTCCTGTCCTTCAATCTGTTTTGGAGGATTCGTAACAGTCACTTCAAAACCTTGTACCACTTTTACAGGAACAGTCACCTCAAAAGGCTCATCTCTGTCCGGCACAGTTACCGATACAACTCCTGTTTTTTCTCCAATCTCATCTGTATTTGGTGTTGTTTTCCAAGAATATTTTGTCCCTTCCGGCATTTTGGCTGCGTTTGCAATTCCTGATTTCGCAATAGTACTATCGTCTGTTAAATCCGTATCTTTAGCAATTTCTATCGCTTCCTGAACTGCTTTAGGAACCTCTTTTACTGTTGCTTTTGCTTCTTCTCCCTTTGTATATCTCGGATCTGAAGGAATGATACGAACTATAATCTCATCGCCGGCTTTACCTAGCTTACTTGGATCATTTACATTAAACTCTAATTCTTTTACTATTGTCTTAGGTACACCGTTTTCTTCTGCATTTAGATTATTTATAGTAGCTATTATTTCTCCATTTTTGTTAATAAGCTGTGCTTTATTTCCTTTTCCTGCATTTTCATTTAATAAAACAGACGCTTTTACTTTTGTGTCTCCATTATAAGGCGCCTTAATCTTTGGTATCCCAATATAAGGACTTTGATCGCTATTTACCTCTTCGTCGTCAGTCTTTCCGTCACCGTCAATATCTTGAACTCTGTAAAAGCCAACACCATGCGTATTTGGAATTAACGCATTTACAGTCTGATCTGTAAGCCATGCATGGAAAACAAAATCATCTCCGAAAGGTGCGCCCTCACTTACTCCAGCTTCATTTCTCAGTTCTTCCAAAATTTGATCCATTGGCTTGTTAAGTTTATATACATATCGTATAATTACCGGTCTCGGAGAGCCCTCTGTAAATGCAACATAATCTGTAAGATTACTATCCGTGAAAAAGCCTGTACCATATTTGACATTTTCAGGTCTTCTGTCTATAGATAAATCTATAACTTTTTTATTACCTTTACCGCTAAAAGAAAAATCTGGTGCTACTGCAGTGGCATCTTCCATTTTATATAGCTCTATCCCATCGATATACTTTACAAGTCTTGGATCAACAGAATATTTTAAATTCCATGGTTTATTTTTTGCACTTATCGTATAGCTCAAATTCGTATTCTTTGAAATTTTATAATCTACAACGATTGCGCCATTCGAACTTCCAATAACTGGATTCTTTTCATATCTGCCCTCCACCGATGCATGTTTGAACCAATCGTTGCCGACAGATACTGCATTTTCAATATTGTCTTTATCAATACCCTGTACCTTGAAAAAACCAGTCGAATCAATTCCCGGCACAATTTTATCCTCATCTTTCTTACTTGTCAGATAAATCCTATAAAACAGCTTGTCACTGCTTAATTTATCATCTCCTATGTCCGCGAGAATTTCCTTTACCGGTTTTTCAAAATAGATTTTACCATTATATGCCGTTTGTGTATCTGTCGTTTCTCCTCCTGCAAAGATTCCCGCGCTTGCCCGAATATAATTAGCGACCCATATATTTTTGCTTCTCCCTAGTGTATCGTTTTTTCTTTGAAAAACAATTCTTTGTGAACTTGCACTTCCTTCCACAAGTCTCTTAGGCTCAACCTCAATTTTAGTTATATATTTTGCAAGCCTCTCATCAATCTGAAGATTTATTTTCCAGTTTGCTGTTGAAGCTGCAATATTATGTTTTCCATACAGCTTAAAGTTCGCTTCTGTCGTAGTATTGTTTTTTGACAGATTTTCCGGATCAAATTTTAAGTCCTGAAAATTGTATTTCTTATTTTTTGTATATCCCAGCATCTCATAATCAATATTTCCAGACGCTGCTTTACTCCCAATTGAACTGCTGTCAGCTGCCATTGTCATCGGCGACAGCACAAATGTATATCCCAACACACATGACATCACTCCAATAGATACTTTTCTGATCTGCTTGATCACAGATTTTTTGTTTCTCAATTTCTTCTCTCCTTCGCTCTTTCTTCCGTACTTATCGTACTTATTTTTTGTTCCTATTTCCTATTAGAAATAAAATATACTTATATATTATTTCTAAAATTTAATTCTGGATATATTTACAGAAAACAAAAACTATATATACATACTTTAGCCGCATTATACATAGCGCAGGAGTCTGTCATAAAAATATCATAAACAACAAAAATGCCATCAGAACCAACCTAACACTGCTAAGATCACAGATTGGTTTCTAATGACATTTCACTTATTTTATATCTCGTTTTTCTTCTCTTACAATACTACATAAACGCCTTGATCTTCTGATAGATACTCTCTGTATCCAGACCATATTTCTTCAAGAGTTCCAGTGCAGGCCCTGATTCGCCGAATGTATCGTTGACTCCGATCTTCAGCACTTTCGTCGGCGCCTTTTCGGAAAGAACGTCACATACTGCGCTTCCCAGACCGCCGATAACGGAATGTTCTTCAACTGTAACAACTTTCCCTGTCTCTTTTGCCGCTGCGACCACAAGTTCTTCATCCAAAGGTTTGATCGTATGGATATTGATCACCTTTGCTTCAATCCCTTCTGCCGCCAGTTTTTCTGCGGCTTCCAGACAATTTGCTACTGGAAGACCTGTCGCAATGACCGTCACATCTTTTCCTTCTCTTAATACCACGCCTTTTCCGATTTCAAACGTATAATCCGGTTTATCGTTGATCACCGGAACCGCAAGACGTCCAAAACGCATATACACAGGACCCTGGTGTTCATATGCTGCACGCACGGCAGCTCTGGCTTCAATATCATCAGAAGGATTTAATACAACCATTCCTGGAATCGTACGCATCAATGCGATATCTTCGTTACACTGATGTGTCGCTCCGTCCTCACCTACAGAAATACCAGCGTGTGTGGCGCCGATCTTCACGTTCAAGTGGGGGTATCCGATAGAATTCCTCACCTGCTCAAAAGCACGTCCTGCCGCAAACATGGCAAAAGAACTTGCAAACGGAACCATCCCAGCAGCCGCCAGCCCTGCTGCCACGCCCATCATATTTCCTTCTGCGATCCCACAGTCTATAAATCTATCCGGATGTGCCTTCTTAAATACACCTGTCTTTGTCGCTGCCGCCAAATCGGCATCCAGTACGACGATCTCTTTATGTTCATTTCCAAGTTCAGCCAAAGCATTACCGTAGCTATCTCTTGTCGCAATCTTCTTTACTTCTGACATAATGCTTCACCTACTTTCTCCAAATCTTTCATAGCAATCTCATACTCCTCATCATTCGGAGCCTTACCATGCCATCCTACCTGATTTTCCATGAAAGATACGCCTTTCCCTTTCACAGTCTTTGCAATGATCGCTGTCGGACAACCTTGTACCGTCCTTGCCTCTTTAAAGGCTGCTTCTATCTGATCAAAATCATTTCCATCAATATTGATCACGTGGAAATTAAATGCCTCAAACTTTTTGTCGATCGGATATGGAGAGTTGACTTCTGTGATCTCTCCGTCTATCTGCAGATTGTTGTTGTCTACGATAACTACCAGGTTATCCAGTTTTTTATGGCCTGCCAACATAGCAGCCTCCCAAACTTGTCCTTCCTGGATCTCTCCATCTCCCAGCAGTGTATATACACGATACTCTTTTCCCTGCAGTTTTGCCGCAATCGCCATTCCTACTGCTGCTGAAATCCCCTGTCCCAACGAACCGGACGTCATATCTACCCCCGGAATGTGCTTCATATCCGGATGTCCCTGAAGATATGAACCTGTATGGCGCAGAGTCTTTAAATCCTCCTCTGGAAAATATCCTTTTTGTGCCAGAACAGAATATAATCCAGGAGCCGTATGCCCTTTAGAAAGTACAAACCTGTCCCGATCCGGATCTTTCGGGTTCTTTGCGTCTACATGCATTTCTGCAAAATAAAGGTAGGTAAAGATCTCTGCTGCCGAAAGTGAACCGCCCGGATGTCCGGCTTTTGCGCTATGTACTGCCGTTACGATCCCTTTGCGGACCTCATTTGCAGTTTTCATTAATTCCAGTTTGTTCATGGTTTCCTCCTATTGGTTTTATTCACCAAATACTGCTTTATAGTCTGCCTGAAACTTTTCAATTCCAGCATCTGTCAAAGGATGATGTGTCATCTGCTCGATCACTTTGTATGGAACTGTCGCAATATCCGCTCCCGCAAGGGCACAGTCTGTAATATGGATAGGATTGCGCACGCTGGCAGCAATGATCTCGCTCTCAATTCCTGCTACTTCAAAGATCTGCGCGATCTCTGCGATCAGGTCTGTTCCTCTTACGGAGATATCATCCAAACGTCCCAGGAATGGGGATACATATGTCGCGCCTGCACGTGCTGCAAGCAATGCCTGGTTTGCTGTAAAGATCAAAGTCACATTCGTCTTGATCCCTTCGGATGAAAGCACTTTGCATGCCTTTAATCCTTCTACAGTCATTGGGATCTTTACGACCATATTTGGATGGATCTTTGCGATCTCTCTTCCTTCTTTGATCATACCTTCTGCGTCTGTTGTTGTTGCCTTTACTTCTCCGCTGATAGGTCCGTCCACAATAGAGGCGATTTCTGCGATGACTTCCTCAAATACACGTCCTTCTTTCGCTATCAAAGACGGGTTGGTCGTTACCCCGCAGATAACTCCCATATCATTTGCTTTTTTGATGTCCTCTACATTTGCTGTGTCAATAAAAAATTTCATTTGCTGTTCCTCCTTGAACTTAAACCAATTTTACCTATTTTCGATTATATCCCATTCTCAGAAAACAGGTCAATAGCACTCATAATTATTAATAATTTTATTTTATTTATAATTTTTAATTATTAATATTCTTTTTTCTATGGCTTGCTGTTCAGGTTTAAAATCCCATTGCTTTTGTCTATATTCAGTCTTATATTTCTGTCGACAAAAGAGGGTTCTCAAATTATTACTAATAATTTACTTTCTTGTATTAATTTTTCTTTTTTTACTGTGTGGATAAGAGGTCGTTCCTCTTTCCACGACTCTTGGTTCATACTCTACATGATAGATACTGACCGGTTCCATTTCCGCATAGCGCCGGCTTCTTGTATTGATCTTTTTCATGATAATGTCGCAGGCATCCATTCCTTTATAGATCACAAAATGCTCAATCGTAGTCAGCGAAACTTTATGCATTTTCGCGAAAAGTGTATTGTCACACCCCATGACAGAAATATCTCCGGGCACCTTATATTTCTCATCATACAAAGCGTCTAGGATTCCAAAGGCGATCATATCATTTAAGCCTGCGATAGCTGTAAACCCTTGTTCTTCTTTTAAGAGTTCTTTTGTCAGATCATATCCGATACGGTATTCTGAATCGATTCCGGGAATATCTTTGTCTATCTGTTCGTCTGCCGCCTTGATAATGACATTTTCTCCCAAGCCGACCTCCTTGAACTCCTTTAAAAAACCCTCTACCCTCTTAGAACGCTGCTTCTGTCTTACCGTCAAGGGCGGAGCAATGTACGCCACATGCTTATGCCCCAATTCTAAAAGATGTTTTGCCATCAGCCTGCCAAGCTTTGCATTATCCAGCTCCACGGCATCTACGTCTAGCTTTTCATTCTGATTGTTGATAATGGCAAAAGGGATTTTTCTGGAAAGTTCTTCTACAAGAGGCATAAAACATCTGCTGGGATTGCAAGTATAAATGACGCCCTGCGGATTCAGTCCCGGCATCATTTTCAAATATCTTTCTTCTAGTTCCAGATCTCTTTGCGTATTGCACACAAATAATCCAAAGCCCTGTTCTGTCGCCCTGGACTCAATTCCCTGCAGCAGCATCACATAGTAAGGATTGGTCAGATTCGGGCTTAAGACCACCAGCAATTTCTCCCGGCGGATCTCTTTCCTGGGCTTGCGGTGTGGCAGTTCATAGCCCAATTCCTTTGCTGCACTTTCTACCCTTTGCACCACTTCTTTAGAAAAAGATACATTATACTTCTTATTCAGTATCATAGAAACGGAAGCCTGAGACACCCCTGCTTTTTTTGCCACATCAGAAGATGTTACTTTTCTCTTATTCATCGCCTGTATTCCTCTTTAAATCTCTGTCCTGCCTTCCAATGCACGCAAAAGTGTGACTTCATCGATATACTCCAAATCTCCGCCAACCGGTACACCGCTTGCGATCCTGCTTACCTTGATCCCGGCAGGCTTGATTAGTTTGCTGATGTACATAGCTGTCGTTTCACCTTCCAAACTGGAGTTCGTCGCGATGATGACCTCATCTACATCTCCCTGTAATCTTTCCATCAACTCTTTAAGACGGATATCTCCCGGCCCGATTCCCAGCATAGGAGAAATAGCTCCGTGCAGGACATGATATACGCCGTCATATTTTCCTGTCTTTTCATAGGCAGCCAGATCTCTGGGAGTCTCCACTACCATGATCGTCTTATGATCCCGCTTTTCATTCCTGCATATAGGGCAAACTTCCTGATCTGTCAGCGTACAGCATTCTTTACAATAACGCACGTTGTTTTTTGCCTCTACGATCGTTTTCGCCAAGTTCTCTACCTGTTCTTTCGGCATATTGATTATATGAAAAGCAAGCCGCTGTGCGGACTTGCTTCCGATCCCAGGGAGCCTGGATAACTCCTCGATAAGCCTACTGATCTGATTACTGTAATACTCCATTTTAGAACATCCCCGGTACTCCGCCGCCTAAGCCGCCTGTCAGCTTCGACATTGCCGCGCCTGACTCCGCGTCTACCTGACGCAAAGCTTCATTCACAGCGGCAACGATCAGATCCTCCAACATCTCAATATCATCTGGATCTACGACTTCCTCTGCAAGTTTCACCTTCATCACTTCTCTTTTTCCGGAAACTGTTACTTCCACAGCCCCGCCTCCTGCTGCCGCGGTAAATTCTTTCGATTCCAGTTCCTTTTGCTGTTCCTCCATCTGCCGCTGCATCTTCTGCGCTTGTTTCATAAGATTTGCCATGTTTCCAGGCATACCTCCGCCCGGAAATCCTCCACGTTTTGCCATGTTTAATCCTCCACTATAATCTCCATATTTATTTTCTGTTCAATATCCACGAATGTATCTTCAAAGTGCCTTCCTTCTTCTACATGACGCACTTCTACTTCCACTTTCTTTCCAATCCGGTTTTCTATCAGCGTTTCCAGTTCGCTTTTGTGCTCTTCACTCCCTACCACATCCGCCTCCAGACTTCCCGGCATCACGATCAGCAGGCGGTTGTCACCGCCCAAACTCAAACGCGCTTTCTTTAAAAATGTACGAAGCAGTCCGGAAGTCTCCTCTGCGATGGAACGAAAATTCTGTACAACCTCTTTTACATCCTCCGGGATCGCCTTTGGAATCTCTGGTTTTATCCGGCTCTCCTGCGGCATATCCACTCGCCCGTCAGACCTTCCTGTATAGTCTGCGTAAGCCGCCTGCCCTGCCATACCCGCAGCAGGAATTCCCTTCTCTACTTTTTCTTCTACAGCGCGGATTCTGTCCAGTAATGTATCTGTCTGTATCTCCATCGCCGGCACACATAGCTTGATCAGCGCCACTTCCAAAAGCACTCTTTTCTGTGTTGCGTATTTCAATTGTCCTGAAAGTTCAGAAAATACACGGATAAACCGGAAGAGCATATCTGTCTCGATCATCTGTGCTTCTTCTTTTAATTGCTCCATATTTTCCGTGGATACATCCAATACATCCTCTATATTATCAGATGTTTTTACCAGAAGCAAGTTTCTTAAATACCAGGTAAAATCCGCCGCCATCTGGGTCAATTCTCTGCCCTGCATGACAAGTTCTTCCACTGTATCCAACACTTTCGCCACATCTCTGGAAACAATATTGCGCAAGAGCTGGCTGAATACGTCTGTATCCACTGCGCCTAATACTTCCAGTACATTATCATACGTCAGGGTCTGTCCCAAATAAAATGCGATACACTGATCCAGCAGACTTAAAGCATCGCGCATAGAACCGTCCGCCGCCTTTGCTATATAGCGGAGCGCCTTTTCCTCCACCTCTACCTGTTCCCTGCCCATCAGGTCTTTCATGCGCCTGCAGATTGTCTCTATGCTGATTCTTTTAAAATCATAGTGCTGACATCTGGACAAGATTGTGATCGGTATTTTATGCACTTCCGTTGTCGCCAGGATAAAAATGACATATTCCGGCGGTTCCTCCAATGTCTTTAAAAGCGCATTGAAAGCCCCTATGGAAAGCATATGCACCTCGTCTATAATATAGACTTTGTATCGACCTTCTGTAGGGCGGTAAGTAACTTCCTCTCGAATCTCCCGGATATTGTCCACACCATTGTTGGATGCCGCATCTATTTCAATCACATTCATGGACGTTCCTGCCGCAATGGAACGGCACATAGCACATTCCCCACAGGGACTTCCATCTATCGGATGTTCGCAGTTTACCGCTTTGGCAAATATCTTTGCTACGGTCGTCTTCCCGGTTCCCCTTGTCCCACAAAACAGATATGCATGCCCGATACGGTTTGCTTTGATCTGATTTTTCAGCGTTGTAATAATGTGGTCTTGCCCTTTTACATCCTCAAATGCCGTAGGACGAAATTTTCTATAAAGTGCCGTATATGACATGAATTACACCTCTTACTTCATACTTTTTCCTTTACAATTATGAAAAAACTATCATTTGTCTCCAAAACTGATCCCGACCATTCTTGCCTCCTTGATCAGACTACAGTTGGGATCTACATATTTGAGTTTCCCGGCTATTTCCTCAAGCGGAACCTTTATCGTCTCTCCTTTTTTCATAGCCACCATATATCCATATTCTTCGTTTAAAATAAGTTCTGCCGCCTTTGCTCCTACTCTTGTAGAAAATACGCGGTCATACGGGCATGGTGAACCTCCTCTTTGGGTATGCCCCGGTACAGTAATGCGCACTTCTTTGTCTGTCTTTTTCTGTATCTGCTCTGCAAGCTCATAGGCGATCGAAGGATATTTTCTCTTTGCTACCTTCTCCTTATACTCTTTCTTTTTCAATTTTGCATCTTCTTTAGAAATAGCGCCTTCCGCCACTGCCAGGATCGTAAAGGCTTTTCCTGCCGCGGAACGCTTCTGGATCACATTCGCGATCTCATCGATGTCATAAGGAATCTCTGGAAGAAGGATAATATCTGCCCCTCCTGCGATTCCTGCATGTAAGGTAACATGTCCGACTTTATGTCCCATGATCTCTATGATAAATACCCGGCTGTGAGAAGTCGCTGTCGTATGGATCCTGTCGATTGTATCGGTAGCAATATCTACCGCACTCTGGAAACCAAACGTCATCTCTGTCCCCCACAGATCGTTGTCGATCGTCTTCGGAAGAGACACTATATTCAAGCCTTCTTCTCTTAACAGATTCGCTGTTTTTTGTGTGCCGTTTCCTCCCAGGATCACCAGACAGTTTAAGTTCAACTTATGATACGTATGCTTCATTGCTTCTACTTTATCCAGCCCATCCTTATCCGGTACGCGCATCAGTTTAAACGGCTGTCTGGACGTCCCCAGGATAGTGCCTCCACGGGTCAGGATCCCGGAAAAATCTTTTGATGTCAGCATATTAAAATCTGCATATATCAAACCTTTATATCCATCTTTAAAACCATATATCTCTACATCATCTCTCTTAGAACAAAGCCCTTTAACCACGCCGCGCATAGCCGCATTCAAAGCCTGGCAGTCACCGCCGCTTGTCAGCATCCCGATTCTTAACATTCTTCTATTCCTCCTTTACACCATGATCTATATAATAATAGACAGCCGAAGATGATCGGCTGTCTATTATTATACTCTATTTGTTTTGCAGTTTAAAAGGATTTTCTCCATATATTTCATTTTCATGTTTTATAGGACTTACTATATACAAATATCTAAAACTGTGTAATCCATATGACAAAAACTCCAAACTTACTCTTCTAAAGTGTAATATATAACAAAAGGCTGACCTTATCAGCCAGCCTTCTCTACATCTATATAATTTTATTCTCCCTCAAATGTATACATCGCGATCTCATCGATTTCTCTGTTTGTAGAGATCAGCACTTCCTCACCGTCTCTGACATACTTACATACATTTGCCGGTCCACAGTCCTGATCCAGAACTGTGGCCTTATATTCCTTTTCTTTCTCATCATAGGTAAATGCCAGAAGATTTCTTTTTCCCTTTCTATGCCCGATGATGACCGTCGGTTCTCCAAGCAGTGTGCCGCCATAGATAGCATGCGCAAATTCTGCGGTGTCATATGTATACACTTTTTTGTATGCCCCGTCTTTCTTTTTCAAAATATAAATATTTTGTCCGTGGAATGGGGAGATCATAACCAGTTCCGGCTCTCCGTCCCTGTCCAAATCCACAAGTACCGCATCGCTTCCCGGTTCATCTGTCAATTTCTCGATTTCCCAACTTTCCTCTGCGGATGCCGGAGGGATAAATTTATATACGCCTTCGTCACAGGAGATCAGACATACATCCGTCCCCTTTTCCTGCATTTTATAGTAACCGTGATTTTTCAGCATATTGTCTTTGATAACGGTCAGTTCCAGCTGGTGCTCCTCATCAAAACAACTTAAATCCTCCGGAAGTACTGCTGCATAAGTCTTGCCAGGCATAGACCAGTCGTCCTTATAGGCATGTCCGGATTTCAGCGCACATGCAATCAGATAATTTACGCCGTTTCTCGTAACAATATCAAACCGATGTACATGTGGAAGTTCCACTAATGTGCGTACTTCCCAGCCCCCGTTTTCTCTAGGGGATACGATCACGATCTTTGCTTCTTTGGAATCATTTGGGGAATAAAACTTATGGGTCGCTAAAAATACACCGTCGCTTCCCGGTACCTGCACCATGCTCATAACTCCGCCCGGTTCTTCCCAAATAGTATCTGCCTTATTTCCCTGTGCATCAAATAAATAGCAAGGATCCTGCTTTTCTGCCGCCACGAGGATATGCTGCTCCCCTTTGTACATAAGCGGCGCTATAGAATAACATTTTGTAAGCTTTCCTAATACTTTTTTATTTACTTTCAAGACTGACGCCTCCTGCTTCTTTTTCCGCTTTCACCTGATGAATCTGTACGCCCATTTTTTCTATCTGTTTCAATACATCTTGAGGCGCCTTTTCATCCGTGATCAAATGCCCGATCTGTCCGATCGCTGCACTTGTAAAACTGCTGTTTTTCCCAATCTTTGTATGATCTGCCAACACATACACATCTTTCGTTGCATTTTGGATCATCAATTCATTGATTTTTACTTCTGCGGCGATCTCTGTCGTCATACCTGACATTGGAGATATCCCAGAGCATCCAACGAACGCTTTTTTCGGAAACACCGTCTGCAGATTGCGGATAGCAAAATCTCCAACCATCGCGTCTTTGGGATGACGTAGTTCTCCCCCTGTCATCAACACACTGATTCCTTCCGGATAATCTGTGTGGATCGCCTTTCCATTATTTGTAATGACTGTTACATTATCACAGTTGATATATTTTAAGATCTGCAGTGCATTTCTGCTGGAATTAATAAACAAAGAATCTCCCGGCTCTACAAGAGAAGCCGCATATTTAGCAATCAGATTCCTGTATACACTGATCTCTCCATCTTCTTTTTTCTCTGCTTTCGCACAGACAGCACCGCCGTAAAACCGTACAAGAAGATTTTTCTCTTCTAAATACTGCAAGTCTCTGCGGATGGTGATCAAAGATACCTGAAATTTTTCTGCCAGTTCATCTACCCGCACCGCCGGATTTTCTTTCATGAGAGCAAGTATCTGTTTTCTTCTTCCTTCTACATATGCCCGTTCTCTTTTCATCGCCATACACTCCGTCCATATATGATCATATTTCTTCTATATATCCTTCCGTTCTTTAAAAGAAGTGTTTTTTATCTTAAACTTCTTTTACAGTAATGAACGGAACGGAATATTCTGAGGAGCTTCAAAACAGTCCTCAAATCCTCTTCTGTGGTGATATGCTCTTTTATCTTTATCTGTAGGATATACATATTTTCCTCCTACTTCCCAGAAGAAAGGATGGAAGTCATACCCTAAACGATCCTTTTTCATCTCATACAGAACCTTGATCTCATTTACATCCGCCATAAAGTTTGTCCATACATCATAATGGATCGGGATCACTACTTTACATCTCAAGGCTTCAGCCATTCTGAGTATATCAACAGATGTCATTTTATCCTGCATACCTACCGGATTCTCTCCATAAGAACCAAATGCCACATCAATATCGTAATCTTTTCCATGTTTTGCAAAATAAATAGAATAATGAGAATCTCCGCTGTGGTAAATATTTCCTCCCGGTGTCTTGATCAGGTAATTGACTGCCTTATCATCCATGTCTGTAGGACATTTTCCCGTCAGTTCTTCTCTGTCTTCTCCCTGGGAATCTGTCGTTACGATACAGGTTCTGTCAAAAGAATCTAATGCAATGATCTCGATATCTTTGATCTTAATAGAATCTCCTGGTTTTACGGTTATGCATCTATCTGCCGGTACTCCCCATTTTTTCCACAATTCTACAGATTTCTTTGGTCCGATAAAAGGTACCGGAATCTCTTTTCCATTTTCATCTACGGTTGTCATACCGCTTTTGATCACATGGGAAGCATACTCGGCGCTCATATGATCCTGATGATAATGTGTGGCAAGCACTGCGTCTACTTGCTTAATGCCAAATGGATCGATTACAAACGGAACCGCTCTTAGATTTGGCTGCATTGCCCTTGCGCCACACATATTTGCCATCTGATGTCCAACCTTCATCTTGCCGTCTCCATGTGTTCTCTTTCCGTTTCCGCACCACAAGTCTACGGTAATATTGCATCCTCCCGGCGTCTTAAACCACATGCCTGTACAACCAAGCCACCACATTGCCACTGTACCTGGTTTTACTTCTTCATTCTCGATCTCTTCATTGAGCCATGTTCCCCATTCCGGAAATGTACTCATAATCCAACTTTCACGAGTGATCTCATCAATTTTGCTCATCAGACTTCCTCCTCAACTAGGGTTATGTTTTATTAATTGAATAATATCACATATTATGTTCTTTTTCAATCGTATTATATGATTGTTTTCATTCATAACCTATCCGCTGCTATCTATTTATTCTTGAAAACACAAGCAGAATGCTTTCATAGATATGCACAAAAAAGCTGACGCAAATACAAAGAAGGATTTGCGTCAGCTTTATATAGAACTTCCTACATAAAAATATCACATTGTTTCTAAATATAGTACTATATTATAATCTCTTTAATAACTCTTCTCTTTCCTTTTCATATCCTGGTTTTCCAAGTAAAGCAAACATGTTTTTCTTATAACTTTCTACGCCTGGCTGGTTAAATGGATTAACGCCGAGTAAATATCCACTAAGCCCACAGGCAAATTCAAAGAAATAGAATAATTCGCCAAGATAAAATTCGTTCTGCTCCGGTATTTTTACCATGAGGTTCGGAACATTCCCATCTGTATGGGCAAGGATCGTTCCATTCATTGCGCTTTTATTAATAAAGTCTACATTTTTTCCTGCCAGATAATTCAATCCGTCCAAATCAACCGGCTCTTCATTTATGATAATTTCTTCTCTGGATTTTTCCACATTTAAAACAGTCTCAAATAAAATTCTGTTTCCATCCTGTATAAACTGTCCCATAGAATGAAGGTCTGTTGTCAGATCCACGGAAGCCGGGAAGATTCCTTTCTGATCCTTTCCTTCACTTTCTCCATACAACTGTTTCCACCATTCAGATACATAATGCAGGCTTGGTTCATAATTCGCCAGAACTTCTATTGTCTTCCCTTTACGCAGCAGGATATTACGGATCGCCGCATACTGCATAGCATCATTTTCCGCGAAATCTTTCTCCAGCGCTGCTTTTCTTCCAGAAGCCGCTCCCTCCATCAATTTGGTGATGTCAGCCCCGCTCACCGCGATCGGCAGAAGTCCGACTGCTGTCAAGACAGAAAAACGTCCGCCCACATCATCCGGTACTACAAATGTCTCATATCCTTCTTCTGTCGCAAGATTCTTCAATGCCCCTCTTGCCTTATCTGTCGTTGCATAAATTCTCTTGGCAGCACCTTCTTTTCCATACTTCTTTTCCAATATTTCTTTGAAAACACGGAAAGCAATAGCTGGTTCTGTAGTTGTACCAGATTTGGAGATCATATTAATGGAAAAATCTCTGTCTCCTACCACGTCTGCCAAATCTTTGATATATGTACTGCTGATACTGTTTCCTACATAATAAATCTCTGGAGATTTCCGAACATCTTTAGAAACGACATTTGCAAAAGAATGACCTATGAATTCAATCGCAGCTCTTGCGCCCAGATAAGATCCTCCGATTCCGATCACAAGCAGCACTTCTGAATCTTCTCTGATCTTTTCCGCTGCTTTCTGAATACGGACGAATTCTTCTTTGTCATAATCTACCGGCAGGTCGATCCATCCCAAGAAATCGTTTCCGGCTCCTGATCTCTCAAGCAGTTTGTCCTTTGCCTGTGAAACCAATCCACTCATATATTCCATTTCATGTTCCTGAATAAAACCGTCTGTTTTTGAATAATCAAATGTTACTTTAGCCATTGATACCCTTCCTCTCCATTGACTTTTCTTACAGCATCTTATGTGCTATCTGTCATACACACATTTTACCAAATCCATATAGCTTATTCAAGCCAAAAACTCCTCCAATATCTGCCGGATCGTCTCTTCCTTCAACGTCGGTTCTTCGTTTTCTTCTATTTTTTCTTTCACGGTCCTGCGTATGATTTGTTTCGCCGCGTCTCCCTTTTTTGCATCTCTTGGTTCTCCTTCTATATTGATCGATAAATTGGGTTCTGGCTTTGCAGAGGAAGCTCGTTCTTCTGACACTGTAATTTCTTCGTCTCTTGATGGCGTCACCTTCTCCGTATTTGGTGCGGCAATGACATTGATTGCCTCTTTTTCAGCCGCTTTTTGCTTTTTGTAACGGCCGGAACAGGTATTTTCCAGATAATCTACCATATAGTTCTTTGCTGCATTGATCTTATACGGCTCGTCCGATAGTTGACGGATCACAAATAAAAATACCATTTCTGCTGCTCCTGCCGCCATATATTGAAACACGGATTCTGTAAATCCGTAGGAAAGATAGTTAACCGACGCTCCCAATGCCGCCAGTATTCCCGAAAACCAGATTGCCTGTAACTCCAATTGCCGCCAGGTGTGTATCCGGAATAAGAAGCCCCGGTATTCGAATATATATTTCTCTACAAATGCATCTGTATTCTCTACTGCATCGTGTGCCATACATGCGTGCTCATATTTCGCGCGCACCAATTTTATCAGTTTGTGTGTACTCTTTGACATACTTCCTGCGGCCTTCACCAATCTGCGCAGCGTGATCTGATTTACCACTTTGGATAAAATTCCGATAACGCCGACTATGATCATCAGATACATCATGATATTGGTGTCCGCTGCCATTTCTTTTAGCATAACTGTTCCTCCTATTTTTTATTCTGTCACAATGTTCTTTTTCAGGTTTTCCCTGCATTGCGTTTGAGCACATTATAGCCCATCTTTCAAGGACTTTCCTCAAAAACCGTTTTACATTTTTCTACAAAAAGGAGACTCCTTACAAGCTATTATTCGGTCTCTTTTCTTTTTTGAAGAACTTCATAATCCGTTCTGCATCTTTTACTTAAGAATACATTTCCCTTACTTTTCTTAAGTCCCTTTCCTCTCTTTACATTGTCATTTTTATAGAGATAAACACGAATTTTGGCGTGCGAAATTTAAAATCTGTGTTACACTATATAGAGATACGAGCTATTTCTATAAAACAGATAGAGGAAAAAACATGTACTTACAAACCGTATTGATAAAACCCACTTCCAGTCTATGTAATATGCATTGCGATTACTGCTTCTATTGTGACGAAGCCGCAAAAAGGGAAACGGCTTCTTATGGAATGATGAGTGAACATACATTAAAAAATATAATCAAAAAGACTCTCTTCCAGGCACAGTCCGATATTTGCTTTGCCTTCCAAGGCGGAGAGCCTACACTGCGGGGACTTCCTTTTTTCCAAAAGGTGATTGACTTTGAAACTCGTTTTAACCGGAATACAGTCCGGATATCTAATGTTATACAGACAAACGGGCTTCAAATCGATACTGACTGGTGTAAATTCTTTAAAGAGAATCATTTTCTGGTTGGTATATCGGTGGATGGCACGCAAACAACACATGACATGTGCCGACATACGAAATCTGGCACATCTACCTACGCAAAAATAAAACAGTCTATCCATCTGCTAGAACAATACCAGGTAGACTATAATATCCTGACAGTTGTCAATGCCTTTACAGCTCCTGCAATCTGCGAGATCTATCAGGAATATAAACAAAACGGCTGGAATTACCAACAGTACATCACCTGCCTGGAACCATTGGGAGAAGAGGCACGAAAACACCCTTATTCATTGACTCCTTCCATGTATGGTAAATTTTTGATTCAACTTTTTGATATGTGGTATAAAGACTGGAAACGCGGAAAGGCTCCCTATATACGCCAATTTGAAAATTATATTGGAATCTTAATGGGCTATCCGCCCGAATCCTGTGAGCAAAGAGGGATCTGCAGCATGCAGGGCGTCATTGAAGCAGACGGCAGCGTGTATCCCTGTGATTTTTATGTTTTGGATCCATACAAACTTGGCAGCTTTAACGAAAATGCCATCTCCGATTTTTTTGAAAATAAAAGAGCAAAAGATTTTATCGAAGAATCGAAAAATATCAGCAGCGCCTGCAAAAACTGTGAATACTATACTTTATGCCGCGGCGGCTGCAAAAGAAGCAGAATAAAGGAACCGGACGGCACAGCTTATCGAAGTTATTTCTGTGAAAGTTATCGGATGTTTTTTGCTAAAGAGGGAAAACGCCTGGAAGAAATCGCAAAATTTTTAAGAAAGTAAATTCGTTATTTATATCTTACTGGTTGTAATTATCAGAAGAAACATTTATAATGCTGTTGTGTTTGCGGCATTTGTTTAATGCCTGTACATACTTTAAAACTTTTGAAAGGAGTCTTTTATGGATTATAAAACGAAAGGTGTTTGTTCCCAGAAAATTCATTTTGATATTGAAGATCATAAAGTGAGAAACGTATCTTTTTTAGGAGGCTGTAGTGGAAATCTCCAAGGAATTTCCCGTCTGGTAGAAGGAATGGATGTAGATGAAGCCATCCACAGAATTGAAGGAATCAAATGTGGTTTTAAAGCAACTTCCTGTCCTGATCAATTAGCAAAAGCATTAAAAGAAGCAACCGGGAAATAAACGGCTGCTTCTTTATGATTGAATCACACTTCCTCTTTTTAATAATCTCTGGGCTTATTCGTCCCTTTGCTTAAATATTCCTGTAATATGTACTCGCTATCTCCATCAAAGAAATTATCTTTCTCGTCTTTCACCCAGTCTCTCAGCATCTTATCCAATTTATTTTTTAATGGGAGATGTTTTTCTGAAAATATCAGATTTTTTGTCTCATATGGATCTAATGCCAGATCATACAATTCTGCAATGTCTTCTTTATTCACCGTATACTTATATCTAGATGTAACTAAAGATTTCGCTACATTTCTTTCTATATGTCCATATGTTTCACTAACTAAAAATTTCCTTCTCTTTTTAAAACCGGATGCTTCCAGCTCCAGAAGATTCTCTCCATCCGGCTCATAATCAAAAGAAAGTCCTGCTGCTGCCAGAATCGTAGTAGGTACATCCAGGTTACTTACCAATGCGTCTGTGACCTGTTTTGGTTTGATTCTTCCTTTATAACTCATTGCCAGCGGGACACGCATAACCTCTTCTGCCATATAGCTTGCTTTATCAAACTTCCCCCCCTGACATGCAATTGCATCCCCATGATCTGCAGTCCAGATGATCAATGTATTCTCATCCAATCCAAGCTCTTTTAACTTTCTGATTACTATTCCAATTGCATCATCTACCATTGTAGAATGTGCGTAACACCGCGATAATAAGAGCTGCCACCGTTCCCACGGTATAGGATTAGGATAGATTAAATTTCCTTTACTATCAGCAATTCCTAAATTATGTTCCTTTCTATAACAGGAGGGTTTTTCTAATTGTGCTGAATCAAATGTAGGATACTCTGGTATTTCCTCTGGCGGGTACATATCTGCATACTCTTGTGTCACAAAATATGGTGCATGCGGTCCCCATAGATCCAATCGCAGGGAAAATGGCCTGCTGTTCCCTTCTACTTTTATTTTTTCTAATCGTTTACATACCATATCTGCAAGGAAAAAAGATTCATGTGTCTCCTTAGGCGTTAAAAGGATACCCGATGCCTCCTCATTTGTCCATTCCTTGTCCTGAACATATAGTTCTCCCGGTTTAAGATCCAATCTCCATGGATCCATTGTACATTCCACTCTTATCTTAGGACTTGGCAAATGATATTCTTCCAAATAGTCCTTATATTCCTGTGTCAGATAAGGATTACCATATGAAGGATAGCAAAACCCCTCACATCCATGATCTAATGCTGTTCCAACTCCGGCATGCCATTTTCCGTAATAATAATTTTTATATCCATTTTCTGTCAGAATATCTAAATACGTTTTTTCCGAAAATGGAACGTTTACATCATTTAATATTTCTCCATGGTGATGAGAATATAAACCTGTCAGTATGCACCTTCGCGTCGGCCCACATAAAGGATTTGTAGAATATGCTCTTGTAAAATCCACTCCACTTAAAGCAAATTCTTCAAAATTATCTCTTTTTATTTTAGGTCCCATATCCCAGCCATGTCTATAATAAATTTGATGATCTACCATTATATATAAAATATTCGGTTTATTCATATACTTTACCACCATTTAATCTGTTCTGTAATATAATTTCTTATTTCTATAAATCTAGGATCATCTACTCTCCTAGGATGCGGCAGATCAATAATTACCTCATCCTTTACCTTTGCCGGTTTATTCGATAAGATAAGTACTCTCTCTGCCATATAAACTGCCTCTTCTATATTATGTGTAATAAAGATGATTGTTTTTTGCAATTCTTTCCAAATCCTGATCACTTCGTCTTCCAGATAAAACCTTGTCTTAACATCCATCTGTCCATAGGGTTCATCCATCAACAGCAAATCAGGCTCTACAGCAAATGCCCTTCCTATTACTATCTTTTGTTCTGAACTTGTCGATAATTCTGCCGGATAGGATTTTCTATATTTTTGTAAACCCATTAAGTCTAGTATCTTTTCTGTCTGTTCCTGAATATACTGCTTATCTTTATTTTTTGCCTTCAGCCCATATGCGATATTTTTTTCGACAGTAAGCCAGGGTAAAGCCGACGGTTCCTGAAAAATAAAGGACAGATTATGCTTTCTAGGACTTGCTTTCTCCCCGTCTATCAAAACCTCGCCTGATGTAGGTTCCAGCAGATTTGAAAGCACATTTAAAAAAGTCGTTTTCCCGCATCCTGTAGGCCCTACCACACATACGAATTCTCCTTCTTTGATCTGAAAGCTGCAATCTTCGATTACCTTTAAATCTCCGAAAGATTTACATAAATTATTTACTTGAACTTTTACCTTCTTCTCCACAGCATTCTCTCCTCATCGTATGACCAAATCTGTATGGTTGCTGATCTCTTCACGTATTCTAAGGAATTCCTGATTTGTGTAATCTCTTGGACGCTTTAATTCTTTCAGATCATAAATCCCTTTTACTTTCATAGGACGTGCGCTAAAAAGGATAATTCTGTCACCTAAATATACGGCCTCTTCTATATTATTTGTAACGAAAATAACTGTCTTTTTATTTTGATTCCATATTTTTAGGATTTCCTCCTGCATGGAATACCTTGTCTGTGCATCTAATTGTCCGAATGGTTCATCCATCAGCAATATTTCAGGATTACTTGCATAAGCTCTTGCTATACCTACTCTTTGTTTCATCCCCCCGGATAGTTGTCTCGGATAATGCTTTTCAAATCCAGTAAGTCCTACCAGGTCAATATATTTTTGTGTTTTTTCATATCTCTCTTTTTTGGGAACTTTACGAAATTTGTCTGCAAGCGCAACATTATCACGCACCGTAAGCCATGGCATAATTCCCAATTTTTGAAAGATAAAACCTATATTTTTATTAATACCCTGAGATAATGTCCCATCAATATAGACCTCTCCCCCTGTCGGCTCCATTAAACCTGCTATAATATTGAGCAAAACTGTCTTTCCACATTCTCCCGGCCCCAATAAAACAAGGAATTCATTCTCTTTTACATCTAAGCTTACGTCTTCGATCGCTATTTCATATGACTTTTTTGTTAAGAATGCCTTACTGATATTCCTGATTTCTAATTTATTTCTTCTTTCCATGGACATAATTTCCTTTCTGCAAGTGTCAATAGCCAGGATAAAATTGCTCCAATCATACCGATCATAATCATTGCTAAAATGACCAACGATAAATCTGCCACATCAGAACCTCTGATAATCATAAAGCCCAGACCTGAATTTGCTGAAATCATCTCAGCTGCAAGCACAACTATCCATGCTGTTCCCATAGCTGTTTTTACACCTGCCATGATAGCGCTTAATGAACACGGCAGTACAATTTCCTTAACGATCTGAAATTCCGTTGCGCCAAATGCCCTCGCAACATCAATATTTAATCTAGGAATCAGCCGAACTCCAGAATAAGTATTTACAACCACCGGCATTAAAGTTCCTACAAAAATCAATGCGATTTTAGAGGATTCTCCTATTCCAAACCATAGTGTCATAAGAGGAATCCAGGCAAGCGCAGGTACCGGACGAATCAATTCAAATATAGGTTTCAGAAGATCACAACACTTTTTATTCCAGCCGATCAATAAACCAAAAGGAATACCAAAAATACAGGCTAACAGCAAACCGCTCAACACTCTCTTCATACTCGCCCATATATGCCCCATTAATGTAATGTTATTGATGGGCTTTTCTAATAAACGTTTACCCCGATCTATTACATCCGCAGGGGCAGGTATAATCTTCCCTTCTCCGGAAACTAATATCCATAACAAAAGAAAGAGCATAATAGAGACAAGCGGCAAAATATTCAGGATAATTTCACGTGTTGAAAATTTTCTTGTATTTTTTTTCATTTCGTATTTATCCTCCATTTCAGGACATAATTTTCAATCTTACTCAGACCGAAAGTCAATCCCAGGCCAATCAGACCTATTACTAACATACCTGCAATAATAATATCAATCCTGCCATAATTTCTGCCCATAAAGATCATATATCCCAGGCCACTGCTGGATGCCAACATTTCAGCCGCGATCAGAGTCCCCCAGCCATTTCCCAAAGCAATCACCATTCCTGCAAATGATAAAGGCATTGCAGATGGAATTCCGATCGTCAAGAATATCCTCCAATTAGAATAGCCACATGTTTTGGCATAATTGATATAAACCTGGTTCGTTTCCCTAATGCCAGTATAAGAATTAATCACAATGGGTACAAATGTAGTGAAGAAAATAATAAAAGATTTCGCTACTGTTCCTATACCTAATAACACAATGACAATCGGTATCCACGCAATAGGCGGGAGAGGTCGAATCAATTCAAAAATTGGTTTTATAAATTTATCCAGAGGCCTATACCATCCCATCAATAATCCAAGCGGCAATCCGACAATCAGAGCTAGAAAAAATCCTATCATAGCAAGTTTGAAACTAGATAAAATATTTTCAATCAACGTATTCCCATCTGGTCTAGGATCACCAATTTTCGTTATTATGGCATCAATAACCTGTAATGGCGACGCCAATACATCCCCACTTACAATCTTTAAACTACACAATAACTGCCAAACACATAGAAATACAGCAATACTGATAATTCCACACAAAATGGTTATCCGCTTCTTTCTTTTTGCTTTCTTCCTGAGTATGTAAACCGCATTTTCCATATTCGCCGGATTTTCCATATAATTTCCTTTCTCTAATACGTTTGACTAAACGTAAGTAATGATATAGGGGACAAAAAAGTTTTTGACCCCAGTATCAAATAATTTAAACCTTATCGGGCATAGCCTTCTATCCGAAAAACATGTATTACAGTATGCCTATACTATTCTACAAGTTTTTCCATAAAAGAACTATCATAACTGTCTTCTTCCAACAACGCTGCCTTTTCTTCTTCTGTATAATTTCCCATAGCAATATAAATATCCATTACTTCCGCAAGTCTATCCTGTAAAACGGTTCCATTCTCACCTTCTGCAAAGTATTCCATTTGTTCTTGTGGTGACGGAATATCTATAACCTGTGCATTGACAAACTTTAACGCATTTGCTTCATCTGTTGCTACTCCATTTGCTTCTGAAAATTCCACAAACATTTTTGCTGCTTCTTCCGGATTATCTTTTATCCACTGAACACCTTTCATATAAGCACGTATCCATTTTTCTACAACCTCTGGACGTTCCTCCAGAATTTTTTCACTTGCCGTAATCGCACATGGCAAAAATATTTCCTGACTTTCCCCTGTAGTTGCCGGGATCCAGCCTTCTTCTTCTGCATTAAAGTAAAAAGAAGCATTCGCCTGTACCATATCTCCACTGCCAGATTTAAAAGCTGTAAATGCTGGAGAAGAATCCATATTTGTACGAACAACATCATCAATTGTAAGTCCCAGTTTATCCAACGTTTTTATTAACAAAATATCTGTTATCGTTCCCTGTGTATATAAAATTTCAGCATCTTTCCAATCTTCCGCTGTTCCATAACACCCTGTATCCTCATGAAGACCATCCTTCGCAATGGAACTGTCCTCTTTTGTCCACAGACCCATCAATGCTCCATCATCAATGCTAATGCCGATAATTCTCAAGTCTTTCTGTGCAACTCCCAGAACAATTCCTCCAAATCCAGTTGTCCCTATATCCCACGCGCCTGTCTGATAAGCTTCCATCTGCGGAGGCGCACCGATATATACTAATGTCTCTACATCCAATCCTTCCTCTTCATAATATCCATTTTGCTCTGCTACATATGCAGGAAGACCATGTCCCGATGGATGAACACTGATTGTAATAGAATTCTCTTCCCCTTTTCCTGCATCTTTATCTTTATTTCCCCCTGAACATGCTGTCATACTTAAAACCATAGCAACCGCTAATAACATACTTAATATTCTCTTTTTCATACTTTTATTCCTTCCCTTTTTTGAAACGTTTCATTTAGTTTTTAAATATATTCGGGTATCAAAATAAATTTTTGAAACCCGAATTTCAGAATTTAAATTTTAAAATACGTTCATAAAAACTATTTTTCATCACTTTGTTAAATCCTTTACTGTTTCTCCAGTTATAATATTTCCTTTTACAAATAACTTTTTCTTAATTTTATCTTCCTCCATTCCCTTATCTCTTGCTTCTCTGATTTTCAAGTACATAAGCGTAGCTTTCTGGATCACTTTATCGAATCTTCTGTCGTAGGTAGAAAGTCGTTTCGGTGTAGCCGCTTTAGGATAAAAATTCCCAAAACTCATAATTGACACATCCTCAGGAATACGAATACCATATCTTATGCAGGCATTGTAAAAACCAATAGCAAAGCTATCATCTCTAGGAAATACCAACCCAGGAAGTCGATTAGATAAGATCATTTGTTCTGCCGCCTGATACCCAACCTCCATATCATTCTCCGATCTTTTATATTCCTGCTTTTTATACTCTATCCCCCTCTTCCTACATTCTAATTCTATCCCAAGCCTTCTGTCTCTGTTAGGTGACAGCATAGATTCTTCTGCAATATCTAAATATGTAATCTCTCTATGACCTCTTTCATAAACGAAATCTACCATACTTTTCGCAGCATATTGATTGTCAACAGCAACATACGGAAGCGTACAATTATCTAAATATCGTGCCAGAAAAATAATCGGAATCTTTTCTGTCTCAGCCAGCTTTCTAAAATATTCTTCATTCTCAAGTGATTCAAAAAATATAAACAACCCATCCACTTTGCTGCTAAGCATTGCCTCACAGTTTCTTCTTTCTCTCTCACTATCATTACGGGACGTTGCCGTAATAATTCTACATTTATGCTGTTCAGCAAATGTCTCCATAGGCATCAACATCTTTGTCTCAGCAACATTTTCTATATTACTCACGATCAATCCAATCAAACTTGTTTTGCTTGCTGCTAATCCTCTTGCCTGGTAATCAATACGGTATCCTAATTGACGCATTGCCGCATAAACTTTTTCTTTATTTTTTTCTTTTACGTTACCCTTTCCTTGTATCACATTAGAAACTGTTCCTAATGACAGCCCTGTGAGTTTTACTATATCTTTGTAAGATGACAATTTAACCTCCATATGAAACGTTTCATTTTATATTCTTATACTAACATCCTATTTACATTTTTGTCAATTATTAATTATTTAACTTTATATTTTTGTGCAATATACACTAAAACTTTTAGATAAAATAAGCTAGAAAAGAAATAGAATTCAACTGTCAAACTCCAGGGTTTGTAGGTTTTTCAAACATATGTTACTCCCCGCTCAATAAATTCTCTCAGGACAGTTTGTGGTGATTTCTACCCCAGAACTCTCACGGGAAACTGGTTATAATCTCTACGGTTATAGGTTTGAAACTGCTTAGAAAAAACCTCAAAGGAATAGAAAATATACGAGGCATAAAACCGTTCATTATCCTTGCGGTGGCTGCGTTCCACTCTTCCGTTATGATGTGGTGTAAAGGAGGAATCAGCTTGTGACGTATTCCGTTTAACCTGTGTTGAAATAACGTCAGTGTCTCCTTGCCGGAAGTGGAAAAAATCGGCATGGGAAAGCGCCTAATGAGGTGTTCCAGAAACTGCGTATAGGAATATGTGCTGTATTCTTCACAGACTTCTACATAACGCCAACGGAAATATTCGTCGATTGCAGTATATTGGTAGACTTTTCCCTTTCGCCTCATTGACAAGGCTGGAGGCTGGAACGAATTTTACATCGATCTGGATACGCTGACCGGGATATTTCATCTGCTCATAAGGCTTTGGAATGTATTTGGGGTTGGGAAGCTTCTAACCCATGATTCCCTGTTTCTTCGGGAAACGATACAAACCGGAAATGGAACATTTATAGCCACACTGCATGAGTTTCCCCCAAAAGATGACCGGACTGGCATGAGGATTGCGTCTACGCATATCATGGATAAGCTTGATTTCTTCTGGGGTATGCCGGTTGGGATGGTGATAAGGGCAGCGTGAGCGGTCGCGCAGGGATTCTATCGTGCCGTCATAGCGTCGTTTCCAGCGATAAATATACTGACGATTAGTTTTATATTCAATTTAAGTTTTAGAAACGCCATGCTTTTCGGCGAAACAGATCAGAGATAGACGATACCTCATATCTTGTGTTATACTTGCCATGCGGGAATCCTTTCTTTCTAGTTGGATTTTGGTTTGGCGATTAAAATATAACACATAAAAGGTATTCTCGTCTTTTAAATTATTCAGTTGTAACACATGTATTGTAATCCTACAGACTGGTTTGTCAAACTCTAGGACTTAACTTGCTTTTTCTAATAAAGTGTGCTATTGTAAATAGAACATTTAAATATTAAAAAGAACCGTCTTAAAGAAGGGCTTTTGGTATTACGCTGACCAGCGTTATATGAAGAGTTCTTCTTTTTTATTTTATACTAACTTAGTGCTTATTCTATCTGTCAAAAAATGATTTTGGATATTTAAAAAAACTGCTTTATGGTATTAAACGTACCGATCAAGGGTGCATTTAATATAAAATTTCAAATTATAAGGAGGAAATGGACAATGGAAAATATTTATGTTCAAAAACGAGATTTCACCGTAAAAGCGAAAAAGATGAGACAGATTGGAATGGTTCCGGGAAGTGTATTTGGCAAATCTCTGCCAGAGTCTATCTCCATTCAGATAGACGAGAGAACTGCCCGTAGATTAATTCGTAATAAGCGGGAAGGCAGTAAATTAAAACTTGACCTCGATGGTCAGATCATCCCCGTACAAATCAAAGAAAAAACTATAAATACACTAAATAATGAAATCCTTCATATAAGTTTTCAGGCTCTGAAGGTAGATGAAAAGGTCAATAGTGTAATCCATATCATTCTGAAAAATACAGAGAAAATTACAGAAATGCTGGAAAGTATGTTGTTGGAAATCCCCTATTCTTCTTTCCCTGAAGATATGATCGATACAATCACTGTTGATGTTGACGGAATGAGCGTAGGTACTGTTATAACTGTTGACGATATTCCGGAACTGATGAATGAAAAAATCGACTTACAAGTTGATAAAAAGGACATCATCCTTAGGATCAGTGATAAAAAGTACACAGTCAAAAAAGATGCAGAACAAAAAGTCACAAACGCATAAACGGCTTGTAATGATCACAGCAAAATGAACAGTTAAAGAGCTTGGACCGTCTCGCCATCATTGGTACAGATAGTACAAGCTCTTTTCATATATGATAAAAAACATATATTCCTGGCTTTTACGCAGAGATTGATTTCTGCAGTAAACACAACAAAATATCTATTTATACAGGAGGAAAGCTAAGTTTGAATACACGTGAAATTGCAAAAACTGTCGGTCTGCTGCAGGAGATTTCCTTGCTTTCTGTAATTATACGGCTTGCTTTATCTGTTTTAATAGGCGGAATCATTGGAACAGAACGTGGACTCAGAAACCGTCCCGCCGGCTTTATGACATATGTATTAGTATGTTTGGGTTCTACTTTGATTATGCTTACAAATCAATACATTTCAAGTATTATCCCGGGAACCGACCCTACTCGTCTTGGTGCGCAAGTAGTCAGTGGGATTGGTTTCTTAGGAGCCGGTACAATCATCGTTACAAGAAAGGATGAAATACGCGGACTAACAACTGCCGCTGGACTCTGGGTTGCCGCTGGACTCGGATTAGCAGTAGGCGTTGGATTTTATGCTGGCTCTATTGTTGGATGCTTGTTTATTGTTTTTGTGCTTGTAAGCCTAAAGAGAATTGATATTTACATTAAGCAGCACGCAAAAAGCATGGAAATCTATTTAGAGTATGATTCATCTTTTTCCATACGTACTTTATCTGAATTTGTGGAAAAACAGGGATTTGAATTATTTGATATACAAAGAGGTAATGTAAAGAGTTTAAAAAAAGAACTGGGAACACTTATCTTTTCCCTAGGTCTCCTTAAAAGAACAAATCATCAAGACGTATTAAAAAGCCTTTACACTATAGAAGGCGTTGAATATGTCAGGGAACTATCTTAATATAAATTGATATGCCTCAATTATAATTGGTTCTTACTATCGCTAAAAAACGATACCAGCATGCAACCCCTATTAATCTATTGGATTTGATCCAAAAAGAAAATCTTGGACTATTAAAACCAGCGGAACAATATGGACTTTCTTTTAGTTTCCTCTTTTCTACATATACAATATGGTAGATATGCGAGGCAATTACACAAGGAATAACTGATGAGGCAGGTATGTCTGTCAAAAGAATAGAACAAATGAAAAGCCCCTTCCCTTGAATTCTGAAAGCAGACGCTGTAACTTGCGTATAGTTTGTGGTGTTTTCTCGGTACAGGTTTTCTATAATCAATCAATGGTTAATAGTTCCTGTTACGCTGCATCACAGCATCTGCTTTCAAAACTCAAGAGAAGGGCATTTTAATCTTAGAAAAATTATGGGACTAAGATACCGTCAGTGAAGGAATAAGTTTCTTCTAAAGGTTCAGTATCCATCCCTGCAAAATGTTCAGCATGCACCCTATAATAATATCCTCTGTCTACAGTAATTGTCTTTGAGGTGGCAATAAAATAGGTATCTCTATCTTCTACCATCCAATTATCAATTTGTTCCCATTTTTCTGTCTTTTCATTATAACGATCAACATAAATAATAGCTGCCACATAATCAACATAACTATCAGCTGTTGTCGCCGCATATACGTATATACGATTTCTCCCTGCTTTAGTTATGGAACACTCTCCGTCCATCAGATACTCGCCTCTAAGTATATCTGAAGGACTTTTTCCTATAGAAGTATCTTGTGTAGTCAGATACGATCCATCTACTTGTATTACCTCATTATCCATAGCTTGTACATCTACGATAGATACTGTAAATACAAAGCATAACACAATAACACTACTTACAATAGATAAAATTCTTTTTTTCACTTTTCCACCTCATTTGTATTACTTATTTGTCCTAATTTGTTCTTCTTAATAAGTAAACAACTGAAGTTCTAAAAACTTACGCGGAAATTATAAAAATCTTAAATTTTGGATAATTTTTTCAAATTCTTTCTTTTCCATAACTCCCTTGAGCTGATAATGTATTCCCTTATAGCTAAATTTTGCATTGTATCTATAAGAATCTTCTTTTTTATACTCTTCAATACTTATATTTGTACTATTCACTTGCATGCTGTATTCCTCTGTTAATTCATCTAATTCCTTCTGTCCTAATGATGAATCTGCAGAATTTAAGTAAATAATATATTTTACTATATTATCATTATAACTATAAAACAGCTGTGCTTTTTTTTGTTCTTTATCTATGTTATAATTCTCTAATGTCATTTCTATAGGTTTATACCCAAGTCTTACTGCTGAAATCCCAAAGCTTTTATTTATCTCCTTATAAACTTTGCTATCTTCTACATCTTCTGTTTTTTGTACCTCCATATCTTCCACATTTATAACTGCCGCTTTTTCATCACCTACAGCTCTTTCCCACAGTACTTTCCAATACGATTTACTTCCTATACTTGTAAGTCCACTTCCCAAAACAAGTATCAGCACAGCTGCAAACGCTATAAATAGATACTTTTTCTTTTTTCTTCGATAAATGGTAACAGTACCTGAGATATTTTTATTATCTTTTGTAAAATATTTTTTGTTATTTTTCTCTGCAAGCAATTTATCTGGCTCAGGCATAAGTTCTCCTGCAAATTCCGTATCATCTGCATGAATAACTGTTCTATTCTCTTTCTCTGCCCTTTTCTTCTCATACTCTTCTATTTTTTTTAAAAATGCTGCATCAAATTCATCCGAAACTTGTATACCTTTTAAAGCCGGATCCTCTGATACTTCCTTTTCTATTTTCTTCGCCTCTTTCTCTATTTCTTTCTGCAGTGATAATTTTTTATATTTATTCATTCATCTGCCTCTTTTTATATTTATTTCTCCTTGACTTTTTATTAAATAAGGTTAATATGAAAATATATCTAATGGAACAGTGCTTTCCTTTTCTATTATATAATGAGCAATAAATTTGTATCCATTATTATCTAACTATATACTCTGCGAGAATATGCAGTAATAAAAATTCTCTGTTCTACAGTTACCTGATCCATATCAAATCTCGCAGATAACCTGAATTGGTTTTATCAGATATATGCCCTATTGTCTATATCATTATTTTAAATTTGGAGGTTTTCATTATGAAACGTATTATTCTTACCGGTGGAGGGACAGCCGGTCATGTTACTCCGAATATCGCCCTGATTCCCAAACTTAAAGAGTTAGGTTATGATATTCAATACATAGGTTCTTATACAGGAATTGAAAAAGAGTTGATAGAACCTTTTGGAATTCCTTATCACGGCATTTCCTCCGGAAAACTCCGGCGTTATTTCAGTGTACAAAATTTTACTGACCCTTTTCGTGTACTAAAAGGTTTTGGTGAAGCCAAGTCTCTTATAAAACAATTAAAGCCTAATATTATCTTTTCTAAAGGTGGTTTTGTCTCTGTTCCGGTTGTACTTGCAGGGAAAAAAAATAAAATCCCTGTAATTATACATGAATCAGATATGACCCCGGGACTTGCCAATAAAATTTCAATTCCCTCTGCTGCCAAAGTATGCTGTAATTTTCCAGAAACATTAGAAGCGCTTCCGAAAGAAAAAGCTATTCTGACCGGCTCTCCCATTCGCCAGGAATTACTATCCGGAAATAAAATCGCAGCTATGGATCTATGTGGTTTTTCTTCTGATAAACCAGTGATCCTTGTAATCGGAGGAAGTCTTGGCTCTGTAATTGTCAATACAGCGGTACGCCAGTCTCTTCCAGAACTTCTGAAAAAATTTCAGGTTATCCACCTATGCGGAAAAGGAAAACTGGATGATTCCCTTTCTCATACAAAAGGATACTGCCAATTTGAATATATAAAAAATGAACTGCGTGACATATTTGCACTTGCTGATATCGTTATTTCCAGAGCCGGTGCCAATGCTATTTGTGAATTACTAGCACTGAGAAAACCAAATCTCTTGATTCCTTTATCTGCAAATGCCAGCCGTGGAGATCAGATACTAAATGCGCACTCTTTTGAACGTCAAGGATTCAGTATGGTGCTTGAAGAAGAAAATCTTTCTGCAAAAACCCTATTAGATTCTGTTCAAGAGCTTTACAACAATCAAAATGCATTTATAGATGCTATGCAAAATTCTGATCAGCAGGATTCCATTCACACGATCATTGATCTTATCGAAGAAGTCAGTCTAAAATCATAATATAATAATTCACGAATACTGAATGTAAAATGTTCGATTTTTGGGCATATCTTACATTCAGTATTTGTCAAAACCGATTTAGTTCCTTATATTCTACTTCAAAATTTTTCTTGATCCATTCTCTGGCTCTATGTAAAATACTATGCAGAACTTCAACACTTATCCCCATCTTTTCTGCAATCTCAGCTTGTGGAATTTTCATATAACATGCCAACATAATGGCTTCATACCATCGTTGATTCTTTTCCATTAATGCCAGAAATATAAATTCATGAAGCTCTTTACGATCTGTTTCAAGCACCTCTTTCATATATTCATCTTCTGTACTCTCTCTTACTTGTTCTAATATACTGACTGTATCATCTTCATTTTCATAAACTTCTCTTACTATTTTCCTCTTGTAATTCAAAGCATCGTTCTTAGCCGTTGTATATAACCACGAAGAAATGTTCTTCTTTTCCATATTATGATAATGTATGTATAACTGAAGGAATGTATTCTGTGCAATATCTTCCGCCGCATTGTAATCTCCTGAATACTTATACGCTACCTTAAGAATGAGATTCTTATACTTATTGTAAATCTCATCAAATTCATGATTGCCTGTCAACATTCTTTCTCCGAATTTACTTTATTTTTTCTAAAATTTCTTTTTTGTCCGCTTCTGATAATTCACCCATTTTCCACCCAATACCGACATTATCTCCTTTATATCTTGGAATTAGATGCATATGAAAATGAAATACCGTCTGTCCTGCTGCTTCCTCATTATTTTGAACAATATTATATCCGTCACATCCTAAAATATCTGTCATCTTCCGGATCATTGTTTTTGCTAAAACAAATACCTTAGAAGCTAATTCATTATCTAAATCATATAAATTTCTATAGTGATCTTTGGGTATAATAAGTGCATGTCCTTTCGATGCCGGACTTAAATCAAGAATCACTCTGAAATCTTCATCTTCATAAATAGTAGCTGATGGTATTTCTCCGGAAGCAAGTTTACAAAAAATGCAATTATTATCTTTCATAATAAGACCTCTTTCCCAATTTATTTATATAGTAGTATAGACTATTTTTACATAAAAGAGAAGATTTTTCATTTATATTTTCTTTCCTGCGTTTGTCGAAACATGTCATGTTGATTTTATTGAACACTATATTTCATCGTGATAGACTAAAATATATCAAAATTGAAAGAGAGGTTTATACATGCTTCATAACATAGATATTAATAAAATGAATCAGTTGATGGAAAACAATAAAGATGCAAAACAGATCATCAGCCAGCTTTTAGAAAATTATCAAACCACAGTATCCTCTATTGCACATGAAATCCGTAATCCTCTTACTCTGGTATCTTCTTCATTACAGGTTATGGAAATTCAGCATCCCGAAGTTAAACAGTACTCTCACTGGAAGCAGACTATGGAAGATATTACGTTTATGTGTAATTTGCTCAGTGAACTTTCTTCTTTTAATAATGGACATCAGCTTCACCATTCAGTTTTTTCAATAGAAAAATTATTAAAAAATATTGCTGTTTCTTTTGCTATTTCTCTAGATTCTGAAGATTCTCCTATAGAATTTTCTTCTTCCATCTCATCACCTCTCGGTGATTTTACCGGTGATAAGGTAAAATTAGAAGAAGTTTTTTTAAATGTTTTGAAAAATGCAAAAGAAGCTGTAGATAAAAAAGGTAGTATCACACTATCCGCAGAACGAAAAAAGGACACTCTACTTATTCAATGTAAAGATAATGGATGTGGTATTTCGGATGACAATATAGACAATATATTTTCACCTTTTATGACTTCAAAAGAAGATGGCACAGGATTAGGACTTCCCCTTTCCAAAAGGATAATCGAAGCCCACAATGGGACGATTTCTGTAGAATCTATTCCGGGAAAAGAAACAACTTTTACAATTAAACTTCCTATTTAGCACATTTCTTTCTTTTATAATATAAGCAGACCGCCGTTAAGAAACCAAATACTAATCCTCCAAAATGTGCAAAATTATCAACACCTGAACTTGTTGCGCCAAAATATAAACTCAATATGACCATAAAGATCATCCCTCGTCCGGTCAGTCTCCCTACTCTTCCTCTATTTATAATAACTATATAGAGCAAAGCCCCCATAAGACCAAAGATTGCACCGGACGCTCCTGCGGAAACCACATTTGTTTCCTGTAAAATATTAAAATATAAGGATACAAGATTTCCTCCAATTCCGCTTATAAAATAAATGATAAGGAATCTTATTCTTCCAACTTCCATTTCTAGATTCCATCCAATTGCCCCTAATATTACCATATTGTTTAAAAGATGATTGATTCCAAAATGCAGAAATAAACTTGTAAAAATCCTATAATATTCATGTCCTTCTATAATATATGGTTCATACATAGCTCCATGATCCAACATAAATGCTGCATCCTCTGTTCTTCCGAATAATGTAAGTAACAGAAATACTGCAATATTTACGATGATAAGACCCGTAGTACAGACTGCTTTTTGATTTTTGTTCAAAGCGGCTCCTCTTTTCTGCTTTATTTTATAAAGCTTCTAACATACTATCTATAATATACCTTACCGTGCGCAGCACACCTGCCTGCAACGCATGTATTGTGGAATGTCCGGATAGATATACTCTTTCTATTATAGTTGAGGCTCCTGATCTTGTCCATCTGTTTCCAGGATCAGATCATCCCAATTTCCCCAGCGTTTTTTTCTAATTTTGTCTGCTGCTTTTCGCCATGGTTTCTTCCATCCTCCTATTTCACGAATTGTTTCTATGTCTTGATTCGGCTTATATATATCTTCTTCATCTTCTATAAATACATTATCTTCTGTAAAACTTCCCCTTCCTTCTTTTAATTCTTCTATTTCATTCATTCTATCCTTTTCCTGTTCTTCGTAATTCCTTATTATTTGTTCCAAATTATAATTTTCCTGCAAAGTCGCTTTATGTAATTCATATGCAAGAAAAATACTTTCCGTCTCCTCATAATCTAAATTTTTTACAAAATACTCTGTCATCTCATGAAAAGACTCGCTTAATATCTTTTGCTTTACCGGAAGATAACAAAACGAATATTTTTCCTCCATTACATATACATATTCCGGACTCACTAATAAACAATCCGGATTCAGAAGATATTTTTTCAAAGTATCAGTCACTGTTATCAAAGAAAATACGAATTTTAGAATATCCTCTTTTTTTATATTTTTTCTTTCATAGATCTGATTTATTGTCTGCATTCCGCTGATCGTAAACGTATATCTGCTCCCTTTATCAAATTCCATACCTTTCATTTTTAATATTCCCGGTATTTTATTTTTTCTTATCATCTGAAGCTGATAATTCTCTTGAAATTCTTCTTCTATATCAATATGGAGATATGATCTGTCCCATTCTTTTTCTAAAGTCGTTTTCAATTCCGCAACCTCTTTTCTGTTTTCATTATCCTTGCCTTTTGTTCAATCTTGAGTTTCATTTTATTTTTTTTAGCTTCTGCTTTCACGGTTATTTCACTATTTGTCTTACCTATAGATATCGTATATTCTGAAAATAGTATCAGCTTTTTTTCTGTTCTCTCTCTAAAAAATTGTTCTAGATTTGTTTTTTCCGTTTCATCCTGTTTTCTTTCCAATTGTGCTCCCAAAACAGCTGTTTCACATGCCGCCCCATTTAATATAATTTTATCGTGGAAATAAAAAACTGTATGAATGATCAATATAAAAAGGAAGAAAAAGGCTGGCATGATATATGCCATCTGTATACTCGTAATTCCTGTTACACTGTTCTTTCTCCCCTTTTTTCTAAAACTTTCCAAATAATACTCCTCCTAAATATCCTATTGTCAGAAAGGGAATAAACGGAAAACTTTCTTTTTTCCCCTTCCTAAATATACTAAGAAGAATAATGGAATACACAGCAGATACAAAAAACGCTATAAAAAGCAGATACAGTATATTCCAAAATCCCAGAAAAATTCCAAGTATAAAAATTAAAATACTGTCCCCGTATCCAAACTTTTCTTTTGTCGCTTTACTTGTTATAATAAATACTGCTCCTATTATGCCTCCTAAAACGACTAAAATATAATCTGTATTTCCGGTCATATACTGAAAAATAACGGATAACATCATTCCTATGATCAAAGTCCATACAGGAATTTTTCTGCTTTTTATATCTATAAATGATAAAATTAATAAATATATAAAACATATACCTTGACTTATTTCGTACATCTGGAACACCCTCCTTTACCTCCTGCTTCTGATTTTTTAATTGCACGGATCGATCTTTTTAAACCGCTGCATTGAATAGAATTATGATACTTATTTCCGCTTTCTGTTATATATACCCCCGTGTATGTATCTCCATGTACACATTTTTCACACTTATAATATTTACCTCCATCTTTATTTCTCAGTTCAGATACTCCCGTATAGGGTACAAATTTTATGGAAAGCTGCAGATAGGAACACTGATAATCTTCATGATAAACCGATCCTGTATCTGTAATATATACGATCGTATCATCTTCCTGATCAAACTGCCCTTTTTCATATCCTGTCCATCCTTTTACTCGTAGTTTCTCTGTAAATTTACCAGAAGGATTTCCAAAAGAGGGAAATGGAAGCCTAACTTTATATTTTAATTGAATATATATTTCTTCATTATGCGATGATATATAAGATCCTGCGCAAGAAATCCCGCTGCTTCCCCCTTCGATCAAACTTCTGTCTATTCGTTCTGCACCAATTAAATTTATCAGATCTGCCTGAAAACTTGCCGGATGAAAATTATTGTATACTGCCGCTTCCTCTGCTGCACTTTTTCCTGCATTCAACGCCGCAAAATGAATACTTGCTTTGATCGCCTGGATTTCCATCAAATAGACAAGACATAAAAATGCAAATAAAAAAAATGGAATTGCAAAGGCTGCTTCAATCGTCACATTTGCCTTTGGTCCTGACACAGATACCCTTTCTGATTGCGGATTGGATATCATTCTATTTCTATTCGATTGTTTGTACATCACAGCTTCTCCTTTCTTAAAATTAATGTTTTCATTGGGGGATGATAAAAGGAAAGGGTATCTGTGTCAGAACCAAAGGCATTTCTCTGCTTTTTATTCATAACCAAAATATACCGGAAAATCATATGTAAAATTTCCGCCAACCCTGGCTTGGTTTCTTAATTTTATTTTAGTAATACAAAAATCTAAGCGAAAAAAAGCAAGATCACGTTCATAAATTAAATTTTGTTCTATTCGGTCAAGACATCTTATGGCGCTTTCTCCACTGTCCTGTAAAAAAAGAAGTACTCTCAGATAATCTTCATAAGAAAAACCCTCTTTAGAATCTGCACCTTCCAAAGAATCCGAATCTGTCCCCAAAGTCATCAGACCTGATAAAGACAGCTGCCAATTTTCTGCCGTTTTTACAAGAGCAACTCTTCCACCGGATAATACTGTTCTTAAATCCATAATGCTTTCCCCCGCTGCCCAGGCAATCAAAATCAATTGTTTTACAGCTTCTTCTGCCCAAGGAATCGCTAACAATGTTGAGATTGTCAATGCCAGGGCTGCCGCTTCCGCCTGTTTCCCGGTATCTGTAAGTAAATATAAATAATTAATACCCAGCCGTATAAGAAAAATTTTCTGTACAATGCTCTCCAGATTTTTCTCATCGCTTTCCTTTCCGGATAAAATATATTCTATTTCATAAGAAAGAGAACGGTCTTTTTCTTCCTCCGACATTGCATTTTGAAATTTTTCCAATATATACTCAGAAAAAAGCAGTTTTTCTTCTATCCCGTCCATATTCTGCCTTGCCGGAAATTTCCCCTTTCCTGTCATTAATCCTCTGTAGGACGACATAATACTTAAATCCACATTTTTTCCTGACAGCGAAAATTCTTCAGGAAGTACCATAACCAAAATGCCAGATTTATTTATTTCTTCTATACAGACAAAGGGATTTTCATCCCCTAGATCAGGAATCTCTTCTCCTTCCGGAAACAATTCCTGATAATCATTTAATAGATTTTCTTCTTTTTTGCCCGCTTTTTCTCCTTCTATCTCCTGTTCTTCCCATGTTTCTGCCATATCTATAATTTCTTTTACCGCTGCTATTCCATTCTTTTGTTCCATATATGTAATTACCTGCTCTCTAAAAGCCTGTCCTTTGTTATCTGTCAGAAATTGAATTCCTTCTACTTCATGGTGTATATTTTCCGTCCCATAATAATGTAAGCGATTTATCATAGCCTGCTCTGAAAAATCTCCAGTTTCATAACTCCCTTCTAATCCAAAAATCTGATATTCTTCAAAAAGCTCTTTCTGATATTCTCCAAAAACAGAATACAATGCCGCATCCGTATCTAATCTACTCTGACTCTTTTGCTGCTGTATAACTGCCGATTCCATTGTTCCCATGACAAATGAAATAAGAAGTACAAATATCAGACTTAAAAAGGCAGTTATTTCTCCCTTAAACATATCAGATTCCTGCACTTTCACTCGTCACCTTATCAAATATTGTATTAATCAGACTGATAAGCTGTGATTTAAAAATTAATAAAAGTGCTATAATAATGACTAAAATTAATACCATTTCTATTACCGTCACACCAGACACACATTTACGCTTGATCAGCATAGCATCTATCTTTTTCTTTATTTTTTTCATTCTATACTCTCTCCTTTCATTTATAACTGCCTTGATACTTCCCCTTTATGAAATCTGAATAGAAAAAAATGCAGGTACTATCATGATTGCCATCACAACTGCCAGCATGATAAACATAGGAATTAATAGTTTAGTTCCCGCTTCTTCCCCTGCTTTTCGTGCCAGATTTTTACGTTCCTCAAATGCATCTGCCGCTTCTATTTTTAAAAGTTCTGTTAGTCCCTTTGAACCTTTTTGGAGATTCTGTGAAAGTATTGCGGAAAGTTTCCTATAAGAAGAAATATCACATCTGCTTCCAAAATCTTCATAACATTCTCTTTCTGTCTTTCCTGTCTGCATTTCATACATTGCATGTATCATTTCTTCATAAGCTGCTCTTTTTCCTATTTTTTCTCTGTCATTCTTATATTCTTCTGCGGTTTTGAACCATGCTGCCCGTATTGTCATTCCTGCGCCCATATACAGAACCAGACTGTTGATAATTTGAGGATAATCTATTTGCAGTTCCATTTTTTTCTTTTTTTGTTCTTTGACGATCTTTTGTTTTTCAGCAAAATAGAAAAGTACTGCCATCAGCAGACTTAAAATTAAAATTTCTACTGCTCTGTAATTCAAAGGATAGCTCCACTTAATTTCTTTTCCTTCTATTTCCTTAGGTAAAACCAAGTATTCTTTTTCTTTTGTTTCTTTATCTGCGTCATATATTAAAGTTTTTATCTTATCTGCTGTTTTTTGTTCTTTTGTTCTCTTAGGTGGAAAAACATGTACGTAAAATTCATAAAGTCTACTTTCTTCTTTATATGTCAATAATGCCTTAAGTCCCAGCAGTGTCCCTTCATCACTTACGTTTTCTGCTTTAAGATTTCCCTGTACATCCATGATAGAATAATCATCAAGTTCCCAAGATACTTTGATATTGTTTTCTGGAATTTCTGTAATTAGATTTAAATCAGAACGTACTTCCGAAAGACTTTCATTTTCTCCTAATATGTAAGTCTCTAGTTTTTTTTGTGCCTGCTCAAAAACTTTCTTTAACTGTTCTTCATCATATTCTTTTTCTTCTACAGTAATTTCTATCGTCTCATTTATACCGTCTGTCTGAAAATTCAATGACTCTTTTTTATCGCCCTCACCATGATCATTTCTCTGCAGGATTACCTCTCCCTTTTCATCTTTTTCTAATGATTTTCTATTATCTGTAAACCAAATACATCCCGAAACCACGAATGACATAAAAACGATAAAGCAAACTTTTATATGGACAGATTTTTTCTTTTTTTCTCTTTTCAATGATCAAACCTCTATCTGTATAATTCTTTTTCCCATCTGATAAGCAATCATATAAAAGAACAAACATACACTCATGACAAAACCCCCTGCCGTATTCCCATATAAAACAGATAAAAATTCTCCAAATGTCAATTTCAAATAGCATATGATACAAAATGGGATAAAACACATGATTCTAAACTCCATTTTTTTAGAAGCTAATAATGTCTGGATTTCTTTTTCTGTTTCTATTTTTTCACTGATTATTTTTATGGAATTGTATATAATGGATATACTATCGCCTCCGCTTCTTTTTGCCGCGGAAAATACGGTAATAAAATTCCGAACATCCTCCTGTTTTACATTTTCAGAAAATTCTTCTAATACTTGTTCAGCTGTTCTATTTATATTTAATTTATATATCATCTGTTCATATTCTTTTAAAATACGACTGTCTTTTTTATATAGAACTTTTAAATCTTCATACGTCTCACGGATTGCATTTTCTACAGAATATCCGGCTTTTAATGTAGCCGCCATTATTTGTATACTGTCTTTGAACTGATTTCTAAATTCTAATTCTTTTTTATGAATGTATGACTCTGTCCAATCTTTCATATAAAATATAAAAATAGGCAGTAAAAGAAAAAAAGCTTTCCATGATTCATAAAATGCATAAGAAATTCCTGAAAAAATGAGGATTCCTTTTCCGATGCCAGCAGCATACTCAATTCCTTTTATATCCTGCAGCCAGCAGTTTTTCTGTATATTTAAGTTCCTCTGCCTTCATAAGCCTGCCTTGAATTTTCCCATTTTTCATTCCCTCCTCTTGAAATTCATATAATGTTCTTAGTTTAATATCTCCTTGCTCGTATTCCATCACTTCTGCTATCTCCAATACTTTTCTGCTTTTGTCCCGCAATCTTCCCAAATGAATGATAATATCCAACGCAGAAGCAATCTGTCTTTGAATTGCCACAAAGGGCAATTCGATCCCCATCAGCATCATTGTCTCCAAACGTTTCAACATATCCGCAGGATTATTGGCATGTCCTGTTGACATAGAACCACTGTGTCCGTTTAACATTGCTGATGAGATCATATCTACTGTTTCCTCTCCTCTAACTTCACCTACGATAATTCTATCCGGCCTCATTCTAAGAGCAGATTTGATCAAATCACGGATCGTAACTGCTCCATCACCTTCCAAATTTGCATTTCTTGCCTCTAAGCGTACTAGATTATCCACTCCTTTTATCTGGAGTTCTGCATTATCCTCAATCGTGATGATCCGTTCTTCTTTTGGTATAAAATCTGATAAAGCATTTAAAAATGTCGTTTTTCCCGCACCAGTACCTCCACTGACAAAAATATTATATTTTGCTTCTACAAGTATCTTTAAAAATTCAGCAGCTTCTTTTGTAATACTTCCAAATTGTATCAGCTGTTTTATGGTTATCGCCTCTTTCGGAAATTTCCGGATCGTCATGATCGGTCCATTCAAAGCTACCGGTTTTAATACTACATTGACACGCGATCCATCCTCCAGTCTTGTATCTACAATAGGGGAAGATTCATTTACATAACGGTTTGTTCCAGATACGATCTGCTGAATGACATCCTGCAGTTTTTCTAAAGAAAAAAATCTTTTATCCGAACGAAATATCTTTCCTTCTTTTTCAAAAAATATATTTTCTGTGCCATTTACCATGATTTCTGTGATTGTGTCATCTTCAATTAATTCCTGTAAAATATCCAGTCTGCGAAATGCATTAAATAATTCACGGCTGATCTGTATTTTTTCATTAAGCGGAATATATTCTTGTTTTCCAACCTCTTCCAATACCTCTTGAATCATCCGTTCCAGTTCTTCATCCTGTATCTCTTTCGACATATCCATCTGAAGCATCATTTTTGCATATATCCATTCCGTGTTAATCATTTTTCATGCCTTCTTTTCTGTCTGTTGTAAGATTTTTATTCCTTCTTGTAACCTTTTTGCGTATCGTATGTTCTAATATTGCTTCCATCTCCATACGTTTGATATTTTGTTCATACTGTCTTACTTTTTCCTCTGAAGTTGGTTCCTCTGCATAATGTGTATATATGACAGAACAATTTTGTAGAATTGTATATAATCCATCCACACTATCACTCAAATCTAATATAATTGTTTCATAAATACATTTTTTTAATATCTGTTCAAACAGATTTAGCCATTCATCGACTTTTACTTGTCTTAAATCTTGTAGGATCGGTATTGGCATAATATAATCTAAATTTTCTATTTGTCCTGCAATCGTATTAATGCGAAACCCTAAATTTTCTGTATTCTGTCCTGCATAAAATAATAAATCACCGATATTTTTCTCTTTTTGATCTGGATAATACAATCCACTTGCAGGATACTCTTCTAGATTCAAATAAAGCGTTGGAACATACTTTGCTGATTTTATCCCCAGCTGGATCGCAAACTTCGTTTTCCCGATTCTGTGCACAGGCGAGTAGATCCCTATCAGACCTTTTCTCCTTATTATTCTGTCTGTATCTTGTTTTTTCCTTATTGATAAAATATCTTTGTTATCCTTTTTATCTTGTTCTGCATCTTCAAATAAAATTTTTATGATGTTCTCCGCAGACTGATATCTATAGATTCTTTTTTGATCGGTTCTCTTATCCTGCTCATTTTTAGTCAGCACAAATTTATTTTCTGTAATTTTTTCAAATTTACCGTCTTGATCATACTCCTCTGCTATCAAAAGAATATCAATAGGCTTGCGTTTAGAAAAAGACATAAGGCTTTCTTCTTCATGAAAAATCTGAAATTGCAGATCTATTTTTTCCATTTCAGATATAAACTTCATCAGATTTTCAGAATACTCTTTGTCAGGGTCACATATTACAAAATGACCTGAATACACTGCCATCCTCCTTTCTTATTTAGTTTTATCCCCTCTGTATAAATAAAAACTGAAAATTTGCTGCGAACCTGCAGCTTGAATAGAATATATGACGAACAGATATGTATATATCCATTCCGCAGACCATTTACAATAAACTATTAAGTAAATGGAAAACCAGATTGATATCTGGTGTGTAAATCGAATTATAAACGTCTATTTTTTCTTTGTCCAGACGTAAATTAAAATTTGCAGGATTTTGTGAAATACTTACAAAGTCTGATAAAATAAAATACCATAAAGAAGACAGACACCAGGAATACCAAGGCTTCCAGTTGTCAAAAAAGAGAGTGTATTCAATCCTACATTCATTGAATTTTCATCCGGAAGAACAAACTGATTAATGAAAAAAATCAATGCCATGCCAATCACTGCACGTACAAGGAAATTTACTACAGCAGAAATAAGTCTGTTTTCCATTTATGATAACCTCTTTTCAAATTTATAATATATCTTATTCCATGTCTGTCTTCATTATGCTCTATATTTTAAAAACTAATTTAATGGCTCTTGTCCTTTTTCTAATGCTTCAATTACATCTTTAAACTGCGGAAGATATTCCTTTTCTAAAATAAGCAATTCATTTAATGCACTTTTTGCATTATAGTAAGAATTTACCAGAGGATTTGCAACCAAAGCTTCCAAAGCTGCATGGTAACTTCCTGTAACTGCCGCTTCTACCGCCAATTTTTCATACTCTTTAGCTGCATATATTTTGCTCATCATATGGCCTGGAAGTTTTGGAAAACATATAGGATGAATTCCGGCTGCATTTACTAAAGAAGTTGTCGTGCATACACAGTTTGGATCAAATTCTTGAATACATCCCATACTTGCTACATCAGGGCTGAATATTTCATTTGTATTGTTCCAAATAGCGTTGATCAATGTAATTCCAGCTTCTCCATATCCTTTTCCTCCCCGGGTATTTGCAGCTAACGGATAAGCTCTAGGATCTAATTTATCATATAATTCAAATGTACGTTTTTCTACAATTTTTACACATTCTGCTCTGGTCGCATGCTCAGGCATTACTAAATCATCCAGCACATCGCCTACCTGTTTTTGTACATGTGCCAGCATGGATGCCCAATGGTTTCCCGAATAATCCTGCAAGTCTTTAAAACTGTTCGGAAAATCATAATAAAATTCAAGATATGGTCCCATTGGAATATATCCAATAAATTTTTCTAATGCAGGTTCTACAAATTCTTTCCGCAGTGCGGGAATATTTTCTGCCGACCATTCTAACAGTTTTTCAAATGCTTCATCTGTTACATCTTCTCCTTTCACAAAAACTTTACACCAGATCAAATGGTTTAATCCTATAACCTCTACAAATACATCCTCCGAATTTTCCTGTCCATAAATTTCTTTCATTGCTGTACGAATAACAGTAGGCCCATTACATAATCCAGCATATTTAATATTAGAATAACGATTTAACGCCTCTGCAATCATACCAGACGGATTCGCAAGATTTATCAGATAACACGATTTTTTTGCATACTCTTCAATTGCTCTAGCAATTTCCAAAATAGGCGGAATGCTCTTAAATCCCATTATCATTCCACCGGGAGCTGTTGTTTCTTGCCCTATCAGTCCGTGTTTAAAAGGGATTGTCTCATCCAGGTTCCTAGCATCTGATTTTCCAGGACGAATTGTACAAATAACAAAATCACAGTTTTGTACAGCTTCTTCTAAATTATTTGTCAATACTATCTTTGTTGGCATATTTGCATCTTCAAACATTTTCTGTACATACTTACCTGTGCAGTTAAGTCGATATTCATCAATATCCATTAATCTCCATTCCTTTATTGGCATTTTATCTCTTCTTTCAATCAGCATTTCTGCTATATCTGGCAGATAAGAAGATCCTGAACCAATATTTGCTAAAATCATATTTCTCTCTTTCATTTTTCATACCTCCATATATTTTTTATTTATTCACTTTTTTCATCACGATAAATTAACAACATTACTATAAGAGCCGCAATGAAACCAATCCCGGCAGCAATGCATCCATGAATAAAATTCATCTGTGTTCCTCCAAAGAAACCAACTACTCCTAAAATATTACTTGGACCAAATGAATAATAAGTTACATTCATAATGCCAAGATAAAGACCTGATACTGCCCCCGAAATAATGGTTGTAAGCATCGCTCTTTTGTTGTTGAAAATAATTCCAAAAATCGATGGTTCACTTACACCTCCCAAGATAGAGGAAATAAAACACGTAATACCAAATTGTTTCTTTTTCGCAGATTTTGTTTTGATTATGTATCCTAAATCAAGTCCCATTACAATAAAATTATTTACTACCATTGCAATCGGCATAACTGCTCTTTCCTGCCCCGCCGCAAATAGTGTTGTCATTGCAATAAAGAAAATAGGTCGTGAAATACCTGTTCCCGTCAAAATCACACAAAACGCACCAAATAGCATTGTTTCCAAAGGACCTGCTATATCATATAATCCGAAAATCAAATTTCCAAGACCTACTCCCAAATAATTTCCTATTGGTCCTAAAATACAAAAACTTAAAGGCAGCATAATCGCAATCGTTCCGCATGGAATTAAAATAACTTTTATTACATCAGGTATATATTTATTAAGAAACTTTTCAATATATTTCTGTATCCATGCAATCAAAATTATAGGAATCAGTGAACTACTATATTCTATTGCAGCGGCAGGAATCCCATAAACCGTATAGGAACCCCCTTCGCCAACAAGGCTTACAAAATTTGGATATATCAACATACACGCAATTACCATTGTGATCAATGTATTAGAGCCAAATTTTCGCGACGCCGTATATCCAACCAATACAGGTAAAAAATAAAGAATTGTCTGTCCAACCCAATAGAAATTTCTATAAATATCCGATTCTTCCCCTACTAAATTTAAAAACTGAGGACCAATCAATACAGCGATCATATTAAAAATGCCTATCACAACAAATAATGGCACTAGCGGTGACAAACAAGAAGAAAATATACTAAAGATGCCATTAATGAACCATTTTATATTTTTCTTTTGTTTATTCTCTGTTAACATGCTATCTAAATTTTCATCTATACTTTCTGTCTCTTCCAGACCAGTCAAATCTAAAACAGCATTATATACAGAATTTACACCTGCTCCAATAATAACTTGTATCTCTCCCTCTGCTACCTGTACCCCATAAACACCTTCTACTTCTTTTATTTTTTCTAGGTTAGCCAATCCATTATCTTTTAAATTAAACCTCAGCCTTGTCATACAATGAAAAACATGACTGATATTTTCTTTCCCCCCGACAAGTCTCAATACTTGTTCAGCAATCCTTTTCTCTTTATTCATTCTCCTTCCTCCTTTTCTTTTGCTTTTTATATAAACCATGCCGCGCGCAAGCATGTTTCATTTTAGCAGAAAACCCCAAAAAAACAGCCAAGCTATTTTTTTGGGGTAATGCCCTTTCGGTTACAATCCTCTTTTGTATATAATTGTTGAATATGAAGCATTAAATATAACAATTCTTTTTTTGAACAATGTTTCTTAAATTCTTCTACCAGATACGTATCCACTTTCATTACACATTCAAATACCTTTGGATAAGTTTGTTTTATTTCTTCGAATAATTCATCTCCTCCATCCAGAATATTTTCTTCTATTCTCTGCCTTTGTACAAAAAATTTTATATGGTTCTTAAAACGGAAATAATAAAAACTCCGTTTATCTATATTCATGTCATAAAAATTTTCTATAATACTAGTAATATTCTTGATAATACTGGCAATATGATCAGATTCATCTCGAATATTTTCTTTTATTCTTTCTCCTTCCAATGCATTTAAAAAATGCATGGTAATACTAGTTATCTCCCCCTTTTCCAAAGTTGTATGCATTCTTTCATTTATTTTTTTTACAAACCAGGCTGCTATTTTTGTCAGCTTAGGATATTCATATTCTAATTCGTATGAATATGGAAGAGGTATATCCATATTTTTTCTGTTTCTTATAATTGCAAAATTAATATGATCTGAAAGAACAAAAACAAGATTTGGATTCAAATCTCCATCTATTTCTTTCTTTGCTATGTTCAACAATTTATTAACAAAGAAAAATACTTCTTCAGAAACTTCATTTAAAAGTTTATAATATTTGTGATCGATATTATAATAAGTTCTGTCTATCTTTGAAAGATCCTTTAATTCATATGGCATTTCAGGAAATCCAATTCCTTTGCCAAACACCACTATTTCATTTCCATTACTGTCAAGACCAACTGCTACATTATTGTTAATCTTTTTTGTAATTCTCATGAAACTCCTCCTTCTCAGGAAATTAATACTTCTCCGGCTTTTACATCTTTTCCACAGCAGTTTAATTTTATTGCACCGTCATAACCTTCTGTAAATACGACAACTGTTGTAAGATTTATATTTGTTTTTTCTATTTCTGCATAATCTACATGTATAAGAGGTGTTCCCGCTTTCACTTTTTCTCCTTGTTTCACAAAACACTGAAAACCTGTTCCTTTTAATTTTACTGTATCTAGTCCTACATGCAAAAGTATATTTATATCATCTTTTGTTTTAATTCCTACTGCATGTTTTGTATCCGCCAATGTAATAATTTCTCCATCTGCCGGAGATACAATTATATCCCCCGATGGAATTACTGCAAATCCATCTCCTAATATTTTTTCAGAAAAAACTGCATCAGGTACCTCTGTGATTGGAATACATTTTCCACATACTGGAGATACAATTTGAGTCTTTTTCTTTTTTAAAAATTCAAACATACTATTCTCCTTTATAAATAAAAAAACCCTCTGCATATCCTTTACTAAAAGGTAATGCCTCAGAGAGTTACAATCCTTAAAACATTTTATATAAATTTCTTTCTGTACATTATGTTATACTACGTATCTAAAAAAATCAATAACAAATTTTATTTTAGTTAAACCATACAAAAAAACAAATTATAAATTGTACAATTATCCTATAATTCAAAAAATTATATCAAAACTTATTTTTTTCTAAATACTATGATCCATCTAGTAAATCATATATTATATGTTCTATTTTAATCATATAATTTTTATTTTTTGTGCACTATATCTATTTTTTGATACAAAAAAATATTTATTATTCCTAAAATAAATATTATTTTACGATTATTATTGTTTTTTTATGAACAAATATGATAAATTAATAATAAGTTAAAATAACTTTTTACTTTTTCACAAAACTACTTATCTCATCATTATCTTAAAGATATAATTTAGGAGGAACATCATGAATATAGCCGTTATCGATGTAGGAACATCCAGTATAAGAGGTATTCTCTATAATAACAGTGGAAAAATCTTACATATGCACCAAATTCGCTATCAAGTGCAGTATATCAATGAAACCTTTGCTGAAAAGGATCCTGAAGAATGGAAATGTGATCTCTATGCAATTGGAAAGAATCTTTCTGAATGGACAAATGAACATCATATACATATAGATGGACTTTCCCTTACGAGTCAACGTTCCACTGTTATTCCTGTTGACAAAAATGCCGTTCCTCTGTCACAGGCAATTATGTGGATGGATAAGAGAAATACTTCCATTGGAAATGAATTAAAACATGCAGAAAAATTAATTTCTGAAAAAACAGGAGCCCGGATCAATGATGTATTTTCAGGTAGTAAAATGACCTGGATAAAACGAAACCAACCTGAAATATATGCATCTGCTTATAAAATTCTTACTGTCGCGGACTATTTTGCTTTACTGATGACTGGTGAATTCAAAACGGATCACACATATGGAAGCCGTTCTTCTTTGATGAACATAAGAACAAGACAATGGGATGATGAGCTTCTTAAACTTTTTGAAATCGAAAAGGGAAAGTTATGCGATTTGATTTCTCCCGGTGAAGTATTAGGTACTACTACTGAAGACTTCTTTCATGCAACCGGAATTATGCAGGGAACTCCACTCATAAGCGCGGGAGGGGATCAGCAATGTGCCGCACTCGGACTCGGCATCATAAAAACAGGTGATATGGAACTTACAACAGGCACTGGGGCATTTCTTCTTGCTTATAGTGATAAGGTACCCGATAATTTAGAAGATAATGTAATATGCGGCGCTCATGCAGAAAAAGGAAAATATGTACTGGAATCCAGTATTCTTTCTTGTTGTTCTTTATATGACTGGTTTAAAAATCAATTTTATGTGGATACCACTGATTATGACCTCATTAACCAGGATATATTGCAATCTGTCCCTGGCTCCAACGGCTGTACTGTTCTTCCTTATTTCCAGGGCCGCGGTACGCCCGATTGGAATGCAGATGCTTCAGGTTGTTTTCTTAATCTGACATTGAGAACTACCCGACAAGACATGGCAAGATCTATATTAGAATCTATTGCTATGGAAACTGCAAATAATATTGATGTTCTGGAAAATTATGTAGGATATACAAATAAAATACATATAAGCGGAGGACTGACTAATTTTTCAGCTTTTAATCAAATACAGGCAGATGTATATCAAAAAGAATTAATAAAAAGTAAAAATCCTGAACAAACTTCTCTTGGCGGACTGATCAATGCCTTAATTGGACTAGGATATTATACTGATTATCAATCTGCTCTTAACGCTGTAAAAAAAGAAGAAAAATCTGTCCTTTATGTCCCTGACAAAATGAATGCTTCTCTTTACAAAGAGAAAAGACTATATATGAATAAAATGTATAAAAAGCTGTATTCTTAAACCTTTATTTTATAAGAAATGGAAAGATTTCCATAAAAAAGAGTACTAGATTAAATTTAAAAATAATCTAGTACTCTTTTTTATTTCTTAATAAATTTTATTCTTCTTCATCTTCTCCGGAGATTTCTACTTGTTCACCATCTATTTCTGCAGAAGCTTTCCTTACTTTTGCTGTACTTGCAACTGTTTCATTTTCTGGTAAATTAATTAATTTCACTCCTGAAGTTATTCTTCCATATACAGAAATATCAGAACACTTCATTCTTATTATAATACCTTCCGTATTGATGATCATAATTTCATTATCTTCATCTACCGCTTTCATACCGATCACATTTCCGGTCTTCTCAGTGATCTTATAACATTTCACACCTTTTCCACCACGGTTTTGTCTTGTAAATTCATCCATATCCGTACGTTTTCCCATACCCTTTTCAGAAATGATAAGGAGGTATTTTCCCTGACTGCTCATCTGCATGCCGATAACAACATCATTGTCAGATAAATTCATTCCACGCACACCCATAGATGTTCTTCCTGTAGAACGTACGTCCTGTTCATTAAAGCGGATACACTGACCATATTTTGTAACAAGTATAATATCTTGTTCGTTATCTGTTACTTTTACTTCTATCAACTTGTCATCTTCACGTAATGTGATAGCCGCAAGACCGGTTTTTCTGACATTTGCATAGTCAATAATAGGTGTTTTCTTTACAAGACCTTTTTCTGTTGCCATAAACAAATACTTTCCATCTTCATATTCTGAAATAGGAATAACAGCTGTGATCTTTTCATCCGGCATTAATTGAAGCAGATTGATAATCGCTGTTCCTCTTGCAGTCCTGCCGGCTTCCGGTATCTCATATGCCTTCAGTCTGTAAACTCTTCCTGTGTTTGTAAAGAACATAATATAATGATGACTTGTTGTGATAAACAGCTCTTCGATATAATCATCCTCCAGAGTCTGCATACCTTTGATTCCTTTTCCGCCTCTATTCTGGCTCTTAAAGGTATCCATCGTCATTCTTTTGATATATCCCAATTTTGTCATTGTAATGACTACATTCTCTCTCGGAATGAGATCTTCCATGGAAATATCAAATTCATCATATCCTATATGAGTTCTTCTTTCATCTCCATATTTTTCAGAAATAATCAAAATTTCCTTTTTGATGACGCCAAGAAGTATCTTTCTGTCTGCAAGAATTGCTTTCAATTCTCCGATTTTTTTCATCAATTCTTCATATTCTGCTTCCAGCTTTTCCCGTTCTAAACCTGTCAGCGCACGCAAACGCATATCTACAATCGCCTGTGCCTGTACATCTGTCAGTTCGAATCTTTCCATTAATTCTTCTTTTGCAATTTGAACGGTTTTAGATCCTCTGATGATCTTTATAACTTCGTCAATATGATCTAAAGCAATTAATAATCCCTGTAAAATATGAGCTCTTTCTTCAGCTTTATTCAGTTCATATTTTGTTCTTCTGGTAACAACATTTTCCTGATGTTCCAGATAATATTTCAGCATATCCAGGATATTCATGATCCTTGGTTCATTATTTACCAAAGCCAGCATGATCACGCCAAATGTATCCTGAAGCTGTGTATGCTTATACAACTGATTTAATATAACATTTGGATTTACATCTCTTCGCAGTTCAATACAAATACGCATACCCTCACGACTTGACTGATCACTTAGATCTGTAATTCCATCTATTCTCTTATCTCTGACTAATTCAGCAATTTTTTCAATCAATCTCGCTTTATTTACCATATATGGCAATTCTGTCACAATGATCCTGTTTTTTCCATTTTGCATTGGTTCAATGTTCGTGACAGCGCGTACTCTTATTTTTCCTCTTCCTGTGCGATATGCCTCTTCAATTCCTCTTGTTCCTAATATCTCTGCTCCTGTAGGGAAATCAGGTCCTTTTACAATTTTTAATATATCCTCAATCGTAGTCTCCCCATTTTCATCTATCTGATCATCAATGATCTTTACTACTGCGGCTATCACCTCCCGCAGATTATGAGGAGGAATATTCGTTGCCATTCCTACTGCTATTCCTGATGTTCCATTTACAAGAAGATTTGGAAATCTTGATGGAAGAACGACAGGTTCTTTTTCTGTTTCATCAAAGTTAGGCGCAAAATCTACTGTATCTTTATTAATATCCGCAGTCATTTCCATAGATATTTTGCTAAGCCTTGCCTCTGTATAACGCATTGCCGCAGCTCCGTCTCCATCCACAGAGCCAAAATTTCCATGTCCGTCTACAAGTGGATACCTAGTGGACCATTCCTGCGCAAGATTAACCAAAGCACCATAAATAGAGCTATCCCCATGTGGGTGATATTTACCCATTGTATCACCGACAATACGAGCACATTTACGATGCGGTTTATCAGGACCATTATTCAACTCTATCATTGAATACAAAATTCTTCTCTGTACCGGTTTTAATCCATCTCTGACATCGGGAAGCGCACGAGCAGCAATTACACTCATGGCATAGTCGATATAAGAAGTCTCCATTGTCTTTTTTAAATCGACTTCATGAACCTTGTCAAAAATATTATCTTCCATTTTTTTCTCCTTTATCACTTACTTTTGCATACTACCGACTCCTAAAATCTGCTATATATCCAGATTCTGGACGTATTTTGCATTTTCTTCTATGAATTCTCTTCTTGGTTCTACTTTATCTCCCATTAAGGTAGTAAAAGTCAAATCAAGTTCGGAAGATGTTTCTTCATCCATTGTTACACGAAGCAGTATTCTATGTTCCGGATCCATTGTCGTATCCCAAAGCTGCTCTGCATCCATCTCACCCAGACCTTTATATCTCTGAATTTTATTATTTCCGTCTCTTCCCACTTCTGTCAGAATCTTATTTAATTCTTCATCACTATATGCATACCAAACCTTTTTATTTTTTTCTAATTTATAAAGAGGCGGCTGTGCCAAATATACATACCCTTCTTTGATAAGATCAGGCATAAACCGATATAAAAAGGTTAATAATAAAGTACTGATATGAGCCCCATCCACATCGGCATCTGTCATGATGATAATTTTATGATATCTTAATTTTGAAATATCAAAATCTTCATGGATCCCTGTACCAAAGGCTGTGATCATTGCTTTAATCTCGGCATTTGCATAAATCTTATCTAAACGTGCTTTTTCTACATTTAAAATTTTTCCACGCAGCGGAAGGATTGCCTGTGTCGCCCGATCTCTTGCTGTTTTAGCAGAACCGCCCGCAGAATCTCCCTCGACAATATAAATTTCACAATTTACAGGGTCTTTATCTGAACAATCTGCCAATTTTCCCGGAAGCGACATACCTTCTAAAGCAGATTTCCTTCTTGTCAGATCTCTTGCTTTTCTTGCCGCTTCTCTGGCTCTTTGCGCCATTACAGATTTTTCAATCGTCAGCTTTGCTACACTTGGATTTTGTTCAAGAAAAATCTCAAGCTGGGTACTTACAATATTATCTACAGCTCCTCTTGCCTCGCTATTTCCAAGTTTCTGTTTTGTCTGCCCTTCAAACTGTGGATCTTCAATTTTAACACTGATGATCGCAGTCAGACCTTCTCTTATATCTTCACCTGAAAGATTCGGTTCATTATCCTTTAAAAGTTTATTTTTTCTGGCGTAATCATTAAAAGTCTTTGTCAATGCATTTCTGAATCCTACAATATGGGTTCCCCCCTCCGGTGTTGTAATATTATTTACAAAACCATATGTGTTATCGCTGTAAGAATCATTATGCTGCATAGCAACTTCTACAAATACATTATCTTTCATCCCTTCACAGTAGATGATCTGCTCATAAAGAGGCGTTTTGCTTTTGTTTAGATAAGTAATAAATTCTTTGATGCCGCCTTCATAATGGAATGTTTTTTCCTTTGGATCTTCTTCTCTTTCATCTCTTAAAACAATTTTTAATCCTTTTGTTAAGAAAGCCATTTCTCTAAAGCGCTGCTTTAATATGTCATAATCAAAGATTGTTTCTTCAAAAATTTCCTTATCCGGCAGAAATGTTACTTTCGTTCCTGTTTTTTCTGCTTCGCAATCGCCGACTACTTTTAATTTAAAGGCTACTTTTCCTCGTTCATAACGTTGTTTATATATTTTTCCTTCATTGCAGATTTCTACTTCCAACCATTCAGAAAGCGCGTTTACGACAGATGCTCCAACTCCATGGAGCCCTCCCGAAACCTTATATCCCCCGCCGCCAAATTTTCCGCCTGCATGGAGGATCGTAAATACAACTTCTACTGCTGGAAGTCCTGCTTTATGATTGATTCCTACCGGAATTCCACGCCCATTATCTATAACTGTAATGGAATTATCCGCATTGATACTGACAACTATAGTATCACAATATCCTGCTAAAGCCTCATCTACCGCATTATCTACAATTTCATATACCAGATGATGGAGACCTCTCGAAGAAGTGCTTCCGATGTACATACCCGGTCTTTTCCTTACCGCTTCTAATCCTTCTAATATCTGAATCTGATCTGCTCCATATTCAGCATCAAATTCTGTACCTGTTGCACCCATTTAAAAACCTCCTAATTTTCATTCGCTACTTTTCCATTTTTCACATGAAATATTTTATTAATTGAAAAACGATGATTCACAAATTCATCCAATCCAGTACATGTAATGACTGTCTGTATATCATGGATACTATCCAATAGATAGTTTTGCCTATGTTTGTCCAACTCAGACAATACATCATCTAATAATAAAATCGGTGTATCATTGATCAACTTTTTTACAAGCTCTATTTCTGAAAGTTTTAAAGAGAGAGCTGCCGTTCTCTGTTGTCCCTGAGACCCGAATTTTCTTATGTCAATATCTCCTGCCGTAAAACACAGATCATCTCTGTGTGGTCCGGAAGATGTACTTTTCATTCGTATATCTCTTTCCCTGTTCTTTTTAAGCGACTGCTCCAAAGAAAGATTTCCAATACTCTTTTCATATGTAATGAAAATTTTTTCCTTCCCGCCTGTCAATTTAAAATGAATATCCGAAATAATTTTATTTACCTGTTGTATAAATTTTTCTCGTCTCTCTATTATTTTGTTTCCGTATTCCACTAACTGAAGATCCCAGATATCCAAAGTTTCCATCAAACTTTCCTGTTTATATAATTCTTTCAATAAGGAATTTCTTTGATTGATGATCCGATTATAATTAGACAGGTTACTCAGATATAATTTGTCAAGCTGTGACAATTCCAGATCCATAAATCTTCGTCTGCCAGAAGGACCTTCTTTAATGATATTCAAATCTTCAGGAGAAAAAAATACAAAATGTATGATTCCAAATAATTCACTTGCCCTTCTGATTGGAATTTTATTAATAGCAATTCCTTTTGGACTATTCTTTTTCAAATGCATATCTATCTGAAAATCAGTCCCATGCTTGTTGACGATAGTCTCAAGATGGGACTCTTCTTCTCCAAATCTTATAAGATCTCTGTCTTTTGTTCCTCTGTGAGATTTGGTTGTTCCAGTCAAATAAAGGCCTTCCAGAATATTTGTTTTTCCCTGTGCATTATCTCCATACAAAATGTTCGTCTTTGGATCAAAGGTCAAATCTAATAAATCATAATTCCTATAATTTTTCAGCTTTAAAGATTTGATTACCATACTTTCTCCATTATTACTTACCTATTTTACACTTTTTTACCCTATTTTTCAATTTTTATTTCCTTGCCGTCAAAAGCAGCAATATCTCCATCATAGAGCTTTCTTCCACGCCTCATCTCTACTTCCTGATTGACTGTTACCAGACCATCCTGAATCACTTCTTTTGCTTCCACACCAGATCCAACCAGGCCTGCCGCCTTCAAAGCCTGACCTAACTTGATAAATTCATCATTTTGACGTAATTTTATACTATCCACTTTCTTCTTTCTCCAAATCTTCTCATATACACAACATTTCGTTGCGTTTTTATAAATGGTTTCATTTATGCTACTGCACTGAAATTTACAGGAAGTATCAGATAAATATAACTCTGTGCCTCATCTTTTATAAAACACGGAGCTTTTGCATTCATAAAATACAATTCCACTTCTTCATCTTCTATGACTCTTAATGCATCTATCAAAAATTTAGGATTAAATCCGATCAACAAATCTTTCCCTTCTTTTGTTATAAAAATTTCTTCGTCCATAGAACCGATCTGTGACTTTATTTTCAGTTCCATAGACTCGTCTCTGATGTCTATAATGATAGGCTTTTTATCCCCTTCTTTGATCAAAAGTGTAGCTCTGTCAATACAATCTAATAATTCACGTTTATTGATCTTTACTTTTGTTTCATAATCACTGGAAAGCATTTGATCGATCTTAAAATATTCTCCCTCTATAAGGCGAGAAACCACAACTGTCTTGTCAAATTCAAATACAATATGATTTTTTGTAAATGAAATATCTACTTCTGCCTCTGCTTCTCCTCCAATGATCTTACTGATTTCCTGCAGTGTTTTTCCAGGCACAATGACTTTTTTTGAAGCATAAGAATCTTTCAGTTCAATTTTACGAATGGAGATTCTATGCCCATCAAGAGATACCACTTTCAGCATATTGTCCTCAATCTCAAAAAGCTCTCCTGTCATCATTTTATTTGTATCATTATCAGCAATAGAAAAAATTGTCTGCCGGATAACTTCTTTGAGTGTAAATTCTGTAACTGTAATAAAATCATCTTTTTCAATAACAGGAAGATAGGAAAAATCATCTCCTGATTGTGCTGCAATGTTAAATTTTGCTTTTTCACATGTGATCAAAGCCTGACTATCTGATTCTGTCTCGATCACAACATCATTATCTGGAAGTTTTCTTACAATTTCAGAGAAAATTTTTGCATTTAATGCTATGATCCCTCTTTCAATGATCTCACCTTCAATTCTAGTTTCGATGCCCAATTCCATATCATTTGCTGTTAATTTAATTTCTTCTGCGGATGCATCTATTAAAATACATTCCAGAATAGGCATTGTAGTTTTTGAAGGCACTGCTTTAGATACAATGCTGACTCCTTTTACCAGATTTGATTTTGTACAAACAATTTTCATATACATAACTCCTTTCGACTTCCATGCTTTTATATATCTAAGAAAAGTTTATCTGTCTATAAAGTAAGTGTGGGGATAAAAATCCAGGTTCTTTTTTAGATATAAATATATATATCAATTCCGTATTCTTCTTAATAGGGACTGTGAATATGTTAATAAGTGCTTCAAAGCCTTAAAAAATAAAGGGTTGTCCATTTTGATAACTATGTAGAAAGACAATGTATAAGGGTTGGATAAAATGAGAATAAAAAATCATTAAAAAAATAAAAAATGTTTTTCACACATTCATCCACATGTTTTTTACATAGTTATTCACAAGGATGTATTTTGTTTATATTGGATTGATTTTTTTCTTTATAATATTGACTGTATTATTAAGAGCTTCATCGTTCTTAAGAGCGGCTTCAATTTTATCTACTCCATGACTGATAGAAGCATGATCTCTGCCGCCAAGGATGATCCCAATGGATTTTAAGGGAGTCTCTGTCATTTTACGGCATAGATACATGATGATCTGTCTGGGAAGGACGATTTCTGCATTTCGTTTTTTTCCTTTTAGTTCAGAAACAGGAATATTAAAATGGTCAGATACAATGTCAATGATCAGTTCCGGAGTAACGACCCGATTTCTGTCCGGAGAAATAATATCCTTTAATGCTTCTGCAGCAAGTGGAATATCAATAGCTCGGTTTTCAAGGTTAGCAAGAGCAATCAGTTTATTTAAAGAACCTTCAAGTTCTCGGATATTAGATTTGATATTATTTGCTATATATTGCATGACTTCATCGGGAATATGATAACGCTCCAGTCCATCTAATTCTTCTTTTTTTCTTAAGATGGCCATTCTTGTTTCATAATCAGGAGAGGAGATATCTGCGATCAGTCCCCATTCAAATCTTGTCCTAAGACGTGCTTCCAGTGTCTCGATATCTTTTGGAGGCTTGTCGCTGGAAATGATGATCTGTTTTCCTGATACATGAAGATGATTAAAGGTATGAAAAAATTCTTCCTGTGTACTTTCTTTTCCTATGATAAATTGAATATCATCGATCAGAAGTACGTCATTATTTCTATATTTTTCACGAAATGTGGTCATTGCCAACTCGTTTCCGTTTTTTCCAATTTTTAAAGCATCGATCAGCTCATTTGTAAATGTTTCACTTGTTACATAAAGAACCTTTTTAGAAGAATCATTTTCTAATATAAAATGAGCAATAGAGTGCATTAGATGGGTTTTTCCAAGCCCTACTCCTCCATATATAAAAAGTGGATTGTAAATTTCGCCTGGCGATTCTGCGACAGCTAAAGAAGCTGCATGAGCAAAATTATTATTGCTTCCGACAACAAACGTATCGAATGTGTATTTGGGATTTAAATTTGCCTGTTCAAAAATAGCATTTGATTTTTGTTTCTTTACAGAGGATTGTTTTTTTTCTCTGATGACAGTTTCATCTTCTGTGACAAAAGCAACTTCATATTCAATTCCTGTTACTTCACCGATACACACGCGGAAAGGAAGTCTGTATTTATCTTCTATATGTTCCAGACTTGCTCTTAATTTTACCAGTATGTAGACTGTATCTTCTGTTACTTCATATACAGTAAGCGGGGCAATCCAGGTATTATATGAAATATTTGAAGAGCAATATTCTAATTTCATTTTATTCAGGATCTGCTCCCAATTTTTTTCTACAATATTCATGGATAATAACTCCTAATCAATATAATAGAGAGATATAAAGGCAGAATCTCTCTATTACATTTTACATCAAAAAAGAGGTATAAGCAACGGAAAATCTATGTGTATAAGTTTATGAACATAGAATATACAGAGAATTGAGACATGTTTGGGATAAAAAGAAAAGTTATCTACAGATTATTTTGTGGTTATCCACAAGTTATTCACATTGTGTGGATAAAGTGGATAAAAAAATATTCCGAATTGCTTGACTTATGGCTGTTTTTTTTCTATAATTAAGAGCAGTGTCTTTTTGTATAATGAGATAATATTGTTGATACTTTATTATAAAGTATATCAAGTAAAGGGAGGTGTATGGATAATGAAAATGACATTTCAGCCTAAGAAAAGATCAAGAGCTAAAGTTCACGGTTTTAGAGCGAGAATGAGCACACCAGGCGGAAGAAAAGTTTTAGCTGCCAGAAGAGCAAAAGGAAGAAAACAGTTGTCAGCGTAGGCCGCATATATGTGGCCTTTTCTTCTATTTATTTAAAATGCAGATGGAATGAGGAGATAAATGAAATTTTCCGAATCTTTAAAGAAGAATAAAGATTTCCAGACAGTTTACAGACAAGGAAAATCTTATGCGAATAAATATCTTGTTATGTATATTTTAAAAAGTGAAACTGGAAAAAATAGAGTAGGAATTTCTGTCAGCAAGAAAGTAGGAAATAGTGTCATAAGACATCATATCACAAGATTGATCAGAGAAAGTTATAGACTATCGGAAGAACATTTCCAAAGTGGATATGATATTGTCATTATAGCCAGAGTAAGTGCAAAAGAAAGAACATATCAGGAAATTTTGAGTGCACTGATCCACCTTGGAAAACTTCATGAGATATATGTCTGATCGGACAAACATAAAGGAGTGCAGTAGAAGATGAAACGGATTTTGATCGCGTTGATCCGGTTTTATCAAAAGTATTTATCCGGATTAAAAAGGCAGTATCATTGTATTTATATACCAACTTGTTCACAGTATGGGATTGAAGCAATCGAGAAATACGGAGCAATCAAAGGGGGCGCTTTGACTGTTTGGAGAATACTGCGCTGCAATCCATTTGCAAAAGGAGGGTATGACCCGGTACCTTAAGGAGGATAAAAGATGTATGGGATTTTAGCTGTCGGTTACGGAGACTGGCCGATTATCAAGCAGATTGCCTGGCTGTTGGGTAAACTGATGAATGGAATCTATAATGTGATGAATGCGATTGGTATTCAAAATATCGGTATTTGTATCATTATATTTACGATCATTATTTACACATTAATGATTCCTCTTACGATCAAACAACAGAAATGGTCTAAGATGTCTGCTGTTATGCAGCCTGATATAAGAAAAATACAAAAAAAATATGCAGGAAAAAGAGATCAGGCTTCCATGTTAAAACAGCAGGAAGAAATGCAGATCATATATGAAAAATACGGAACTTCTCCAACAGGAGGATGTCTTCCGATGTTAATACAGATGCCGATCTTGTTTGCTTTGTACCCGGTAGTTTCTAATATACCAAAATATGTACAAGGCGTAAAAGATGTTTATATGCCTGTTGTAAATCAGATTATGGCGACAGATGGTTTCCAGAAGATCATGGAAAAAATAGGAGAAGCAAGTCCGGTTCTTATGAGTCCAAAATCTTATGATTATTCGAAAGTGGATACCATTGTCAATGCGCTTTATAAATTTCAGGATTCTACATGGAATACATTAGTTGATAAAATGCCTTCTCTAAGTGAGATCGTAAATGATACGGTCAGTCAGGTAGGTCATTTAAATACTTTCCTTGGGATCAATATTGGAGAGCAGCCTTTGACTATGTTAATGTCAGCATTCCATGATTTTTCTATCATAGGGATCATTATGGCTGTTATCATTCCTTTGATGGCAGGACTTACACAGTTTATCAGTGTGAAATTACAGCCGCAGCCGGCAATGCAGGATAATGGAGATAATCCGATGGCGGGTTCTATGAAAACAATGATCTATACAATGCCGCTGATTTCTGTTGTATTTGGATTTACTCTTCCTGCAGGTCTTGGTTTGTATTGGGCAGCAAGTGCTCTGGTAAGATGTGTACAGCAGCTTGCGATCAATAAGTATTTAAGCAAGAAAACAGTGGAAGAATTGATTGAAGAGAATCAGAAAAAGGCAGCTAAGAAGCGTGAGAAAAAAGGTACTTCTGCTCAGGAAATAAATCGAATGGCAACACAAAGTACAAGAAACGTGACAGCGAAGAAAAAATCAAATATGTCTGATTCCGAAAAAGAAGAAAAGTTAAAAAAAGCCGCAGAATATAGTAAGAATGCAAAACCGGGAAGTCTTGCAGCTAAGGCAAATCTGGTAAGCAGATATAATGGCAATGACGGCATAAGCAAAGAAAAAACGAAGAAAGAAGATAGTGATAAATAGTTATCGCGGGAAGGAGCAGGGATGAACGGGAGTATCAGAGTATCAGCAAAGACTGTCGATGATGCAATAACAGAAGCATTGATTCAGTTGGGTGTAACAAGTGACCGACTGGAATATGAAGTGATTGAAAAGGGAAGCGCCGGTTTTCTGGGAATTGGAATGAAACAGGCAGTAATTGAAGCAAGAAGAAAGCCAGAACCAAAACCAGAGATCATAAAAGAAGAACCTGTTAAGAAACCCGAGATAAAAAAGGAAAAGCCAAAACAGGCTGAAAAAATCGCACCTGCAGAAAAAACAGAAGAAAAAGTTGTTGAAAAACAGGAAGAAACTTCTGTAAAACAAAAAGAGGATCTTGCTGAAGTAACGGATGAAGCAATCAAAGCCGTAGAAGATTTCTTAAAGGATACTTTGTCTGCTATGGATATGGAAGTAGAAATCACTTCTAAAGTAGATGAAGACGGTGCTTTAAGCATTGAGATGAATGGAAAACACATGGGAATTTTGATCGGCAAAAGAGGACAGACATTGGATGCGCTGCAATATCTTGCAAATCGTGTGGCAAATAAACATCAGGAAGGATATGTGCGTGTTAAATTAGATACAGAAAATTATCGTGCAAGAAGAGAAGAAACTCTGAAGAATCTGGCAAAGAATATTGCGCATAAGGTGAAAAGAACACGCAGAGCAGTATCTCTCGAACCTATGAATCCATATGAAAGAAGAATCATCCACGCTGCTTTACAGGCAGATCCATATGTTACGACACATAGTGAAGGGGAAGAACCTTACAGAAAAGTAGTTGTTACATTAAAGAAATAGGAAGATTATAGAAGCGAAAGAGACGTTTTACGCTTCACGGAAACTTTCGTGAAGATAAAAAGCGTCTCTTTTTGTTATTGAGGTGAAAGATGAAGAAAGATACAATTGCCGCAATATCTACAGGAATGACGAATGCGGGAATCGGAATCGTCAGGATTAGTGGAAATGAAGCATTTGAAGTGATAGATAGAATTTATAAAGGAAAAGAAATATTATCAGAAGCAGACAGTCATACGATCCACTATGGGTTTATCCAAAAAGACAATGAAAATGTGGATGAAGTTCTTGTCAGCGTTATGAAAGCCCCAAAAACATTTACAGGAGAAGATATAGTAGAGATTAATTGTCACGGAGGTACTTTTGTTCTACAAAAAGTTCTGGAAACTGTATTAGAAAATGGGGCAAGAGCAGCAGAGCCTGGAGAATTTACAAAAAGAGCCTTTTTAAATGGAAAAATAGATCTATCCCAGGCGGAGGCAGTTATCGATGTGATACAGTCTCAAAATGAGTATGCCCTGAAAAGTTCTGTTAGTCAGCTAAAAGGAAGTGTAAGAAGAAAGATAGAAGAAATCAGGAAAGAAATCTTATACCATACAGCTTTTATAGAGACCGCCTTAGACGATCCGGAACATATCAGCGTGGATGGGTATGGTGAAAAATTACAAAATACAATAGAGAAAATAAAAAAAGAACTAAAAAAACTAATTTCTTCCGCAGATGATGGAAGAATCCTGAAAGAAGGAATACAAACTGTAATTGTAGGAAAACCAAATGCAGGAAAATCCTCTCTTTTAAATGTACTGTCGGGAAGAGAACGTGCTATCGTAACAGATATAGAAGGTACGACAAGAGATATTTTAGAGGAACAGATACACTTGCAGGGATTAAATTTGAATATGATTGATACTGCAGGGATTAGAGAAACAGAAGATATCATTGAAAAAATGGGTGTAGAAAAGGCAAAGGAATATATAAAAGCTGCAGATCTTATTATTTATGTAGTAGATGCTTCTAGAAATCTGGATGAAAATGATGAAAAGATATTAAATCTTGTGTATAATAAAAAAGCAATTATTTTGTTAAATAAGTCAGATTTAGATACTGTTATTACAAAAGAGGATATAGAACAAAAAATAGAAGAAGTCTCATCTGTTTATAAAACAGATGAGAAAAAGAAAGAAAATAACATTCCTATGATCGACATATCTGCAAAAAAAGAACAGGGTATCAGAGAATTTGAAGAAACTTTAAAAAGAATGTTTTTAAGGGGAAATATTTCTTTTAATGATGAAATCTATATAACAAATCTAAGGCAAAAGGAGGCTTTAAAAGAAGCGGTAAACAGTCTGGAAAAGGTGACAGAGAGCATAAATAATCAAATGCCGGAGGATTTCTATTCTATAGATTTAATGGATGCATATGAGATATTAGGAAGTATTACAGGAGAAACAATAGGAGAAGATTTGGTCAATGAAATATTCAGTAAATTCTGTATGGGAAAATAAAGATGTGTATGATGTAGTTGTAGTAGGAGCAGGACATGCGGGATGTGAAGCTGCGCTTGCCACAGCAAGACTTGGTTTTAAGACGATCATGTTTACTGTCAGTGTAGACAGTATTGCCTTAATGCCTTGTAATCCCAATATCGGGGGAAGTTCCAAAGGACATCTTGTCAGAGAAATAGATGCACTAGGAGGAGAAATGGGAAAGGTGATCGACCGGACATTTATCCAGTCTAAAATGTTAAATCGCTCAAAGGGTCCGGCAGTCCATTCACTTCGTGCACAGGCAGATAAGGCAGAATATACAAAAGAAATGAGAAAAGTTCTGCAAAATCAGAAAAATCTGGATATTAAACAAATGGAAGTAACAGATATTTTAACTGAGAATGGAAAAATAACAGGGATACAGACCTATTCAGGAGCTATTTATCGTTGTTCTGCGGTAATACTTTGTACAGGAACTTATTTAAAAGCGAGATGTATATATGGAGAGGTAAGCACTCCTACAGGCCCAAATGGACTGCAAAGCGCAAATTATCTGACAGATAGTTTAAAATCACTTGGGATTAAAATGTATCGTTTTAAAACAGGAACACCTGCAAGGATCGATAGGAATACAATTGATTTCAGCAAAATGGAAGAACAAAAAGGCGACGAAAGGATTGTTCCCTTTTCATTTACAACAAATGCAGATGATGTGCAGATTGAACAAGTTTCCTGTTGGCTGACTTATACAAATGAAAAAACGCATGAGATCATAAGGGAAAATCTGGATAGATCCCCTTTATTTTCTGGAATGATAGAAGGAACAGGACCAAGATACTGTCCGTCTATTGAAGATAAGGTTGTAAAATTTGCTGATAAAAACAGACATCAGGTATTTATAGAACCGGAGGGATTAAATACAACAGAAATGTACGTAGGAGGAATGTCTAGTTCATTGCCAGAAGATGTGCAATATGCTATGTATAGAAGTGTTCCGGGGCTTGAGAATGTTAAAATCGTAAGAAATGCCTATGCGATAGAATATGATTGTATTGATGCAAGACAATTAAAAAGTACACTGGAATTTAAAGAGGTAGAAGGTCTTTTCAGCGGCGGACAGTTTAATGGAAGTTCAGGATATGAGGAGGCAGCGGCACAGGGACTGATTGCAGGTATCAATGCGGCAAGAAAGCTGCAGGGAAAAGAAGGAATCGTGATCGATCGTTCAGAAGGATATATAGGAGTCCTCATAGATGATCTGGTTACAAAGGAAAGTCATGAACCCTATAGGATGATGACATCCAGGGCAGAATACCGTCTTTTGTTGAGACAAGATAATGCCGATCTTCGTTTGACAAAAAGGGGATACGAAATAGGTTTGATTGATGAAACACGCTATCAAAATTTATTAAAAAAAGAGCAGTTGATAGAAGAAGAAATAAAAAGGGCAGAGTATACAAATATTGGAACATCTGGAGAGGTGCAAAATTTACTTTCTTCTTATGGAAGCACACTTCTTACTTCCGGTACTACACTGGCAGATTTGATAAGACGTCCGGAGCTATCTTATGAAAGTCTTAAACCTATAGATAAAGAAAGAAAAGAACTTCCGGCGGATGTAACAGAGCAAGTTGAAATTAATATTAAGTATGACGGATATATAAAGAGACAAAAAAGACAGGTTGAACAATTTAAAAAATTGGAAAAAAAGAAAATACCGCAAGATATAAATTATGATATGATCCAGAGCCTTCGTATTGAAGCAAAGCAGAAATTAAGCCAGCTTCGTCCGGAATCAATAGGGCAGGCATCAAGAATATCTGGTGTCTCACCGGCAGATATTTCTGTTCTTTTAGTATATCTGGAAGGTATATATAACAAAACAGATAAATAGGATGATGAATTATATGGCAGAAAAATTTGATATACAATTAAAACATTTAAAAATAGATTTAGATGATACGCAGAGAAAACAGTTCCGAGATTATTATGAATTGCTTGTAGAATGGAATAAGATTATGAATCTGACAGGCATTACAGAATATGAGGAAGTGTATGAAAAGCATTTTATTGACAGTCTTACAGTAGTGAAGGTTCTCGACATGACAAAATATACATCCCTGATCGATATAGGAACAGGCGCCGGTTTTCCGGGAATTCCGTTAAAAATAGCTTTTCCGGATATGCAGGTGGTTCTTTTGGATTCCTTAAATAAGAGAGTAAAATTCTTAAATGAAGTCATAAAGAAATTGGAATTAAAGAATATTACTGCTATACATGGCAGAGCAGAAGACTTTGCGAAACAGGAAGTATATAGAGAGAAGTTTGATCTATGTGTTTCACGTGCAGTTGCAAATTTATCTACGTTAAGTGAATATTGTATACCATTCATACGGATAGGGGGTATATTTATTTCTTACAAAAGCAGTACTGCTGATGAAGAGATAAAACAGGCAGAAAAGGCTGTACACATTTTGGGCGGAAAAATATGTGATAGTATAAAATTTCAGATACCGGAATCAGAAATTGGGAGATCTTTTATTAAAATACAAAAAAATAAAAATACACCTAAAAAGTATCCAAGAAAAGCAGGATTACCAACAAAAGAACCATTGTAAATATGACTTCACGCTGCTGCGGATTTCCAAACAGAAGTATTTATTTCCTTCTGATAGTGGAGCGAAACTTCTGATTGAAAGAGACAACAAAGAAACACTGTGTCAGATAAGCGGGCCTGCCCTGTGTTCTGACACAGTGTTTCTTTGTGTACCTTCTATAGTTTTTTCTGTTTTGAATATGAGCTTATGTTCTTCCGCAGTGTTAGCTCAATTCCGCTTACGCTTCATTTCGCTATCGGCTATCGCCGAATGAAAAGGAACAGTCTACACCCTGTTTACATGCAAGCATGACACAGGATGTAGACTGTTCTTTTTGTACTGCTTGTTGCTTCGGTAAATTTCTATTTTACTTTTCTTCTGAAAATAATATTTTTATTTGTTCTATAAATTCATCTGGTCTTTCCATATGAGGAAGATGTTTTGTTTTGTTGATTCCTATAATTTCTATGGAAGGTAATTGGTTTTGGTATTGATTAGCTATTAATCCATATTCAGGATTAGAATTTCCAATGATAATAAAAATACTATTAGTAAGTTTGTGTAAACAATAAAGTATATTAGAATTAGTGTATCTGCCTTTTTGACTTGCATAGAGATATTTTGAATGAGTATTTTCTTTATGAGAAGATTCAAAATAGGTCATGATACTTTTTTCATCAATTAAATTTTGGTTATAATAGTATGAAGAATAGAAATCTTGTCCAATTGTCTTTTTATTTACAAGTATATTATAAATAAAAGTTCCAAGTACAGGAGTGGACATTAAATGTTTTATAAGTTTTGTTCGCTTAGTTGGAATTTTGGCAAGTGAGACAATATTTTCTGGATTAACTAATGCAACACGATTTATATTAGTAGGATCATTTGCACACGCCATAATGACAAATGAACTTGAAAGGCCAGATACTACTACATCTGTTTTTTCTCCAATGACATGTTTGATAAAATCATTTATCATTTGTACATAAAGAAAATTAGTATAAGTTAAATTTGGTTTATCTGAACAACCACATCCAAGTAGATCAATGGTATAAACTGTATTTGTTTTTGAAAGTGTTTCTGTTATTTTGGACCATTCATAAGAAGAACTTCCTACGGTTAAATCATGTATTAATAGAATCGGAGAACCTGCCCCTTGTTTTTTATAGGCAACTTTTCCAAAACGCCAATCATAATAATTGTATTTATCAGAATCTAGTAGATTATCTACAGTAGAAATATAATACACTAGTCTATTTATTATATACATGATTCCTAAAGTGCTGCCTGTTAATGCTGTAAAAACAGCTGCCTTCTTTTTAAAATTCAATGTATCACCTGCTTTCAATTATATTTTTAATTATACTACACTCTTTCTTGCAAATAAACCCTAAATTATGAAAATAAATGTTTCACGTGAAACATTGAAAAATATAAAAATAAAACTCATATTTTAATAATAACTTTAAAAATATGTTTCACGTGAAACATTATTATAGATAATAAAATTAAAAGGTGATATAATAATAAAGTATTCATCAGAAAGGAGTACAAAAATGAGCAGAATTATTGCAATAGCTAATCAAAAAGGTGGTGTAGGAAAGACAACAACAGCAATCAATCTTTCCGCTTCTTTGGCTAGTTTAGGAAAAAAGGTTTTAGCACTTGATATGGATCCACAAGGAAATATGACAAGTGGATTAAGTGTGGATAAAAATGAAGTTGAAAATAGTATATATGATTTGATCATAGGGAATGTTGGAGTAGAAGATTGTATATGTAAGGAGGTTTTAGAAAATTTAGATGTACTTCCTTCGAATATTGATTTATCAGCAGCTGAAATAGAATTGATAGGTGTAGAAAATAAAGAATTTATAATTAAAAAAGAAATAGATAAAATCAGAGATAATTATGATTTTATTATTATTGATTGTCCTCCGGCATTAAGTATGCTTACGATCAATGCAATGACAACGGCAGATTCTGTTTTAGTACCTATACAATGTGAATATTATGCGCTGGAAGGGCTTAGCCAACTTATACATACTATTGAACTAGTTCAAGAAAGATTAAATTCTTCTTTGAAAATAGAAGGAGTAGTATTTACCATGTATGATGCAAGAACAAATTTATCACTGCAAGTTGTAGAAAATGTAAAAGATAATTTGGAACAAAATATATATAAAACAATTATCCCAAGAAATATCAGACTTGCAGAAGCACCAAGTTATGGAATGCCTATAAATCTATATGATGCAAAATCGACGGGCGCTGAAAGCTATATGATGCTCGCAGAGGAAGTGATTCATAAAGGGGAGGAATAAATAATGGCAGTAAAGAGAAATGGACTTGGAAAAGGATTAGATAGTCTTATACCTTCAAAAACAGAAAATAAAAATAAATCTGATGTGAACACCGGTAGGAAAAATGAAGAAAATATCAGTGGAGAAGTGAAGGTTAAAATTAATTTAGTAGAACCAAATCGAGATCAGCCAAGAAAAGAGTTTGATGAAGATGCACTTTTAGAGTTGGCTGATTCGATAAAACAATTTGGTATTTTACAGCCATTACTTGTTCATAAAAAGAAAGATTATTATGAGATCATTGCAGGAGAGAGAAGATGGCGAGCAGCAAAATTAGCAGGCTTAAAAGAAATTCCTGTTTTGATAAAAGAATACACGGAACAGGAAATAGTTGAAATCTCTTTGATAGAGAATATACAGAGAGAAAACTTAAATCCAATAGAAGAAGCAATGGCATATAAGAAACTTCTAGAAGAATTTAATCTGAAACAAGATGAAGTTGCGGAGAGAGTTTCTAAAAGCAGAACTGCAGTTACAAATTCCATGAGACTTTTAAAATTGAGCAGTCGAGTACAGCAAATGATCGTCGATGATATGATAAGTACAGGTCATGCAAGAGCACTGCTTGCTATTGATGATGAAGAACAGCAGTTTATTCTCGCAAATAAAATATTTGATGAAAAGTTAAGCGTAAGGGAAACAGAAAAACTTGTCAAAGAGATAAAAAATCCAAAAAAGGAAGTAAAAAAAGAAAAAAAAGAACATACGTTTGTATATGAAAATATTGAAGAACGTATGAAAAACGTCATTGGTACAAAGGTAAGCGTGACTCCAAAAGCAAATGGAAAAGGAAAAATAGAGATAGAATATTATTCAGAAGAAGAATTAGAAAGAATTTACGATTTAATTATGACGATCCAAAATAAATAAAAATTTCGGGGAGAATAAGATAAAAAGAATTTACGTACATTGAAAATTAATAAGGAGACTTGATGAATATGGAAAGCAAAATTTTAGAAAATATAGGCATTGATCCATTCTATATTTTTGTAATATTATTTTTTATACAAATTATATTGTTTATATTACTGATAAGTGCCAATATGAAATATAATCGACTAAAGGCAAGTTATTCATCTTTTATGAAAGGAAAAGACGGAAAAAATCTGGAAGATAGTATATTTGAAAGATTTGATATGCTAGAAGAGATTTCAAAAATGGCGAAAGAAAACCGTGACAACATCAAAGATATTTATAAAAAGATAGAAAACAATTATCAAAAGATCGGTATTGTAAAATATGATGCATTTCATGAAATGGGGGGAGATTTGAGTTTTGCATTGACAATGTTGGATCAAAATAATAATGGATGGATCTTAAATGCTATGCATAGCAGGGGAGGCTGTTATACGTATATTAAAGAAATTGTAAAAGGGGAAAGTTATATAGAACTTGCAGAGGAAGAAAGAGAATCACTCGAAAAAGCAATTTATCAGGAAGCATATGATCTTAAAGACATGGAAAAATAAAATAATCAAGCAGTAAAGTAAAAAATAACAAGATAAGATTAAAGAAATAAAAAAGGAAGAGGAAAAGAAGAATATGTTAGATATTAAATTTGTAAGAACAAATCCGGATAGAGTAAAAGAAAATATCAAAAATAAGTTTCAGGATGAAAAACTTCCATTAGTAGATGAAGTTTTAGAATTGGACAAAAAAAATAGAGAAATAAAGCAGGAAGTAGAATCTCTGCGAGCAGAAAAGAATAAAATCTCCAAAAGTATCGGCGCTATGATGGCACAGGGAAAAAAAGAAGAAGCAGAAGAACTTAAAAAACAAGTTACAGAAAATGCCGACAGAATGGAAAGATTATCTGCAGAAGAAAAAGAAGTGGAAGAAAAGATCAAGAAAATTATGATGACGATTCCTAATATCATTGATCCATCTGTTCCGATAGGAAAAGATGACAGTGAGAATGTGGAAGTAGAAAGATTTGGAGAACCGGTAGTCCCTGAATTTGAAATCCCTTATCATACAGAAATCATGGAGGCTTTCCAGGGAATTGATTTAGATAGTGCAAGAAGGGTTGCGGGAAATGGTTTCTATTATCTGATGGGAGATATTGCAAGGCTGCATTCTTCAGTTATCGCATATGCGAGAGATTTTATGATAAACAGAGGTTTTACGTATTGTGTGCCGCCTTTTATGATACGAAGCAATGTTGTGACAGGCGTCATGAGTTTTGCGGAAATGGATGCCATGATGTATAAAATAGAAGGAGAAGATCTATACTTGATCGGAACAAGCGAACATTCCATGATTGGAAAATTTATTGATACTATGTTAACAGAAGAAGAACTTCCGCAGACATTGACGAGTTATTCCCCTTGTTTCAGAAAAGAAAAAGGTGCGCATGGTATAGAAGAAAGAGGCGTATATAGGATTCATCAATTTGAAAAGCAGGAAATGATCGTAGTATGTAAACCGGAAGACAGTATGCAGTGGTATGATAAATTATGGCAAAATACAGTAGATCTTTTCCGTTCCTTAGATATTCCTGTGCGTACTCTGGAATGTTGTTCAGGAGATTTAGCTGATTTGAAGGTGAAATCTGTAGATGTAGAAGCCTGGTCGCCAAGACAAAAAAAATATTTTGAAGTAGGCAGCTGCTCAAATTTAGGAGATGCACAGGCAAGAAGACTGGGAATCAGAGTAAAAGGAGAAAATGGAAAATATTTTGCGCATACATTAAATAATACAGTAGTAGCACCTCCGAGAATGTTGATCGCATTTTTGGAAAATAATCTTCAAGCTGATGGCAGTGTGAGAATACCAGAAGCGCTCCGCCCATATATGGGAGGCTGTGAAAAAATCGTGCCAAAAAAATAGTCTAAATTGGAGAACACAATGCACCAATATTTAAAAGCAATCGGTTTTGGGAATCTTCAGACCAGAAAAGAATTAAAAGAAATTTTAAAACAAGCAGAAGAAAATTTTACACATCAGATGATCGTTTCTTATCATACTTCAGAAGATTTCTGTGAATATCAGAAAGAGTATGGGCAGAATATGGGAATTACACTTTGTGGAGAATTGGATGAACAAGAAAATTTTGACATGAGCTATTATTTTCCATATTTTGAAGGAAGCGGAGTTACAACTTATGCAGAAATCGCTGTAGAAAAGAGAATAGAAAGAGAACAATACATCGGAGTATGTGAGGATCCAAAAGTTGGGATCAGCCTGATATTTACTCTGCAAAATGGTGTAGAGTATATGAAAGAGAAACAGATTGGTTTTCTGTCCGGTCTGGAAACTTCCGTTACATTTGCAGGGCTGGCACTTTCCGGAAAAATATTATTTCCTGTCAGAAAAGATGAAAAGCAGATAAAAAACGAACAAGAAGCATCACAAAACAGAAAAAAATTATTAAATGCAGCGAGAAGCGGAGATCAGACAGCTATAGAGACTCTGACATTGGATGATATGGATATTTATTCTAAAGTGTCAAAAAGGTTGATAAGCGAAGATATTTTTTCGATTGTAGATACGTATTTTATGCCCTATGGAGTTGAATGTGATCTATATTCTATAATGGGAGAAATACTTGCTGTAAGGGAACGTGAAAATATACTGACAAAAGAAAGAATATATCAGATGAAACTAGATGTAAATGAATTACAGTTTGATATTTGTGTACCCGCCGCAGAGGTGATGGGAGAACCGGAAATAGGAAGAAGGTTTAAAGGTACAATATGGTTGCAGGGATACATTAATTTTTAATGTATCCCTGCGGTTTTAGGTAAGCCTTGCGGCGCACATCACTAACGGATGGAAGTCCGCAATCCATCCAATAGTAGGAAGGATACAGACAAAGACAAGACTTGATAAGATTTGTCGAGTAAAGAACTATAAAATATTTAAACTATTTTATAGCACAAAAAATAGATTGCTTGAATGAGTCAGTCTAAAAGTAGATTTATAAGTAGAGTTGTTTTTTTAGTAAATTCAAATCTTCAGTAACTCTTGTATAGCAAATGCGCAAAAATTTATTGTAACCAACAATCATGTAAATATAATAATGTTTTTCGCAATGAAGCAGATTGACGTTTGGAAATTTCTCGATTTTTGATGTCAATGGAACCAGAATGATACGGTAATGAATTCATACTGGTAAGGAAAAGAAAGAACATATAGACATAACGACTTTTTGGTTAGAAGTAGTCTAATAGATTAGATATTATCTGAAGAAAATCTTAAAAGAGCATACATGCAAGTTGTATGAAATAAAGGAGCAGAAGGAGTGGACGAAGTACACAGAATTCAAACAATATCTTGAGGAAAACGTAGAGATTATCAAAGAGCAGTTGAACAAGAAAATATAAGCTTCACTTGGTACAAAAATGGAGATATCAAAGTTGAATATAGGATTCAGAAAAACTGGGAGCATAGACAGTAACGGATCGATTTGTATAACAAGCTATTGCATAGATGCAAACGTTAATCTATGAGAAGTAGTTTATGACCATAGCTATAGGTTTAAACCGAATAAATGTGCATAGCAGGCAATTCAAACAGCATTGGATATGATGAATGTGAGGACTCTATTGTAGCAACCCAAAAGAAGGAAGAAGATGAAAAATATGACAAATATTTCATGAGTATATTTGCCTTTATTCTATTTTTTGGGAATAGAAAAGCTAATACAAGTACCTTGTCCTACATGGCTGATAATGGATAATCCTGCATTATCAGGATACGTAAGAATTAAACGTTTATGTGTATTTTTGATTCCTATATGGTGTTCTTGTTCTTCTGAAGACTCTAGAGAAATACGGATCTGTTCCAAGCGCTCTTTTTCAATACCTATCCCATTGTCTAAGATATGAAATCTTAAAGAATCTCCGGCATCATAAATTTTAATACGTATCACTAAAGTATCATGAGGAGATTGAAGACTATAGTGTATACTGTTTTCAAGAAGAGGCTGAAATAGAAGACGGATTACAGAATACTGCAATAAAGATTCATCATAGTCCCATAAAAGTACAATTTGTCCGGGATTATGGAATTTTTGTATTTCTATATATTCTTTACAGGACTGTATTTCATCTCTCAAAGAAACAGGAGTTCTGGAATCTTCCAGTGCATAGCGTAGAATATCTGAAAGTGCATGTATTAATTTGCTGGCTGATGCCTGATAACCTTCATTTTTTATAATTTCCATATCGATTGACTGTAAAGTATTAAAGAAAAAGTGAGGATTGATCTGAAGCTGTAGAGCTTTAAGTTCACTGAGGGTCTTTTTTAGCTGATATTCTTTTACTTGCATTGTTAATGTATTATTTTTAACAAAAGTGAGAATTACACGATTTAGAATCAGATTATATTCATCTAGTTTTTTAGCATCAATAAGTCCACCATTGTCATCAAGCGGAAGTTTTCCCTTTTCAGCTTTCCACAAAATATCCATAAGAAGTTCTATTTGATGAAAATTTTTTTGAGTCAAGTAAAGACTTAGTATTAGACATAGTATTGCAGCGATTATAATACCGACGATGACACAATAAAAAATATTATACATAAGACGATAAATATCATGTGAAGGAACAAGCGATAAAAAGTGAAGATTATAATCTGGATAGGTAAATTCAGTTACAGCATAGGTATGATTATCATATTTAGCGGAAGAAAGATAATGCCCCTCATTGGATAAAGATAACTGTTTATGAAGTCCTTGATCTTCTTTGAAGTTTAATTGTTTTGCATTTTTATTAGAAAATAAAATCATTCCATTTGAATCAGTGACAAAGACAGATTCATTTGGATAATTTTCAAGAGAAGATAGAAGATTTGACAAAACAGCTGGATTTAAATTAATGACTAAAACGCCGTCATAATATTGAATCCTCCTATAAATAGTCACGACCTTGTGAGCGTCTTCAAAATGATAATTCTGAGCGGTACGTAAAGTAATCCATTTATCTTCTTCTTTTGTATGTGTTTTAAAATCTTCCAGCCACTGTTTATCGGCAGAATGACTGATAGATGTCAATTTTTTATTTGTCTGGAAAAAGTAATCTTCTTCATTTGGAAAATATACATATACAGAATCCACATAAGAAGAGCTGGATTTTAAATTTTCAAAAATATAAAACATGATATTTTTTGTAATATTTTCTTTATAATCCATAGAATTTTGGTTAAGAATACGATACATAGACATGGAGATAGAACTATTTGTGTTCATTAAATCTGCTACATCATCACCTTTCGTAAGAATTTCTTCCATGAGCTGACTGCTTATTCGAAAGGTACTTTGTGCCTGCGTATTTGAATCCTGCCGAATTTGAAAAAAAGAGTAGATAGTAAGAAAAATTCCCATAATAATAACAGGCACAGAAAAAATAAAAAAATATCGAATAAATTTATGAATAAAATATTTTTGTTTCATAAAGTAGTACTGACCTCTTTATTCTTTAATATTGTGATTTCTATATTCTCGTGGTGTAACGTTAAAATATTGTTTAAAAGCGCGAGTAAAATTTTTGGGATTATCATATCCTACCATCAAAGAAATCTCATACATCTTAAAATCAATATTCTGCAATAATTCTGCAGCACGTTCCATTTTACATTGAATCAAATAATCAGAAAAGGTTACTAAGGTTATCTTATGAAACAATTTTGAAAAATATCCGGGACTCAAATGGACATGGAGAGCCGTATTTTCGAGTGAAGCTTCATTTAAATTTTTCTGGACATAATCTTTTGCCATAGAGATGATTTTTTTATGATAAGTGTCATCATTATTTTGTGTGTTTTGAGGAACATTATCAGATGTTTTTTCCAGTATTTCTTTAATATGCAGCATTGTTGTTGTCAGTTCTTCATATTTGATAGGTTTTAGCAGAAAATCATGTACTTGATAGCGAATGGCCTGTTGCGCATAGTCAAAATGTTTATATCCTGTAAGAATGACAATTTCGATTGGATTTTTATTTTCACGAAGCATACGGATCAAGTCCAGACCGGAAATATTTGGAAGCCGGATATCAGTTAAAAGAATATCAGCATGCTCGACAGATAAATAATGAAAAGCATCCTGCCCATTGGAGAAACTGGCTGTTACTTGTATTCCAAGAGAATCCCATGGAAATAAATGAATAAGACATTCGCGGATATTGGATTCGTCTTCTACTATAACTAAATTTAACATAAGAGTTCCTCACTTTAGGATATAAAAAGAGTAAAAATATTAATAATTGATACTTATGTAAAAAATCATATCATAATGTCAGAATAAAAGTCAAGAAACGTATCTAGGATAAAAAATAAGAGTGTGTTAATTTTTAAATATAAAAAAAGGAGGAACAGATTTATGAAAAAGAAGTATTTGGCAGTTTTATTATCAGTAACTATGTTTGTTACATCGGTAGCAGTTTTTACTGGCTGTGGAAAAACAGAGCAGGAAAATAAAACAGATGGACAAAACACAGAAAGTTCGGACGAGCAGATTACCTTACGTTTTATGTGGTGGGGAGATGACGTAAGACATCAGGCTACTTTGGATGTGATCGAACAATATGAAACAGAACATCCGAATGTAAAGATTGAAGCTGAGTATGGGGGATATGATGGCTATTTTGAAAAACTGACAACACAGCTTTCAGGAGAAACTGCTGCAGATATCATTCAATATAATGCAAATACAGTTTCGGATCTAATGGAAATTGGTGATGTATTTGTAAACTTGGAAGATTATGCAGATATTTTGGATACATCGGATTTTAATCAAGAGTTTATCCAAAATTTTTCTTATTATGATGGTAAAATGATCGCCCTTCCAACAGGAATTAATGGTGGAATCTGGCTGACAAATACACAACTTCTTGATGAAGCAGGAATGGATGCAGAAACTATTAAAACATGGGATGATTTTATTGAAGCGGGAAAAACACTTCATGAAACAAATGAAAACTACTATTTATTCAATATTGATATTGAAACACTTGGAAAAGAACTATTAGGTTCTATCATGGCACAGATCACAGGAGAAGATTTAATTAATAAAGATACAATGGAAATTAATTTTACGAAAGAGGATCTTAAAAAGGCATTTACATTGATTGACGATATGTATAGAAATAATGTCATAGAACCGGCGGCAGACAGCGCTCCGTATGCGTTAAAATTGAATACAAATCCAAAATGGATTAATCACGAATTGGCATTAGTTTACGGTGCAACATCTAACATATTTGATGGGTATTATGATTTTCAGAATACGGCAATAGCTTTAGATATGCCGGAATTTGAAGATGCTAAAGAATCTGGGATTTTATATGTACCTCCGCAGATGTTAGCAATTTCTTCAAAATGTGAACATCCGGAAGTAGCGGCAGACTTTTTGAATTATTTTTATAATAATGAGACAGCGATCAATACATTAAAGACATGTCGTTCTCTTCCTGCTACAGAAAAAGGTCGGCAGATTTGCGAGGAAGAAGGGTATGCAGATCCGGTATTAATATCAGCAATTGAAAAAGCTGAAGAAACAGGAACAATACATCAGAATCTTTATACGCCGACAGAAGTCGTAGAGATTTTGCAGGATGGTGTAGAAAAAATTGCATATGGACAGGGAGACGTAGAAAGTATAACAAATGATACAATGAGTCTTCTTGAAGAAACATTAGAACGTTTACAAAAATAATAAAAGAAACTAGGAGGGTTGACAAGTACGTCAACCTTCTGGAAAGTGGGAAGATATGAAAAGAAAGAAACTTGGAGAGGCAAAAGGATACTTGTATATATGTCCATGGGTAATAGGTTTTTTAATGTTTCAATTAATTCCTTTGGTAAATTCTTTTCGATATTCCCTGACTGATATTAAATTAGGAGGAGAATACCAATTTATAGGAATTGAAAATTACATAAGAATGTTTACCGCAGATGTAGATTTATTTAATTCTCTGTGGGTCACAGTGAAATATATCCTGATGGTAGTTCCTGCAAAATTAATATTTGCTTTGATTGTAGCTATGATATTGAGTATGAAGATAAAAGGAATACGGATCTTTAGAACTATGTATTATCTTCCTTCCATACTTGGCGGAAGCGTAGCAATTTCAGCCCTGTGGCGAGTCATGTTTATGAAAACCGGCATTATTAATAATCTGTTGGGAACAGATATTAATTGGCTGGGAGACCCAAAATATGCTTTATTTACAATCGGGTTGATCGATATTTGGCAGTTTGGCTCTTCTATGGTTTTATTCTTTGCGGCATTAAAACAAGTTCCAAGAGAATTATATGAAGCCGCACAGATAGATGGGGCAGGAAAAGTGAAAGTATTTTTTAAAGTAACCCTTCCAATGATCAGTCCTGTCATGTTGTTTAATATTGTGATGCAGACAATCAATGCATTGCAAAACTATACCTCGGCATATGTAGTAACAGGTGGGGGACCTTTGAAATCAACAAATATTATGGCGCTGAAAATATATGAGGATGCTTTTGTGAAATCAGATCTTGGATATGCAAGTGCAGAATCTTGGTTGTTGTTTATATTGCTGCTTTGTTTAAGTGGTTTTATTTTCTTTACTTCAAGATATTGGGTATTTTATGGTGATGAAGGAGGCAAATAAGATGAAAAAGAAAAAATATATGCGTTGGTTCTCCTTTATACTGATAACAGTAATCGGAATATGTATGATTTATCCGCTGGTATGGATGTTTTTCGCATCATTTAAAACAAATGAAGAAATTAATCTTGCAACGAATTTATTACCGGAACATTTTGATTGGTCTGGTTTTATAAAAGGTTGGGAATCTTCTGGACAATATACATTTACAGATTTTTTTATAAATACATTTTTGTTGGTAGTACCTACGGTTTTATTTACTGTTATTTCGTGTACAGTGGTTGCATATGGCTTTGCCAGATTCTCTTTTAAAGGAAATAAACTTTTATTTGGAATTATGTTATCGACTTTAATGGTTCCAAATGCGGTTCTTATTATTCCAAGATATCTTCTGTTTAGAGATTTTGGGTGGTTAGACAGTTATATGCCATTCTGGATGCCTGCATTATTTGCCTGTTATCCATTTTTTATTTATCAGGAAGTACAATTTTTAAGAGGAATACCAAAAGAGTTGGATGAAGCAGCTAAGATTGATGGATGTAATTCTTTTCAAATATTGACAAAGATTCTTCTTCCTATATTAAAGCCGTCTATGATATCTATTTGTATTTTTCAGACAATCTGGACATGGAATGATTTCATGAATCCATTGATTTACATTAATAGTGTATCAAAATATCCTCTTTCCCTGGCATTGAGAATGGGGTTGGATGTTGCGGCATCTACAAACTGGAATGAAATTATGTCTATGGCATGTGTTTCGATTATCCCTCTGGTAATCATGTTCTTCTGTCTGCAAAAATATTTTGTAGAAGGAATTGCATCTTCCGGTTTAAAAGGTTGAATGTATATTATATAGAAAAAGGAGAGAATTAATAAATGGAAACGTATACTTTTCGAGCAATGGAAATTCATGATTTTACACAAATATGGAATTTAGAGGAAATAAGAAGACGTTTGGATTTTATGGTACGCAACAATATGAATGCAATGGTTTTTCATGAACCTGGAATAGAAGATAAAATTGTTTTTCCGGCAAAGTTTTTGGGTGGAAGCGGTAATCCAAAAAGTTATTATGATGCTTTTTTAGAAGTAGATCATCCTATTCTAAATCATGCACTGCGTGAAAATTTGAATTTAAATAGAAGGGATTATATAAATCATGTGATTAGAGAAGCAAAAGAAGCGGGTGTAGATATTTATTTTGAAAATAAAGAGTTGTGGTTTTCTGATTTTGTTTTGAAATATAAAAAAGAGCTTATGCAAGAGGATGGAACAATTTGTCCAAGTAATCCATTTTGGTATGAAGAATTTTTACCATATAAATATAAAGAACTCTTTCTTGCTTTGCCGGATCTGGCGGGTATTGTTTGTTCTATCGGCACAGGTGAAGCAAGGCTTGCAATAAGCAATACATTTGCATGTGGATGTGAAAGATGCCGGAATCTGGATCCGGTAGAATGGTATAAAAACATGATTATGGCAATGTATAAACCTTTTGAAGAAGCAGGAAAGAAATTAATTATCCGAGATTTTATCTATACAAAGGCAGAACAAGACAGATTTCAGAAAGCATTTATCGATATGCCGGAAGAAATAGTACTGTCTTTGAAAAATACACCCCATGATTTTTATCCTACTTTCCCGGACAATCCACTGATGGGAAAGGTAGGTAATCACCAGCAGATTACAGAGTATGATGTGAATGGTCAGTTTTTTGGCTGGGGTGCACAGCCATCGGCAATGCTTTCAGATATCAAACGTAGGCTGAAATATGGAAAAGAACATAAAGTAAGCGGCTTCTTGGCAAGAACAGATTGGGAAGGGGTTCAGGACTGGACTTGTTTTGATAATTTAAATATGGTGAATTTGTACGCAATTGCAGCATATGCTGAGAATGAAAATATTCAGGAAGAAGAAATTTATTTACGGTGGCTGCAGGGAGAACATTTGATTAGTGACACATTAAATCCGGGAGAAGTAAAGAAATGTGTCAAAAAAATTAAAGAAATTATGGATGAGACATGGCCGATTGTCGAAAAGACCAATTTTGTAAATGGATGTTTATTTTCAAACGATAGTTGTATGCATCTGACACCAGAACAATTTACCTTTATCGGAGGCACACATCATAGTTTAAGTGAATGGGATCCAGAGAAAAAAGATGCATTAGAGATGACAAAAGAGAATATCGCTAAAATTGTATCCGATAAAGAAGATGCATATATAGCATGTGAAAAGTTGGTAGATCTGGTTGAAAAAGAAAATATGGGACTAACAGAAACAGCCTATGAGAAGATGAAAGAGCACTTTGCATTTATGCGTTGGTACGTACGCGGGTTTAGACTTACAGCAAGAGGGTATTGTTTTGGCAGATACGTGACAGAAAGAAATGAAGAAGACGTTTTGTTGGATGGAAAAACAGCATCACAACTTTTATGTGAAACAATACATGAAATGGAAATATATAAGGAAGGGCTTTTACAGACTTCGTTTATAGAAAAATATCCTTTTGATGCTCAGTTAAATCCGGAAAGAGTAGAATTCTATACAAATGCATTAAAAAGAATGTTGGAAGAAGGAAAGACATATGAAACAAATAAAAATTAACCGGGAATGTTTTCGGGATAAAGTTATGGGATGCTGGTTAGGCAAAAATGCAGGCGGAACATTAGGGGAACCTTTGGAAGGAAAATTTGGTGAAAGGAAGATGTTTCATATAAACTGGTATCCGTATCTTCCGGAAGGAGGGATCCCTAATGATGATTTAGAGCTGCAGTTAATCTGGCTGCAGCAGCTGCAGAAAAAAGGACCGGGGATTACAGCGATAGATTTGACAGAAGCTTGGAAAGACTGTGTTGCTTATAATTTTGATGAGTATGGACTTAGTAAAGAAAATATGCAAAAAGGATTGCTGCCTCCTGTATGCGGATGGCATAATAATTCCTTTAAAGATTGTATGGGAAGTCCTATTCGATCAGAATTGTGGGCGTGTATTGCACCGGGATGTCCAGAAGTGGCGGCATGGTATGCTTACCAAGATGCAATCGTAGACCATGGAGGCGGAGAATCTGTTTATGGAGAAATATTTAATGCAGTGTTAGAATCATATGCTTTTATAAATGGAAATAAGTTTTCGCTTTTGGATATGGCATTGGCAGCAATTCCATCTTCCTCTTTAACGTATCAATGTGTAAAAAAATGTATTGAAAATTATCATGCGGGTATGAAGTATGAAGATAATCGAAATAATCTGGTAGACACATTTTATAATCCAGTAGCGCAGTACTCTCCTTTAAATCTTGCATTTCAGACGATAGGCTGGCTATACGGAGAAGATTTTGGTGATTCTATATGTAAGGCAGTCAATTGTGGATGGGATACAGATTGTACAGCTGCAACTTTAGGAGCAATACTTGGAATCATAGGAGGTGCCTCCTCTTTACCAGAAAAATGGATAGAACCATTGGGATATGATATCGCAACAAATATGACCACTGGCGGAATCAGAAATTTGATTGCCCCTACTAATATACGTGAACTGACGGAAGAAGTCTGTGCAGAAGCAGAACGAGTGCTTCGGTATTGGGGATGTAAAATTATTTTTTCGGATAATGACGATATGAGCTCTAATATACAACTTCCGATGCCAAAACTTTCATTTTTGGAAGAATACGAGGCAGACAGTATATCCTATTCATATGGAACAATTAGTATAACGGTGAAGTATAAGGATGATGCTGCGATTTTGGGAAACCGGATTTCAGAAATAGGTATAAAATTTGAAAATCCGCATTTAATTGAAAAAGTATTGCATGTAGCTTTAGAAATGCCGGATGGTTTTAGCTTATATGAGCCGATGGACGAAACATTTAAAATCAAAGCAGAAGGAGAAAAAGAAATCGGTTGTAAGATCCAGGCAGATAATTTGAAGATTCAAGAATCTAATATTTGTTGGCTAAAAGTGCAAATAGAGGAAGAACCTGCTATCCCAGCAATTCCTATTGTCTTATTAGGCGGAAATCGATGGATGATTTCTGAACTTTATCCAGGAAAAAACATAGAAGATGATTGTGGTATAAATGAGGAAGAGTGGTTTGTCAGCCCGCCTTGTGGTTTTACTGAGCAATGGAATACAGGAAATGATTTACAGTTGGGAACACGCTTCAAAGAGAAGGGAGTGATTTATGCTCTGCATCATATCTACTCTGAAGAGGAGAAAGATGTTGTATTGGGAGTTCCGAACAATGGATATATGAAATTATATTTAAACGGAAAATGGATCCACACTACAATTCAGAAAACACCGCTTAGGGCAAATCTGGGAAATGGCGGCGCTTTGGGAGATTTGTCAAATTATAAAGTTACAAAATTTGTAAAAGGATGGAATCAAATTTTTATTAAACTTCAGGCAGAAGATTTTCCGGAAGAAGCACATTTTACAATTGGCGGTATGAGTACGGTATGCGAGAAAAATCATGGGATGCCTGTCATGGGAATCTGCCGAAATAAGTTTATATGGGAAAGGTAGAACATGAGCATTCAAAAAAATATATTACAAATGAAACCATGGATAAAGCCAGGGTATCTTTCACAAGTCATGAGGGCTGATGAAAGAAGAATGGAATTTGATTGTAAAAATCAAACACTTATACAAAAAGAATGTAAAGTAGACATGGTGTTTATTGGAGATTCAATTATACAAATGTGGGAATTATCCGCATATTTTCAAGAGTATCCACTTCGGATCATAAACCGAGGAATTGGAGGAGACAGAACTTCATCTCTTCTTCATCGATTTAGGGCAGATGCTGTTCAACTAAAACCTAAAATAGTAGTTATAATGGCAGGAATTAATGATTCTTGGGATTTGGAGTTTGATTATTGGAAGCAGGAAGAAGGAAAAAGATTAGAAAATATTCTGCAAGAAGCTCTGACAAATATGGAAAAAATAGTAAAGATTTCTGTAGAAGAACAAGTATCTGTAGTGCTTTGCTCTATTTTACCTACTTGTATGGAATGGACAAACCACGAACGTGACAGACAAAAATATGTGCATTTGTATAATCAGGAACTGAAAAAAAAGGCACAGAAATATGGTGTTGTTTTTGTAGATTATTATCCATCTTTTTTGAATGAAGACGGATATTCTCTAAGGAGAGAATTGAGTTTGGAAGGTCTTCATCCTAATGTATTTGGGTATGATATAATGGCAGAAATTTTGAAAGATACACTTCGGTTTTTTATTAAGTAAAAAATTTTGATAAAAGAGGTACTGACGAGAATTCAGAGTAATCATTTTCAATCGTTTGTACTTCTTTTTTTATAAAATATATCTTGACGTGCTACACTGCCTGAAAGGAATGTATCACGAGATATACGGATGGGTATACATCTTAAAGGTATCTTAGCTATAAATACATTTGTCTATATTCGGTAAAAGTGTATATACAGACGCTCCTAGCATTTTTTCAAAATATTCTTTATATTGGTATGTCTGCTTCCAACGGTCTATCGTAAATGGATATATACCGTATCGACATGTCGTATCTACAAATCTTTTTTCCAAAATACAAAAACCTTGTGCATCAGCAAGAGAATCACAAAGTATGATCAATTTGTCATAATCATCATACTCTGTTTCTTCTAAATAGCGCTTCATAAATTGGTATTGTTTTTCATTGATATCTGCTTTCGATATATCTGTTGTGATGTCTTTGACCGGAAATGAGTGAGTAAGACATATCCTTGCCACACTATTCCATCCTTTGGACATAGCATATTCATATCCGTCTATGGCATGCTTTAAAGCAGATTTGCCATTTCTTCGTCCTATATCATGCAAAATGCCGCAAATATAAGCTTTTTCCACATCTAGCGTTTTGCACGCTTCGGCAATATACTTTGCTGCCGCTCCTACATGATAAGAATGGGCAATCCATAGTCCGGGATTTTGCCTTTCAGCTATTTTTAATTCTTGTTTTGCGTCAGAGATTGTTATAGGATCTTTCATGATATGTCTTTCATCTCCTTTATGTTTTTAAAGAATACTCTATTTTTAACTATAAAATAGCATTTCCGTGATTGAAAACATCTGTTTATTTGTCTGCATAGTATCATATTTTCTTGTATTTAACAATTTGTAAATGTATAATAATGAAAATAGTATAGAATTTTGTTGAATAATCATAGTCCAGTGGTGTGATGTAAAATGAGAATGGATAATAAAAACACATATTTTCTGCTATGTTTCATGAAAATAAAAAGCACCTGCCTAAGCTCTGTCGACCATGTTTTTTTATAAGCAGGGCGTAGCTGATCAGCAAGTAGACGAATTTATCTTGCCGGATAATATAGACGATTGTATTTGAGCAGTGCAAAAACCAATCGCACAAATTTACGGGCAGTTACTATGAGTACATGTTTGTGTTAATGCCTGTTTACCGCTTTATATTTGAGGTAGTAAAAGTCAAGATATATCTTTGTTGCATCTTATTAAGAGAAAATGCTGCTTCGAGATCAAGCGGAACCGTGCCAAGGGAATGAGAAGTCATGGCAGAGATAAGGCTGCAAATTATAGGGGTTATGGAAAGTCTTACAGACAATGAATGTTTTTTAATTCTTTTGGAATCAATTTAATGAAAATGGAAGTGGGATTGTGGCTATGTACTTGTTTAAACTATGATCATGCATGACCTAAAAAAAGAAAAAATTAGTGAAAAAAACTTGGCAGAAAT
>NZ_LN913001.1:0-113004 GCF_001487105.1 Mediterraneibacter massiliensis | reverse complement strand
TGGAGGAGACAGAACTTCATCTCTTCTTCATCGATTTAGGGCAGATGCTGTTCAACTAAAACCTAAAATAGTAGTTATAATGGCAGGAATTAATGATTCTTGGGATTTGGAGTTTGATTATTGGAAGCAGGAAGAAGGAAAAAGATTAGAAAATATTCTGCAAGAAGCTCTGACAAATATGGAAAAAATAGTAAAGATTTCTGTAGAAGAACAAGTATCTGTAGTGCTTTGCTCTATTTTACCTACTTGTATGGAATGGACAAACCACGAACGTGACAGACAAAAATATGTGCATTTGTATAATCAGGAACTGAAAAAAAAGGCACAGAAATATGGTGTTGTTTTTGTAGATTATTATCCATCTTTTTTGAATGAAGACGGATATTCTCTAAGGAGAGAATTGAGTTTGGAAGGTCTTCATCCTAATGTATTTGGGTATGATATAATGGCAGAAATTTTGAAAGATACACTTCGGTTTTTTATTAAGTAAAAAATTTTGATAAAAGAGGTACTGACGAGAATTCAGAGTAATCATTTTCAATCGTTTGTACTTCTTTTTTTATAAAATATATCTTGACGTGCTACACTGCCTGAAAGGAATGTATCACGAGATATACGGATGGGTATACATCTTAAAGGTATCTTAGCTATAAATACATTTGTCTATATTCGGTAAAAGTGTATATACAGACGCTCCTAGCATTTTTTCAAAATATTCTTTATATTGGTATGTCTGCTTCCAACGGTCTATCGTAAATGGATATATACCGTATCGACATGTCGTATCTACAAATCTTTTTTCCAAAATACAAAAACCTTGTGCATCAGCAAGAGAATCACAAAGTATGATCAATTTGTCATAATCATCATACTCTGTTTCTTCTAAATAGCGCTTCATAAATTGGTATTGTTTTTCATTGATATCTGCTTTCGATATATCTGTTGTGATGTCTTTGACCGGAAATGAGTGAGTAAGACATATCCTTGCCACACTATTCCATCCTTTGGACATAGCATATTCATATCCGTCTATGGCATGCTTTAAAGCAGATTTGCCATTTCTTCGTCCTATATCATGCAAAATGCCGCAAATATAAGCTTTTTCCACATCTAGCGTTTTGCACGCTTCGGCAATATACTTTGCTGCCGCTCCTACATGATAAGAATGGGCAATCCATAGTCCGGGATTTTGCCTTTCAGCTATTTTTAATTCTTGTTTTGCGTCAGAGATTGTTATAGGATCTTTCATGATATGTCTTTCATCTCCTTTATGTTTTTAAAGAATACTCTATTTTTAACTATAAAATAGCATTTCCGTGATTGAAAACATCTGTTTATTTGTCTGCATAGTATCATATTTTCTTGTATTTAACAATTTGTAAATGTATAATAATGAAAATAGTATAGAATTTTGTTGAATAATCATAGTCCAGTGGTGTGATGTAAAATGAGAATGGATAATAAAAACACATATTTTCTGCTATGTTTCATGAAAATAAAAAGCACCTGCCTAAGCTCTGTCGACCATGTTTTTTTATAAGCAGGGCGTAGCTGATCAGCAAGTAGACGAATTTATCTTGCCGGATAATATAGACGATTGTATTTGAGCAGTGCAAAAACCAATCGCACAAATTTACGGGCAGTTACTATGAGTACATGTTTGTGTTAATGCCTGTTTACCGCTTTATATTTGAGGTAGTAAAAGTCAAGATATATCTTTGTTGCATCTTATTAAGAGAAAATGCTGCTTCGAGATCAAGCGGAACCGTGCCAAGGGAATGAGAAGTCATGGCAGAGATAAGGCTGCAAATTATAGGGGTTATGGAAAGTCTTACAGACAATGAATGTTTTTTAATTCTTTTGGAATCAATTTAATGAAAATGGAAGTGGGATTGTGGCTATGTACTTGTTTAAACTATGATCATGCATGACCTAAAAAAAGAAAAAATTAGTGAAAAAAACTTGGCAGAAATTGTAGGTTTGTCAAACATATGTTACACCCTGCTCAATAAATTCTCTCAAGACAGTTTGTGGTGATTTCCACCCCAAAGATCTCATGGGAAACTGGTTATACTCTCTACGGTTATAGGTTTGAAGTTGCTTAGAAAAATCCTCAAAGGAATAGAAAGTATGGGAGGCATAAAAACGTTCATTATCCTTGCGGTGGCTGCGTTCCACTTTTCCGTTATGGCGTGGTGTAAAGGGTCGAATCAGTTTATGTTGGATTCCCAGTCCTTTTAAAGTCCGTTGAAATAAAGTCAATGTTTCTTTACCGGAAGTGGAAAAGCGCTTTGTAAACTCCATGCCGTTGTCTGTCTGAACGCATTCGATCGGCATAGGAAAGCGTTGAATCAGATGCTTGAGGAACTGTGCAGATGAATAGGTGCTGTGTTCTTCAAAAGCTTCCACATACCGCCAGCGGGAGTACTCATCAATCGCGGTATACTGATAGAACTTCTTTCCTTTCGCATCATTAACAAGACAACATGTAGAAACGAATTTCACATCGATCTGAATACGCTGTCCAGGATAGTCCATTTGCTCATAAGGCTTCGGAATATATTTGGGATTAGGAAGTTTTTGAGCCATGATTCCTTGCTTTTTCAGGAAACGGTACAAACCAGGGATGGAACGTTTATATCCGCGTTGCATAAGCTTTACCCAAAAGACAACCAGACCGACATGCGGATTGCGCCTACGCATATCTTGGATCAACTTAATTTCTTCAGGTGTATGCTGATTGGGATGGTAATGAGGACGGCGTGAGCGATCGCGGAGTGACTCTATTGTGCCGTCATAGCGGCGTTTCCAACGATAAATATACTGTCGGTTTGTCTTATATTTAATAGCTGCTTTTGAGACACCATGTTTTTCAGCGAAACGAATCAGGGATAGACGATACCTCATATCTTGTGTTATACTTGCCATGCGGGAATACTTCCTTTCTTAAATGATTTAGGTTTGGTCGCTTAAAGCATAACACAGAAAAGGTATTTCCGCTTTTTAATTATTCAGTTGTAACACATGTATTGTAATCCTACAATTAGTAAAAAAAACTTGGCAGAAATATTGTTGAGAAATTTAAATAAATATGTTATATTGTTAAATGTGTTCTTTTAGATAAGCGAGAAAACTTCAATAAAATATTAGCACAGCATAATATCTTTTGAATACGGTAAATACAAGGGTTGTAATGGTTTCAGAAAACCGTTATAATATATAAAGTATATCTGTAGCTCAGTGGATAGAGTGATGCCCTCTTAAGGGCTAGGTGGAACAGACTCTTTTTGATATGATAACTAGCTAAAATTGAATAGATTTTTAAGAATGTCCCAGTACATCAGCAGGATAGCGGGTTCGCCTCCTAAGAAAGAACTATGGCTGTCACATCTAAAAAACAACTATGAGTTCGATTTCAGTTGGTCTTGTGAAAAATTGACACCGAGGTGTACACCTACTAGGATAAAATCTTACTGTCACTCATTTGAAAAATAAAGTAATTAACAGCATAAATAAAGCTGATAATTAAATATTGGTTGCCATCCGTAAATCCAGAAAACTGCATGTTTTCAAGGAAAAATGGCATTTGTCTCGTTAGTTAAATGGATATAACATGGTCCTCCTAATTGGCAGATAGTTCAAATCCAACGCTAAGGTTCAATTCTAAAATATTAGCACAGCGTAATATCTGGAAAACGCTGTAAATACAAGGGTTGTAACGGTTAAATAAAACTGTTATAATATATAAAGTGTCTCTGTAGCTCAGTGGATAGAGCGATGCCCTCCTAAGGCATGCCAGCGGAGGTTCGACTCCTCTCAGGGACGCTAGAAGCGCCATAAACACTAGGTTTTATGGCGTTTTTCTTTTGAAAAACGTTCTTAAAATCTGTTGAATTTCCTGCTAAGAGGAATCGAACTATTTTTCCATGTCGTGCTAATAAAATTGACATCGTGCTAATTAGAAAAAAGGATAGATTTTTTGCTAATACTATTTTGCTAAGAGCTGGGCGAGTGTAGATGCCAGTTCCGGTGAGTTTTGTAGTTGCTGTATCAGTGCATTTACGTCAAAGGCTGCCGGATTTGTTTCTTCTGTAACATTTGTTGTATTTTCGGTAGGCGGATTGTGTTTTCGTAAATCGGTACCGCCATAGAAAGCAGCTTCAAATTTTTGAGCATTGATTTTTCTGTCTTCATCAAGGATATGCGAATATACTTCTGTAATCATATCTGTCTGGGCATGTCCGGTATCTCCCTGAGTCGCTTTAATATCTCCGTGGTTTAGCTTCAGCTTATAAGTTGTGCTGGAGTGTCTGAGCGAATGAAATACGACATTCGGAAGTTTTGCTCTGGTTCTCAATTCCTCAAATGATTTCAATAATACTCTTCCTTCACATGGACGTCCATTTGCAAGAGCTATTACGAGATTAAAATCTTTGTATTCTTCCCCTAGAAATTCTTTTAGTTCATCCTGTCCTTTTTTCCAATCTCTTAAAATATAAGCCAATGTTTTTGGAATCCATACGCGCCGGATACTGCTGTCTGTCTTTGGCTTTTTTAAAACAACGCGTGTTGAGGTGTTTGGCATAAGCGGAGGAAAGATATAGTAAACATCTTTCTGATCCAACTGTTCGAGTGCGCGTTTAGAAGCTCTTGTCAATTCCTGCTTAATATCAAGATAAGCGTTGTCTGAAGCAATGTCTTCATCAGAAATATGCACGTTATCCCAAGTAAGTCCTAGAATTTCCCCTTCTCTCATCGAGCAGGCGAAAGCAAGGTTGATTGCAACGTACAATTTTCCATCCCGGCATTCTTGTAATGCTTTATTGATGGTTTCAGCATCCCAAATGTCACGTTTTTTGTATTTTATTTTTGGGAGTGCATCACTTAATTTAAACGGATTTTTTCCAATAAGCTCCCATTTGACTGCCTGACCAAAAGCACATGACAGTAACTTGAAAATTTTTTCAATCGTTTGTGCAGGTAAGTATTTACTTTTTGGCTTTTTATTGCGAACAATCACCGGCGTTGTTTTTTTCAAAGTATTATAATATTGATCAACAAATTTTCGGTTCACATTTTGGATAGGAACGGAGCCGATGATAGGATTGATATAATTACTGATAAGACTCAGGTTACCATCATACGTGCTAAGACTCCAGTTTTTCTCACCATATAAAGTGACGAAATCATATAAGAATTCTTCTACAGTCTGCGCTGTTGGTGCAATGAAGGTTCCATTCTCTTGCTGACTCTCGACTTCTATCTTTCGTTTGTTCGCGTCTTTGTAGGAAGTAAAACTTTCCCATTTCTGCTTTTTCTCACCGCTTTCATTTTCATAATAATAAACTACAGAATAATTTTTTTTGCGTTTAATAATTGTTGCCATACGTTTTCTCCTTAATCTGGTTTGGCATTCATCCAATCCTCAAAGGAGTCTTTGTTGATTCGTATAATTCTGCCGATCCTTTTGGTGATAAACAAATTCTGTTCACATAGTTTGTAAGCAGTCTTTTTGCTGACACCTAAAATCGTAGCAATCTCTTTTACGGAATAGGTACAGGGACTCTCTGGAAGAACACCTGAATATTTCTCATTCTTCTCAACTGTCATATAAAATCCTTTCTCAACGACAGTAGGGAGAAAACGTATCACCTAAGCATAGCTCTATTATACGTTTTCCCCATGTCATTGTAAAATGTGAATATAAAAAAATTTTTATTTGCGATAATGTGGAAAACTTCCGAAGAATCGTTTCCTATGCCCTGTTTCATGCACGTAGAAGGTGATACTATGTAATCATCAAGCGGCAGGCGAGCGTCTATGCACACTATCTGCAGCACCTATATACCTTCTCCGGAAGGGTATGAAGTTATCAAGGTACAAAATCGCAAAAGCGATTTTAAAAAGGTTTTCAATAAGTAATTAACGAAAAAAATGAGAAATTGGGTAAATTTGAAAAAATTCTTTGAAAAAATGAAAAAAGCTGCCAATCGGCAGCTCAAATACAGTAATATACTATTTAGAAGTGAGACGATTTAAGAGTGGAATCAGTGCAAGAAGATCGTCGTCATCCAACTGTTTGATAAGATCAGATGCTTTTGTATGAAGTGGTGGATTTGTAATATCCGGATCAAAGAATTGCGCCGGGGTAATCTCAAAGTATTCACAGATCTCCAGAAAATTTTCCATGGTCGGATTATTTCGCCCAGAAGAAAGAGACTGGATATAACTTTTGTTCCTACCCAGATCCAAGCTCATTTGATATTCCGATACATTCTTTTTCAGCCGTAGTTCCGTAATACGGTTGGCAATAAACATCTTGTCCATAGCTTTACACCTCTTGATTTATTTTAAACTATTTACGGATAGCAAATTACGGAATAAAATAGAAGTATTAGAATAAATAAAGTAAAATATACGGAATAAAAGCGTAATTTCATGTTTTAAAACAAAGATTGAGTATGTGAGTACTTTTTTTGATTGTGGGAATGATAGAAACAAAGGAAGTGGAGTCATTATGAAGATTGAGGGAACAAGGGAAGAAATCGCCTGGGTGAAAGAGGCAATCAAAAATAGCTGCAGCCGTTGTCCGTTTCTGGAATCCTGCAATCAACAGGCGAACGAAGAAGGTTCAAATGGAAACCTAAAATCATGTGAAGAATTTTTATGGCACAAGATAGAGTATGTTGTAGAGAATGAATAACTATATATAGAATTATATAAATTGACAATTACTATATCTTGTGCTAGTATAATGGCATAGTTTGTTTTTATGCATACCCGTTATGGGGAGTTTGTGGATTTGTCAGAATCCCAAAACTCAAGGACGGCTGAAAAAGCTGTCTGCATAAGTTGTTTATGTTTGTATAAAGTGTCACTATCTGTCTGTTATGGACAATAGCGGCACTTTTGTTTTTTAGGTAAGAATACCAGTAAATCAGGAATGAGCAGAGAATATCAGGTTCTCTTTTCATTCCTTTTTTTGTGCCTAAATATAGGGCATTTTAGAAAATGCCAGATACAGCATGGGCTGTTTATGGATAAAACATATTTTAAGAAAGGTGGTACACACAAATGAATGAAACAAGAATCTATGCGGATGCCTTTGAAACGACATTTGCAAACACAAAGGAAATGCTGGAATTTCTGGCAGAACGGGCGAAGGCTTCCCAGTGGATCCGTAAGCCGACCAGGATGCTGCGGCTGATTCCCCTTGAGAAAGAGGCGGAAACGATTGAGAAAGCCTGTACAAAGCAACTGGAAGGAATTGTAGAGGATACGGAGAAGAATACCCAGTTGGTATTAAAAATCAATGGGGAAGTGTATCCTGTCCGGGATTGTGCTATGCACACGATCTTGAAAAGAGCCGGTGTCAGCGGCACAGGCTTACGGAAGCTTGAAAAGGCTACTTATGCGAAAGTAATCAATTATTGCCTGAAAGTCGCAAGAGGAGATGCACTGATTAAAATAGCAGATGGGAAGGTATCTGCTGTACATGGAGGGGATGAGCATGATTATTGCGTCCTTGATATGGAGGCGGTATTTTCTATGACCTGTGATTATCTGAAGGCACATTTTAGTGGCAGCGCTTATCTGGAAGGTTCCGGAACCTACGACCATTCCATTGCATCCGCTATGTGGACATTGGAAGGAAATCAGGAACTTTTGGATATCTACCGACAGGCATTAAAGGATCATGACCTGGAAGATAAGGCTCTTGCACCGGCACTCAGGCTTACTACTTCAGATGTGGCAGCCAGTGGTGCAAATCTGTATCCGATGATGACATCAAAAACCAACAACCGCACGATTAGTCTAGGGAGTCCGATTAAACTGTCTCATGACAAGGGAGCAACACTTCAGGATTTCCGGAAGAATCTGGACAAAATTTTTTCCAGGTATCAGGAGGCAATGAAAGGAATTTCTTCTTTGATGGATATTGAAATTGAAAATCCGGTAAATTGTCTGCATCTGGTAATGAAGGAAATTAAGATTAGCCAGAAGATTCGCAACGAAGTAGTAGAACAATATGTTGTCCAGTATGGAGAAGATCCTTGTACGGCTCATGACCTTTACTATGCCATCAATGAGGCATCTTTCTTTGCAGCTTGTGAAGGTTTTTCCGGAAGCCGAATTCTAAAACTGGAAGAAGATATTGCCAGAACATTATCTATGGATTGGAAGGCATTTGACGTTATTGGAGCAATCAAATTATAAGGAGGACAAAGAAATGAGTTTAGCATTGAATTATGAACCGGAAGTTGTTGTGAATATTGAGCCACTTACAAGAGAGGAATGGCTGGATTACCGAAGACTCGGGATTGGTGGAAGTGATGTTGCCGCTATTATGGGAATCTCACCCTTTGCAACCATAAAGGATCTCTATTACGACAAAATTGGTGTAAAACCAATGATTGATGAAGAAGAAAGTAACTGGGTGGCAAAAGAAGTGGGACATCGTTTGGAAGATCTGGTAGCCATGATCTTCTCAAAAAAGACTGGATTAGAAGTTTTTCCTGTCCGGAAGATGTTCCGGCATCCCTTCTATCCGTTCATGCTTGCGGATGTAGATTATTTTATCCGGTTTCCGGATGGAAGTATCGGAATCCTGGAATGTAAAACTTGTAATTACAATGCCAAAGATAAATGGGCAGATGACGGGATCCCAGAAAACTATGTTCTTCAGGTAAGGCATTATATGGCAGTGATGAACATCAAGAAAGCCTATATCGCCTGCTTGTACGGAAATAATGAGAATGAATTTGTTTACCGTTCTTTGGAGCGTGACGAGATGGAAGAACAGGAACTGATTGACCAGGAAGAGTACTTCTGGAATGAGTATGTGGAGAAAAAGGTGGAGCCGCCTTATAACGGGAAAGCAGATCTGGTTTTAGCCAGTATCCGGAGGTACAAAGGTTTTGCGGATAAGACCATTCCCGAAATCACGATTTCCGGGCTGGAGTCAAGAAGCTTGGAGCGCTTTCTGATGTTAGCGGAGGAAAAATCACAGTTGGAACGAAGAAAAAAGGAAATTGATGCAGAGCAAAAAGCATTGAGTGTTCCTTTTGTGGAACTTCTCGGTCAGGGCTGCAAAGCAGTGATGGAGGACGGAAGCTCTCGTTACAAGATCACATACAATCCAACCATCCGTACCCAGATTGGAAAAGAACAGATGGAGAAATTAAAGATCCAGCATCCGGATATTTATGAGGAATACGCCAGTACCTCAGAGAGCCGGACATTTCGGATTAAGAAGGAGGCAGCGTAATGTTAGATGGAAAAAGAGCATATATCTGCTCCCCGCTGTCTGCGACTACAAAAGAAGTCAGACAGCAGAATATGGAAAAAGCGAAGTTTTATCTGATGCAGATCAAACGGCTTTATCATTGTCGTACTTTTGCATCCCATGCACATCTTCCCATTATGTTGGATGATGAGATTCCAGAAGAACGGGAGGCAGCGTTACAGATTGGTATGATCCTGCTTACGTTGTGTGATGTGTTGGTTGTCTGCGGACCGTATATAAGCGCCGGAATGGCAGGCGAGATAAAGGCGGCATTTGAAAAAGGCAAGGAGGTGTACTGGTACGACGGAATCAAGTATCCCGGTGAATTGATAAAGATAGAAAATTGGAGGGAAATAAACGATGAGGTGCAGATACATACGTAAGATTTTTCAAAATGAGGAGAATGGGTATACCATAGCTGTTTTTTCTACCCAGGATACCAGCGTTCCTTTGTCTGCCAGAGACAAATTCTGGTCTGCAAAGAAAGTCATTGCGTTTACTGCCATCGGTTATGATCTTCCGCTTTCGGATGAAATTGAAGTGGAGATGGAGGGAAACTGGGAATCCAGTACTCATGGACTTCAATATAAGGTGGAAAGCTTTTTGGAAGTTGTACCAAGAACCAGGGAGGGTATCTTAGGATACCTCTCCTGCGGTTCTGTAAAAGGTGTTGGACCGAAAATGGCGGAACGTATTGTCGATCAGTTTGGATTGAATACGTTGGAAATTATGGAAAAGACACCGGAGAAGTTACTGAAGGTACGGGGGATTTCAAAGAAAAAGCTGGATGGCATCATGGAATCCTTTGGGAAGAACCAGGTATTCCGGGAATTGATGACCTTTTTAGCTCCTTTTCATGTGACACCCAAGAAGGTAAATATGATCCTGAAACAATATCAGGATCGTTCGATGGAGATTATCCGCAAACAGCCGTATGCCCTGTTTCATGTCAAAGGCTTTGGCTTTCTTACAGTGGATGCGATTGCAAGACAATGCGGAGCATCGCCCAATGATCCCATGCGGATTTCCGGCTGTATCAGTTATGTGCTGAACGAAGAAATGCGTCAGAACGGACATCTGTACTTGAAACAGGATGCACTGATCAAAAGCGTCTTAAATCTTCTCAATGAAGACCAGACACTTGATCAGATCACAGAGTCGGAAATAAATGGTGTTTTGTATCGGTTAGCGGTACAGCATAGTATTGTTGTAGATGATGACCGGATTTACCGGGTAACACAGTATGAGGAAGAACGAAGGACAGCTATGATGATTGCAAAGAGACTGATGAAACAGATTCCGGCTGAATCCATAGAAAAAGAACTGGAAGAGGCACAGAAGGTTCTGGGCATTACGTTATCGGACTGTCAGAAAGAGGCGGTTCGTATGGTATTTAGAAGTCCTATCAGCATTATTACCGGAGGTCCGGGAACCGGCAAGACAACGGTTTTAAAAGTCATTTTGTATATCCATAAGGAGAAATACAAAACGGAAGTACAACTCATGGCACCGACAGGACGAGCTGCAAGAAGGATGGCAGAAAGTACAGGACATGAAGAGTCCAGCACAATGCACATGGCATTAGGGCTTTATGGCGATGAGGAATATGAACCGATGCTGGAGGAATTATCCGCAGAATTTGTAAACGTAGATGAGTTTTCCATGGTGGATATGCACCTCGCCTATGAATTTTTCAGCAAGGTAAAGCCAAGTGCCAGAGTGCTTCTGGTAGGAGATATCCATCAGCTTCCTTCTGTTGGAGCTGGAGAAGTGTTCCGTCAGTTGATTCTGTGTGGGAAGATTCCGGTAACCACTTTGGATTTAGTGTATCGACAGGGGAAGAACAGCAACATTGCGCTTAATGCAAAATTGATGCAGCAAGGACGTACTGACTTGATAGAAGGGGAAGACTTCCAGATGATTGCCTGTAAAGGTGCAGAAGAGGCAGCTCAAATTGTTAAGGAATTGTATGTAAAAGAACTTGCAGTACATGGCATGGATCAGGTGCAGATTTTGTCACCTTATAAGGTGAGAAGTGCCGCAGGGGTAATAGAAATCAATCGGACCATACAGGATTTAGTAAATCCGCCCATCTCTGGGAAAAAGGAACTCCATATCCATGACCATATCTTCCGGGAAGGGGACAAAGTTCTCCAAAATAAGAATACGGAAGTTGTCAGTAATGGGGATATGGGGATTCTTACCGAAATATCTGAAGATGAGGATGGGAACCCACTTGCCAGAATCGTATTTCCGGACGGACGCAGTGTGTTATATGAAGCAGACCAGATGGATATGGTGGAACATGCAAATGCAATCACCATCCATAAGAGTCAGGGAAATGAGTGCCAGGTAGTGATCATTCCCTGGGTGTGGGCATTTTACAAGATGCTGAAACGAAATATCCTGTATACCGGAATCACCAGAGCCAAACAGAAGGTTTATCTTGTAGGGGAGAAAAAGGCGATTACGGTAGCCATCAAACAGGAAAGTACTGGTACGAGGAATACCATACTGGCAGAAAGGATCCGATATTATTGTGATACCTATCAAAAGCCGACGCAACGTCAGCCGAAAATGGAGCAATTACGACTGGCAGTTTAAAAATTTTTTCTAAAAATGACCAAGATTGAGAATCGGCAGATAATTATTATATAGAGAGATCATTTCTGCCGGTAAAAAGAAAGGAGTAGGCAATGACCGAATTATTATATAACAAATCAAAGGCAGTAGCAGCATTAAACAAGGTAGAGGGGTTCAATCCGCTGGAACTTGCCCGGAAAATTTCTAATGAGGGAGAGGCGGAACAGTTATATCTGGATGTGAAATATCGGAAACTTTGGTTCCGGCTTTTAAACCCGACTGGGAAAATTATCAGTAACATCATTAGTCTGACAGAGAATATGGCAGTTGTGGAGGCAAGAGTCTATCTGGATAAATGTGACCAGAAGGAAGATTGTGTGGGAAATTCTTACGCACAGCGGTTTCGCACCGCAGATCCGAAGTTTGGTGATAAATTTCTGGAACTTGCAGAGACAGCAGCTACCGGACGTGCATTAGCAGATGCCGGATATGGTGTACAGTTTGCCGATGTGGGGGAAGAAAATGATCCCCTGCAAGTGGACGCAGGTATTCCAGTGCCACCGAATCTGGAAACTTTGCAGCCAAATGGAACCATGCAGATGCCGGTAAATTCCGGACAGACACCAAATAATGGGATGGCAGCCAATGTGGCACAGAATATGGGAACCGGACAGGCAGATGCTTATGCGACACAGCCAGTTCCTCCGGCAACACCGCCAATGCAGGGGACAGCTCCTATGATGGAGCAGTTTTATCAGAATGCGCAGGCAAATGGAAATACCATTGGTGGAATAAATGGTATTCCGGCTGCACAGAACCAGATGGTGGAGTCAAATCTGCCAGTAGAAGAACTGATCAACCGTATGACTTATGAACAGGCACTCAATGTGACGGTTACTTGTGGGAGATTAAAGAATAAGACGATGGGACAAGTTGCAATGGAGAGTCCATCCAGTTTAGGATGGTATGCCAATGAATATAGTGGAAAAGACCATTTGATGATAGCTGCAGCGAGGGTGATTCTTCAGAGAGCATTGCCGATGGCTGGTTAATTATGCTTCCCACAGCCTTAACAGGCTGTGGGAGAAAGGAGGAGACAGAGAATGTACGATATGACAGGGTTTGATTACGATATCTTTGATGTAGTCAACTTGTTAAAACTACAGGTAAGACATAAGAATTCTGTCTCTCTGGATGTGAACTGCCCTTTTTGTGGGGAAACAAAAGGAAAGATGAATGTCAACCTGCGAAAAAATGTATTCCGGTGTAACCGATGTGATGTATCCGGCGGTATGTTGGATCTGTACGGAAGGCTTTATGGTGTGAATACTTCAGAGGCAAACCGGCAGATACGTGAAGCACTTGGAAAAGGAGAATATCGGACAGATTACATCGTGGCAGAACAAAAAGAAATAGAACCAGAGATCATGCTTGCGGAACTTGCGGATGCTGAAACGATAGACCGGACTTATTCCCGGATGCTTTCGCTTATGATTTTAAATGAACAGCATAAGGAAGATTTGTTAAAACGAGGACTTACTTTAGAGCAGATTGAAGGACAGCGGTACCGAAGTGTGCCATTGTTTGGAATTAGAAGTCTGGTAAGGAAACTGCAGGATGAAGGGTTGGTTATTAAGGGTGTCCCAGGATTTTACGAGGGTGAAAACGGAGAATGGACCATCAATTTTTCTCCAAAGAACTCCGGTATCCTGATTCCAATTCTGTCCATGCAGGGAAAAATCCAGGGCTTTCAAATCCGGTTAGATCATGTGGTCGAGGGAAGAAAATATATCTGGCTATCCAGTGTAAAATTCAAAAATGGTGTATCCTCCGGAAGTCCGGTACATGTGATTGGAGATTTGAATGCTTCTGAGGTCTATCTGACTGAGGGAGCATTAAAGGGAACCATTGCACATTTTCTGTCCGGAGATACCTTTGTCTGTGTGGCAGGGGTAAACCAGTATCGTAATGCAAAACCGGTGCTGGAGGCATTTAGACAGCGAAATCTTCAGCATCTGTTTGAAGCTTACGATATGGATAAGAAAATGAAAGTCCTTTGTGATGGGAATTACAGCAAATGTGAAAGCTGCAGGCAAAAGGGCAGAGACGGTTACTGTCAGCACAAATTGCAGAAACGACAGATTATCCAAAATGGGTGTAAGAAGGTGTATGAGATTTGTCAGGAACTATCCATTTCTATGAGCCGTATGGTCTGGGATATGGATGCCTCCGGAGAATGGAATGGACAGATCAAAGGAATTGATGATTATTACTATTCAAAAAAGAAATGATAAGAGGACAGTCGGGGCTTTTGCTCCGGCTGGAAAAGGAGAATTTACATGAAACGAAATAAAATCTATATGATATGCATGATATTAGCAGGAATCCTGTTCTTTGGTTCCGTAGGTGCGATTATACGTATCTATATGAGTTACCGAGAAGGAGAACAGGTCTACGAAGAACTTGAAGAATATATCCGGGAGCCTGAAAGTACCAAAGAGCCGGAAGGGGAGAAGCCTTCAGAGAAAAATTCAGTATTTCCATTTCTTCAGGTGGACTTTGCGAGTCTGCAAAGCATCAATCCGGAAGTCATTGCCTGGATACAGATTCCCGCGCTTGACATCAGTTATCCGGTGGCAAAAGGAACGGACAATGCCTACTATCTCCAGCACATGATCAATGGAGAAACGAATAAAAGTGGCAGTATATTTATGGATTATCATAATCAGGAGGATTTTACGGATCGGAATACCATCATCTATGGACATAATATGCGGGACGGGAGCATGTTCGGAACCTTGGAAAAATATCAGGATCCAGGAGTTTACGATGTGTATCCGAAGTTTTACGTTTATGTGCCCGGCTATGTATATGAATATCACATTTTTTCTTGTTACGCAGCTCCGGTAAATCATGCAGCGTACACATATTCTTTTACGGATGTGAAAGATTATCAGAAATTTTTAGGGGTGATACAGGCAAGCTCAGAATATGATACGGGAATATCGGTATCAGAAAAGGACAGGGTAATTACGTTATCTACCTGTGTAAATACGCGGAAAGACTATCGGTATTTGGTACATGGAAGACTGGATCAAAAAATTAGTGTGGAGGAATCATAAAGATGTTAGATTATGAATACATAAATGCGCTGGCAGATATTCTTTTGGATGAAACGTGCGGCGAAAAAGAACGAAAGCTTCGGTTTGAACTTGCAAAAAAATACAAGGAAGAGCGCAATATTATTTAGAAAGGGGCTTCATACCACAATTGGTAGAGGCTTTTTTTGCGGAAAAAATGGAAGGTATATCAAAAGTGTTTACGCAAAAAGATGCAGAACTTTTTCTGAAACCAAGCACTCCGCAAGTGCAGTATGGCGATATTACGACACCGAACCGACCATTTTATTCTGAAGCGGAAGAACTGATGCTTTGGTCTGAAACATCTTATCGTGGTCCTTTGATTCCTGCGGGTAATAAGCGGTATCAGGAATTGTTTCAGAAGATATTGCCAAAAGAGGCAGCATTTTTGTAAAGTTTGTGTAAGAAAGAAAAGGGTATCCTGTCTGTGGTATGAACTGCAGGCGGGATATTTTTTTGTAATAAGTTGCGCTATACGGAATCTATACGTACAGAATAAGTATCAAGAATAAAGGAGAGATGCTTTTATGATAAGAAAGTTACGAATTGCAGTTGACCATGGAAACAAGAATATGAAGACCTGCAATCAGGTTTTTACTACAGCACTGATTACACAGGATAAGAAACCTGCCAGGGGAGAGGAATATATTTTCTATGAAGGAAAATATTATCTGCTCAGTAACAGGAGGATTCCTTACCAGAGGGACAAGACAGAGGATGAACGCTTTTTTATACTGACCCTGTTTGCTATCGTCAAAGAACTGAAGAAATATCCGCAGATTGTTCCGGAAGATGTATTGCAGATTGATTTGCCAATCGGATTACCGCCAAAACATTTTGCGGATTTGTGTGAGAAGTATGAGTGTTACTTTAAAGGGGAAAATAAAGTTCACGAAATTATAACGGAAGGCGGTACATACCATGTAGCAATCCATGATGTAATGGCTTTTCCACAAGATTATGCAGCAATGATGACTGTTATTGATCAGCTGCAGGATATTCCCAAGTCCATTGGTATTGATATCGGCGGATTCACAACGGATTATCTGCTGATGCGAAAAGGAATGCCGGATATGGAATCGTGCGATTCTCTGGAGCGTGGCGTTATTACCATGTATAATCAGGTGATTTCCGGTGTGAATAGTGAGTACGATATTCTACTGGAGGAATGTGATGTGGACAGTATTCTGAAGGGAAATACGGAGTTTTATGAAGAGGCAGTTGTAAAAATGACAGAGGGGATTGCCCAGGATTTTGTAACCGATCTTTTGAGCAGCATCCGGGAGCGCGGGATTGACACAAGGTCTACTTATACCGTATTTATCGGTGGTGGAGCAGCATTATTGAAAAAACTGATCAAGAAATCAGATCGGTTAGGGAAATACATGTTCATCGAAGATATTTGTGCCAATGCGAAAGGATATGACAAGCTGTATCGGATGATGACAGCAGAGGAGTGATTGTGTGGAAAAGAAGAATCCATTTAAGTTTACTTTGGGATTTGATAAAACGAAGGCTTCCCATATCCGAGCTGTAGAGTTGTTAAATTCGGTGAAAGATAAAGCGGATTTGATTGCAGAGGCAATTGTTGCACATGTGGATGGTGTACAGGAAAGTAATACTTTCAGTAATGAGGTATTGCAGGCAATCATTCAGGAAACTGTCAGACAGGAAGTGCATAAAGCAATGCAGTTGAATCGTATGGAAAAGAGCGAAAAAGAACCGGAAATAACGATGACTTTTCCAGAAGAAACTAAGGACACCATTGATCCAAGGGTGGTAGAAAATGTGAGAAACGCAATGAGTGCTTTCCGCAGAAGATAGCATAGAAAAGAAGCAGTTTTCTCACATGACTGCTTCTTTTTGAAGTTACAAAATATTATAAGCCACAGGATTAGCACAGGTTCTGCACAGTTTTATCACAGATTGTGCTGATACACTAAAAACTGAGGTATTGTCAGAAATGTGGTTTATTGATTTGGTCTTTTTCTTTAAGTGCTGCAAGTAATTCCCGTAAAGTACGAAGAGCAATCAGACGATCCTCTTCTGAGCAGTTTTGCAGTTCTTCCAGAATCTGATAGGTAGTATGGTCTGTTTCTAGTGGAGCTTCGTGAATAATTGCATCCAGGGAAATCTTCAGATATTGGGCAAGAGGAATCAACGTTGCAAGTTCCGGATTGCCGTTACAAGTTTCAATATCTGAGATGGTCCGGATGGAAACACCTGCCTGTTCAGCCAGGGCTGACTGGGATAATCTAAGGTGTTCACGTTCGTTCTTTACCATGTAACCGAGTCTTTTCTTGACGGTATCCTTTAGCATCCGTATCACCTCACTTAAAGCATATTTTACCGTAGTTTTCTTACAAGGAAAATGTGTTAAGGCACATAGTGTCGCGCAATATAATGCATACAACAGAGGTGATGAGGAAGAAACTTCGGAGAAATAAGTCTTGTGAAACAAAAGAAAAGATATGGAAATACAGGTAGTTCATTAAAAAAAGTTCTTGTCAGAGAGAAGAATATCAGGATATTCTATACGCAGAATATGCGTTAAAGAAAAAGAACGATCTGCATTATCCCACATGGACGATATATTTGGTCGGACCGGCAATTCGCTGGCTCGGCCTTTTGTTTTGTCGAAAAATGTTGAATTGCGTCATTGCAGGCTGCAGATCCCCGCCCCTGAAATTTGGAAACTATGAAAATTTTCAAATTTCGGAGGTAAGAAGATGAACGAAGAACATACCTATAAAGGTTCCAAAACAAAAAACTATTTTTCCGCATATCTGTTGGCATCTGTACAGGGACGGAGAAAACGGTATCTGGAAATACAGCAGAAGATTCGGTTTGCAGAAAATAATTCAGACGAACAGGAATATACGGAGGCAGATCTTTCCATGGAGGAACATCTGGAACGAAAGAAACGGGAAGAGTTGCTGTTAAATGAAGCGCAAGGAATTTATCCAGAGTGGAACGAAATGGAAGACAAGCGGTTGATACAGGCAATGCACCTTTTGAATGAGAAAGAACGTGAAGTGATGTATCAGCGTGTATTCGAGGAGCGAAACTTCAAGGAAATAGGCGAATTGAACCAGATGACGGAAGATCAATGCAAATGGATGTATTATGGTGCAATCCGAAAAATCAGAAGAAAGATGGGAGGAGAAAAGTAATGGAATTTAGGGAGCTTTTATACCGGGCGAGACTGGGAGATCAAGAATCTATTATGGAAATCTTTGAAATGTACCGCCCACTTCTTGTCAGAAATGCATTGGTAGACGGTTTCTTTGATGAAGATCTGTACCAGGAATTGATTGTAGAATTTTTAAGATGTATCCGGTTTTTCCGGGATGTTGAATAAGTGAATAACTGAAGGATGGGGCGTGGTAGTATTGTGACCACGCCCTTTATCCTAAAAGGGTGAAACGAAAAGTCAGACAGATACAGCGGCAGACGGAGCTGGTGAGAAATTCAAAGTTCCAATCTGCGCAGAGTATCTGCTTTTCGTACCTGTATAAAAACAGAAACATAGTCCTGCAATGCTGACTAAAGCAATACCAAATGCAGTGGTTCCATTAATGTTAATATTCAGTTTCACATCCAAAGTTTTTCTCAGTTCATTATCCATATTCGGACCTCCTAGTTTTTTGAAAATATTTATGAGAGCTTCTTGGTTTGCATTATAAGCCATGTGGGTGTAAAATACCATTACCAAAAACGGTCAAAAATGTCCGTATTAGGAGGCGGAAAATGGCAAATAAGAAATCTAAGAAAGAACCATTTCAGTGGGAACGGTTTCTTGCAGCTAAAAAAAGAGCTAAAATCAGTATTACGAAATTAGGATCAGAAGAAGATGGCATCGGATGGTCTGAAAAAACAATCCGGCGTGCAAAGGCGGATGGAGAAATAAATCCGGAAATATTAGAAGCGCTGGCAAAACGACTGGACATAGATCCCGACTACTTGCGGGGAAAGTATGATCATTTTTATGATCTTATAGCTGACGGTTTTGACGAGAAACAGCGGGAAATTTATTTAAAGGAAATGCTGGATCCTGGATACTATCCATATTATAGGGGGAAGAATCAGATAAAACTGTATGAAGGTTATATGGATGGAATTCTAATGCTCCATGGCATTTCTAGTCGCCAGTATGATGAATTATCACCGGAAAAGAGGAAGGCATTTCAAATAGATATAGAGAGGGCAGTTGGAGCTGTCATAGAAAAATATTTTGAATGTGATGGTCGGGGACAGCGTGGGATTCCAGATTTGTATTCTTTAATGGCACAAATAGAGTGCTATGAGCCTGAACAACCGGAAGAACCAAATGATAGGACATTCTTTGGTTATAAAGATAGATTTAGTGAAAGAGAATACAATGATAAATAAAATCGAGAGAAAAAGTTTTATTTCGTGAGGTTTCTGTGACATTTGGGTGATACTCTAAAAAGAAAAAGGATGTGATACGATGCATATTTTAGTAGTCGAAGATGACCACTTATTAAATAATACGTTATGCTACAACTTAAACGCCACCGGTTACAAGGTGGATTCTGCGCTTTGTAAGAAGGAGGCAGAACATTATATTGAGAAACAGAAATATGAATTGATCGTACTGGATGTGAACCTGCCGGACGGGAATGGATTTGATTTCTGCAAGGAGGCAAAGGAACGCTGTCCGGAAACTGCGGTGATTTTTCTGACCGCAAACGATATGGAAAGCGATATGTTAAAGGGCTATGAACTGGGAGCCGATGATTATGTAACGAAACCATTTCCCATGAGTGTGTTTCAGAAGAAGCTGGCGGCATTACTAAGCCGCATTGCAAAGCAGTCGGAAGAAGATCAATATAAGGACGGAACACTGTTTATAGATTTTAAAGAAATGACCGCTTCGCTGGCGGGGAACGCATTGGTGTTTACTCCGCTGGAATACCGTCTGCTTAAAATCTTTACGAAGAATCCACAAAATGTTTTAACCCGGCAGATGCTTTTGGAAAGGCTATGGGATATTGACGAGAACTTTGTGGATGAGCATGCGCTGACGGTAGCAGTCAGCAGAGTGAGAAACAAGATTGAGACCAACGGACAGCAGTATATCAAAACCGTTTATGGCATGGGATATATGTGGGTGGGAGGTGTGCAGAAGTGAGACGAAAAACGTATCTTTCCATCAATCATATCTGCCTCTTCTTAGGACTGGTGTTAGGGATGACAGCCATGGGGAGCAGCATATTGGTACTATGGATCACCCGAAATGTAACGGCTGCCTTGTGTGTGCTGGGTTTTGGCGCGTTTGCCTTTGGATGCGGCGTGTTCTTTGTATGGAGTATCCGGAAAAAGTTGGTCTTGTTTTCGGATCAGCTTTGCGAACTGCTGGACGGGATGATGTCTGGGAAAGAGGAACTGCAGGAAGAAAGACAGCAGGAAGAAGGGCTGTTTTATAAAATTCATTATCGTCTGAAGCGATTATATGAAGTCATGCAGGAGAACCGGAATCATATCGCAAAAGAACGGGAAGATTTGCAAGAGCTGATTTCCGATATTTCCCATCAGGTAAAGACGCCCATTGCTAATCTGAAAATGATCAACAATACGCTGTTGGAGCAGGAAGTTCCTGCACAGAAACAGCAGGAATTTTTAACAGCGCAGAGCAGCCAGTTGGATAAATTGGATTTTCTGATGCAGGCAATGATCAAAACCTCCCGGTTGGAAACGGGTGTGATTTCTCTGGAACAGAAAGAACAGTCGATCTACGAGACATTGGCGGCAGCGTTAGGAGGCATTTTCTTAAATGCAGAGAAAAAGAGGATTGACGTGCAGGTGGACTGCCCGGAGCGCCTGCTGGTTTCCCATGACCGGAAGTGGACGACAGAAGCCTTATTTAACATTTTAGACAATGCGGTAAAGTACACACCGGCGGGGGGAAACATCCGGGTATCGGTGGAATGCTGGGAAATGTATGTAAAGATCGACATTACAGATAATGGAATTGGAATTTCCGAGGAACATCAGGGAACGATCTTCAAACGGTTTTACCGGGAAGATACGGTACATGATGCGGAGGGAATCGGGATCGGATTGTATCTTGCCCGGGAGATTATTTCCCTTCAGGGCGGGTATATTGTGGTGGCTTCCGAGCCGGGAAAAGGTTCTACGTTTTCCGTGCGTCTCCTGAGAAAATAGAAGAGAAAGTTGAAATGTCACAAGATTGTGACATTTCAGCCCCAAAAACACCGAAATTTCTTTGTTTTCGTGACATTTCTGTGAGGTTTGGTTGTTATGATAAGGGTAACAAAAAGAAAGGACGGTGTTCATATGAATATCTTAGAAACGATGGAACTGAAAAAATATTATGGGGCAGAGCCGAATATTACAAAAGCATTGGACGGAGTGAATCTTTCCGTAGAAAAGGGAGAATTTGTTGCCATTGTTGGAACATCAGGCAGCGGTAAGTCAACTTTATTAAATATGATCGGTGGTCTGGATGTTCCGACTTCCGGGAAAGTTTTTGTGGATGGAACAGAGTTATCAAAACTCAATGAGGAACAGCTGACCATTTTCCGAAGAAGAAAAATTGGATTCGTTTTCCAGAACTACAATCTGGTGCCGGTTTTGAACGTGTACGAAAATATCGCGCTTCCGGTAGAACTGGACGGAGGAAAGGTAGATAAAAACTTTTTAGAGGAAGTTGTGGGATTTTTGGGACTGAAAGAGAAACTGAACAGTATGCCAAATAATTTATCCGGCGGTCAGCAGCAGAGAGTGGCGATCGCCCGTGCACTCATTGCCCGCCCGACGATCGTGTTGGCTGATGAACCCACCGGTAACCTGGATAGCAAGACCAGTATGGACGTATTAGGTCTGATGAAAACAAGCAGCTACAAATTTAAACAAACCCTTGTAATGATTACCCATAATGACGAGATTGCCCAGCTTGCTGACCGGATTATCCATATTGAAGATGGTAAAATCGTACAGTAAGGGGGCGGGGCTATGAGTGATGTTCTATTTGGAAACAACAATAAAGCAGTAATTAAAAAGGTAGCAAACCGTAGCTTTCACAGCAATAAGAAGCGGAATATCCTTGCAGTCATCGCTATTGCACTGACTACATTTCTTCTGACCGCGGTGCTGACCATTGGGTTTGGTGCAAAAAATACGATGCAGTATAGTGAGGCGAGATTATTAGGTAGTCAGGCAGATGCTTTGGTGCAGGGAATGACAAAAGAACAGGCGGAGCAGTTAAAAGAAAACGCTATGTTTGAAAAAGCAGGAATTCAGATCGGAATTGCATTTTTGGAGAATACAAAGCAGCTAAATGTGGAACTGGATTATGCAGATGAGACATTGATGGAAGTCTGTTTTATGACACCGAGTATTGGAACCATACCTAAGGCTGAGAATGAGGTACTGGTATCTGCAAATGTGCTGGAAGATCTGGGAATTCCGAAAAAGGCAGGGGAGACGATTCCGGTTGAGCTAAAAGTAGATGGAGAAATCGAACATTTTGACATGAAAGTGTCCGGTATCTATGAACCGGTAAAAAATGATGTGGGATATGTTATGGTGTCTCAGGCATTTTTAGAAGAACAGGAAGAAATGGTTTCGTCTCTTCGGAAAGACAGAGAAAATAGAAACTACTATAATGCCCAAGTGATTTTGAAAGATCCGGCAATGGCAGAAGAGCGAATTGGAGAATTTATTCGCAGTATCGGAGGAAATCCGGATGATCCGGAAGCGGAAAACTATATCAGAATTGCACCGACACCAGTTGCTGCACAGAGCGATGGGAATCTGGTCGTATGGCTGGCAGCAGGTGTATTTGGCATTCTGTTTATGTTTTGCGGTTATCTTCTGATCTACAACGTATTTGATATGAGTGTGACAAATGATGTGAGACAATACGGACTGCTCCGAACCATTGGAATGACACCAAAGCAGGTAAAAAGTCTTGTGCGAAAACAGGCAATGTATTTGTTCCTGAGTGGTACGCCGATCGGAGTGATCCTGGGAATCTTACTTGGAAAAGGAATACTCCCGGTAGTGCTCAAAGCGTTTGTGGTTGATTTTGGGGGAAAGAACGTGGTCGTCGGTTCTCTGCCATATTTGCCGATTATTATCGGTTCTGTTCTGTTTTCTGCACTGACCGTATGGATCAGCACAATGAAATCGGCAAAGAAGGCATCGCGTGTTTCTCCGATTGAAGCTGTCCGATATGTAGAACAAGGAGCAGGAAAGATCAAAGAACGCAAACATATAAAAGGGGCGTTGCTTCCGCGTATGGCGAAGGCGAACGTGCAGAGAAATAAGGGACGGATGATTTTGGTCATTGTTTCTCTGATGCTGAGTATTCTTCTGTTAAATTCTGTAGTTATCTTTACGGGAAGTTTTGATGAAGAGGTGTATGTGGAACGTCAGATGAGAAGTGATTTTGCAGTCTATACAGCAGAGGCAGGATTGATGCAGAAAGGGTTTACCGGACATAGCGCTGCATTGCCAGAAGATGTAGCAGAAACAGTTACACAGCGTTCAGGTGTCAAAAATATGACAAAAATGTACCGGAATACCTATGAGGATAATCACATTTCTTGTGATTGGGGTGTGACATATGGGAAAATAGATAATACGTATCGAAACAGTATTCCAGAAAGCATGGATGTAGGATGGACTGATGATGGTAGTCATGCAGCCTTGAGTCAAGATGGTAGACCACTGGGAAATATATATGGAATTTCCGAGAATCTGATTGATAAGTTAGATATTCTAGAGGGAGAGAAAGATAAATCCATCTTGAAAGAAAAGATTCAAAACGAAAAAGGAATTATTTTAATGGCCGGATATAATGACAATGGAGAATTTACTGAACTTTCGAAAACGAAATATGAAAATATTCAAGTGGGAGATGAAATTCAGTTTTATGAAAATGGTGTTCCGACAGAAACATTTACGGTACTTGCTAAGGCGGTTACAGAAGATATGGAAGCAGGTGGCTTATCTGGATCAGGAGATAATATAATTTCAGATATTGGCGGACCTATTATGTACATGTCTGAGGAGCATTTCAAAGAGATTTATGAAAATCCGTCGCTCTATTGTGTTCTGTTTGATACGGCAAAAGAGTATGAACAGGAGATGGAAGACTATTTATCAGAGTACACAACCCAGAAAAACATGGATGTTCTCTATCAGTCAGTAGATAAACTGGGTGCTACTGTTCAGGCAACGAAAAATGCAGTTCTTTTGATTGGTGGTCTGATCGGAGGAATCTTTGCATTGGTTGGTATTATCAATCTGATGAATCTGATTATGACGAGCATTGTGACAAGGCGGCATGAGTTTGCGTCTATGCAGAGTATCGGAATGACAACAAAGCAGCTTCGTAGAATGGTGATGACAGAAAGTCTTTCCTATGTGCTGCGGGCAGGTGTAATTGGAACTGTGGTTGCAGTGATTCTGGGAGTAACAGCGGTGAAACTTTTAGTAGAAAATGGTCCGATTTGGTATATGACTTTCCATCTGACCATCCTTCCGGCAATTTTGTTATCTGTTATTTATATCGTGCTGGCGCTTATCATTCCGATGGTTGCGCTTCGATTCCTGAACCGACAGAGTATTGTGGAGCGTTTGAGAACTGGAGAATAACCTACAGCAGCAATATAACAAATGAGAAATACAAAATGGGAGGTCTTTCGATATGGCAATACTTGAGACAAAAGAGTTACGAAAGATATATGGCAGTGGAGAAAACGAAGTGCGCGCACTGGATGGGGTATCGATTTCCGTAGAAGAGGGCGAATTTGTTGCAGTAGTCGGTACATCGGGCAGCGGCAAATCTACACTGCTCAACATGATTGGCGGTTTAGACCGCCCTACTTCGGGAAGTGTTACAATCCGGGGAAAAGAACTTCTGAACATGAAAGATGAGGAACTGACGATTTTCAGACGAAGGAATATCGGTTTTGTCTTTCAGAACTATAACCTGCTTCCTGTCCTCAATGTGTATGAGAATATTGTATATCCCATTGAGATTGACGGTGGCAGGACAGACACAGACTTTGTGAAAGAGATTATCCATGAGCTTGGGTTGCAGAAGAAACTGAGAAATATGCCAAATAATCTGTCCGGCGGTCAGCAACAGAGAGTTGCGATCGCCCGGGCTCTGGCAACAAAGCCTGCGATTATTTTGGCTGACGAACCTACGGGCAACTTGGACTATAAAACAAGCATGGATGTGATTCTGCTGATGCAGTCACTCAGTCATGAGTTCGACCAGACGATTCTGATGATTACTCATAATGAGGAGATTGCCAGGATGGCAGACCGTATCATTCGCATTGAAGATGGTAAAGTCGTTTCGGGAGGTGTGAGGTATGCACGCTAACCGGAATGAAAAAGCAGTAAAGCGTGTGGAAAGAGGAATGATGAAAGCAAATCGCATTCGGAACTTGTTTGCGGTATTTGCCATCATCCTCACCACATTTATGATTACCACCGTATTCAGCTTGGGTATTAACTATGGGGAGAACATGAAGTTAATGCAGGTCCGCACCGCAGGAACAACCGCAGATGTGTCCCTTGCGATGCCGACGAAAGCGCAGGAACAGCAGATTCAGGACTTGGAATACGTCAAAACGGTGGGAACACAGTACATGGTCGGCTCTGTTGCAGAGAAGAATGGCGAGGGACGGGAACTTTCCATCGCGCTTCAATATTACGACAAGACGGAATGGGAAGAACATTATCAAGAAGCAATTAAAGATTTGGAAGGGAAATATCCTTCCGAGGAAAATGAAATCATGCTGTCAGAGGATGCCCTTTCACAGTTAGGAATTACAGAACCGAAGTTGAATATGGAAGTTTCTCTGTCCTACTACGATAAAAACGGTCAGCAGGAGAGAACATTCACCTTGAGTGGATGGTTTCATTCCTACACAGGCACAGGAATGGGATTTGTTTCCCAGGCGTACTGCAAAAATGCAGGCTATACAATGGCAGAGGATGGTGCCCTTTCTTTATCGCTGAAGAAAATGCCAGATGATTTTATGCGCATTCAAAGAGATGTGGAGTTAAATGAAAATCAATCTTTTAGCGGTGCGGTTTCGATGAAATCATCAAGCGGTTCTGTTATTGCAATGGTCATTCTATTGGTATTCTTTATCATCGGCAGTGGCTACCTGCTCATTTATAATGTCCTGTATATCTCTATTTCAAAGGATACCTGTTTTTATGGCTTGATGAAAACGATGGGGACAACGCAGGCGCAGATCAAATCGCTGGTGAAAAGTCAGGCAGTGAAGTTTGCCTGCATCGGGATTCCTATTGGTATTTTGTTAGCGACTGTTGTTTCCTTTGGAATTGTTCCCTTTGTTTTGAAGCAGGGATTTGAGGAAGGAAAGTCGGTGATGGATGCAGAGGTGTTCTTTCACCCGATGATCTATATTCTGTCCATCCTCTTTTCAGCAATAACAGTTTGGATTGCCTGCAATGCACCGGCAAAAGCGGCTGCGAAAATTTCACCAGTAGAGGCGCTGAAGTTTCAGAACTTTGCACCAAAGAAAATGAAAAGCAGAAATTCCACTAATGGTGGCAAGCTGCATGTAATGGCATTTCATAATGTCTTCCGGGATAAGAAACGTGCAATCCTTGTATTTATGTCCTTGTTTATGGGGATCACCATGATTTTAGGTGTAAATGGAGTCATAAGAAGTATGAATGCCGAAAATTTTATTAAAGCAACTCTGGATTATCATTTTGAATACAGCGATATTCAGTTTGAGCAGCCGGAACAGCTTAACAAAGAAGTACCACAGTTTGATGAACACTTTGTGGAGCAGATTAAGCAGATTGACGGAATTAAGAACGTAGATATTTGTAAGACAGTCTGGGCGGGCATTGATTTTGATGAGGCGGCATTGGCAGATTTTATGAAAATCAAATATGAGGACAGCGGTTATAAATCACAGGGAAAATCCTATGAGCAAATGCTGACAGCGTTAAGAGGATATGCAGATGCCGGTGAGTATGGTTGTTACATTACGACGCTTAATAATGAGGAAGCTTTGGAAGAATACAATGCAAATCACCCGGATAAGCCGATTGACATAGAAGCGTTTAAACGAGGTGAAACAGCAATTTCGGGAACGGATAACGATTATTATACGCCGAATGCAGCCTTAGTCGGAAACACGCTGACGTTGGCTGCCGACAGTACAGATGGAAAGGCAACTGATTTTCTCATTGACGGAGCATTCCGATATGATGACTATGAGGATAGGCTTACCGAAGGAATTGGTAGACGTAAGAATATTGAGATTGTACCGAATATTATCTTTGTTAGCGAAGCAGGTATGGAACGCCTGACAAAAGAACCAATCATTTCAGCAATCGGCGTTGACATTAAGGATTTAAACGATTTAGAGCGAATTGACAGTGAATTACAGGCAATCAACAGTACCTTAACCACATCAGAATGGCAGCTTCTATCTGCTGTGAATCAGAAAGAACTATTTAATCAGACGTTCTATTCGATGAACCTATTGGGAAATGGTGCGGCAGTCCTGCTCATTGTCATCGGCTTGGTGAATTTCGTCAATGTGATGCTGACAGGTGTAGTGGCAAGGAAAAATGAATTTGCCATTATGGAAAGTATCGGTACCACGAAAAAGCAGATCAAGAAGATACTGACCTTAGAAGGCGGTATTTACGCGCTGATTTCTACTCTGCTGATTATGACCTTTGGGAATGCGTTTCTGCTGCTGGTGGCGGATGCTGTTCCCCATCTGGCAAATTATGCAGTATTTGAATACCCGGTTGCTCTTGTGATCGGCTTGATCACAGCAATCTTTGTAATCTGTCTGAGCGTTCCGGCGATTGTCTATAAGGCAATTTCAGATGAAACGGTGATTGAACGACTGCGTAATTTTGAGAATTAAAGGAGTTGAAAGAACAGGAGGGATCACTTGAATGATATATTATTTGGCAATAACAATACGGAAGTAATCAAGCGGTTATCCAAGCGGTATTTTAAGAAAAACAGAATCCGGAATCTTGCGGCGATACTGGCGATCATGTTGACTGCGTTTCTATTTACTTCCATTACTTCGCTGGTATTTAGCATGTCCTCCTCCGTTCAGCTTTCCATGCAGATGCAGAAGGGAAGCAAGGCGGACGGGGACATCCGGTATCTGACAGAAGAACAGTATGAAGAGTTACAAAATAGTGATTTTATCAAGGAGGCAGGATGCAGGCGGTTTGTTGGCTTTGCATCCAACGCTTCCGGACATATGGTTGAGATAAACTATGCAGATCCGGTACAACAGGAACTGACCTTCTGTACGCCCACACATGGAAAGGCTCCAAAGGCGGCAAATGAGATTGCTACAACAGATCAGGCGCTGGAGGCGTTGGGAGTAGAGGCAAAGGTGGGAGAAACCGTTCCGGTGGAATTTACCTTACGTGGAGAAACCTATCAGTATGAAATGGTTGTTTCCGGCTGGTGGGAAGCTGCCAATGATACGGGAAGTTTGTTGATTGTTTCCGAGCAGTTTGTGAAAGACAATCCGGAAATATTTGTAAATACTTATGCAGAGGACCGGGAGATTGCAGGAACGTATATGGCAGATGTGCTACTGAAGGATCAGCGGCAAATACAAAAGCAGTTACAGGAATTTGCACGTTCCGTGGGCGGAGAACCGAAACAGATGAATGCAGACAATTATATTGCCTGTTCACAAAATCAGGTAGGAAATGCCATGCTTCAGCCGGGCATGATGCTGTCAGCAGTTGTATTTGTACTGTTGTTTGTCGTGAGTGGGTATCTGTTGATTTATAATATTTTCGATATTTCCGTGATGCAGGACGTAAGACAATACGGTCTGCTCCGAACCATCGGAACATCCACAAGGCAGATCAAAAAGATTGTGAACCGGCAGGCACTCTGGCTGACGCTGATCGGTCTTCCGCTGGGATTACTCTTTGGATTTCTGGTAAGCAGGATGCTTCTTCCGGTTGTGATGAGGTTTTTCCAGGCAAATGCTTTGAATGCCATGAAAGTGTCCGTGTCGCCCCTTATCTTTCTGATTGCGGCAGTGTTTACGATTTTTACCGTAATGATCAGTACACGGAAACCAGCAAGAAAGGCGGCGCGGATATCCCCTCTGGAAGCCATCCGTTATACCGGGCAGGAAAAGAAGAAAACGAAAGAGACAAAACGGACACATGGAACAAAGCTGTCCTATATGGCATTTTCCAATCTTGGCAGGAACAAACGGAGATCCGTTTTTATTGTCCTATCCATGCTGTTGTGCATTGTTTTATTTAATTCGATTATTGTGATCACACAGAGTATGGATGAAGAAAAATGGATTTCCCGTTCTACGAAAACAGACTTTACCGTTTACAATTCCGTGGCAGTCAATGGAGTTTCTCCATTCCAGTATCGAGAAGACGGACTTCCGGCTTCGGCAGTAGATCTGATCAATCAGAAAAAAGGTGTGGAAGAGGAAAGAATTCTGTACCGGAATACACGGGATGATAGTGATGTGACGGTAGATTATAAGTTTGAAGATCTGGTTTGTATCGCGGAGGAGGCAGAAGAAGATTCTGTCAGCAAAGCGTATGAAAACGGATTGTCTCTGCGGGTAGTTCCGGGAACAGAAGATGGATATTTTGGAAATGTGTTTGGCGTTTCGGAAGCATTCTGGGAGGATGTCACGATTTATGAAGGTGAGAACAATCCGGATATTTTGAAAGAGAAAATGGAAACCGGAGATTATGTGATTGTCGGAACGATCATAGACCGACTGACCGGAGAGGCGGAAGAAGAGACACAGCTACAGCAACAGCTTCAGGTAGGAGATTCGATTACATTTTCCAAAGATGGAAAAGAAGAAAAGACTTGTACGATTTTAGCAAAAGCAACGGTGGTGGCAACGGAATACGAAACCTATGCAGGTGCAAATGGAGCAACCTATATTGGCGGCGATGCACCATTTCTCTATATGAGTGATACAAAGTTCAAGGAACTTTATGAAGAGCCAACGATTTTCAGTTACAGCTTTAATGCAGAAGAAGGGCAAAAAGAGAATCTGGAGGGATTTTTAGCGGACTTTACGGGACAAAATACTTCTGTTGCCTATACATCCACCAAGCTGTTACAAGAGCAGCTTGCGTCCAACCGGAATATTGTTCTGCTGGTAGGAGGTATGATCGGAGTGATTTTGGCATTTGCCGGACTGATTAACTTTACCAATATGATGGTCACCAATATCATTACCCGCCGCCATGAATTTGCAGCAATGCAGAGTATCGGCATGACGAACCGTCAGCTTCGCAGACTGATTGTGGATGAGGGCTTATATTATGCGGCAGGCGCAGACGTGATCGGCGGTCTGCTTGCAGCAATTTTAGGGATGACGGTCTTGAAAAACGTACTCAATTCTCCGTCCATGTGGTATTTTACCCTGCGGTTTACACTGGTTCCGGCATTCTTCATCGCAGTGATCTATTTGATCTTGGCGGCAATCATTCCAGTGGTGGTGTTGCATTTCTTTAATAAAGGCAGTGTGGTAGAAAGGCTGCGGACAGAATAAACAATCAGAAAGAATCAAGGCAGGTGATGCGGATGGGAAAATCGTAATTTTATCTGTTCCAGACACCAAAGAAGATATACTGAAGAAAATCCTGAAGATAGTAGAAAGTTCTGCTGACGTAGAGGAGAGGGCGTTACCTTCAGAAAAAATAGAACGTGCTGATCTTGAGATTTTACTTCCAGAAAAGATGGTTTATCGGAATGGAAAAGAAATGCAGCTCAATAGACATGAATTTGATACTTTAGTTTATCTTGCCAGACATCCAGGTTGGGTACGATCCAAAGAACAAATCTATGATGCGGTTTGGACAGAAGAAGTCGTGGACTATGAGAATGCAGTCATGTGGTGCATCAGCCAGCTTAGGAAGAAGCTGGGGAATAACCCGAAAGGAAGTCCTTATATCAAAACCATTTGGGGTGTAGGCTATAAATTTAATTCTGGGATTTAAAAGGAAAGCGGTACTGGTTGAAAAAATCAGTGCTGCTTTTGCTAATAAGGAAGAACTAGGTGCTTGCTAGTACTCTTGTGTTCACTCTATACAAACATAGCATATAACAAGGATGAGAATAAGTTAGTTGAGGAGTAAAAAAACAGAAAAGTAGATAAATAATTGAAAAATGGATGTTATGATATAGTAGGAGGTGTATAAAATTGAATGCCAAAATATTGATAGTTGATGATGAAAAAGATATTGTTTTAATGCTTAGTAGTTTTTTTGAAAGTAAAGGTTTCTGTGTTCTATCTGCTACAAATGGTGCTGAAACATTAAAACAAGTAGAAAAACAGCCTAACATTATTTTACTGGATATAAATATGCCGGGAATGGATGGGTTGGAAGTCTGTCAGCGTATCAGAAACTATGTAACTTGTCCTATTCTTTTTCTAACAGCACGAATTGAAGAAGCTGATAAAGTAAAAGGATTTTCTATAGGTGGAGATGACTATATTGTAAAACCATTTTCACTTGCGGAACTCGAAGCAAGGGTATGTGCTCATCTACGTCGGGAAAAGAGACATAGTTTTGAAACGCAAATTAAGTTTGTTGGAGAACTGACGATTGATTATTCGGAGCGTTGTTTGTTTTTTGATAACAGGCGTGTGGGACTTGCAAAAAAAGAATTTGATATTGTAGAGTTGCTTTCTCAAAATCCGGGACAAGTATTTGAGAAAGAACGAATCTATGAACGTATTTGGGGCTATGACAGTGAAGGGGACAGTAGCGTTGTGGCTGAACACATCCGTAGAATACGGACAAAAATTGCAAAATATACAGACTGTATATATATTGAAACCGTTTGGGGGTGTGGATATAAATGGATCAAATAAATTCTCAGCGACATGATTTGTCTCTACGAAAAAGCCTTATTCTTTATATAATTGTCTTTGTTGTACTTGCACTGATTCTCTCTGTAGCGACTTTTTCTGTATGTGGTGTTGCCGCCGAAAGAATTAGATCATCTTATCCTACGTCTGGTGAAAAATATTATTTGACGAATGAGCAAGGGGAACGGTTTGGTGAGGGTACATACATCGGGACGTCTCCTGCTCTGCTGTCTGAACAAGATGAGCGTATAATCGCTATGTTAGAAACACTTCCGGTAGTTGTTGCCCCTGTATATTTTTCAGTGTGCATTATTGCCGCAGCGTTATTTTTTTATAGGAACAGACTGAAAAAACCGCTTACCGAATTACGGGAAGCGTCTGAAAAAATAGCGAACAATGATTTAAATATTTCTATTCACTATGACAGAGAAGACGAATTAGGGCAGCTATGTACATCTTTTAAAATTATGAGTACAACCTTGGAAGATAACTTTTCTAAAATGTGGAGGCAAGTCGAAGAACGAAAAGAACTCAACGCAGCCTTTGCTCATGATTTGCGTACCCCTCTTACCGTATTAAAGGGTTATAACGAAATGCTGCAAAGCAGTGACAATCCACAAACGCAGAGAATTGCTATTACAATGGGAAAGAATATCTACCGCATGGAAAATTATGTGAGTAGTATGAGTAATCTTAGACGTATGGAAGATACGTTACCAGAATACAAAATGATTCCTTTGCAGTCATTCCTATCTTCAGTGTATGAAAATTCAAAAATTGTATGCATGAAAAACGGGAAAAAATTGCTTTTAGAGAATGAGATATCTGTTTCCGAGCTATCACTCGACAGTACATTTATTTCACAGGTATGCAATAATTTAATCTCCAATGCTGTTCGATATGCTCAGACTACAATAACATTATCGTTTTCTTTGGTGGATAATGGTATGTTGCTTTCTGTATCAGATGATGGGAAAGGTTTTGAAAAAAGCAGTCTTCAGAAGGCTACAAATCCATACTTCACAGAGGAAGGCAACCGTTCTGAGCATTTTGGACTTGGACTTTATATTTGCAAGTTGCTTTGCAAACTTCATAATGGGTATTTGAAAATTGAGAATACTACAACTGGAGCAAAGGTGTCGGCATATTTCAAAACTCCTGATTTGTAGATAAAAAGTAGATATTTTCCCATTATACTCTCCATAAAACACATGGAGAGTATTTTTTCGCTCTTTATGAAGAAAGGAGTTTTTATTATATGGAACTTAAAATCCTTGGGCTAACAAAACAATATGGCTCAAAAACTGCGGTAGACCATTTGAATATTACTTTATCAAATGGGGTGTATGGCTTGCTTGGTGCAAATGGTGCGGGCAAAACTACATTTATGCGTCTGCTATGCGATATTCAGACCCCGACATCTGGGAAAATCATGCTTAATGGGAAAAATATAGCTATGCTTGGAGAACAGTATAGAAATTTATTAGGATATTTACCACAAGATTTTTGGTATTATCCAAATTTTACTGCATGGGATTTTTTATTGTACATTGCCGCATTAAAAGGTTTGAGTGAAAGACAGGCAAAGAAAAAAGCAAACGAATTGTTAGAAACAGTAGATTTGGCAAAAGAGAAGCATCACAAAATCAAGACGTTCTCTGGCGGTATGAAACAACGATTAGGGATTGCACAAGCGATGTTAAATAACCCGCATATTTTGATTTTAGATGAGCCGACAGCAGGACTTGATCCGAAAGAACGTGTGCGTTTTCGAAATTTAATCGGTGCATTTTCAAAAGACAGGATTGTTATTTTGTCTACACATATTGTTTCAGATGTTGAATATATTGCCGAAGAAATTATTATGATGAAATCTGGTCAGATTTTGCATTTTGGAAAACCACAGGAAATCACTGCAGAGATTGCCGGTCAAGTTTGGGAATGTAATATTCCTACTGCGGACGCAGAAAAGTTTGCTTCAAAATTTAATGTTAGCAATTTAAGAAATCAGGAAAATAATTCTACATTACTTCGTATTATTGCAGATCATGCACCGGTTTCAAATGCAATAAGTGTACAGCCGAATTTAGAAGATTTGTACTTGTATTATTTTAGAGGGAGGAATGATCAATGAGGAAGATGATACAATTTGAATGCCGGAAAATTTTTTCCAGACGATTATCTGTTATTGCTTTTATTGTTGTAGCCGCTTTTTCCATATTGTTGACCATGATAACTTATAAAGGAATGTATGCTTCTGACGGAACAACAGATGGAAAAGGAAGAACCGCTGTTGAAATTGATAAAAAAATTGCCGATAAATACGAAGGGAAATTGACTGATGAAAAAGTGAAACAGATATTGACAGAATTTGCTCCCAAAGTAGATTTGCATGGGATGAATGCACAATATCTTTATCTAAATGCAATTCAATCTGCAGCGGTTTCGCGGTTTGCTGATGCGAATGGAGAATGGAATGGGGCAACGGTTTCAGATGTTTTTGGCAATGCAGAGATAAAAGTTGGTTATATAAATGGATGGCTTAATACCAGTCAAAATAATGCAAAAATTTTCATAGCACTTGCCTTTGTCATCATTATTATGCTTGCTCCTGTCTTTTCGGGAGAATATAACGGTATGGATAACATTGTTTTGACCAGTAAATATGGAAAAACAAAATGTGCTACTGCAAAGGTAATTGCAGGTATTATATCGGCTACGGCTGTCACTGCAATGATTACCATATTAAATATGGCGTTGGCATTTATATTTTATGGAACAGATGGATTGGATTGTAGTATTTTATTTTCTTCTAATGATTTTGTGGAAGGATATATACCATTCAATATTTCATGCGGCACAGTGCTGAAATATCAAATACTTTTAGCTTTTGCTGGAGCTATCAGTATAGCAGGTATTACATTGTTTTTTTCTGCTGTTTGCAAAAATGAAATTATATCTTTGGTAGTTTCTGCAGCAATTTATATCGTTCCTATTATGTTACCTATTTCTGAAAATAGTCCTTTGTTTCGGTACGTTGTACTTCTCCCAATATACTGTGCACAATACATTTCAATAATGTCAATAGAGCAAATGGATAATGGGATGCTGTATGCCATTTGGGTAGTTCCCGTTGCAATTACCTTTTTATTACTTGGTAGTATTCTTTCACGTAAAATTTTTGCAAAACATCAAGTTTCATAAATAAGTTTGTTTTTAGTAAATTATTACAGAGGTGATGCGTATGGGAAAATTTTAATTGTATCTGTATCAAAGAATGAAGATTATATACTGGAGAAAATCTTGAAGGCAGTAGAAGATTTTGCTGATGTAGAAGAATGGATATTGCCTTCAGAAAAAATAGAACGTGCGGATCTGGAGATTTTACTTTCAGAGAAACTGGTTTATCGGAACGGGAGAAAAATTTATCTCAGCCGACATGAATTTGACACGTTGGTTTATCTTGCCAGGCATACAGGCTGGGTACGATCTAAAGAACAAATCTATGAGGCGGTCTGGACAGAGGAAGTGGAAAACTATGAGAATGCAGTCATGTGGTGCATTAGCCAGCTTCGGAAGAAGCTGGAACCGAATCCGGACAGACTTCAGTACATCCATACTGTAAAAGGTGTAGGTTATAAGTTTGAGTATAGGAAAAACAGAACTGAATAAAGCAGAGAAGGCAGGGCAGAAATGTTCCTGTCTTTTTTGTTGCGGTTTCATGTCAATCTCCGTACAGAAGTAGTGAAAGCTATCTCCCAAAAAGTATGCTTTTTGAGAGTAGATGCTGGAGGCTATTTTTTACTCTCAGAAAGTATATAAATGGAGTTTTGGGATATGCCAAAAGATTTGTGAACTTTTTGGGAATGTATAGGAGGAAGAGATATGGCATATTACGGGTATCACAGGACCAGTACCAAAGAACAGCATTTGGATAGGGGGATTATAGAAATTCAGAGATTCTGTGAGAGTCAGAATATAAAACTGGCAGGAATTTTCACAGATAAGCTGACAGGGAAAAACTTTGACAGACCACGATACACTGTTCTGGTTGAAGATGTTTTACGAGAAGGAGATACGCTGATTATCACAGAGCTTGACAGACTGGGTAGGAATAAGCAGGAAATTTTAAAGCAGCTGCAGATTTTAAAAGACAAGGGAGTACGGGTAATGGTATTGGAACTTCCGACTACACTGATTGATTTGTCACAGATGGACAACGCTTTAGCAAGGCTGATGATAGAGACGATCAATAATGTATTGATTGAGATTTATGCATCTTTGGCACAGGCGGAGATGGAGAAAAAAGAAAAGCGTCAAAGGGAAGGTATGGAGGCAAAAAAACTTCGAGGTGAATGGGATGAAGTGGGAAGACCGAGAGCCATAGAACCAGAAAAGTTCAACCAGGAATTTCTGCGGGTAATAGAAAAGGAGGTGACGCCAACTCAACTGCAGAGAGAACTTGGGCTTACAGCTTCTACGTTCTATCGTTACCGGAAAGATTTTTTTGAGAAATTTCCTCAGTTTGTCCAATTTCAGAAATAAATTGATAATTATTATATGAAGAGAAAAAAGATGGGAGGTAGTAATATGAGTAACAAAACAGAGGGAACTTTATTTTTTGATCCAGAAAGTGGGCGATATGATATTCGATTTGGAATGGATTCGTTTTATGGCGGATTACATTGTGGAGAATGCTTTGAGGTAAAAGTAAACAATACCTGGGTTCCGGTCAGAATTGAAATGGGAGACGACTGGTATTTGGTCGGTCTGCCTGTTGCAAAACTGTCGGGACTTACAGTACGGATGTAGGAGGCGTAAATGGAAGCAGAGAAAGAAAAAGTGTGTGAAGGAGCAGAGTATGCGTTTATAACTGATATTCGGATTACTTTGGAATGTCTGCATGAGGCATATCAGATGGAAGGGGATTTGATAAAATCTGGAAAAAATATTTATGCAACAATGATCTACCCATTCATCCGTATGATCAAGGAACAATGCAGTACAATGGAATTGTGTGAGGAGGAACTTCATAAGGAATTATGGAGAACCTATGAAACAGAAGAAGATAATGTAAAATTTGTAGATGCGGCTTGGCGTTTTTTAGAGTCACGTCAAAGAGAGGCGGTTTGAATATGTACGCTACACGAACAAAAGATACAGAACAATCAGCACGCTTGAGAGAAAATTATAAAATTGTGTTACGGAAATTATGGAAAAAGAGAGATTTGGAAACGTTATTATTTTTACGAGTCGCTTATGAAACAGGGATACGTGGGAACGATATATTAAAAATGGATATGTCGTGTATAAAGGGACGTCAGGTTATATTGGTTGAAAGCAAAAGAGGATCAGCGTATTTATATCATCAGATAAACGGAAATTATCCACAGGTGTCTCGAAAAACCCTGCGGATTATGAAAGCTCTACATAAAAAACAAGGAAACTTCTTCTGCGATTCGCGAGAACATTATATATGGAAAATAAAGAATCTTTGGGAACAACCTAAGTTTTCTTTTTATGACTTCCGTAGAAACAGGAGAGAGTTTGAATTATTGACTCTGAAAGAACAACTTCATAAATGTAAGAAATAAAAGTGAGTAGTAGCTGAGTAGCTGAGTAGTACGGTTTATTACATTGCGAAATGTACATAATTATGTTATAATAACGTACAAAGAGAGGAGCGTGGATTTATGCCAGTAATTAAACCGATTACCGAATTGAGAAATACAAATGAGATTTCAGAGTTATGTCATCAACAGCAGGAACCAATTTTTATAACAAAAAATGGATTTGGAGATTTAGTAGTGATGAGTATAGAAGCGTATGATAAACTGATGAGTGAAAAAATAATAGATAGAGCAATACATGATGCAGAGCAAGAGGTTGCCGAAGGAGCAGAACTTTTGGATGCCAAAGAAGCTCTTTCTGTTTTGAGGAGAAAACATTTTGGATAAATATACAGTTAAAATGTTCCCGCAGGCATACCGGGATTTGGACCAGATTTATGAACAGATTGCACTGAATAGTAATTATGATAGCAGTGCAATGGATATTGTAGATCAAATCGAAAAAGCCATTCTTAGTCTTGATGAACAGCCCTACCGAGGGGCAGAACGTAAACGAGGATTTTATGCCTATAAAGGTTATCGGCAGCTATTTGTTTCTGGATATATTATTGTTTATGAGATATTAGAGCCAGAGAAAATAGTAGCTGTTGTAACAGTTAAATATAGCAGAAATGAATTTTAAAGTAGCAAAGCGGCAGTAGAAACTATTTACTGCCGTTTTGCTATGGTATAAGACATGAAAAGAGCCGTCCATCTGGGCGGCTCGAAGTATTTCGTTAGATGTATGGATTTTCAAACTGGTGGATCCAGATTTCATAGTCTTCTGTCAGCAGTTTTAGCTGCTGGTAAGAGTCAGCCGGATATCCAAGGTCGTGAAAACGCTGAAGAAGGGATTCTTCTGATGAGAAACATTCTTCTATTTCTACACGTTGTCCAAGTGATTCTCCGGAAGGCGTAATGTAAGATTCATTGCAATAGGTCACACAATATTCATCTGGGAAAAAATCACCCGTAAGATCGGTATTATAATAGATTCCACAGCCAGGTTCTATACTTTTCAGTACAAAATGAATCTGGTATGTTTCTGCAATTATTTGATATGCATCATAAAGAGGTGTCCATGCAGTTGACAGTGCAATGAAAACGCTATGTTCATTTTTGTCCATGTCTATAATATTTCCCCGTAAGTATATATTCTCAGTGGGAATTTCTTTAAAAGCAAACCAGTTTCCCAGCCAGGCGTTAGACAAAGGAGTGTTGAAAGAAATAGCTTTGTTTAAATCGTCCCATAAGGCATTCAAGCCGTTTGGATTGTCCGTAGAGTAAAAGTAAACATCATCACAGCAGATATTTGCCATCACTGCACCTCCTCTATCATTTCTTCTACCCGGTCAATTACGCAGTCCAATGTATCATTATAAGCAACATTGCAATCTTGTATTTTCTGATAAATGGTATATGCAGTATTTAAGAGTTCCCTGTCTTCCGACAGTGTTTCATAGGGCAGATTACAGCGTCCAATACCGCTATGTAGTCGGTCTGAACAGCGATTGATAAAGTCTGCTTCCCAATAAGACCGGTGTTGATATTCATAAATGCGATCCTTGCGTTTTTGTATCATATTCTGAAGGAATATGTAGGGAAGGTATTGGTTTAGATTCATTTTGTAACATCTCCTTTTCTGATTGTTGAGGACTGCCGTTATCTGGTTTTATAAACAAAAGGAATTTTCCTTGCAGATCCAGTTTGCGGTCAACCCATTGGTCATTTTCATAAACTTTTCGGGTAATGGTGTTATAGATGATCGGAGTATCTTCGATATGTTCCATATCCACTACCAAACAATCTTTGCGTGCAATATAAGGATAGAGTGCATCCTCAATGCATCCCCTGAGCTTTAGAGCCTGCCTATGCAGGAGTTCCACATCATACGTTTGGGACAATGAATGGTTCATTTCCTTTAGCATTCCGGAAGTGTTGATGATTTCCTGTATAACGGAATATTGTTCTTCTTTCTCTTCATCCGGATTCATTAGAAGTTTTGAAAAAACCACTTCTTTAACAAATGCGGTGGCGGTCTCGTTGATCTGTCTGATCAGAGCCTCGTAAGGCACTTGGTATTGTGTCTTTAGAATATGAAGAGGCACCTGTTCCCGATTTTTCTTTAATGTAGAGAGCAGCTTGCATAGGCTGCTCCCCAATTCATATACATGACTCAAGCACACATCACTTCCGAAACTGGTTCAGAGGTATAGCTTAAATGGTAAATGGTGTTTTGCGTTTCAAATACCACACCATCTGCAGATACTTCCTGAATAGTGATAACTCTGGATGTTATCATAGAACGTGATCCGGTTCCGATAATAACGGCACGTTCCCCAATACGAAGCGGGAAACAGATCTGTCCGGTGAGTAATGTTTCTTTTTTGCAATTAGTATTTATTTTCTGATTCATCATGGTGTTTACACTCCTTTCACTGATTGATATAGCGTGTGATGGCGGCTGCTGTCATTTTTGCACACCCCAGTTCCATTTCGCTGAAATTACGGTCATTGATCGGACAAAGCAGTAATCCAAGTGCCGATCCATATCTGGTTTCACCGGGGATTGGGAAAAAGGCAGATACTGGATACCTGCCGGAAGGAATCGGATAAACGCCATCCTGCAGAGAAAATAACTGCATGGTTTCCTTCTGGACAAATTGACGTATGGTTTCCGTTACCGGCATGTTCAGTGCGGCATGATAATTTTTTACTGCAAGTACTTTTGTTTCATTGCAAAGCAGAATGCGACTGGGAACATTGGCATGAAGAATGTCTAAAAACTCCTTTAGACCTGCATTCAGAGGAATGTATGCGGTCTGTTTACGGAGCAGGATATTCTTTTCATTTGCTTCCAGAGCGAGTAAATCGCCTTCCTCAAGTTTCAGGGCTTTCCGGACCTGAATGGGAATGACGATACGCCCCTGTCGATCCATGTTCAGTAAGGTTGCATATTCCATAAAGTCCTCCTTTCTTTTACAAAAAGAGCAGCCATTGAAGACTGCCCTTTCTAATGTTCTATTACGCAACGTAAAAATTTGGTTCTGCGTATTGTCCTTGGTTATATGGTGCTGCGGCTGGCTGTTGTGCCTGTCTTTGTTGGTTCAGCATCTGCTTACCGTTTATGATTAAGGTCGGTGTATAGGCTGCCTCCCAGTTGGTGATGTAGGAGTCCACTCGTTTTAAAAGGGTATAAAGATCCATATCTGTCAACTGTATGAAAGCAGTTTTTTCTGAAACAAAGCTTTTTGCCTGCATATAGGAACCACCATTTCGATTCTGTTTTTTAATTCCTTTCCCGTTGACAATCTGGATTCTCCAAGGACTGTTCTGAACTTCCTGTTTGCTGTTATACACATGGCGGGATATAAAGAACTGCTGTGCAGTAGAGTATCCGTTCGCATCTGGATTTCCAAAGATTTTGCTCTGACTCCATTCAAATTCCGGGAACCCGGCTGTAATTCTGGTTAAGAGAAATTGGATTTGCTCTGGTGCGAGATGAAATCGGGTAATGATATTCCGATCTCCTGTACCACTGGAGTAATCCTGAATGGAAATCCCAATGAGAGAGTGTGCCTTGTGTCCATTTTCCACATATTCTCCTTTAGCGTGTAGCTGGGCAAAGGAGTTATAGGAAGTAGTAAGCAGTTTGTCGTAAAACGCAATCAGTTTTTTATCCGTTTGGATCTTGCAGATTTGGTCTGTGATACGGTTCTGATATGTTTCATTCATTTTAGTTATCCCTTCTTTCTATTTAAGATATTGTTTTACAAGCTGTGTCATGTTCTTTGGCAGATCCTCTAATCTGGTTATGTCTAAGAAACCATCCTTATAAATTCGGCGTATGTTCTCCTTATCATCCCCAATGGCTGCCGCAAACGTGATTACCCCACGCTTTTGAAATTCTTTCTTGATTCCGCGAAGATCTGCTTCCGCTGCTGTACCAGAGTATCCACCTGCAGCCGGTTGACCGTCAGAAATGATGATCAACAGCTTTCTTGTTTCCGGACGTTTTGCTAAATGCTCTGCCACAAAGCGAAGAGCAGCGCCATCCCGGTTACCTCCTCTGGCTGACATATCCATCAGACGATAACGGTCAGATGCATCCAGAGAATCAAATTCGGCGTATGAATAAAGATCCACATCATCATAACCGGTGGAATGTCCATAAATTGTAATTGGAATTCCCAGGCTGATGCAGAAATCATATAAAACGATTGCTGTTTTTCTTGCATGTGTAATCCGGTCACCCCAGTCCATAGAACCGCTTTCATCCACCAGTAATCCAACTGCCAGTCGCTGTTCATCATTTGGCAGGCGTGTACGGGTAAAGATGGTTCCGTCTTCCCGGTGCAGGACGCGCATATCCAGACGTTTTCCAAACATCAGATTCTTCTGTTTTCCACCTTCTGCTTCATCCTTCAGCAGTGGCAAAATGGAATTTTGCAGACGTTTGGATGCCCGTAAAAGCGGTGTGGCAATCTGACTGTATTCCCGAATCAGGAAATCGGAAACGGTATTCATCCGGTGGACCGTAACGTGGATACCGGCATGTGCATTTCCATAGTTGATTTCATCTGCAGTTTTCTGGAGTTCTTCTGTTAGCTCCTGTTCATACTTTTCTTCCGCAATCCCTGTTGCCACATCTGTTAAGATGCGGGCAAGATCAGATGCGGCATGTTCGTAGCTGGAACCAGAATACTGATTTTCAAAGGTAATCCCCGGATTATTGCCATCCATAATATTTGTTGTTTTGGCAAGTTCAATCCTCCCGCCTTCTTCCTGAAACACCTTCTTAGCAGCTTCCATTAACTCTTGTCTGCCCTTTGGGGAAAGATCCACACCTGGAGCAGAGCCGTTGGAAGGTCCGCCAAGATTTTTGGGGATGCCTCCGTTTTTTCCGATAGGGAGTGGGCTTGCACCGGTTAATTCATTTCCAAGTATCTTTTCTAAGTCATTCGCAGCGCTTTCTTCATCTTGCTTTTCCAATTCTTCCCGCATTTTATCCACCAAAGGTTCAATGTATTTCCAGCAGATGACTGCCAAATGGTTACTGGCTGCCATACGGGCTTTCCCTTCTGGTGCATTTAAGGCTTCATCAATGTATTCGGTGCAGTCCATCAGTGTATCCATATATTCGCCGGAGTAGTCGGTCCGGTTGTTGATGTTGCCAGTCCGGCAGTAGGATAACAGAAGATTACTCATAATAGAAAAGGGTTGGTATCCTTGAGCAATCTGATCGTGGATGTCCGGAATCAGTTCAGTCATGCGGAAATGATTCATCTGGATTCCCTGCTTGAACGTGCCGGGACAGTCTTCACACATACGAGCTTCTATATAGATGTCTTCTAGGATGTTGTTAATTTGTGCAGCACAGCGTGAGAGTGTTAAGCATACAGCTCTATCTTTTTCTTCCATAGCTTCGGTAATGACATCCAGGTTTCTCTGATATTCCGGATAGTTTATTTCCGGTGGTTCAGGATAAAAAATCCCCTGTTCCAATTTTGTAAGATAGAGGTTAAGGGAAGTAAAATCAGAATATCGAAGATGTGCGGTCTCATGCCCGGTAAATCCGCTGATACTCAATGCCCGCAAAAAGCGGGAAGGGAAACTTTGTGTAATGGGGTTCCCGGCATTGCAATGGATTTTATAGTTATCGGTATAAGCAACTCCGGCATCTTCTGATGTATCCCAGTTTGTGATAACCTGTAACCCATAGCGAGAACGGCCAGTAGCCGCTTTCGCCAGGGAAGTCTGGTGCTTTTGGAATGCTGCTGAGAGGAATAGTTCCTCATCTGAAATCTGCAGTTTGGTATCCTGAATCATTCGTTTTAAAGTTTTTTGGTTACTGTTCAATGTATTCACCTTTCCTTCTTTCGCATATTTGTGGTCAAAAGCTCCTCTACTGTACAGCCGTAATAATTCGCCAGGCGAAGGACTGCGTATGCCATGGGAGTAGCTTTGCCATTTTCATAATTCATAACAGTTTTGGTTGGAAGCTGTAGATACCTTGCCAGCGCTTTTTGTGACAATCTGTTTTTCCGGGATTTCCGAAGGAAGACCAGATTTTGTGCCAGTGTAAGGCGAAGCTCCTCTTCTGGATAATTTCGTTTCATCATAACATCACCTATGCCGCAATTACGGTTTCCAGACAACTGCCTTCAATCTCCAAACGGCTTTCTGTATCTGCCGTTACGGAAGAAAGGATCGTATAATGTGCGGCTTCCATTAAATCACCGCATATCATAAAGGATTGTACCCATGCGATTAGTTCTCGGATTCCACAGCATCCATCAGTAATCAGGTTGTCCTGACAATATTGAGCAATGGAGCGTACAATCTGTGCCATGGTGCGAACAGATTTTTTATCTGAGCAGCCGGTAATGGCAAGCACGCGTTCAATCATGGTGTCTTCATCTGGTTCATCCATATCAATGACTAAGTTCATTCTGGAAATGACGGATTGATTCATTGGACGACATCCTGCATAGTCATTGTTGGTTGTAACTACGATGACTGTATCTGAATGGCGTTTGATAACTTCTCCGTTTGGTAGAAATACGCTGTTGCAGCGATCCAAAAGAGAATTTAAACCAACCAGAACACCAGGGTTTGCAATGACCGTAGGCTCTTGGATTTCTACCAGATACCCATTACGGATTGCCTCTACCAGTGGGGTATCCACATAGCGGAAGCGTTGGCTTTTGGATGTTTCTGTATATTTCTGGTGCATTTCTTCAAAAATGTGATCCACTAATGTCTGATAGACTATATCTTCCGTTACTGTTTCATCATAGGTTCCGGTCAACTTTTCGTAGGCAGTAGCCGGATCCAGCATAATGTCCTGGAATGAAGGGAGTTCTGTTTGAATGGATGCCATTTTCCCATCTACATCTGGGAGAATCTGACCAAGCAGATCAAAAATCTCTGTGTTTGCAGAGCAGGTAATACAGCGGTATGGCAGATGCATACCGGCTGCGATTGCCTTGGCACCTTCAGTTTTCCCGGTTCCAGCAGGTCCCCGGAGGAGAAAATTACGCATTGGCTGATTGGTGCTGGTAGTTAATTTGGCATGTTCGCAGATTCTTTGGATTTCCTTTGGTATGATGTACCAGTCTTCAAGGATTGGAACTGTTAATTCTTCTTGGGGAGTGAGTGTCCGGGACTCGGACAGAATGTATTTGCTGACAAAATCACTTTGTAAAATGGCGGTGTGGCTGCGTTTGTAACTGACTCCGCTTTTTAAGACCTGAAAGGTTCCCTGTATCACATCAGTAGGTGCAAATACACCCTTTTGGATGTTTAGAGGAGTAAGTCTTTGAATCAATCCTTTTGCCGGAATATCATTTTTGATATTTCCGGAAGGAAGTGTATCACCATAGCGGATCCGGCGATAAACATTATCGCAGAGAATAGCGGCTGTCTGAGCTGCTTCATCCATATCCGGATACCCGCGTTCCCGTTGCTCTTTCAATTCCTGATATTTTTCACTGAACTCTTCGTCACCAAGGAATGTTGGCATGAGAGCAAAATACAGAGCAGAACCTGAGTTTCCTGTTTCCGTAAATTGGTAAGCTTCGGACTGGGTTTCCAGATCCAGAGGCTGTTCAAATTTACCAGCAATAAACTTTCCAGTGATGCGGTTATAAATCACCACATGGAGTTGTCCGGTTCGGCTTGGATATTCTGCAATCGTAAAATTATTGGACTGACTTCCGATAGCTCCTAATTCTTCCGGAGTTTTTCCGGCTGGAGGATTTTCCAGATCCATATAGGTAAACACTGCCTGTAAAGTTGCGGCGTGGAGTGTTGCCTTTTTTTGTGGCTGGGTACAATATCTGGAAGAAATATTTTTAAATACAGCACTACTGCCTGAATATACATCAAATGGTTCTGGCAGTGAGCGCTGAAAAGTCCATGTTGGTACTAATTTTGTATTTGACATCTTTTGATCCCTCCTTATTCTTTGATCCAGGACAACTCAAGTGCCTGATCTGTTTCTTTTGCGGTCAGATCCTCTTTCTGGAAAAGTGTGATTAAAACATCCCAGTAATTGCGGGGTGGAAAATAGTCAAAGTGGTCTTTAATTTCCGGTGTGTCCCTGTTCTGAATATAAATCTGTCCGGATTCATTGATATAAAGTTTCTTATGTCCTTTGGCATGTAACTGCCCAATGAGATTTTCCAGCTTAACTTTTCCTATGAGAGTATACCAAGACTCTGGATCGGCTTCTGGTGTATCTCCTTCTTCAGAATGGATGTTCGATTTCTTTAAACTGGAAATTGTGAGCATCTGAAGTTCCAGGTATCCATACGGGTTCATGCGAACTTCTGCAAAATTATAGTCCTCTGTATGAAAGGTACGAAGCCGTATGGTATAGCCACTTAGTAGCTGCTCCATAGAGGGGTGTTTCTGAAACTCCCAAGTGGCATCTGGAAAGGCAGCTTGTAGCTTATCTGTAATTTGATAACTAATTTGTCTCCAGAGAAGCTTTTCTGCATCAGTGACCGGTTCCGTATTTTTCAGCCACGTCCAGGGTTTTTGGTGTCCTTTTGTCCGGCGATAAGACAGTTTGCGTGAAAGTCTTGGAAAAGCCGGAAGAATCAGGGAACCAATAACCAGGAAAAGACCAGAAATTCCGATACCTGCAAGTAGGAAATGATTTTTACTGTTTGGAATAAAAAGCAGTGTTACAAATAGGATAGAAACAATCATACATAAAGTTTTAGGTGTTTTTCTTTTTGATTTCATGTGCGTTTTCTCCTTTCAGAAAAAAAGGAACTGCAGAAGGTCAGTATTACTGACCAGATGCAATTCCTCTTGATTTACAGTTCATTGATTTGTTTTTACGGGAATGGAAGCTGCTGTGGTGGCATGCTTTCCGGAATATTGGTAAATCCATCTCCAGAATAATTGCCTGCGACTGGTGCTGCATTTGCAGGATTTCCCTGTGGCATCGAATAACCAGCCTGTGTTTGTGGCATCTGCTGTCCCATTGCATTCTGCATGGTTGGGCTTGCGGGCATTGCCCCGTTCATTCCCATGGCAGGTCCACCAGGATATGCAGAACCCGTACCCGGTGCTGCAGGTGGTGGAGTAGTTCCGGCGGCAGGATTTGCAGTGCCTGCCATTGCATTTCCATCAGTGCGGTTCGCTGGTAAGAACTGCCAGTCTTTTACCGTAATATGAGCGTCTAAACCCGGCTGACCGGCACGTTCCCCTTTCTGATAAAGAAATGGGCGTAGTTCCAATTCACCGTATACCAGTAAGCAGGTTCCTTTTTTGACACCTGCTTTCCCAAGACGGTCAGCAAGAAACTTGTTGCAGTAGCACTGATAGAAAACGGCTTCATCGTTTCCGTCGGCGCCTCTCTGGTTGGTTGCAAGTCCAAGGTTTATATATTCTGTACCTGTGGTTCTCCCTTGCTGTATAACCGGATCGGCAGTTACCCTTCCTGTTACTAAGATGATTGATGACATAAAAATCTCCTTTCTGCCTCTATGGGCGTTAAAATAATAAAATAGGTTAAAATAAAAAAAGTGCCATTATAGCACCGTATAAAACGGCAGTATAATGACACGATTTTCCAACTTAAACTGCATGTGTTCTGGATGAATGGTCCAGACTCCCGAAAATGGGAACACACAAAAACTCAAATACAATATTATACTAACACAAGATATAGATATAGTCAATGATACAAATACAAGATATGGATAAAATGAAAAATGGGTAGGAGATAAGAGAGTAAACAATAGAATGTTTGGAGCCATCTGACTAGAATATGACCAGGTGACTCCAAATATTTTGATTAAGATTCTAGATTTGTTTTGTCTATGGAAGAAAGCTCCTCATACCCCAATAGTTCCGGGCGGGGATTGTTCTCCATTTGCAATCCGGCTTGACGACGAAAATAAAGCCGGTAATGATGACCGGTTAAAAGTTTGGAGTGCTTATCCAGTGTAAAGCGGTATTCTGTTTGATCAGCAGTCTGAAATAAAATCTGTTGATGCTTAGTGAGGGGACTGACTTCTCTTTTGATGCAGGTTCCGATAAGTTCTGTATACGCTTGCTTTTTAGCGGTACGCAAAAGAGCAAGGACACGTATGATGCTGCCTACACCAATCAGAAGACTCATAATGAGGAAAATATGATCTTTGGTATGTAGTCCATAGACACATCCGAAAAGGACACAGAAAAAGCCGATTGCCCCTTGGACAATCAGCTTGGAAAGTAATGGTTTTGGCATTGCGGCTCCTTTCTATAGTTTTTCAAATGCAATTTGTTTGTTCAGATATAAATTAGTGACAGCCTCAAGTATTGGATATTGGGTATGATTTAGCTGCAGATTTTCGGCAACGGTATGAAAGGTGGCGTCAGTGCTGTCGTAAAGGTGGGATAGGAGCTGACGGTTATCTTTGGGAAACACACCATGTTCTACACAGGCAGCTAGCTCTGCAGTAGATATTTGCATCCGTTTTGCAATTTGCAGGACAACCTTTTCCATGGGCGAGAGGGGGACCTTTCTAAAGAAATATGCCATGTCGGTTTTCTCTATTTTCCGTTTGAGATAGAGATAAATGCAGGAAAACAGTTGAGTGGCAAAATTGTCTTTCAGTGGACAGAGATACAATTCACCTAAAAGCCGGTACAAGGCATCTATACGTGTAAGACCGTCTCCTTTCACTATCAATCCCCGAACAATCAGTCGGTTCAGATAAGGCTCCATAGGAATGTTTTCAGAACGGTTGTGGAGCTTTAAACGTTCTGAAAATGCAGTATGCAATTCGTGAATCTGGCGTATGTGAAATGCCAGACAGCTCCATAGGATAAATTCTTCTTCACTTAATCCATATTCTCGGTGATTATTTATAACTATGGGCGTTTTATGGTTTTTAAGGCAATCTTCAAATCGTAAGATTCCGACTGCAGTATATAGTGTCAACATGGCATCTTCTCCCTTCAGGATAGCAGGGCATACAAGGTGGCATCTTGTTGCAAGTATTTGCGGGCTTTACTCTTCCATGCTCTGACATGACTTGCCGGAACTCCATAATGTTTGGAAATTTCCTGACTGGTATAGCCGTTTTGCTGAAGCAATAATGCCTGTATTCCCTTTTTTATGGTGGTGCAGTTTACATTCTGCAAGGTCTGCAGGTATTCATAGATGGATCGGAGATTATGTTCCTGTTCCAAATTCTGCAAGGAAGAGGTATCTGCAAGGAGCTGCTGATAAGAGGTATCTGTTTCATTATCTGCGATAGCATCCATGGAACAAGTATATGTTCGCTCCTTTTGCAGGCTTCTCCAGTAATCGTAGATGGCATTTCGAATAACAACTTTTGCATAGGTTTCAAAAGGACGGTTTCCGTCGTAATTCATTGCTGCTTTACATAGAGCAAGGTTGCCGATCTGGAGAAGATCCTGGCGTTCATCATAGGAGACATACCTGCAACCGCAGGTTAAAGTTTGAATGACTTTAGCAACTATTGAAAGATGATCTTCCGTAAGTTTTCGTTCTATGTCTGTCATTGGTATAATCATAATCCCACCGCCTTTCAACTGGCAGCCCGAAGTGGGATGTGGTTATTGCGGAGGATTTTCATGGATTCACAGATGAGTTGTTCACACATATACAGATCAAACTCTCCGATATGGGCTTCTTTAGCAGTTAAACAAAACTTGTCGGCAATCCAACGGTATGCATCTGATTTGGAGAGAATGTGATTCTTCCAAATCTGGTCAAAAGTCTGATGTGCCTGGATACGCTTGAAACGAAGCTGCTTGTCGGCAAGTGTTCCTTTAGCGATATTTGTTCCCGGATGAACCCCTACATAAGAATTACATTCCGGATAGCGACTGCATACATAAACTTTTCCGCCTTTGGATTTGCTTCCATACACATAGGAAGCATCTTTTAAAATTGCTGTACTGCCACAATATGGGCAGCGAATTGGTTTCTGTTTCATAAAGATTCACCTCGCTTACGTTTTTAAAACGTAGAAAACATCTGAAATAATAGTTTCTTACGTTTTTTATACGTATATTGTAAGAAAGCGGGTGACGAATTCCCATGTATTGGGCAGTGAAACAGATCCCAGATACGAACCAAATGCCAGAAGCCGTTGCTAGTATTCCGGATAGAACAATGCTTTGATCAGTGGGAATAATCCACTGTCCGTAAAACGGGGATAGTTTACCGGAGTAAAAATAAATCCTGCACAAAATAACCGCAATAGATATAAGCCGACCAGAATTAAACATAAATAATAAAGGCGGCGGGTGCGGATGGTCCAAGGTCTGCGTGGACGAAATTTGAAATACAGGATGATAAGTGCGGGCAGAAAAATCAAGCGGGTAAATATCATATCCATCCCCTGTAATATCAGAATCAAGTTCATTCTACGTACACCTCCTTTTTTATTCTGTACGCAAGATTTGCGAAAATCGCAACTTTACTGTCACCAGTTATAATGTGCATTTTCCTGATACCTGAGAAGAGCGATACAAGGGCAGGGTTTTCCTGCTAGATGGATGGATTTTAGGTAGGAGCTGTAAAGAGCAAGAAACTCATCTAGTGTAATGGCATCGGCACATTCGCTTGGTTCAGGTATCCGGGAGAAGATTATTTCTGCGTCTGCCATGGTCAGGACACAAGGAATATCGGAGGAATCCAGATGATACAAAAAATGAGAGCCATTGCAAAAACTACGGGTATCACAGGAGACACAACGTACATAGACGCAGTTATGCCAGTTGCCGTTACACAGATCTAAAAAGTGCCGCAGATGTTTGGCATCGGCATTGATATGGGATTGTTTCATATTCATCACCTTAAAAACAGGCAGCCTGTGAAAGACTGCCTGTAAAAAATCATGGTTATCAGTTTGAAATTATTTTTTTCGTTTCTTAAAATACAAAACTCCAAATCCGATAGCAGTCAGAAGTGCTGTGCCTGCAAGAATGATAAATGGCAGAAGCGTAGTGTCATCCCCTGTTTTTACCGGTGGAGTCGTTTTTGGCGGTTCTTTAGGTGTTTCTGTCAGTTTGACGGTCTGTCCTTCGTCTTTGATGTCCTCGTGGGAAGTAATTTCAGTTTCGACATCACCATCTAAGAGGAAGAGTTTCTCAAAGACAACCACATCGTGTCCGTTTAATTCACTGGCATCAAAGGTAAATGTTACATCCACAGAACCGTCAGATTCTTTCGGAGAAAACTCAGTTTCGGCAGTTACTGTTTTTTCGTTTACGAGAATTGCTTTCCCCGTTTCTTTATCCATGAGGATTCCAACAAGTTTATATTTTGCTTTTGGAATCAAGTTTTTATAGGTTACGGTATCTATGATGGTAGCTTCTTTGGATGACAGAACTTCTTTATCATCATCTGCTCCATCTTTGGCTGTTGTTTTGATTTCCGGGAAGTAAATGCTCTGTTCATGGTCGTCAATGTCAGCGTGAACGGCAATTTCTTTTTCTTTGTAAGAAACGGATTCAAAAACAACGATGATTTTGCCTCTCAGCGCGCTGGCATCAAACGTAAAGGAAAGTTCCACATTCCCATCTGCTTTTTCAGGAGTGAAGGTTGTCCGGGCGGTAATTGGTTTTCCATCTACCTCCAGAGGTTTTTTCGTTTCCTTATCCATCAAAGTTCCGGTAAGTGTATATTCTTTTCCTGGAATTAGATTTTGATAGGATACAGTATCAATCAAAGTGATTTCTTTTTCCGGTTTTGCATAGTGATTGCCGGAAACGTTATCTTTCGCTGTCGTTTTGATTTCTGGGAAGTAAATAGTCTGTCCCTCATCCTTCAAGTCGGCGTGGACAGCAAATTCTTTTCCTTCATAGGAAACAGATTCAAAGACAACGACAGTTTTTCCAGCCAATGTGCTGCCATCAAACGTAAATTGTACGTCTACTGTACCTTCAGCGGTTTCCGGAGTGAAGGTGGTTTCCGCAGTTACCTTTTTATCGTCGATCACAACAGCTTCTCCGGTTTCCTTATCCATCAGGGTTCCGGTCATTACATATTCTTTTCCCGGAAGGAGATTTTTATAGGTTACGGTATCCACAAGTGTTACTTCCTTGTCGGCAAGAGAAAGATTGCTGTCTGTATTGGTATCCTTCGCCGTCGTCTTGATTTCCGGGAAGTAAATGGTCTGATCTTCATCTTCAATATCTGTATGGACTGCCAGTTTCAGATCATCCTGATACAGTTCCTCGAAGACAACGATTGTTTTTCCTCGAAGTGAAGTAGCATCAAAAGTAAATTTCACTTCAGTCGATCCAGATGTTTTCTTTGGCTTGAAAGTAGTTTCGGCAGTTACTGGCTTTCCGTCCACTTCAATCGGTTTTCCTGTTTCTTTATCCATCAAGGTGCCAAGAAGCTTATAGGATTGTCCTTTCTTGAGACCTTCATACTCTACGGTATCAATGATCGTGATTTTCTCTTCAGGCTTGCTCAGATGAGATTCCGTATCTTTATCGAGCGCAGTTGTGCCGATGGTGATTCGGTCGTCTGTTAAAGTACCCATGTCGATCACCACATGGTTACGATATACTTCCACCTCAATCTTCAAGAGATTCATTCCCTCGTTGGTTTCACAACGCTGCTCTTCCAAAATATAAGTATCGTAGATTAAAGCGCCTTTGGAATCATCCGGTTTAGAAGTGCCAAACCAGATGCCATCTTCCGAAGTTTCTCCACGATTGGTGTTTGCCGTATGCTTATTCCATTCTGCAGATGTACTGGCATATCCATTTTTATCGGTTACAATCGTATGGCTTTCTCCAGTTGTTTTGGAGGTGATGGAAAATGGCACGTTAGCTAAACGATTCAAATCACCATCAGAGACTTTGACAAATTCTAAATCCCCGCGGATGATCTGATTGAGGATTGCATGTTCTTTGGAAGTCAGGTCTATGATTTTACCATTTTCCTGAATGTCAAATTCTTGCGAGAGTTTACCTTCGTTTAAATAACCATCCGGAGCTTCTGTTTCGTCTATGCGGTAATGACCGTAAGGGAGAGCATCTTTAGCAGTAGCAGCGGCGCCACTCTTGTCTGTTTTCAGAGTCAGTACGACCTGTCCGCTTTCATAGAGTTTTTCATTTACGAGAACCGGATGAGTGCTTAAATTGGTAATAGTAAAAGTAGCACCTTCTAAAGTGGCGTTACCCTGCGGTTTTGTTTCACCGGTTTCAATATCCCGTTTTTGAACTTTTACCCCACCTCGGATCACCTGGTTTGCAATGGAAGTATCTTTGCTGGTCAGATTTACCATTTCGCCATCTTTGGTAATCTCAAATTCCAATGTTTTTGCACCATCTTTCAAGTAACCAGTAGGTGCTTGGGTTTCCTCAATACGGTAATGACCGACAGGAAGCGCTTTTTCTTCCGTAGAAGCAAGACCATTTTCATCGGTAATAATGGTAAGGCACATTTCATCTTTCTGATACAGTTTGCCATTTACCCATACTGGCTGCTCGTTTAATGTGGTAATGGAAAATGTAGCGCCGGCAAGAGTCGCATTTCCCTGAGACACAGTATCTTGTGTTTCCAGATCCCGTTTCTGTACCTTCACGCCGCCACGATAAACCTGTTCTTCTACATTGGAAGCATTGTATATGGATACACTTTCCTGACTTCCGGATCCGGTAATCTTCTGTACAAAGACTGTTTCATTTAGAAAATAGTTCTTTGGAGCTTTGGTTTCCTGAATGGTTACAGTTCCGATTGGAAGACAAACAGTCTTTTTATCAGATGCATAATAAAATTCATCTCCGGATACAAAATAATCCTTGGTAAAGTGCATCTCACCAGAAGCATTCGTTTTCATTACCCAGGTACGTACCGGTTTCTTTCCGCTTGCGGCAGGATCGGTATCAGAAAGCTCTGTATAAAACTTAATGGTGAACTCAGCATTTGCAAGAGAAGAATTTCCCTGTGGTTTTCCTTCACCCGTCTCCAGATCCAGTTTTTGCAGAATCAGAGAAATTGGATTGTTCTGTGGAATGTCACTTGATTTTACAGTGCTGGTTTCTTCTGGTTTGACGTTCACATCATGGGCGGTAGCATCCACGATAAAGCCGGCTGGTGCGGAAATCTCTTTCACTGTGTAACTGCCTTCTTCAAGTTCTTTTGATTTCGCATAGCCATTTTTATCTGTTGTTAAAGTCTGAATCAGCTTGTCCCCTTTGTAGATGCCATATTTTGCACCTTCTAAAGTATAATTTCCATTTCCATCAGAAATGGATGGATTAGCAGAAGATTTCTGAAGTTCTATCCAGCCGTTCGGAACCTGATACCAGCTTCCGGCAAAGGTTTGGTTTCCGCTTCCAGGAACAAGAAAAGCACGAAAATTTTCCGGTGGAGCAGGCAGTTCACTGATTCCCTGTACTACTTCCAGAGTTTTATCAATAAAGCTTTGCGGGGCACCATGGAAAGCACCAGTATCTCCCGTATTTCCAGCATAGATATATGCAACAGCCAGATGTCCGATAACATAAGCATTGTCATCGCTCCAGCCCTGGAAATATTTCTCTTTTGTTACGGTATCATATCCGTAGCCGCCATTTAAATAGTAAAGAGCTTTACGAAGAGGGGAAGTTTTTTCCAGTAGATTATAAGAATATGTTCCACTTGGCGGGGTGTGTTTTAGGGGTTCTACGCAGTATGCAGTATTGCTGCCATCAAAGGTCATTCGTGACGTAAAATAATCACCATAGGCGATGGATGGTCCGGCATGGAAATCGATAGTCCCATCAGCTGCATGGACAGGTGTGACTGACGAGAACAGAGCGCCGATTGCAATGAAAACTGCAAGTAGGAATGCAAACAGGCGGGTATATGGTAATTTTGTTTTTTGTAACATAAGTCTCCTCCTTTTCAAATGAAAACAGACAGCCAATAGGAGCTGCCTGTTTGTTACCCGGCTTTTTCATTCTGGCGTTTGAGAATTTCCAGAAGTTCCTGCCGGTCTGTGGTGATGAGTTCTTTTTCCAGATTGGAAGCTTTAAACTCCACCGTAATATTATTGTTATTTGTAGAAATCAGTCCGTTTCCTCGTTGGAAATGAGTGATGTTCATAACCTCTGTTTCAGAAAGGTGCAGGATATTTTTCACTCGCTGCGCCTCCTCGTCTTCCATATTGAGGATAATCTTGGTTTTACAGTTGTTGATGATACCTTTTCCGTATTTTCCATCATCCAGTGCAAAAAAGTCGTTTAAGTCCTGAGTGGCAAAGATGCCTGCACCAGAGTAGGCTCGGATGATTTTGGCGATTTCCAGCACGAATTCTGCAGCAAGGCGGTTACTGGAAGCACCGATTAGTTGCCATACCTCATCTACAAAAATGGCTTTTTCTTCCGTACGGTTTTCTTTGGCTTTGTCCCATACGAAGTCAAGGGCAACAAACATTCCGACAGTCAGCAGGTCGCTGGATCCGGTCAGCTCAGAAATATCCAGAACGGTATATTTGTTGGATAGATCCACATTGGTTTGCTGGTTAAAGGAAGATGCAGAACCATGTACCAGTCGGTTTAGAATGTGAGCGAGACGCTTGGTGTCTTCACTTTCCATCAAGACATTGTATACATCACCCAGGATTGGCATTTCCTTGTACTGATCCGGATGTTTCGGATCAATCAAGGACTCATTTTTATGAGTGATGCCTTTTCTTGCATAGGTCTTGATGAGAGCTTCATCCAAAAGTTGTTTTTCTTCGTGGCTCATATCAGGGATGAGCAGGGAGAAGAAAACATGCAGTCGTTGTATTTTTCCGGCTAAAGCAGAAGCATCCAGCGTTGGTCCATCTAAGAGTTCATTTACAGAGTTATCTACTTTTCGGATTTCCATGACATTGATGCAGTTTTTACTGGCAGGGGAAATCTGAATAAAAGTTCCGCCTACATTTCTTGCAGCACGATAAAATTCATGTCCTTTCAATGGAGCAATGATAAATACCTGAATGCCTTTCCTGCGCATCCGGAGAGCCATAGTCTGCATGGTGAAGGTTTTTCCGGCTCCGGATGTTCCAAGAATGGAAATGTTGGAATTCTTATACTGTTTGGAGTCAAAAATATCGGCGATGACCAAGGAGTTATTATGTTTGTTGACACCAAAAAGAATGCCGTTGTCATCACAAATGCTATAACTGACAAATGGATAACAGCTTGCTGCACCGGTAGTCAGCGTATTGCGTTTGGAAAGTTCGTAAAGTTTTTTGTCCAGGCTGACCAGCGGAAGAGAAGACAGGAATCCTTGCTCTTGCAGAAAGTAACAGGAGCGAAGATCCATGTCTTGAGAAATCAGCAGCTTTTTCATTTCCTGAATCCTCCACTGGAGTTCTTCCAGATTGTTAGCTGTGATTGTAATCAGCAGGTTCATATAGTAGAAGTCTTCATTGTTGGAGAGTCCCTGCTTTAAAAAATAACCGGAACGGATGGCAGAATCCAGATCATCGAAGTCTGCATTCGTATCGGAAGCGTCTTTGATCTTGGAACGATTGATACGAATTTGTTGTCCCAAACGCTGCTGTATCTTATCCTTTGGCTGTTTGTGGAGATAAAAATCCACATCAATTCCTTCGCCGGCATTGATAAGCAGTGACAGCCAACCAGGTGCGACTTTTGGCTTATATCCGTCACTAGGAACCAAAAGATAGGCATGATAGACACCGTTAATCAATACATAGTTACTGTGCTTGAAATCTACGGATTCCGGAGCAATAAATTCATTGATATGTATGGCATCCATTTCAGCTTCCCTGCCGGTTTCTTCATAACGAGTCAGTACCTGATTGATACGCTTTGGAAGTGGAACCTCTGTGGATTTGGTACGGTTTAACAGGGTGTAAAGGACATCCGTAGTAAACTCGTCTTCATTATCGTGGGATACCACTTCATTTCCGCATTGGTACAGGAAGGTTTTGGCGGTCTGGGCTGCGGTTTCAAGAGCTGCCAGAATTTCAGTTTCTTCTACTTTTCGATTTACATTGAATGGTTCATATTCAAAAATCAGGAAGAACCGACGGGATACAGCTTCTCTGGAGCTTAACCGGCGTACAAACTGAATATAGTCTTTCTGAAGTTGTCTGCAGTTAGGATCTGTTTCACGTTCCAGTTCCAACTGAGCCTGGTTCAGATGCTTGTTGATGTCTGCTTTTTTGGAAATCATCTTGATCTGAAGTTTAACCGGGCTGATCTTCAGATAGGAAATAAAACTGAAGATAATGCTTTGCTGCTCTCTGGTACTTCTAAGTAAAAAGTTGATTGGCTCAATTTCCAGAATCTTGACATACCGGTGATCTGTTGTGTAGATGACACCATTGGCAATCTTCTCAATCGGCAGATAATCCTCCAGAGTCATATCCCTGCGTTTTTTCTTCTTTGGTTTAGACGAAGCAGGAGCAGTATTTATATCAGAAGCCGGATGCTCACGTTCTTTATCAGCCTGTTTTGTAGCTTTGATTTCCGCTTTTTTTTGACGATTTTCTTCCTGGACTCTGCGTTTTTCTTCCTGTTTCTGGCGCTTTAATTCTGTGCGTACTGCACGTTTTGCCTGTTTCTGTGCTTTCTTTAGTTGACGATTCTCATATTTCAAGATCCGAATATCTTCACGAGCCTGCTTGCGGATTCCGCGTTTTGTGGAAGTATCAAACTGGCGACGCTCTCTTTTTTTAGAAATTGCTACATCGTGAGAAGAAATCTCATCAGAAACACAACCCTCATATTTGTCAGACTGTCCGGATGCTGTCATGGAAGCTGCTGATTTTTTCTTGGGATGTTTGTGTTTCTTTGCTTTTGGTTCTTTATTCCGCGGTTTTTTGATACGATGCTTATTTTTCGGATCTGGATTTACATCTATGCGGTAGATGACGCGCCGGTTTTTGAGAAAACGCAGGGCGTTCATTAAAAAAGCACTGATACTTTCTCCACCGATTCCAATTAAAGAAATCATAGCTGCCGGAAGGGCTGTCATACAAAGAATGATAATGCGTACCGTCAAAGACAGTGGGAGCTGAATCACTGGAACTGCAATCAAAACAGCTAAGATGCCTCCTTCAATGGCATTGCGGATTTTAAACATACCGCCCATGAAGGTTCCTTTTTCGATGAAGTTTCGAGGAATGAAGACGATGGTTTGCTTTTCAGAATCATTCATGGCTGCACCTCCTCAGCTTCCGTTGTGGTTTTGTGATCAGATGGTTGTTTTTCCGGTTCAGTTTCTTTCGTATCGTCGTAGCCGCCTTCGGGTAACAGTTCAATTTCTTCTGTTGTCAGGACCGGGAGATTTTCATCCGTTTGCTGTTCATAGGTTTTTATTTCTTCTGTACCGGGAGTTCGTTCTTCTCCATAGAAAAAGCGTCCGATGGAAGAACTGTAATAAACAGGAAGAACGGAATCATCCGATAACCGGAAAGAAAAGCCGATGTCAGAAGCATTTGGGTAAGTAGTTTTGTCTGCTAAGAACTGAACGGAAGTTATCGAAGAGTTCCCGGTATCGGTAAGATACGTTTGCAACTCCTGACGTAAAGTTTCTATCTGCCCTTTTGAGAAAAAGTTTTGCAAGGCACTAAAATCCAAAAAGGTGAGTGCTGTCTTATTTGAGGATTGTTCCGTATCCGTAGTTTCTTCCTCAGTTGGAGCAGAAGAAGCAGGCTTTTCTCCCCGTTTCTCTTTAAAAAGATGAGGGAGAACAAATCCGACTGCAATTAAAAAAACCATCATCAGGATGGATAAAATAACTTTTTTTCTATTCATAGGGTATCTCCTTTATTTTTTATCGAAGATCCAATACGCATTGGATGTCGCATGGACTTCAGACATCATATCGAACTCGCGATTGATGTAGTTTTTGGAGCTGTTGTCATTGGGATCGTTGACCAAAACCTTACTGTCTGCAGTTACGCCCCGCAGTACAATGAAATGTCCGCCGCTGGTAAACAGCCCGGCTCTTTGGGAGCTGATTACTGGATGACCTTCCGATAGTGCTTGCAGAACCTGATTGGCATCACTGGTTTGTGTGACGGAGCCACAACCGAAATGGTTGGCGGCTGCCTGAAAATAGGACCAGTAAGTACCGACTCCCGGCATATAATAGGAATTTCCACACCAGGCAACAGCATCTGCCGGAGTTATGGTAGTACCTGTAAGATAACTGGCAATCATAGCAAAGCTTGTCGGACCGCATCCGCTGCTGGCGATGGAACCCCCGCCGTATGGAATGTTTCCATAGTCTGTCTGAAGATAATGCGGGATTTGCATTCCGTTTGCAGGATAGCTGCCACCGTTGTTGGTAATCTGATAATAGCGAAGGACATGCTCTACATACTCTTTGTCTCCATAACGGTCATAAGGCCAGCTTGGTCTGGCACACATCATGTCAGAAAAGGCGATAGCGTTTTCTTTGGTATATCCACCGTCCTGTTCCATAGCCCAGTCAATGTAACCGGATCCGTAATTGTAGCCTTGGAGTGCGAGTTTGATTCGGTCTAAATCGGTAGGACCGGTACATCCTGCCTTCTCCAGTGCATACTTTAGTTCTTGGATTCCGCATTCAATGGAGTATTCCGGATCCGTAATTCCATTTGGTTTATGCGGGTATTTGGTGTTAAATGAGCCTTCCGCCGCCTGCATCACATCCAGTCCTCTGCCGCCGGATTCCTGCATCATAACGGCAAGAATCAATTCTACATATTCACTCATGCCATACTTGGCGGCAATCCGTTCGACAGCAGGACGGTAAGAGAGAACCTCATCAGATAAGTTGATTGCCATGGCAACTCCGGAAGCTGCATTCCCGAAAAAGGTGGTTAGATTTTCTGCATAATCCTGAGCAAGCTCTTTCTGCTCATCTGTCAGATGAAAAACATGATCAGCAAAATATGCATCACCTGCATATTGCACAGTATAGGTGTGTCTGGTAAAGGTAACTGTTTTTGTCTGTGGTTCTGCGTTTTCATTTCCTTCCGGACTATTTTCACCTTCTGCACCACCTTCTACGACTACTTCCATCGTGACTGTTTCTGTTGCAACATCATAAGAAAAAAGCCCATCCTTATTTTTTCGGATTAGGCTTTTTAGTTTCCTTAGATTGATGTTTTCGTAATTATCCTGACTGGCACAGAACTGGGAAATCAATAGATTGGCATTAACGGAAATATTGTATGCGTAGGAATCATTGATACTAGCAGTATCCCCTTCCGGAAGTTTTGTAATGGCAGCATTGATTTCAGAAAGAATGTCTGCATGACTTTCTTCCAGGACTTCTACAATCGCTTCGCGGGATGCTCGGATATTATCATTGATAATGGTATTGCTGTTTAAAGCGCCGGTATCTTCCATGAGACTTCCGAAGATGAGTCCCGGAAGCATGAGAATAAAAAGGACTGGAAGCAGCAATATGGCAATGATAACAATGATGATTTTTGCAATTCCATGCCGGTTGGCAATCGCAATTCCGATTGCAGCAGTAAACGGACCGCCTGCAGCACCAAAACCAGCTTTCGTTATGGTGGAAGCTGTTTTTAAGGCTTTGAGATGGGAAATGGTACTTGTGCCTACATCCATTGCCTCATCAAATCCGGATGATTCGGTTGCCATTTTTAAATGCGATCCTTTCTTGAAGGTGTCGGCGGAAGTTTCTGTACGATGGATTCGTTGTAGGCTACTTTTCCATCACCAGCATCGTATGGTGTTTTAGAAACTGTATCTTCTGCATATTGTCGATACCAGGCGGATCCGTCCACAGAATGTACGGTGTCAAAATTGCCCTGAGTAGGGGCAGTGTATTGATCAGCATGATACATGGCAAATTCCCGACTGGTTCCATCGGGGGTAGTCTCGACTCCGGTAATCCTTCCACCGCCGATTTCTACATTAGTGTAGGAATGGTCCGCTTTATTATCGGCACTGATTCCCATGTAAGACTGGAAAGCAGCTTCCGCCCCTTCTCCGGTAATGGAGCCGACTTGCCCGTAGTTCCCTTGGGCAATATTACTGATTACATTGTTGGCAAAGTCTCCGCCCTTTTCTAAGGAAGATTGATACAGAGCGTTTCCTATACTCGGTCCCTCCGTATATCCAGTAGCTGCATTGACAGCGGAGCGTTCTGCTTGACGTCCTACTGCTCCGGCAAGTCCACCGGAAAGGAAAGTTCCTCCGACGGCAGCACTTCCAGGAGAAGAAGATCTGCCATGGCTGCCACCACCATGACCACGAAACGAATTTCCAAGACTGCGCCCGGCAATTAGAAGTTCTGCCATCATATTGCCACCAGTGTTTCCTACGTTGATTCCAAGACTTGCCATGAAACTGTCAATTTTCTGCGAAACCTTTAAAAAGGCAATGGCACAAAGGAACCAAACAAAGACATTTCCGGTAACGGTTTCCTTTCCCTGTTCGGCGACTGCCTGTTCAACCTGTGCTTCTGTCAGTTCAGCGGCAAATACCGGAAAGGAGCAAAAGAGTACCGTACAGGCAGTAAGTGTCAATAAAATCATTAGCTTTTTTCTGTGTTTCATGTGTTCCTCCCTTCTATATTGACAGTGGATTTGCAATGAAAGTGCCGACCATGGAAGTGAACAGACGTAAGCACCAGGCATTCATCAAAAGAAGAAAAAACTGTCCACCAAGCATCCGAGACCAGCTTTTAAATATGTTTCCGGTTGCCTGAGACGCACCTGTTGCAAAGGCGACTGGTGCAGTATAAATTAGAACTCCCAGCAAGATGTAACGTTCTGCAGCCTCGAAAAGAAGCTTGATGTAATTCCAAGCAAGGATTAGCACTAAAATCAGAGCAACGATAGCAACAGCGCCGTTGGCACACACACCTAAAATGACGGTGATGACAGAGTTGAAGGAACCAAATTCTAAAGGTGGCAAGTCTTCTGTAAGGATCCAACCATAGGGAGTTCCTGCTATATCTAGCAGAAGATCTACAATGTCTTTTGCATAGAAGGTAAGGAAAAGGAACATAAAGGTCCGAAGCGAGAGTTTGATGGGATCTTCCGCATCAATTCCCGTACCCATAAAATAGTTCTTAAAAAGCTGCCATACCCAGTTCAGGAGAATAAGTCCAATCGCCAGTGCCAGAAAAATCTGATACATAGTTTCGGCTGCCGGAAAGTAACGGAGAAAGGTATCCATAGAGCATCCCAATGCACCTAATACAGAGGTGGTAATCAGATCCAGAATATTCATGACCTGTTCGGCAATCCATTCTACAATTCCGTCAAGTATTCCCATAATGACGACTCCTTTCTCTGTACGTTATCCATTCCATTTTCCACCTGCGAAGAATGGTGTGATGTAAGCCATGATAAATCCGAGCCCATTCAAGATAGCCCAGGTAATGATGATTCGTTTGAGCCATGCGCGGGATTCATCTACGGTTTTTCCGCTTTTTGAAAAATTCATTAGTAATAGTGCAACAGATGCGGTTACGACAGCAGCAATCGTGGAAATTAGAATGATCTGGTTGTATACGTCTTTCATGATTTCTGAAGCTTTGTCCCAGATAGTAGCAGCCATAACTGGCTGCACATTACAGGCAATCAGGGTGAACATCAGAAAGCCTGCGTACAGATATTTTCCATAATCCCGATGGCGTTTTTTGCCTGGCGGTGAATCTTTGAATACATGATATTTCATGCAAAAACCTCCTTCATATAAAGAGGGCAAAGTGAAATACATCACCTTGCCCTGTGCTTATAGTTTCCTGCCTCAATAGCTTCCGGCTGGTCAATACATTGGGAAGCATTTTATATTCAGTTGTAACGGACTCCTTTCCTGCAAACAAAAACACGCCTATACCCGGAAGTGAGGCTGATTTCCGGAAAAGACGTGTCCTGCTTTGCATATTTTTTTGACAGTATCATTCTAGCATGGGTAGATTTCCCTGTAAATCGCAGAACTGTGCCAGATAATGACATTGATGTGCCGGATTAGAGACAAAGAGAGAAAATAGCATTTGAGGGAGATTGCGGATGAAAAAGTGTGAGTGTATAATAAAAACTAAAAGATTCGCTTATAGTGAGGAGATGAGAAGAATGCTCGGTGTATATTTAAGTGGTACGGGCAATACAAAGCATTGCGTGGAAAAATTAACAGCTTTATTAGATCCATCTGCAAAGGCAATACCAATAGAGAGCCGTAACACTGGTGAAGAAATAAAAAGAAATGATATGATTTTACTGGGGTATCCGACACAGTATTCTAATGCGCCATATATGGTGAGGGACTTTATTAAGAAAAATCCTACTTTATGGAAAGATAAGAAAATATTGTGTGTTGCGACGATGGGGGCATTTAGTGGCGATGGTGCTGGCTGTACTGCAAGATTGTTAAAAAAATATGGAGCAATTATTCTTGGAGGACTTCATATAAAGATGCCGGATTCTGTTTGTGACAGTAAATTATTAAAAAAGTCTATTGAAGAGAATAGGAAAATTGTAAGAGAAGCGGATGAAAAAATAGAAACTGTTTCACAGGAAATTAAGCGTGGAAACTATCCGAAGGAAGGAATAACCTGGATTTCTCATTTGGTAGGACTATTTGGACAAAGACTTTGGTTTTATGGAAAAACGCAGAACTATACAGATAAGCTGATGATTCACGAAAGCTGTATTGGTTGTGGATTGTGTGCAACGTTATGTCCAATGCATAATATTTCAATTTCTAATGGAAAAGCAATGAGTGGTAAAAATTGTACGATGTGCTATCGCTGTATTAGTAGTTGTCCGCAAAAAGCAATTACCTTATTAGGAAAAGAAGTGAAAGAACAGTGTCGATTTGAAAAGTATTATTAGGACGGACAGAAATAGAAAGTGAGGGGAAGGTTATGAAAAGTATTCTAAAATCCATAGGATATATACTCTTTTATATGGTATTCCAAATGATCATAATGTCTATGGTTTCAATGGTAGTAGGTACTGCAAGTGGAAGCAAAGAGCAGATGGAAATGTTTGTGAATAACAATATGATGCTTTTGACTGTAATTAGTAATATTTTAACTGTTATTATACTAATTCTTTTCATTAAACTTCGTAAAAAAGCTTGTTAGAAGAACTTCAGGCAAAAAGAGTAGATATTAGAAACCATATTCTACCTTGTGTAATTACATTTACATATTCTATGGCGTTTTCATTACTTACCTATAATATGAGCTTTGAAAATACTAAGATAGTACAGAATGGAGTGGAGTATTATTCTGGGTTAATGCCACACTTGGGAATGATATTGCAAATCATAGCTCTTTTACTCGTAGCACCAATAACGGAAGAATTTATTTGCAGAGGAATTATTTTAACACAACTACGCAAGGAACATGGGGTAATGGTTTCGATTGTGTTAAGTGCATTACTTTTTGCATTTCTTCATATAATGGCAGGCGGTGTGGTTTTAGTATTGGCTTCATTAATAGTAGGTGTGATATTGGGAGTAATTTGTATAAGAACAAAATCTTTGTTACCTGCAATAGCAGCACATATATTTGCAAATCTACCTGATTTTATAATTCCGATCCTACCTGAATTGACAGCGACATTACGATATGGATTAGTAATAGTATTCGCTTCAGTCTTTGTATGCGTAATTTATATATTTATGAAGAAGAAATAATTGATAAATTATAGGTTTTAGAAAAAGGAGGAACAGTATGAAAACTATTTTTCAAAGGGACAAAATAACAGAGCCGGCGTTGTTCACACCAGTTGATACTACGAAAAAAATAGAGAACTTTCCAGAAATCTGTGTTTCCACATTCTCGGAAAAAATCATTCAAAAATTTTCTTCTTTAAAAGATGTAGAAAAAATTGCAGAGCTTTACACAGCAAACGGAGCGATGCCCGTTTATAAGATGAGATATAAAAATCAAGAGATTGCGTTTTATTTGTCCAGAGTCGGTGCGCCGGCATGTGTGTCTGGATTTGAGGAAGTTGTAGCGATGGGAGCAAAGAAGTTTGTCTTATTTGGTTCCTGCGGGGTGTTGGATGACGAGAAGGTAAAAGATCATATAGTGATTCCAGTTTCTGCAATTCGTGACGAAGGAACAAGCTACCATTACATAGCGCCATCAGAGGAAATAGACATGGAGGATCATGCGATTTACGTATTAGAAGATGTACTGAATGCCTGTGGATATTCTTATGTAAAAGGAAAAACATGGACTTCAGATGGAATTTATAGAGAAACTGTACCTGTTATTCAGGAACGTAGAGAAGAAGGCTGTCTGGTGGTTGAAATGGAATGTGCATCTATGCTGGCTGTCTCCAAGTACAGGGAGATTCCGTTTGTGCAATTTTTGTATGGAGCAGATAATCTAAGTTCAGAAAAATGGGAAATGCGGGATTTGGAATTATATGGGTTTACTGAGGCAGAGAAATATATGTTGCTGGCATTTGAAATTGGGTTAGTATTGTAAGCGATTACAGGAGAAGTTATGGATAATAAAATTAAAGTAGGATTGGAAGATGAAAAAGTTAAAAGTTCTAATGAAATAAATGATGAAGAAAGACAAAGTAATTCAATGATTGCACTAAAGGATCTTCTTCAGCATAAGAACTATGTTGTTGTATTAGATGCAAATATTCTTTTAAAAATATATCGTTCATCGCCAGATTATGCGGAATTTGTTTTGGAATGTCTAGATAGTATAAAGGATTATGTTTGTATTCCATTTAATGTTTATTGGGAATATGAGAAACATAGAAAAGAAGAATATAGTAAAAAACAAAAATCCATAAAGAAATCGGTTGAAGCGTGTAGTCAACTTGTTTCAATTATAGAAAATAAAATAAAGAGCCAATGTCATGAACTATCAAGAAATGGTTATCCAGATATAGATAGACTTGTTTATAATTTGATAGACAAGGTTGGCGAACTTCAAGATGAATTTGATTCATATTTTGAGGAACACCAAAATTTGGATTTCTTGAATAACTGGGACGAAGATAAAGTTCTTAATTTAATGAATTCATTTCGCAAAATGCCCGAACCTTCTGCATCCTTTATATATAAACTATGCAAGGAAGGTGAGTATAGATATAAGTCACAAACACCTCCGGGGTATAAAGATGCAAAAAAAGATGGCGTTAGTAAGTATGGAGATTTAATTGTTTGGGCTGAGACGTATGAATACGCGGTATTGAATAATAAAAACATTATCTTTGTTACAGATGATGTGAAAGAAGATTGGTGGGAAAAATTAGATGATGGGAGAATTCTATTTAGAAAAGAATTAGTTAAAGAATTTTTGCGTAAGACCAAGATTAGAAAAGACACAGGCAAAAATTTAAAATTGATTCCGTTGGTTGGATATGATCTATATCAAGCAATTGCGAGGGAGTTTATGATTGAGGCTCCAGATGCAATATCATTGATTTTGAATGCTACAGATGAATTTTTTGTAGATGAAGTACAGAGGCAAGTATTTGAATCTGTTTGGAGCGAAATTGCTTACTCTGGAACAAGTTTTATTGATGAGAATAATTCTCATATTGGTTCGGAGGGAGTAGATGAGTGGGAGTTAGATGATGTTGAATTTGATGATTTTGAAAGAATAGATGTAGATTCTGGTACGGCAACATATATTATTTCTTATTTTATAAGAATATCAGGTGTATCATATGAATACTGGGGAAGAGATGACGATACAAAAGAAATAATTACTTCTCCAGGAAGAAGACATGAGTGTTCTGGTAAAGTTGAAGTGTTAGTCACAAGAGCATTGGATACAGTAATTAACTGGAATGAGAATTTTGAATATCAAGATGCAGAGATTGAGACTGCATCTATTACAGAGGAGTCGTATGAGGATGGCGATTCTGATTTTGATATATATTGTGCGGAATGTGGAAAAAAAATAGGGTATGAATGGGAATCATTTTATAGAGACTATAAAGGGGATCCTATATGCGATGACTGCATGACTACGAATGAAAATGGATTTGTGTGTCCAGGATGTGGAGAAAAGTGCCCTGAAGAAATGAGAGGGGGATCAGGTACATATTGTATTAAGTGTGAAGAAAAATACGATGTCTGATTGAACTATTAGGGAATAGAGTATAGAAGCGATTGAAATGACTAATTATTAGTTTTACTCATTTGTAAAGTACTTGAAGCTTTCAGCCTTCAGTTGTGTTGAGTAAACAATGGCAATTAAAAAAGGGGGACTTGATTTCTCATGCCCCCCAGTGTATAATCTAATCAAGAAAGGTAATCAGATGCAAGATCTGATGCCCTCAGTAAAATTTAATTTATTTCTATGTTAAGACATAGCATCCATCAAACTTTCTCAGGGTTTATCGTGGATGCTATTTCTTATTATGTCGATTATCTATGTAAGTCAGAGCCGCAAAAACTACTAAAAGCAATGTAAGTACTTCCATTGTGTTCATGGGGCATCACCCTCCTTTAAAGACTAGAGGGCTGGTCGAAATTGCATCCGCTTCTCTTTCCCGATTAGTTATACTCGCTCAGTATAACATGAAGAATTTCATATCGCAAGAAAAGATGGAAAGATCGGTATTCTTTTCTTGCTACGCTTATAATTAGATATTTTGTTTGATAATTCGTGTAATGATGCCAACAGCTACATTACGGTCTTCATCAATATGGGTGACAACAAAGGAAACAATGTCTTTTTTCCCAACAGTGCGGTTATCATAGCAACTATGAGCAATAGCGTTGACACCCAGTTCTAACCGTACAAATACGGTCCCTTTGTGGATGTCTTCCACAGTACCGGCATATTTGCCCTGAACATGACATTTCTTTAAGTTTTCTTTGCTGGTATTTCCTTCTACACTCTTTACATCTGCCTGAACTGAGAGTGTAGAAGGTGTATCACCTTCTACGTTCAGAATACGTACCAAAATGTGTTCCCCTACATGGAAACGTTCCCTGGCATCACCAAGCCAGTCGAAGGATAAATCTCTGGCAGGAATGGAAGTTTCTATACCAAAAATTTCAGCGCGGACAACCTTTTCAGCAACCGCAATGACTCTGGCTTGCACGATACGATCCACGTATACTTTGGTTTGCCCGGAAACATCCTGATCCAGATAGAAGATTTGGCGTTTCTTCAGCATGGCTTCTTTGCGACTTGCAACAATGCTGCGTGTTTTGGAATCCAATCCTTTAATGATAAAATCTATTTCACAGCCGAGCATATTGTTGAGGACTTTATTTTGACGCAAAGACAGCGATCCATAATCGTGTGCCTCATCTTGAAGGAGGTTGATCATCATTTCTGTGATTGGAATGACTGCCCGAAATTCTTTGTAATAGATAACAGCAATCAGATTGCCCGCTTCAGTTTTTTCGATACCACCAAGTGTGCCGGTTAGGATTTTTCTGGTGCGGTAGGCATTCTGGATGTCGTGCCAGATAAGATCTGCTTTTGATTGGGCAGTTTCTAAGACTGCATCAGAATCAAGGGTTAAGATGGCTGCGTTTGTGTTTGTTACATCGTTTGGCATAATGTGTCTCCTTTCATACTTATGACATAATTGATTTTTTATCTAACGGAACCATTTCAGAGTCTGGGAAATTATCTTCCGAGTCCTCTGAGAGAAATTCTGGATTGAATTCGTCATAGCATGGTTCCTGATAAACAGGTTCAGATATATATAGTGGCTCCTGCACTTTTTTTCTGGCTGTATTTCCAGACGCAGAGCCGCGTTTTTTTCGCGTGGCAGTAGCCGGAGATTTTGGCATATAATCCGATTCTTCATGAATTCCGTTTTCACGCCACGCCGGAATATGATCTGATGCTTTTCGTGGAATTAGTTTCTTTGCGTCCGGATGCAGTGTATAATCGTATTTTTCCACACGAAGTACCTTCTGTCCGCGCAGAATAATCAACGCTTCATCGAGTGGGAGGCGTAAGATTTCATCCGGAGTTAGGAGCTTGCGTTTTCCGATAGATTTTGTACGGCGGTATTCCGGCGTGTAATCGGAGACTCTCCAGCTATTGAGTTGTTTGGCTTCGCTGCTGACACCGACAGTTACATCGCCACTCCGATTACTGATAAATGTAGCTGTAACCTCATCAGTACATCCCAAAAATAACTGAGTATCACAGTTGCCGATGATTTCCTGCCATTGGTTGAATGGATAGCGGTTCTGCATCTGAGGCAAATTTTGAAAGATACAGGAAATGCTAAGATTACGGCTTCGGATTACACTGATTTTCTTATTCAATTCCAGAATAGCCCCAGTGTTGGCAAGTTCATCAGCCAGTATATGTACAGCAACAGGTAGCTTTCCATCTTCTCCATACTTGTCTGCATAACGAACCAGTTTGATAAAGATGAAAGTCATAAACAGAGAGGACAAAAAATCAAAGGTACTGTCCTGATCAGAGGTAATGCAAAAGTAAGCACATTTCTGTTTCCCTGGAAGTGCCAGATCTATTTCATTATAAGAGGTAATTTGCCGAATGAGTTTATTCTGAAATACCTGAAGTCTGGCACCTAAGCCGATAATAACACCGCTTCGCACAGTATCACTAGCCTGCTTGTAGATACAGTAGGGAACTTTCGCTGGATGGGATACCGGAAGCAGATCGAACAGGCTGTTTAGTTCTTTTTCTGAACTCATAGTCAATAATTTGTAAACCTGTCCGATATTTTTTGCTTCTGCAGGAAATCCTTGATCCACATAGAGGACTAAGGCTTTTAGCAGATTCATCTCCGCATTATCCCAGAAATGATCTCCTTTTCCGGAACCCGTATTCTGGATAATGACATCTGCAAATACTTGAGCCATCGTTTCCTGCCCGTTGATTTCACCCAGACAATTCCAACTGTCGGAGTTTTCCGGATTGACCAGATTAAATGCTTTTACTGTATAACCTTCATTTTCCAAATAAACAGACATACTTTCATAGAGTTCGCTTTTGGGATCAGTAATGATTAAACTTTCTCCTCTGGCAACACACTGGAAGATCATATTGCGGGCAAAGGCGCGGCTTTTCATACTTCCGGATGCGCCGTAGACAGCAATGTTTCTATTTAGCCGCGTTTTATTTGGAAGACATACAGCTTTCCCATTCAGTTTTCCCAGAATGGTTCCCTGATTTTTCTTTACATCTCCAGCTAATTCCAAAACTTTAAACATTTCATCCGATGTCATAAATCCGGAAGTGCCGTAGGTTCCCTGCGTGGAGTAATTAAAATTTCGGTCACGATCACTGATTTCTCCATTTCGGTCATTTCCCATTCGCATCAGCAGGAAGGTAATCAGTCCAAATACAGTCAGACACAGAAAAATCCCATACAGATTGTACGGGAAATGGTGTAGGATTGTATGGATACAGTCAAGCGGATGAAGGGAGGCTGGTTTTGGATAAGTACCGTTCCCGGCAAAGTTTCCAGCCGCCGTCCATTCCTGATAATTTTTTATGAATTGTGCTACATACCCTCCAGCATAGACGGTACAGGCACAGATGGGGAGCAGATAAAGAAGCTTCCACCAGTTACGGCTTTTCATGGAAAAACCCCCTTTTGAATTTTTGAAAGTCAATACTGGAAAACTGTATATCTGCGGTTAGATATTTCCGCAGACAAGGAATCTGAAAGTCAAAGCATACCAGGATTCCTGAAAGATCATATACATTCAAACCAGTATTGAAACGGTTGATTCGTTGCATGTCAAAATCATAAGCAAGCAGGACGGGATGGTTCTGGCTATCTATGCCATCATGCTCAATCGGTAGTTCTTCTTGGTGAGAGAAATAGTCTGATAACAATAACCGATCAAGTTGCTGCAGCATTTGTGGTCGCACAAGCAGACGCAACAGATATTCGCCATAAATATTATTGGGCAGATAGTGGAAATGCTCATAGGTAGTATCTAAAAGAAAGAGCGATTTTCGGTATCCGCCAGTGCTTGTCAGTAAATGATAGGCAGTATCCATATCTTTTCCGGTCATAATTGCTCGTACAGCAGGTCTTCCATGGTAGGGGCGTCCCTGCAGGTAATGCTGCAGAAAAGCAGTAAGTCTCACTTCGGTCTTATATTCCCATTTCAGGACACTGTTCCCAGTATTATAGAGTGCGTAAACATACTGTGGGGATAACAGAATCCCGACGCTTCGAGAATTTCGGATTTTCGTTGTATCATAACCGAGAGTTTTTATTTCTCTGGAACTGTAAAAAAGTGGAAGATCTTGTATAAAGGAGCTGTCCGCTTCGCAAGTCCTGCTGAAAATATTAGGCTTTACATCATAGAAGATAGGAATGTTGGCATGTAGTAAAGTCAGATAGATTTCAGCTTTTTGATGCAGACGGATTCTTCTGGGAAGTTCGCTGCGGATCAGATTTGTTTCTGTATTTCCAGTAAGATAGTCATGGAAACGGGGCATATTTTGTGCGAGCAGGAGTTCTTTGGCATGTTTGGTTAAGCGATAACCTCTTAGCCGGTCCCGGTAATGCGTTCGGATCAGCTTTTCGTTTTTCAGCTCAGTTATGATTTTTTCGGCATAAGAGCTGCTTTCTATCAGCCGGTGTAGCTGATTGACCGGAAATTCTCCACTAATTCCGACCATTTCCAGAACCTGATATTTCATAGAGTCTGGTTTTATCAAAACAAGTCACCTCAATTCAGTTATTACCTATGCCAGCCTATACTTGGGTAGCCGGGAAGTATTTTCTGGCATAAAAACAGCAGAGATTATAAGGTCTCTGCAGAAAGATTACCCATGTCGGATATTTGTGTGGAAATATCACGAAATTTCCGATATGGTTCTTATACACTTTTGTCGGCTTTTTATCCAACCGGCAAAGGCTTCGCAATCCATGATAGACACGATAGTATGGTCATGGGTTCCCAGTTCCGTTGTATGATAAGAGTCGCATAATAATCCGGTATCATCTACCAATACATAGGCAGCAATGGTGTCCAGAATTTGTTTAAACTCCAGATTGTCATAATCGCGGACGCGATGCAGTGAAAGGTTCTGGTCATATATCTGGCTAAAACAAACTACACAGTTTTGGTATAGTTGAATGGGATGTTCCAGAATGTAGGTCTGCAAGGCAAGATTTAATGGTTCATGTAGGAAAGCAGTATTGGTTCTTACCTTCCGTTTGGGTAAAAGACCAGGTAGTGTAATGGTTAGTATTTGTTCGGAACTGGAAATTTGGATTCCCTGTACATCTGCAGCCTGTTTCAGATAATCTGATTTTCCACTGGAAGAAATAGTGAATACCAAATTCCTGAGTTGGCATGTAATACGTTCTGATCGCAGGGCAGCACTGGTGCTTAGTTCCTCATAACGCTTGCCATATACTTTTATGTCTGTGGTCTTCAGTGCAAAAAGCGTGTTGTTTAGCCTTTGTATTTCATCTTCAATCTGTTGAAGACGCTCGTAAATGGTTTTATTATTCATAGGACCTCATTTCTTTGTATAGTAACTGACAACTCCGCTGGTAGTATCCACTAAGCAAAAGGCTACCACATTGTCTATGGTGACCTTTCTAGCCTGCCCCTCATTTTCTAAGACAACCAGCCGTTTTACTTGGTCTGCAGATTGTGATTCCATTACATGATTGATAAGATATTCCTGTTCCAGTGGAATATATAAAATCTCATACCATTCATCTTTTGAAAAAAAGTTGAGTTTTATTGGAAAATCTCCGCTTGTATGGTAGACAACTGCTTTTTTGAAGTCCAATAGAACCCAGAATGCGGCGATCATGCCATAATCCGGATTGGATGCTGATTCGGCAGTGTCACAGAGTAGGTCATTCTCTTTGTCGTGGATAATCCTACCTTGTTTGACAAGACTGGTAATCAGAGATTTGATAGAATCTCTGTTTTTGGGGAATAGCCGTAAAGCTTGTTCATACAAAAGTGTGTGATATGTAGTGATAAATCGCAATAGTTCGGCTCCTTCCCCATTGTAGAGTTCGTTTCGTGTTTTCATGGGTATCTCCCTTCTGTTCATATATAGAAAATGTACTTACGCTGTACGTACAATCTACGTTTCTTATTTGATAGAAGTATGCTGTACGTATAGCAGAAGGAATCTTGCTGTCAGCGATTGGTTTTCGGGTACAAAAAAAGCACCATATCAGGTGCGGGAAAAATAGGAATACTATAAGCAATACCTATTGTAACATGGGTAAAATTCCCCTTCAATCGCAGAAACAGGTCAATGTAGTGACAATATTATGCCATCTCTATTCTGGGAAGAATTTATTTAGCGTATCTAAGGTTTCTTTTGCAGAAAATCCCCAAAGGATACTGCTTAATGCATTGATTGCTGCCTGGCGTTTTCGGTAATAAGTGCGGTAGGAGATGTTTGCAATATGTTCTTCCAATGCCTCCAGAATTTCATCGGTATTCTTCAACTCCTGTGGTGAGAGGAAGGCATAGTATAAAATCCAGTAATACTGTTCTCCATGTTTGTGATTTTTGCGGAGAAGATCAACGGAAGAGAGCAGCAACTTGATCATCTTATTGCTTCTGGAGATACTTTTTGCCCATTCCTCTATTTGGCTTCCGGTTAAGTCGGCACCAGCGGTATAGATAGAGTCCAGAAATTCGTCTATGCTGGTCTTATATTCCAGTTGAAACTGTATTTCTACTTGCCGGACAGCCACCTTCAGACTGTAAGTAGAATCCCGATAGCACCGAAGCAGTTTGTATGTATCGTGATACAGCGGGTTATCTTCGGGTGATACAACAGGTGGATAATGTTTTCCTGCCATATCTATTCACCTCCCTTCAGTAGTATTTCCGGTATTTCGGAAAAGGATGGACTAGAAGATTGTGTTTGTGTTCGCACAGACGGAGTGGTTTTAGCTTTCGGTTTTTGCGGTTTGATCTTTAGTTCAAAATGGTAAGATGCACTTCCCAGAGGGCAGATAATACGTAGTGAATATCTATATACTATATCCTTGCAGGCTGATAATGGAGATAATATATACTTGGCTTTTGGGCATCGACAGCACACAATGCCTTGTGTTTCCAGCATTTCAGCCACTTTTCGGACGATGGTTTTTGTGTGCGGTTCTGGAACGCAAAAGCCTTCTTGTGAAACGATGATTTGTTCATCAACAACAGATTCCGGAACGCAGGAAACGGTAGTTTCTTCAGTAGGTACTTCGTCAGGAATGTGAATTGGCAGTTCCATTTTCATAGCGATTTCCTCCTTGTCAATCATTACGTCACTTATATTAAACATGACAGACAGATAATTATTGAGATAGATCATGCTGCCATGTTTTCCAGAATAAGAGATTAAAGTTATCATGTCATTGTTTTCTAGTTTTTTTAGCAGACGTGAGACGGAAGATTTGGATTGCTGCCAGCGTTCTGCCAAGTATTGATAACTGAAGAGTGGATTGCCGGTCTGATTTCTGAAGTAAACAACCGGACCGGAATCAGAACAACGTACAGACGGATCATTATAGACTGCATGGATCCAAAGATCCAGAAGGGCATCCATCTCGGAACATTTTCCCATGTGAATCAGCTTATGAACATTTGTGATTGGAAAGAAGAAAAATCCAATGTCTTTTTTGCAGGGAAAATTGTAGGAAAGCGCTGTATTGTCTTTGGGCCAGTCCACGATCTTGTATCTGATGATGCGATTTTTCTCATGCAAGGTGTAAGTCAGGAAATTTTGTTCTGCCAAGGTATCCAGAACAGAAAGGACCTGGTGCTGAAACCGGAAACGGAACTGATGCTGCAGTTCTTTCAGTGTGCAGATCCATTCTCCCGGAGCAACAGTATAGGTCAGATGTTCTATGTTACGGTAGGATGAAGAGTAGTTTGCATAGGAGCAGAGAATCAGGAAATAAAAAAGACAGGAACTTCCGTTTGTACGAATGTTTCTGTCCTTGATGAGCGTTTGTATAAATTCCCGGTAAATCCGGCAGCGTGGAAAATCCACAATTTGTTTTAATTCTAATTGGTAATCCATAGACAATAATTCCTTTCTAATTGCGTAATAAGGTTTATGTGTGGTAAAATACTCTAAAAGAGTTCCGTGCATAGTGTGTATGCATATAGTCTTTTTACGTTCTTTGTGGGAAGAGAGCCTGCTAATTGCTTGGTGGCTGAACGTAGTTCAAATCAAATTGTCGCTAATTAAATGCTAAGTACACAGCAGAATACGTCAGGGAATGGGATGGAATTTGAGGCTATTCCATCCCGTTAAAATCCTCAAAAAACCCAGGAAATTAGGGACTTCGCAGGGTATGAGAGGAGCTTAGGTGATACGTTAGTTAATTTGGTTGCAAGTTCTCCTAAGACTAAATTATAGGTTCGATTCCTATACGAGACGCTGATACAAGCGTTCGACTGTTAGCTGAAAAGCAAATAGTGGGGCGCTTTTTTTGAAAAATATCGCTTAAAAAAATAACATTCGAGAATGAAGTTCAGCTAATACAATTCAAAAATGATTAGCGACAGCTAATGACAAACGAAATGCTCGTTTGGAACTGATTTGAAAAAGAATCGGATCCAAGGTTCTGTTTTGTTTGAGGACAGCAAAGTGATTCATCAATGCAAATAAATGAGAAATTGGAGGATCATTTTACATACTGTTTACAAAACTTTGATAGCAAGATATTACGGGAAAAAGTATAATATCAAACATGTGGAGGATATCTCATGGCTATTAAGTTATATTTGTTTGTTCTGGCATTTTTATTTTCTGCATTTGGATTACATCAACTTTTAACAGGGAAGCAAACTGTTATCTCAAAGAAAATACTACAAAAATATAATCTGTCCCCCAATTTTATAAAAAAACATGGATTGCTATGTCTGTTGATTGGCTGTATTATTTTCGGAATCGTGATTTTTTATAGTATATCGAATAATATTTATATTTTGTATGCAGGAATCCTTATTTTAGAAATATTGTATTGTATGGAATTATTTTTGATCATAAAAAATCAAAAAAATATAGATGGTATTCGGTTCAGAACAATTGGGAGAGCGTGTTTTCTGCTATTATTTACAACGATTTTTGTTGTATATTTCCGACCGATTCCTTTGTCTGATTTATTAGAATCTGCTGAAACTATTCAAGTATCTATACAAGAACCGGGAATTGATAACAGTAGTACAGCTTATGCCAATGGATTTGATTGTGTCAAATTATCTGTTCAGGAAAAAGAGGATGTTACTACAGCAGCAAAATAGTATAGTTATAACAGAAACTTTTCATCCTTGTTCAAATATACTGGCAGTAAGAATGATATCCCGGCTAAAGTAGTGATGTTGTATGTACAAGAAGATTCTCAAATAAAAACAATTTGTATTACTTCTATGCAGGAAATAATTATAGATAATCATTCTTATACAATGGTAAATTCATGGGAATTTATAGAGGTCCTTCAATCGCTTTTGTAAAATTAAAATGAATTTTTGGCTCTAAATCAACAGTTGGGGTGGGATTAAAAAATCCCACTCTTTTGTTGTATTTGAAGCTGAGTATGAAGATTGTATGTCTTTATGTCCGGCACTTTTTTATGTTTTTTTATTAGGATGTCATTATATAATTCCTCCTTCGTAACATAACTTATAATTCGGGTTCTGAGTGCTTTTTCTGAATCGGATTGTGGAGAATTGCTTCCACATTTTGGTTTACAGTTTTCAAATCTTTTGCCAGATTCTTTAAAGATTGAAGGGATGATTTTTGCTGGTTGATCTGTTCCTGTAAGCTGGCTTTTTGTTCTTTTAATGATTTGATAGAGAGCATTTTTCCATCTAGATAAAAAGATTTCAGCCAGTCAAGGGCTTCTTCATATGCTTGAATATCAGCGGAGTGTTCCTTTCGGAATCTGCCTTTGTTTTTTGCTTTTAAAAATTCAGTATAAATTGTCTTGTGTGCAAAATATTGTCCAGTGTAATGAATCTGACGGTTGATGTTTTTCAAATCCTCGTTCATTTCCATAAGCTGATTAGTTGCCTGCTCTAACTGTTTTCGATTTTTGGAAAAGGTATCTTTTAACTCGGTTTGGGTATTGTATCCGTGTTCCTGTACATATATAATGGTATTTGCCATTTCTTGAAGGTTGGATATTTTTACCTGATGCGCATATCCAGGACTTTGCATTGCTTTTACATTTTTCTGCAGATCTACTACCAGCCGTAAATGCGATCTGACATAAAGAATGGTCATCGGATCTTTTCGTAAGAAGAGCTGTTCCAAATGTTCTTTCCCATATTGGGTTCCGAGTGCTTTTTCTGTTATCCGTTTGTTTCGATCCGGATGGAGATAGCGATATCTTCCTCTTTCTTCAATGACAGAAATCTGATATTTTTCAAAAAGCAGTGATTGGAATTCCTGAAAGTTTTTGGAATACAAGCTGCATTCTTCGATAGCATTTCTGAGTACTTGTTTCTGCGTTTAGAATGTGGTGGAAGTTGGTTTTAATCCATCAGCAATGATTTTTTTATTTATCTCTTCTAATTTTTTCTGTCTGGATTTTTGAGCCATATATTCCGCCTGTGTCACTTGAGTGGAAGGCAGAGCAGGAGCAATTCGAGGTCAGTTGAAAAAGTTGATTGAAGATTAAAATCTTTCACCAGTTGTATTTCATAGTTTCAGACATAGCAGTGTAAACTATAAATTAAAACTAAATGGTGGAGACATCAAAGCGGTTCAGGGAGATTCCGGTCATTCACAGGTTGATATAGTAACAGAGGTATATTCACATATCATGGCTGAGGATCGACAGAGAAATGCAGAATTACTTGCAAAGGTATTGGCAAATCCGGAAATGAAAGCATTGCTGACTTCATTGGCGAAAGCAATCAAGTAATGAAAAATAGTGAAAAAATAGTGTAATTTTAGTGGAAAAATAGTTTATGAAACGATATAATATATGGAAAAAATGGAGGTGGAAAATATGATTAAAGTTACACTAACAAATGAAATTTTAAAAAGGATATCGGAAATAGATGAAAAACGTTTTTCTCTCAGCACGATAGAAATACCACCTGTTACAAAAAATAGACTTAGAAAAAATTCTAAGAAAAAGAGTTCTTATGCTTCTAATAAGATTGAAGGGAATCCATTGACTGAAAAACAGGCAAATGAAGCTATTGAAAGTGATCCTCACAAACATTTTTTTAAACCAGAACAAGAGGTTCGTAATTATTTTCTGGCTTTAAATCTTTTAGAAGAAAAGTTGAAAAAGAAAGAACACTTTTCAAAAGAGATGATTCTGGAAGTGCAAGCAATGGTCGAAAAAGGTGCTTCAAAAGAAAAGATAGGATTAAGAGGTCCTATGCCACCAGGGATGTTATTTGCAGTATATGATTCAAAAACAGGAGCAGCGGAATATATTCCACCAGAGTATATAGATATACCAAACTTGTTGGATGAACTTGTGGAATATGTAAATACTACAGATGACCACCCGCTGATTATTGCTGCTATAGTTCATTATCAATTGGTTACTATTCATCCTTTTGAAGATGGAAATGGGAGAACAGCTAGGCTAATGTCAGGATATATCCTCGATTATCATGGCTATGGTTTTAATGGGATAGGTTCTCTGGAGGAATATTTTGCTTATGATTCAGATGAATATTATGCATCGCTGCAAATGGGATTGCCTGCTTTGTATTATTCAGGAAGAGAAAATCCTCCTCATCCGGAAATTTGGGTCAATTATTTTTTGAGAATGATGGAATTGTATTCTAAAAAGGTATACGAGTTATCCAAAGAATCTGAGAATGATGAGCTAGATGGAAGTCTGTCTTATTTAAATGCAAAAGAAAAGGAATTCTTAGTATTTCTATTAAAAAATCGATTATACGAGTTTACACCAATTGAGGTAAGCAAAATAATTGGAGTAACAAATAAAACGATTATTAATAGATGTGTGAAACTTGTAAATAGTGGTTTATTGATTCCGATCATTGTTAAGACAAGAGTTAGATCCTATCGGTTAAGTGACTTCTCAAGAATAAATGAGAAGAAGATTTTGAAAAAATTATCGTAGCCCATAGAGAAATGCAGAGTTACTTACAAAGGTATTGGCAAATCCGGAAATGAAAGCATTGCTGACTTCATTGGCGAAAGCAATGAAAAGTTAGAATGGTTTAATATTGTGTTTTTATATATTTGAAACGGCAGTTTTATCCAATTATTGAAAGTTTCATTCTGAATAGGGTATAAATATAGACGAAAAAAGGCTGGATGATGAACCTAAGGAAAGTCGGTGTATGATGTTGTTAAAACCTATGTAACTGAAAAAAATAGGTGATTTAACCGGTTCGGAGGTTATTGCAGCATGTCCGAGAGATAGTCGATTAGCTGTTTTAAATGAATTGAATAAGCTTACAAAAAATGAACGGATTACAAATGATTTATTGAATAAGTAATTTGGCGATAGGGATTATTATAAGATGGATTTAGTGGCAGATATCTTAGTGGAAAAAGAAATCAGCGGAATATTGCTAGAGAAAAGAATAAAGGATATAATTTGATTGAGATAGAAGAGAATCGCCTTCTTTTACAAATTTTCGGAGAGAGCTTCAATGGAACTGATGCTCAAAGATGGGAGTAGTTCTCGAATATCTTGCTTTGTGAACTTTCCAATCTTATTTTGTGTTGTCTTTCTTACCATTTCCACTGCTAGTAGCTCTATTTCTACAATAGAGAATCTGTCTTCAATCCTTATAAGCAGCAAGAACGGTGCTCAGAATATATTTGATGAAAGGAACTGCATCTTCACAGCCTTCATATCACCCATCCTGGGATCTTGCAAGTGCATCATAGTAAAGGTCCTTCGCTTTTGCAATTTTGGCTTCCAGAGAAATGTATTTCCCTGCATAGCAAGCAGATCTTTCAATTTGAATTCTCTCCTAATTATTTATAATTATTTATCCAGTTTCGAACCATTTTCCCTTGAGAAACTCTATACTTCTTCGCTAAAAAGTCAGACCTCTTTCCACAAGATAAACATTCAAGAACTATTTGTTTCTTGAATTCAAATGAATAATATTTTGCAATGAAAAAATCGACCTCCCAATCGTTAGATTTTTGGTCTAACTTTTGGGGGGCGGTTTAAGTTGAATAAATAAGGAAGAGCCTTTTTAGATTTGATTTTAATTTATTAATATGACGATCAGTCTTAATATAGAAAAATTTCAAATTCTATTTAAAGGGTACAAAGAATCTTGCCTCTATGTCCGAAATATCCTTTTTCTTTAATAATAGAGAAATGAATATTAAAAGAAGGATGTTAATTCCAAATGCCCACATAAAACCAGGCCAACCAAGTGGAGATACATTCATAATACGTGTGGCAAAAAGAATAATTGTACCGGCAGTAAGTCCGGCGATAGCACCCTCTTTTCTAACACCTTTCCAATAAAGTCCGGCGATAAAAGGCGGAGCAAGCTGCGCAAGACCTGTATAAGCCACATCCTGCACTAGCTGTACTAGGGTCTGAGGTGGCCGCAGAGCAATAAGGCTGCATATTACAGCTATAGCTATAATGATTATACGAGAAAGAAACATATTTTGTTTATCAGTAACTTGATCTTTTCGTTTGAAGAGTATTAAATCTTGTGAAACAATTTGTGATGTAACCAAAAGCATAGCATTCATGGTTGAAAGCCCGGCGGACATTGCTGCTCCCATGATAAGGGCGGCAACGAGCCAATGACTGTAGCGAGTCATCATCATAGGAAGAATATTATCTGCGGCGGTGACTTCTGAAGCTGGAATAAGAATATGACCTGCCAGACCAATAAATAAAGCTGCTACTCCGTAAATAATTATCATAGACAGCGGAATACTGAATGCCGAACGGGACAAGGCTTTTTCATCCTTTGCCATTAAGGACTTATTCCACACATGTGGACAGAGCCATAAACCAAAAGGAAGTACAATAAATTGCATGATCCAGTATTGATCGGTGTAAAGCCCTTTAGGACCTGGGCGACTTAAAAGTTCAGGTAGGGAGGAAGCGGTTGTATTGAACAAAGCGTCAATCCCTCCTGAAGGTCCAAGGGCAATATAAGCGGCAACAACGATGCCTACTATAAGGATAATAGCCTGAATAGCGTCTAAGAGTACTACACCGCTGGCGCCTCCGATCAAAACATATAAGAGGGAAAAGACAACAGAAACAAAGATCGCTGCTTCATAGGGAACTATTTCTCCGGTAACCATAGATAGAGCACGTGCATTGCCGACATATTGCATGGCGAGGAAAACCATGGTCATAAGGACTGCAATACAGGAGGCAAGCACTTTCAGGTAAGAGCTTTTATATCTATCCTGAAAATAATCGCCAATGGAGAGATAGCCGTATTTTTTCGCCTGTCTGCGGATTTTATTTCCAAAATACAGAATCATCAGACAGACCCACATTTGGCTTAAAACAATGGCGAAATAGGAGATACCATGGTTATAGTACATTCCCGGGGCTCCCAGAAATGCAAAGGTACTCATCACGGAAGCGATCATAGTCAGAGGAAGAAGTACGGAACTGACACCGCGGCCGGCTAAGAAGAATCCCTCCGCGTTTTTTTTATGTTTTTTTCTTCTCCCGTTTATAATCGTAACTATAAGCATAAAGAAAAGATAAGTAATAATTATCAAAAAACTAAGTATCTGTTTATTCATTCGTTCCCCTCCTTTTCCTGTGATACTTTGACAAAATGTCTGCAGACACAATATATAAAGATCAGGTCTATAAACATCAATATCCACCAATAAGCAAGAGTGACAGGTAACCATCCAAACAGGAGAACAGGGGATTGTTTTGTAAAAGGAAATGGGATGAAGCCTAAAAGAAACAGTACAATGAAAATAGGAATAATGACTTTATTATTCATAGACCTTGGTCTTTTGCTGTTTTCTAAACAGATATTTCCTTTCATATGGTTTTCTTTCATAATTTTTCTCCTCATTAAAGTATTAAATTTTATTTGGAACAGCAGAAATAAATGGATCCATTTTAGTTTATTAAATTTTCAAAGTGCATGCATTTGAAAAAAAGTTTTCAGAATTTATGTATTTAATCAGTGAAATGTGAAATAAATTATCTGTACTTAATATATAATGCCAAAATAGTTTTGTCAATAAAAAAGATAATTTATTTTAAAAAAAGATAATCTTTTTCTATTGACAGATAAAAAATATTTGATAGAATAAAAGACAGAAAAAAGTGTATGCATTTAGAGCAGAAACAAAATTTAATCAGAGAGAAAAATGAAAAACAATGGAGGAAATTAAGAATGAAAAAATTAGATTTAAGCGGCATTCCTGCTATCGATAACCATTGCCATCCATTTCCATATGGACGTGAAGCAAAAGATTTTGAACGTGCTCTTTGCATCGGGCTTTATCCGGTAGAATCTGAAGATATGAGACATACGATACTATATCATATGATGACCAATGAGTTAAAAAGATTTTTCAAAATGGATGCAGGAGCTTCGCAGGAAGAAGTAGTCAAACAGCGTAATAAAGCGCGCAGTATGAATACTTACGTGCAAGATTTGATCAAAGATGCCGGATTGGAGGCCCTTTTAGTAGACTTTGGATACCCGATCACGCGCAAGACTCTGACTAGCCAGGAAATCAGCGATTTCTATAAGGAAGTGGGAGATACAAAGGTATATGGTATCAATCGTATTGAATGGGTGGCAGAAAAAATTCTCGCAGAAGAACCTTCTTTTGATGAATTTACGCGGCGGCTGAAAGAGGATACAGTAGCAATGATTAAAAATGAAAATCTTGTAGCAGTAAAATCTGTGATCGCATATTTGACCGGATTAAAGGTAGAAGTATTATCAGAAGAAGAATTCCGCAGCGGATACTATGCATATCTGGCAGATCCGCAGGATATAGTTGCCGAAAAGAAAGTACGTGATTATACTTTCCTAAAAGGGTGTGAGATTTGCAGAGAACAGGATGTGCCGCTGCAGATACACACGGGTTTGGGGGATAGTCCCGACTGCAATATGTTACAGTGCAATCCTCTTCTTCTTTTTGACGCAATAAATTCTTCCTACTGTCAGGGAACAAAAATAGTGCTTATTCATGCGTCCTATCCATATTTGGAGGAATTGGGGATACTTCTGAACCACTACACAAATATCTATGCAGATGTCAGTTCCATGATACCGTATGCAAGTTTTGCCGCAGATGACAAGCTATTAAAGCTTTTTGAAATGGCTCCGCTCAATAAGATATTCTATGGAAGTGATGGTGCAGGAGTTCCTGAACATATGTGGCTGGCGGCTAGATTTGTAAGAAAATCTCTGGCAAGAGCGTTGGAGACGCTTATGGATAGAGGATATATTACCGAAGAGTATGCAATGAAGGCGGCACGTAACATCCTATGTGATAATCTGCGCCGTGTATATAAAATATAGTTCGCAGGATAAGCAGATAAATATAATTTTATTAACAAAAGGAGCATAAGCGAGGAGCAATAGCTTTGTGCTCATATGGACAGTGTAAAAAATATATGGTAAAATAGATTGCAAAACTACCCCGGATGACGTGTCATTCGGGGTATTGGAAGGAGATGACGGATTTGAAGTTTGACTTATTAGAACGGATAGAACAACAGTCATCAAATTTTACTAAAGTATTAACAAAAATTGCGGCGTATGTAAAGAAAGAGTATCTGCGTATTCCCTTCCTTTCTATTCAGGAAATCAGCAGTGAATGTGGAGTCAGTGCGACAAGTATTCACCGGTTTTGTACAAGCCTTGGGTACAGTGGTTATTCTGAATTACAAAAAGTAATACAAGTCTTGATGCAGAAAGAGCTGGTTATAAAAGAGACAGAGACGTATCGTGGCTGGGGGAAAGAAGAAGGAGGCATTCTAAAAAAACAAATTGAATCTAATACAGAGATATTAAAAGAAATGTATACAGAGGATTTGAATGAAAATTTCTTGAAAGCTGCAGGCAAAATAAAAAATGCGCGCCGGGTATATATCTTAGGCTTACGAGAAGCCTATTCAGTGGCATTTTATCTTTATCATCTTTTAAGCGATTACATGGATAATGTCATATTACTTACTATAGGTGTGGATGATATATATGACAGGATTGCCAATGTCAAAGAAGGAGACGTCCTGGTTGCCATTGGATTTAAGGCATATACGAAAAATACAGTAGATGTGATTCGATATTTTCATTCTCAGAAAGCAAGTACGATCGCACTTACAGATTTGTATACATCACCACTTGCCATACAGGCAGATATCAGCCTCATTCCAGGAAACAAAACACCCTCTTATGGATATGTTATGGCGGTTACAATTATAAAAGCACTTTCTGTCGAAGTCTTAAGTTTACATAAGAACGAAAGGATGAACGAAAACTTTAAACAAAAAGAAGAGCTGTTGAAAGCAATGGATATCTATACAGAGTAAAAAGATAAAAAATAGTAATATAGTTATTATATGGAAATAAGAATACGAAAAATCAACAGAATGCCATATTTTATAAATGGCATTTTTTTAAGTATTAGGAAAGTTCTCTCTTTTAGAAAAAGAGAAAAACAGTCCATATCCAGAAAGTCACTGTCGTTCATGTATTTAATATGATAGTAGGTCATGCTTTCCAGATGAGATTCGATGTATTGCTTTCTGAGTTTTTCTGCAAGTTTATGTTCATTTATGGGTTTCAGGGGAATGCGGTCTCCGTTTCATACTTGATATTTTGATTAATAATTACAGGAAATAGAGCCTGCTGCTATGGAGGTTAAAGAATGAGAAAATCAGGAAAACAGATTTTACTTATGATATTGGCTGCTGTGCTTATACTACAGCCATCATGGAAAGTACTGGCAGAGGAAGTGCAGACAGATCAGAATGTGTCTGAAGAAGCAGAAATGACAGAAGAAGAAAAGCAGGCAGCAGAAGAAAAAGAAAAACAAGAATCCTATGAGACAGTGCCGGATACAAATGTAATAAAAGATTGGCCTCAGGGACCAAACATATACGGAGCGTCTGCGATTGTTATAGATATGGACAGCGGCGCCGTACTTTATGAAAAAAGAGCAGATGAAAAACAGTATCCTGCAAGTATTACAAAACTTCTTACTACTTTAGTGGCACTGGAAAATGGAGAACTTGCGGATGAGATTATTTTTTCGGAAGACAGTATTTCTTTTTTGGAATATGGGGATGCCAGTATAGGAATGACACCTGGAGAAATTCTGACATTGGAGGAAGCTTTATATGGGGTACTTTTAGCGTCCGCAAATGAAGTTTCCTATGCGGTGGCAGAAAACATCGGACAGAAAATGGGTGGAGGATATGCTGCTTTTATCCAGAAAATGAATGACCGTTCAATAGAGCTGGGCTGCACAAGATCGCATTGGGTCAATGCAAATGGGCTCCATGACGAAGAACATTATACGACAGCACACGATATGGCGCTAATTGCTTCCGCAGTTTATAAAAAAGAAGTATTTCAGACGATCATGCAGTCTCTTTCTTATACGATCCCTCCGACTAATTTGATGGAAGAAGAAAGGGTGCTCTGGCAAAATCATAAAATGCTCTGGCCAGAAAATTATTATTATTATGCATACTGTACCGGCGGAAAAACCGGATATACAGATCAGGCTAAGACCACTCTTGTAACAATGGCAGATAATGGCTCTATGCGGCTGGCAGCAGTAGTTTTGCACGACTATGGCGTATCTGTTTATGATGATACACGGGCAATGCTGGATTATGCTTTTGAAAATTTTACCAGGCTCCCTTTAACAGTTGAAGAAAATACAGAGTTGAAAAAGAATATAGGATCTTTTAAAGATAATGCATATGTGACGGTACCATTGGGAGTAACTCTTTCGGATCTGGAGTCAGAGATTACAATTATGGATGAGAAAGACAGGACAGGATTTGTTACGTACACATATAAAGGCGAAAATGTAGGAAACGCCCATGTGCAATTGACAAAAGAATATATGACAAGTCAAGGAAGCGAACAGGATATAAAGATTGAACAAAAAGAAAGTGAAGAAAAGAAATCTCCTGAAGCAGGCGATTCCGACAGGAACATAAAGGCAATAGTCAGTATAGGTATTGCATCTATATTACTGGCGCTTATATTGATGATAGGAATGAAATATAGAAAAATATAAATTTAACGTAGCAACAAGCAGTGCGAAAAGGAACAGTTCATGCCCTGTGTCATGCTTGCATGTAAATAGGGTGTGAACTGTTCCTTTTCATTCGGCGACTGCCGATAGCGAAATGAAGCGGAAGCGAAATTGAGCTGACACTGCGGAAGCGTTCAAAAGAAATAGGAAGTCAAACGACAAAAGGGCGCATGAAATGTGTATTTTACATCGCTCGTCAGGGTTGCACCGAAATTCCTCGCTCACGCAAAACATACCTTATCGTGCATAGCACGCCTGCCTGAAAGGCATGTGTTGCGATATGCTCGAATGAGTGCACATTTCATGCATACACTTTCGCCGCTTAAGTTCATGTTCCTGTTTTAAAAAATCGACTTCACGCTGCTACAAACTTCCAAGCAGAAGTATCTATTCCCTTCCGATTGGAGATGTACAACAACGTGAAGTCGTCTTTTTTTCTGAAATTTAATTGAGGAATCTACCTTCTGATAGTGGAGTGAAACTTCTGATTGGAAGAGACAGCGAAGAACCACTATGTCAGATAAGCAGGGCATTGACAGGAGCGTTCCGAATACAGTTCGCCTGGTTCTTAGCGCAGTACATCTGCGTGTTCCAATGGACACGTCGATGTTCTGTGCTTAGAATCACTCGAACGGATGAGGTAAAGCGGGTCCTGTCCTGTGTTCTGACATAGTGGTTCTTTGCGTACCTTCTATAATAAATTTTACTCTTTCTCTATAAGGCAGTTCGTCAGTTAAATTTATATTTTATTTTTTATGAATTTCTGGACGGTTTCTATATCTGTTTCCAACATTTCTGCGATTTCTTCTGCAGAATATCCCTTTTGGACTTTCTTTTTTACCAATTCCTCTAGTTTTTGCAGTCCGCCCTGTGCCAGCCCCTCTTTTAATCCGGAAGCATGACCTTCGCGAATACCTTCTTCGCGCGCTTCATTTCGTTCTATAATTTTTTCTTCCCAAGCCTGCATATACTTCACCCCGATCTTTTCACTGGATTTGATCGCCCGGATGCGTTTCTGGATCTTATGGATCCGTTCGCTGGCGCAAGTTCTGCTTACTTCTTCCGTGGTGTGCTCCATATACTTGAGGAGATCTACCAGTTCTTCTGACACACCTTCTGCATTCTTTCCATGTGTGTTTAGGAAGATACGGACAGCGTTGTCTCCCAGAGAAAGTTCCGGCACCTCTTCACACTGCATGCGGAAGGTATAGCGGTACAGCCCGTAGCCGAACAGGTCAAAGGGACAGATCAGGATGATATACACGGGATTTAATTTGTGGAAGCCTACATTTCCCGGAGTTAATAGATTCGAGTCGATCAATGCTTGGTAGAAGCGACTTCGTTTTGGAAGGTTTCCTGTATTCTTCTGTTGGACTTCTGTGTTATAGACCGTGTCCTGCTCATCCATTGCCCATACATCCAGCCGCACATAGCGATTCAGAGGATGGGTGCGCTGTTCCTTTTCCGTCTGGGGAAGCAGTTTTAATACGACTTCTTTGCCTAAGATGATCTCCAGTATATCCCGCATAGTATCCGGGTCGTCCGCCGCCTGTGCGAATAAAAAACGATCCAATAGGTTCAAATCCTTCAATGGTTTTTGTCTTTGTTCCATATGTACTTTTCTCCTTCCATTATAGGGAAAAGCCCACTGGTTTACAACACTTTTCCCTAAATTGCCTGCGACGTGGATTTTCATTTCAGCGACATATATTTTCCTGCATCTACGTGTGGCATGACACTGAAAAAATTTGTCCGGCACAGGTATGTGATCTTGTTTCTTTGGGTAAATGTTTGCGAATATCCCGGATAAAGATCCGGATATACCGACGTTCCAGTAACTGGATAAATATAGAATGATCTGTATAAAGCAGATCATCAGACTGTGTTTTAGAAAAACACAAAATTTTTTTCTAGATGCGCATCTAAAAAGATACTTTCACTCTAACACAACAAAAGATAAACTACAACAAAAAATATAAATTTGAGCGACCCGGAATCAAAAGCTGTTGTCAAACTTTTGGAATGATGTTTCATAAGTGGTCAGCACAGGATACTTATGATAAAATGGAAATAAGTAGTTGTGCAGTTTCTATATAGATGGAGCCGAAAGGAGGATAAGGTCATTGAAAAGATACAGATGCAGTGTTTGCGGGTATATTTATGATGAAGAGTTGGAAGGAAACCCTTTTTCAGAGTTAAAGGAATGTCCGGTCTGCCATCAGACAACAGAAAAGTTTACTGTTTATAAAGAGGAAAAAACAGGAAAAGTACAAGAAAAGAAAGAAGTAAAATTGGAATATCCAAAGGAATTCGTCCGACAGGATGAAGACAGCAGATATATGCAAGAAATCCATGAAATTGCAGTGACCGGGAAAAGTATCTCGGCTTCTATGGGAACAGAACTGCCTATGCCAAACTGGGATGATATTCTCTTATTAGGCGCACAGTTGGATCCTATGCCCTTAGAAGAGAGTGCGGCGGTGAGGACAGAGACGGTGATCGGAAAGCACGCACGTAAACCTCTTATCCTGAAAAATCCGGTTTACATTTCCCACATGTCCTTTGGAGCCCTTTCAAGAGAGGCAAAGATATCCCTTGCAAAAGGCTCTGCTATGGCCCACACTGCTATGTGCTCAGGAGAGGGAGGTATTCTTCCGGAAGAGATGGAGGCGGCGGACAAGTACATTTTTGAATATGTAGGAAACCTGTATAGCGTTACTCCAGAAAATCTGCAGAAGGCGGATGCAATTGAGATCAAGATCGGACAGGGTACAAAGCCGGGAATGGGAGGACACCTGCCGGGTGAAAAAGTAACGAAAGAAATCAGTGAAATAAGAAATAAACCGATAGGAAAAGATATTATTGCACCTGCGAGATTTCCGGGCGTTGAGACAAAGGAAGATTTAAAGAACTTGATCAGTCAGTTAAGATATGCTTCTGAGGGAAGACCCATAGGAGTGAAGATCGCAGCAGGAAGGATAGAGAGAGATTTAGCTTTTTGTGTGTATGCAGAACCGGATTTTATCACGATAGATGGAAGAGGAGGCGCAACAGGTTCTTCCCCCAAATTATTAAGAGATAGTGCAAGCGTTCCGACGATTTACGCATTATACAGAGCCAGGAAATACCTTGACAGTATCCATTCAGATATTAGTCTGATCATTACAGGAGGCCTGCGTGTATCTTCTGATTTTGCCAAGGCGATCGCCATGGGGGCAGATGCTGTGGCAGTTGCTTCTGCGGCTCTGATCGCAATGGCATGCCAACAGTATAAGATCTGTGGGACGGGAATGTGCCCTATGGGTGTTGCGACACAGGATAAGGAATTGAGATCTCGTCTGCATGAAGATGCGGCGGCAGCCAGAGTGGCAAATTTCTTAAACGTTTCTCTGGAAGAATTAAAAATGTTCTCCAGAATTACAGGACATGAGGATATCCATGATTTGTCCGTGGAAGATTTATGTACAATAAACAGGGAGATCAGTGAGTTTACGAATATTCCACATGCATAATGTATGGAAATAACGTGTTTATACTCTTGACTATTTTTAATATTCTACTTATAATAACCATGTATAAACAGAAAGAAAAGGCTGTGACAAAGACAGTAGACTATATTTGAACGTTAAAGCGAGCCGGGGAGGGTGAAAGCCTGGTACCAGTAGGATATTTTCGAATATCACTTTTGAGCCGCAGTTCTCGAAACGAAAGATTTTCTTTTGCAGAAAACGAAGAAGGAGTAGAGACTGACGCAGGTTCCGGCGTTATGAGGGACACATATACAAACCGTCAGGTTTAAGTATGTCGTAACAGGTGGTGAAACGTAAGCAGAAGGCTTTCGTCCTATTACAGGGCGAAGGTCTTTTTTATTCCATAGGGATTTGCTTCCTATGAAATAAAAAGGCTCCGCAAGGAGGCGCACTCGTGTGAAGATGTAACATGCCGCAAGCGATCCGCTTGGCGCAAAGAAAGGAAGAAGAAAATGTATAAGAAAGTTTCCACAGACATGAATTTTGTAGAAAGAGAAAAAGAAATTGAAAAGTTTTGGGCGGATAACCAGATATTCCAGAAGAGCATGGAAGAAAGAGAAGGCTGTCCGGAGTATACATTCTATGATGGACCTCCGACAGCAAATGGAAAACCCCATATTGGACATGTGCTGACCCGTGTGATCAAAGATATGATCCCAAGATACCGTACAATGAAAGGGAGTATGGTTCCAAGAAAAGCGGGATGGGATACACATGGTCTGCCGGTAGAGCTGGAAGTAGAGAAGCTGCTGGGATTAGACGGAAAAGACCAGATCGAAGAATATGGTCTGGAACCGTTTATCGACAAATGTAAAGAGAGTGTATGGAAATACAAAGGTATGTGGGAAGACTTCTCTAGTACGGTTGGTTTCTGGGCGGATATGGAACATCCATATGTCACATATGACAATAATTTCATCGAGTCTGAATGGTGGGCATTAAAACAGATCTGGGATAAAAAGCTGCTCTATAAAGGCTTCAAGATCGTACCTTACTGTCCGCGCTGCGGGACACCGCTTTCGGCACAGGAAGTGGCACAGGGCTACAAGGATGTAAAAGAACGTTCTGCGATCGTAAGATTTAAAGTAAAAAACGAGGATGCATATATCCTTGCATGGACGACGACGCCTTGGACTTTGCCGTCCAACTTGGCTTTGTGTGTACATCCTTCGGAAGTCTATCTGAAGGTAAAGGCAGCAGACGGGCGGGTATACTATATTGCAGAAGCGCTTGCCGATAAAGTACTCGGAAAACTATCAGAAGAAGGAAAACCTGCCTATGAAGTATTAGAGACATATGTGGGAACAGATCTGGAATATAAAGAATATGAGCCTCTTTATCAGTGTGCTGCAGATAGCGCAGAGAAACAAAAGAAGAAAGCCTTCTTTGTCGTATGCGATACCTACGTAACGATGACAGACGGTACAGGTATTGTGCATATTGCGCCGGCATTCGGTGAAGATGATGCCAGTGTAGGAAGAAAATATGATCTGCCATTTGTGCAGCTTGTAGATGAAAAAGGAAATATGGGAGAGACGACTCCATTTGCAGGCGTATTTGTGAAAAAAGCAGATCCTATGGTTTTAAAAGATCTGGATGAAAGAGGACTGCTTTTGGATGCTCCAAAATTCGAGCATAGTTATCCGCATTGCTGGAGATGCGACACACCGCTTATTTATTATGCACGTGAGTCTTGGTTTATCAAGATGACAGCAGTAAAAGAAGATCTGATTGCCAATAACAACACGATCAACTGGATCCCGGAAAGCATTGGAAAGGGACGTTTCGGAGATTGGCTGGAAAATGTTCAGGACTGGGGGATCAGCAGAAACCGCTACTGGGGAACTCCGCTGAATATATGGGAATGTGAATGTGGACATATGCATTCTGTGGGAAGTATCGCAGAGTTAAAAGAGATGTCTCCAAATTGTCCGGAAGATATAGAACTGCATCGTCCGTATATTGATGATGTGACGATTACTTGTCCGGAATGTGGAAAACAGATGCGCCGAGTGCCGGAAGTGATCGACTGCTGGTTTGACAGCGGCTCTATGCCATTTGCACAGCACCACTATCCATTTGAAAATGAAGAGATATTTAAACAGCAGTTCCCGGCAGATTTTATTTCCGAAGCAGTAGATCAGACGCGTGGTTGGTTCTATTCTCTTCTGGCTATTTCTACGCTCTTATTTAATAAAGCGCCATACAAAAATGTTATCGTGTTGGGGCATGTGCAGGATGAAAATGGACAGAAGATGAGTAAGTCTAAGGGAAATGCCGTAGATCCGTTTGATGCGTTGGAGACATACGGAGCAGATGCGATCCGTTGGTATTTCTATGTCAACAGCGCTCCTTGGCTTCCAAACCGTTTCCATGGTAAGGCGGTGACGGAAGGACAGCGCAAATTTATGGGAACATTGTGGAACACGTATGCATTTTTCGTACTTTATGCGAATATAGATGAGTTTGACGCTACAAAATATACATTAGAATATGAAAAATTATCTGTTATGGATAAATGGCTTTTGTCTAAACTAAATACGTTGATCCGCACAGTAGATGAAAATCTTGCCAATTACCGGATTCCGGAATCGGCAAGAGCGCTGCAAGAATTTGTAGATGATATGAGTAACTGGTATGTAAGAAGAAGCCGCGAACGTTTCTGGGCAAAAGGAATGGAACAGGATAAAATTAATGCATATATGACATTGTACACAGCGCTTGTCACAGTTTCCAAAGTAGCTGCTCCGATGATTCCGTTTATGACCGAAGAAATCTATCAAAATCTTGTAAGAAGTATTGATAAGACGGCTCCGGAAAGTATACATTTGTGCGATTTCCCTGTTGCGGAAGAAAAATATATTGACGCAGATCTGGAAGCGAATATGGAAAATGTTCTGAAATTAGTCGTTATGGGGCGTGCATGCAGAAATGCATCTAATATCAAAAACCGTCAGCCGATCGGACAGATGTTTGTAAAAGCGGGATTTACACTTCCGGAATTCTACCAGGATATTGTGACAGATGAGCTAAATGTAAAGAATGTAAAATTTACAGAGGATGTCAGAGAATTTACTTCATATAGTTTTAAACCGCAGTTAAAGACCGTAGGTCCTAAATATGGTAAAATGTTAGGCGGGATCAAAGCGGCGCTTGACGCAGTAGATGGAAACGCGGCTATGGATGAGATAAATGAGACCGGCGCGCTGAAGCTGTATGTGAATGAACAGGAGATCACGCTATTTAAGGAAGACTTACTGATCGATACAGCACAGATCGATGGATATGTTTCAGAAAATGATAACGGCATCACGGTCGTACTGGACACAAATCTGACAGAAGAACTTTTAGAAGAAGGATTTGTGAGAGAAATCATCAGCAAAGTCCAGACAATGCGTAAGGAAGCAGATTTTGAAGTTATGGATAGGATCTGCCTGACTTACAAAGGAAGTCAGAAAGCCGAGGAGATCTTTGCAAAATATAATACGTCTATCGGCGGGGAAGTATTGGCAAAAAGTGTTGTAAATACACAGCCTTCCGGTTATGTAAAAGAGTGGAAGATCAATGGAGAAGCCGTTACAATGGGCGTTGAGAGAGAGGATATGTAACATATATGTATGGTAAAAGATTTGAAAAAGAAACATTTAAAACAGCAGTAAAAGATAACGTGAAGACCCTTTATCGCAAAACGATAGACGAGGCTACGCCGCAGCAGATATTTCAGGCTGTTTCCTATGCGGTAAAAGAAGTGATCATTGATGACTGGCTGGCGACGCAGAAGGCATATGACGAGGCGGATGCGAAGACAGTTTACTATATGTCTATGGAATTTCTGATGGGGCGCGCTCTTGGAAATAACCTGATTAATATGACTGCATACGGAGAAGTAAAAGAAGCGCTTGCGGAGATGAACATAGACTTAAATGTGATCGAGGATGAAGAGCCGGATCCGGCTCTTGGCAACGGCGGCTTAGGCCGTCTTGCCGCCTGCTTTTTAGATTCCCTTTCTACATTGAATTATCCGGCGTATGGCTGCGGGATCCGTTATCGTTACGGTATGTTTAAGCAGAAGATCGAAAATGGATACCAGGTAGAAGAACCGGACAATTGGCTCAAAGAGGGAAATCCATTTGAGTTGAGGAGAGAAGAATACGCAAAAGAAGTACGGTTTGGCGGTAATATCCGGTTCGAGAAAGATCCGGAGACAGGGAAGGATATATTTATCCAGGAGAATTATGAATCTGTTTTGGCGATTCCCTATGATATGCCTATTGTCGGATATGGAAATCATGTAGTGAATACTTTGCGTGTATGGGATGCAAAGGCGATCACCGATTTTCAGCTGGATGAATTTGACAGAGGAAATTATCACAAGGCGGTAGAGCAGGAAAATCTGGCGAAATTGATCGTAGATGTCCTTTATCCGAATGATAATCACTATTCCGGCAAAGAATTACGTTTAAAACAGCAGTATTTCTTTATTTCCGCAAGTCTGCAGGCAATGATAGCAAAATACAAGAAGAGGCACAGTGATATCCGGAAATTATACGAGAAGGTGGTCATTCAGATGAATGATACACATCCGACGGTAGCAGTTCCGGAGTTAATGCGCCTGCTGATCGATGAGGAAGGACTAAACTGGGAAGAAGCATGGGAAGTTACATCCAAAACCTGTGCTTACACAAACCATACGATTATGGCAGAAGCGTTGGAAAAATGGCCCATTGATTTATTTTCCCGTCTTTTGCCGCGTATTTACCAGATCGTACAGGAGATAGACCGCCGGTTTCTTATTCAGGTGAGAGCGAAATATCCGGGCAATGAAGAAAAAGTCAAGAAGATGGCAATTCTTATGGATGGCCAGGTGAGAATGGCAAATATGGCGATCATTTCTGGTTTTTCCGTAAACGGTGTGGCAAAGCTGCATACGGAAATCTTGAAACACCAAGAATTGAAAGATTTCTATGAGATGTTTCCAGAGAAATTTAACAATAAGACAAACGGTATCACACAGAGACGTTTTCTGGCACATGGAAATCCGCTGCTTGCCGGCTGGATCACAGATAGGATTGGGGACGGTTGGATCACAGATCTGTCGAAAATAGCAAATTTGAAGCCTCTTGTCAATGATGAGCAGGCAAGACGGGAATTTATGCAGATCAAGTATAAAAATAAAGTACGCCTGGCAGAATATATTAAGAAGCATAATGGAATCGAAGTAGATCCCCGTTCCATCTTTGATGTACAGGTAAAACGTCTCCATGAATATAAGCGGCAGTTTTTAAATATTCTGCACATTATGTATCTGTATAACCAGATAAAGGAGCATCCGGAAATGTCGTTTTATCCAAGAACTTTTATTTTTGGAGCAAAAGCGGCTGCAGGATACCAGCGTGCGAAGGAGACGATCAAGTTGATCAATTCGGTTGCAGATGTCGTTAATAATGATAGGAGTATCAATGGAAAACTTAAGATCGTATTTATAGAAGATTACCGTGTATCCAACGCAGAATTGCTTTTTGCCGCTGCAGATGTAAGCGAACAGATCTCTACCGCTTCAAAAGAAGCATCTGGAACCGGGAACATGAAATTTATGCTGAACGGCGCTCCCACGCTTGGAACAATGGATGGGGCTAATGTAGAGATTGTACAGGAAGTCGGAGAAGACAACGCGTTTATTTTTGGTTTAAGCTCCCAGGAAGTCATTGATTATGAAAATCATGGCGGCTATAATCCTTTAGATATTTACTTTAACGATTGGGAACTAAAACGAGTCATTGATCAGTTGATGGATGGAACATATGCGAATGGCGATCATGATATGTATAAGAATCTGTATAATTCCTTATTGAATACACAGTGTACTGCGCGTCCGGATGTATATTTTATATTAAAGGATTTCCGCTCTTATGCAGAGGCGCAGAAAAAGGTCGAGCAGGCATATCGGGATGAACAAAGATGGTCTAAAATGGCTCTTCTCAATACTGCGTGCAGCGGTAAGTTTAGTTCAGACAGGACAATAGAAGAATATGTGGAAGATATATGGAAATTAGAAAAAATACAGGTTCCGTCAGGACAGTTTTTTTAGCCTGATGGTGGATAGCAAAAGGAGATGTGGTTTTGGAGTATAGTTATGAATATAGTTATGATATGCCACTGGGAACACAGGAATCAGCTATAGCAGGTGTTTTATCGATTTATCTGATCATTCTGCTTGTCTGCATGGTATTTTATTTGCTCAGTTATATTTTTAAGGCGATCGGGGTTTATACGATGGCAAAAAGACAGAGAATGGATTACCCGTGGCTTGCTTTTATCCCATTTGCCAGAACATACTTGCATGGAGAACTGGCGGGGCGTATCGGGTTAAAAAATAAGACGATTAAAAATCCAGGTATTTGGCTGTTGGCATTTCCATTTATTTATGGGGTTATAGGAATTGTGTTCTATATTATCTTTATTGGGATCATGGGAATCAATGCCTTTATGAGTTTTGCAGGCTACGCGGATGGAAATGTGGGGAGCGCGGTATCTTTTGGAGTAAATTCCATTATAGGGATGATCATCTGGCTGCTCCTATTTGTACTGGTAAGTATACTGTACGAAGCAGTTTATAAAGTACTGGCTATACTTATAAACCATCAGATATTTATGAGGTTTACTTCCAAGAATATGTCGATCGCACATGCAGTGCTTAGTGCAGTGGTCCCACTATATGAGTCAATTTGTTTCTTTGTGATGAGAGATAAGGGGTATAATCCGGGAATGGAGCCGGATATACCGACACCCCCGGTGACACCGCTTCCTCCGATACCGCCTGTACCCCCAGTACCGCCGGAAGCAAAGCCTACGGCGCCATCGACACCACCTACAGAAGAAAAACAGTCTGTATCACCGGGACTTCCGGAAGACTCGGCAAAGTTGGATGCTAAGGAAAAAACAGAACAGGAATAAAGAAAAACAGCTCTTCATATATTAGAATATGGAGGGCTGTTTTTATGGGACAACGGTATATAAGACAAAAATTAAAGGCGCTTGGCGCTTTTATATTTATTCTTATTTTACTGCCTTATGTTATTTCTGTATTTGTAAACGGAGCAGATGAAAAAGAAGACAGGGCAGAGAGAGTATATGTGCGGGTAAAGATACACAGTGCGGATCAGCAGAAAGTACTCGAAGTTCCCTGGAACGAGTATTTCCTTGGCGTACTGGCAAAAGAGATGCCGGAGGATTATGAAGATGAGGCGGTAAAAGCACAGGCAGTACTTGTAAGGACAATGCTTTATAAAGAAATCGAGGAAGCAGAAGATCAGATCTTGACAGAACCCTATCTTACTGCGGAAGAACTGGAAAAGAAATGGGGGGCAAAAGAATATAAAAAGTATTATGAAAAATATTCGAAGGCTTTTACAGAGACAAAGAATCAGGTTCTATTCTATAATGATACTTATGCATGGACGCCTTTTCATCAATCCAGTACCGGGACTACGCGAAGCGCTCAGGAAGTACTGGGGACAGAAGAGTATCCCTATTTGACGGCAAAAGAATGCACACAGGATAAAGAGGCGGAAGATGAAATGCAGGTACATACTTTTTCTTATAAAGAAATACAGGAAAAGTGCAAAGATTTTCTGGTAGCAGAAAAAGAAGAAACGGCAAAGAAAGGATATTCGTTTTCTGATCTAGAAATACTATCCTATGATTCGGCGGGATACGTTTTGGATTTCAAAATAGGAGAAACAGTATGTACAGGTGATCAGTTTCGAGATGCGTTATCGCTTCCGTCCAGTGCGTTTTCTCTAAAAGACAGTGAAGGAAAGCTGAAGATCACGACGACAGGAAAAGGACACGGACTAGGGATGAGCCAATGGACGGCAAATGAATTGGCAAAAGAGGGGAAGACGTATGAAGAAATCCTGCAATATTTTTTTGAAGGTACGAATCTGACAGATGTAGGAGAAATATTTGCAAAAGCAGAATAACCCATTGCTTTTCTGGCAAAAATAATGCTAGAGGTGATGATAATGAATAAAAACGAAAAGCCTTCTATTTTCAGAAGTAAAGGCGCCGCGGCTGGCGTTGTGATCTGTTTTGTTGCAGTGATTGCGATGGTTGGAACATTTACATTCAACAAGTATGAAAAACAGATGGATGAACAGGTGGCGAAAGCTGAAAAACAGGCAGAAGAATTAGCAAAAGACAAAAGTAAAGAGACAACAGCAAATGATATTGTCCTTCCGGAAGCAGACAGAGATACATCTATGCAGACAGAAGAACAGACAGAAGATACACAACTGCAGCAGACAGAAGGAGAACAGGGGGGAAATACAGACGCAGAGACGGCCGGCGATACATCAAATGTTTGGTTTTCAGAAGAAAGTGTCCTTGCATGGCCGGCAAGCGGAGCAGTACTGATCAATTATAGTATGGATCAAACTGTATTTTTCTCAACACTAGAACAATATAAATATAATCCCGCTCTGATCATTGGCGGAGAAGTCGGAGAAACGATCGCTGCTTCTGCGGCGGGCATTGTGATGAATATTGAAGAAAGCGCGCAGACAGGTACTACTGTGACACTGGATATGGGAAATGGATATGCTGCTGTTTATGGACAATTAGCGGATGTCTCGCTGGCAGTGGGAGACTATGTGGGTACAGGAGAGACACTTGGAACTTTAAATGAACCAACAAAATATTATACAGTAGAGGGACCGAATTTGTATTTTGCAGTGACAAAAGACGGAACCCCAGTCAATCCTCTTGACTTTATGTAAAAACTGCGGCGGGATCCTGTTCCTGCCGTATCTTTTATTTTATAGGAAATTCCTTCTTAATTTTTGCTGAGGATCCGGTATTCTATATGCTATAATAAAAATAGAATTTACAAGATAGATGAAAGCGGCAAAGAGGAGAAACATATGAACTATACATATATTGTAAGATGCAAAGACGGAAGCTTATATACAGGATGGACAAATAATCTAGAGAAACGGATAAAGGACCATAATGACGGAAAAGGCGCAAAATATACAAAATCACGCCGTCCGGTCGTTCTCGCCTATTACGAGGTGTTTCAGACAAAAGAAGAAGCTATGAAAAGAGAGTGTGCGATCAAAAAATTGAGCAGAAAAGGAAAAGAAAAACTTGTGGAAAAGAAAGAATGTGTATTCGAATAGAGTATTCGGACAGAGCAGTTGCTTTCATATATAAAAAGTACCTTGATCGTTTGACATAACTTGCTGTATGCCTTACTATCAGGGTACTTTTTAGTTTTCAGCTGTTTTTGCGGCAGTTCAGACGCCATATAAAAATCGGCTGGCTCTAGTAATTTTCAACCTTTCTTTCAAAATAAGCTTTTGGATGTGCACAGACAGGGCAGATTTCGGGTGCCTCTTCACCTTCATAGATAAAACCACAGTTGCCGCATTTCCATCCAAGAGGAGCTTCGCCTTTGAAAGTCTCGCCGGCACGGAAATGTGCTAAAAGTCTGTTATAGCGTGCTTCGTGAGAAGCTTCTACTTTTGCTACGCCACGGAATTTTGCTGCCAGTTCCGGAAATCCTTCAGCGTCAGCTTCTTCAGCCATACGTTTGTACATATCGGTCCATTCGTAGTTTTCACCGGCTGCTGCGTCTGCAAGATTTTCCTCTACATTTCCGATTCCGTGGAATTCTTTGAACCACATTTTTGCGTGTTCTTTTTCCTGTGCGGCAGTTTCTTCAAAGATATTGGCCATCTGTACATAACCGGCTTTTCTTGCAGCAGATGCATAATACGTATATTTATTGCGGGCCTGAGATTCCCCTGAAAATGCATCTATAAGATTTTGTTCGGTTTTTGTTCCTGCGTATTTGGACATATCATTTCCTCCTTTTTATTTATGAATACTGGCATACTGCTGTTGGCGTTACAATTTTATTATAAAAGTTTTTTTGCAGGAAAACAAATCTTTTTTCTAAGATACTATTGATCGGCTGATTTTTACAAAAAGGTGTATATGGGATTTACTTAAGCATAGTATCCCCTCTATGATCACGAGGCTGTTTATGCCCATATATACTATGGTAGATACGGGAATTATCCTTCTTTGTTTAGGTTCTGATTGGTATTTTTTTATTCCCGCAGAATATGAAACAGATTCTATTGGAATTAAAAGAAGCTGCAGAAGAGGCAGTAGAAAGTACAAATCAACAGCTGAAAGCAGAAAATACAAAATAAGAAAGAGAAAAAAGAGCACTGCAATATTTTGCAATGCTCTTTAAATATATACTTACTGATCAAAGATAGAATTAGCCAAAATATCTCTTTAACAGACCCTCGAAAGCCTTACCATGGCGAGCTTCATCTCTTGCCATTTCGTGTACAGTATCATGGATCGCATCCAGGTTTGCAGCTTTTGCACGTTTTGCAAGATCGAATTTTCCGGCAGTTGCTCCGTTCTCAGCATCTACTCTCATTTCAAGATTTTTCTTTGTGCTGTCTGTTACGACTTCACCTAACAATTCTGCGAATTTAGCAGCGTGTTCTGCTTCTTCGTAAGCAGCTTTTTCCCAGTACAATCCAATCTCAGGATAGCCCTCTCTGTGAGCAACTCTTGCCATAGCAAGGTACATTCCAACTTCAGAACATTCTCCTTCAAAGTTTGCTCTTAAATCAGCAAGGATATCTTCGCTTACACCTTTAGCAACACCTACAACGTGCTCTGCAGCCCATTCTCTGTCGCCTGTCTGCTCTTTGAATTTCTCAGCCGGTGCATGGCAAACTGGACATTCAGCCGGTGCAGCCTCTCCTTCATGAACATAACCACATACTGTACATACAAATTTTTTCATAGTTTTCGTCTCCTTTTCTTAATAAATATATTTTCTATGACTTTTTAATGCAGTCACCGCATTTACCATAAAAAAGTATGGAACTGGATTGGATCATGCCGTCAAAATTTTCTCCGGCTGTTCTATTGAATTCTTCGATATTTTTTACATCGATCTCTAGATCCAGTAGCTGTCCACACTCGGTACAAAGAAAATGATTGTGTGGCTCAAGCCTTCCATCAAATCTGTCGCCGCCGTCGGGAGTTGGTATCTTGATCGCTTCTCCAATTTCTGTGAGCAGATTTAAATTCCTGTAAACAGTTCCAAGACTGATATTGGGAAATTCTTTTTTCATATGAAGATAAACCGTATCGGCGGTTGGATGTTCCTTTGTCGTTGAAAGATAATGTTTGATGGATTCTCGTTGCCGACTATATTTTAAAGTTGCCAATGGAATCCCCCTTTCATGCTAAAACGATAACAGTAACAATTACTGTAATTAAAATATAGTACATAAAAATGAAAATGTCAATAGTAAAATCAAAAAAATATAAATTAAAATTAAATAGGAATAATTCGGACAAAATGTTACAAAATAGTTAATAAAAAGTTGCAAGAATTGTTTTTTTCTATATGTTATATGTCGAAAGTGTCGATATATGTATATTAAATAACTATAAAATTGGTTGACAGTCCAAGTATGTGTTGCTATAATGGCAACGTAATAAATTTAACAAATGTGTAACATTTAGAACTTCCTACAAAAGATAAAGACTGAAGATCAAGGAGGTTTTATATGAAAATGACACACATAAGGCAAAAGATAATTATTTCTGCCCTAGCAGGAGTAGTTATGATTCCGGGGAGTGCGATCACGGCAAGAGCCGCAGAACATAAAACAGAAGAAAGTTCTGTTTTGCCCGTCGCAGGAATCGAATCGGTACTGACAGAATGTTATGAAACAGAAGTAAAAGAAAATTTGAATCTGTATTTAGTGCCAACAGCAGAGGGTGAGTATTCAAATATGGCATTTTCTAATGTGGGTGATTTTACCTACATTAGAAGTGCACCGGATGAAACCAGTGACTGGGTTGGAAAATTATATAATGATTCTGCGGCAGAAGTATTAGAATACCAAGGTGACTGGGCAAAGATAAAATCAGGCGATGCGGAAGGATATGTACCGGCATCCTCTCTTTATATAGGAGAAGATGCAGAACAGCATGAAGACGAATTTCAAAAAGAAAAGATGAAAGTAGAGGCATATGTACTGAATGTACGTGCCGGACAAGGAGTACAAGCCGATATACTCACACAAGTGGAATTAAATGAAGAGTATACGGTAACAGGGGAGCCTGTAGATGGCTGGTATCCTGTAGAAATAGGAAATATTTCCGGATGGGTCTGCGGAGATTATATTACAGTTGAGACAGCCTATTCCTACGGTGAGACAAGAGAGGAAGAAGAGGCAAGAGCAGCAGATGAAGAAAATAAAGTACAGCAGCAGGAGGCAGATGAGTCTCAGACGCAGGAAACCGTTGCCGCGCAGACGCAAGAAACGACGGGACAGGCTGTTATTGAGTATGCCTGCCAGTTTATCGGAAATCCGTATGTATGGGGAGGAACGAGTTTAACAGAGGGGGCGGATTGTTCAGGCTTTGTACAGTCTGTATATGCGCACTTTGGAATTTATTTACCAAGAACAACATGGGATATGGAAAGTGTAGGATATCCAGTCAGCTATGATGAGGCCCTTCCGGGTGATCTGGTATTATACGACGGACATGTTGGTTTATATATGGGAGATGGAACTATCGTTAATGCAATGAATGAAGCAGATGGAATCGGTATTTGCAGCGCCACATATACAAATATTATTACAATAAGAAGAATTTTATAAATCACAGATCTGGACAAAAACTGTACTCTGAAAATTAAAAAAGGAGTGCAGTTTTTCATGTCATTAAAAAGAAAAGATAGAAGAAAAATGAAAAGTAAAAACGATATGTGGAAAACAATACCAATATACAAAATGCACAAATTTGTTTAAAATTGTAAAAAAGCGTCGAGGATGGTAAAAAAGAAGTTTTCAACTTATCCACATTTAAAACAGAAAAAAACGTGGAAAACATTAGATTTTAAAAAAGTTATCCACATTATCCACATAAAAACATGTGTTTTTGGTGAATTACTCATGAGGAAAAAAGAACGAGTGTTTTGGTGAGTTATAATGAAATTGGGAATTTGTCGAAAAAAATCGGAAAAAATCTTGACTTTTAAGTAGTCTAAAAAAGTGAAAAAATTAATTTATTTTTCTGACGGTTGATAATTTGAAAATTAGGGATTATAATTAAAATCACTGAAAATAAAAAGGAGGAAATAGAAATGGCACAGATTTCTAAAAATACAACAATTGGAGAATTATTGAATATTTATCCGGAGGCAGCGCCTATTCTTATGGAGATAGGCATGCATTGTCTAGGGTGCCCATCCGCACAGATGGAATCTTTAGAAGAGGCAGCGATGGTTCATGGAATTGACGGGGATCTGCTGGTTGAGAAGATCAATGCAGCGATGGCGGCAGGAAAATAAAATATCGCAAATAAAAATACCGTTCGGGTTTTATACCGAACGGTATTTTTTTGAATCATATAGTATCTGCATTATAATGCGGATAGCTTTTGTACTGCATTAGCTGATATAAAGATTTCACAGTGTTCTTCTAAAAATGCGAGTATCGCAGCAGAGCCCTTTTCAGGAGATCCATACTCAGAAAGCATATTGCAAATCTTATTAAATTCATTCCCTTCGTGTTCTGCTTGTGCAAGAGCCAATATATACATGCGGCTTTCCGTATCATGATATAAAGTATTAGAACCTTGATATATCGGCGCAATCAGACGTGCCGCCTGGATTACGGCGTCAATTGTTTCAAAAGAAAACAAACGCACTGTAAAAGGTGGCGAAACCTCGCCGGTTTTTTTAGAGTCTGTTTTTGTAGTGGTGTTTGCTGCCGCTTCTTTTACCTTATTTAACAGGTTAAGAAATTCTTCTGCGCCCTCTAGTTTTTCCAGTGTGTCAGAGTTCATAGAGTCTGTGTCACCGGAGGAGGTAAATTTCGAAAATCTGGTATCTAATTCTTCGGGATCCTCCACCTTTGTTATGATCAATACAATAGAGTCGGCAGAAGCGGGAATCGCTTCGATCATTAAAGGAATATCCTCTGCTTCGAAACCAAAGTCAAAGGAAGCCTGCTGCATCATATCACGAAATAAAGATTTTGCTTTCTCTGTACCATATGCAAGTTCGCTCAATTTTAGATGGCGTGCGGCCAAATCAGCATGTGTCAAAGTACAACGAATTTGATTCTCATTCAGTTTTTCTATTTTCATATGATCACATCCTTATGAATTGATATATCAAATAGTATATCTTCTCACTATTAGTATAAACAAAAAATAAAAATATGTAAAGTGAAATAAATATAAGATTTAGGTTATCAACAAAATAGATGGACTTATGAACAAAAAACACATTGCAATCAAAAACACAAGTATCTATAATGGCAGTTACAGAAGATAGTATTCCTTGGTAGATATGAGTTTATACGGAAGGAGGAATACCAGTTACTTTTCTTAAATTTCTCGGTACAGTATATTTGTTTCTTCGATAAAGAGGGGGCGAATATATACCTTATTGGGCAAGATGCTCGTCTGGGTATAAAATCTATAGTCCTATGTCAGGACAAATTCAGCAAACAACGATGTTATCCGATGTGATTCATACTATCTTCCATCAAATGTCAGAAAACCGGCAGTATGTCACAAACACCTCTGTATGGTTTTATTGACAGATTTAACATATTTACCAGAATCGCCAGGGAGAGGAGGAGACCATGAGTAGGGATGAGTCAGTTTATAAAGAATTATTTGCAGAGTTAGAAAATTATGAAAAAAACGGAGTGAGTATTTTGATGGAAGACTGCAAGGCAAGTCCTATGCAGATTGTGACAGCATGCATGCTTAAAGAAGAAGGCAGCTATATGCGGGATTATGTACTAAATCCGGAAGGAAACATAGAATCTTTGGCTTTTATCAATATCAGCGGAAACAAATAGACATGGAATACCCCTTTACATGTTGGACAAAATAAAAAGTATATTCTGCAAAACCGCTTAAAATGTCATAAAAATGCCAAAATACTAATGACGGATATAAAAAATATGGTATAATAGCGAAGAAAGCGTATGATATGCTTATACAAATATGCATTTGAGGAGCAGCCGTAATGAGACAATAGTCGAAATGGTATGATATACGCAGATCTGTGTTTAAATATAAAGAAACATAGAATATTAAGGCCTGATTTAGGAGGTGCGGCATGGACGAAAGAGAAAGAAGAGGTGTGCAGACCCGCAGGGCGAGACAGCAGGAAATACAAAGAAGACGCCCAAGCAGCAGTGCCCGAAGGACCGGGGGAAGACCGGAGGCAGACAGAGCGGCTGGAAATCCAAATATGCAGAGAACAAGGCGCAGAAGCAGCCGTGCGAGACGTAGAAGAAGGAATTTGATCATCCGGACGTTTCTCTTTATTATCGTGCTTATTGCATTGATTGTAGGAGTTATATTTTGGAAGAAATACGGTTCATCGAATGAGAAGGCCGATTTGAATCAATACTACGGGTTAGTCAATGAGGATGATATGGCAGTTATAGTAAATAACCAGGTGATACGCAGCACGGATGATGCGGAAGCAGTATCTCCGGGAAAGATGTTTGACGGGATCCCTTATGTAGAATATTCCGTAGTCAGGGACAATATCAATAAAAGGATTTATTGGGATTCGAATGAAAATGTGCTTCTTTATACACTTCCTAATGGAAATGTGGCTGTAGAAGTGGGAAAGAAAGAATATACAGAGATTAATGAGACGAAAACCGAAGAATATGTGATTTTAAAAACAGAAGGTAAGACGGCATATATAGCACTGCCATTTATCGAAAAGTATACGAATATGGTATATTCTGTTTATAAAAAGCCTGGCAGAGCAGTGATCACCAGCGAATGGGGAAAGGTGCAGACGGCCAAATTAAAAAGAGATACAGAAGTCCGTTATCAAGGCGGTGTAAAAAGTCCGATTTTAACAGAAGTAGAAAAGGCGGATAAAGTAACTGTTCTTGAGGATGAGGACAATTGGAAGAAGGTTGCCACTGCGGACGGTTTTGTGGGCTATGTAAAGACGAGTTCTTTAAAAGATGAGAAAACGGAAACTCTTTCCAATGATTTTGAGGAACCTGTATATACAAATATCTCAGAAGACCATACGATTAATATGGCATGGCACAATGTGGAAAATGAAGATGCAAATAATTATGTTCTTGAGACAATAGCAGGGACAAAAGGACTTACAACGATCGCGCCGACATGGTTTAATCTTGCGGATACGGAAGGAAATATTTCATCAATTGCAAATTCTAACTATGTAAATTATGCACATCAATCTAAATTAGAAGTTTGGGCAGTATTAAGAGATTTTCATGGTGGGATTAATTCCTATGACGAGACATACCAGGTATTAAGTTATACTTCAAAGAGAACAAATGTGATCAATCAGGTTATTGCTGCTGCATTACAGTCAGGGGTAGATGGAATTAATTTGGATTTTGAGCTTATTTCAAGCGAATGTGGAGAACATTATATCCAGTTTGTAAGAGAATTATCAGTAAAATGTCGGCAGAACGGACTGGTTTTTTCTGTGGACAATTATGTTCCGCAGCCCTATAATGCACATTATGACCTAGAAGAACAGGGGATTATGGCAGATTATGTAATCCTCATGGCATATGATGAACATACAGAAGGTTCGTATGAGGCGGGTTCGGTATCCTCTTATGATTATGTGAAGACGGGTATTGAGGATGCGCTGAAAATGGTGCCAAATACAAAATTAATTGCCGGTATTCCATTTTATACACGGTTATGGTTGGAAACGCCAAAGACAGAGCAGGAGCTTGCGGAAGAGGAAGGTACAGAGGCGGCTGATTATCCAAATAAAGTGACCAGTTCGGCACTAGGAATGGATGAGGCCGTCGATACGCTCCAATCTGTAGGCGCCCAGGCGGAATGGGATGATAAGGCAAAGCAGAACTATGCTTCATGGGAGACGGATGAAGGCACATATAAAATATGGCTGGAGGACAGTGCTTCCATTGAGGAAAAATTAAAATTGATCAAGCAGAATAAATTAGCAGGTGTTGCTGAGTGGAAACTTGGTTGGGAAAATGCAAGTGTTTGGGATTTGATTCTTCAGTATGTAAACTAGATATAAAATTTCATGAAAGGGACATCCTTCTTTCGCATATAGTATACTATGTGGAAAGGAGGATGTTTTTTGCAAAGAAAAGTAAAAATCGCGGGAGTGATATTGCTGCTGCTTGGAATAGTGATTGCCTGCCGAATAGGCGGAGAATATTTATATGATCACATAAATACGGAAATAGAGACGGCAGGAAAAACGATATCGGACAGAGAAAAACCTGTAGTTGTCGTAGATGCGGGACATGGTGGCGGTGATCCCGGCAAGATAGGAGTAAATAACGCAAAAGAAAAGGATATAAATTTAAGTATTGCTGTATATTTGAAGAAATATCTGGAAAAAGAAGAGATACAGGTAATTATGACAAGAGAAGATGAGGAAAGATTGGCAGACTCACAAGTAGGAGATTTAAAAGCAAGGGTAAGAATGATCAATGAACATAGTCCTGATCTTACAGTCAGTATTCACCAGAACAGTTACCATGAGTCTTCTGTTCATGGCGCGCAGGTATTCTATTATACACATTCACAGGAATCTAAAAAGGCAGCGGAAATTATGCAGGAATCGATAAAAACAGCAGATAAAAGAGGGAGCAGACAGGCAAAAGCAAACGATACATATTATCTTTTGGAAAAGACGAAAACACCGATTATTATTATGGAATGTGGTTTTTTGAGTAATCATGAGGAAGCGGAGAAATTGGTTACAGAAAAATACCAAAAAGATGTGGCAAAGTCGATTTCAAATGGAATCGCAGAATACCTGGAAAGCAGATAAAGTAGTTTTTTTTTAAAGTAAATAATGGTATAATGAAGCGTATGAGAACAAAAATAAAAAAAGTGGATAAAAATAAAATTGAAGAATCTATTATACAGGAAGCCGGAGAGATATTAAGGCAGGGAGGTCTTGTTGCTTTTCCTACAGAGACAGTGTACGGATTGGGGGCGAATGCTCTGGATGAAGAAGCGGCAAAAAAGACATATGCGGCAAAGGGCCGGCCATCAGACAATCCTTTGATCGTTCATATTGCAGATAAGGAGGATCTGAAAAAAATCGCAGCTCATATCCCACCGGAAACAGAAGCATTGATGAATCATTTCTGGCCCGGACCTCTTACGATGATATTCAAGAAGAGTGCAGTGGTCCCCTATGGAACAACGGGAGGCTTAGATACAGTGGCTGTTCGTATGCCAAGCGATCCGATTGCTGCGCAGCTTATTAAAGCAGCAGGAGGATTTGTGTCTGCACCGAGTGCGAATACTTCAGGTCGTCCAAGTCCTACTGCTGCAGACCATGTCGCGGAGGATCTGGATGGCAAGATAGATATGATATTAGATGGCGGCAGCGTGGAAATAGGCTTAGAATCTACAATATTGGACATGACTGTAATACCGCCTATGATCCTGCGGCCGGGAGCGATCACAGCAGATATGTTTGAAAAAGTAATAGGCACAGTTGGTGTAGATGAGACATTATTAGGAAGTGAAAGTGACAAACCGCCTAAAGCTCCGGGAATGAAATACAGGCATTATGCGCCTAAGGCAAAATTAATGATCGTAGAAGGAGATTTAAGAGAAGAAATTTTGGCGATCCGACAGCTGGCATATGAAGGATATAGACAAGGAAAAATGGTTGGGATCATTGCTACAAACGAGACAAATCAATTTTATAAATATGGTGTGATTAAAAATATTGGAACAAGAGAAAATGAAAAAACAATTGCAAGGAACCTGTATCGTATTTTAAGAGAATTTGATGAAGAAAATGTAGAGGTGATATACAGCGAATCTTTTGCGATGCGGGGCTTGGGAAGGGCGATCATGAATCGCCTGGAGAAGGCGGCCGGGCATTTGCGCCTGTCTGCTTCAACAATCGTGCAGGAACAAAAATATCGAAGGATATTGTTTGTCAGCAGCACCGATACAAGTAGAGGCCCGATGGCGGCTGAACTGCTGCGTGCACAAGATCTGGAACAGGAATATGTGATTGATTCTAAAGGTTTGATCGTATTGTTTCCAGAGCCCGTAAATCAGAAAATAGAAGCAATCATGAAAAGTGCTCGATTGAGTCTTGAGAAACATTTTTCTTGTCAATTAAAAGAAGAAGATTTACAGGAAGACACTCTAGTATTGACAATGGATGTAAAGCAGAAGAAAAAGATTTTGGCAGAGTTTCAAAATACAGAAAATGTATATACGTTCAGTGAATTTGTCGGAAACGAAATAGAAGATGACATTCCTAATCCGTATGGACAACCGCTTACATCTTATGGTGAGTGTTATGAAAAAATGTTAAAGTTAATTGAAAAGTTAACAAATAAATTAAATTCATATACTAAAGGAGGAAAATGATGTCAAAAATTCACGTGATGGAGCACCCGTTGATTCAGCATAAAATCAGCTACATCAGGCGGGAAGACGTAGGTACTAAAGAATTTAGGGAAGTAATAGGTGAAATTGCCGGATTGATGTGTTATGAAGCCACGCGCGACCTGAAATTAGCGGATGTGAAAATCAAAACTCCTATTACGGAAACCTGGGGGAAAGAACTAACAGGCAAGAAATTAGCAGTAGTGCCTATTTTAAGGGCGGGCCTGGGAATGGTTGACGGGATGCTTTCTTTGATCCCAACCGCAAAGGTAGGGCATATCGGACTGTATAGAGATCCAGAGACATTTCAGCCGGTTGAATATTACTGTAAACTGCCGGCGGATTGTGAAGAACGAGAAGTGTTTGTAGTAGATCCAATGCTTGCAACAGGTGGTTCCAGCACAGCGGCAATTCAGATGTTGAAAGAAAAAGGGGTAAAGCACATTCGTTTTATGTGTATTATTGCAGCACCGGAGGGTGTTAAGAAGATGCAAGAAGAGCATCCAGATGTAGATCTATACATTGGTGCACTGGATGAAAAATTGAATGATCATGCATATATCGTCCCAGGTTTGGGGGATGCCGGGGATCGGATTTTCGGGACGAAATAGGAGGAGATACAGATGTCTGGAAAAAGGAAAGACTATTTGTCATGGGATGAATATTTTATGGGGGTAGCCATGCTTGCCGGTATGCGATCAAAAGATCCCAACACGCAGGTGGGCTGTTGTATTGTGAGTAAGGATAATAAAATTTTGTCCATGGGTTATAATGGTTTTCCGATTGGGTGTTCAGACGATGAATTTCCTTGGGCGAGAGAGGGGGAAGACCCTCTCGAGACAAAATATGTATATTCCACGCACAGTGAATTGAATGCGATTTTAAACTATAATGGCGGAAGTCTGGCAGGGGCAAAGTTATATGTCTCCTTATTTCCCTGCAATGAATGCGCAAAGGCGATCATCCAGTCGGGAATCAAAGAAGTAATATACGACTGTGATAAGTACGCAGATACTCCCAGTGTGATCGCATCCAAGAGAATGATGGATGCTTCCGGAGTACATTACCGCCAGTATCATCATACAAACAGAGAAGTAAAGATTTTTCTGTAACATAATTATAGTATAAATAGAAAAAAGAGGTGCTGATATTGTGGCGATTCGGACAGTAAATGTAAAGGAAATAACTGAAAATATAAAAGAGATGTGTATAGAGGTGAACCATCATCTTTCTTCTGATATGGTTAAAGCGATGAAACAGGCAGAAAAAAAGGAAAAATCGCCTCTTGGATGTCAGATCCTGGAGCAGCTTCAGGAAAATTTAACGATTGCGTCGGAAGATATGATTCCCATCTGTCAGGATACGGGAATGGCAGTTGTTTTTCTTGATGTCGGACAAGATGTACATTTCGAAGGCGGAAACCTCGAAGAAGCAGTAAATGAAGGGGTACGCTTGGGATATCTAGAGGGATTTTTGAGAAAATCGGTTGTGAGAGATCCTATTGTAAGAGAAAATACAAAAGATAATACACCGGCTGTTCTTCATACAAGAATCGTGGCCGGAGATAAGGTGAAAATAAAAGTTGCGCCGAAAGGTTTTGGAAGTGAAAATATGAGCCGTGTTTTTATGCTGAAGCCTGCGGAAGGGATCGAAGGAGTAAAAGAGGCGGTGCTGACGGCGGTAAAAGACGCGGGGCCAAATGCATGTCCACCTATGGTAATAGGGGTTGGAATCGGAGGTACATTTGAAAAATGTGCTTTAATGGCAAAAGAAGCGCTGACACGGCAAACAGGTCTACATTCTGAAATTTCTTGGGTAAAAGATTTGGAAGAAGAATTATTGAAAAGAATAAATGAACTGGGGATTGGCCCTGGCGGACTAGGAGGCACTGTTACAGCTTTGGCGGTCCATGTGAATACGTATCCAACTCATATAGCAGGTTTACCTGTCGGAGTAAATATCTGTTGTCATGTAAACCGTCATATAACACGGACAGTATAGAGCGAGGAGGTTATTACGGTGAACAGACATATAAATGTACCTATTACAAAAGAAACAGCCCAGACTTTACAGGCGGGAGATTATGTATATATCACAGGAACGATCTATACAGCACGAGATGCAGCTCACAAAAGAATGTATGAGATATTACAGGAAGGCGGTACTTTGCCATTGGATATAAATGAGCAGGTGATTTATTATATGGGGCCATCACCTGCCCGTGAGGGCCGGCCTATTGGTTCGGCAGGACCGACTACGGCAAGCCGTATGGATAAATATGCTCCACAGCTTTTGGATTTGGGGTTGGGTGCGATGATCGGGAAAGGAAAGCGCAGTCCGGCAGTAATAGATGCTATCATAAGAAACAAAGCAGTGTATTTTGCGGCAGTAGGAGGCGCAGGAGCTTTGCTTTCTAAATGTATTAAAAAATCAGACATTATCGCATATGAAGATTTGGGGACAGAGGCTATACGTAGACTTGAAGTAGAGGAATTTCCGGTTATCGTGGTAATAGATTCGAAAGGAAATAATCTTTATGAAACAGCTATTGAGGAATATTGTCTGGAAAATACGTGTGATCGAAGATCGGTATAACAATAGAGGAAGGACAAAAAATTAATGAAACGCATTTTACTGATGGTATTTCGCAATATTTTACTTGTGCCCTATATGTGGGTACGTTTATGTTATAGGGCTGCTCATACAGAAAAGTATACAGAAAGTGATCAATATGCTTTTTTGAAATGGATAGTTATTCATGCCAATAAAGGAGGAAATGTACATATTGATGTACACGGGACGGAAAATATTCCAAAGACCGGAGGCTTTATGCTTTATCCAAATCACCAGGGGTTATATGATGTCCTTGCTGTTTTAGAAGCGTGTCCAACACCGTTTTCGGTGGTTGCAAAGAAGGAAATAGCGAATATTCCGTTTTTAAAACAGGTATTTGCCTGCATGAAGGCATATATGCTTGACAGAGGAGATGTACGTCAGGCAATGAAAGTTATACTGGATGTGTCAGAAGAAGTAAAAAAAGGAAGAAATTATTTAATATTTGCGGAAGGAACAAGATCGAAACAAGGCAATCGTATCGGAGAGTTTAAAGGAGGAAGTTTTAAAGCAGCAACAAAAGCAAAATGTCCAATTGTCCCGGTTGCCTTGCTAGATTCTTTTAAACCATTCGATACGAATACGATCACCCCTGTAATTGTACAAGTACATTTCTTAAAACCTCTCGAATACGAGGTTTATAAAGAAATGAAAACAACAGAAATAGCGGTGTTGGTTCACGATGAAATACAAAAAACGATTGACGCAGCGCAAAATATTTCTTCTTTATAGAAGGAGAGGAGTCGCAGGAATTTCTTTAATGAAAGAACATGTTGGTTTTACGTGCTGTGATCTGCGTATAGAAAGAAGATAAATATCAGAAAAACTTTTATTTTACCGTTGACATTATAAATTCACTTTAGTATAATAAGTCTTGCGTTATCGTATAGAATAGAATATTTACTATAGATGAGTTCTATAGCAGATTTCAGAATCAGGAGAAATACTCAAGAGGCTGAAGAGGCGCCCCTGCTAAGGGTGTAGGTCGGGAAACCGGCGCGAGGGTTCAAATCCCTCTTTCTCCGTTTGATATTATCCAGAAACTACTGGCATAACCAGTAGTTTTTACATTTCAACTATTGGATTGTATGGGTGATTTCATAAAAACACTAAATGTAGTATGTAAAATAGGTGTCAGAAAAAAGTTTAAAAAAAGTTAAAAAAAGGCTTGACAAAAACTGGCAGCAAATGATATTATGTTTAGGCTGACTCGTGAGAGAAAGCGAAACAAAGCACCTTGATAACTGAACAATAGACAACGATCCTTGAAAATTCTTAAGAGAAAATTCAAAGAACGGTTTGAAAAACGAACCAAGAACAGTAAAGAGGGAAAGAATTGCTAGTAGTGATTTTTGACCAAGACAAACACTTATAACGAGAGTTTGATCCTGGCTCAGGATGAACGCTGGCGGCGTGCCTAACACATGCAAGTCGAGCGAAGCGCTTTAGTGGAATTCTACGGAAGGAAAGTGAAGTGACTGAGCGGCGGACGGGTGAGTAACGCGTGGGTAACCTGCCTCATACAGGGGGATAACAGTTAGAAATGACTGCTAATACCGCATAAGACCCCAGTACCGCATGGTACAGAGGTAAAAACTGAGGTGGTATGAGATGGACCCGCGTCTGATTAGCTAGTTGGTGAGGTAGAGGCTCACCAAGGCGACGATCAGTAGCCGACCTGAGAGGGTGACCGGCCACAT
>NZ_LN913000.1 GCF_001487105.1 Mediterraneibacter massiliensis | reverse complement strand
GGTGGCTCGGGACGCGGGCTCTAAGCCCGCCCTACTTGGCCGCGCCTCAAGGCGCTGGCTTTCTCTTTTTACGCCATGGGAAGTCTACCCTTTGTAGCCTTCCCACGGCTCCGTTCAAGCCACATTGCTATTGACTCGTCGCTGCCCCTAAAGGGGTGTTTGTACTACTCAGCCTTGACCCTTAAAAGGGTCTTCATATTCTTTCACACTGAGTTTGTCTTGCATAATATCCGCTTTTTCCTGTTCTTGTATATACTTCTTTATCGCGGCTTCATTTAATCCGACTGTGCTCACATAGTATCCTTCCGACCAGAAATGACGATTCCCAAACTTATACTTTAAATTTGCGTGTCTGTCAAACATCATCAGCGCACTTTTTCCTTTCAAGTATCCCATAAATGATGATACACTGATTTTCGGCGGTATACTTACCAGCATATGCACATGGTCTGACATCAGATGCCCTTCCAATATCTCCACTCCTTTGTAACTGCACAATTGTTTCAATATATCCCGCAAATCATTTTTGTATTGATTATAAACAATTTTTCTTCTATACTTGGGGGTGAAGACGATGTGATACTTACACATCCACTTCGTATGTGCGAGCGAATTCGTTTGCTTTGCCATTGAAATCACCTTTCCTTTCTTTAATAGTGGCCTGAACACCTCTATTATAAAGGAAAGGTGATTTTTTGTATAACTAACGTCGCGCACCCGCATAGCAGGTGGATTATATTTCGCACGTTTCCGTTTCTCTGTTGAGAAACTCCAACGTACTCAACTGGGTCTATCCGACCCCTATTAAATTTGGGGTGGATGACAAACATCCACCCCAACTATCTGTCCATTCTAAAATCAGTGCTTTTCCACTGTTACCTTTGCGCTTTCGTCTGCACTCAGTTCAATACTTACACTAAGCTTTCCACTTAGATTGGTCGTCATTTTCCCCGCAGATTTATCGTTGATCCATACTTCATATTCACTTTCCGGCTCCAATTCCAATGTAAACTGGACATCTTCAGGAGCCGTCACTTCAAATACCACCCCTGTATCTGTCTCTTTAAATCTCTCTACACTGCTTCCCGGTACAGACTCATACACAAACATGCCGTTTTTCTCTAATTTCGTAATTTCAGAAAATGTCTTTACTTTATACATATCGCCTTCAAATTCGAAATTATCTAGTTTTGTCTTGGACTGTAATGTATAATCCCCAAAACTAAGTGTTCCGTCTTCTTCCGCGCGTAATAACTCTTTTACTGCTGCCATTTTCCTTATCCTCCTAGGTATTCTGCAAATCTTCTGTTTTTGAAGCTTCTGTGCTTCCTTTCCTCATTTATTATATAATAAAACCTCTCGATTTTCTACTGATTTTTTGCACAGTAAAACTGGATACCTTTCTTGGAGGCTCCGGCTTCTACCATATCGCCTTCATGGATTTCTCCATTCAATACAGCCTCAGCGATCTTATCTTCCAATTCTGTCTGAATCGCTCTTCTAAGCGGCCTTGCGCCATATTTGGCATCTGTGCCTTTTTCTACGATATATTTCTTAGCCGATTCGCGCAGCTTCAGCTGGATCTGCATTTGTTCTTTCAGACGTTTTGTAAATTCTTTACACATCAAAGAAACGATCTTCTTCATATGGGCTTTCTCTAATGCGTGGAAAACAATGATCTCATCTATACGATTCAAAAATTCCGGACGGAAGATCTGCTTTACCTCATCCATTACGTTCTGCTTCATTTTTTTATAATCGTCTGCCGGATCCTCCTTTACGGCAAACCCCAGTTTCTTGGGTTCTACGATTGCCTTTGCTCCGGCATTGGAAGTCATGATGATCACAGTATTGGAAAAATCCACTTTTCTTCCCTGCGAATCCGTAATGTGTCCATCATCTAAAACTTGCAGCAATATGTTGAACACATCTGGATGCGCTTTTTCGATCTCGTCAAATAAAAGGACGGAATAAGGATGTGTCCGTACCTGGTCACTCAGCTGACCGCCTTCCTCGTGTCCTACATATCCCGGAGGAGAACCGATCATCTTTGCCACAGAATGTTTCTCCATATATTCAGACATATCGACCCGTATCATCGACTCCTCGTTTCCAAACAGCGCTTCCGCGAGTGCTTTGGATAATTCCGTTTTTCCAACCCCAGTAGGACCAAGGAATAAAAAGGACCCAATCGGACGTTTTGGGTCTTTTAAACCGACCCTTCCTCTTTTTACGGCCCGCGCCACTGCACTGACTGCCTCTTCCTGCCCGATCACTCTTTTATGCAGTTCCTGTTCCAATTTCTGCAGACGCTGCGCATCGCTCTCCGCCAGTTTCTGCACCGGTATTTTTGTCCAGACAGAAACAATCTCTGCTATATCCTGCTCTGTCACAGAAGGATGCAGACTAGAACTTTTTTTTGCGAACCGTCTTTTCATGTCTTCCAGTTTCTTTTCTGCCTCTTTTTGTTCTTTCTGGATCAGTGCGGCTTCCTCAAACTGCCCCGCTTTTATCTTTTCTTCTTTTTCTCTGATCATATCACGGACCGCATCTTCTGTCTCTTTTAATCTTTCAGGAACTTTATATCCTTTCAAACTGATACTAGAACATGCCTCATCCAACACGTCGATCGCCTTATCCGGAAGGTTCCGGTCTGTAATATACCGTTTGGACATACTGACTGCGGCTCTGAGGGCATCCTCTGTAATAATAACATGATGATGTTTCTCATATTTTTCTTTGAGGCCTTCCAAAATCTCTGCGCACTGTTCTTTTGTCGGTTCTTCTACAGAAACCGGCTGGAATCTGCGTTCCAAAGCGGCATCTTTTTCAATATATTTCCTGTACTCGGCAATGGTCGTTGCTCCGATCAGCTGCAGTTCGCCCCTCGCCAATGATGGTTTCAAAATGCTGGAGGCGTCGATCGCGCCTTCCGCACCGCCCGCACCGATGATCGTATGGATCTCATCTAGAAACAAAATAATATGCCCGCTCGCCTCTACTTCCGCGATCAAGCCTTTCATACGTTCCTCGAATTCCCCCCGATACTTGGAACCTGCGATCATGCCAGGAAGATCCAAAGTATAGATCTTTTTCCCCTTCATAGTCTCCGGCACAACACCGGAAGCAATCCTCTGCGCCAGTCCCTCAATAATGGCGGTCTTTCCGACACCAGGCTCTCCCACCAGACAAGGATTATTTTTTGTCCTGCGCCCAAGCACCTGCATAAGCCGATAAATCTCTGCTTCACGCCCAACAACCGGATCCAGTCTCCCCTCTTCCGCTCTCTGCGTCAGATCTGTTCCATACTGCTCAAGCATGCTCCCTTTGCCTTTTACCTCTTCCTGCAGTTCTTCCTGATATTCCTTGGCATCCACACCGACCGCCGTCATGATATCCTGAAAAATCTTCTGCAGATTAATGTTCAGTGTAATCAGCACCCGTGTCGCCACACACTCCACATCCCGTATCATGGAAAGAAGCAGATGTTCTGTCCCAATATCTTTTGTATGAAGCCTCTGTGCTTCTCTTGTGCTGTTTTCTAAAATATATACAAACCGTGGGCTCTCTTTCGGATTTTGTCCATTTAAGACGTCTGCCTCAGGTGAGATCAATTCACCTATAAGACGGAGTATCTTTTCCTCCTCCACGCCGTTCTGTGACAGAATCTGCCCTGCCACGCCTGTATATTCGTTCCTAAGTCCAAGCAGAAGATGTTCTGTCCCGACATAAGGATGTTTTAATTTTTTCGCCACCGTCTTCGCATATTGAATGGCATGCAGCGCCTGTTTTGTATACTGATCCTGCATATATCCCTCCTGTTATTCGTATTCATCAAAGATCTCATCTACCAGAGTATGGATCTCTTCCCGCGAAATATTCTTGCATCTTCCCTTCGCCAGAATGATCTGCATCTGGTGTTTCATCTCTTCCAACGCCTGTAGCTTATCGATATTCAATGCAATGACTGCGCCGCGCCGTTTATCCAGACTGATAAACCCCTCCTGCTTTAAGACACTGTATGCCTTATTGACCGTATGCATATTGATGCCTACTGTGTCCGCAAGCTGTCTGACCGACGGCAGAGAATCTCCTTCCTGCATCTTAGATGTCGCGATTCCCAGGATGATCTGATTGCGAAGCTGTATATAAATTGCCTCTTCACTGTTAAAATCTATCTCTATCAGCATGTTCTTTTCTCCTCACTGCATTGTTATAGATATAATAGCACAAGACAGCAATTTTTCAAACCGAAATTTTATTTTTCTCCTTACAACGTCCTAAGCAGTTCTGTAAATTCATTTCCCAGACGTATCTCCGCTACATAGAATACTTCCCCGGTCATATACGCTTTCCAGTTCTCGTCAATCTCTATCTGCAGTTCTCCGCCCGGCATATGCACGATCACTTTATTTCCGCTTAATCCCAGTTTATACGCAACTCCGGCCGCAGCACATGCGCCTGTTCCATTCGCCATCGTATACCCTGCTCCGCGCTCATATGTCTCTATCGCAATGTTATTTCTGTCTATCACCTTCATGATCTCCGTATTCACTCTCTCCGGAAAATATCTGGCATACTCGGAATGTGTACCAATCTTGCAGACCAATTCTTTCGAAATTTCTTTCATCGGAATCACACAGTGTGGATTGCCGATAGACACACACGTCGCCGGATAAAGACTGTTCCCAAACACCATATCCTCGTTGATCACTTCTCTAGGCTCTCCGATCACCGGGATCTGACTGCTGTTAAAGCACAAAATTCCCATAGAGATCCGCAGCCTGCTGCCCACTTCATTTAAGTAAGCGATTTCCACCATGCCGCCGTCCGTCCTAAGAAGATACTGCTTCTTCTGGACATATTCTGCATCTTTTAAATATTTGGCAAATATGCGCACTCCATTTCCGCTTTTCTCAGCGATACTCCCGTCCGGATTCCAGATCCGCACCCCCATCTGCTTTTCGTCAAGAAGAGGTCCCTCCAGAATACCGTCTGCTCCTGCCCCTGTATGGCGGTCACACAGAGCTTTTACATTCTGCTCATTTAATGGCATTTCATTTTTATTTGGATCATATACCAAATAATCATTTCCAAGTCCATGATATCTTTCTAATTGTATTTTCATGCTCTCGCACACCTCCTATTTCTTTTATTATATCAAGCATTTTTTTCATATAGTACTTATATTATGCTTTCTATATTGCAAATAATGCTCTATAATATAAGAAATACCTATTTAGCAGACTTCTCATTTACAGCAAACCTGTATGATCCAAAATTTCTGGGAGGTTATCTGATGCCAAATTATAATAAGCGAGGCTATTTAAACAGTGATTTCCGTATTTTTCATCTGACCGATACTATGCAGAAGGAGTTCTCATTCCATTACCATGACTTCCACAAGATCACCATTTTTATCAAAGGGAATGTACAGTATTATGTCGAGGGAAAAACCTACACACTAAAACCATACGATATTGTCCTCGTAAACCGAAACGACATTCACCGGGTCCTAGCAGAGCCTGGTGTTCCCTATGAGCGGATCATCGTCTATATATCTCCTTCTTTCATGCACGCTTACCGCGACAAAGACTACGATCTAAGTCTCTGCTTCCAGAAAGCAAAAGAGGAACATTCCAACGTCCTGCGGATCCCCTCTCTTGAAAAAAGTACACTTTTCAAGATTGCCGGCAGACTGGAACATTCCTTTTCTGACACTGAATATGCAAATGACTTATATCGTCAGGTTTTATTCTTAGAATTTATGATCCACTTAAACCGTGCAGCCATCAAAAACCGGATCGAATTTCTCGACACCGCCCTGTGCAATGAAAAAGTACTAGATATCCTGCATTATATTCATGCACATTTGACAGAACCGCTTGATATAGAGCTGCTTTCTAAAACTTTTTATATCAGTAAATACCATATGATGCGTCTGTTTAAATCCGAGACCGGATATACGATCAAATCTTACATCAATTGTCGACGCCTTTTACTTGCGCGGGATCTCATCTGTACCGGCACTCCGGTCACACAGGCCTGCTTTGCCTGCGGTTTTCGTGACTACTCTGCGTTCTCAAGAGCATATAAGCAGCAATTTCATGAGACGCCCCGCCAGGTCACGCTTCCCGGGGAAACTTGATCTCCATTTTCGTTCCCTGCCCCTTGCTGCTGTCAACAGACACTTTTGCCCCATGCAGCAGCGCGCCGTGTTTTACAATGGACAAGCCAAGACCCGTTCCGCCGGTCTCCTTGGAGTGGCTCTTATCAACTCGGTAAAATCGTTCAAATATACGTTCCTGATGCTCTTTGGGAATACCAATGCCGGTATCTGTCACGATTACTTTGGGTCCTTCCAGCGTATTGCCGGCCCACACTGACACTTTTCCGCCTTCTATATTATATTTGATCGCATTCTCGCACAAATTATAGATCATCTCATCTATGATCTGCCTGATCCCCAAATACAAAACCGGTTCTCCTGTCACAACAAGCTGCACTTTCTTATTTGACGCCTGGGGAGCAAGACGGCTTACGATCTCTCTGCACAGTTCAAACAAATCTACTTCTGATTTTTCCGCCTCAATGGAGTCTTCATCCAGCTTGGATAACTTGATGATGTCCTCCACCAGTGTGATCAGACGACGCGCTTCTTTATATATACGCTCCGAAAACTTTGGAATATCCGCGGGACGCACCATGCCGTTTTTCATGATCTCCGCATAGCCGGAAATAGAGGTAAGCGGTGTTTTCAGTTCATGAGAAACATTTGCCGAAAATTCCTTTCTCATATTGGCAACTGCTTCTTTTTCTTTGTTTTGCTTATCCATTGCCTCCAAAAAAGGAAGCAATTCTTCATAGACAGGATTCTCAAGAGGCTCTTCCAGATTTAGTTCATTGATGGGTTTGATCAGACGAGCAGTCTGCCATTTTGCCAGAAACACAGCGACCACGATCATAACGGCCATCAACGCCCCCATATAGGGCAATACATGCAGAGCTGTATATACGAGGCTGTCCATCGTCTTCGCAACACGAAGAACCGTACCGTCATCCAAAAGCAGGGCATAGTAATATAATTCCTGCCCGACTGTATTAGACATCCGCACATCCTCACCATATCCTTTTTCCAGCGCCTCTTTTACCTCTGCGCGCTCCCTGTGATTCTCCTCTGTCTTTCCTGCACTCTTTGAATCGTAGAGTACATTTCCCTTTTTATCGATCTGCGTCACACGGGTATTTAAATCCACTTCATCCATCTTTTGCAGATATCGGGAGCCCGAGATATTGATCGCTGTACGGATATATCTTGCTTCCTGCCTGACTTCTTCCTGCAAAAGAGAAAGATTTCTGTTATATAAAAGCAACGACAGCAAAATATAAAAAAGAAGTAACGTTCCCACCAACACAAAAACCATGCTTCTCTGGATTTTAGCCTTCATTCGCTCCTCCTGCTCTGTATCCCACCCCTCTTACAGTCTCAATGATCCAGCCTTTATCCCCAAGCTTCTGCCGCAGCGTACGGATATGTACATCCACAGTGCGAGTCTCTCCGTCAAAATCGTATCCCCATATATCCATCAGAAGCTGATCTCTGGTCAGCACAATATGCTGGTTTCTCATCAGTCTTTCCAGTAATTCAAACTCTTTTAGCGTCAAAGTCACCGGTTCTCCATCCACTGTCACTTCATGCTTTTTAACATTCATGAGCACACCTTCGATCTCCAGATCCGCCTTATCCGGTATCTGTCCGCTTCTCCTAAGGACCGCCTTGATCCTGGAGACCAACTCCATCATCCCAAATGGTTTGGCCACATAGTCGTCCGCTCCGGAGTCCAGCCCAATGACCTTATCATATTCCGCGCCTTTTGCCGTTACCATGATCACCGGGATATCCTTTGTCTTAGAAGAACCTTTCAGTTTTTTCAAGAGGGTCAGGCCATCATCACCAGGCAGCATGATATCAAGCAAAATAAGCTCTGGCGTATCGAACGCCAAAGCCTCCATAAACGCTTTTCCTTCGGCAAACCCTTTTGCCTTTAGCCCTGTAGATTCCAGTGTATATATCACAAGTTCACGTATGTTGTCATCATCCTCTACGCAATAGATCATCTTCTCTTCTCCTTCAACCCGCTTTTAAATCTTCGCGCCGTCTTTATGTACGCCTGTAATAGAAAATTCTACCCATTCCGCAATATTCGTAGCATGATCGCCGATACGCTCCAGATATTTTGTCACCATGATCAGATCAAAAATCTTGTCTCCGTTGTGACCTTGTTCTGCTTTGATATAGGAGATCATTTCATCTCTGATCGCATTAAAATACCCATCCACAGTATCATCTTCTAACATGACCTTCCGAGCAAGTTCCAGATCCTTCTGTACATATGCCGTCACGCTCTCACGCACCATTTTACTTGCCGTAGACGCCATAATACCGATCTTTTTGATATCCACTTCCGTCATCTGATTGGAAGAGATTACAATTTCCGCTATATCAGCAGTCTGATCGCCAATACGCTCCATATCTGTGATCATCTTCAAAGCAGCCGAAATTCTTCTTAGATCTTTTGCCACAGGCTGCTGCTGCAATAAAAGTTTCAGGCACAGCCGCTCTATATCCTTTTCCAGCTGATCGATCTCTTCGTCTGCTGCCATGACCGCCTTTGCCTGTTCTACATTTCCCTGCCGCAAGGCCTCTGTCGCTTTCGCGATCGCAATCTCGCACAATTCGCCCATATGAGTAAGCTGTTCATCCAACAATTGTAACTGTCTGTCAAAACGATTTCGCATAAATCAACCAAACCTCCCTGTAATATAATCTTCTGTTCTTTTATCTGCCGGTATTGAAAACAACTTTTCTGTATCGTTATATTCTATCACTTCACCCAACAGGAAAAACGCGGTATTGTCTGAAACACGTACAGCCTGCTGCATATTATGTGTTACCATGACAATAGTATAATCTCTTTTCAGTTCCATCGCAAGGTCTTCAATTTTCGATGTAGAGATCGGGTCTAAGGCAGACGTTGGCTCGTCCACCATTTCTAGTAGGGTACCCTCAACCCCTTGTAAACACTGGGCTGTACGGCGTATAATTGAGTGTTTTGTGTACTCTTTTAGTGGTATTTTCCCCCTTGGGGAACGATAATTTGTTCTCATTTTGCTTTTCATACCTTCTATCTTTTCTTCATTTTTTTCACAACATTACATTTTACTGCTGTGATACCATTGTACGAAAATCATGTAAAATCGACTACCACCAGTTTGTTAAATCAAAGTAAAATTTATATGAAAGACCAACAGACGCATATATTTGCGTCTGCCATCCAGAATTTGCTATTTTACATTCTTTACAAATTTTTAATCGTATTCAATGCACGTTTTCCAAGTGCCTTTTTTAACCTATTGTTTTCTTCCTGCAACGCTGCTATTTCTTTTAACAGCTTTTCATTCTGTTCCTCTAATAACTCAATTTTTCTTTTTTGTGCGATATTGCCTATGTAACGCTTGGGACTTACCATACCCGCCTGCTGTTCCACTGCTCGGTCTAACAAAGCTCGTACTTCTTCGTTTTTGTAAAAAAATCCTCTCGATAAACCCGTCTGCTCTATCAGCTTTGTTACGGTGACTTTTTCTCCATTTTCCAGCATTTTATAAATTTCTTTCTTCGCTGTATCAATTTTTCTCTTATTTCTCTTCTTATTTACAGCTAACATCGTATCGTACTTGTTCATATTCCTCGCCCCATCCATCTAAATTTTCCAAGATCATCTGCGATAACCTTTCTCGTACTTTTCTTGTTTCATCTGCCAGAATCTGATTGCTCATTTTACGGTAATATTTTACATTGTGAACGCTGCTGTGTCCCAGCAATCTTGCGATGGTCCAGTCATCCAGATGCATTTCTGTCAGCTTTACACCATAGTAGTGGCGGTACATATGTGTTCCGAAGCCGAATAATCTTCCATAGTCATCCCTCAAGTCTTTCTCCCGTATCATCTGTACAACCTGTGTCTGTATCCAGTTATATTGTGCTGGTAAAGACGGATCGGAATCCCTCACAAAAATGTATTCGGTCTCTCCATATTTTTCCTTTGTATATTGTATGGATCGCTCGATCAGTATTGCCACTTCTTCACTGACAGGCTTCTCATACGGGTGTGTTTTCATCTGTCGGATATGAACTACTCTGTCTCCCGTTTTCCCTCTAAGGCAATCTGTCCGAAGGGTAAGTGTGTCTGAGATTCGTGTTCCAAGCATCTGATGTATGATCATTAGTCTGGCTATCTGCTCATTCATTTTTACGATTTCTGCATTCAGTCTTTTTAATTCCTCATCAGAATAGGTTCTGAATTCTGCTCTTGCAGTCGGTGGAATATCTCTGTTAATGATCAGATTTTCCAAAACAGGGTACTTATAAGTTTTTCCAACCGCTTCCAGCAATGCCCGCAATCTTGTAAGTTCCGCATGCAGTGACTTTGTTCTTGTCCTGTCCGTTTTCAAATGGATCAGGTATTCCTCAAAAATGTCTCTGTCTAACTCTCCAAACGATTGTATTTGCGGATGTTTCTTATACAGATATTCCGTCAAGCGTTTTCCTGCGGTCATTTCCTTTGAAACCGTAGCGATTGCTTCCTTTTGAAGCAGTAGATAAATTCCTTTTTTTATTTCATTTTTCATATCGGACTGACGGATATTTGTGAAATTCAATGTTTTGTATTTCTTGATTGGATTGTTTTTTATCTCAATGGAAAGGTTTTCTAATTCCCAGACATCCTTTTCTGTCTCATCTTTCCACATATCCGCATAAGTAAAATCCAGCATCCGCAGCAGATAAGAAATATTAGGATTCCTGGTCATACCATCTTTACTATATGAGCTTGGACTTTTTCTGTTTATCTGGATTCCTTCTGTCATCAGCCATCGTTTAAACTGACGCTCCCATTTCTCTTTTGACTGCTCACGCATACTTTCTGCACAAACAATTCTGCTGTTTAAAAATCTACAGATTTGATTATAATACACCCGATGTTGGAATGATGTTCCCAGTGTATAAATTCTGGCACTTTCTCTAATGTAGGCAGCCCATTCCTCCCGAAACTGTTCCGTTGGCAGTAAACTCAGATCAAAGTATGGATCTCGTCCACACTTCTTACGTTCCTCCTCACTGGCTTTTTGATAACATACCAATTCTTTGAAGTAGATTCTCTGTCCTGACATTTCTGATTCAATAAAATCCAGCATATGCAAAAAGTATAAAATGATAGGTGTTCGTTCTCTCCAGTTTTTATTTTTATTGGATTCCCGATACGCTTTCAATCCTTGTGATGAAACCCAGCTTTCAAACTGCTGTCCCCACGCTTCTTTTGTATGTTCCTTCATACTCTCTACCCGTAGGCAATTTATAAATTCACACACCCGTTTGAAATATACCGTTTCCTGTTGGACGCTGCTTAAAGATTTTACTTCTCCGCAGTGTCTAATATAGATGCCCCATTCTTCTTGAAGTTTTAAAGTTGGCAGTTTCCCTATTTCAAAATATCGTTTACTGGTATTTTTTTCTCGCTGTTCTTCAGTCGCTTTTTGGTAGCACTGTAGTGTCCTTATGTCTATGGCTTCCTCCATGCTTCCACCTCTCTTTCAATCCAACTGCCAGTGAACTATCTGTTTCCTTAAAATATGCTTTGCTTGCTTCCTCAATCCGGCGTGGCATGTAATCTATATATTGCTGTGTCATTTCTTCATAGGCATGCCCTAGATAATCCCTCACACTTTGAAGCGGCACTCCCTCATCATAAAATACAGTAGCCAGTGTGTGCCGATACCCATGTGCCTGGAACATATATGTTCCATCTCCTATCTGGTATGTTTCACACAGCTTTTTCATTCGGCATCGAAATGTGGAGCTGCAAAATGCACCGCCTTTCTGGTTTTGAAAGACATAATCTTCCGGCTTTCTCCGTTTCTTTTTGATATATACCTGCATTAGCCTGTATAATGCTTCCGGTATGGGAATCCGTTTATAATTCCTCATTTTCACCTGATAAATCTGCATCCAATAATCATCGTCCTGTCTGTAGTACTCCTTTGCCTTGATCGTACATACTTCGCTGATCCGCATTCCCACTGCCCAGAGATGCAGGTACATCAACCGGATCTCTTCCGGGAAATATTTCAGATTCTTTAATATTTCCTTGGATACCACTTCTTCGACTGAACGATCATGGTGTCTATATATTTCTGCCTTTAAGTAATATTCTTTATGAAAAGGGATTCTTTTAACCTGATATCGTGTCAACAGATACTGATAAAAATGATCGACAGCTTTCACATAGCGGTTAAAAGTATTCGGATGTATCTTTTTTTCTTCTATATATTTAAAGAAAATATCAATTTTCTCTCCTGTCAGTTTTCTGGCATCCTTAAATTCTGTTTCATTATAATAAGCCAGAAATCCTTGTATATAATGTGATTCTTCCCGAAGGCTACTCAGTGATAACGTGGAGAGTCCAACCCCATACTTCATATACTCCTGAAGCAACTTCCTATTCTGCAAATGCCTTACTGTCTGAAAAGTAATCGTCCGCACCATATTGCTTTGGTTCACTCTTTCTTTTTCAAAGCAGAATCTGGAAAGATACCACACATTTGCATCCCAATTGGTTTCTTTCGCTTCTGTAAATACCACTTCCCTGCAATAATCAATGATGCGATTTGGCTTCTTTCTCCGTTCTTCCAGATATTGCCGGAATGCCGCCTCGTCCTCCGTTTCCAGATATTCAATATCTTCGATCCCTCTTTCACAACAGAAGTTATAAAAATATTTTAGATGTCCTAATTTCTCTGCTCTGTAACTGTTGCTATAATCATCTGCGATCAGTTTTTGCAGGCTCTGAAAAATCTGTCTTTTCATCCGTTCTGGACTCTTTTGTTGGAAATCCCATACCAGTGCTTTTTTATCCGTAGTTTTGTTAAATCGGGAAGCCACTTCCTGATCTGGATAATATAGAAGAAACCATATTTTATTTTCATATAGTATCTTCTGGTTTCTTCCCAGTAGCGAATTTGCTTTTTCTCGGATTGCATGGCGTTTGATCCAATCAAAACCTGTCAGATATTTTACCTTTGTTCCATGAGTCAATTCGGGACTCAGCCAGCTCTCGTATTCCTGCCGATGGGTATAGTCCAACTCTTCTATGTGCCGGATTGCCTTTTCTTTCATATAGCTTTCCACACTATTCCGGATAGTTCCTACCACCTCTGTACAGTTTTCCAGTTCCTTATGCAATTGGATTTGTTCTTCTTCGGTCAATCCTTGCTGTGGTAATCCCCATGTCTGTATGGAAAGCACTGGCATCTTGTATCACCTCGATTCTTTATAATAATTCCTGCACTCCATATAAAGCAGAATGCTTGTTATAGAATTCCGTACTCGCCTGCTTCAGCTTGTCATCCATTAAATTCAGATATCTGGTCGTTGTATCTAAATGTCTGTGTCCAAGAGACTGACTGACAAGTTCCAGCGGCCAGCCGGAATCCCATCTTGCGTTAGCGAAATATCTTCGTAGCATATGAGGCGTGATCTTAATTCCTGTCTTTTTTTCCATTCGATGGAACATATCATACACGCTCGCCACCTTCATCGGTTTCCCTTCTGTATCTCCTGTGATATTGACAAACAGGTAATTCTGATGCTGAAGAATGTCCCAATATTCAGAAATATAAAACAGTAGGAAATCATAGGTATCTGTACTTAATCTGCCCGTCCTTTCTTCTGCATTCTTTGCCCTAGCATCGTTTACATTGTCATCTCGGAAGTAGACTCTGACAGAATGGTTTTCATAATCGATATCTTTTGTATAATCAATTCCCAGCAATTCTCCAATCCGAAATCCCAGTTCCGACGCCATCAGTATCAGCAGTTGATCCCGGCAGTTTGTACACGCTTCTAAAATAGACACGATCTCATTTTTCTCTGCAGCCCGGACTTCCCGTTCTTCTTCTTTCAAATATCCTGCAAAGGATCGAAACCTTAACCTTCGCTTCACTCCCACACTATTCGCAACATGGATCGTGCCATAAGAGAGTACCTGCAAAGGTCCAAATTGATCTTCTGCCATTTCTAAAAAGGAAAAGAACCCGAACACATTTTTTAGATATGTGTTACAGGTTCTGTTTCTTGGCGTTTTCTTCAGATTTTTTGTATGGTTTCCCGCTTTCAGCCATTGCAGGAAATCTGTGAAATGATTAAATTGTGCTTCATAATCCATCTGGCAGACATCTGTAAATCCCATTTGTCTGCCATCGCAGAAGTTCATATAGTAACAGATGGATCTCGCCAGACTTCCTACGGTGTTTGGAGACTCTTGAGCACGCGTCTTATGTGTTAAAAATCTTGTCGGAAGGAGTTCTATCTCCATTGTTTCCATATTCCGAATGAAGAAATATTTCACTTTTCCATCTCTGATCATTTCTACTTCGTATGCTCTCATATCCATTCACCGTCCTTTCCTCTAACGCTATACACATTATACCCACTTCATGTCAAAACGTCTATTCATCAATACCAACAATCCCTCGCAAAAGGGTTCTAAAACTGTACTAAACTTTTCCTATAAAAATGCCTGAAAATGAAGCACAAGCAACAAGGCTGGAACAAGAATTTCTTCTGTTATAGATAATATTCCACACCCTTCCGGCTGCGTATAAAATCCTGCACCTCTCCCAACTCTTCTGCTATCGGACAGGGTGGAAGGGCACACATCACATCTTCATGATACTTTCCGCCTTTTACAGCCCGAAAATCTAAAATAGAAACCACACAGGTATCTGTTTCTGTCCGGATGGCACGTCCAAACCCTTGCCGCAGTTTCTTCTGCATATCCGGCACAATAATCGCCTGGATATAATCTTCCAATGATTCATAGGTTTCTTTCTCCGCCTCGCTGATAGGATCTGGCACTGCAAAAGGCAGCTTCACGATAATCAGGGAAGACACCATATCCCCTGGAAAATCCACCCCTTCCCAGCAGGAGCCGGCTGCAAACAGCACCGCATTCTCCATTGTCTTAAACCGCAGGATCTCTTCCTGGGAATGCCTCCATACTTCCACCATGGGAAAGGGCAGGCTGTCTCTTAAAATCTGATACACACTTCCCATCAATGTGTAAGAAGTAAACAGTACCAGCGTATGCCCGTAAGTAGAACAGATCAGGGAATGGATATGGTTTGCCACCATCACTGCCTCTTCCCGGCTTCCTCTCCTGCAATGCTCCAGTGTCTTTGGCAAGTATAACAGACAGTTCTTCTCGTAGGAAAAGGGGGACTCTGCCACATATTCCTGCACGCCTGTCCTTTCTTCCAGCCCGGTGGTCTGCCGAGTGCGCAGAAAGCCTGTTCCTGCTTTTAGTGTTCCGCTGGTTAAGATAGCGGATACTCCTTCTTCCCGATCCCATAGCATCTTCCGAAGCAATCCTGGGATTTCCCGGCTGGCCGCACATAGAACGGGAATCTGCTCTGTATCCAACCGCAAATAACGGACATATTTCTCATCGCTGCTGCAAAAACACTCCAGCACATCCTTTGCCTCTTCCAGCCGGTTCCGTATCCACCTCGGAACACTTCGCTCTAATTTTTCCAAAAGAAATTCCAGCATTTCTACACCTTCCCACAGGGAAACCACACTATTTGTTGTATTCTGAAATGTTTCCCTGATTCCTTTTCCGATCCGCTGTTCTGTTCCGACAACACGCAGCGCATCCCCTACCACTGTCCGAAGGATTCTCGCCTCTTCTTTCTGATGCTCCCGTTCCAGATAATATGCCATTTCCCGGATATCATCCATACTCAGATTTTTCCCAAACATCTGCCTTGCCGCTTCCGGTAACTTATGGGCTTCGTCTACAATCAATGTCCGATAATCTGCCAATAAAGGCTTATACCCTTCTGCTCTGTGATACGCATCTGCCAGTAAATAATTGTGATTACAGATTTGCAGGAACACATCCTGTTTCTTGGATTCTTCCAGATACCTCTGATAGCGGCACATCTGTCTACCCGGACATTCCCTTGGACAGAACTTCGGCACACACACCAGCCTTCTATCAAACCCACTCAAATCCTTTACGGTATCCATATCATAATATTTTCGCAAAGACAGTAGTGCTTCTTTTTGGGCAGCATTCTTCTGTTTATGGCGGATTGCCTCGATTCGTTGTTCCAGCCTGTTGTCACAGACAAAGTGTTCCTTTCCTTTCCGCACCACTGCCCGAAGAGGAGACTGGATCATGCCTTGTTCCAACAGCACCCTGGATAAAAATGGAATATATTCTGTTACTATGGCTTTCTGCAATGCAATGCTGGAAGTGGACACCACCACCGGACGCTGTTCCAACGGATTTCCTCTTCCTGTCAACATAGAATACTTCCGCAATAGTACGCAGGCTACCAGATAAGCGTACGTCTTGCCAATTCCTACCCCTGCGTCACACAGTGCAATTCTTTCTCCCAGCAAGGTATCTAACATTTCATGGCACAAGCGGATCTGTTCTTCCCTGACCGCCAATCCCTGTTCCGGAAGCAGCACCCGGAAAATCTTCTCTACTTCCTGATGCGCCCTCTTTTGATATTCAACTTTGTAAAACATATTGCTTCTTCTTTCCGCATGACGTTAATACCACAAGGATACGGCTGTGGGATTTCCCACAGCCGCATATATCTGATATCAACGACACACTCTTTTTTGATTTCTTATCGTTTTTTCTTTAGCACCGTATTTGTCCTCGACTCCCCGGCTGCCGCACCATATCTATGGCAGGGAACATTACAGGCGGATGCTTCGCTTCGCATCGCTCGCAGATTTTCTGAAAGTCTTGCTGATTACAACTTAGAGTCCATCCTCTTCCTTTTGGGAAGAAATTCGTATCATTATCCCCCGCAGATGATCCTGGCGAAAGACCTGCAAAAGTCCATTCACAGCTATAAGGACTCGCTCAGAATGAGAACAGGCACTGACAGTTTTCTCACGAAATGATCCGCCCTAGTCTTGGTACAGACCTTGTCATAATCCTCCTGCAGTGCTTGTCCCCATCCGTCCTGGCGCTTATACTGTCACGCTTCTATCTTTGGGAACGTACCTGTAATGCTGATATGCGGTTGTCAAAGAACATAAGGTATTTACCCCTTTCATATATATAGCCGATAGGATATGCCATTTTTCTTCACCTTTTTAAATTTTTCATTTTTATTCTCTCAATCTCACTTAATATAAAAGTAAAAAACAGCTAATCCGAAAGTGATATGTACCCAGAATTCTGGGCACATATCAAAAGACTAACTGCTTTATAAGTATAGATATGAAGTTGTTAAACTTTTGAACTTTATTTGCAAAATACCGTTCTTTTACTTCTTATGTTCCTTTATATACTCACCTGACTCCCTAAAACTACCTTTTATTTCTTCATTTAGTTCAGAAAGTATTTCTTTAGCTTCATTTAATGAATCTATTGTTGTATCTTTCCCTTTCTTTGCGTATTCTATTTCTTTTTCTCGAATGCTTTGGCGGTTACTACGGTATGTCAAAAAAGTCATAACTAAACAAACTATTCCTATAAACCAAGCATCAGTAAAGAGTAATATTAAGCCTATTACTATAAATATTGTAATCGTGATATATAGAACAGGTTTAGTAACTCTAGGGTCGTCTGTTGAAAAAGAAACAGACCTCGCATGACCTTTGATATAATTGGATTCGCCAAAATGTCTTATATGGCCTAGTTTTCTTTCGTTAACAAATCCATCGTCAGGAGTAATAGTTGTTGATGTTTTGGTAAATTGTATTTTATTATTATCTGTTTTTATCGTTTTTCGTTCCATGATTTAGCCCCCATTTCAACTGTATATTCTTTCCCTTTTTATCATTCCTACAACTTTAATTTATAGCTTTCTGCATACCCCTATTATAACAATTCCATATATTTTTCACAACAAAAATCAGCATATCCCTTAATCTTTTTCTGTCTTTGAAAATGCACACTTTTGCTTCTTTCCTCTTGATTACCAACTACGGAAAAAAGACCTATCAAAAGTCTTGCCACCATTGATGATGCTTTGTACTCTTTAGATTTATTCAAAGGACGTGAATCAAGAAAGCCTTCTGGCATATATGCCTTTAACTCTGTGAGTATGTACCAAATAACAGTCAGAATCATACGACAGAGAACAATAATGGCTTTCTTGTGTCCGTAGCGTGCTTTTTTAGGACTCGCCCATGGTCACAAACCAAGAAAATCCCAAGCCAAAATGCTTGGGACTTTCCACTATAAATCAGTTCATAAAATTCTTTATTTCTGCGTTTTACATTAGCTTTTCTTTATCTCAGCACAGCACTTTTGAATTTTGCTTTTCAACCGACTCATTCTTGTATAAATAGTTTTCTCTGGCAAATGCAGATATTCCGATATTTCCTTTACAGTAAATCCCCAGATTTTCATAAGTATTATCTCCATTGTTTTAGGATCTGTATTTCTCAGAATTTCCCACAGTTGTTTATTTGCAATATGATCCAGTAGTTGCTCACTATTCAGTAAATTCATAGTTTCTTCTTTTCTTTGCGTATATAGTTTTTCTTGATCTGATGAATAATGATCCCAAAATCTTCTTTCTGCATTAAAGTCTTGCCAATCTAACTTACGAAGATATGCAATCTTATCTTCACTCATACCAGATTCTCGTAAAACTTTTTCTTCCTGTTCCTTCCATTGTTTCCATTTATGTTCTTCTTTTGCTTTCTGAAACGTCACCTTTCATTTCCTCCGATCTGATTTTTATTGAAATCAAATCAGAGCATGGCGGTGAACGTATTCTCTTGTCAGATATAACGTATGAACATTTAATTTTCACAAATGAAAAAAAGTGTCGCATCTTTATCCCGAATTACGACACCACAAAACATCACATATATCATTAAATATTTTTTCTTTTATAATGCTTGCATGTTTTTCATCTTAAACCAAATATATTATATTCTCTTCATCATATCACATTTTTTATTCACAACATTTTTATAAGCATAAAATATGGCAGACAAGAAAGTTTCCTGTCCGCCATACAAAATTCAACATTTAACATTTTCCCACAGCAATTTTTTATTCCACTCTTATCATCCGGTATCCTACACCAATATGCGTTTGAATATACTGTGGTGAATCCTCTGTTGGTTCTAATTTTTTCCGCAAGGTTGCCATAAACACACGCAGAGAAGCAATATCCGTATCCCAATTTCTTCCCCAAATGTTTTCCATAATAAAAGTATGAGTCAGAACCTTCCCCACATTTTTAGAAAGTAAACACAGCAACTTATATTCAATCGGTGTCAGATGCACTTCTTTATCATCAAGAAATGCACATCCAGCAGAATAATCAATCCTTAATTTACCATTCACAAACTCAGAATTTGCTACCATCATTTCCGCAGTCATTAAAGATATTCTGCGCTGCGTTACTCGAATACGCGCAAGCAATTCTTCAACAGAAAACGGCTTTGTCAAATAGTCATCAGCACCAGCATCCAGTGCCTCTATTTTATCATTATCCTCACTTCTCGCACTGATAACAATGATAGGCATATTAGACCATGAACGAATATTTTTTATCACTTCGATCCCATCCATATCCGGCAATCCCAAATCCAAAAGAACAATATCCGGTCTATGAGATGTTGCTTCCATAAGAGCCATTTTCCCATTCATTGCAACTACATGACGATAATCATTCGTCTTCAAAGTTGTTGTAATAAGATTACGGATTGATGTGTCATCTTCCACAACTAAAATCAATGGTTTATTCATATAATTTTACCTCCCCGATTGGTAATGTAAATGTAAATATTGTACCTTTAGGCTGATTATCAGATACTGAAATCATTCCCCCATGTGCTGTTACGATTGATTTACAGAGAGACAATCCAAGTCCAAGACTTCTTCTGCTATCTGCGACTTTATTTGCACCACTATAAAACATATCAAATATTTTGGTTTTTTGCTCATCTGGAATACCAGGTCCATTATCTGAAATAGAAACTACTACCCACTTACCTTGTTTTTTAGTATGTATATGGATCATAGAACCGCTTGGTGTGTATTTTATCGCATTATCCACAAGATTAATAATTACTTGCACCACTAATTTCACATCTATCTTAGCAAGAATCAATTCTTCTGAACTATCAACTTTTATACTATATTCTTTTCCTTTTCTATTAATATGTTTCAATGCTTCTGCGATTACTTCATCCATCAATTCTATTGTCTGATTTAAATTGACCTTTCCTCCTTCTATCCTGGTAACTGCCAATAAATTTTCCACAAGATTAATCAGCCACATAGAGTCATCATAAATATCCGCAAATGTTTGTCTACGCATCTCATCATCCATTTTCGCATAGTTTGCCATCAGATTTCCGGCACTTCCAGAAATCGATGTAAGGGGCGTTCGTAAATCATGAGATATTGCTCGTAATAAATTTGCTCTTAACTGCTCATTTTTAGCCAACACCGCTGCTTCTTCTTTTTCTCTTGCATTTTTTATATTTTCCAGAGCTAATGCACATTCCGCAAGAATTGACAAAAGAACACTGTTCTCAAAAGCATCAAGTGGATACCCATCCATAGCAATTCCTACTACTCCATAAACATGGTGATTTACTCTGATTGCTAAATATAAGCATTTTGCATTAGACAAAGTATCTGTAGTAGCTCCTGCATGCTTATTATTCTCCATAGCCCAGATTGCTACTGCTTTTTCATCTTCCGTTATTAAATCGTTCTTTTTACTTCCATCCACTCGAAACACAGTAGGTTCTTTAAGGGTATTTCCATCCGACAAATATACGACTAAATCTTTCTTCAGCAATTTCATAAGCTGTTCTGCCATTGCGTGAACAACCGCTTCTTCATCATTTTCTTTTTGTAACAATTGATTTGTCTCAAACAGGATTTTTGTTCTATATGCTGCAAGTGCTGCCTGTTTTGCGCTTCTCTTTAGTCTTGCTGCAAGTGTTCCCGCCAAAAGGCTCACTATGAACATGATCAAAAATGTCACAATATAATTCGAATCATCAAACATAAATGTCAAACGAGGCGTTGTAAAGTAAAAATTAAAGACTAAAACGCATACAGCCGAAGCCAAAAATCCACATAACCGATTTGTAGTGATAACTGAAATCACTAGAACCCCCAAAATATACACCGCTACAATATTAGTCTCGGTAACACCTAATGTATCAAATCCCAGCCCTATTATGGTTGATATTATTAACACAGCAATACTTTTTATGATGTCACTTATCGGCATCATATCAAGCTTAATCCTTCTTTTTTTCTCCTGGTAATAATCACCTGTACTTGTATCTGGAATTACATGAATTTCCAAATTCGGAGCACTATTTATCAATTTCTCCGTTAGCGTCGGCTTATCAAACATTCTTTTTTTAGCAACAGTACTACGACCTATCACAATTTGAGAAACGCCAGAAAGTCTTGCAAATTCAATAATCTGTGCTGGTACTTCATCTCCATAACTAGTTTCAACAGCAGCTCCTAATTGTTGTGCCAAGCGAATATTTTTTTGTAACTGGACTTTATCCTGCTCTGCCATAGGATTCGTATCTGGAGTCTCAACAAAAAGTGCAGTAAACGTCCCATGAAACGCCTGTGCCATTCTCGCTGCCGTTCGAATGATTTTTGCATTGGAAGGTGAAGCAGATAGGCATACTAAAATATGTTCCTCTGTATGGTAATCGCTTTTACTTTGTAACCTTGCATTTTCTGTAATCAGATTCACTCGATCTGCGCATCTGCGCAATGCAATTTCACGTAATGCCGTTAATTTCTCTAAGGTAAAAAAATTGTTACTCTTCTGGTTATCTGAAGAAACAGCCTTTCCTGACATTCTCTCTAATAGCTCTGTTGGTTCTATATCAACCAATTCTACCTGATCTGCTTTATCAAATACAGAATCCGGAATACGCTCTTTTACTAATATTCCTGTAATTGCAGCCACTACATCATTTAAACTTTCAATATGTTGAACGTTTACTGTTGTATAAACATTAATGCCCGCATTTAATAATTCTTGAACATCCTGATAGCGCTTAAAATGACGACTGTTTCCAATATTCGTATGCGCATAGTCATCAAGTAAAATTAAACCGGGCTTTCTTTTTAATGCAGTATCAATATCAAATTCGAAACCAGTAGTATCTCCAAGAGATACCTGCTTAAGTTTAATCTGTTCCAATTCTTCAAGCAGCAACTCTGTCTGTGGAGAATTATGTGTTTCAATATACCCTGCAACCACATCAATGCCATGTTCCTTTGCCTGATGTGCAGCCTGAAGCATCGCATAAGTTTTTCCAGTCCCTTCTGCATACCCTAGGAAAATTTTTACTTTTCCCTGATTTTTTCTATGTATATCATCGTGAAACTCTTGCAGAAATCTATCCGGCTCTTGTTTTTTTTCAGCCATCTCTCATACTCCTCTCTTTAAAACGCTTCTTATTGATTCATGATATACTTTTATATTTCTCTCTTATTTAAATATAATGTGATATTTCATCTAAGCATTTCAAGAATTCAACAATCACCTGCTCTTTATGATCTCGTTCCCAAAATGCTTTCAATCTGCTTTTTTTCTCCCCAACCAATTCAACAGTTACACTAGCCTCTGACATTATAGTAGAAGCACAAGATAATTCTATTGCTTTTGAACGGCAATCCGTATCCATTTTCACAACACTATTTTCTGGTAAAAATACCAAATCTAATTTATGTGCCATTAACGCTTCTATTAATTTTTCCTCAATTCCACTATAAAATTGTACTTCGGAATTGGGAAACTTTTTTTCGCATTTCTCAAAAGCTTCTGCGCAAGCATCAATCACATAAGGATTTGCAGTTCCAATTCTCAGATAGCGTTCTGATGACTCCAACAATTTCACTTGCTCTTTTCTACTATTTTCTAAAAAACGATCAACTCTTTTCATTAAAAAGAACCCTAGCACACCAAATATTATGATTACTACTGCCAATAGGAAGTCTGTCATAAATTCACCCCATTTTTAATTATATGTGAAAACATTTTTGCAAATCTTTATTGTTTCCAAGTACAAGCATTGTTTCTCCTGCTTCCAATACGGTATCCGGTGAAATTGTAAGTCTCAGTTTTCCTCCTTCTTTAATACCGATCACATTAACTTTATGTTTCTTTCGAATATCAATCATTCCAATAGATCTTCCTACCCACTCATTTGGAACCTGAATTTCATACATAGTATGATCTGAATCTAATTCTATATAATCTAAAATGTGATCTGTGCTATACCGAATAGCTGCCCACTTTGCCAATTGTTTTTCAGGATAAATCACTTCATCTGCTCCATTACGCAGCAAAAACTTTTCCTGCACATCTGTCGTTGCTCTGGAAACAACTAGTTTTGCACCCATTTCTTTCAGCAATGAAGTTGTTTCTAAAGAACTTTGGAAATCATGTCCTATTGCTACGATACATACATCATAATTTCGAACTCCCAAGGATTCCAAAAATTCTTCATTTGTACTATCTCCAATCTGAGCATTTGTCACAATTGGCAAAACAGCTTCTGCCCGTTCATCTGAATTATCTACTGCCATCACCTGATGTCCTAATTGATCCAGATGCGTTGCTATATGCCTTCCAAATCTTCCTAAGCCAATTAAAAGAATCGATTTCATATTTTTTCTCCTTTTATCCTACTGTAATTTTTTCTCGTGGTAATTTTGAAACATGGTGATGTGTGCCTGACAAAGCAGCAAAAATCAATGTCAATCCCCCTACTCTTCCAATAAACATTAATGCAATTAATATCACTCTTGATACCATTCCTAACCCTGGCGTAATCCCAAGAGAAAGTCCTACTGTACCCACAGCCGATGCAGCTTCAAATAAGCACGTAAGAATCGGAAGGTCTTCTGCAATACTAATGATAAGTCCTCCTGCTCCACACAAGGTAATATACATCAGAAAAACAGTTGCTGCATTTTTAATTACATCTCCATTCATCCTGCGTCCAAAGAAATTCGCATCTTCTCTTCGACGGAAAGTTGCAATCGCAATCGCAAATAATACAGCAATTGTTGTTGTTTTCATACCACCTGCTGTCGATCCTGGACTACCACCAATCAACATTAAAATAATTGTAATAAATTGTCCTGCTTCACTCATTGACGTTAAATCAACCGTGTTAAATCCCGCAGTTCTCGGAGTAACTGATTGAAACAAAGAGGAAAGAACTCGTTCCTTTAACCCAAGATCTGAAAACTCAAAAAAATAGAAATACAAAGCTGGCACCAAAATTAAAATGGCTGTTGTACTAATAATTACTTTGCTCTGCATTCTATATTTATGAATATGGAAACGATTTGCACGAATATCATCCCACGTTAAAAATCCGATTCCGCCTATTATAATCAATAACATAATCGGAAAATTTATCAGTGGTTCACCCGCATAAAGTGTCAAAGAGGAAAAAGGTGATTTCACCCCCATTAAATCAAATCCTGCATTGCAAAAAGCGGAAACCGAATGGAACAATGCCATCCATAACCCCTTAATTCCAAAATCTCTACAAAAAACAGGGGACATGGCAACTGCACCAAGTAGTTCAATCATTAGCGTTGCTTTTATTACAAAAATAGTCAATCTTACGATTCCGCCTACTTTTGGTGCTGCAATTGCTTCCTGCATTGTACTTCTCTGCATTAGAGATATCTTTCTACCTGCAATCATGGCAAAAGATGCAGCTACTGTTATAACTCCCATACCACCAATCTCAATCAATAACATAATCACAAATTGTCCAAAAAGTGACCAGTATGTAGCCGTATCAAACACAATCAATCCCGTTACACATACCGCTGAGGTTGAAGTGAATAATGCATCCGCAAAAGATGTAAATTCTCCTGTTTTAGATGAAATAGGCAACATCAAAAGCAATGTTCCTAAAAGTATCACACTAGAAAACCCCATAATAATAATTTGAAACGATGTCAGCTTCTTTTTCGATAACACCACTCCCATAATACAGAAACTCCTTTATTATCTTTATTCAATCTTTATAATATAATAACGCGCATAAAGAAAGGAAAAAATATATCTCTTCAGTATTAAGATTCCATAAAGATTATGTTCCTTTTCATTTATTCGCACATATACCCTATTTCTAACTATTTTACGATGCAAAAAAATTCCTTTATAAATGTTTTCATTATATTTCTTCTTAAAAACAGAGCAAATATAAACAATAATGTTATATCTGCTCTGTTTTTCATTTCACATTCTCCAGCCAAAATATAGCCACTGTTTTTATTTATTTTAATACACTCTGTTATTAGATACCGAAATTTTCACAACGACAAATGCTTCCTAATAAAAGTCCATTTGACTATATTACTGTATCACTTATGTCCGAATGAAGAAGCTCATCTGGCATTTTTATATTAAATTTATGATACAGATGTTGAACAAATTGTTTCTCCGTCTGAGAAAGAGGCTCTCCTGCTCGTTTAATCCATAAAAGCTCTAGTGTATAAGGAGTAGAATCACTAACCGGAATAGCACGTATTTGGGGATTTTTAAAACACCCTATAGTAAAAATTTCTTTAATGGATAAAAACGGAGCCATTCTATTTTTGATAAATAGTTTACTTGTGATACTTGAAGATTATCTCTTGCTTTAGCACTGTCATCGGCAATCTGTTGCATAAGCTGTCTTCTAATATAAGCAGGTGAATTTACGATTATAAATAATAACGCAATAAAAATAATAGTGTACATCGTTGTCCTCCTCCCTAAAACTTTATTTCTTTATGGCAGTATTGTTGGATGTAAAAATCGGATTCTCCAATTTATGATATAAATAAGGGAGTAATTCTTCTTTTTCCCATGGTTCGCAATGGCTTAAAATGCAATACTTACAATCTATTTTTTCTATCATGTGAATAACTGCTGATAATTCTTCCCTATCCATATACCCGTCATTGTAATAATCTTCACTCGTTGCATCCCCTAGAAAAAGAACCTTTTCTGTCGAAATATAAATACAGACAGCATCATCTGTATGCGTTGAAACAGAACGAAAAATATATACCTCTGCATCTCCTAAGTCTAACTGAAAATCTTTCGTAAATTCCATATCTGGCAATTCAATCTCTAACTTATTGCTATTCTCATATTCTTTTGCAAAATAAGCATCTTCCTTTTTTAGAATATCAATATAATTCTCATTTTTTGCTTTTTTCTGCTCTTCTTTTAAATATGCATTTGTTTTTTCATGTGCAACAGAAACACCACTTATTGCTCGCAGACCTAAAGTATGGGCATAATGCCAATGGGTAAGTACTGTAAAATCCGGTTTTCGAAATCCGCATTTCTGGATTGCATTATAAAAGTCATTGACATGTGACCGTGAATACCCTGCATCGATTGCCATAGAATAATCCTGCCCTACGATATATCCCAACAGAGGTCTTCCTTTTTCCGGATCATACGGTAAATAATATACTCTTTCCGTTAATTTCATAAGTTCCATCATGTTCACTCCTCCTGTCATGCATCCTGATAATGTTTTATCTGGCATTGTTTTATGATATTATTAGGATCTGTTTTCAAAAATTCTTACATAAAATAGACAAAATATACTTTTTTTAGTTTTTTCCGCTTATCTTATTGTCTGATTTTTTCAATTATTTTACCACAAACAGTAGAACAATTCTATATAAATTTCAAACTCAAAACAAAAATGAGATTAAATTTATATCTCCTTTTTTCAGTTTCGGCGGGCACCTAAAAAGGACAAAGTAGAACTCCCTCTCTCTACTTTGTCCTCTATTATTTTTTATCCTCTATTGCTTAATATCTTTCTTTATTATTGCCGACATATCATTTACAAAAGGTATCCTGTAGTTTTACTCCGGTCTCATTCAACATGGCAATTAAAAGTCCATATTCAAAATCTTTCACAGGCCGTCTCTCTTCCAATAAAATTCCCATTACACCTTTTACCTCTTCTGTGGATTGAATTGGCAAATACATAGCATCTACATCCGGTAAGGTATGAGTACAGGTTCCTGCCCTGTGTCTGTTGGAAACAGCCCACTGTGCTACTGCCTTTTCTTTTTCATTTATAAGTTTTTTCAGGTTTGAAATTTCCATATCTTTTTTTGGAAATAATAGTGGCTCTTCTAAATTCCCTTTTTCTCCTACCGGATAGATGATCACAGAAAGATTTAAAAGTTTTACAACCTGCGTTGCTACCTGCTTCCAGACTTCTTCTTTCGATTTACAACGTCTGAGTTTTCTGCTGTTTTCCAGCAAAATTTCCGTTCGATATGCCTTCTTTGCACTCTCCCTTGTCTGTGATTTTAGCTGTCTGGTCATTGAAGCCATAAAAAATCCCACTGCAAACAGCATGACAAACGTTACCGGAGAACCTCTATCATATGCTTTCAGGCTGAAATACGGCTCTGTAAAAAAGAAATTAAAAGACAATACGCTAAGTAGGGCAGAATACAGAGCATATATTTTTTTATCAGCCACATAAGAAGATAACAGTACACCAACAATGTAAGCCATAATCAAATTAGATTCTGAAAGTCGCAGCCACTGAAATACATATGCAACTAAAGTACTAAGTGCCATGATTGCAGTAATCTCTCCCAATTCTTTCAGAACAGTCCTGCTAGATTCTTCTCTTTTTTTTCTATTCTTTTTTCCTTCTCTAAAATATCCTGCATTTTTTATATCCGGAATAATATACACATCAATATTTGGAGCACGATAGGTCAACTGTTCCAAAACTTCCAGACGACCTCTCCTGAAAATCCATTGTTTTCTGCTACGCCCCATAACAATCTTTGATATATTTCCCACAATGGCATATTCAACAACCTGGTCCACAATGTCATTCCCATAAACAGTCACAACATCTGCCCCTAATGCCCGCGCTAAATCCATGTGGCTTTTTACTACAGATTTTGTTTTTTCATCGGCTTCCTGCATCTGAGACGTTTCCACATAAATTCCTGTGAATTTTGCATGAAAGGCATAAGCAAGACGTGCAGCTGTCCGAATTACTTTTGTATTAGACGGTGAAGGTGAAATACAAACCAAAACATGTTCTCCTGTGTGATAGTCCATCTCCCCCATCGCATAGCGTTCTTCTTCTGCGATATGATTTACTCGATCAGCAGTTCTTCGCAGTGTAATCTCTCGCAAAGCTACCAGCTTCTCCCTCCGAAAAAAATTCCCAAGGGCACGTTCCGCCTGTGACGGTGCGTAGATTTTTCCCTCTTTCATACGTTCGATCAATTCTTCCGGTTCGATATCAATAACCTCTACCTGATCCGCATGATCAAACACTTTGTCCGGCACCCTTTCACGCACATTAATGTGTGTAATACTTCCTACAATATCATTTAGGCTCTCTAAATGCTGAACATTCATCGTTGTATATACATCAATACCAGCACGTAAAAGTTCTTTTACGTCCTGGTATCTCTTTTCATTTCGGCATCCTTTCACATTGGTATGAGCCAGTTCATCTACTAAGATCAATCTTGGATTTCGTTTCAATGCTGCATCCAAATTAAATTCCCGAAGTTTTACCCCTTTATACACAACTTCCATTGGTGCTATCGTTTCTAAGCCTTCCACAAGTGCCTGCGTATCAGGTCTGTCATGTGGCTCTATGTATCCAGCTACTACATCAATCTTATGTTTCTTTGCTTCGTGTGCTGCCGTCAGCATCGCATACGTTTTTCCAGATCCTGCTGCATATCCTAAAAAAATCTTCAGTTTTCCTTTTGTCTTTTTCAGTTTTTCCTCTTCTTCCAGCTGAATTCTCCGAAGAATCTGCTGCGAATCCGGTCTTTCATATTCTTTCGTTTCCATAAATATCCTACTCTAATATTCCCATAGCATTGGCAACCGCCAGATTACATTTTAGCACATTAACTCGTTCCTCGCCAAAAATTCCAAGTACCTTATGTTCCGTGTTCTCTTCTACAATCTCTGTCACTTCTTCTTCTGATAACCCTGAATTCTCTGCCACATACGGAATCTGGATTTCAGCTGCTTTCGGTGAAATGTGAGGATCTAATCCTGAACCGGAGGCAGTAAGCAGATCAGACGGCACATCTTCTGCTTTCACTCCCGGGTGTTTCTCTAAAAACTCATCCAAATCTTTTTGGATTCTCTTTTCCAACTCCGGATTGGAGTTCCCATAATTATAGCTGCCAGAAGAAACACCACTGTATTCACCATTTTTCAATTCTTCCTCTGTATAATTATTGTATCCTACTGCAGATGGTCTTCCCTGAAAATAATAATCTTCTGTAAATTCCTGTCCTACCAAAGCAGAACCCACCGCTTCTTTACTGTCCGTCGTAGGATTTCCCTCTTTATCAATCAGGTTTCCATTTGCCTTTTCTTTCATTGCCAGCTGGCTGGCTCCTGTAAGAGCCAGCGGGTAAGCAAAGGAACAAAGCAACATCATTACAGCACAGAATATCAAGGCTTTTCCTGCCATTTTACCAAATTTTTTCATCTTTCTATTCCTCCTACATTCCTATGAGAGCCAACAATGGAGCAACAAGTAAATCAATCAATTTAATTCCTACAAACGGAACAACAATACCGCCCAAACCAAAAATGCCCATATTTCTCAATAACATTTTTTCTGCTTTCATCGGTTTATATTTTACACCTTTCATGGCAATCGGAATTAATCCCGGGATAATGATTGCATTAAAAATCAAAGCTGAAAGAATCGCACTCGCCGGGGTTGCCAAATGCATGATATTTAAGATCTGCATCTGAGGCAACACCATCGTAAACATGGCTGGGATAATCGCAAAATATTTTGCGATATCATTTGCAATACTAAATGTTGTCAACGAACCTCTTGTAATCAAAAGCTGTTTTCCAATTTCAACAACCTCCAAAATCTTAGTCGGATCGGAATCTAGATCAACCATATTAGCTGCTTCTTTCGCTGCCTGTGTACCAGAATTCATTGCAAGACCTACATCTGCCTGAGCCAGTGCTGGTGCATCGTTAGTACCATCACCTGTCATGGCTACCAACTTTCCTTCTGCCTGTTCTTTTTTGATGGCTGTAATCTTATCTTCTGGTTTACACTCTGCTATAAAACCATCTACTCCAGCTTCTTTCGCGATAGTAGCTGCTGTCAATGGGTTGTCACCTGTGCACATGATTGTTTTGATTCCAATTTCTCGAAGCCGTTCAAATCGTTCGGATAATCCCGGCTTTACAGTATCTTTTAAATAAATCACACCCAAGATTTTTTCATTTACACAAACAACTAACGGTGTTCCGCCTAAATTGGAAATATTCGTAACAATCTCCTGTAAATCTTCCGGAATGTTTCCACCCTTCTCTTTTACAAAAGTTTTCATTGCTTCAAAAGCACCTTTTCTTACAACCGTTCCATCCTGCAGATCCACACCACTCATCTTAGACTGAGCTGTAAATTCCACAAACTGCATTTGATCTGTAATTTGTTCGTCTAATACGCATCCCATCTGTTTACCTAAATCTACCGTTGATTTTCCTTCTGGTGTTGTATCCATAAGGGAACACATCACACTATAATCAATCAAATCTTCCTTTTCGACGCCTTTCACTGGATAAAACTCAGCTGCCAAACGGTTTCCATATGTAATTGTTCCTGTCTTATCCAAAATCATGGTATCCACATCACCACAGGCTTCGACTGCTTTACCAGACATTGCAATAACATTGAATCTGGTAACACGATCCATACCAGCAATACCAATCGCCGACAAAAGGCCTCCGATAGTTGTTGGAATCAAGCACACCATCAGTGCAATCGCCCATGAAATAGGTATCTTCACACCAAGATAAGATGCAAACGGATATAAGGTTACAACTACAATCAAAAATATAAGAGTCAATACAATCAACAATGTATTCAGTGCAATCTCATTGGGGGTTTTCTGCCTAGATGCACCTTCGACCATGGAGATCATTTTATCCAAGAATGATTTTCCCGGTTCTGCTACAATTTTGATTTTCAGCCAGTCCGATACGACTGTCGTACCGCCTGTTACAGAGGAAAAATCACCGCCTGCCTCTCTGGTCACTGGTGCAGACTCACCAGTAATAGCAGATTCATCTACCGAAGCGATTCCTTCTATGACTTCTCCATCATTCGGAATCAGTTCTCCTGCTTTTACCAGAACCAAATCACCTTTTTTCAATTCAGAAGCATTGATAATCTGTTCTGTTCCATCCGGCAGCAACTTTCTTGCTTTCGTATCCTGCTTTGTTTTCTTCAGAGATGCAGCCTGAGCTTTTCCTCGCCCTTCCGCAACGGATTCCGCAAAGTTTGCAAATAGAACTGTTATGAATAAAATTACTGTTACAATCCCATTATAAATCCTGTACTGCTCGCTTCCTCCAAATAAGGTCGGTACAAAAGTCAATAACAGTGTGATGAAACATCCAATTTCTACGACAAACATGACCGGATTTTTTATCATATAACGAGGATCCAGTTTTTGAAAAGATCCTATAATGGATGATTTTAAAATATCCTTGGTAATAAATTTTGTCTTCTTATTTTTAGCCATTTCTTTCTCTCCTTTCACTGTACCTTACATCCAGATCGACAGATGTTCTGCAATCGGTCCCAAGGCTAATGCCGGGAAGAAGGTTAAAGCAGCGAAAATATATACAATAAACACAAGAATAATCATAAAAGTTACATTATCGGTACGCAGCGTACCCACAGTTTCGTTGACTTTTTTCTTAGCCAGCATAGATCCAGCAATCGCAAGCTGTGCGATGATCGCAATGTATCTTCCAAAGAACATTGCAAGACCAGCAGTAATATTCCAAAATGCTGTATTATCAGCCAAACCTTCAAATCCCGAACCATTATTCGCTGCTGAAGAAGCAAATTCATATAGTACCTGAGTAAGTCCATGATAGCCAGGATTGGTAATACCCTCAAGCCCTGCTGGAACTGCCACTGCCAATGCTGAAAATCCAAGGATCAGAAGTGGATGAATTAGAATGCAGATTGCAACCAACTTCATTTCTTTTCCTTCAATTTTTTTATTCAGGTATTCCGGTGTTCGTCCTACCATAAGGCCACAAATGAATACTGCCAAAATGACATACATGACCATATTCATAAGTCCAACACCCTTACCACCGAAAACACAGTTAAGCATCATATGTAGCAGTGGAACTAATCCTCCTAGCGGAGTCAACGTATCATGCATGTTATTAACCGTACCGGTTGTAAAAGAAGTTGTTACCGTCGTAAACAATGCTGATTGCGGAACGCCAAAACGTACTTCTTTTCCTTCCATGCTGCCTTGGCTCTGGTCTATACCCATCTCCTGAATCACGGGATTACCTGCCATTTCTGAATTATAACAAATAGTAAGTCCGATCAGGAAGATAATTGCCATTGCTCCAAAGATAACTGCACCCTGGCGTCCAAAAATCAATTTCTTTTGGGCGGTTTCCGGCAACACCTGTACATTCATGGCAGCTTTCTCTGCTTTTTTCTCTTTTCTTTTATCGTGAAGCATATGTCCAAAAGTTACAACACAAGCCCCTGGTAAAATCATCATAGATAACATTTCAATCATATTACTGATGACCGTAGGATTTTCAAATGGTGTGGTTGAGTTTGCTCCGAAGAATCCACCACCATTCGTTCCCAGGTGTTTAATAGATTCCAGAGCTGCTACCGGTCCTACTGCAATATCCTGGAAGTTTCCTTCCAAAGTCTCAATTGTAAAGTTCCCTTGTAATGTCTGTGGTGTCCCCTGGCTTACCAATAATAAACCAACGATAAAAGATACTGGAATTAAAATTCTTGTTGTAATTCTTATCATGTCTTCATAGAAGTTTCCAATTTTCTTTCCAGCCAGTCCTCGGCAGAATGCCATACATGCCGCATAACCTGTTGCCGCTGATGTAAACATCATAAAAATAATGACACACATCTGTGCCACATAAGAAAGACCGCTTTCTCCTGAGTAGTGCTGCAGGTTTGTATTCGTCATAAAGCTGATAATCGTATTAAAGGAAAGTGTCGGCTCCATATTTGAAATCCCATTTGGATTTAAAAACAGGATGCTTTGTAGTCTTAAAATTGCATATCCTACAAATACCATAACTGCATTTACCAAAAGCAAGGTCAATGCGTATTTCTTCCATCCCATATCTTCGCCTTTAATTCCACAAACCTTATAAATACAGCGATCAATCGGATTAAAAACTTTATCCGCAAAAGTCTTTTGTTTTGTTGCGATATGGTACATATATTTTCCCATCGGAATGACCAATATCACAAAAATCGCAAGTGTCAAAATAATCTGTAACATGTCTTCTCCTCCTAGTTATTCTCACCAGATCCTTACAATTTTTCTGGATTTATCAATGCATACACCAGATAAATCCCAACTCCGGCAATCATAACACCTAAAACAATCATATCCATTTTGATTTCATCCTCCTATTTTTCTTTTGGTTTAATCTGCCAGTCGCAAAAATCTGCAAACGCCTTCACCAAACCAAAACATCCTAATAAAATTGCTATCATCAATACATCCATCATAACTTCCTTCCTCCTTGATCTATTATTTTATGTTATAAAGAATTCTTCGAATTCATAAACATCCTTCTTGTTTGTAATTTCTATCTATAATCCTTTACAACTTTTCCATGCATTATCATAGTCCTTTTTCTCTTAATATGGCATAAATCATTCGAACCACAGTTTAAGATACAATAAAGATTAGATCCATCCAAAAAGCAATGACATTGGAAAAGCAAAAACAATTGTAATCGCACAAACAGCACATAACACGATCAAAGGCATTCCTACAAAGATGGAAAAAAATCCAAGTACAGGATGATGCCACAAAAATTTTTCTGCACGAACTTCAAAATCATATTCACACTTTTTAATCGCTTTTATAATACTCACATCATTCACCTCATTTCCTTTTGCATATCAAGAATACCTCAGAATATATTAAATAGGGGAAAGCATATTTCCTTTTATATTAAAATTCCATAAGAAATAGAAAATGCTGCTCCCGAAGTGGTCCAAGAGATTGTTGGAGTACTAACAAAGCATCAAAAAAGAGCTGTTCACTAATTTCTTAGCTTGCAGCTCTTGGTTTCCTTACAAAATCACGTATTCACTTATTCATCTGCTTCACCTGAAATCTCTGATTCTTCTCCTTCGCTCTCCGTCGAATCATCTTCTGATTCCATTTCATATGAATCTATTTCCTCGGCAGGCTCTGCTGGTTCGTCTGAAATATCTTGTGTATCTGACTCATGTTCCTCAACTTGAGATTCTGGTTCATTTGTTGTATCCAGCTCATCTGATTCCTTTGACTCACCAACTTCTTCTAATTTCTCTCCCGAAGCAGATTCTTCTTGTTCCTCATTCCTTTCTTTTTGCGGTTCTAAAATATCCTCATTCTGCTCGTCATCACGATCCGCATTCTCTTCTTTTTCAAGATCATCCGCATCTTCGTAATCAGATAACTTTTGCTGAATCATTTCTTTTAATGCTTGATCTGTCATAAAGCAAGGATTCTTTTCCAGCAATTCCAATACTTCTTCTTCCGTGGCTTCATTTACCACTTTATGGAAATTCTCTCCAGCTAATATCTGCTCCGCCAAATAAATTCCCAAACTCTTGCCTGCTTTTTTCGCATTTTCAACATCCTCTTTATCGCCTGCTAAATAAAGCAAATGATCTGTACCAAATGTTTTTTCCAGGCGTCTCTGTAATGCTGCACGTTCTTCTTCAGATTCATCCTCCAAAAAGGCATATCCCACAATAATAGTTTCTTTTTCCAAAAGATCCTGGGAAAAATAATTCTTGATTGTCTCTACTTTTTCACCTTTTATCGCTTTCTCCTCTTCCTGTGTAAGAGAAGTATTCTTGGAATCTGCCTCTTTTACTCTATTTTTTTGATTTAAAACCACTTCAACTGTTTTTTCTCCATCTACAGATACCATAGCATAAGCCTTTTCCGGTTTTGATAATACTGCAAAAGAAGTAACAAAAAGTGCACATGCAGCTGCTACAGCAACCATCTTCTTCCAAATTTTTTTATGTTTACTTTCAGTCTTCTTTCTTTCTGCAAATGGGATTATGAATGCATGAGATTCCTCTTTAAAAGAATCCTTTTTTAGTATATCATCTTCTAAGATGTAGATACAATCTCCTTTCCATATAATCAAGTGTTTTTTTCAATAAATTCAATACTTTTTGATACCTGTCATTGAATAGAACTAAGGTTATGGAGTGATCTTTACCTCATACAGGGCAGATATATAGTAATAATGGATGCCCCAAATAAAACGTCATCACTATCCGTTCTAAATGGCCTCGCTGTGTACCCATCCCTATATGGCAGCTCACCTCTCATGTCCAACAGGATCATCCTCCTTACGGTGGGTCCTCACTTCCTTCGTTCTGCCTGTCCATAACCAGGGTGCCAGCTTAGCTACTCATCAGGGTCATGCCCTCTGGAGAAAATCCCTGCCGGCTACCAGCTCATTCTTTGTACTTTCATTACTGATCCAAACACTCCGATTACAGCACCTTTCGGTGGACGCTTCCTGTAATCATTATGGTTGTTCTTTATTTCTCTGTTACGCAGCCTTTAACTGCTCTCCAGGATGCTGGATATCTTTCAACATCTTTGATGCATCATAGCTGACTCCCTTGGTAAGAATCACATGGAATACTCTTATCAGCTTACACGCTACAGCTATCAGTGACTGCATCTTTTTTAAGGGATTCTTTTCTCTGGTGGTATAATACCTGTGGATTTCTTTGAATTCTTCATTCTTTCCCACTACCGATATCGCAGCCTCGAAAAGAAGATAACGGAGACGCTTGCGCCCTCTTTTGCTTATCTTTGTCCTTCCATTGTGCTTACCGGAACTATCTGCCACCAGTTCCAATCCTGCCAGTTTCTGAAGTTCTTTCGTGCTATCGAAGCGCGTGATATCACCGACTTCTGCTATAAAACCAGCTACTGTTGTTATTCCTATGCCTTTTATTTCAAGCAGCTTATCCGCATACCTGACCTGCTGGCACAGTTCTTTGATCAAGTCATTGACCCGTTCAAGGCGTCTTGTCTGGAGTTCATAATCCTCTATCAGATCCTGTATCTCCATCCGGGCTTCTGTAAGACCTGCTTTTAACCCTATGCTTCTCATTGCCGCATTCAGGATCTTCATTGCCTTCTTATGCCCGCTCCCTCGGAGTTTTGCATCTTTCCATATCTTTATGATACCTTCTTCTCCAAGCTTTGTTATCTCCTCAGGAGTCGGTGCCTGTTTTAACACCAGCAGCCCTCCCTTGGCATCTATTCTAGTATATATCCCCTTATATTCCGGAAAATACACCGCAATCCATTTCTGCAGACGGTTCTTCGCCCTTGTCTGTTCTTCTACAAGCACAAACCGGCGGTTTGACGCATTCCGCAGTTCTGCATATACACCTGTCGGCATATATGAATAAAAATACCTTCCATCCCTTACAAGCCCTGCAATAATACGGGGATCTTTCCTGTCATTTTTAGATGGGCTGTTGTCATCTAACTCTTTGGTCTTATGCACATGGTGCGGATTTACCATCACAAACTTTATGTTCTTTTCGCCCATGAACTGCCCAAGATCAAACCAGTAATGACCGGTTGGCTCTATTCCTACCAGTGCCTCTTCAAGTTCACTTTTCTGCATCAGTTCCATAATCGTATTGTAAAAACTGTTGAATCCCTCCATAGAGTTTGAAAACGCTACGGGCTTTCTGGTAAGCTCGATACCTCTCCAGTTAAAAGCTCTGAAATAATGCTGTTCACTGCCAACATCAATGCCGACAATCATTGTTGTTTCTTTTACTTGCTCAATCTTCTTGTTTTGTGTAGAATTCATTTGTAGATACCTTCCTTATTCTGTTCATTTGCTAACTGGCCGGTCAGCAATGACAGTTTAACTTAGGTATCTATTTTTGTAAAATTTTATATCTAATTTTCGATTATCAGCATAAATACTACACTTTCAAGTACTTTGAAATATAAGAAAATATTTAATTTACCACGAAATTACCACGATTGAATGAGCCTTGATATGACAATACAATTTGAAAAGGACACCGAATTAGAAGGTGTCCTTTTGCATGAAAAAATATTATAAATCAACTTAAATAAAGATCCATGTCATGTGGCTTTATTTTAAAAAGTAGTTTATCATAATAAATCGTAATAAGCCAGCTAATAATACCTACTATAAAGCATGATAAGCTTAACGATTTATCCTGACTCAGCATTATACAAGCACCCAAAATAGTAAGTAGGGTAATAGTTCTAAAAACAAGCCTTATAATTCCCCGAAGAGATAATAGTAGATTAAAAAATATATACTGTAGATTTTTTCGCATAAATAACACACTCCTTGTTCTTCATAAAATTTCTGCATAGAAAAACGCACAAACTCCCCCCCTTATAACTAGGCAACCTGTGCGTTCTGTTTCTTATTGATAGAATTGAAAAAAGGGCAGAATTTACTTGTCTGTCTGTCGCAAGCGTAACAATGTGTGAACATGACTGTCACCCCTTTCTTTCAAAAAATCTCAATTCTTACTTCTATACAAAAACATTATACTGGAAACAAACACCTCTTTCAATCTTTTTATGCGTTCAAGATAAAAAACTTGAGTAGGACATCACACCTTTCCTTTTTTCCTCTTGATTACCCACAACAGAAAAGAAAAAGTCCTGTCAAGAGCCTTGCCACCATTGGTGGTGCTTTGCACTCTTTACTGGGCTTTTTGTTTTCTGTATCTTCTACAAAGAGGAAGAAAGTTATTCGTCCTCATCATCAAAATGATTATTTTTCAATACTTCCCGTAATAATGCCATATCTTCTTTTGAATTGGGATTTATCATTTTTACGACTTGATAAGGTGTCCTATATTTATGTCCTTCTATGCTTTCCCCAAACATATCCATGCTGTATAAATCATCATAGCGGTCTAACAGTTTTTGAAACTTCAAATGCTGGATAAATTCTTTGATTGGGTAAAGGTCGGACGCTACAATGCTTTTCCCGTTGATGTAGTCGGTAATATATTCCCGTAACTTTTCCAACTCATATTCCAGCCATTCTTCTTCGCTGTCAAAGAAGTTGTCATAATGCCCATGTTTTAGTTCTGCATTTAATCGTTCTTCAATTCTTAAAAACTGACAGACTTCCTTTTCGGCTTGATTAACATACTTCCATTCTCCCGATAACAATTCATTAGGCGTTACACCCAGCACGTCCATTATCTTTTCTAATGTATCAAAGGTAGGATAATTCACACCACGTTCAATCTTGGAAAGGCTCTGCATATTGATACCGATTTTGTCCGCCAGTTCCTGTTGTTTCATTCCTCTGTGTTTTCTTATGGTTTGTATGTTCTCTCCTAAGAAACTGATTTTCTTTTCATAATGCTCCATAACTTAGTATAACCGCTCCTTTCGTTGCTTTTCTTGGTATTTATAAGCATATCATACTTAATCTATATCTAAAAGTCAACAAAAACTTCTTGACAAGTAATTCTAATGGCGTTATTATCGTATCAGGTAGAGTGATTAAGCACGCTAGGGTCAATCACACGCTTGAGTAAGCATAGAAAAGATGTATTTTCATTTTGATAGCATGAATAAGCATGGACTATCAGACAGAAAATAAGGTTTCTGACTGGAGCTGTTCCGTTTAGCCACGAGCCTTACAAGGCTCGTGAGCGTTAAGAACGGATCAGGCACAGGAAGAAAGGGAACGCCTTTAGGCGAACGCATAGGGCGTATATGTAACACCGCCCTGCGTATACATGTCATAGTACCTAGAAACTGTGATAAATAAAGGAAAAAACACGATTTTTACCCCGCAAAAAAACGGGGCATACGAAAGGAGCAATGCACTATAACTACACACAAAAATTTATCCGTTAAGATTGATTACATCAGCATTGTATTTGAAACGGCAACCGCTGAAGATGTAATCATGCACATTTTAGATTTACCGACTGACATTTTCAATGTTTATCCAGCAACGATAAAATTCAAGACTTATCAAGCACGCTGGCAGATTGGAGATATTTATGTATCGGGGGACGCAAGAAAGACAGAGGACAACCCACAGGGGCTAGGCTGTTATCTTGTTATGACTGGCAGAGGTTGTGATGATATTTTCCGTATTCTCGACAGTAGGAATTATACCTTTGGGGATATGTTCCGACGCTGTGAGCGAAGATACGGACTGGATAATTTCCATTTCACAAGACTTGATATTGCCATTGATGATAAGAACGAAAAGCCATTCTTTACCATAGAGCAGATAAAGAAGAAATGCGAAAAAGAGGAATTTATCTCGAATAGTGAGGGCTACCATTTTGACGAAAGCAAGTTTGATTATTTCGACACCGCAAAGACCGTTTATATCGGTGCTGGTAAATCGGGATTGTCCTACCGCTTTTATGATAAAGATAAGGAAGTCTGTTCAAAACATAATAAGACACTTGATGAAGTCGGCAGTTGGAAACGGACAGAAATGCAACTGCGTGATGATAAGTCTCATGCTTTTGCCATGACATTCAAGGACAGACCGCTGGAACTTGGGGAACTGGCTTTCGGACTGCTGGCAAACAACCTACGTTTTGTCGTACCAAACAGAAACGAAAGTAATAAAAGCAGGTGGAAAACATGTCGGTTTTGGGAACGCTTTTTAGGGGCTGTGGAAGTCTTAAAACTGCAAGTACCCAAACAGCATAATTTCCTTGAGGAAACACAGCAATGGCTCACAGAGGGTGGCGTGATTTCCGCTGTCAAAAGTTTTTATTTTTTGGAAGAACATGACGCATTAGGTGGACTGGAAAAAGTAGGAACTATGCTTGATAAGGCAAAATACAGTAATTCCCTTTCCAGTAAATTATCCGCCCATTTACAGAGGATAAACCGCATCGACCTTATCCCCTATATCCAGTATGACACGAAACATGGGAAAGGAGGTATCTGATGAATAACAACGATATTCCCGTATGGGAAAAATATACCCTTACCATTGAAGAAGCGTCAAAATATTTCCGTATCGGAGAAAACAAGTTAAGACGCTTGGCAGAGGAAAACAAGGACGCTGGCTGGCTCATTATGAATGGCAACCGCATACAGATTAAACGCCGACAGTTTGAACAGGTTATTGACAAATTGGACGCTATCTAGTGCAAATGAGCCTTGTATGTGTTATGATGAACACAAGTCATATCAAGGCTCTTTCCAACAAGGAAAGGAGCAGACACCATGAAAGAAAAAAGACGGGATAACAAAGGTCGTATCCTGCATACTGGAGAGAGCCAACGAACAGACGGAAAATACTTATATAAATATGTAGACGCATTTGGAAACACAAAATATGTGTATGCTTGGAGATTGACACCCACAGACCCGACACCAAAGGGAAAACGGGTAAAACCCTCACTTCGAGAACTGGAACAACAGATAAGACGGGATATTGAGGACGGTATCAACAGCACAGGCAAGAAAATGACGCTTTGTCAACTCTATGCCAAACAGAACGCACAAAGGGAAAATGTGAAGAAAAGCACAATGAAACAACGGGAACAGCTCTTGCGGTTATTGAAAGAGGACAAGTTGGGTGCTAGGAGCATTGATACAATCAAGCCCTCTGATGCTAAAGAATGGGCGTTACGCATGAAAGAGAAAGGTTTTTCCTACAATACCATTAACAACCATAAACGCTCGTTAAAAGCGTCATTCTATATCGCCATACAAGACGATTGCGTAAGGAAAAATCCCTTTGATTTCAAGTTAAGTGAAGTCCTAGAAAATGATACCAAAGAGAAAGTCGCATTGACAGAGGAACAGGAACAAGCCCTACTCTCATTCATCAAGACGGACAATGTGTATCACAAGTATTATGATGATGTGCTGATACTGTTAAAGACAGGACTTCGTATCTCGGAACTGTGCGGACTGACAATCATGGACGTTGATTTTATCCATGAGGTTGTGGTTATCGACCACCAGTTACTAAAGAGCAAGGAACAGGGTTATTATATTGAAACGCCTAAGACAAAAAGCGGAAGCTAATTATTGTTTTAAGTTGAGAACGCCGGATGCAATCCTTTGATATATGCACCCGGCGTTCAAAAGCATTAGTCTACTTTCAAATTTTCGTCCAGGATCACCAGTTCGCCGTTGCGTTCAATGATACCAGGCTGAACCACGACGATTTTCAGACCTTCCTGCAATTCCAGATACTGTGAAGCATAACCCCAAACCTTGACCTGATCGCCTTCCTCAAACTCAATGGCAGTGCTTACAGTACCATCTTCATTCAAAATCTGGTTAGCAATACAGTAGAGCTGGCCGGTTGTATCCTCTGCGATGTAGAGAGACACATCCGAAGCGAGCGGCGTTCCGGCAATAGATTTATATTCACCGACTTCTTCGCCCCAAATAGTACCTTCACTGTAAAATCCAACGGCCATATTTTCTTCATATCCCTCGATGATCGCATTGAAATCCTGAGCATACGGCTCCATCTCGGCTTTTGTAGTATCCTTGTAAGCGGCAATCTTTTCATTAGATGCCTGTTCTTTTACTTCTTGCGGCTGATAATCCTTGTATTCAAAAACATTGTCCGAAGCAAGCGTGATTGCTGTGTAGTCATCATCCAGAATGACTTTATAAACAGCAATTTCATCATCATCAACAGTACGATTGATGTCGATATTTCCTGCGGAATTCAGTTCATATCCGTCTACACCTTCCAGCGCCTTTTGTAAAGCTGCGTTGGACATCGCACAGTTGATCCCATTGAGCGTTACAAAGAAATCAGGATTTTGTTGATCCTTATCGGCAGAATATTCCAATTCTACCACCGTTCCGCCCTCAGCAGGCTTGCATGGCTCTGTCCCGGCATTTACGATTGCCACATCCATTTCCTGATCGTCTTTGGAAAATTCCCCATAAATACGCTCGCCGGGTTGCAGAGAAACCTCTGCTGCATCATATTCTTCCGTTTCCAAACTCCAGCCGGCTTGTATCAGCTGGGAAGTTTCCAAAGGAAGTGTGTAGTAAGTGCCATCCAGTACGAACTCAGGTGTACCGTCATTTTTCAGCTGAGACAGAATGGCCTCATCCGTACAGCCTTTATCGCTGCCCGCAGCTGCCGGAGCTGATGTCTGAGGTTTTGAGCCGCATCCGGCCAGCATACTGCATACCAGCACACATCCTGTTAGTAAAGCAATCCATTGTTTTTTCATAAGCATAAATCCTTTCTGCGATTCTATCAAATTTGTTTTATGTATGAGCAAGTCATATCCTATATAAATGGTGATTATACTCCGATCAGTGTCATGACCACATAGAGTACGATCAGCAGGAGAGCAAGACACATTGCACAGAAAACGGCAATCGTCGTTTTGACCCTATGCCGTTCCTTTAATGTCAGAACCATCATTGCAAGTACATCAAAGGAAAAGAAGAACTGGCAGATTCCAGCTAAAACCGCCAACCATTTCGGATGTATGCCGTCTTTGCATGACTTTATCAGATAAGCGATAGCATAGGGGGCTGCCCCTAATAGAATCCCGTATCCTAAAATCAAAAAAACAATGGTTACCAGTCCAAACAACGCCATCAGCGGCAATGGGAAGAATGCCATCAGCGTTACATATACGGTGATGCTCCCTCCGATCAGGTAGAACGGGATCAGTCCATATTTGATGATCAAAGTGCTGTTCAGCAATGTTTTTCTCGACCACTTTCTTCCTACGGTCAGCACAACAATCAAATTGGCGATCCCCATGATAAAGGGCAGAAGGATCGATACTATCTGCAATGTGATCGCATTGCCAAAACAAACTGCCAAAAGGAAGAATGTATAAGACACAATTACGTAGAGTATCGGGAGGATATAAGTCATTTAACAGCCTCCTTTCTGCGCCGGATCAACCAGAGAATCAGCCAGATCAAGCAGACTGGGAATGAGAACAAACCCAAAATAAAAAGTCCGGCTCCAACCGACCCGAGTATTGAGTCCCCGGTGGCTATATTGCTGATGATTCCGAACAGTGCCAGACCAAAGCTGAAAGAGAGCCAGCAAAAGAAAGCATATTTACTCTCTTGGGCGTTTGCGGGTACTCTTGATTCTCCCTTTTTGTTTCCAAGTTGGTTTTTTAGCTGTTCGCTTAAAAGTCGTTCCTGTTCCTCTAATTTGGTGTCTCCGATCGCTCTTGCGTAATCTCCCCGAAGCAGGTGATACCCTATTTTATCCTGCGTATTTTTTGCTCGATGCAAAAACTGCTCCAAAGTTTCTTCTGCTTCTGTCCAGCGCTGTTGTTCCAGCAGAGCGGAGAACCAGTTCGCTGTAATGATATTTTTGGAATGTTTGCTGAATGCCCAGGGACGCCAGCGATCCAATCCCTGTTTCAAATTCTCAAGATTATGGTCGCTTTGATACGCCACCACATAGGGGTTAAGTTTCTTTGCCAGCCAGTGTTCATATTTGCAATATGCAAAAAAGCATAGAGCAAGCAGCGCAAGAAACACTACAACAGCAATCCACATAGTCTCGTAAGAAAAAAAGTGATCATAAATCAGGCACGCAGCTCCAGAGAGAGCCGCAATGCTGAAAATTGGCCATGGATTTCTCATAATAGCAATATCTCCAATCATCTGTTTGAATAAAGATTCCGATATGGTTAAATTGTCATATCTATATGCAAACATTATAGCATTTGCATCATCTTTCGTCATCATTTTTCTACTGTACGGCTAGGAATTTAATTGTAAACAAATTGTGAATATATCTATCGCTATTTTACAAAAAGAAAGTTCCATTCCTCGCTGCTTGAAAGGTGAGGCGAAATTATTATGCTGTAATTTCCGGGATTTCTCCGACAAAATTATAGACGATCCTAACTTCCCGCACCTTCTGCCCGTTAATCTTTTCTACTTCACCTATATGATTACATCAAATCTTATTCGTTTCTTACATACCTTTTTATTCTTATTTATCAGCTTCTATCAATTAAATCGTAACTCATATCCAAAAAATCTAAAATCTTCGCTTCACTTACAGTTCCGTCCATCAGCATCGTAATCCAATGTTCCTTATTCATATGATATCCTGGAAGAAAACCATAGGTCTCTATCAAAACTCCAACCATATCCGGTTCACACTTCACATTAATAATATCTACCGTGCCCTCTCCTTCTAGTTCTAACTTAGATTTTTTAACCTGCATCAACACTGCATACCATTTCCCGTTTTTATGACGAAGTACCGCACTTTCTGGGGATTCTTTCCAAAGATATTCCGGTACTGTTCCATATTGTTTTTTTACATATTCAAATACATCTTTACGATCCATCAGTTTCACTTCCTAATCATACTTATTTATTTTTATATTTTAAAGCACTCCTTTTATTCCTAGAGTTCTACATTTTCTTTTTCATATGTCTGCTTTTCAAACCACTTCTGAAATTCCAAAGCCCACGACTCATAAGAAAATTTCAATGTGTGTTTTTTCCCATCAATATCCTCAAATGTTATATAATAAACTTTTCCTCGTGCATGATCTGCTCTTTCCGTTTCCTCACGGCAGCCAATAATCCGTTTTATGTAACTTCTATGTTCAAGAATAAATCCACCTCTGTCGCAAATCAAATACCAATCTCTTTTCCATTCTGGAAGATGATGATCTGTCCTCTCTTTCCAAAAAATCCCAATCTTATGTTGTTGTTTCCACGCCTTAAATAAACTAACAAATGGGCTTCCATAAGAAACTGGAATTAAAACCGCAAAACAAAAAATAATAATTTTTACTCCTTCTGGATCTGAATGCCTATAAATGAAGACAATCCCGCTAATTGCCACACAGGCAAACAGCAAAATCATAAATATTGGAAATCCTGACCAAAGAAATATTCTGAACAGGGATTCATCATAAATCGTTCTTTCTCCGCCTCGATTATTGTTCATTTTTCTTTTCTCCTCATGCTTATCTTTTTTTCATTCAGAAAGAAGTCTGCGAAGCAACTGTTCTCTATTGTTAATAAACATTTCTGTTACCATATAACTTTCTGTTTCTTCATATTTACACTCATGTATCCCTTCTTCATCAAATGCTATAATCTGGGCTTCTGGAATCCCAAGCAAAATTGGAGAATGTGTAACGATTATAAACTGGGATCCTTGTCTGGCACATGCATGTATTTCCATCAACAATGTCAACTGTCTTTGCGGCGATAATGCCGCCTCTGGCTCATCAAAAAAATACACGCCATTCGGTTTCAGATAATTTTGAGCAAGTGCAAGAAAACTCTCTCCATGTGATTTTTCATGGTATTTTTCTGATGGGTGTTCCCAGTCTGCATATTCTTCCTCTTTTGTCGCCACATTATAAAAACTCTCTGCTCTCAGAAAATATCCCCATTTTGCTTGACGGTATCCCTTTACAACACGTATAGCTTCATGCAATTGCGAATGGGAATCATATGTGGAAAAAATATAATTCTTTGTCCCACCTTCCGGGTTAAACCCACAGGCAACTGCAAGTGCCTCCAGTAAGGTTGATTTTCCACTTCCGTTTTCTCCAACAAAAAAAGTAATCGAATTATGAAAAATCAGTTCTTCCAAACCTTTTATCGCATCAATTTCTCTCAAATAACTATTTACTGGAATTTTATTCCAATCTATATGCACTCCCTGTATATACAAATCATTCATCCAAGCACTCCCCCATACAACCACTTTTTATAATACATTTTCTATTCTTAACAGGCAGGGTATTTTCCCTGCCCTCTTTCAAAAGATTATAACATTCTTCCCCATCCTCTACAATCCGATTACTCTCTATTTTTATGTTTTTAATAAACCACCATTCCATATCCCATAATGGAATCGGAACTAATCGAATAGCTTCTCTCCTTTACCGCATCCCCGGAGTTTCCTTCTATGGTATAGACGGTTGTTCCGTCACAGCGTTCCACGATTCCCACATGGTCGCACGTTCCATCATGCTCCCAGTCAAAAAAGATGATCGCACCGGGACTTGGCATACTACCTGCCCCCTGCCATCTTCCTTGGTTTTGAAACCAGTTCTTCCCGTCCGTACAAACAGAAAATTTTGGCACCGCACCGCTTTGAATGAGTCCTGCCTGGTCTGCACACCAGGACACGAAACAGGCACACCATTCTTGTCGCTCTGTGAATCCCCACCACGACCAGAACTTCTGGCCGCCTTCGTTCCCCAACTGGCTTTTCGCAATGGTCACAAGCTGCCCATTTCCAAAAAGTCCGGCAAACAATCCCCCGCCAGAATAATACCGAAGCACATGGGGTACATACTCTGGATCGCCATAACCTGACCACCCATGGGCGGCTGCCTGTTCCTGGGAAAACTGCAGCGCATTGGCCTCGCTATAGCCTCCATGGTTTCGGATTGCCCATGAGATATACCCATTCCCGTAATTATAGCCCTGTAAACTAAGTTTTAGCTTGTCCATATCCTGTGGGCTTTCACATCCGGCTTCCCGGACACAATCCGCATAATACTGTACGCCCACCTTGATAGAATAATCGGCATCCTGGATCGCACCGGGCGTATTGGGATACTGGGTATTATACGGACACTCGCTGGCCTGCATGGGATCCGTTCCCCTTCCGCCACTCTCCTGCATCATGATTGCCTGGATGACAGGGACATATTCCGAGATTCCAAATTCCCTGGCATACCGCTGGATCGCCGGGGTATGGGCCAGGACTTCTGCACTCAGCGGCTCGCTGCTCTGGGAACTCCCGATAAACGCAGCACCGCCAATGATCCCCACAATGAGGATCAAGATCACAAATACGGTACCTCCTCCTGCCATCAACGCTGCAAACGCTGCCTTTACTGCATGGGCCGCTGCTTCTGCCATAGCTTTTATCCCTTTTGCTGTTGCCTGTGCTGTCTTTTTGCTTTGCTTGGCTGTCTGGACAGAGCGCATGGCAGCCCGTTTTGCTTCCCTGGCTGCCCTCATGGATTGGAATGCCTGCTTTTTTTGCAAGATTGCCTGGGTTTTCACCTTTTGAGAAGAAACCGGGGAAGCTTTCACCATACGGGGCGCTGTTTTCACTGTCCGGTTTCCGGCCTCCTTGACCGTTTTCTCTGCTTCTGGTTTGATCTTGATGCTCCTTCCGGCTCCTGTGCGCCCTTTCTTTGTTCTTGTCTGTCCAGATGTTCCACCGCTTCCTGTTTCGCTGTCCAACGTGGCTATAACGGCTTCTCTTTGCCTCTGCTCTTTTATCTTCTCATAAGTTTTCACTGCCAGCTTCTTTCCACCATGATAGGCGACAGAAGCGCTTTCCTTTCCAGCCCGCTGTTCCGCCCGTTCTATCCGGTTTCCAGCGTATTCCACCGGAGATTCCTCTCCGGTTTCTCTTCCCACCTTGTCTGCCACCATCCGGGACTTCTCTTTCGTTTCCAGCATGGCAGAACGCACCAGTTCTTTGGGAAGCCGGGAGGCAGGATTGCGGATCTTCGGGTTCTTATCCCGTACCTTCTCTTTGATGTCTTTCAAACACACACCTCCCTGTATCACATTACCGTTCCATACTCTGTTTCTTTTGTCTCTTCTGCTGTTCTTCCAGCTTTTCCAGTTCCCTTACCGCTTCCTGCACCAACGGATGATTGGCATAATAGGGAACATAGGACAATAACTCTTTTCCCTTCTCCCCGGTTGCTAATGGATATTCTCCCTCGTTATACAGCGGATCGTCTGCATGGTGCAGGGAAAACTCCAAAGACGGAACCATCTGAGGGGAACGCTTGCAAAATCTCTGGTAATGCCGGAACGCTTCTTTTAAAGATGTGCATTCGATGCATTCTCCCATTTCATGGAACTCCCCGCACTCCGAAGCAAGAAAGGTAATGGTTGTTTCTTCTTTCATGGCTCTCACCTCCCTTCAGAAAACTCCCCTTTATCGGATCGCTGCCTTCTGTTTTTCTTTTTTCCCAAGCTGACGGGGTGCTGTTTCCTGCCGAAGCTCCTGCAAGGTATCTTTTAAAGATGCCTGTTTTCCTTGTCTCTCTTCCAGCTTCCCGATCTGCTGCTGCAATCGCTCTGTTTTTTGTTCCAGCTTATGGATGCTCCGCATGGATTGGAATAACACCTTCTGGGTTTGAAAGATGATCCCCTGTTCCGGATTTCGCTCTGTGATCTTTGCGGTATCTTTTCCGTTCATTTCCAAAAATGCGTTTTTCAGATGCCCTTTGGCAACGTGCAGTTCCTCCGCCATGCTCCCCAGACGGTCAATCTTCTGATCCATCGACAGCATGACCGTATGTAGGGAAGACTGCAGCTTTTGTAAGCCTTGGGTAAGGTGCATTCCTTTTACCGCAGAGGCAAGGGCATCTTTTCCCTTTTCTTTAAAATCAAACACTGCCTGTTCTGTCCGTTCCACAAACTTTCGTTTCCATTCTCCCACTTGAAAGCGAAGTGTTTTCACCTGATGTTCTGCTTTCTGGATCGTATTCACTGCAAAGAGCTTGACCTTGCTTTCCTGCATCACGCCCAGTTGCTTCTTCACCTCTCCCAGTTCCTTCAAGACGGTTCCTAACTGCATTTCCATGGAATCAATATAATCTGCCATGCGGATCACATCCCCTTTTTCCTGTTCCATGCCCTGTTGTTCCAAAAGCTCCAGTAACGCCCGGATACTGTCCTGCTCTCGAAGCGGTCCTCTCCTTTCCTGGCTTTCCACTGTTTTTCCTTCTTCCATTTACATTCCCTCCTTCCCAAAAGAATGCTGCCGAAGAACGTTCAGCAGCACCCTCAAAAAGATCTTTTTTACTAGCATTCCCCTGGTTTTGTTGTCATCAAGCGGTACAGCTTCGTGTTCTTCGGGAAACTGTTCTCAAATGGCACAAGATTTCCGGAACAGCGGATCAGCCCTTTCCCTGCGCCTACATTGGTGATATAGGATAACTGGTTCTCGGAAATGTTTAAAAGGGATGCCAGTTCGTCCCGGTCTGTGGTCGCCTGGTTTAAAAGGATCAAAAACTCACTATTTGCCAGCATCAGTCTTGCCGTATCCGACTTCAAAAGTTCCTCCACATTCTGCGTTAAACCTGTGACAAATCCATGGTACTTACGGATCCTCTTGTAGAGCCGATAGAAAAAGTCCGCACTGTACTGATAGCGGAACAACAGATAAAACTCATCGGCAAAGATCCAGGTAGTCTTTCCTTTCTTCCAATTCTGGATCACCCGGTTGAAGATGCTGTCCAAGGTGACCAGCATCCCCAGGGGCATGAGCTGCTCTCCCAGTTCCCGGATATCATAGGCAATGATACGATTCTTCGTATTTACATTGGTTTTCTGGGCGAAGGTATTTAGGCTTCCGTTGATAAACAACTCCGAAGACAAGGCAAGCCCCCTGGCTTCCTCTTCCGGCTGGAGCATGAGCTGTCGGTACAGATCTTTCAAGGTCGGTACTTCGCTTTTATAACCGCTTCGGATATATTCCCGGTACACATCTGCGGTACAGCGGTCCAGGATGGATTTTTCCTTGGCGGACAGATTTCCAGCACCCACTAACTGTTCAAACAGGGACAGGATAAATTCCGACTTCTCAATCAACGGATTCTTGTCATTGCCATAGGCAGAGTCCATATCCAGCGCATTCAGATGGGTATGGGACGTTGCAGAAATGGAGATCACTTCCCCGTTCAGCGCTTCCACCAAAGAACCGAATTCCGACTCCGGATCTAAAATGAGGATGTCATCTTCCGTAGACAGGGCAAGATCCACGATCTCTTCTTTTGCGGAGAAACTCTTTCCCGAACCGCTGACACCCAATCGGAAGGAGTTTCCATTCAATAACTTCCTCCGGTCTGCCACCAGCATATTTTTGCTCACCGCATTCTGCCCATAATAGATACCTCCCGGCTGCATGATCTCCTGAGTATGGAAGGGGATCAGCACTGCGGTAGACTCTGTGGTCAGGGTACGAAGGGCATTGATCTTGCGGATGCCATAAGGCAGTACCGTATTGAGTCCATCCACTTGCTGCCATTTCAAGGTTGTCATCTGACACAAGTGCTTTCTTGCCACCGACAGGATACTCTCCGTATCCGAATCCAACTGTTTCTTGCTGTCTGCCATATGTACCATGGTGAGGATGCCGAACATCATCCGCTGGTCCCTGGTGGTCAGGTCATCCAGCATCTCTTTGGTTTCCTTTCTTTGCAGTTCCATATCATAAGGCACAATGGCGGAAAAGTTATTGTTGGCATTCTGGCGTCTCTGCCAGTTGGTCACATTGGTCTCCACACCAAGCAGACGGTTCTGAATCTCACGCACCGCTTCGTCTGTGGGTACCGGGAGGATATCAATGGACAACATCAAGTCCCGGCTTAGATCGCACAGCTCCGAGATCATGTCATCCTTGACATAACTGGCATAATCCTGCATATACAGCACCCACCCAAACCGTTCATTGATCTTGAAGCAGTCTTTGGAAAACTCCATGGACTGGGGACAGATCCAGTCCTTGAAGCTGCTCCCCTTTTTAGCAAAAGCCTTCATATCAAAGGGAACGCACTGGGGTTCATCTGCCCGGAAGAAATCCCGGAAGATCTGTAACCTCTGTTCCGCATCCAGTTCTTCCCCAATGGAGGACAGCTTGCTCAGATGGGTGATGATATCCGTTCCCACACGCGCAAAATAGGTTCTTGCCTCATTGATGTTCTTTTTATGGACACTGACTGTCAGATACCGTTCCTGATAGATGCTGTTATTGGTGCCGCTGACCTTGGATAACAGCATTTCGTTGTATTCCTTTCGGTATTCATCCAACCCGTCCTCTTTCATCGGCAACAACAGAGAGGCTTCAAACTCTTCTTTATTGATCCTTCTGTTATTTAAAGTGATCTTTGCCGCCGCACCGGAATCTAAAGCATTTAACAGTTCACTGTAATCCAAGAACATTTCTGTCTTATCCTCTTTGCTTGCAATGGCATAGTTGATATCGGAAAACCGGAAGGTCTTGGAAAATTTTGTCCCGGACTGGAACACCCCATCTGGCCAGATCCGCTGGATCGGGATCGCCTGCTGGACAGACCTTGGGACTTTGAACTTCTCCCGGTCCATTTTCAATGCCTGTTGTAAGGTTTTAATCAAACGCACCACTCCTTCCCGTTTTCTTTTTCTGTTTCATCCGTTTCTTCCTTGCCCGCTGTTCTCTTTTTTTCATAAGGGCTGCGCCATCCCCCTGGCTCTTTTCTCCCAAGGCCAGCGTTTCTTCCATGCAGGCATGGTACAGGTCCTCACTCTGAAACAGCAGGCGCTTGGGGTATAAAAATTCAGACTTGATATACGCCCAGGCAAACTGCTCCGCATTCATGCCATGGTACTGGAAGAAACCACAGGCTGCGAAAGGGGCAGCCCCTAAGATGCACAGCCACCCGGTCATTTCCTGTCCCACATAGCTTCCCAGGCCAAAATAAATCCCTACCGCCACAGCGATGGCAAGCAGGGAGAAAATACACTGGCGCAGGTTCAGTCCCATAAACATGGACTCCTGATAGTTGCGGATCTCTTTATTCATTTTTACTTCCATATACTTCTATCTCTCTCTTTCTTTTTTCTTTTTTCCTGTCGGCTTCCCTTGGACTTTTTCCTGTTCTTTTGGAATATCCAGCCCCCATTGTCTGCAAAATTCTTCCACCCCTTCCCGGTCATACCGGGTGAGTCTTGAAAGGTCAAATGCCACCGGGGTGTAGGTGGCAAATCCTGAACAGGCTTGTCCCGGCAGCACCTTTCCCAGCCTGTTCTCTTGAATGAAGGCCAGCTTATCCCTGGTAAAATCACCGCTTACAAATGCCTCCTGCGGTTTCAGCCCATACCCGCCTGGAAGATTGGCCGTCAGGTCACTAAATAATTCCAGCTCCCCTTCACTTTGGCTGTACATCAAAATCGCAAGCCCATTTCCATAGGCATAGCTGGACACTTTCAGGGTGATCTCTTCCTTACCAAATTCCCAATGGAAAGGCAGGGTATCGCTGTTTCCCTGATTTTCATTTTTCTCATGTATTTCTTTACGCATGGTTCTTTCCTCCTACAATCCCATCATTTCTTTTACGATCCGGTCAGATGCTTTCACCGCACCCACCAGTACCAGCAAGTTGAACACCAATTCCCCTACATAGTTCCACACAATGGTCACTGCACTTAAGGACGTATCCCCAATGGCCGGCGGACTGGCAGAATAAACGGAGAAAATGATACAGGCCAGTGCAATGATCGCCCCTTCCAGACACACCCCTGCATAGGACTTGATGAAGTTCTTCCCCACCGACTGGGAGGGTTCTCCCGCAAAGGTAGAAATGGGGATGGGCGCAATGGCAGTATACATATACAGCTTGAACATCCTTCCATATACCGTAAGGATCATGATAAAAGACAGCACTGTGATCAAAAGGCTTCCAAGCAGCGTCACGATCCACAAGGGAATGGATTCCAGCATCCCTACCGCTTCGATCTTTTCCACGATCTCTGCCGGAAGCTCTGTTACACCCCCGCTTGCCATCCCCGACTGTGCCATGATGGTCGACACGATTCCCTGTACAATGGAAAACAGGGCGGTCATCAATTCCATGCCATACATGATGGCGCCTTGTGCCAATGCAAAACGGATAAAGGCTTTGAGGGCATGTTCCGGCTTTTTCATGTCTGTAAAGCTGCCACAGGTCTTTACGATCCCGGCTGCAAAAAACAGTACCAAAAGTCCATACCCAATGGCAGTCAGAGCCCCGTTGATCCCTGTGATGACACTCCAGATCGTCCCGCCCTTAAAGGATTCCGGGCTTTGGGTAAGGAGTGCCCAGATTTCTGCCAGCTTCTCATTCCAGGTGTTCAGCGCAGAGTTTAGGTTCTGCACGATCCAGTTATCACTCAAACAGTCTCACCTCCTTTACCGGGGCAGGAAGATGTCCTCCCTGCCCGCTTCTGTCTCTACCCACTACCCAACGATCAGGTCCAGGATCTCTTTTGCAAAGGTGATGATGACACCGCCTGCCAGCGTCAGAAACCCGTTGGCTCTCTGGCTGGGATCATGGCTCTTTAAGCTCAAACCTACCTGCACCACACCAAATCCCAGTAAGATCAAGCCGATGGCCCGGATCAGGGAGAAGATAAAGGTGGACAGGTTATTGATGACTGACAGGGGATCTCCGGCTGCAAGCACCGGGATGCCTCCTACCGTCATAGACAGCACCAGCGCCACATAAAAGGCAAACGGATATTTCGGTCCTTTCCCCATGGGCATGGGTACAGCGGCATGGTTTGTTGTCTGTCTCTTTGGCATTTCATTTCTTTTCTTCAATGGCATTCCTCCAATCAAAAAGACTGCTCCCCGCCGAGGATCTCCTCAGCCGAGAGCAGTTCATAATCATCCAGTCTCCTGGTATCAATGGTTACATCTTCATGGGACAGGGGAGCCTTCGCATAATCATAAGGCGGCGCCCCTCCATCCTCCGTATATTTCACATTCACATGTTTATGCAGATCATATTTCTCATCCAGAATGGGGCGTTCCCCACGCACCAGAAGCACTGCCTTGCGGTTATCCAAAAGGCGTACTTCATCGGGGGTTAAAAGTTCCCTTCCGGACTGCTGGAAATTCACAGAATAGCTTCCACTCCTTCCCTTGGTCTGCCCATAGGTATTGGTATCCAGTGTTTCTTTCCCCAATAGTTCCGAGACATATTTATGCCCCTCTTTTTCATTGCCGCCCAGATATAAAAATTCATCGCAATTCCCTATGAGACTTTCCCAGCTATCCTTAAACAAGGCTTTCATCTGCGCAATGTTCTGGATGATGATGCTGCAGGAAATTGCGCGCGACCTCATGGTTGCCAGAAGCTTGTCAAAATCATCCGGCAGTGCCACGTTTGGCCACTCATCCATGATGCAGTGTACCGGAATAGGAAGTTTTCCATGGTATTTCCGGTCTGCCACATAGTAAAGGGTTTGAAAGAGGTTACTATAAATCATGCCCACCAGATAATTGAGGCTGGTATCCGCATCCGGGATACAGCAAAACAGCGCCACCTTTTTCTCCCCGATGCTGTAAAGATCCAGTTCATCGGTACAGGTCAGATTGGCGATCTGTTTTAAATTGAACGCAGCCAGACGGACGCCTACAGAGATCAGGATGGACTTTGCGGTCTTTCCTGCCGCCTGCTTGTAAATGGCATACTGCTTGACTGCAATGCTTTCCGGATTTCGCATCTCCAAACGTTCAAACAGGATATCCAGCGAAGACTGGTATTCCTCATCGTCCTCTTTCACCTGGGCAGAACCTAACATTTCCATGATCATGGAGAAGTTCTGTTCCTCCGGCGGCGCTTCATGCAGAAGATACAGCATGAGTGCCTGCAGCAAGGCGGTCTCACTTTTCTCCCAAAATGGATCCGAGCTTTGTGCTCCCTTCGGGGTGGTATTTCGGATCAGGTTATTAATGAGCTTTAACACATCCTTATCATCCCGCACATAGGCAAAGGGATTATAGCAAAAAGATGTCTCCGGATTGATCAGGTCAAACACCCGGACTTCATAGCCTTCCCTCTCCAACAGTCCTCCGGTTTTCCGAAGAAGCTCTCCCTTAGGATCGGTGACCACCATAGAACAGTTGCACTGCATGATGTTGACTACGGCGTATGCCCGGCTTTTTCCCGCACCGGAACCGCCCACCACCAAAACATTTAAGTTTCGTTTGTGCTTATAGCAGTCCAATCCCATGCGGAAGTTCTGGGTTAAAATGAGATTCTGGGTGTACCGCTTGTCCCGGTAACGCTTGCAGATGGAAGCTGCATCACCCCATTTGGCAGAGCCATGCTCCACCCCTCTTCGATAGTTTCTCTTCTGGGAATAATAAATACCGATGCCTAACACATAGGCGATTGTGAATGTGAATATACACCGCAGCGTGTACGGTGTATAAGAAATAGAAAAAGGCTGATCCAGTTTTTCGGTCAGCACTTGTAAGATCTGTAACAGATTGGTATCCGGTTTTATGGCACAGGCAGTGATGGCGCCTGCCCACCAGACAACGGGCAGAAACAGCAGCCACACCCAAAGGTCAGAACGTTTCCACGCTACCTCTGCGGGCCTCGCTCCTTCTTCGCTTTTTCACTCTTTGGCGCTTCGTTTGCTGGTCCGTCTACTCTGTGAAAAGAATCCTCTCCGGGAATCAGGGCAAGGCTTCGCCCATTTGCCCAGTGCATGTGAATCTGCCCGGCATCATCGATAAATGCTACCGTTCCTTGTAATCCCGGCGGCATCCCCGGCTCCTCCATAAAGTCCAGACAGAGCCTTGTTCCTTTCGGATACCGCTTTCGTAATTGTTCCACTTGTTTTTGATCATATATCCTCATAGACATCCCTCCCTTCTGTTACCAGAAGAAGTGCCTGCTGGTGTTTGGTTTCATGACCTTTAAGATCACGCTGTCAATGCCATCGCTGTACCTGCCCATGGCCAGATACTTGTCCCGCAGCCGATTAAGGGCATTGCGAAGTTCCCGCTGTTCCTCTGTGGTGATGGGAAGCCTTTTCTCGGAAAGCTCATAGGCTCGGACTCTCTGCAGCATGGCTTCTGTCTCTGGATGAACCGTTCCCATCCGGCTCTGGGCTGCCAGCTCATCTTTGAGTGCCACCGTAAACATATTTTTCATGATATTATCCGTTTTTAAATAGTAATCTGCCATCCGCATTCCCTCCTGTCTTTGTTACACTCAACATACCACAAGACCTTCCCAATAGCTATCCCTACTGCGGAACTTTTTTAAGAACCTATCGCTCCGGCTGTTTCTCTTTTTTCTCCTTCTTCGGTGTCTGCTTTGGCGGTTCCTCAAAGGAAAACGCATCCTGGGAAAAGGTCTGCTCCTGTTCCCCGAAATTTCGTTCCATATGGTTACGGATAGTATAGGCTGCCTGCCGGACATCATTTAAAAAGCCCCGAAGTTCCTGGGGATCTTTCTGTCCGTTTGCCTGCATCTCTGCCACTTTTCCAAACTGGAAGCCGGACACCTCTGCCCCATACCGCTTGCCGATCACATACGCGGCACAGTATGCCTGGGCATTCACCTTCTTCCTTGCATAGTTCCCATCGTGCTGATCCAGGGCGGCACAGGCCAGTTCCCGGTTCACTGCATGGAATGTTGTATTCTCATCCATTCCGTTGCGCACATAGACGGTACGCTGTTTCGGAATATACTGTGCCTGGATGCCCTCCGGCAGATTGTCTGCAATCTGCATTCGCACTGGCTGATCCTTTAAGACTGCATGGAGCAGTTCTTCCATGGAACGCTGCGGACGTTCCTCCAGCGGTTTTCCACTCATCTGGCTGATGTCAAATCCTTTGCCGATGGCATAGCCTGTCCGCATTTCCCCGTCTTTTTCATATTCCGTACTGACCATATAGGTGTAGCCATGCACCCCGGATTTCGGAGAACGGTGTTCTTTTTTCCAGTAATCATAGGATTTTACCACCGTTGCCTGTGGATTCTGTCCGTAGATCAACAGAAGGTTGGGTGTTTTCTGCGTATTGCACTGTGCCATAAAATCTAAAAATCCCTTTAAAGAATCCCCGTTTTGGAACACCGCCTGTGCCTGGGCGTCTACCTCTGCCCACACCTCTTCCCTCTGCTGTTTTTTCATGGCTGCATATTCTTCTTTTGATAACTGCTGTTGTGGAGTTTTTTCTTCCCCTGCCCCACCAGGGATCATGTTCGTTAAATCCATAGCCTTACCTGCCTTTCACTTTCTTCTGTTTCCTTCTCTGCTGATTTCTCGGTTTTCTCCGGCTCTGCTGTTGCTTCTGCCGCTGTTTCTGTTCCGTTTCAATCTTTTTTAATTCCTGCCGGACAGATGGTTTCTCCCCTTTCCAGCTAGTTTCCTGCCCGGAAAAAGAACCGCTGCTGTGCGAGGAAGGTCCGGACAGATTCCCTGCCTTCTCCGCCTGGGTAAAATTTCCCTCCGAAGGAGAGACTTCCCCTACATCAAACAGATGCTCTTCTTCATCCAGTTCGAACTCAATGGTTCCTTCCGGCAGCACCACCTTTTCGGTCTTTACCGGAAGTTCTTCTTTTGCTTCGGTTTTCTCGGTAAACTCTGCATCGATCACACGCTCTCCTTCCCGGACTGACGCTTGTTCCACAACCGCTTCCCCGGCTTCCGATCTCACAAAGTCCAGATTCATCTTATCCAGTACCCGGTTCACCTTTGCCGCATCATCGGCAAACACCATGATCTCGGAAAACTGAGGATTCTTCTTATCCCGGATGACCACATACAAAAGTCCCCTGGATTTGGCTTCCCCGGCAAACTCCCGCAGCCTGTCATGAGGAATGGTGAAAAATTTCATTGCCCGCTGTTCCTTTAACATCCGAAGCAGGTTGGTCTTTCCCCTGGTCTTTTTCTGGTCCTTCATTACCGCAACGATCAGCACCGCCAGATTCTTTGCAATGCTCCCGCTGATCCGTAAGGTGTGTTCCATGCCTTCCATGGAATACCGGACGATCTGATCTGCCGCATCACCGCCATAGTTCATACGCTCTCACCTCCTTACCGCTTCCGTTCTTCTTCCCTTCGTTGTTTCCCTGACGATTCCTGTACCTGCTCCTGTTCCTTTGCCCGTTTTAACCTCTCTTCCATCTCTTTCGACTGGATTTCTATCTGCTGGCTTAAACGGATCTTCTTCCGAAGTTCTTTTAATTCCCCGTTGATCTCCTGAAGACGCATACTTCCCGGTTCTTTTCGATATAGCGTTCTTCGCTCCTTCATCAAGGAAAGCACCTGTTCCTCCAAAGGTTTCCGGTATGCCGCCAGCTCTTCCCTGGTGGTGATCCCTTCTTTTTGCAAAAACTCCATCTGCCGGATGCGCAGATCCAGTTTTCGGATATCGGAACGGACCGCATAAGAAATCCGTTTCGGCTTCTGCTGAAGCACTCCCATCCGATACAGATAAGAAAAATACAGCTTTTGAAGTCCGGTAAGTTTCCTCTTTGGAAACTTCACCTGTGTTTTTCCATACACCTGTTGGATCTTTGGACGCAGGATCTTCTCCTGGATCTCTGCCTCCCCATAGCCTTTTCCCAAGGAACGCAGACGGACATACCTCTCCATATCCGGTGTCTTTAATGCCGGATACTTCCGGTTCAGCTTCCAGGTATAACCCCGCTTCTCCATTTCTTTTACAAACTGACTCCAGGAAAAGCTCACGCCAATGGCATCCCGGATATCCATGCGGATGGCAGTCCTCCAGGTAGGTTTCCCTTCTGCTTCTGCTTTCCACTGGGCATAGTGCATGGCTTTCCCCTGGTTCGTCTGGATCACGGAAAGACCGTATTTCCTGCATAAGTCATCCGAAATCCGGCGCACTTCGGTAAAATAACTTTTGACATTGCTATGGTATTTCTTCCCATCCACCATGCTCACCGAATTCCATACCAGATGATTGTGGTAATGACTGGTATTCAAATGAGTGGTGATCACCACTTCAAACTGCCCTTTCAATAACTGCTCTGCCAGTTCCTGTCCGATCAGATGTGCCAGTTCGGGGGATACTTCCCCTTTTGCAAAACTCTGCACCAGATGGTAGCCCTGTACCCCGCCTTTCTTATGGAAGCGCTCTTTGGTCTTTACCATGTCCGCATAGGCATTTTCACAGGTACACCCCATGGCATCCTCAAAAATGGTCTCTTCTGTTTTTTCCCGGTTGCATGCATAATCAATGGCTTCTTCCAAAGAGCCGGCGCTCTTGGTGGTCTTTGTCCGGTCCTTCACATAGTCAATGGAACGCTCCAGGCGGTGGACGGGGAGGACGCTGGTATATGCCATCTACCATTCCTCTTTCACCAGACGCCAGGTCTCTTTGGAAATCCGGAGCATCTCCTGTACGCTGGCTTCCCCTGCCATCCCGGTGCCATTGGCAACATGGGCAAGCTGGTTGGCATTGTTGCAAAGCCCCGCAATCTTTCGAAGAAGTTCTGCATGATGCTCACAGGGCTTTGTCTGAAGCTGTGCGCCTAAGATCAGGGAGCGTAAAAATTCCTCCCTGCTCAGTCCACTCTTTGCGACCTGTCCGTCCAAATGGCGAAGTTCCTTTGCATTCAACCGTACCGGAACTACATGGTTTCGTTTTCTCATTCGACCACCTACCTTTCCTTCTTTTATGCTGTCTCTAAGGGATACACCTGAATCCCCCTGCGTTCCATCTGCCAGAGGAATTCCCCGATCTCCCAGATCTGCCCATTCACATCCACCTGCTTCCCATCCACAAAGCGGCAGAGACCAATCTCTTTCGTTCCGTCCTCTGCCATCATGCAAAGGCTTTCCCCATCCGAAAGGGAGAACCTCTCTATCCCTTCCCGATCCCGGAAATGGATTGTTTTCCGTTCTCCCTTCTTCTGTCTGCGAACCCCTATCTGTTCCATCTGCTGATCCTCCTGCTTTCCGGCAACTACACAGCACATGATCCCAATGCCAAAGGCTGCGCCTGCCACTATCCCAAGAGCCATTCCTGCAAAAAACATTTCACTTCTCTCCTTTCTCGACTGCCGGGGGATTGGGGTTCTCCCCAAAGTGCGTTTGGATATCCAAACGCTATGCTTGCAAAACCAGTTCCATCGATTCAAATCGACTCCCCCATGCAAGTTCTCTTTAACGTTCTCTTTGATATTTCTTCACTGGATGGATCAACTTTTTATAATCACTCGCCATTCGACCTAAAATACAATATCCATCGGCACCATCCGCCACCTGATTTTCATATTCCTTTATTGGTAACATAGGCAGTTTCGGATCATCCTCTTTCCAAAGTTTCATTACATCGAACTTCTGCCCTTCTATTTCTACGGTCTTAATGCAGACTTCATAGTCTTGATATTTATAAGGAAGATACTCTTTAATAGAATTCGTAATCATATCATAAAACATAAACCAGGGAGGTCCTGGTTCTTCCGGCATCCCTAGGCGTTTCCCTATTTTACAAAGCCTCCGGTTTCCTCTTTTGATTAGATCCTCCAATTCATGCGCTTCTTCTGGTCGAAAAAAAATACTTTCCATGTTCTCCGGATTTTTCATCCTTTCAAGCTTCACGATCCATTGTTCCAAGCGATTGTATTCTTTCTCCATCCTTTGTCTGTCTTTTTCTTCCATCTCATTCTGCCTCTTTAATCTTGATTAAGCCATCCAATGTGGTACAGATGATATGCAGTCGATCAGCAGTGCTAATATCCGTATTCATCGTTCCAGTCACTTCTTTTCCACAGACCACTACCATCCGGCATCGTTTTAAGATCAAGTGGGACATCCGATTATATGCCTGTTGATCCTCCGCTTCTCCTTCATCCAAAAATGGCAGAAACCCAAACCTCGGACAAATGGGTACATACCCCAGTTCATAAATCTTCCGGCAGTATCTCTGCACCTTCACTCTGCTTTCCTCTGCCGGACAGCACACATACGCCATCGCCTGTTCCATCGCCTCACCTCCTATCGCACTTGTTCCTTTTTCTTTACTTTTTCTGCTTTTACTTCAAAGCTCACATCCATTGTACTTTCATCAAATTCATCGTCAAAGCCACCGTCATCATACAGAATCTCTGCCCGTTCTACCGCATCTTCCTTGGAATGTGCTGAGATGGATTTGCGGATGGTGTAACTTTTTCGGATTTCGATTTCAAATGTCTTTTCCGCTTCCCGTTCCACTGCTTCATACTGAACGGACTGAATGTCATATTCACTGGTACTTGGGCCATACATACGACATCCTTTTTCTGCTTCTTCTTTGCTGGATGCTTTCACTGCAACGGTCTTTTCACGCACTTCTCGGATGGTCACATCATAGACTCTGTCCATAAGTCCCCTTTCCTGCATCCATGTGGATGCACATTTCTTCTTCTAAAATAAATTTGGACATCCATGTGGATGCCCTATCTCTCTGCCTCTGATTTATTGATTTCCTTTCTTACTGCATGTTTCCGATAAATAGCGACATATCCGGCAAACATCTTCATCCCGTCTTTCGTCAGAACTCCACCTTTCTGCCATTCATCATAAATATCCTGTAGTAGATTCTCGGATTTTAATAGAACCGATGCGCTAAAAGGGGAATAATCAGAATCTGCAAATACCTTTGCTATTTCATGTTTCACAGCAATTTCATGTGCTGCTTCATAAATTTCCTCTGGTGTTTTTGCAAGAATTTCTTCACGAAAGGCTGTCAGTTCTGACTGTACTTTTTCATAAAGCAGATGATTCAGATCCTGCTTTCTCTTCTGATACTGCGGATTACTATTCATCCTGCTTATCCTCTTCTGCTTTCTTTGCTTCCAGTGCAAACTTCACCCGGTCACTTCCCAGCTTATAATAGGCATCCGTCACCTCGATGCCCACTGCCTCATAGCCTTCCTCTACAGCAGCAAGAATAGTTGTCCCTGCTCCGGCAAAGGGATCTAAGATTCTTCCACCTGGCTCGCAGATCTGGATCACATCTTTCATAAGCTGCAAAGGCTTTTCTGTCACATGGATACGGTTCTGGGGATTTCCATAACGGAACACACCGGGAAGACAGGACACCGGACGGCTGATAGGCATCGGTCCATTACTGCCCCATACAATATATTCAGCCTGCTGGCGGAAACGCCCTTTTTGCGGACGGGAGTTTCCTTTATCCCACACCGCTGTACCCCTCCAGATCCAGCCTGCCCACTGAAGGGCATCGGTAATGGACGGGTATTGTCTCCAGTCAATAAAAAGACAGATAGGCGCTCCGATCTTGCAGGCCTTCCGCACATCGTAAAGCCACTCTGCCATCCAGTGTGTCCAGGAACGCTGGTCTTTGTTATCCCCATCAAAATCCGGTAAGGCATTTTCAGCCTTCATACTGCTGTATTTCTGATTGGTAGTACGGTTTCTTTCATTCTGCTTCGTTCCCCCGGACGCATACGGCGGATCGGTGATCACTGCATCAAAGATTCCCGGCTGAAATGCCTTCACCAGTTTCAGCGTATCTCCATGCAGGATCGTCCACTTCTCCCCTCCGGTATATTCCTCCGGGTATGTTCCTTCTTTCAATAAGTTCCCTAATTGCAGGGTATTTTCCATAGGCATCATCCTTTCTTATCAGCCCGCAGGCTGTTTCTTATCTTTTTCATCGGTTTCTGCTATTTTTTCTTCCCATATCTTTTATGATATGGCAAAAGCGAACTTCATCGGCATTCTTCCTTACCACGTTTCTTTGGCGGCTTGGTAGCTTTCTGAAAATCTTCGCTCAGTTCCGTCTCTACATACTCACTGATGATATAAAGAGCCTGATAATAGTTCTCTGATTTTTGGACACGTGCAATCATTTCTTTTGCCTCTTGTCCCTGCCCATTTTCCTGAAGCAGTTTATTTGCCCTTGCCAGAATAGAAAACACATTTCCATCCTGTCCCACAAGCTGCATCTTCGGACGTCTCATTTCCGTTTCCTTCTGTTGATAATCGGGATCACTGATCTGAATTTTATAGTCATCGCCCTGCCAAAAATGAACATAGATTTCTCCATCTCCGACTTGGATTTCCTGCTGTTCAAACCCTTCGCCCCATCCGTCACTATACTGCCCGGTAACATATTCATACAGTTCTTCTGTTTCCGTCTGTTCTAAAAATGTAGTTAATTCTAAAGTGGTACATCCATACAAAATACCCTCTTTTTGTTTCACTGAAGGGACTGCACTGATCACTTTCTCTTTGATGGCTGCACTGCCATCAAAATAATCCATTAAATTGCAGGGCTTTCCCTCCTCATTTCCAATGGCATTATATTTTTCGATAGCTTCTTTGATCTCCGATTCATACTGTGACAAGTCTGCTCCTTCCAATGGCAGTCCCTCATAAACATCGTACTCGTATTCCCCCTCTTCCCACTGCCTTTCCAATTCTCTGGACGTGAAATTCCCTGTCAGTGGTGTCAACAATTCTATTTTTATGGTATCTTCCATTCGCTTCACCTCCCACGTTCTCTTCGCTGTTTCTGCTGTTTTCCCCACGCCTGCTTTGCCAGGTCTCCATAATCAGCACCCTCTATTGGGGGCAGGTTGCAGAAAACAGCATATTCTTTTTCATAATGCTCTTTTAGCTGTTCACACGCCCATTGTCCGGCAAAATCATGATCGGTGCAGATCTCTATCTCCGTCACCTCCGGATGCTGCTTCAAAAAATGTTCCAATGCATCCGGTACTTTCATCTTTCTGACGTTCTGCCTGGTCCCTTCCTTCGGTGCAGCGACACCGCCCAAAGACAGGCGGTATTTATCCGCATTCCCTTCCAGTGTCATATGAGCCAGGGCGTCAATACATGCTTCATATACTGCCACCCGGCAGCTTTTCCCAAGAGGCGGAACACAAAAGCTGTATTGCTTTTCACTGCCTTCCTGCTCCATCCGGAAGCTCTTTCCCCGGTTGTCATAGATTCCCCGCAGGAACGCATACCTTGCATGTCCCTGTTCATCCATGCCAACAAAAACAGCGTTATGGTAGGGGGCGCTCTCATACAGGATTCCGAGCTGCACACAGTAATCCAGTACCTCATCCCGGATTCCCCTTTGGTTCAAATATCTCCGCACCCGGTAAAAACTGTCATTGGGCAGGGGCAGGGCAAAGGGCTTCTTTTTAGGTGCCGGTTCTGCTCTGGGAACATACACAGGCGTCTGCTCACACAAGATCTTTACGGCTTCCGTATATCCTATGCCATCTACCTGCATCAAAAACCGGAGGGCAGACATTCCACCGATATTTCTGGATTTCCAATGCCATTTACTGGTGATCTCATTGATCTTAAAACTGTCATGGTCCTGAAGCTGCCATTCGTTTCTTGTCCTTGTCTTTTTCAGCCTTCCCGGTTGATATGTCTGCAAATACTCATATGCCCGCACCTGCTTGGCTGCCTGGTACTCTTCTTCTGTGACCCAAGCCATCAGATCACCGCATTGCGGAGCTGTTCTGCCTTATCGGTGCGCTCCCATGGCAGTTCCTTTCTTCCAAAATGTCCAAAAGCTGCTGTCTGCCGGAAAATGGGACGGGTAAGGCGCAGCGTATCTACGATCTGCTTTGGTGTCAGTCCAAACACCAAGGGGATCGCCATTTCCAGACAGTCATCCGCACACACGTTTCCTGTGCCAAACGTATCCACCTGAACCATAACAGGCTGGGCAACACCTATGGCGTAGGCAAGGGAAACCTGACACTTGCTGGCAAGTCCGGCAGCGACCATATTTTTGGCAATATACCTTGCCATATATGCCCCAGAACGGTCCACTTTTGAACAATCCTTTCCGGAAAATGCCCCACCGCCATGGGGAACGATACTGCCATAGCTGTCTACCATCAGTTTTCTTCCTGTCAGTCCCGTATCTGCATCCATGCCTCCACAGACAAAACGTCCGGATGGATTGATAAGGATCTTGGTATCATCATCCGGCGGAAGAAGACGAAGTGCCGGAAGAAGCACCTTTTTTCGGATCTCTGCTTCCAGTTTCTTCAGATTCTTATCTTCCGTATGCTGACAGGATACAACCACACTATCCAAACGGACAGGCTTCCCATCCTCATACTCTACCGTCACCTGTGCTTTTCCATCCGGGCAGATTCCTTCAATATAGCTGCTTCTTCTACAGGCAGACAGTTCCCGGACAATCCTATTTGCAAGCACCACAGGCATGGGCATCAGCTGCGATGTCTCATCACAGGCATATCCGATCATGACGCCCTGATCCCCGGCACCTTGAAACCAATCCATTTGATTGTCAGACACCCCTTCCCTTTTTTCTTTGGATTCCCTGACCGCATTGGCAATGTCCGGACTCTGCTGATGGACAAACGTATCCATGGCAACCCCTTCGCTGGAATATCCCACTTCAGACAATACTTTCTGGATCACACCAAACACATCCGGTTCATAGGTGCTGGTGATCTCTCCTGCCACAATGACAGTTCCCTTCGTGGCAAGCACTTCACAAGCCACCTTGGAATCCGCATCATTTTTCAGACACACATCCAGGATTGCATCTGCAATCTGGTCGCACACTTTGTCCGGGTGTCCTTCTGTTACTGCTTCTGCTGTATAAAATTTTCTCATACGAATTTCCTCTCTTTCATGCAAAAAAGACAGGATACCTTCCTTTTTACGGGAACATATCCTGCCTAGTTTCTTTATTATTTTGTTTTCATTTTCTGTATTATCATGAACATGATAAAAGAAAAACTCCCCAGATAAAATGGGGAGCCTCCAGAAGCTATACCTTGCGGTCCTACGGCTTCGTTTTTTTCACTTCTCACAGTTTTTAATTACTTCACTGTGAAGTTTAATCATGATTCCATCATATTTAACGAAAGGTTCCCGAAGAAACCTTCCGGACTACAGGCTTCACAAGTTTCTGTAGTGCGATCGTTTTTTATCATACCTTTTTTTTACAAATTTGTCAAAGGTTATTTCCTATCCTTTACTTCTACTAAGAATTCTTCCTCCGACATACCTGCAATCTGTGAACATAGTGCCACTGACACCCCCTTTTGCATATAGAATCCAAGTGCAACTTCTTTCTTTGCAAAATTAGTTGCTTGTTCTACCGTATACTTGCCATCAAATAAAACAGCTTTCGGTATTTCAATCACAATCTGCATATTTCCATCCTTCCACTATTCGCTGGGTTCACATTTCCTCTGACATTCTTCGAAAGCCTCCGAAGCGTTTCTCACTCTTTCCTTCCCAATATCTCGGTATCCTGTTTCCAATTTCTGGTGAAGTTCTTCTTTCGTCATAGTATCCGCATTAATAGAACGCCGCATTTTCAAAATTGAAACATCTTCCGCTGCTTTTCTTAAATGCATGAAATACCTCCAAACTTAGAACAAAACATTCCTTCTACATACGCTACTATTTTTCCTGATAGTTCCGTCCTAAAAATTTCTTTTCTTTCGTAAACACAGCTACCTGATGTTCATCAATATCCATCTGGATTAATTTCCGCTGTTCTTCATTTTCGATTTTATCCCGATTCAACGTAAGGATATATTGAAAATCCTGATACTGCTCTTCCTGCTTATAAATATAATTTAAACATTGAACTAACGTATCTTGATCCACATCGAAAATGTTGTCATGTACCAAAAACAACGGATGCCTGTCTCTGGTGTATTGATTAAATAATAACGCCATATCATAAATGAACACCTTTGTTCTGTCTACACTATGGCTTCCATCATCGTAAATACGAAGCGTCAACTCAACTGGTGTTTTCTTTCGTGCCTTATCAACAGTCTGGATGCTAAACGAACATTCCTTATTTCCCATAATGGATTCATGGATTTCCAAAATGGTATCAATAAAGTCATCCATGATTTCTTTGTTTTGCTCAATCTCACTATCAATTTCCATGAGTTGCTGAGTTTTTTGTAAATTCAGCATTCTTTTCTTTTTCTCATTCTTTTCGTATTGATCAAACAAAAACTTCGTATGAGAAATAGAATCCTTCTTCGCCTCATAAATCTTTAAACTTACTTTTAGATTCTTTAGCACTCCTTTTTTATCGATGACTTTCAGTTTCTCTGAATATTCATCATCCAGTACCCGAATTTGTTCCGCAATACTTTTCAATTGGCTCTCCAATTCCTTTGCCTTTTGGTTTACCAATGTTCTTTGGAATTCTTCTATCTTGTTCTTAAAACCTACGACCTCATTTAAAGATTTTACTACTGCATTTCCCAACTCGCTCTTAAATTGGTTATAGACCAATTCGATTTCTCTGTCATCAATCTGCTCCGGCTTTGGCATTTTTCTGATTTTTTCATAGTCATATCGCAAAGCCTTTTGGCGTTTACGCAACTGATCCAGCAAATCCTCCAGTTCAATAAGGTCTGCCTCCATAGAATCAAAAGTCTCATTCGTTTTAAAACTTTCAATCGCATCTTCCAATTTTTGTAATTCATCTTCCAATGCATTTAATTCTGCCTTAACATCTGAAATTTTCTTTTTTCCTTCTTGCGTCAATTCTTTTTTATCTTTTGCAATAACGGTATTGACTGCCTCTATCTCCTTTATAGTTTCTAAAGTGTTTTTATATGCCTCTAAAGAAAATCCCAACAAAAACAAATGAGCGCTCAAATCATCCGGAATCTTTTTCGTCAAATCATGGCATTTGATGATATCTGTAAATTCCGAACGTTCATCCCGCATCAAAATTGAAAAGAGATTTCTGAAACTAGGTACTTTCTTCCCATTTAATTTTGGGAAAATAAGCCCTGTCAGATATTCTCTTGCATCCTGAAGTTTATCAAAAGATACCGTTCTCCCTTCTCTTATGATTACAGGCTGATCCGCTTGTTTCCGGTTTCTTTTTATCGTGATCGCTTCGTCCCCTATATCCAGATCTAATATTACGTTTTCTTCTAACGGAAATACTTCTTTCGGTATTTTTGCAATTCTTGATTTTTCATAATCATTCAAGAAACCAAAATCTAAAAACTCAATACTCATAGACTTTCCAACACCATTTGTTTTCCGACCTTTTACAGAATTATCATCGTATTTCTCGCCTAATATAATATTGACTCCGTCATGAAAAGAAATCTCTTCAAAAATATTACTTTCTGAATAGAGCCGATTGAGACGAATACGACTTATTTCTTTACCCATATATTCGCCTCCTCAAATTCGACAATATTAACAGAATACAAAAAGGAAAGACCCAAAATCAACTGTCTGCTGCTTGTAATCCCCGCCTTTTTTAATGCTTTAGATACATCATAAATAGAAATCTTTCCTGCTTCCTGTTTTTGTATCTCTTTGAGTATGAGATAGCCAATATACATTGCGGAAGATTTCAGTGCATTGCTACTTGCCAGCATCATACTCACTCCTTTCGTTTGGGAATACCCTGCATTTAATCATTTCGTTGACAAGATAAAATTTAATTGCAGAACGGTCATACTTTTTACCATTCGCGCTTAATTTTGTTTCAAAATATGTAACCAGTTTATTCAATGCAGCAATCGGATTATCCTGCTCTTCTTCCAAAAATTGTACGCTGATATCCTGCAGATAGAACATAATAATAATGTCTTGTGCCTCATCGATCCCCAGCGTTTCATTTACAATCTTCAACGCTTCCCCATAAATGGTGTAAAGTGTCGTATATTCCGCAATCAATCTATCTGCAAAATCCCGAAACCTTTTATAAATCTTATACTCCGGATCTACCGTTGTCTCACAAGGCTTCTTTACTTTTCTGTGTTGCGAAATATACTCTATCAAATCTATGATCGTGTCCACTTCACTGGCCTGCGTTTCTTTCACTGAATAATATTTATTACACAATTCTGCTGACAGGTAATTACTGATTGCTTTTATTTGTTCTGTTTCCAACTCTCGAACATCTTGCATCAGTTTTTCTACATCCCAAATGTCTCTTTCTTTTTCAAATGAAAACATTCCCTGTGTATCAAAATTGGAAGAATATTTTTTCTTCTGTGTTAAAATCAGCACAATCAATCTATCATAACTCTGATATGATTTGTTTTTGTTAAATTCTTCTATTGTATGCTTAATCTTTGTACTGCTATTATCCGATGTGACTTGAACTGCTATCCGATTCTTTGGATCTACCAAATCAATCGCAGGTGCATTTTTCTCCACATAGTTTGCATTTTTCAATTCATATCCATAGATAAGATTCAACAATCCGGGAAAGAAATCTTCTGCAACGATGTTAATATCATAGAGATTTACCGCATTCAAGATAGACACTTCCCGACTTAATAAGGCCAAACTCTCAGCCACATTTTTCAAATAAACCTCTTTCTTCATCATGCTTCTTCACTCTCCTCATTTGTTGCTTGCTTCATTCTACCACACTTTTTTCTAAATTACTATTGATTTTTCCAGAAAACTATGGTATATAGAATGCCTTTTTTATCATATAAAATCTACACAAATCCTCCTTTTTTATGGTTTTATTATTTTCTCCGATCTGTATTTTGTCTCACATCCTGCACTTTTCGGGTACTTTCAAACACTTCCCGGAATATACGGTTCCAGAAAGTCACCAAAGAGTTGGAAAAGCACCTGCCTTTGAACACTTCCCCAATACTACAAGATTACACAAGATGCCACGACCTGTTGCACATCCCTTAACTTCGAACACTTTTTGTTCCGTATCGCCACTTCCCGTTGCCGCTTGTCTCACATTCTGCACTTTTCGGGTACTTTTGAACACTTCCAGCAGAAAATTTTTCAGAGTACCCCAAGATACATCCAGAGAGCTGAAGAAAGTACCCATCTTTGAACACTTTTCACCTTTCAGGTTCTGCTTTTACTGCCACAAGGATGTTCCGGGCCTCCTTCCACTCATAAGAACAGGTTACCAGCGTCAGGGTTGTCTCACAACCTGCACCAGATACCCCTGTTTCAAACAGCGACAGCGCTTTCGCCTGTGCTGCATAAGCCTCCAATTCCTGCGGACTGTGAAAAGATGCCTGCTGGAAGTCAAACATGGACACATCGGCTTTCAATACTGCCGCTATCCGGTACTCTTCCATGCCTTCCGGCGTCTGAAAGAACACCCTGGGATGTGCTTTCCAGTAATCATAGGAGGCGTACCTGTCCAGATTCCCGAACATCGCCCCGCTGTTCATGTTGTGACCGTAGATAGTCAGATTCTTTGATTCTCCCAAAATACAGTCTGCCTGGAGGAACAAACTTCCATTGATGTCGTAGTTTCCCCGGTAATCCCTCCGCAGATAATACTCCGGATCTTCCCGGCTACTCTGCATGACCGGATAATCGATCCCAACCTCCGGGATCGTAAGCCAGCCACGAACACCCGGATACTGGCGCTGGAGGGATTGAAGGTCAACGGCAGACACTTCCGGTTCTCTTCCAGCTTGTTCCTCTTTCTCTCCTTGAGAGCTCCCGCTCGGAGGGATGTCCTCCGGGAAGCAGGTTTTTAACTCCTCCACCAGTTCCCGATTCTGCCGGGGAATGACCACATAATTCTGATAAAGCAGTACCACACTGAGGATACAGACAGCACACAAGACTGCCTGCAGCATCCACAGCTTATTCTTCTTTTTTCGCTTCATCTGCTTTTTTATGTCTCTTCTTATAGATCATAGTTGCCATGAGTCCGGCTGCTGATACGCCTAAAAGTGCAAACAGAAGGATTGGTTTCCAGTGGTCATCTCCTGTCTGCGGTACACCCGGAGTTTCCGGTGTCCTTGCATCCTTCATTTCCACCTTCTGGACTTCCATGGTATCTTCCAGTGTAAACTTCACATCTTCTGCGATCTCATAGCCTTCCGGCGCTGTGATCTCACGCAGGATCAATTCTTCCCCTACCGGAAGTTTCTCTACCAGATGCGGTTTCCCGTCTGTTACCCACTCTTCCAAAACTTCACCATCTTTATTTAAGATCTGAAGCTTGGCTCCTTCCAGTTCCTTTCCGGTGGTGAGGTCTGTTTTGGAGATTTCCACTTTGGAATAGGTATCTTTCATCTCCACTTTGGTCACACTGCCATCTTCCTTTACTTCAAACTCCATATCTTCCGCAGACACATACCCTTCTGCATAAGGCGGCAGTTCTTCATGGAGCGTATACGTTCCCTCCGGCAGTCCATAAACTACGTGTGATTCTTTTGTGCTGATCCACTCTTCCACGATGTTGCCATCCTGGTCGATGATCTGAAGCTTCGCCCCTTCCAGTTCTTCCCCGGTTGTGGCATCGGTTTTTGTAAACTGGCTTTTCGTTGGCTGATTTTCCACTTCTTTTGTCAGCTTGATTTCTGCAAGGTTCTGGTCTGTGTAAGAGGCATCGATCTCCCAGATTTCCTCATTCGGAAGATACCCCGGCTTTCTCACTTCCTCTTTCACATAATATTTCCCATGATAGAGGTCGCTGTCAAAGGTAAGCTGTCCCTTCTCATCCGTTGCTTTCTTCTCCAGCAGCGTGTCCTTTTCTACAAGAACCTCACCCTGCTGGGAGAGGATATCTTCTTTGGCATACAAACCAAAAATCACGCCTTCCAGCTTCTCTTCTGTGACTGCATCCTTCTTTTCTACAGAAATGGAAATCTTCTGTCGCTCATTTTTATAAGCAACCCCTTCATAAACCACTGCCTGAGTATCATCCTCTGCGGTCAGGGTAAATTCTTTCTGTTCCGGGTTCAATACGAAATGGTCGCCTGCTATGGTTTCTTTCATATAATAAGAACCCAATGGAAGATTATTTACCACTGCCTTTCCTTCTGTATCCGTCACTAAAGTTGCCACCAGATCGTCTTTTTCATAACGGATGACCGGATTGCCCTGCTCATCCTTTGCTCCGTCCGGGGAATAAATGGTGTCCTTGGCATACAGTTCAAAGGCTGCCCCTTCCACACCGGATTCTTCATAGACAAAATCATGGAACACTCCGGTATCGGTATCCTCTCCGGTCACTGCATCTTTGATCTTTCCTGCCAGTCTCTTTGCCTTTGCAAGCAGGGAATCCCCTTTCACTTCCACTGGCTGTTCTCCAGTTTTGGTCAGTGTCAGGCTTCCCACCTGTTCATCATTTAACTGTTCGACTTCCACAATGACTGCTCCGGTATCCGGATCGATCTGATGGGCGGTATCGGAAGAAACCGTGATCACGATCCCCTTTTTCGGGTTCTCTTTGTAACTGCCTTTTCCGGTCACTTCCAATGGAGAAATTATTTTTTCCCCTTCATACAAGGAACTCTCATATCCCTGTCTTACAAACCCTTCCGGTGCTTTCACTTCTTCGATCCGGTAAGTAGAACATTTCAGTTCCTCCGGTGTTACCAGATAGCCTTCCTCATTGGTCTTGAAAATGCTGATCGTCTCTTTCTTCGGATAGAATACCGTCTGCTCTACATATTCCTCTTTTTCCATATCAAAGATTTTATAGGATGCACCTGCCTTCAAGACCGGATTTCCTGTCTGTGCATCCTTTTTCACGATCTTTAACAAAAACTCAAACGGACGGTCATCGAAGATCCTCCATACCATCGGTTCTCTGCTGTCCTCATCTACCTTTACCAAAAACGGATCGATGGCTTTTAAATTCTCCGGCACCGTACTCTCTTCTACCACATAAAGACCATACGCAAGTTCCGGACTGAGGGCATATCCCTTTTTATCTGTGATCAGCTCTGGTACCGGGACAGCCTTGCCATCCACATAGGTCACTGCCACCTCTTCCTTACTGAAATCATAACCTCGGAAATCTTCCGCAGTAAACTGATCCCCATTGGATGGCTGTAATTCCCCACTCTCTACTTTGGAAAGGCTGCTGACCAGATACACCTGAAAACCTGCCCCTTCCACAAGGTCTGTTTCTGTCTGGTTTCCATCTTCGCTGATCTTGATCAGCTGGAACGCCTGCTTTTTCACCTGTTCCTGTACCGTCAGATCCCTGGTTATCTCTGCCACTTCCTGTCCTTCGTAAGCAAGGTCCACCTCATACTCTGTTGGATCTACCGTATAGCCTTCCGGCGGAGTGATTTCTTTCACATACATTTTCCCCAGATACAATTCGGAAAAATCTAAGGTACCATCCTCCTTGATCACGCCCTGTGCGATGAGGCTGTCTTTTTTGAACAGAACCCCCGTCTTTCCATCCGGGTGGACGATATCCTCTCTGGCATACAGACCATACACAGCCCCGGCAAGGGAACTATCCCCCTGGGGAAGAAAGGCCTGTGTCTCCTTATCGATCTTTTGGATATGGACAGCGCCTTTCACCCTCTCATCGGTTGCTAAGATGGTGACCGTCTTTCCGGCTTCCACATCCACCTTATGGATCACATCACTCTGTGCATACTTGTCTGGAGCCTTGATCTCCTTCACATATACTGTTTTGATGGCTGCCTCAAAATAATCACTGACTGCTTTTCCCTCTTCCCCGGTGACTGGCATTTCCATCAAAAGATGCTCACACTTGCTGTCTGTATAAATGCCATACACTGCACCGTCTAAAGGATTCTTGGTATCCGCATCCTGTTTTAAAAGCTCGATCCTTGTCATCTCCAGCCAGTCTATCGTAAAACTTACCGGATTGGCTTTCTCCGATTCAAAGACTCCAATGTCCTGATTGCTGTTTCCTGTGGATAATACCAGTGTTCTCCAGGTTTCCCCTACAGAACCATGCAGCTCCCCGGAGGAATATTTTCCGGTATGAAGCATTGGGGCAGTCAGATAAAAGGTATCCCCGCCATAGATCTTCAGCGCACCATTCTCTGCGGAAGTTCCCTTTGTCTTGTTATAAATGGTGATGTCTTTTGGTACATGGACTGAAATGTAGTTTCGGTGATCCCCGGACAATGTGATATCCGGTGTTTTCTGTGCATTTCCATTTCGGACTGCTTTTACAGAAGTCTTGGAAAGAGAGATTTCCCCCTTCGGCGGCTCTTCCATAGCAAACAGGTGGTCAATATAGGCGATCACGCCTGCGTTTACCAGATCTTCATACTTACATCCTGTAAATCCTGCCTCACCTGCATAGGCATAGCTGGCTGCGATGTGGGTATATACATATTTCTCTTCTGCACTTTTCCCGGACAGATAACTGCCTGTAATATCCCCGGCGCCGCCATAACCATAATACAGCACCTTCTGCAAGTTCTTATTGCTGTCCAGTACCTGTGCCACATAGTCTCCACTCGGCGGTGAGGAACGATGGGATTCCAGACAGTAAGCGATCTTTCCATTGACCGTAAACCAGCAGGTTAGGTAATTTCCAATATAACTTGGATAGTAGATGGTCTCTCCTTTTTCCAGATGTACGGTTTCCTTTGCTCGGAACGTGTTTTCCGCACCGGAAAGCATCATCACTTCCCCATCCTCAATCTTTTCTTCCAGTTCCCTTGCTGCCTGTGCATCTACATCTTCCCCGGATACCGTCACTTCCACATCCGGGATCTCCTGCACAGGCGTCTCCGAATCTTCTTCAGAATTCGTATCCTCCTTCTGTTTCTGACCGCCATTTTCTTCTGTGTGAGCCTGCCCTTCCGTATCCGTCAGGATGATCTTTCTGCTCACAGAATAGCTGTCATGCGCATCCTTTGGCACAACCCAGTAGGTTGCGATATAAGTTCCTTCCTGGTCAGGATGGTAGCTCCCTCCATCTTCCGCTTCAATACGCTCTAACGTAACATCCTCTTTTTCCGGATTGTAATGGATGCCTTCCATACAAGTCTCTGCCATAAAATCCTTGTCGGAAATATCTTTCGTGATATCTTCTGCTGTTACCAAATGTTTCGCAGCTTCTGAAACTTCCTCTGTCTGTTCCGTTTCAGATATTTCTGCGCTCTCCGTCACTGGCTCTGACGGATTTTTTGTTTCTGCCGCATGGACATCCGCTAAGTTCCCAAGCGGACTAAGACCCATGAGCAGTGCGAGCCCAAAGGCTGCAAGTCTTGTTTTGATATTCCTGCTCTTCATTGCATCCTCCTTTTTTCGTTAAAAATACCGCAGAGGATTTCCCCTGCGGCGTTGTTATCTGCTGACTTCTGTTTTCTTGTGACTGGGTTTCTCTCTGCCTACTTCCTGTCTGGTACGCTTTAACGCATCGGTCACAGATCGGCTGGAAATCCCATTCTGATGGCAGCCTTCCACGATCCCCATAAAATAAAGATCCGAGGGGATGGCAGGCTGATCCTTATAGGGTGCATTCATGGTATATGCCATGACTTCCCGATTCACACCATCCTTTCCCTGAACAAGAACAGGCTCCTTCCCATACAGGTGGGGATACCCTTCATAAAAGTCCAGGCTTTTTTCACACTCCGGTGTGATCTTCCAAAGCACCCCTTCCACCTGGCTGCCCTCTTCCGGCAAAATGGTGGCAACACCGCTTCCTTTTCCTCTGCCACAGAAGGTGAGACGGTATCCCTCCAGCTTGACATTCTCCACTACGGAAGCTGCCGGACAGCGGTACGCCATCTGGTCTAAGTTCATGTTGCTGCCATAGGCAAAATAATAGGTTTCTTTCATCTCTTACCTCCTAACGGGCATCCTCTGCCCGATGATTTCGATTCAAACATTCATAGGTGCTGCGGTCATATCTCCATGCTCTGTCACCCTCCAGATTGGCAAGCAGATGCTCCCGGACATTTTTATATTCCGGTCCAATGAGCCCCAGCCGCAATAAAAAGGTGCGGAAGGTAAATGCCGGATTCTCTGTGATCTCCGTTTTCCGCATCTGGGTGCATTTCTGATTGATGGCCTGGGCGGAAATAGCAAGGGCCAGGGTAATATTTGCCCGCACTTTTCCTGCATGGAGGGTACTCTCAAAACATCTCCACTCCAAAGTTCCTTTGGAAAACACTGCGTGAAGGTTCAACGCATAGTACCGGGTACTGTCATAATGATCATGACTTCTATCCCTCCCCCCATACCATACCCGTTTCAACTGTTCCATGGAAATGGTGCTGTTTGGCATCCGGCGGATCTTTTCCAACACAATGGGGCGCACCTTCTGGCAATACTCCTGTTCCCTTGATGTCTGTACCCTCAATGCCTTGAACAGGATATCCTCTTTGGAATACATAATGGTCATGGCATTTTTAAGGCTTCTTGGAGTATGGTTGGAAGCGTCCACATGCACGTGCTACCCGCAGGATGCATTTACCTTCGCCCCATGATGCCTGAGACACCGCACCACTTCCTGCAGCTTTCCCATTTCTCCATAGGACAGTTTCGGACTGACCATCTCGGTGCTGTATTCTCTTCCGGCAGGAACCATGCGTCCACGCTCCCTGCGTTCCGTATAAATGCTTCCATCATACATGAACTTCCATTTCTTTCCTTCCTGATCTGTCACAGACCAGATCCCATAATATCCGCCGTCGCAAACTGCCCTTGTCCCAAACAATTCTGCCACTTTCTCCGCAGCCCTCTGTCTGGTAATTCCCGTCATCTCAATCTCTGTACCAAAATACTGATCCTGAATTCCAATTGCCATGCTGCCTTACCTCTTTGTCTTTTCATCCTCTGCCCGGATCTCTGCATCTGCCTGCCGAAGAAGCGTTCCGATGGCTTCGATCACGTTGACGGTCACTCCATTTCCGGCCTGTTTATAAAGCTGGCTGTCCGAAGTATCCTGTTCTATGCGGTCAATCTGCCAGTCATAAAACCCCTGCAGCCGCAGACACTCCCTCGGCACCAGCCTCCGGATTCTGCCCCGATAGGCAACTCCATGCCGGTCTGTGGCAGTAATGGTGAACATCGGCTCTTCCGGCTCCTTCATCCTCCGGCCATTCTGCCGGGTTTCTTCCCTACCCGGAGTCAGCACTGCCCTGGCGCCTTCTTCTTTTAAGACACCGGAGCATTCCCCTTTATGATTATGGATGCCGGACTGTCTGGTATTCAGACACCTGCACTGCTCTGTGACAAGAGGCGGAGGAGACAGATCCACAAAATGAAGCGTTCCCTGCTGAATCCCTGTGGTAAGGGTATGGGCAATCTGATGCCCCACACGCCCTCTTCTGGTATTCATGCCTGCATATCCTAAGTCAATGCTGTCTCCCGGATACGCCATCTTATATCCCTGCTTGGTATTCTCCTTGATGGGAACACCTACTTCATATAACCCTGTCTTACCACCCACGCCTCCGGCTCCGGAAGTCAGGGTACAGCTTAATCCTTCGGCGTTGTAGATCCGTTCCCCTTGCCTTCCTGTTTGGATTTGTACAAGAGACGTTCCATTTGCTGCTGGGAAAGGTAATATTTTTCCGGCACATCTTCGATCAAGATATCCGACAAGATACACCCGTTTTCTGGATTGGGGGACTCCAAAATCCTTGCTGTTAAGCACTTTCCATTCCACACCGTACCCCAGCTCAGATAACGTACTGAGGATGGTGTGAAACGTCCTGCCTTTGTCATGCGAAAGCAGTCCGGGAACATTTTCAAGGATGAAATACGCAGGTCGCTTGTCTGCAACCAGTCTGGCAATCTCGAAGAACAGAGTTCCTCTGGCATCTGCAAATCCTTCCCGCTTTCCGGCGATAGAGAATGCCTGGCAAGGAAATCCTGCACACAAAAGATCAAAGTCCGGCATTCGTTCAGTTTCGATTGTTCTTGCGTCATTGCAAAACCACTCCCCTTCTGTGTCGAACAGCAATCGGTAGTTCTTATCCGCATAAGCATCCACCTCGCAGTGTCCCACACAGGAAAAACCGCCTGCACGTCTTAACCCTTCCCGGAATCCCCCGATCCCGCTGAATAAATCAAAAAATCGAATGGTTGCGGCTATCAACCTCCTTTGCTGAATAAAAAAACAGACGGCATGGTTTTTCTCCCACACCGCCTGCTGGTTTTATAGTTCTATTTGTTTGGCATTATGCGATCTCTTCAGTTTCTTCTTCTGATTCTGGAATCTCTTCTTCCTCTGCATCCTCAGAAGTTTCTGCATCCGTCTCTTCCTCTGCGGCTTCCACCACCTCTTCTTCACTAGGATCTTCCGCTTCTTCCAGATTATCTGTTTCTTCGATTTCCTCCGGCTGATCTAGTTCCTGCCATTTAGCTTCTACCTCTTCCACCGCTTTTTCAATGATGCGGATGATAAAATCTTTCTGTTTGATGCCTTCCTTTGCGACTGCCCATTTGACTCTTTGGAATAATTCCTCTGTGACCTGTACTGCTAATGTTCTTTTTTCCATGCTCTCTTCTCCTTTGTTCTCCAGTCTGTTAAAGTGTTCTTCGATCACCTGCCGGATAAATATCTGTGTACTCGTTTCGCTTTCTTCGATCTCGGCTCGTACCTTCTCATGTAATTCCACCGGGATCTTTCCGCATAGGTTCTTCATCTCTGCCATAAGCGTTTTCCCCTTTCGTTTTGTTATACACAACATACACCCAAATTTGAAAGAAAGCTATTCACAATACCCACTAAAGAATCCATGTCAAATGTATGCAAAACCAAAGCATATCCAACAATGCCATACTTTCCTTGCCCATAGGCCTCACCCCCTTTACTCCTGCTCCATCTGAAATAAAAAATCCAGCATCTGACCGGGAATTTCTTCCTTTTCCTGTGCTGGCATCCGTTCCACATCGCCACATTTTAACGCTTCCCGGACAGCCTCCTGAATGAGTCTTTTTAAAGTTTCCCTCTCTTCTTGTTCCAGGATCACATCCACCAGATACTGGTTCCTCTGCCCTGCCGGAATTTCCATCAAAAGCTGCCACGCTTTTTCATGTTCCGGGTTCTTAAGGTTTGGGCGGAAGGAAAAGACCGGGCGGCTCACAGCGTCCTCATCTGCCCCACAATCCGTTCATATCCGGCAGCGTTGGCATGGACGTCCGTCAGGTAAATTGGGCGACACAGGCGGTCCTGCTCGCTTACACGGTGTTTAAAAATAGCAGCACCGCCTCCCATGAAAACGGAAGGGACTGCCCGCAGGTCAAAGCCTGCCTCGGTGATCGCAGACAGGATTTTTTCAATATAAAGCCTGCCCTGCCTCTCAATCAAAGACACCACTTCCGCAGGCATGCTGCTGGGTTTTCCATGTAAGACACGCTCGATCTGCGTCTCCGTTACCGACAGCCCTGTATTTCTCCTTACCTGTTCCCTGATCTCATCCATACAACGGATGACACCCAGTTCCAGACTTCTACAGGTAGCTGCGTTAGGAACAGCATTATCAAGCCGCATCAAGTCCACCGTCCAGCCTCCGATATCAACAAGAAGCACAGAAGGCTCATCTTTTAAATACTCTGGATAAAGAGCCAGGGCTGAATATCCCTGGGGGAACAGTTTCACATCCTCAATCTGGATCTCATAGCGTTCCCCTTCATATAAGAAACGGATTGGCTGTTCCTTCCGAAACAGATACTCCTTGAATTTCTGTTTTTCCCTTCCAAACCCGGTAAGGGGAAGCCCAGCTGCAAGAACAACTTTCGCTGTCCTTTCCCCCTTTCGCTTTCGAATCTCCTGTGCCAGTGCTGCCAGCGTCAAAAGATAATAATTGTCGTTGGCGGTCTTATCCTTTACCAATGTCTGTCTCCCAGTCCCACACACATAATATTCTCCCCTGTACTGGAGGACATTCTGCATGGTATAGGGTTCATACTCATACCGGATGATCCCTGTGGGGAAACACACCTGCTTTGTTTTAATGGCGTAATATCCATGATCGATTCCGATAATCATCGCTTACCACTCCCTTCTTTTCTGTTCTACGAAAAATTCCCAGTGAAAGAACCCTTGCTCCCCGGAGGCGCGCCCCGGCAGGCATTCTTTTCTTTCCAGCCCGTTGTTCTTCCTACTCCCGGTCTCGAAAAAATGTCTGGACTGGAAGATAATGCAATGTTCCTTCCAAAACAAGAGCCTGTCTTTGAAAACGGAGGATTCCCCTATTCTGCAGCTCCACCATTTCGTAATATGCTTTCTTTGTTAAAAAGTAACGATGATATATTCCCGCTTCCCCAAACTTCTCCGTCTGCTTCAACACCAAAAACTCCACCATATACCGGGTATCCGGTGCAAACCGTTTCTCACATAGCATGGCATCTCCCTGTACTGCCTTCACACCCTCCGACTCCCTGGCTACTGCCAATAACTCATGGATACTGATACTCACGTTTTCTATCACCTCCCTTCCAAAAGAAAAGACAGACACCTAAATGATGCCTGTCTCTTCCGGGTTTTCCATTCCCTTTTCCTTATATATCTTTTGGACTAATTCTTTTAGTTCCTTCCGGATCTTTCTGTCTGGTACATTGTTACAAAATTCCTGTACCCACCTATCCTGCAAATATAAATCAACTTCGGTTATATCACAAGAAACAATGCTGCAGGTTTCATCATATAACTGTTCCAGTCTTTGAAAATGTTCCCGGAATTGTTCTCCATAATAATTCCAAATATCCAGGTTCAATCTTGTCAGGCCAAGGAAATCGGTAACATAAGTCAGCCTGTCCAAATCAGAAAATGTCATTTTTTCTTTTCCCAGCAGGATTGCCCTGTCACGCTTTCCGCATAAAAACAGGAAAGCAAACCGTTCTATATCGCTCTGATGCATAATCATTCCCCTTTGCATAAATAATTCCTTATTACGAAACATTATAAAAAGTGGAACAAGTAAAATCAATATAAAGTTTCTTTATTACGAAACATTTTTAAGATGAGAGGACTTTATCATGCAAAAAATCAGACCAGACATGGATATCGGCAAAAATATCCAAACCATCCGTTACCAAAATAAACTTACGCAAGACCAGGTCATTGCAAAACTGAATCTGATGGGTATCCCCATGTCCAAAAGTACCTATGCAAAACTGGAAACCAACCGTATGAACATCAAGGTATCTGAGCTTGTCGCTCTCGCTAAAATTTTTCATACGGATATCAATGCTTTCTTTTCCGGTCTTCTATAAACTGGGAAAACAACATTTCCTATAATTCTTCTCCCCCCTCCTTTTACCAATCCCCTTTACCTTTGTTCTCTCCACTCTCTCTTACATTGGGATTGCTTTTGAAATAATTCCTCATATCGAAGAAGTATATCCATACTGTCTTGTGTAAAATCAAATGGCTGAAGCATAGGGTATCGCGGCAATGCACTTGAGACATATTCTAATTGTTCCAGCTGCTTAGATGTGTATTTTTTCTTTCTGGCTTCACTATATCGCAAAATAAAAGGCAGATAGAAGTTTTCCACTTTCATATCCACCTATGCAAAATTCCCATATTCAATTAACCAAATCTTCCTGTAATGTAATCCTCTGTCTTTTTATTTTGTGGTGTAGAAAATAATGTATCTGTCCAGTTAAACTCAATCAACTCACCCATAAGGAAAAATGCACAGCAATCTGAGATACGAACTGCCTGCTGCATATTATGTGTGACCATAATTACTGTATATTTTGATTTCAGTTCCATAAGTAAATCTTCTATTTTCCCTGTACTGATTGGATCAAGCGATGCTGTACTCTCATCACAAAGAATTACTTTTGGCTGTACTGCCAACGCTCTTGCAATACAAAGTCTCTGCTGCTGTCCTCCTGACATCCCCAATGCAGATGTTTTTAATCGATCTTTCACTTCATCCCAGAGAGCCGCATCTCTTAAAGAGCGTTCCACAATTTCATCCAGTTTCACTTTAGAACGAATACCATGAGTTCTTGGTCCAAAAGCCACATTGTCATAGATACTCATCGGAAATGGATTCGGTTTCTGAAATACCATTCCGATCTCTTTGCGCAATTCATTTACATTCGCATTAGAAGAAAATATATCCTTTCCATCATATTTTACTTCTCCTGTAATGCGCACATTCTCTACAAGGTCATTCATTCGGTTTAGTGTTTTCAAAAACGTGGATTTACCGCAGCCACTCGGTCCAATCAATGCAGTAATCTGATGTTCCGGGATATCCATGGTAATTCCCTTTAATACCTGATGATCTCCATACCATAATTTCAGATCTTTGGTTTCTATAATTGAGTTCATTTCTGTCTCCTTTTTGTCAATTCTATCTTATAACGTGATACCCAAACTCTTCCATGTTCTGTGTATCATGTACTTATATTCTTCTTCAAATCTACGCTATACACGCTATGCACATGCCCTAAGTGTGCTATAATTTTCATCCATCAAAAGCACCTCCGGCTCTACTGCCAACGCACGGGCAATGCACAGCCTCTGCTGTTGGCCGCCCGACATACCAAGAGCACTCTTCTTAAGCCGATCTTTACATTCTTCCCAAATCGCCGCATTTCGCAGAGATTTCTCCACAATATCATCTAACTTAGATTTAGAGCGTATTCCGTGTGTACGCGGACCATATGCGATATTGTCATATATGCTCATTGGGAACGGATTCGGTTTTTGAAATACCATACCCACTCTTTTTCTGAGCAGATTGACATCCATTCCCGTATAAATATTTTCTCCGTCCAAAAGGATCTCCCCTTCAATACGGCATCCTTCCACAAGGTCGTTCATGCGGTTGATCGATTTTAGCAAAGTCGATTTCCCACAACCGCTTGGTCCGATAAATGCAGTGATTTTATTTGCTTCTATCTCCAGATCTATATCTTTTAAAGCTTTAAAATCTCCGTAGTATAAATCCAAATTTTTAATACTGATCTTTCCCATTTTTTCTACCTTTCTATGCTTTTGTCAATTTTCTTGCGATCACGCTCGAAAGTGTATTGATCCCCACTACCAGAACGAGCAGTATGACCGCTGTCGCATACGCCTGATCCATATACAATCCTTCGCTCGACAGATTATACATATGTACTGCCAGGGTACGGCCAGAACCCATCACGCTGGATGGTACTTTTGCCACAGTTCCCGCCGTATAGATAAGCGCCGCGGTTTCTCCCACGATCCTGCCGATCGCCAGGATCACACCTGCCAGGATCCCCGGGATCGCAGAAGGCAGAACAATACGAAATACGGTTCTAAGCTTTCCCGCTCCCACACCAAAGCTTCCTTCTCTGTAGGTATCCGGCACTGCCTTTAATGCTTCTTCTGTGGTCCGCATGATAAGCGGCAGTATCATGATTGCAAGAGTAAATGCCCCTGCAAGAATAGAAAATCCCCAATCCAATGTATTGACAAAAAACAGCATGCCAAACAGTCCATATACGATCGACGGGATACCGGAAAGCGTCTCTGTCGTCAGGCGGATCACTCCGATGAATTTATTTCCTCTCCCCGCATATTCTACAAGAAAAATAGCAGAAAATATCCCGAACGGAACAGCCACAAGAAGAGACAGCAGCGTCATCACGACCGTATTGATAAGCGCCGGCATAAGTGACGCATTCTCCGACGTATAGTGCAGGGAAAATAAAGAAGGTTTAATATGCGGTAGCCCGTTTGCCAGTATATACACGATCAGAAACAGCAATACGACAAATGTCAGGAACGCAGCAAGCATGACAAGCAGCATAAGTATAAGGGAGCCCGGATGCTTCAGATAGGTTTTTAGTTTTTCTCTGACAGATATCTGATTACTCATTTCTTGTCCTCCTCTTTAACAGTGCTACACTGAAATTGATGATCAAAATAAATACGAACAGCACCACGCCGGTTGCGATCAGTGCTTCTCTGTGCAGTCCTGTCGCATATCCCATTTCTATTACGATATTCGCAGTCAATGTACGGACTCCTTTTAGCAGGCTGTCCGGTATCCATGTCTGGTTTCCCGCCACCATGATCACAGCCATTGTTTCGCCGATCGCGCGTCCTATGCCGAGTACGATCCCGGCGATCACTCCCGATTTTGCCGCAGGGATGACAACGGTGAAGATACTTCTCTCATGTGTAGCTCCAAGCGCCAGAGCACCTTCGTAATAATGTTCTGGTACTGCACGTATAGCACTCTCTGTTGTCCCGATAATCGTCGGCAGGATCATCATCCCGAGCAAAATGGAAGCTGTCAGAATCCCACTTCCATTTCCAGAAGTATTTACCACATCTGCCTGTTTCAATGTTCTTCCAAATTCACGTATCCATGGTACCAATACGACAAGCCCAAAAAATCCGTATACAACAGACGGGATGCCCGCAAGCAGCTCTGTCGCAGCTTTTAAAGGTTTATAAACCGCCTTCGGACAGTACATTGCCATAAAAACAGACGTCAGGATCCCAATCGGTACTCCAAATACAATTGCTCCCGCCGTCACATATAAACTTCCTATGATCATGGGCAAAACACCATACAGATTATTATTCGGTTTCCACAGCTTGCCCATAATAAATTCCACAATTCCAATCTCTTTCATCGCAGGGATACCATTTGCAAACAGAAACACACAAATGAGAGCTACCGCCAGCACCGAGGCGCAGGCGGCAATGAAGAACACTCCCTGCATGAATTTTTCAGTCCATGCTTTTGATTTCATATTTTCTTTTCCTCTTATTCTACTACCTCATCCCAGGAAAGAGCTTCTCCGGTATAGATTGCCTTCACCTGATCTGCTGCCATGTCTTCTGCCGGGTTTGTTTTGTTTATGATAACAGCAATTCCATCTGTCGCGATCACTGTTGCTGTAAGCCCTTTTGCTAACTCTTCATCTTTTAACTCTCTGGATGCCATGCCGATATCATAGCTTCCATCTATCGCTGAGGTCATACCCGTCGTCGAATCTGATGTCTGCAGCTCGATCTCTGCATTTGGATTTACTTCCTTGTATGCTTCTGCCAGCTTTTCCATAACCGGTGATACAGAGGAAGATCCTCCGACTACTGCCTTTCCAGAAGGCTGTGTTCCCTCAAAAGCTTTCACATCATCTACCGGGATATATCCATTGTCAGCAATTACTTTTTGTCCTTCTTCACTCATGATAAAGTTTATAAAGTCTGCTGCCACTTCATTGTCTAAGTCTGCTTTTGTCGCAATATTAAATGGTCTGGACACTTTGTATGTACCGGATTTGATATTTTCTGCCGTAGCCTCTGCTCCGTCGATCTTTACTGCCTTTACTGTGTCGTCCAGAGAACCAAGTGATACATATCCGATCGCATATTCATCGCCTGCAACTGTTGTAAGCATAACAGAAGTACTATTTGTAATCTGTGCTCCTTCTGTTGTCATATCGACTTTTTCGCCGTCCACTTCTTCTTCTACACCGAACAATTCGATAAATGCGCCTCTTGTTCCGGAACCATCCTCACGGGATACGACCGTAATGTCGTTTGCGCTGTCCCATTCTGAAGCAGCTGTTTTGCTGCCGTCTTCTGCATTTGCCGCGTCAGAATCTCCGGAACCACATCCTGTCAATGCCGCTGCCATCATACTTACTATAGCTGCTGCTGCAATAAACTTTTTCATCTTCATATCCATAATCTCCTTTACTTCGTTTCCATCTGTGGTTATATTTTTTATTTTCTTCACATTGAACATCATAAAGAAGCAATGTAAAATGTAAAATCATCCCTGTGTTAAATCTATGTAAAATGAAAAAAACAGCTTATCCACGCCCTTTTTTCTGGTATGTGGATAAGCTGTTCTGTATACCCCTATTCTTATTTTCTGTTTTTATTCTTTCTTGTCTTCTTCATCCGCCGCTACTTCTGTAATCGATTTCACAAGTCCTGCTATTTCCTGGATCTTAGAAGGTACGATGATCTTCGTTGCTCTGCCGTCTGCCGCCTTTTCAAATGCCTCCAGGCTCTTTAATGTCAATACCGCCTGGTCCGCCCCAGCTTCCTTCAAAAAACGCAAACCATCCGCAGTTGCCTGCTGTACTTTTAATATCGCCTCTGCCTCACCTTCCGCTTCCCGTATCATCTTCTCTTTTTCCGCTTCTGCACGTAAGATTGCCGCCTGCTTTTCCGCTTCTGCTTCCAGGATGAGAGATTCTTTCTGTCCTTCCGCCACAAGAACGGTGGATTTCTTTTCTCCTTCTGCCCGCAGGATTGCTTCACGTCTTTCACGTTCTGCTTTCATCTGTTTTTCCATCGCATCCCGGATTGCCGTGGGTGGTATAATATTTTTCAGTTCTACCCTGTTTACTTTGATTCCCCATGGATCTGTTGCCAGATCAAGTTCTGCTCTCATCCGCGTATTGATCGTCTCCCGGGAAGTCAGCGTCTGATCCAGTTCCAGATCTCCTATGATATTACGCAGAGTAGTCGCCGTCAGATTCTCTATGGCTATGATCGGGTTGGCCACGCCATAACAGAACATCTTCGGATCCGTGATCTGATAGAATACGACCGTATCGATCTGCATAGTAACATTATCCTTTGTGATGACCGGCTGGGGCGCAAAATCTACCACCTGCTCTTTTAAATCGATCCTCCTTGCGACCCTATCTATAATGGGGATCTTAAAATGCAGCCCTGTATTCCATGTTGCCTGATATGCGCCTAATCGCTCTAAAACAACAGCCTGCGCCTGATGCACGATTTTTACACAAGAGACTAACACCAATACAACAAGAATCACGAAAACAATAAAAAACAGACCTCCCAAACTGATTATATCCATCGCTTATTCCTCCTTATATTTCTCTACGATTAATTTTACCCCGGAAACCGCAATGACTTTCGCCAGTTCTCCGATTTCCAATATTTCCTTATCCGCTGCTGCACGCACTGTCCATTCCTGTCCATCCACCACACTCTTTCCTGACTGCGCAAGATTATCTACCCTTTCGGATATCTTGATCACTTTCCCGATCTCTTTTTCATAATTTGTTTTTATCCGCTTCTTATTTATGTATTTCATAGCCCACGGCCTGGTAAACACAAATAAAAGACAAGAAACAAGCAAAAAGACAGCACCCTGCCCGACAAGACCTATCCCCAGGGAATTTACCGCAATGGCTGCCAACGCGCCTCCCGCAAACCAGATAGTCACGAGCCCTACCGTCAGCGCCTCTATGAGCAACAAAATGATAAAGATCGCCAGCCAGATGACATTTCTTCCTGCAATCGTCGTGATCATCCCTTCCATATCATCCGCTCCTCTCCAATATAATATCTGGGCGCCGCAAACTCATCCCACAATTTTTCACCCACTTGTTCCAATATCGGCAGAATGGCAAAAAATATGATCGCCAAGATGATAAACCAGGTAAGACACCCTATTTTTCTGCGTGGAGCCACTGTTTTATATGTACTTTTTTTGTTATGCACACGCTGTTTTTCTGTTTGCCTTAGCTGTATTTTTTTCTCCACCGCGCTTTCTTTAGACTGGGGCTTCTTTTCCATATGCAGATTCTGCCCTCTTTCCATATTCCTTTCCCTCTCATATATGGAATTATCCAGTCCGCAAAATTCACAGCGATTCTCTTTCAGCCTGCCGCCGCATAAATTACATCTTTTACCTTTCATTTCTTCACACTGTACTTCCTTATTGCATTTTTTTCATTGTAGCATATGTATAGAGATTCTACAATTATTCATTATCCACATACATTTTTCTATCGATTTGTAAAACTATCCACCGATATCTCCAACCGTATAAAAATTAAAAAACACCCGATCCTTGCGATATGATATCACAAGGATCGGGGGACTTCTCTAGGCTGTAATCGTAAGAATCTCTTCCGCAATATTTCTGGAGTGGTCTGAAATCCTCTCTAGACATACCAGGGCATCTAAAAATACGATTCCTGCGTCTGTACCGCACTGGTTTTTCGCTAACCGCTTCATGTGATCCGCTCTTAATCGAATCTCCAGTTCATCTGCCTGGCTTTCTTTCTCAATTACTTTCAGAGCTTTTTCTTTGCTGTTTTCTTCCAAGGCTTCTACTGCATAGCGGAAACTGTCTGCACAGACGCTGATCATCTCCTGCAGTTCTTCTCTTCCCACATCTGAAAATGTAGTTTTCCGATCCTTCAAGGTTTCCGCAAACTCAGAAATATTTTCACAGTAATCACTGACACGTTCTATATCCGACAGGATCTGAAGGAGACTGGCAATATACTGATGTTCCTTTTCATTGATGGAAAGAGAATTCAGCTTGATCACATAATTGGTAATCCCTCCACACAGACCATCTACGATATTTTCTTCCTCTTTAATATCCAAAATATCTTGATAATCCTGTGTAAACATGACCGTTTTAGATTTATGCATCGTCTCTGTGACGATTTTTCCCATACGGCATACTTCACTGACAACAGACTGCAGCGCGATTCCCGGTGTCTCCAACATTCTTTCATCTAAAAGCACTTTGCTGTCATCCATCTCTGCCGCATCTTCTTTTTCAATCTTCTTCGCCAGCTTAATGATCCAGTCCGATACAGGGAACAAGAGGACTGTAGTCCCTATATTAAAAATCGTATGCACCGTACTGATCTCTGTCTGCGTGATCATTCCCAATCCCGCCTGTGGATTCACAACTGTAAAGAATATGATCCCGACAACACTGAAAATAACTGTTCCGATGATATTAAACAACAGATGCATGATCGCTGCTGTCTTCGCCGTTTTCTTTGCTCCAATACTGGACATGATCGCCGTCACACATGTTCCTATGTTCTGTCCCATGATGATATAGACCGCCGCGTTAAACGGAACCAATCCTGCCGCCGCCAGACTCTGCAGAATTCCCACAGAAGCTGAGGAACTCTGAATGACTGCTGTCACAAGAGCGCCTGCTATGATTCCCAGGAATGGATTATGCCCCAGCGTCACGAAAATATTTCGGAAGCCTTCTGATTCCTGCAATGGTGCCACAGCAGATGACATCATAGTAATGCCGATAAATAGAAGTCCAAATCCAATAATGACACTGGAAATATCTTTTGTGGAGCGTCTCTTGCCTGTGAGCATAACGACAACTCCAGCCATCACAGCGATTGGGGCAATATTGCCCGGACTTAAAAATTTGGCCCACTCCACACTGGAAACCAGCCATCCGGTCACTGTCGTTCCGATATTTGCTCCCATGATGACGCCCATCGCCTGTCCCAGATTCATGATGCCCGCATTTACAAAACCAACTACCATGACTGTTGTAGCTGATGAGCTCTGGATCACTGCAGTGATCAATGCTCCCAGCAAGACACCAAAGAATTTATTCTTTGTCAGAGCTTCCAGCAGTGTCTTCATTTTACTTCCGGCTGCATTTTCAAGTCCCTGCGCCATGATCTGCATACCATAAATAAACATGCCCAGACCCCCGACAAAAGGGATGATGATATTTACATAATTCATATTTTCCTCCTAAGGTATTCCCTCATTTTATCCTTCATACCATATCAAAGTATAGTACATATTTACGATACCATTATCATCCCCAAAAAACAACAAGATTTTACTTATATTTCAACCATATTTACTTTATATTTTACATGTGCCTGTATAACCGCGTCACTTCTTCATTTTAGGTTCAAATATAAAAGAAGCAAGATAGCCAAAAACCAGCGCCGCTGAAATCCCTACGGCGCTTGCCTTAAAGCCGCCCATAAATATCCCGATGAAGCCGTATTTATCCACCGCCTCCTTCACACCTTGCCATAAAACATTCCCAAATCCGAGCAAGGGAACACTTGCGCCTGATTTCGCGAACTCCAGAAATGGTTCATACAGATTGCAGAATCCTAAGATTGCTCCCGAACATACAAGAAGCACCATCACTCTCCCCGGCATCAATTTTGTACGGTCCAGCAAGATCTGTATGACCGCACAGATCAGACCGCCTATTAAAAACGCCTTTACATAATCCATGTTTTTCTCTCCTTCTCAACAATGTTCTAATACGATCCCATGTGCGATCCCCGGCACGCTCGCCCCTTCATTGAAACTCACCGTAGACATCAAAGCGCCCGTGGGCACAAACAGCACACGCCTCCATTCCCCCTTTTCTATTTTCGGAAGAATGAAAGAAGACAACGTCACCGCAGCACAGCCGCAGCCGCTCCCACCTGCATGGGTATCCTGCGTATCCTGATCAAAGATCGTCATCCCGCAGTCCATATGTTTTTTCCGGATATCATATCCTTTTCCCTTGACCAGATCAAACAAAATAGACTGTCCTACATATCCCAAATCTCCTGTGATGATCTTGTCATAATCCTCCGGTTCTCTTTCAAAATCTTTCATATTCTGTACGATCGTATCTGTTGCTGCCGGAGCCATGCAGGCTCCCATATTTTGCGAATCTTTCAGTCCATAATCCACGATCTTGCCTACTGTCACGCCTGCGATCCTCACATGACTCTTTTGTGTGCCCACAAGAAAAGCGCCGCTCCCTGTGACCGTCCAATGAGCAGACAACGGTCTTTGATTCGCATATCCCAGAGGGAAACGGAACTCTTTTTCCGCACTCCCGAAATGGCTGGACGTAACTGCCAACATATAATCCCCATATCCAGCCGCAACACTCATTGCGCTCAAAGCCAGCGCCTCCCCTGATGTTGAACAAGCTCCATACAAGCCAAACATAGGGATCTGCAGCGCCTCCACTCCCATGGATGTCGCAATGCCCTGTCGCAGCAGATCGCCTCCATACAAATACCTGATCTGTTCTGCCTCCACATGCGCCTTTCCCAAAGCAAGGATACAGGCTTCTTTTTGCATCGCGCTCTCTGCTTCCTCCCATGTCTGTGCCCCGAATAAATCATCTTGATTCACCATATCAAATAGCTTCCCAAGAGGTCCCTCCGCTTCCTTGCTGCCAGCCACTGATGCACTGCTGATCAAAAAAGGGGCCTGTGCAAAGGCAATACTCTGGCTTCCTTTTATCTGTCCCATAATTCTCCTCACCTTTTCCTGTACTTCCAACTTTTTTCTTCTTTATTATCCCAGGCTCCTCTGAAAATATACATCTGCTGTATTATGTATACTTTTCTTTTTTTTTAGAATACTAACAGAAAAAAGGAGATGTTTTAATGGATCGTGTACAAAAAATGAAACAGCAGAAACAATATGAAGCATATGTAAAGAAAAAAACACCCGTCCACAACGTATGGTCAAACATGATAAAAGCATTTTTCACCGGCGGTATGATCTGTTTTATCGGACAAGTGATCTACCAGTATTGCGAACTGCGGAATCTGTCTAAAGATGACTGCAGCAGCTGGACCTCCCTGCTTCTTATCTTGATCAGTGTACTCCTGACAGGGACAGGTATTTATCCCCGCCTGGCAAAATGGGGCGGCGCCGGAGCCCTAGTACCTATTACTGGCTTTGCCAATTCTGTGGCAGCTCCTGCTATTGAATACAAAAAAGAAGGCCAGGTATTCGGCATAGGCTGTAAAATCTTCACGATCGCAGGTCCTGTGATCCTATACGGCATTACGATCAGCTGGGCGCTGGGACTCCTGTACTGGATATGGATCACGATAAAATAGAAAGTTAACGAAACAACACCCCTCGCATACCGAAAGGCATGGAGGGGATAGTTCTGATCTTTTCTCTATTTCTGCTGCATTTTTTCTTTTAGAAGTGCCTTTGCCTGTCCTTGCACCTCTTTTGTAATAGCGGGATGTGGACCGTACTGCAGTAAGTTATACGCTGCAGAGATATTCGCCATCACGGCGGTCTGGTACAGAGAATTTCCTTCACACCAGCCATACATAGCCGCTGCCGTAGAACAGTTGCCACAGCCGGTCGGGTCTACGATCTGTCCGACTGTCAGACTTGCCGCAAATTCTGCTTTTCCTTCTGCGATCATATAAGAACCTTTACTGCCGACCCGGAAGAAGCAGGGGACTTTTAATTCTTTTATTTTCTGCACGGCTTCCTCTTCTGTCTCGACATGGAAAAGAGATCTTGCTTCCGGATAATTGATCGAATACATATCCGTCTTTTTTATACATTCCAGTACCTTCTCATGACGGTTTTCTGTCATAGCCGCTGAAGTTGGGATCTCCCACATGATCTTCGCCTGTGTTTGACTGCGCACCAGCCCCAATTCTTCCCAGAATCCGCTTGTCTCTGAAGCTTCAATATAAATTCCTTTTGTCTTGTCATCACAATAAGAGGCGATCACTCCTGCTGAAATAATATCTAATTTTTCTACTTCCTTTTCTTCTTGTTCGCCATATATAGAAGCCTCTGAATGGAGCCCTTCCGTTCCGTATATAAGCTCTGTATACTGTGTATGAGGCAGAATGTACTGCAGGCCTGCAAGAGAACATCCGTTTTTTTCCATCCATTCTCCATAAAAGTTTTCAAAATCATTTCCTACATTAGATATGTACAGACAGTCATCCTCCCAGATCTTGACGCCCTCTACACAATAGATAGAACCGCCCAGATGACCCGTACTTTTACTGCCGTCTGCAAACACTATATCATTGACGATGGTAGGACCTGCTACGATATATTTCATCCTTCTTCCTCCTCTTCATCTGCCCGCAACTCAGCTCTTTGTTTTTTCAACGCCTGGATCTGCGCCTTGCTGTTCTTTAATTCATGCAAGATTACAAGGTCCGGATTGATCTCCTGCAGTCTTGCCAGCAAAGTTCTTATGATCACTCCGCTTAAAATACCTTCTGAGAGGATCTCATGTGAATCGTATTCTTTCAGGACGATCCCCACTCCGTATTCTTCCATATCCTCCCAATTTTCCATACTTTGCATAACCTCATTATATTTGCCGATCAGGATTCCATTTTTAAAATATGCTGTTGTCTTCATCTTACAGTCTGACAGATGGATAGAGCCAATCTTGTCGATGATACTTCTGTTAAAGAGATTTTTCTCCAGCCATTTTTGCGCAAACACTTGCTGGATATTTCCATATTTATCCTCCAGCCCCCTCATTTCTTCCGTCATTTCCGGATAGGTCAGGAAAAATTCCGCACGCTGCTCTTTCTCGGAAAAACCGATTGCATGAAGCAGATGATTGATATCCCATCCAATCCTCACTTTATCAAATGGATCATATAACTGATGGAACATTTTCGCAAAATCTTCTGCTGTCTGCAGTCCGTATTCTAATCCCCATCCTGCATTCTCCACTTCTATCTGCGGAGAGTTTTCCGTCATAAGTCCGCTCTCCAACAAGCGATTTATGAGTTCCTGGATCATATAGATCATTGCCTGGGAAATCTCTTCTCTTGGAATCGTAAATTCCCATTTTCCGTCGATCGGCGCATAATCGATCAGGTGAAATGTATACGCCTGCGCATTTAACGCACTCGCTGTCTCATACTCCTGCAGCCATCTTTCGTACATGTGCTCCCCTGTCAGATCTCCGTAATATGCCTTCACTGCATCCAGACTTCCAAACCGCTTCACCAACTCTGTAAAATTATTCTTTGTAAGAAAACTGGTCGGATAAGCCCAATAAGAACAATGGATCCTTTTCACTTCTTTTTCTCTCAACTGTTCTACTACAGCGTCTTTTCCTGCCTCATCTGTATACAGCATCTGATCTCTGGAAATCACATCGTCCATGAACACTTCCATTCCGGAAAGAGCATTTTTTTGTACAAATTCCGAAAGATCTGTCTCTTCTGCAAAGAGTTCCTCTTTATAAGTGGAATATTCTCTTATATTTTTTATCTTTGGCATATCTTTTTGAAAAGAATTGTTCCGTGCTTCCTTTACTTCATCCATAAATTCTTTCACATGATCTGCGCATATATCACCTGTATCTTTATATGTATCTTTAAAATAGCTTCCCACGATCGCCCCGTCTGCAATTTCCATCTGATCCGCAACATTCCCGGGAGTCATGCCCGCACCTACGAACAGCGGAAACTCTCCTATCATACTGCGAAATGTACGGATCTTTGACAAATTTGTTTCCTGTCCTGTGGCATCTCCCGTCACCACGATCGCATCACATCGCTTCATTCCAATCGCCAGATCCTCATCCAGACGACGTCCGGATCTATATGGCTGATATTTAAATCTTACGCCTCCAAGCACAAAAGCTGTACTCTTCTTCCTTGCCTCAGTCATAAATCGTCCAAACTTTTCGTCCTCTTCCGGGCATAAATGTCCCGAAACAGAATCCAGCTGTATAAACTTCGCATGGTATTTTTCTGCCAGTTCAAATCCAAGCGCGTCATCGTGAAGGAGATTGATCCCATAACAAATATCTGGATATGTTTCACTGACATATTTCAAAACCATTTCTGCCTGCTGCACAGTGCCGAAATAATTCTCTACCAAAACACAGTCTGCACCGTTTTCCAGCAGAAGTTTCAGTTCTTTATCCGCTGTGTCAAGTATTTCTTTGTCACTGTCTCCTTTTAAGTGCAGCATACCGATGATTGGCTTTTCTGTACCAAATGTTTCTTTTATATCTTTACTCATCCTGCTCTGCCTCCCTGTTTTTCTCTTTTGCTTTTGTCCAGATATAGTATGCAGGCATTCCGGTCACTACAACGATCACAGCAGCAATGATACTCTGCAGCGCAGACCACATAAATGTGGACACTACTAGGATCAGGCTCGTCAGGATAGAAATGACTGCCATAAATCTCCAAGCTGGAGCCTTCCATAACGGATTATAGTCTGCTTTCTTACGATGTACAAAAATCGTAACAAAGGCCATCGTATTTTTCAGTAATAAAACGACCGTAAAGTATCCCAGAAGATCTGAAATATTAGAAGCAAAGACCATCAATATCGCCAGCATACATTGTACGATGATAGAGAAATAAGGTGTGTTGTATTTTGGATGTACTTTCCCAAAGCTTTTAAAGAACAGACCATCTTTTGCCATGGCATATTCCAGTCTGGGCTGGAACATGATAACAGAAGAAGTCGCTCCCAGTACCACGATGATACCCGCGATCGCTATAAAGCTTCCCGCAAAATCTCCGATCAAAGGAAGACCTGCTGCTGCATCTGCCAGCGGAGCCGTGGATTCCACCAGTTTCTCAAAAGGTATAATGCCTGTGATCACCGTTGTCAAAAGTACATACAGCACGATGATGATCAAAACAGATCCGATCAAAGCTCTTGGCATCGTCTTTTTCGGATCTTTGATCTCTCCTGTCATATAACAGCATGCACTCATTCCATCATACGACCAGGTCGTAGCTGAAACTCCTGCCAGCAGAGCCATAATACCGACAGGTGCGCCTGCTACAGCCGGTTCGGTGATCAGCTCTCCTTTCAGGAAGAAAATACCACATCCAATGATGATGATAAACGGCAAAATCTTAACAAATGTCAGGATCGTATTCATTCTGCTTCCTGCTTCTACGGAGCGCACATGCATCAGCATAAAGAGTAAGATAACTGCCACTGCGACCAGTTTTACAGCCAGTCCATTCATCGGCACCAAAAAGGCTGCATATTGTGCGGTTGCCAATGCCACCACTGCAATTCCCGGCGGGTCATTTGCCCAAAAGGTCGCCCATCCGGTCAAAAACGCTAATTTCTTCCATCCTGCATGTTTCACATATACATAATGACCGCCATCTTCCGGATATGCAGTTGCAAGTTCTGCATAGATCAGATTCTGCGGTATAATGATCAGTCCGCCTATCGCGAATGCGAGGATCGTATACAGTGCGGAGCCAGATGCTCCTGCCACCTCGCTGATCGAAGTAAAAATACCGGCTCCGATCGTCGTACCGATGGATACCCCGATCGTTGCCCATAATCCCAGTTTTCGTTTTAACTGATTTGACATATTCATATCCTCCTAGTATAATATAAGCGATGTATTTTCTTAGTACATCTGTAACTATATGGATATGTTTATCTTCTTTTTAGGCAGAAAGTAGCAGAACACGATCTTTTCAGAACCGTGTTTTGTGAAATATCCCACCGGAAGACTATCTTTAAAACAAATGATTGGCGTCGTATGTTTTCAATTAGAAGTCTTCTGGTGTTGGACTATTAAACTGTGCCTCCTTTCTTTTGTTTTTTCCCACTTTCTTTTGAAAATAAACATGATTCCCCTTGTGACAGGTATTTTCACACTGTTGGTTTATAATGCACGACCAGTCTGTTTCGGTCGCTTCTTGTATAAGAACGATTAAACTCTATTTTTTTTCCATTTTCATCATAACTTGTATATTCAAACAAAAGCACCGGCGTATCTGGCCCTATTTTCAGAAGTCTGGCTTCTTTCGCAGCCGGCATGGTGACAGACAGGCTCTGCTTGGCCTTTTTCGGAATCACTCCATGAAACTCCAATGTCTCATACAGAGAAAAAACTGTCATATCTACTTTTTCTAATTCCGGGCAGACTGCAAAAGGAATATATGTCTCTTCGATTGAATAGGGTTCATTGTTCGTCAAAAACAATCTGCGCAGATAAATGATCTCTTCTTCCTCGCCGATATCAAGGAGACGTGCGTATTTGATACCGGCAGGACGCACCTCCCGAAACAAAAGTTTTCGTCCGGGGAATGCCTCTTCTTTTCTTACAGTCTGCGTAAAACCGCCAAGTTCTCCTAAATTTCTTTCTTTTAATTTTCCTGCTACAAACAAACCTTTCCCTTGTATCCGCTTTACCAGTCCTTCATTCACCAGCGCAGTGATCGCATTGTGAACTGTAAGACGATTGATGCCATACTCCTTTGCAAGTTGTATTTCCGACGGCATCTCATCTCCCGGCTGGTAGATACCTTCCTCTATCTGTTCCCGGATCTGCTCTCTGACCTGTATATGTATGGGGGACTGATTATTGATCTGCTTTACTTTTTCTTCCACTTTTCTTCTCACTTCCTATTTCAAAACACTGACAAACTGTATCTTATCCGGCCTTACCACTGCCTGCGAATAAATGACCGGCGTCTCTTGTGTACTTCCTATCTTCTGTATGAAAAACAAAGGGGCATTGTCATTTACTTCCAGATATTCCGCCTCTTCGGTCTGCGCACTGGTAATTCCGATCATCTCACTTCCATATTCTAAGTCCTTGTGGTATTGCGCCCTATAAACTTCATATATCTCTTTCTTTTCCAAATCCTCTCTTACGATCTTTGGATGTTCCTCTGCACATATCCAGTTGGTCTCAAATACAACTGGTATATCGTTAAGCAATACGATCGTCTTTGTCTCCCACACGGAACTTCCCGGTATAACTGAAAGCTGTTTTGCAATCTTCTGCGAGACTTCTTCCTTTTTTACAGATAGAATCTCCAAAGATGGATTTTGCCCTAATTTCATAAGATGTTGGTAAAAGGAATCATACCCTGTAAGACAAATTTCTATTTTCTGTTCTGCCACATAGTTTCCCATTCCTCGTATGCTATATGTTTTTCCGGCATTTTCCAAGCATTCAAAGGCATTGCGCAGAGTCACCCTATTGCAGTCAAACTCCTCGCACAATCTCCTTTCACCCGGAAATTTATCGTGGCTTTTTAAACCTTTTTCTAATATATAACACTCTATCTGTTCCATTACCTGATAAAGCGGGCTAATCCCATATTTCATCACAATTCATCTCTTTCTTATATAACTGATCTATATTTTATTCCATTATATATATTTTAAATATTTTTTATACCTGTATATATATGTCTTAATATTTTTATACCATTTATATGGTATATATTAACATGCACTTTTATATATGTCAATCAATTTCTATATATTTTGCACGAAACCAAATATATTTGTCCCCTCTCTTTTTCTTTACAGCGCAAAAAAGCAGAAGCTTGTATAACCGAATAAAGCTATACGCTCCTGCTTTTCTTTTCCTTATATCTCTTTTACGCCGTCAGACCTTGTTCTTCTATGACTTTCACGACTTGTTCTACATACTTCTCACAAATCTCGTCTGAAGCAGCTTCTACCATGACACGGATCACCGGTTCAGTTCCGCTTTCTCTTACAAGGATCCTTCCTTCGCTTCCCAATGCGGCAGATACATCTTCTACTGCCTTTTGCACCGCCGGATTCTCCCGCGCCGTCTTTTTGTCCGTCACACGTACATTTTTCAAAAGCTGCGGATAGATCTTCACTTCCTCACACAATTTAGCAAGGGACTGCTTTTTCTCCATGATCACTTCCATGATCATCAAAGAAGTCAGGATACCGTCTCCTGTCCTGGCATGTTTACTGAAAATAATATGCCCGGACTGTTCGCCGCCTAAAACAAACCCATTCTTGAGCATATTTTCATATACATATTTATCGCCGACTGCCGTCTGCTCATACTTCATACCGATCTTATCACAAGCCTTATACAATCCTAAATTTGACATAACGGTTGTAACGATCGTATCTCCTGCCAAGCGTCCCTGTTCCATTAAATACTTTCCACAGACATAGAGGACCTTATCTCCATCTACCACATTTCCATTTTCATCCACTGCGATACATCTGTCCGCGTCTCCGTCATAGGCAAATCCAACGTCTAGTTTTTTCTCTTTTACAAATGCCTGCAGGACTTCTATATGGGTAGAACCACAGTTTGTATTGATATTTGTTCCATCTGGATCATTGTTGATCACATAAGTTTTTGCTCCCAATGCATCAAATACACTCTTTGCAATACTAAAGGAACTTCCATTTGCACAGTCCAAGCCTATCCTCATATCTTTAAAAGAGCGGGTCGCAAGAGAGATCAGATACCCAATATAACGGTTTCTTCCTGCTGCGTAATCGATCGTACGTCCAATCTTTTCCTTCGTTGCCAGCGGAAGTTCTTCCCCTTCGCCGTCAATATACGCCTCTATCTGTTCTTCTACTTCAGCCTCCATCTTATGTCCCATCCGGTTGATCACCTTGATCCCGTTATCATAAAATGGATTATGGCTTGCCGATATCATCACTCCGCAGTCAAAATCTTCAGATCTTACCACATAGGAAACGCTTGGCGTCGTCGTAACATGCAGAAGATATGCGTCTGCTCCTGACGCGGTCAGACCTGCTGCCAGAGCATACTCAAACATATAGCTGCTTCTTCTTGTATCCTTGCCGATCACAACTCTCGCCTTATGCTCCTGTCCAAAATACCAGCCAAGGTAACGTCCCACCTTAAAGGCATGTTCTACTGTCAATCCTACGTTTGCTTCTCCTCTGAAGCCGTCTGTTCCAAAATATTTGCCCATTTTGTTTTCCTCTTATCTTCTTTAATCTGTAAATATCTATGCGCCTTTGCAGACAAAAATATCCGCTCCTGCCAATATCCTGCCGCTTCCGGCAAACAACTGTTTTTATTATATACTTCTTACAGAAAAGTTACAACTATTTCTTTTTTATTAACTTTTATTTCTTTTTTCTATAATCGCTCTGGCTACCTTCAGACCGTTTGCAGACGCCTGCTGTAAGCCCCTGGTGATAGAAGCTCCGTCCCCCATCGCGCGCAGTCCATGAATATTTGTTTCAAATTCTTTATTTACCAGCACCTTATTAGAATAAAATTTTACTTCTACTCCGTAAAGAAGCGTCTCGTCACTGGCAATTCCGGGCGTTACCTTATCAAGCGCCTGGATCATCTCGTCGATTGCCACCATGATCCTGTGCGGAAATACCAGGGAAAGATCTCCCGGAACCGCATCTTTTAATGTAGGTGTGATATTATTTCTGACCAGCCTTTCCTCTGTCGTTCTTCTGCCACGTCGGAAATCCCCGTATCTCTGCAGAAGGATTTTCCCGTCACAGAGCATATTGCCCAACTGGGCGATGTGCTTCCCATATTCTATAGGAGATTTAAAGGGTTCCGTAAAATTTTTTGAGACCAATAACGCAAAATTCGTATTGTTCGTTTTCATATCTTTCGATTTATACGCATGTCCGTTTACCACTGCAAGCCCGTTTTCATAATATTCCGTCGCCACTTCACCGGAAGGATTCGTACAGAATACGCGCACCTTATCGTCAAAGGTAGGTGTATAATAGACAAGTTTTGCCTCATACAGCTTCTCGTTGAGTTCTTTCATGATCTCGTCTCTGACTTCCACGCGGACTCCCACGTCAACAGTTCCGTTCTTTGTCTCTATATCATGCGCTTTACATAAATTTGCAAACCATTCTGAACCTTCTCTTCCCACACCAGATACGATTTCTGACGCATAGTATGTTTCCCCTTTGTCTGTCACGACTCCTTTCGCCGTATCACCATCGATCAAAATATCGGTTACCATTGTCCTAAATAGGATTTCTACCCCTGCGTCCAGCAGATGTTTCTGCAGTCTTGTGTAAATTTTATAACCTTCCTCTGTTCCCAAATGCCGTATAGGACATTCAATAAGCTTTAGATTCGCGCGGATCGCCTTTGTCCTTATCTCTGTTATCGCCTGTTCATCCTCTATGCCGTATACTTTTTTATCCGCTCCGAATTTCAGATAAATCTCATCCGCCTCATGGATCAATTCCGTTGCTTCTTCATAACCTAGTATCTCCGGAAGAGTTCCCCCTACATCCGGGGAAAGCGACAGTTTCCCATCTGAGAATGCTCCTGCACCGGCAAACCCTGTGGTTATGGAACATGGCTTACAGCCCACACAGACCTTTGTCTTTCTTTTGGGGCACTGTCTATCCTCGATATTTCTTCCCTTTTCTATCATCAGCACTTTCATATCCGGGCATTTTTCCTTCAGCTCATACGCGCAAAAAATCCCCGATGGTCCTGCTCCAATGATGATTACATCATATTGTTTTTCCTTCATATTTATCGCCGCCTTTCACCGGCTTTCGCCGGGATTTTTTCCCGTTATCGGGCAAAGTCCGTCCACCTGCAAGACACGTGTCACAGGATACGTAAACACTCGTAACGCTCTTATCATACCATACAAAACTACGCCCAACAAGGCTGTACAAGGCGACTTTTTTCATCTATAATAAGAAAAACAGGTAAATGGAGGTTGTAATGATCAAATTAATCGCCAGTGATTTAGATGGAACGCTTTTGCAAAATGGAGCACAAAAACTTACAGACCGTGCAGTAAGACTGATTCATGAATTAACACTCAGAGGAGTTCATTTTATCGCTGCCAGCGGAAGACAGTATGACAATGAGCGTCGTTTATTTGACGCCATCAAAGATGAGATTTCTTATATCGGTGAAAATGGCTCTCTCTGTGTCCATAATGGGCAGGTCATTTCCCGCGGTACGATAGAAGACAGCCTAGCTCTTCGTATTATGCAGGAAGTAAAAAAAGAAAACCACTTTGAGATAGCAGTCTCTCGTGAAGATGCCTGTTTCATCGAAAACAATAATCCAGACTTTGTAAATCATATCGTCCATGTGATGCGCAATACCACCCAAATTGTCGATGACGTCACAAAACTCGACGGTCCTATACTTAAGATTGCTATCTGCAACATGATAGACGGTCCTCACATTGTAGACAAATATCTGAAGTATTTAAAAGATATGTTCTGTTCTGAAATCAATGTTGTCACTTCCGGTAATATCTGGATCGACTTCATCGCCCCCGGCGCCAACAAGGGAAGCGCGCTGCAAAAACTGATCGACTTACTTGGCATTGCTCCTGAAGAATGTGTCGCATTCGGGGATCAATATAATGATGTAGAAATGCTGCAGCTTGCAGGAACCAGCTATGCTATGTCCAATGCTGCGCCCGGCATTTCCTATTATGCCGATTATGTCACAGATTCTGTAGAGGATGTATTAGAAGACATACTCGCTGATCTCCCGTAAAAACAACGCCTTTATCTGCGCACGGCAAAGAGGATAGAACTCCCCCGTTCAAACAGGTGGAAGCCTATCCTCTTTTTATTCTCTGTCATTTTAAAAATCAACAGTACGCTTAAGAAAAATACTTCTCTAATTCCTGGATCGCCTTTTCCTCATCTGCCCCCTCTGCCCGGACAATGATTTCATCTCCATAGACGATGCATGCCCCCAAAATAGCCATGATACTGCCTGCCGATACGATCTTTTCATCCTTTTCCAACGTAATGGCAGATAAAAATCCTTTTGTCAATTTGATCAATTGTACCGCCGGACGGGCATGTAATCCTTCTTTAAATTTAATTTTTACTTTTATCTGTTGCATATTCTTATTCCTTTCCAGAAAGCCGTGCATTTACGACGCTTTGCAGCAGATCATGTTCCGATGTCGATACCATGGTCATATCCATTGCATGCAGCAATAACATAGAAAAAGGAATCTCTACTCCGTTATTTTGAGGACTCATCAATTTTTCAAACTGAATCCGATGTGCTTCTGCGAGCATTTCCTGTGCTTCTTCTAATTTCTTCTGTGCCGTCTCATAGTTTTCTCCGTTTATTTCGTCCAGCGCCTCAAATACTTTCGATCTCCCCTCTCCCGCATTAGCAATCATTTCCATGCATATATCATTTAATTCATCCATTTCCATTTTCATGTCACTTGCCTCCTACTCTTCTTTGGAGTTATCCAACATTTCAAGCATCATATCCAGCACAGCTTCTCCTTTAGCTAATCCGTATTCACGCATAGGAATCAGCATAAACGGCAGATCTGGATATCCCTTCTCCGCGGCAAATTTCTGAATAGCTTTCATTTGTCCTTTTACCTGCGGCGCGATCAACACAATATCAATCCCTCCAAAATCAAATGTGCGATAACGTAAACTTGCCGAGCAGCTCACATCCAGATCAATTTCCTTTCCACCCGCTACTTTTCTTAACGCCTCTACCATCATACTGGATGACATTGCGGAAGCACAAAGAATAACTGCTTTTATTTTTCTCATCGTTTTCCCTCCTGCAGTGTATTGCTTATGATTCTTTTTGCTTTAAAGTTTCCTGTTCTTCTATAATACAACGTTTTTCATACAATTTGGCAAACGGATACCAGATAATCACCATCAATACAATTAAAATTGCCTGTGCTACTACATTGCGCCAATCTCCGCCTGTGGAAAGATATGGCTGTAAAAGAGGCGGCGTTGTCCATGGGATCTGTACATATGCCGGACTCACCCATCCAAGAACTGTCAGAACATAGCCATACATGGTTCCCAGCAAAGAGGTTAAAAATACAAATGGTACAAACATCAATGGATTTAACACGATCGGTACACCGAACATAACCGGCTCATTTACACAAAAGATGCCAGGAATAAGAGAAAGTCTAGCCACTTCCCGCAAATGCGAGGATCTTGACCGCAGCCATAAGACGATCAGTGATAAAGTCATTCCTGTTCCTCCGATCATGGTCCAGCTATAAATAAATGGCTCTGTCAAAATGTGTGCCATTTCTTCCCCTGCCGCTACAGCTGCTGCATTGTCTGCAATATTCGTCAACAAAAACGGATACATAACACCCCATACCGTAAAGGAACCTCCATGGATCCCTACAAACCAGAGCAGCTGCAGCAATAAAGCGCAGATAAATGCTGCGTACCAGGTATCTGTAACTGCTAATAATGGAGATACGATCGCATTTAAGACCGAATTCAGATCAAACTTAAGGACAACTCTTAAAAGCCAGAAAAACACCAGCAATATTGCCATAGGCAGAAGCGACGCAAAACTTTGTGAAATACCTTCCGGCACTGATTTTGGCAGCTTAATGATGATATTATGCTTATAGGCAAAATGCATAAATTCCACGACAACAATAGCTACAATAAACAGAGTGAACATCCCTTTCGCAGAAAAACCTGCCACTTCCAGTGTTCCTTTTTCCAGATTCACCGGAGCTACTGTAATGACATAACCTGCCACTGTCACAATACTCACGATCGTCGTATCCAACTCTTCATACATTCTGGACAATTCTGCCCCAAGGGAAATAGCCAGGTATAATGTCATAAAATTCATTGTCATCGTATAAAGTACATTCAATTTGTCGGCAAAAGGAGCCATTGCATTCGCCCAGGATTCTACAGGCAGGCTTGTTAGGATCAATGGAAGCGAACCTATAATAATAAGCGGGATCGTACGGATCAATGCAGCGCGGATAGCCGCGAAATGCCTTTGATTTCCCATTGCCACAAGGGGCGGCGCAATATATTTTTCTATCCACCCACTAAATTTATCCATCGTTGCTTCAAATTTATTTGTTTTCATATATTTCCCTCCTTCGAATGAAACTCCCATATACATTCTTACTTTATCTCACAGGGCTACATGCGGGTATGAACGATTTCAGTAAAATCATTATGTGCATCTCTGTTTGGGTCTTTTCCCTCTTGTTCCGGTATCCATACGGCAAATACTTGCATTGCCAGTGTTAAAACAAGAATCGATTGTGTAAGCGGATAGTGCGAAAGACAAAGTCTGTTTTCCCCTTCCGCTGGTACAGATCCCGCATCCAGCATGACCACAAGATCACTTGCTCTTTCTAAATACGCAAAGGTCTCTTCTGTCAGCTTCTTCAGCGGATGATCGGTCTGCAGAAGGAAAATCGCGCTGTCTTTTCTGATCGCGCGGTGCATGCCGTGTGAAAATTCTACAATATCGTTAAACATAGTCGGGATACACATCGTTTCCATCAATTTTAGCTGTCCTTCCAATGCTGTTCCGAAATTCATTCCATATCCCAGCACATATAGCTCTTTCAGCTTTTTCGCAGCTATGTTCTTTTCGCACCAATTGCAGATCCGCTCTACTGTTTGCGGAATCTCACTGATCTGTTTCTGCAATTCCCGCATAACCTCTTTTTCAAATGCATCTTCTATGTTTCCTTTTTCTCTGCCAATTCCAAGCGCCAACATAAGAAGCAGTACTAGTGTAGCACTATAACCTTTTGTCTTTGCATTGCTTTTTTCTCCTGCACACGCTAAAAACAGCACATCATCCACTTCTTTTGTAAGTATCGATTCTGCCGCATCTGTAATGCCAAGTGTAGCGATTCCTCTTTCCCTGGCGAGACGCAGTGCATCTATCACTCCAGAACTGGTACCTGTCTGACTGATCGCCGCTACTAACGTTTTATCCCGTTCTTCTTTCCATACCGCAGAAGTATTATACATAAAATTTGCCGGTGTATATACATATACCCGTATCCCGCTGTATTTCATCATAAAATCAGATACTGCTACCGCAGCATTATAAGAACTGCCGTGCGCTACAAAGTAGATAGAATCCAGTTTTTTTCCTATCTTCACGGCATATTGCCGAATTTTTTCCGACTCCATCACCCTCGTCAACACTTTCGGTTCTTCCAATATGTACTGCCACATAATGCTTTTTTTATTCATTTCTGTTCCTTCCTATAATCCCAGCATTTTCTCTGCATTGCCGCCCAGCATCATTTCTAAATGCTCTGGATTCTGACAAATATATCGGATCTTCTCTATCTCTTGTATCTCATCTCCAAAAGGCGCATCTGATGAATATAAAACTTTTTCCGGCCCGGCTATCTCATAGGCCATTTTGATCACAGGAACATAAGAACCACATGTACTCACATAAAAATTCGGAATATCCCTTGCCAGTTCGCAGGCTCTCTCATACATCATGGGAACTCCTATGTGGTACAACACGACTGGGACATCTGGATAACTTTTCGCCATCTCCGCCCATTTATCTGGAATGGAGAACATATCTGACTGTCCGTGAGCCACAACACATTTCTTATATTTCCTGCACAGATCAAAATACGGATCCAGTACACTGTGCCGATCTGCACTATATCCAAAACGTATCGCATTGAGCTTCAATCCATAAAAATGATACTCTTTAAAACATTTTTCCAACTGTTCTTCTCCGTCTATATCCCAAGGATTGATCACTGCAAAACCAAGCGTACGTTCCGGATACTTTCTGCAACATTCATCAATATATTCGTTATTTACTGTTTCTAACTGCGAACAGATCATGCACTTATCCACACCGGATCGATCCATGATCTCCAAGAGAGATTCTACTTTATAATCCTCTCCTTTTTTCACGCCTATATGGGCCAGCATATCAATGATCATCTTATTCCCCTCCTCCCATTCTAAAAATCCTTGCCGCATTTTTCCAAAGCACTTTTTCTTCTCCGTTATCGAATTTCTTCGCTGCCTTCCTTACTTTCAGTAATTCCAATTCATAATACCCTGCATCTGGTGTTCCTGTTCCTAAAAGGACTTGGTCAATCCCAGCTGTTTTCATCGCGCGATATGTATTAAAATCCATGCTCGATGATGTTTCCAAATATATATTTTTATGCTTTCTGGCCACTTCCACCGCACTGGCATTGTCATACTGAAGCCCCATGCGCCCCATAATAAAATCTACATCCTCATAATCCTCTGCGATTTGTCCAAAAAAGACCGGACTGCAAAATACTTCCGCAGCGCCATAGCACCACACGACTCCATGATATTTTCTGCATATATCTAATAGAGGATAAAATACCTCATGTTCACAGAGCATATATCCATGGCGAAGCGGATTCATATAAAGTCCTTTAAACCCCTTATCCCGCAATGCTTCTTCTAATTTTGCAGGGCTGTCATCCTTCCAGGGGTTTACTGTATAGAGTCCGATAAATCTTTCCGGATAACAGGTAATAGCTTGATATACCGACTCATTGTCCTCACTTTCTGCATAACTATTGATGACTGCTTTATCGATTCCCGCGCTGTCCATTTCCTTTAATAAAGATTCCGCTGTAATTTCTGACTTGAATCTATGCTTCCCTATAATATTTGACACGTCTATGATCAATTTTTCTCCCTCCTTAGTGATCCTTGATCCAATCTGGCCCCAATAACATTCCAAGCATTGTTTCCGCAGCTACACTTTCGATAAGTGGCATGAGAGATTCTCGTACCCTAGGAAGTTTAACGACAAATACGCCTTCTTCTGCCTCTACATCTGACGCAGTATACAGCATAACCTTTCCTCCATGCTCTAGAATGAAGCGGAACATCTTTTCTTCCTTTGTCCCTTTTTCAAATGTCGGAAAGAACATCTGCGCAAGGTACACCTCTCCTAGCTTTGCACTATGATATTGTCCGTGGGCATAGTCCGCACATTCCCAGACAGCTGTACAATTATGCAGCCCTTCTCTGTATGCTAAAGAAAGCTGGCGTGCTGTCGCCAGGGAGGCATTATTCGCTAACAGATCAAAAAGTTGTATCCCCTGGGCAAACGTATACATTGCTTCTGTATTTTCTCTCCAGTTTTTTACCCAGTCTTTTATCCAGTCAGCACACAGCTGTATTTCCTTTTCAAACACAGTATCGTCTTCTCCCACAAGCCGATGCGCCAAAATGTTCAAAATCAGCATTGTAAATTCATATGTCTTATTTGTGATGGAAACTTCTTTTTCCGCACGGATCGGTAAACTTATATCTGCAAGCGTACTCAACTTACTGCCTTCATTATTATAAATACCTACCACTGTCGTTACTTTTTTTGCTTTTTCTACTAATTCTATTACTTCTGCTGAATTTCCCGACTGGGAGATTGCAATGATCATCGTTTCACTGTCAATATGTCGAAATTGAAATCTTGACAGTTCAAAAGAACTAAATGACAATGCCGGAATTCCTTTTTCTGTCAGGTAGCTCCGTATACAGTCCACTGCATACAGCGAACTTCCCATGCCCGTAAGAATAATCCGTTTCATTCCTTTCTCTTTAAATATGTTGACAACCTCTTCGATCTTCTTTGCACCTGCTTGACAGTAGAAGCCATAAACTTCAGGAAATAATTTCCCCTGCGTACACACCTCGTCAATAAAACCATTCATCTTACCTCCTCCTTTTTCCCTTATAGGTTTCTTTACGTTCGTTTATGTTTTATTTATACCATTTTCAAACCTACAAGTCAATATTTTTATGTATTTTCACTATATTTATTACATATATCAAACATTTTATGTGCATTTTATCACTTTTATTGTTCTTTTTGGTTTCAAATTATTGTTTTTTATTTAAAGCTATGATACAATATACAAAAATAAGTAGGGGTAAAGGAGAATTATAGTATGATTCAAAACGAACGTCTGGAACGGATAATGGATCTTCTTCAGAAAGAAAAGACAGTCAGCGTAATTCAGCTAAGCGAATTGCTTCAAGTTACTCCTAAAACCGTGCGTCTGGATCTAAAAAAACTGGAGAAGGCAAATGTTTTACAAAGAGTACATGGAGGGGCCATTTTATGTACACAAAAGGCCGCTTCTTTTCCCATATATTCTCACCGGGAAAAATATGTCGAAGAGAAAAGAAAGATTGCCAAAAAAGCTTTTTCTCTTTTAAAAGAATACGATATCATACTATTAGACGATGGAAGTACTTCCTTAGAATTAGCCCGTCTGCTTGGAGATTTTAAGATCACTGTTCTGACAAATGATATACTCATTATCAATGAATTAATGTATAAACCAAACGTCACCGTGTACGTCATTGGCGGCGTCCTTAAGAGAGATGGCGAGTCCTTTGTTGTCAACGGAGAAGATTCCATCCAGTTTATCAAAAAATACCGGGTAAATAAGCTTTTTCTCGGAATAAGCACCATTGACATCGAAAATGGACTGATGATCTTTTATTATGGAGACCGTTCTACAAAACGAGCTTTCATGGCAGCAGCAGATGAGGTGATCTGTATGGCTGATCATTCCAAATTTAATCATACTGCTTTTACACGTATTGCCAGTGTAGGCGAGATCAATACTATTATCACCGATTCTGTTCTTCCTAAAGAAGAAGAGAAAAAATACCACAATCTGGGGGTTCGTATTATCTATACTTAGTCCACTACACAACAACAGGTATCGCACGGCAGCCAGTATATTTTGCTGCATGCGATACCTGTTGTTTTTTTGTCTTTTTAATTTTTTTCTTTACTCTTCCTTCTCAATATCCATGATCATATCTACTCTTCTCTGATGACGTCCGCCTTCAAATTCTGTATTCAGCCAGGTATCCACGATCATTTTGGCAAGCTCTGCCCCTACCACTCTTGCGCCAAATGCAAGTATATTGCAATTATTGTGTGCTCTTGACATTTTCGCCGTAAATGGCTCGCTGCATACTGCCGCGCGGATCCCTTTGACTTTATTTGCTGCCAAGGAAATGCCAAGTCCTGTGCCGCAGATCAGGATTCCAAACTCTACTTCCTTTGCCGCAACTGCACGGGCAACCATTTCTCCATATTTAGGATAGTCGCAGCTTTCCGTTGAGTTTGTCCCGAAATCAACGACCTCATGTCCCTTTTCTTCCAAAAAACTGATAATTTCTGCCTTTAATTCCAACGCTGAATGATCATTTCCAATCCCTATCTTCATCTTTTTTATCCTCCTTTATGACCTGCCTTTTCAGGCGTTTCTCTTTCTTCATCTTATTCCAACACATAATCTTCCTTTGCAAACGAGATATCAAATGTTTTGCAGGCTTCCCGTAGGCTTTCCACACCTCGTGGTCCATATAACGGCAGGCAGGCAAACTCTTGACATGTAAAAAATCCAAGTACTGCCTGTGTCGCTGTCACTTGATATTTTTCCATGATATGCTTGATTTGCCCGGCCATCCGCACATTGCCTTCTGTATAATAGGGAGAATCTTTTACCGACTGTTCTCCTTCTTCCAACAGCTTATTGAAAAAGCCGCCGCATACTCCCATATAAGGCATAGCAAGATTTCTTGGGTTTTTTTCATGATACTTCTGCATAGGCGTATCGATCGAAAGCATCGTGTCATCTGCCAATGGCTTCATATATGCATATCCTACGTTGTACAGCGCCTGATTCGATACAAAGCCTCTATACGCCTTTTCCCGGCAATACTTGTCGGCAGCCTCCATTCTCTTCGTAGTCCAATTAGAACATGCATAGTAACGGATCTTTCCTTCTTTTACAAACCCTTCCATCGTCTCGATCAGTTCCTCTGCCGGGATCGACTCATTATCTCTATGATAAAAGTAAATATCAATATGGTCTGTACGCAATGTTTTTAAGGACAAATCCACATCCCTTCGCATTTCTTCTCTCGAAACTCTGCTTTTATGTCTGTCAGGAGAACTGCAAGTCATATCAGGATGCCCGCCTTTCGTAATGACGATCATCTGCTCACGCTTTTTACTGCGGGCGATCCAGTCTCCCAACACTCTTTCACTCCTCCCAATCTCCGGCGGTATCCAGTCAGAATAGACTCTTGCGGTATCATACACGTTTCCCCCCATATCCAGGAAAGCATCAAAGAGGTAATCGGCTTCCTTTTTATCCCACTTCAACCCTGCATTCACACACCCAAATCCGATCGGAGAAAGTTCTAATTCCGTATCTGGTATTCTTATTTTCTCCATTCTTTTGCTCCTTCTAAAAAAGCAGCCGTCTCAAGTCATAAAACTTAAAACGGCTGCTTATTATGATCTCAATTATTCAGTTTCAGTATAAGATCTTCTGCAGATTATTCAATAATCTTAGCAACCTTACCTGATCCAACTGTACGTCCACCTTCACGGATAGCGAATCCAAGACCCTCTTCCATAGCTACTGGGTGAATCAGTTCAACTGTCATTTCTACGTTATCTCCAGGCATGCACATTTCGATTCCTGCAGGCAGTTCACAAACACCTGTTACGTCTGTTGTTCTGAAGTAGAACTGTGGACGATAGTTATTGAAGAATGGTGTATGACGTCCACCTTCATCTTTTGTCAGTACGTAAACCTGGCATGTAAATTTCTTATGGCATGTTACTGTACCTGGTTTGATCAGTACCTGTCCTCTTTCGATCTCTGTTCTCTGAATACCACGAAGCAAAGCACCAATGTTGTCACCAGCCTGTGCTTCATCGAGCAGTTTACGGAACATTTCGATACCTGTTACAACTGTCTTTCTAACGTCTTCATGTACACCGATGATTTCAACTTCATCAGATACGTGAAGTGTACCACGCTCTACTCTACCTGTTGCAACTGTACCACGTCCTGTGATAGAGAATACGTCCTCTACAGGCATCAGGAACGGCTTGTCTGTATCACGCTGTGGGTCTGGGATCCACTCGTCAACAGCGTCCATAAGTTCCATGATCTTGTCGCCCCATTCTCCGTCTGGATCTTCCAGAGCTTTCAGAGCTGATCCCTGGATGATCGGTGTGTCATCTCCCGGGAATTCATATTCGTTCAGAAGTTCACGAATTTCCATTTCTACTAATTCAAGCAGTTCTTCATCATCTACCATATCGCATTTGTTCATGAATACTACGATATATGGTACACCTACCTGACGGGACAGAAGGATGTGCTCTTTTGTCTGAGCCATAACACCGTCAGTAGCAGCTACAACAAGGATAGCTCCATCCATCTGTGCAGCACCTGTGATCATGTTCTTTACATAGTCAGCATGTCCTGGGCAGTCAACGTGTGCGTAGTGACGTTTTGCTGTCTCATACTCAACGTGAGCTGTAGAAATTGTAATTCCACGTTCTCTTTCTTCTGGAGCTTTGTCGATGTTCTCGAAATCAACTGCTGCATTACCATCTACTCTGTGAGCAAGTGTTTTTGTAATAGCAGCTGTCAGAGTTGTTTTACCATGGTCAACGTGGCCGATGGTACCAATATTAGCATGTGGTTTTGTTCTTTCAAATTTAGCTTTTGCCATTTTGAATATCCTCCTTCATTATATCACCCGATTACGGGTATTTTACTTATTTTTTCGCTTTTACTCGGCTAACTTTGATTATATTTCAAAGCCAGCCGTTTTTCAACCCTTTTGTTAGGATTTTACGCATTTTTGTTGGATAATACTTTCTCCTGTACAGACTTCGGTACCGGCTCATATTTTTCAAAGAACATAGAGTAGTTACCACGTCCCTGTGTTCTGGAACGAAGATCTGTAGAATACCCGAACATCTCGGAAAGCGGAACGTACGCACGTACGATCTTGCCGCCGCCCAGATCATCCATACCTTCAATACGTCCACGGCGAGAGTTGATATCGCCGATAACATCTCCCATATATTCTTCCGGCATTGTTACTTCTACCTTCATGATAGGCTCAAGCAGTACCGGAGTGCCTTTCTTCATGGCATCCTTGAAAGCAAGGGAACCTGCGATATGGAACGCCATCTCACTGGAATCGACTTCATGGTAAGAACCGTCGTATACCGTCGCATGCACGCCTACTACCGGGAATCCGCCGAGAAGACCTGATTTCATAGCTTCTTCAATACCTTCTCCTACTGCCGGGATATATTCCTTCGGAATCGCGCCTCCGACTACGCTAGATTCAAACTTATATGTCTCTTCCCCATTGACATCCATAGGTTCAAATTTCACTTTACAGTGTCCATACTGTCCACGTCCACCAGACTGTTTTGCATACTTACTATCCACATCTACAGCCTTTGTAATGGACTCTTTGTAAGCAACCTGCGGCGCGCCTACATTAGCCTCCACTTTGAATTCACGCAGAAGTCTGTCTACGATGATCTCAAGATGAAGTTCACCCATACCTGCGATGATCGTCTGACCAGTTTCCTGATCTGTATGAGCACGGAATGTTGGATCCTCTTCTGCAAGTTTTGCAAGAGACTCTCCGAGTTTTCCCTGTGAAGCTTTTGTTTTTGGCTCGATGGCGAGCTCGATAACCGGCTCCGGGAACTCCATAGACTCAAGAATTACCGGGTGCTGCTCATCACAAATCGTATCACCTGTTGTTGTGAACTTAAAACCGATCGCTGCCGCAATATCACCTGAGTATACTTTGTCAAGTTCCTGTCTCTTATTCGCGTGCATCTGCAAGATACGTCCAACACGCTCTTTTTTGCCCTTTGTAGCATTCAGTACGTAAGAACCGGAGTTCATTGTTCCTGAATACACACGGAAGTAAGCAAGCTTACCTACGAATGGGTCTGTCATGATCTTAAATGCCAGTGCGGAGAACGGCTCTTCATCAGAAGAATGTCTCACCACTTCGTTACCGTCCATGTCAACGCCCTGAATAGCCGGTACGTCAACTGGTGACGGCATATATTCAATAACCGCATCCAGCAGCTTTTGAACGCCCTTGTTTCTGTATGCTGTTCCGCAGCAAACCGGAACTGCCGTACACTCGCAAGTTGCTTTTCTCAGCGCCGCTTTCAATTCTTCTGTGGAAGGTTCTTCTCCTTCCAGATAAGCCATCATTAAATCGTCATCCAGCTCACAGATTTTTTCTACCAGCTCTGTATGGTATAATTCTGCTTCGTCCTGCATCTCTTCCGGAACGTCAATGATAGAAATATCATCGCCCTTATCATCATTGTAGATGTAGGCTTTCATTTCAAACAGGTCGATAATACCCTTGAAATCGTCTTCTTTTCCGATCGGGAGCTGAATACAGATGGCATTCTTTCCTAATCTTGTTTTGATCTGTTCTACAGCACCGTAGAAGTTCGCACCTAAAATGTCCATCTTATTGATGAAAGCCATTCTCGGTACATTGTATGTGTCAGCCTGACGCCATACATTTTCTGACTGAGGCTCTACTCCACCTTTGGCACAAAATACACCTACTGCACCATCCAATACGCGGAGTGAACGCTCTACTTCAACTGTAAAGTCAACGTGTCCAGGTGTATCAATGATATTGATACGGTGCTCCAGGGCCCCTTCTTTTGGCTTGCAGTTTTCCTGCAATGTCCAATGACATGTTGTAGCTGCTGAAGTAATCGTGATACCTCTTTCCTGCTCCTGAGCCATCCAGTCCATGGTAGCAGTACCTTCATGAGTATCACCAATTTTATGGTTGATACCAGTGTAGTAAAGAATACGTTCTGTTGTCGTAGTCTTACCCGCATCGATATGAGCCATAATACCAATATTTCTGGTTCTCTCTAATGGATAATCTCTTCCAGCCAAGGTTTTTTCCTCCTATTAGAAACGATAGTGAGCAAACGCCTTGTTTGCTTCCGCCATCTTATGCATATCTTCTTTCTTCTTTACAGATGCGCCTGTATTGTTAGCGGCATCCAAAATTTCATTTGCCAATCTTTCTTCCATTGTCTTTTCTCCTCTGTTGCGGGAGTACAATGTAAGCCAGCGAAGTGCCAGAGCCTGTCTTCTGTCTGCTCTTACTTCGATCGGCACCTGATAAGTTGCACCACCGATACGTCTTGCCTTAACTTCCAGTACAGGCATGATATTGTTCATTGCTTCCTCGAACACCTCGATGGCTGGCTTTTCAGCCTTTGCTTCTACTCTTTCAAACGCTCCGTATACAATCTTCTGTGCTACACCTTTCTTACCGTCCAACATGATATTGTTGATCAGTTTTGTAACCACTTTATTGTTGTATATCGGATCTGCTAATACATCTCTTTTTTGAGTATGTCCTTTACGTGGCACGGTCCTTCCCTCCTTAATCATTATTTCCGGTCTTTGCCGGGATTAATTCATCGGTACTCACATGTGTCTCTCTATGGAATCGCATAGCATGTGCTCGTGGCCGCGGGACTATCTATTTAAGTGTTCCACTTAAAATCCGCAACCAATGCCTGCTTGTCTTTGTCAAACAGCAGGGTATACTTACCGGATACAAATGTTATCCGTTAAGCTACGATAATCATAGTTCTGTTTGTGATACGATATTTAACACTTTAGTTACATCTTTATTTTGCGTCTTTTGGTCTCTTAGCGCCGTATTTGGAACGAGCCTGTCTTCTCTTTGCAACACCTGCTGTATCCAGAGTACCTCTTACGATATGGTATCTTGTACCTGGCAGGTCTTTTACTCTTCCTCCACGAATAAGAACAACGCTATGCTCCTGAAGGTTGTGACCTTCACCTGGGATATAGCTTGTCACTTCGATTCCATTAGAAAGACGAACTCTGGCGATCTTTCTCAGAGCTGAGTTAGGCTTCTTAGGTGTCGCTGTCTTAACAGCAGTACATACACCTCTTTTCTGCGGTGCAGATGTGTCTGTCGCACGCTTTTTCAGAGAGTTGTATCCTTTCTGAAGTGCCGGTGCTGTAGATTTCTTTTCTGAAGTCTGACGTCCTTTTCTAACTAACTGGTTAAATGTTGGCATTCTTTTCACCTCCTATGATACATTCATCTGCTCTGGGCTTATGCCTCAGAGTGGCTGCGGATAATCTTTATTATCCTTTCCGCACACGAAAATAACGGCATTTTCATGCACGCTAAATTAGTTTATTACGTTTTCCCCAAAAAGTCAAGGGCTTTATACTTTTTTATCCCAATAACAAACTCCAGACCGGTAATGTGAAAAGTGAAAGCACGGTCGTAACAAATATCATTCCCGTCGCATAAGTCTCGTCTCCGTTATATTTAGAAGATAAAAGCGCTGTTGTCACCGGCGCTGGCATCCCGGATATAAGCACCGTGATCCCCCGTAAAATCGCCGGAATAGGCAACCAGGCAGTGACTGCAAATACTATTGCCGGTATAACGATCAGACGGACAGATACATAATACAACATGGTCTTATCCCAGATTCCCTCCGGCTTCATCTCACACAGCATCATGCCTACAAGCATCATACTAAGCGGCGTATTGCAGGCACTGATGCCTTCGATCGTAGTATCCAGAAATACCGGAAAGTCTATTCCCGAAACCATCACAGCCAGCCCAAGATAAATGGCGACAATACAAGGATGTGTAAGCACTTTTTTCAGCACGTCTCCGAGCCGTATCTTGTCCCGCAGAAAGCAGGAAATCCCAACACTCCACATCACGATCCGCATAGGCAGCATGAAGACAGACGCATAAAAAAGCCCTTGCATCCCATAGACCCCTTCTACTACAGGGTTCCCTAAGAAGCCGCCGTTAGATACGATCGTACCATAACGAAGAGGCTTTTGCCTGTCAGATCGTGTTTTCCTATAACTAAAAAAACTAACTGCCATCGACAGGATATTATATCCTATCGAAAGCAGCAGTACTTCTGCAAACTTTGCCAGCATCGTCCACTCCCATTCTATCTGGAAAGAATGAAACGTGTTAAACGGCAGTGTCACGTACAGACAAAAGTCAACGAGTTCTTTTCTTGTTGTACTCCCGACGATATTCTTTCTTCTGACAAGAAAACCTATCCCCACCAGAAGAAACATCATCAGCTGCATATTTACCATATTATAAAATGCCATGATTAATATGCCTTACCCCAATACACCATATGTTTTGCCGGTTTTTTACAGCAGACACACACATCGGAAAGATGTTCTTCTTTCTCCGGGATACAGCGGGAAGTCACACCGCCTGTCTGCTCCTTGATCGCCTCCTCGCAAGCTTCGTCTCCGCACCACATTGCTTTGATAAATCCGGTTTCTTCTTGTGCTGTCTTTACCATGTCTTCCATGGTCAGTGCTGTATGGATATGAGAATCCAAGAATGCCTTTGCTTTCTGGTACATATCCTTCTGGATCGTCTCCAAGATCTCCGTTAGCCGTGTGCTGATCTCCTCCATGGATACGACGATCTTTTCTCTTGTGTCACGGCGCACGACAACAACCTGCTTCTGTTCAATATCTTTTGGCCCGATCTCGATACGTGTCGGGATCCCCAGCATTTCTTGCTCACTGAATTTCCATCCCGGGCTCTTCTCTGTCTTATCAATCTGAACTCTATATCCTGCAGCCTTTAAACTAGCCAGTAGTTCTTCTGCTTTTTCAAGGACTCCTTCTTTATGCTGCGCGATCGGAACAACCCTTGTCTGTACCGGCGCAATATGCGGAGGAAGCACCAGACCGCTGTCATCCCCATGTACCATGATTATGGCACCGATGATCCTGGTAGAAAGTCCCCAAGATGTCTCATACACGCTGTGAAGTTCATTATTTTTATCAGAATATTTAATATCAAAAGCGTCTGCAAATGCGTTGCCAAAGAAATGACTCGTTCCTGACTGCAGTGCCTTTCCATCATGCATAAGCGCCTCTATCGTATACGTATCCTGCGCGCCGGCGAACTTTTCACTAGGCGTCTTTTTCCCTGTAACTAGTGGGATAGCCAGATCTTCTTCCACGAAATTTTTATAAATATCCCGCATCAGAAGTGTCCTCTCCTCTGCTTCTTCATACGTAGCATGGATCGTATGTCCTTCCTGCCACAAAAACTCTCTGGAACGTAAGAAAGGTCTTGTTGTCTTTTCCCATCGTAAGACAGAACACCATTGATTCCAGACTTTCGGAAGATCACGATAAGACTGCACTGTCTTGCTCCACACATCACAGAACAGTGTTTCCGACGTCGGACGAATGCAGAATCGTTCCTGCAGTTCTTCCATTCCGCCATGTGTGACCCACGCCACCTCTGGGGCAAAGCCTTCTATATGGTCTTTTTCTTTCTGCAGCAGGCTCTCCGGGATCAAAACCGGAAGATATACGTTCTCCACGCCCGTTTCTTTAAACCTCTTATCCAGATTAGACTGGATATTCTCCCAGATCGCATATCCGTTCGGAAGATAATTTAAACATCCTTTTACACCCGAATAATCACACAATTTTGCTTCTCTTACCACATCCGTATACCATTGTGCGAAATCTTCGTCTCTTGCGGTGATCGACTCTACCAGTTTCTTTTCCTTTGCCATGCTGTTTTTCTCCTTTTCCTCATCATTTTCTACAACAAAATCGCCGGGACTTCCCCTCCCCGCCAGGGGACCGGAACTCTCGGCGGTATGATTTACATATACAAAGCCTCTTCTTCGCCGGCTGTACCTGTGATTTTACTTGAAATCACACGGATTGTCAACCTTATTGTCTATACTGCGCGTCAGCACTTGACCTTTCATTTCTTTTATACGATAATCATTTTGACACAATTTTAGAGAGAATTCCAAGAATCTGTTCCAAAAGGAGAATTTCTATGAATCTTGATATTTTATTCGAAGATCCGCACATTCTTGTATGCTTAAAACCTGCCGGTATTCCTGTACAGAGCCGCTCTCTTTCACAGCCCGATCTTGTCAGTCTGCTAAAAAACCATCTTTCCGTGCAGACCCATGGCAAGAGGCCCCCTTATCTGGCCGTCATCCATCGTCTGGATCAGCCCGTGGAAGGTATTCTTGTCTTTGCCAAAACAGCTGATGCCGCAAAGAAACTAAACCAACAGCTGCAGACAAAAAGATTCGGAAAGTATTACCGCGCGCTTTTGAGCAGGACACCGGATATTTTAGAAGCCGATCTAATCAATCCTATGATAAAGGACGGACGCACTAATACTTCTCGCATCTGTACACCTGATACACCAGGTGCAAAATCTGCTCGTCTCCACTATAAGATCCTGCAAAAAAACGGCGGCCTGGCAATTGCAGAAATACAGCTTGACACAGGCAGACATCACCAAATCCGAGTACAAATGGCACACATAGGCTGCCCTATCGTCGGAGACAGAAAATATGGCAATATATCCTCCTTGCAGGAAGCGCCGCTTTTTCTCTGTCAACAAGGATTGCAGCTGTTTGCCTATCGACTGGAGTTCACTCACCCTTACACGCAAAAAACGCTTTGTTTTCAAATCGACAGGCTGAACCGCCTGCCCTGATTTCAAAAAAAGACTGCCGATGCTCCTATCAGACACCGACAGTCTTTCTTCTATTTTGTATATTTTGTATTTACATTTCCCCTACAACCACTTCGGGCTCTTCTTCCAGAGATTCTGTATACTTTTCCAATATCGTTCTCTGAATACGCTCTCTTGTTCCCGAATTGATCGGATGGGCAATATCTCTGTATTCACCGTCCAATGCCTTTTTGCTCGGCATAGCGATAAATAATCCTTTCTCCCCCTCTATCACCTTAATGTCATGAACAACAAATTCATCATCGATCGTGATAGAAACGACTGCTTTGAGTTTTCCTTCCTTTGCCACCTTGCGTACGCGCACATCTGTTATCTGCATACCTCTCAAGTCTCCTTTCTCTGCCTGCATTAATGCTGAAACCCTTATAATGCATATCGCTCGTTTTTCTCAACTACCACTTTCACACCATTCTCACCGACATGTCTTGTGTTCGCTCTTATCGTATCACGACTCTCGACAATACAATTTTCAATATATGTATTATCCCCTAGATAAACATCGTTTAAGATAATAGAGTTCTTGATCACACAATTGTTTCCAACAAAGACTTTCTTGAAGATAACAGAGTTTTCAATCGTTCCATTCACAATGCTTCCGCTTCCTATAAGGCTGTTCTTCACTACAGCGCCCGGATTATATTTGACCGGCGGAAGATCGCTCACCTTGGAATACACACTTGGAAGCTCCCGGAAGAAATAATTTCTCACCTCCGGCTTCAGGAAATCCATGTTAGTCTGGTAATAGGAATTTACGGTTGAGATGTTACTCCAGTAGCTGTTTATCTTATAACCGTATATCTTCTTCAAGTTCTTATAACGAATCAGGATATCGGTTACAAAATCATGTCGTTCTTCCTCCGCGCAATGTTCGACGAGGTCGATCAGTTGTCTCCTGCGGATAATATATATTCCGGTAGAGATTGTCCGGGAATGAGCCACCATCGGCTTTTCCTCGAATTCTTCGATACGCGCCGACTCATTCATGCGTACTGTTCCAAAACGTGTCGCATCTTCTTCCGGCCCTAAGTCTTTACACACAACAGTGATATCTGCTTTCTTTGCTATATGATATTCCAACACTTTATTGTAATCTAGTTTATATACTGCATCACCAGAAGTAATGATCACATACGGTTCATGACATCGTTTCAGGAAATCCAGATTCTGATAGATTGCATCTGCCGTGCCGCGGTACCAATTACTATTGTCCGTCGTGATCGTAGGAGTAAAAAGAAACATTCCCCCTTGCTTTCTTCCAAAATCCCACCATTTAGATGAATTCAAATGCTCATTCAAAGATCTGGCATTATACTGTGTCAGAACAGCTACTTTCTGTACATGAGAATTTGACATATTGCTCAAAGCAAAATCTATCGCACGGTAACTGCCTGCGATCGGCATAGCAGCCGCCGCTCTCTTTGCCGTAAGTTCCTTCATTTTTCTGCTGCTTCCGCCCGCTAAAATAATTCCAACTGCTCTCATACCCGTTCACCTGCCTTTATCAATGTTTCTCCACTTGCGAGTACCCCATCGTTGTAATCCTCAGCGGATGTCACGCCGCTTATGGCAGTATTCTTACCAATCTGCACATCCGGCGGTATCACCGAATTCTCTCCGATCGTAGCCAGTCCGCCGCTGTAGATATTGGGTTTTAGCTTATTTGGAACTTCACTTCCGATACCAATAGTCACATTCTTGCCGATCACCGTATCTTCCGCGATGATTGCTTTTTCTATCACGCAGTTTTCTCCTATTTTCACCCCTTGCATGATAATAGAATCTTTGACCACACTTCCTTTTCCTATTGTCACGCCTCCGCCCAGAACGGAATTATGTATTTCTCCGTGTATCTCAGATCCATTAGTGATGATACACCTGTCTACCACTGCGTCCTCTGCAATATACTGCGGCGGAATATTCGCACTGTTCGTGTAAATCTTCCAAAATTCTTCATATAGATTAAACTCCGGAATGATATCGATCAGTTCCATATTTGCTTCCCAATAAGAAGTTAAAGTTCCTACATCCTTCCAATACCCGTTATATTCATAGGCAAACAGCCTGTCTCCCTTTTCATGGCAATATGGGATAACATGTTTTCCAAAATCACAGTTAGGCTGTTCTTTCAGATGTATCAGCGCGTCCCGCAAGACTGGCCAGCTGAAAATATAAATCCCCATAGACGCCAGATTACTGCTTGGTTTCTCCGGCTTTTCTTCAAATTCTTTAATCCTGCTTTCCTCATCTGTGACAACAATACCAAAGCGGCTGGCCTCTTCCATCGGGACAGGCATGGCAGCAATCGTGACATCCGCACGATTTGCTTTATGGAAATCCAGCATAACTTCATAGTCCATCTTATAAATATGATCTCCCGAAAGAATCAGTACATAATCCGGATTGTATGTCTCCATGTAGTCCAAATTCTGATAGATTGCATTCGCCGTACCTGTATACCACTCACTATTTGTACTCTTTTCATACGGCGGCAGGATCGTCACCCCTCCAATGTTCCGGTCCAAATCCCACGGAATACCGATTCCGATATGTGTGTTTAGTCTAAGAGGCTGATACTGTGTCAAAACACCTACTGTATCCACCCCGGAATTAATACAGTTACTAAGCGGAAAATCAATAATACGATACTTACCGCCAAATGCCACGGCCGGTTTGGCCACTTTAGCTGTAAGAACCCCCAGACGACTGCCTTGTCCACCCGCTAACAACATAGCAATCATTTCTTTTTTAAACATTGCGTCACCTCATTTCTAGTTAGATGTATTTATTATATCATACTTTTCTCTTTTGCGAATAATTTTTACAATTTTTTGTATTTTTTTTTACGCTTTTTGTTAAATTAGTACAAAAAGAACTTCTTTAAAAATTTCCCATATATAGTATAATATAAAAAGCACTTATAATTTATGACTATTTTCCAGATTTTTCAAAATTATTTTTTAAAGGGGCATTTTCTATGTATAAAATCAATTTTCAAAAACCTATACACATTCATTTCATCGGAATCGGTGGCATCAGTATGAGCGGACTTGCCGAAATACTGTTAAAAGAGGGTTTCACCGTATCCGGTTCTGACACAAAAGAATCTGCGCTCACAAAGCATCTTATGGAGAAGGGAGCACATATCATCTATGGGCAAAAAGCTTCCAATATCACTGACGACATCGACTGTGTCGTGTATACCGCTGCCATCAGCCGTGACAACGCAGAACTGATCGAGGCTGTCGCACACAAGATCCCTATGCTTACACGTGCAGAACTGCTTGGTCAGCTGATGAAGAACTACGAGACTCCCATCGCTGTCTCCGGCACGCATGGAAAGACAACAACTACATCCATGATCTCTCATATTTTATTAGAAGGAAATCTTGATCCCACTATTTCTGTGGGAGGTATATTAAAGGCCATCGGCGGGAATATCCGTGTGGGAAATTCTGGTACCTTTATCACAGAAGCATGTGAATATACAAATAGTTTTCTTCACTTTTTCCCAAAGATCAGCGTAATCTTAAATATCGAAGAAGACCATCTAGATTTCTTTAAAGATCTGGAGGATATCCGCCATTCATTTCATCAATTTGCAGCGCTTCTTCCTCCTGAAGGCACATTAGTCATCAATGGAGACATTAAAGATCATACGGAAATTTACGAAGGGCTCTCCTGCCATCTCATCACTTATGGTTCTTCCGCTTCTTTTGATTACAGCGCCACCAATATCTGCTATGACGAGAAGGGCTGTGTATCCTTTGATTTACTAAAACACGGAGAGTTAATAGAGAATATCGTCTTATCTGTGACAGGAGACCATAATGTATCCAACGCTTTATCGGCGATCGCCGTAGCTGAACTTCTGCACATTCCTATGGATACGATCAAGAAAGGGCTTTTCTCTTTTTCCGGCACGGACCGCCGTTTTGAGTATAAGGGTATGCTAAACGGGATCACTATCGTAGACGACTACGCCCACCACCCAACGGAGATCACCGCCACCTTAAAGGCAGCCCAGCACTACCCGCACAATAGCCTGTGGTGTGTATTCCAGCCCCATACCTATACACGTACAAAGGCCTTTTTCCACGAATTCGCAGATGCGCTCTCCCATGCAGATCACCTTATTCTGGCAGATATTTACGCCGCCAGAGAGACCGATACTCTCGGCATCTCCTCTGCTGACCTGGCAAAAGAAGTAAAAAAAGCAGGAACAGACGCACATTATTTTTCAAGCTTTAAAGAGATCAAGGCTTTCTTAAAGGCACACTGCATGCCCGGAGATTTGTTAATAACTATGGGAGCCGGAGACATTGTAACCGTAGGGGAAGAACTCTTAAAAGAGTAGTTATCCACATCTTTTGCACAGAGTTATCTACAAAAAACCTTGTCTCTCCTTTGAAAAAGTACTTTTTTCAGCAATGGTTAAATGCTATAATACCAACTGTACCAATGATAAAATTATGAAACTAAAAGGTGGGACAAGGTTCTATGAAAACTCTGACTTTAAAAAATAAATACCAGGCAAACGCAACGCTTCTATCTAATGATTTTATAGATCATTATATGATAAATGCAAATGGAGAATTTGTGAAAGTCTATTTATTTTTACTGCGGCATCTTGATGATCCTTGTTCTTCATTGACGATTTCGTCTATCGCTGACTGCCTGAAAAACACAGAAAGCGATGTTCTGCGTGCGTTTCGTTACTGGGAAACCGTAGGCCTTCTGCTGTTGGATAAAGATGAAGACGGCAAAATATCCGGGATCGAACTGCAAAAGACGCCTCTTTTATCAGGCACACCTTCCGCCTTGAAAGAAACTTCCTCTGCTGCTGTCCCTGCCGCCGCGTCAGTCCCGGAAAGACACTGCGTGCCAGCAGGGCAAACCGTGCCAAACACGATCCCTTTGGATTCTTTCAAAGCACAAAAAGAGTTAAAATCTCTTTTTTTTATCGCAGAGCAATATCTGGGGAAAACTTTATCTCATACAGAGATAGATGCCATTACCTATTTTTATGACACGCTTCATATGTCTGCGGATCTAATCGAATACCTGATCGAGACCTGCGTAGAGAATGGGCATAAAAGTATCCATTACATACAAAAAGTCGCTCTTTCCTGGTCGGATGGTGGGATCACAACAGTCGCACAGGCAAAAGAACAGTCCCTATGCTATCACAAAAACTGCTATACTATCCTCAATGCATTTGGTATCAAAGGGCGTGGTCCTGCGGCCTCTGAGCTTTCCTATATTAAGAAATGGACTGAAACGTTTGGTTTTTCTCTGGATATCATACAGGAAGCCTGCCGCCGCACGATCGCCGCGACTCATCAGCCAAGTTTTGAATATACGGATACTATATTATCCAAATGGCAAAAAGCAAATGTAAAACATCTAAAGGATATTCTTACACTTGACGAAGACTTTTTAAAGAAAAAATCTTCTCAGAAAGAAAGTGTCCGCAAGACCAAACCGGTCACAAAAAATCTCAATAACTTTGAGAGACGTTCCTATGATATGGACTCTCTGGAAGAGAAACTGTTAAACAGTAATTAAGTTAGGAGCAACGACCTTGGGATTAAAAAATTCGCAATATCAGACGATCATGAGAGCTTATGAACAAAAACAGTTTAAAAGCCACGACATACTGACCAGACGTTATCAGACTGTATATGAAAAGCTGCCAGAATTCAAGGAACTGGACGAATCTATATCAACACTTTCCATCCAATATGGAAGACGGCTCTTAAATGGAGCAGAAAAGGATATATGCTCTTTAAAAAAAGAACTGGAAATACTTCGCAGCAGCAAAGAGAAGCTTCTTCTTAGCGCCGGTTTTCCAAAAGATTATCTAGAGCCTGTCTATGAGTGTCCCGATTGCCGCGATACAGGATACATAGATGGAAAGAAATGCCACTGTTTCAAAAAAGCAGTCACTGATCTGCTCTATGAACAGTCTAATTTAAAGGAAATCCTGGCGGAAGAAAATTTCAGCACCTTCCGGCTGGATTATTATTCAGAAAATTATTTCGACAGCAAAACGGGCCGTTCTTCCAGAGATCTGACAGCAGATGCCCTGCAGGTATGCCGCCGTTTCGCAGATACATTTGGAACAGAATTTCACAATCTGTTTCTCTACGGGGACGTAGGAATAGGGAAGACCTTTCTCTCCAATTGTATCGCAAAGGAGCTGATGGACAGAGAATTCTCCGTCCTATATTTTTCTGCCCCCAAATTTTTTCATATCCTTGCGCAGAATACTTTTGACAAAAATGATATTGACGCGCACAACATGTTCGAGTATATTTTTAGCTGTGACTTATTGATCATAGATGATCTGGGCACAGAATATACAAATTCATTTATAGCATCCCAGCTTTTCACCTGTATCAATGAAAGGCTGATCGATAAAAGATCGACCATTATCTCTACTAACCTTTCTCTGGAAGCGCTTGCCGACCTATATACCGAGCGCGCTTTCTCAAGGATAACAAGTAATTATACACTGCTCAAACTGGTCGGAGATGATATAAGAATCAAAAAGAAGTTAAAAAACAGGGAGGACTATTCATGTTAAGTCGAACAGAACGAATTTTAGAAAACATTCCAGTTGGCGCACTGGGTTTGATTCCCGTTGTCGGCTGTGAACAGCTGGTAAAAAAAGTGGATGATTATCTTGTAAAATGGAGAAAAGAAAGCGCCTCTAAATATAAGGATGACGTTGCTTTCGCCGGCTACGAAAAAGATTCTTTTATCATAGATGCCAAGACGCCCCGATTCGGCTCCGGTGAGGCAAAAGGAATCATCGCAGAATCTGTACGCGGCAAAGATCTGTATATCTTAGTCGATGTATGTAATTACAGTATCACGTATTCACTCTCAGGAAATACCAATCATATGTCGCCGGATGATCATTTTCAGAATTTAAAACGCGCTATTGCCGCTGTAGGCGGAAAAGGTCGGCGTGTCAATGTGATCATGCCTTTCTTATATGAGAGCCGGCAGCATAAAAGAAGCGGACGAGAATCTTTGGACTGTGCTCTCGCTCTCCAGGAACTCGTACACATGGGTGTAGACAATATTATCACTTTTGACGCCCATGATCCCAGAGTGCAGAACGCAATTCCTTTAAGTGGCTTTGAAACCGTATCCCCTACCTATCAATTTATCAAAGGTCTCTTAAGGCATGTAAAAGACTTACAGATCGACAGCGCCCATATGATGGCGATCAGTCCCGATGAAGGCGGTACTAACCGCGCGATCTATCTCGCCAATGTCCTAGGTCTGGATATGGGTATGTTTTATAAACGGCGTGATTACACCAGAATTGTAGACGGAAGAAATCCTATCGTAGCGCATGAATTTCTGGGTAGCTCCGTAGAAGGGAAAGATGTCATCATCATTGACGATATGATCTCCTCCGGTGACAGTATCATCGAGGTTGCCACAGAGTTAAAACGCCGTAAGGCAAAGCGTATTTTTGCTGCGGCTACATTCGGACTGTTCACAAATGGAATGGAAAAATTTGATAAAGCCTATGAGAACGGTCTCATAACAGGGATCCTCACGACAAATCTCATCTATCAGACTCCGGAACTGCTCTCCAGGCCTTACTATATCAGTTGTGATATGAGCAAATATATCGCTCTTTTGATCGATACATTGAACCATGATGGTTCTATCAATTCTCTGCTGAATCCAAACGAACGTATTCAGCGTGTACTGCAAAAATATAAAAACGGCGAAACCATTTAATTAAACCATTTCTGTAATAAAAGGGGTATTACTTCTGCAGGAAAGATTTCCTGAAAAGTAATACCCTCATTTTTTCACTATATATGTGCTAAAAGTTGTTCTTTTATGTTTCTATACTGTACAAGATATTCTATAAAATTTCCCCCACATATCTTCTGTTCTGATAAATATGATAAATTTTTGAGATAATAATACTGTATCTCTGCTTCAAATCTATCAAGTTGTCCCTCCAGTTCCTCGCCCTGCGTATCCTCTCCATATCTATCCAGAGAATTCTCCATGCCCACACAAGAACTCAGATTTTCCATGCATAGTTTCAATTGCCCAAGTAATTCCCGCATACTCTATCACCTCTGATTCGCCAAGAAACTTCCGCCAGGATAACTATATAGTGAGTCCTTATACAGTGACTTACTATTTACCACCTCATTATATATAATTAAAGTAAATTTGTAAAGGAGAATTTGAATGTACTACGGCCATTTGGAGTTTCATATAGAAGAAATACTAAAAGAAAAGCACATCTCCAAAAATAAGATCTGCAAAGATTTAGATATTCCCCGTTCTAACTTCAATAGATACTGCCGCAACGAGTTTCAGAGGTTGGATGTCGGTCTGCTCTGCAAACTATGTTACTACCTTCAAATAGATATCGGCCGCCTGATCACGTATCAGCGTGAAGAACAGACAGACGAAGACAAATGAAATCTGTATGCATATCCCATCCGCCTCACCCTTTAAGAGCGTGAGGACTTTTTGCTGATATTCGCAAAAAACATTTCGTAGAAATCATCTGCCCCAGCCAAAACAGGAGAATTTTCTCCACCACCATTCGTACTTCTTTTCATATTTGCATAGAATTCTTCTCCGGCACAGATCAACTCCATCTCGTATAATTCATATCCCATATCGCGGCAGAGACCGCAAAATGCCGACACAGGGTCTGTCTCCTCTCTCGTTTTCAGAAATCGCTGACGAACGGTCTCATCCCGCATCGCCAAACGCTGCAATTCTTCTAATACAATCGGAATCTCTTTCATTCACGCACACCTCTCTTATCCATTTCCATTGTTCTTTGTTTCCCAGCTCCATAACTGCCATTCTTTATATTGTTATACGGATATAATTATATTCTCTTATTTCGGCAATAGCAACTTGCTTGTTCCCACAATTTGTTCTTGTTTCTCCTTTTCATTAGTGAGATAATAAAAGTGTGCAGATATGTAGACATCTGCACACTTCATACTTAACAAAAAGAAGGCAATCGTAATATGTGGTTTATATTTGCATTACTTTCTGCATTTTTTGCAGCATTAACCTCCATATTGGCAAAAATCGGCATACAGGAAGTCAACTCCAATCTAGCAACTGCTATTCGTACGATTGTAGTTGTTATCATGGCTTGGGGAATGGTTTTTCTAACCAATGCGCAACACGGTTTATCTGATATTCCCAAAAAGAGCTGGCTCTTTCTCATACTTTCCGGCCTGGCAACAGGCGCTTCCTGGCTATGTTATTATAAGGCTTTACAAATAGGAGATACCTCAAAAGTTGTCACAATAGATAAATTAAGTGTAATTATCACCTTAGTACTGGCATTTGTTTTCTTGCATGAAGATTTTACAGCCAAATCTTTCGCCGGCTGTATTTTAATCGGAATCGGAACATTGTTGATGGTCATTTAAGCTCGAAGGATTTGCTTTAGGAAATTGGATCTTTTGTATAATACCAATAATCTGTCCCGACAAGATAACGGTCAAGAGCGAATACACAATCTTGCTCACCGGAATATACGTAAGCGATACAAGTAATACGATCAGATCACTGATCAAATAGATCCATTGGATATCTAATGGAAACACTCTTTCCAAACTCATCGCAAGCGCATCATCTCCTGTTGGCGCCCCGCCAACCCGGACACAAATCCCAACACTCACCCCTACAAATAAAGCGCCTACAACTGCTGCTAAAAGTGGCTTTGTACCAATATCCGGAAACAGTGGTTCAAACTGTTCAAAAATTCTATAAAAAACAGAAAACCCAACGGAAGAGATAAAAGAATATGCAAGAAAAAGTTTTCCCAACAATTTCCACCCCAAAAAATAACAGGATGCTGTCAGCACAAATCCTGAAACAGACGGGGAAATACCAAACCAATATTCCAAAAGAAGTGTCAGCCCTAAGATCCCGCCCTCTGTAACATTAGATACAGAATGGATATTATAAAGTCCAAATGCTAATATCGCACTGCCCAATAAAAGAAATACTACTGATGATAATTTAAGTTCTTTTAAAACTGAACGCATTTTTTTAATTCCTTTCATCAATTTATGATTGAATCTATGCAGCAATTATATACTCTGGTATAATACTAGAGTCAAGGAGATATATAGGAATATGAAAAAATTTTTTAAAATCGGCGAAATTTCTAAATTATATGGAATCGGTGTAGATTCCATACGTTATTATGAAGAAATCGGAATCATAAAACCGCAACGTTCCAAAACCGGATATCGGTATTATAGTATCCACGACATCTGGCGGCTTAATGTAATCCGAGACCTGCGTTCCATTGGTTTTACGATGGAACAGATCCGTAAATACTTGGATCAGCATACTGTTTCATCCTCACTTTCTATGCTGAAAGATGAAAAAGAAGTAATCGAAAAGCAAATGCAGTATCTGCAAAAACTGCAAAAAAATGTAGATCACAGATTAAACAACATTCGTTCCGCATTATCTCTGCCTTTAAATGAGATCCACTTAATAAATATCCCGCCTCGGCATTGTCATCGTCTTCCCGAAGGATACGAAAACGAAGAAGAGATGGATCTTTTGATCAAGCAGCTTATCAACTTAAATCAAAACCGACTGTATATTATCGGAAGCAATCAGATCGGAACTATGATTTCTCTGTCATCTCTGTTAAACAAAAAAATACTTTCCTATCAATCTGTTTTTCTCATAGATGAAGACGGAGCAGACAGCATCGACGGAGGCAGTTATCTCTGCGTCACCTATCGTGGGAATTATAAGCAAAGCGCCTATTGGGGACAACAGCTTGCACAATATGCGCACTCTCATAATTTCACGATTCTCGGCAACTTATTAGAAATTCTATGGATCGATATTCACACAACTTCTGATGAAACAGAATATATCACACAGTTACAGCTTCCCGTTGAAAAAACTCCTCAGAACTAATGTCCTGAGGAGTCGAAATTTTGTTTTTAAAATTATCCAAGCCAAAGATCCATATTGTCAGGCTTTATCTTAAAGAGCAGTTTATCATAATAAATCATAAGAAGATAATTCATAATTCCTAATATAATCAGAATCAGCCCAAGCTGCCATTCGTCCGGTGCTGCTCCATGCCAATGCTGTACACCTGAGGGAAGATTGTTCCAGTTCTATCCCAAAAGGACATCATCAGTAAAATGAGCAAATTGTGGTGTAAATTCCTCTAATGATTTTTCACCTGCTGTCTGTATCATTTTTTCATATTACATCTTTCCAATCCTATAATGTATCCACCCATTCAGCAACTTTCTGCTTCGTCACATTATTAAATATCTCTCCTTCTGTAAGCATGCAGTCCGGTACAGAAGGCTGCAATTCTCTTATCGTATTTCCAAATCCACTTCCACCGGAAGTAGCAAACAAAATGATTTTTTTACCTGAAAAATTATATTTTTCTAAAAAGGAATTTACAATTGTCGGTGCTACATACCACCAGATGGGAAAACCTAAAATAATTTCATCATAGGCATTGATATCTATATCTTTATCTACTACTTCTGGTCTGAATTTTTTATCATTCATCTCTATACTGCTTCTAGAGTTTTTATCCTTCCAATCAAGATCAGCATTTGTATAGGAAATCTTTGGTGTAATCTCATACAGTTCTGCCTTTGCACTATCTGCGATCATTTCTGCTACTTTTTTCGTTGTTCCGCTTGCACTAAAATATGCCACTAATCTTTTTCTCATAATAATCCGTCTCCTTTACAAAAATAGATGTACAAGATATCTTCTTATCCTGCACATCTATTTTACAATTCATAGTCGCATTATGTCCAATACTTATATTGTATTTATTTTTATACCTGGAAGGCATTGATTTCTTTTATCATCTTATTTACTGCCTGCGAATAAGGAATATTTCTTCTCCAGGCAATCACACAGTTTGCAAGTCCACTCTGAACGCCCATTCTTTCCTGTAAAATAAGCGATTTATTCAAAAGGTCTTTCTTCTCTATATATTCCTTATCAGCCAGCAGATCATCCGGATACATTCTCACTCCCCAATGATCGCTGTCCTTTATTCTGATATAATCACGTCCCTCCAACGTTAGTTCTTCCAAATTAAGGATTTCCAATGCCCTTCTCTTTAAGAATATCCCTTCATCTGTAAGCGTAATACTTTTTCCTTTGCGGACAAACAGAGTGTTATCTAACTCCTCTTCAAACACAGCAGGCTGTCTAGATAGGGTTGGTTGTGTGCTATGTAATTTCCCGCCGCCTTTGTAAAACTTTGTTCTTTTGCTACTGTCAAAAAATAACGTAGTATTCTTAATTACATAACTAATTTACCTTTTCATTTATAATTATGTAGTAACGCTAAAGTAAAAAGCAAACTCCTCAGAACCGCAGTCCTGAGGAGTTGAAAATTCTTTTGAAATTGTACGTTCCGAAACGTATGATTAACGTTTAGAGAACTGCGGAGCTCTACGAGCTGCCTTGAGACCGTATTTCTTACGTTCTTTCATACGTGGATCACGTGTCAGATAACCTGCGGATTTCAGAACTGGTCTGTAATCAGCGTCAGCTTCCAGCAACGCTCTTGCGATACCGTGACGGATCGCGCCTGCCTGACCTGTATATCCGCCTCCACGTACATTTACTAATACATCAAATTTATCAACTGTACCTGTCGCAACAAGCGGCTGGCGTACAACAACCTTCAATGTTTCCAGTCCGAGATACTCGTCGATATCTCTCTTATTGATCGTGATCTTACCTGTTCCAGGTACAAGATATACTCTTGCGATAGATTTTTTTCTTCTTCCTGTTCCATAATATTTTGCGTTAGCCACTGTAATGTCCTCCTTTCAACCTTTCCTTAAAATGTCAGTACTTCTGGCTTCTGAGCCTGATTTGCGTGCTCTGGTCCAGCATACACATGAAGCTTCTTGATCATGTCTCTACCCATAGGTCCTTTTGGAAGCATTCCTTTAACAGCCAGCTCAATTACTTTTTCCGGTTTCTTATTCATCATCTCTGCAAGTGTAGTTTCTCTCATACCACCTACATAATCAGAGTGATTGTAGTAAATCTTCTGCTGTAATTTCTTACCTGTCACTTTTACTTTTTCTGCATTGACAACGATCACATAATCTCCTGTGTCAATGTGTGGTGTATATTCTGGTTTGTTTTTGCCTCTTAATACTTTTGCGATTTCAGAAGCAAGGCGTCCTAATGTGCACCCTTCTGCGTCAACCACATACCATTTTCTTTCAATCTTGTCAGGGTTAGCCATATACGTTTTCATGGGTATTCCTCCTACTAATAATCTCATCTATAACATTACTTTTATATATGAAATCAGTACACTCCGGGGCTTTGGTGTATACTGTTTCTCCTTATGTCATGCTGTACTATTATAGTACTTGTCTGGCTTTGTGTCAAGTTTTTTCATATTTTTCCCTCTATATTTTTACCGATTTTAATCCTCCCTTTAGCAGATTATTCGCAAACACCTGTTGTCATGTTGTCCACAGGAATTAGAAACCTAATTTTTGTTCCCTGTTCTTCGCACTGTTTCTTATCAAAAAGTTACTTTTTGCTTCATTATTACTATACGGCTTATACTAAACAAACTAATTTCAAAACAGAAAATCCACTTTCTTCTGCACACTTATGCTATAATTATGAAAACAAGTAAAAAGGCAGGTACGAATTATGTGGGCTTATAACGAAACTTTCTATCAGATATATCCAATTGGTTTTTGCGGCGCACCGGCGCACAATGACGGGCTCTGCGTACCACGTATCCAAAAGATTGGAGATTGGAGCGAATATTTAGAACAGCTTGGAATTGGTTCCATTATTTTAAATCCGGTTTTTGAATCTGACAATCACGGCTATGACACAAGAGATTTCAAAAAAATCGACTGCCGCCTGGGCACCAACGATGATTTCAAAAAAATTTGCAAAATTTTGCATGAACACCATATAAAAATTATATTGGATGGGGTTTTCAACCACGTAGGAAGAGGCTTCTGGGCTTTTTCAGACGTACAGGAAAAGAAGTGGGATTCTCCCTATAAAGACTGGTTTTACATCAATTTCGACGGGAACAGCGGATATGACGACGGTTTTTGGTATGAGGGATGGGAAGGACATTTTGAACTGGTAAAACTGAATTTACAAAATCCGGAAGTGAAAAACTATCTGTTAGATTGTGTAAAATTCTGGATCCAGGAATTTGACATCGACGGACTGCGCCTGGATGTGGCTTATAGCCTAGATCACGATTTCATGAAAAGTCTGCGCAGATACTGCGAAGAAATAAAGCCGGGCTTTGCTTTGATCGGAGAAGTACTCTTTGGTGATTATAATATTATTGTAAATGACGAAATGCTGCACAGCTGTACAAATTACGAATGTTATAAAGGTATCTATTCCAGTTTTAACTGTATGAATCTATTTGAGATCGCTCATTCTTTAAATCGTCAATATGGGAAAGAACCGTGGTGTCTCTATCGAGGAAAACACTTGATGAATTTTGTAGACAATCATGATGTTACCCGTATCGCCAGTATTTTGACAAATAAGAAACATCTCCCTCTTGCATACGGCCTCCTTTTTGGAATGCCTGGCATTCCCTGCATTTACTATGGAAGTGAATGGGGAGAAGAAGGAGAAAAAGCACCAGGCAGTGATCATGCCCTGCGTCCTTGTTTTTCTGCTCCTAATGCCAATGAATTAACAGATTTCATCCGTACGCTGATCCACATCCGCAAAAATAGTCCTGCACTTTGCAGCGGCGGATATGAAAACATACTCATTACCAATCACCAGCTTATATTCGAGCGCAGAACAGAAAATGAAAGACTTCTCGTTGCCATTAATGCTTCAGAACATCCTTACACAGCATACGACAACAGAGTGTCCGGAAATTACCATGAACTTATAACTGGAGCAGCAGGAACTCTGGAAGGACAATGTCTCCTTCCTCCATACAGTGTCAGATACTATGATTTTTGCTGCTAAAAATAACAAACTTCCCCCAAAAAATTCCTGATAAAAAACGTGATAAAAAATTGAATTTAGGGGTTTACAAAATTGCCCTATTGTGATAGGATATATTTTGTCGGCGGAAGTGGCGGAATGGCAGACGCGCTAGATTCAGGTTCTAGTGGGAGTTAATCCTGTGAGAGTTCAAGTCTCTTCTTCCGCATAAAACCTGTAGTCCTATGGATTACAGGTTTTTTTGATTCCCCCTGCAAATATGCGGGTTTACGCAGTTCTCATGCTGGTTCTAATTTTCAGATACATAGCCTAAAAAACACGGTTTAGGGCAGCTATGCAACACGAAAAAATGAGGAAGATGATACAATATTCTTTCCCCTGGGATTGCCCCGGGATGTATTTTTTACATTTGACTCATTTTCACATTAAGCAAAAAGTTTTCAGAATGGCTCAACACCTTTCCGACTTCACCAGAAAAGCCTTTCTTTATTTCCGCTATCCCGCTTACTTTCTCCGCACCAGACCATTTCCCTACATTGAAAAAATCATCGTTTTGTACAGTCCACTTTTCTCCCGGCTCCGCCAGATCCATAAGGTCAGAAGGACGAAGCCACGCCTTGCAATATGCATAGGGTATTCTTATTAGGTATTTATCCGCACTTACCAGACCGCCATCAACACTGGCTGTTTCCTGGTCCGTATGAAGCCAGACAGCCTCGATATAGTGTGGGATATATACCATTTTTCTAGTTTCCATATCCGCAAATTGATTAAAAATTGTAATGGCAGCATTTGTCAGCACAGCATCCCACCCCCTGATACACTAAGCGTGTTCCCGCAAGGTAGCGGCGGATTGTATTATATATACGCGCTTGAATTGTTTCGGATCCGGCGTCCGAAAAACTGACTGAATATCCGTCTGTATTTTCCGATTTTATAATACGACCGCTATATCCTGCTCGGACTTCCATATCCTGGCAAAGCAAATCTGCGACTTTGCACACGCAATACTTCAACAGATTTTCTTCCTCCTCTGTATTAGCACTGCGGCGTACAATCATATTGATGTACGAATTTGCATCTACAACAAATTTTTTAAAAATCTCTTCGTCCGCTATGATCGTTCCGTTATATGTGTCGCGGTAATATACATAATCCGGTTCATACATATATCTTCGCCTCCCTTGTTAGTTCTTCGCTGTTTTTAGTCCGCCCCTCGCGCTGCGTACAGCCTTTGCAGGCGAGGGGTTTATTCCCCCGCCTTTAAAATTGCAAATGGGCAGCGTTTTGTTTTATTGGACTGCACGGAATTAATAGGATTTGGAATCTCCCAGCCAAGACGCATTACAGCACGCAGCGCCACCATGTCCTGCTGCATTAAGTTGTATGCTATAGATCCATCTGTGTTCTGAACAACACCTTCTGTAAACAACTTAAACGTAATATCCTGCCGGATCGAATAGACCAGCTGCGAAAAATCACCTGAGATCATAAGAGCTTTCGATTTATCAAAAGATCCATTATTCGGAAAATTCATCAGCGAACCATCCAAAGAATATCTTGTATCCCCCTGCATATCTGCCTTAAAGATAGGCTGACCTGTGGTATCTTTCAATCCTCTTAATTTTGCTCTCATGGTAATGTCCGCCATGTGTCCGGAAACAAAGAAACCAGATTCTTCAACCTTAGCGATTACTCCGTCTGTACCCATGATCTTATCGTAGAGATCGTCCGATGATCCAATCGTTACTACACTGGTCGCCTTTGTCGCAGTTGTCACGATCCCATCTCTCCATGAAGTCGGTTTATTTACATCAAACAATACTGCGCCGTCAATTACTTTTCCAAATGCTTCCTGCACTCTTGGGTGCACCTCTCCCCAAATATCATAATCAGAATCATCCAATACTGCTTCTGGAATCGGCACGATAACAGCAATTTCCTCTGCTGTGATAAATTTCTTATCCCACATCATTTTCGTCGTCTGTTTCTGTCCTGTATCCCCGTTTACGAAATACGCCAATGGCAGCATGTCAAGCACTGGCATTTTATATGTCTTGCTGGACATGTTCGGAAGACGCCTTCCCTGCGCCAGTACTGCAGACTGCGTCACAACTCCCTGAATAATTTCCCTCGCTTTTTCTTCCGGGATGAGGGTATCCGCCCCGGTACGGTCAATGATAACCGCATCATCTTCAAACCGTCTTAAATTCATTCTGTTTTTGTTCATTTTTTACCTACCTTCCTGCTGCTCTTCTTATCGCAGCATTAATACTATCATTTGGATTGTCTGTACCAGAAGCGCCACTTGATTGGGCTCCTGTGCTTACTCTATACGTTCCGCCTATACCTCCAGTTCCGCCTATAAAGCGTGGGTTTTCTTTTAAAAATTTATCCGCTGCTTTTGCAAAATCTATCTTGTCATCCACCATCTGATCCGCCTTAAAAATAACATAATCCAAATCTTCCGATCTGACCCCTTTTTTGCTTAAGATCTTCTCGTTCTCATATTGAGAGTTTTTAGCCTTTTCTTCTGCAAGCTCCCTTTGCAGATCATCTATATTGGGCTGCCTTGCTGCCTTCTGCGTTTTAAAATCATGGATCGCCTGTGTTACTTCATCCTCTGTCATTCCCTGTTTACGGAAAAAATCAGCCAGTGCTGTGCGTTCTGCTTTACTGGCCTGTGCACTTGCAATCTCTTCCGCCTGCTCATAGGTGTATGTTCCGGATCCTTGTGCCCCGGAAGCACTCCCGGCGTTTCCGTTCTGGCCACCGTTACCACCCCCGGCATTGTTGCCCTGCCCTCCTGCAGAGCCAGCTCCTGCGCCGTCTTCAAAAAGCTGTAAGTACATTCTGTTTCTCATCTTTCTTTACCTCCGTTTCGCCTCGACAGGCTCCCGAGCTTTTCACGTCATCACGTTTTGGACATATGAAAAGAGAACCTGTCTCCAAGCTCTCTTATTCTCTTATCTGTATTCAATTTTTACGTTTCCAGGATATTCTTCCTCTATATCCTCAAGCGCTTTGCTCATAGCTTTAAACAAATCATTTCCGCAGTATTTTTCATTTACGTCTCTGATTTCCAAATAACCGTCTGCCAATAATACGCTCCCCCAATTATTGTCTGCCACATAGTTCGCTACCATCTGGCTAATAGCAGAAATTGCATGACAGACAATAGGATTATCGGCATGCCCGGAAAAAATAACGCCGCCTTCTGTGTATGTGATTTTTGTCATTCTACCTCCTAAAAATGAGTATAAAAATACCACTCACTCCGAAGAATGAATGGCATCTATACTTCAGGGATTGCATCTTTTTCCCTTTTACTGCATTGTACATTTTTCATAGGCAAAAACAACGCCTATGCAATTTTGTTTACATCAAAATCTAATCCTAATTCTTTCAAGTCGGCATCTCTGACATCTAATTCACTTTTTAAAATATCCAACATTTCATAATATGCCAAACGGCGCCCTTGATTAAACGTGTCTGATTTATCTTTTTCACTTTCTTCAACAGCATCATTGGCATTATCAACAAGTCGGGCAATAATATACTTTAAAGATTCTTCACTTAATTTACTCATGATAATCACCTCTACTTTTCAATTCTTCTATCCTATCTTGAATAGATTGCCTGAAATTACGAATTTCTTTGTTCCAGTGGCGTTTTAGACCTTCTTGATACCGGGTATCATAATTGTCCCATTCGGGATAAAATACTTTAGGGTCAGAAATCTTTGCTTCATGTTCCTCAATTCTTATTTGATATTTTCTAATCGCACGTTTTAAAGAATTTGATTCCTGATTCTTTATATCCTTTTCAGAAAAAAACTGTAGGTTCATCTTTAGTTTGCTCTCTTTTTCTTTTATTATAGCAATACTAGATTTTTTTGCAATAAATTTTGTATAATTTGTCGTCCCAAATGCCACTCTTCCAAGCCCATCCATATACACCCGTTCCATCTGCTCTGGCAGTTTCATTTTCTTTGAAAAATTTTGGTACTGGTGAAGGGTATTCAAATATCTGGTTTTTGCTGCAATAACATCATCTGTACTTGCCCCACCCTGCTGAAGTCCTTTCACATATGCCCGCTGGTTCCGCATTTTTGTTTCCATTTGTCTCTGCATCTGTGAAGCCTGGTAAGGCGTATATTCTTTTCCATTATACAATCTTGTCTGCTGCTCTTTTCTCTCTAGTTCCCGAAGCTGCTCCGGTGTATATGTACGGACAGAATACCCTTTCACAAATGCCATATAACTGTGCCGGCAGTTTGCACCGCAAAGACCGGATACATCTCCCAAACCGCATACTGAAACCAATTCTTGCTTCGTATACACATTCCCGCTCCACCAATGGGAAGGTCTGTGCCCTGCGTGCCAGGTAACTTCAAAGGTATCTGTACCTAAATAATCCTTTGCTATCTTCTCATTAATCTGTGCCGATAGCTAAGAAACACCTGTCATAATTGCACGCCGTACTGCCACAGGAGTACGACAACTATACCCAGAAGCAAATCGACTGTACGCAGCCCAGAGGCTGTCATTTCCTTTACTACACGCCGCAGAACCGTGTTGTAATCAAACGCCCCGGATACAATATCCATACAGGCTCTGTCCAGATATTTCTGATAATATTCTGCCAGCGGAGTAAAAGCTATTCTTCCGCCGCCTATATCCACAGAAAATCCCATTGACCGGATAATGTTTTTAATCTCTCCTTTTCGTCTGCTTTACAACGGTTTCAGCCTATTGTCTTACCTGCTCATTTTCTTCCAGCGATACGAAATGTCCGTTTATCTGCTCATACGCCTCTTTATATCTCACATATTCCCAGTCGCAAACTTTATCATACAGCTCCCATATCTCCGGATCTGTTGCCCTCATAAGCTTTTTGGCTTCCTCCTTTCTCCTTTGATATTGCGCAATCATCAACATATTTTTTGCAATATTTTGCAATTTCTTATTTAAATTTATAACGCAATATTGTAATATCAAATCAAGAAGGTACTCGTTATGGAACAAAGAGCAGAAATACTAAGAGCATTAATGGAAGAAAAAGGCATGAAAGTTTCTGACATTGTAAGAATCTCTGGGATTATAAAAGCATACAAGGCAGGGTGCCAAAACAGATATGAGATTGCGGAGTTTCTGGAAGTAACTGAAGAATGTTTACAGGAGTGTATTGAATGCTGTCGTGATAAATATGGCGTATATACCACTGTAGATAATTACGTGATTTATTTTCTGCCAAATCTGGCAGTCATGGAAAAGGTATAACCGCTATGGCGTTTATATAAGTGGTGTTTTTAATACGGGCAAAAGATAAAGAGGAGGAATAGTATGGCATTTGGAATGAAAGATATGTTAAACAGTGCAAAGTCTGCGGCGGGGGCAGCTGGAGGGAATATCTTGCAAGGCGGGCTAAACAATTACAGTGAAGTTCCTGTAGAGCAATTACAGCAGGAATATGGCATGTACCTGATGAGTGGGGAAGTTATTCAAACCGGGTTTAAACTGATTCGTGACGCTCTGATTTTTACAGACAAGAGAATCATCTTCACAGACAAACAGGGGGCTACTGGGACAAAAATGCGTGTAGAATCTATAAACCTTTTTTCTATAGTTGATGTAACAATAGAAACAGCAGGATTTGGTTTTGATGACAGCGAACTTACCTTTACATACATCAAAACCGCAAACCTTACTGCGCATGAAGTTCAGTATGTTTCCCACAAACTGGAATTTCCCAAAAAATTTAATGTACAGCCATTATATAAAATGTTGCAAGAGCTTGCATACAACAACTGTTTGAGAATTAACGGCTTACAATAAAACAGAAACCTCGCCCCGGATCCGTCTGGGGCGATACAAAATAGTATATTTACCCTGGGGACCAATAGGGCGATATGCAGCCACCTACTCAGAAGAGAAAGGGGCTGGTGCCTATGTATGTAACATACAGCGATTTATTTACCTTTGTTATTATGCTAGTTGCTTCTATTACCCTTGTTATAACCATCAATAAACATAACAAAAAACAGCGCCTTCACCCGCAAAGTGTAGCGCTGTTTTGTAATACATATTTGCCGATATAGCTAGGTTTCAGCCAGCTATCGGCTCCCTTGTTAAGTATAATATAGCAAATATACGTTAAATGTCAACCGCCCCGGTACGTCAATACCGGAGCAGTTCTAGCACAATCCGCAGATTATGCGGTGTTCTCTCACAAGAATATTGTATCATCTTCGATAAAGCCGCACAACACAAAACATTTGTGCGCTCTTATTTTTATACCAAAGAAGATGATGTTTATGCCAACGGCAAAAAATTACCATCTGGTTCCTGGCGGTGCCAGATGTTCAGTCATTACGAGCCGATTTTTGACAAAAGTGGAAAGGCTGTCATCGATTCCAAAACGGGAAAGCAAAAACAGAAACACGTTTATGGATTATTTACCTGTGATGAGCCTGAGCAATCTGATAAACAGACTGCCGAGGTAATGGCAGTGCAATTTGATATGTACCCATTAAAAATGAAGTAAAACATCTCAGAAATGATTCCATATTAAAAGAAATATATCGTCACGCTCTCCCGGAAATGCAGAAAAAAATGGAAAACAAGGCACTAAAATATTTTAAAATGCAGCACAAAGTACAACACAAAACACGGTTTAGGACAGCTATAAACGTTGTGCTATGCCTGACATTGTATCTCCTGCCTGTACTGTTTCCAACAGTACTTTTTCCGTTCGTATCTGTACAGATACATTCCAGAATTCCTTCCCTGAGATAATCGTAATAGTTATTCTACTGTATTCGGCTACTTTTACAGCGATTTCTTTATGATATCAGATAAATTTTTCATCTCATCCGGCATACTCTGTGCCTGCTCAATTTTTTTCTTAATGTATCCACTGTGTTTGCGCTTCCTGCTGTTTGCGCTGCGAAATTCTTTTTCGCCGTCCAGCGTTATATATGCGCCTATTTTCTTCTTTCCATTCATCTCACCGGTCTTTTATCTTGAGAAATTACAGTCGCCCCCACCCGTAAAACAGGTGGCTCGGGACGCGGGCTCTAAGCCCGCCCTACTTGGCCGCGCCTCAAGGCGCTGGCTTTCTCTTTTTACGCCATGGGAAGTCTACCCTTTGTAGCCTTCCCACGGCTCCGTTCAAGCCACATTGCTATTGACTCGTCGCTGCCCCTAAAGGGGTGTTTGTACTACTCAGCCTTGACCCTTAAAAGGGTCTTCATATTCTTTCACACTGAGTTTGTCTTGCATAATATCCGCTTTTTCCTGTTCTTGTATATACTTCTTTATCGCGGCTTCATTTAATCCGACTGTGCTCACATAGTATCCTTCCGACCAGAAATGACGATTCCCAAACTTATACTTTAAATTTGCGTGTCTGTCAAACATCATCAGCGCACTTTTTCCTTTCAAGTATCCCATAAATGATGATACACTGATTTTCGGCGGTATACTTACCAGCATATGCACATGGTCTGACATCAGATGCCCTTCCAATATCTCCACTCCTTTGTAACTGCACAATTGTTTCAATATATCCCGCAAATCATTTTTGTATTGATTATAAACAACTTTTCTTCTATACTTGGGGGTGAAGACGATGTGATACTTACACATCCACTTCGTATGTGCGAGCGAATTCGTTTGCTTTGCCATTGAAATCACCTTTCCTTTCTTTAATAGTGGCCTGAACACCTCTATTATAAAGGAAAGGTGATTTTTTGTATAACTAACGTCGCGCACCCGCATAGCAGGTGGATTATATTTCGCACGTTTCCGTTTCTCTGTTGAGAAACTCCAACGTACTCAACTGGGTCTATCCGACCCCTATAAAAAGAACACCTATCATATGACAGGTGTTCCAACTGTATCAATTCCATATTCCCCCGATAGTATTACTTATCTAAATATTCATTAATATAGTTTATAAATCTCCCTCTAGGTCCTCTCCCAAGTAGCTTTTCATCATATATATTGCCGCCTCCGATTCTGCTTATTGTAAGTAATATCTTCTTAATCACCGTTGGAACCAACATGAAAATCACGTAAGCAAGTAATGCGTCAATATCATGTTGTTTTATGCTATCATATGCTCCGACTCCCAGGCAACAAATAACCCACACCGTCATATATGGACGGTATTTATACAAATATGAAAAAACTGCCATAAAAACTTTGCCCCACGCTTTTGCCATATCATAGCCTCCTTCTTACAGATTTATCATATCACAGTATATTTTATAATTCTATAAGAAAAACACCTTTTTGCTCTTCCTCAAATACAGTTCTTTTCATTCTATAATCATACATCTTCTTAAATTCTTTAAATAGATCTTCTCCATTTCCCAAAATACATATGAGCAATCTCCTTTTACATTATGTAAGCCGCCCCGGTACGCCAATACCAGAGCAGTTGTAGCACAATCCGGAACATTTATGCGCCGTTATTTTATGCCAAAGGAGTCACCTAAAACTGTTCGAGATATGAACGGACTGATCACAGCCGTAATGAACCGATATTGTCCAGAAACCAGGGTGCAGATTGCTTTGCCAAAGGAAACTGCGCACAAATATATGTGTCCCCATTAAAAATGAAGTAAAACATCTCAGAAATGATTCCATATTAAAAGAAGTATATCGTCACGCTCTCCCGGAAGTGCAGAAAAAAATGGAAAACAAGGCACTAAAATATTTTGAAAAAATGCAGCACAAAGTACAGGTTTTTTATACCTTATCGAGCGAATCAGCCTGCCTGTAAGGCAGGCATTACGGGATGGCAGATGGATATATCCTATCTTTCTTTTTTCTTTACGACCACATCCGATTTTAATATATCCGCCAAGAGCGCTCTTGCTTCCTTCTTGATCTTTGTAAGAGGCGTATTTGCTTTATGACACTCATTGATAAATCCTAAAATCCCAAAACAAACAAAACCCGCTATTTTTCTAGGAGAATATTTCAATTCCAGATTTACTTTCTGAATTCTGCTCGTATGAAGCTCCACTGTATCCAATACGATATTGTAAAACGCAAAGGCAAGATAAGGATTTCTGTCCGGATTGGTATGCTGAAAGAATTCAAATCGATCATAATAGATGGAAAGAATGCTATCCAGCACATTGATATAGCCTATCACCAGATCCCGGGTTGGATTATTCTCTTCCTGTCTGCGATGATAATCTTCTGTACCTATTTTTGTCATATCCGCAAAAATCTCATCTACCAACGCATATTTATCACTGTAATGGGAATAAAAGGTAATACGGCTTATATCTGCCCGCTTGCACAACTCCGTTATCGAAATCTGTTCAAACGGAACCTCCGCCAAAAGTTCTACCAATGTCTCTTTTAAATTCTTTTTCGTCTTTCTGATGCGCCTGTCTTCCATTGTTTTACATATTCTCCAATCTGTATAATTAGCTTACATATTCAAATTATTGTTTCTTGTTATTAAATATATATTTTGCTATAATTTTAACACCTGTTAAAATAACATTCAACCTGTAAGATAAGATTAAACAGATATAGAAATCAGGCTGTTTCTCATGTAACTTACAATAATAAGATTTTGATCAAAGGAAGGTTCATTATGTCAAAAATCGCCATTATGACTGACAGCAACAGCGGAATTATGCCAATGGAAGGGATAGAACAAGAAATCCACGTTCTTCCTATGCCTATTTTAGTTGATGGACAGACATATTATGAGGGCCAGGATATCACTCCGGCACAATTCTATCAAAAACTTTCTGAAGGGGTATCTGTGACAACCTCGCAGCCTTCTCCCGGGGAACTCTTACAGATGTGGGATCGTCTGTTAGAATCTTATGACGAGATCGTCTTTATCCCTATGTCAAGCGGGCTGTCAAACTCCTGCCAAACGGCTTCTGTCCTCTCTCAAGAAGAACCTTATAATGGGAAAGTACATGTTGTAGATAATCACAGAATTTCTATCACGCAGGAACAATCTGTATATGACGCCAAAAGTTTGGCTGAAAAAGGCGCGTCCGGCAAAGAGATCAAAACGCTTTTAGAAAAGGAAAGTCTGGATGCAAGTATCTATATCGCCGTTGACACTCTTGAATATTTAAAAAAAGGGGGACGTATTACACCTGCCGCTGCTGCAATAGGCACTGTTTTGAATTTAAAGCCTGTACTCACTATACAAGGAGACAAGCTGGACGCCTGCTCCAAAACAAGAGGCATGAAAGCTGCATTTAAAACAATGTGTAAAGCTGTACAAAAGGATTTAGATACACGCTTTGCAGACTTAAAAAAACACGGTCTGCTGCAGGCCGGAATTGCCACCACACTGATGGACAAAGAAAAACTCACCTATTTCAAAGAGGAAATGCAGCAGCACTTTCCTGATATGAAATTAAAAACCGCTCCTCTCACCATGAGTATCGGCTGCCATACCGGTCCCGGAGCTGTTGGAATCGGTATCTTCCGTACACATATTCCAGAAAAATAAAAAAAGCAGGCTTTGCCCTGCTTTTATATATATCCGCCATAGCCGTTCCCATAACCTCCGCAGCACATGCCGCCACCTCCGCAGCATAGATTGCAAAGAAGGTTTGCCATGCACAACTTCACACAGCAGCTGCTGTCAAAAGACCCGGGATATCCGTACATAGATTGTCTCTGCTGGTACCATGCTCCGCCGCCTTTCAGTCGGTCAAGCAGCATCTGATACTGCATATTTCCAGGTTCTAAACGCACAGCCTCCTGGGCGTGTTCTATCGCAGTCACATTATTGCCAATCCCGGAATTTGCCGACGCACTGTAAAAATACCAAAGTGCGTTCCTTTCTTTAATCCCATTTAGTACGTTTAAAGCTTCTTTATAATGCCCGCTCTTAATATAATTTGCAGCGGCCCGAAGATGCATATCTGCTTCACTCTCATTGGCCTGCTGCCCGGAGAACCCGCCTTGTCCGCCGTATCCGCCGAATCCTCCATAACTTCCGTATCCGCCAAAACCTCCATAACCGCCTGTTCCATAACCATTGTCTGCGGAAGAGTACCCACGCTCCCGCTCATCCATGATCTGCTGGTATGCCTGCTGTACTTCCTTAAATTTCGCTTCCGCCTCATCTTTTAACGGATTATGGATATTTGCATCCGGATGGTATTGCCGGCTCAGCCTGCGGTATGCCTTCTTCACTTCTTCATCAGAGGCATCCCTGGCTATGCCCAAAACACTATATGGATCTCTCATTTTTTCTCCCTCTCATCTCAAGTACACTTTTTAGCTGTTCTTAATAAATGTGGTATTACATTTCGGACAGCGTATCTCGATCTTTCCCTTTCCTTTTGGAATACGGATCTTCTGCTTACAATTCGGACACTTATAAATATGATATATTTTTCTCTGTTTCCATATATTCTTCTGTCCTCTGAAAAAATTACGAATCTTTGCCGTCTTCGCCAAAAACATCTGATTCTCCCCATAGCGTTTCGTGACATTTCTGGAGAATATCCGGAAATAGCAGTAGATCACCAATACCCATCCCAGAATATACAATACGCCGCCTGCCGCTCCGTCTGCAAAAACAGCGGACACAAATACAACAACAAGTCCTGCTATAAGCAGAAACCTAGAAAAAGAATCTACGCCATACCTTCCTTGCATAAACCGTATCAATTTTTCTTTCATTTTCATCCATCCTTAATTTCCGTATAAAATTTGCATTCGGTCTTCCCACTGTCCGCAAGCGCATATAACACATATACCTATGCTCTTTCAAACAGGGCAAAGCCTTGTGTCATGAAGAATATTTTCCTCTGTTTTTACCCTAATGTCAAGAAATGCTTTCTAAAATTTTATGAAATTTTTGTGTCGAAAATTCGTCCGCATTTTAGACTTTTCAGTCTGTCACACATTCCAAGAGGCATGGCTGCCTGTTTCATCTTTTCTTATTTCCAGCTTCCATTCGATCTGTTCTTTCAGTTCACTGACATGCGAAATGATTCCCACAACGCCTCTTTCGCCTGCCAGCTCTTTTAATATCTGCACGGCACGCCCTCTCGCTTCCTCATCCAGAGAACCAAATCCTTCATCCACAAACATAGTATCCAGTGTAACTGCCCCTGCTGTATGCTGTACAATATCCGCAAGTCCCAACGCCATCGCAAGTGCCGCAAGAAAAGATTCACCGCCGGAAAGAGATTTTACATCCCGTACCGCATCGTTTACCAAATGGTATACATCCAGATCCAATCCTGCTTCTCCCTGGCTTTTCAGATCTTTTAATTCCCGGCACTGAAGCAAAAATTCATTCCCCGTCATCTTCGCCAGACGCCTGTTCGCTGCCTGGATGATCTGCCGGAAAAACTGCCGCTGCACATATGTCTCAAAATCTAGTTTCGCACTTCCAAGAAGGGAACCATTTGCAGTACGGCTTAGATTTCCCAGCACTTCATATTCTTTTCTCAATGTCTGCAAAGATAGGAATAATGCTTTCAAGCGGACAAGCGCATTCTCATTTTTCTTTCGGCGTGCATATATATTTTTCATTTCTTTCTCCAGACGCTCGCCCGCATGCTCTGTTTCCCTAAGAGCCTCCTCCTGTTCTGTCACATCGACCCTTTCTTCGCCCTTTAATTGTTCTTCTAAAGTTTCAATTTTTGCCCTATAGGTCCTGACATCCATTTCATACTGCTGAACATGCTTGCTCTTTTCTTCCCAGGAAACAATCCATTTCTTTTCTTCTTCGTACGTTTTCCGGGATATATATTTCTGTCTCTCTAACTCTGCCTCATACGCACTTTCTTCTTCCGCCGCTCGTATCGTCAGCTCTTCTTTTAGCCTTATCTGCTCCTGTGTCTCTCCCTTTTTTTGCTCTCCCTGCCCTTTTAGCTGCTGCCAAGATTTCTCTGCCTGTTCTACAGCTTCCCGGCATCTTTTTTGTTCCTGCTTCAACTCTGTGAGACGGTTCTTGGTCGCTTCCTCGTCCTTTTCTTCTCCTAGCAGCGACTCTTCTGCTTCCAGACGGCTTTTCACTTCCTGAAATGCTTCATATATCTCCCGTCGTTTTTCCTCTGCCAGATCCCTTTCTTTTTTCGCCTGTTCCACTTGTTGCTGATCGGGCGCTTTCCCGAAAAGAACTGCCTTCTTAGGATGAGACAGGGAACCACATACAGGGCAAGGACTGCCTTCTTTTAACTGTGCCGCCAGCACGCCTGCCTGTTCTTTAAAAAACTGGCGATATACTCGATCATAATAGGCCGATTTTTCCTGGCATTTTTCCAAACAGTCTTCCATTTTATCTGCCTCTTGCCTGCATTGATCTTTTAGTTTCCTGATCCTTTCGTATCTAGGGAGAAGATCTGAAAGTCTTGCGATCTGTTCTGTCTGCTTTTTCTCCAGAGGATCGAACTGCCGACGCAGCCGCAGTGCTTCCTCACCCAGTTCCTGTTCTTCTTTTTTCCATCTTTTCAGCCAGATCGTATTCTCCCGGATTTTCTCTTCTAAATTCTGCAGCTGCCGTACATCTTTGTTCCAGATTTCTTCTTTTTCTTGTACCTTCTTCGCACGGGCGCCGCCTGCAGCCTGCTTTTTCCATTCTTCTATCTGCGCACTCTTTTCCTCCAGCTTAAGGAGCGCCTCTTTCTTGCCGGACAGCTGCGCAAACAATTGCTCTGTCTCCTTTTTCTTTTGCAGAAAAAGCTGCAGTTCTGTCCGTTTCTGCTGTATCTTTCCTGCCTCTTCTTTTTTTAGTTCTTCTTGCTTTTTATCCCATGTGCAGATTCTTTCCAGCAAATCAACTGCCGCCTGTTCATCCGGCAGTTTTTCTGCAAGAAGTACCTCCCATTTCTCCTGTATCTCAGATACCTCACTAATCTCCCGTCCTGTCTCGGAACAAGGAAATTCCACCTGCTCCATCTCTCTTTTGCAGTTTCTCTCTCCTTCTTCCAGAGCTGTAAATTTCTGTCTGGCCTGCTCTTTTAATTCCTCCTGCATCTTTCTGTATACAGTCGTCTGAAACAGGCGGGAGAAAATCTGCTTCCTCTCTTTTGATCCCGCATGAAGAAGCTTTAAGAAATCCCCCTGTGCGATCATCGCCGTCTGTGTAAACTGTTCCGCGTCCAGCCCTATGATCTCTTCTATTTTTTTGTCGATCTCCCTTTTTTTCCCCTGGAATTCTTCTCCTCCGGGCAAAAATAAAGCTACTTTCGCAGGCTCCTTTACAAGCCTGGACTGCCCGTCTGCCCGTTTTCTTTTGCCCGCACGGTAGTACTCCGGATTTCGGAGCACTGTATATTCCTGTCCTCTATAAGAAAAGACAAATTCCACATAGGTCGGCTCATTTTCCGACGCATACTGACTGCGCATCATCCCGCTCTCCCTGCTGCCTCCACTTGTCCTGTCATAAAGCGCATAGGTGATCCCGTCAAAAATCGTCGTCTTTCCTGCTCCGGTATCGCCTGCTATCAAAAATAATCCACCGGGGATCTGGGTAAAATCTATCGTCTCCTGCCCTGCATAAGAGCCAAATGCCGACAAGGTAAGTCTGACCGGCCGCATCTTATCTACCTCCTGCTGTTTCCGCTACTGTTTCTACTACTTTACGCTCTTCTTCAGATAATTCCCGTCCCTGCATTTCTCGGAAAAAATCTGCAAATACACATACGGGTGAACGCAAAATCACCTCTTCATTGTCAAATGCAAGCTTCTTTCTTATCCTGGCATTGTCAAGCCGTATCTCCAGAATGTGTGAAAACACTCTTTCCAACTGTTCTTTTGGTTTATACAGCTCTTTTTCATCCGTCAATGTAATGCTGACATAGTCTTCTATACAATCTTTTTCTTCTTTTTGCGCTGCTTCAAGAATCTCATCCAATTCTCCGCGGTATATGCGCACATCCCTTTTCGGATGTAATGGCAGCTTTTCTATCTTTACCGGCTGTCCTTTTTCTCCTAATTCCACCACATGGAGCGTCTTTTCATGTGACGCTTCACTAACCGAATACTTCAACAGTGTTCCGCAGTACCGGATATGTTCGTCTCCTACTGTCTGTGAACCATGAAGATGCCCCAACGCCACATAATCAAAGGCCTCGACAATATGGCTGTCCACATTGTCGATCCCTCCTACTGAAAAAACCTCCGAATCACAGGTTACAGACTCCTGTCCTTTTCTTGTATAAAACTGGTGGGACACAAGAACATTTCTCCTGGAAAAGTCAATATGCTCCCTCTCTATCATCGCAAACACCGCCTCACTGTAAGTAGACAGTTCTTTTTCCGCAAACAGCTCTCTGACATATCCCGGTTTTAAAAATGGAAGCAGATAAAAATCTACTTCCCCAAATCCATCTATCAGACTCACCTTTTCCATATGCTCCCCTGGCTGCGCGGGAACCTGGCCCGCAATATAAATCTGCTGGTCTGCGAGGATCCTGCGGGCATAGTCAAGCCTCTTTGCCGAATCATGATTCCCGGAGATCAGCAAGACCGGCACTTTGGGACGCAGCGCCGCCAGTTCCGTCAAAAATGTATCAAAGATGGACACTGCCTCCGCAGACGGCGCCGCCTTGTCATAAATATCTCCTGAGATCACGACCGCGTCCGGACAGAGTTTTCCTGCATACTCCACAACCTCATTTAAAATATGCGTCTGGTCTTCTTTCAGAGAATACCCGTGGAGTGTCTTCCCAATATGCAGATCTGACAAATGAAAAAATCTCATACTTTCAGCCCCCTGTATCTATTGAAACAGGCAAATATTTCCTGTGCTCTTGGCATGGCCATCCCTGTAATACTGGAGCTATTTCCACACAAGCCTGCCAATGCATCCTTTTGTATCTTTTTCTCCAATTCTGCTACTACTTCCCGCATAGTTCTTTTCCCATCAAACAGATATTTCTGTGCATACCGCATACAGTACCCCAGCGCTGTCACCTGTTCACTGTCGGTGATCTGCTCTACATATCTTAGATCGATCGACTCCCGGTTTATCTGCACTGCCTCTTTTCCCAGCGTTTTCATCTTAATCCTCTCCTGCCCCTTCCATGCAGTGTTCGCTTTCGGGCATCTGGAGAACACTGGTACTTTCGCCTTTTCTTCCGGCACACTTAAGACCGGAAACTGCTCCGCTTCTTTTTTTGCTCTCTGCGTAATATCTTTTGGAATATAACGTTCCATCTGCACAATAGAGTCCGCGATATGAAAATATGCGCCGGAACTGCCTGCTACGATGATCGTCGAAATACCATATTCACTGTACAATTCCCGGATTCTCTCTATAAATGGTGTGATTGGTTCCATGTCACGATGGATCACTCTCTGCATAAGCTCATCTCGGATCATAAAATTCGTAGCGCTTGTATCTTCATCGATCAATAAAAGACGGCTCCCTGCCTCCATTGCTTCTACTACATTGGCCGCCTGCGAAGTACTGCCGCTGGCATCTTCTGTACAGAATCCCACGGTATCTTTCCCATTAGGCAGATCATTGATAAACATAGAAATATCTGTTTTCTCTATACTTCTGCCATCCTCCGCCCGTATTTTCACAGCCGTGCTGTCGGTAATGACATACTCCCTTCCATCCCCTGCAATATGATCATACACTCCCAATTCAAGTGCTTTTAGAAGTGTAGATTTTCCATGGTAGCCGCCTCCTACGATAAGCGTGATCCCTTTTTTGATCCCCATTCCGATTATCGTTCCTTTGTGCGGCAGGTCAAAACTTACTTCCAGTTCTTTTGGAGACCGGAAAGCGATCCCATTCTTCATTGGTCTGTCAGAGACACCGGATTCCCTTGGCAGGATACTTCCATTGGCAATAAAAGCAATCAGCCCTCTTTTATCCAGCTGCTCTCGTATATACCGCTGATCCTCTGCCAGATCAGCAATTTCTTTAAGCCTGTCCTTGCGCAGATTCTTATAGTACAATGCTTTTTCTACGCAAACCGGAAGAAACTCGAACAAAATTTTGATCAATTCTCTTGCATTGATCGTTCTACCATTTGCGGGAAATCCAATCTCCATGCGTACAGTCACATCTCCTGCCGTTCCGTCTATTTGACAGCAAGTACGTTCCAATATCTCCTGCCCTGGACGGCTTACAGAGATAAGACCGCTTTTCCCGGAACCTTTCGCCTTAAACGCAAACTGTCCGACCTGCCTTCCAAACTGCCTGATCAATTCATCCTGCAGCGCGATCCTCTGCCAATCTTTTTCATACAGCGCCTTTGGAAATGCTGCCGTCCTTCCTTTCACAAACACACTGACCTTTGACGGCGACGCAAATGGATCTCCCTGTACATGATCAATAGACAATACATATCCCGGAAACTGGTATATCCCTTTTGTATCCTTATAAGCCGGATACCCTCTATGATCGATCTTATTTAATAGATTTCTTAAATCTGCCGCTGTCTGCATTTTTCTTTCTCCTTTCCGGCATCACTGTGATCAGGATACCCACACATATAACCAAACCGCCTGCAATAAAATTCCATGTCAACACTTCGTGCAGGATCAAAACTCCCAGCACCGCGGACGCCAGAGGCTGCATCGGATAAAACATAGAACAGGTGCTGGCATCCAAAAGCTGCAGGCCTTTATTCCAACAAGTATGCGCAACGGCCGTTCCAAATATCCCAAGATATATGCAGGCAAATGCCGCTTCCTTCGTAACCGTACTCTGAACAACGAACACGTTTTCCGCAGCAGCAGCCGGAATATTTAAGACCAGAGCAATGCACATGCCATATAATGCCGTCTGTACCGGATCATATTCCGATGAAATCTTACGTATAGCGATCGACGCCCCAGACCAGAACACCACAGAAAGCACAGAAAGTATCACACCCAACGTACTGATACTGCCGTCTCCTATTCCCAATATAATGTAAACGCCCACAAGGGAGATAAGAATACTTACTATATTCTTCTTCCGGATCTTTTCTTTTAATAAAATTGCTGCCAATATAGAAATCGTGATCGGATTCATTGCATTGATCAAAGAGGCGAGTGAACTGTTCAGCAAATTCGTACCTGCAAGCTGGCAGGCGATCGAGACAAAATATCCTACTGCCCCTACAACAAAAATATACTTCCAGTGTTCCTTCTTCACTGGTTTTCTACTGCCTTTTACTTTTAAAATAACGGCAAGACATATGACTGACACGAGATAGCGGCAAAGAGAAACCGTGATTGGTCCCATCTCTGCCAGGGCATATTTTGCTACTATGTAAATGCTTCCCCAACAAAAAAAGGTGATACATAAATATACATATCCTATTTTTCCTTTCATGTTAACTGTTTCCTTCTTTTTTCTCCATCCTGTTTCTTCATATCAGCGGCAGTCTCTTCTTCTGCGCCGATATGCTAAAGCTACTTTATCAATCATATACCTGTTTTTTTCTCTTTGCAAGTAAAAAACAGCTGCTCCAATCCAAACCGGGATCTTCCGGCCAGAAAGAAAACAGCTGTTTTCAGACTTCTTACTTTTTCTATAGAAACATAGCCATGACACTCACAAAAATGATCGATAATCCGTTGGATATCAGCATTGTACCAATCCCCAGAAGCGGCGCCGTCCGGCTCTTGATATATCCCGCCTCCGCTTCTGTCCTCGCCGCGCGCGCCGCCTGTTCTGTCAACAGCGCATTGACCGGAAAACCCATCATACAGTTCATAGTCAGGAGGATCCCCTGCTCCGGACGAAAATGAAAGACTCTTGCCCCCAATAAGCCGCAGAGAAGCAACATCAAGGAAGATATGAAAAACACCAGCAAAAGAGGCGGAAGAAACGCCAAAAGTTCCGACAGAGAATATCCCGCAAGTGTATTGGCCATCAATCCCATCAGACCAAGCAATAGAAGACCGTAAGAATCCGATTTGAACAAAGGCGCTTTATCTATAATTCCCAGACTGCCGAGGAGCAGTCCCAATAACAGCGCCGTCACATTTGGATTCAAATGCAGACCCGAGAGTACCGTCTGGTGCAAGAGATTATTGACAACCGTAACCGCCATGATGATCGCCAGATAGTATGCCGTATTTTTGTATTTTCGCGGTATGCTGTCACAGAAAAGCTTTCTTTGGCGTTTTTCTTGTAAGGGCACTTGTTTTGCGTCAGGTACTTTTTTCCCGGCAGCACTTCCCTCTTGTGCTGCTATACTGTCAGCTGCCCTATATTCCAAAAGCAGCGCCTTCGTTTCCCGTTTGAGTGCCCAGGTCACCACCGGCACGGAAAAAATGCCCTGCAGCATAAAAATAAGCCAGGGAAATACGGACAAGGCAGGCGCCTTTTCCAGAACCAGTCTGGAAGCAATAGCGCAGGAAGCGCCGCCTCCGATCACAGACCCCGGAGCTGCAAGCGCAAACTCCTTTCCCAATACAGGCATAAGCACGACTCCAGACACCAAAACCATCACAAGCGCCGACGTCACGCACACAGCTGTCTCTTTCTTCCGCGCGGCAAGCATTTTCAGATCCACCATTGTCCCAGAATGTACGACCAGCACATTGTAAGCGATCGTTCCTACCGCAATCATATTTGCCGACAAGAGCATATCCCTTGGAAGTATGCCAGTTTCAAACCCCGTCATAAACAAGCTCCCATATATAAGGGGCATGGGAAGCAGAGATCTCGTCTTGCCCGCCACAGCAAAAGCCACAAACACGATCAAAAGAAATACAAGAAAACTTTTATCAAACGTCCATGTATAGTCTGCCATAAAAAACCACCGTCCCTTCTGTTTCTACTGTTAAGTATAAAGGAACGGTGACTTTTTTACTGTCATTCGTCTGACACAACGTCTATTCTATTTCTTTTTCAGCAAGAGCTCCCTTCCGGAAATACCGGGCTCCGTCATATTCTTCACATCCAATATGTCATTTAGCTCTGCTTCACTTAAAATCCCGTCTTTTAGCGTCAGTTCTCGGATGGAAATACCGGTCTTAAGCGCTTCCTTTGCTAAAGACGCCGCCTTTGCATATCCTATGTGCGGAGAAAGCGCAGTCACGATCCCCACACTGTTCTCTACCAGCTGTTTGCAGCGTTCTTTATTCGCAGTAATGCCTGACACACAATTATCTACGAATGTTTCCACTGCATAGGCAAGTGTGTCGATAGACTGGAACAGGCAATAGAACGTGATCGGTTCAAAAGCATTGAGTTCTAACTGTCCGGCTTCCGCAGCCATCGTGATGGTCATGTCGTTTCCAATGATATTAAAAGCAACCTGGTTGACAACCTCAGGGATGACCGGATTAACTTTCCCCGGCATGATCGAAGATCCATTTTGTTTGGCCGGAAGATTGATCTCCCCGAATCCACAGCGTGGTCCGGAGGACATCAGACGGAAATCATTGGCTATTTTGGAAAGCGTTACCGCACACGCTTTTACTGCACCTGACACAGACACAAAAGGATCCAGATTCTGTGTCGCGTCGATCAGATCGTATGCCTGTACCAGATCCATCCCTGTGATCTCGGCAAGATTTGGTACGATCCTGCGCAGGTATTTTTCGTCTGCATTGATCCCTGTTCCGATCGCCGTTCCTCCCATATTCAATGTCTTCATCTCTTCCTGGGCTATCTCCATACGATTGATATCTCTGCGGATAGCAGCAGAATATGCCTTAAATTCCTGCCCTAAACGGATCGGCACTGCATCCTGCATCTGTGTCCGTCCCATCTTTATGATTCCGTCAAATTCTTCTGCCTTTTCGCAAAAAGCCTTATAAAGACGTTCTAATTCCTTTTTTGCGTTTTTCAGCAGCTTCAAAGATGTGATCTTTCCTGCTGTGGGAATAACATCATTCGTAGACTGCCCACAGTTTACATGATCATTTGGATGAACGATCGAATAATCGCCTTTCTCTCCGCCAAGCAGCTCGATCGCCCGATTTGCGATCACTTCGTTTGCATTCATATTGATCGATGTTCCCGCGCCTCCCTGGATAGGATCAACAATAAATTCATCATGTAATTTTCCTTCTATGATCTCATCGCACGCCTTCACGATCGCGTCAGCGATCTTTTTCTCCAGCAGCCCCACTTCACAGTTTGTGATCGCCGCCGCCTTTTTGATCTGCGCCAGGCTATTAATGATCTCCGGATGCATGGACAGTCCCGTGATCCTGAAATTCTCCGCCGCCCGCAGGGACTGCACCCCATAATATACATCTTCCGGTATTTCCTTTGTACCTATTGAATCCTTCTCTGTACGCCATTCCATTCCATTTTCTATCTTCTTTTCGACCATAACCTATCCTCTCCTGATTTTTCCCGGAATTACTGCCGGAATTGGTAATTTATTCTTTTCCTTACAGCCACATTATAGAACAGTCTATCTTTATAATCAATTACATATATTTATATAAATATTATAATCATATATTTATACAGCTGTATTTCTACATATTTAAAGGGATATCGGCTGATCTGTCTTTTACCTTCCTGACCAGTCAATATCCCTTTTCTTCTATCTTTTTTACATCTCTTTGCTATATCTTTTTACTTTATCTCTTACGCTTCCGCACTGTCCTATTCATCTTCTATTTCGATTTCATAGTCATCCTCAAACGACTGTACCCATTTTTCTGAATCTGTGTATGGAACGAGCGGCAGCAGCAAATAAGACGGATGATTATTGTCACGATAGATCTTATAAGATGTCGTTGTATTTGTAGGAATGACATTCATATTTCCTACTTTTCCCGTCCAGGACTCTGTATGGCACGCATTCGGGCACTGACTTGTGATCTCCAGTTCCAGCCAATGTCCTGCCGGGATCACCATAGAAGTCGGATTCATCTCGATGACATACTCGCGGATCTCTCCCGGTGTAACCGGAATAGATACACTGTTATCATGTACCGGGCGTCCGATCTGACTCTTTTCTTCATCCATTGGATGAGAAGCACGCAGAGCGCCGTAACGAAGAAGCGGCATTCTCGTACCGTCAGGCAGCACGTCAAACAAGCTGCATACAAAGTTTGCATCTTCCGCGTCGATAGACGCCCACAAATGAAGTTCGATCGGTCCTGTGATTTCCTTTGCTTGTGGGAACCTGGAAGATTTATATATGATCTTATTGACCTCTGTGGAGATCGACGGCGGCAGATGGGTAAATCCATCCGGCGGCAGATCTTTATCCGGTTCTCTGTCCCAACGCAGACGGTTGAAGGAACGCAGATACATCTTCTTCCATTCTGTTCTTGCCAGAGGCCATTCGTCCTCATAACGTGTGCCGGCATTGAGAACACTGAATTTATATTTAGGTTCATCCATGATCCCTGTATCCACGCCTTTGAGCCAATGATCGTACCACCTCAAGCATTCTTCATTCAGTGCGCGGTACGGCAATTCCAGTCCATCATATCCTTCCAATACTCCCAGACGCTTCGGCACATCCAGTCGGTCGTCATTCATAGCTGAAAAGATCGGCGGACTCCATCTTCCAAGCGGTGACCATGCGCAGTGCAGATATACCGGTACCTTTACCTTATCATACATCTGATTTGCAGAACGCTGCTTCCAATACTCATCATCCAGCGGATGGAGCAGATAGTCCAGATAGAATGTATGATATGTAGGCGGCCACGTGGTCAAGATCTTCGTAAAATAAGAATTGACCGCGATATCTGGATCTTTCAGACGTTCTTCCATCATCTCTTTTGTCTTTTCCTCGCCATACATCTTCAGCGTCCACGGCACAGGCTTATTAGACGGACAAAGTTCCCAGTATATGCTCATGTAGGTAGAGGGAACACCTCCGTAATACCCATGCTGATAGTAATCGTCCACAAACGAGCACGGCATGATACATTTCAAATGTGGCGGCTGCTGTGCTGCCGCAAGAATTTGACAGATACCAAAGTAGGAGTAGCCGACCATACCCACATTGCTGTCGCACCAGTCCTGTACTGCCGCCCACTCGATCAGGTCATAAATGTCTTTGTGTTCCTGCGGATTATAAACACCGTAGAATTCTCCTTCACTCTTGCCGATCCCTCTTGGATCCGGAATGATATATGCATATCCGCGTTTCACAAAATACTCTATATCTCCTGCCTCCAGGCTGTGATCAAAAAGTAAAGACTCCGGCGGGATCGCTCCACGTTTGATCCCCTGCATTTCTTTGCTGTAAGCCGACCAACTTACCAAAGCCGGAACCGGGCCTGCTCCTTTGGGCAGATATACATCTACGCAAAGGCGGACTCCGTCTCTAAGTGTCATCCACACATCAGAATGTACTTCCACTTCATACTTTGGACGAGAGAGCTTATCAAGATTCTTCACGTATCTTTTGTCCCAATAATTAGGCAGCGTATCAATGCCCAGAACTTCCGTCAATCTTTTTTTCATTTCCGTTTACCTCCTTGTCTATTCTATTGTTATCATAAAAGAAATAGGTGTGCAGCGTTGTCACATACACACCATTTTCAAAATTTATTTTTCTATTTCACACTGCTTCCTGTTTATTTTACAGCCTTTACTCCCAGCTGTTCTTTGGCAGCCTCTTCTAATTTTTCCCATGGCTCATACGTTTCTTTCATTCGTTTGAAGATATCATACCCTTCTTTTTTCTGCACATAGCTTCTTCGTGCCAGTGTATAAACGATCGCCACTGCATAATAGCAAATCATCATGATCCAATTGTGCGGCGCCATCTGGAACAACACATAATATCCAAGGACTACTGACATGACAGCAGCTGCCGCCGTCAAAATACAGTTGAGGACATGGGGTGTCTTAATATAAGCTGCTTTGTACGCATTCGGATAATATTTTGGCAGCATGAAGACACTTAAAAATGTGATCGGTAAAAGAAGCAGCCCTGGAATCGTCGTTACTTTTACCACGTCATCCAGATTGAAACCGCCGATGATCATCGCCATTGCCAAAATAGAATTCAGCCACAGTGACCATGCCGGCGCTCCATGTTTGTTGTTCTCGCAAATTTTCTGCGGGAATAGACCGTCTCTGGCAGCCGCAAAGTTGATACGAGAGAACATCATCATAGCGGAGTTGATACTCGTCACGATCGCCAGCAGGGCGCCTCCTGCGATAAAGAATACCCATACTGCCGGACTCATGAATTTATCTGCCACCGTCGCCAGGTTATCGATCTCGTAGAAGTTCGGTTCCACACCGACTGTTATGTAAGCGATCAGCGCATATACAACTGCTACTACCAATGTACTTACCAGATAAGCGATCGGCACGTTCTTTCCCGGATTCTCAATTTCCTCCGCAGAGTAGTACAATACGTTCGCCCCGATCAAACTGCCGTGCATGATTCCCATAGCTGCCCACAAAGCGCTCAGCTGTACCGTAGACGTGATCACTTCCCCTAGAGATACGACCGTCGCTCCCCAGCCGCCTAAGACATACACTGCAAGCGCTACTAAAAGCACTGCCACGCAAATATCCTGGACGGTAGAAGAAATCTTGATCCCATAGCAGGAAATGATAGTGAAAAGGACAATACAGGCACATGCCGCCAGCCATTCAGGACACGCCGGGACCAGCATACAGAAATAGGTAGAAAAAGTCAGCGCCATTGTGCCGATCTTCAAAACTCCCACAGCCAATTCATTGAAAGCGTCCCAGGTTCCCATGACCGGATGTACCATACGGGTCAGATACATGTAAGAACCACCATTTGCCGGAAGAGCAGAAACAAGGAGCATTTCCGGGATACTGCGTAGGAATACAAACAGCGCCGCGCAAATGAATCCAATAACAATGCCATTCCCACCGACGATCTTGATGGCGATCGGTGTCGATGCAAATACACTGGCACCAATAATACTTCCAACCCCCATCAGAATACATGACATGAGTTTCATTTTCTGTTTTTTCATCCCATTACCTCTTTTCTGTCAGATTTTTTATGGCATTATTATAAATATTTTAAAAGCCCCCTTCTGTCACTCAAGTTACATTTTCACTACTTTGCATAATTTTATTTTTCATCCTTCAATTTTTCTGTGCATTTTATAATAGTATTATCTCAGAAAGATTACATAAATTGTAATTTTTCTTTAATTCTATATTCTTTTGTGATAGAATTTTATAAATTATACCTCATCTGGCGTCCCCTATAAAGCATGTATTGCGCGGATACCCGGATGGATATATCTTATCAGGCAAATCATGCCTGTAAATATTGCTAGAACTATTGATCATCTAGAAAGGAAGGATAACATGGCAACAACTCAAAACTCACTCAAATTGAATGAACTTTCTAAAGAACAGCAGGAAATTTTCCCTATCCTGAAATCTACGGCCCTTTTCCGAGAGCTCACTATGCACCAGCTGATCGAACTGACCTCCCACTGTAAGGTCCTCACAAAAAAGAAAGGGGAAGCGATCTATTATATCGGCGACAGTTCCGCCCACCTTTATATCATCCAGTCGGGATATGTTATGGAATCGGTTTTCTATGGAAGCAGCGCAGATGTGATCGTGAAAGTGCGAAATGATGGGGAATATTTCGGTGAAATGGGAATGCTTTGCGATAAACCCTATCCCAATACGGCTCTGGCACTGGAAGACTGCCGTTTGATCTCGCTTCCCAAAACTTGGTTCTTAAAAACCGTCTGGGACAACGCTTCTGTTTGCCGTGTCATCATCCAGGAATTGATCGACCGCCTCCTAAATTCCGCGCAGCATATGGTCAACGCCATGTATCTGGATGCTCCGGGACGTCTGGCCTCCATCATCGTCAATCTGACGACCAACAGCAGCCAAAAGAATATGACGATCCGCATCACCCAGAGTTCCCTTGCAGCTTCGTCCGGTATGGCACGCCAGACTGCCGCAAAGATTTTAGGGAACTGGCGCAAAGAAAATATTATCCAGACCGAACGCGGACACTTAAAAGTCCTGGATTTCAACCGACTTCTGGATATTATTTTGGACAGCGAACTGAATATCTGATTTTATTTTTTCAGAAATTTTTCTCTTGTGTCACATTATAGACAGACTTTATATACTATTTTCCGATATACTGGGTTTATCAAAACATAGGAGGTACGATTATGAACCAAGAACAATTCTATGAAGAGACCGGTCTGGAAAAAGTTCCTGTATATTGGGACAGACGTTACACCAAGAATCTTGATAAACTCTCCAAACCGGTCTATACCGTAAAACTAGAAGAAAACGTAGAAGTCATCCTGCGAGACGGCACAAAAACATATGTGGACGTATACCATCCGGCAGAGATCGAAAAAGCGCCTTCTCTCATTGCATATTCCGCCTACGGCAAGAAAATGCAGCGCATGCGCCACGGCTCTTTGCCGGGAACATCCAACTATTTTGACCATAGTCTGGAAGCTGGCGATATTGATTTCTTTGTACAAAGGGGATATACCTATATCATTCCCGACGGACGCGGTATCGGACGCAGCGAAGGCGAATATCTGGGCGTATATAATCCGCAGGAACAGGAAGATGTTTATGACTATGTAGAATGGGCAGGTACAGAATGTCCATGGAGCACCGAAAAAGTAGCCCTTGCCGGTTATTCTTATTTTGGGATCATCCAGGCGCTTACTGCTGCTTTGCAGCCTCCGCATCTAGTATGTATCATGCCTCTTAGCTATACGGATGATTATTACCAGCATGGCTATTACGGCGGTGTCGCAGATACGTATATGAACATGTATTGGGAACTGTGTCCGGCAAATAATCCTGTTACCTGGACCAGCAAAATGATGTCTGAAGAAGAAATGAAAGAACGGATTGAAGAAGTACAAAAAGATCCAGATATTGCCATCAACACATATTTCAACAAAATGTTCAACGTATGGCCTCCAAAATATCATACTTTCTATCTGGACTACCTGCTGCATCCACAAGAAGATGATTTCTGGCGCCCACGTTCTATGAAATATAAGTATGACAAAATCAAGGTGCCTGTATACTTTAAGTGCGGATGGGCTCCTAACGGACGTTGGTCAGCTCCTGTATTTAATGCCATGAACTCCAAAGAACTAAACGTATACAAACGCTGCGGCGTCATGGAAGGATATAATGGCATGGAACTGCCTTATCGCTTCATGAACGAGGAACAGCTTCGCTGGTATGATTACTGGATGAAAGGTATCGATACCGGTATTGTAGACGAACCTCCGATGAAATTAAATATTATCGGACGTGGTTATCGTTACGAACACGAATATCCACTGGCAAGAACACACTGGAAAAAACTTTATCTGCATACATTCGGCAACCTGCGCTGGGAACCTGTCGTGGAAGGCAGTCTGCCGCCGGACAGTTTTACACACCGTCCTCCTCACATTACTACAGAGGTGGAAAAACTGACTTACCGTACAGACCGCTTCAACCGTCCGACAGAATTCACCGGACCGATCGAGCTCCATCTATGGGCAGCAATCGACAGCAGCGACGCCAACTTCATCGTAAAACTGCACCAGATCACCCCCGGCGGAACCCGCCTTCCTGTATGCCGCACCGGATCTCTGAAAGCAAGTTATCCGCTTGATAAAGAAAAGAGTCAGATCGGCCGCCCGGTACATGACTATACAAAGAGAATCCCTGTGACCCCAGGCGAAATCCGCGAGTACGTTATCGAGATCAATCCGATTGGTATGGTATTCCCGGCAGGCTCTGCGATTGAACTGGAAATCAAAGCCATGGACAACTTCGAGCCTCAATCCGGTGCATGGCAGGCTAAAATGGATCACCTTGGACCAATCCCAAGCGCAAATACGATCAATTACAAGATTTACCGTGACAAGGATTACCCTTCCTACATATTGATGCCTTATATTCCCGAAACGCCAGGAGAACTCTGGCTGCAGCCTATCGTGGACGATGATATCATCGTCGGAGGAAGCGGAAAAGGCAGCACTCACTAACTTTCTTACAGAAAAAGGAGCCGTACATATGTACAGCTCCCTTTTTCTGTATTTCTCTACACTTCAAAAAGCAGATCTCCATAAGACGGCATAGGCCACGCTTCTTTATCAACGATCATCTCCAGTTTATCCACCGGCGTACGCAGATTTTCCATAGCAGGAACAACCGTATAATAGAAAAATTTTGCTTCTTCCGGTCCTTCTTCTTTTTCCCCGGCTTCTCGGACCACATTCTCCAGTCCTCTCAGCGCTTCTCTTGTCTCTTTTAAAAGTTCCGACACTTCTTTCAGACAATCTAACTGCACGCTTGCGTCCGCTCCTGCCGCTGTCACTGCATTAACCGTATCTGCCAGTTCCTTCGTATATTTCATGACCGCGGGAATAAACTGCTTTCTTGCCATGTCGATCATAGTACGCGCTTCGATATTGATTGCCTTTGCGTAAGATTCGTACTGGATTTCCGCCCGGGACTCTAATTCTGCCTTTGTAAACACGCCAAACTTCTCAAACAAAGCGACTGCTTTATCAGAGACCATAGCCGGGATCGCCTCAACCATAGAACGGATATTATGCAGGCCTCTCTTTTCCGCTTCTTCCACCCACGCTTCAGAATAACCGTCCCCATTAAAGATAATCCTCTGATTCTCTGTCGCATATTTCTTGATCAAATCATGTACCGCAAGTTGGAAATCTTCTGCCTGTTCCAACTCATCACAGGCTTCGGAAAACGCCTCTGCGACAATTGTGTTCAATACAATATTAGAAGAAGCGATAGAATCCCTTGAACCAACCATGCGGAATTCAAATTTATTTCCTGTAAAAGCAAACGGAGACGTACGGTTTCTATCTGTAGCATCCTTTACCAATTCCGGCAATGTCCTAACTCCTGTTTCCAGCCTCTCACCTTTTATACTATGTGTTGCCTCTCCTGTACTGATCAGCTGATCTATGACATCTTCTAACTGTTCTCCAAGAAAAACAGAAATAATCGCCGGAGGTGCTTCATTTGCTCCCAGCCTGTGATCATTCCCCGGATCCGCCGCAGATTCACGCAGCAGGTCTGCATGTCGGTTTACCGCTTTTAAAATGCAGGTCAAGATCAGCAGAAATTGGATATTTTCATGGGGTGTCTTCCCAGGATCCAACATATTAATACCGTCATCTGTTATGATCGACCAGTTATTATGTTTTCCCGAGCCGTTCACCCCTGCAAAAGGCTTCTCATGAAGCAGACACTTCATTCCGTGCTGGCTTGCCACACGTTTTAACGTCTGCATAACGATCTGATTGTGGTCTACCGCAATATTTGCCTCTGTATAGATCGGAGCCAATTCGTGCTGCGCCGGCGCCACTTCATTATGCTGTGTCTTAGAAGATACGCCTACTTTCCACAGTTCAATATTCACATCCCGCATAAATGAAGCAATCCGCTGACGTATAGTGCCGAAATAATGATCGTCCAACTCCTGCCCTTTAGGCGGCATAGCTCCAAACAAGGTGCGTCCTGTATAGATCAGATCTTTTCTCTGGAGAAATTTCTTCGCATTTACCAAAAAATATTCCTGCTCCGCCCCTACAGACGGCGTCACTTTCTTGGACGTCGTGTTTCCAAAAAGTCTAAGAAGCCTTAATGCCTGCCCATTGATCGCTTCCATAGAACGCAGAAGCGGCGTCTTCTGATCCAGCGCTTCTCCTGTATAAGAACAAAATGCCGTTGGAATACAAAGAGTAGCTCCTGCGGCATCCTGTCTGACGAATGCCGGAGAGGTACAGTCCCATGCTGTATAGCCTCTGGCTTCAAATGTAGCCCTCAGCCCTCCTGAAGGAAAAGAAGAAGCATCTGGTTCCCCTTTGATCAACTCTTTACCAGAGAAACTCATTAAGATCTTCCCGCTGGGAAGAGGTGCGGAAATAAAAGAATCATGCTTTTCCGCCGTCACACCTGTCAGCGGCAAAAACCAATGCGTATAGTGTGTCGCGCCCTTTTCTATTGCCCATTCTTTCATTTCGTGCGCGATTACATCCGCTGTCTCAAGATCTAATTCTTTTCCCTCTTGAATCGTATTCTTCAGATTCTTGTAAACTTTTTTAGGCAGCCGTTCCTGCATCACAGTATCATTAAATACATTTTCTCCAAAAATGTCGGCTACATTGAACTTTTCTGTGTTCATAGTTTTTCCCTTTCTCCATGTTTTTTCACAACAAAGCAGAAAAAAGGGCACTCCAACCATGCTGGAACGCCCCTGTCACATCTGCGTATGTTAGTATAACGCAAGCGCCGAAAAAAGGCAAGTAAATCTTTCATTTTTTGACACTATTTTCTTCCTGCTCTGGCATTACGCCTTTCCTACAGAACCGAATAATTCCATCTTCTCTTTCACTGTCTGCATAATTGCCTCTGTACCAGGCTTCAGTAATTTTCTCGGGTCAAAACCTTTGCCCTCCAGATCTTTTCCTGCCTCTACATATTTCCTTGTAGCTGCCGCAAAAGACAGCTGACATTCTGTATTTACATTGATCTTTGCGACGCCAAGCCCGATTGCTTTCTTAATCATATCTTCCGGTATCCCTGTACCGCCATGAAGAACCAGAGGCATATCCCCTGTCAGCTGCTGGATCGCGTCCAGAGTATCAAAGCTTAATCCTTCCCAATTCTCTGGGTATTTTCCATGAATGTTCCCTATTCCCGCAGCCAGAAAATCGATTCCCAGGTCTGCGATCATTTTACATTCCTGCGGATCAGCACATTCACCTCTGCCAATCACACCGTCTTCCTCTCCGCCGATAGAACCAACCTCTGCTTCAATAGACATATGATTTTCGTGCGCGATCTTAACAAGTTCTTTCGTCTTTTCTACATTTTCTTCGATTGGATAGTGAGAACCGTCAAACATAATAGATGAGAAGCCTGCTTCTACACATTTCATACATCCTTCATAGCTGCCGTGATCTAAGTGCAGCGCTACCGGAACTGTGATGCCCAGTTCTTCTATCATTCCATTTACCATTCCAACCACTGTCTTATAGCCTGTCATATATTTACCTGCACCCTCTGAAACCCCCAGGATAACCGGTGAGTTACATTCCTGTGCTGTCAGCAGGATAGCTTTTGTCCACTCCAGATTATTAATGTTAAACTGTCCTACTGCATAATGTCCTGCTTTTGCTTTCTGAAGCATTTCTGTTGCTGATACTAACATATTCTCTTCCTCCAATTCTGTCTTTACTCCTATTAACGGGCTGACAATAAGTTTTAAATCTGTTCTCATTATATCCCATCATACTCTAAAAAACAATCCATAAATCCAGGGCATAAAAAAGACATTAAAAATCTTGCAAATAAAAAAATAAAAAGCAAAAAAGTTCTTGCATAATCCAGAAGTTTATAGTATAATAAAATTCGCTTGTGAAAGATTGATTCATTTTCACACAGCTAAAATTTCATATGGCTCCATGGTCAAGCGGTTAAGACGCTAGCCTCTCACGCTGGAATCAGGGGTTCGATTCCCCTTGGAGTCACTTTTCATACATGCCAAAAAGCTGTCAACCACACGGTTTTTTGGCATTTTCTTTTTTCTTTAAAATTCTAAGGTAATCAAAAAGGTAATCAAATATGAAATAGGAGCAGCGATTTTTCTGCATGGTTGCCAATCCATATCATGGAATGCATGCTGTTCTTTCGCGCTCCCATTTTCCCTGAATATTTAAGACTCCTGGCAGATCACTGTGCATCCACAGATAAATTGGAGACCATGTTGTCCCTCACCATGATCTGCAGCCCTTGCTTTTTATTTTTCACAATAACTTTATCGTGTTCGCCGCCAAACTCCCCGTCCAAAGTCCAGGGAATCTCTTCAAGCGACTCAAACTGTACATTGCCTGACTTGAAAGAATACATATGTTTTGAATCTATCTGTTTAATAAGAAGAGACGCTACAATCTCATTTAGTTCTATCGGATTCTTAGGCATCTTGATCAGTGTAACTTCAAATTCTCCGTCATCAAAAACAATATCACGCCCTACAATTCCTTTGAATCCTCCTACAGAGCGTGAATTCGTCACCATTCCGAAGATGAATTCATCTTCTATCACTCCGTCTTCATATGTCACCTTGATCTGATAAGAAGGAATATTAAACAGCCTTTTTGCTCCTTCCAGCACGTAGGCAAGATGTCCCAGCACATTCTTCATACTCTGTTTCGTCTCATAAGAAACATCCGTAAACAGACCGAATGCCGCAATATAGATGAAATAATCGTCATTAAACACACCCACATCACATGAAAAAGGCACACCATTCACCGCTGTATCTGCCGCTTCTAATATATTTCTTGATATATGAAGGCTATTGGCAAAATCATTTGTCGTCCCCGTCGGGATATACCCTATAGGTACCTGCTTTTCTCGGAATAACATTCCTGTTACCACTTCGTCTAAAGTTCCATCCCCTCCGCTGCATACGACAAGGTCATATTCTTCTTCATAACTTTTCATCTTTGCCAAAGCATCATGATACCTCTGCGTAGGATAGACAGTGACTTCATACCCTCCCTTTACAAAAATATCTAACACATCTGATAGCTTGGGCTTTAGAAGTCCTGTGCCCGCATTTGGATTATAGATAAATAACATTTTCTTCATCCCTGTATCCCTCCCGTCTGTCTTTTTTATTATAAAAGAGGCTGTACAAAAGTACAACCTCCTTTTACTTTCCTGTATTATAAACTGCTTATTGTTTCACTTTGGTAAAAAATGTTTTGATTCCTTCAGCAGCTTTTTTTTCATCATCACCTTCTGTTACAACTGTAAGTTCTTCCCCTTCTGCAAGACTCAGACTCATCATTCCCATAATACTCTTTGCATTGATCTTCTTGCCATTTACCATAATATGTATCTGACTTACGTACTGGCTTGCCTCCTGTACCAACAATGCAATCGGTCTCCCGTCAAGACCTTTGCTGTGCCTTACTACGACTGGTGTTTTAATCATAATAATCCTCCTTGTTCTTGCCTTACCTTTTCTGCCAGTTCGCTTAATTTTCTAAGCCTGTGATTCACCCCTGATTTTCCGACAGGGGGAGACAGGAGCTCTCCCAACTCCTTCAACGTTGCATCCGGATATGTAAGGCGGGCAAGTGCAACCTCTTCTAATCCTTCAGACAACTTTTCAAAACCGATCGTCTCCTTAAGATATGTAATATCTTCCGCTTGCTTTACTGCGGCAGATACGGTTTTGTTGATATTGGCAGTTTCACAATTTACCTTCCGATTTACAGAGTTTCTCATCTCTTTGAGTATTCGGACATTTTCCAGTTCCATCAAAGCGACATGCGCCTCCATAATATTCAGGATATCTACTATCTGTGCCCCTTCTTTCAGATATACGATATAGGATTTCTTGCGGCGGACGATCTTAGCATCCATAGAGAAACCACATATCAATTCCCGAAGCTTCTGTGCCATCTTCTCCGAAGGACATACCATTTCCAAATGATAAGATTTCTCCGGATCACTCATAGAGCCTGCTGCCAAAAACGCGCCTCTGATATATGCACGCCTGCAACATATCTGCTTTACGACAAGAGGATTGACCGGTTGGATCTCTTCTAGTCCCAAATGACTCTCATCCAGCATTTTTGCCGCTTGGAGAATACGCAGTGCTTCTTCATGACGTTTTACAATAACAGAATATGAAACACTGTGTTTCACAATATTTCTTCGGATAGAGATATCAGTCTTTATATTAAATGTTTTTTCTATTAATGTAAAGACCTTTCTTGCAACAACTAGATTTTCCGTATGGATTTTTATACTGTACTGATTGAAACCATTGACGACAACCGTCCCGCATAATTCTAATATAGCCGCAATTTCTGCTATCTGGCAGTGCCTCGCCGTACTAATTTTCTTTCCAATCTCGTCCTTCACCTTACCAGAAAATGACATCTTTATTTCCTCTTTCTCAAAGCATCTTTTTCAATATCCCTATGCTCGATCCGAATCCCATAATTCTCCTCCGGCTCAAGTATATGGTACAGTGCGTTCGCAAGCGTCACGCTGCGGTGTTTTCCTCCTGTACAGCCAATTGCCACAACAAGTTGATTTTTCCCCTCCAAGATATAATTGGGTATCAAAAACTCCATCATATCTTTTAATTTTGCCAGAAAAATCCTTCCTTTGTCATTTTCCATCACATAGTCCTGCACTTCCGGATCATTTCCGGTCTTGGCTTTTAGTTCTTCTATATAATATGGATTTGGCAAAAACCTGACGTCAAACACAAGATCTGCATCCTGCGGAACCCCGTATTTAAAACCAAAAGACATAATCGTAATATACAGATTTTTGAAGTTTTTCCCTTCCACAAATATTTTTTCCAATTCAAGACGCAGTTCCCGGGTAAGCATCTTACTTGTATCCAGTATATACGTCGCCTTCATTTTTAAGAACGCGATTTTTTCACGTTCCCTTGCGATTCCCTTATCTATCCTGCCGGAACCGCTCAAAGGATGCTGCCTTCTCGTCTCTTTATACCGCTTCACAAGAACGTCGTCTTTCGCGTCTAAAAAAAGAATCTCATATTTGATCCCCATTCCGTCAATCTGCCGCAGACTTTCTTCCAGACCCAAGAAATCCTGTCCCCCTCTGATATCGATCCCCAAAGCGGTTTTTCGTATCTTTGTGTCAGGCTCGGCAAGCATCTCTGCAAATTTTTTCATCAACAGTATGGGGAGATTGTCTACGCAGAAATACCCCATATCTTCCAGCATTTTTAATGCCGTTGATTTTCCTGCCCCCGACATCCCTGTTACGATCACAAATCGCATTTTTAAAACTCTCCTATCCTCTTTACTTCCGGCTCCAGACGTACACCGGAACTTTTCTCCACTCGTTCGATCACCTGCTCCATCAGTTCTGTCACCTCAGCCGCCGTCGCGCTGCCTCTGTTGATCACAAAACCACAGTGCTTCTCTGACACCTGCGCATCTCCGACTCTAAAGCCTCTAAGCCCCGCCTCTTCGATCAGTTTTCCTGCAAAATACCCTTCAGGGCGCTTAAAAGTGCTTCCCGCGCTTCCATATTCCAAAGGCTGCTTTGTAACCCGCCTTGACCTTAATTCTTCCATCTTCATCTGTATCGTCTCTTTATCACCTGGTTCTAATTCCAATACGGCGCTTAGAACAAGATATCCATTTTTCGAAAAAATGCTGGTACGATATCCCATATCCATCTGCTCAATGGACAGGGAAAGACTATGCCCCTCTTGATCCAGTACTTTCGCGCTTTTCAATACTTGTTTCATTTCCCCGCCATAGGCTCCTGCATTCATCATCAAAGCACCGCCTAATGTTCCTGGAATACCAGAAGCAAATTCAAAGCCTGTCAGCCCTGCTTCCAAGGCTTTCGCCGCTATTTTCGACAAAAGTGCTCCTGCCTGTGCATACACTTGTTTACCACTTGTTTCCACACCGTTCATTCTTTTGAATATTTGAAGCACAACTCCCCGATAGCCCTTGTCTCCTACGAGAAGATTACTGCCGTTTCCCATGATATAAAAAGGAATCTTATACTGTCTGCACAGCAAAAGTACTCTCTCGATTTCTTCTTCTCCTGTCGGTGTAATAAAATAGTCTGCCGGTCCGCCGATCTTAAAAGTTGTATGTCGGCTCATCGGCTCATCTTTAAGTACATTTTCTATTCCGGTTATATTGCATAATTCTTTATAAAAATCCATTTTTCGCTCCATTTCATATATCTTTTCCTTTTCATCATACAACAACCTTCTCTTAAAGTAAAGGCAGCTGTTCTCTTCTTGCGCTCCTCCCTGCCGGCCCCTAAGATGTCCTCTTTAATTTCTTGCAAATTATTGAGAAATAGTGTATATTGAAAGAGTATATCTACAATTTTATTTTTATTATTTATACCAAAAGGAGTGAACAACAGTATTGGACTCGAGTGACAGTATACAATTTATCATATTGATGATTCTTCTTGCGCTATCTGCTTTCTTTTCTTCTGCGGAGACTGCATTGATGACTGTAAATAAAATGAAGATGCGTTATCTTTCTGAGCAGGGAAACAAACGCGCAAAACTCGTTTTAGACATTACAGAAAATCATACGTCTAAAATGTTAAGCGCTATTTTGATCGGAAACAACATCGTCAATCTTTCCGCTTCTTCTTTATCCGCAATGATCGCCTATGATTTCGGCGGATATATGGTCAGTATCGCCACTGCTGTCTTAACTTTTGCAGTCCTTGTTTTTGGCGAAATAACACCGAAAAACTTCGCAACGATCCATGCAGACAAAGTCTCTCTGCTGTATATACCTGTGATCCATATTTTCATGACGATCATGACTCCCGTTATCTTCGTCATCAATCTTTTCGCAAATGCTATCCTTTTCTTGCTGCGGGTAGATCCAAATGCTCGCAATACAACCATGACAGAAGATGAGCTTCGTACGATCGTAGACGTAAGCCATGAGGACGGCGTGATCGAATCTGAAGAAAAAGAAATGATCTACAACGTGTTTGATCTAGGCGACGCCAAGGCAAAGGATGTCATGATCCCACGGGTACAGATCATATTCGCAGATGTAAACAGCACCTATAAAGAATTGATCGAAATATTCCGGGAAAATAAGTTTACCCGTCTGCCTATCTATGAAGAAACAACTGACAATGTCATCGGAACGATCAACATGAAAGATCTGCTTTTATTTGACAGCGATAAATTGGATTCTTTCCATGTGCGTGATATTCTTCGAGAAGCGTATTTTACCTATGAATATAAAAATATTTCCGAACTTCTCGTAGAAATGAGAGATGCTTCTTTTAATATCGCCATCGTTTTGGACGAATATGGGGAAACAGCCGGACTGATCACACTGGAGGACATACTGGAAGAGATTGTCGGTGAGATCCATGATGAATATGATGAAAACGAGGAAGATTTTATCAAAAAGATAAATGATCGGGAATATATCATTGAAGGTTCTGTCAGCCTGGATGACGTTAATGACGAATTAGATCTTAATCTTGAATCAGAGGATTATGATTCTCTTGGCGGCTTCATTATTGAACACCTAGATCGTCTTCCGGAATTAGGCGATAAAGTTACTACACAGAACGGGCTTCGTCTTATTGTGGAAAAATTAGATAAAAATCGTGTTGAGAGTGTGCATGTATATCTTCCTGAAGAAATGCAGGAAGAAAATGAACTTCCGGAAAAAAGCAGTAAAAAGTCCGAAACTCCTTAATTCTATACAGGGAATATACACACCTATACCACCCCTCCCGCATATGCTGATAGAAAGGATATGCAGGAGGGGTTTTTATGCCTTATTCCATTATGCTGGACGCCGGACATGGAGGACGAGATCCGGGCGCAGTCTACGAGGGCAGACAAGAAAAAGACGATACTTTGCAGCTTACATTAGCCATCGGAGAAATACTGCAAAATCACGATATTGATGTAGAATATACGCGTACGACAGATATATATGAATCTCCTTATGAAAAAGCCATGGAAGCAAACAATGCCGGCGTAAATTTTTTTGTCTCTATACATCGAAATTCCTATCCCACTGACAACACTGTTTCCGGAGTAGAAACGCTTGTCTATGATAAATCCGGCATCAAATTAAAGATGGCAGAAGATATAAACGAACAGCTGGAAGCGATTGGCTTTGTAAACCTCGGGGTAAAGGAACGTCCCGGACTTGTTGTACTTAGAAGGACGAAAATGCCTGCCGTACTTGTAGAAGTAGGTTTTCTCAATTCTGATACAGACAATACACTTTTTGACAACAATTTTAACGATATTGCACAGGCAATCGCCGCAGGAATACTAGATACGCTGGAAGTAGAACATGATATTTTACCTTCAGGCTATACTGTACAGACAGGGGCTTTCCGCAATCCGAACTATGCGGCACGTCTCGAAAATGAACTCAAGGAACAAAACTTTCCTGCGGTCACTATACAAGAGGATGGACTCTATCGTGTCTTTGTCGGAAGCTATCCTCTACTGGACGATGCCGCCGAAATGGAACGCAGGCTAAAACGAGCCGGATACCAGACTCTCATTGTGAGCAGTTGATCCTACGTACCTATCATGCAGCAGCTGCCGAATGAAAAGGAACAGCTCATACCCTGTGTTTACATGCAAGCATGACACATGGCATGAGCTGTTCTTTTCGCACTGCTTGTTGCTTCGTTCAATTTCTATTTATTCTTCTAGCAGGTTGCTCCACCTTTCATGTGTTTCTGTGCCGCTATGTTTTCTGCCTTTCTCTCCAGCAGTCCGTTATCAAGGAGCTGCTCCTGTACGTCAGCAAACCCTAATCTTGCTACTGTGTCCGCAAAACGTTCCCCTGTGATTCCCTGTTCGCGGAACAAAAGAATCGCTTTTTCTACGACGGCGAGCACCTCTTCTTTATCTGTAAATATCTTGTCCAGATATCTCCCCTGTGCCACTTTCTTGCCCCAACGGCCACCGATATAGATCCGGTATCCAGTAATAGAATCTTCCACAGCCTTAAACGGACATTTTCCTACGCAGCGGCCGCAATGATTACATGCATTCTCGTCAATCGTGATTTTTCCATCTTCCATTTTCGCAGTCTGAATCGGACAGACTTTCTCTATCTGACACACTTTACAACCACGACATTTTTCCAGGCTGATCTGTGGTATTTTCTGTCCAATGATACCCAGGTCGTTTAAATCTGGTTTTACACAATTATTTGGGCACCCTCCCACTGCAATCTTAAATTTGTGAGGAAGTTTGACTGTATTGTAACCATGATAAAATCTTTCATGGATTTCTTCTGACAGAGCAAACGTATCGATCAGACCATACTGGCAAGTCGTTCCTTTACAGGACACGACCGGACGCACTTTTGATCCTGTTCCTCCTGTCTCCAGCCCTGCCTGCATCAGATATTCACGCAGCGGTTCGATATTTTCGAACGGCACGCCCTGAATCTCCATAGTCAGACGAGAAGTCATGGTCACCTCTCCGCTTCCGAACATTTCAGCCGCCTCCGCGATCGTCCGGGCCTCTTCTGCCGTGATCTTTCCATTTCTTGTAATGACACGTCCGTTAAATTTATCCGGCGTTCTCTTATCGTGCAGAAAACCGAGAGCTTTTACTCTTGTGATCTCCTCCGCGGATATTTTTTCCCCTGCCACATTTACCTTTACATCATTAAAAAACGTTGCGCCTTCCAGTACCACTGTATTTTTATAACCATAATACCGCATTCTGTTCTGCAGAAAATATCCTCTTTTTCCTCTCGCACATACAAGCAGTATGTTTTCTTCTTTATCCAGCCCCGGAATTTCTCCATTTACAGAAGAAAGTTCTACATGCATAGCGCCCCGGATAGTAGGAGCAGGGCTGACATCCACTACTTTATACCCTTCTGCCTTTCCTTCCAAATACTCTGCGGGAGTCATGCTGACCAGAGATCCATTTAATTTATTTGCAAGTACATACACGGCCTGTACAAACGGATGGATCGCTGTAGAAAAAGGCGGAGCATATGCGAAATCGGCGTTTTCAAAATCTTCTAATACAGCGCCCATGTTCAGCCCCATCACCGCAATATCTACCATCTTGTCTACAGCGCCGGGTCCCAGTACCTGAATGCCCAGCAATTTATGGCTTGTTCTGTCTGCAATGATCTTTGTGATAAAAAAAGCTGCATCCGGATAATAATGCGCTTTATCATCTGTCGGGACCAGTGCTGTGATCACATCGTATCCTGCTGCTTTTGCCTGTGCTTCTGTCAGACCGGTACGTCCGCAGTTCAAATGCGGTAATTTCACAACTCCTGTCCCCAAAACTCCTGGATACCTCTTTTCCCCTCCTGCCAGTATCTGTGCCAACGTTCTGCCTTCCATATTGGCAGAGGATCCCATAGGCGACCACTGTGCTTTCTTGGTAATACGGTTTGTTACCATAGCGCAGTCGCCCACGGCATAAATATCCTCTACACTTGTTTTCAAGGAGGAATCCACCTTAATAGTCCCCTTGAACATCTCGATACCGGTTCCCTCTACAAATTCTGTATTTGGCCGGATCCCGGCTGCCATTACGACCATTTCACACTTCCATGTACCCGCGGATGTCCGGATCCCACTGACTGCTTCATTGCCAAGGATCTCTTCTCCCTTTGTTCCCGTGATCACACGGATCCCTTCTTTTAAAAGATGCTTCTTGATATATAAAGCAATCTCATGATCTACAATATTAGGAAGCAGCTGATCCGCAAAATCAATGACAGTTACATCAATTCCTTTTGCATGCAGATTTTCTGCCACTTCCAGACCTATAAAGCCAGCTCCCACAACCACTGCTTTCTTAACGCCTTTTTCCTCTGCATAGGCACGCATCGCAACTGCGTCATCCGGCGTACGCATCTTAAATACCCCTGGAAGATCTTTCCCCGGAATCGGAAGGACCGCCGGGGATGCCCCTGTCGCGATCACCAGGCGATCGTATGTATATTCCTTTTCTTCACCCGACTTCACATCTCTTGCCGTTACTTTTTTCCCGCCGGCATTGACAGCAATGACTTCTTTTCCCGTTTCCACAGAAACACCTGTCAATCCTGCATATTTCTGGGGTGTATTGACGATCAGTTCCTCTCTGTCTTCGATCAGACCTCCTACATAATACGGCAGACCACATCCCGCATAAGAAATATCTGCATCTTTCGTCAATACAAGTACTTCCATACTGCGGTCTTCTCGTTTTAATTTTGCCGCCGTCTTTGTCCCCGCAGCGACACCGCCAATGATCAACACTTTCATATACTGCTTTCCTCGCTTTCTTTATTTTACCTGGTTTTCCTCCGTCCTATGACAACAATGCTTTACATGTGCACATTCCGGCTTAAACGATGGACATACGATGACATCGCCGCCTCCGATCACGATTTTTTTACCGTTTACAAGTGCATCCGCCATCTTTTGGCGCGCTTCATCATAGATCCGGGTCACAGTAGGCCGAGATACATCCATTTTTCTTGCGCACTGCTCCTGCGTCAAATGTTCATGATCTAACAGTCGGATCGCCTCATACTCATCAAACCCTATACGAACAGTTTCCACAACTCCTCCTCTTACAGGAAGGAATTCTGTCACACCGGGTTTGGAACAGATACACCTGCACTTCTGTGGTCTTGCCATCGTATTCACCTCCTTTGTATCTAAAGTATAGCACTTTATGAACATATGTCAATATCTCATCTCTGTACCGCACCTTATACAAGTACGTATATACTTTTCTCCTTTAATTGCAGCATTTTTTCCTGTATCTTCTTTGTTGCAAAACGGCATATATACAAAAACGGACCTGCGTATCCCTTTTCACAGGTATACCGCAAGTCCGTTTTTTTTACCATAACTTTTTATATATTTCTATAACATCTTTCTTTCTTGGCACTCTTGGATTCGTCTCTGTGCAGCCATCTGCCATAGCCGCGTCTGCCATCCTGTCGATCGCGCCAAAATATTCTTCCTCTGTCACCGTTCCCATCTGTGAGATGGAAAGAGGAATATCCATTTCTTTGAGCATGAACTGCACCCAGTTTACCAATGAGCGCACTGTCATGATCTCATTATAACTGCTCAATCCCAGTATCTGCGCGATCGTGGCATATCGTTTCACTGCCGGCAGATACTCAGTCCTGCTCTTACTGTGCTTATTAATATCACTGTTGAATTCAATGATATGAGGAAGCAGCATCGCATTCGCACGCCCATGTGGAATGTGGAACGTAGCCCCCAACTGATGCGCCATACCGTGATTCAATCCCAAAGACGCAGAATTAAAGGCAAGCCCTGCCAAGCAGGAAGCTGCATGCATTTTCTGGCGTGCATGTGTGTCATTTCCGTCTAGATACGCACGCAGCAAAAATACGCCGCAAATTTCTATCGCCTTCTCCGCTAATGCCGTAGAGAAATCATTCCGATTAATGCTCACACATGCCTCCAGTGCATGCGTAAACACATCCATACCTGTATCTGCCGTAATAGACGGAGGTACACTCTTCACCAGTTCGGCGTCCAAAATCGCTTCATCCGGCGTAAGGGAACGTGATACAAGCGGATACTTCCTCTGTGCCGCCGGTTCGGAAACAACCGCAAAGGATGTCACCTCGGAACCCGTGCCGCTCGTCGTAGGAATCGCGATCAACCCTACTTCTGCGTAAGGATCTACGCGCAGCGCGAATTCACGGATAGATTTGGAAGAATCAATAGCAGATCCTCCACCCACTGCCACGATCGCATCCGGTTTGTACTCCAGCATTTTCTTTACACCTTCACTGATCTTTTCGATCGGTGGATCTGGAACTACATCTTTAAATATTTCAAATTCTTTATTTCCACGTTTCAGAGGTTCTGTTACCAGGTCGATCATACTGCCTTTCGCCACAAAAGGATCTGTAACGATCAGTACCTTTTTATAAGGCACCTCTGCAAGTCTATCTAATGCCTGATCCCCAAAAAATATTTTTGTTTTAATATCAAAGCTCTTCATAAGCGCCCTTCCTCTATTTGGGATAGATACATTCTATACCCAATTCTTCAAATTTTTGAAGCCAGCTCATCTCCGGTTTTTCATCCGTAACGACAGCTGCAACTTCCTCCAGAGAGCCAATCGCTGTAAATGCTGTTCTATCAAATTTGCTGCTGTCCACTGCAAGGATTCTTTTCTTTGCAGATTCCAGCATCGTCTTCTTGTTATTTGCATGCAGTTCATCAGAATCCGTGATCCCGGAATGAAGATCGATCCCTTTACAGGAAATGATCGTCTTGTCCACATGATAGGCACGGAGCATTTTATCTGTCTGAGGTCCTACTAACGCAAATGTACCTTCTCGTGAGACACCGCCGGTAGAAAGAACTCTCCATTCCGGCGCGTCAAACAATTCGATGATGATCTCAATAGAGTTTGTGATGATCGTCAGATTTTTACGTTCTTTTTCCTTTAACGTTTTTGCGATATACACTGCCGTAGAACTTGCGTCCAGCATCAGACTGTCCCCATCCTGAACCAGTTCTTCTACTAACTCAGCTATCCTTTGCTTTCCGATCACGTTACGGTTCTTCCTGACATTGAAAGGCAGATCAATATTCACATTTTCATTGATGACCGCTCCTCCGTAACTTTTAATGGCATATCCGTCATGGACCAGTTTTTCCAGGTCTCTGCGGATCGTCTCTTCCGACACATCATAAATATGACTCAGTTCACTTACGACCACACGTCTCTCAGCCTGCAGCTTATCCAATATTTCATTCCGTCTCTCTATTGCAAGCATTGCACTGCCTCCCGGTAATTTTATAAAATAGCGTTTCGGATCTGTGCATCCGGATGTGCGATAACAGAAGAATCCAGGAACATACCTCTGTCCGCAATAGATTCTTTTGCCCTCTCGATCGCCGCTTCTACTGCCGCAACTTCTCCTGTCAGCATAAGATATGATTTTCCGCACATACCTCTTGCTATCCTAAGTTCGATCAAATCTACGATCGCTGTCTTTGCAGCCTCATCTGCTGCTACGATAATAGAAGAAGCATCATACGTTTCTAAAATTCCCAAAGCTGAAACATCTTCAATATTTGCAGCTCCATAAATAGCCGGGAAAATGGACTCATGTGGATTCCCCAATACAAAACTGTCGATCAGATGCAGGCCATGCAGAGTCTTTGCATTGTCAACAGCTGCTTTTACTGCGCTTAAGTCACCTGAAATGATTGCGATATATTTTCCCGGACATACTGTCTGTGCTTCAATGATATTGACTTCAGAGGTCTTTACCATGGCGTCTGTTGCCGTAATACCTGCTGAAACAGTCTTATATTCTACCATTCCAATTGCCTTACTCATTTACCTGCACGTCCTTCCTGCGTTTCTATGATTATATATTTCTCATTTACTTCACTCACTGTACCATTTACAGAGGCATGTATACCTACACTCAATCCCTTTCCTGGCTCAGCGATCATCTGTCCTTTTGTTACCTCGTCTCCCGCCTTTACGACTGCAGAAGCCGGAGCGCCAATGTGCTGGCTCAACAAGATACGTACCTTCTTGACAGCCACTTCTGACTCATCTAACGGTGCTTCTTTATTGTATTTTGTCAGATCCAGCCGTGACATCAATCGTTCCATCGGAACTTTACGGAATTCTCTCTCCGGTCCCACAGGCTTTGCCTCTACCTTAGGCGGACGGATCCCGTTTGCCCGAAGCCCTGCCTTGTACTCCGCCATCAGGCTTCTCGGCGAAAGTCCCTGGAAGCAGGAATACAGTTCACAGACACCACAGGATGAGCAGAACATCGTATTGATGAAAATATTCGGCTCCTGTACATCCTTGCATGTAGCCGCCAGCATAAATTTATGCGGTTCGATCGGATGCCCTAACAAATGCCTTGGACATAAATCCGTACACATTGAACATTGACAGCAGCAAGCCGCCGCCCGTTTCATATCAATGGAATTCTTTTTTAATTTTTTCTGAATGATATAATGATCTTCCGGTAAAACCAAGATGGCGTTCGTCGTCTTTGTCACCGGCTGCGCCCCAGTCCCGATATTTCCCATCATCGGTCCGCCGACAAAATACACCGGATTGGGCGTTGTCACACGTCCGGCAAGAGCCACTACTTCATCAAGCGGTGTGCCGATCGGTACTCTCACCGTCACGGGATGCTCTACTTCAGCAACAACAGATACCAGTTTATCCTCCACCGGCTTTTTCTCATGCAGTGCTCTGTAGACATTATACACTGTCTCTACGTTAAATACGGCAACGCCGCTTTCTATAGGAAGTCCGCCCGGTCTTACAACCTTGCCTGTGACTTCATAGATCAAAACCACTTCATCGCCTGCCGGATACACTTCGTCTAAAAGCCCCAGCTTCACTTCCGGATATTCTCCGATCACAGCATTTAAAGCATCAATCGTCTTTTTGTATGCCTTCTTGATCCCGATGATCACTTCTTTCGCACCGACTGCCTCTCCGATCAAATGGAAAGTGTCTACGATCTCCTGTGCATATTTCTCCAGAAGCTGTCTATGTAATCTTAGTAGTGGTTCACATTCTGCACAGTTTAAGATGATCGTCTCTGCACGTTCGTCTAACTTTGCATATGTTGGAAAGCCCGCACCACCTGCACCAACAATACCATTTTGTTGCAATATGTTGCTTAATTCTTTCATATCCATAATTTCACTACTCCAGTCCTGTTCCATCGTCAATAATTCCAACGATTGCCGCATCGACAGGCGCGTCCGGCATACCGCTTCCGATTCTCGCCGCACTGCCCTGTGCCACCAGCACAAACTCACCTATCCCTGCGCCAATCTTGTCAATCGCAATGAGTTGCTTTGCACCGGACTGCATATGCTCTAAAACATCTACAATCATAAATTTATTGCCGACTAAATTTTCACATTTCCGTGTTGAAACAACACTTCCTACTACTTTTCCTATCAGCATGTCTTCCTCCCTATTGCGATTGGTCTGTCACTCTTTTTCTCTATTTCATGATCTTTACTGTATCTCCAGTCGCAATCTTCGCTGCATTCGCTTCATCTGTATCGATATGCATTTCCAACGTAAAACTGTCATCCACACGGATCTGTACATGATTGAACACAGTTCCTCTTTCATTATCTGCTTTTACAGAAACAATATCTCCATCATGTACGCCGGCTGCCATTGCATCCTTCGGAGACATATGAATGTGTCTCTTTGCGATAATGCAGCCTTCATTCAAATAAATCGCGCCCTTGGGCCCGACTACCGCGATCGCCGCGCTGCCTGCAACATTGCCGGACTCCCTGATCGGCGCTTTTACGCCAAGGCGTATGGCATCTGTCGCAGAAATCTCCACCTGTGATCTTTTTCTTACAGGTCCTAAAATTCTTACATTCTCTATAGCACGAAGCTTTAAACCAACGATGGTCACTGTCTCATTAGAGGCAAACTGTCCGCCCATCAGTTCTTTTTTCTTTGTCAGCTGATATCCTTTTCCGAACAACGCTTCCACATGTTCCTGGGTCAGATGTATGTGTCTTGCGGAAACACCAATCGGCACCAGAAAACCGCCTTCATCCGCCGTTTTCTGCTTTTCCACTGCTTCTAATACCAGTTTTGTGATCAACGCTACGTTATTGTTATCCATATCAATTCTCCTCATTTAGTATTCACAAGCCTTACGTCCGTTTCAGACGGCCGTAAGGCTGTAAATATCGTGTCAAACAAATGTTTTTTATTTATTTGATTGCCGGAAGAATTTTTTCTACATCTGTATGTGGTCTTGGGATTACGTGTGTTGCCACTAATTCTCCCAGTCTTCCTGCTGCTTCTGCGCCAGATTCTACTGCAGATTTTACTGCGCCGACATCTCCGCGCACCATAACTGTTACCAGTCCGGAACCGATCTTCTCTGTCCCTACCAATACTACGTTTGCAGCTTTTAACATTGTATCTGCTGCTTCAATAGATGCTACAAGACCTCTTGTTTCTACCATTCCTAATGCTTCCTGTGACATTCTTCTTTCCTCCTTTTGAATTGTTGGTTGTACTTGCTCTGCCTGGCTTGCCGCCTGCTTTACTCTCTGCACTGTCTTTGACGGCGCCTTGGCTCTTGTTGTTCTCTTTTTTTCCTCTGCCATCTGCACTGCCTCCTAACTTACCCTGTTCACACTATTTTCGATGATCTTCAGTATCTCTTCATGCGGACTTGGGATCACCACATAACAGGCAGGTTCTTTAATTCCATTTGCTGCGGCAGTTTCAATGGCCTGCGTGACTGCGGATACATTTCCTCGAATAATGATCGTGACAAGTCTTCCGCCTAATTTTTTTTCCCATGTGACCAATTCGACTTCCGCCGTCTTGCACATGATATCGATCGCAACTACTGCTGCGGTTACACTCGGGATCTCAAAAAATCCATACGCCTTTCCCATGAGACTGCTCCTTTACATTCATTCGCAGATAAGTCTTTCCTTACAAGGAAATACTTACACTGTAGGAAGGATTTTTTCTACGTCGTTGTGTGGTCTTGGGATTACGTGTGTTGCCACTAATTCTCCCAATCTTCCTGCTGCGTCAGCTCCTGTCTCAACAGCAGCCTTTACTGCGCCGACATCTCCACGTACCATAACTGTTACCAGTCCGGAACCGATCTTCTCTGTTCCTACCAATGTGACTTCCGCTGCTTTTGTCATTGCGTCTGCAGCTTCGATTGCTGCTGTAAGTCCTCTTGTTTCTACCATTCCTAATGCTAACTGTGCCATTGCCATTTTTTAATTCCTCCTAGATTTCTTCAATTTCTTTTTCATTGATCAAATGTGGTTTTCCTTTATCCAGCCCACTGAGTTTCAGCATTTTCTCTGTATCCTCTGTGGGTCTTGCGATCTCATATTCCGTTACGACTCCCGCTAATTCTTCTGCCCGGTTCTTTGCCGCTTCCAGCGCCGCCTGGACATCAGATACGCTGCCTCTAAACTTGATCATGACGATCAGCGGTACAGGTAATGCGTCCGCATTCGCCGGTTTATTCTTATCAAAGGTCTCCAGTCGGACATTTCCTGCTTTGCACCCGGCATCTGCCGCCGCAAAGGCAGTGGAAAGTCCGAACACCTCTAACATACCTACTGCTTCTCCCATCACTTTTCTCCTTTTAGGGATTGGCCTGACTATTTATTGATAATCGCGATCTTTAAGCCCTTCATCGCCAGATTTGTCTGGTGAGCTTCGTTGATCTGCTCCAGTGGGAACTCATGTGTGATCAGTTCATCCATCGGAAGTCCGATTCCCTTTGCTCTCTTTAAGAAATCAAATGTAGTTGCATAATCCCGCAGTGTATATACCCAGGAACCAACCAGTGTGATCTCTTTGGAACACAGATCGAAATGCGGATTGATCGTAGCGTCTCCACCATTGATAAAGAAGCCAAGCTCACATAAGCCGCCGCCATTTCTGATGAATTTATAGATGTTCGCATGAGCCACAGGTGAACCTGTACACTGGAATGCAAAATCTGCCGCATGTCCGCCGAAAGCATCTTTTACTCCCTGTGCCAGCGCTTCGATGCCCTGAAAATCCTTGAAGTTTACGCTCTTTTCCGCGCCCATTCTCTTTGCGAATTCCAGACGTTTCTGCTCTCCGTCTACTGCAACAATATTCTCAATACCCATTGTACGCAAAACTGCGATACAAATCAAGCCGATCGGTCCACATCCCTGTACGACTACTCTGCTGTTGAACCGTAAGATCCCTGTCGTCTTCGCTCTCTCTACCGCATGTACAAGTACTGCGCATGGTTCAATCAGTACGCGGGACTTCAGATCCAGATCACTGACATTAAATACTGTAGAGCCTTCACGGATCAGAATGTAATCAGCAAACCATCCGTTTAAATGGATATCATCATCCGGCAGAAGTCCGTATACGTCGGCTCCTCCTACATTCTGTTTGTTTAAGTCATACATCGTGATCTCCGGATCGTCTTTGAAGATCATACAGGTCACGACTTTATCGCCTACCTTCAGTGCTTTTCCGGCGCTGTCCACTTTTACATTTTTACCCATTTTTACGATTTCTCCGGTACCCTCATGTCCGAGCACTACCGGGATCAAGCTGAATGGATCTCTCTTAAACTCGTGCGCGTCTGTCCCGCAGACACCGCATCCTTCTACTTTTACAAGAATATCTCCGTCGCCCACCTCCGGCATAGGGAATTCTTTAATATCATAATGCTCCAGAGAAGTCAGCATTGCCACATGTGCTGTCTTTGGAATAGCCTGGCTTCCTGCATTTGCTGTCTGCGCAGAAGGAATCGGCTTTTCCAGCATGCTTTCCAACACTTGTTTTACAACTGCTTCTACATTTGCAGAATTCATTTCCATGTTTTCATCCTCCTCTATCGAATACATAAGCTGTCCGACATTACGCAGCGTCTTCTCTTTGTGAAGGTGCTGGCACTTGTCAGACCTTCGCCTGTCCGGCTGGCAATGGTAAAGGTACAGAACCCTTCGCCGCCAAAGCCCAGTGCCGCATAGGACGGTCCATTCTTTACAAGAATCGCCGTATCAATCGCTTTCGCATATTTCGTGATATGGTCTACATTCTTGGAATGGATGTGTGCAGAATGTCTGTTTCCATGCTCCAGCCACACTGCCTGCTCTACTGCATCGTTAAAATCTTTTGCCCTTACTACGCCAAGAATTGGCATCATAAGTTCAGTTGCGATCAGCGGATGTTCCTTTGGTCCTTCAAAGGTAATACAACGGATGTTGTCCGGTACTGTCACGCCGATCATACCAAGCAGTGTCTTTGCGTCACGTCCTACACATTTTCTGTTTAAACGTCCGTCTTTTAAAACAACTGCTGTCAGAGCATCCTGTTCTTCTTTGGAAGCAAGATAACATCCCTGCTCCTGTATCATATAATGCAGCAGTTCATCTGCAACACTTTCTACCGCCACGATCTCTTTCTCTGCAATACAAGGAAGGTTGTTATCGAATGTACAGCCGTTCACGATATCTTCCGCTGCTTTGCGGATATCTGCTGTCTCATCCACCAGTGCCGGCGGATTGCCTGCGCCTGCGCCGATCCCTCTTCTCCCGGAAGAAAGCACTGCTGTCACGACGCCCGGTCCTCCGGTCGCTGCGATCAACTGGATCGCTTTATGCTTCATCATAATGTTGCTTGTCTCTAATGTAGGATGTTCTACCGTACATGCAATGTTATCCGGTCCACCCGCTTCTACGGAAGCCTCGTTTAACAGATTCACTGCATATATGGAAGTTTTGATTGCTGCCGGATGCGGATTAAATACGACTGTATTGCCACCGGCAAACATGCCGATCGTATTGCAAAGCACTGTCTCACTTGGATTTGTGCACGGAGTAATAGCTCCGATCACTCCAAAAGGTCCCATCTCGATCAGCGTAAGCCCTCTGTCTCCTGACCAGGCTGTTGTTGTAATATCTTCTGTTCCCGGTGTCTTTTCTGCCACCAGCTGATGCTTCAAAATTTTATGTCCAACATTTCCCATGCCTGTCTCTTCCACGCCCATACGCGCTAAGATCTCTGCGTTTTCATTGATTTTTTTACGAATGTTGGAGATTACTTTTTCCCTGTGATCCAGGGTCATTCTTGCAACGACTTTCTGCGCCTTCTGCGCTGCCGCGATTGCCTCATTCATATCAGCAAACACACCTCTGTTTCCTGATACATCAGATGCGATCTGCATTTTCGCAAGCACTTCCTGCACGATGTCCTGCACCATCTGTTCATTTACAGACACGCTAATACCTCCTTAAACACGTCCTTTCCATAAGCTGCGATCTTAGTATCCTGTTCCGCCGTGCCGCCGCTTACCCCCAGGGCGCCGATTATCTTGCCATCTGCTTCTAACGGTTCCCCTCCGCCAAAGATCACGATCTTTCCTGCGTTTGTAAACTGGATTCCATATAAAGACTGTCCCGGCTGACTCAAGTGACTCAGTTGCTCCGTGGACATCTTAAGGCTCGCTGAAGTAAATGTCTTATTCAATGCAATGTCAAAGCTTGCTATGTAGGCGTCGTCCATACACTGGACAGCAACAGGTCTTCCCGCCTTGTCTGAAACTGCGATCACTGCCTGCACGCCTATTTCCTGCGCAAACGCCTTCACTTTCTCGATAAGAGCATTGGCAAGTTCTAAGGTCATCTTGTATTTTTTACATGTACAGACATGTTCTGTTTCCGGCTTTGGATCTGTTTGTTTCATCTGTTCCAGGACAGCTTCCACTGCTCTGGAAATATCCTGTTCATTCATAGCAGTCCTCATTTCTTATATCTGATCCTATGCTTGTCTTAGTTCATACCCAGCTGATCCATAACCTTCTTTGTGATAGAAGCCACAAGATCCGCATCTGCATTTCCGATCGTGGAGGAAGCTGCTGCTGATGGGCATGCAGCGCCGCATGTATGGCAGCTTGGTTTTCCCGCCTGTGCATTTGGACACAGATTTGCAGGGTGTTTTCCCGGAAGTCCAAACTGTCTTCTGATCTCATATAATTTTTCTACCTGATCTTTGGAAAGTTCCTGTGGTCCGCCGATCTGCATGCTCTGCCATAACAGACGTGCGTAGAATTCTACAGATTCCATCTTGTGATATGCATTCAATAAAGAATCTGAATATGTCAGCGCTCCGTGGTTTTCCAGAAGTACTGCATCAAAATACTGCAGATGTTCTTCTACTGCGTCCGGAATCTCTTCTGTAGACGGTGTACCGTATTTCGCGATCGGAACACATCCTAAAGCGATAACTGCTTCCGGCATGATCGGCTGTGTCAGCGGAATCCCTGCGATAGCAAATGTTGTTGCGTATAAAGGATGAGCATGTACAACAGATTTTACATCTGGTCTTTGTTTGTACACACGCATATGCATCTTGATCTCTGAAGAAGGTTTAAATCCTTTATTCGCCTGGATCACATTTCCGTTTGCGTCAACCTTACAGATATATTCTGGTGTCATGAAGCCTTTGCTGACTCCTGTCGGTGTACACAAAAATTCATTGTCGTTGAGTTTTACAGAAAAGTTACCATCATTTGCGGCAACCATCCCACGATTGTACACACGTCTGCCGATCTCACACATTTCTTTCTTAATCTCGTATTCGTTTTGCATTTCTTCTCCTCCTTGGATTTCTGAACAAAACAGCATAAAATATTTGTTTTGTGTTGTTTCTAGTTGAATATTACCACACAATCCCACATTAGTCAACTCATTTTCATGTTGGTTTTATTGGAAAACAGCAAATTTTCTTATCTTTCTTTCAGTCTGTCTCTGTTTCCCAGGGAAGTACGTCTCCTTCTTCTTTCAGATACTCTAAAATCTCCGGGATTCCTTCATAATTTTTTGAGTCCACATAGAAGATCTTCTTACATCCCGCAAGCCTTAACCAACGCTCTGCCCGAGCTACATCCGCATTTTTATCGTGGATCTTCGTCACGATGCCGACCACCTCCCGATTACACATCGACGTGCTGCAGGGCGGGTATAAAGAATAGGGCTCCGTCGCCGACAAAAGCAGCCCCACAACATCCGCTTCATATGCATACAACGCCAGCGCATACCCTAGATGTTTCGTCTGCGCATATTCTCCCGGCGTATCAATGATGACATCAAAATGGTTCACATACTGTGTCTTGTGATAGTGTATCTTTTCTCCTTTGAGCGCCTGCGTCAATGTGGTCTTTCCACATTCGCTGCGTCCCATCAGTACAATCTTCTTCATACGATCAGGTCCTCGTTATCTCGCATACCGAAAATCCCATCTTTTCCTTTACATAGGACAGGACTGCCCGGAGTGCCGCTTCTGTCTCGGAGATCGTCCCCGTCACGATCAAAGTCCCGCTGAACCGGTCTACAAACCCCAACTCGATGCCGGCCGCTTTGATAGCGATATCCGCCGCAATGATCGCCGTCTCTGCCGGACTGATCGTAAGCACCCCGATCGCCGATTTACTATATTCTGTACGAGGATCTAATCCTAATTTCTCATAGAGCGTGCTATCCGGACTTGCGATCAAATGTGCGATCGTAATTTCTTTTCCGGGTACTAATTCCTGCACGATCCTCTCTGGTATATATTCCTGCGCCATCTTTTAACCTCCTATCTGACACTCTAGCTGCGACTCTTTTTTTGCCGCCTGCAAAAGCAGCTCCATCTTCGCATTTTCCGGCGGCTCTACATCTCCCATCAGATATGTCCTCCCAAGCCCGGCATATTTATCCTGCCCAAGCCTATGGTAAGGAAGAAGATGTATTCTTCTGACATGTCCGATTTCTTTCGCGAAACGGGCAATGTCACGTATCTCTTGTTCCGTGTCGTTAAAGCCCGGGATCACCGGTATGCGGATACTCAGTTCCGTCTGTCCTGAAGCGGCGATCTTCCCTGCGTTTTCCAGCATCCGCTGATTTCCTTTTCCGGTAAATTCTTTGTGCTTGTCAGGATCCATATGCTTGATATCCAGCAGATACTGATCAAGATACGGCAGGATCTCTTCTATCACCTGGTATTCCGCGTATCCCATACTTTCCATCGCCGTACTGATCCCGCTCTCCTGCGCTGCTCTGAGCAGGTCTCTTGCAAAGGCCGGCTGGCAAAGGCTCTCTCCCCCCGACAATGTGAGTCCGCCGCCGGTCCTGCGATAATAAGGTCTGTCCTTTAAGACCGTCTCCATCACTTCTCCCACCGTGACATCCTCACCTATAACCTTAGGTTTTCCCTGGACAAACATGGTCTGTATCTGATATTCCTGGGACTCCGGATTACAGCACCACCGACATCTGAGCACGCAGCCCTTCAAAAACACAATGGTGCGTATCCCCGTGCCGTCATGGATGGAATATCTTTGAATATCAAATATCCTTCCTTTTGTCTGTAAATATTCTTCCATGTCGTTTCCTTTCTCATCTCTGTTTGCTGCCTTTCCTGTAAACAGACGCTCCGCTTTTCCTATCAGAACCCCTGCTCCGTCCGGCGTATGATGTCATCCTGCAGAGATCTGGACAAGGTTGTGAACAAAGCGCTGTAGCCTGCCACCCGCACGACAAGATGTTTATACTGTTCCGGATGTTCCTGGGCGTCTAAAAGTGTTTCACGGCTGACCACGTTAAACTGCATATGGCTTCCCTTCTGATCAAAATAAGAACGGATCAGACCTACGAAGTTCTCCAGCCCCTGCCTGCCGCTCAAAGCGGAAGGATGGAATTTCTGATTAAACAAAGTTCCATTAGAAGCAATGTAATGGTCCAGTCGGGACACCGAATTTGCCGCCGCCGTCGGTCCGTGCGTATCCTTTCCGGCCGATGGAGATACACCGTCCGCAACAGGTGTATGTGCCAACCTTCCGTCCGGCGTCGCGCCTGTCTGCGCTCCCAAGGGAACGTTCGCAGACACCGGATAGAGCCCTGCCTGGAACATACCGCCTCTCGGATTCTTATATTTCTCAAGAGGCTTTGTGTACGTATATGCCACATCTCGCGCAAAGGTGTCTACTTCCGGCAGATCGTTTCCAAATTTCGGCACAGCTTCAATCAGCTTTAGGATACGCTCTCCATTGTCCTTTGCCGCCTCAGATTCCGAAGCAGCGATTACACTTTTTAAGATCGCCGCCACTGTATGTTCGTTGACTGTCTCTCCTGTTTCCCGCATCTCTTGTGCGATTTCTTTGGTGATGTCCGATACATCTTCCTCGTTTAAGCCTTTTCCGTAGTTCGTAAGCAGAGCTTCTTTTAATTCCTTCATAGTGATCTTCTTTTCATCATACACCAATGTCTTCACCGCATACAATGCGTCTGCCATATTTGCCACTCCAAAACCCTGAGGACCTGTGAAATTGTATACAGCGCCACCTTCCTGTACAGATTTTCCGCGCTTCATACAATCGTCTACCATAGAAGACAAAAACGGAAGCGGGCAGCGCTGTGCATGAGCTACGTCGATGGCATTGTCGGCATTGACAAGCAGTTTGATCGCATAGTCCATCTGAACCTTGTAGGCATGGTAAAATTCTTCAAAGGTTTTCATGTCCTCTACCTCGCCGGTCTTTGGCCCGATCTGTACGCCTTTATCCTTTCCGTTATGGAATACCAACTCCAGCGGGCGGCACATATTGAAAAATGCTGCATCATGCCAGCCTTCTGTCTTTCCCGCTTTCTGTGGTTCCACGCAGCCGATGATATTGTAGTCCCTCGCATCCGCCAGCGTCAGTCCCCGGCTTATAAGCGCCGGAATGATCACTTCATCATTGTAGTAAGCCGGCAGTCCGATCCCAGTCCTTGTCAATTCCGCCGCTCTGATCAGAAATTCGTGCGGAGAGCCGTTCCATACCCGCACAGACAGGGATGGCTGCGGAAGCGCCACATGCATAGATGCCGTGATGCACATAAAAGACAGATCATTCGTCACATCCACGCCGTCTTCGTTTACTCCCCCGGCTATCAGGTTCTGAAACAGGCTGTATCCGGCAAATCCTTCCGCAGACACGGCATCACGACATTTATTCAAATCATTTAATTTAACCCATACACAGTCCATCAGTTCCTGGGCGAATTCTTTCGTGATCTTGCCTCTCTCTATATCTTTCTTATAATAAGGATACATATACTGGTCAAACCGTCCCGGCGAGATTGAATGTCCGCTGGATTCGATCTGCAAGAGCTGCTGTACAAACCAGAACGACTGACATGCCTCATAGAAGCCGTCGGCACCTCTCTCTGGTACGTTCGCACAGTTCTGCGCGATCTGAAGCAGTTCTTTTTGACGTACAGGATCTTTGCAGTTTTGTGCTTCCTCAAGCGCAAGACGGGCATACCGTCTGGCATATGTGATCGCGGCGTCACAGCTGATCATGACCGCCTCTAAGAACCGTGATTTTCTCTGGTAGTCTCCATCAGAGAGACTTATAGAGGCCAGTTGTGCCTCCGCCTTCTCTTTGATCCCTGTAAAGCCAATTTCCAATACCTCCTGGTATTTGACAGTGACATGTCCCACGCCATTATAAAAATAATTGCCCGGCGTAAATATATTATGCTCCATGGCAAGCAATGTCTCCGGTTCCATATAAGCCGTTGCCAGTTCACTGGTGGTACGTCCTTTCCAGTAAGCGTCTGCTTCTCTTAACTTCTGCTTTGTCTCTTCCGCTATATAAAAAGGATCTGCACTTCTTGTCTCCACCGTATCAAATTCTGCTTCCAGCCACTCATAGGAAAATTCCGGATACGTCTGACATCCGCGGGGAGCGATCGTTGTACTTCCCACGATCAGTTCCCGGTCACGGATCACGATCGGAATATGCTCCAAGATATGCGCGAATGCCTTTGCTCTGCGAATGATCACCGGTTCATTCTCTGTTTCCTTATAAGACTGTGTAAGGAGGACCGCCCGCGCCGCTTCGATCTCCGGCATTTTCGCATACAGATCTTCCACCAGTTTCGCAATTCTGTCCGACTTAGGAAGCGGTGTACTGTCATATGTATATAATCCCATCTCCGTCTGTTGCTCCTTTCTGTTTGTTTCTCGGAATCGGAAACGCAATAGTCTCCGCCTAGTTTGCTCTTATTATATAAAAAGCAGACAGCAAAGTCAATAAAATCAACAGGGTTATTCATTTTTATTGTTGTTTTTATTGTTATTAACCCTGGCAAATGCGTTGTTTTTATTGGTTTTCCAAATTTCTTCTTGTTTTTCCTTCCCTGCAATGTATCGTGATCATCGTAATATACTCCTCGCTCTTTTGAAGAGACAGTTCATTCAAGCCCTCTTCGTAGGCATATCCATTCAGTTCTAAGTTCTGTTTTTCCGCATAAGTAAGGATATCTTCGTACACTCCCCGCAGTTTATCCCAGCCGCCGATACAAAACGCCCGGATATACGTTCCGGCAGGCAGACATTCGTCAAATTCCAAAATATCCTCTTGTCCATAAGCGTAAAAACGGTCATACTGGGTAAAATTTTTCTGCCTGAGTTCTGACACAGCGATCCTGCTGCCAAAATTATCATACAGCCCAAATACTTTCTTAAGACGCGTGGAAAACTCTGCTGCAACCGCAAAATCCTGATCGTCGTAGTTTCCTGTGATCGGGGTTGAGACAAAAATCCGCCTTGCAGGCAATACAATCTGTTCTATTTTTCCATGTTCCGCGAGCAGTCCCAGTTCTAATTTATCCGCTTTTTTCTGCAAAAAATCTTTTGCCGCCAGCAGCTGGCGGATAGAAGCATCGATCATCCGTTTCTTTTCAGAAACAATCTGTGCAAAAGAGGCATCCGACGGACTTTGTGTATAGGCTTTGATATCTTCGATCGACAGTCCGATCCTGCGCAGGATCAAGATCAGTTCCAACTGGACGATCTGAAAACTGGTGTAATAGTGATACCCATTTTCTCCTATCACTGCCGGCGAAAACAATCCGATATCATGATAATAGTGCAAAGTCCGCTTATTGATGCCATTTATCCTGGCAAACTCTCCCGATGAATATAGATATTTTTTATGTTTCATAAAAACCTCCTTGACTGTACAGTTACTGTACATTATATGATATGTCATGTAAAAGAAAAAAACAAGGATCGTGAGGTATTTATATGAAATTTACTACAGTAGAAAAACAGCATTGGAAAACCATTAAAACACTATATCTGGAAGCCTTTCCCAAGCAAGAACGGAAACCCTTCTTTGTTCTGCGGCACTGCATTAAAAGTGGAAAAGGGCAGCTGTTCATCGCCTTAGAAAAAGAGCTGCTCCTCGGCTTTATCCTTGCCATTCCTTATGAAAATATGGTCATGGTAGATTACCTGGCAGTCTCTGCAAATAGCAGAAATAAGGGAACCGGCAGTTTTTTGTTAAACCAGCTGTGCCGGCAGTTTCCGGATAAAAAAATCCTGCTTCTGATCGAACGGTTGGATGAGACTGCCGCAAATGCACAGCAAAGGATCGCCCGACGCAGATTTTACTTAAAAAATGGTTTTATTTCTTCCCAGCTTTTCACAACCGGGGCAGGCGGCGATATGGAGATCCTGTGCTATGGAGAGACTGTCTCCGGGGAAGACTATCTGCGTTTACAAAAATACGCCCTGGGAAATCTCTTTTTTCGATTATCAAAAATCAAACTTGTATAGTAAGGAGGTACAGAAAAAATCATGAAAACAATCTTTTCGAAAATCAAGCTTCATCCCCGTCAAATACTGGGACTGCTGTTATTCGTTTTATTATCTGCCGTTGGGCAAATGCTTCTGCCCTCCTTTTTGGCACAGATGATCAACAACGGCGTAGCGGCAAATTCTAAACAGATGATCTGGATCTTTGCCGCTATCATGGCAGCAGTCACTGTATTTTCCTGCATCGTCAGTTTTTTCTCTGTCAAGATCGCGTCTTATATTTCGACAGATTTTGCGGCAAAATTAAGAAACTTGGTATTTTCCACAGTACAAAACTTTTCCGCCGCAGAAATGGATACATTTGGTACGGCCAGTCTGGTCACGCGGAGTACTTCTGATATTACAAACGTACAAAACTTTCTGACTCTTTTGCTTCGCATCGGACTGTTGGCCCCTATGATGGCAGTTGCAGGTCTGATCTTTTCCGCTGCTACCGGCGGAAAAGTCAGTTCCGTCCTGTTGGTCGCTATCCCCGTTTTGCTGATCGTCCTGTCTGTCATCATGGTACTGGCATCCCGGTATTCTATCCGGCTGCGCAAAAAACTGGATCAGATCAACCGTCTGTTTCTGGAATCCTTGGAAGGTGTGCGAGTGATCCGCGCTTTTAACAAGCAGAAAACAGAAAGTGCACGATTCGAGACTGCTAATGCAGATCATGCCATGACCGCTATGACTGCCGGACGCATCACCAGCCTTCTGATGCCTGCGATCAGCGTGATCTTCGGCGTAACTACCGCAGCTGTCCTGGGTATGGGGGCTTACTATGTAGATACCAATGCCATGGAAGTTGGTTCTCTGGTAGCGAACAGCCAGTATATCAGCATGGTCCTTACCTCTGTGATGATGCTCTCCCTGGTGATCATGATGTTTCCTACCAGTTATGCATGTGCCAAGCGGATCGCGGAAGTATTAGAAACACCCGGCAGTATTGAGGATGGATCCTTCCCGCTTTCCAAGCGCCCCTTGCGCTCTACCGTAGAATTTCGCCATGTCACCTTTGCCTATCCGCATGCAGATGAACCTGTTTTAAAGGATATAAGCTTTGTGTCCCGTCCCGGAGAGATCACAGCGATCATTGGCGGTACCGGACGCGGAAAATCCAGTATCCTGAAACTTATCCCACGCCTGTATGACCCTATGTTCGGCGAAGTGCTGATCGACGGCATCAATGCAAAAGAGTATAAAGTCGACGATCTGCGTTCTTTAATCGGCTATGTACCCCAGAAAAATATCCTTTTCTCCGGAGACATTGCAGAGAATCTCAATTTTGGCAAAGAAGCAGGGACAGAGGCCGAGTGGACACGTGCCGCGCGAATTGCCTGCGCTGAAGAATTTATTGCCAAAAAGCAGGATGGCTATCACAGTCCGGTCTCCCAAGGCGGAACCAATCTTTCCGGAGGTCAGAGACAGCGAATGGCGATCGCCAGAGCTTTGATGAAGGAACCGGAAATTTATGTATTCGACGACAGCTTTTCTGCCCTGGATATGAAGACAGACCGGAAACTGCGCCAAAATCTAAAAGAAGCCATCGGGGATGCTACCGTTATTCTCGTAGCCCAAAGAATCAGCACAATCCTGGACGCAGATCGGATCCTTGTCGTAGATGACGGTCAGATCGTAGGGAGCGGAACACACAGCACACTTTTGGAGACTTGTCCTTTATATCGGGAGATCGCAGAGATCCAGCTGGGAAAGGAGGCGCTGTAATATGAAGAACATAACTGTATTTAAGAGGTTATCCGGTTATTTAAAACCTTTTCGCCTGCAGATTCTTTTTGTGCTGCTGGCATCCGTGATCAGCACAGCTTTCATGGTGCTGGCGCCTTTTCTGATCGGCAAAGTGACCACCACCTTATTCGCCAGCATTGCGGACGGTGTCTTTTACTGGGATACGATCCTCTGGCTGCTGACAGCTCTGGTCGTTTTATATTTTGTCTCACAATTGTTCGCTTTTCTGCAAGGATTTGGCATGGCAAAGATCACATCTGCGGTCATGCAGACACTTCGGCGGGAGATCAACGAAAAAATGCACCGCCTAAAACTCGATTACTATGATACCCATACCCATGGGGATATTCTCAGTGTGATCACCAATGACGTGGATACGCTGAACAATGCCATCAGCCAGAATCTGACTTCCGCTGTGGCACAGATCACCACCGCCGTCGGCGTACTCGTGATGATGCTGACGATCAGTCCTGCCCTTTCTCTCATTCCTATCGTTATGGTGCCGCTCTCTTTGTGCAGCGCCGCAGGGGTCATGAAAGCCAGCGAGAAATATTACGGACAGCAGCAGGAACTGATCGGCAGGCTCAATGGATATGTGGAAGAAATGTATAATGGTCAGTCTATCGTACAGACATGCAATTATCAAAACCGCGCAAGAAAAAACTTCCTGTCCCTGAATGAAGAATTGAAACAAACCTCCCGCAAGGCAGAGACGACTGCCGGCGCTATAAGCCCGATCACTACACTGGTCAATGACCTGGGCTATGTGCTGTGTGCCGCCATCGGCTGTCTTTGGGCTATCGCCGGAAAGATTGCCGTAGGAAATGTACAGGCCATGTTGGAATATACCTGGCGTTTCGCAGAACCTTTTTCTACTCTTGCCGGCATGATGGGCAGTTTTGGCGCAGCCGCAGCCGCAGGCAGCCGTATCTTCGGCCTGTTGGACGCAGAGGAAGAATGCTCCGACGCACAGCCGTGCAGTATACCAGAAGAACGCAGCGGCCGTGTAGAATTTAAACACGTAACATTTGGCTATACAAAGGAGCATCTCCTGATGAAAGGAGTCGATCTGACAGTAAAACCTGGACAGAAAGTCGCGATCGTAGGGCCTACCGGAGCAGGCAAAACCACACTGATCAATCTGCTTCTGCGCTTCTATGAGCTCAATAGTGGTTCCATTTCCATAGACGGCGTAGACAGCAGGGAGATGTCCCGGGCAGAACTTAGGAATCGATTCGGTATTGTCTTACAGGACACATGGCTGTTTGAAGGGACCATTGCAGAAAATATCGGATACGCAGAAGAGGGAATGGAAAAAGAAAAGATCATTGCTTCTGCCAAATCCGCCTGCGCCCACAATTTTATCAAGACACTGCCCGGCAGTTACGACATGCTCCTTAGCAAAGGCGCAGAAAATATTTCTCAAGGCGAACGGCAGCTTCTGACGATCGCGCGGGCGATCGCCTCGGATCCGGAGATCATGATCCTGGACGAGGCCACCAGCAACGTAGACACTCATACGGAAGTACAGATCCAGAAAGCTATGGCAGAACTTATGAAAGGCCGCACCAGTTTTGTGATCGCACACAGACTTTCTACGATCAAAGATGCGGACATGATCCTCTATATGGAAGAGGGAGATATAAAAGAAATCGGCAGCCATGAAGAACTCATGGAGAAAAACGGCAAATACGCCATGCTCTATAAAAGTCAGTTTGCATAAGTGGATTAGCATTGACAAATGTTCCAAAACTGCGCATACTAGTAAGAAAGGATTTTTATCTTATTCCGATTCTTTATGGAAAGGCTGATATTTATGGTTTCTTACGTATTTGATATACATACACATACGATCGCAAGCGGACACGGCTCCCACGCTACCATCACAGACATGGCAAAAGCTGCCCGTGCAAATGGATTGGAAATGCTTGGAATTTCCGACCACGGTCCCTCTACGCTGGGCGGGGGAAAGCCTTCTTATTTCCGCAGCCTGGCGAACGCCCCCAGAGAACGCCTGGGCATACGTATGCTTTACGGCGCGGAAGTCAGTATCCTGGACAACAAAGGCACGCTAGATCTGGACAGCGGACTGCTCTCCAGTCTCGACTACGTGATCGCCAGTATCCATCCGCCCAAAAAACCGGGTACTGCAGAGGAGAATACCAGAGCCTATATCGCTGCTATGGAACACCCTTTTGTCACAGTCATCGGACACTGTGATGACACGAAATATCCCGTAGATTATCTGGCTCTTGTAAAAGCCGCCATGGAACATCATGTCCTTCTGGAGATCAACAATAATTCTCTATCTCCGGAAGGATACCGGGGAGATACCCGTTTTAACGATCTCATGCTGTTGAATCTGTGCAGACATTTTCACTATCCTGTCATTTTCTCCAGCGACAGCCATGGCACAACGCATGTCGGTGATTTTACCTATGCCGCTGAACTCGCGGCACAGGCAAAGCTGCCAGAAGAGCTGATCTTAAATCGCTCTGTAAAAAATTTCTTTGATTTTTTACACAAAAAAAGCTGATCCTACATATTTTCATAGAATCCCGGACAGTCTAACTGCGAGGTGATTCTATGAAAAAACTGAAAAAATATGTGTGGATCGGCATTTTATTTTGTCTTATCCTGGGTTCTCTTAGTCATTTTTTCTATTCGTGGACCCTTTCTAATCCCATCGTGGGAATCTTCTGCCCTGTCAGCGAGTCTGCCTGGGAGCACATGAAACTCGTATTCTTCCCTGTACTTTTCTATTCCGGCATTCTTTGTCTGCTCTGCCAAAAAGAAATCCCGGCGCTTTTTTCTTCCTGTCTGGCAGGCGTATTGGCCGGAACGCTTTTTATCCCTGTATTTTTTTATACGTATACAGGCATTCTAGGCTATCATCTTTTAGGGCTGGATATTCTTACCTTTGTGCTGGCAGTTTTGCTTTCCTTTTTCCTCACATATCACCTGGCAGCATGTTTAAAAATGCAGCGTCTGTTGCCGATTCTCTTATTTTTAACGCTTCTTTTCTTCTCCGCTTTTTTCTTGTTTACCTTTCATCCGCCGAAACTAGGGATCTTCTCTGCATAAAAAGGAACAAGGATCCGGAGAAATCAGCCTATAACTTCTCCGGATCCTTATTCTTTGGGTTAGGTTCTTATTTTTCTAACTTTTTTGGAGGAAAAATTGAAAAATAATTTTTATATTCCAAAAGGCTTTCGCCTTATTGGCTGTTTTATCTTGTCACAATATCAACCGGAACATTGAAAATCTTTGCTACCTTCAGTATTGTATCGATATGTCTGCCTGTAGCCGCCGCGAAATGATGTGTTGGTCCACATTCACTCCAACGATTTACAAACTCTCTCGCTCCGCAGGTAAAGCGTGTCCGCATATTTGTATCTCCAAAGGACAAGATCTTTCCTTCTTCATTGATACCTTCCGCCACAATAAACTTAAAGTGTCCGTCTCCATCTTGGGTGATCGCAAGATAAGTAACCGGTCCTGTATATGGATAGAACTGTGTCAGATAACCGCCACCTGTCTTTCCATGGAATACCTTTACAATCTTCATAGTAGGTTTTTTATCGGAAATATCCGCATCTCCGGATCCACTGTGTCCGATGATGGCAATATCGTCGTTAAAATCAATGGAGTACATCTCTGCCAGCTGACCTGTCCCGGAGATCGTCTTTAAAATGCTCATCGCCATTGCGACTTTCATATCTCCTTCAACCGCACATGCCGTTCCCTGTTTGATCAGCATAGAAAAGGCCGGGATCAGCATACTGTCAAGAACACCTGCTTTTCCCTGTGCAAAACCATCATAATGGGAAGCGATCAGACCAATTTTTTCTTCTTTTACCCATTTTTCAAATGCTACGACATACTTTGCCATCTCCCATACTTCTTCAATACTTCCGCCGCCTTCGATATCGAAAGTATCCAAGATGTCCTGAGCCTTTGCGCGGATTGCGTCTTCGTCTGTAATATCATCCGCAATGGCCCACATCTTCTCCCAGTCAAACTGTTTTGTATATAGATCCATACGTCTGTACAAGTTGGATTCATCAATATACAGATCCATCATACCCGGATATGGTCTTCCGATCTGCGCGATATTCGTATCGCGGAATCTTCTTCTTACCTGCGCGGCACGACACCAGCTCTCAATTTCTGTCTGTACTGCCGGGTCTCCGCCTTCTACCACACCCGTGATCACGGCATGTCTCTTGCCATATCTCTCCAGGTCAGCCACCATCTCGCCGACGGCACCGCATGCATAGCCTTCTCCCAGCCAGGACGCGATATCTGTATGATCATAATCCAATGCTTTTAATTTCTGCACATTTACAAGTACCACCGGAACATCCAGATCTTTGACTGCCGGAAGCATATTGTAGGATGTAGCATATGTAAGAAGCTGCATAAATACAAGATCTACATCCGCTGCGCGGAATAAATTTCCTGCTTCCTGGGACTGCTCTTTTGTCGTCACCATCCCGCCGTCGATGATCTCTACTGTATCCGGCAGTGTTTTTTTAAACGCGTCATACTGCGCCTCAAATTCCGGCACCAATGACGGGAACTGCGGCAAATATGCTCCTAACGCAATGGAAAATACACCTACTTTTGCTTTTGTCTCAACTAACATTTTTTCTCCTCCTAACTCTTTTAAAATGCATACTCTTTTATGTCAAATGAATCCCTTACACATGCTCTTGCCTCTGCAAGAGTCTGAAATACGCCGTCATGCAGAAGCTGTACGATCACATTGCCGATAGCAGTCGCTTCTCCCGGACCCGCGGATACTTTCTTGCCCGTATACTTCGCTGTCAACTCGTTTAAGTACCCTGCGTTAGAGCCTCCCCCTACTACATAGATCGTGTCATATGTATGCCCGGTGATCGCTTCGATCTCTTTTACTGTATCGCCATAACATTTTGCCAGACTGTTGTAGATGACCGCAGAAATCTCCGCCACACTCTCTGGTACCTGCTGTTCTGTATCCCTACAGAACTTCTGCACAGCCTCGATCATACTCTTCGGTGCCAGGAAACAATCATCGTTACAGTCTACGATAGACGGGATTGTTTCTTTTGAAGCTTTCGCGCAAATTTCTGCAAAGGATAGATTTTCCGTAAATTCTTTTTTTACAGACTGGATCATCCACAGACCCATAATGTTCTTCAGAAAGCGGAAACGGTGGTCATAACCACCTTCGTTTGTGAAGTTCGCCTTCATGCTCTCCAAAGAGCAATCTGCTTCTTTCCGTTCAATTCCCATCAATGACCATGTCCCGGAACTGATATAGATCGCGTTGTCATCATTTGTCGGCACCGCAAGCACTGCCGAACCTGTATCGTGTGTAGCCGGAAGCACGACTGTACAATCAAACCCGACCTCTTTTTGGATCTCTTCTGTAAAATTCCCAACGACAGTACCCGGCATAGATACCGGCTGGAACATCTTTGTATTAAAGCCCAGCAACTCCATCAGTTCATAATCCCAGTCATTTGTCTTAGGATCGATCAACTGTCCTGTTGTAGCATTCGTATATTCATTTTTCTTCACCCCTGTCAGCAGGAAATGAAAGTAATCTGGAATCATAAGCAGCGCTTCTGCATTCTCCATATATTCCGGATGCGTCTCTTTCACTGCCATCAGCTGATAAACAGTATTAAACATCTGCTTCTGAATACCGGTTCTCTTATACAGGTCTTCCAAAGAAATCTTTTCGTACACTTTTTCATCCATACCATTTGTGCGGCTGTCACGATATCCGACTGTATCTCCTAAAATGTTGTCATCCTTGTCCAGCAAAACATAATCCACCCCCCATGTATCGATGGACATAGACACAGGAATCTTGCCAACTTCTTTACATTTCTTCAGACCGTTTTTGATCTCTGTAAACAGGCGGTTTACATCCCAGCACAGCATACCGTCCTTATTATCCATTCCATTCGGGAAGCGGTATACCTCTTCGAGCCGCATCTTTCCCTCTTGAACGGACGCCAGCATGTGCCGTCCACTGGATGCCCCAATATCAATGGCTAAATAGTATGTATCCATTTTTGTGCCTCCTTTGCAATTTTTCACTCTACTCATATTATAAAAGAAAAACAAGGACAAAAAAAGGACGCTATTTATGAAAAACACCGTCCTCATTTGCAGTATGATCTATTATATCTGACTGTACACTTGTGATTGTCCCTTTCGATATTCCTTCGGACTTACTCCATATCTCTCTTTAAACTTCCGATAAAAATAGCTGCTGTTATCATATCCTACCAATTCAATGATATCTGTTACCGGCAGGCTGCTCTTTGACAAAAGATATGCCGCCTGCTGCAGCCGCTTCGAAAGCAGAAGTTCTTTATAAGTTCTTCCCATCCGTTTTTTGATCTCTCTGCTCAGCCAATATACATCGTACCCCATCATTTCTGCCAGTTCCGATAAGGTGCCGTTCTTATAATGCTCGTCTACATAACTCAGCACATTACCTGTCAGTTCTGTATCGAACTGCCGGTTTCCCAACTCCATCTTATCCATATAGTTTAAAAGCTGCAGTAAAAGAAGACCCATCGTAATCTGATTACAACTTCTTTTATTGGATGAATCATAAAAAAAAGTCCAGACCATATTTTCGATCAGATTCTGTACCGGCAGGATACCCGCCACATGAAAATACAAATATGCCGTATCTTCATCCCTTCCGCACAAAGCTCCGATCAGAAAGTCTTTCAGCAAGTTTTCTTCTCCGTCCATCATGGAAAAGGCTGTGTCAAAAAATTCTGGCAGGATGATAAAATTCACAGCTATATCTGCTTCCCCCGCAGGCAGGATCTCCTGCACTGCATTAGGATTTAAAAAAAGCAGATCTCCCTCTTCCAGTACAACCTGATTGCCATTCAGAATGTGTGTCGTCGTTCCCTGGCACATATAGATCACTTCTATATAATTATGTCTATGTTTCGGAAAATGCACAAATCTTGTATGGGGACGCACCGAAATCAACTTCCCTTTCTGCAGAAGCTTCTCACAGTCTATCACCATATCATTTTTTTCCATATAAATACCGGGGTCGATCCCCTTTCTTCCAGCCAGGATCTTCTTTTCTTCTTCTGTGATAACCGACAATTCTCTCAGCAATTCAGCATCCATCGTATCTCCTAAACCTGCCTTATGATCTCTTTGGCAAGTTCCATATATTCTCCGGCACTGCGGCTGCTCTTTCTGTATGCAATGACCGGCGTATTATTATCCTGTGACCATTCGACAGCACTGTCCACTCGTATATATGTATCAAACACTCTTACTTTATCCAATTCTTTTAATGTCTCTAAAGTCTGTTTAAAATAATTTTTTCTCGTATCCACTTTTGTGATCACGATTCCACCTAATTTTAGTTCCGGAGCGATCTGACGTACTTCTTCCAGGAATTCAAACATATTTCCCAGTCCGAACAACCCCCACGGCGTCGATTCTACCGGAAGGATCACTTCATCTGACGCACAAAGTATATTCATCACCCAGCCGCCAAGCGTAGGCGGCGCGTCGATCAAGATATAGTCATATACGCCGGATCCCACAATGTTTTTCATGCTTTTTTTTAATATATATTCTCTCTGCCATTTTGTAAACAATTCATATTCTATAGAACTCATCAATGTAGAAGACGGGATCAGATCCAGATTTTTATAAGGAGACTGCACGATATACTCTGTCAGATCATCCTGCTTTTTGATTCCTTCGTAGAGATTACGGCTGCTCTGCGCAAATGCCAATACCTTTTCTTCATCAAAAAGAGACAAGGACAAATTCATCTGCATATCTCCATCTACCAACAGCACCTTTTTCCCCAGTTCTGTCATCCCGTACCCTACGTTGGAACACGTTGTCGATTTTCCGCTTCCGCCTTTATTATTTGCAAAACAGATCACCTTTGTTTTTCCCATTCTGCGCCGCTCCTTTCTGCTGTCTGTACTTTTTCCCTAGCTGTCATTTATGGATGTTTTCTATGGATGACAAATGAGGAACGGCTCTACATCCGATCCAAAATTCTTCTCCACCAGCCTGCAGTATTCCTCGTAGGCTTCTGTTCCCGTAAAGTCCTGCCTTAAGGCTTCCTGAACCCCCCGATAATACCAAGCGATCGCAGATTTACTCTGCATACGGAATCGTTTCCAAAGATTTTCTCCTTCTGTCGGATAATCTCTGTCTATATCTCTCATATTGGACAGCTTGTCCGCCAGACCGATCATCTGCACCGGTCTGCACGCGCTTTTCAGACGTACGATCGTCGCTCCCTTTCTTTCTTCCCAGGACTTTGTCTTATCTTCGCTCTCGGAAGCCACCATAGACGCCACCCGTTCTCCAAATTTCTCTTTTAGCAGTTCTTCTGTGACCCCTTCGCAGTCCTCAATCGTATCATGCAGCACTGCCGCACAGATGATCTCCTCATCCTGTGTCATTGTAGCAACAATATCCGCCACCTCTATCGGATGGACGATATACGGTCTTTTTGTTCCTTTTCTGAACTGACCTGCGTGCGCCTGCGTTGCAAACTCTATGGCTTCATCAATCATTCTTAGTGCCGCCTCCTCACCTGAGAATCACTTCCTATCTAATAAAATCATACCATATGCCCTTTAGAATCACAACGAAAACAGTATACAAATTTTATCCGATACGTTATACTGGTGATACGATATAACTTATAGACAGAAAAGCTGAGGTGACGTATGAACCGCAAAAATATATTGATAACAGGCGCTTCCCGTGGGATTGGACGAGCCTGCGCTTTTGTCTTTTCCCAAGCAGGATACCACGTATTTTTAAACTGCAAAAAATCTCTGGATGAATTAGAGACAGTACGTCAGGAATTGGAAGCGATCGGTTCCTCCTGTACAGTTGTCCCAGGAGATGTGGGAAATCCTCATGATGTGTCGCAGATTTTTGACAAAATTTTCAAACTTTGTCCTGGGCTGGATGTTCTTATCAATAACGCCGGCATTTCCCATATAGGATTGCTGCAAGATATGTCGGATACACAGTGGGAAGAAATACTTCACACCAATTTATCTTCTGTATTTTACTGCTGCCGTGCTGCTATTCCCTATATGATCAGACAAAAGCAGGGAAAAATCTTAAACATTTCTTCTATGTGGGGTACGTCCGGCGCTTCCTGTGAGGCTGCCTATTCTGCGACAAAAGCGGGGATGGACGGCCTGACAAAAGCACTGGCCAAAGAACTGGCGCCTTCAAATATCCAGGTAAACGCTATTTCCTGCGGTGTCATCGACACACACATGAATGCCCAATTTTCAACAGAGGAACGCCTTGCGCTCAAGGAGGAAATTCCCGCCGGCAGATTTGGCACTCCTGAGGAGGTCGCGTCACTTGCCTTCTCTGTGTGCAGCGGACACCCTTATCTGACCGGACAGATCATCGGACTGGACGGTGGTTTTCTGTGATACAGCAGGATATTCCACATACAGAAAACTATCTATATTCTCTGTCAAAACTTGCAGACAAGCAGCCTATATCAGCTATATAAGGAGTACTTTTGATATGATAAATGTAAATGAACTCACAAAAATCCCTATGGAATGTACACTTCCTGAATTTGTAGGAACTACGGTTCTTGATACGATTGGACTTGTCATACCAGGCGCGGAAGCTTCTCTCTTATCACAGATGCAGCTTAAGAAGCCCTATAAAAGTCTAGGTATCTTAAGTTCCCGCACCGGCGCCGCAGGGCAGATCAACGCAGTAGACGAGGCAGTAAAATCAACAAATACGGAAGTCCTCTCTATCCAGCTTCCAAGAGATACCAAAGGCTGGGGCGGTCATGGAAACTTCATCATTCTCGGTGGAGAAAATGTTTCCGATGTACGACGCGCGATAGAGATCGCGCTGAAATTTACGGAAAAATATGCAGGGGAGCTATATATCAGTGAGGCGGGACATCTGGAATTTACCTATTCCTCCAGTGCAGATCAAGCGCTTTCTTTTGCCTTTGACGCACCTGTTGGAAAACCCTTTGGTTTCTTCTGTGGTTCCCCTGCCGCTATCGGACTTGTCATGGCTGATCTCGCCGTCAAATCTTCTCCGGTCCAGATCATCCGCTATATGACGCCGGATGTAGGAACGAGCCATTCCAACGAAGTGATCGCAGCCGTCACCGGAGAGGCGAGCGCCGTCAAAAACGCCGTGCTTACCGCCCGTGAGATTGGTCTTAGACTGCTTGTATCTTTAGGAAGTTACCCTAAGACACCTTCCATCCCTTACCTGTAGGAAGTACACTTCTTTGACTACACTGCAATATGCAGGAGGTATAAGATGATCGAGATAGAAAATCTGACAAAATATTTCGGTGCTCTTTGCGCCGTCAATCACATTTCTTTTACCATACCAAACGGAAGCTTCTTTGGTCTTCTCGGCACAAACGGAGCCGGGAAGAGTACGCTTCTGAAAATTCTGTCCGGTATCCTGACTGCGGATGAAGGAACCGTCAAAATAGACGCAAAACAGTCCTGTTCTTCCCCTGCCTTTAAACAAAATTTTTTCTATCTTCCGGACGATCCCTATTACTTTCCAAATGCATCTCTGGAAACGATGATACAGTTTTATAAACAACAGTATCCCAGCCTGGATACCGACGCCGTCTCTTATATGGCAGGCTCCCTGAACCTGGATATACAGCTTCCTTTACGCACCTTTTCTAAAGGTATGAAAAGGCAGGCATTTCTCCTACTCGCTCTTAACGCCGGCACAAAATATCTGTTCTGCGACGAGGTGTTCGATGGTCTGGATCCGCTTGTCACAGAACTGATGAAGAACTTATTTCTGCAAGAAATGAAATGCCGGGATTTTACGGTGATCGTCGCTTCTCATAAACTGGATGATCTGCAGGATATTTGTCAAAATATCAGCATACTCCACAAAGGAGGGCTCGTCACATCTGCCGATCTCACGCAGAATCTGACAGATATACATAAAATACAATGCGTTTTTTCTGATGCGTCGGCAGTCGAGGAACTGCAAAAAGAACCTCCTGTGATACGCTGTCAGACAGACGGCTATTTCACGACCTTACTCGTACGAGGTGAATCATCCGCGATACACCGCCTCATCCGGGAAAAAGATCCCGTCTTTTCCGCAAACGTTGCCTTGACATTAGAAGAACTTTTTATGATCCAAATGGAGGAAAATGGTTATGACATCCGCAAAACACTTCTTTAACTGGTTCAAAGAGGCTGGACGAGGGCATCTCACGACATTTCTTGCCTGGGGAGCATTCTGCATTTACGGCATGATAAAAGCAGCCGGCTTGAATTTTAATGTCTATACGTATACCGGCATAGGAAGCACGGAACTTTTGTACATATGCGCAGGTCTTGGCGCAGCCATAGGTTTTCTCGAATTTTTCTATCTGCTGCAGCCTAAGAAACTGGATTTCTACTATAGCCTCCCTGTCAGGAAAGGTTACATTTTCTGGAGCCGCTATTTACACGGTCTTTTTCACTTCCTATTGCCCCTTTCACTTGTCCTTTCTATTTTAAGTATTTATCAAAGCAGCATGGACAGTGCATTTTCTTTTTATATTCTATCCTACCCCGCAAAAAGTATGTTTGTCTGCCTGATGATCTTCCTGCTTTTCTACCATATCGTTATTTGCTCCGTCATCCTGTGCGGAAATATGGTCGCATCCCTGCTTTTGTCCGTAGGATTCTTATCTTATTTCCAATTGCTGCTTAACTATGTATTTCTGCCTTTGATCACGAATTGTTTCCAAACGTATTATAGATCGCCTCTTCTGGAATCGCTCCTTGCACATCTAGTTCCCATCCAACTCTGCCAGATACTCTGCGGCACACAATTATTTGACAAAGAGCAGATCCTTTCCTACACGCCCAAGGCAGACATCATCCTTGGAATACTTGTATGGAACACGGTTTTATTTCTCATCATGACTATGGGACAAAAAAGACGAAAGCCTGAAATGATCGGCAGGATTTTTACTTTTGGCATAGCTGAACGAATCGTGCAGATTCTGCTGACTTTCCTCGGCGGACTTCTATGCGGTGCATTTCTGTTGGATATAATGCATCTGACACCGGCGAACTTTCTTCTTTGGGGAATTGTTTTTTTCAGCAGCTCCATTATCGCCTGCGCTCTTATCCATTTCCTTTTGGAATGGCTTGTACAGGAGTCTCACCGAGTCCTTCTGCGCCGCAAAGCGCAGCCTTTTCTTACTGCTTTTGCTGTTCTTATAACGGGATTTTTGTTTCTTGCGTGCGCTCCTGTATATGATACCTATTTCCCTGAGAGCCAAAAGGTATCCGCTTTAAGTATCAGTGTCGCAGGACTGGATATGGATGGCGATACCTACTCCCAGATCCTGTATGGGGATTCTTATCCTACAGAGCAGCAATTGAAACAGTATTGTTTTACAGAAGATGCTAAAGCCCTTGGCATGTCCTGGATTTCTTCTGTTATAGAATCAAACAGGCAAGTCTCTATCGACGGGCAATTCCTTTCAAAGGATTCTGCCTATACCACTGTCACCATATGCTACCATATGGAGCATGGACAAAAGTATTACCGTGTCTATCCTCTAAGTAAAGAAATGTTTGCTGCTTTTGCCTCTGTCTATGAATCAGACGAATATAAAAAGGCTGCCTACCCCGCCTCCTCACCGACTTATCTGGCAGATACCGGCAAAGATCTGTTCACTTGGTCTGACGGCGTAAGCAAGCTGCCTCTTAAACTGTCTGCCGAAGATAAACAAAACTTACTGCGCGCTTACGCCGCTGATATACAGCAGCTAAAAATGCAGTCTCTTACGCAGACCGTACCTGCCGGGATATTAAGCATCACCTCCCAGCAGACGGGATATGTACAGGAACTTCCCATATATCCGTTTTTTACACAGACCTGCTCCTTACTGACCGATTTTGGAACGGATACAGACAAGACGATTGCCGATTATCCGATCGCTTCCATTGAGATACACTCTTCCTATGCTGTCCCTGCCGATTCCAGCGGAGGAACCATACACCATTTCTATGAGACCCCAGAAGAGATTGAAAAATGGAAATATAGCCTGGTTCCGGAGACATTTGATATACAGCCTCTCCTTACGCCCCTGACACAGGAGGGCAGAGTCAAAATAGAAAACACAGAAACAACCTCCTATAATGAGATCAAATGCCGGCTGAAATAGAAATTTAACGAAGAAACAAGCAGTGCGAAAAAAACAGATCATGCCATGTGTCATGCTTGCATGTAAACAAGGTGTGATCTGTTTCTTTTCATTCGGCGACTGCCGATAGCGAAACGAAGCGTAAGCGGAATTGAGCTAACACTGCGGAAGTAATCAAAGAAATATGAAGTCAATTAAATTTAATTTTATTGTAGTTTATCTTCTGTTGTGTTAAGGTAAAACTATCTTTTTAGATGCGCATCTATAAGAAAGAGTCTTGTGTTTTTCCAAAAGCACAGTCTGTTGATCTGCTCTGTACAGATCATTCTGTTTTATCCGGTTGCCGGATCGTCGATATATCCGGATCTTTATCCGAGATATTCGCAAACATTTACCCAAAGAAACAAAATCACATATTTGTGCCGGAGAAATTTTACGTCACAGGCAATTTAGGGAAAAGTGTTGTAAACCGGCGGGCTTTTCCCTATAATGAAAGGAGAAAAGTACAGATGAAACTAAAACAAAAGCCATTGAAGGATTTGAACCTGCTGGATCGGTTTTTATTCGCACAGGCGGCGGACGACCCGGATACCATGCGGGATATGCTGGAGATCATCTTGGGGAAAGAGGTTGTATTAAAACTGCTGCCCCAGACGGAAAAGGAACAGCGCTCCCATCCTTTAAACCGCTATGTACGGCTGGATGTATGGGCCATGGATGAAGAGGACACGGTATATAATACAGAAGTCCAAAAAGAGAACACGGGAAACATTCCAAAACGGAGCCGCTTCTATCAGGCACTGATCGACTCTAATCTGTTGGCTCCGGGAGAAGTCGGCTTCCAGAAATTAAATCCCGTGTATATCATCCTGATCTGTCCCTTTGACCTGTTCGGATACGGACTGTACCGCTATACCTTCCGTATGCAGTGTGAGGAAGTACCGGAACTCTCTCTGGGAGACGACGCTGTCCGTATCTTCCTCAATACCCATGGAACGAATACCGGGGGCGTTTCAAAAGAACTGATAGAACTTCTCAAGTATATGGAGCACACTACAGAAGAAGTGAGCAGGACCTGTGCCAGCGAGCGGATCCATAACATCCAGAAGCGCATCCGGGCGATCAAATCCAGTGAAAAGATCGGAGTGAGGTATATGCAGGCTTGGGAAGAAAAGATCATGGAACGCAATGAAGCGCGCGAGGAAGGAATACGCGAAGGCCGTGCTTCCGGATTAAAAGAAGGGATGGTACAGGGCGGACTGCAAAAATTGCAGGAGCAGATAGAAAAGAAAGTTCGGAAGGGATATTCCGCTGAGGATATAGCGGAAATGCTGGAAACAGATATAGAAACCGTCCAGAAGTTCATAAAAAAATAGAATAGAAATTTAACGAAGCAACAAGCAGTGCGAAAAAAACAGATTATGCCATGTGTCATGCTTGCATGTAAACAGGGTATGATCTGTTTCTTTTCATTCGGCGACTGCCGATAGCGAAATGAAGCGTAAGCGGAATTGAGCTAACACTGCGGAAGTAATCAAAAGAAATAGGAAGTCAAACGGCAACGGGGACGCTTAAGTTCACATTTCTGTTTAAAAAAAATCGACTTCACGCTGCTGCGGACTTCCAAACAGAAGTATTTATTTCCTTCTGATAGTGGAGTGAAACTTCTGATCGGAAGAGACAGCAAAGAAACACTGTGTCAGATAAGCGGGTCCTGCCCTGTGTTCTGACACAGTGTTTCTTTGTGTACCTTCTATAGTTTTTTCCGTTTTGAATATAAACTTAAGTGCAAAAGAACGTAAGCGCGATAACTGTATGTTACAAAAGCGAGAAATTTCGGCAAAGCCCTGACGAGCGTTGTAATATGCAGTTAGCGCGCGCCCATTCTTTCGTCAGTTAAATTTATCATTCTTTTACCAGTACTTTAAGGATTTCTGCCATATACATCACATGATAATCTTTTTTCGGATACCATTTTTCATCTATTCCGTCTTCCTGGGTAAAACACTGTGGTCCCATTTCCTGACGGTATAATTTACGGCAAACAAAGATCATGTTTGCTTCCTCAAAAGCGGTTGTCCCATCCACGTAATACGGAGTCAGTCCTGCCTCTTTTTCTTTCTCACAGTCCCGTCCTGATCTGCTTCCACATATATTTAAGGCTTTGCGATATGTCTCATCATAAAAAGATAGCGTAAACATCTCCTGATCCTCTACAAATTCCCTTGTATACCGCTGAGGTCTGATATAAGCAGTGGCTACACTTTTTCCCCACATGATCCCCACACCGCCCCAGCTGGCAGTCATCGTATTATGCTTTTTTTCATCTCCGGCAGTGATCAACATCCACTCTTCCCCAATTTTTGTAAAAGGGTTAAATTCCAACGTCTCAATATTTACTTCTCTAAAACCCATATCATTTCCTCCTTCTCCTATAGCAAATGCAAGTCACTATTTCAGCACAATTTTCCGGAAATTTTTCTTTCCTTTTTTAAGAACGATACCTTCTTTTTCGAATGCTTCCTGTCCGTAGGCTGCCGCAATATCTGTCACTTTTTCTCCGTCTACAGACGTTCCGCCCTGCTGTACCGCACGGCGTGCCTCTGATTTAGAAGGCACCAGTCCGCTTTTTACCAATAAGGTAAGAATGTCAATCCTTCCGTCTGTAAAATCTCCATCTTCCAATTCTGTTGTCGGCATCTGCGCCGCATTCCCCTGGCTGAACAGCGCCCGTGCGCTTTCCTGTGCTTTCTTTGCTTCTTCTTCCCCGTGCACCAGCTTGGTAAGTTCATACGCCAAAATTTCCTTCGCCGTATTCAGCTGTGCGCCTTCCCAGCTGTCCATCTTGTCGATTTCTTCCAATGGAAGGAATGTTAACATACGGATACATTTTAACACATCTGCGTCTGCCACATTTCTCCAATATTGATAAAAATCAAACGGAGACGTTTTTTCTGGATCAAGCCACACTGCGCCAGACTGTGTCTTCCCCATTTTCTTTCCTTCTGAATTCAAAAGCAGCGTGATCGTCATAGCGCTTGCATCTTTTCCCAGCTTGCGCCGGATCAATTCCGTACCTGCCAGCATATTGCTCCACTGATCATCCCCGCCGAACTGAAGATTACAGCCATATTTCTGGTACAATGCATAGAAGTCATATGCCTGCATAATCATGTAATTGAATTCCAAGAAACTCAATCCCTTTTCCATTCTTTGTTTATAACATTCTGCCGTCAACATCCTGTTGACTGAAAAATGCGCACCCACTTCTCTGAGTAATTCAATGTAATTCAGATCTAAAAGCCAGTCCGCATTGTTTACCATCAAAGCCTTGCCTTCCGAAAAATCAATAAAACGGCTCATCTGCTTTTTAAAACAGTCACAGTTATGCTGTATCTGCTCCGGCGTCATCATAGAACGCATATCCGTTCTCCCTGATGGATCCCCTATATATCCGGTTCCTCCACCGATCAAAGCGATCGGCTTATTTCCTGCCATCTGCAGTCTTTTCATCAGGCATAAGGCCATAAAATGCCCTACATGAAGGCTGTCCGCAGTAGGGTCGAAACCAATATAAAAAGTCGCCTTTCCGTGATTGACCAGTTCTCTGATCTCCTCTTCATCTGTTACCTGCGCGATCAGTCCGCGCGCCTGCAATTCTTCATAAATTCCCATTTTTTCTCTCCTTTTCTTAGTTTTATCTTACTTTCAGGCATTGTTCGAATCCTGCTTCTGAAATATCAAAAATCCACATTCCATAGGATGATCCAACACATATCCTGTATGATACTTTCTTACCCGCCAGGCAATCCATATGTCGCCTCCTGCACCTAAAATATTCAGTATACTCAGCCACAAGAGTACCGCGCTTCCCGTTATAAATGCGGCAACATATATGCCTATACCCAAAATCATTCCCGGAAAGAGACAGCCAAATAAATATGTGCCCGGCGACAGCGGCTTTTTACAATGGCAGTACGGAGTAAGAGTTTCCCACATCATCCCTATATATATACTCTTCCATCCTTCCTTTGCTCCTATGCACCAAGCTACTCCATGTAAAACTTCATGCATGATAACAGACAAGATAAATAAAAACCACATAAGAACAGTATCCCACCCCTGCGTCCACCAACTTCCTCTGTCAAATACTTTCCACACAAAAAGTACTGCTATGCCCAGAGGAAGAGACGTAACAGCTACCATTACATTCGCCCGTATTACGGAAATGATCTCTGCCTTCTCCCGATATCCTTGTTTTAACAGTATTGCTTTTTGCCGCTCATAGTTTTCTACGATCTTTTGTCTGTCCGATCTGCCTTTCTTTTCTTTTTCCATATCTCAGACCCATATTCTCCATTGTGATTTTTTATGTTTATCTTATTGCTGCAATACCGAGTATCTTTTATTATATAGAAAACAATTTTCTATGTAATAAAAACGCCCTTATCTAAAAAGATAAGGACGAATATATCGTGGTACCACCTTGCTTCACTGACAATTCACACTGTCAGTCTTACTAAGTCTCCCTGTGAAGACTCCTGCACAATAACGCGTGCCCGCGTCGCAGTCTACTCACACATACAAATATTTTCCACAACGCTTTTTCCAGCATCGCTTATCTTCACTATTTACATGTGTTTTCCATGCGCGGCTCTGGGATGTATTCATATATGCAGGTATCATGCGCCTCTCATCGGCCGGCTGCTTTCTGTTTTCACCTGATTCCGTTCTGCCGGAAATACATCTACTACTTGTTCCCTTCTCTGCCTGTTCCATATATGCTGAAATCTTATCCTATTCCCGCAAATTTGTCAATAGGCATTTAAAAGAAGTTCCATTCTCGGGTTTGCGCGTTCCGAAAAATTCACATACAGTTGCTCCCACATCCGAAAGCGTCCTGCGCAGCCCCAGCTGTATTTTGCTTTTTCCTTTCTGATATACCAAAAGCGGAACATTCTCTCGTGTATGTTTATTGTGTCCGATTTCCGGATCATTTCCATGATCTGCCATCACGATCAAAATATCTTGTTTTGTGAGCAGCGGTAGCATGATACCGATCTTTTCATCTGCCGTTTCCAATAGTCTTTTATACCATCCTGCATCCTGGCTGTGCCCGGCCAGATCAGTCTCCTGTACATTGGTACAGATAAAACCTTTTTGCATATGCTGTATTTCTTCCAATGTCAGATCCAGCACTTCTGCGGTGTCCACGCAGGAGACGCTTTTCCCCTTTTCATTCGCCACAATATCCGCCACTTTTCCGAACAAAGAGACGGGTATGCCTGCTTCCGTCAGTATCGTCGGCGCCTGCACGCTTTTCTCTACGCCATACCCTAAATGAATACAATGATAATCTTTTTCATAGGATTTTGACTTTACTGCATGTATCCCTATATATCCTCCCGGCCTTGTTTCTTCGGCCTTTAATATATCTTCTATGGTATTGCCTCTTCCCCCGAATACGATCACACGGTTCACCGCTGCGATTTTCCGTACAAGACGTCCAATCTCCACTTCTCTCTCAAAAGAAATCTTATCCAGAGGCGCCGTGCAATTATATGCCATCCCAAGATCCGCATCGATATTATCCGCCACAGTGACTGCGCCATCTACAAGCAGATAGCGCAGTCCCGCTGTGCTTCTTACTTCTACGCTGTGACCGTTTTGCAAAAGAATGGTTCTGATCTGTTCTATTTTCTGCTGGAAAGGCTGCGGGACCGGCTTTTTAGGAAATGTTCCCATGATTTCCTGATGTCCCATAAAAGTATCTGCTCCATCATGTAATAATTCGCTTTTCCCCCAACAGGCCGTTCCGGAAAACCGCATATTTGCACTTTCTTTCCCAAACGCGTTCATAAGCCCCAGTTTTTCCAGAGTGGGAAGTTTTAACTCTGGAAATTCCTTCAAAATACTTCCCAATGTATTCGCCTTCTCATCTCCCGGTCTTGCGGTCTTGGCATCTGCCATAGCGCCGATGCCAAAGCCATCTAATACGATCACAACAAATCGTTTCATGCCTGTCCTACGCTTCCTTTCTTCTCATTTCCCAGACTATCATAGATACCGATAATCTCTGGTCTGCTTTTGGAAATCCCTTTCACCAAAACAACGTCCGCTCTTGTGACAAACGCTTGAAAACGAAACGCCATCACAGCCGTATCTCCCACTGCAAATTCTCTATCTAAACCTAGATGGTAATCAATACTTTCCATGGACGGTGTCTGCACATCCGCTTCCTTAGCATTCGCCAGACTTCTGCCTACAAGTGCGCGTTCCATGTGGGAACGTCTATAATGTCCGCCTCCAAAGCAATACGCCTTTCCGAAAAAATTGTGCGAAATCTCGCTGACATACACTGCACAGATTTTCTCTTCCATCGTATTTGCCGTGTGAGCCGGTATAGTCCCGGTCAGTCCATGTCCCGGCTCGGCGCAGTTCCCCCCGTCTACATGCATGTGTCTGATAGTCTCACAGCAGCTGGCCGATGGGGTATTGATGATCTCCGCCTCGATGCCTCTTCTATTTAATACTTCCACAGCTCTTAACACAGAAGATAGATTATGCGTCTTTTTTATACATTCTTCCTTTTCGTCATAAAGATAACAAGGAAAAGACGTCACTCCTGCCACTTGTATTCCCGGCATACGGCATAGTATATCTAATACATGATTTAAATCTGCCATAGCAAATCCTGCTGTCTGTCCGTCATATATAAGATCGCCCTGATCATATACCCGGAGCAGGATCTTCTGTTCTTTCCTTTGCTTTACGGCGGCATCCGCTATCCTCTTTGCCTTCTCCACAGAATAGACGGTTATGACCTCCGGACCATAGTTCACCACCTGTTCGATCATAGCATCCGGAATCTGTACCAGATGTCCTATATTTCCAATCGGTATATGATGACGCATCATAACCTGGGCCTCTTTAAAATCCACTGCGACTGCTCCGTCAAATCCCATATCTGTCAATCTTTTTGCAATATAGGGATTTCTTCCGATCTGTTTCAGCATAAAATACAAGCGGATATTTTTCTTCTTCGCCTCTGCCAGTATTTTTCCTGCATTTTCAAACAACGTATCTGTGTCGATCACAAAAGAATCCGGCAAGACTCGCCCCTCCTGGTGCAGAGAAAAAGCAGTCTCCAGCAAAGGAATATTCTCTTGTTTTATTCTATTTAGAAACATGCTTACACCCTCTCTATCGCTTCCCGCAAAATACGCAGTACTGTGTCCGCTCCGGCACGCATCGGATTGATCCGGATCATTCTGTTTTCCAAAGTAGGATCTGCCGCTAAAAATGTACCGGATACTCTATAAAACATGGGCACTACCTCATATTTAGACTCCGCCCCTACGGGATTGGGAGCAGCGCCTAATTTCTGTGCCTCTCGCAGTACTGCCTTTGCAATCTCTTCATGGAATTCTACCAGCAGTACTTTTGACTGCGCGTTTGCCAGAAATGCTTTTTTTACGCTTTTTAATTCTCCTCCATTTAGCCTTTGCACACACTCTTCATTGACTTGCGCCTGGATGGCCAAAGCCACAGGTGCATAGACCATTCCTCTGAGCACGTCAAGTGCTTCGTGTCCCTGTGTCTGGCTTCCGCCGGAATAATGCATTTTCACAATTTTATCAATGACCGCTCTTTTTCCGACGACACAGCCGATCCCTTCCGGGCCAAGCAGCTTAAACGCAGAAAAACAAGATACGTCTGCGCCGCACTGGCTGCCCATTTTCTCTACCTTCATGACGGCATAATTATCATCCGTTATAACAGGAATCTCACGGCAAGATTTGATCGTCTGGATCACACTTTCCATTTCATAAGAATCTTCCATGCTCTGCCTTGTATACTGTACCAATGCAGCCTTTATCTCCGGATGTTTTGTAAGAACTGTCCGAATGTTGTCCAGATCATTAAAATCTGCGCGTACAGTTCGTATCCCCATCATGTCCAGGCTGTTTTGTGTTGTATTGTAAACAGCCGCTGTGTGTACAAGCAGTGTATCCCCCGGTGTAACCAACGCGCACAGGGCATATCGTATCGCTCCTGTACCTGCGCCCCGCACAAAGCAGGCTGCTTCTGCGTCAAACACAGCCGCTACTGCCTTTTCTGCTTTTCTTGTCGTAACAGGCTTATTCAAACCCGGAACCACGCCCAAGTCTCCTCTGCTAAGGATCTCTTGTCCTTCAAATTCCCGTGTTATACAATCTACTACCTTAAACTGCAGCCGCAGTGCTTCTTCTAAACTTATAGTTTTTAACGGATAAGTCCGCATATCTTCACCTCTTCATTTATGAAAATTTTCCATATCCTCTGTCAAAATACAAATCCAAATTTCCAAAATATCTGCCCAGCAGTTCATCCTTTCCACCAACCAGCTTTTCGGCATATTCCAACATGATCTTTGTTTTCACAGGTGTCCCTTCACATAAGAGCACCCATCCACATCCCAATTCTTTTCCCGGTATACAGACGGCATCTGCATTCACCATATTGGCAACCCGCAGCAGACCTTTTCCGGCTTCCCGCTGTCTCTTTGCTGTCCAAGGATCGAAATGTCCGAATATACTGTCTCCCATTCCCCGCACATCTACGGGGCCTTCATAGGAGACCATAAAATCACACTGAGATAACGTATCCTTCAAAAACCGGATCAAAGTTTCCCGATCCGAATCCAGATCCGGATAAGAAATCTTTTGCACTTCTTTCCAGGAAATCGTACTCTTATCTGATGCCAAAATACAGGAGGCTTTCTCTTTGTCTTCCGGAAGATGCAAAACAGTCCGAACCGTCTCTTTCAAAAGTTCCCATTCCCTGGTGATCAATCCGACAGATGGGGAAAAAGCAAGCCCATCTGTAGAGACCCGATGAAATTTTTCCATTTCTTCTTTTTCTATCTGAGAACTGATAAAACCGAACAACTGCAGGCTCAAAGCAGGTGCAAGAACACTTCCGCCGCCGTCGGTACCAATCCCCAGGTCATTCATATGATAAAAAACATTTAATGCTGTACCGCTGGAAGAACCCGTCATAGGGTTACCCGTAAGCGGATTACGCACACACATATCCACCGCTCTGCCTCCCAGACTATTGCAGTCCAAGGTATGCAGCGCATATTTTCCTGTATCTTCTAATGTTTTTATAAGGTGGAGCGGGATCGACTTATGGTCTTTTACCCCTATGTAAGCAGGTACCCCAGTTTGATAAGCATTGATCGCCAAAGGGAACACTTTTTCCACTGTTTTGTATGGATTTTGTATCGCCAGAAAGGTTTTCTTCGCTGCACCGATCACTGCCTCTGTTTTTTCTTTTTCCATCCTTTTCTGTCTCCCTTCTTTATGAAAAGATTCTCTGTGGATTATCCACAAGCATCTGGCGGATATGGGATTCTTGTATGCCGGCATCTCTCAGCATAGGAAGGAAATGCGTAAATAGATACATGTACCCTCTGCCGCCTTTGTATCTTAATCCTGATTTTCTTGTAATATCCATAGATAATACGACCTGAGCAAGCAGCCCCTCCTGATCCAGTTCATATAACAATGCTGCCCGCTTCTCATCTAAGAGATAATTCTCTTTTCCAATAGTGTCAAATCCTACAAAGACGCCCTGCCGCAAAACCGCACGGATATAGTCTATACGACCGATCAGATCTACATGTCCGATCACGAGTTTTCCAGGGTCTACTCCCTGAGAGACTAAATATTCCGCCTGTTCTTTTGCATACACACCTTTCGTCGTATGCGTATAAATGGGTACTTTCGTTTTCTTATGTGCCAGGACTGCCGCATCGAGCACCTTACGCTCACTGTCTCTGATTGCCTCCGCAGATGTACCGATTTCGCCTAAAAGCGCCGCTTTACTACTGCTTTCCTTAAATCCATTCAGCACCTGATCTGCCATATTCTCTGCCAGTTCCTCCACAGACTGTGTATATACCTCCTTTGGAAAAAACGGTTCTTTATAATATCCGGCAGACTGCAGGATGCGGATGCCCGTCCGCCTCTCTACTTCTTCTACATAAGGTACATTCTGCCCCATCCCTGTATTGGTTACATCCACAATATTACGCACTCCCAACTCATACAACTGCCTGCATTCTCGTATAGTTTCTTCCTTACAGTCCAGCCGGCAGTCTTCTTCCTGCTTTATGCGAGACAGATCCAGGGTCATATGCTCGTGCATCAATGTATATCCGTCATTTAATATATTCATTTTCTTTGTATCCTCTTATCTAATGCAGCATATTACATATATGTATCAGCAGATAGCGCCGTTCGCTTTCCGGATAAGTCAGAAAGGATAAGTTTTCTATTGTTTTCACCAACTTTTCTGCTTCCTGATAACAAGAATCCTCTTCTACTTCTTTCCAGACTGCCTCATCCGGCATCTCCGCCTCTTTCCCTTCTAAGAGCCTCTGGGTTGCCATTGCCAGATGCGTCAGCATCGTATTTAATTTATCCTGATCTGTTTTTAAATCAGATGCCTCCAGATAGTCGATAACCTGACAGACATATTTGCCCGTTTTAAGCGAGATTACCTTTCCCTCTGTCAAGATTCTTATTCTCTCTTTTGCTTCATTCATTCTCAAGGATTCCTTTCATAATAACAGGGATAACCCGAGCTGCCGCCTCCGGCACAAAGCCGAACGCTTTTTTTCCTTCTTTTACAGCCTTAAGGATTTCCTCTTCATCCAATACCTTTCCCACCATAGCCACTGTAATGCATTTCTCCATGCCATTCATAGCGATAGCCATACCCAGAGCACCGCCCGCGCCCGTCTGGCAGGAACCTAGATAATAGTCTGCTTTGCCTGCTTTTAATGCCATTGCCGCCTGCAGGTCAGGCATGATCTCTACTTCTACTTTTCCATTTCCATACTTTTCGATCAACTCTGCATTTTCTTTTTTGTATAAAGCTCCGCCTACTACGATTTTCATTTTCTATCATCTCCTCCATTTACTATGCAATTGACAGTCCCAGAATCTTGATAATATTTGCCAGTATTCCCATACCTATCGTAACTACAGGTCCTACCGCCATTGGTACCAGGAATGGTTTTTTTGCACATTTGTTGATCATCCAGACAATCATAACGATCATAGAACCTATATAGGACATGCCCACTTCATTCATGATCATACCCGATGCTGTAAAACCTCCTACAAGAAGCGCCAATTCGAGGATCTGTGACATAGCGTTTCGGATATGGTCTCCCAATTCTCTAAGGGCAGGAAAACGATCTAATAAGCTTCCGATGCTTCCCAAGAAGAATGTTTCCAATGTGATCACAGCTGCTCCAAATGCAAACGCAAGAACACATGTCATAGTTGTGGAAAGTCCAAATGAGCCGCACAACATACCGACAGCAACAGAAAAATAAGAACCTGCCGGAGAAAACACACCTGTTACGATCGCTGTCGTATAAACCAGCGGAATATATCCAATAGCCCGTACACAGGCAACCATTGCGGCCTGCGCAAATTCATTCTGCATCTGCAGCGGACCGGAAATAACATCTGTCGTCAAAATACACTGGGATGCAGCCATCGATAATAGTCCGCCCATCAGCGCAAACCAATACCAGCTCTTTTTGATCCTTTCCACATTCACAGAAAATATATTCGTCAGATCAGCGCCGATCGCTTCCTGCTTTGTACGTACAGCAAAAATGATCATTGTGATTGTTCCTGCAAGCATTGCCATCCCGTCCGCATTTAAAGATAATGTAAAATCTCCAAAATGAAATACGCCGAAATTCTTAACTAAAATATAGACCACTAACGTAATAAGTGCTGTGATCCCGCCTTTTTTTACCCCATGTTGGAATGCTACTGCCAAAGAAGGGAAAATAGCAAAGGTCGCTACAACAATATCTGCTACATTTCCAAGATAAGGCAGAAAATCTACCGGCATCATAGAAAACAAATCTGCGATCGTAGACATAAAAGCTACGACGATAATGCCCCATGCCGCTCCGACAACAGCGGATATAACAGTTCCAACCGGTGTATCCGGACACCAAGTCCCTATGATATCCCCCATCAATAAAAAAGTGTGGATAATAATGATTCCCATTGCTATGGAATTTGTAAACCCAAAACCTACGATCAGACCAAAACTTACAGCAAAAGAAGTCGCTGCCAGAGACTTTCTGTCCATATTTCCATTAAAATATTCTGTGTATACCGGTCTGAAACCATCATTATACACCGCCACGTTTCGATTTGCCAAAATCGAAGAAACTGCACCGATCCCTGCTGCCAACACATAATTTATCATCTTTTTTCCTCCTTCATATTCTCATATTCATTTTCTCTGCGGACTCTTAATACCTCCTTTCTCTTCCGCAGACGTTTTCTCAAAATACAAAATATTGTATTTTGAGAAAACAAAAAATAGTATCTTCCCATTTTCAAATACCTTATTTCTCATTGTACATTTTTTTGTATATTTGTAAAATAAACGCCTTCCAACTATCTAACTTCTTTCTCTTACGGACGATCCATCAGCAAATAGATCTCCTTTTTCCTCTGCGGACTTCATCTTGTATTTTCAATGTCTCTTTTACACTGATATTTTTCTCTAATATCTGCTGTAAATAACGACTGTTCTTCTTCACGACCAAAACAGCCGCAGAAAAAGACTCCTCATATTCTTCTTTCTGCAAAAACACCACTTTCAGATTATCCAGATAATGATTTTCCAGAATATCATCATAATTCCATACGCCTGCATCAATTACTCCGTCCTGCAGCGCATTCACCGTCTGTTGGGTACGGATATTGATCAATTCCACTTTTCTTTTTCCTACAACACTTTTTGTGATCTGACTCTGATCTAAAGATTCTTTGTCATACGCCACTCGCATACCGTCCTCAAGCCCGTCTTTTTCTGTATCTTTCAGTAAAAGCACATGCCGTGACAAGAAACTGCCTGCCCCAAAATTCAATGCGATCTCGATATTTCTCCCGTTTTCTATCTCATGCTGTGCTGAATACTGCGAACACACCGCAAACTGATATGTTCCGGATTCTACCAATTCCATACGCCCTCTTGCGCCGCGGGCATATGCCATATTAAAGCGAAAATTCTTCAGCTGCTCATACAGGGCCGTAGCAAAACCTTCATAGGCAGAAGAATATGGAAACGGCATGATCCCCATAAGACCTCTTACCAAAGAACATTCCTGCAGTTTTATATAATCGATATGTTCAATATATGTACCCAGATGCCCTCGTGAAACCAACTGTATGGCATGTACGTCTTTCAGATAATTCAATGCATTTTGTATTGTTCCCCTAGAAACACCCAGTTCTTCCTGATACTGCGTAATAGACGCAATACGTTCTCCTTCATTCTTAGAGAGGAAACTAAGTGCCAGACTGTTAATCGTAACTCCGATTTTCTGATACAACACATTGTTTTTATCTGTTTCCATATATGTTATCCTTCTATTGTTCAAAATTTTGTATATTTGAATTATACTGCATCTTATTTTCTTTGTCAATCTATTATTTTTGCTGAAAATTATTTCATTCGTTCAAATAAGATTAGTCCCCTATGCGCATACAGATACGTATGCTCTGCTTCCGGAATAATCAAATTTTCTCTAAAGCATCAAAAAAATTTATCGAAAAACTCCGATTCATTTCTTTAGGAATATTCACAGAAGCAGCTGGATATAAAAATCACAAGCAACACGGCGCCATTCACCCTTTTACCCGAAGTTCTTCCAGTTTTCCTTCCAATAGTTTTTCAATGGCAATTGCCGCTCCGTCTTCCTCATTGGAAGGCGCACGGTAGGCCGCTGTCTTTTTTAATATATCTGCGGCGTTTTCCATAGCCACACAGGCACCAAATTCCATAGAGAGCATGGAATAATCGTTTAAACTGTCTCCCATGACCATAACTTCATCCATGCTGTATCCCAGACTTTCTACGTACCATTTCAATACAGGCCCTTTCTGTGCCTTTATACTGGTAATCTCCACATTATCCAGAGAGGAAGCGGCAGAAGCGATTCCCGGTATTTTTTCTACTTCTTTTTTTATCTTCCTAATGATCTCTAAATTAGTAGAAAACAAAAAAATTTTATAAATGATACACTCTGAATTTAAAATAGCTTCTTTATCCGAGAGGACATTCGTATTTTTTTTGTATTCCTGAAACAAAGGATCCTTTAAGATTTCTTCTTTTGTCCCATTTAAGTGAAACGTCTGCACCTGCGCCACAAGAAAGTCCTCTACTTCCTCCGGCGTGCCGATGACACCGTCCAGTTCGTCTGTAAATACATACGCCGCTATCCCGGCCTTTTCAGAAATTTCCAGGATCTTTCCTGCCGCCTCCTTTTCCATGGAGATCGTTCGGATGATATTCCCTGCTGCATCCCGTACTTCCGATCCACTCGTCACGATCTGGCTGCAGCGGATCCCTGCCGGCTCTAAGGCTAGCTTTGCCTCCTCGTATCCTCTTCCCGTGGCGGCCACGAAAAGAATACCTTCCTCCTGGGCACGTTTTACAGCCCGGATCGTCCTCTCTGCTATTTTATGTTCTTCATTTAAAAGCGTCCCGTCTAAATCAGACGCAATTACCTTGATCATCTGCACACTCCTCTAATATTTTTGACGCATTTTTGATGTTTTTTGCCTCTGTCTGCCAGACTTCATATTCGCTAAAACCCGGCAGTCCCATATTTACGCCCTCTCTTCTGTATAACATAGTGCTGTCTTTCGCGATCTTGCCGGACATGTGGTAAGCACTCACTTTCGTATAGGAAATCAGCTTTACAAGTATGTCTGATGTAATCCCTGCTCCTGCTAAGATCTCTATACGCCCGGCACTTTTTTCTGCCAAGGCTTTCAAAAGATCACGCCCCTCCCATGCAGAATTTCTCTGTCCACTCGTAAGAATGGTTTTCATCCCCAAAGATATCGCCTGTTCTAACGCTTCAAAAGGATCCCGGCACATATCAAAGGCCCTGTGCAGTGTAAAATCCGTTCCTTCTGCCATGTCCAGCAGTTCCTGCATCTGTTCGATATTCAGCGTGCCGTTAGGACGTACTATCCCTGTTACGATCGCATCAGCTCCTAATTCCCGGTACATCTGGGCTTCCTCTTTCATCTGCGCAAACTCATATGAGTCATAACAAAAATCTCCAAATCTTGGACGAAGCAATACACGGATCTCTAAATCCGTGTATTGCTTCACCTGTTGAAATAACGCTTTACCCGGTGATGTGCCTCCTATGATAAGATTGCTGCACAGCTCGATCCGGTCAGCCCCTCCTTCCTGGGCTTCCAACGCTGACCTTACGCTGTCCACACATACTTCCAGCGTATACTTCATTATTGTATTCCTTTCTTTAGTTTCCAGCGAGTATTACCGCGGTATCTTGGATAAAGCGGCTTTATCACAAACTAAAATAGCGTCTTTATGCAGCTGCAAGATAGATGCCGGTACCTGCGGTGTAATCTCTCCAAAAAAGGCCTTTGCCACAATGTCTGCTTTGGCTTCTCCATTTGCAACTAAAAGTACTTTCCTGGCCGACATGATCGTCCCAATCCCCATTGTATATGCCTGTCTCGGCACATCATCCGCGCAAGCAAAGAAACGCTTATTTGCTTCGATCGTACTTTCTGTCAGGTCTACACAATGTGTCTGCTTCTCGAAAACAGCAGACGGTTCATTAAACCCAATATGCCCATTATGTCCCAGACCAAGCAGCTGCAGATCGATCCCGCCCAGAGACCGGATCAGTTCTTCATATCTTGCACACTCCTTAGCGGAATCTGCTTCCATTCCATTGGGAACATTTGTATTTTCTTCCATGATATTTACACGGTCAAACAAATTTTTATGCATAAAATAATAGTAACTTTGATCATTTGCATGATCCAATCCCTTATACTCATCTAGATTTACTGTCTTTACCTTGGAAAAATCTACATCGTTGCTTTCATACAATTCTGTCAGTCTGTCATATGTGCCGATCGGCGTGGAACCTGTCGCCAATCCCAATACACAATCCGGCTTTAAAACAACCTGTGCAGCTATAATATTTGCGGCGATCCGGCTCATTTCCTGGTAGTCGTTTGCTTCATAAATCTTCATTTTTTCTTCCTCCTTCTGCTTTCCGATTGTCGGAAAGGCATTTCTACAGAGAACAAAGCGGGCAAGCCCGCTTTCCCTTTCCCATAGAATAAAAACCAGATCTCCTGAATATAAAGAACCTGCTTTATTTCTTGAAAATCTGGTCTGCCTCCATTCATCCTGTTTTCGTTTCTCGAATTAATCTCATACTATCAAGTACCTGCTCTATTGTCAATCCTTCTCTTATTACTTATACAAAATTTCTTTTAAAATAAGTCCCTGAGGAGGCGCTGTGACGCCTGCCGCCTGCCTATCCTGGGCTTTTAAAATATCCCGCACCTTTTCCGGCGTATAGAAACCTCTTCCGACACGCAAGAGCGTCCCAACAATGATACGGACCATATTATAGAGGAAACCATTTCCTCGGATCCGGATGATCCACTCGCACTCCTTTTGTTCGACGGTCAATTCATAAATCGTCCGTACTGTATTTTCCACATTTGTCCGCACATTGCAGAAACTGGCAAAATCATGTTCTCCTATCAGATAAGATGCTGCTTGTCTCATCTTATCCAGATCCAGTCTATAAGAAACAAAATATGTGGTACGTCTTCTTGTAGGATCTGGCGTCTGGGCATTCCAGATATGATATTCGTATATTTTTTCACAGTCACAATACCTCGGATGCCAGTCTTTTGGAACCTCTTCGGATCTTACGATCACAATATCTTCCGGCATCTTCTGGTTGACAGCATAGGCGATCCGTTCCGGCGGAATACTTGTATCTGTATCAAATACCGCCACATTTCCCAGCGCATGGACTCCTGAATCTGTCCGACTGGCACCGATCACACGGATATCTTCTTTGAGAACCTTTGACAGCTTCCGGTTGAGGACTTCTTCTATCGTAAGTCCATTCGGCTGTATCTGCCAGCCGCAGTAATTCGTACCGTCGTATGCAACGATCAGCTTAATTCTCTTCATCTTTTTTCTTCTCCAGCTTTTCTTTTAAAATATCCAGACTGAAAAATCTATCAACCGCCCCACATAAAAGACCACAGCCAGATATAAGACAACAAACACATACGCTGCTCTGTCTCTTCTCTGATATACAAGCGGCTTCATCTTTGTTCTTCCGTCACCGCCATGATAACAGCGTGCTTCCATTGCCATAGCCAGGTCACCTGCGCGCCGGAATGCGGATACGAATAAAGGAACCAGAACCGGCACCATAGCTTTTGCTCTCTGCAAAATATTTCCACTCTCCAGGTCTGCTCCTCTGGCAATCTGCGCTTTCATGATCTTGTCTGTCTCTTCCAAAAGAATCGGAATAAAACGGAGTGCAATAGACATCATCATAGCCACTTCATGTACCGGAACCCGGATCTTGTTCAACGGATGCAAAACCCTTTCAATTCCATCCGTCAATGCATTTGGCGTTGTCGTAAATGTCATAAGAGACGATCCTATGACCAGATACATCAAACGGACTGCCATAAATACTGAGATTCTAAGTCCCTTTTCTGTAATCCTGAAGATCCAGAAAGAAACCAGCACCTCGCCTCCTTTATTCAAAAACAGATTCATTAAAACAGTAAATAGCAATAAAATAACGACAGGCTTCAAACCTTTGACGATAAACTTAAATGGTACCCGGCTCAAATAGATCACAAAACCCAGAAAAACGGTAGCTGTCACATATCCCAGAAAACTATTCTGCACAAACAGCGACACCAAAAACAAAAGTGTACATACGATCTTTGTTCTTGGGTCCAGGCGATGTATCACGCTCTTTGCCGGATAATATTGTCCTATCGTAATATCCCTGATCATAGTCTCTCCTTTTTCAGACTGTTTAGAATCTCCTGTGCCGCTTCTTCCACCGTAGTCACGTCTGTACGCACCGGTAAGCCATGTTTCTTCAGATCATGCATGATATACGTCACCTGCGGAGCTGACAGTCCCACTTCTTCCAGTTCTTGATAATGTGCAAATACTTCTTTCGGGGCGCCGTCCAGCATCTTCTCTCCCTGGTTCATGACAAGGATACGCTCTACATATCTGGCAATATCCTCCATACTATGGGAAACCAGTATAACGGTTATCCCTGTCTTTTTGTGAAGCGCCTCTATCTGGTCCAAGATCTCGTCCCGTCCTCGGGGATCCAGCCCTGCTGTGGGCTCATCCAGTACAAGCACTTTCGGATGCATGGCGAGTACGCCGGCAATCGCCGTACGGCGCTTTTGTCCGCCGGATAATTCAAAAGGAGATCTGTCATAATATTTTTCAGGAAGTCCAACCAGTTCCAGCGCCTCAACTGCTCTTTCCTTACACTGCGCGGCAGAAAGTCCCTGATTCTTAGGTCCGAAGCAGACGTCGCTTAATACGTCCGTCTCAAACAACTGATGTTCCGGATATTGAAATACCAACCCCACCTGGCTGCGCAATGTTTTCAGGTCATACCCTTCCTCATAAATATTCTTTCCCTCATAATACAACTTACCGGAAGTCGCTTTCATAAGCCCGTTGAAATGTTGGATCAGCGTAGATTTTCCGGAGCCTGTATGTCCAATGATACCGACAAACTGTCCCTGTGGTATCTCCAGGCTGATATGCTTCAAAGCATGCTGCTCATAAGCTGTGCCCGGACTATATACATAACTGATATCTTCTAATTTAATTGACATAATGCTTTCACCAGCTCTTCCCTTTTTAATATCCCTCTAGGCAGTGTAAGCCCGCTTTTTCGAAGTTCCTCTGCCAGCATCGTCACTTGAGGCACATCCATCCTATATTGTTTCAGTTTCTCCACCTGGCTGAATACCTCTCTGGGAGTTCCATGCATCACGATATGCCCGCTGTCCATCACAAACACTTCATCTGCATCTATGACTTCTTCCATATAGTGGGTGATCAAGATGACCGTCACCTGTTTTTCTTTTCTGAGCTTTTCTACTGTGCGTATCACTTCTTTGCGCCCATTAGGATCCAACATAGCGGTCGGTTCGTCCAGTACGATACACTTTGGCTCCATTGCGACCACACCAGCGATCGCTACCCGCTGTTTCTGTCCACCAGAAAGTTTATTTGGAGAATGTGTCCGATATTGGATCATTCCGACAGATTTTAAACTTTCTTCTACCCGCCTCCAGATTTCCTCTGTAGGTACGCCTAAATTTTCCGGTCCAAACCCTACATCCTCCTCTACTACCGTACCAATGATCTGGTTATCCGGATTTTGAAATACCATGCCTGCACTCTGTCGTATATTCCACAGTTCTTCTGCATCTTTTGTATCTTTTCCATCTACCCACATAGTGCCGCCTGTAGGTACAAGGATTGCATTCATATGCTTAGCGAGGGTAGACTTTCCGGAACCATTATGCCCTAAGATCGCGACAAAAGAGCCCGGCCTGATCTGCATGTCAATGCCGTCGATTGCTTTGTTTGTCCCTGTTATATTTCCATTTTCATCTCGTTTTTCATATTCATACGTAAGTTTCTCTGTCTCTACCATTTCCATCTGTCTTTGCCTCCATGTCCCTATATGTGATCCAGATTCCCAGACTGACAAGCACCAGTGCCAGAATATTCTGGAAAGATATGATCTGCTCGCCAAGAAACAACGCCGAAAGTACTACGCCAAAGATCGGGATCGTAAAGCCATATATGGCTACCTTACCTACCGGGTTATATTTCAAAAGAAGCGTCCATATACTAAATGCCCCCGTGGAAAGCAATGCCATATACACAAGCAGACACAGGCTCTTAAGATCGCCTCCGCCAACTTTTCCGCCTAACGCAAAACCTATGAGTATCAAGAGAAAACCACCCAGCAATGTCTGATATGCCGTGATCGTCATTGCACTCTCCCTGTCTGAGATCATCTTCAAAAGTACTGTACTGACCCCGTATGCCAGACTGCACAGCAGTACCATGCCTTCACCCATTATATGGAAGCCTCCGGCAAGAGCTCCCGGCGCCAGATTGATCACAACCACACCCATCAAACCAAACAGACAGCCTAGGGATTTTGTCCAGGTCATTTTTTCATTTTTTATAAGAAAATGTGCCACTATAATAGAAAAAAAGGCGTTCGAACCGTTTATAATAGAGCCCTTTGTCCCTGTCGTATGCGCAAGTCCTATATAAAAACACACGTACTGTATCGTCGTCTGTACGATACCCTGCCGTAAAATGCAGGGAAAAGATGTTCTTTTCATTGTAAGCACTCTCTTTTCCAGCACACAGCCAAGAAGAAACGTGAACACCCCGGACAGGAAGAAACGATATCCAGCAAAGAGGATCTGACTTCCTACTCCTTCTATCGCAAACCATTCATATCCTATCTTAATACAAGGAAAAGCACTCCCCCACAGAGCACAGCACAAAAGCGCCAGCAGGCATACACCTGCCGGCTGTGTCAGCTTTTTTTTCATTGCATCCTCCCGGAAAAGATTACGCTTTCTGCGGCTCTTCGTATTCCTCGCCGAAAGTTTCCACGGTGACTTTTTTCATTCGCTGTGTCTCCAGCGGTTTATCACTATAATCCGTAGCTGTATCTGCAATTTTATTTACTACATCCATGCCTTCCGTAATCTTGCCGAACGCCGCATACGCTCCATCTAAATGGGGAGACTTCTTGTGCATGATAAAAAACTGTGAGCCTGCAGAGTCTGGATGCATCGCCCGCGCCATAGACAAAACGCCTTCCTCATGGAGCAGGTCATTCGCAAAACCATTCTGAGAAAACTCTCCCTTGATCGTATATCCTGGGCCTCCCATACCTGTTCCGTCAGGACAACCACCCTGGATCATAAAACCGCTGATCACACGATGAAAAATAAGTCCGTCATAAAAGCCTTTATTAACCAAAGAAACAAAGTTCTTTACTGTATTCGGCGCGATCTCCGGATACAGCTCTGCTTTCATGATATCTCCGTTTTCCATTTCAAATGTCACAATTGGATTTGCCATAATTTTCCCTCTTTTCTACTTTTCTATACTGCACATATTGTAACGAATTTCCTTCTTCCCGTCAATAAAATCTATGCACACTGCCTTGTTTGTAAAATCTGATCATTCCGCCTTTTTCTTCCATCTGGGTATTCCACAGCTCTTTTAAGGGCAGCACGCTTTTCTGTCCATATGTAGCTGCAACGATCCATATTCCATCCTGTCTTATTTCATATCCGAAACATAAAAACCAATGCCATTGAAAATCTTGGAATTTCTTATTTTTGTGGCGTAAAAGCAGATAAGGGATCGGATATCCTGCATCGATCTGCTGTTTTACTAATCTCTCTGCTTCTGAATAAGTATGTTCTCCGTGAAACGCTTCCATATAAAGCTCGTTCACCCCTACATCTGCAAGATATTTTCTATATCCATCTATAAACATGGATAATTCCTTTACGCCCCCGACTCTCGGCTTTAAGTACGGCTTCATTTTCATCCCGAACCGCACATACTCTTCTCTTGTCAGAGCCTGTACAGCAAAAGGACAAATCTCTGTACAGCCGCCGTGAAGCGCAAAATAAATACTGCTGTCACAGGCAGTCACCGCCGCACACCCGCCCATATTCATGACTACGTTGCTAAACCATGCCTGACTTCCTCCGACTGCTCCATCGATTGTAAAATATTTCAGTACTTTTTCCATTTTCTTTATCACGCCTCTTGTTTCTTATCCTTGCGATTTACAGGATTCTGTATTTTGTCTCCCAAAGTCCTCCCGCACCGATCTTATACTGGAATAAAATACAACCCCGAGTATAATACTCCCCCCGATCAGCTCCCGTATCGACGGTGTTTCTTTTAAGAGGAAAAACGCCGCCGCAATACTATAGACAGACTCCATACCCGATACGATCCCGGCAGTCTGCACTTTCACATACCGAAGGCTTTCTATATATAAAGTATGCGCCACTGCCGTAAATACCATTCCCAGTGTGAGGAGGATCAGGAAATCACTTCCCTGCGCTCTTTGCGGACTGAAAAACAACACCGGAAGTAAAAGGATACTGGCTGTCGCCTGCTCATAAAAGGCAGTCAGCGTACTGGAATACTGCTCCATAAATTTCCGGTTCATCAAAGATAATACCGCATAGCTGAGACTCCCCGCCATCCCCCATAGAATACCCTGCGTCATAAAATTCCCCATTTCAAACCGGGGCACGATAAAGATGACGCCGACCAGCATCACCGCCGCTGATATGATCTGCTGCATTTTCAGCTTTTCTTTAAACAAGGCAGGTTCCAGAAATGTCACAAAAAGCGGAAATGTCGAAAAGGTCAATGTTCCTATGGCTACCGTGGAGGTCTGGATCGACTGCATGAACGTGGTCCAGTGTATGACAAGCACAGCGCCTGCCGCCATCAGCAGCAGATAATCCTTTCGGCGCGCCAGCCGCGTCTTTTCTTTTCGCAGCTTTAAGAAAAACAGCAGACACAACGAGGAAAATACCACCCGCCAAAATACGATCACTGCTGACGGAAGGTCTAACCACTTCGCGAAAAGTCCCGAAAGACTCATCAAGAACACCGATGTATGCAAAACGGCTAAGCCTTGCTTTTCTCCTTTCATTTATCTCACCCTCCTGTATTTTACATATTCCCTGTAAAAAGAATACCATAGAAGAAAGGGATATGTAAACAAGGATAAAACGTATTGAACACCTGTATTTCTTCTGAAAATGTCTTTATATTTTGTCTATATAAAAATAACTTCCTGGTCGATATGTACATTTTTTTTGTTTTTTTTTAGTTACTGATGACATTGTCCATTTAGACATCCGGGATTATACTGATTACAGAAAATAACGAAAAGCAAATTTCCAAGGAGGCTATACAAATGGCAAGTTTATCATTAAAAGGAATTCAAAAAATTTATCCGAATGGATTCCATGCAGTAAAAGATTTCAATCTCGATATTGAAGATAAAGAATTTATCATCTTTGTAGGACCATCAGGATGTGGTAAATCTACAACTCTTCGTATGATCGCAGGCCTGGAAGATATCTCCGGCGGTACTCTTGAGATCGACGGAAAGGTCATGAACGATGTAGAGCCAAAAGACCGTGATATCGCGATGGTATTCCAGAACTACGCTCTGTATCCTCACATGACTGTATATGACAACATGGCTTTCGGTCTGAAGCTTCGTAAAGTACCTAAGGCTGAAATTGATAAAAAGGTCAAAGAAGCAGCTCGTATCCTTGATCTGGAAAAACTTCTTGACCGTAAACCAAAAGCTCTCTCCGGCGGACAGAGACAGCGTGTTGCCATGGGACGTGCGATTGTTCGTAATCCAAAAGTATTCCTTATGGACGAACCACTTTCCAACCTGGATGCAAAATTAAGAGTGCAGATGCGTATCGAGATTTCCAAGCTGCATGAAAACCTGGGCGCAACGATCATCTACGTAACACATGACCAGACCGAGGCTATGACACTTGGTACAAGAATCGTTGTTATGAAAGACGGTGTCGTACAGCAGGTAGATACACCGCAGAACCTGTACAATACACCTTGCAATTTATTTGTTGCAGGATTTATCGGTTCTCCGCAGATGAACTTCTTAGACGCTGTTGTAGGCGTAAAAGGAAATGACGTTACTCTGACTATCGGAGAACATGTATTGAAAGTTCCAGCTTCTAAGAAACAAGCTCTGATCGACGGCGGTTACGACGGAAAGACAGTTGTTCTTGGTATCCGTCCGGAAGATGTACATGATTCTGAGGCATTTATCAGCAACTCTCCTGAAAGTGTCATCAAATCTACGATCAAAGTGTACGAACTTCTTGGTGCAGAAGTTTACTTGTATTTCGATGTAGAAGGTACACAGATGACTGCTCGTGTAAATCCACGTACAACTTTAAGAACTGGAGACAAAGCTGTGTTTGCTCTGGATATGGAAAAGATTCATCTTTTTGACAAAGAAACTGAATTGACGATTACAAACTAATGCATTACAATGAAGAATAGCAGCTTAGCGAACGCGAAGAAGCTATTCCGTGCAGATACATACTGCACAGATGATGACCTAAAATACTAAAAGGCTGCACTTCATGTGCGGCCTTTTTTATAAAAACATTGTATGGAAGAGGTATTTATGGAACAGACACCTGCATTAAAGAAGGCACTGGGCGAGTTAAAAAGGATTACCGGTATTTCCTTAGATATGCACCCTGCTTCCAATGAGGAGATGGAAGCAGCAGTCAGACAGATTCACTGTCTGACCACTGCTTATAAAGAGAAGTATAATAAAACAGATTTTTTATACAGCCTCTTAAGCGGGAACATCCAGACATGCGAGCTTAAGGAACGCGCGTCTCGTCTGCATATTCAGTCGGAACAATTGCGGATTTTATTTCTTTTAGAAACGAAAACCGCCTATGATGATACTGTACTGGAGATTTTAAAAAATATATTTCCTGCACAGGCAAAGACCTATCTGATCCCCGTAAACGCGCAAAGAATCGCTGTTTTAAAACCGGCAGCCCCAACAGAAGGCAGTCCGGATGATTGTACCAAAAGCGCGCGGATGATTGTAGATACATTGAATACAGAAGCGCTGATCCATGTGCAGGTGTCTTTTAGTTCTCTTCTTCATTCTCTGGCAGACTTGCCGGGCGCTTATGAAGAAACCAGTCTTGCCCTCAAAGTCGGGAAACTCTTTTTCTCAGAACAAACTGTGTTTCCCTATAACAAATTGGGCATAGGCCGTCTGATCTATCAGCTTCCGGTACCGTTATGTGAAAACTTCTTGAAAGAACTTTTTGGGGAAGAACTTCCTCACACATTTGAAGAAGATACAGTTGTCACGATCAATAAGTTTTTCCAAAATAATCTGAATATAGCAGAAACGTCCAGACAGCTGCATATGCACAGGAATACGCTTATATATCGATTGGAACAGGTAGAAAAACGAACAGGTCTGGATATTAGAAGATTTGAAGATGCAATGACATTTAAGATCGCCATGATGGTCATGAACTATTTACAGACAGAAAGGAACCTTTAATTATGAATGATGCTATGTATGAACAAATTGTTGCCCGGAAACCCAGACCCTATGATTTGCTTGTCAGGATCCTGATCGTACTCCTGATCGTCGCGATCATTTTCTTTGGCATGCCTTTGATCGGTATGCTCGCTTTACTCCCGGCACTCGTGGTAGGATTTCTTGCTTACTATATCATCTTTCCACGCCTGAATGTGGAATATGAGTATTCTATTTTAAACCATGATATACAGATCGATGCCATTTATAGCAAAGCCAAAAGAAAAGCAAAACTGGGATTTGACATCCAGCAGGCAGAGATCATCGCTCCTGCAAAATCTCCGCGCTTGCAGTCCTACCATGCGGAAAAGACATATGACTTTACCTCAGGTGAGGCGGCTGCCAAAGTATACGCGATCATGATTTCCCTGGAGCAGAAAAATTCCTGTGTTTTGATCGAACCGGATGACAAGATGCTCGATCACATGAAACAATGGATGGGTATGAAATTATATCAAGATTAAAAATCATATATTGAAAAAACTTAAGTTTTGCCTATTCCCCCTGCCTCTCAAAATCGAGAGGACAGGGGGGGGGCTTTGTTCTATATAAGTTTCACTGTACAACGTCCATAAACTGTACAAAATGATGTTATCAATCAAAAATTTTTATTAATTCAACGTAATTTTTTACAGCTTTTATATGAAGTATTTCCAAAAAAGTTGCTCAAAACACTATTCATTAAGCTTGAAACATAGGTGTTCCAAAAAAACGGTATAGCCACGAACGACTATACCGTAATTTTTAGATTCCTTTCTATTTTTTATTCCAATTTGTAGCAGCTGCCACCATTTTATCAAGAATTTCTAAAAATGTTTTTTGATCTTTTTCAGAAATACCTGCCAAACAAACATCTCTGAACTCTTGTGCTATATCTGTTAATTTAGCGTTTATCAAGCGACCTTTATCAGTTAATACAAGTATTTTCTTTCTTTTATCATTGACATCCCCTTGTCTTAATATTAATCCTTCTCTTTCTAGTCGATCAAGTATGCCCGTAATAGTCGGCTCTTTTGCACCCATTAGATCAGCTAACAGCTTCTGAGTAAGATTACCTTCTCGATTTATATAATACATGGCAATCCATTGTGATTTTGTAACACCATGCCTTATAAGTCTGTTATTTAATGAATCTGATAAAGTTTTAGATGCAACATTTGTCACAAACGCTACACAGCAATCCAAATCAAACAAGAAGATTTCCCCATTCTATATCCATATTGATTTAATGATATTTTCAATATATAAATCCTTATAGATTTTTCCCAGTAAATTGACTTTTAACTTTTCAACTTTTTTCAAGTCCAACGTATCGCTAAAAACATCAACATTATTAATTATATCATTATTTATATAAATATCAAGGGTTAAGGGTTTTCCTTTTATTATAAAAACACGCTGTATTTGTGCTTTTTCTTTTTTGCCAAATAGCCATTCATGACTTTTTAACATTTTACATGTATGTATCTCATCCGAATGTACGACATGTTTGATGAATCTTGCGTTTGTATATATGTTTTTAAACGATATAAGCAGACTGTTTTTTAAACTTTCGACAGAAATAGAAGAAACCAATTCTTTTAAATTTACGACCCGGCTTTGTACAGATTTTATCCCCTTGCCAACAAATTTACTCATATCAGGTGTTAAGCATTTTAAAAGCATGGATAAATCAAGATCTATCATTAAAGTACCATGAATTAAAAATTTTTCTTCATCCTCGAGCCAGGCCATTCCTGAAAATTTTTTTCCATTTGACAATAAGTCATTTCTACCTTTTAATTCTGCTTCAACCCCTTCTTTTTTTAACGCATTTAAAATGATACGCATCCATTTATCTACATTTTTATTTTTCTGATCAGATATAAAAGTAAAGTTAAGATTACCTAAATCATGATATACACAACCTCCGCCAGTAAATCTTCTTACCGGAAGAATGTTTTGCTCCTTAATATATTCTAAATCCAGCTCTTTATATATATTTTGATTTCTTCCCATTACGACGCAAGGTTTGTTTTGCCACAATAAAAAAATAACTTCATCCTCTGACAAATGATTATAATAACTATATTCCCGTGAGATATTGGTATAAGGATCCGTGGAATTCAAAACAACAATTTTTGCATCCATTACATATGCACTCCTCTGTCAATTAGAGCAAGACATGCTTCATGGATTACTTCCGCAGTTGTCGGATGAGCAAATACAGTATGTGTCAGTTGGGTAACTGACACATTGTTTTTCATAGCTATTGTAATACTGGCAATTAAGGAGGACGCATCCGGTCCACAAATTACAGCTCCCAATATTTCCCCTTTTTCTGATGTCAGAAGTTTTATAACTCCCTTGTTTTGATTCATAGTCAATGCTTTACCATTTGCAGTAAATGGAAATCGACAAGATTTATATTTCCTGTTCTGATTTTTTAAATCTTGCTCACTATAACCTATAACCGCTATTTCCGGATCCGTGTATACAACGGATGGTACATGTATCTCTTTTACTTCTCTTTTTTCTCCCAGCATATGATCAACAGCCGCCATAGCTTCATGCGATGCTAAATGGGCTAATTTTAACCCGGAGGACACGTCGCCAATCGCATATATATTTGATACATTTGTCTGTTTATATTCATTGACTATGATACTGCCATTTTGAGGATTAAACTTAACAGATGTATTTCCGAGGCCAAGTCCATCAATATTCGCTTTTCTGCCCGTAGACATCAAGACCTTCTCAGCAATCGATGAATACAGTTTTCCATTTTTTTCAAAACTAACTACATACTTTTTTTCTACAGTTTCCTTAATACTTACTACTTTACTTGAAGTGCTTACATGAATATTTTTTTCTTTACATACTCTTTCCATTTCTCTACCGGCATCCGGATCCAACATTGGCAAAAGGCGGTCTTGAAACTCTACAATATGTACTTTTGAGCCAAATGTATTATATATAAATGCAAATTCTGATCCGATCACCCCTCCCCCGATCACCAAAAGTGTGTCTGGTATTTTGTTTAAACGTAAGGCTTCTGTCGAATCGATCACACCATCCAGATCATATCCTTCTACTTTTAATGTATCCGGCACAGATCCTGTAGCAATGATAATATTTTTTGCCTGTATTCTTTTATCGCCAACTTTTACTAATTTGTCATTTATAAATTCAGCTTTTCCCTCAATGCAGTCTATCTTATTTTTATCAATTAGATACTCTATGCCTGAAACCAATGTATCTACTACAGAATTTTTCCTCTGTAAAACTTTTTCGATATTAACAGACGCATGAAAATCTCCTTCTATACCAAATAAATCCATTTCTTTTAATGCATTATAACAATGAGCCGATTGGACAAGAGACTTCGTTGGGATACATCCCATGTTTAAACAGGTTCCTCCAAGTTTAGATTTTTCGGCCAATACTACATCCAAGCCTCTTTTGCAGGCATAAATGGCTGCAACATATCCTCCGGGTCCGGCGCCTATAACCAACAAATCCTTTTCCATGGTCTTAACATCAGCTTCAACTTTTACTTGTAAAATTTCATCCAGCAATATCAACACTTCATTTGCTGTTACTTCTTGACCTTCTTCTACAAGTATCTCTTTAATGTAGCCGTCTGCACTGGCTTTTATCTGCCGATTGCCTTTTGCTGTTTCTATTGAGCACAAAATTTGATCTTTTTTAACTTTTTCGCCTACATTAATATCGATCTTACCTACAATACCAGGCTTTTTACCTGGGATTATAGGGACTTTTACTTCTATCATAGCATATATATCCTCTTCAAATAGAGGGCTGTTATCAAACAGCCCTAAGTAAATCTATTCTACAACTACTTTTGTTAATTTCATTGGTACTCCATTTTGTAAGCAATCTCCAACGGGGCATCTGGACTCGATAAACGCAGCATATTTTTCTAATTCTTCTTCACTCGCATTGGATTTAAAATGCATAGAATAACGAATTTCTTGATAACCGTTTCTTACACCTTCAGCAAGCCCCATAAAACCATCAGGATCCAAATCTCCTTCAAGTTCTACGTGAAAGCCTTCAAGATGTATTCCATTCGCTTCTGCAAATGCAAATGCTACTATTGATTGGCAAGATCCTAATGCACATAATAAAGCTTCAACCGGATTCATGCCAGTATTTGTGCCGCCCAATCCTTCCGGTTCATCCATGATTAGCTTAAAGCCTCTGGCTTCAGATTCCACTTGTAAACCTGCTGTTGTTTTTCTTGCAATTACCCTAAAGGTTTCTTTCATTTTTTTCTCCTTTCTTTTGCTTCTTCCCAATGCATTTTTCTTAGCTAGCTAATACTTAGTATACTATGTTTTCTTACCACTAACATATAGTATTGTCTAAAAACTGTCAACCTTTTTGCAAATTTTTCGTTTTTTATACAAAAAAGGTTCTTCTATGACTCCTCATAGAAGAACCTTATATATTTCTGTTTTAAAAAATCCGATTTTCCAGTTCTTACTCTCCCGCCAAATATTTGCATGCCGCCAGTCCCGCTACAGCACCGTCCGCTGCCGCAGTCGTAAGCTGCCGCACTTCTTTTGTCCGGCAGTCCCCTGCCGCGAATACACCCGGACAGGAAGTCAGACAATCCTCTTTCGCCTCAATAAAGCCCCCTTCATCTAACTCCACTAACTCTTTAAATCTGTCATTCTGCGGAATATGCCCGATCGCGACAAACACGCCGGACACTTCTATCTGAAAATCTTCCTCTGTCTTTTTATTATGCAGGATAAGACCTTCCACCATAGATTCTCCCAAAATGTCTTTTACTGTAGCGCTTAAAACAAACTCTACGTTTTCCTTTTCTTCTAGACGTTTCACCAGACTCTTTTCACCGCGAAATTCATCTCTTCTGTGTACCAAATATACTTTCCGGCAGTAATTAGACAAAAACTCTGCGTCCTGAAGAGCAGTATTTCCGCCTCCTATCACTGCCACATCTCTGTCCCTAAAGAATGCTCCGTCGCAGGTTGCACAGTAGGAGACTCCTGCGCCCACCAGTTTTTCCTCTTTCTCTATCCCAAGATGACGATGAGTGACTCCTGTCGCAAGAATCACCGAACGGCATGGATACGCCTTTTCGGAAGTCTCCAGGACAAACATCCCTTCTTCTTTTGTCACTGTACTTACTTGATCTACTACTGTCTCTGCCCCCAACTTCATCGCCTGATCTAACAAATTCATGGAAAACTCACTGCCGCTTACACTGGCTATTCCCGGATAATTCTCCACGTTTGTAGAAGAAGTGATCTGTCCACCGAAATTTGTCCCTTCTATAATAACTGTCCGCTTCCCAGCACGCTGTCCATAGATTGCCGCTGTCATCCCGGCTGTACCGCCGCCTATGATTCCAATGTCATACATACTCTGCTGCCTCCTTTATTTTTCTTTCTGTTCTTTTTCTGCATATGCTTTGATATTAGAGGCATTCGCCAGTTTCTTTATCTCCTGCTCCTGTACGATCACCAATGTCGGCGCCTGCATAACTCCGTATTTCTGCGCCAGTTCCATATTCTCCTCTGCATCCACGATCTCATAAGGGATCTGTGCTTTTTTCAAAGAATTTACCGCTATTTTGCAGTTTGGACAAGTCTTGGTGGTAAAAAGAAACGTCTTTGTCTCTTTCTCGCCTTCCTCTATATCTGCTGCCTTCTCTCCTGCCGTCTGTATGCTTCTTTCGTATTCTGCCGCTGCTTTTGTTTTTATCTTCATGTGAGAATTTGTAATATCATATACCTTACGCTCTTTAAATTCCTGTGTCTTTCCATCATTCCAGTTCTTTACCGGACGATAGTATCCTGTAATACGGCTGTACACTTCTGTTTCTTTTCCACAGATCGGACATTTATACTGTTCTCCCGATAGATATCCGTGATTCTGACAGATCGAATACGTAGGTGACATCGTGTAATACGGCAATTTGTAATTTTGTGCGATCTTTCTTACCAGCGCTGCCGCTGCCTTCCAATCCGGAAGCTTCTCTCCCAGAAACGTATGAAATACCGTACCGGACGTGTATAAAGTCTGCAATTCATCCTGAATATCCAAAGCCGCAAATACATCTTCTGTGTAGCCTACCGGAAGATGAGAGCTGTTCGTATAATAAGGTGTTCCATTACACTCCGCTGCCGTAATAATATCTTTAAACTGCGCCACATCATGTTTTGCCAGTCTGTAGGTCGTAGACTCTGCCGGAGTCGCTTCCAGATTATATAGATCTCCATACATTTCCTGATAATCAGACAGACGTTCACGCATATGATTGAGCACATTCTTTGTAAATTCCTGTGTCTCCTCATGGGTCATATCCTTACGTATCCATTTTGCATTTAAGCCTGCCTCGTTCATCCCGATCAGACCGATCGTAGAAAAATGGTTGTCAAAAGAACCCAGATACCTCTTTGTATAAGGATATAATCCTTCATCTAAAAGTTTGGATATAACCGTCCGTTTGATGTGCAGAGACCTTGCGGAAATATCCATCATACGGTCCAGTCTCTTATAAAATTCTTCCTCATTTTCCGATAAATATGCGATACGCGGCATATTGATCGTCACGACCCCGACTGATCCCGTGCTCTCACCGCTGCCAAAGAAGCCGCCGGATTTTTTACGTAACTCACGTAGATCCAGACGCAGACGACAGCACATACTGCGCACATCGCTTGGTTTCATATCACTGTTGATATAATTGGAAAAATACGGTGTCCCATATTTTGCTGTCATTTCAAACAACAGCCGATTATTCTCTGTATCAGACCAGTCAAAGTCACTTGTGATCGAATACGTAGGGATCGGATACTGAAACCCTCTTCCTTCAGCGTCGCCTTCGATCATTGTCTCGATAAAGGCCTTATTGATCATATCCATCTCCGCTTTACATTCCCCATATGTAAAGTCCTGATCTTTTCCGCCTACGATAGCCGGGATATTTTTTAAGTCCTCCGGTACTGTCCAGTCCAGCGTAATATTGGAAAATGGAGCCTGTGTTCCCCAGCGTGACGGAATATTCACACCATAAATAAACGATTCAATACATTTTTTCACTTCCGGATAGGTCAGATGATCTGCCTTCACAAAGGGGGCAAGATACGTATCAAAAGAGGAAAACGCCTGTGCTCCTGCCCACTCATTTTGCATGATTCCTAAGAAATTCACCATCTGGTTGCACAGAACACTCAAGTGCTTTGCCGGCGCAGAAGTGATCCTTCCCGGAATCCCCCCAAGCCCTTCTTGTATCAGCTGCTTTAAAGACCAGCCTGCACAGTATCCTGTCAGCATAGAAAGGTCATGGATATGTATATCTGCATTTTTATGCGCTTTTCCAATCTCCTCATCATAAATCTCGGAAAGCCAGTAATTTGCCGTGATCGCGCCGGAATTACTCAAAATAAGTCCGCCTACGGAATAGGTCACAGTAGAATTTTCTTTTACACGCCAATCCGTGATTTTCACATAACTGTCCACAATTTCTTTATAATCCAAAAGGGTAGAATTTAGGTTTCGGATCTTTTCTCTCTGCTTTCTATACAAAATATAGCCTTTTGCCACATCTGCGTAACCCGCTTTGATCAGCACAGATTCCACACTGTCCTGGATATCCTCCACAGACACCAGCTCATCTTTGATCTTGGGCTCAAAGTCTGCCGTTACTTTCAGTGCAAGCAAATCTATGATATCCTGGTTATATTGTTTCTCCTGCGCCTCAAAAGCCTTCCGTATCGCTTCGCTGATTTTTACCAGATTAAATTCGGCAATCTTCCCATCCCTTTTTGTTACCTGATACATATTTTTATTCCGTCCCCTTTCTTTTTAATAATATTTACATATTGTATTTCGTCAGACACTGTATCTATTGTATCATCCTTCTAAAATCATGTCAATCAAAAACACCAATATCTAGTTTTTGTTGCCAAAACAATACACTAGATATTGGTGTTTATTCAACCCCTCGCAATTCTGCGTTCGGTACATTTTTTCTGACGATCTCAAGCGCCTGTTCCATAATTTCTTTCGTATATCCCCGCAGTCCCGGAGCGATCAGATCCCCGGAATCTTGAAAGCTTTGCAGATAATATTTTTCCGCTCCTCTTATCCATCTTCCAATCGCCGCAAAATCTTCTCGTTTATGAAATTCTCTTACAACAGTGGTGCGAAATTCATACGGTATGGAACCCGAGAGGAGAAACTCTACACTTTGCAGTATATTTTCCAGATCATATTCCTCGATTCCGATAGTCACTCCATATTTATCAGGCGCATTTTTAATATCCATTGCTACATAATCCAGTAATCCTTCTTCTGCCAGACGCTTAAGCAACAATATGTTGCTTCCGTTTGTATCCAACTTGATCAGATAGCCAAGATCCCGTATCTTTCTTATAAATACTTCTATATCCGGCTGGAGCAGCGGCTCTCCTCCTGTTATACATACCCCGTCCAGAAGTCCCCGCCGCTTTTTTAAAAAGGCAAGTACCTCCTCTTCAGGTATATCATTTTTTCTGTCTACATGTGTCACTAACGAAGCATTGTGGCAAAACGGACAGCGGAAATTACAGCCTGCCGTAAAGAGCGTGCAGGCCACCTTTCCGGGATAGTCTAAAAGCGTCAACTTCTGTAGTCCTTGTATCACCATTATGCTTCCTCCGATTTTTGTCTGAAATACGCCAACATAACAGGCATATATTCCTTCGTGTAAGCATGCAGAGAATAACTTCCCTGATTTAAACACCAATCTGTTATCAACGCCCTCTCACACAAAGAATAATATCTCACGATCTCACTGACCGGCTTGTCCGTGCGTATCTCTCCCCGCTTTTGCCCTTCCTCCGCAATCTCTGTGATAAGCTGATAGTATACTCTGTTTTTATCCAGAAGATGACGGTTGCCTTTAAACGTAAGCTGCGTAGAATACAGAGAAGTCAAAAGATCAAGCGGGATCTTTTTCTCAATCATCTCATGTGCTTTTTCATTTAGATATAACAGCTTATCAAAACTGTTCATAGACGGTTCCATCCTGGCAGCCAATTCCTCATAGAAATCATCTAAGACATTGGACAATGTGCCAAGCAGTTCATCTTTTGTACTGAAATAGTAATAAAAAGACCCCTTGGAAGTTCCCGACAGTGCGATGATATCGTCCACTGTCGTCTGATCATACCCTTTCTCATAGAACAACTGCCATGCCGCAGATACGATCCTAGTCTTTACGCTTTTCTTTTTCTCTTCCTTATCCATGTTACATCTTCCTTGAAACTTCCGCGCATGTCTTCATCGCTTCTATTACAGCACTTCTGAAGCCCTTTTCTTCCAATACCCTCACGGCCTCTATCGTAGTACCTGCCGGCGAGCAGACCATATCTTTCAATTCTCCCGGGTGTTTTCCCGTCTCCAACACCATCTTTGCACTGCCATACACTGCCTGCGCCGCGAATTTATACGCCTGTGGTCTTGGCATTCCATCCGCAACAGCCGCGTCTGCCATTGCCTCGATCAGCATAAATACATAGGCAGGAGAACTTCCGCTCGTAGAAACGACCGCATCCATGAGTCTTTCCGGAATGATCTCTACCTTTCCAAAAGCCTCTAATATCTTCTGCACATACGCTTTTTCTTCCTCTGTCACAAATTCATTCGGGCAGGCAGCCGTCATTCCTTCGCCCACCATGGCAGGCGTATTTGGCATTGTACGAACGATCTTTACCTCTTTTCCAAACTGCTCCCGCAGCCAGTCCAGCGTCTTCCCCGGTGCGATCGTGATCACGATCTGCTCTTTTGCAACAACATCTTTTATTTCCGCTATCGTCTCTGCATAAAACTGCGGTTTTACAGAGAGAAGCAGTACTTCTGCTTTTGAAGCTACCTCCCGGTTATCTCCCGTCACGCAGATGCCATACATATCCTGCACACGTTTTCTTCCTTGTTCGCTTATATCTGAGCCCATTATCTCTTCCGGTTTAAAAATCCCTTTTTTGATAATGCCTCCCATAATAGCACCTGCCATATTTCCTGTTCCGATAAAGCCCAGTTTCATCTTATTTTTTCCTCCTTCAGCCTTTATTTTACGTAGAAACCCCTTTCTTCCTCCAACGGAAGTTCTATAGTATCCATCCATTCAATCGAAATAAAATGTCCGTTATTTAAACCTTTTAATAATTTATGTATCAAAGCTTCCCGGCCCTGGATCTCCATTGTCACAGTGCCGTCCCATTCATTTTTCACCCAGCCGGTCAGCTCCAAAGACTGGGCAAGATATTTCGCAGTATAGCGAAAGCCCACTCCCTGTACTCTGCCGTGGAATACAATATGCTGTCTTACTTCCGACATGGTCCCACCGTCCTTTTCTTATCATTCTATTACGAATTTCAAAAAAAGTCACTACCCTGCCGGAAGTTCTTCTATCATTTAGTGAAAGCTCTGTTCCGTCCGCTCAATAATCTCATCCTGCAAAGCCTTGCTTAGATTCCGGAAATGATCGCTGTATCCTGCAACTCTGACGATTAAATCTTTATAGTCGTCCGGATGCTTCTGTGCCTCTATCAGCGTCTCCTTATCGATCACATTAAACTGGATATGATGTCCGTCCATATTGAAATACGTACGGACTAGGTTCGCCATCTGATCAAGGCCTTCCTCGCCCGCCACCACACTCGGTGTAAACTTCTGGTTCAAAAGCGTGCCTCCCGTCTGGAGATGATCCATCTTAGAGCACGATTTTACGACTGCCGTCGGTCCGTTTATGTCCGCTCCTTTTTCCGGGGAAATCCCTTCTGAAACAGGCTTATGTGCCAGGCGGCCATTGGCGCTCGCCATCATAACTTCCCCAAAATATACATGACAGGTAGTCGGCAGCATATTGATACGATATGTCCCTCCCAGCATATTCGGTCTGCCAGTCACCTGTTCCCGGTAGTACGCAAATACCGCCTTCATAATGTCGTCAGCATAATCGTCGTCATTGCCATACTTCGGCGTTTTATTCCTTACCAGGTTTAAAATCCTCTCATGTCCTTCAAAATTATCTTCCAACGCTTCTAACAGCTCTGCCATTGTAAATTTCTTTTCATCAAATACATTATATTTGACTGCTGCCAGACAGTCCGTGATGGTTCCGATCCCCACGCCCTGTATATATTTTGTATTATATCTGGCGCCTCCGCTATTGTAATCTTTTCCTTTGCTGATACAATCATTGGTGATCACAGATAAAAACGGAACAGGCATATGCTCTGCATAAATCTTTTCAATCACATTACTTCCCTTGATCTTAATATCCAGGAAATAGGCAATCTGTTTTTTATATGCCTCAAATACTTCCTCATATGTCGTAAATTCTGTCACATCGCCTGTTTTGGGTCCTAACTGTTTTCCTGCCACTTTATCATATCCGTTATGCAGTGTCAATTCAAAGATCTTAGGCAGATTAAAATAGCCTGTCAGGATATATGCTTCATTTCCGAAAGCCCCCGTCTCCACACATCCGCTTGTTCCGCCTCGTCTTGCGTCTTCCAGCGATTTTCCAGCATTGAGCAGTTCCTGTATGATCGCCTCGGTATTATAAAAGGCAGGCTGTCCCCAGCCTTTTCTAGAAATTTCGCAGGCGCGTTTTAAGAATTTCTGCGGCGTCTTTTTACTGATCTGCACATTTGAACTTGGCTGCAGCAGTTTCATTTCATCCATGCAGTCTAAGATCAGGTAACTGACGTCGTTAACACCATTTTCCCCATCCGGCGTGATGCCGCCTGTATTCATATTGGCAAAATCTGTATACGTCCCGCTCTCTTTCAGCGTGATGCCCACTTTTGGAGGAGCCGGCTGATTGTTGAATTTTACCCACAGGCACTCTAATAACTCTAGGGCACGTTTCTCGTCTAAGATCCCTGCCTCTATATCTCTTTGGTAAAATGGATTTAAGTGCTGGTCAAAGCGTCCCGGACTGTACGCATCCCATGGATTTAATTCGCTTGTCACGCTTAAGTGTACAAACCAGTACATCTGGATCGCCTGCCAGTACGTCTGCGGTCTGTGTGCCGGAACGACATCACAGTTGGCAGCGATCTGAAGCAGTTCTGCCTTTCTTGTCTCGTCTCTTTCTGTCTGCGCCAATTCCCTTGCATATGCCGCATATCGTTCTCCCAGAACCATGATCGCGTCACACGCGATCTTCATTCCTTCTAGTTCATTTTTTTTATCATATGCCTCTTTGTCATTTAAAAAGTCCAGTCTATCGATCGCTTCCTCGATCTCTTTTTTATAATCTAAAAACCCCTTCTCATAGATTTTCACAGAACCCACTGTATGTCCCGGTCCCCGCTGCTCCATAAATTCTGTAAAAATACCGCTTTCATATGCCGCCTTCCATTCCGGCGTCATCTGCCGCAGTATTTTATGACGGATCGAACGTTTTTCCCAGTAGGGAATCATCACTTCTTCCTGTACTTGATAATCTTCTTCTCTCACTTTAAAACTGATCAGTTCCCGGTCATTCATCACACGCATATCATCTACAGTATGACAGCACAATTCGGGAAAAGTAGGCGCAGCCTGGGGAGAATCCCCTTTCTCTCCCACGATCAGCTCTCCCTCTCCGATATAGAGTGTCTTTGTCGCAAAATACTCTTTGAGCACCTGCGCCCGCAGTTCTGGCACCGATATTTCCCCTTCATATTTTTGATATGTCCTTGTCTCGCTTTTTGCCCGTTCCAGGTCAATATGTGCCTCTGTATCCAGGCTGACTTTTCTCAATTTTTTGATTCTTTCATTCATTCCTCTTTCTTCCATCTTACCCATCTCCTTTTATCCACCTATTTTTACTTTATATCCTGCTTCCTGAAATAAATCTGCAAATGTCTGCATTTCTTCCCCCGATGGGGCACAAAGTGCGTCTCCCTCATACGCTCTGCCCAGCCTTGCATATTTTGCGCTTCCCGTATTGTGATACGCAAGCAGATTGATCTGCAAGACCCGGATCTGTTTTTCTTTCAGATAGGAAAGGATCGCCCTCATACTCTTTTCATCCGCATTAACTCCTTTGATCGTCGGTATCCGTATATATATATCTGCGCCCGCATGATTGAGATATTCCAGATTTTCCAGTATCTGTTCATTTCCAAACCCCATGTACTTCTTATGTACGGCTGTATCCATGGTCTTTATATCATAAAGAAATAAATCCACAAAGGGCAGAAGTCTTTCAAAATTTGCGCGAGGCGCATAGCCGCACGTATCTATCGCCACATGGATCCCGGCGGCTTTCAGCCTCTTTGCCACTGCCTCCACAAAATCCATGTCCGCAAGCATCACCTCGCCGCCGGACAGTGTCACCCCGCCGCCAGACTCTTCGTAAAACATTTCGTCCTTTTTCAGCTCTTTTACAAGGTCATCCACTGTATATTCTTTTCCCGCAATCTCCCGCAGATTCAGATTACAAACTTCCGTACATCTTCCACACGCTGTACAGATCTCTCTGTCTGTCCATGCCTTGCCTTCCTGTATGCACACGGCATGCGCAGGGCAGATTTCTACGCATGCTCCGCATCCAACACAAGATTCCGTGTGGCAGAGCAGCTCCCGTCCGGTATTTTGCGTCTCCGGATTGTGACACCATTGACAGCGCAGAGCACAGCCTTTAAAAAATACAGTCGTACGGATCCCATCCCCATCATGGATGGAATACTTCTGTATATCTGTGATCAAGCTCATTTCTTTTTTCCTTTCTCATCTGTTGATTTTTCATTTTAGACTATTGTTTGTACTTTAGTCTAATAATACCATACAACTGCGTAAGTTACAATAGGAAAAAGAATCGGTGCCGCAGAAAAATCTCCGCTGCGTCAGCTCTGTCTTATATTTTTTAACACCATGTCGCCTCTCTTTTTGAATACATAGAATATATCTATGCAAAACAACTCTATGATTGTATATTTTTCTTCCCTATGCTATACTATACTCATACTTTTGTTCTGATTACAAAGGGATTTCCTAAGTAAGAAGGCACATATAGGAAAAGCTGACAGGGGAGTCCCCTGTTTTTGTCATACCTGTGCTTTCTGGGCACAGGTATTTTTTTCTCTGATTCCATCTATGAGAGGAGGTTTTCCATGGATACCAGGATTGCTTTGATCGGTATTGTAGTCAATTCCAATGAAGCCATAGACGATCTAAATCATCTATTGAGTCAATACTCTGCCTACATTATCGGCAGAATGGGAATTCCTTACCGGGAAAAGGGAATTTCTATCATTAGTATCACGCTTGACGCTCCCAGCGACGTCATCAGCGCCCTGTCCGGAAAGCTGGGCATGCTTCCCGGAATCAGCACAAAGACAATCTATGCAAAACCAAAATAACAAACAGCAGGAGTTACTATGGACAATATGAAAATTTTGATCGACAAGCTTGCCCGTGCCCATACTCTCTCCAAAGACGAATGGGTACAGCTTATTCGGGGCAGAACGAAAGAAAACAGCGAATATCTGTTTTTACTGGCACGAAAATTTCGTGAAAAATATTACGGACACGACATCTATATACGCGGGCTGATCGAGTTTACCAATTATTGTAAAAACGACTGTCTCTACTGCGGCATTCGCAGAAGTAATAAAAACGCTCGACGCTACCGGCTCAAAAAAGAAGAAATCCTTTCCTGCTGCCGCACAGGTTATGCGCTTGGTTTTCGTACTTTTGTGCTCCAAGGCGGAGAGGATGGCTATTATACCGACGAAGTAATGGAAGATATCGTAAGTACGATCCATAGCTCCTATCCCGATTGTGCCATTACTCTATCCATTGGAGAACGCTCCCTTGAAAGCTATCAGCGTTTATTTGACGCCGGTGCCTCCCGTTATCTGCTGCGCCACGAAACCTTTGACGCTTCCCACTATGCCAGGCTGCACCCTGCCGCTTTAAGCGCTGCGAACCGCCAAAAGTGCCTGTGGGATCTAAAAGAGATCGGCTACCAGGTGGGAACAGGTTTTATGGTAGGTTCTCCTTTCCAAACACCCGAAAATCTGGCAGATGACATGCTCTTTTTAAAAAGGCTGGATCCACATATGGTAGGGATAGGACCTTTCATTCCGCACCAGGAGACGCCTTTTGCCAGAGAACAGGCGGGTACGCTTTCCTTAACGCTCTTTATGCTCGCACTCATCCGGGTCATGCTTCCCAAAGTCTTGCTGCCTGCTACAACAGCACTTGGCACCATAGCGCCGGACGGACGAGAACAGGGGATCCTCGCCGGAGCAAACGTGGTAATGCCCAATCTTTCCCCGCAGGATGTGCGCAAAGATTATCTGCTCTACGATAATAAGATCTGTACCGGGGATGAAGCGGCAGAATGCAGACAATGCCTGGAACGCCGCATGAACAGCATCGGTTGCCGCACCGTCGTTGCCCGCGGAGATTCTTTAAATATTTAAAACCATTGCTTAATAAAAATGAAGGAGGATGCAACTATGTATGATGTACATTCAAAACATGCCGAAGACTTTATCAATCACGAGGAAATCTTAGAAACACTTGCCTATGCCGACGAAAACAAACATAATGCCGCTTTGATCGACACTCTGATCGAAAAGGCGAAGAAACGAAAAGGACTCTCCCACAGAGAAGCTTCTGTACTGCTTGCCTGTGACTTAAAAGAAAAAAATGAAGAAATCTTTCGTCTGGCAGAACAGATCAAGAAAGATTTCTATGGAAACCGCATCGTTATGTTCGCTCCGCTCTATCTGTCTAATTACTGTATCAACGGCTGTACCTACTGTCCTTATCACGCAAAAAATAAGCATATCGCCAGAAAGCAGCTGACACAGGAAGAGATACGCCGAGAAGTCATCGCACTGCAGGATATGGGCCATAAACGTCTTGCCCTGGAAGCCGGAGAGGACCCGATACGCAATACAATGGATTATTATCTGGACTCTATCAATACCATCTACAGCATTAAGCACAAAAACGGCGCGATCCGGCGGGTCAATATCAATATTGCTGCGACGACTGTAGATAACTATCGTTTATTAAAAGAAGCAGGGATCGGAACATACATCTTATTCCAGGAAACCTATCACAAAGAAAGCTATCTAAAATTACATCCGACAGGTCCAAAGCATGACTACGCGTATCACACCGAGGCAATGGACCGAGCTATGGAAGGCGGTATCGACGATGTCGGAATCGGCGTTTTATTTGGTCTGGATAAATACCGCTACGAATTCGCCGGACTTCTGATGCATGCAGAACATTTAGAGGCTGCTTTCGGTGTAGGACCACATACGATCAGTGTTCCCCGCCTGCGTGACGCGGATGATATCGACTCCTCCTCATTTAAAAACGGTATTGATGACGATACTTTTGCCAAATTAGTTGCCTGTATCCGTATCGCCGTTCCTTATACAGGCATGATCATCTCCACAAGAGAAAGCCAGAAAACAAGAGAACGGGTGCTGCACCTGGGTATTTCTCAGATCAGCGGCGGCTCCCGTACCAGTGTAGGCGGCTACTGTGAGCCGGAACCGGATACAGAAAAGTCAGAACAGTTTGACGTGGTCGATACAAGAACACTCGATGAAGTCGTCTGTTGGCTGATGGAGATGGGCTATATTCCCAGCTTTTGCACTGCGTGCTACCGTGAAGGAAGAACCGGAGATCGTTTCATGTCCCTGTGTAAAAGCGGACAGATCCAGAACTGCTGCCACCCGAACGCACTGATGACGCTGAAAGAATATCTCATGGACTACGCTTCTCCAAAAACAAAGGCAATCGGCGACGCGCTCATTGAAAAGGAAGTCTTCAATGTCCCCAATGAGAAAGCACGCTCTGTGGTGCTGGAAAATCTGCGGCTGATCGAACAGGACAATCGCCGAGATTTCCGCTTCTGACACAACAAGTCTTTCACGCAGATATACGCAGCACAAATACATACTGCAAAAAGGAGGATCCTATGAGCAACTTAAATGCCACACCGTCTGCTAACCGCCTTCATATCGGTATTTTCGGCAGGAGAAACGCTGGAAAATCCAGCATCATCAATGCGCTCACCGGACAAGATCTGGCAATCGTATCCGATATACAAGGAACCACTACCGATCCTGTCTTAAAAGCTATGGAGCTTCTGCCTCTGGGCCCCGTCGTCCTGATCGATACTCCGGGACTGGATGATGAAGGAGCATTGGGGGCGCTCCGTGTCAAAAAAGCCTTCCAGATGTTAAATAAGACAGATATTGCCGTTCTCGTAGTAGACGCCGGTGTGGGACTAACAGAAAAAGATCGGGAGATTCTACGCAAAATACAGGAAAAAGAAATCCCCTATGTCATTGCCTACAATAAATGCGATAGGACGCCTCTCTCCCCTGCGGCAGAAGAAAATGTCATACACGTCAGCGCCGCAACCGGAAAGAACATACACCAGTTAAAAGAACTGATCGCCCGCTGTGCTGCGACAGAAAATATCGACAAAAAAATCGTAGGCGATCTGCTCTCTCCCGGCGATTTTGTCGTTCTTGTAGTCCCCATTGACTCCGCAGCGCCAAAAGGACGTCTGATTCTGCCGCAGCAGCAGACGATCCGAGATATTTTAGATTCCGGCGCTGTTGCCGTTACTGTCAGGGACACAGAGTTAGAAGATACCCTGCGGCGCTTGGACAGACAGCCTGCTCTTGTCATTACCGACAGTCAGGTATTTGAACAAGCTGCCGCCGTTACTCCGCCCGATATCCCCCTTACTTCTTTCTCTATCCTATTTGCCAGATATAAAGGGGATTTGAAAATTTTGACTGAAGGCGCCGCTGTTTTGGATGAATTAAAAGAAAATGACACGGTTCTCATCTCTGAGGGGTGCACGCACCACCGGCAATGTAATGATATAGGCACTGTCAAACTGCCTAACTGGATCCAAAAACATACAGGCAGACAGCTCCGTTTTGCCTTTACAAGCGGAACGCAATTCCCGGATGATCTGTCCCCTTATCAGCTCGTCATCCACTGCGGAGGCTGCATGCTCAATGACCGAGAAATGAAATACCGCCTTCGCTGCGCAAAGGATCAGGGTATTCCGATCACCAATTACGGCACTGCCATCGCGCACATGAAAGGGATCTTAAAACGCAGTACAAGTATATTCTCTCTATAGAATTTTTTACACATTAAAGGCATATCTTTTTTAAAACGTCTCTTTTCAATAGAAATAGGACTGTCCGCTTTAAAAAGCAGGCAGTCCTATTTCTATCATTCCATATAGGAAAAGATACACTCCTGATACAAAGAGAATACCGGAAACCGCGATCAGGGAGATCACGATACCTGGTTTCCTTCTGGGAAACAGTGTCTCTCGGTATCCTTCCGTCTGGCTGTGCAGCAGATAGTTGCCGATATACAGACATGCCGGAGCCGCCGCAGACATCATCACAGATAATCCTATACTTGTCAGCGGAATCTGCTGCATTTCAGAAAAAGCCCCTGTCCGCGCCATATATTTGTATATATCTCCCATGGCCGCAAGCACGATCACGGAAGACATATTATTGATAAAATGGTATAGACAGCTATAAAACAGATTTCCTGTCTCCAAAAAAACAAACCCTAATGCGGCACCGCCCAGCGCAGTCGGAACAAATTTCGCCGGACTGCCGTGAAACAATCCGAATATAACACTGCTGATCAAAATGATCAGCCATTTCTTTTTCAATGGCAACAAACTGTTGACAAACACCCCCCGGAACAGCGCTTCCTCACAAATCGCCGGAGATACCGCCAGGATCGCTGTCAGCAAAAGTACCGGAATACCCGTATATCCGAGCGCTGTCTCAATCCCTGTTTCAAAATATACCTCCGGAAAAAACAACTGTAAGAGCATCGTCGCAACGGAGATCAAAAGCATCATTCCCATCCATAATATCCCGACTCCTGCCATTGTAGTAAAACACGGTTTCCTGAACGGAAATACTACTTTAAAATCCCCTTTCCATATCCAGACAGCAGTCACAGACAAAAGCAAAAAACCTGCCTCTCCTAAAAGACTCCCTATTCTTCCAAACCGCCCTATGAACTTAGGCGCAATCAAAAACAGATACACTGCCGCGATGACGATCACAAGAAAGCCCTGCCAGGGACGCAGCGTTCTGTATTCCTTTTCCTTGTCCTCACTCAATCATATTCCCTCTTTTCCTTTTTCTTTATCCTTTTTCTGATTATACCACAACTGTCTTTGTAGTGTCTAAACGTTCTTTCCTGCTCTATGTATATCTATAATTTGATCGTTTTTGTCGCTGTCGCTTCTCGAAAAGCAATATCGTGTTCTACCAAAAGCATAGTAGGAGAAAAACTTTCTATCAGCTGTTCGATCTGCCTGTGAGAGTAGACGTCAATAAAATTCAGCGGTTCGTCCCACACATATAAATGTGCCTTCTCGCAAAGACTTTTTGCCAGCAGGACTTTTTTCTTCTGCCCTTCTGAAAAATCTTTCATATCTTTTTCAAACTGTACACGCTCAAAATCCATCTTTCTGAGAACCGCCTTAAACAGACTCTCATCCAGACCGTTCTCTTCCGAAAATACCGCCAATGTCCCCATCAAGTGCGACGTATCCTGGGGCACATAAGAAATCACAAGCCCGGATCCTATCGTCAATGTGCCTGTATGTTCGATCGGATGACCAGACAGCAATTTTAGCAGACTGCTTTTTCCGCTTCCATTCTTTCCCTCAATAAAAATACGCTCTCCCTCCCGCACTTGGAACGATACAGACCGGCAGATCTGCCGTCCGTCATACAGCACCGCTACATCTGAAAATGCGGCAAGCAGATTTGTATGATACTCTATCGGATAGAGCTTTAATGTATCTATGGTTTCCGCATTTTTAAGCAATGCCGCTTTTTGCTCCATACTCTGCTGCTGACGTTTTTCCATGGTCTTAGACCTTTTCATCATTTTTGCGGCTTTATGTCCGACATATCCTTTATCTGCCGCGCCGATCTTAGAAGCCTCTATCCGTTCAGACCATACCGCGGAACGCTTCGCCGCTTTCTGCAGCCTGCGTATGTCTTTCTTTAACCGCTCATTTTGCGAAATCTCCGCCTTCTGCTGCCATGCAAAATTTTCCATCCAGGATGAAAAGTTTCCACTTTGTACTTTTATGTCTGCTCTATTTAAGGACAAAATATGATCCACACATCCATCTAAAAACCGCCGGTCATGGGATACTAAAATAAATCCTTTTTTCTTTCTAAGATATGCGGATACTTTTTTACGGGCATCCGAATCTAAATGGTTTGTTGATTCGTCTATAAGCAGAAAATGTCCTTCATTCAGAAAAAGTTCCACATCGCAGCATTCTCCGCCTGTGGCAGGCTGCTTCAGCAACACGATACCTTTCCGCCGCAGTGCGATCCCTGCAATCTTCTCTTCTTTCATAATTAAGTAATTTCCTATGAAATACAAAAAGAGCCGCAAGAAAGTAACTCTTACAGCTCATTATACGCAAAACAATTCTTCAATAAATGAAGGAAACTATGCCATGAGAGAACGATTGATCACTTTCTTGCAACAGACACAATAATCCTGCAAAAGCAGCCTTATTGTATATTCCGATCTTATCTGCAAGAAAAGTTAATCATCCTTCCACCTCTTTCATTGATTCTGAAGAAACTATACCACGACCTGTATAAAAAGGCAAGTATCTTTATGAAACGCTGTTCTCACCACCAGATGATGTGTCAGATTCTTCCGTATCTGTGATCTCTATATTTTTCGGGAATATAATCTCCGCCTTAAAAAGATCCGCCTCTGTCTCGATCTTCAGCTCTCCGTGCTGCAGCTGTGTGAAGCTCTTTGCGATCGCAAGCCCTAGTCCGGAGCCTTCTGTATTTCGTGAAGAATCTCCCCTTACAAATCTGTCTGTAATCTCTTCTACATTGAAATTCAGTTCTGTCGCGGAAACATTTTTCATAAAAATACGCACCTGTGAATCACTTTCTTCCATTTCAATGTATGCTCTCGTATGGGGCATTGCGTATTTCGTGATGTTGACGATCAGATTTTCAAATACCCGGTAGGTTTTCTGACTGTCCAGGTTCAGTATCACTTTATGCTCCGGAAGCTTCCAACGAAATTCCAGATTTGCCTCTTTGATCTTATTATCGTTTTCCAGACCTACCTGTTTCAACAGATCTACAATGTCTACTTTCATATAATGCATGATCACATTTTTACTCGCCGCCTTGCTGATTTCAAACAGATCTTCGATCAGGACTTTCAGACGAAGAGATTTTCTTTCTAATACATCAATATATTCCTTTCTTTTGGCTTCATCCCGCTCTGTTTTCAGCAGATCTGTATATGTGATGATCGCTGTCAACGGAGTCTTTAGGTCATGTGAAACATTGGTGATCAGTTCTGTTTTCATCCTTTCGCTTTTTACTTCCTTCTCCACCGCCTTCTTAAAGCCCTTCTGGATCTTTTTGAGTTCTTCCTGGATCGGGGCAAATATCCCCAGATCTCCCTCCAACGGCGTGTCTAGATCTCCATTTGCAAGTTGGTTTGTAGACTGTAACAATACTTTATATTTGTCCTGCAGATCGTGGAAATATTTCTTCAGGAAGAAAAACAGTAAAACCGAATAGATACACAGCGCAAACAAACCGAAAAACCACATACTGCATATGATCGCCAAGACGATAAAATTAATCCCGATGATCTTGAAGATCGTACGGTTTGTCTTATCCTGAAAATTCAAATGCAGCAGTGAATCGTACTGCTTTGCCGCAAATGTACGGATACGTTTCCAAATATTTTTGATCCCGCTTCCGATTTTCTTTCCTATGCTTCCACCTCCGTCTTTGAGCCAGCCTATCACCTTCGCCGTCAGCGTCCGTTTTATAAAATATTCTCTCTTCATCGTAAAAATCGCCCTTAGACAAGTAAATACCCAATATACCGCCAGGTAAATCAAAAACCACATGAGGAAGTTAATACATATGGCAAACTGGTCGTTTAACAGACTGTTCTGCCCCTGAACAATCTGCGGCAGTTCCTGGTTGATCGTTGCCAGTACGACCGATGCCGCCGGATAAAGACTTATATACAAAAACCACAGTACGCACAGTACTACTTCCAAAGGAGCCGTAAATATCGCCGCATTTCCTATATCGAATTTGTGTCGGAAAGGCAAAAGCAGTGCCGCCGCTGCCGCAAATGCCGCAAACAACATGGCAAATGTCAGCATCCTGCTGTAGGCGATCACATTGTATGCCGACGGAAATCTCGTCGTGCTGACCGAATCCGCATAGGCATTCAGATTTTCTTCTGTCATACCATAGATAACGGTCACCCCTTGCGGCGTAGATATATCGCTCCAATAGGATATTTCTGTATTTTCCATTTCCTTTAGGTAACTTTTCTGGGCATAGTACTGTGTTTCCTCGTCTATCTTTGTTCCGGTCACACTGATATCAGACAAGTCCCCATCTTCCTGGAAGGTAAATTCCGCACGGAACGCGTACCCTGTATCTTCTTCCTGCAAATTCTCCGATACATCTGCTGACAAGTTCTCAAGCAGCGACTCTCCCGCCCGGTCGAACAACCCGCAGTCCATATATTTACGTAGTAATAGAAAGTTGCTTTCCATATAATCAGAAAGAATATCTGCCTTGTCGGTTTCCTGGGAATATTCATTATAGAGAAAATAATTTCCTTCACACAGATCATCCGCCATGCCATAATATACGTCGTTCCAGGCATTTTGCTGGATAGAGACTGACTCCATATCCTCCCCTATCATCCTATATGTGGACAGCATGCCTGCGGCACACAGACAGACCACGATAAATAAGATCAGGATACCCTGCCTAGATTTGTTTTTCGATTTTGTATCCAACACCCCACACCACCTTCAAATATTTTGGATTTTTCGGATCCATTTCTATTTTTTCCCGGATATTGCGCACATGCACCATGATCGTATCCGTGTTGATCGCTTTTTCCTGCCATACTCTCTCATAGATTTCTTCAGCCGAAAACACTCTGCCCGGATTCTTCGCCAGTAAAAGCAAGATCTTATATTCGATCGGCGTCAGCTTGACCGGATTTCCATCCACCGCAGCCTCTACTGTATCCTCATTGATCTCCAAGCCGCCTATAACGTGCACGTTCTCTTTAGGAGCCAGTTTCTCCATAAATTTTCTGTAACGCCTCAGCTGGGAATTAACCCGCGCCATCAGCTCCATCGGTGTAAATGGTTTTGTCACATAATCGTCTGCGCCCAGATTCAGTCCTGTGATCTTGTCGACTTCCTCTGACTTCGCCGAGAGCATGATGACCGGGAAATCATATTTCTCCCTGAGCTTCATCGTCATGTGTATTCCATCCATCCGCGGCATCATAATATCCACGATCGCCAGATGGATTTCTTCTTTTTCTAAGATTTCCAGTCCTTCGACTCCATCCGACGCCTGAAACACTTCATATCCCTGGCTTTTTAAATATATCTGGATTCCTTCCCGTATTTCTTTGTCATCCTCTACGATCAATATATGATTTGTTTCCATCTTTTCCTCCTCAAACTGTTGTCTTACTATCGCCGTTATCACTTGACCGGCGCAGGCACACATTCTTCCTGTATGCCGTGCGCCTCTGCTATTATACCACAGTTTTGGAAATCCGCCTCTGTGGGAAGCACAGGAATTTCTTTCTTTTTTACGATTCCATAGTCCTGTACCTGTACTCGTACAGTCGTGAAAGGAAGAGGAATGACGTATTTATCCCATCTTTTGTGCAGACGGATACATAAGGAATAAGATACCGTGATTCCTACAAATTCTTCCTGCGCCTGTTCCGACAGATAAAATGCCAGCTTTTTCGGCTCATGCCTTGGACCGAGCGGTCCATCCAGAGCGATCGCCAGCGAATGTGTCTTTTCATAAGATGCCTGTAAGATCTTCTTCAGTTCACGAAATGCTTTGAACCCATCCGGCACTCGTAATGCGCTCCCGCCGCATCTTTCTACCATATGCTCGATATAATTCCCCCTTGTATCAGCTGTTACGATCACATCCACCGGACTGGTCTTATGTGCCAGCTCTTCCAATACCAAATTCATAAAAAAACTGTCTTCATGCCAGAAGCCAAAGATCTGGCTCTCTCCGTACTGTGTATTTTCCTGCCATTGGATCTTCACAGTCTTCTCCAAAATTCTCAGATAACCGGTAAATATATGACGCAGTATCCACTGCCCCGTCTGTCTTACTCTCATATCCTGCTTCTCCTTTCCCCATATGCCCAGCCTTCTTCTAATTTCTCTTTGGCCCGTATCTCCTCTTGTTTGCGTAAAATGCACTGCATATACAGATTTTCTTCACGCAGGGCGATCCGTTCTGCCCGATAATTCTCTGCCATAAGGATGGCCCCTCTTTTTAACGCCATGTGTATGTCAGGCTTTAGAGCCAGCGCTGCTTTCTCCGCCCACTTCTCTGTATTTTCTGCTGTCCGGTACCCATTCTGCCCGTCCAGGATACTATCGTCGACCCCGACTGCCCGCACTGCGACTACAGGTACTCCCGCCGCAAGTGCTTCTGCCAGCACAATCCCCTGCGTCTCTGATCTAGACGCAAACAAAAATAGATCCGATGCTCCCAGATAGTCTTTGATCTCTTCATTCGGGATATTTCCTGTAAAGAGCACTTCTTCCTGCAATCCGAGTTTTTCCACTTTCTTTTGCATTACCTGTTTCTGGCTTCCGTCTCCTATAAACAACACCCGAAAACTGCCGCCAAGTTTCTTTTTTATCTCTACAACTCCTTCCAACAGAAAATCCGTATTTTTCTCTTTCTCCAAACGTGACACGGTACACAGTAAATATTTCCTTTTTCCTGCATATTTTTCACGTATCTTACGCGCACGCTCTTTGTCCTGCCTAAAAAAGTCTTCATGCAGTCCCGTAGGAAGTACTGCCGTCGGTGTCCATGTACCATTCGACTGCATCTGCTCTTTCATCCCTTCGGAAGGAGCAAACACCATGTCGCATTGATTCGTAAACCAGCGCATATATCCTGGGACGAGACGTTCTTTCAGATAAGAAACAAATCTCTTTTTTGCCCATCCGCTATTTTCTTTTAGCTGAAAGAAAGGGATATAATGCAGATAATCCTCATATCTCGTATGCCATGTATACACAACGGGAATGCGGTATTTCTTTCCCAGATACAAGGCACATGGACCTACAAACATCGGATGATGTACATGGATCATATCAAAATGCTCCCGGCTGAATACGTCTGTGATCTCACGGATGAAGACTCTTGGATATACCATTCCGTTTTCCATCGTACGCTTCATCGTTCTAAACCGGACAACCCGCTCTGGTATTGCGTTGTCATCTGTATAGCCTTCATATTCCGGTGCAAACACGGTCACTTCATGTCCCCGCTTTATCAGTTCCTGCGCCTGCCTTTCTACAGATACCGGAACGCCTCCTACAAAGGGTCTGTAATTATTCGTAAGCATTGCGATTTTCATGTCCTTTTCCCCCTCTATGATAAAACTTGGATTGCCGCCTCGCCAAAGAAGTAGCCAGCTCCGACGAATACCAGATTCCAGATAAAAATGCCAAGCAGAGAACTCACCGTATATTTCATGAACTCCATCTGGACCATCCCTGCCGGAATCGAGATGATCGTCCTCACCATGGGCAGCAACTTGCTTACAAACACGCCTTTTCCACCCTTTTCTCTAAGCATCTCCATCTTCTCTTCGATCACTGCTCTATGCTTCGGGAACTTTTTAAAATACCATCCCATCACCTTTGGTCCCCCCAGTCTTCCAAGGAAATACAAAAGCCAGCTCCCTGTCAGCCCTGCCAGTACAGTCAATACCATCACGAGTGGAAAACTGATGTCCCCTTTTGCCGCCCATATCCCGGCAAGAGGCATGATCACCCCTGCCGGAAAACCCGGCAGGTTCAGATATTCCAGCAAAACGATCAGGTAAATAAAAAAGGCTCCATATTCAAGAAAATAATTTGTCAGTGTCTGGATATTCATAAGATAAGCCTCCTTTAACTGTTTACAGGATACTCTGTAATTCTAAAGGAGGCCGCTATAAGATTTTAAAGAATTTCTTAAGAATAAAGAAAGAGACCGCTTTATCAGGCAGCCTCGTTTGTCTGCAAGAGTCATATGGCGAAAATCTTACGTGCCAGAAACTCCTGCACTAAAAAATATGTTCCAACATCTTTATGACATCAAACAACGTATCAAAACGGTATAAAAGAAGTTTCTCGATCTCTTTAGATGGCTCTACCATGTCCGGAATCATGATCACAGGCATGCCTGCGGCGCACGCAGACTGCACTCCCGAGGGCGCATCTTCAAGCGCAATGGTATGTTTCGGATCGGTACCGATAGCGCAGCATGCCTTCTCATAAATCTCCGGCGCCGGTTTGCTCTTTGACACCATATCTCCACAGACGATATCATCAAAATATGCGAGCAAACCCAGACGGGTCAGATTTTCCTGTGCATGTTGTCTGCGGGAAGATGTGGCAAGTCCGGTCTTAATCCCATGTTCTTTGGCAAACAGGAGTAATTCTCTTGCCCCAGGCTTAATGTCTAATCCTTCCTTATCCACGATTTCATGGAATTTTTCCCTTGTCATGATCGTAAATCTTTCCATCGGAAAGTCTTTCGATACATGCTCTTGAAAGTATTTCGTTCTCCCCGCCAGATTCATCCCGATCGTATGGTAGATATGAGAACCAAAATCGGGATATCCTAATATTTCGCCCGCATACGCCCACGATCGCTGTACGATCTTCTCGGAATCCACAAGCAGTCCGTCCATATCAAAAACCAGCCCCTCAATCGGCGCTGGTCGTTTCTGCATCATTCTTTCGCCTTCTGGGGTCTGAACTGGATCTCCCCGGTCTGCGCGTCCATCCCCTCTACGATTGCCAGGGATTCTAACTGAAAACCTAAGTTTCTGATGATCCTTCCGCCGGACTGGAACCCCTTCTCGATCGCGATCCCAATCCCTTCCACGGTCGCCCCGGCCGCCTGTACGATCTGTATAAGCCCCTGCAGAGCACAGCCGTTCGCGAGGAAGTCATCGATGATCAGCACATGATCCTCCGGTCCTAAAAATTTCTGCGCGACAATCACGTGGTTTTTACATTTATGCGTGAAAGATTCTACTTCTGCCACATACATCTCTCCGTCCAGATTAATGCTCTGTGACTTCTTTGCAAATACCACCGGCGCATGGAAATACTGTGCTGTGATACAGGCGATACCTATACCCGAAGCCTCGATCGTGAGGATTTTATTAATCGTCTTTCCCTCAAAACGGCGCTTAAATTCTTCTCCCATCTGTTCCAGCAGCTCAATATCCATCTGATGGTTCAAGAAACTATCTACCTTTAGTACATTTCCTTCTTTGACTACTCCGTCTTTTACGATTCGTTCTTCTAAAAAATTCATCCTTTATTCCCTCTCCTGATCTGTCTCAAATATTTTAAATACTCTTTTTAAAATATACGCATTTAACCATGCTACTATAGAAACTCCAATCCCCATCCAGATCGGAACCGATACAAGAAGTGTTCTGACTGTAAGCAAAGACAGTAATACCGGCCCTGCTGTGATCACCATCATCAAGATTGTATATGGCAGTTTGGCAATGGACAAGATAATCGCATTCTTAAACGTCGCTTTTATGCTGTTTTCATACCGCGCTGTCAATGGAAATATATAGAGGAAGACAGCAAACAGCCAAAAACTAAAAAAGCCAAATATGACCTGGAACACTAGTTTCATTGTACCTTCCAGCATCCTCGCCACGCTCAGATCCACCGAAAGGATACTGCCAAGGATCACAATCACAAGCCACATGATCGTGCTCTGTTTAAAATTCTCTTTAAACGCCTTAAAAAAGCCGCTCGCTATGTACCCTTCTTCATTTCTTATAATCTTCTGCATCACAGAATACAATGCTGCCGTGGAAGCGCCGATCGTCACGATCGGGATAGAACAGACCAGCCAGAGGACATTTAGGATCACAAAATCACAGACACGCGAAAGCGCTCTTGTAACCACGTTATCCATCATGTTAAATTTCATAACTATATATCACCTTTCTTTGTCCCATACGCATATAGTATAGCATATCTTTATATATGAATAAAGAGTCTGCTTTTGCAGACTCACAGGATATTTTACCTCTAGATATGAAAAAAGCGGGTGATGGGAATCGAACCCACGTATCCAGCTTGGAAGGCTGGTGTTCTACCATTGAACTACACCCGCGTCATCTCTGACACAAGTGGTATGTTATCATATATCAGATCAAATTGCAAGTATTTTTTTCAAAAACTGCGCAAAAGGTAAAACCGCCGCAAAATCAAATTACAAAAACCATGCACAACCAAGTGCGGTTTATTCTGTCAAAATGATATTTGGATAAATCTTTTCCATCCTGTCATCCGGAAAATGCTCGTCAAAGAAAGCGCTGATCGCCGTCTCTGCGCTGTCTGCTGTCTGTCGCTCTGTATAACGATTCAGTGCCAGAGCAGATATTACGATATTCACAGACATAAATACGATCATGCAGATACTTAACGCTTTTCCCAGCTTTATCGGAAGTTTTTCTATCCACTGTGACAGCTTCGGATAGATGCCTTTCATCCATACGACCGCCGCTATTCCCCAGAAAAAGCAATACAACAGATTGATCCTTCCGCCCAGATTAAAGGGGATTTTACTATAATCCCAAAATACTGTTCCAAATACCACCTCTGTAAACACGCTGCATATGTATTCATACGCCCCTCCCAGAAAGGTACCGAAAATAAAAATATATCGGTCGCTTTTATCTCTGTATCTGTACAGTATCCACGTCAGAAGCGCGCACGCAATCCCCCACACCAGGCTGAATGGGCCATACACGACACTGCTTCTGCTCATCAACCGCCCTGTCGTAATAAGACAAAAGATCGTTTCTACAATGTCTCCCAGAAATGCGCCGATAAAAAACAGAGAAATCAATTTATAAAATCCACATCCTTCGGCAAATACTGCCGGAACATGTTTTTCCCGACAGGCAACATCCTCCTGGCTTATATTGGGAAATGCTTTTACCATACGTTTCTGAAGCTGCCGGGTCATCGCATTTTCGATCACTTTTGAAGTCTTTTTTAATTCATTTGTGATCTGTTCAATCTTTCCGTTCTTTTTCTTAAGCCCCAGAACCGCCAGCCCGGAACCTATATAGTCTACCAGCAAAAGTCCTGTCAGTATCCACAGAAGGATCTCTCCTATCCAGCGTGGAATCCATGCTATGCCTTCACGAAGCAGCGGATCGGTAAAGCAGATCATAACGACAGAGCAGAGCCCCCACAGCACAGAACTTTTCAGGCAGATATATCCGTCCAACTGAAAACGTTCATTCGAATAATCCCACCATTTGCGCTGAAACATTTTTTCCATTACTCTGCCTGTCAGATATTCAATAAATGTTGTAATGATCATACCGCCTAAGAATAAAAAGACAAGCTGATGTTCAAGTTCCGGGAGAAATACCGCTACTGCCACCGCTCCGGCGCCATAGATGGGACAAAGCGGTCCACTTATAAACCCCCGATTGACAAATGTATGTCTCTTATAGGCAGCCAATGCTACTTCCGCTGTCCATCCTATAAAAGAATAGATATAATAAAACCAAATAAGCTCATAAATTGTGTACTGCATAGTTTACTTCCTCTCCTACTGATGAAGGTATCATATCATACTTATGTCGAAAAAGAAAATAGGGAGATTTCCATCTCCCCATTTTCTGGCAAAACTTTTGCTTTATTTATAGATCCAGATATGATCTGGACATATCTGGCCCCTTAAAAATGAAGTACACCAAGTACTATTCCTGAAATCAAGCATACAATACTGACTCCCCATATCCATAAGAAACATGTTTTTATATGATCCTTGATCTCCACTCCGGCAAGTCCTATACCTAGAAATGTAGCTGGAACGACCGGACTGATGAATGTAGCACAGTTTCTGCAGACAACCATAGCGATCGCTGTATGAACCGGATCCACGCCAAATTTATTTCCAATACCGATTAATACGGGAAGCAGTCCAAAAAAGTAAGAATCCGTGCAAAACATAAGCGTTAACGGTACAGATAGAACTCCGATAATAAGCGGAAGAAATCTTCCCATTGATTGTGGAATACCTGCAGCCAATACATTAGCCATATGTACCATGATCTCGCTTTCTTCAAGTACCCCCAAGAATACACCTGCCGCTAAAATAGTAGATGCCATCATTAAAGCCGGCGCAGCATGAGATTTGATGATCTTGTTTTGTATTTTCGCGCCTGGATAATTCACAAACAGAGCAATTGCACAACCTATCATAAAAATATAATACGACGGCACTTTTACAAATATCAGACACCCGATTACTGTAAGTGTTAAAATCAAATTCAAGGCAAACAATTTCGGTCTTGCGAGTTCATTCACATCGGATCCCGCTGTTTCCTCATTGTCATACTCTCCAGTCTCTGCCGCCAGCGTCGCCACACTCATTCCATTGATCCTTTTTTTCTCAATATTTCCCCATATAAACGCTGTAGCAAGCGCGATTACAATTCCGACTGCCTGCATTGGAAGCAGCTGCATCCAAAGCTTATTCGGTTCTATTTGGAGTACCGTAGCCGAACGCATTGTCGGGCCTCCCCATGGAAGCAGATTCATAACCCCCATAGAAGTTACGCAGATCAGCAAAAGAGTAGTCGGCCGCATTTTCAGTCTCTTGTATACTGGGAGCATTGCCGGAATCGTAATCAAAAATGTAGATGCACCGCCGCCGTCCAAATGTCCGATCATTGCAATAATACATGTTATCATTGCAACTCCGATCACACTACTTCCTACCCTTTTCATCAGCGCATTGATGATTTTATCAAACATTCCCGCATCTGTCATAATTCCGAAAAAAAGTACAGAAAAAATAAACAGCGTTGCTGTCGAATGTACGCCGGCAACTCCCGAACTGATAAATCCTCCCATCTCCTGTATCGTAAATGTTCCGGTCGCTACTAAGATTACTGTCGTCACGGTGGACACCCCTACAAATGCCAATGCAGGTACCGTCACATTTTTCAATAGTAAAACAATAATCACAATGATCGTTGCAAAACCCACTATTGCAAGCATCATTTCATTCATCGTCCATTCCCTTCCTTTCTCTTCTTTATATGATGTTTACAGTATAAAAGAGCAACCTTACAACAATACATATTTCTCCTTAAAATTCATTAAGAACTCTCCCCCTTATGAAATCTAAACTTTCGTTTCTCGGATACATTGATACACCGCCTCAAATATTGTCTGGTCTGATACCGGTTTTTCAATATATTTATTGATTATCCCTCTTTGTTTTGCCTCTGCCACTTCCCTTGTCACCTGGTTTACCATCAAGATACAAATAATCTTTTCCTGTCTGCCCATCAGAGTCATACAATACTCTATTCCACTTCCATCTTCCAGACTTTCATCAATCAACAATACATCCACGGCCTGCTTTTTGACGTTTTTTTCCAATTCCTCTTTATTTCGGCATACAATGACCTCCGCCTGCTGCCCTTCTAAATTCTTTTGCAGCATTTGCAGTATTTTCACATTATCATCAGCAAGTATAAAACGAAGCCGTCTGCTCCCTTCCGTTTTCATCGGCAGTTCTTCTGTTTCTATAACCGGAAGAAATATATGAAATATGGTTCCCTTGTTCAATTCGCTTTCTGCGCAGATATATCCTTTATGAGAACTAATGATCTGTTCTGCCAGGGACAGACCAAGTCCGGTTCCTTCTCCATTTTTCTTTGTCGTGAAAAACGGTTCAAAAATCTGTTTCAATGTTTCCGTATCCATACCGCTCCCATTATCTTGTATATCTATCTGAAGATAGTGCTGCCATGTTCCGGTAATCTCTGTTTGTATGTACTGCTTCAACCTTTCTCTAGAAATTTTTTTACTTCTGATCAGCAGCTTTCCTTCTGCATGCCCAATTGCATGAATCGCATTGATGCCTATATTCAAGATTACCTGACTCAACTGTGTAGAATTTCCTAGAATATGAAATACATTTTTTTCAACTTCCATAGATAATCCGACATTTGGAGGGCATACAGACTCTACCATCCTAGCCACTCGCTTTAAAAACTTTTCACCCTCGATTCGTTTATATACCGTTTCCACATTCTTTCTGCTCATAAGCGAAATCTGCCAGATTACATCCTTGGCTTTCTCAGATGCCTCATAAATCTCTTTTGCGCTGTCATACTCGTCAGAGCCTTCAGGAAGTCCCAGCATCAACAGCTCCGCATGTCCCATGATCGGTGTCAAAAAATTATTAAATTCATGAACGATCCCTCCAGTCATAGTCCCCATGATTTGTAATCTCTGCTGGTGCGCAATCGTCTCTTCACTTCGATGCAGATCTTCCAAAATCTGATTTAATTTCCTTAAATAGGTAATCTCTGAGGCAGCCTTTCGCCGATCAAACAGAAGCTTTGTAATATAGCCTGCAAGAATAATAAAAAATATAATACTCACCCCAAATATCAGGACCAGGCTGCGAAAGCCGTCCGTCATAGGCGCAGATAAATCTTCGTAATCAATGACTGCACTGACTACCCAGAAACTATCGCCTGCCTCTGCCGGCGTATAGGCGCTCACTTTTTTTACCTTTGGAAGTTCTTCCTTCATCCACCAATAAGAATAGTATTCTAAAACACCGCTTTTGCCGCTGCTCTGCCGCTTTACGAGTTCTTCCAGACTTGAAAAATCCAGATTCGGATACATGGTTTTACGCCCTTCTATGACATCGATTCCCCACTGTTCCTTCTCAGGATGCATAATAATTTTACCCTCCTCGCTCTTCACGACTACATATCCATTTGTTCCTATATGGATGCCTGAGATCATCTTCTGATAATACGTCTCTTCGTCAACTACCAGACTGCATGAGCCGCCTGACTCCAATGTTCTTTGAAATACTAAATATTTTTTACCCGCCGAATCCTCGTACTGCCAGATACTGTATTTTTCATCCATCTGCGTAAACAATATCGGATTGCTCAATGTGATTTTCCGCACACTCTTTTCCGTCTGACCAATTCTATCTTTCCAGATCAGATCAACTTCAAACCTTTCCTGCGTGTCCAGATATTCTCTGTAAAAGCTGTCGTCTCCTCTTCCTTCCTGCTCCATTTTTACGATCAATTCCAGATCAGCTCTATAGTCTGCCAACAGCGTGCTGATATTTTGTCCCAAAATCTGCGTTGTATTCATCATCTGCGCTTTTTGATTATCCAGCAAAACATCGCGGTATCCATTCCAGATATACCTTCCAAACAGCAAGATTACAATAATATGTACAAGCAGTACAAAGATAATCCCTATCTGCGTTTTCAACGCTCTCTTTTTAACAATCTTGTTCATAAACTCTGTCCCCTGCCTTATCCTTCTTTTTCCCCAGTTCTTTTCGCTGTTTTTAATCCTTTCGGACTTCTCCCGATACTCTCATACAATGAAAGAATAGAAAGAACTCTTGGAGATTTTATTCAGTATGTTGTAACATATGTTTGACAAACCTAAGATACCTTGTTTCACTTCCCACAATACTATATAATCTTAGAAAAGATTCATTTTACTTTTTAAAGGAGGTTCCTGTATGTCCGATAAAGTCCTCATTGTCGATGATGACCCGGCTATCTGTAAACTTTTACAAAAAGTAATGCGCAGCAACGAACTGGAAACAACCGTTGTCAACAGCGGTAAAGAGGCATTATCTATACTTAGCAGCCATATCTTTGACGTAATCCTCATGGATATTATGCTCGGTGATATAGAGGGTTTTGAAATTATTAAAAAAATCCGTGCCCACGGAATCACCACACCTGTTATGATCATCAGTGGAAGAAATGAAGATTACGACTCTTTATATGGATTATCACTGGGTGCTGACGATTATATTACCAAGCCCTTCCGCCCCCTTGTACTGGGCGCGAAAGTGAAGGCACTGATCAGACGCAATAAAAATTTAATTCTGGAAAGCTCCAGCCTATTAGAATGTGGTCCTTTTTCCTACGATAACTCTGCGATGCGTTTTTACAAAAACGGGAAAGAACTTTTCCTTTCATCAAAAGAAAGTACTTTGCTTTTACTTTTTATAAAGCATCCCCAGCAAGTTTTTACCAGGAATATGATCTACGAACATGTATGGGGAAATACAATTGCCGTAGACGATAATGCAATTATGGTCTACATCAACCGACTCCGCGGCAAGATCGAAGACGATAAACAAAATCCTAGACACATCATAACTGTCCGCGGACTTGGATACCGCTTTTTCCCATAAAACCCAATACTTCAAATCTATAAAACAAAGGATGGCTGACCTGCCCGGTCACGACCATCCTCCGTTTATTTTCATCAAGATTCCATACACCTGCTCAGGTACCAACTCTTTTATTTTCGTATACTGCTTTTCTTTTAGAAACTGTCTTACTTCTGACGCACTGATTGGTTTTCCCTTCAGTTCTTTTCTCTGTATCTCTTCTACATAGATTCCATGAAGCGGCAGCCACTTTTTCATCTCTTCATTATAACTATTTGTAATCCTGCACATCGGCTCTGTTCCTACAAACCGTTTTGTAATTCTAAGTTCCGGGGCAATTTTTTTCACAAATAACTCCAAATCCAGTTTACAGTTTGCCCTTTGGCCTTGTACTTTGTCTTTAAAAAAATAGGTTGGAAATGTAGCCGAAGAAATCATATAATCTGAAGTATGATGCAGAATCACATTGTCTAACCCACGGATCCCTTCTTTCACCATTTCATATCGCTGCTTTGCACGAAACCTCCCTCTATCATCCGATAAGATAAACAAATGCAGATAATCACACTTTTTCAAAGCGCTTTCAATCAGATAACGATGCCCTTTCGTAAAGGGATCGCAATTAGCTACTACAGCGCCTATCTGCTTTTTATGTTCCAATGCTTCCGACGGTGTTTCTTCCAGCAGCTGTTTTAAAAAAGATGAAAAACCCTCCTGCCGATTTTCCATAAATAAAATATCCTCTGTCATGAGAATCCTATAAAACCCCATCTCCGCAAGCAGCTTCTGATTCTTTGGCTTTGTATAAATAAACAAATGTGTAACTTCTTTTTCAAAACTATACTGTACCAGACTGCTGATAATTATAGATGCTAATCCTTTCCCCTGATGCAAAGGATCAATAGCAAGACATTTAATTACATTCTGCTCGACTGAACCAGTTCCTATGATCTCATAAGAATCATTATCTAAAATGCAGATCGAATACTCTATCTCATCCTCATACTTCAACTCCATCCGATTGAGAAATTGTTTCAGATTTACCAGTTCTTTTCCTTTCAAAGGCCTCCCTTCCAGTATCATGGCTCTATTCCTCCGAATTCTCTTAACAATGCTGTTAAAAATATCACCGCCGCCAAAGAATCTGCGCAGCCTCCCGGACTGATATTTTCCCGGATATATTCTCTGTCCCATTCTAACAAGTACTTATATGAACCTTCCGTGTAAGCGCCGCCCTTTTCTAAAAAGTCTTCTGCATATCGATGCATTTGAACTACCGCTGCCGGTCCCTTCCGGAAAAGGACATTCGAATCCTCCACTTGACTCATCAGCACACACAATGTCTGTAATTTGATCCGATTCCACTCTTCCTGCCGTTTCATTCCTTCTTTCATAACCGGCATTGCCAGCTTTGTAATCACAGGATAGCCTAAAATTGCCTCTCCTCTCACGCCATAAGAGCCATATTTTTTCAAATTTTGTTCTCCGTTGCTGTCTGGTTCTTTTTCTTTTAAAAACTCTATTTCCTTCATCAGCACATTATATGTCATCTGTTGTTCTGTTCTTATTAAGCGTTCCAGCGTGAGCACACCCCCCTCCCTGGCGCACCGTCCTGCTGCTGCACAAAAAATACCCAATGTAAAAATCAGACCCTTATGTGTATTTATCCCTCCTGTTATCTGGTACATCTTTTTTTCTGCCAGAATACCTGTCTTTCGTATACCCAGAAACAGTTCTTCTGTAGAACAGTTCCATGTATATCCCTGTTCTGCCATTCTGACAAACCAAGGAAAAAGAGCGTCTATACTTTTCTCAAACACAGAAACATCCATGTCTGTATGTGCTCCATTACTACATAAATCTACAAGTCCCGGCTTCGGCGTCGTATACACTTCTTCCAACAATGCTTTGCGCGCAAGACTTCCGATTCTCAAAGCAATCTGTTTCCTATATTTTGTGTCGGCCTGCTTCCCCATCTCTTCTGCCTTTCTTTTAAAATACAGGAGGATCCTGTTCGGCCATCCAGCTTTCCAGGATTGCAAACACCTTTTCCTGCAGCTCTTTTGCTGAGTGTTTTCTACTTCTGCAACATTCTCTGGCATTGCTGTTACAGAGCAGACATTTTCTTTCCGCTATCCCAAGCTGCTGACGCATAAGCGGCACACTTTGTTCATCCAGCACGTCTATATCCCATATTCTCCCCAGCAGATGTGTCTCTTCTAATTCTATCGTCCGCTCCTTTATATGCTGCCGCTCCTCCCCGTCCACTGCATAGACTGCCGCATATCCTGCTTTATCCTCTATCTGCATTTTCTTCCGGATCGTCCCCCGACAGGAAAGGAGCCACTCCAGATTTTCTTTTCCTTCGCAAAAACCATAGTACACTGCTAGACCAGTTTTCACAGGTCCTGGAATATTCATCCCCAAACTGACTATAATACTGTTTGGAAACTTTTCGGTTAATTGTTTCTGTATCTCTGCTTTTTTATCTCGAAATTTCAAAACATCCTGTACTGTTACTTCCACAATCTGACTCCTTGCCTACTCTTCAAATTCAAACGGTTTGATTTGCCGTACTACGTCCATGATAGTCCCGTCTCTGCTTTCTATAATACCGACAACTCTTTCATAAAATTGTACCTTTTTCGGTTCTCCGGCAATAGCATATGCAATATCACGCAAATTTTCAATCGTTGTAAAAGGAAGATCTACGTACTTCATTGCATCTATCAGATCCTGTCTTCTCGGATTTATAGCGATCCCATAGTCTGTAATGACAACATCTACACTTTCCCCTGGTGTCGTTACTGTTGTTACTTCTGTACAAATCGCCGGAATCCTACCCTGAAGCAGCGGTACAATCACAATAGAGCATTTTGCTCCCTCTGCCGTATCCGGATGCCCGCCCTGCGCCCCTGTTATCATCCCTTCTGAACCGACTACTACATTACAATTGAAATTTATATCTACTTCCAACGCTGCCAGGATCACAAAATCCAATTTGTTTACGACCGCTCCTTTATTAAATGGATCTGCATATTCACCTGCGCTGATCCGGAAATGATTCAGATTTTTTACCGATTCCACAGCATCCAGGTCAAAATCCTGTGTATCTAACAGACAATCTGCTTGCCCGTTGATCAAAAGATCACACATTGGCTTTGTCAGACCGCCTACGCCGAATCTCATACGTATATTTTTCTCTTTCATGACTTTTGCCAAATATATCGTTGATGCAATCGACGCACCTCCTACACCAGTCTGATAAGAAAATCCATCCTTAAAATATGGAGAATTTGTCACAAATTTCGTACAATAGTCCGCCATCATCAATTTTCTCTGATCCGTCGTCGGTTTTGCCGCTCCCGCAGCAATTTTTTTTGGATCTCCAATGGCATCGACTTGCACCACATAATCGACTTCCGTCATACTAATGTGTGCCGGAAAATTCGGAAACGACACAAGACAGTCTGTAATCGCTACTACCTTATCCGCATACATAGCGTCTACCATCGCATAAGACAACACTCCGCAATTGCTCTTCCCTCCTATACCACGGCAATTACCATAGTCGTCACAAGTAGGCGCTCCGATAAACGCGATATCGATATGCGTTTCACCTGTCTCAATTGCACGCACACGCCCCCCATGAGACCGCATGATCGCAAGCCCCTTCAATTTTCCATTTGAAATCGCTTCTCCTATTTTTCCTCGCACACCGGATGACTGAATATTCGTAATGGTTCCATCTTCGATATATTCCACAATGGGATCGTGCGCTTTACCAAGCGAGCTTGCACAGATCGTGATATCGTTGATTCCCATCTTATGAATCTCACTCATGACCATATTAACGATATAATCTCCATCCCGGAAATGATGATGAAAGCTGACTGTCATCCCATCTTTGATTTCACATTTTTCCAACACATCATGGATACTGTCCACCAATTTACTGCCGTTCGAATTAATCACACATGTTGTTTTAGGACTATCCTTTTTGTACTCATATCCATCATAATAGTGGTTTCCATGAAACACTTCTTTTCCTGTCAGTTTAAGAATGTCTTCCGGAATTTCTCTTCCTACCGCGTTAATCATCTTTCAAATCCCCCTTATATACACCCGATGCCTTCGCAAGGTCTATCGTCCGCTTTGCGCCGTCATAAAAAGCGATATCGATCATCTTACCGTCTACAGTAAATACACCGATCCCCTGTGCTTTCTTTGATTCTATTTCTTTTACTACTTTTTCCGCGAAAATAATGTCCTTCTCTGTCGGTGTAAAAATCTCATGTACTACATTTATCTGTCGCGGATTGATTACAGACTTTCCGTCAAATCCCATCAAATGGATGGTTTTCACATCCTGCCGAAAACCATCCATATTATTCAGATCCGTATACACGGTATCAAAGCACTGTACACCCGCTGCTCTTGCCGAAATCACTAAATTTTGGCGCGCTCCCATCAATTCGATCCCCGTTCCTGTGATATGCGTCTGCAGATCCTTTGTATAATCCCCTCCGGAAAGGGCAATTCCAAATAATCGCTCAGAAGATTCACAGATCTCCAATGCCTTCATAACTCCTCGCGCCGACTCAACTGCTGCCATGATCAGTATGCTTCCATCCGGTATTCCAAACTCCCTCTCCGCATACTGCACCTCTCTTTCAACCATTTTTACATCCTGTCCGGATTCGGTCTTAGGTATTCGGATAGAATCGCATCCTCCAGCTACGGCGCAGCGAATGTCTTCTTTCCAATATGGCGTATCCAAGCCGTTAATTCTGACGACTCTTTCACACCCTCTATAATCAATCGTACGCAAAGCATGAAATAGGGAAAATCTTGCCACATCCTTTTGATTTTCTGCAACTGCATCCTCCAAATCCAACATAATAGAATCTGGCTTATAAATATACGGATCCTTTATGAGCCCCGGTTTCTGTACGTTTAGAAACATCATGGTTCTTCTTAATCGTTTTTTGTTCGGATTCATGGGCGAATAGCACCTCCCCACGGTAAATTTTCGTTCTGTCCCACAGAACGATATACTGCGCCTTCTACTCTCGCTTTGATCGTACAGTCAAGCGCTCCTTTATCTACAATTGTAATTTTTACATCTTTTACGCCAAGATTTCCCAATGTTTCATAGACGACCCTCTTTATCTGATCTCCATACTGATTGATCACGACGCTGCGCAACGACAACTCTATTATCCCTTCTCCCTCTTCCACTGCTACCTGACAGTCGCTGGATTCTAATGTTCCTGCTACGGCAGGTCTTTTAATCTTCATGTTCCATCCTCCTTTATCCGTCAAAACACTTACCCTGTTTCTTTTATTTAGTATAAGAATCAAATCTTACAAGAAAAAGCGCAGTTACCTTAATATTTGTTAAGATAACCGCGCTTTTTCGTACTTCCAAATTTTATTTTCTATTCTTTACACATAATACATCCTGTAATAATCCCGTTGTCGAATCCATAATGAAGCCTTTGATTTCAACGTCTGACGGCATCAAGGGATGACTTTTCAGAACATGCACTGTATCCTCTACTGACTGCTCCACCGAATCAAAGCCATTAAGCCAATTCTCCAAATCTATTCCTCTATTTTTTATACTATCCATCTGCTCCTGCTGTATCCCTCTCTCCTTTAGTTTCTTCAACAGCTGCTCTCCAATCATTCCCTGCACTCCACAATCCGTATGTCCGATCACCATAATTTCTTCTACTCCTAACGTTAAAACCGCAATAAGAAGACTCCGCATGACACTGCCGTACATATCCTCCACACCGCCCGCGTTCTTAATGATATTCACATCTCCATTTTTTATTCCCAGTGCGGCTGGCAAAAGCTCTGTCAGCCTCGTGTCCATACATGTCAAGATCGCCAGTTTCTTATTCGGATACTTACTGGCAACATATGGCTCATACGCTCTTTTCTCCACAAACTGTTGGTTATATTTTATAAGCTCATCAATCATATATAGCCCTCCTTTTTACCCAATAGTATAGGAAAAGGAGCGTTCCTGTTCAAGCATTCTTAAAAAATTTTAAGTATATGTCCATTACTGCTGTCCCGTCGTATAAATCAAAAACATCCCGGCTCTCTCAAATTTTATTGAGAACCGGGATGTTCTATGTGATAAGGACTTTACTTTATGAGTACCTCTAGTTATCATCCTTCGATCGCAATATGCTTTTTCGTCTCTACAGCCTTTTCATCCTTCTTTGGAATGGAAAGTCTTAAAATACCGTTTTCATATTTCGCCTTTATATCCTCCTGGGTAAGGGCTGTTCCTACATAAAAGCTTCTCTGCATAGCTCCAGCATAACGCTCTTTACGGATATATTTACCTTTCTTGTCTTCTTCCTCTTTATCCAAACCTTTGGAAGCAGATATGGTCAGATATCCATCCTCCAGCTGAGCGCTGATCTCTTCTTTCTTGAATCCCGGAAGATCAATATCGATCTCATACCCTTGATCATGTTCGCGGATATCTGTTTTCATCATATTTTTTGCGTTTTTCCCATATAGTGGATTTCTCTTTCCCCAGAAGTCACTTTCAAACGGGAAACTCATCCAATCATCATCAAATAAATTTTCTCCAAAAATACTAGGCATCATCATACGTCATTTCTCCTTTCACTTTCTGCTTTTCAAAATTTTCTATGAACCGCTTACGCAGTTGCCATCAGCACCCTTGAAGTCCTTCGCAAGTGTTGTAAGCGTGGAATCTAAAGAATCAGAAATACGATATGTTATATCTTTTTCCTTTTTCTTTGTTCTACTTATTATATAGCACATATATGTTAGCACTGTCAAGAGGTGAGTGCTAATTTTTTTATTATTTTGGGTTTACCCTAAAATGAAAAAGTAAATGCAAGTTTTTTGCCCTTCTTTGATTTATTAGTTTTGTACCTATAAAAGCATAAAAAAGAACCCTGCTTCATAGATGATCGTCCACCTATGAAACAGAATCCTTCAGCTTCCATGTTATCGTATAGTATCTAAAAAATAATCAATATCCTCCGTTGTATTATAGAAATGCAGGGAAACTCGTATACCATTCCTATAATTTGCTGTTATTCCTTTCTTTTGCAGCAGCTCATACTTTTGTTTCGAATCTTTGCAGCCTATAAGTGTGATTCCCGCCGTTTCTCCTTCTAGCGGAGACAAAACTTCTGCTCCATCCATTTTTTGAACTGCGTCTCTCAAATACTGTGTTAGATTTTGTACTTTTTTACATATCTCTTCTTGATGTTCTAAAATGATTTCTACTCCTTGCCTCGCTCCAAAAATTCCGGAAAAATTCATATTCCCAGTTTCATATCGCCTAGCTTCTAACGACAGATCAAATTTATATGTCGTGTAATCAAACTTATTTTTCATTCCTGCCCAACCGATAAATGGATTTTTCAAATCTCTCAGTATTTCTTGATTGATATAAACAAACGCGATTCCATCAGGGCCTAAAAGCCATTTAAAAAATCCGCTTACCAAAAAATCAATATGTACCTTCTTCACATCAATCGGCAGTACGCCGAGTCCTTGTATCGCATCCACGACAAATACGATATCATGTGCCTGGCAAAACTCACTGCACATCTGCAGATCTGTCACCATACCGTTTAACGACTGTACCCAGCTTATACTCAGCACCTTCGTTTTTTCGTCGCATATCTTTGCCAGTTTCTCCTCGTTAAGTATCCCATCATTTAAATCTATCATCCTCACTTCTACCCCTTGTGATTCCAGATTCATCCATGGGTATATATTGGATGGAAATTCTATATTGGTAACAACAACATTGTCTCCCTCTTTTAGATCCACAGCTTTTGCCGCCAGATTGATTCCCAGAGAAGTATTCTGCAAAAACATGATCTCTTCCGGGGCACTTCCTATCAATTGCGCGGTTCTGCTTCGCAACGTGTCTACTTCTTTCCAATACTCTGCAAATGACGGTCCATTTCTTCTGCGTCTCTCATGAAAATCTTCAACCGCTTCAAACACTGTTTTAGGCATCAAAGACATGGCGCCTGTATCTAAATAGCATTTTTGCGCCGTACTTCTTATATCACAAATGATTTCTTCCAAAGCCCCCATACTCTCACTCCTTCTCTGTCAGTTTTAAGACTACATCTTTTAATACTTCTGACGCTTTCACAATTTGCTCTATTTCAATATATTCTTCTTTCGTATGTGCCTGTTCTATGGAACCGGGTCCAAAAACAAATACCGGAATTTCCCATTTCGCCAGTTTGCTTGCGTCACAGCCGTAAGGCAAACCTATTATCTGTTCATGCAAACCATGTTTTTTCAATACTTCACCGATGATCCTCTTCCTATCTTCTTCGAGTTTCGTTCCATAAGACGGATCTATCAAATATGGTTTTTGGAATATAACACGAGCTTTTTCGCTCTCATTTAATTCTTCACAGACCATATCTTCAATCTCTTGATATACCGTTTCCCATGTTTCTCCCGGTATCATCCTTCTGTCTATATGAATAACGCAGCGGTCAGGGACCGAATTTACGATCGTTCCCCCTTGTATCAGAGACACAGCTACTGTTGCATTTTTGCACGCAGAGTCATGTTTGCATACAGTCTGCTTTTCGATTTTATTTTGAAAGATCTGGATGATCTTTGCCATTAAATAAATCGCATTTTCTCCCTTTTCCGGCATAGATGTATGTGCTGCAGTCCCTGTTGTCTCAATGCAAAAGCGGATACTTCCTTTACAGGCTGAAGCCACTCTTAATTCTGTCGGCTCACCGACCACAGCAAAAACAACCTTATCTCTATATTCCCAATTTAAAAATTCATCCACTCCTCTGTGCTGAAATTCTTCATCACAGCACAATGCCAGACAAAGATCAAACGGAAGCTCCTCCTTTTGTTCCTTCAATTGTTCCATTACCAAAAGCATTGCGCACAGCTGCCCTTTGGCGTCACAGCTCCCTCGTCCCCACAGTTTCCCTTCACGGATCTTTGGAGAAAATGCGTCTTTCATCTCTTTTACATCTACGACATCGCTGTGCGTCTGAAACAGAACGATTGGTTTCTCTCCTAAACGCTCATTCATACGGATCAGCAGATTGCATCTGCCGGGCAGCACTTCTTGTTTCTCACAATAATACCCCTCTGCGCAAAACATTTCATACACATGCTCCACAAAAGCAGCTTCCCCGAAAAAATCGTTGTCTTCTAATTTACAATTTCCTGGATTTACACTTGGAATTTCTACAAACTCTTTTAATATCTGACTGATTTCTCTTTTCATACTCTTCTCACTCTTAAAACGACGGCGGTATAAATGCTCTGGACATATGATAAATCGCTTTGTCAATATGTTCCTGTGCACGATCCATTACGACCATCCGATGTCCCGGCAATAATATATCTGCTTCAAGTCCTTTTAATTTTTTAATATCTTGTCTATATAAAGATAGATCACAGCCCGGACAATTCAACAGTCCGACTAGTCCATTGACAAAGACATAATCTCCGGAAAACAAGATTTTTCTTTTTCCATCCTCTAAAAAATATGCCATCAGCCCTGCGCTGTGCCCACGTAATTCAATACATCTTAATGTATATTTTCCTACTTTAAGTTCTTCTCCATCCGTAACATACAAGTCAGGATTGGGGAAAATAAATTCTTTTCCCTCCGGATAACATCCTGAATTTTGGGAAATCTCATAAGCTTCTCTTATCTCATCTGGATGAGCCTGCATATCTTCCCATTCATTTCGAGGCGCGGCGATTTTTATCCCTAATTCCTGCAGGTCCCTTCCACCCCCGCAATGATCCGCATGCAGATGCGTAAGATATACTTTTTTCAATTTTTCTATATCTATATATTTTTCTATATTTCGGATGATCTGTCCAGTATCATACCCCACGCCACAGTCGATCAACGCCGCTTCTTCGCCGCCGTCGATCAAATAAACATGACAGTCATATGCATTGGAAATCCCAAATTCCGCACTTCCCACCAAGTAAATATCTTCCGTTAATCTCATTTGGCTATTCATCCCCTTTCCACAATTTTACCGGTATTACAAGATTCAATTAAATACTGGCAAAATTCAATACCGCGCACTGCCTGTTCAACAGTAACGACCGGTTTCTTCGTTCTCCCCAAAACCAGATCGATCATATGCTTATTTTCGTTTACCAAAGCTCCTGTAATCTCACCGTTGATTTCCGGCCATAATGTCATGTCATGACTTTCTAACTTTCCATCAAACATAGATACAAGTGTATTCCCCGGACAATTCAGTTTCAACTGCCCTTTTTCCGTCATCACTGTCAATTCCGTATCCAAATACTGTCCAAATTCATTAGGCAGCCTCCACTGCGTTTCCAGATTACATACTACGCCATTTTCCATTTCTGCGATCCCAAACACAATATCAGGACTTCTATATTCCTCTTTCGATTTTTTCTGGATTCCACAGACGCTTTTTATGTGAGAATCTGTCAGCCATGTAATGATATCTATGTCATGCGCCAATGCCATAAAAACCGGATGTGTTCTTGAATGCAGCGAAAATCTCTCGATCGGTACGTTTCTTTTTACTCTGATGGATAAAATTCTACCATACATATCTTCATTTTGTAATATTCTATAAGCATTATTGTAAGATGCGTCATAACGTAAGATATGTCCCGGCAAAATATATAGATCCGTACTTTGCTCTAATTCTAGCAGCTTTTTCCCATCTTCCATATTTAAACAAATGGGTTTTTCTAATAACACATGTTTTCCGGCCCGGATCGCCTTCTCTGTAAAGCTGTAATGTGTATCCTCCCCTGTAGCAACAATGATCACATCGATCTCCGGATCATTCATAAGATCATCCACATTCGTATACCAATTAGGAATTTTATATTTCTCACAGATTGTTTTCAATCGGCTTTCTGTTCTACAGCTGACTGCATGGACTTCCGCCTCAGGCAATTGTTTTAATGCCTGAATATGCATGACCCCAAAGTCTCCAACTCCTACAATTCCAAACTTAACTTTTTTCATATAAACCTCCTACTTATCAAAGAGGGCCCCTTAATCCTGCAAATTAAGACACCCTCTTCTTTTCATTACTCTTCTTCCGGCATAGAAATTCTGTTAAAGAACTTACTCATTCTATTTTCTTCCACTGTACTTCTTCTTGTCAGATAAGAAACAAACAGACAAACAATCAATGATACACATGTACTTGTGGCCGTTGTAGCCGCCAGTGCCTGGATCCCGCCGGTTCCGGTAAAGGATACGATTGCTCCGCACACTGTTCCTGCAAGCAGTCCTGCCAATGCTCCTGTCGCATTTATCTTCTTAATAAATAATCCTAAAACAATAATTACAAATATTGGCATATCTGTTATCGCAATTACATTCAGGATTGCATTCAATGCGCCGCCGATCTTTGGCACTAACAATGCCCAACATGTTCCCAAAACAGCCATGATGATCGTTACGATACGAGACACTTTTAAATACTTTTCTGAAGATTCATTTGGCTTCCATTTTCTATAAAAATCTTCTGTGATCAAAGAAGAAGAAGCGCACAGTGCTGAATCAGCAGTAGACAGCCCGGCTGCTATAAGTGCGGAAAAGAAAATTCCTAATAACCCTGTCGGCAATAACTGCATAAAGATAGTCGGTCCGACCATATCCGGATTCATAGACGCAACAGTAGCTGGATCAAGCATTGCTTTCGCAGCAATTCCCGGAAGGATCTCCATGATCGCCATTGGGATTGCAATCAGTCCTGCAAATAAAATTCCCCATCTGGCAACATTTACTGTTTTGGCTCCCAATCCACGCTGCATAACAAACTGACTCGTAATAAAATAAGGGAAGCCTAATAATGTCATCGCGATAATATACGGCCATCCGTTTGGATGTTCGATTCCGGGAACAATTTCCATGATTTCCGCCGGAACAGCATCAACCAGTCCAGTCCATCCGCCAAATTCTTTAAAAATAAATACCATTCCAATAAATAAGCCGATCCACATCAGGACGAATTGAATAACATCTGTTACAACAACGGATGTCAGACCGCCAAGATAGGTATAGATCAAAACGATGATCGCTGTACCAATGATCACAATCCACAAAGGAATATCGAATAACAGACTTATAATTACTGCCGCCGCATAAGTAGTAACACCCATGCGGTTCATTGTATCTGCGATGACCCAGATCACACTGATCACACTTCGTACCTTTCCGTCATATCTGTCTTCAAAAATCTCTGACATCGTTGTATAACGCAACTTACGATAAATAGGCACAAACACGACCGCTGCCAGCACACAAGCACAGGCATTCAGCGCGATCCACACAACCGAGATACCAGAATTATAAACAACACCAGGCTTTCCGACCATACTCCATGTAGAAAAATTCGTTGCTCCAAATGTTGCCGCCAGGGCAAATGGGCCAAACGACCGGCCGCCCAAGGCAAAATCCTCAAAACCATTTACTTTTTTTGAGACATAGTATCCTATAAATAATGTGAACACTAAATATAATACCATAATTGCAATATCAAGAAATGAAATATTCACAAAAACACCCCCTTATTTTTCTAACATCTTAATAACCTCATTTCGGCTTACGCTAATAAAGCCGCCTACAAACCATACCGCATATCCTCCAAGAACAAGAATATTGATGATCTGTCCGGAGATCATACTCCTCAATACACATCCGCCTATAAACATAGCCGCTCCCAATGCCATGATCCACATTCCGTACCGTTTGCTCGTAACAGGTGCATGTTTGCTTTCTAAGAAGAAAATTTTACCTCTGAATTCCAAAATCGGTCCAATGATCATCAAAAGCGTAGACGCTACGATCGATGCCATGATCAAAATTGTAATGATATCCATTCTCTCTCCTCCTCTATCATCCTTTTACTTTATTTCCACGATCAATTCAATTTCTACCGGTGTATTAAAAGGTAATTCATTTGAAGATATCGCGCTTCTGCTGTGTCTTCCATCTTCGCCAAATACTTCTACCAATAACTTTGATCCCCCATTTATCACCGCCGGCTGCAGCACAAACCCATCCGCAGAATTGACAAAACCTAATACTTTCACAACTTGCTTTATCTCATCCAAATTTCCTAAATATTGTTTCAAAACTGCAAGCGCGTTAATCATACACTGCCTTGCCGCTTCCTGGCCTTGCTCTACAGTAAGCTCTTTTCCGACTTTTCCTTCATAAAGAAGTTTTCCATCTTTTTTACAATCCTGCCCTGATATATATAAGAGCTTTCCCACCTGCTTCACAGGGACATATTCTGCTACCGGCTTTGCAGGAATAGGAAGAATAATACCTAATTCCTTTACTCTTTCCTCTGCACTCATATTTCAACCTCCGTCTTTGCTAAATTTTCTAGTTACTTTCATTTCACACGTGCTTTTTGATTAATCAAACTATTTATTTGAATACTAACAATTAATTTGATTTTTGTAAATAGTAAATTTACATAATTATATCTCATATTTTTATGCATATTCAACAATTTTTTTGTTTTTTTCACCTATTTCCACTATATTTTTCTTGTTTTCCATATTTTTCATCATTATTTCGCCACCAAAAAGCAATACAATTTGTTTGAAATTTTAAATATTTCCTCCATCTGTCATCTAATATTTTCATTATTTTTTGTCAGCTTCATCATTTTTTATATTCTTTTTTCATCAAAAAGCCACACAAACCATACTTTTTGTTATATTGCATCTTTACAGATAACATTTTATATGCTAACATTTCATTATCAAAACTAATACAAGGGAGATGGAACTTTATAATGAAGACTATTTATGACGATTGGGATACATGGCAACGTCTTATGTCCATGTTAGAACATCAATTTGGTTCAAATTGCGAAATAATCCTTCATGATCTGACAAAAGATTATAATCATACTATTGTCGATATAAGAAACGGACATATTACCGGCAGAAATATAGGAGACTGCGGAAGTAATCTCGGCCTGGAAGTCCTTCGCGGCACCGTACAAGAAGGGGACCGTTACAATTATGTTGTATACACAAGAGACGGCAAGATCCTGCGTTCCTCTACTATGTTTATCAAAAATGATGAAGGTAATGTTATTGGCTGCTTATGCATCAATCTCGACATCACCGAAACTGTACGATTAGAAGAATTTTTAAAGCGATACAATAGCTATGAGATAGAAGAGGATACTGACCAAAGTATTCTTCCCACTTCACAAAAGCCTGCCGCGGCAAATATCTTACCTTCTGATTCCCCTTCCGATTCAGAAGTATTTGCAAATAATATTACAGAAGTCCTGGAATTTTTAATTACCCAAGCCGACAACCGAGCCGGAAAACCTGTAGATGAGCTTTCACGAGAAGAAAAGATTGAATTTGTCAGATATTTAGATCAAAAGGGTGCTTTTTTAGTGACCAAATCTAGCGAACGGATTTGTGAACATTTAAAGATATCACGATTTACGCTTTATAATTACCTAGATCTTATCAGGAAAGAGTCAAACACAAACACAGAAACAACTAATGAAGAATAAATTTTTCTCCATCTCTAGCATTTAAGCAAAGGAGGCTTTCTCAATGAAACTGTCAGATATACGCACATTTAAGCAACAGATGGATTCCGATTGCGTCATTGGTATCTTTTCCAAAACCAACGATGGTTCATTTATCGAAAGTTCTGGAAAAAGCGGAATCGACTTTTGTATACTCGATATGGAACATGGCCCGGTCAGTTATGAACACCTTCCCAATCTGATCCGTGCGTGCGAATGTACAGATACGCTGCCCATCGTACGTGTAGCCGATAACTGCGAAGAATATATAAGCAAAGCTTTGGATTTAGGCGCTGCCGGGATCCAGATCCCACAGATAAATAATAAAACAGCAGCAGAAAAAGCCATACAATATGCCAAATTTTATCCCCAGGGAAATAGAGGCGTATGCAGATACGTAAGAGCAGCGGAATACTCTTCTCTTGAAAAATCTCAATATTTCAAAGAAGCAAATAAAGCAATGATCATCCTGCAAATAGAAGGAATCGAGGGAATCCAAAATTTGGATGAAATATTATCCGTCCCCGGGATCGATATTATTTTCATCGGACCTTATGATTTATCTCAATCACTTGGACTGCCTGGAAATGTACATCATCCAAATGTGATCGAGCAAATGAAACTCATTGTTGAAAAAGCCAAAAACGCTAATGTTGCTGTCGGCACTTTTGTTGATACATCAAAAGACGCGCTCTACTGGAAATCTCTAGGCGTAAAATATATCGCTAACTCTGTCGATGTAGGTATTTTTTATTCCGCATGCAGGGATATCGTAACCTCGATCAAAATCAGTTAAGATCGTTACAGAAAAAAGCGCTGAAAACAGACATGTTTTCAGCGTTTTTTTCTGTAATGTCGCTGCATAGGAGAGGAGAACGCGGATCATATTTCTCTATGTTTTCTTTGACCGTTATCGGACTAGAATTCGCATAACAGTATTTACATCCATTTAAACACGTATTATAAGCTCCTATATCTATACTTTCTATACATCCGCACACCGCTCTCTGCCCCTTATCCTTTTTCGCAGAGAGCCATGTCAACAACTATACTGTTCTGTTAATCTTTGAACCTCCTGTCTCATCTGTTCCACTACCTCATCGGGCCCGATGATCTTGACGTTCTTTCCAAGCGAAAACACCCATCCCAGGAACTGCCTGCTGACATGGACATGTACATTGACAGTAAAATGTTCTTCATCTGCCGGTATCAACATAACCTCTTTGCCAAACCTATCGATGATAACTCCTGCCAGCGCATTATCCACCAGAAGTTTTACAGTCTGTTCTTTTCCGCCGAACATGCCAAAACTTTTCTTGGCATAATCCGCCATATCTAATTTTTTAAAATGTTCTCTGCCTTCCCTTGCTTCGTCTGACATCCTGATATGGAGCATCTTATCCACCCGGTAATGTTTAATCTTCTCTGCCTCTGTATCATATCCGACCAGATAATAATTTTCATCATCCCAGGAAAGTCCCCACGGACTGATATGATACCATGCCCCGCCATGCCTAAGTTCCATTTCCTTTTTTACATTCCACTGATAATACTGGAATTTTATCTTCTTATTCTCCGATATAGCATTATGGATCGCGTCCACTATATAATAGATACTTTCATTCATCGTCTTGATCCTGCCGGATACATACACCTGTCTCTGCAGCTTCTGCGCGTCATACTTACTGACAAGCTTTTCCAGCTTTTTGATCAAGGCATTCGTTTTCTTTTCTGTGATGAATTTAGAAGACTGGATCGCATCCACCAGAAGTTTTAGTTCCGGCAATTCAAACAGGCGGCTCACTACATGATAATGATAACGGTTTCCGACAGACTCCCCTTCTACTTCTACCCCCAGAGCTTGCAAATCTCGCAGATCCGCATAAATACTCTTTCGGTCTGCTGTCACATCATATTCCTCCAAAGCCGCCTTAATTTCCGGCATCGTGATATAATGTTCATCATCTGTATTTTCCTGCATGATCTGTGCCAACCGATATAACTTAAATTTCTGATTTGTTCCCTTGGGCATCGTGTTTGACTCCCTTCATCTTCTCGTATATTCATTCTGTAGGGACAGTATCTTCTTCGGGTACTCTACTTCACAAAAATCTTTTGCATTTTTCCGAAACTCCCTTTCTCACATTATACTTTACATAAAATTCAAATACAAGAAATGTATGAGTTAAGAGCTACATCTATGTATACTCCTCTATGCACGTGCTGACATTTCGGACATATATGGAAGGAAACGTGATCGCTCGGCTGCTTTATGCCAATTGTAGATCCTGTCCGTCCTTGAAACTCTTTTTACAAACTTTGCAAAGAATCCCTGACGTTGTGACCAATACCACTTTTGCATACGCAGTATCTGCAATTTTATCATACAGGCGGCCGGCGCTCATCGATTCACCGATGACTGTATAGGAACTATTCGCCACATATCCAATCTTTCCAAGCCCGTCATACATCACTTTAATCGCTTCTTTATCATACTTATTGTCCGGCTCTTTCTCCAATTTAATTTTCATTCCTTTTTTCAGAAAATCAGCTCCGTAATAGTATTTCGTTCCTGTCAGTGTGATAAATACTTTTCTCATCTTGTTTCTCCTTTCGTTTCTACAATCTCACGCACCCGAACCTTCTCAGATAATTCCAGATCTTTCTCAACTCACAATCTTATCGATCGTTCATATAATCATAGTAATCCGCTTCGCTGGCAAATAAGATATATCTGCCCTCTACCAGTCCCATGTAACCATCTCCTGTATGAAATCCCTTCATTATGATCTCCTCCATTTTTCAAAAAATTATGCTCTGTTTTCTTTGATGGTTACATTCTAAATCTATAGGTGGGGTATAAAAATCCCTTCTTTTACACAAACAATCCCTTTAATTACATTTTTAAACAAAAATTCAGTCAATCTGTCACTTTCCATTTCAACAAAAATGTTGGTTATTTTTTGCAACTTTACATAAATACATAGAGTCGCCCCCACCCGTAAAACAGGTGGCTCGGGACGCGGGCTCTAAGCCCGCCCTACTTGGCCGCGCCTCAAGGCGCTGGCTTTCTCTTTTTACGCCATGGGAAGTCTACCCTTTGTAGCCTTCCCACGGCTCCGTTCAAGCCACATTGCTATTGACTCGTCGCTGCCCCTAAAGGGGTGTTTGTACTACTCAGCCTTGACCCTTAAAAGGGTCTTCATATTCTTTCACACTGAGTTTGTCTTGCATAATATCCGCTTTTTCCTGTTCTTGTATATACTTCTTTATCGCGGCTTCATTTAATCCGACTGTGCTCACATAGTATCCTTCCGACCAGAAATGACGATTCCCAAACTTATACTTTAAATTTGCGTGTCTGTCAAACATCATCAGCGCACTTTTTCCTTTCAAGTATCCCATAAATGATGATACACTGATTTTCGGCGGTATACTTACCAGCATATGCACATGGTCTGACATCAGATGCCCTTCCAATATCTCCACTCCTTTGTAACTGCACAATTGTTTCAATATATCCCGCAAATCATTTTTGTATTGATTATAAACAACTTTTCTTCTATACTTGGGGGTGAAGACGATGTGATACTTACACATCCACTTCGTATGTGCGAGCGAATTCGTTTGCTTTGCCATTGAAATCACCTTTCCTTTCTTTAATAGTGGCCTGAACACCTCTATTATAAAGGAAAGGTGATTTTTTGTATAACTAACGTCGCGCACCCGCATAGCAGGTGGATTATATTTCGCACGTTTCCGTTTCTCTGTTGAGAAACTCCAACGTACTCAACTGGGTCTATCCGACCCCTATTAAAAAAGAACAGCGCCCATATTTAGACCGCTGTCCTTATAAGATATTATTAATTTGATTTTCGTTTTCTTCTATATATACTAAATGCTCCGACACCAGAAATAGCCAGTAACACGATCCAAACCGTCATATTAGCATGATCCCCCGTTGCTACACTTCCCGCAGCTTCGATTTTATTATCGCCCGGTGTATTTGCTGTATTCTGCCCATTTGGTTTGTTTGGTTTATCCGGATCATTTGGAACTGTCGACGTACCTTTTTCTTTTACAGTAACTTTGATCGTCTTCGTCACAGAAACACCATTACTGTCTGTCACCTGGTATGTTACTTTATAAACCCCGGATCTGCTTGTGTCCACCTCATTCTCCACAATTTCTATTGCTGACGTAAGATCTCCGTCTTCTGCGTCTTTTGCCGATACGCCTTCCAACGGTTTAAACGTATCTCCCACCGCAACAGTCTTATCTTCCGCGTAAATTACCGGAGCACGGTTTGCAACATAAGTTAAAATATTTTTATTTTCTTCACTTCGACCGATATGTAATGTCGCAGGCATATAAGAACTTACGATAAAATGGTGATGCTCGTCTGCATATGCCGCGCCTTGCTCGCCTCCTGCTTCATCTAAAAAGGCAACCAACGGTGTCCCTTTTGTGTCTGGAAGTTGTTCGACATCTTGGCTCATACTTTCTATAGCAACCGGATATTCTTCACTGATTCCCGTATATGCATTTGCCATAGTAAGAACTGCTGTTCCATTCCTGTCACTTTCCAAACCTACTGTATTCTCTTTATCAATCTGTACTTGATCATAAACCTTTACTGTTGCAGGTATTCCCTTCGATCACCGTACTGCCTTTTATTTCTGTCACGCCTTGATTTGCATAGATACCGCCGCCGGAACCACTTGCATGATTTCCTTTTATGACACAATCTTGAAGCACAAGTGTATCTTCACCATTCATCATGATCGCCCCGCCGTGCCCGACATTCCATTGATAATCCGATTCAGGAGAAACCCGATTATTCTCAAAGGTCACAGCTTCTACACGCACATTTCCAGTTCCTTCGATTCTTAATGCGCCTCCATACACGTTTTGATTATATTTCCCGCCTTGGTTGTTTGAAATACTTCCTCCCTTAATGGTAACATCGCTGTCTTTTGTCCAGATTCCGGCTCCTCCCTGGGTATTGTTTCCGCATGCAGTGTTATGATCAATTACAACATAATTTAAATTTACTGTACTTTTTTCTGCATAAATTCCGCCTCCACTGCTTTGTGCAGAATTATATTCCGTACCGAAATCTTTTGTTCCATTATTTGAAATGCTTATTTTTGCATTCTCTTTTCCCAAAATATCAACCTTGGCATACTTTGCATAGATACCGCCGCCGTCACAAGCATATTTTCCTACGTTTGTGATACTGTTATCATCAATTTTTCCGCCCGTCATCTCAAAGGAAGCTTTTCCATTTAAAGAACCATAGACATACACTCCGGCGCCAACCATACCATCATTACTTTGGATCGCTCCTCCTGTCATTTTAAAAGAACTGTTTTCTCCATATACAAAAACCCCGGCGCCATAATGTACATTATCTTTGGGTTTAGCGATCACTCCATTATCATGGATATTTCCATTGTTCATAACAAAAGATGCCCCATTATGAACTTGAACGGCAGCTCCTGCAACAGCATTTGAGCCTACATTATAATTACCGGTGATCTCGCCGCCATCCATGACAAAGCTTGCTTTGGCGCCATCAAGTACAACGGCAGCATTTCTGCTGTCTGCCCTCGATGTTGTATCATAAACCGTCCAACCTGATATAGATGCCTGCTCTGACATCCGCATTTGACCTTGGCAATATATCAAACCTTTTACGCCATATCTTCCATTAAAAAAGCCATCTGAAGTATTGGCTTTCAAACTGCCGTCTAGCGAAAATATCCCATTTTCACTCACTTCAACAAAATTTGCATGAGCTAATGTACCTTTTCCTTGGTCATACATGTCTGCTTCTATTACATAATTTCCCTGCAATGTTAATCGCCCATTGTCACCAACATAAAATTCTCCCACGTCAGATGTTGACGGACGCACGATTACCGCGTCTGTTCCTGCCAAAGTAATTTCTACGCCGGCCGGAATCGTAATTCTTTCATCTGACGAACTCTTTACGATCCTTCCACTGATTGAAATCGTCGTATCGACAGAGGCTCCTTCAATCGCCGTTTTCAAATCGCCCCAAGAAGCAGCCGTATTTACTTTTGCAGAATATGCAACAGGCGGATTCTGAGCCTTTTCCTCCGTTCCAATCGCTTCAGATTTCAAAGCCTCTGCTTTTTCTTCACTGCTCTCTTGCGTCACATCCTGCTCTTCCGGATCTGTTTCTCCGCCCTCTTGTGTCACATCATACTCTTCTGTTTTTTCTCCACTGCTCTCTTGTGTCACATCATATTGAAGATGAGAATCCGTTGTTTCTTCGGCAAATACAATCTGCGGCATCAAACTTAACGCCATAGTCAGCGTAAGAAATCCCGCAGTTACCCCTTTGACCAGCCTCATGGTTATCCCTCCCGTATTTTTCGCTTTTTCTACGTCTATTATATTATACTGCATTGCTATAAGCAAGACAACAAACCCCTTTTTCTGTCATCTTATAACCTTTTTCTGTCATCTTATAACCTTTTTCTGTCATTTTATAACCTTTTTCTATCATATCATTGCTCTCTTTAAAAATTCATTTCCTCTATTCTTTTGGTTTCCAATGGAAAACCGTCATTCGCCACAGCTTGTGTTAAAAACATCCTAATTGCTGTAGTTGTATCTGTACCAAGATCCTCAGATTTTCATTCGTATTTCGATATGGTATAATACGTTCAGAAATAATTATCTGTCAGAATAACCGGAAACAAATGACTGAATGTTTTCATTCCAAGGACTTTGTCCAACAGATTTACGATTTCAATTACAGAAGCTGATGTATTTAAGCCCCGTAAAAAAGCTAATATAAAACTAGTTTCTGTAAAATGTATCATACTGATAAAATCCAAGCAAATATGCAGACGATGTGGAACTCGTACCCCTTATCTCATTGCACAAGAACTTGGTATTCAAATAATGGAATGTCCTTTCATCAAGCAGCGAGGAATTTACAAATATAAAGCAATATCATTTAAAAAATAACCCGTCAACTCTCTAGCAATGAGGTTTAAGGAGGCAGCAAAATGTTTAAAAAGTCAATAAAAATAGTATGCTATTTATTATGTTAGTAACTATTTTGGGGGGATGTAAAAGTCAAAATGTGTCGTTACAAAAGGACATATTTTCATATTTAGATGAAAATATGCAGGAAAAAACTTGTGTAAAAATATCTGATTTTACACAGTTTGAATGGGATACATTACTGATTTTTAGATATCCTATTACCCAAAAAGAGATTGAAGAAGCAATAGGGGTGCGATATGAAGGTTCCCTTGATTTAACTTCAGGAATGATTTTTGTTTTAAACAATGAAGTGGTGTATGATGAAATATTCAAAAATGCTTATACAGCACTAACGCCATTGCTAATTTATCCATATGAAGATATCAATTATTCAAAAAAATATGCTGCTTTTTCTCCCGATACAGCAATTTTTGAATGTGAAAAAGTTACAAGTGGTGAGATGTATGGATATAGACTTTATCCATGTAAAATGAATTGAAGTTGCAATCATAAGCCTCCCGCCACGTAAGATGATGGGAATGGATTCCTGCTGTATGATCACCTCTGCTATACTCTTGTAGAAAGCCAAAAAGCAGAATGGTTCATATAGATAGGATTTAAGCAAAAAATCCTCATGACCATGAGGAAAAGTAAAAAATATGCGGTAAGATTAAATTTAGAATTCCATTTTATATAACTGATTTTCTATTATAACCGTCCGCTTCCTCTCAGTTTTTTAAACCCTGCTCGGCTCGAGATTCCTTCCTTTGCAAGTGCAGTCAGTTCCGTATAATCTTCTTTGGATCTTACCATTTTGTTTGCTTCATGATTTTTCGCTCTCCTTTCCGTCTGAAAATAAAAAACACCGCATTTCTATGCTGCTTTTTGTCTAATATAATTTTATATCTACTGCTCAAAAAATACCCTTGTTATATTTGAATTGCCCATAAAGCATCAACCCCAATCCGACAATAACCGCTGGCAGAATGATAAAGCCCATAATTTCTCCGCTCCAAAACGAAGCGATAAAACCTAACACAAGAGATATTCCTATAATCAGTGTTCCGATTCCAATCGTTTTTCCATACTTTGGTATATCTTCTTCTTTTACTTTTCGCCTGTTGTAAGAATGAATTGTGCTAATATTTCCTTTTATATTTACAATTCCTATAACAGATATGAATACTCCTAAAATCAATAACATAATGTTCTCCATAATTACCTCCTAAAAATAGAACAGTTCCTCGAACTTCTTGTCTAAAGCAATACATAAAACCAATGCCAACTTTGCTGTTGGATTGAACTGTCCAGTTTCGATAGAACTAATGGTATTTCTTGATACTCCTACCATTTCTGCAAGCTGAGCTTGAGAAAGATTTGCCTCAGTACGAACTTCCTTTAAGTGATTTTTCAGGTGTAATTGTTCTTTCATATACTTCCCTCTAAAATTCGGTAAATAAATCCAACAAATGCCAAAATGGAAAGAATTAAAAACGTAATGGTTAATACCAAATCACTCTTTCGCTTCATTTTGATAAAACGAACTAACCATTGTGTTGCAAGAATACTAAAGTATATAACCCACGGACTGTAAAGCATAGTATGGGCAAGCAGAGAAGATAATAAGGAAAGCAGACAGCACACCAAAGCACCCACTCTGCCTGCATGACTTCCTGCCTGATATATCACTTCCATTTCAGCCAAGTCTTTATTTCCATGTTCTTTTCTACTTGCATTTAAGATTTCGTCTTTTTCCATAAAAGCACCTCCGCTCCAAGTTTTCTTTGCACACTTTAATTGTAATCACGCCAAGTTTACTTGTCAACAATATCCATCTCATCATATCCGTTGCTTTCAGTTCTTCCGTCACACCCTGCCTTCCTGCTCAGTAATACTACTTTAAAAGCAGCAATTATTTAATTGGCATTGAGTTCCGCAAACTGAATTTGTAGTCTTTCAACTTTTGTTCCTTTTTAGATACACCCATTTATTCAAACTTTTTTATAACCAAGTTATAGTTGCTATCATAATGCAGTCCAAGTTCTCTACATATTCTATCGTTTACCTTATCTAAAGCATCTGCTTTCTTTTTAGGTTCCCTTCCCCGCCTTGTCCATCCGGCAGCTCCGCTTTCTTCTTTTCCCGGTCAAAAACAAAGTCCTGTTTCATTTCCGGCGGTCTGCCCCGGCTTTTATGGCTGATATCTTTTACGGAGCCATCTGCCAGATTTTCTTCTGTCAGGCCGTCTCTTGTCATTTTGGGCACGACCGTATCTTTTCCTGCAAATTCTTTTCCTGCAAAATATATTCTCCTTTCCATCGAGAAAAACAAAAAGCCATTTACATTTTTACAGTAAATGACTTTTCCCAAAAGTGTGAATGCACTTTTCCTTTATTTTGTTATCTCGATTTTATTTCATTTTGTTTTCGTAGTCTTGAAGTTCATGAAATATGTTATCTATGAACACCATATTTTCTTCGATTCTATAGAGCATAAAATATCGATGTCTTAAAAAATTCATTCTATGATAACCTAACGCTCTAAGTCTTTGGTTCTCACATAAAGACAAACTTCCTGCAACATTTTTCAAGCAATTTAATGTATCTTCAAAATCATCAAGAATATTTCTGGCTGCTTGTTCATTTTTCTTTTCAAAGAGAAGATGTTGAATAAATCTATCGAAATCTTCTTCTGCATCTGATGTAACAACAACCTTATAATCCATATTTTCCCCTCAGTTCTGAAACAGCCACTTCCGCTGATTTGTAATTTCCTTTTGTTGCTGACTCTCTGGATTTCTCCAGTTTTTCTAAAATCTCTTCTTCCGTCATAGGACTATATGGACTTCGTACTATTCTTTTAATTTCAAATGGAAAACCATTATTTGCCACAGCTTGCGTTAAAAACATCCGAATCGCTGTAGTTGTATCTGTTCCAAGATCTTTAAAAAGCTGATCGGATTTCGTTTTTAACTCATCATCGACTCGAATTTGTATTGTACTTGACATATTTCACACCTCCGTTTTTCTTTATTATAATGCCTAATCACTTCTAATTCAATGCATTTGTAATGATTTGACACTTATATTGATTTTTATATCACATTTTGACTAATGAATCCTCCCTTCCTTTTCCCTTTGCTTCACTTCTTCTGGCTTTGTTGTCATGAGAGAATATAACTTTAGGGACTTATCAAACTTTTCCTTAAACGGAACGATTGTTATCCCATAAAAGAGAAGCCCTTCTCCTTCCCCAGAATTCGTAACATAAGATAACTGATACGGTGAGATATTTAATTGTTTTGCCAGGATCTGCCGGTCACCTGCAGCCTGATTTAACATTAAAATAAAATCACTATTTTCAAAAATATTTTCGATTTCCCGGCTGGAAAGGATGTCCTTTATATTCTGCGTGATTCCAGTCGTAATTCCGCCCCACTTCCTAAACTTCTTGAAGATCTCTACCGAATAAGCTGCCGTCTGCTCTTCTTTCAGAAGGAGATGGCATTCATCAACATAGTGCCAAGTAGATTTTCTTTCCAAGTTCCTTGATATCAAAGCTGTAACAATCCTTTGTGCCTGGGATTCCTTCTGTTTTCGGAGACAGTCATACAAATCTCCAAGAATCGGCATATTTTCTGGTTTGGGATCAGAAAAATAATTCTGATATACAAGCGGAAGGCAGCGGATTGATATAATCCTTACTGTCTACCACGATCAGATTATTGCTGGTAGCATTCAATCCATAATACAAAGAATCACCGCTCATGAATAATTCCTGTGTGGTAAATGGTACGAAAATGGCTGTACTGGTCGTTGTCAACGCTCTCTTAATAGGAATATGATTTACACCAAGCGGAAGACTGCTCATAAGTCCTTCTTCCTGCTGATAATCCAGACGCTTTAAGTCCCTATGCTCGATTTTGTAAGAGAAGCATTTGAAATTGAAAAGCAGAAACAGAAAGATTTGGGCATTCACTGTGAAGTTACAATTGACGGATACACAGATTTTATTTTCATCAACCGTTTTGGACAGGCACAGCACCAAGCGACACTTAATAAAGCAAAAGAGAAACAGGAATTAGAAAATTCAATCTTTCAGACAGCAGGTATCGCACAGAAATATAACTGTATGTTGCTCTGCTTTTTATAGTGTCTATCCACTCGTGCCCGCATTTCCCTTTCCATACAATCTTTTTATGAGAACCTATTGAAACCTCGGTCGGCTTCAGTGTTGCTAAATCGTTAATTCCTTTCACTACTCTTGCTCCCGAACATATCGAGCATTTCTCTCCGTTTGAACGAGCCTTAACGCTTGTCTGCCATTCGTGACCACAAACACCTTTCCACCAAACTCTTTTATTTGAACCAAAGGTTACCTTATCAGGTGTCAGCGGTAGGTTCTTATCTGACCATTCTCTAATAAGCTCCGGATGTACTTCTGACAAAAGATTACGCATAGCAAATCCTCTCCTTCCTTTGGCTTTATTATATGAAGAAAAGGATATTTCCCCAAGTTTGCGAATATGTGAATAAAAAAGCTCTTTGAGAAAGGGTGTTCCTCTCTCAAAGAGCAATTCCACAAACTGGAATTTATATAATTATCTCTCTAACTTTCCCTATTTTATAGGCTTTCCAGCCTGTCCATTAGTGAAATGATATGTAGTTTCCCTTATTTTTGCCCTTATGAGATAATCACAAGGGAAATAAGGGAATTTTTTTAATCATTGCCTACCACTTTATCAAGAAGCCTAACTGATTTTCGTTTAGCATCTCTTGTGGAGTGAGCATAGACATTCATTGTGGTACTTACATCTGAGTGTCCTAACAGTTCCTGCACATCTTTTGGGGCAGCCCCATTTGCTAAAAGGTTGCTTGTATAGGTGTGACGTAACTGGTGAAAATGAAAGCCTTCAAATCCCTCTAATGTTTTTGCCACTTTTCTGCAAACAGTCCCCAAAGTAGTTGGAAGTTCCAGACAACCATCTGGTCTTAAACAGACGAAAGAAATTTCTTTATAATCTGCCGGGACTTCCTCTGTTCTGTCTAAGCAGTAATATTCGTAGTACACTCTGTTTTTCTCTTTGACCTCTTTGTAGTAGTTCGTGTGATAAAGTTCTCCGTACTGCATCCGATTTTTTAACTGTTCTTTCCGGGCATTACGGAAAATCTCTACCAGTGTATCTCCAAAATCAACAACTCTTACTTTTTTCCGCTTGGTTGGTCCGATGATATATTTGCGCTTTGAGCCATCATATCGGATGCTGCGTCTTATGGTAAGGCATTGTTCTTCCAGATTTACGTCCTGCCATGCCAAACCGCAGGCTTCTCCAATGCGAAGTCCGGCATAATAGGCTATCTGGATTGGAAGTATTGCGGCTGGGTTCTTTTTTTGCAGATAAGCAAGCAATCTTTCATAATCTTCTCGTGAAATTGGTTGGATATTTCCGTCCATATCCTCATCGGAAAACAAATCCACTTCATCCGTCTGATACCGCAGTTTAATATACTGCATGGGATTGAACGTAATATACTGCTTTGGAAATACTGCAAAACGGAAGGACTGTTGCATGACTGCGGAAAAAGAATGGATGTAATCTTTGCTGTAACCCTTTCTCTCTTTTCCGTCGGGATGAACTCCCCCGAAGGAAAGCAAATCAAAGAAGGATTGCAAATGCTCAGAGGTTACATTTTTTAATTTCCGTTCTGACAATGGGTGTTTCTTAATATTTCGGATTGTTCCGAGGTAATTCTCCACAGTACCATTGCTGAGCGTACCTGTTTTTAATTCCTCCTCTGCCCACACATCCAGAAGCTGTCCGACTGTGAGATTTTCCGCTTTGGCAACAAATTTCTTTTTCTCATAATCATCCATTGCCTGACGGAGCAGCTTTTCAGTTTCACTTTTGCTTTCTGTTCCAACGCATTCTTTCTGAACAAGATTGCCGCTTGCGTCCTCTACATAGAAGCGGTAATACCATTTCTTTCCTTTTTTTCTTACAGATCCTTTTGCCATAATCGTATGTCTCCTTTCGATATTGGACAATCGGAACTGATGAAATGCTTCGTGCGTGTAAGTATATCATAACTCCGGTTGTCTTACTATACCGATTCGGAATCTTCGTATAAGACTTCTGATAAAAGATTTGCAAGCCTTTGTTCTGCTGTTTTGGGTTTCTTGGAATAGAGCCTTACAACGTCTGCCATCTCATTAAAAGCATTGATGGTGTGAGTGATTTCCCTTAAAAACATAATCTCATTATATTCATCATTCGATTCAAACCCTATTGTTTTGGCAATATCCGTCTGACCAGCATTCCCCTTAAAATTTTTGCAGGCGAACTGGAAGGAATCCAAAAACAGACCATATTGTTTTAACATCAGCAGTAATAAATCTTTTGAAAAAGCATCTTCTTCTTTGGTAAGGGCAAGCGGTAACTGTTTCAGAATATCTCCCATCGCATCACGAATCTGTAACTCTCTCTTATCCGTAATGTCGGTTTCATATTCATCTGTTTCCCCTTTGAGCCATTCCACAGATACATGGAGTGCTTCCGAAAGACCTTCCAGCACCATTTTTTTCGTATTGTCAATCGAACCATTCTCATAACGCAGGATTGTAGAAGCGGTAACACCCATCTTTTCTGCGACATAAGGCTGTGTCAGATTCAATTCCAGACGGCGCTGTTTTATTCTGCTCCCTATCAGCTTGCGTAATTCTTTATCTTTCATGCTGACTGCCTCCTTTTTCGGTATGTATGAATTATAGCATTGTTTTTCCAAAATTGCAATATGCAATATAAAGTTTGTTTTTAATATTTCTTAACGCTTGACAAAAAGATATGAAAAGGATATACTTACATCACAAGAATTGCATAATGCAATTTATAAGGAGGTGATTATGTGACGCAAAGAAAAATTGCATTATCCATCGAAGAAGCTGCCGACTATACGGGAATCGGCAGAAACACCTTAAGACAGCTTGTAGAATGGAAGAAACTTCCGGTATTAAAGGTTGGTCGCAAAGTGCTGATCAAAACCGATATTCTGGAAATGTTTATGGAAGCGAATGAAGGTCGTGATTTGAGGGATAGAGGAAATGTAAAAGCTGTAACAAGAACTGTGGCAAATTAAAAAGGCGGCTTCCAAAGAAACCGCCAAAGGTTCTATCAGACCGAAGCCATGATATACCTACACGCAAGAAGATTATACCATGTGCTTCTTCTGATACGCAACCAAGAACTTATGTTTGTAAAAGAAAGGGGAATGTAATAATGGCAAAATCAACAAAAAGTTATGAAGAACGAATGCTTGAAATGGAAAAGAAGGAACAGGAAAGCCTTGAAAAAGCAAAACGATATGCAGCACAGAAGAAAGAACTTCTGAAACGAAAGAAAGCCGAAGAAAGTAAAAAACGAACCCATAGGCTCTGTCAGGTTGGCGGTGCGGTGGAATCCGTTCTTGGTGCGCCTATTGAGGAGGAAGACATTCCAAAGCTGATTGGTTTTCTGAAAAAGCAGGAAGCCAATGGGAAATTTTTCTCAAAGGCAATGCAGAAAGAAACAAATACCGATATGGAGGAAGTGTAATGGCAGAGGGGATGAGTTTTTCATTCCCTTCATTGCTTTTTCATGAAGGGCGCACTTATGGACAACCAGAGGTCGTCCCAATAAGTTTGCCACAAATGGCAACCGGTCTGCGCTCACGCTTGCCGGGCTCGTTCCGTCGGCGGGGCTTTCAGCCAGACCTGCTCATGCCGCAGGAGGCACTCTTACGCAGAGGGCGTTCCGGCAATGCTGTCTTTTCTAAAATCGAAAGCATTGTTGCCGGAAATCTATGCCGGATGTGCGGAAAGGAGGAATCCAGACATGGCGATTTTTCATTACACAATCAAAATAGTTGGACGAAGTAAAGGAAAATCTGTTATCTCCGCTTCCGCATATCTCAATGGGGATGTGATGAAAAACGAGGAAACCGGGAGAATCAGTTATTACACTTCTAAAAAAGAAGTGGTCTACACCCGGCTGATGATGTGTGAAAACGCACCTCCTGAATGGCAGATAGTACCAGAAGAAAATATAAAACGCTTTCAAAAATCTGTCCGATACAAAAGGTCAGCAGATAAAGAAGCTGCTTTATAAAAATTTAAAATCACATTTCAGAAACAGAGGTTATGGAATGAGGTATTGAAGATTGAAAAAAGTGCGGATGCCCAACTTGGCAGGTCATTTGAATTTGCCCTTCCCAAAGAATGGAACAGACAGGAACAAATTCAATATACAACTGACTATATCCAAAAAACTTTTGTAGATAGAGGAATGTGCGCTGATTGGAGTATCCACGATAAAGGGGATGGCAACCCCCATGTCCATCTGCTTCTGACGATGCGTCCTTTTAACCCGGATCATTCTTGGGGAAAGAAAGAAGTCAAGGATTGGGATTTTGTCAGAAATAAAAACGGAAATATCGTGATTGATGAATCCCATCCGAACTGGTGGCAGGATAAGAAAAACCCTGACCGTCATGGAATCCGTATCCCTGTATTAGACGAAAACGGAATTCAGAAGATTGGTGCAAGAAACCGCCTGCAATGGAAACGGGTGCTGACCGATGCTACTGGATGGAACAATCCAAAAAATTGTGAACTATGGCGGAGTGAGTGGGCAAAGGTGTGTAATGAACATCTTCCTTTGCATAATCAGGTCGATCACCGTTCTTATGAAAAACAGGGAAAACTCCAGATTCCTACCATCCATGAAGGTGCTGACGCAAGAAAGATTGAACAAAAGTTTCTTATCGGGCAGGAAATAAAAGGTTCGTGGAAAGTAGCGGAAAATCAAATCATAAAACAACAAAACACGTTATTGCAAAAGATACTGGACACCTTTGGAAAAGTATCGGGTGCATTATCATTATGGAAGGAGCGATTAAATGACATTAGAAGAAAGCCGGGAAATTATACCCTTAATGGAGTCCATGATTGGGCAAATCGAAGAACAGCAGACCTTAATGACAGAAATGATTCTGGAAATGCAGAACTGGGACACCCAACTCTCTCTTATGCAGGAACAGAATCAGAAATTGCAAAAATTAAACAGCGAGTTATCCGAGCTGCTCAACATTTTGCCAAATACCGAGGAACTGCTTTCCAAGATGGAAGAACAGAAAACGAAGATAGAACTTTTGGAAAACGAAAATCAGCAATGGCAGAAATTGGCACAGAAGCTGAACAGCGAAAACAGTTTATTGCTGAAACAGAACACCGAATTGCTGAACTGGAACAGCAAATAAGGAAGGGACGTGATATAGATGAACGAATCCAGAGAATCAAAGAACGACGAACAGTTGGAAGAACTTCTGCTCTTGACCGAGGAGATACAAGAAGAACTGGAACAGAAAGACCAGCTTATCGTGGAACTGAAGACGCAGCTCAGCGAATCTCTGACCTTGAACGAGAAATTAAACAAAGAGAACAGAGCCGGGAATATTCAAGCATTAAAGAACGACTTGAAGCTGGCAGACAGAGCATTGCAGATCGAGAAAGAGAAGCTGCGAAGCGCAAACGTCACGATAGGGGAATGTCAAGATAAAATACGATGCTTAACACAACAACGGGATTATGCCCGGACACATCAGAAAATCGTAGAGATACCGGTAGAAAAGCCGGTACTCTATGAAAAATGTGAAGCCTGTGACCGGACAGCCTATCAGAATGAAAAAGCGAAATACGAAACACAAAAAGAGCGACTTGCAGGACAGTATAAAGCAAAAACGGTAATATTCCAAACAACCTTGTTCCTTCTTGCATGGTATTCGCTGACAACCACTCTTTTTCAGGCAGTACAGTCAGATGTGTTTCTTTCCGATTGCAAATCATTCTTCCATGATGCAGCGTCATTCATACAAACTTTTATAGGTTGGACGATTGATGTCGGGCAATCTGTGGCACAGATTAGTATAAAAATTCCCAATGCGTTTATAGCCGGAATCATATATTGGTTATTGCTGATATTGGTTGTTGGAATATGCGTAGCAGGAACCGGTATTCTGGTGATACTGACAGAAATAAAGGTTATAGAATTATATAAGAAAAACTGTTGGGATGTTATTACTCTACTGATGATACTGACAAGTGCTGCTGTCATCATTTATTTTGGAGAATCCATCAAAAAGTAATGCCTATAAATCTTTTGTTCCTTTTACTATTTATACAGGGAATATATCTTGGAATCCGATATTATCTGAACACTCTTTACTGGACAAACCGTTAAAAGAAGGGCGGCAGTATTTTTTGCTGTCGCCCTCTTGCCAGTACAAGGATTGGTTCTTCAATCTAATTCTTTAGCTATGCTCATAGATTTCTCCATTAATTTTCTTTCAGATATTCCACAACGATACGCTCCTGACCTCCACCCGGAAACATATATACAAATCTTGCTGCACAATCTTTACATGCCCAAAAGAAAGCTTCACTACATTCCATGTTAATTCCAGCCTCACCATCTACACTTTCCAATTCAAAATATTCAAAACATGAATTATCATCCATCCTCATTTCACCAAGCTGTTCCTGAAGAATTTGATAGATATGTTGATTGGTAATCGGATCTTCTAAAATCTTACGAAATCGAAACTGGTCATTGGTATAACGATTGCTATTGATCACTCTCATTAAATACTGCGTGAAGTCCTCTGGCATGATTCTTTCCACAGCAACAGACAGTTCTTTTTGAGGAGTATTGTAAATCTCTTTCACTAAAGCAGCGATTACTTTTGGAGATACGATTACAAAATCACTTCCGCCTTTGATTTTCAATTTGTATTCTCGCACAAGTTTTCCCCCTGTCTTTTTATTGAATCACTTTCATATTTGAATCAAATACAACTTCTTCCGCTTTCTTTAACGAGCACCTGTATATCACATACTGATATCCACCCAATACCAGACAGATTCCTGCATTTATTAGAATCACCGGATATTCCTGAGCATTAATACATCCATCATTCTGCCATAAAACAAGCATATAGTACGCAAACATTATAATGATTGCTATAATAGTAGGAAGTACAAATACCTTTTTTATCTGCATCTTTAAAATGCCCGTCAAATAGTTTCTGTCTGCTCCCAATTTCTGTACATCCACCAAAACCCGCTTACTCTTGCAGGCTACCGTCATGCTTCTTGTATAACCAATCACTCCGGCAGCTATCAGGCAGATGAATGCCACAAAAACAAATACCAATAACAGGGTAGCATAAGTTAAAATGAAAATCTTTTCCTGAAGCGGAACAAATACCGGAGCATACTTCCAGTCTACTTCCATTTCCGGTCTGTCAGGATATAATTCCACTGTTTCTCCGTATTCGTAGTCTTTATCAACAGATGCTCTGTACTCATCATAGTTGCTCATAACCCTCATATTATCTGGAACAGAATTGCAATATTCTCCATATAGTTTTTTAGAAAAGCCATAAGCATCTCCCTCTTCTGTCAGATTAAATAACACATGGCGAAGTGTCAATTCTTCAGAAATGCCTTCTTTTAGTTTCTCATAATCGGTATCATTTAAAATATATGCCGCACTTCCATCCTGTCCCCGATTCCAGAAAAAACTGCTATATTCCACTGTTCCGGCATAAATCAGCTCCTGTATGTTCCCGGTTGTCGTATTTTCTGCCCTATCCAGATCCTCCGGCAAAAACCAATAACTTTCCGAATTTCCTTCCCTGCTGATGTACTGATATGTTCCCGGTTCCACCGTTACTTTAAGTCCTGTTACCTCTGAAAATACAGTAGCACTAATGAAATTCTTATAAAAATCCTTTTCACGGTATTCCTCAATTAACTTACCATCTTTGTCATAATTTTCTCTGCAAACACCACTTCCCAATAAGCGGATAAATTCTGCTTCTCTGTAATCTTCTATCTGTACCTGATATTCTGAGGCAAGGTCTTTTACCTTCTCCTCCGTCAATCCATCTGCACCACCCAGATATTGATATGAGATGTCATTCGCTTCCGTTGATGCGGTCATTGAACCCTGTATATAATTTGCTACTGAAAAAAAGACTGCAAACAGGGTTCCCGCCAAAAGCAACGTAATGATCAGCATATTTCTGACAACGGAAATCCCCTGAAATTTCATCAAACCAAAGGAGATCAGATTCTTATAATACTTCTGCGGTTTTCTTCCACGCTTATGAACTGCCACAGAATATACCATGATCCTATACAACCCAATCAATACCAGCAGATAAAATCCATACATATATGCTCCCAGTTTCATTTTCCAGATAACAGATACTAAATACGGAACAACAAGACCGCTGAAAATCCCCACAACTACGCAAATAACTCCTGTCAGTAGATATCTCTCCCCTACTTGTTGTTTTATTGGTTCGTTTCGCCGTTCCTCATTTAAAATTTCAATGACATTCGCACGTTTCATAAATCGTGATGTCATCATCATAATCATTGCACCTACAATCAGAAAAAACAAAACGGAAATACCGATTCCTAAAATCGAAAAGCCAAAGTGGTCTCCTCCTGCACTTTGAATCATAGATTCATAGAGCTTACCAATCCCAAATGAAAGCAATGCACCTGCCAGAATACTGAGAACTGCTATTTTTACAGTCAGCCCCCCTATTTCTTTCATCAAAGTTTTCGTCAATGTTCTCTTATCTGTTCCTAATGCCAATAACACACCGATCTCCCTGCTTTTAAATCTCAAAAACAGGCTGGTCGCATAAACAGTGAACAACACACATCCGATGACCGCCACCGCATAAACCATGTACAACATTTTCCTTGAATCTCCACCTACCGGCAGGCGGCTCATAACAAATGGACTAGTCATAAAAAGAGTAAGTGCTGACACCAGCATTACAGACATTGCAAAACACAATGAAAACTGACGATAATTTCCTTTATTATATTTCTTTATTTTTTGCAGAATATTAAGCAGCGTCATGATCATCACCACCATTCAGTTCCCGGAGTACATTTAGTAAATCTTCTAAAAACGCTTTTCGATCTCCGTGGTTGACCAATTCTGAGTGAACGGAGCCATCTTTCATCATGATTACCCGGTCACAATAACTGGCAGAAAAAGTATCATGTGTTACCATAAGTGTCGTTGCTCCCAGTTGCTCCTTCGCCTCGATAAATGCCTGTATAACTGCTTCGCTGGAACGACTATCCAGATTTCCCGTAGGTTCATCAGCCAAAATAAGTAATGGATCGTTCATAAGAGAACGTGCTACTGCCACTCGCTGCTTTTGTCCCCCGGATATCTCTGCCGGAAACTTATCTGCAATATGCTCAATCCCAAACATCTTCAACAATTCTCTGGCTTTCTTTTCCATTGGTTTGTACGGTTCATTTTTGATAACTTTTGGCACACATACATTTTCAAATACCGTAAGACCATCTAACAGCATAAAGTCCTGAAACACGAACCCCAACTGTTCGTTACGCACCTTGGCAATCTGTCCTTCGTCCAACTGGGAAAGCTGCGTACCTTTCAGACGGATTTCTCCCTTATCAAAGGGAAGAAAACAGGAAATACAGTTTAACATCGTTGTCTTTCCACTTCCGGATGCTCCCATGATTCCGACAAATTCCCCCTTGTTCACTTCAAAACAAACATCTTTTAATACTGGATAAGTAACTTTTCCAGTCTGATAACTTTTAAATAAATGATTTACTTGCAGCATCATTTTTATCCTCCTTGATATTACTGATACATTCATCATATCCTGTTAAATAAAAGATACAAGACCAGACGCAGTTTCTAATACTGAAAGCGTAAATTCTAATATGTACACAAAAAAACCTGCTGTCCGTAAGAGACAACAGGCTCATAAATAATATTTTTATTATGGAATTGGGATTAAGATTTTCAATATGAATTTCTCATTCTCACATTTGGTTAGCAACTGACCTCCGTATTTTTCAGCAGCTTTTCTCATATTAGATATACCAAAACCATGAAGAAAATCATCACTTTTAGTTGTACGTTTTTTTGTGTTATTGCTGCTCTGCAAGCAGTTATTTTCAATCAATATAGAAAAGAAATTTTGCATTTTCCCAGCTTTCACTAGGATTGCCCTCTGTTCTTCGGGAAGTTTTTCACTCGCTTCTATGGCGTTATCAAGTCCGTTTCCGAAAATGGTACTGATGTCCAAAGGTTCAATAAAGTCTACACCATTAAGATCAGCGGTTACGGATAAGGCGATATGCTTTTCCCTTGCCTTTTCCGATTTTTCTTTCAAAATAATGTCAAGAATATCGTTACCCGTATGCTCATAGTCCTCGTACATAACCACCTGCGATCGCAACTTTTCAACCATTTCTGCCGTTTCGGGAGAGTTGATTTGTCTTTGTAAGACAACCAGATGATTTTTCATATCGTGATAAACAGAGCGTACCTTTTCCTCATCTTTGAGTTTTTCCTGATAGTAGGCAAATTGCTGTTCAAGCTGTGCAATCTGCATTTTATCTTTTTGCTCTTGCTCTCTAATATGTATCGTATTTTGTACATACACAAAAAACAGAATAAAAAGTGTCGGTAATAAAGATGTAATGATATAATAAATGAAATCTTCTACTTTATGTATATTCAAATGCCCAACACTACCATACAGATAACTCAGCATTCCGATAATAAAAACAATGGTAATTATTAAAAAATCTTTAACACGAAACTGATTTGTAAACTTTCTATAGATTCTATATAAGGCAAAAAAAGATAAAAGTCGTACTACTAAAGTGATAATATATATTTCCCATCTTAATAAAGAATATCCCTCTATCCAGAGAATCATATTTTCTCCATATAGATAATTTCCTAAAAGCAGACCTATTCCTTCGGACAATAATACTACTGTCATAAATCGCACTTCTTCACTAATGATGCAACAATATATAGAGTCTCTATAACATATTTTTAACATAATTACTGAAATAATAAAAAGCAATGGAATTTTATATGCTCCTAACTCAGTACACCATGTTAAAACATATACAAGTGCAAAGTTACCACCAATAATAATCCATTTATTTATAAAAGTGCTAAATCTTGGGTTTTTACAAAATAATGTGCTAACCAAATATAATCCCAATACTTCAGTCAGTGTCGATATTATGTCTAAACATTGATAAATCCACATTATAGCATATCCCCCCAAAAGTCCGTCAGTTTCATCATAAAATCTTTACGCTTCGGCTGACTGATTGGAATATGCTCTCCTGTGGTCATCACAAGTTCCAAGCTCTCCACACTTTTCACATAAGCCATATTGACTACAAAGCTCTGGTGCGGACAGGCAAACTGCGGATGTGCTAAGAGAAGGGCAGATACTTCTTTCATATTTTTATAAATAATCTGCTTTTGTCCCTCAAAATGAAGCATAACATTTCTCTTATCGGTTTCCGCATAGCAAAGATTTTTATACAGCACCTTATACTTTCCGCTATCGTTCTGAAAGCTCATATACGGCTCTTCTTTCCCTTGATAGCGGGCAAAATAGCGGTCAAGTTCCATTTTTAAGACGCTATATTTTACAGGCTTTAAGAGATAATTGACTGCACCGTACTCATAACCTCTCCATACATATTTCTTCAAAGAGGTTAAGAAAATAAGCCCAACGGTGCTGTCCATCTTGCGAATTTCCTCCGCTGTCTTTAAGCCGTTTAGTTTTTCCATCTTTATATCCATAAAAATCAGGTCATAATCTGACCTGTATTCCTGCAATAACTCGCTGCCGTCGTGATAGATAAAAAAGCAAAACTCTTTCTTCGTTTCAGCGGCATATTTTATAAGATTTTCTTTCAACTCATCAATGAGTGTTTCTTCATCATCACAAATTACAATATTATACACACAATCCACCTCTCAAAAAATATCGTGAATATTATACTAGAAACACAATGATTTCTCAATAAATACCATCTATTTTGTATTCATTTTTCATCTATTTCTCTGATGTACTATTTTTCTAGCCAATGCATATACTATCTTAGAACCTTATAATCCTTTGTAAATCTCCTGTGGAAGATTCCTTCGGAAGCAGTTGACATTTTTACATTGGTTTGTTATATTAGGTTCAGTGATCGTGTTGCGGAAACTTGCGAAGCCCGTGACCGGGGGAGAGCCTGCGGGTCTCTCCCTCTTTTGTTATATAGAGGTAAATACTATGACGAAAAAAACATTTGCCAGCTTTGAGCAGCAAATACAACATTTAGAGGACAAAGGAATCATCATATCTGATCGAGCTTATGCAGAAGCTATGCTAAAACAAATCGGATATTTCCCTTTGATTGGTGGGTACAAGCACTTATTCCGAGTTCCGTTTACAAAAACATATAAAAATGGAACAACATTCGAGGAAATTGTTGCTTTATATGAATTCGACTCTGATTTACGAGATTTATTTTTTAAATATTTACTCCAGATCGAACGTAACCTCCGTTCGCTTATGTCCTATTATTTTACGGAAAAGTATGGGGAATCACAGGACGCCTATCTGGATAGTTCAAACTATAATACAAACCGACGCAATCAAAAAGTAGTAGCTCGATTGATTTCCACCCTAAAGTATGCAACGAATACTACCGATTATGAATTTATCAATTACCAGCGGGACACTTATGGAAACATCCCCCTTTGGGTTTTAGTCTCTGTCCTTACGTTTGGTAATCTTTCTAAGATGTATAAAGTTTTTCCTCAATCGTTACAGTCAAAAATCTGTAAAAATTTTGGAATCATCAATCAAAAACAGATGGAACAATTTCTATCTGTACTTACAAAATTCAGAAATGTATGTGCCCACAGTGAACGGCTCTTTACCTATCGCACACGAGATACGATTTCTGATTTACCACTGCATCGTAAACTATCTATCCCTATGCAGGGAAGCCAGTATCAATACGGAAAAAATGATTTATTTGCCGTTGTCATTGCTTTTCGATATTTACTGCCCGACAAAGATTTCCGTCTTTTCAAAAAACGTCTGGCAAAGTCAATAGATAATGTTTCGGAAAAACTGATCCACATAGAACATACTGATTTACTGGAAAAAATGGGATTTCCTGCAAACTGGAAAAACATTACCCGGTATCGCTTAACAAAATAAAAGCAAGGGGGATGGCACTATGTAAAGTAACCATCCTCCTTGCTTTTATTGTTTTCTACGCTCCATATCCATCATCTGTTCCTGTGGCTGTTTCCCACTTCGCAGAGCAATCGCCGCCTGCTTCTCCCGCAGTTTTTTCAAATCTTAGTATCGCAACCTATTTTTGGGTATAACTGTCTAGCAATCCTACTGGATACACTATCCAGTTCCACACCATACATTTTCATTTCACGTATATTCTCTGGCACTAATCCCATGAAATTTCCTACACCACAGGACGGTTCCAACACATTTCCATTTTTAAGCCCATATAGACGGTTAAACGAACAATAGTAAGAAAAGAATTATAAATAGTAATACCAAAAGAATAGCGGCAGAGATTTCTCCCTGCCACTTTGACTATGTAAAAATTTTCTGTGTCAACGATTTCTCCTTGCTTGTATCTTGTTCATTCTTCCAATCGAAAATCAGATATAAACTTTTTTATAAATTATATATGTCTTTTTGACTATCTTTTTATATCTTCTTAAATGTCCGCAAAGCCTTATTTTATAGGCTCTACGGGCATTTTTCTTTTGTGGTAAACCTCACATATCTAGGTCTATCTTCTTATATTTTCGCTATCAAGCGTGGTTAAAATCGTGGTAAATACTTCTTATGCGATTAGACGCTGAACCTCTGATTTTGCGGTATCTATGGACGCATGAGCATACCAGTTCATTGTGATACTGATATTTGAATGCCCCATGATATACTGTAAATCTTTCGGGTTCATGTTCTTGCTTGCCAGCCTTGTGCAGAATGTATGGCGTAGCGTATGCGGTGTGATATGTGGCAAGGGATTGTCCTTGTGGTGCTTGTTGTATTTCTTTATCATACGGACAAATAAGGCGTTGTAATCAATCGCAACTTTGGGCTTGCCTTTATGATTGACAAATAGGAAATTGCTCCGTCCGTCTATCACAAATGGTTCTGCCTTTGGGTGTTTCTTCATAACCCGTTGAAATGCCTGTATTGTTTCTCTGCTTAATGGCACTTGCCTTATTCCGCTCTTTGTCTTAGGCGTTTCAATATAATAACCCTGTTCCTTGCTCTTTAGTAACTGGTGGTCGATAACCACAACCTCATGGATAAAATCAACGTCCATGATTGTCAGTCCGCACAGTTCCGAGATACGAAGTCCTGTCTTTAACAGTATCAGCACATCATCATAATACTTGTGATACACATTGTCCGTCTTGATGAATGAGAGTAGGGCTTGTTCCTGTTCCTCTGTCAATGCGACTTTCTCTTTGGTATCATTTTCTAGGACTTCACTTAACTTGAAATCAAAAGGGTTTTTCCTTACACAATCGTCTTGTATGGCGATATAGAATGACGCTTTTAACGAGCGTTTATGGTTGTTAATGGTGTTATAGGAAAAGCCTTTGTCTTTCATGCGTAATGCCCATTCCTTAGCGTCAGAGGGTTTTATCGTATCAATGCTCCTAGCACCTAACTTGTCCTCTTTCAATAACCGCATGAGCTGTTCCCGTTGTTTCTGTGTGCTTTTCTTCACGTTTGCCCTCTGTGTGTTCTGTTTAGCGTAGAGTTGGCAAAGCGTCATTTTCTTGCCTGTGCTGTCGATACCGTCCTCAATATCCCGTCTTATCTGCTGTTCCAGTTCACGAAGTGAGGGTTTTTCCCGTTTTCCCTTTGGTGTCGGGTCTGTGGGTGTCAATCTCCAAGCATACACATATTTTGTGTTTCCAAATGCGTCCACATATTTATATAAGTATTTTCCGTCTGTTCGTTGGCTCTCTCCAGTATGCAGGATACGTTCTTTGCTATCCCGTCTTTTTTCTTTCATGGTGTCTGCTCCTTTCCTTGTTGGAAAGAGCCTTGATATGACTTGTGTTCATCATAACACATACAAGGCTCATTTGCATTAGATTGCGTCCAATTTGTCAATGACCTTTTCAAATTGTCGGCGTTTAATCTGTATGCGGTTGCCATTCATAATGAGCCAGCCAGCGTCCTTGTTTTCCTCTGCCAATCGTCTTAACTTGTTTTCTCCGATACGGAAATATTTTGACGCTTCTTCAATGGTAAGGGTGTACTTTTCCCATACAGGAATATCGTTGTTATTCATTAGATACCCCCTTTCCCTTGTTTTGTGTCATACTGGATATAGGGGATAAGGTCGGTGCGGTTTATCCTCTGTAAGTGGGCGGTTAGTTTGCTGGAAAGGGAATTACTGTATCTTGCCTTATCAAGCATAGTTCCCACTTTTTCCAGTCCACCTAATGCGTCATGTTCTTCTAAGAAGTAAAAACTTTTGACAGCGGAAATCACGCCACCCTCTGTGAGCCATTGCTGTGTTTCTTCAAGAGAATTATGTAGTTTCGGTACTTGCACTTTCAAGACTTCCACAGCCCCTAAAAAGCGTTCCCAAAACCGACACGTTTTCCATCTGCTCTTATTACTTTCATTTCTGTTTGGCACGACAAAGCGTAGGTTGTTTGCCAATAGCCCGAAAGCCAGTTCCCCAAGTTCCAGCGGTCTGTCTTTGAATGTCATGGCAAAAGCATGAGCCTTATCATCACGCAGTTGCATTTCTGTCCGTTTCCAACTGCCAACTTCATCAAGTGTCTTATTATGTTTTGAACAGACTTCCTTATCTTTATCATAAAAGCGGTAGGACAATCCCGATTTACCAGCACCGATATAAACAGTCTTTGCGGTGTCGAAATCATCAAACTTGCTTTCGTCAAAGTGGTAGCCCTCACTATTAGAAATAAATTCCTCTTTTTCGCATTTCTTCTTTATCTGCTCTATGGTAAAGAATGGCTTTTCGTTCTTATCATCAATGGCAATATCAAGTCTTGTAAAATGGAAGTTATCCAGTCCGTATCTTCGCTCACAACGTCGGAACATATCTCCAAAGGTACAATTCCTACTATCGAGAATACGGAAAATATCATCACAACCTCTGCCAGTCATAACAAGATAACAGCCTAGCCCCTGTGGGTTGTCCTCTGTCTTTCTTGCGTCCCCCGATACATAAATATCTCCAATCTGCCAGCGTGCTTGATAAGTCTTGAATTTTATCGTTGCTGGATAAACATTGAAAATGTCAGTCGGTAAACCTAAAATGTGCATGATTACATCTTCAGCGGTTGCAGTATCAAATACAATGCTGATGTAATCAATCTTAACGGATAAATTTTTGTGTGTAGTTATAGTGCATTACTCCTTTCGTACTTCCCGTTTTTTTGCGGGGTAAAAATCGTGTTTTGTCCTTTATTTATCACAGTTTCTAGGTACTATGACATGTATGCGCAGGGCGGTGTTACATATACGCCCTTTACGAACGCCTAAAGGCGTTCCCTTTCTTCCTGTGTCTGCCCCGTTCTTAACGCTCACGAGCCTTGTAAGGCTCGTGGCTAAACGGAACAGCCCCAGTCAGAAACCTTATTTTCGGTCTGATAGTCCATGCTTATTCATGCTATCAAAGTGAAAATATATATTTTATATGCTTACTCAAGCGTGTGATTGACCCTAGCGTGCTTAATCACTCTGTCTAATACGATAATAACTCCATTAGAATTACTTGTCAAGAAGTTTTTGTTGACTTTTAGATATAGATTAAGTATGATATGCTTATAAATACCAAGAAAAGCAACGAAAGGAGCGGTTATACTAAGTTATGGAGCATTATGAAAAGAAAATCAGTTTCTTAGGAGAAAACATACAGACCATAAGAAAACACAGAGGAATGAAACAACAGGAACTTGCGGACAAAATCGGTATCAATATGCAGAGCCTTTCCAAGATTGAACGTGGCGTGAATTATCCTACCTTTGATACGTTAGAGAAGATAATGGACGTGCTGGGTGTAACGCCCAATGAATTATTGTCGGGAGAATGGAAGTATATTGACCACACCGAGCCCTATATCATGGATATTATCAAACGGGAACAAGACTTCAATGTTTCCTTAGATTACCTGTCTGAAAATGAATTTTTCGATGATGAAAAAGAATGCACATTTTACAAGGCATATAAACTCATACAGTATATCCATAACTACATTACCAATGAGGTTACGGAGTTGGAAGAACTTATGGAAATCAAGCAGTTGATACAGCGTCAAAAACTGGAACGCATGATAAAAGTGCATAAGGAAATGCGAGGGTTAGACCGATACAGAGAACAGCCCAAAGAGTATAAATACCATGACCCTTATGATGATTGGATATTTCGTCAGCTTGCGGATATAGACAACAGAAACAACATTCCCGACACTTCTCCACAAGTAGACTTCAATGAAGCAGACTATGAAGATTATCTAAAGGCGAAATGGAACAGAGGTCTTTAATTTCCTCTTGCATGGAAGATACAGCAAACAAAAAGCCCAGTAAAGAGTGCAAAGCACCACCAATGGTGGCAAGGCTCTTGACAGGGCTTTTTCTTTTCTGTTGTGGGGTAATCAAGAGGAAGAAAGAAAAAGTGTGCATTTTTGTTCCATAAATGCTAAGGGTATGCTGATTTTTATTGTGGCGGATATATGGAACTGTTATAATATGGATATGAAGAAAGCGACAAATTTGAAAGTGTTAATAATTTTCAAACAGCCTCATTGCATGGAAATAAGAAACAGACTATCCTTAAAGTAGGAGGTGGCACAAATGGCAAATGAAGATAAAAAAGATTTTAATGCTATGTTGCATGATAGTAAGGATATGCCAAAATTTCAAATTATCATAGACCAGAAAAGTATTGAGAAATATGGTGGAAACAAAATGTATTTTGCTCCCCCGATTGACTATGACAAAGTAATGAAAAAAGTTCCGTATGGTAAAGTGATTACGGTTGGAAAAATACGAGAACACTTTGCAAAATTGAGTGGTGCAGATTTTACAGAGCCGATTACAGCGGGTATATTTGTTTCTATTGTAGCGTGGGCGAGTTATCAGCGTTCCGAAGATGAAACACCCTATTGGAGAACATTAAAAGCAAACGGAGAATTAAATGCTAAATATCCAAATGGTATTGAAGCACAGAAAGAAAAATTAGAAGCAGAGGGACATACCATTATTCAAAAGGGGCGTAAAAATATACGATACTATGTAAAGGACTATGAAAATTCTCTTTTTGATTTGAAATAGGCAAATTCTATTTCACAATTTCATATCTCTATACACAAAGCAGTTAGTCTTAGGATTGACTGCTTTTTTCATACCTAAATTTCAGATTGGAGTGATGAAATGGTGTTTGTTAGAGCTGTTCACTAAGATTATCGGTGCATAAAATTTTATTGTGGTGCAGATATGAAAATGATATAATGTGGATATGAAGAAACGGACAAACTAGAATTTGTCGAGCTGGTTAGTTCGAGATAATTTTGAGTTTGTTAAGATGTGGTGCACTTGATGGAATCACAGGTACGACATCATATTATGGAGGATGAAATAGATGATAGGTTTGATTGTTGCGAGGTCAAAGAATAATGTTATAGGCAAGAATGGTAATATACCATGGAAAATAAAGGGAGAACAAAAGCAATTTAGAGAGTTAACAACGGGTAATGTGGTTATTATGGGGCGAAAGTCTTATGAAGAAATCGGTCATCCGTTGCCTAATAGAATGAATATTGTTGTTTCCACCACAACAGAGTATCAAGGAGATAATTTAGTTTCAGTTAAATCATTAGAAGATGCATTATTATTGGCTAAAGGACGAGATGTATACATATCTGGTGGATATGGACTATTTAAGGAAGCTTTGCAAATAGTAGATAAAATGTATATCACAGAAGTAGATTTAAATATTGAAGATGGAGATACATTCTTTCCAGAATTTGATATCAATGATTTTGAAGTTTTGATAGGGGAAACACTTGGTGAGGAAGTGAAATATACGAGAACATTTTATGTAAGGAAAAATGAATTGAGTAGATTTTGGATTTAGGGTGTTTTCATAAATATATTGCTTTTTATGCATATATAAATTGTTGTAAGACAAATCCCAGTTTGACAATTTCATATCCATACACACAAAGCAGTTAGTCTTAGGATTGACTGCTTTTTAAAAAGACACCATTTAGGTGTAATGATGTCTTTTGGGTGTTATTTTATAGGTCATATCAAGGCTCATTCAATCGTGGTAAATTCGTGGTAAAATGAGTTTTTTCTATACTTCAAAATACTTGAAAGTATAGTGTTTATGCGGATAATCGAAAATTAGATATAAAATTTATTATCAAATTATCTATAATTCAAGTGAATCTTCTGCATCCACCCACATCTGTAAATTGCCATCAAGATATAATCTTGCATATTCCAAAGGCTCATCCACAGCCAATGAAGTAAGCGCACATTCTGATCCGTATGTGGTTTTTAGATTTTTTTCAGCTTCCCAGCAATCAATGCGAAGCATATATCCAGCACTTGTGTAAACATCAATACTATCGTGGTGTATGTTGTATTCTGCATAAATTGTTCTCATCGTATCTTATCTCCATTTTTTAATAATCAGTTACAGAGTTAAATATCGAAAACATTTCAATCAGTTCACCATGTCGTTATTGTTATATGTTATACTGTGTTACAAAATTATCTTTCCCTTATTTTTTCCCATATTAAGGTTCATGAAAGCCAATGGGAGATTATAACACAAGGGAAAGAGTAAGGGAAAGTTCACTTGCTACAAACTTAGTATTTTCAAGGGTTTGTGATGAATTTGATAATCAAATATAACAGTTATTAAATATTCTAAAATAAGTGAAATATCAACTGGAAATTATTGTTTTCTATATGTGAATATAATTCCAATTACAGAACTTATAAAAACGAATGGCGCCAATCTTACAAACAAAAATTCAAAGCCATGTAATAGAGTACCTACAATTGCCAACTCCGGGTCATTAAAATTCCAAGTCAAATATTCACTATTGATACCTGCAAGAGCAATAAATACTATTATAATGATCGCACACACTATAATGAGCAGACAACGAATTGTTGGAGCTCTCATCTCAATTCTTTTTGCAAGCTGAAGATTGATCACTTCGAGTTTTTCAGAAATATTCTTTAAACTTCCTTCATTCAAACTTTCTTCCTGTACAGTTTCTCCGAGCAAAATACTTACAGAAGTATCCAACTCTTCTGCTAATGAGACAAGCAAACTTGAATCAGGAACCGATAATCCTTTTTCCCATTTCGATACTGTTTGCCTTACTACATTTAGCTTTATAGCCAGCTCTTCTTGTGAAAGCCCTTTTGCTTTTCGCAGATTTCTAATATTTTCATTTAACATAACCTGTGCCTCCTTTGTTTTGATACATCTATTAAATATCAAAACAGTCGTTGCCACAAGCAACGCAAACTAACATCTGTAATTATAGCATAAAATCTAGACGCTTACATGTTTTCAATCTCTCTGTAAAGCTGGAAATTGCATTGCATCAGTCTTTTACTCTATAATTAGATACAGCAATTTCACTTGGACTTTTTTATAGCCAAGTTGTAATTGCTATCATAGTGCAGTCCAAGCTCTCTGCACATTCTATCGTTCACTTTATTTAATGCTTTCTTATATTCTGCATACTGCGGTGACAGAACCATCATGTTAGGAATGAATATATCATTATATCCTTTATCCTGAAACTCTTTCTGCATTTTTCTCTGTGCGACAAACGAGGGATGGTATTTCATGATACCAGTTTTCATTTCAGCACCCTTCCATACCATTTTTTTTAATCTTTCGTATTCGCTTTCACTCATATCACGATAATGGGCTATCATCTCATCAGCAGTTCTTGTTTCTTGAATAATCCCGCCTGCCAGCTTCACTCCTATTCCCATAATAAAAGGAATTTTCAATGTAGTTTCATCACAATACTCTAATATATTCCTTAGAGCTTGCTTCTGCTCCGGCGTTCTTATTCTTATATGAAGAAATGGTTTAAAGTGACTTTTTAAGTAAATGCCCCAATCTTTTCCCGGCAGCAAAGACTCAATTGCATTTTCAACAGTCTGGTAATCAAGCAACTCATTTGCTTTATCTGCATTACCATCATCAATAAATTCTCTCAAAGCTTCAAGTTCTGATTCTTGTAAAGCCTTTTCCCTCAGTTTTTCTTGGTAAATACGAAGAAGAATGCTTTTATCTCCACTTTCCAAAAGACTTTGTATATCTTTAATACCAATACCAAGCTTTCTATATACTGAAATCTTTTTTAAAGTTTCAACATCTTGTACAGAATAGTTGCGGTAACCGTTGCTATCTTTCTCTACTGATAACAAACCTTTTTCTTCATAATACTTAACTGCACGCTTTGTCATTCCGACTTCATTTATAATCTCGTTCAATAGCATCGGGAACACCTCCTTTTGGTGATAGTATAAGAGTGTACGCTGCGTACAGGTCAAGAGATTTTCGTACTTTTTCAATTTTCTTATTCAAACTGGGATTTTATGCTAACAGCTAAGACTCATCTTTTATTTTCCAGATATATCATTCTTTAATGAGTCTACAATACTTTATAAATTCATTTAGAAAAATGCTTCGGATTAAGATACTTAATGTCTGTATTAATCACCTCAAATCTTTGCGTTACTAAATGTTATATGATACTAATCATCTTCTGAAAAAGTATTAATCTTCGAACGATACATCTTATTTACATCTGCATTAGATTTTAAAATTACCACAAAATCAGAAAGAGCATTAGGATTTATAGAACCATCTTTCAAATATGCATTAGGTTCTTCGTCCCAAGACAAAAGATAAACATTAACTTGGTAGAGTCCTTGGGGAACTTCTAATATAATTGCTTCTTCTTCTGAAACAGTTTTGTTTATATATTCTATTCCTGACAAGATAATTTTACCGTTTGCATTAAATAAATATGGCTCCGATTGCACACAAATATATCGTTGTTCTCTTTCTGTCAAGTCTCTATCTATTTTTAATGTAAAAGAGCGACAACCATCTTCAAATATGTATATTGGTACAAAATAATTTTTAGATATTTGTTTCTTTATATCATCATTTTCACAAAAAAATAGTTCCCATTTACCATAGTCATCAATTTCTTTATAGGTGTCATAGTCCCAAAGTGCCCACATACCACTACCTGTTGCTAACTCTTTTTTGCATACATTTACATTATTATTAGACTTCTTAAATTTATCAAATAATCCCATATTCAGCGCTCCTTTCCAAATTCTTATTTATCGTTATATATATATCTTCATTATATCTATTCTTCCCAACCACTACAATGAAAATATAATCTGCAACTTATAGTTCTCTTTCTAAAAATGGGCAATCCTTTGTAGGACTGCCCATTTTTTCTGCTAATTATGCGATTTTTTCAGCTCTGCATCGTTTCCTGCATCAAATGATGTAAGTTTGATGTAAATTGCTGTTTTTTATGAAATTCACCAAATGAAGTACATCCCGTTTTATCAGGCAAAACGGTACATCCTTACATCAAATTAGTAGAGCTTTGCTCCTGCCGGAATGTGATCATCAAGGATCAGAACATTGAGTCCTTCTCTTCCCTCTACAAGGTGTGTAGCGGAGATGATCATACCGCAGGAATCGATTCCCATCATCTTACGTGGCGGAAGGTTTGTGATTGCAAGCAATGTCTTTCCGACCAATTCTTCCGGCTCATAGTAATCGTGAATCCCGCTTAGAATCACACGATCTGCGCCACTTCCGTCGTCTAATACGAACTTCAGAAGCTTTTTAGATTTTGGAACTGCTTCACATTCTTTTACCTTTACAGCACGGAAATCTGACTTGCTGAATGTCTCAAAGTCAACCATATCTTCGAACAAAGGCTCTACTTCTACGTTGGAGAAATCGATCTCAGCCTTCGCCGGTGCAGCTGCTTCTTCTGCCGGAACAATTACCTTTGCAGCTACCGGAGCAGACTGTGCGGCGTTGTTTGCTTCGTTCTTTGCAGCGCCCTGTGACTTCATTGTCGGGAATAACAGTACATCTCGAATTGCCTCTGCTCCTGTCAGCAGCATACACATTCTGTCAATACCATATCCAATACCGCCTGTTGGTGGCATACCGATCTCCAACGCATTCATAAAGTCTTCATCTGTTGTATTTGCTTCTTCGTCTCCCTGTGCGAGAAGTTCTTCCTGTGCACGGAAACGTTCTCTCTGATCGATCGGATCATTAAGCTCTGAGTAAGCATTTGCCATCTCCCAACCATTCATAAAGAACTCAAATCGTTCTACATATTCCGGATTCTCTGGTTTCTTCTTTGTAAGAGGGGAAATCTCAATTGGATGATCCATTACAAATGTAGGCTGGATCAAATGTTCCTCTGCAAATTCTTCAAAGAATAATGCAAGAATATCACCTTTTTTATGACGTTCTTCATATTCTACATGATGCTCTTTTGCAAGAGCTCTTGCTTCTTTCAATGTATGAACTTCGTTCCAGTCAACACCTGCGTACTTTTTCACGGCATCTATCATTGTGATACGCTCAAATGGTTTTCCAAGATCAATCTCAACACCTTTATATACGATCTGCGTTGTTCCAAGAACTTCTTGTGCAACATAACGATATAAATTCTCCGTTAAATCCATCATACCATGATAGTCTGTATATGCCTGGTAAAGTTCCATCAATGTAAACTCTGGATTGTGTCTTGTATCCAGACCTTCATTACGGAATACTCGACCAATTTCATATACGCGCTCCAGGCCTCCAACGATCAGTCTTTTCAGATACAGTTCCAAGGAAATTCTCAGTTTAAGGTCTTCGTTTAACGCATTAAAATGAGTCTCAAATGGTCTTGCCGCCGCACCGCCTGCATTCGCTACAAGCATCGGTGTCTCAACTTCCATAAATCCCTGTCCATCCAGATAGGTACGGATTGCTCTTAAAATCTTGGAACGTTTTACAAATGTATCTTTCACATCTGGATTCATGATAAGATCCACATATCTCTGGCGATACCGCAAATCTGTATTTGTCAGGCCATGATATTTTTCAGGAAGAATCTGCAAACTTTTTGAGAGCAGCGTAACAGCAGATGCATGGATAGAAATTTCTCCCGTTTTCGTCTTAAATACTTCGCCCACGATCCCGATCATGTCACCTACATCCATTTTTTTGAACTCTTTATAGTTTTCTTCTCCTACACTGTCCCTTGCCACATAGGATTGGATGTTTCCCTGCAGATCCTGAACATTACAAAAAGAGGCCTTTCCCATGACACGTTTCGACATCATACGCCCCGCAATAGAAACTTTTTTCCCTTCCAATTCTTCGTAATGCTCTTTTATCTCCTTACTGTGATGTGTCTGCTCATATTTGGTAATGGCAAACGGATCCTTTCCGCTCGCTTGTATCTCTGCCAGTTTTTCCCGGCGTACCTTTCTTAACTCGTTCAGATCTGGTTCCTGTACATGATTATTCTGCTGTTTGGACACTGCTTTTCTCCTTTCTTTATAAGCGAATTCAGACCCCTTATTACAGGGGTCTGGATTCAAAACATTATTTACATGGATCGGCTGATATCCAGGACCTTATACTGGATAACTCCCGCCTGTGTCTCCACGTCTACTATCTCTCCGACTTTCTTTCCGAGAAGTGCCTGTCCGACAGGAGATTCATTGGAAATCTTTCCCTCCAGACTGTTTGCTTCTGTGGATCCCACAATTTTGAATTCCATTTCTTCATCATACGTAATGTCGAATACTTTTACCTTACACCCTACGTTGATCTTGTCAAAATCAACCTCATCCTCAACAACGACTTCTGCATTTTTCAGGATGCCTTCGAGTTCCTCGATACGAGCCTCTATATCTCTTTGCTCGTCCTTTGCAGCATCATATTCCGCATTTTCAGATAAGTCGCCCTGCTCTCTCGCCTCTTTGATTTTCTGTGCAACTTCTTTTCGTTTGACTACTTTCAGATTTTCAAGCTCATCCTCCAGAGCCTTCAATCCAGCATAAGTCAGCAGTCTTTTCTTTGCCTCTGCCATGATTCTTTCTGCTTCCTTTCTTTCCCGTGTTTTTTATTCTATATTGATTTAAGCTTTTCTCTTCCATGTATTTTTCAGAAGAGACACCATTCTTTTCAATTATATTTCACAATTTCAATATTATACCCAATACCTATAATGATGTCAAGAGATTTTCCAGTTCTTCATAAGACTCCACTGTATTGATCTTCTCACGCAATTTTGCTGCTCCATGAAGTCCTTTCGTATACCATGCTACATGCTTTCTCATCTCGCGTATGCCGATATACGCCCCCTTACACTGTATCTGGAGAGAGGCATGCCGCAGCATGGTGTTCTTCACCTCCTGGATATCCGGCCTGGCGGGAATCTCTCCTGTCTTTTCATAAGCAGTCAATTCTGAAAATATCCAGGGATTACCCTGTGCGCCTCTTGCGATCATCACACCGTCGCATCCTGTCATCTTCTGCATTTTGACTGCTTTTTCCGCCGATGTCACATCCCCATTTCCGATGACCGGTATCTGCACCGCTTCTTTCACCTTCCGTATGATCTCCCAATCTGCTTTCCCACTGTAATACTGTTCCCTTGTCCGCCCATGGACTGCCACTGCGCAGGCGCCTGCCTCTTCTGCGATCTTTGCGATCTCGACCGCATTGACGTGTTCCTCGTCAAAGCCCTTCCTGATCTTCACCGTAACCGGTTTTTGGATTGCTTTCACAACTGCATTTACAAGTTCATATACCCGTTTCGGTTGTTTCATAAGAGCCGAACCTTCCCCGTTTTTTACTATCTTGGGTACAGGACAGCCCATATTGATATCTAAGATTGAAAAAGGACGATCCTCGATCTGTTTTGCCATCTCACTGACAATTTTTGGATCAGAGCCAAACAGCTGCAGGGAAACCGGCATTTCTTTCGGATCGATAGCAAGCAGGCTTTCTGTATTTTTATTTTGGTACAAAATCCCTTTGGCGCTGATCATCTCCATACACATAAGCCCTGCTCCCTGCTCTTTGCACAACAAGCGAAATGGCAGGTCGGTCACGCCTGCCATGGGTCCCAATATATAACAGTTATCCAGTTTTACATTTCCTATCGTACATTGTCTCATCTTACATTATCCCAATATTTTTTATTTTTATTATAGATCAGACGCAGACCATTCAGAGTAAGCTGCGGATCATACGTATCAATACTGTCCGTAGATTCCGCTATGATCTTTCCCAGTCCCCCTGTTGCAATAACGGCGATTTTCTCGTATGGCGCCTCCTGTTTGATCTTCTGGATGATATACTCTGTCTGCCCGATCGCGCCGTACACAAGTCCTGCCTGCATACTGCTGATCGTTTCCTTTGCCAGAATCGACTTCGGTTTCTTGATCTCCACTGCCGGGAGCATAGCCGTTCCGCCCCACAGGGAGCGTCCCGCTGTTTCTATACCGGGTGCCGTGATACCCGCTTCAAATGTTCCATCCGGTCCGATCAGATCATAGGTCGTAGCTGTACCAAAATCTACGACGATCACTGCCCCTTTTGCGCTCTCATATCCTGCTACCGCATCTACGATACGATCCGGTCCAATCTCTTTTGGGTTTTCCGTCACGATACGTATGCCTGTCTTGATCCCGGCAGAAACGATCAACGGTCTTACATGCAGATATTTGATAATGCCGCTTATCAGAGAATGCATGATATCCGGCACCACTGACGCTATGATCACCGCTTTAATATCTTTAGGCGAAATATCTCTGTGCTCTAATATGCCACAGATGGTAAAGCCATATTCATCGGATGTACGTGCCTGTTTTGTTGTCATCCGGAATGTTCCGATCAACTCTTCTTCCTCGAATACGCCCATTGTCACGTTTGTATTTCCCACATCAATCGTCAGAAGCATCTTTTTCCTCCTCAAACTCTTCTCCCAAATAAAAAATCTTAAAAAACAATTCTAATGATTCAAACAATCCTCTCTTTGTCTTCTGCAGTTCCTTTATTTTAAGCACACTTCCGATCTCATCAAAAGTAAAATCCTCTTCCCGGTGATCTACTTTCAATTCCAGATTGCCTTCTTCGTCAAATACAAGCATAAGAACGCCGCCCACATCCTCTGTATAGAGCACGCACATGATCTGCAGTTCCTGTCTGATCCCTTCCGGCAGTGCGTTAAACTCCGGATTTAAATAAAATTTTTGTTCATACGCGCTCGCCGCGCATAATACGATTTCTTCTTCCATATGTTCCCTTTCCCGTACGAGATATCAAATAGTGCTTATTTCACATGTTCTACACATATCCATATACACCCCGGACAGATACTTCTCCGGCATAGATCTTTTCTTCTGTCCCGTCCTGTCTGCGTACGATCAGTTCTCCTGTTGCAGTAATCCCGAGAGCTCGTGCTGTATATGTCTTATCATTCCCCAATATACGCACTTCCCTGTCACGGTTTACGAGCCTCTCATTATACACTTCTTTCAGCAGAGACAGATCTTCCGTCTCCAAAAACTTTGCATAATATTCTTCGTAAGCTCTTACGATTTCTGCGATCAGCAAAGCGCGTTTTACCGTACTTCCAGTCTCCAAAAAGAGCGATGTAGCCTTATTCTCGATCTCTTTCGAAAATTGTTCTGTGTTCACATTGATGCCGATCCCTGTCACCACATAATTGATATAATCAATCTCCGTGCTCATCTCTGTCAGAATACCTGCCAGCTTCTTTCCATGTACGACAATATCATTCGGCCATTTGATCTGCACATCCAAACCCGTACATTTCTTCAGCGCTTCCGCCGCTGCGCATGCCGCCACCAGTGTCAGCATAGGCGCCTTTACCGGTGGGATATCCGGTCTTAAAAGAAGCGTCATATAAATGCTTATGCCCGGCTTTGATTCCCAGGCTCTTCCACGTCTGCCTTTGCCGGACTTCTGCATATCCGCCACAACGAGCGTCCCATGGGGCGCACCATCTTCTCCCAAGACCTTCGCCCGGATATTGGTCGAATCTGTCTCTTTATAACAGACGACCTGCTGCCCTGCCCATTTTGTATGAAAAAGACTTTTCAATTCTTCTGCTGTCAGTATATCCGGACTATCCACGATGCGATATCCGCGGTTTCTTACCGCCTCCACATGATATCCTTCTTCTTTTAGCTGTCCGATCACTTTCCACACTGCTGTACGTGAGACGCCTAATTTCTCACAGAGCTGCTGTCCGGATACATATCCGCCGCTTTCCCGCAGCATTTTCAAAATTTCTGTTTTCACAAATTTTCACCCTGGTTGTATATTTATTTTACTTCTCCCAATGTAGCCATCATGACGGCTTTGATCGTATGCATACGATTTTCCGCCTCATCGAATACCTTGGACTGAGCGGACTCAAATACTTCGTCTGTCACTTCCATATCCTTGATACCAAACCGCTCTCCCATTTCTTTTCCAATCTTTGTCTTCAGATCGTGAAATGCCGGCAGACAATGCAGGAAGATTGCCTCTTCTTTCGCATTTTCCATCACTTCTTTTGTCACTTTGTAAGGCGCCAATTCACGGATACGTTCCTCCCATACTTCATCCGGCTCTCCCATAGACACCCAGACATCTGTATAGATCACATCCGCATCTTCTGTGCCGGCTTTTACATCTTCCGTAAGTGTGATCGTAGCCCCGCTCTCAGCAGCATATCCCTTACAGATATTTACCAGTTCTTCATTCGGAAAATATTTCTTTGTCGTACATGCCACAAAATCCATTCCCATCTTCGCACAGGCGATCATCAAAGAATTTCCCATATTGAATCTGGCATCTCCCATATAGACAAGCTTAATTCCCTTAAGCGAACCAAAATTCTCGCGGATGGTCAGAAGATCCGCCAGCATCTGCGTCGGATGATACTCGTTCGTCAGACCATTCCACACAGGAACACCCGCATATTTCGCCAGTTCCTCCACGATCTCCTGACCGAAACCACGATATTCGATCCCGTCATACATTCTGCCAAGTACACGAGCCGTATCCTCGATACTTTCCTTCTTTCCAATCTGGGAGCCCGACGGATCTAAATAGGTTGTTCCCATTCCCATATCATGCGCTGCTACCTCAAATGCACAGCGTGTCCTCGTACTTGTTTTCTCAAAGATCAGCGCTATATTCTTTCCTCTATACTGTTCCACCGATATGCCGTTTTTCTTTTTTTCTTTCACATCCGCAGCCAGATCCAGCAGATACGTAATCTCCTCCGGCGTAAAATCTTTCAGTGTTAAAAAGTTTCTTCCTTTTAAATTCATCTCTTTGTCCTCTCCTATATCCATTAGTACATGCGTAAAACGCGGCAGGTTGATCTTGTCTGCCAGAGCCGCATAACGTTCCTTTACGATCATAAGTATCTCATCTATCGTATAGATCTGATATTTCGGCACACGCAGAAGCTTTGCGCTGGCCTCCAGCATTGCCAGATATAATGCCTTGTCTGTAAAGCCAAGCGGAAGTTTAAGCACAAATGCCATCTCCGCCTTTTCTCTGTCAGAAATACCGCTTAGTTTTTCATTATACCATATTTCCTCATGATTCTGTTCCAGATAATACATAAATCCTTCCAGTCCATACAGCATCCTCTTGGCATCATAGTATCCGATTTTCAAATTCTGCCGGCTTCTCTTGCCTTCAAATTCTATGATGCTTCCGAGACGGACCCGCGGACCGATCTCATAGACCTCACTGTCACTTGGCATTTTTACTCTCGGCTCCCGCCCCGGTCCGTAGATCCGGATCTCTATGATATCGGTATATCCCCTCTTTACAAGAGAATTCAAAGGTACGTTATTGACTACCCCGCCGTCAATATACCGCTTCCCGTGCAGCTTTTCATTTTTAAAGCCTAGCAGGTATGCGCTCGCCAGCAAAAAGTCTTCCAACATACCTTCTGGTATATCTTCTATGCTTAGATCTAGTTCTTTCATATCTGTAAGAGAAAACGTCAAAATACAAAATTCTTTTTCACAATGGCGTATTTTCTCTTCATCCACCATTCCGTGGATCAGATGTCGAAGAGGCGTGATATCCACCCCTCCCTCTGACAGTGTGCTCCATATCTCTGCGATCACCTCCGAAAACTTACGCTTGCCGGCAAAAAGTTCCTCCATCCAGTTGTCATCTACATCCATCACTTTAGAGAAAGTCATCTCACTCCAGATTTTTTCTGCATTTTCTATATCATCCATACAGATAAGCGCCCCATTTAGGGCTCCTACTGAAGTACCCGCCACTGCGTTGATCTTTATCCCAGCTTCCTTCAGGGCTTTCCAAGCCCCGATCTGATAGGCGCCCCGCGCGCCACCGCCGTCCAGCACAATGCCATATTCTTTAGATAGATCCAATATCGGCTCCATAAATTCACCTCTGTTTTCTTCTCTGCCGTCCTGCTTCAAACATCAATATCGCAGAAGCGACTGCCGCATTCAGAGATTCTGCCTTTCCCTGCATGGGGATACGTACTTTGACATCCGCGCAGGCAGCCACTTCTTCCTTAAGCCCATTCCCTTCATTTCCTATCAGAAATGCGCAGGAATCTCTGTAGTCTTCTCCATCATATTCATGTATTCCCTCTAGATGCGCCGCATATATTTTTATTTTTTCCTGCTTTAATTTCCGTATCTCGCCGCATATATCTTCCGCATAGTAAAAAGGAACTCTGCAAACAGCCCCCATCGTAGAACGGATGACTTTAGGATTATATATATCCACACAGTCTGCACTCAGCAAGATACCTGTAGCGCCTGCGGCCTCTGCTGTTCTGAATATGGTTCCCAGATTTCCCGGATCCTGCAAATTATCCAATACAAGAATATGTGCTTTCTTCCCTTGCTTTATACCGGTAATATCTGAAAAATCATACGCCATCTGCCGCACGACTGCCAAGATCCCCTGCGGACTCTTTGTGTCAGAGACATGGGCAAATACAGGATCCGAAAGGATTTCCGGTTTTTTCTGAAGTTCTTCCATCTCTTTTTTGTGCTGTTTCCACCAACTCTCTGCCACATACAGACTTTTGATTCGTTCTGCCGGCATCTCACGCACGATCCTGGAGCCTTCTGCGATAAAAACCCCTTCGTTATTCCGTATCTTGCTCTTTTTCTGGAGTTGTATCAATTCTTTTACTTTCTGATTTCCCGTACTTGTTATCATCACTATTTTCACCCTGTTATTCCATATGAAATCTTTCCAATACAGAAGTTGCTCCTATAATGATCAAGATCCCGTCCTCAGGAAGCGGCGCATGCGGATCAAACGTTACATTTACCTGCTCATTCTGGATGATCCCAACCACATTGATTCCATATTTTTCTCGAACCTTTAATTCAGAAAGGCTCCTTCCCACCCATTTTTCAGGTACTTTGCTTTCTGCCATACTGTATTCTGACGAGAGTTCGATCCAGTCGGAAAATGTATTCGACACCAGATTCTTCGCCACCCGGCTTCCCATCTCCCTTTCGGGATAAACAACAGAATCTGCACCTACTTTTTCAAGGATCGTACCCTGCAGGTTGTCCTGTGCTTTTGCCAGCACATAGGGAATCCCCATCTCTTTGCTCAGCATCGTTGCCATGATACTTGCTTCCAGACTTTCTGATATGGCCACTACAGCCCCGTCCAAGTTCCGTCCTCCAAGCGCCTGCATTGCCTCCGGATCAGCCACATCTGCCCGCATTGCATAGGACACTTGATCTGCTATCTCTTGTATTTTTTCATAGGACTTGTCTACCACCAGCACGTCACATCCAAGACTCTCCAGTGTCAAAGCCACACTCCATCCAAAACTTCCCAATCCAAACACAGCAAACTGCTTTCTCATATTTTGTGTTCTCCTATCCTAACATAATCCGTTTCTCCGGCAGTTCTCTGAACTGCGTGCCTGCCCTTGCCTTTCCCGCAAATACTAACGCCATCGTCATGGGACCGATTCTGCCTGCATACATCAATATCATCAGCACGACCTGGCTCGCCCTCGAAAGAGACGGTGTCAGATCCGCAGACAATCCCACTGTACCGATCGCGGACGTTGTCTCATACATAATATCCAGATACTCTGCCCTCGGCTCCAGCACAGTGATCACCCCTGTTCCAATAAGCCAAAATAAAAAAGTCACCAGTGTGATCGTAATACCGGAACGAACGATCGAGTCATCCAGCTTTCTTCCAAAGCACTCCGTGTCCTTCCTGCCTCTCAAGACAGACAGAGCTGTCAAAAGCAGCATTGCTATTGTAGTCGTCTTAACACCGCCTGCGGTTCCGGCAGGGGAGCCACCGATAAACATTAGAACACACCCCAAAAGCTTAGAACCTTCTGTAAGGCCTCCCTGCGGCACTGCCGCAAAACCGGCTGTCCTTGTTGTAACAGACTGGAATCCAGAAGCCATCAGTTTCTGCCCCAGGCTAAAATTCTTCATTGTCTCCGGATTATTGTATTCTAAAAGGAAAAAGCCGGCAGTTCCCAGCAAAAGCAGCGCCGCTGTCATGGTCAGCACGATTTTGCTCTGCAGTCCCAGCCTTTTTATCAGTCTGCCTTTTGGCTTTCTTCCCTTCAGCACTTTTTTCGTATTGACGTGGATATCATGCCATACAGGAAAACCTAATCCGCCCATCACGATCAAAAACATCGTCGTAAGATTTACAAGCGGGGAGCCCACATAGTCAATAAAACTATTCTGCCCTAATATGTCTATTCCCGCATTGCAAAATGCGGAGATTGCATGGAAAATACCATATCCTATTCCGGGATACACTCCATATTCTGGGATAAACTGCAAAGAAAACAAGACTGCTCCTATTCCTTCTATGAGCAGTGTTCCTTTTAAAATGCGGATGATAAACCTGACAAGACCTGTCAGTGTATCCAATCCATACGCCTGCTGTATCACCACCCGCTCTTTCATCGTGATCCTGCGGCGAAGAGCCAGAAAAAATGCGATTGTACACGCAATGACTCCCAGACCTCCGATCTGGATCAGAAGCAGCAAAACCAGTTTTCCCAAAAGGGTGAACTGTTCCGCCGGAACGATCGTCACAAGTCCTGTCACGCAGACTGCAGAAACGGATGTAAAGAGAGAGTCAAAAAATGCGATCGGCTTCTGGTTGCAGATCGGCAGCCATAAAAGTACGCCGCCCAGCAAAATAATGCCTAAAAAGCCCATGGCAATCCTTTGCATAGTCGTAAGTCTCAATTTTTTCATTGTTTTTTTGTGATTTTCATATTTTTTATCACTATATTGCTTCGTGTCCATTATACCTTAAACCGATAACCCACGCCCCAAATCGTCTCGATATACTGCGGGTGTGAGGTATCATACTCTATTTTTTCCCTTATTTTCTTAATATGCACAGTCACGGTCGCAATATCCCCGATCGATTCCATGTCCCATATCTCCCGGAACAATTCTTCTTTTGTATATACATGGTTTGGATGTTTTGCAAGAAATGTAAGAAGATCGAACTCTTTCGTTGTAAAAGAGCGTTCTTCTCCGTTGACCCATACCCGTCTTGCTGTTGTATCGATCTTCAGACCGCGTATTTCTATAATCTCATTTTCTTCTGCCGTACTGCCTATCAGACGTTCATATCTCGCAAGATGTGCCTTTACACGCGCCACCAGTTCACTTGGACTGAAAGGTTTCGTCATATAATCATCCGCACCCAATCCAAGTCCCCGTATTTTATCAATATCGTCTTTTTTCGCCGACACCATGATGATCGGCGTGTTTTTCTGATCGCGCACCTGACGGCAGATTTCAAACCCATCTACTCCCGGGAGCATCAGATCCAGGATGATAAGATCAAAATCTTCATCCAGCCCTTTTTGCAGGCCAACTTCTCCATCTGTCGCAACCTCTACTTCAAAACCGCTTAATTCCAAATAATCTCGTTCCAGTTCTGCGATGCTTTCTTCATCTTCCACGATCAAAATACGTTTACTCATCCATCGGTACCTCCTGATATTTTCTTACTACAAAATACATGGTCGTTCCAACCCCTTCTTCACTGGTCGCCCAGATATTTCCGCCATGTTCTTCTACGATCTTTTTTACAATGGAAAGTCCGATCCCGCTTCCTCCTTTTGAAGAATTTCTGGAAGCGTCCGTCCTGTAAAAACGGTCAAATATATAGGGCAGATCTTTTGCCGTGATCCCCTTTCCATTATCTCCTAGTTCTACCTGGATAAAATCCCCTACGTCCTTTAGATTCATCGTAATCTTTCCCTTTGGCTTATCCATATATTTCAGGGAATTTGAAACGATATTATTGATAACCCGCCTAAGCTGTTCCGGATCTACGATCACCTTAGAATCTGTCTCCACATAGTTGCGGTATACAAATTGAACGCCTTTCGCTTCTAATTCCATATATAAATCCTCTGCACAATCTCCAAAATAATTTTTTGCCGAGATCGTTGTGAAATTATACGGAATACGGTTTGTATCTATTTTAGAATACAGCGTCAGCTCATTGATCAACAGATCCATCTCATTAGCCTTATTATATATGGTTTTGATATACCTGTCCATTTTTTCAGGGGTATCCGCCACTCCGTCCATGATTCCTTCCACATACCCTTTGATCGCCGTGATCGGCGTTTTTAGATCATGGGATATATTGCTGATGAGTTCTTTATTCTCCTTGTCATATGCCACCTTTTCCTCTGCGTTTGCTTTCAGGCGCAATCTCATCTCCTCAAAATCCTGGCACAGCTGACCGATTTCATCATCAGCCTCTCTCTTGATCTCAAAGTCCAGGTTTCCTTCCTTTATATTGCGCGCAGCCCGCTGCAGCTTTGTCAATGGTACGGATACAGTACGATAGATCCAGTATATAAGAAGCGCTGCTGTCAAAAATACGATCAGGAGATAAATTTGTTGGATCTCGTTGACCTTGCGCGACGAAAATGTATACATCGCAACTGTCGTAAAAATAGTCGGAAGAATCATGACTGTCATAAACGCAATGATCAATTTTGTCTTTAATTTCATAGCCGGCTCCTTTCCTTTTTCATAATAGGATTCTGAAAAAGGCAGGCACTTCCAAACGGCGCCCGCCTTTTTATCCGCACCTGGTTTAAATCCTATAATGATTTAGTATACCATACTGCGCATGTTAAATTCAATATTTCGGATACGCAAACCACAGTCCTTTACAATATCTTTACGGTATTATCCGATATATTTTTTCAGTACATCTACTTTATCCAGTTTTTCCCATGGAAGATTCAGATCGTTACGTCCAAAATGCCCGTAAGCAGCCGTCTGTTTATAGATTGGACGACGCAGATCCAACATTTGGATGATACCCGCCGGACGCAGATCAAAATTCTCTCTTATGATTTTTACCAGTTCCGCGTCTGCTATCTTTCCTGTTCCATATGTATTTACCATAACAGAAGTCGGCTGGGCAACTCCGATCGCATACGAAAGCTGGATCTCACATTTTTTTGCAAGCCCTGCTGCCACAATATTTTTCGCCGCATATCTCGCCGCATATGCCGCAGACCTGTCCACCTTTGTACAATCCTTACCGGAAAAAGCGCCGCCTCCATGACTTGCCATTCCACCGTACGTATCAACAATGATCTTCCTACCCGTCAGGCCACTGTCTCCATGCGGGCCGCCTATTACAAACCTTCCTGTAGGATTGATGAAAAATTTTGTTTCTTCATCAATCATAGTCTCCGGAATCACCACATCAAATACGTATTTTTTGATATCTTTGTGTATCTGCTCCTGTGTCACATCCGGATCGTGCTGTGTAGAAAGCACGACTGCATCCAAACGTTTAGGAATGCCTTCCTCGTCGTATTCCACCGTGACCTGCGTCTTTCCGTCCGGACGCAGATAGGCAAGAGTCCCATCCTTGCGCACCTTGGTAAGCTGCCGTGCTAGTTTATGTGCCATAGCAATCGGATAAGGCATATATTCCTCCGTTTCATCAGAAGCATATCCGAACATCATCCCTTGATCTCCGGCGCCGATCGCCTCAATATCCTGCTCCTCCATTATATGTTCTTTTGCCTCCAGAGCTTTATCTACTCCAAGAGCAATATCTGCCGACTGCTCGTCAATAGTCGTGACAACGCCGCATGTATCTGCGTCAAACCCATATTTTCCTCTGGTATAGCCAATCTCGCGCACCGTCTCTCTTACGATTTTGGGAATATCCACATACGCATTGGTCGTAATCTCACCCATTACCATCACCAGACCCGTCGTACAGCATGTCTCACATGCCACACGGCTCATAGGATCCTGTTCCATCAAAGCGTCCAGGATCGCATCGGAGATCTGATCGCACATTTTATCCGGATGTCCTTCTGTTACCGATTCAGATGTAAACAATACTTTTTCCATAGTACAACTCCTTTCTTCACTTTCTCTCCTGTATGTCCTGTTTTCGTCTGGATATGGACAGCTTCCTTTCCAGGAGACGCTGTACAAATTCCCGCCAACAAAAACAGCCCACACAAAGCGGACTGTCGTTATCTCATAACAATCCTCTTATTGTTCGATTACTCGCTCAGGTTGGCACCTTCCTTAAATGAAGGGGTTGCCGCAGCTTCCCAGACCCTTTGTGTCTCCACTGCTCTGAATAAGAGAAAGTTTACACTATTTCATTTTATTTGGTTCAATAGGAACTTTACACTGTATCAGGGAAAATGTCAATATGTATTTTATCATTTGGCTGAAATCTGCTATTCGTTTTTCTGCGTGATCACTCCTGCATCATCAATGACCGCATTTGGAGAAAGCCCTTGCAGAAAATCATACATCTCTCTTTGTTCAGCCTTGTCGCTTATGTACTGCGTCGTATACCCAGTCTGCAGGCAAGGGACAAAAGACATCTCTTGCAGACCATCATACGTGATCTCCAGCTTTAAGAGTCCCGTATATTTCGTCTCATCATTGAACCAAAAATCTCCCATACTGTATATGATCGGTTTTCCGTCTGCGTATTCGATCCCTTGCAGTACATGCGGATGTCCGCCGACCACAATATCTGCTCCGGAGGCAAGAAATTCGCGCCCCTGCTCTGTCTGATAATCTGCATACTGATTTGTGTCCTCCGGTCCCCAATGAATATAGGCGATCAGATAATCGCATTCCTGGGAGGCTTCTTTGATGATCTGCTTATATTCTGTCGTATCATACGCCTCCAATACGCCCGGGGAATCTTCCGTAGCTGCAGGCGTATAATATACAATCTCCGCATTTGTCGCCGCCACAAAACCGATCTTGATTCCATTCACGATAAAATATACCGGCCGTACAGCTTCCTCTTTATCTTTTCCGCCCCCCACATAAGGCAATTTTGCTCCATCCAAATACTCCAGCGTATCTAAGAGAGCCTCCTCACCGTAATCATATACGTGGTTATTGGCAAGAGAGACCAGATCTGTCCCCATCTGATGCAAAAGTTCCATACGCTCCGGCTTAGCTCTGAATGTATATAGTTTTCCTTCCAGAGGCTCTCCCCTTTCACTGACACAATATTCATGATTCAAATAAAATACATCTGCCTGTGTTGTCATGTCTAAAATTTCAGGAGAAATGCAGGCTTCTAATCCTTCTGTCTCATCATAATGGTCAAGCACGAAACCATCCTCTGCAAAACAGATATCTCCTGCCACAGTTATCTCTGCCTTTTTCTTTCCCTTGCTTTCCCGCAAGTAGATCTGATGTTCCTCTGCTGTCTGCTCGTCCGCAAGCCATCCTTTTCTCCTGTCTTCTAGTACCTGTAAAGTCTCTCCAGTCGCCTCATAGATATCTTTCTGTGTGATCTTCCCTTTTTCTGCCTTTTCTAAAAGTACCCCTTTCGCCTGCTGAGAATACTGCTTGATAAACCAATCCGCAAAATCCGCTTCTTCTTTGTCTACATCAGCAGTCTGAACAGTCTCCTGTTTTGCTGCGGCAAATGCCCCATAGCAGGATTCTACAGCACTTTTAACAAGTGCGCGCTGCTTTTTTTCTTTTGAATTTTTATATATATTTACACCGACAACCGAAACTGCCAGAACAAAAACCAGAATCCCCCCTCCTAGCACTGCCATCTGCTTCCTTACCTGTCTTGCTCGCCTTCTGCGCATTGCCTCGCGCCGCTCTCTGCTGTATCTTCCGCCTTCCATCATTTTCCTCCCTCTTATCTCTTTGTCGATGCTTGGTAAATCTGTACCCTTCTGTTATAGATTTTCCCATTCCGGTACATAAAAGTCAATACTTTGTCCACTGCTGATGCCGCAAGTTCTTCTGTCAAAAATGTACACATACGATATGTTTTGCGTACAATGCAAAAACGTGCAGCACTTTTTCTGTATCCATACAGTTAAGTACTACACGTTCTATCTGTTTTTTGAAATCCATACTGAATTTTTTCCGACATTTCAGCTTAAGCATCAGCCAACCTTCAGCTTAAATTTTTGTATTTCTTTCTCGCTGGATACTTTTTCGATCATACCGCCCAAACTTTGCAGTTTCTGTTCAAAACATTCGTATCCTCTCTGAATATATACGATATCATCTATAATGGTGATCCCGTCTGTCGCAAGTCCTGCGATGCAGAGTGCTGCTCCCGCTCTAAGATCCGGCGCACTGACTCTCGCACCCGAAAATTTCTCTACACCTTCAATGGTAGCAGAATTTCCTTCTACTTTGATAGCTGCCCCCATTCTCGCCAATTCATCCAGATATTTAAATCTGTTTTCAAAAATACTCTCTGTGATCGTACTGGTTCCCTCCGCAAGTGCCAGCGCCACTCCGATCTGCGGCTGCATATCTGTCGGATATCCTGGATATGGCAGCGTTTTCACCTGTGTGCTTCTAAGTCTCTTCTTTGCGACTACTCTTACTGCATCATCAAACTCTTCCACTTCACATCCAATATCGACCAATTTAGAGATTGTCGCATCTAAATGTTTTGGGATCACATTTAAAACTGTCACATCCCCTTTTGTACAGGCTGCGGCAAACATAAAAGTCCCCGCTTCGATCTGATCCGGTATAATGGAATATTCTGATTTGTGAAGTGTCTTCACGCCGCGGATCTTAATCACATCTGTCCCTGCGCCCCGGATATTTGCTCCCATACTGTTTAAAAAGTTAGCAACATCTACAACATGCGGTTCTTTCGCTACATTTTCCATGATTGTGATTCCATCTGCCATCGCTGCGGTCATCATGACATTGATCGTCGCTCCAACAGAGACAACGTCAAAATATAGATGCGTACCCCGAAGCTGCTCCGCATCTGCCACGATCTTCCCGTGTTCAATATCTACATCCGCACCCAGGGCTCGGAAACCTTTCAGATGCTGATCGATCGGTCGGCTCCCTATATTACATCCCCCGGGAAGAGCCACCTCTGCTCTTTTATACTTTCCAAGCAGCGCCCCCAATAAATAGTAGGACGCTCTTATCTTCTTGATATAATCATATTCGATATTAAAACTACCGATAGCGCTTCCATTGATCTTAACTGTATGTCTGTCCAGCCGCTGTACAGTAGCTCCAATCCCGCTGATTGCTTCCAACATAACATTAATGTCATTTACATCCGGCAGGTTATCGATCAGAACTGTTTCGTCCGTCATAATGGCTGCCGCCAAAATCGCTAAAGCCGCATTCTTGGCGCCGCCTATTTCCACTTCACCCACAAGCGGATTGCCGCCTTTGATAATATATTGCTCCATCTTGCACCTCGATCATTCGATATTATTTTCGTATATTCTCCTGCTTTACTCATCTATATCCGTTTATATTCTTACAGGCATCCCCAGCAGGTATATTATACAATGCATGCCCTTCAAGGGAATATGTTTCGTCTGCTAAAATATATTTTTTGCCGTTTTATTTCATAATACACTGTGACATTATACCACAAAAACGATTTTTGTAAAATCATTTTTCTCCATGTAACTATTTTAAGTTAATTTTGACCATTTTCATATTTTTCAACTTGTTCAAGAACATTCTCGATCGTCTCTTCGATCTGACAGCTGTCCTCGCTTACTATAATGTCCGCGTATTTTTCAAAATATTTCACTCTCTCATCATACAAATCCTGCAATGTCTGGCCTTCCCGCAATACGACCCCTCTTTTTTTAGGGTTTCGTATCCTCTTTTTTATTGTTTGATAAGAAGCTTGTAAATATACAATAATACCAATCTCTTTAAAATGCCGCATGGCCTCTTCACAGTAGACAACGCTTCCTCCCGGTGAGATCACAGAATTTTCCGCGTTTACATCTCTGTTTACCTGATTTTCTATTTTTAAAAAGCCTTTCTCTCCTACCTCTTCTATAATCTCACGGAGCAGTTTCTTTTCTTGCTTCTGGATCAACAGATCTGTATCAATAAATTGCTTGCCAAGCCTTTTCGCCACTACAACGCCGACCGTACTCTTTCCCACTGCCGGCATCCCAATAAAGATAAGGTTTTTCTTCATATGTATTCCATCCTTTTATGTCCCGTTTATTATTTCCTTTTAGACGATTCCCTCTCTAATGACAAATATTGCGGAATGTCCGAATGAAAATAATTTTTTTTAGTATAGCATACTTTTTTTTATTAGTAAAATCGACGCTGACACCTCCGGTGATCACAGCGGCGTCTGTACAATTCCTGGTACAGCATCACTTCTATCATATCCCGCAGCCAGTTCTCTCCAACCCCTAAACTTGGCATCGCCAGATCCTGTTCCATCGGCTCCTTCCGTCTTTCAGCAGAGAGCATCTCTGCATATTCTGTCCCATAAAATAGTTTTTCATTTTTCAGCACATTTTCATAGATCCGACTACACATCATACGAAGCTGCAGTTTATCTGGATACTCGTCATATATCATACTGTTCTCATACTCTGATCGATCACATTCTTCTTCCACGTAGGGCAGTATCTTCTTAGGAATATTCGGATACATACTTTTCATGTACTCCATATCCCTTCTTTCCATTTTGTCATCATCATAGACAAATGGCAGAGGATATGCCATGTAATAAGGCAGTTTGCGACTCATATTTCCTACACTTCCATTCCGACATTATATGAACAATATATGCCTATGCCGCTCTATACGTGCAGATAATAAACAGAATATAAATTTAACGAAGCAACAAGCAGTGCGAAAAGAACTGCTTGTTGCTTCGTTAAATTTATATTCTATTATCTTGCCATTTCCAGCTGTGGTCCTACTGCTTTATGTGTCTTTATAACTGTCTCTATCTCCCGCAGATCTGAAGATGGCAAATCTCCCGGAATGGTATTCTTCACAGCGCTTGTCGCATTTCCTATTTCCAGAGCCCGCTGACAGTCGTCAGGTTCTGACAGAAGTCCGTACAGAACGCCGGATACATATGCATCCCCACTGCCGATGCGATCTACTACTTCAATATTGCGGTATGGTTCTTCTTCGTAAAATTTGTCCTTACGTGCGTCATAAATAACAGAACCGAATGTGTGGACTTTCGGACTGTGAACGATCCGCTGTGTAGAGGCGACGATGGAGATCGGATATTCTTCCGTAAAACTCTTCATGATCGTTTTTGCATCTCCTTCTTTCAAAAACGTCAGACGCGCCGTATCCTCTGAGCAAAAGAAAATATCCACATAGGGCAGTATCTGCTCAATACATTCCCGCGCCTCATCTCCGGTCCAGAGGTTTCCACGGAAATTCACATCAAAAGAAATCCACGCGCCTGCCTCTTTAAATCTTTTCATCATTTCTATCGCCGTATCCCGGCACTGTCTGCTCAAAGCTAATGTGATCCCACTCGTATGGAAACAGCGGGCAGAGGAAAACAATTCCTCAGAAAAATCAGAAACATCTATTTTATTTACAGAGGTATATACACGGTCATAGACGATCCCCGGCTTTCTCGGATATGCCCCGTTTTCATAATAATAGACTCCTAAACGTGCGTCATGAGAATTGTCGTATACAAGATAATCATCGCTGACGCCACAGAAACGGATCCTATTTTTTGCATAAGTACCAATATCGTTTGCCGGGAGCTTTGAGATGATTCCGGTCCTAAGTCCTAACAAAGATACGCCTGACACAACATTCAGCTCGGCTCCTCCTACTTGCTTTTGCAGTGTTTCTCCGCGTACCAGCCGCTCATTGCTCGGTGGTGACAGGCGCAGCAATACTTCTCCCAGCGCCAGCAGATCAAATGATTTATTCATGTTCCTACCTCCGTATATTATTAGAGATGCTGCATGGCAGACAGCATCTCTCGACTTAATCTATTTTATTTAAAATGGGTTAGCTGGTTCATTATCTCTGGACACGTCCGGATCCATCTCCGCCTGCCAGTTTGAGAACTTCATCCATAGATACCATGTTGAAGTCTCCCTCTATAGAATGTTTCAGGCAGGAAGCCGCAACTGCAAACTCGATCGTAGCCTGAGAATCATATCCGTTTAAGGAAGCACATATCAGACCGCCTCCAAAGCTGTCTCCACCGCCTACACGGTCTACAATGTGCATTTTATATTTTTTGCTGAAATAGTAGTCTTTTCCATCATATAACATAGCTGACCAATTATTGTCATTTGCAGATACCGACTCACGAAGTGTGATCGCAACTTTAGAAAAGCCAAATCTATCAGCCAGCTGTTTTGCAACATCTTTATATCCTTCGTGATTTACTTCACCCTTTGTTACGTCTGTATCAGCTGCTTTAATTCCAAATACATCTGCTGCGTCTTCTTCATTTGCGATACATACGTCTACATACTGGCAAAGTTCTCCCATTACTTGACCTGCTTTTTCTTTAGACCATAATTTATTTCTGTAGTTCAAGTCGCAGGAAACGGTAACACCTGCTTCTTTTGCCGCTTTACATGCTTCCAGACAAATTGCTGCCACGTCGTCATTCAACGCCGGTGTAATGCCTGTGAAATGGAACCATTCTGCGCCGTCAAAAATCTCTTTCCAGTTAAAGTCTGAAGCACTTGCTGTCGCGATCGAAGAATTTGCACGATCATAGATAACTTTAGACGGACGCTGTGAAGCACCTTTTTCCAGGAAGTAGATTCCTACTCTGTCGCCGCCGCGCGCAATATAAGAAGTATCTACTCCATACTTTCTCAAGGAATTCACTGCTGCCTGTCCAATCTCATGTTTTGGCAGCTTTGTAACAAATTTTGCATCAAAGCCATAGTTTGCCAGAGAAACCGCAACATTTGCTTCTCCTCCGCCATAAGTAGCGCCAAAAGTATCTGCCTGTACAAAACGGTAATATCCTTCCGGAGCCAGTCTCAACATAATTTCACCAAATGTAATTACTTTCTTTGCCATTTTATTTTCCTCTGCTTTCTTTTACAATTTCTACTGCTTCTTTTACAAGTTCTCTGATCTTGTCAAATTCTCCAGCCTTTACCAGATCACCTTTTACCATCCAGCTGCCGCCGCAGGCATGGATCTTATCGCACGCAAGATACTCTTTTACATTCTTTGGATTAATTCCGCCTGTAGGCATAAATTTCATTCCTACATACGGAGCAGCGATCGCTTTAATATAAGCAAGTCCGCCTGCCTGTTCTGCCGGGAAAAATTTTACAACTTCCAGACCATTTTCCAAAGCCTGCTCTACATCGCTTGGGTTTGCACATCCCGGTGTGATCGGGATATTTTTCTCTACACAATATTTTACAACCTTCGGATTCAATCCGGGGCTCACAATAAACTTTGCGCCTGCTGCTACTGCACGATCCACCTGCTCTGTTGTCAGCACAGTACCTGCCCCCACCAGCATATTCGGAAATTTTTCTGCCATAATACGGATAGACTCTTCTGCCGCATCCGTACGGAATGTCACTTCCGCACATGGAAGTCCTCCGTCACAAAGAGCCTGTGCGAGAGGCTCTGCGTCTTTTGCGTCATTTAAAACAACTACTGGAACAATACCGATCTCACCGATTTGTTTTAATACTTCGTTCATTTTCATTTCTCCTTCAATAGTTTCATAATATGAAAATATGTTCCACGATGTGATACATCATACTTATTAGTATACTCACGGAAAGCAAAAAGTCAAGTATCAAAATTGCTTAAAATACAGCCATTTCTTTTGTGAATAAGTAACAGTTGCGCGAACTTCGAAAATATGATAAAATTTGTTTCATATTGTGAAACAGAGGTGTTTTTTATGGAAACCAAGAATCCAATCCAGGTTGCCGGCAGGCTTTTTGAGACGCTGGAGCTTTTGGCTGATAAAGGTTCTCTTGGTCTGATGGAGATCAGCAGCAGCCTGCAGCTAAATAAAAGTACCGTACACAGAGTTTTAAATTCTCTCATTTATATGGGATATGCGAGGCAAAATGAAGTGAACGGCAAATATGAACCTACCTTTAAAATTGTAGACATGTCTAATAAGATCATGGGCAAAGTGGACATTGTCAATCTTGTCCGTCCGCATTTAAGAGATTTGGTGGAAAACACAAAAGAGACGGTCCACTTTGTGGAACGAGATGGTCTGGACGCCGTCTATATAGATAAGGTAGAATCTTTCACCAACGGGATCCAGATGGTATCCAGGATCGGCAGCCGTATTCCTCTTTATTGTTCTGGTGTCGGCAAAGCGATCGCCGCTCACCTTCCTGAGCAGGAAGTAAGGGATATCTGGGAAAGAAGCTCCATTGTCCGCATGACGCCTTATACGATCACAAATTTTGAACAATTTAAAGAGAACCTATCTGACGTCCGTAAACGGGGATATGCACTGGATAACGAAGAAAACGAGACTGGCGTCCGCTGTATCGCCGCAAGTTTAAAAGACCACGCAGGTAAAGTACGCTATGCTTTCAGTATTTCCGCGCCAGTCAACCGCATGGATAATGACCGTATCCAAGAATTGTCCCACTATGTGCTAAAAACAAAAGAACAGATGGAAAGTGAGCTGTGCCCATGAAAAAAAATCTTCAGACCGCCTTCAGTACCCGGCAGTATATGTTGTCACGAGATTTTGAGATCTATTATTATAGTACCCGTCATTTGAACAGAGTAGAAAATCACGCGCATACGTACTATGAATTTTATTTTTTCCTGGAGGGAGACGTAACAATGATCATAGAAGACTCCTCCTTTCTTCTAAAACAGGGGGATGTTGTCCTTATCCCGCCGAAAGTACACCATTATGCCATCATAAACAGTCATGAACAGCCTTATCGCCGCTTTGTGCTCTGGATCAGTGAAGAGTATTGCAGCCGTCTGCTCTCCCTTTCCCCGGACTATCTCTATTTAATGCAGCGTGCGCAGGTCATGAAACGTTATATTTTTCATAATGATGTCATTGCCTTTAATGCTGTACAGTCCAAGGTACTACGTCTGATCGAGGAGAGCCGTTCTGATCGTTTTGGTCATGCGGCACAGGTTTCCCTCTGCGTAAATGATCTTCTGCTCCATTTAAACCGTCAGGCCCATGAACAGGAAAATCCTAAAGAGGTCAGAGGCAGACAAAATCTGTATCAAAACCTCCTGTATTACATTGAAGACCATATAGAAGAAGATCTCTCTCTCGAAAAACTCTCCGAAATATTTTATTTAAGCAAATACCATATCGCACATGTATTCAAAGAAAATATGGGTCTCTCTGTGCACCAGTATATCTTAAAAAAGCGGCTTGCTGCCTGCCAAAACGCAATACAAAGCGGAGAAAACATCAGCGAGGTCTACCTCAAATTCGGCTTTAAAGAATATTCCAGCTTTTATCGTGCATTTAAAAAAGAATTCGGTTTTTCTCCCAGAGAAGGCCGGCATATACAAACGCAAAGCTAAACGGGAGCTTTGCTCCATCAAAAGACTTTGCAACGCTCCCGTTTTTTATTCTGCTCCTATCTGACTGCCCATCCGGCAAAGAAGCCTCCGCGGACTGCCTGCGCCACCTGTCCGATCTTGCCACAGTCTCCAACGATCGACGTATTGGGATATTTATCCGCAATCTTATCTGCTAATTCCAGACGGCTTTTCATGCCAAATGCTGTTACAATAGTATCTGCCTTGATTTCTGTTTCTTCTCCATTGTATACAGCATGGATCCCTTCCGGTGTGATCTGCGTTATCTTACAATTTGTATACATTTTCACACCATAATCTTCCAGTTTAAACAGCAATGGATTTCGATTATCCAGCAATGCATCCTGTGCAATCTCCTCTTTCATCTCAACGATCATAACTTTTCTGCCCTGCATAGCCATTTCCAAAGCATAATCACAACCAGAAAGTCCTCCGCCGGCTACCAATATAGTCTCGCCTTTTATTCGTTCCGGCTGTGTATGCGCATCTAGTACGTCCACTACATTTTCTGCGTCTATACCCGGGATTGGCGGACAAATCGCTGTTGCTCCAACTGCCACAATGATCTGATCTGCCTCTTTTAATTCTTCAGATTCTTCCGTGATCTCTGTATGTAGACAAACCTGTACGCCTACTTTCTCAAGTTGTAATTTCTGCCATTTTACAAACTCTCTAAGCCTGGACTTAAACGGCGGTGTATACGCTGCCAACAGCTGTCCGCCCAACTCTCCCGATTTTTCATACAAAGTCACCTCATGTCCTCTGACAGCAGCCACACGTGCTGCTTCCATTCCTCCGGGACCTCCGCCGATAACAGCCACTTTTCGAGTATGCGCAGCCGGTGTCAGAGGATAATTTGCTTCAAATACTGCCTGCGGATTCACCGCGCAGGAAATGACTCTATTTTCATATAACCGACGTACACAGACTTCATTGCACAAAATACAAGGTCTTACGTCTTCTCTTTCATTCCAGCGCAATTTTTCCGGCATATATGGATCTGCCACTACCTGTCTTCCAAACATAGCAAAATCTATTTTACCTTCTTTTATTAACTGTTCTGCTGTTTCCGGCGTATGGTTGCCTGCATTCAAAACCGGGATATGTACCGCTTCCTTTATGCGGGACGCAGCCTCTGCCATACAACTATCCCCTGCATAGATAGACGGAACGATCCATTGTTTTCTCTCGTAGCAGCCCAAGTCTACATCCAGAGCATCGATGCCCAGATCTTCCAGATATTTGGCGATCTCTATACTTTCTTCCAGCGTACGGCCTCCCTCAAAGTCATGGTAGGCACCCATTCTGAGCAGGATCGGGAAATCCGGTCCCACTTCCTCACGCAGCACTTCATAAATTTCTCTCACCAATCTCATACGATTTTCAAAGCTTCCGCCATATTCATCTGTTCTTTTATTCCATGCCGGTGTCATAAACTGATCCAGAATATAACCGCTGTGTGCGTGTATCTCAATCGCGTCTGCCTCAGCTATGACCGCATGCCGCCCGGCAAGGCGGAATTTTTCGATAATATCTTTGATTTCTTCAATAGTAAACGGACGGCACAACTGATCTGGAAAATAAAATGACGGAACCGCGGACGCGGAGACCATCTGATCCGACGAAAATGGAAATGCGTTTCTCCCCAGCCCGCATCCCAACTGAATACATACCTTACAATCATGCGCATGGATCGCTTCTGTCAAAAGCGCCCAGCCTTTCATCTGTTCATCCGTACCCGCTGTCATAATGTAATCGATCCAGGGATCTGTCTTGTTCGTTACATACTGTACTTCTGTAATGATCATCCCCAAACCGCCTTTTGCACGTTCTGCATAATACTCGATCTGCGCCTTAGATGGATAACCGTCACGGTTCTCTGAAAAAGTTCCCATTGGAGCCATTACCATACGGTTCTTTAATTTTAGCTTTCCGATCTGCCCTCTTGAAAGCAAATGTGAATAATTGTTATTCATTATCCTGTTCCCTCCTTTTCATTTTGCTGCGTGTATTCTATTTTTTATTTTACAGTATTTAAGTTGACTATCCTATGTGCTTAATGCCATAATATATATAATTTATAGTGCATTATGCACACTTCATACAGAAGGAGGAAGTCTATTGAATCTCGAACAAAATGTAAAAGAACGCCTCGCATTATATGAGTGCCTTCCTTACGGTCTGGAAACAGTTTTGCATACGGCCGGAGAACTTTTTCACAACCCGATCATTTTGACTACAGCCGGTTATAAAGTTATTTCACTGATCAATACTACCGGTGTAGAAAATCCCGATCCAATTTGGCAATTTTGTTCCAAATATGGATATTGCAGCGCTGATTCTATCGACAATTTTAAAAGTACCGGCGTCACTTCGGCAGTCCATACCGCCTCTGGCTCTACATGGATCAATTTCAGTGTAGGAAAGGATATTCCCCGCCTGATACAACGTATAGAGGCAAAGGATAAGACGATCGCTTATATTGGTATCTATCAGTTGACCAGCAAGATTACAGAAGAGACCAAGTTCCTTTTAGATACTCTTTGCCAGATCCTTTCCATCCTTTTGCAGCAGAGTCCGCTGATCTATGAAGAAAATGACAGCATTAAAGCAAATATCATCCAGGATCTCCTGCACCAAAACCTTAGGGAGCCCTCTATTTTAGAAGATCGTCTATTATCCGCAAAATGGAAGCCGCTGTCTCTTTTTTCCATTATCGTCATCCTGTTCCATCCTTCTGATACAAGTTCTTACTTTCAAAAATATTTAAAGCGGGATATCATGAACACACTGCCGATCTGCACAGTCACAGAATATTCTGGGAATCTGATCGTTTTGCTCAATGCCCGAAAAGAGGCTGATTTTGCTCTCGCATACCGCCAACTTAATTCTATATTAAAACATAATCGGCTGCAGGCAGGCGCAGGCAGATATTTCCATACACTTACCGCACTCCCCTACCATTATACCCTTGCCTTAGAATCTGCCACGATCGCACAAGTGCATAATCCCGGAGAATATCAGCTTTTTCAGTATGATGATGATTTCCTGAGCCACGTCTTAAATCGAATTCCTGCCCAGTATTGTGACGAGGGTCTGCTCAGTCGTGGTTACAGTCTCCTGCGGGCATTTGATAAAGAACACAATACAGAATATGCGCATACCTTGGAGACATTTATAGAAAAATGGGGAAATATCAATCAGACAGCAGAAGCTCTCTATGTACACAGAAATACAGTGCGTCTTCATTTACAAAAGATCAAAGAAATTGCCGGGGATATATACGCTCCTAATTTTTTATTTGATTTTTATCTTTCATCCAAACTGATCCGCTGGTACAATCGTAAAATCTAAATCGGCAGGAGGTGAATACTTATTTTATTTACTTTTCTCTCAAACTTTCCGTTTGTTTCTTTGGGTATTTCTGCCGCCGAACAGGATTGGGGTTATACTTTCTCCATCGAATCTTTTGGAACATGGACTTTTATCCATTAGAAATGTGCGCCGCCTGGCGCGCCACAAAAAAAAGACATCCGCCGTTCATAGCAGAGAACGGGGATGTCTTTTTCTGGATTTTCTGTTTTATATTATTTTACCTCTTCCAGGTCAAAGCCAAAATATCTCACTGCATTATTGTAAGAGATGTCTTTCACAATACCGCCAAGTACTTCCATATCTTTTGGATATTCTCCGTTTTCTACCCATGTACCAAACAGATCGCAGAGTATCCTTCTGAAATATTCATGTCTCGCATAGGACAGAAAACTTCTGGAATCCGTCAGCATACCTACAAAATTGCTCAGACAGCCAAGATTTGCAAGGGATGTCAGTTGTTTTGTCATCCCCACCTTATGGTCATTAAACCACCATGCAGAGCCTTGCTGTATTTTTGCAGCTGCGCTGGAGTCCTGGAAACAGCCAAGGATCGTTCCGATTGCTTCATCATCGTTTGGATTCAGGCTGTATATGATTGTCTTCGGCAGATCACCCGTTTTGTTTAATGCATCCAAAAAGTCAGCCATCTGACCGGAAGGTGCATAATTGTTGATACAGTCAAATCCTGTATCCGGCCCCATTTTTTCATACATAGGCGTATTGTTGTCTCTCTTGCATCCGTAATGGAGCTGCATCGCCCATCCAAGCCTGTGATACAGACCGCCCACAAAAAGCATAAATGCCGTCTTATATTTCAGCACTTCTTCTTTTGTCAGTTCACTTCCAGAAAGTTTCTTCGCAAATATAGACTCTATTTCTTCTTCTGATGCTGGTACATACATCACATACTCCAGTGCATGATCGGAAGCGCGGCATCCCATCTCATGGAAAAATTCTGCTCTTTTTTCCAATGCCTTTTTCATATCCGCAAATGTACCGATCTCCATGCCGCTTACCGTTCCAAGAGTCTTTATGTACTCTGCAAAGGTCGGTTTTTCAATTCCCATTGCCTTGTCCGGACGCCATGCCGGAAGTACCTGCACAGTAAAACTGTCATCTGCCTTTAATACTTTATGCCATTCAAGAGAATCGGCCGGATCATCTGTTGTACATAACAAAGTGACACCTGACTGGCTGATCAGATTCCGCACACTCATCGAATCTTGCTGTAATTTCTCATTGCAGAGATTCCATACCTCCTCTGCTGTTTTTCCATTCAGTACACCATAGTATCCAAAATATCTTTGTAATTCCAGATGGCTCCAGTGATACAGCGGATTTCCGATCCCACGCTCCAACGTTTCCGCCCATTTTTGGAATTTTTCCCGATCAGACGCATCGCCTGTGATATATTTTTCCTCCACACCATTGGAACGCATCAGACGCCATTTATAATGATCTCCCCCAAGCCATACCTGTGTGATATTTTCAAATTTTCTGTCCTCCGCGATCTCCTGCGGGTTAATATGGCAATGATAGTCAAGGATCGGTGTTTTAGCCGCATAGTCATGATACAGCTCCTTTGCTGTCTCTGTGCGAAGTAAAAAATCTTTATCCATAAATTGTTTCATAATCCCATCTCTCCTGTCTTTTAACTTATGATTTTAAAATATTACCTTATTTTGTGCTTTCTATATTTTTATACGTATCCCATCAGACTTGGCAGCCACAAGGATAACTGCGGAATATACGTGACAAGCAGCAATACGGCAAATATCGCTGCAAAATATAGCAAAAGCTGCCTGAATACCGTTTCTATCTTGACTTTGCCGACTTTTACTCCGACAAACAGAGTCGTTCCAACTGGCGGTGTGATCGTACCGATGCACAAGTTGAATATCATCATAATGCCGAAATGAACTGTATTCATTCCAAGCGCTGTACATACCGGCAGAAAAATCGGCGTAAAAATCAGGCACGCCGGTGTCATATCCATAAAAGTACCTACAAACAACAGCAAAATATTAATGATCAGCAGGATAATATATTTATTATCCGTCAATCCCAGCAAAGCACTGGAAATCGCTGTCGGAATCTGTGTAAATGCCATGATCCATGACATGATACTGGATACACCGATCAGGAAAATAATGATCCCTGTCATTTCAGCGCTGTCTTTAAAAATTTTCGGCAGATCTTTTAGTTTAATAGATTTATAGAAAAACAAAGAAAGTATAAGGCTATACACAACCGCCACAACAGACCCTTCTGTCGCGGTAAAGATCCCCGCTATGATCCCTCCGATCACGATAACGATCAAAAGCAGACACGGCAGTGCTTGTAAAAATACTTTTAATTTTTCTTTTCCCGTCATCTTCACTGTGCTGATGTATCCATTTCTCTTTGCCAGCACGAAGATCACCAACATACACGCAAGTCCCCACAAAATACCTGGGATATACCCCGCCATAAACAAGGCTGCAACAGAGGTTCCTCCACTGACAAGGGAGAATGTGATCATAACATTGCTTGGCGGGATAAGAAGTCCGGTCGGCGCAGTCGCGATATTCGCTGCCGCGGAAAAGTTTCTGTCATATCCCTCTTCTTCCTCTACAGGTCCGATAATAGAACCCATCGCCGATGCTGCCGCTGTACCCGAACCGGAGATAGCTCCGAAAAGCATATTCGCCACAACATTGGTCTGCGCCAACGCGCCAGGAGCTCGTCCACACAATAATTTGGCAAGATTGATCAGCCGGATGGCGATCCCACCTTTGTTCATAATATTTCCTGCTAAGATAAAGAATGGTATAGCAAGCAGGGAAAATACGGAAATACCGGAAAATATACGCTGCGCGCCTGTGACAACCGCGATATCGAAAGACATGACAGGCAGGATCGCACAGATCGACGATATACCAAGCGCCACTGCGATCGGAACACCCGCTATCAGCATAATAATCAGTAATATCAATATGATCAAGCCGCTTAATACTGCAATATCCATATGTTTTTCCTCCCTCCTTATTCTTCCTGCCGCGAAATTTGGCCCTTTGCCTTCACTATATCTATCAGATTCAGTATATTATATATGAGAATCACAATGCCGCTAAACGGAAGCACGAGATACACCGCCCCCATTGGAATACCCAGGGACGCCGTTACCTGCGCGAACTGCAGTTTTGTGATGGTTATGCCTCCGATCACAAGCACAGCCAGGGTGAAAAGAAAGATCAGCACTTCAATCACAATTTCCAGTATCATCCGCTTCTTTCCCGTCAGTTTATCCGCCAGAAATCCCATTCTCATATGATCACGTTTTCCAAACACGAGAGCCCCGGAAAATAAGGCCATCCATGTAAAACTATAGGTTAGTAATTCTTCGGAAACTGTACTCGGACTGTTAAAAAAGTACCGTACCACGATCTGATATGTCCCGATGATCACCATTACCGCAAATAGAAATACGCATAAAAAGGTCAGTAGATTATCCAGTCCTTTTCGGATTTTCTTTAACACTTCCATTTTATTTTCCCTCCTCTGCTTCGGCCTTCGCATTGATTTCCTGGATATGATCATAAATATCCTGGATATGGGGGTTTTCTTTCAGCATCTTCTCATGGAGTGGTTCTACCTTCTCTTTAAATTTGTCTACATCCACTTCGATAAATTCTACACCCATCTCACTTTCGGCATACTCTTTTGCTTCCTGTGCCTGTGTGTCCCACTCTTCCATTTCCACTTCTGTCGAAATACGTGCCGCTTCCTGGAATATCTCCAGTTCTTTTTCACTTAAGCTTTCCAGAAATTTCAAATTTCCGATCAGCATATCTGGAACCATCTGATGCATATTATAGGAATAATATTTTGCGACCTCTCCGTGCTTATTGTTCGTCAATGCCAGTTCATTGTTCTCTGCTCCGTCGATCACACCCTGCTGGATCGCCGTATATACTTCACCAAAGCTCATAGGAGAAGCTGCCGCTCCAAATGCCTGCATCATAGAAACACTGGCCGGACTTTGCTGCACACGAATCTTCAAGCCTTTTAGATCCCCCGGTTCATAGATCGGTTTTGTCGCATAAAAATTTCTTGTTCCGGCATTATACCATGTCAGCACACGAAAACCCGCATCATCCGTTGATTCATATATCTTTTCCATATACTCTGTGTCTTCCATTGTTTCATGATATGCTTCCTCTGAGGTAAACAAATAGGGCATACTGAAGATCTCGTATACATCCGCAAATGTCTCCAGATTGGCAGTTCCCGCCACAACAAAATCAATCGCGCCTGTCTGCGTCAATTCGATTGCCTTTTGCGCGCTTCCTAAAATTTCATTTGGAAAGATCTGCACTTCATATTCATCCCCGAGGTTTTCCTCTACATATTCTTTGAACGCAAGCAGACCAATATGCTCCGGATGCGTCTCCGACTGTCCGTGGGAAATGCGGATAATTCTCTTTCCATCCGTGAAAGCTGTCCCTCCTGATGAAGATGCGCACCCCGCCGTGCCCAAAAGCAGCGCTGCACAGAGTCCTGCTGATATCATTCTCTTGATCGCCCTCATTTTTTCCTCCTTTCGTATCATTTCTGTACCAGATGTACCGCAAATCCGCCTATTTCTTCTTTGATATATACAGCTGTCAGTTTTTCGTTTTTATACTTCGCAGTCTCCATATCTATCTCTACACCTTGTTCTTCCAAGTAAGCAACTGCCTTCTCTATATCTGTAGTTCCGATCGCAATGTGCCCTTTTTCTCCAAGATAAGGCTTCTTCATCGCTTCCACTGCTGTTCCGGCAAATACAGAGCTATTTCCCACTTTTTTTGCAAATCCGAAAATCTCATCAAATCTGCCCGCTACCTTGCACGCCTCTCCTTCATCCGCACAATTGATCCCAATGTGACGCAGTTCAAATCCTAATTCTTCTAATTTGTTCATTTTTATTTCCTCCTCTTTTATAAGTTCTATAATTGCTAAAAGTCTGTTGTACACCGTTTCACCAGATGACACGCAACCGGAACCTCTGCCGGTATATCTTCCTGCCCGCACAGAAGCCGCATCATATTATCGATCGTAATATTACAAAGTCGTTCTCCGGTATTATCTATAGTCGTCAACTCTGGTTCACAACAGACTGAAAGCTCTGAATTATTGTATCCGATGACCGAAAGTTCTTCCGGCATCTTCATTTTTTTTGCATGGGCATATTTCACAGCGCCTACTGCAAGTCCGTCATCCGTAGCAAGTACACTGTCAAATTCCAGATCCCGTCTGGAAAGAAGGATATCCCTCACATAATGTATCTGATTCTGCACATATAATTTCAATTCTCCTCTCACAGGCAGTCCATGGCTCCTAAGCGCCGTCTCATATCCTTCCATCTTTCTCTTAGCACTGTAGGAATGGGAATCTGTAAGAAACAAAATTTTCTTTCTGCCTGCTTCTATCAGCTGAGAGGCGGCAGCAAAAGTCGCCTGGCAGTCCTCACTATATACACTATATATATTTTCCCCTTTCAACTGTCCGTTAATCAAAAATACCGGCACCTTTTCTGCTGCCTTTCTGATATATTGGACAGAGGCGTCCTCCTCACCTCCGGCATAGATCGACCCAACCATGACAAGGGCATCTATCCTTTTTTTTAATATTAATTCGATCGCCTGTTCCTTCTTTTTCTGCTTATAACTGCTGGCATATAAAATACAGTCATAACCGTATTCACGAAGTCTTCTCTCCAAAAACGCTACTGCTGACGCCATATAGGAATCTGCCACATCCGGACAAATGATCCCGATCGTCTGCATAGAGTTCAGTCCCAGTCCTCTCGCAAACACATTCGGAGTATAATGATATTCTTCCATCACCGCTCTTACTCTGTGTTTTGTCTTTTCACTAACTCTCGGGCTGTCATTTACCACTCTGGAAACCGTTGCAATAGAAACACCTGCTATTTTTGCTATATCATAAATGTTCACTGGTACCTCCGCCTTGCTCTTGCCATAACTTCTTATTGATATTTTCGCTTTTCTCATTTGCGAAACCGCTTACATTTTCTTTCATTATATAGAATAATCTCTTGATTTACAATGCCTTTTTTCATATAAATCTCCCAAAATCATTCTTATATTTTTATCTATTCTGCTATTTTTTTCGTATTATTCCCCGCATCTTTGTTTTTATCTTGACGTATGTTTTAAAATGGTGTAGCTTAAATGTAAGCACTTACATTATGCAGCTATAAATAATACGAAAGGAAGCCGTTATGAAAACATATTTACAAATCAATCTCAAGGATAATGTTGCAGTTGCGCTCACTCCTTTGTCAGCTGGAACCCCTATAAACTTTGATTCGTTCTCTTTTAACTTAAAAGAAGACATCCCGCAAGGTCACAAATTTGCTCTCACCAACATCAAAAAAGATGAGCAGATCATCAAATATGGATACCCGATCGGTTTTGCCAAAGAAGACATCGCTGTGGGCAGTTGGATCCATATCCAGAATATCCGCACCGGACTGGGAGATTTATTGACGTATACTTATAACAAACAGGATACAGACATTCGTCCTACCGAAGAACGTTTCTTCCAGGGTTTTCGCCGCGCTGATGGAAAAGTCGGGGTTCGCAACGAACTTTGGATCATCCCTACTGTAGGATGTGTAAATAATGTTGCCACCTCTATAGAACACAAAGCACAGGATCTTATCCAGGGTTCTGTTGAAGCAGTTGCCGCTTTTCCACATCCGTATGGATGCTCCCAGATGGGGGATGACCAGGAACACACCCGGCAGATTCTTGCCAATCTGATCAATCATCCTAATGCAGGCGGAGTACTTGTCCTTGGTCTTGGCTGTGAAAACAGTAATATTGACATATTAAAAGAATATATTGGGGAATATGATCCAAATCGTGTAAAATTTCTCGTCTGTCAAGAGTCCGATAATGAGATCGAGGATGCCTTAAAACTTTTATCCGAGCTTGCAGAATACGCAGGCAGCTTTCACCGCGAACCGATCAGCTGCAGCGAGTTGATCATCGGCATGAAATGCGGCGGCTCTGATGGTCTGTCCGGTATTACAGCCAATCCGACAGTCGGTGCCTTTTCCGACCTGTTGATTTCTAAAGGAGGGACTACTATTCTGACCGAGGTTCCGGAGATGTTTGGCGCCGAGACCCAGTTGATGAATCGTTGTGCAGATGAACAGTTGTTTGAACAAACCGTGGATCTGATCAACGACTTCAAAGAATATTTCAAGCGGCATAACCAGACAATTTACGAAAATCCCTCTCCCGGTAATAAAAAGGGTGGGATTTCTACATTGGAAGACAAGTCTATGGGCTGCACGCAAAAATCAGGTACCGCTGCCGTAACAGGCGTTCTTTCTTATGGCGAGCCTGTTAAAGTCAAGGGCTTGAATCTGTTAAGTGCTCCAGGAAACGATCTGGTCGCAGCCACCGCGCTGGCAGCCTCAGGCGCACATATTGTCCTGTTCACAACTGGAAGAGGAACTCCTTTTGCTTCTCCTGTACCGACAATAAAGATTTCTACAAACAATACACTTTTCGAAAAAAAGAACAACTGGATTGATTTTAACTGTGGAACTCTTGTTGAGGGAGATACACTTCCTGAACTACGAGATAAATTTTTTGATTATGTAGTTTCTGTCGCTTCCGGTGAACAAGTAAAATCAGAGAAAGCCGGTTTCCATGATATGGCGATCTTCAAACAAGGAGTCACCTTATAAAAATCTGTCTTTACTTTATTGTAATACCGCAACTTTTACAATATCTCCCGCAATCTCATCAATTTGATTTTTCTGCAAATGGGATATAATAAAGACATAGAAATAAATGAACCCCAATTTTATTGAGATTGGCTAAGGAAGGATGGTATTTTACTATGGAAATGACATTGAGATGGTATGGAAGCAAATTTGATACTGTAACCTTGCAGCAGATCCGCCAGATCCCTGGAGTGACTGGAGTCATCACAACTCTATATGATACAGCGCCAGGAGAAGTATGGAGCCGTGAGCGCATCCATGAACTGAAAGCAGAAGTAGAAGCTTCCGGCCTTCACATTTCAGGTATCGAGAGTGTAAATATACACGATGCGATCAAAGTGGGCTCTGCTGACAGAGACAAATACATTGATAATTATATCCAGACATTAGAAAATCTGGCACAAGAGGATATCCATCTAGTATGTTATAACTTTATGCCTGTATTTGACTGGACACGTACTGAACTTGCCCGCGTAAGACCGGATGGTTCTACTGTACTTGCCTATACACAGGAAGCAGTAGATGCGATCGATCCAGAAGATATGTTCCATTCCATAGCGGCTGACACCAACGGAACAGTCATGCCTGGATGGGAGCCGGAACGTATGGCGCATATCAAAGAATTATTCGAAATGTATAAAGATATTGATGATGAAAAGCTGTTTGAAAATCTGAAATACTTCCTGGAACGTATTATGCCGACTTGTGACAAATACAATATCAACATGGCGATCCATCCCGACGATCCGGCATGGAGCGTATTCGGACTCCCACGTATCATCATCAACAAAGCAAATATCCTGCGCATGATGAAGATGGTAGACAACCCACACAACGGTGTAACCTTCTGTTCCGGTTCTTACGGCACAAATCTGGAAAACGATCTGCCGGATATGATCCGTTCCTTAAAAGGAAGAATCCACTTTGCACACGTAAGAAACTTAAAGTTCAACTCTCCGACCGACTTTGAAGAAGCCGCACATCTCTCTACAGATGGGACCTTTGATATGTACGAGATCATGAAAGCGCTTTATGAAATCGGCTTTGACGGTCCAGTTCGTCCGGATCACGGCCGTATGATCTGGGGAGAAGTTGCAATGCCAGGTTATGGTCTCTATGACAGAGCACTTGGGGCTACGTATTTAAACGGACTCTGGGAAGCAATCCAGAAAGGAGCAAGATAATCATGAAATTAAATGAAGCAGGTCTTGCAAACCGCAAAGAATGGGAAGAAAAAGGCTATGCTCTTCCCAAATTTGACAGAACAGCCGTCACAGAAAACACAAAGAAAAACCCTCGCTGGATCCACTTCGGCGCCGGCAATATCTTCCGTGCCTTCCAGGCAAATGTAGTACAGAATCTCTTAAATGAAGGTATTCTCGATACCGGTCTGATCGTAGCAGAAGGATACGATTATGAGATCATCGAAAAGATGAATCTTCCACACGACAGCTACAGTATCCTCGTCACATTAAAAGCAGATGGAAATGTAGAAAAAACCGTTGTCGGAAGCGTTGTAGAATCCCTGGCTCTTGACTCTGACAACACCGTTTCATTTGCGCGTCTCAAGGAAATTTTTGAGACCGATTCTCTTCAGATGGCAAGCTTTACCATCACAGAAAAAGGATACAGCCTCGTAAACGGCAAGGGCGTTATTTTGCCAGATGTAAAAGCGGACATGGAAAATGGTCCTGAAAAACCGGCAAGTTATATCGGAAAAGTAACTTCTCTCCTTTATGCTCGTTTTCTGGCAGGGCAGAAACCTATTGCTATGGTAAGCATGGATAACTGCTCCCATAATGGTACAAAATTATATGACGCAGTAAGCACATTTGCAGACAAATGGGTAGAAAACAAGCTTGTTGACGCTACTTTTGCAGAGTATATCAAAAATCCACAGAAAGTATCCTTCCCTTGGTCTATGATCGACAAGATCACACCACGCCCGGATCCTTCTGTAGAAGCCATTCTCCAAAAGGACGGAGTGGAAGAATTAGACCCTGTTATCACCGGAAAAAATACGTACATTGCTCCTTTTGTCAATGCGGAAGAATGTGAATATCTCGTCATTGAAGATGCTTTCCCAAATGGCAGACCTGCGCTGGAAAAAGGCGGGCTTATGTTCACTGCACGTGAAACAGTAGACAAGGTGGAAAAGATGAAAGTCTGCACCTGCTTAAATCCGCTTCATACCGCACTCGCCGTATTTGGATGTCTGCTGGGATATGACTTGATCTCTAAAGAAATGAAAGACGAAACTTTAAAGAAATTGGTAGAAGGAATCGGCTATAAAGAGGGACTGCCTGTTGTTGTAAACCCTGGCATTCTGGATCCAAGAGACTTCATTGATACCGTACTCAATGTCCGTATTCCCAATCCATTCATGCCGGATACTCCACAGCGTATCGCTACAGATACCTCACAAAAACTTGCGATTCGTTTCGGCGAGACGATCAAAGCATACGCTGCATCACCCGAACTTGATACCGCAGATCTGAAATTGATCCCGCTCGTATTTGCCGGATGGCTGCGCTATCTCATGGCAGTAAACGACAGCGGAGAAGCTTTCGATCTGAGTCCGGATCCACTTCTAGATACTGTCTGCCCATATGTTGCAGACATCAAATTGGGAAGTGATTTTGACGCAGAAACAGTGTTGAAGCCTGTATTAGAAAACGCAAAAATCTTCGGTGTCGATCTGTATGCTGTCGATATGGCAGAACTGGTCTGCAAATATTTTAAAGAAATGACACGCTCAACAGGCGCTGTACGTCAGACATTGGAAAAATATACCGCATAAATTTCCAGACATATATCATAATGGGAAGGACTTTCGACAAACGAAAGCCTTCCCATTTTAATTTGTATCTTTGCCTGTTCTTCGATATAATAAAATAAACGTATACTCACCTGGCTCCCACAGCACATATCTTGCAGGCGGATGCGCCTCCATAAGTGCCACATGAGTATATAAAGGAGGTACCTATGCGCTATAAAAATATCATCTTTGATTTTGGAAATGTGATCGGAACTTTTCAGACTGCTTCTATCCTGAAACCATTCTGCAGATCTGCAGAAGATTTCGATCTGCTCTCTTGTGTTATTTTCAAAAATTGGGGTGCTCTGGATGCAGGAATGATAGACTATGAAGAAAATGCCCGCTCTTGTATAGAGCTTCTTCCGGACAGACTCAAAGAAACCGGGCGCGCTTTTTTTGCAGACTGGGTGCAATATGTCCGCCCGATCCCTGCCACATGGGATTTTATCAGGGAACTCAAGAGCAAAAATGTAGGTATCTATCTTCTTTCCAATGCTCCCACTAAGTTTGCCCAAGAAGCGCCGGATACCTTTGAGATCTTACAGCTGTTCGATGGAATCGTATTTTCCGGGCCTCTTAAAATGGCAAAGCCTGCTCCTTCTATCTACCGCTATCTCTTTCAGGCTTTTCATCTAAAACCGGCAGACTGCTTCTTTATCGACGATACCGCGATCAATATCCAGACCGGCAGAGAACTTGGTATGGACGGGTTTGTATTTACCGGCGACATAGATGCCATAAAAATAGAACTGGCAAAAGGCTGCTGACCGCCTCTTGCCTGTCCAGACAAGGCAGCAGCCCTTTTGCCTCAAAAGCTACTGCCTGACAACCCCTTCTTAAATTCTCTCTGTGCTTCTCTTCTCTGGTCTTTTTTCGCAATATCTTCTCTTTTGTCATAGAGTTTTTTCCCCTTTGCAAGACCGATCTCCACCTTGACCAGACTATCAGAGAAGTACACTCTAAGGGGAACGACCGTAATCCCCTTTTCTCTCATTTTCCCATAGATTTTGTCGATTTCTTTTCTGTGCAGCAGAAGTTTTCTGATACGCAGCGGATCTTTATTAAAGATATTTCCTTTCTCATAAGGACTGATGTGCATACCATAGATATACATTTCGCCTTCTTCGATCCGGATAAATGCCTCCTTGATGCTGCACTTTCCCATGCGCAGAGATTTTACCTCTGTCCCATGCAGGACGATCCCCGCCTCATATTTCTCTAAAATAAAATACTCATGATATGCTTTTTTATTGTTGTCGATCAATCTGCCTTCTGTCTTTGCCATTACTCCTCCTCATTTCCGTCATCGTATTTCTGTTCTTCGCCGACAAATACAAAGTCCACGGTCCGCTGTAGTTTATCAGCGCCAATAACCCGTACCCGTACCGTCTGCCCTAATTTGTACACATGCCGCGTGTGTGTTCCGATCAGATCGTACTGTTCTTCTCTGTATTCATAGTGATCGTCCTGCATATTCACCACGTGCACAAGTCCTTCCACTGTATTCGAAAGTTCTACATAAGCGCCCCATTTTGTAATGCCGGAGATCACCCCTTCATATTCTTCGCCGATATGCCGTTTCATATATTCCACTTTTTTCAGCTTCACTGTCTCCCGTTCTGCTTCTTCGGCACGCCTCTCCCGTTCGCTTGCCTGCATGGATACCTGCGGCAGGAGCTTCTCATAGTGTTCCATTCTTTCCGGTGTCATCCTGCCCCGGATATTTTCCTTTATGATCCGGTGTATCTGCAGATCCGGATACCTGCGGATAGGGGAGGTAAAATGTGTATAATACTTGGCCGCCAACCCAAAATGTCCCGTATTTTCCGGCGTATATTTCGCCCGTTTCATAGAACGCAGCGCAAGCCTGCTAATGAGCGCCTCCTCCGGTGTTCCTTCGATCTTTCCGAGAAGCTTTTGTATTTCTTTTGCATGCACTTCATTGCCCATATGGATATGATAGCCAAAATTATTGATAAAAGTGCTTAACCTTTTTATCTTCTCTTCATCCGGCGCTTCGTGAGTCCGGTAAAGGAATGGCTGTTCTCTCCAGAAATATTCCTCCGCCACCGTCTCATTGGCAAGGAGCATAAAATCTTCGATGATCTTTGTCGCCACATTACGTTCATATGGCTGGATATCCTGTGGAACTCCGTTTTGATCCAGGACGATTTTTGTCTCTGGAAAATCAAAATCAATGGAACCTCTCTTATGACGTCGTTTTCTCAAAATCGCCGAGAGCTGCGCCATCCGCTGAAATAAAGGAACCAAGTCAGCATATCTTTCCGTATACTGCATTTTTTCTGATATATCCGCCTTATCATCCAGTATCGCTGCCACCGCCGTATAAGTCATCCTCTCATCCACACGGATGACCGTTTCCGCAATCTGATGGTCCACCACTTCTCCTTTTTGATCGATCGTCATAAGACAGGACAAAGCAAGACGATCTTCCCCTGCATTTAGGGAGCAGATACCATTGGAGAGCTTATGTGGCAGCATGGGGATCACCCTATCTGCCAGATATACGCTCGTCCCCCGTTTTAAAGCCTCTCTGTCCAGAGCGCTTTTCTCTTGAACATAATTCGAGACATCTGCTATATGGACTCCCAGATGGTAGTATTCGCCTTCGCATGTCAAAGATACCGCGTCATCTAAATCCTTTGCGTCCTCTCCGTCGATCGTCACCATCTGCCAGCTGCGCAGATCCAGCCTTCCCTCTCTGTCTGCCTCACTTACCTCCTTGCCGACCCGCACCGCCTGATTTAAAACTTTCTCAGGAAATTCCACAGGAAGGTCATACCCCTTTACAATAGACATAATATCCGTCCCCGGATCATTGACGTGCCCGAGGATCTCCACGATCTTTCCTTCCGGCTTCAGATTCTCTCCGCCATAGGAAATCATTTCCACAACGACCTTATGCCCCGTCATGGCGCCCATCTCTTTCCCCGCCGGAATATAAATATCTGTCATGACACGTTGATCGTCCGGGCGCACAAAACCAAAATTTTTGTTCTTCTCATATAATCCTACGATCTTCACCGTTCCATGAGAAAGTATCTTTACGATCTTCCCTTCTTTGCGGCGTCCTTCCGGAGATTTCAAAATGATACACTCCACCTCGTCTCCCTGGAAAGCCCCTCCTGTATTTTCTTCGGAAATAAAAATATCTTCTGTATCATTCTCCTGTATCACAAAGCCAAACCCTCTGGCATTTGCCTGAAATATACCGGTCAGACGCTTTGCCCCTCCCTTTGTATATTTCCCTTTTTTAGAGACAGAGATCTTCCCTTCCTCCACCAAGGCGTCCAGCACCTCTTTTAATTCCTGCCGCTGTTCTTTCGGAACCTGCAGGATAACAGCCATCTCTTTTATCTTCATAGGCACATAAAGATCGTCACAGATAAAACTGTAGATCACCTTCTTGCGCTTTTCAAATGTCTGCTCCATATATCCACCTTTCCGTAATACATATAGAAAAAACACCCTATAGCATCCGTATAGAGTGTTTTGTCATTTCATCTTCTTAGTTAAATACTCCCAGGTTCAAAACCAAAGCCAGCACCAAAAACAACACCGCAAGAAACTTCGTAGACTTTACAAGCGCACCTTCCATAGAGCGTCCTTTATTCTGCCCCCAATATGAATCTGCAGCTCCGCTGATCGTTCCCAAACCAGCTGATTTCCCTTCCTGCAAAAGAATAATTGCTGATAATGCAATACAATCTATAACAAATATTATCGTCAAAATAATTTTTAATATATCCATCCTTACACCTCCTGTGGATAAACCAAAATTAGTTTATCACAGTTATCCATAATTTGCAACCACCTTTTCAGTAGAGTGTGCAGCTGCCTATGCCTTTTTTCTATTTCGCACATACAGACCATATACAACAGCCGCCGCCCCTGCAGATATAAACATCCATATAAGACCAGACGTATCATCGCCTGTTTTTACAGCCCTATCTGCACGGTCTGCCTTTTCCCCGTTTTCTCCATATACAGGCGCCTTTTCCCCATTTCCTTCCTGCGCAGGTGGTTCTTCCCCACCTGGAATATGCTCTGCCGCTTTCACAAAGATCGTAAGTTTTTCCTCGTGATCTGCCATATTTTTGTCATCATGAAATTTTACTGTCAGCTGATTGGCACCTGCTTTAAGCGCGCCTTTTTTCGTATCATACGTCAGCGTATATACACCATTTTCATCTGTATTTACCGCCTCGTTCAGCTTTTGACCGCCTGCGAAAAATGTTACTTGTCCATTGGTCGGTTTTACCGAAACACTCGGCGGCTCTGATGAATCCGGTGCGTTTCCCGTCGCTCTTGGAGATACCTTTATCGTGATCGTATCTCCATACTGTACATCCGTTGTTTCTTTCGTACCGAGATAGGCCTTCACCCCTCCCTCAAATACAGTTCCTGACTGTGTAATCACAAAAGATACCCCGGCGTCTTCAGCCGGCAGACTGTATTTACCGGCATCATTTCCACTTAACATCGCACTGGCGGAATATGTCCCCACTTCTACGCCTTCTCCCTTTACCGAAAGCCATGCATCATCTCCGTCAGCAATATTTCCTGCAGTAAGCGTCGGTATCTGAGGACTGCCATTATACACAAACTGCGTATCTCCCCATACAAGTTCAAGTTCTGTCGGAGTTAACACCTTCTCCCAATACCTGGTTCCTGTCGAAAGAGTTGTAAGACAGGTGATCGGACTTCCGCCCCCGTCATCCGACATATCGGTTGTGACATATGCCTGTCCCTTCTTATTCACCACACGGTATCGATGCATGCCATATTCATCCATATCGTCTGAGTCTGAAAAATATACGCCGCTGAGATTGCCGGCAGAATCATATTCCGCGCCCCATACTGTAACAACATGAGCGCTTTCCCATAATTTATATGTCAGGGTAACGATCTGTCCCTGCTCAAAAAACTGCTTCATGTCTGCAGAGATACTTTGATAATTCCCTGTAAAATCGTAGAAACGGCGCTGTGTCAAAATATCAGGTCCGAATACAGGATAGAAAAATCCGCCCCGCTTGTCCGGCCCTGTTTCCATAAGTTTTTTCCCGTCATACTCTGGATCATTTGTACCGCCGTTTTCCTTCGGCGGGTATCCGTTGATAAACTGATCCTGCAGGATATCCGGCCAGTTTCCTGTCGTCCTGTTTGCAAACTGTTCTACAAACCGCGCATATATCTTACTGTCATGCTGTCCCGGAGTCTGCCCCTTCAGTTCCCGTATTTCCTCTGCCTTCGGCGCTTCCGGATATGCTGCCAGATACCGGTCTATATATGTCGTATTCTGATCCAGCCACCAGTGAAGTGTATTAGCAGCAGCGGCAGAAAAACACAGATTGGCATCCTGGGTCTGATCCGGCGTCTTATTTACATCATACCACCCATTTCCGGCCGTATAGGGAGCTATATATTCTACATATCTAGTACCGCCCTGCTCATATTCATGTTTTTGAAATTCACTGTCGCCGCCTCCCATCTTCGGGGGCGTAATATGATCTGCCCAGTAAATAGTTCGTTTCTCTCCGCCTTCATCTATATATTCTGTCACCTGTCCCACTCTGTCTGTCCCCGCGGCATCCATTGCATAGCTGCCAAGAGAACCGCAAAAAAAGGAGAACACACTGACCATACAAGTAATCATACACACTTTTTGTATATTCTTCACATTCATACCTTCCCAATGATATAATTTTTTTAAGCTGCTTTATTCTAACATATATATAACTCTAAATAAATAAAAATCTGCTTTTTTTCTTTGTCGCTTCAATTTTTTAGCATCCGCTTCCTTATCTGCTCTGTGTGCTCCGAACGAAAATAGGGCAGTGTTTGTGAAGATTCGGCCGCAGATGCAAGCAGTTTCAGCTCACCTTTTTCGATCCTGCACATTTTTGCCAGGAAATTCTGCGACGTCTCCAGGTACTGGATCCTGTTATACCGCAGCAAGACATAATGTCGTCCTGCGTATCCTCCGCATATTTTCAGAAACATACTGTCCATTCCTATTCCGGCAGTTCTATACTTTAAAAACATGCAGAGTACTGCTGTGACAAGGATTCCTGCCTCCGCTCCTAAAAGCCAGAGAGCATATGCAGGCCGGTACGCTATACACGTCATACACACTGCGGCTGTACATACGATAAAAATACTGAAAGGAAACAGCCATGCCGCCCAGACTGTCCCCGGCTGTCTTTTGATTTCCAGATCCACCGCATCCCTAAACTCTGGAAGAAGGCAATGTATTTTGTCTTTCAGCTGTTCTTTTGTGCTGTACAGGACAAGAAAAGCTTTCTGTCCCGCCTCGTCATTCATCCCTACATTGACGACTTCCACCATGTATCGCCCTGCTATTCTTGCCAGCATTGTCTGGTGTATCTTGAGCGCCTGGATCTTATCGACCGGGATCGTATAGCTTACTTTTTTTAAAAGACCATAGCAAAGATAGATCTTATCATTTTGCCTCTTTGCCCGGAAATCATAATACTGTATAAAACCCTTTATCGTATCCCAAAAAGCAGAAAAAAATACAGACGCGGCGATCAGTATACTTGCGAACGCTCCCAGGATCGTCTGCACGCCACTCGGCTCCCTGATGATCCCGATAAGTACTGCCACTGCGCCTACTGCGCCAGCTATTGTAAGAAAGAGCGACAAAATACTGATGGAAAACAGTCCATGCACACACAGGCCGGCAAGATCTGTCGTAATATCATACAAAATCTCTTCTTTTTTCCCTTGTTCTTGTACCGTCGCTTCTTCCATGTCCGGATTCTGATATTGCAGGAGCATTTGTGTGATCTGCTCACAAAATCGAAGTGCGTCTTTCTTTTTCAGCACGATCTTCACATCCGTTTTATCTGCTGTCGACAAACTGTTCGTATCCAATTTTACTTTATATGTCCCGATCAGCATTTCAAACAAGTTCTGTTCTGTATTGATGTTAGATATATTTTTGATCCCGATCGTATGCTTTCTTTTATTGAGTGTGTTACATTCAATAACAATCGCCTGATCCTGAACGGATATGTATGTTTTTGCCCACACAAACAGATTTCTTCCTATGAGTAAGAATATAACAAACAGGCAGACAAGCGCCCCTATAAACGCTCTGTCTGTAAACAAAAATTGAAAATCTTCGCTTTTGAGCCGTTCCAGGTTCTGCGCAAGGCCACTGACCACCATAATCAAAACAATATAAAAAAAGCTGCCAAACTGCTCCAGAACGATCGATATGTGATTTCTAAACCTCTCCTTCTCTTCCTTCATCACTTCTGTCCTTCTCCTTTTGTTCTGCCGCAATCTCATTGATACGCCTGCGCAGAGATTCTGCGATCTGTTCCGCCCGTTTTTCTTCCAGGAAAGAAATCGTAACATCACCTCCACCTGTAGTAACGACCACCTTTTCCACTTTAAAAAGCTGATCGATCGGTCCTTTTACTGTTTTCAGCTTATGTAAACGCTCGATCGGAACAATATTTCTTTTTATGAACAAGTAGCCTTCCCGTATATCAATACACTCTTCATTGATACTGTAGCGGTATCTATGATAACGAAAATACGGACTGATAAGCGTATCCAGCAGCAGCAATACTATAAGGAGCACGGATATAGCCTTTCCAATTCTGATGTTTTCCGGAAATATCCAGAAATAATTTACTGCGCCTATGACTACAAGCGAAACCGCACATACGAGTATCCCCGCCACATACATACAGTAAAGCGCTCTTATGGATAACTTTTCATATTTCATTTCTTCTCTCCCACCCTTTTTCTTTATCCTGTACACAAATCGGCATACAGCAAGAATCTGTCTCTTTGTATGCCGATATTCTCCTGTCCGCACGACAGCCGCCTTTTCCTAGACAGTCCGCTCACGCTTAAACAGCAGGCAGCACTGACTGCACGAAAATACGTATACACCTGTAAACAGAGCGTAACATACCCCAGCAGGTCTGTCAAACGTTTAAAATCCCATATCTTCTTCTATTCTAAGAAGCTGGTTATATTGTGCTGTCCGCTCTGTTCCCCAAGGTGCTCCTACTTTGATATAATCTGTCCGAAATGCCACGGCAGCGTCTGCAAGCATTGTATCCTCTGTCCCTCCGCAGCGACAGGAAAGTATGGTCTGCTTCCCTGCCTTTCTTGCACTCTCCGATACGTCCAACGCTTCGCTGAGTGTCCCCATCTGCGCAAGGTTCAGCACAACTGTATCGACTGTTTTTACTTGCCCTTCCTTAGCAGAGTTCTGTATATCCTCTGTGCACGGAACATCTGCTGCCAGCTGTACTTTTCCGCCCAGACGTTCTTCTATCTTCTCCCATCCTTCCCTGTCATTGTTCCCCAATGGTTCTTCTATCAGATCTATCGGAAAACGTTCTGCCAATTCTTCATAATAAGAAATCCATTCTTCTGTACTCCTTAGGATCTTCTGCCCCTTTCTCTTACTCTCTCCCGGAAAATCGTATACTTTTCTGTCTGCATTATACAGCCTGGAAGCCGCTGTATGAAGAACAATGGAAATATCCTGTTTCATCTGGCAGCCCGCTCTTTTTACTGCTTCTTCTGTTAATTCCAGCGCTTCCTTCACATCTGTCAGATCCGGAGCAAATCCTCCCGCAACACCTGTACGCACGATATCTGTTTTTTCTTTCAAAAGTTCTTTTAGACTCTGATAAACTTTTGTACAGATACAAAAACCTTCTCTGTAATTCTTTGTTTTTCCAGGTATGAGCAGAACTTCTTGTATATCGAATGTATTCTCTGCATATATGCCGCCGTCTAAAATGCTGAACATAGGGATTGGCATTCTCTTTGTCCTCATTCCTCCCAGATACCTGTAAAGCGGAAGTTTAAGCGCTGTCGCCGCCGTACGTGCCGCTGCCATCGAGATTCCTAAGATCGTATTCACTCTCAGATTTCTTTTGTCAAAGTTACATGCTGACTTTGACAACACTTTGTCCAGTTCCGCCTGGTCAAATACATTCAGCCCCAGTATAGCCTGCGCTAACTCAGCATTGACATATTCTACCGCCTGTTCCATGGTTCTTTCCATATTTCCGTTTTTCCAGTCTCTTGATCTTGCGGCTTCATAGCCTTCTGCAAGAATTCCTGCCGACACAGATGCCCTGCCTACAATATCCTCTCCTGCCAGAACTTCTGCCTCAAAAGCAGGGTTACCTCTGGAATCTGTGATTTCTCTCGCGTAAATATCTCGAATCGGTAAATAGCGATACATAGATTTCGTCCTCCTTACGGAAAAATAGTATTTCCCGATAACCGACTCTTAATGCGTTGACTTTTCATATTCGACACGTTACAATCCCGTCTTTGACAGTTAGAAGAGAAAAAAACGGCTACAAACCCAGTAAATATGGGAGGTGTAGCCGTTTCTTGTCTTGCATCGATATGTGCTATATTTCAGGTCTTTTTAAAATTTTTGTATTTTTAATGATTGTTCGCATAGAGGCTTTCGTAATGATCTCGTAATCCGTACGGAATCCAAAACTCTGATGCAGAGCATCTGTAAGTTCCGTGCGAGTATACGAAGGAATATAACTACTGGCAGCACTTAAAAAGGTCATATTCATGGCCCGCAGAGTTTGGATGATCTGGTCACAAGTGAATCTGTTCCCAATCTTTTTCTCTAAGAGCCGATAAATAATCAGGCTGATATAGCAAGTCATGAAATGGGCTTTGATCCGATCTTCTCGGCGGACAAATGCGGGACGGGAGCCGAGTTCATCTTTCATGATCCGGAAGTTTTCCTCTATTTCCCAACGCTGCTGATTAATCCGGATGATATCACCCACGTCTCCTTCCAGATTCGTCACTACTGCGTAGAACCCATCATACATTGCTTCTTTTTCTATCTGTTCCTGATCAAGTCCATACACTGTTTTTTCAGCAATCTCTCCATCTTTGGTAACAGTCGTACGTTTTACAAACCGCATAGGGTCATTTTGGTTTGTTCCTTTTCTCTTTTTTCCTGGTGAATCCAAGATCTTTTGTGCCCGTTCAATCTGACATTCCCGGAGCTTTCTCTGGTAAGCAGCATATTTCGGAGAATAGGTAACAATCAGTGTCTCATCCATATCTCCTGTTATAAGGGGATATTCCTTATAGTAAACGGAGTTATAGATTTCTTCATCTGTTTCATCCAGTGTACGAAGGTCGATGAACTTCTGTGCTCCTATCTTGCGGAACTGTGTGGGATTCATCGCTTCTTTTCGCTCTTCCGCCTTCATTTTTTTCAGGGAATGTGTGATTACATAAGCCCTGTGGTTGAAACTGTTGAAGCGGCGGTTGTTGTGAGAACCCAATCCACTGTCTGAACAGAAAATAAATTCGCTGCAGTTGAAATCCCGGATGATCTTTTGCTCTAACGGTTTTAAAGTGGTCTGCTCATTCTGGTTTCCGGGAAAAATATCGAAAGACAGAGGAATTCCATCCGCATCCATAAATAATCCCATGGTGACAATCGGATTTGGTCGGTGTTCTTTGCTTTTGCCGTATTTGCGTAGTTCATCTTCCTGCTCGATCTCGAAATAGAAGTTTGTGCAGTCATAGTACAGGATTTTTTTGTTCCGGGGATGGACAAAGTTGGAATTCCGGTATAACTCACTTTGTATAAAATCGGATTCTTCTGCAATAACAGAAAGGGCGCGGTAAACATCCTGCAAATGATACTTTGGTGGTTCCAGCAGAGTTTTGCAGTACTCATAGCTTTCACGTTTACTGGAAGGATGGAGAATGCGTGCATAGATCAGATCCGTAAAAACAGCGAGCAGGTCATACTGATACTTGTGACGACTTTTGATCGACCGACAGATCTTATCCAGCCGGAGCTCTGTAACCAGAGACTGGAGAAAGAGATATCCGGTATTAAAAAGGCGCTGTTCATTTTTTAGGATGCGAGCTCCTTGTGAAAAGTCCACTGATACTTTTCCATTTTTCAGATTATAAAGTTCGGTTTCTTTCTTTGCCTCGTTTCTGGCCCACGCCATCATCTTATCCTTATCATTGTCGAATTGTGCGAGGAGATCGTTCATCTTTCCCAATTTTTTATAGATATGGGAGGAAGTTTTTCCATTCTCTTTGCGGAAGGACTGATAAATATATACATCTTTGTTGTTTGCACTACCTGTGATATTTACGTACATAAAAAACCTCTTTTCTTTTTATTATATCACAACTAGCACAAACAAGCACTAATAAATTTAAAAAATTTGACAAAAAAAGTGCCTTTTTATAGGCATTGTAAGGTTTTTTTCTTTATTCAACTGTCAAACCCCCGAATATCCTCTCCTGCCAGAACTTCTGCCTCAAAAGCAGGGTTACCTCTGGAATCTGTGATTTCTCTCGCGTAAATATCTCGAATCGGTAAATAGCGATACATAGATTTCGTCCTCCTTACGGAAAAATAGTATTTCCCGATAACCGACTCTTAATGCGTTGACTTTTCATATTCGACACGTTACAATTCGTTTAGAAAGTCGATTATCGCGAATGAGGAGGCTCTGCAGATGAAAGAAAAAGTCCGCCATTTTCTGCTGCTCACAGCAAGTACGCTGATCATGGCTGTAGGAACCTATTTTTTCAAATTTACAAACAATTTTACTTTTGGAGGGATCACCGGACTGGCTGTTTTAGTTGCCCATACCGGCATTATGTCCGCCAGTGATTTTACCTTTGTCATGAATATGATTTTACTTATCATAGGGTTCCTGATTCTCGGGAAAAAATTTGCTGCAAAAACCGCTTACTGCAGTATTCTTCTATCCTTTTCGCTCTCCGTTCTGGAACGTATCTGTCCTATGAGCGGTCCGCTTACCGATCAGCCCATGCTGGAACTGTGCTTTGCTATTGCCCTTCCGGCACTTGGTTCAGCTATTCTTTTTAATATTGGATCCTCCAGCGGCGGCACCGATATTATCGCCATGATCCTTAAGAAATATTCCAGTTTTGATATTGGGAAAGCTTTACTTGTCACGGACATACTCATTACCGTAGCCGGCTGTTTTATGTTTGATATTGAAACAGGACTTTATTCCTTCCTTGGACTTGCTATCCGCTCCTTTATGATCGATACTTTTATTGAGAGTTTTAACTTGTCCAAATACTGCAATGTCATATGTGACCATCCACAGTCTGTCTGCAAATTCATCGTCCAGACTTTACATAGGAGTGCGACGATATGTCATGCGCAGGGCGCCTTCTCCGGAAAAGACAAATACATTGTCCTTACGGCATTAAACCGCCCCCAGGCCGTCCGCCTGCGTAATTATATCAAAGAGACACAGCCGGAAGCTTTTATTCTAATCTCTAATACAAGTGAGATCATAGGCAAAGGCTTCCATAGTGTTTAAAACTTTGTCAACAAAAGGAGTCCTTATCATGAAACAACTGGTCATTGCTGAAAAACCATCTGTGGCACGGGATATTGCCCGTGTCCTTAACTGTAAAAAGAAAACCGATACCTTTCTGGAGGGAGAAAAATATATCGTCACCTGGTCGCTCGGACATCTCGTCACTTTGGCAGATCCGGAAGAATATGGCACGCAATATAAAACATGGGATATAGATACTTTACCTATACTGCCAAAAGACTGGAAACTGACCGTCATAAAACAGACATCCCGGCAATATCGTGCTGTAAAAGAACAGTTGTATCGAAAAGACGTAAACAGTATCATCATTGCCACAGATGCCGGCCGTGAAGGGGAACTGGTCGCCCGCTGGATCTTGGAAAAAGCCGGCAGCAAAAAGCCAGTACAGCGGCTCTGGATTTCTTCTGTCACTGATAAAGCGATCCGGGATGGATTTGCACACTTAAAACCGGGAAAAGTTTACGAACCGCTTTATAAAGCTGCCGTGGCAAGAGCACAGTCCGACTGGGTCGTAGGCATCAATGCGACTCGAGCCCTGACCTGTAAATATAACGCGCAGCTTTCCTGCGGACGTGTACAGACACCAACGCTTGCCATGATCGCTGCACGTGAAGAGGAGATTAAAAACTTCACTCCCCAGCCATACTATGGCATGAAGGCTATAGCAAACGGCATTACCTTTACTTGGATAAACAGCCATACAAACACGAACCGTACGCCCAATAAGGAGCATATACAAAAGCTTTGTCAGCATGCGGCAGATAGATTGACTGTCACAGATGTTCATAAAAAGGCAAAAAAGTCTTTTTCCCCCGCACTTTATGACCTAACCGCACTACAACGGGAAGCAAATGCCAAATTTGGTTTTTCTGCAAAGGAAACGCTCAATATCATGCAGAGACTTTATGAAAATCACAAGGTATTGACGTATCCAAGGACAGATTCCCGTTATCTGACAAGCGACATGACAGATACGCTGAAAGAACGTCTTCAGGCATGTGCCGTAGGACCTTATAGACGACTGGCGGGCAAGCTTTCCTTTCAAAAGATAAAACCAAATAAATCTTTTGTAGACAACAGCAAAGTCTCCGACCACCATGCGATCATTCCAACTGAACAGTTTGTACAGTTAGAACATATGACAAATGAAGAAAGAAAAATCTACGATTTAGTCGTACGGCGTTTTCTCGCTGTTTTATCTCCTGCCTGTGAGTATGAAGAAACTTCTCTCCAAGGCTGTGTCTCCATACAAGGATCTAAGGATCCAGCTGTCTTTACCGCCAAGGGACAGCGACTCCTGACTGCCGGCTGGCGGGAAGCATACGATGCAGACATACCGGGAATAGAAGAGGACAGTGAAGACGCTCTTTCTTCTATCCAGACATTTCCTGCCGTCCAGAAGGGAGAATCGATTCTCATTTCTTCTCTTGCCATAACGGAGGGGAAAACAAAACCGCCCGCCTATTTCACAGAGGGCACTCTCATCTCCGCTATGGAAAATCCAACCAAATACATGGCACGCAAGGATAAAACACTTGTACGCACACTTGGAGAAACAGGAGGCCTCGGAACCGTGGCTACACGGGCAGATATCATTGAGAAATTATTGAGCAGCTTTCTTATGGAAAAGAAGGGACATGAACTGCATATCACCTCCAAAGGAAAACAATTGCTTGCCCTTGTGCCGGAAGATCTAAAAAGCCCGGAACTTACCGCTCAATGGGAACTGCGTCTGCAGTCCATCGCAAAAGGCAAAGAATCGGACCGACATTTCATGCACGAGATCGAGGGATATACGCAGACTCTCATACAGGATATCCGGACAGCTTCCGGTACCTTCAGGCATGACAACCTGACACGGACCAAGTGTCCAAAATGTGGGAAATATATGCTGCTGGTCAATGGAAAACATGGACGCATGCTCGTCTGCCAGGACAGAACATGCGGACACCGCGAGACAATCTCCCGACTGACCAACGCCCGCTGCCCCATGTGTCACAAAAAAATGGAGCTGGTCGGCAAAGCGGATGGACAGCGTTTTGTTTGCTCCTGTGGATATAAAGAAAAACTAAGTTCCTTCCAGGACCGGAAGAAAAAGGAAGGAAAAAGCGCTACAAAAAAAGATGTAAACGCCTATTTAAAAAAACAAAAAAAAGAGGCTGAAGCCCCTATCAACAACGCCTTTGCAGATGCGCTTTCCAAACTGAAATTATAAACTTAACTGACGAACTGCCTTTTAGAGAAAGAGTGAAATCTATTATAGAAGATACGCAAAGAACCACTGTCTCTTCCAAGCAGAAGTTTCACTCCACTATCAGAAGGCAGATTCCTCAATGAAATTTCAAAAAAAGACGACTTCACGCTGCTGCCGACTTTCAAACAGAAGTGTTTTTGCCTTTCGGCGAAAATACGCAGCAGCGTGAAGTCGATTTTTTACGTTTTGAATATAAACTTAAGTGCGGAAGAACGTAAGCGCGATAACTGTATGTTTACTCCTAATGGAAATAATGATCTCCTATCTGGATCCCCCAGTTTCCATTGCCAAAAGACATGCAGTCTCCGATCGGATTGCTGCCTGCCAGTGCATCTGCTGCCGCCTGCATGGCGGTATCTGTATATCCTCCGCTTGAAAGCACCGAATCCAACCATCCTGTCATAGCCGGTCCAAACTGTCCAGGCTGATAAATGACTTCTGCTATTGTATTGGGATACGCTCCGCTTCTCACACGGTTCATGACGACTGCGCCTACAGCCACTTGCCCCTCATAGGGCTGATTGCCTGCCTCACAGTATATCAATGCTGCCAGAAGGCTCTGCTCATCCCAGGATACCTGTACACCCTCCTGACTCCAGGACGCAGAATCCTCCGCTTCCTGTGCCTGTATCGCTGCCTGCGCCGCCTCCTGTTGTCTGGCCTCTTCCGCTGCCTGCGCCGCCTCCTGGGCAAGCCGTTCTTCCTCCGCTTTCTTCTGTGCTTCTTCCTGCTCCTTTTTTTCTTCCTCTTTTTTCTTTATGGTATAAGATGTTTTCGCTTTTTCCGCCATTCCCTTTGCATCTTTTATAGCGGCACTCGGTATTTCTTTTAAAATCCTCTCCAGAGTCCACTCCCCGTTCCTCTGGTTTAAGATCATAGCAGATACAGCAGCCTCTTCTGGCTGCGCCGCTATACTGTCAACCCCCGGGACCGCCGCTGTGCATATAGTGACAGCCGACAGCATAGCAATAAATTTTTTATATTGTTTCATACTCCTACCTCCGATTTATTGCAATATCTTTTCATATATATTACAGATATTACAAAAATGTTACAGACGTTATTCTAATATAAAAAATCTATTCTGTCAACTTTTTTATTTCTACACAGTTCGACTCATTTAACGCTTTCTCTATTTTATTTACTTAAATTTTACATGTTTCCGCCTTAGATCTCTCAACTTCCTGCAAGATCCCGGATCCGGTTGCCTATGTATTTAGTTCTGCCTGCTAAAAATCTATTTTAATGCATCTTAAATATAGGACTGATTTTTTTATAGATCAAAAATACGATCACAGACACCAATATGCCCTTCAATAAATTAAACGGCGCCACAGCCAGCATGACAAAAGTCGTAAGATTAGTAATATGGCTGTTGACCGCTGTTCCCATATCCACCAGCGCTTCCAAAGGCATCCCGAAGGCCGCTGAATATACTGGAAGAAGCACAAACGCATTAATCACGCATCCGATCACAGTCATCAAAATAGTCCCTGTTCCCATTCCGATCAATGCACTTTTTCGGGTGCGGTTTTTCTTATAGATCAGTCCTGCCGGCACACAGAAAGAACACCCGATGATAAAATTGGCCAGTTCACCAACTCCTGCCGTAGTCGTTCCTTTCAATACTAAAGCAAGTAAGATTTTTACGAGTTCGACTGCTGCCCCCGCCATAGGCCCCATTGTAAAACACCCGATCAAGACCGGGACCTCACTGAAGTCTATTTCATAAAAAGCCGGCGCAAAGGGAAGAGGAATCTCGAAAAACATCAAAATCAATGCCAAGGCTGCCAACATCCCTACTTGAACCACCATCTTCACACCTGTTTTGTGCATTTGTTTTTCCGCTACATTTGTCTCTGAACTCATTTCATTTCTCTCCTTTTCTTTTTATGTTTTCGGATTGTTTGATCCGATAGAAAAGAAAACATCTTCCTGGCAATTCTGTCATTTTCTCAGTCACATATTCTCAAACATCTGTCCGGAGCTTTTATGCAGGCATATCTTAATAAAAAAAGCCTCGAATCATTGTTCGAGGTCCCGTCGCTATTTCTATGACACAATTTCTTCTCTCATCCAGACTTTACTGTCGGTATCGGAATTCACAGCTTCTCACCATGTCACCGATTCAGCTGCCTACATAAGGCAGGTCGCGGACTTTACCGCCGGTTGGGACTTACACCCGACCCCGAAGAATTTTCTTATTTATGTATTTAGTATACTCTTTTTGTATCTATAAATCAAGATTTTTGGGCTTTTTCCAGAGGCTATAAACCAATTGCAAAATATCTTTATTGGAAATGATCCATTGCATTTGTGAAACTGACCGCTGAAGAACAATGGGCAAAACTTCAAGCAGTCAAGAAAATTGCTGATAAAGCATGAGAAGAAGCTTGATAGACACAGCCACCCGCCTAATGGGTGGCTGCTTCGGCTATAAATCTTTGTTATCTATAGAATATCAATATGCTCTCCTGCCAAGGCTTTGTTCATACTGCGAACTGCACAGAACTTTCCGCACATGGAACAAGTATCATCATGTTCGGGGCTTCTGTCATCCCGTATAGCCTTTGCTGTCTCGGGGTCAAAGGCACATGCCCACTGCGCTTCCCAATCCAGCGCTTTTCTTGCGTCTGCCATCCGGTCATCCATTTCTCTGGCTCCTCTTACTCCTTTTGCTATATCTGCGGCATGCGCGGCGATCTTAGAGGCAATGATCCCCTGCTTTACATCCTCTACATTTGGTAAAGCCAAATGTTCCGCCGGCGTTACATAGCACAAAAAGGCAGCTCCTGCCGCTGCGGCAACTGCGCCTCCGATCGCCGCGGTAATATGGTCATATCCTGGCGCAATATCTGTCACCAATGGCCCTAACACATAAAAAGGTGCGCCTTGGCATACAGACTGCTGTACTTTCATATTGGCCGCGATCTGATCCAGCGGCATATGTCCCGGTCCTTCTACCATCACCTGCACATCCTTCGCCCAGGCACGTTTTGTCAGTTCACCCAGCCGGATCAGTTCTTCCATCTGGCATACATCTGTCGCATCCGCAAGGCAGCCGGGACGACATGCGTCTCCCAAAGAAATCGTGACATCATATTCCCGGCAAATATCCAGAATTTCATCATAATATTCATAAAAAGGATTTTCCTCCCCGGTCATGCACATCCATGCAAAAACAAGCGATCCCCCTCTGGATACAATATTCATCTTTCTTTTGTGATTTCGTATCTGCTCAATCGTCTTTCTTGTTATTCCACAGTGCAGTGTCACAAAATCCACGCCGTCCTCTGCATGAAGCCTGATCACATCAATAAAATCTTTTGCCGATAATGTATCTAGATCTCTCTGATAGTGGATCACTGAATCATATACCGGCACAGTCCCGATCATTGCCGGACACTCTGCCGTCAGCTTTCTCCGGAAAGGGATCGTATCCCCGTGGGAAGAAAGATCCATGATAGAATGTGCTCCCATATTAACAGCTTCCATCACTTTTTTCATCTCTATATCATAGTCTTTACAGTCTCGCGAAACTCCTAAATTTACATTTATTTTTGTACGGAGCATAGAACCGACTCCCTCCGGGTCTATGCAAGTATGATTTTTATTTGCGCATATCACCACTTTTCCTTCTGCTACGAGCGGCAATAACTCGTCTGTCGTCATCCTTTCCTTTTGCGCTACTTTTTTTAATTCTTCTGTTATGATTCCCTTTCTTGCTGCCTCCATCTGTGTCGAGAAGTTTCTCATCATATTCTTCCACCTTTCTTTTCTTGCTCCTTCATCAGACAATACTATTGCAGCAAAAAAACTGCCGCAACGTATACATATACTTTGCGGCAGTCCGGTCATCTTAATCCTCTGTCCATGATCGTATATCCCTACGTTGGCATTATCCAAATCAGGTTATGGGTTAAAGCATCTCAGCTTACTCTCAGCCCGCTTTAAACGCGAGCACCCCTTTTTATAAAAGTATTATAATATACTGCAATTGCATTTGCAATTACTAACTTAGCGGGAACTCTTCATATTTTTTTATAGATTTGTTCATAATCCATTCAAAAGTCCATCACACTTTTTACACAATTATTTTATATACTATAATTGTTCTAAAGATAGAACACTTTTTCATAAACTTTTTCCCCCTTTGAGTCACAGCAATATGTGGCTCTTTCCTTTTATAAAGATACATAAGCCTGCCGGCGCAGCAGGAAATGCTTATCTGCCGCGCCGGCAGGCTTATTTTGTTTTCTTATATCAGAAACAAAGCCAGACAATCAAATCCAGTGAAAAGATCGGGAAGAAAATATATAAGACACATTTGCGCTGCTTTGTCGATTAACTTCCTATTTACAGCATATGTGCTCTTAGTTCTTCTCCACTCTTTATACTTAAATACGCCGGCGCGACATCAAATACTGTCTTGCAGCCTGTCTGTCCTTCTTTTGCCAGTCTGTACGCTGCTCTTGCATATGCAACGATCACGGAGGAAGTAAACTCTGGATTGGAATCCAATTTCAAACTATACTCGATCAGATGAGCATTTTCTTCATTCCAGCCTGTCTTTCCACTGCGGAGCACAAATCCGCCATGGGGAATTCCACTATGCTCTTTCTTTAACTCTTCTTCACTGATAAAGTGCACTGTTGTATCATAATCGGCGAAATAGTTCGGCATATTTTTGATCTCTTCTTCCACTTTCTTCGCATCCGCGCCTTCTTCCAATACTACATAGCACTCTCTTGTATGTTTCTGGCGTGTTGTCAATTCTGGATTCTCTCCATCTCTAACTGCCTTTAAAGCTTCCTCAACAGGAACTGTATACTGTTTTGCGTCTTTTACGCCTTCCACACGACGGATCGCGTCAGAATGTCCCTGGCTGACTCCTTTGCCCCAGAATGTATAATCGTTCCCCTGCGGCAGGATCGCGTTTGCGTACATTCTGTTCAGGGAGAACATCCCCGGATCCCAGCCTACAGAGATGAGTCCTACTTTTCCTCCTTCTTTTGCAGCCGCATCTACATTTGCAAAATGCTCCGGGATACGTGCATGTGTATCAAAGCTGTCCACCACATTAAATAATTTTGCATAGACCGGCGTCTGCTCCGGCAGATCTGTAGCGCTGCCTCCGCACAAAATCATAACATCTATTTTATCTTTCCAGTTTTCCGCCTCTGCTAAAGCACATACTGCCGCGCTTTCTGTTAAAATCTTTACATCCTCTGGATTTCTGCGGGTAAATACAGCAGCCAGTTCCATATCCGGATTCTGCTTGATCGCACATTCTACGCCGCGCCCCAGATTTCCATATCCTAAAATCCCAATTCTTATACTCATAACGAACATTTCTCCTTTCTTATACAATTCGGTTTTTATTATACGAGTACCTTTTGGATTTTTCAAGAATTTTCATATCATCACACACATTTTTTGTATACAGACCAACAGAAAAACCAAACAAAAAGAGCCCTTTACGGACTCTCTACCGCAGCAGTCTGCCGCGCATTTTATTCCATATATGTCCCTGTACATACTCATATGCCCTGTCATAGACCCATAGACCGGCCTGGCCTGCCGCAATAACGATGAGGAGCATAGAACCCGGAATGGCTTTTGAAAACAACAGTTCCTGAAAAACCAGTACCATAGGGATATACATAACATTAAAGATCACATATTTCATCACCCAGAATAAAATATGGCGTTTCTCTATGTTAGGATGCTTTTCCAGCACATGCCAGATACATTCCACTGCCAAAATATAAAACCCCATAGCCGCAAATGAAAGCACATAAATTTTATTTGGCGCGACCAAAACTCCCAGCAAAACATCTGCCAGATAAAAGGCGGCCCCTATCTTCAAGCCATATTCGCGGATCACAATACCTACAAAATAAGAGGCTGCCGCTAAAAGGAACAATGTATTTGTCTCAATCACACTGCCAAGAGACATGCATACGACCGACACTGCAAGCAGCAGGCCGCCGAATGCCATAGATTTTGCTTTTACATGCATGAACAAAGATCTCCTCCCATACATTCACACAAACTGTCTGCACACCACAGGTCACAGCACATATTTCCTGTGCCGCAGGAAGATCCTCCTGTTCCATATCCGCCGCCATATGGATTGCTTTGGTATCTGCGGCTGCTAAAATCGAGTTGATTTAGGAACTGACGGTACTGCAGATTATTCGGTTCCATGTTGACGGCCTGTGCCGCATGCTCTCTTGCCACAAGATTATTCCCAATCCCTGCGTTGGCACATCCGCTGACATAATACCACATTGCCGAACGGTTCTGGATCTGATCAAGCACATTCAAAGCTTCCCGGTAATGACGGCTGTTCACATAATTTATGGCTGCCTGCATCTGCGGATCTTGCTGCGCCTGATTATATCCGCCGCCGTAGCCGTAGGAATATCCCCCTGTGCTTCCGGTGGAGCGTTCTTTCATGATCGTATCATACGCTTCCTGTACTTCTTTGAATTTCTCCTCCGCCAGATCTGCCAGCGGATTATTTACATTTGCATCCGGATGGTATTTTCTCGTCAGATCACGGTATGCCCTTTTTATCTCATCATCCGATGCATTGGGTGACACGCCCAGTACATCATATGGATTTTTCGTCATTTTTCTTTTCCTTTCCTTCTCTTTTCTTCAACTGTATCTTATGATAGCGATTCCAGACTCCATCATACAATATATTTCTCAAAATGTCCACATCTACGATACATGGCAGCTTTTCAAATTCCACACTGCACTCTGCGATCATCATACAGAGGATCTCCCTGCATTTTTCTTCATACCCTTCCTGCGTGCAAAGTTTCTTAAGCGGATTATAGCAGCCCTTTTTCAGATCCTCTTCCAGATCCTCATACGCATCCATGATGTATATAAACTTTCCCAGGAAAAATCCCATTCGGCGCAAACTCTTTTCCCACATATCTTCCTGCCAGACAAACAATTCCTCCATCAAACGCCCAAAGCATCCCGCCGTCCGGTCAAGATCTGTACTATTTTCTTTTTCGCAGGCGGCAAGTTCTTTCAGGGAGGTTTCGATTGCCTGGCTCTGACGCGGATACTTTGCAATGATCCGTTTCGCCTTACGCTTCAGCGCCCCCTTTGCCAGAAATGCGCTTACTTTCTTTTCATCCCGCCAGTCATCTTCTAGATGATACCATGCAAGCAAAACATTCATATCTGCCGCATATTCCGTAATCTCGTTTTGCAGCATCTGCTGTTTTTTTATCGGATGCACTTTACATCTATGCACTTCTGTACAAGTCTGGCTCTCATATAGAGACGTCAGCAAAATGATCGCAAATGTCATATCGTACGTCAGTGTCATCTGTCCGGATATACCGTATTTTTCTTTCAGGATATGGCAAAGTCCGCAGTAATATGCTTTATATTTGCGCAAATCTTTAACTTTTAATTCTGGTTCACATATGGTCACATAACCAAACATATCTTTTCTCCATATCTCTATTATCCTATTTATATATGGTTTTTAGTATAACACAGCTCATTTTTAACCCATATAAAATTTTTGTAAATCTTTTCTGCTTGACGCAATTGTTAACTATTTTTATTATAAGGTTGACATTATATCATTTTTCTTTTATACTTTATGTATGCTGCAAATATAGGAATATGGAATACACAAAAGGAGTCTATTATTATGGAAACAACACGCACCACTACCCACAGTCTTACTCGTATCGCACTGATGACAGCCGTCCTCTGCATTATCAGCCCTTTTACCATCCCTCTGCCATTTAGTCCGGTTCCTCTATCTCTCGCCACCTTTGGACTCTATCTGTCCTGCTATGTGCTTGGAATGAAAAACAGCGCCATAAGCTGTATCCTCTATATCCTGATCGGAATCGCAGGCATTCCTGTCTTTTCTTCTTTTGGAAGCGGGATTGGAAAGATTGCCGGACCCACCGGCGGCTATCTGGTCGGTTATCTTTTTCTCGTAGTCATCGGCGGCTTTTTTGTTGAACATTTTTCGGATACACTCTCTTTGCAAATAGGCGGACTACTTGCAGGCACCGCTGTCTGCTATCTGTTCGGAACTGTATGGCTTGCCGTGCAATTACATGTGAATTTTACAGCAGCTCTTATGATCGGCGTTGTTCCCTATTTGATCGGAGATGCCCTCAAAATCGCTGCTGCCGTTTTCATCGGACGGAAACTTAAGTCTGCACTTCAGTTCCTCTAAAACAGAGGAACTATTTTTCTGTCTTTTCCTATATTCCTCGCATAGTAAGCTGGATTCTCTTTTTCTTCAAATCTACACTCATCACTTTTACGTCTACAATGTCTCCCACACTGACAGCTTCCAACGGATGTTTTATATATCGGTCTGTGATCTGCGAAATATGTACCAGCCCATCCTGGTGTACACCTATATCTACAAACGCGCCGAAATCAATGACATTACGGACAGTGCCTTTTAATACCATTCCTTCTTTTAAGTCTTCCATCTCCAGCACATCCGTACGCAGGATCGGTTTCGGCATCTCTTCACGCGGATCACGGGCAGGTTTTTCCAATTCTTTTACAATATCTCTCAGCGTGATCTCTCCGATTCCTAATTCTTCGGCAAGGCGCGCATAATCCCTGATCGTAAGCGACAGCCCGGTTAAATTTCCGCCTGTGATATCTTCCGGTTTGAAACCTTGCTTTTTTAGGAGTTTTTCCGCTGCCCCGTAAGATTCGGGATGCACACCTGTCGCGTCCAACGGATTTTTTCCTCCCTGGATGCGCATAAAGCCTGCGCACTGCTCAAATGCCTTTGGTCCTAATTTTGCTACCTTCAGCAATTCCTTACGACTCTCGAATTTTCCGTTTTCTTCTCTGTACGCCACGATATTTTTCGCGATCGTACCAGTGATCCCAGATATATAAGATAATAACGGAGCAGAAGCCGTATTTAGATCCACGCCTACTTTATTTACACAATCCTCTACAACTCCTGTCAAAGATTCCCCCAGTTTTTTCTGGTTCATATCATGCTGATACTGACCTACCCCAATAGATTTCGGATCGATCTTTACTAATTCCGCCAGCGGATCCTGCAGTCTCCTTGCAATCGAGGCAGCGCTTCTTTGTCCTACGTCAAATTTAGGGAACTCCTCGCTTGCCAGTTTACTTGCAGAATATACCGACGCTCCCGCCTCATTTACAATCACATACTGTACTTTCTCCGGAATTTCCTTCAAAAGTTCTGTGATAAACTGTTCTGATTCCCGGGAAGCCGTTCCATTTCCCAGGGAGATCAATGTAATATGATATTTAGGGATGATCTTTTTGAGCAGCTCCTTAGACGCCTTGATCTTCTGTGGTGTCGTCGGAGCCGTCGGATAAATCACCGTCGTCCCCAGCACCTTTCCTGTAGCGTCTACCACCGCCAGTTTACAACCGGTACGAAATGCCGGATCCCAGCCAAGCACAACTTGTCCGGCAATAGGCGGCTGCATCAAAAGCTGATGGAGATTCTTTCCAAATACTTCGATCGCCCCATCCTCTGCTTTTTCTGTCAATTCATTGCGGATCTCTCTTTCGATCGCCGGCGCGATCAGACGCTTATAGCTGTCCTCCACTGCTTCTTTTAACAAAGGCATTGTATATGGATTCTCTGTATGGATAACCTGTTTTTCCAGGAAGCGCAATATTTCTTCTTCCGGCGCCTCGATCTTCACCGTTAAGATCTTCTCCTTTTCTCCACGGTTTACCGCTAAGATCCTGTGACCCGCCAATTTCATGACAGATTCCTCAAAGTTATAATACATCTCATATACGGATTCTATTTCTGCATTCTTCGCCGTGGAGAGCAGTTTTCCCTTTTTCATCGTGATCCGCCGGATCCAGCTTCGATGATCGGCATCATCTGAAATCGCTTCCGCAATAATATCTTTTGCCCCGTTGATTGCTTCTTTCGTGTCTGCGACGCCTTTTTCCTCCGAAATATACGCTTTCGCCACATCTTCCACAGACTCTTTCGTTTTTTGCAAAGTAATAACTGCTGCAAGCGGTTCCAGACCTTTCTCTTTCGCGATCGTCGCTCTTGTCCTTCTCTTTGGGCGGTACGGGCGATACAGATCTTCTACGACGACCAGCGTCTCCGCCGCGAGGATCTGACTTTTTAGATCTTCTGTCAGCTTTCCTTGTTCCTCTATACTAGACAATACCTGTTCTTTCTTTTCTTCCAGATTTCTAAGATAGACAAGCCTTTCATACAATTTACGAAGCTGCTCGTCATTTAGGGAACCCGTCGCTTCCTTACGGTATCTGGAGATAAACGGGATCGTGTTTCCTTCATCTATCAATTTGACCGCCGCGTCTATCTGTTCGCGCCGGACTGCTAATTCTTCTGTCAGTTTTTGGTTAATGTCCATTTTTCTTGTACCTCACATTTTCTCTTATGCCGTGCAAATCAGCTTGCCGCGGCTTTCCTCATTATACACGAAAAAACCTTGTTTTTACAAGAAAATCGCAAAAGAAACTCAAAATCAAAAAAGCATTTTCCCTTGACATCCCCTGCTTCCAGCCTTATGATTGTCCCATGAACCGTACATTGATTTATCCAATAAAAGAAAATGAAAATGCTCTTCATATCGAACAATTTTTGAGAAGACAGGGATATTCTCGACAAAATCTGACAGATTTAAAGAAGATGCCGGAAAGTATACTGGTAAACGGACACTGGAGCCGCTTAAACCAGCGTGTGTATACAGGTGATACACTGGTCGTGAGAATACAGGAAACCACTTCTTCGGATAAAATTCCGCCCGTGTGTCTCCCTCTTACTATTCTTTATGAAGATGAAGATATCGTAGTCGTCAATAAACCGGCAGGAATGCCTGTACATCCTTCTTTAAACAACTACACAAACTCTCTTGCCAACGCTCTCGCCTGGTATTATCAAGAGCAGCATAAACCCTTTATCTTTCGCTGTACAAACCGTCTGGACCGAGACACGTCCGGCATAACAGTGATCGCAAAGCATATGCTTAGTTCTAATCTTCTTTCTTCTATGACGAGGCACCATACAATAATAAGAGAATATCTTGCCGTCGTAAAAGGAAAGGTAGAGCCTTCTCAGGGAAGCATATGCGCACCCATCGCCAGAAAAGGGACATCCCTGGTGGAACGTACCGTGGACTTTGAACATGGAGAACATGCTGTTACGCATTACAAAACTTTGGCAGCGACACAGCTAAGGGAGGACAATACCCACAGCCTCGTATGGCTGAAGCTTGAGACAGGCCGCACACACCAGATACGTGTACATATGAAGTACCTCGGCTTTCCACTGATCGGAGATTACTTGTACAACCCTGATATGGAATATATAAAACGCCAGGCACTTCATTCCTGGCGTCTCTCCTTTCCCCATCCCATCACAGGGAAAAACATGTGCTTTACCGCACCGCTGCCAAAAGATATGGCAGCTTTATTTCCTGATTTTTAAAAACTTCACTCCTCTGCTTGCCTATACGCTCAGTTTTTTGTCTGCAAGAAGCCCAGACAGTAAGAAGAGGACAATACATACGATGACGTAATACAGATAATCCCATGCCTGGATCTCAAATGCTGACACATGGAGCATATCACTTATAAGCGAATACCCCTTTTCTACGATCCAGTTGAACAGGAAAAACAGGAGCACTGAAAATAAACCTGCAAAACGGGAATTCAAGAAAAGTGTCCTGGATATGATGATCGCAAGAAATCCGACCATAATAATTTCCGTCCATGCGATAAACAACAGAACTATCATCATAAAGAACCATTTCCAGTCGACTCCTACAGAAAAGACCGCATCCACAAAACGCTTCACGGCATCCAGCACCATCTGCAGACCGCCGATCTTTACCATGCCTGCGGTAAAACAGATACAGCCTGCGGCTATAAATGCCGCAAATACAAATAGCATCTGTAAGATTGCCGAAATAAATTTACCACCCAGTATCTCCCACACTGACTTTGGGATCATCCAGAGCATATGACTCTGTTTTGTCCTAAGATCTCTGTTAAATACGAGCAAACTTTCAATGCCTGTATAAAAAATCACCAGAAATGCCCCCAGAAACAAAATTCCAATGCTTACAACCATCGTGGTATCTCTGTTAAAAATCAGCCCTGCCAAAAAGGTAAGTAAACATACCGCCAGTCCAAACAGTATGATGAGCCGGGCCGTACGCTGTTTTCTCCATTCATATTTTATAATTTTTCCCATCGTTCTCTCCCCCTTACATAATCTCCATATAAATATCCGCGATCGATCTGCCATTTTGCATACGTTCTTTTTCTGTCTCCGTCTGCAAGAGCAGCTGTCCATTTTTCACAAAAATCGCCTCGTCGATAAAACTTTCTATCTCGTTGATCAGATGTGTCGAGATCACGAAACAATTCTTGCTGTCTGCTTCATCCAAGATCATAGACACGATCTCTTCTCTTGCCTTAAAGTCGATTCCATTGAGTGGTTCATCCAATAAGTACAAAGAAGCCTTTCTGGAAAGCGTCACTACGACCTTTAATTTTGCTGTCATCCCTGTGGACAGTGCTTTTACCTTCATAGATTCTTCCAGACCTACTTTTCCTATCATCTGCCGGAACTTCTCTGTATCAAAATCCATAAAGAAATCTGCATAATATCTTCCCACATCCTTTACCGTCATATAATCATAGAAAAATGGTTCTGTAGACATATAAGCAATCTCATTTTTATATTTATATGTCCAGGGAGCACCCTTATAGCAGATTTCCCCTGATGTAGGCTTTGTAAGCCCTGCTACCATTTTCATCCAGGTCGTCTTTCCGCTCCCGTTTTCTCCAAGCAGGCCATATATTTTTCCTTCTGAAAGCTTTATATTAAAATCACTCACCGCTTTCTTATTTGCAAAGGATTTATTTAATCCTGTACACTGTAAAATCATTGTTCTTCCTCCTTATAATCCGCGATCTGAAATATGATATCATCCTTCTGATACCCTAGATCCTGCATTTCTCTCATAAAATTCTTCAAAAGTTCCTCCGCCATTTCTTTCTTGATCATCCCAAACATTTTCTCTTCCTCCACGACAAATGTTCCTATCCCTCTCCTTGTAAAACAATAGCCTGCTGTCTCCATTTCCCTGTAGATCCTCGCCGCTGTGTTCTGATTGATCTTATAGATCACAGCAAGTTCCCGGTTAGAAGGCATCTTATCTCCCGGTTTTAACTGACCCTGGACCATCTTTTTTTTCAAATCATGTATCACCTGCAAATAGATCGGCATTTCTGTATTATAATCCATATGTCCCTCCTTTGTACTATCACATCTTTTCTCTTCGTACTGCGCATATACTCTTCGTCCAGATGTTCTAGTGATATAGTTAGATAGTACACTAGTAATTTATGTTTGTCAACCCATTTTTTCGAATTTACGGCATTCGCGGTCAGCTTAAATATACGTACTATCCTATAGTACTATAGCTTACAGAAACAAGATATCCAACTAGATACAAAAACAGGGGCTGTGAAAAAAGCATAGCCTAAAAACAAAGAAGGACCATGGGTCAAAAATAAGCCCAAGGTCCTTCTTTTGTGTTAAAATTAACTTGTGATGATAATTATTAACAAGTCTAATTCTAACGCAAAACAGGCAGTTTTGCCAATACTTATTTCGGATTATCTGGATATCTGTGATCCAGTGCTGACATTTGACCGTTTTATGGAGGAAATGGATTTGGAGAAATATCTGAAAGGAATCCCGAAACACTATACGGGAAGACTCAGATACAACCCGGTCAGCATGCTGAAAACAGTCTTATTCGGATTTATGGCAAACGGGTATATCTCACTACGGGAACTGGAAGACAGTTGCAAGGTGAATCTTCGCTTCATGTACCTTATGGATCATGAAACCCCGTCTTATAGGACATTCGGCTACTTTATCAACGAAGTGCTCGGAGATTCTATCGAAGAGATATTTAACGATATCAACCGGAAGATCTTTGAAACAGAACATGTGGATCTGCAGCATCTGTATATCGACGGTTCCAAATTTGAAGCAAATGCAAACAAATATTCCTGGGTATGGAAAAAGGCAACCGAGAAGTCCAGATACCGCTTGTTTGATAGGATTACGAAACTTCTGCAGGAGATCAATGAAGAGATTGCTTATACTGGGACAAGGCTCTGTATCAATACGGAGTATGCACCGGAATACCTAAAGGAGGCCGTCGGCAAATATGCTCAGATGTGGCAGATAGACGAAACCACATTTGTACATGGCCGTGGCCATCATAAATCGATGCAGCAGCGTCACTATGAGAAGCTGATGGAATATGCGGAAAAATTGGAAGAATATGTGGAGAAAATCCATATATGCGGAGAAGGGCGGAACAGCTATTCCAAGACGGACCATTCCGCAACATTTATGCGTATCAAGACAGATTATATGGGAAATGATCAGCTGCTTCCTGCCTATAATGTCCAGATCGGTGTTGCAGATGAATATATAGCAGTAGTAGAGGTGAATCAATACCGCAGCGACATGGACTGCTTTGTGCCGCTGATGGACAAGTTCAAAGATATTTATGGATTCTATCCGAAATATCCTGTTGCAGATGCCGGCTACGGTTCCTACAACAATTACATTTTTTGTGAGCAGAATGAAATGGAAAAGTATATGAAGTTTCCAATGTTCAAGAAGGAAACAACGGATAAGAAATATCAGGAAGACCCATTCAGAGCAGCCAACTTTCCGATTGGCGAAGATGGAATGATGCGGTGCCCGAATGGAAAAGCCTTTCACTTGCAGTATCGCCAAAATGTAAAAGGGAATGCATACGGCAGACAGGAAGAAGTGTATCAATGCGAAGACTGTAGCGGATGTCCGTATGCAGAGAAGTGTAAAAAGACAGATAAGAACCGTACGGTGCGGGTCAATCGAGAACTCACAGCCATGCACCGTGAAGTGATAGAAAATCTGGAAAGCATCCAGGGAGCACTGCTCAGGATGAACCGTTCGATACAGGCGGAAGGAACATTCGGTATTATGAAGAATGATCGATGGTATAAGCGAATCGTACGAAGAGGAATAGAATCGGTTCGGCTGGAAGTATTTCTGGTTTCTATTGGACAGAATCTCTATAAATTTCACAATAAAAAGATAAGGTCTGCAGCCGCCGCATAAGCCATTCAATCATTAGACTTATGGGGGGTAAGGGGGAGTTATACGCATTTTTAGAAAAAAATGTGCTTATGTATAAAAAGAGGACTGTGAAAAAATGATTTCTCATTTTTTCACAGCCCCTTAAGAACTCTGCCCTTTAGGGGCATTTTATATTTTTCCGCTTGGGGTTTTTATTTTATGCTTTTTCCCAAAGTTCCTCTGCTTTTTCCTTCCAAGCTTTCGCATACTCCTGGCATTTCCCACATAAATGCTCTGCCGTCTCAGGGGATTCCAGATCCGTAGACCTCGCTTTCGTCCTTTTTACCATCTCGACAAGTTTTCCGGATTCTCCAGCATAGGGCACGGACGAAGATGATTCTTGTTAAAGGGCTGTTCTTCTCTATAAGCCATAAATAGCGGCTGTCTAAGAGCTTCCAGCAAAGTCACCTGCTTGATGTTAGCGCTTGAATAATGAATAAATACACATGGTTCCACATCTCCGTTTGCATTGATATGGCAATAATTCCTTCCGCCTGCAATACAGCCTCCGACATATTCTCCGTCATTTTGAAAATCAAATGCGAATATCTCTTTCCCCCCTGTCATGCCACGGATCTCACGCACTCTGTGATACATGTACTCTCTCTGTTCTTTTGTCGGCAATAAGTCTACTGCCGCCGCATTTCCTACCGGCATATAATGAAAATACCAGGCATACCGACACCCCTTTTCTATGATCATATCCAGAAATTCATCCGATGTAACTGTCTCTATATTTGCTCGTGTATAGCAGATCGACGTGCCAAAGATCTGTCCATGCTGTCTCAGCAGATCCATTGCCTCCATCACACGGTCAAATACGCCCTTTCCTCTTCTTCCGTCATTAACCTCTGCATATCCTTCCAGGCTTAGAGAAAGTGTCAGATTTCCCACTCTTTCCATTTCCTGACAAAATGCTTCATCTACCAGCGTACCATTTGTAAAGGCATGAAACTCACAGTCGTTATGCTTCTCACATAGGCGCAGTAGATCTCTTTTGCGTACAAGCGGTTCGCCCCCCGTAAGCATATACAGATAAATCCCCAATTCTTTTCCCTGTGTTATGATCGTATCCATCTCTTCAAAACTTAAATTCAAAAGATGTCCGTACTCTGCCGCCCAGCATCCGGTACATCGTAGATTACACGCACTGGTAGGATCCATTAAGATCAGCCAGGGGATATTGCACTGATATTTTTCTCGAGACAAATGCATCACCTTCGTTCCATACAACATAGCTTCAAATCCAAGATTCAAAGCAGTTGTCTTGAGTACATGTGGACTCACCTCATCAAAGAGCCGGTTTAAGTACTGCATCCATTTACTTTCTGGATCCTCTATCAGTTCACGGGCTTTTTCGTAGGATGCTGCTTTAAATCGATCCCCTGCAAAATTTTCCGTCAGATCTACTAGTTTCAGAAGCGCCTTTTGTCTGCTTTCTTCGTTGTTCATGTATTTTAGTACACCGTCTGCTGCCGCTGAAAACGCAGCACGTTCTGTCTGATGCTTCAAATTTTTCATAACTCTTATCCTTTCCCTTGCATTTATATTGTACATAAGCAAACTATTTCTTCGTTCTGTCTGCTGCCTATATTATAGGCTCTTAGCATCTCTTTCGTAATATGCAACTTCCCATATCCGTACTTTTATACAGACATTCCTGCACATTTGCTCCTTTTTTGGAACATTTCAGTCCTTTTGTATACTTCTGATAAACTTTTGTTCTATTTTATGCTATACTTATCCAATACATTTACGAATGATTACAAAGGAGATCGATCTTACTCATGGAAAAGAAAAAAGAAATGACAAAAGACCTGCTGACAAATTCTTTTAAGACTCTGATTCTAAAATACCCATTTGAAAAAATTACTGTCCGTATGATCACAGACGGTGCCGGTGTCATCCGTCCTACCTTTTACAAATATTTTCAGGACAAATATGAAATTCCCGAATATATCCTGGAAAAAAATATAAAAGAAAAAATCCAGGTACTCATTGACAACAACATGGAAAAAAATATTTTTCAACTTCTGTGCAGTTGTCTTTTAAAGGACTTTGAATTATACAAACGTCTGTATCTGATCGAGGGATCCAACTCTTTTGAAATTCTTATGTTTCAGTATATCCATACTTTACTTCTAGAGCTGTTGGAGAAATATCCGCTAAGATCCCCCGATCATCTGAAGCCTTTTACAAAAGACACCCTAGCCAGATTCTATACAGCCGGGATCACTGCTTCACTTAAGTATCATATTCTGCATGGCACTTGCCTGCACCCGGAAGAATTCATGGAAGCCTATGACTACCTGATCCATCATTCCTTCCTTGATCTTATAGATTACGAGCCGGGAAGCTGACCACCGTACTCTTATTTTAAAATACTGCGCACAAGTCTTTCTTTCCACTTTTTATACGGCGGATATCCCACAGACAGCTGTATTCCCGCCGGCTTCCGATAAACGCTCCGTTCGTGGGTAAAGGCAGAAAAGCTGTATTTCCCATGATACTTTCCTATGCCGGAATTGCCTACTCCGCCGAATGGTAGATCGGGCCCCACCAGGTGGCTGATTGTATCGTTTACTGCCGCTCCACCCGATCTTGTGTGTTGTAGGATCCAGTCTGCCACTTTGCTGTTTCTTGTAAAAATATACAGCGCCAGAGGAGTTTCTCTTTTCTGCACAAAATGCACTGCCTCTTTCAGCGTCTTGTAGGACAAAACCGGAAGTATCGGACCGAACAACTCCTCCTGCATACATGCCGCCTGTTCATTCTCCCCCAAATCCTGAAGATCCAGGATCACCGGACCTATATACCGCTCTTGTCTGTCTCTTCCACAGAAAAAGACCTCATATGCCTCATCTTGTTTTAAGATTCTGCTTAGCCTGTCAAAATGATTTTCATTAACAATCCTTCCAAACTCTGTATTGCTCTGTACATTTGTCCCATATAATTTTACAACTGCCGCCTTAAGTTCCTCTAACAGTTCTTCCTTGACAGATTCATCTGCCAGCACATAATCCGGCGCCACACAAGTCTGTCCGGCATTGAGAAGCTTTCCCCACATAATCCTGTATGCCGCCTGCTTTATATTCGCGCTTTTCTCGACGATCACGGGGCTCTTCCCTCCCAATTCCAAAGTCACAGGTGTCAAATGCTCTGCCGCTGCCTGCATAACAAGTTTCCCGACTCTTACGCTGCCCGTAAAAAACAGATAATCAAACCTGTGTGCCAGCAATGCCTGATTCGCCTCTATCCCTCCGCAGACACAGCAGATGTACCTTTCCTCAAATGTCTTTTCTACCATTTCCTTTACGGCTGCCGCAGTATGTGGTGCCAGTTCTGATGGTTTGAGCACAGCGCAGTTACCGGCGGCTACAGCGCCGATAAGTGGTTCTATCAGTAATTGAAAAGGATAATTATAAGGACCCATGATCAAAACCTGTCCATAAGGTTCTTTTCGCACTCTGCTTTTTCCTGGAAATAAATGTACAGGCGTGTGTACTTTTTCTTCCCTGGTCCAATAAGACAGATGTTTCAGCGTATACCGTATGTCGGAAAGGACCAGACCAATCTCCGTTTCATAAGCTTCTGCCCTGTGTTTGCCCAGATCCAGAAAAAGTGCTCTTTCGATTGTTTTTCTTGCCATCTGAATGGCCTGGTAAAGTTTTTGCAGGTTCTTTGCACGAAAGTGGACATCCAGCGTTTTCCCTGTCTGAAAAAACTGTTTCTGCCTGCACATGATCTTTTCTATCTGTGCACGGTCTATCTGCGTATACTTCTCTTTTTCCGTCCCCATGTACCCATTTCTCCTTTCCTATTCATCGGGCAGATAATAAATCTGTATCTTTCCCGTGATCTCATTGACTCCTATCTGCGACCGTACACCAAATACTTCCCCTATATATTTCTCTGTGATGATCTCCTCCGGAGACCCTGCCGCCACGATCTTTCCCTTGTCCATCAATATGATCTTGTCACAATACATGGCAGCAATATTCAGATCATGGATCGAAGACAGCACTGTAATATCTTGTTTCTTTAATGTCTGCATGATCAAATACTGATAGCGGATGTCCAGATGATTTGTCGGTTCATCCAGAACGATCAGCCTGCTTTGCTGTACCAACGCTCTTGCCAGCAATACTCTTTGCTTCTCTCCGCCCGAAAGGCTTAAATACATTCTGTGCGCATACCCATCCATTCCGACGTCCCAAAGAGCACTCCTGCAAAGATCTATATCTTCTTTCTTTGCTCTTTCTAAAAATCTCCGGTGCGCATATCTGCCATACATCACCATATCCAACACTTCTACATCAAATTCCACTGTGTTTTCCTGCGCCACTACTGATACTTCCCGGGCCATCTCTTTAGGCGGCAGCGTCATCACATCTCTTCCGCTGATAAACACTGCATTTCTTGTCGGTTTATAGGTTTTATATATATTCTTGAGCAATGTAGTTTTTCCGCATCCATTCGGTCCAATCAGTCCGACAAAACCGCCTTCCTCTACACAAAGGGAAACGGCATCCAACACCTGCGTCCCCTCTATCGTATAGTCCAGATCTGTTACCTTTAACTGCATATCTGCCCCCATATCTTTCTGCATATTCTCCCCTCCTATCCTGCTCGATTTTTCTTGATCAGATACAAGAAAAACGGCGCTCCGATAAAGGCCGATATGATGCCGATCGGCAGTTCTTCCGGGGCTATGACGATCCTGGATATGACATCCGCCAGCATTGTAAACAGTCCGCCTGTCAAGATCACTGCCGGGAGCAGCCTCTTATGTTTCGAACCGACTATTGATCTTACAATATGCGGCACCACCAGACCGATAAAACCGATCACTCCGCTTACAGAGACTACGACACCGGTCAGCGCTGTCGCTGCCAATATGATGATGCGCTTGATCCTTCCTGTATTGACTCCCAGGCTTTCTGCCACATCATCTCCCAGGAGCAGAACATCCAATTCATTTACAAACAGCAAGATCAGAACAATGATAAAAGCAAACGCGACCGCCACATATTTTACTTTTCCCCAATCTGCCCCGCTTAAAGAACCAACCATCCAGTACTGTGCGGTCTTTGTCTTATCTGAGCCACTGTTGCATCCATAAATGATAAAATTTGTGACAGCAGTGAACAAAGCCGCTGTCGCAATCCCCGCCAACACAAGCCGGCTGGAGGTGATCCTGCCTCGATAAACAGCCATGTTCAAAGACAAAAGGATAGAAGCCGCCGCTCCCAATACTGCCCCTGCGATCGTAGAATATCCGCCTAAAAAAGCAAACCAGCCAAGAACGATCGCCGCTACCGCACCGGCGGAGGCACCGGAAGAAATCCCCAATACATACGGATCGGCTAACGCATTTTTCGTCAATGCCTGCATGAGCACGCCGCAGACGGACAGTCCCGCGCCTACGATGCAGGACAAAAGCACTCTGGGAAAACGGATATTCCAGATGATCGTTTCCAGATTTTCTTCCCATGTGGGTATAAACAACTCTGTTCCCGCTATTTTATTTATCAGGATCTCTAAAATGTCTGCCGGATCCATTTCCACGGCTCCTATGGATATGGACAAAAACGCGGCAACCAGCAAAAGGGCGCAGACTGACGCCATAAATGCCAGATACTGCCCCCTGTTTCGGATCATTTTTTGTTTCTTCATTCGTATTTCTCCGGATATAACTGCTTCGCAATGTCTTCTACAAGTCTCGCAGAACCGGCGGAGCCTTGCATATCAGAGCAGCACGCGGAAATGATCCTGCCCTCTTTCACTGCCCGCAGATCTTTCGTTGCATCATTCGTCCGCAAAAATTCTGCTTTTTTCTCTACTTCCTCTCCGCCTTCATAATCCAAGATCAATATCACATCCGGATCGCGCTCCACGACTTCTTCCCAGGATGGCGTCGCCCATCCCGCCTCTATATCGTCAAAAATCGAAATGCCGCCGGCCAGTTTCAAAATATCCCCCGGCATCCCCTGGCATGCGGTAAATGGAGCTTCTTCCCCTGAATCATAGGCAAACACAGTAATGGGATCTTCATATACCTCGCTGCCCAAGGTGTCTTCCACATCCTGCAGCGTATCTTTCATCTCCTGTACCTTTTCTTCCGCCGTATCCTCTGCCTTGAAAATCTTTCCCAGTGTCTCATAATCTTTATATAAATCTTCGAAAGTAGCGCTGTCTGAACACACATAAGGGAAATACATAGCGATTCCATTTTCTTCACAGAATTTCGGACTGAAGTTCTTATCTGAAAACACAGAATCCCACCCCACCAGAAAGTCACATCCTGTTGCGATCATTTCTTCTTTCGATAAAGTTGTGATCCCTTTTCCGGCTTCTACAAGCTGCGGGATCTCCTCTCTTGCCGGATATTCCGAAACCAGACTCCAGCAAGAACCTTTCGTGTATCCGGCCATCTGTTCTTCCAAGCCAAGATCAAAGAAAAAATCTGCCATCTGATCTCCGGATGCCACGATATGATCCGGCATTTCTGTAAAGGTATACTCCACATTCTCCCCCAGTCCGGAACGTTCCAAATTCAAAGTAACCGTCACAGGTGTATAATCGCTTTGTGTCTTCTTTGCCTCTTTTGCTCCTTCTGCCTCTTTATTTTTCCCACATCCTGCAACAAGGACACAGAGGAGGCCTGCGCATAATGCTGCGCTTACAATTTTTCTCTTCATCGTCATTTCCTCTCTTTTCTCGATTTCATTTACGGGAATATCTGTCTTTTTTACAGGTGTGTTATACGATTTTCATTTTTCTCGTCCCCTTCCTCCTTCCCCTTACCGGAAATTTGCAAGATAACTTTAGCAAGTCTTAGGGCTTGGCATCTTCCTCGATTCCGCCTTCTCACGCTTCACTTCGCGCAATGGCCTGATTGAAATCTTGTCCGCCTTACCTCAGGTGTAAGCTGCCAGTGAATTCCACACTGTTCCTTATTAAGTCAGATGACACTAAAGTCTTTGTAATTTATATATTACAAGTGGATTCATTATATACTAAATCGCTCCCCGGCGCAAGCAGAGGGATTTCTCTCCTCCTCTACATTTTTCCTGCATAGTATGCTAAAATAAATCTGATATACGCCACCTTGACGCTTTCTTTCTGCTCATGAGTGGTTCTGAACTGTGAAAGGAGATCTACTATGCATATACAGGAAACACTGCCCCGGTACCTTGGAAAATCCGTTTCGGAGGCTTCCAATAAAGAAATCTATCACGCGCTCCTTGCCCTTGTGCAAGAAGCGGCTGCCGGCAAAAAAGCAGCTGACAGCAAAAAGAAACTCTATTATATTTCCGCCGAGTTTCTCATTGGCAAACTTCTGTCCAACAACTTGATCAATCTTGGAATTTATGAGGAAGTAAAAGCATTTCTTGCGCACAATGGCAAGAATTTAAGTGAAATCGAGGAACTGGAGCCGGAGCCATCTCTTGGCAACGGCGGACTTGGCCGCCTCGCCGCATGCTTTCTGGATTCTATCGCCGCACTGGGACTTAACGGAGACGGCATTGGTCTCAACTATCATCTGGGACTTTTCAAACAGACCTTTGAAAATTTTCTTCAAAAAGAGACACCTGATCCCTGGATTGAAAAAAAAAGCTGGCTGGAAAAGACAGACGTCACCTATCCTGTAGAATTCGGTGGTTTTACTCTGCATTCCAGAATGTATGACATTGCCGTGACCGGATATGAAAACCGCACTAACAAGCTCCATCTTTTTGATGTGGATACCGTGGCAGAAGAGATCGTACATGACGGGATCACCTTTGACAAAGAAAATATCCCCAAAAACCTCACCCTCTTTCTCTATCCTGATGACAGTGATGAAAATGGACGCCTTCTCAGAATTTACCAGCAGTACTTCATGGTCAGCTGTGCCGCGCAGTTGATACTGGATGAATGTACGGCAAAAGGATGTACGCTCCTGGATCTTCCGGATTATGCAGTCATCCAAATCAATGACACCCATCCGACTCTGGTGATCCCCGAACTCATCCGGCTTCTGACCAAAAAAGGCCTTACAATGGATGAAGCAATCGCCGTAGTCTCCAAGACCTGCGCCTATACGAACCATACCATTTTGGCAGAAGCATTGGAAAAATGGCCGCTCTCTTACCTGCAGAAAGTTGTCCCGTCCCTGGTTCCTATCATTGAGATCCTGGATGATAAAGTACGAAGGAAATTTACCGATGAAAGCATCGCTATCATTGACCGCAACGATACCGTCCACATGGCTCATATAGATATCCACTATGGCTTCAGCGTCAATGGCGTTGCCGCCCTGCACACGGAGATCTTGAAGAAAAATGAACTGCATAATTTCTATCAGATCTATCCGGAAAAGTTCAAGAACAAAACGAATGGAATCACTTTCCGCAGGTGGCTGCTCCACTGCAATCCCCTGCTGACACAGCTGCTTGTCTCTTGCATTGGCACCGGCTTTTATAAAGAACCGGCTCAGTTGGAAGAATTTCTCCGTTTCAAGACAGATCCGGAAATCCTGCGCCAACTTTTGGAAATAAAATATACAAACAAAAGACGACTATGTGAGTATCTAAAAAGCACGCAAGATATCACGCTTGATCCGGATTCCGTCTTTGATATCCAGATCAAGCGCTTACACGAATACAAACGTCAACAGATGAACGCACTGTATCTGATCGATAAATATCTGCAGATCAAAGCCGGCAATAAGCCCTCCACGCCGATTACCGCTATCTTCGGCGCAAAGGCGGCTCCTGCTTATACGATCGCCAAAGACATCATCCATCTGATACTCTGTCTGCAGGAACTCATCCGGCGGGATCCGGATGTCCTTCCTTATCTGCAGATCGTGATGGTTGAAAATTATGCCGTGGAAAAAGCAGAAAAATTGATCCCTGCCTGCGATATTTCGGAACAGATCTCTCTTGCTTCCAAAGAAGCGAGCGGTACCGGCAATATGAAATTCATGCTGAACGGAGCCATAACTCTCGGCACAGAAGACGGCGCCAATGTAGAAATACATGAACAAGTAGGTGATGAGAATATCTTCCTGTTCGGCGCATCCAGTGATGTGGTCATCCGCCATTATAAAAACGCCGACTATTCAGCAAAAGCGTATTATGAAAAGGATAAGGACATTCAAGCAGCCATAGATTTTATAACGGGCAAAGAACTGCTTTCCATTGGAAACAAAGAACAGCTGACACGCCTGCAAAATGAACTGCTTACGAAAGACTGGTTTATGACACTGCTGGATTTCCAAGCTTACAAGGCGAAAAAGGAGGAAGCACTGCGGGCATATGAAGACAGGACTGCCTGGGCAGAAAAGATGCTGGTGAATATCGCCCATGCAGGTTTCTTCTCTTCTGACCGCACTATAACAGAATACAACCGCGATATATGGCGACTGTAAAGACTTACACACCTGACAATAAAACGATTTAAACACCGGAGGAAGCATTATGAGAGCAAGCGGCATTTTATTACCTGTTTTTTCTCTGCCGTCTAAGTATGGCATCGGCTGCTTTTCTAAAGAAGCCTATGCATTTATTGATTTTTTAAAGGAAGCGGGACAGACCCGCTGGCAGATCCTGCCCCTGGGGCCGACCGGATATGGCGATTCGCCCTACCAGTCCTTTTCCACTTTTGCTGGAAATCCTTATTTCATAGATTTACAAACTCTGATTGAAGAACATCTTCTGACAGAACAAGAATGCGCAGCTTACGATTTTGGGAGAGATTCTGTTTCTATTGATTATGAAAAACTCTATCACGCAAGATTTGGAATCCTGCGTAAAGCCTATCAGCGTTTTTGCCCTGATAAGACATATGAAACCTTTATTTCACAAAACACCTGGTGGTTGTCTGACTATGCCCTTTATATGGCAGTCAAAGACGCTCATGACGGCATGCCCTGGTCTTCCTGGGAAACGCCTCTGCGCACCCGTCAGCCGGATGCTTTAAGGAAGGCCAAAGAACTGTATGCAGACGAGATCGGTTTCTATTCTTTCCTACAGTTTACCTTCGACAAACAATGGACACAACTGAAAGCCTATGCGAATAAAAATGCCGTACAGATCATTGGCGATCTCCCCATCTATGTAGCCTTTGACAGTGCAGATACCTGGGCGGCTCCAAATCTGTTCCAGTTCACAGAAAATCATACTCCAGTCCATGTTGCCGGCTGTCCGCCGGATGCCTTTTCTGCCACCGGACAGCTCTGGGGCAATCCTCTTTACAACTGGCAGTATCATAAGGAAACGGACTATGCCTGGTGGACACGTCGTATCGCACATAGTTTAAAATTATATGACATTGTAAGGATCGACCATTTTCGTGGCTTTGATGAATATTACGCGATTCCTTACGGTGATAAAACAGCGGAACACGGACAGTGGATGCCTGGACCAGGACTAGATTTTTTCCGTACTATAGAAAAGAAATTGGGACAGCTGCCTATTATTGCAGAAGACCTAGGTTTTCTTACAGACAGTGTGTTAAACTTACTAAAAGACAGCGGTTTTCCCGGTATGAAAGTCATCCAATTTGCCTTTGACGACCGGGAGTCATCTAATTATCTTCCCTACACATATCCTGCCAACTGCGTTGTATATACCGGGACACATGACAATGATACGACCCGCAGTTGGTATCGCCACGCGCCGAAAGAATGCCGAGATTTTGCGGCGGAATACCTACACAAGCCACTTCTGGATACAGACAGCCTGTCCTGGGATTTTATCGCCATGGCGATGAGTAGTGTAGCTAATTTATGTGTCATTCCGATCCAGGATTGTCTCTGCCTTGACGAACACGCCCGCATCAATACGCCTTCTACCCTAGGAGGCAACTGGACATGGCGGCTTACAAATGAGCAGCTCACAAAAGAACTGGCAGCACAGCTGCAGCATATGACAAAGCTGTATGGAAGGCTCTCCAGCTGATAAAGCGTGTTCTTCCGGCGCATTGTTAAAAACACTGTATCACCGTTATGCTTATATGCAGCGGTTTTGATACAGTGTTTTTCTCAACTTCTAAATATATTCCAATATCCCTCGTATATCTCTTACAACAGCGTCTGCTCCGGCAGCTCTGTATTTCTTTTCTGCTGCCTTCATCCTGCTTGTCTTTTCTTCCTCGGAGAGTGCCTCAAATGTATCCAGCACGCTCTTGGCGTTCCGGATGCCTACATAATACAGCGGGCAGGTTGGGAAAATGACGGGGTATTAAAGGCTATATACACAGACATGCTATGGAAAGCAAAGTTAAAGAAATGTCCGACATCATAAATAATCATTTTGAGCAACTATGCAACACGAAATGCAACACAAAAAAATAAAACCCCTGAAAATCAGAGGCTTTTCAATGCCGCAGACCGGAATCGAACCGGTACGGGTATCACTACCCACGGGATTTTAAGTCCCGGGCGTCTGCCAGTTCCGCCACTGCGGCATATGGAACCTATAGGGCTCGAACCTATGACCCTCTGCTTGTAAGGCAGATGCTCTCCCAGCTGAGCTAAGATTCCATCTCAACATCAAAAATTATTATATACCTAATTATAATTGATGTCAACGACCCAGAAGAGACTCGAACTCTCGACCTCCGCCGTGACAGGGCGGCGCTCTAACCAACTGAGCCACTGGGCCTTGCTTATATTCTGTTTTTAAATAGTGGACCTTCAGGGACTCGAACCCGGGACCGATCGGTTATGAGCCGATTGCTCTAACCAGCTGAGCTAAAGGTCCACATTAAATATGTCCCATATAGGAACAAAGCCGATGATCGGACTCGAACCGATAACCTGCTGATTACAAATCAGCTGCTCTGCCAATTGAGCCACATCGGCATATTCAATTTTATTGAATTGCACCATATCGGCAAACTACATTCAATGACTCCGACGGGAATCGAACCCGTGTTACCGCCGTGAAAGGGCGATGTCTTAACCGCTTGACCACGGAGCCAAATATTAAAATTACCTCTTATATTTTTATAGACCGCAAGTATGTGCTTACGGTCTATAACCTCCCCCTGTTGGACTCGAACCAACGACAACTCGGTTAACAGCCGAGTGCTCTACCGACTGAGCTAAGGAGGAATATAACTATTCTTCAGGATATACCCTGAAAACTACATACAAAAGATCTTTTCTCCATCCATTCTCCTATCACCTTGCTTGGTTATGCCCTCGACCTATTAGTAACGGTCAGCTCCATACATTACTGTACTTCCACCTCCGTCCTATCTACCTCGTCGTCTTCAAGGGGTCTTACTAACTTTACGTTATGGGATATCTTATCTTGAGGGGGGCTTCACGCTTAGATGCCTTCAGCGTTTATCCCGTCCCGGCTTGGCTACTCTGCTATGCTCTTGGCTGAACAACAGATACACCAGCGGCCAGTCCATCCCGGTCCTCTCGTACTAAGGACAGCTCCTCTCAAATATCCTACGCCCACGCCGGATAGGGACCGAACTGTCTCACGACGTTCTGAACCCAGCTCGCGTACCGCTTTAATGGGCGAACAGCCCAACCCTTGGGACCTACTTCAGCCCCAGGATGCGATGAGCCGACATCGAGGTGCCAAACCACTCCGTCGATGTGAACTCTTGGGAGTGATAAGCCTGTTATCCCCAGGGTAGCTTTTATCCGTTGAGCGATGGCAATCCCACTTTATACCACCGGATCACTAAGTCCTACTTTCGTACCTGCTCCACCCGTCGGTGTCGCAGTCAAGCTCCCTTCTGCCTTTGCACTCTTCGAATGGTTTCCGACCATTCTGAGGGAACCTTTGAGCGCCTCCGATACCCTTTCGGAGGCGACCGCCCCAGTCAAACTCCCCACCTGACATTGTCCCCCAGCCGGTTCACGGCTGCTGGTTAGAAACCCAATACTGCAAGGGTGGTATCCCAACAGCGGCTCCATGGCAACTGGCGTTGCCACTTCCTAGCCTCCCACCTATCCTGTACATGCAATACCGAATCCCAGTATCAAGCTGGAGTAAAGCTCCATGGGGTCTTTCCGTCCTGGCGCAGGTAACCAGCATCTTCACTGGTATTTCAATTTCACCGGGTGCATTGTTGAGACAGTGCCCAAATCATTACGCCTTTCGTGCGGGTCGGAACTTACCCGACAAGGAATTTCGCTACCTTAGGACCGTTATAGTTACGGCCGCCGTTTACTGGGGCTTAAGTTCAAAGCTTCGCTTGCGCTAACCTCTCCCCTTAACCTTCCAGCACCGGGCAGGCGTCAGCCCATATACCTCACCTTTCGGTTTTGCATAGACCTGTGTTTTTGCTAAACAGTTGCTTGGGCCAATTCTCTGCGGCCTGGTCTCCCAGGCACTCCTTCTCCCGAAGTTACGGAGTCATTTTGCCGAGTTCCTTAACAATGCTTCTCCCGTCGGCCTTAGGATTCTCTCCTCATCCACCTGTGTCGGTTTACGGTACGGGTATTTTATGAACAATAGCGGCTTTTCTTGGCAGTTAGCTCACGCTCTTCCCTACTCTTACTTCGGTCCGCTTCACGCCTTCCCCTTGCACACCGGTTTTGCCTGATGTACGGGTACTTCGCTTGCACCGGGCTTTCCATTCCCGGCTCGCGCTCTCTCCCTGCGTCCCCACAGTTCTGTCATAAAATAGTACAGGAATCTCAACCTGTTATCCATCGACTACGTCTTTCGACCTCGCCTTAGGCCCCGACTTACCCAGAGCAGATCAGCTTTACTCTGGAAACCTTAGATATTCGGCCGGAAGGATTCTCACCTTCCTCTCGCTACTCATTCCGGCATTCTCTCTTCTTAATGATCCACTGCTCCTTCCGGTACAGCTTCTTCTCTTTAAGAATGCTCCTCTACCAACTGACATTCGTCAGTTCCTAAGCTTCGGTAGTGTGTTTTAGCCCCGGACATTTTCGGCGCAGGACCTCTCGACTAGTGAGCTATTACGCACTCTTTTAATGTATGGCTGCTTCTAAGCCAACATCCTAGTTGTCTTTGAAATCCCACATCCTTTTCCACTTAACACACATTTTGGGACCTTAGCTGTAGGTCTGGGCTCTTTCCCTTTCGACTACCCAACTTATCTCGGATAGTCTGACTCCCATACATCATCTACACGGCATTCGGAGTTTGATATCCCTTGGTAAGCTTTGACGCCCCCTTAGGAATTCAGTGCTCTACCTCCGCAAGACTCGTATGAGGCTAGCCCTAAAGCTATTTCGAGGAGAACCAGCTATCTCCGGGTTCGATTGGAATTTCTCCCCTATCCACACCTCATCCCCACCCTTTTCAACGGATGTGGGTTCGGTCCTCCATTGCCTTTTACGGCAACTTCAACCTGGACATGGATAGATCACCCGGTTTCGGGTCTACTCCGGCTGACTGTTTCGCCCTCTTCAGACTTGGTTTCCCTTCGGCTCCACACCTCTAAGTGCTTAACCTCGCCAGCCGACGTAACTCGCCGGACCGTTCTACAAAAAGTACGCAGTTCCGCATTTAAAGCGGTTCCACAGCTTGTAAACATATGGTTTCAGGTTCTCTTTCACTCCCCTCCCGGGGTCCTTTTCACCTTTCCTTCACAGTACTATGCGCTATCGGTCACTAAGGAGTATTTAGCCTTACGGGGTGGTCCCCGCTCTTTCAGTCAAGGTTTCTCGTGTCTCGACCTACTCTGGATACCGCCTTGTCAACTCGCCTTTCGCTTACGGGGCTTTCACCCTCTCTGGCTGGCTTTCCCAAAACCATTCTGCTAGACTCGTTGAATCAATCCTGCGGTCCGAACCCCGGAGTGCACGCACTCCGGTTTGGGCTCTTTCCATTTCGCTCGCCGCTACTTTGGAAATCACATGTTGTTTTCTCTTCCTCCGGCTACTTAGATGTTTCAGTTCACCGGGTTCCCTTCCTAACGTTATGGATTGGCGTTAGGATAACTGAGGTTTTCTCAGTTAGGTTTCCCCATTCAGATATCTCCGGATCTATGGATATTTGCTCCTCCCCGAAGCTTTTCGCAGCTTATCACGTCTTTCATCGGCTCTTAGTGCCAAGGCATCCACCATACGCTCTTATCAGCATAACCAACTGATGCCGTCCGCGGGTACGGACTTCATCTACACATGCATAGCGTTGCACGCGTTGGTAATAGTCAATTTTATTTCTGTCTGTTTTCTTCAGACTCGTTAATGTTGTTAATAACATTACCTCGGATGTCTTTGATATTTCTATCTATCTCTTTCGTATGCAGTTTTCAAGGTACATAAGACAATCCAGAGTCCTCGCACTGAGTGCTCTTAAATCATCTAATGGAGAATACGAGATTCGAACTCGTGACCTCCTGCTTGCAAGGCAGGCGCTCTCCCAACTGAGCTAATCCCCCGTCCATTTTATTTTTTTAATATATGGGCTTAAGTGGACTCGAACCACCGACCTCACGCTTATCAGGCGTGCGCTCTAACCGGCTGAGCTATAAGCCCATATTCTTTTTTAAATTTGGCGGCCACCTACTCTCCCACACCGTCTCCAGTGCAGTACCATCGGCCGTCTGCGGCTTAACCATCGTGTTCGGGATGGGTACGGGTGTTCCCCGCAGGCGCATCGCCACCAAAATTTTTTGTTATCTCCTGCTCTTTACAAGGAAATCCGTCCCTCTAGTTCCGCCATTCCCTCTTCAAGTGCTCTGCTTGATAACTCAACAATAGACAACTCTTCTCTACTTCTTCTTCCTTAGAAAGGAGGTGATCCAGCCGCACCTTCCGATACGGCTACCTTGTTACGACTTCACCCCAGTTATCCGTCCCGCCTTCGGCAGCTCCCTCCTTACGGTTGGGTCACTGACTTCGGGCGTTACTGACTCCCATGGTGTGACGGGCGGTGTGTACAAGACCCGGGAACGTATTCACCGCGACATTCTGATTCGCGATTACTAGCGATTCCAGCTTCATGTAGTCGAGTTGCAGACTACAATCCGAACTGAGACGTTATTTTTGAGATTCGCTCCGCTTCACAGCTTCGCTTCCCTTTGTTTACGCCATTGTAGCACGTGTGTAGCCCTGCCCATAAGGGGCATGATGATTTGACGTCATCCCCACCTTCCTCCAGGTTATCCCTGGCAGTCTCTCTAGAGTCCCCGGCTTATCCGCTGGCTACTAAAGATAAGGGTTGCGCTCGTTGCGGGACTTAACCCAACATCTCACGACACGAGCTGACGACAACCATGCACCACCTGTCTCGGCTGCTCCGAAGAGAAGGCGACATTACTCGCCGGTCACCCGGATGTCAAGGGCAGGTAAGGTTCTTCGCGTTGCTTCGAATTAAACCACATGCTCCACCGCTTGTGCGGGTCCCCGTCAATTCCTTTGAGTTTCATTCTTGCGAACGTACTCCCCAGGTGGACTACTTATTGCGTTGGCTGCGGCACCGAATAGCTTTGCTACCCGACACCTAGTAGTCATCGTTTACGGCGTGGACTACCAGGGTATCTAATCCTGTTTGCTCCCCACGCTTTCGAGCCTCAACGTCAGTCACTGTCCAGTAAGCCGCCTTCGCCACTGGTGTTCCTCCTAATATCTACGCATTTCACCGCTACACTAGGAATTCCACTTACCTCTCCAGCACTCTAGATCAACAGTTTCCAATGCACTCCCGGGGTTGAGCCCCGGGTTTTCACATCAGACTTGCTGCTCCGTCTACGCTCCCTTTACACCCAGTAAATCCGGATAACGCTTGCACCATACGTATTACCGCGGCTGCTGGCACGTATTTAGCCGGTGCTTCTTAGTCAGGTACCGTCATTTTCTTCCCTGCTGATAGAGCTTTACATACCGAAATACTTCTTCGCTCACGCGGCGTCGCTGCATCAGGGTTTCCCCCATTGTGCAATATTCCCCACTGCTGCCTCCCGTAGGAGTTTGGGCCGTGTCTCAGTCCCAATGTGGCCGGTCACCCTCTCAGGTCGGCTACTGATCGTCGCCTTGGTGAGCCTCTACCTCACCAACTAGCTAATCAGACGCGGGTCCATCTCATACCACCTCAGTTTTTACCTCTGCACCATGCGGTGCTGTGGTCTTATGCGGTATTAGCAGTCATTTCTAACTGTTATCCCCCTGTATGAGGCAGGTTACCCACGCGTTACTCACCCGTCCGCCGCTCAGTCACTTCACTTTCCTTCCGAAGAATTCCACCAAAGCGCTTCGCTCGACTTGCATGTGTTAGGCACGCCGCCAGCGTTCATCCTGAGCCAGGATCAAACTCTCGTTATAAGTGTTTGTCTTGGTCAAAAATCACTACTAGCAATTCTTTCCCTCTTTACTGTTCTTGGTTCGTTTTTCAAACCGTTCTTTGAATTTTCTCTTAAGAATTTTCAAGGATCGTTGTCTATTGTTCAGTTATCAAGGTGCTTTGTTTCGCTCTTGAGCGACAACTTCTTTATCTTACCAAACTCATTGCCTGTTGTCAAGAACTTTTTTATTTTTCTTTGCTAATTTCTTTTCGCTTTCCCTTGCGAGTCAGCTTAACCATATTAGCATCTTTTGTGTGGTTTTGTCAAGACATTTTGTAAAGTTTTTTTACATTTCTTTCTATATTCTTAACTTATCCGACACATTGCTTCTCTTTTCTCCAAAAAGAGAAACAAACGGAGAAGGAGGGATTTGAACCCTCGCGCCGCTACTAACGACCTACTCCCTTTCCAGGGGAGCCCCTTCGGCCAGCTTGGGTACTTCTCCAAAACGTTCGCTATTTAATATACACGAAATCCCCGTCCTTGTCCAGTACTTTTTTCACTTTTCTCAAACATTTTTTTCTCCCCAAATATACAGTACTCTTTCTACATTTTAAGTACTATATGTTGTGTGCTTTCTTCATGATATAGCTGCAGTCGCAAAACCTCCTTCAGAGAAACTTATATAGAAATTTTCTCTGGAATTTTCATAAAAAAAGTGATAAAGCTTTCTGCATAAGCTTTATCACTTTTTCTTTTAAACGGAGAGGGTGGGATTCGAACCCACGCGCCCTTGCGGACAAACGGTTTTCAAGACCGCCTCGTTATGACCACTTCGATACCTCTCCTGATATAGTCCACTCACACAGAACATATTCCTCTCTGTGCGACGTGGATTATTCTACCATAATCACCGTCACTGTGTCAAGGGTTTTCTTGATAAAAACACTTTCGCCACTTCCAGATCTTCCGGTGTCGTGATCTTGATATTTTCATAGGAGCCACAGACCAGTTTTACCGGATACTGCAGCATCTGCTCTACCACCATAGCGTCGTCCGTCACCTGGATATGTGTTTTATGTGAAAGAAGCTCATACGCCTCCTTTAATAAAGCGGCGTCAAATACCTGTGGAGTCTGCACAAGCCATACAAATTCCCTCTTTGGAGTTTCTTTGACGAATTCTTCTTCGTCTGCCAGCTTGATCGTATCTTTCACCGGCATTCCTACCACACACGCTTTACACACGCATACTGCCTCATATGCACGCTCTATCATGGCAGTATCCACAAATGGACGCGCTCCATCGTGCACAAACACGTACCCCTCGCCTTCGATTTCACTTAATCCTTTCCAGACAGAGTGATAGCGCTCTGCACCTCCCGGAATGATTCGCCGCACTTTTTGGATCCCGTATTTTTCTACGATTTCCTTACGACAATATTCTTCTTCTCCTTTGCCTACAACGAGAACGATCTCATCTATATAAGGAGAAAGATCAAATACATGAAGCGAATAGTAGAGGATCGGGCGTCCCTCCAACAATACATACTGCTTACGTACCTTTGTTCCCATACGTCTGCCCTGTCCTGCCGCAAGGACAATGGCTGTACACTTTTTCTTTTCCATACTCCTATCGCTCTCCCAATTTTAAATTCGGTACCGCATTTAAATCCCAGCCATGTCTCGTCCCTGCAAGGTATTCATAGTACGCCGCAGCTCCGATCATAGCTGCATTATCCGTACACAATATAGGAGACGGATAGTAAAACTGGATCTTTCTCTCTTGGCATGCCGCTTCCATCCCGGCACGCAGCGCACTGTTAGACGCCACTCCTCCTGCGATCGCAAACTTGTAGATACCAAATTCTTCTGCCGCGCGCATCGCTTTTTCTACCAATACATCCACCACCGCTTTTTGAAAAGACGCGGCAATATCTGCCGGATCATAAGTTTCACCTTTCATCTTACAGCCATTGATATAGTTGAGGACAGAAGATTTCAACCCGCTGAAGCTAAAATCATAGGGCGCGTCTTCCATATGAGCCTTTGGGAAACGTATCGCCGCCGGATCGCCTTCCTTGGCAAGCCGATCGATCTTGGGACCGCCCGGATATCCTAATCCGATCGCGCGCGCCACTTTGTCATAGGCTTCCCCTGCCGCGTCATCCCTTGTCCTTCCCAATATCTCATATACGCCATAGTCTTTTACCTTCACAAGATGTGTGTGTCCTCCTGATACGACCAGACAGAAAAAAGGAGGTTCTAACTCCGGATGCTCGATGTAATTTGCAGAAATATGTCCTTCTATATGATGCACACCCACAAGCGGAAGGTTCCTTGCATAGGCGATTGCCTTTGCTTCAGCCACACCAACCAGCAGAGCGCCCACAAGCCCCGGACCATACGTCACCCCCACTGCGTCTATATCATCCAGTGTTACCTCCGCCTCTTTCAATGCTTCTTCTACCACCTGATTGATCTTTTCAATATGCTTTCTGGATGCAATCTCTGGTACTACGCCGCCATATAATTTATGCAGATCGATCTGCGATGAAATGACATTAGAAAGCACTTCTCTGCCATTATGCACGACAGCTGCTGCCGTCTCATCGCAGGAACTTTCAATCGCCAGTATGTTCATATCTTTGATTTCTTTCATAAAAAGCCTCTCTTCTCTCCCGGCTGCACAAACTCCTTTTTGCCGGTTCTCCTCTATGAAAAAGTTAATTCCGTTGACATCCTGTCTTTTCCGGCTTTAGCCGCCGGAAATATCCTTCGAACCTCATCCATATATTCTTCCGGACGAGTCAAAGAAGGACTGTAATGTGTCAGCCACATTTCTTTCACCTGTGCATCTTTAGCTATCTGCGCCGCCTCATAGAACGTCATATGCTTATACTCTACAGCCTTCGACGCCTTCTCTTTCTCTCCATACATTCCTTCGCAGATAAACAGATCCGCCCCTTTCGCATTCTCACGGATAGAGTTCGTAGGACGGGTATCTGTCGTATACGTCAGCTTGATCCCTTTGCGTGCAGGCCCAAGCACCATGTCCGGCGTCAATCTTCCTTCTGCCGTTTCTACCGTTTCTCCCTTTTGCAGGATACTCCAGTATTTTTGCTCGATTCCCTGTGCTCTTGCCCTCTCTACATCAAATTTTCCCGCACGGTCTATTTCCATTGTATATCCGTAACACACAACATTATGATTTACACGAAAGGCTTTCAATCTGTATCCATTTAACGCAAATGTCTGCTCTGCCCCTTCGATTTCCCGAAAAATAATAGGAAACGGCAGTTCCGGCGCTATAACACGCAGCGCGTTTACAACACGTTCCAGTCCTTTAGGTCCTATCAATGTCAGGGGTTCCCGCCGATCTGCATTTCCCATTGTCAAAAGCAGACCCGGCAGACCACTTATATGATCTCCATGGAAGTGCGTAAAACAGATCACATCAATAGGTTTGAAACTCCATCCCTTTTCCTTGATCGCGATCTGCGTTCCCTCTCCGCAGTCTATCAACAGACTGCTTCCATTGAATCTCGTCATCAGCGCTGTCAGCCAGCGATATGGGAGCGGCATCATACCGCCGCTTCCAAGCAAACATACATCTAACATATCATCCCTCTGTTTCCACCGGTATCTGGAAGGTACGGACCCATTCATCATAACAAGATTCGCATAGATCAAACGTATGTTTTTCCCCATCTTTGTTTGAAAAATATCCCCACATATGATCGACGCTAAATACGCCTTCCTCCGTTCTTCCATTTATGACCGGAATTTCTTTTCCACATTTATTACAAATAATCTTTTTGATTTCTTTTGTCTCTTTTACCTGATACTGGCGCATATAGTCTCCTCCTGTGCAAAACAGATCTTCTACTTGCTACGCCTATATTATAACGATACTGCGCCTCATTTCCTACTGGGAAGTGCTTCCTTATACTCCACAAGATTTCCATTCTGTCTCTACCAATAGGCGATTTCTCTGCTCATCAATACAGCGTCCTCGGATGGTTTCTCGTAAAATGCTTTTCTCTCTCCATCACGGACAAAGCCCTGTGCTTTATAAAATGTCTGTGCCGCCTCATTGCTCTGCCTTACATCCAGCATCAGCTTACCTATTTTCCTAGATTTACAAATACGCTCCAATTCCTTCATCATCTGGTGCGCTACCCCTTGCCGCTGCTTCTCCTTTGTCACAGCGATCTTTGCGATCTCTCCTTCACCTGCGGCAAAATATACAAACATATAACCAATTAATTTTTCTGCCTTTACAGCAGCCAAACAGATCGTATTCGAATTTTTAATCGTCTCTATGATCCCCTTTTCACTCCAGCCATCCGAAAACAGCTGGTGTTCCATCTCAGACACCGCTGCGGCGTCTTCTTCTTTCAGTTCTCTCACGAACAATTTTTCCTGACTTTCCCGTAAGGCGCGCTCTCGCTCCGCCTGAGATACACGCAGATAATCCGGTCTGTGTTCTCTGGCAGATTCGTATTTTCCCGCTTTATAGTAAACGATTCCCAGGGCGCCCAATACAGCCGCCCTCTGCCGATTCATATAGGAGGGCGCAAAAGAGTATGGCACTTTTAATCCCTCTTTCAGCAAAGACGCATAGACAGGCACACCGTCACCAAGAAATACCACCGGACGTCCATATCGATTCAGCCGCCCGATCAATTCCTCCACCGAAATCGCCATCTGCATCTTCATAACCTGAAAGACCGGTCTTACCAAATTTTCTCCTTCTATCTCCCCGGCTTTTCTGGAAAATGTATACATCCCCGTATAGACCTGCTTTCTCCTGGCATCCATAAGAGGGCAGATAATATCTGTACATCCGTATACATTATAGGCGAGCGCATCCACCGTAGGCACAGAGATCAATGGTTTATCAAGAGCAAGCCCCAATCCTTTCGCCGTCGCGGAACCTATCCTTAATCCCGTAAAGGAACCTGGTCCGCCCGCCACGGCAATTGCGTCGATCTCCTTTAGATCCATTTCTACCATTTTCACAATTTCATCTATCATCGGCAGCAATGTCTGTGAATGTGTCTTCTTATAGTTCACCGTATATTCCGCAATCGTCTGCTCCTCATCTACGACAGCAGCCGCCGCCGTCAGCCCGGAACTGTCAATCGCTAATACTTTCATGGCTTCCTCTCCTTTTCACTTTGCAGGATAAAATGGGGTCAGTACCTGTCTGACCCCTTCCATACACTGCTCTATTTCTTTTCGTTTATTTCTTCTATAGTAATCTTCCTGTATGAGAATCCTTGCTCCAGATCCTTCTCGATCGTTATTTCCGTACGGGGTATGGGAAGAATCTCTTCTATAAGATTTGCCCATTCGATCAGGGATACACCGTCCCCCATGACATACTCTTCAAATCCTATTTCATCCATCTCCTCAACATCCCCGATCCGGTATACATCAAAATGATAGAATGGTATTCTCCCTTCTTCATATACCTGTACAATGGTAAAAGTCGGACTGCTCACAGGTTCCTCGATACCCAGACCTTTGGCCAGGCCTTTTGTAAAGACCGTCTTTCCAACGCCCAAATCTCCCATCAAGGTAAAGACCTGTCCCGGATGTGCCTTTTCTCCCATTCGTCTGCCAACCGAAAACGTCTCTTCAGGACTTTTTGTCTCCAGTATCATTTCATCCCCCTGTTCTTTTAATGGTGGAACAGACGGATTCCAGTAAACGCCATTGCCATCTGGTATTTATCGCATGCGGCAATCACATGATCATCTCTGACAGATCCGCCCGGCTGCGCAATATATTTTACGCCGCTTTTGTGTGCCCGCTCAATATTATCTCCAAATGGGAAAAACGCGTCCGAGCCGAGCGCCACGTCTGCCATCTTATCAAGCCATGCTCTTTTTTCTTCTCTCGTAAATACTGCCGGTTTTTCTTCGAATGTATTTTCCCACACACCGTCTGCAAGAATATCCATATATTCTTCACCAATATATAAGTCAATCGCATTGTCTCTGTCCGCGCGCCCGATCCCTGACTTAAATTTAAGTCCAAGTACCTGCGGACTCTGTCTAAGCCACCAATTATCTGCTTTCTGCCCTGCCAGACGTGTACAGTGGATCCGGGACTGCTGCCCTGCTCCGATCCCGATCGCCTGTCCCCCCTTCACATAACATACAGAGTTCGACTGAGTATATTTCAAAGTGATCATAGCGACCGCCAGATCGCGCTTTGCATCCTCCGGGATTTCCTTATTATCTGTCACTACATCAGAGAAGAAATCTTTATCGATATGCAGTTCATTTCTGCCCTGCTCAAAAGTAATGCCAAATACTTCCTTATGTTCCAATACTTCCGGCACATATGTTTCGTCTATCTGAATGATGTTGTAATTGCCTTTTTTCTTCTGCTGTAAGAGTTCCAGCGCCTCTGGTTCATATCCCGGTGCGATCACACCATCAGATACTTCTCTTTTGATCAGTTTTGCCGTATCCACGTCACACACATCGGAAAGGGCAATGAAATCTCCAAAAGAAGACATTCTGTCAGCACCGCGCGCACGTGCATAAGCGCAGGCAAGAGGAGAAAGTTCTCCCAGATCGTCTACCCAATAGATTTTAGCCAGTGTCTCCGTCAGCGGGATACCAACTGCCGCTCCCGCCGGCGATACATGCTTAAAGGAAGTGGCTGCCGGAAGCCCTGTTGCCTTTTTCAGCTCGCTGACCAACTGCCAGCCATTGAACGCATCTAGGAAATTGATATACCCCGGACGCCCGCAAAGTACCTGGATCGGCAGTTCACTTCCGTCCTTCATATAGATCCGGGACGGTTTTTGATTCGGGTTACATCCATATTTTAATTCTAATTCTTTCATATGACCGTGCGCTCCTTTACTTATTCTTATTTATGATCTTTGTCTCGTATTTTCCTGTTTCAATATCGATATAGCGTACAAACAGAGAAACCTTATTTTCTTCATTCAGACTATTCCACAAAAGATCTGTGAATACTTCTATATCTTCCTCAATAGATACCAGCTTCGGTTCTCCTTCAAAACTTGGCAGTGGATCTCCATCACACTGATAAGTATGAATAAAATGCCCTTCTCCCGCCATTGGATTCTCATAGGCAAACGTATATCTGTTGCAGCTCTCACTGCTTCCGTTATTGCTTTTCAAAATAGACATTGCATAGTTGTATGTTCCATTCTCTACATGCAGGATCCCGGATATACGCGGCGTAAAGTTCGGAGCATCCGGCTCGAATTCGCGGCTGCGTAATGTCTGTTCAAATGTCATCTGCTTGTCCATGCCTTCATATATCGTATCTGTCTGATCTCCGTTGGTCACAATTGTTTTATTCCCCAGCACTCGTACAGGAGCATAAATGATCAGGCTTGGATCTGTCAATTTTGATTCGTCATACGCCTGTGTCCGTATCCCTTCTCCTTCTTCTACAAAAATGCGATTCCGGCTGTTCACACTGCGTCCCATGATAAAATACGCGGCAACCGCTTTTTTTCCATCCTTACTCTTTCCGATAATGATGCCTCTCCCCGGGTAAGAATTTTCCCGAAGTTCCTGCTCGATTGATAACATCTTCATATTTGCGCTTCTCCTTTGCTTCTCGCCGCCTCAAGAAGGCGGGAATCATCTCTCATCTGCTATTATACATTTGTGCACCCGCAAGTTCAATACGGATTCTAGTTTTTCATAATAAGGAATACCTTGCTGATACGATTGTCTTTCATTTTTTCTACTGTAAAGACCAAGTTTTCTTCTTCTATCACCGTCTTATCTTCTTTTGCCGGAATATATCCCAGACGCTCGATCAGATATCCCGAAAGTGTATCATAATTCTCGGTCTCCAGCTTCAGCTGTAATTCTTCATTTAAATCTTCTATCAATATGCTTCCGTCAAGACGGTACGTACACGCATCCAGCCTTTCGATCTCCGGCTCTACCTCTTCATATTCTTCATTAATATCGCCCATGATCTCTTCCACCAAATCTTCTACTGTTACGATTCCTGAAAAGCCTCCATACTCATCTACAAGTACTGCCATATGGCGCCTGGATTCCTGCATCTGACGGAACAACTCCGCCGCATACTTTGTCTCCGGTACGAAAAATGGTTTGTGGAGCATACTGCGGACATCCATTTGCTCCAGACTCCTTTTGCGCATTTCGATCATAACATCCTTCACATGCAGGATCCCGATGATATTATCAATATTTTCTTCATACACAGGAATTCTTGTATGTCTCGTCTCCAAAATTTCATCCAATATATATTCCAGCGGTTCTTCTATATTGAGCGTATATACCTCTCTTCTGGGAACCATAATCTCTCTTGCCGTTCTGTCGTCAAAAGCAAAGACCGAATCGATCATTTCACGTTCTTCATCATCAAACGTCCCTGTCTCATTTCCCATTTTTAAAAGCGTTCGAATTTCTTCTTCCGTCACTGCTTCTTCTTGATCTTCTGTCTTCATGCGCAGCAGTTTCAATACACATTTTGTCGATACAGAAAGCAACTTGATAAATGGGGAAAGTACGATCGATATATAGTGTATTGGCATGACCGTCAGCATACAAAAAGCTTCTGCCTTCTGCAGGGCAATCCTCTTAGGTACTAATTCTCCAAAGACCAGATTGAAAAACATCAGCACCAGCGTCAGTCCGTTTCTTGCGATAGAGCCGCTGTAAGGGATCTGATACTGCGCCAGCCATCCGGCAACATAAGGCGCCAGCCCCGCTGCCGCCGAAGCACTGGAATAGAAGCCGGCAAAGGTGATCGCGACCTGGATAGTCGACAGAAACTTCGTGGAATCTTCAAATAGGCTTTCCACCACTTTCGCCTTCTTATTGCCTGATTCGGCAAGTGCACGTATCCGATTCTTGTTTACCGATACAACGGCCATCTCTGCTCCGGCGAAATAAGCATTCATCAATGTGAAAAAGAGCAGCAGCAATAAAGTTGAAATAATCGAGTTTCCCGCAGGGTCTGCATCCATAAAAAATAACTCCTCCTAAATCTAAGACAGTTTCTGCCGTTCTTAACTGCAAAAACACTGTATCACGGCAGGTATCCTGTCTTCTGCAAAATATTTTTAGAAGGAGTATATCATGTACATATATTTTTCGCAAGAAGCAGATTTGATTTCCATTTTCTATTTTTTGCTCTGTTCCTGCTTTATATCTTTTTGCCTTTGAATAAATTCCGGTATATCTTCTTTTGGAATCCCCAGTGAAAATGCGAATTCACTGAACAGCGCATGTTCTAAGAGCATCTGATATTTCTTATCCATACTCGTCATACTGCCTCGGCTCTTCGTCCTTTTGTACAACGTCTTAAGTACTCTTACCCAGCTCTCCGGCCGGTATCCAGAAATACAATTCTTATATTCCTGTTCTCTGTACTTTTCGTTTTGGATCCCCAATACTTCTATCTCATCCAGTCTTCCGATCAGCGCCAACGCCTCCTCTTTGCTGACCGGCTGTCTGATATTACTTACGTCATCCATAGGAACATACGCCTTATCTCTGGAATTGTCTACAGACTGCAGCGTATAATATTTTCGTTTCTTGTCCGCAAATGAAAAATTTAACGTTCCGATCTCTTCAATTTTATAGACTCCTCTGCATTTATACACAACCGCGTCTCCGGATTTGAGCATGCTTTGCCTCCTTTCTGCTCCTTCTGTCAGTATAAGTATAGCCAAAGAAAGACCGGTACAAATACTGTAACGGTCTTTTTCGATATTCTTACTATTTATTTTAACATCTTTCCGGATAGGAAGTAAGTTGTTTTACATTTTTTGCTGATTTTCGTCACTTCTGGACAATAAACATATACCGTGTTTTGCACAGTATGCACAAAACACGGTATAGAAAATTAAGCTGTCGCTTCGTTCTTCTTTTCAGTCAGTCTTTTAATGCCCTGCAGAGCAACGATCACACCAAGGATCAGAAGCAGTACAGCAAAGATAAGCTGCAGTGTATTGCCGAAGTCTAACTGTCCTGCGATAAGCAGTCCGCCCAGTTTATAGATCGTCATACCAAGTGCCGTAAATGTAACTGCCATCATGAACAGCATAGGAAGCCAGAGCATAACGCCCTGCCGTTTTGTTTTCTTTAAGAATACGGCACATGCTACCAGAGCCAGCACAGACAACAACTGGTTCGCGGAACCAAACAGCGGCCATATATTCTGGTATCCTACCTTGGCGAGCAGATATGCCAGAACAAGTGTGATAACAGTCGCAAAATATTTGTTTGTCATCAACTTTAAAAATGGACTCATATTATTTTCGTCTACATCATCATCCAGCCAGAACTCCTGGAAAGAGAGTCTACCCACACGTGCAACAGAATCCAAAGATGTCAGCGCAAAAGCGGAAACTGCCAGGTTGATCAATGTAAACACCAACTCATATGGCAGTCCTATAGCTGTCAAGAAGTTGGCGATCGCCCCTGCAAAAATCTGCGGCTGTGTCGTCAAGCCCTGTGCTGCCGCCTCGCCAGACGCAAAGGATGCGACTGCGATCAGAGCGATCACAGCAAGCATACTCTCCATCAGCATAGCGCCAAAGGATACCGGCAGCATATTCTTCTCGTTCTTGATCTGTTTAGAAGCAGTACCGGAAGATACCAGTGAATGGAAACCGGATACCGCTCCGCAGGCGATCGTTACAAAAAGGATCGGGAACAAATATTGTCCGTCTACGTTAAAGCTTGTAAATGCAGCTAGATTACATTTCGGATTTGCTACAAATACACCCACGATTGCGGCCAAAATCATAAAGATCAGCAGATAACTGTTCAGATAATCACGCGGCTGAAGCAGCGCCCATACTGGCACAACAGATGCGATCAGTATGTAAATAAAAATGATGATATGCCATGTACTCTGGCTGATATAAATCGGGAAATTTAATCCCAGGGCAACTGCCCCTACGAGCAGAGCGATCGCGATCGCTGTGTTTACCCATTTATTCAATTTACCGTATTTCAGCAGCATACCGAGCGCAACTGCTTCTACGATAAAGATCATAGATGTCATTGCGACAGCGCCATTCGCTGTGATATTGCCCAATACATTTCCTGTCTCCGGATCCACTGAAAATCCGTTGAACGTGCCTGCCACGACATCTGCAAATGCGGCAACAACCAAGATACAGAACAGCCAGCAGAATAACAAGAATAATTTCTTTCCTGTTTTTCCAATATATTCTTCAATAATGTAACCGATCGTACGTCCTTTATTCTTGACAGAAGCATACATAGCCGCAAAATCCTGGACAGCACCAAAGAATACGCCTCCGATCAAGATCCATAACAGTACCGGGAGCCATCCAAAGATTGCTGCCTGGATAGGTCCATTGATCGGGCCTGCACCCGCGATCGACGCAAACTGATGTCCAAATACAACATTAGTATCTGCCGGTACATAGTCTACCCCATCCTCCATCTCATATGCCGGTGTCTTGGCATTTGGGTCAATCCCCCATTTGTTCTGAAGATATCGCCCATAGATCAGATATGCTCCAATGAGCACAACAAGGGCAATGATCATCATAAGTATTCCACTCATTTTTCTTCCTTCTTTCTTCCTTGTATTTCACACAGTCAATGCAGGGTCCCCGTTTTTTATTGCATAGGAAGCCTATATAATAAAAAAACTCTGTAATCTCCTGACAGGAAATTACAGAGACGAAATTTTACTCCGCGGTACCACTCTGTTTGCTATAATTACTTTTATAGCCGCTCACCTGCTGTCATCCAAAACAGCGTCTCCTTTAACGGCGAGAAACCGTCCCTTCTTACTGCAATTACGTTCAGAGGGATGCTCCCGGGTGATGCATCACAGACTCTTCACACCGCTTTCCACCCGCCAGCGGCTCTCTGTACTGAAAACATCTGCACTGCCTGTCCCATTCACTGCATTTTTCGTGTTCTATTATGTTTTATCACTTTACATTGAAAAAGTCAATATTTTTTTTAGTGAAATTTAATAAAATATTTATATCTTCTCATTCAGGTCTTAACGCGCTCGCAGAACCTCCGGATAAGTATTGTAAATCTATGCACTTTTTCCTATAATAGGAACAAAAGAACAAATCAGGAGTATGGATACTTATGAAAAAGCAGTTCGTAAAAAATCTGGCAGTGACTTTTCTTTTGCTTGGTGCAGCAACCGCATTTGCCTTTCTTTTTTTCCACTTTGGTCATAAAAATTCAGCCAATATCGCATTGTTTTATATATTGGCGCTGATTTTGATCTCTCTGTATACAGACGGCTATTTCTATGGGATCACAGCCGCTTTATTCGGAGTCGTCGCTGTCAATTACTTTTTCTCATACCCGTATTTTAAAATCAATTTCACGCTGGACGGATATCCGGTCACTTTTATCGGCATGCTGGCAATTTCTTTGATCACCAGCGCCATCACTTCTTCTATGAAACGTCAAAAACATTTGATTGCTGAGCGGGAACGAAAGCTGATGGAAGCCGATAAAGAAAAACTGCGGGCCAATCTGCTGCGAGCCGTGTCTCACGATCTGCGCACGCCGCTCACCAGTATCATCGGTTCTTCTTCCTCTTATTTGGAGAATTACACAGATCTTTCGGAAGCAGAACGCACAGAACTCGTTTCGAATATAAAAGAAGATTCGGAGTGGCTCTTAAACATGGTAGAAAATCTGCTGACCGTCACTCGTATCTCAGGCAACACTGGAAAAGTCAAAAAATCTCTGGAAGTAGTAGAAGAAGTCGTATCTGAGGCAATCGTACGACTCCAGAAGCGCCATCCTGATATGAAAGTCACAGTAACAATGCCAAATGATTTTCTCATGCTCCCCTTAGACGCCACACTGATCGAACAAGTTTTGATCAACCTTCTGGAAAATTCTTATATACATTCCAAAAGTAAAGAACCGTCTGATCTGATCATCATAGAAAATCCAGACTCTGTTACTTTTACTATCCGCGACTATGGGATCGGACTGGATGAAGCGCAGCTGCCTTTTATTTTTGAAGGCCAGTATTCCTCTGATGCCTCCGACGGACATAAGGGCATCGGAATCGGACTCTCGATCTGCAAAACGATCGTGCAGGCACATGATGGTCATATTGCCGCCGCAAACCATGGACATGGCGCAGAATTTTCATTTACTCTGCCCAAAGAAAAGGAGGAAAATAATGCTGCATAAATTTTCAATCTTGATCATAGAAGACGAAAAGAATATCCAGACTTTCATGGGGAAAATATTAAAACGCCATGACTATCGCGTTTTCTGCGCTGATACCGGTCGTGACGGGCTGGACCTCATCCGTTCGCAGTGTCCCGATATAATTCTGTTGGATCTAGGACTTCCTGATATAAGTGGAAATACGATCATCCAAGAAGTACGTACCTGGACCAGTACTCCTATTATCGTCATTTCTGCCAGAAATGCAGAACGTGAAAAAGTCGCTGCTCTCGACCAGGGTGCGGACGACTATATCACAAAACCCTTTGGCACTTCTGAATTATTGGCGCGTATCCGCGCCTCACTCCGCCACAGTAACCGCATGAACACAGATAATCCTCTGTACATCCGCCCATACTCCCATAAGGGAATGAGACTCGATTTTGCCCGTCGGCTGATCACCATAGACGGCAAAGAAGTACACTTAACTCCTATTGAATATAAAATCGTCTCTTATCTGGCACAAAATTCCGGCAAGGTCATCACATATGCATCTATCCTGTCTAATGTATGGGGACCTTTTGCTGATGATGACAATAAGATCCTGCGTGTAAATATGGCGAATATCCGCCGTAAGATCGAATCAGATCCTGCACAGCCAAAATATATATTCACAGAAGTAGGCGTAGGATACAGAATGGCAGAAGATGAGGAAGAAGAATAATATCTCCCCCTGCCTTTTCATGTTAAAATACTGCTAAGAACTCCTCTTTTTTCTTTTCATATAGATAGGCTCCCTTTATAATAACGTTTAGAAATTTTAAACGTCAAAGGAGTGTACATCATATGAATATCGGTTTATTGTTACTTATGATCATCGGAGGCTCTGTGGGAGTATTTTCATCCCTGTTTATTCTTATTAGTCTTCCTGTTATGATCATCCAGAAAGTTTACCGGAAAATTCGTTATGGTTATGCCCTGACGGATTAAAAATTTCACCTTAATAATTTTATCCTTCAATATAATGGCGCAGGTCCCTTCCTTCTGACCCGCGCCATTTTGTATTTTTATGCTTCTTTTTATCTCCTCTAACTGATGTCCAGCATCTCACATACCACTCTTGCCAGCAGCGTTCTGCACATGATAACTGGTTTCCCCGTAATCTCTTTCACCAGTTTCTTTGATCTTTCAGTATATCCGATGCAGTCCATCACAACCAAGTCGGCATCAATATCTTTGACCGCGTTAGCCGCATCGATCACTTCCTGTATATCCCCATATGGATTGGCTGCTACGGGATGCAGTGTCTTGACCACACTGCCCCACTGATCATATGCCTGCTGGATCTGTTCTTTATCGGGAGTTATCAGGATGATCTTGGAGCGTGGACTTAATCCCTTTGCCACTCCATTTAACAGTCCTGACGGATAGATCAACGGTACATGCGCCTTAAAGACATCCGGAAATGTACCTCCGCAGAAAAACATGATCAATTCCACGCCTTCTGCCTCCAGCTTTTCGATACATCCCTGCAGGCGCTCCAAGATAAAGCTTTCTCCAAATTTCGCATAGGAACCGTCATTTAATCTGGAAACAAGTACATAATCATCCTCTTTCGGCTTCATCTGCTCGATTTCTTCCCGCGTAAGTCCATCCAGCGCTCCTGCCTCAAGCAGTTCTACATCTTCCCCAAATATTGGCAGAATATCCGGTGTTACATCCACCCTTGGCGACTGTCCGATCGTGACTCCTCCTATTTTCATAATTTTTTACCCTCCTTCTATTTTTTATCTGCTATATCCGCAGATTTAATCCCTTTTACAGATTTCGAACTCTCTACCCCTATTCTATCACAACTTTCATCTATTAGATATGCCTTTATATTTAAAAAATATGCCTTATTTTTTGTGCATTTTGCATAAAATTTCTGTAAAATAAAAAACATCCGGAAACCGGAAGTATTTCTCCCCCGGTTCCCAGATATTTTTCCAGTACAAAACAGAATCTTTCTATTTTATTTTGTATTGTACGTCCAGCCTGTACGATTCATCTCTTCGATCGCGTCTGCCACTAACCCGACTAAAATATCCAGCATCTGATTACCTTTTTCAATAGAAGCCTTTGTCGGATCTCCCGTAGCGCCTGTTTTTGTAATTTCCTTGATGTCCCAGATAATATCTGTCGTCTTATTCACATCGATTACCTTCTCCGGAACCTGACTCTCCGCATATTCCAGATTTACTAATTCCGGACGTACTGCCATCATGATAGATGTCTCGCCTTCTCCACCGTGTCCAAGTCCATTCCACACTTCAAACCTGTCTCCCATGATCGGTCCCACCTTATTCCACCATGCAGGCATATACAGGAATTTGGCATCTTTATGACGATCCTTTACATTATGTGCCGCGATTTCCAATGCTGGGATATTTCCATCATGGCCATTTAAAATATAGATATGTTTGATCCCGTTATGTATCAAGCTTTCAAATATATCTTCTGCAATAGCGATCTCTGTATCATACCGCAGTGTAACGGACATCGGATACTGATTATAATGGATGGAAGTACCAAACGGAACTGCCGGAACGACTACTACATTATCCAGCTTTTCAGCTACTCTTTTCGCCACTTCTGTAGGAACAAAATAATCCGGTCCCAGACAGCAGTGCCAGCCATGGCTCTCACAGGAACCAAAGCAGGTGATCGCCGTCACATCCTCTGCGTGCTCTAACATTGCCTTTACCTCACGTGCGCTCATCTCATTTAAAAATACTTTTTTCATGTCTATATCCTCCTTTATATGATTTTACTTTTTCGGCAAATATGTTAACGTCATGCGTCCCGTCATTTTTTATACTTCTTTTACCAATTCCTGGTCTGCCTTTTTATCTGGCATGAATCTGTAGATGACAAAATAGATGATAACAGAAACAATCAGCGCAAACAGTCCTGACGGTAAGTTATACGGAAGAGGTGTCACATACTGGAAATAATACCCCAATCCCGCGCCTATTACAAAAGAAATCACACCTGCCCAACGCCATTTTGGCTGTTTATGCAGCAGTTTCGCATCATATTTCTTTTTCCCGATCAGATAATAATCTGCAAGGATCGGCGCGCATAGCGGAGGAGCCATTGCTCCTAAAGTATTGATAAAGTTGGCAAAGAAAATCTGATAGAAACCGATTGCTCCAAGGATCGTTCCCAAAATACCACAGACAGCAACCAAGATCTTTCTGTTTACCTTCACACCTACCGCATCCAGGATCGGTCCTGTATACAGAGAGTTGCAGTATAGTTCACTGTTGTCTGTCGTCCACAGAGACGTGGTCCATGTAAATACGGCAACAAGTGCAAGAATTACACTAAAGCCCATCATCCACGCAACATAGTTATATTGTCCGGCGCTTACACTTCCGATATATCCCACAATATTCAAAAGCGGATTCGTAAATACAAAGCATGCTGCCGCGCACCACCAGACTGCTTTCACACTTTTGTTGAAGCGGAACATATCTACTCCCATTACTGCTCCTGCTACCCAGCTGCCTACGACCGCTGTGATTCCGGTTCCCAGTCCCAAGCCGTCCAGTTCGCTTGCCTTATTTATAAAACTGCTGACTCCGCCGCCTTCATTGATCATGCCGATTCCGGCAATGATCGCGACCAGAAGGATAAGCGGGCATACTACCTTCGCGATTTTTTCTATAGCACTGATCCCTCGGATCGCACTGATCGTAAACACAACACCCCAGAATATTACAGCGATCAATACTTCCAATGTAATATCCGGTACTCCTTGATACCCCCAATCTGCAGGACTAAATACTGTAATACCACTTGGATTTCCTATAAATCCACCCCATATATCAGCAATCATTCCTACAATACTGGAGAACCATCCTAACGTCAAAAGTGCCATTACAGCCATGGGAATAATGAAGCCCTTACTCCCATATGAATATTTGGATATCAAAGACAGATTTAATCCGGTTTTATGGGCTGCAATTCCGAGAAGCGCTGTCATGATCAACAAGGAGCCTTCTCCCAATATAATTGCCAGGAGTGCATCCATAGGATTTAAGCCTGGCGCTCCCCCGTATCCTGCAAGTGTACCTCCGACAAACAATCCTGTTGCACAATAACCAAAACCGACCCATACCATGATCTGACTGTACGTGGACCTTCTCTTATCCATGGGAACTGGTTCCAGCATATACTCTGTGTCTACTACTTCCTCAACATTCACTTTCTTTTCTTGTTCCTGCATAAATTCCCTCCTTCTAGTCTTTGTCCCTTTTTACCCTAATGTTACTTCACCCGCATAATCTGTGTCGAATATTTCTCTGATCTTCTGCGGATCTTTTGTCTGCCCTAATGCCCACATCAGCTTTGTAACGATCGCCTCTGTCGTCATATCTCTTCCCGGTATGACGCCGCACTCCAAAAGCTTTTGTCCCACTTCATACATAGAAAAATCGCTTTTTTCGTACAGACATTGGCTGCATGCCACGATACTGATTCCATTTTCTACAAGTTTATGCAGCTTAGGAATTAAGTTTCTTCTTTCAAAATGTGTGCCTCCGGCTCCGAAAGCTTCAATTACAATGCCTCGATATTTCATATCCAGCAGCCGGTCAAATATTTCCGGATTCGTTCCGGGTATCAGTTTTAACAGAAATACATCTGTACAAAGTTCCTTTTTCAGACAGAATGGCTTCTGCTCTTTCGCTGGATGCATATCTTTTCTATACACATGCATACCGTCCGCATATACTTCTCCCACGTATGGCGCAGAAATACTTTCAAAAGCATTAAATCCCAATGTTCTAACCTTTACTGCCCTACATCCGTTTATAATTTTATCATCAAATGCAATCGCTACTCCTTTTATGTCCGTATTCACCGCAGCAAATGCGGCCTGTAGGTTTCGCTTTGCATCGGTAAACATTTTCTCGATCGGAATCTGTGCTCCGGTCAAGATAACCGGCTTATCCAGATTCTGGAGCATATAGCTGAGCGCAGAAGCTGTATATGCCATCGTATCTGTCCCATGTGTAATAATAATCCCATCATATAGAGCCAGATTCTCTGTAACAATTTCTGCGATATACTGCCATTCCTCAGGCTGTACATTTGAACTGTCTAGATTCAGGATATCCTGGCTGTCTACTTCAAAGCAGCCTTTTATTTCCGGCAGCATTTCTAAAATATCCTGGCATTTTATATCCGGAACTAGCCCTTGTTCTCCGTTTCGCGCTGCAATTGTCCCGCCTGTCGTAAGCAGCAGTACCTTTTTCATCATGCATTCCTCCCCTCTTCTTGTTTTGATATGCAGCGAAGATTTTGGAAACAGCCCAACATTTACTCCACGGAAACATATTTAAAAATTCTTTCCTTCTCTAAAATATAGTCTATATTCTACACCTCCCATCTCTCTTTCCACATATTGTTTCGCCTTCTCCACATCCCTTGCGCATAGAGCATCGATCAGCTTTAAATGCTCCTCCATAAGGCTTTTAGCTTTTGAACTTTTCCAGTCTTTCACCAGTACACGCCTTAGTTTATTCAATATGCTTTCAAGAGATGACATCAAATACGGATTTCTCGATAAATATGCAACAGACATATGAAACTGCATATTCATCTCACTATATTCCTGATATGTGCTTCCTTCAATTTTCGCGATCTGTTCTTTCGTATAGTCTTTCAAAAATTTCAGTTCCTCATCTGTAGCATATTGAATCGCCATCTCGGCAGAGGCTTTTTCCAGTACACCTCTAAACTGAAAAAGGCTTTGCAGCTCAGTGACAGATATTCCCTTCACCAGATACCCTTTATTTGGAATTTTCTCAAGAAATCCTTCCATGCATAGATAATTCAGAGCTTCTCTGGATGGTGTCTTACTAACACCAAATTTCTCCGATATTTCTGCCTCTGTGATCATATCATTTTCTTCATAGTTCCAATTGATAATATCATTCCTCAGCTCCTGGAGAACTCGCTCGGTCATAGACTGTCTCTTTGCCATTTCTTCCCTCCCTTATGATATATTTATAAAATCCTATTTATACATCAGTGATATATCACTAATGTATTTTTATTCTATATTACTCAATACATCTTTTATTGTCAATACTTTTTGTGTATTATATACAATTATTTTTTTCTATTTACAAGTATCCCCGAAAATATAGACATAAAAAACCGTTGTCTTAGATTTTTTAGAATTTTCACCCTTGACAACGGTTCTTATAAAATACTTATTTCTTTTATGAAATTCTCTTTATTCTGTCTCTTCTGCAGGCATCAATTCCTCTTCTAACTCCACTTCTTCCTCGAAACTGATGTCCTCTTCCTGCTCTAACTCTGTACTGAGTTTGACGTCACGGTATTTCTTCATACCTGTTCCGGCAGGAATGTGCTTACCAATGATGACATTTTCCTTTAAGCCTACCAGATGGTCAACTTTTCCTTTGATTGCCGCTTCTGTCAGGACTTTTGTCGTCTCCTGGAAAGAAGCTGCTGAAAGGAAGGAATCCGTGGCAAGAGATGCCTTTGTGATACCGAGCATGATCTGCTCTCCTGTAGCAGGCTCTTTGCCTTCGGCCTCCAGACGTTCATTTACCTCGTTAAACTCCAAGACATCTTCCATCATGCCTGGAAGGAAATCACTGTCGCCTTTTTCTTCTACACGCACTTTTTTCAGCATCTGGCGCACGATGACCTCAATGTGCTTGTCATTGATTTCAACTCCCTGCAGACGGTATACACGCTGTACTTCCTGGATCATGTAATCCTGCACTGCACGCAGGCCTTTGATCTTCAGAATATCATGCGGATTGACACTACCTTCTGTCAATTCGTCTCCGGCCTCTAACTCTGCTCCATCCTGAATCTTAATCCTGGAGCCATAAGGGATCAGATATGCCTTGGATTCGCCTGTCTCATCATTATTCACGATGATCTCACGCCGTTTCTTTGTATCGCTGATCGTTGCCTTTCCTGCAAATTCTGTAATGATTGCAAGACCCTTTGGCTTTCTCGCCTCGAAAAGTTCTTCGACACGAGGAAGACCCTGTGTGATATCATCACCGGCAACACCACCCGTGTGGAAAGTACGCATAGTAAGCTGTGTACCCGGCTCACCGATAGACTGCGCAGCAATGATACCAACTGCTTCTCCTACCTGTACCGCCTCTCCTGTCGCCATGTTAGCACCGTAACACTTAGAGCATACGCCGTCTTTACACTTACAGGTAAGGATCGTACGGATCTTTACTTTCTGGAGCGGCTCACCATTCTCGTCCACACCTTTTTTCATAACTCTCTCAGCACGTCTTGGTGTGATCATATGATTTGCTTTTACAAGTACATTTCCCTCTTTATCTTTAATATCCTCACAGGAGAAACGTCCGGTAATACGTTCCTGGAGACTTTCGATCTCTTCATTGCCATCCATGAAAGCTTTTACATACATACCTGGAATTTCTTTGCCCGGTTCTACACAATCGCTGTCATGTATGATCAGTTCCTGAGAAACATCCACAAGACGTCTTGTCAGGTAACCGGAATCGGCTGTACGCAGCGCCGTATCAGACAGACCTTTACGAGCACCATGCGCAGACATGAAATATTCCAGTACGTCCAGACCTTCACGGAAATTGGACTTGATCGGCAGCTCGATCGTACGTCCTGTCGTATCTGCCATCAGACCACGCATACCTGCAAGCTGTTTAATCTGCTTATCAGAACCACGGGCTCCGGAGTCTGCCATCATAAAGATATTATTATATTTATCCAAACCAGAAAGCAATGCTTCTGTCAGCTTATCATCCGTTGCTTTCCATGTTTCTACAACTTCTTTATAGCGTTCTTCCTCGGTGATCAGACCACGTTTGTAATTCTTCGTGATCCTGTCTACCGTATTCTGCGCTTCTTCGATCATCTGCGGTTTCTGCGGAGGTACAGTCATATCAGAGATAGATACCGTCATGGCCGCTCTCGTAGAAAACTTATATCCGATCGCTTTTACATCATCCAGCACTTCTGCCGTCTGTGTAGCTCCATGGGTATTGATAACTTTCTCCAGGATCTGCTTTAACTGCTTCTTTCCTACGTGGAAGTCTACTTCAAGCAACAATTCGTTGCCTTCAACTTCTCTGTCTACAAATCCCAGATCCTGCGGAATGATCTCATTGAATAAAAGCCGTCCCAAAGTCGCATCGATCGTACCAGACTTCAGCGTTCCATCCGGCATCTCCTTAGAAACACGTACTTTAATCTTGGAGTGCAAAGTAATATATCCATTCTCGTATGCAAGGATTGCTTCGCTGACGCTCTTGAAGAACATGCCTTCCCCTTTAGCGCCTGGTCTTTCCTGTGTCAGATAATAAATACCAAGTACCATATCCTGTGAAGGCACCGCCACCGGACCACCATCCGATGGTTTCAGCAGGTTGTTCGGTGAGAGAAGCAGGAAACGGCACTCTGCCTGTGCTTCCACGGACAGCGGTACGTGTACGGCCATCTGGTCTCCGTCAAAATCGGCATTGTACGCAGTACATACCAGCGGATGCAGCTTGATCGCCTTACCCTCTACCAGGATCGGTTCAAATGCCTGAATACCAAGTCTGTGCAGTGTGGGGGCACGGTTTAACATAACCGGATGCTCTTTGATCACTTCTTCCAGAACATCCCATACCTCCGGCTGAAGTCTCTCTACCATTTTTTTTGCATTTTTAATATTGTGTGCTGTTCCATTTGCTACTAGTTCTTTCATAACAAATGGTTTAAACAGCTCAATTGCCATTTCTTTAGGCAGACCGCACTGATAGATCTTCAGTTCCGGTCCTACGACGATAACCGAACGTCCGGAATAGTCAACACGTTTTCCGAGCAGATTCTGACGGAAACGTCCGGATTTCCCTTTCAGCATATCAGACAGAGACTTCAAAGCTCTGTTTCCAGGTCCTGTTACCGGACGGCCACGGCGTCCGTTATCGATCAGCGCATCTACCGCTTCCTGCAGCATACGCTTTTCGTTTCTTACGATAATATCCGGCGCTCCCAACTCTAACAATCTTTTCAGTCGGTTGTTCCGGTTGATGATCCTTCTGTACAGATCATTTAAATCAGAGGTTGCAAAACGTCCTCCGTCCAACTGTACCATAGGACGCAGATCCGGTGGGATGACCGGGATCGCAGTGAGGATCATCCATTCCGGTTTATTGCCGGATTCGCGGAAAGCCTCTACTACTTCGAGTCGTTTTACGATTCTTGCACGCTTTTGTCCCGTTGCATTTTCCAGTCCTGCCTGCAGTTCTTTATATTCTTTTTCCAGATCAATGGATTCCAGAAGTTCTTTTATCGCCTCTGCGCCCATTCCTACACGGAAGGAGCCGTATCCCCATTTTTCTTTCTGTTCCTGATATTCTGCCTCGGATAAGATCTGTTTGTACTGCAGATCTGTCTCCCCCTTATCCAATACGATATAAGACGCAAAATACAGTACTCTCTCCAGTGTCCTTGGCGATATATCTAAGATCAGTCCCATGCGGCTTGGAATTCCTTTAAAATACCAAATATGTGAGACCGGAGCCGCAAGGGCGATATGCCCCATACGTTCACGGCGTACACTTGCCTTAGTGACCTCAACGCCGCAGCGGTCACACACAACCCCTTTGTAGCGGATCTTTTTATATTTTCCACAATGGCATTCCCAGTCTTTGCTTGGTCCGAAAATACGTTCACAGAAAAGCCCGTCTTTTTCTGGTTTTAAGGTCCTGTAATTGATCGTTTCCGGTTTTGTAACCTCGCCTCTTGACCATTCCATGATTTTTTCCGGTGAAGCCAGCCCGATTTTGATTGCATCAAAAGTTAATGGTTGATACTGTTGTTCATTACTGTTTGGCATATGATCGGCTCCTCCTATTCTTCGTCATCCAGGTATTCGTCAAATTCCAGATTCAGTTCTTCCTCATCCGGTTCTTCTTCCGGTTCTACATCTTCGAGTTCTTCTCCGACAAATTCCTGTTCGGTGAATCCATGTGCGCCAAATGACTCATTTTCATCGCGATACTTTTTATCGCCTTCAATGATATGACGCAGATCTGTCTCACCATAATCTACAGTTTCCATAATTTCTACTTCTGTATTATCATCACGCAGCACACGTACATCCAAAGCAAGTGACTGCAGCTCTTTTAACAATACTTTGAAAGACTCTGGAACACCTGGTTCCGGAATATTCTCTCCCTTAATGATGGCTTCGTAAGTCTTGACACGGCCAACCACATCATCAGACTTCACAGTCAAGATCTCTTGCAGTGTATAGGATGCTCCATATGCTTCCAGCGCCCATACTTCCATCTCTCCGAACCGCTGTCCGCCGAACTGAGCCTTTCCGCCCAGAGGCTGCTGTGTTACCAGTGAGTAAGGACCTGTCGAACGTGCGTGGATCTTATCATCAACCAGATGATGCAGTTTCAGATAATGCATGTGTCCGATCGTAACCGGACTGTCAAAGAACTCTCCGGTACGTCCGTCGCGCAGGCGTACTTTTCCATCTCTGGACAACGGAACACCCTTCCATAATTTTCTGTGCTCTCTATTGTCAGAAAGATACTGCAATACTTCCGGAAGCAGCTCTTCTCCATGTTTCTTCTCAAATTCTTCCCATTCCAGATTGACATAATCATTTGCCAGATCCAGTGTATCCATAATATCTATCTCGTTCGCACCGTCGAATACAGGTGTAGAGATATTGAATCCCAGTGCTTTCGCCGCAAGACTTAGATGGATCTCCAATACCTGTCCGATATTCATACGTGACGGCACACCCAGAGGATTCAGAACAATATCAAGCGGACGTCCATTCGGAAGGAACGGCATATCCTCTACCGGAAGCACACGGGAAACAACACCCTTGTTTCCATGACGTCCCGCCATCTTATCTCCTACAGAGATCTTTCTCTTCTGCGCGATATAAATGCGAACTGCCTGATTTACGCCCGGAGACAGTTCATCCCCATTTTCTCTTGTAAATACCTTTGCGTCTACGACAATACCATATTCACCATGCGGTACTTTCAAAGAGGTATCTCTGACTTCTCTTGCCTTCTCACCGAAGATCGCACGCAGCAAGCGTTCTTCTGCCGTCAGTTCTGTCTCTCCCTTTGGAGTTACTTTCCCGACCAGAATATCCCCTGCACGCACTTCCGCACCTATACGTATGATTCCTCTCTCATCCAGGTCTTTGAGCGCATCATCGCCTACACCCGGAATATCTCTTGTGATCTCTTCCGGTCCCAGCTTTGTATCTCTTGCCTCTGCCTCATACTCTTCAATATGCACAGAAGTATAAACGTCATCCTGCACCAGTCTCTCACTGAGCAAAACTGCGTCCTCATAGTTGTAGCCTTCCCATGTCATAAAGCCGATCAATGGGTTCTTACCGAGCGCCATTTCTCCGTTTGCTGTAGACGGACCATCTGCGATAACCTGTCCTGCTTCTATCTGTTCGCCCTTTTCTACGATTGGTCTCTGATTGTAGCAGTTGCTCTGGTTACTTCTCAAAAATTTCGTCAGCTTATATGTTTTCTTTGTTCCATCCTCATGCCGTATAATGATTTCCTTAGAAGTAGAACGTTCTACTGTTCCTGCCTGCTCTGCGACAATACATACACCGGAGTCTACCGCTGCTTTTACTTCCATACCTGTCCCTACGACTGGTGCTTCCGTTGTCAAAAGGGGCACTGCCTGACGCTGCATGTTAGATCCCATCAAAGCGCGGTTCGCATCGTCATTTTCCAGGAAAGGAATCAATGCGGTAGCCACAGAAAATACCATCTTCGGAGACACATCCATGTAATCAAATTTGCTTTTCTCATACTCTTGTGTCTCTTCACGGTAACGACCGGATACATTCTTATTTATGAAATGTCCTTCTGCATCCAATGGCGTATTCGCCTGTGCAACATGGTAATTATCTTCTTCATCAGCTGTCATATAGACAACTTCTTCTGTCACGACCGGATTCTCCGGATCTGTCTTGTCGATCTTGCGGTACGGCGCCTCCACGAAACCGTATTCATTGATCCTTGCGTACGTAGCCAAAGAGTTGATCAGGCCGATATTCGGACCTTCCGGCGTCTCGATAGGACACATTCTTCCATAGTGGGAATAGTGTACGTCACGCACCTCGAATCCGGCACGATCCCTGGACAGACCACCCGGTCCCAATGCAGACAGACGTCTCTTATGTGTCAGCTCGCCGAGCGGGTTGTTCTGATCCATGAACTGTGACAGCTGGGAAGAACCAAAGAATTCTTTCACAGCCGCAGTAACCGGCTTAATATTGATCAATGACTGCGGAGAGATACCATCCTGATCCTGTGTTGTCATTCTTTCTCGGACAACTCTCTCTAATCTGGACAGACCGATTCTGTACTGATTCTGGAGCAGCTCTCCGACCGCACGGATACGGCGGTTTCCTAAATGGTCGATATCATCGTCATTTCCCATGCCGTATTCCAAATGGATATTATAGTTAATGGATGCAAGAATATCATCCTTTGTAATATGTTTCGGAATCAGATCATGTATATCCCGACGGATCAGACTTTTCAGTTCCTCGATGTCTCCTGCTGACTCCTCCAGTATTCCTGCAAGTACAGGATAATATACCTGTTCTGTCACGCCAACTTCTTTCGGATCGATGTCTACTACAGCCTGCAGATCCACCATCATATTGGATAAGATCTTAATATTACGGCTCTCATCTTCCCCTTCTACCCAAAGATACGGAGCAGCACAGTTCTGGATCGCATCCGCAATCTCCCGGGTAATCTTTGTCCCCTTTTCAGCTACTACTTCCCCGGTTATCTGACTCACCACATCCTCTGCAAGGATACAACCATTTACACGGTTCTTCAGCAGCAATTTTTTATTAAATTTATAACGGCCCACTTTTGCCAGGTCATATCTTCTTGGATCAAAGAACATACTTGTGATCAGGCTTTCCGCGCTGTCCACCGCGAGCGGCTCACCCGGACGGATCTTTTTATATAACTCTAGCAGACCCTCCTGATAGTTTTCTGCCGTATCTTTTCCAAAGCTGGCAAGGATCTTAGGCTCTTCCCCGAATAATTCCAGAATTTCTGCATTCGTACCGATTCCCAGAGCACGGATGAGTACTGTGATGGGGACTTTTCTTGTTCTGTCTACACGTACATAAAAAACGTCATTGGAGTCTGTCTCATATTCAAGCCATGCGCCGCGGTTTGGGATCACAGTCGCTGAATACAGCTCTTTCCCAAGCTTATCATGAGCGATCCCATAATATATCCCCGGTGAACGTACAAGCTGGCTTACGATAACACGTTCTGCGCCATTGATCACAAACGTACCTGTCTTTGTCATCAACGGCAAATCTCCCATAAAGATCTCGTGTTCGTTTATCTCATCATTTTCCTTGTTGTAAAGCCGCACTCTCACCTTTAAAGGCGCCGCATACGTTGCATCACGTTCTTTGCACTCTTCGATCGTGTACTTTACGTCATCCTCACAGAGCGTAAAATCCACAAATTCCAGGCTTAAATGGCCGCTGTAATCAGCAATTGGGGAAATATCATCAAAAACCTCTTTTAACCCTTCATCCAGAAACCACTGATAAGAATCTTTCTGGACTTCGATCAAATTCGGCATCTCTAATACTTCTTTTTGTCTGGAATAGCTCATGCGAAAACTTTTTCCATTTGTGATGGGACGAATTCTGTTTTTCTCCATTGACGTTTCACTCCTCATTTATTATTTGCACTGCCGCCCGTTTTTTCACAGAAACTCTTTCTCCGGACAACAGCATTTATAAACTGCTAAGTCTTCCTTAACAGTTTAAATTGACTAACTTACAGGAAAAGTGCTCTGCGGCAGTGTTTCTGCCTCTATATGGCATACCTTTCCATAATAGCGCATTTTTTACTATAACACAAAACACTTTTTATTGTCAACATTCTTCTCTTGTTTTTTCATTTTTCTCTTGACATTTTATTTCAAATGTGATAGCAGCCACTCACATTTATATCTCCTGTATATGCAAAAAACCGCAGAAGTAAGTTTTATCTTCTGCGGTCTTAATCTCTCTTTTGGAGACGATTATTTCAGGTTTACTTCTGCGCCTTCGCCTTCCAGTTTAGCCTTGATCTCTTCAGCTTCTGCCTTGGAAACAGCTTCTTTTACTACCTTAGGAGCTCCGTCAACAAGCTCTTTTGCTTCTTTTAATCCAAGTCCTGTGATCTCACGAACAGCCTTGATTACTTTAACCTTAGAAGAACCAGCAGATACAAGTTCTACATCAAACTCATCTTTTTCTTCAGCTGCTGCTGCTTCTCCGCCTGCCGCTGCAACTACAACACCTGCTGCTGCAGATACACCAAATTCTTCTTCACAAGCTTTTACTAATTCATTTAATTCTAATACTGATAACTCTTTGATTGCTTCAATCATTTCAGCTGTTGTCAATTTAGCCATTTTTATTTCCTCCATATCATTTCTTTTATTTTTTATACAACTGCCTGTCTTACTTGTACCAGGCTCTTATTCTTCTGCCGGTGCCGCTGCTTCTTCAACAGGAGCTTCTGCCGGTGCTTCTTCTTCAGCCGGAGCCGCTTCACAATTCTCTGCGCCGCCTTTTTCTGCGATCTGATTAATAACACGAGCAAAGTTTGTGATCGGTGACTGTATACTTCCAAGCAACTTGGAAAGTAATTCATCTCTGGATGGAATCTTAGCAAGTTCTGTCAATCCCGCTGTATCGTAAACTGTTCCTTCTACGACACCGCCTTTTAATTCCAGCTTGTCTGCCGTCTTAGCAAAATTGCAGAGGATTCTTGCCGGTGCTGTAGCGTCATCTTTGGAAACTGCTAATGCGCTTGGTCCTTCCAGATGTTCTTCCAGACCTTCACATACAGTTCCTTCGAAAGCTCTTTTCATCATTGTGTTCTTATATACTTTGTAAAGCACACCTGCTTCTCTGAGCTGTTTACGCAGTTCTGTGTCCTGTGCCACAGTAAGACCACGATAATTTACAAGAACAACTGACTCAGCATCTTTAATTTCTTCTGCGATTGCATCTACGATTGGTTGTTTTAATTCAACTTTTGCCACTTTCTGGTACACCTCCTTATTTTATTTGCGTATACTGCCTATACCCGGAGGGGTTTTACTATAAAAACAAAAACCCTCTGCGCACAAAGACACAGAAGGCTCTAAATTCCTTACAAGAATTTCACTCATCCTCGGCAGGCGTTTTCAACTTATGCCTTACGGCACCTGCTGTCTTTGGCAGTTACTAATATAAAATAGCACGTTATCTACATACTGTCAAGCATTTTCTTCATTTTAGTAATTTTAAAAGCGGCAGAAAACATCCCTCTGCCGCCCCTGTATTTCTTTTTAAAATCTATGCCAGCTTCAGTGGGTTTACCTTCACGCTAGGTCCCATTGTAGATGTCAGAACGATACTCTTTAAATACTGTCCTTTCACCGCTGCCGGTTTTGCTTTATTGATCGCATCAATAAGCGTCTGGAAGTTGTCCGCTAATTGTTCTTCGGTAAAAGATGCTTTACCGATCGGCACATGGATAATGTTTGTCTTGTCAAGTCTGTATTCAATCTTACCAGCTTTGATATCATTGATCGCTTTTGTCACGTCCATTGTAACAGTACCCGCCTTCGGATTTGGCATTAAACCTTTTGGTCCGAGTACACGTCCGAGACGTCCTACCACACCCATCATATCCGGTGTAGCGACAACAACGTCAAAATCCAGCCATCCTTCATTCTGGATCTTCGGGATCAATTCATCTCCACCTACAAAGTCTGCTCCCGCAGCTTTTGCTTCTTCTGCTTTCGCATCCTTTGCAAATACAAGAATACGCACTTTCTTTCCTGTTCCGTGAGGAAGTACGACTGCACCACGGATCTGCTGATCAGCGTGACGTCCGTCACATCCTGTTCTGATATGAGCTTCGATTGTTTCATCAAATTTTGCTACTGCTGCCTTTTTCACTAATGCTACCGCTTCTTCTTTGTCGTAAAGATTTCCTCTTTCGATCAGTTTAGCAGCTTCAATATATTTCTTTCCTCGTTTCATTTATATAACCTCCTTGTGGTATTGGCGGGAACGAACCCCTCCCACTTTTGCATTTACTCTTCTACAGTTACACCCATGGAACGGCAAGTTCCTGCGATCATGCTCATTGCCGCCTCAACAGTTGCCGCATTTAAGTCTGGCATCTTTGTCTCAGCGATCTCCTGCAACTGTGCCTTTGTGATCGTAGCAACTTTTGTCTTGTTCGGCACGCCTGAACCAGATTTAAGCTTACATGCTTTTTTGATCAGTACTGCTGCCGGCGGTGTCTTTGTGATGAAGCTGAAACTTCTATCATTATATACCGTGATCACAACAGGAATAACTAAATCTCCCTGATCAGCAGTTCTGGCATTGAACTGTTTTGTAAATTCCACGATATTTACACCATGCTGTCCAAGTGCAGGACCAACCGGTGGTGCCGGAGTTGCTTTTCCAGCAGGAATCTGTAACTTGATATAACCTTCTACTTTTTTTGCCATTGTTCATTACCTCCTTGTGGTATTGGCGGGATCAGCGTATCCCTCCCACGCATTTTCAATCCATCTTTCTTACTTCTGAAAAACTAAGTTCAACCGGAGTCTCACGGCCAAACAACTCTACATTGATCGACAGGCTCTGCTTCTGTTCATTCATACTCTGGATCACACCCACAGTGCCTTCCCATGCTCCGCTTAACACAGAGACAGTATCTCCGACCGCAAAATCCACCACGATATTTTCCTGCTTGATCCCCAATCCTGCCATCTCTCCTTCTTCCAAAGGAACCGGCTTAGATCCAGGACCAACAAACCCGGTTACGCCGCGCGTATTTCGCACAACATACCAAGTGTCGTCGTTCATGATCATATGGATCATCACATAACCCGGAAACATTTTTTTCTGGCTTGCTTTCTGGACGCCATTTTTCAATTCTACAACTTCCTGCATCGGAACTCGTACTTCTAAAATCTGATCCTCCAGATGACGGTTTTCAATGGTCTTATCAATGTTCGCTTTTACTTTGTTTTCATACCCTGAATAAGTATGAACCACATACCATTTTGCCTCTGACATAAAATCACCTTTCTGCTTTAGGTCCGGCTATTTCACCAATAAGTCTATCCCATATTTCAGGATGATATCGATCACCGTGATCAACACCCCTAAAAATACAGAAGTTACAACTACTGCCGCCGTCTTTCTTGCAAGTGTTATCTTGTCTGGCCAAATAACTTTGCGAAATTCTGCCTGAAGTCCTTTGAACCAGCTTTTCTTCTGAGTTTTTGTTTTCTCACTCATACGTCCACTTCCCTTCAGCGACTACTTCGTCTCTTTGTGCAGTGTGTGTGATTTACAGAATTTGCAGTACTTCTTTGTCTCCATACGTTCCGGATGCGTTTTCTTGTCTTTCATCATGTTGTAATTACGATTCTTGCATTCCGTACATTCCAATGTGATTCTTGTGCGCACAACTTCCACCTCGCTTTTAACATATTCACTACGTGTTACTGATGGCTGCGAAACCATCCATTTTTAGGCATAAAAAAAAGACCTACTTCCATTCGCTAGAAAATTGTATCATAGCATAGCATGGAAGTCAAGCCTTTTTCCTGCTTTCAGCAACTCTTTCCAGTTACTGCTTTCCAATCATTATCACTTTTTCTATTCCGATACAAAGATAAATTTCACATTGCCGTCCATTCCATCCGCAATACCGCTAAAGTTATTGTAGCCTCTGGAATTCTCCAGCATTTCGTTCATTTTATCCAGCAGATCTCCTACATCACCGCTAAATACATCGACTAGTTTTTCGATCCCCTCCTCATTGAACTGGATCATACCGTCATTTAGTGTACCTGCGCCCTCATCCAGCTGCGTAACACCATCTATAAGCGTGCCAGAACCTGTCTGTAAAGTTCCCAATCCGTCTGTCAATGTGCCCGCTCCGGCGTATAAGCTTTCTGCTCCCGCTGAAACCTGCCCTGCACCGGCATACAACGCGGATAATCCGGATGACAGTCCATTCTCGCCTGCCACGCCTTCCAAAATACCGGAGGTACCTCCCTTTATCTGCGCCATTCCGGCAGAAACCTGTGCAGCAAGCCCGTTGTCTCCACTGACTGCTGTTTTCAAAGACTCCATTCCCGCCACAATACTGGGCGTTCCTGTTGAAGGTTCCCCCTTATTTAAAGCTGCGTCAAGCTGAGCAATTCCGCTGCCTACTGCCCCCTGCGCGCTTAATGCTGTACTTAAATTCTGCGCGCCTGCAGCCAAGCCCTTTTCTCCCTGGAATGACTGGTCAAACGTATACAATCCGTTTTTCACAGCTTCTGCAGCTCCCAATACTTCCTGCGGTACACCGGAAGTTTGCGCCGCTCTCTGCGAATTCACAGTATCTCTCGTCTGTTGGTCTGCAGACAGGCTTCCAATCACCGCTTCGAGTTCTTCCGCTGTTTCCCCTGTAACTGTCCCACTGGCGATCAAATTCTGAAGTGTTGTGATCTCATCCTGACTGGATGTTGTATCCGCTATGCCTGCGTCTGTTGTCGATATTCCGCTTAAATACGTATACACAGCCTCTGCTCCGCCATAGAGCGTCCCTGTATTTGCAGCAATCGCATTGATCCCCTGGCTCACAGACTGGGCGCCTGCCGCTATAGTACCCATATTCCCATTTAAGCTTTCCATTCCCTGCGCCACGGAATTGATTCCTGTATACAATGTCTCGATGCCGCCGGATAAAGCAGGAAGCTGTGTTTCCAACTGCTGCTGCATCTGTGAAACGCCTGTATCCAGTGCCTCTGCTCCCGGGACCAGAACCGACGTTACCTTATCAGACGCCGTGCCCAATCCGGCAGCAACCTGCTGTGCCCCCTCTGTCAATGTAAGTGTTCCAGTTTCCAGCGCAGTCCCGCCATTTGCCAAAGCCTGGATACCGCTTGTCAGCGTACCGGAGGAGGACAAAAGCGTATCCAGTCCTGCTTTTAATTCCCCAGAACCACTTACAAGCTGATCTGCCGCATTCTGCAGTTCTGACATAGATCCCTTTAGATCAGAAACACTGTCAAATTGATCCGCCTCCAGTTCATTAAACATATCGTTCGTTGCCACTGTGATCGCTTCCGGTGTCTGATAATTAGTTACATCCGCCTCTACTTCAAAATAGGAGGGGATCTCCAGGATATCTGTCCCTAATTTTTCCTGCATATTGGGCATACCAAGCCCGATAGCCATATTCTTGCTCCCATCCGATATAAGCTTTCCATTTATCACACTGACATTAGAAAACACTTCCTCATCCAACAGCATTCCCGTAGCCATCAAAAAAGGAACATAGGTGCCATTTTCCTCTTCTGATGTATTTTTATACGTATAGCGCATGACAAGATGACCGCTCTTTCCTTCCATTTCTTCAGCGCTGATTTCTTTTCCATCTAACGTATAAGTAATGTCCAGTCCTACGGGCAGCGTTTTATCCGTCGTCCCCTGATAGACGATATTTTGGCCATCTCCTTCCCATACCAGATTCTGTCCGCTGCTCGAGAAGTTCTCATCTCCCTTGACATTTTGTATCTCTTTCAATACAGACATATCCTTTATTTCCGATACATTTTCCACATTGTTGAGCTGGTCGGACACGATCACAGATTTCACGGTTCCATTTGCGCCTATCTTTGCATACACCGTCTCGTCTTTTACTGGTTTCGTGCTGCTTTTTGCGGTTTCTTTTTTTGTGTTGTCTTTTTTATCTGTCTGCACGGAAGTACTTTCGCTTGTCTGTGCTGTCTGTTCTTTTTCCTTCGCATATACCGGAGAACCTGCCAGGCTTCCGACCGTCAGCGCCGCAAGGAGTGTTCCTGCAACTAACATTCTAAATTCTCTGTTTTTCATATCGATTACCTCCTATATCAATTTGTCACTGCTGGTTTTTCTTCCTTTTTTCCAAGAAATCCTATCGACAATTTGCAGATAGGTTTATCAAAGACCATAAACATAGCGGGTAGCGCCAGGATTACAACAAACATACTGATGATCGCTCCTCTTGCAAGCAAGGTACAGATAGATCCGATCATATCGACCTTTGAATAGCATGCCACTCCAAATGTCGCGGCAAAAAAGCTCAGCCCACTGCTTAAGATAGATAACATGCTTGTTTTATGCGCAATAGAAATCGCTTCTTTTTTCTTTCTTCCGCGTCTGCGTTCTTTTTGGTAACGGCTTGTCATCAGTATGGCATAGTCCACGGTTGCGCCCAGCTGGATCGTTCCAATAACAATGCTTGCTACAAACGGCAGACTGACGCCTTGATAATATGGAACTGCCATATTTACAAATATCGCAAATTCTATGACCGATACAAGGATTACTGGAAGAAGCAGCGATTTGAACACGATCATGATAATAAGGAAAATCGCGATGATCGATATGGCATTGACTACTTTCAGATCAATGTCCGTTACATCCTGCAGATCTTTCATCATCGGAGCCTCTCCGATCACAAGCGCTCCCTTATCGTATGATTTCACCACTTTGTCGATCTGTGCTATCTGCGCGTTGACCTCAGGCGTTGCCGACGCATATTTAGAGCAGATAAAGGCAAGTTCGTATTTATCACTCTGCAGCATACTCTTTACGTCATCCGGTATCATAGAATCAGGTACCGCCGGACCGATCAACGAGTTTAATCCCAATGTCCATTTCACTCCATCCACTTTATCGATTTCTTCATACATCTTTGCTTTTTCTTTTGCGCTTATATTTTTGTCCATCATGATCATATGGACGTTTTCCATGTCAAAATCTTCTTTTAATTTTTCATTGGCAACATTAGACTGCAAAGATTCCGGAAGTGACTGTGCGATATTATAATAAATTTCGGTATGGTTATTCCCATAGATCGCCGGAAACAGCAATATTAAAAACAAGAGGATCCAAGCTTTATAATGTTTTGTGATAAAGGCGGAAGATTTATCCACATTCTTAACAAGAGGTCTATGTTTTGTCTTTTCTATCCATTTATCAAAGATCAGGATCAGAGAAGGAAGCAGCGTCACACAGCAGATAACACCGATCACGACTCCTTTTGCCATAACGATCCCCAGATCTTTACCGAGGGCAAATGTCATAAAACAAAGTGCGGCAAACCCTGCCACTGTAGTTACGGAACTGCCGACTACAGACTTAAAAGTATTTGCGATCGCATGCCCCATCGCACGCTCCTTTTCTCCGGGAAACCGCAGCTTATTTTCTTCATAACTATTCAACAGGAAAATAGAATAGTCCATCGTAACTCCTAACTGAAGCACCGCAGTCAATGCCTGCGTGACATAGGAGATCTGCCCTAGGAAGACATTGCTTCCCAGATTATATATAATTGCCACGCCGATGCTCAATAAGAAAAATACAGGGACCAGGAAGGAGGTTCCCGTAAGTTCCAATATCAAAAATGCCAACGCCGCGGCAATCAATACATAAATCGGCAGTTCCTTCAAACAAAGATTCTTAATATCTGTTACGATTCCTGTCATGCCACTGATAAAACACTGCTCATTTGCAGCCTTTCGCATCTGCGTCAATGCATCCATTGCTTCATCTGAGGACGTCGTATTATCAAACAACGCCAACATCATTGTTGCATCCCCATGAAAAAAAGCTTCTCTTAAATCTTTCGGCAACATTTCTACCGGAAGAGAAATATCTGCCACATCATCATACCAAAGCACATCTTTGACATGCTCAACTTCACTGAATTTCTTCTCCAGCTTCTGTACATCTTTCGATTCCATGCCTTCTACTACTACCATAGAGAAGGCGCCCATTCCATATTCATCTACTAAGATATCCTGACCTTCTACCGTCTCCAGTTCCTCCGGCAGATAACTTAACAGATCGTAGTTGATACGTGTTTTTGTTATACCCAGTATAGAGGGCACCAACAAAAGGATCCCGCAAAACAAAATAAAGATCCGATGTCTGGCTATCCATTTTCCAGCCTTTATCATTTCATCATCTCCTGACTTTTTTCTTCACAGTATCATTATATACAAAAATGGCCAATAGTCAATATAGAAAATGAACTTTGGTCATTTTATTGACAATTCTTATATTCAGGAGCATAATAATAGCAATACTTACCATTAGGATAAAGGAAGGTATAGGAATGGGAAAAATCGAAGTAAAAAAGAAAGAGAAAAAAAACGCCTTATTTCAAAATGCCTTTGATCTGTTTACAGATAAAGGATTTGCAAAAACTACTATTGCGGATATCGCAGAACGTGCCGGACTGGCAAAGGGAACTTTTTATCTTTATTTTAAAGACAAATATGATCTAAGAGATAAACTGGTCGTGTACAAAGCCAGTCAGCTATTTGCAGATGCCCATAATGCTATTGCAAATTATCAGAATATTTCCTTTGAAGAGCAGCTTTTATTTGTCACGGACTATATCATTGAACGCCTCCAGGCACAGCATAATCTTCTGAAATTTATTTCTAAAAATTTATCCTGGGGCATTTTCAGAAATGCTTTTTCCAGCAATGTCCCTCAGGAGTCTATCCAATTTTACGACTATTATTTAAAGTCTATGAAGCAAAATGGTATCCACTGTGAAGAACCGGAGCTTCTGCTTTTTACCATCATCGAACTGATTGGTTCTACATGCTATAACTGCATCCTGCTGGAGCAGCCCGTTTCTATGGACAAGTATCTTCCCTGGCTGCGCAAGACAATCCTGCAGATTTTTCGTACGTTTACAACACAGGAACAGCCATAAAAACCGGGGTTGCTATGAAAAAAGCACTGCTTTCATAAACAGTGCTTTTTTCGTATATCCCTTTATTCTGTTTTATACAGCTTATATCTGTTTATTTCTTTTTCTTTCCATTGAGGATATACAATATGATAAAAACGATCACCGCCGCGATCCCCAAAATAAACCATACATATATATCCGTGTTATCTCCCGTCTTAACGGCTTTTCCGTCTGCATTGTCTGTCAATTTTATCCTATTGACAGTGGTTCTATCGGCAGCAGATTTATCCTTTCCGCCTGAAGGAGGAGCGATCTGCTCTTCTTTAGGTCTGTTTGCTACCGTAATCCGGTTATTTAAAAGTCCCACAGATATCGCCGTCTCTTGTGTCTCTATCTCATAGCCTGCGGGGGCGGATATTTCTTCAAAGATATAATTTCCTCGTTCCAGCTGTAAATTTATGACCGTCTTTTCCGGCACATCTTCACAGAGAATTCCGTCTTTATTTGTGACTAAATTCTCCATTTTTATATGATCTTTATTATGCGCCACCTCTTTGCTTCCATCTTCATCCACTTTATATATAGTAAAGACAGCTCCTTCCAATGGCTTGCTCATATTCGGAAGTCCCTTGTCGTCCTCTGCCACTTTTTGAAACTCCACTCTGCTGAATTTATCTACCTCTGCGCTGACATTACCCGGTGTCACTTTACCTTCTGTTGTATAATTTCCGCTGAGTACTGCGTCAAGCTGTGTTTTTTCATTTTTGATCGGGACACAGTTTTCATCATCCGCTGTACAAGTCGGAATCTCCTGCGCATAATAACTGCCAGTATTCAGATAGATCGGAAACTTGTTCTCATCTACTTTCGGAGAATTATTCTTTATATTCAATGTATAGACAAACGTCAAATACCCTCCCGGATCCTGCTGATTCCCTTTAAAGTTTTTGATCCGTATTTTAAAGCCTTTGCCCACTTTCTTATACAAGCCCCCATTGGCATCTATCAGCTGTTTTTCCGCCTCTGTCAGTTCCTCTCCCGCCAGTTTTTCAAGAAGGATATTTTTAGGTACTGTTACAGCCTCCATACTTTTGATCGAATCTGCGCCTGTTGTAATGTCCCTGCGCGAAAATGTCACATATTCTTCTGTATACCCGGCCTGTCTTGGCATCGAAACAGCATTTGCCTCTTCTGTCAGATAATACAGATCATAGATATAAATCTCCATCTTGCCTTCGTCATCCATATTCCCTGGTTCCGCATAATAATTACCATTCTGCAAAACTACATTATCCAGATTTCCATAATTTGTGGGAATATACACTTTCATGTTTCCATCAAATCCTATATTGACATCCGGCGTATCATAAATAACAAACTCATTCATCCTATTAAGTTCTGTACCTAGAAATATATTATATAATATATTTCCCTGTCCCAGATCACCAGACTGCTCATAAATGCCTCTTGTTTTGACAAATCTGGCTTGGGCCGGCTGTATCTCAGGTTTTTGCAAAGAAAACCTTGCCATTTTGCCGGTGTCAGAATCGTTATACTGCAGTGTATACTGAAATTCTACGTTTTCCTCATCGGGATGTTCCTGAAAATATTTTACAAGACGTGTTTTATTTACCACAAAAGGCATATTCAGCTTTGCTGTAAAAGATGCCTGTATATCAGCAAATGTAAAAACAACTCCTTTTCTCCCTGTCAGATCCAAATCCGCCAGTTTTATTCCTTCATCTTCCAATATTCTCAATTGACTTGTAGGATAATCGATCTGGATAAAATCTTTTTGGGTATCTGTCGGAACTAACTGAACCGACAGCACATCTCCTTCCGAAATAACAGGAGCATCTTCTTCATCCACATCATACATAAGCTTAACTTCTAAATTTCCCCCATCAAAAGGGCGTGTCACCCCGTCAAACAAATCTGCGCCATCCTTTGTCATTGCTGCCGCCTCCAGAAGCACAGACAAATCCTTTTCTTCAGCAGTCGCTCCTTCTTGAGCAAAAACTGCTGTTCCCCAAACAAACAGCAAACAAATCACCGCCAAAGCAGCGGCACTATACCTTCTTTTTACTTTCTTAAACATACCCCTTACTTCTATCCTTTCGCACTTATTTATAAAAGTACACAAGCACACTTTTATAATCTTTATTTTTACAAAAATAAAACTGTGCGTCTATCAATCCGCACAGTTTTATACCTATTTTGCGTGAATTCTACAAAGAATAAAAGATATTTACAAGTACAGGCAGCCCATCTTCATATGCCATACCCCTTTAAATCTTGATCTGTTTTTTATCCAGCCTCTTATATACATCTCTGCGCAGCAGGCTGTAGACCACAGATACGAGCGGAATAAAGATCAGCATACCTACCACTCCCAGTAAACTGCCGCCTATGCTGACTGCCGCCAATACCCAGATAGACGGCAGACCCACTGAACTTCCAACTACTTTGGGGTAGATCAGATTTCCTTCTATCTGCTGCAGGACCAAAAACATGATTACAAAAATCAGCGCCTGCAAAGGATCTACCATAAGGATCAGAAATGTCCCTATAAAACAGCCTATAAATGCTCCAAAAATCGGTATCAACGCTGTAAACGCAATCAAGACTCCCACCAACAATGCATACGGCATCTGGATGATTGTCATCACAACAAAAAACATAACCCCCAAAATCAGCGCTTCCAGACATTGTCCCGTAAGAAAACTGGAAAATGTACGGTAAGTCAAAGAACAAATATCCAGCATCCATTCCACACGGGATTGAGGAAGATAGGCAAACATAACCTTTCTGATCTGTATACTTAATTTTTCTTTCTGCAGCAAAATATAGCAGGCAAATACAAAGGCGATCACAAAGGTAGCCACCCCGTTTATGATCCCTGTGGCGGCAGATACAGTCGAATTCACTACATTCCCCGCACTGCTGCGAAAAAAGCCGACTATGCTGTTGATGATTTTATCCCAATCCATATTAAGTTCTTCCAGCCACGCCAGCACTTCTTTATTATCAACAAATAATTCCTCCAACCATTTCTGTGCTCGCGGCACAAATTCACTGATACTCGTTCCAAGAGATAAAAATGTCTTTCCTAATTCAGGCACAACCACAAACATAACAAGCACAATGATCCCAAATACTAAAAGGATCGTCAGTACCATACTGACCGGACGCGCCATCCTTTTCACGTGTTTATTTTCTTTCCATCGTTTATTGCGGAAGATCTTTTCCTCCAGAAAACTCATAGGCACATTTAAAATAAATGCAATAGCGCCGCCCAGAAAAAAAGGAAATACAATCCCAAACAAATAACCGATCCATTCCAGCACTGCCTCATATTTCCAAAGCAAGATCAAGATAACGATCGTAAACACAATCAGTCCTCTGAGTTTTTTTATTGTTTCTTTGTCCAGTTTCATTCTTATCTCCTTTATAACTTTCTGCTTTCAGTATTGCCTTATTCTACCACAGCATACCTGACGCCACAAGGTACTTCCTTTTCTTTTTAGACTTTCCTGTATTGATCTCCGTTTTTCGGTCTCTTTCTATGTACGGTGGAGAGCAGTATGCCAAGACCGATCCCTGCGACAGTCGGAACCAGCCATCCAAATCCTGCATCATATGCCGGCAGATTTCTAATCAGTCGTGTCAGCAGTGGGATCTGAAGTCCTTGCATATCCATTACCGTGATCACACTGGCGCCTCCGCACAACAAAACCGCACTCGGATATACCGCCCGGTATCTTCCAAGCAGACGCTGCATACAAGAGAGAAAGATCAGCAGTATCGCCAGTGGATAGATCGCGTTTAATACAGGTACAGACAATTTCAATATAGTATCCAGTCCTGCATTGGCGATCAGCATAGAGACAAAAGCGAAGATAAATACCCATTTTCTATAACTGATCCGCGGAAACACCCCCTGAAAATATTTCCCGCAGCAGCTTAAAAGTCCCACACAAGTATTAAAACAGGCGATCACAAAAATCAAAGCCAGCAGTACCGTTCCTGCCTGTCCGAACAAGGCGGAAACCATCTCCGTCAATGTCTCTGTTCCATTTGCCGCCGCCCCAAACCACGATCCTGCATTCACACCAATGAATGTCAGCATCGCATACACAGAAAACAGTATGCCTCCTGCTATCCAGCCGGCTGACACGGTTTCCCTGACTAGATCTTCTTCTTTTTTTACCCCCTTTTCACGCAGGTTCATAACAACGATCATACCAAAATTCAGCCCTGCCAGTGTATCCATTGTCTGATACCCATCTAAAAAACCCTTCACGGCAGGTTGTTTGATATAGTCTGCTGCCGGTACAGCCACACTTCCGTCCCACGAAAACACGGTTGCCGCAAATACAATTACGATTAAAATAAGAAGTACAGGTGTCAACTTTTTCCCTAGATATTCTGTCAGTTTTTCAGGATGGAGCGCCACGGCAAATGCCGCCGAAAAAAACAATATCGTATAGATACTCCGGATCAGCCAGATCATATTTCCTCCTGAAAGGAAAGGCGGAACCGCCATCGAAAACGACGTACTTGCCGTCCTGGGGATTGCAAGGCAAGGGCCGATCGCCAAATATAAAAGCAGTATGTATACCTTGGAAAATAGAGGATGCACCTTGGAAGCAAGAGCTTCTAACCCATCGGATTTCGTCACAGCGATCACCCCTAATACAGGAAGACACACTGCGCTTAAAGCAAAGCCTAAAAATGCAGGCACTATGCTTCTGCCCGCCATATTGCCAAGAAATGGCGGGAAAATCAAATTTCCCGCCCCAAAAAACATAGAAAACAATGTAATCCCAATCAGTATTTTATTTTTCAAATGCAGTTTCACGTCTTCACCCTTCCATGACCTCTTTATAAGAAGCGCCTTTTTCCAAAGCCATAGTAAGTCTTGCCATATCCGTTAAGTCTCCCAGTAAGATCACACCGCACAGTCGATTATTTAAAAAGTAATATTTGTGGTACTGTCCTTTTCCCATATCCTGGAATTCTACCGTTTTATACAACAGATTCGGATTCTTGCCGTTATCTCCTGCCGCAAATACTGCTGTATTCATTCCGTGGAATGTAAGCGCCGCTGATACCGGTGTATATTCTACTGCCTCTCCTGCCGCATTCGCCCCGGCAACACGTCCTTCTTCTGACGCCTCCGGCCAGATTGCGTAGTTTGTCCCCTGATACTGCGCACAGTCGCCGCACGCATAGATTCCCGGCACATTTGTTTCCATCTGCTGATTAACGACCACCGCACGTTCTGTCTCCAGTCCGATTTCCTTTGCCAGTTCCACATTTGCACGCACACCTGCCGATACGATCACCAGATCTGCCGGATAAGACATGCCGTCTGCTGTACGTACACCGGTCACGTGCTCGCTTCCTTCAATCGCCTCCACAGAAATGCCCGTATGGATCCGCACCCCATTTTTCTCTGCGACCTTCTTCAGCAGTTCTGCCGAACCCGCATCAAGCTGACGTCCCATGAGTACCGGAGCCACCTCCAGCACCTCTACATGCAAACCGCCCTTTTTCAATTCCCAGGCTGCTTCCAGTCCCAGAACACCGCCGCCAATCACTACTGCGTTTTTCGCTTCCTTCATCAATTCTTTTACTTGATCTACATCTGCCAGGCGTCGGATAGCAACCACTTCCGGAAGATTGCTTCCTTTCATATCCGGCACAAAGCACTCACTTCCAAGTGCATAGATCAACTTCGTAAAATGTATCCTGCTCCCATCGTCCAGGCAGACTTCCTTTTTCTGTGTATCTACCGATACGATCTGTCTGCCCAGTATCTGGTATATTTTATTTTCCTCATACCAGCCTGCACTCTCTATGGCGATCTGCTCTGCAGTAAGTCCCGCAACGATTGATTTTGTCAGCATAGGCCGGTTATAGGAAAGATAGGGCTCATTCGAGATCATCGTGATCGCGCCTGTTTTATCTCTCTCCCGGATAGCTTTGGCCGCATTGAAGCCTGCCGCGCCATTTCCAAGAATCACATAATATTCTTCTGTATTGTTCTCAAACCCAGTCTCTTCTGCCTCAACCGGAACGAAATTTTCCTTTCCCACTCCGCATACCGGACAGATCTCCAGAGAAGCGTCAAATATCTCACCGCATACCAAACATTTCACAAGACTCCTTGTCCCTTTCTTCTGCGGACGCACAGGTTCTTTTTCCTGCACAAGACACCCAAACTGATATCCATATTCATAAGCACTTACCAGATCGGCCTCCGACGGCTTAAAACGTATCCGAAAGCCTTCACACACTTTCATCCTAAGCTGCTTTAGCCGCTGTATGATATTGGGAACTCCTTCTCCACTCCATCCATAGCTTCCAAACGCTGAGGCATGTTTACCTCCGTGGGTACCCGCAAACATATTCAAGGTCAGTTCCCAGATCGGTCTGAGCGCTTCACCTACGATTGTCGGTGTCCCGAACAGTATACCATCTGCAAACAACAATTCTTCATTTACTTTTACCTCGTCCGCTTCCACCATATCATAAGAACGTACATCAATGTCTCCGCTGTCTTTCACCCCTTCCGCTATCTTCTCTGCCAGTGTTTTCGTATAGCCATATGCACTTACATAGGGAATGATGACTGTCTTTCTAGGATTAGGATTGACAACTGTGGACCATTCTCTGTATTGCTTCATCACTGCTTTGATACGTTCGCCTACAAGCACAGGACCATGTCCTGTGCAGACCATTGTAATATCCATATGTTCCACCCTGTCCAACGCTTTTAACATAAACGGCTTAAATGGTCCGATGATACAGTCATAATAATATTTCAGTGCCTTCTGGTAATCTGCCTCTTTTGTGATCTTTGTGGATACGACCTCCGGCAGACAGTAATGCGCGCCAAAAGAATCACAGGTTACCAATATCTGCTCCTCTTCAATAAAAGTATACATTGTATCTGGCCAGTGCAGATTCGGCACAAACATAAAACGCAGCGTCTTATTGCCAATCGTCATTGTCTGTTCGTCTTTTACTGCGATACTGACAAAATCTCTGTTCACGATTTCCTTCAAAAATCCGATCGCGCATCCTGTAGCAAGAATCTTCATCTGCGGACTATAATCTAAAAGCCGCTCCACACTGCCGGCATGATCCGGTTCTGTATGGCTGACTACCAGATAATCGATTTTTGTGACATCGATCACTTCTTTTAACTTTTCCAGATATTCCTCAAAAAATTTCGCCTTTGCCGTCTCAAATAAAACGATCTTATCTCCCGCCTTCATCACGTAGGAATTATACGTCGTACCAAATTCTGTATACATGATGATGTCAAATACTCTTAACTGATCATCCACAATTCCTGTCCAATAAAAATCATCTCTTAATTTTACCGCTTTCATAGAATCCTCCTTTTATCATCTTCAAATAGTATTTGCGAATTCTTCGACTCCGTCTGCGATTCCTTGTATGATCTGTGCCTGGTAATCCGGCTGTGACATACGCATGTCTTCATCTGGATTCGTCATATACCCTACCTCTACGATTGTAACCGGTATCTGGCTCCAGTTATTTCCACTCATAGTATCTGTCTCCCATACCCCCTGACTGATACATCCGGTTGCATTTACCAGATGGTTAAGTACACAGTCTGACAAATACCTGGAAGACTGATATAACTGCGGTACATATGGATTATCCGGTGTCGTACAGATCGTCATCGCTCCCTGTACCGATGTATCCTCCGAACCATTGGCATGTATACGTACACATGCAGAAGCTCCGGCATTATTCATGATCTCTGCTCTTTCCACACAGCTTCGCGGTTCTTCATTGTTTTCCCGTGTCATCACAATCGTGTACCCTCTGTTTTCCAATTCCGCCTTCAGCTGCTGCGCCAAAGCAAGCGTAAGTTCATATTCCGGCATACCTGTGCTGATGCCGCTTGTTCCATATGTGTCTCCCGCCTTATACTCTTGCGCGCCAGGTCCCACCGGTTCCTGCTTTTCTTCTACCACACTGGAATGCCCTGGATCTATAACGATCGTGATTCCTTTTTTCTTTGCTGCTTCTTCCGCTTCTTTTCTGGCTTGTTCTGCTTTCTCCTGTTCTTCCTCTCGCGCCTTTCTGCGCGCTTCCTCCTGCGCCGCCTTTTGTTCTGCTTCCCTTTGCTGTTCTTCTTCCTTCTCCTTTTCAGAAGTTTCTTCTGCTTTATGGCATCCAAAGAGCACAAGGGAAGCACACAATACCGCACACAAAATGCCTCCCCTTATTCTCCGTTTTCTTCTTACTTCCACTGTCTTTTCCTTCCCTCTTTCCCATACTGCCGCTTTTTACTTCTTACTGATCCAGTTGGTAACCGTTTGCATCCTTTGCATACTCTGCACTTTTCAAAAGTTCTATATTTTTCTTCTCCGTCTCGCTCAAAGAATCCGCATAATTCGCGTCAAATTCTTCCGGACTGATAGTGCCGTGATACCAGCTCTTACTATTAAAATATTCCTGCAGTTCCGGAGAGCTAAATTTTCTTCCATAGCGGGCAAAAATTTCATTTTTGGCATAATTAAGCTCCTGTAATGTCAGATCAGAAATGTCAGACTGGGTCAGCAATTTCGTAGAACTATCCGGCAAGATATAGTCTGCTTCCAATCTGTCCGCCGTCTCTTTTTTATCTTTCGTCTTATCTTTCTTTTCCTGTTCTTCCTTTGCCTTTTCTTCTGCTTCTTTCTCCGCCTTTTCTTCAGCCGCTTTTTCCTCTGCTTCTTTCTCCGCTTTCTCTTTTTCTTCCTGTTCTTTCTTTTCTTCCGCTTCCCTCGCCTCTTTTTCTTTACGTTCTTCTTCAGCTGCTTTTTCCTGCTTCATGTGTACATAATACACACCGCCGCCCACGCCGGCGATTATGATAAACGCCGCAAGGATACAGATTACGGCAATCAACGGACCGCGCGATTTTTTCTTTCCGCCTTTTCCTGTAACTTGTTCTTCCTGAAAATCTTGTATCTCATCTTCTATCTCTGCCAGATCCCTTCCACATTCTGCGCAGAACCGGTCGTCTCCTTCATTCCATGCACCGCAGAAAGGACAAAAACTCCCTTTCTCTTTCTTTTTGCTTTCTTTTGGCGGGATCTTTGCTCCGCAATTCTCACAAAACGCAGATCCTTCTGTTACTTTACTGCCACAATTTGGACATTTCATCTGATTGTTCCTCCTACTCCTTCTTTAAATGCTGCTATACCATATACATCTATTGTCTCATATTACACGAGACAATTCGAGTATATTTTGCAATTTTCTTTTGCTTAGGATCTCCCGGGTGATTTTTTCTTGTCCTGCCCTAAGTTCATCCTATTTACCTGTGCTGACAGCCCCAGTTTCCTTTCCGTCTCTTTGAGCCTTTCTTCAAATTCAGGATAGAAACCGCCGTCTATAGGCATTTCCTTTAGGTTCTGCTGCCCGTAAGGCGTCTGATAAAATGTCCGCAGGATATACAGCGTCAAGATCCTGGCATTTTCTTCATCCAATGTTTGCAGTGCCTGTTCACATGCCAGACAAAAATTGTGCCATTTAAAAATATATGACTCATAGTCTTTTATCTGTTCCGTCTCCAGCCACTTTTTCACTTTTACCTTGCCCCGCATATCCTTTTTACATTCATGTATTTGCAGAAAATACTTAAATCCATCTTCTTCATAGTAGCGTCCCAGAGGAAACAGCCTGCATATACCCGGTCTGAACGCATGTATACTGCATCTGCCCTGTGCATCCAAATATGTACACGCCTCTGTCTCCCCTGTCATTTTCAGATTTGGAAGGACCAGCCCATCCACTACATGCAGCTCTACACCAGTCTCCAGAAGCTGCGCAAAGCTAACATGCAGTCCTCTGCACAACCTATGGATATCCAGCGGATCCAATACGACCGACGTTCCCATTGCGCGGCAACATGCAGAACAGCCTTCACATCCCCGGCAGTCTGCCCTTACCATGTCATTGGCCGTATAGAGCCTTCCATCTGAAATCTCAGACAATTCCACCTGTCTTTTCATTGTTCCCCTCACTTTCTCCACCGGGCAAGGCCAGACTTAACTGCTGATAACCGATTTCTTTTCTGCGTCTGACTGCCTCTTCTTTTTTAAGCATACCTGGATCAAGTATTTTTAAAAATCCAGACTCTTCCTCTGCAAATGTGAGGATCAATTCCTCTTTTGCTCTTGTCATTCCCACATAGAGCAGACGTCTCTCTTCTTCTACATCTACAGGATATTTTCCGTTTTCCAGCGGGATACACCCTTTTTTCACTCCGCAGATAAATACCGCCGGAAATTCCAACCCCTTCGCGCCATGTAAGGTCATAAGCGTAACAGCGCCGGCGCTGTACTCTTTATCCCCACAGCGTCTTAGATCACTCTCCACGCCAAAAGTCAGCGCCTGCATAAGATCATCCATTTTATCATAAAACACAGCCATCTTGACCAGTTTTTTCATAGCTGCATTCTCCACAAGCCCCATCTCCTCTATCCAGAGCTGTATAAACTCCTGTGGAGATTTCTGCGCATAAAGCGAGGCAAATCTCTGTGCCGTCTTATCCACGATCTCCTCAGACAGCACAGAATTCTCCAATTTCCACAGCCAGGCAAGGCTTTGCTCCTTGGCACATAGATTCTCACGATCCTGTATATATCTAAAAAACTGGATACTTCCCTGCACATTTTCTTCTTCAAGAAAACTTTCTCTTCCTGCTACAATATAAGGAATCCCTTCCTTTTTCAGACAGGTTTCCAAAAGCTGCGCCTGTCTGTGCGTACGGTAAAGTACCGCAATCTCATCAAACCCCCTCACTTTTCTCTCCTGCCTATGTTCCGCATGCCTCTGCGCTTCTAACATACCAAGCCCTCCTGTAAGGCTTCCGATCTCCTTTGCGATAAAAATCGCTTCTGCCATATCGGACTGCGCATGGACAAGACGCGCCGGGATATTGGAAGGGCAATTTGCGCGCAGCGCCTGTCTGCCGCCTGGATTTCCCGAAATAACCGCAAATGCTGCCGATAAGATTTCAGGAGATGACCGATAATTTTCTTCCAGTTCTATCACACATACATCTGGCATTGCCTTCTTAAGCCTCTCAAAACAGCCTGCATCTGCGCCCCGAAATCCATAGATCGACTGATCCGCGTCTCCGATCACGAATAGTTCTCTGCCCGCACTTCTCCATAGCCACATCAATTCCATCTGTATAGGATTCATATCCTGAAATTCATCGATCAACAGATAAGAAAACCTTTTTTCCCATCCCGGAACCATCTCTTTACTTCGTATCTTCTCCACTGTCTTTACAAGTAAGTCGTCAAAATCCAAAAGCCGCCTGTTCTCAAGTTCCTCCGCATAGCTCTTATATACTGCCTGCCATTCTTCCTCTTCTGTCACGCGCTGCTCTATACCAGCCTTCTGTCTGGAGACTGCTTCCAAAAATTCACGAGCCGACATCGGATATGTCTGTGCCTCTAATACCTGTTCAGCGATTTCTTGCGCCTCCGCTCTGTCGATCAGTGTAAATTCCATTCCCTGTTCTTTTAGAAGCGTAAGACACACTGCATGAAAGGTTCCGATCTGTAAATGATAAAGGCGCCTGTTTTTCCCCATCTCTTTCTGTACTCTTTCATATAACTGTGCTGCCGCAAGATTAGTAAATGTCACAGCTGTGATCTCCGACGGTTTTACTTTTCTGTTCTTTAACAGATAGACGATCCTGGAAACTAAGGTTTTTGTTTTCCCTGTGCCCGGTCCTGCCGACACGGCAATATCTCTTCCCGACGTTTCTACAGCTTTCTTCTGCTTAGAGTTCAGCCCTTTTGTCCTATCTGCCGGTATCGTCTGTGCCTGTATCGTTTCTGGCTCTGCTTTTCTGCCGTTTTTATCTGCCTTCACAGGCGTCATCCGCTCTCTTCTTGGCTTTTCCGATCCAATGCCAAGAGTGTCAAAAAAACTCATCTGTCCATCCAGTTCTTCTATTTCCCGTGCATCAAAAAGCTGTATCGTCCCATATTCTCCATCGAATCCCGGAATCCTCTCTACCTTGCCGCTTCGCAGCCGTTCGATCCCCTCTGCAAGCCGCCGTCCCGATACTCGCATGATCTCCTCTGCCGGGATCGTCCGCAAGATCTCAAACTCTGATCCAAGACAATGCAGCATATGCTGATATTCTTTCTGCACTTTCACACTTGCCGCAGAGTATCCCATGGACGCTCCGATTACTTCCGGAAGCGGCACAAGACTTTCAAAAGGCTTTGCTCCTTCTTTTATAAATCCTTCCGCACGGTCTGCCAGCTGCTCTACTCTATGCGAAACTCCGATCGTGATCTTCCTTCCGCATACCGGGCAGATCCCCTTATATTTCTCCGTCTCCAAAGGAGTAAGACACAAATTACATTTCCGGTGCCCATCCATATGATATTTCCCCTCTTCCGGGAAAAATTCGATTGTTCCGACCAGACCTTCTCCTTGCTGGATTGCCTTATACAACCCCGCATAAGACAACTCTATATCCAGCATATTTGCCTCTCTTCCCAGCTTTGCGGGAGAATGCGCGTCCGAATTCGAAAGGAGCTGATACCCGTCTAATGCGGAAATCCTCCAGTTCATCGGCGGATCAGAGGACAGACCGGTCTCCATCGCATGGATATGGGCAGACAAATCTTCAAAGCATTCCTCCACTGTATCAAACCCGGAAAATGCTCCGAACAATGAAAAATGCGGTGTCCATATGTGAGCTGGAACATACATCGCATTGGGACAGATCTCCAAGACAATTTCCAATAAATCTCGGCAGTCTACACCCAGTATGGGTCTGCCGTCAGAATGGATATTTCCAATCTCCTCCAACTTTTCCGCTATTTTTTCCGCCGCCTCCAATCCCGGCAGTATAAGCAGACTATGTACCTTGCGCACACGCCCGTTCTTTTTATAGATCGAACTGATCTCTCCAGTGATCACAAACCGCGGCTCAAAGGCGTCTGTCGCTGCGTCATCCAGAAGCCGGTACTCCTTTTTTAATACATACATTCCATCTTCCGCAGGTTTTAACTTCTCTTTTAATTCTTCCCGCCATGCCGGATGTGTAAAGTCGCCGCTTCCGACAATCTGTATCCCCTTTTTCCTTGCCCATAGTTCCAAGTGTTCCGGCGTACACTCCCTGCTGGTAGCACGGGAATATCTGGAATGTATATGCAGATCAGCAATCAACATCTTATTTCCTTCTCTCCTGTATGGATAAAATCCTGTTCTTATTATAAACTATTTTTCTTTTTTGTGTATATCATTTTTCTCTTTATCCTACATGTTGTCCTACACGTTCAGCTTCTGATTTTGCTGCAGCCCCGCTTACTATGCAGATTTATCCTGCATAGCAGTTCACTGCCGCTTGACAGCAGAGCAAGCGGGGATTAAAATAAAATCATTGTTATAAAAATGACAATATAAGCAATCTCGATCCTTTTCTCAGAAAGCTTATTTTGTCCACAAAGGAGGGCCTGTTATGGCAAATATTTTAATCAGCCCCAGCAAATATGTGCAGGGTGCAGGAGAACTGAAAAAACTGGGAGCATACGCTGAAAAATACGGCAAAAAGGCATTGATCCTCATCACTGCTTCCGGATACAAAAGATGCGGCGGCACAGTAGAGGCAGGTTTTAAAGACAGCAGCGCACAGATCGTATTTGACTATTTCAACGGAGAGTGCAGTAAAAATGAGATCAACCGACTAACAGCTATTGTTGAAAAAGAAAACTGTGATATGGTCATTGGTATCGGTGGAGGGAAAATTCTGGACACAGCCAAAGCTGTCGCCTATTATAAATCCCTGCCTGTGCTGATCTGTCCTACGATCGCTTCTACAGATGCACCTTGCAGCGCGCTTTCTGTGATCTATACAGATGACGGTGTATTTGAAGAATATCTCTTCCTTCCGGCGAATCCAAATATGGTGCTTATGGATACCGACATCATTGCAAAATCTCCTGTCCGACTGACCGTATCCGGCATGGGAGACGCACTCGCAACCTACTTTGAGGCAAGGGCTTGTCAGGCAAGCAGCGCTACAACATGTGCCGGTGGGCAGATCACTTCCGCCGCGATCGCATTGGCAAAGCTTTGTTTTGACACGCTCATGGAAGAAGGCGTAAAGGCAAAACTCGCACTGGAAACCGGCGCTTTAACTCCCGCAGTAGAAAAAGTCATCGAAGCCAACACACTATTAAGCGGCATTGGTTTTGAGAGCGGCGGTCTTGCCGGAGCTCATGCGATCCACAACGGTTTCACTGTGCTGGAGGAATGTCACCATATGTATCACGGTGAAAAAGTAGCCTTTGGCACGATCACACAGCTTGTCCTGGAAAATATCCCTGCTGAGGAATTGGAAGACATCATCGACTGGTGCATCGAACTGGGACTTCCGGTCACATTAAAAGAATTAGGTATCACAGAAGTCACAGACGAAAAGCTCATGCAAGTCGCAGAAGCGGCATGTGCCGAGAATGATACCCTGCACAATATGCCTTTCCCTGTAACTCCAGATTCCGTATGTGCTGCCATTAAAGCGGCTGACGCCTACGGCAGATATTTCTTAGGAGAATAATACCTGGATTTCTTCTTAGGATAAAATGCAAATGGCAAACTGACTTCCGTCAGGAAAAAGCAACAGCGTGAGGCTGATCTTTCATTTGAAATATCGGCTTCACGCTGAATTTTACTCTGTATTCTCTATACGATCACGCAAATCGCTTAAAGAAATCCCGTCTTTTATAAAATACATCCAACCATTGACATGTAAATTTTCAGACCATCCATGTTTCTCGATCAACAGCTTACGAGCCAGAGCGGTAACAGAATACCTTGCGCCCTCATATTCGATCTGGTTTCTGTCATTTACCACCTTTGCCGCGACCTGTTCATCATACAAAAAGAAAATTTCTTCCCCAACAGCGATATTCAGCAGCTTAAATGAATTGTTGGAGCGCTTTGTCTTTCTCTCTGCTATTTCCTGTTCCTGCGATTGTTCTAAAGTCGGTGTATATAATTGCAGCTTATCTGTATCTCCACGCAAACTTGCTATATCCTTAAATATGCCATAGGCCGTTTCCGGGGAGATCTTGAAAAACTCACGTATCCTGACTCTGCCGTTTTCCAGATGCTCCCTTGCGTGCAAAGAATCATCTACTCTGTCAATAATACTATGTATTCTTCTTTCTACCTCCAGTGGATCTTCCACTTCATAGACAGCATAGCAGCGATACGAAAGAGGGATGTTGGGCGGCGCGTTCAGCTCGCGCAGCCTGCTCTCAATATCATTGCGTTCTGTCATGCCAATTTTAACCCATCCATCAAGGCAAGGGTTAGTAAGTATATAAACAAAGCCTTTTGCCATCTGAAATCTCCCTCACGTTTCTTTCCGACAGCAGATCATACGCCAATCCCCGGAGGAAAGAAAACTTTTGCAATATCTTTTTTATATTCTAACATGCAAAAGGGCTTCTGTACAAGAATCTATTTTTCAGAAGAAACCGCACTTTCTGGCATGCTGTTTTTCTAATTTTTTATATACGCTATGGTATTTGTGTCCATATACAAACACTTATCACAAATCTTTTCTATTATATCCTCTTCATTTCAACTAATGCAATACCTCTACGCTGCAACGTGATCCTTGCAGAACATTTTTCTCTCATAGAAACATTACAGAGTAATTTCCTATGAAAAAAAGATTTCTCCGTGCTCTCTTAACTCAACACGGAGAAATCTTTACTTTCTTTAGGCATGATATTCATTTTAATCCGGCAGTCTGCCATTGGCTCATGATTGACATCCAGCTCATAATCTACGAATATATCTATTTTTTCATCTGTCACTTTAATTTCCATATCGCGGGTATTGACTCCCACCAGCATCTGACCATATGGAGTACGGTAATAAGTAAGGTTTTTCTTATTTCTCTCAAAAACCATATGCGTGTTGGACACGCCTGTTTTCATAATCTCCAGGCTGTCCGTACCGGTGATTTTTATTTTATTTTTAATCGTTCCCGCCATACCTTCCAGCACTTCATCATAGAGGATATAATGTTTTCCGTTCCTGCAGTAATAATTTGCCGGAGTTACAACTTCAATTGCATCTTCCTCGTCTTTGAACGCAGTGGACATCATATCCATATGAAGACCAGAAATACTTACGATTACATCTTTTGTCATATCTTAATATTCCTCAATATTTACTACATTTGTCGTCGGGACATCAAACGGCATCACCGTATTGGCAAATTTTCGGAACTTTTCTGCCGCGTCGCTGACATAAAACTCATAATGTCTGCATTCTTCTGTCGTTCCGTCATTTTCCAATCCCGACTCTTTCAAAAGTTTTTTCAGATCCATAGCCGTTTCATAGGCCGGATTTACAATCTGTATCTTCTCTCCCATAAAAGCGCGGATCTTAGAGCGAAGCAGCGGATAGTGCGTACACCCTAAGATCATGGCGTCAATCTCCGTATTTCGCATAGAAGTCAGATAGTACTCTATAACTTCTTCTGTCACAACGTGTTCTTTAAAGCCTTCCTCCACAAGCGGAACAAATAGCGGACATGCTTTTTCTAATACCGTAATATCCGGCGCCATCTCGTGGATGATCCTCGTATACATCCGGCTCTGCACCGTCGCATCTGTCCCTACAACGCCTACCTTCCGGTTCTGTGTCGCTTCAACTGCCGCGCGAGCTCCTGGGATCACCACCCCCATAATGGGAATATCAAACTCTTTCTGCACTGTTTCCAACGCAAGCGCACTAGCTGTATTGCAGGCGATCACGATGGCTTTTACTTGTTTCGCCTTTAAGAAACGGATGATTTGTTCTGAAAAACGGATCACATTATTTTGGGATTTGCTCCCATAAGGCACACGCGCCGTATCTCCAAAATATATAATATTCTCACTGGGCAGCTGACGGGAGATTTCCCGCATTACCGTCAGGCCGCCGACTCCGGAATCAAATACACCGATCGGCGCCGCCTTCTTTCCTGTCACCTTCACTTTATTTTTCTCTCCTAGATTGCCAATACTTTTGAAATCTCATACTGATATTCTGGAATATTCTTTTTCATGGCCAGCGCCTCTTCCATATCAAAATCCACGAATTGTCCATTTCTGTAGCCTACCACACGGTTGCTCTTTCCCTGGCACAGAAGATCCACCGCCATGGCGCCCATTGTAGACGCGTACACTCGGTCTTTACATGTAGGGCTTCCGCCGCGCTGCATGTGTCCGAGGATCGTTGCTCTCGTCTCGATCCCGGTTGCATCCTCAATCCTTTTTGCCATATTAATAGAATCTCCAATGCCTTCTGCATTGATGATGATATAATTCTTTTTGCCGCGTTTTTTATTTTCCATAATATCAGCGATCAATTCTTCTTCATTAAAATCTTTCTCTTCCGGCATAAGGATCCTCTCTGCACCGTTTGCGATCCCACACCACAATGCAAGGTATCCCGCATCTCTTCCCATAACTTCAATGATACTGCATCTCTCGTGAGAAGTGGATGTATCACGCACTTTATCAATGGCTTCCATCGCCGTATTAACAGCTGTATCAAAGCCGATCGTATAATCTGTACATGCGATATCCAGATCAATCGTCCCCGGGATCCCGATCGTATTTACCCCAAGATTTGCCAGCTTCTGCGCACCTGCGAAAGAGCCGTCACCTCCAATAACGACTAATCCGCCAATCCCGTATTTTTTACAGATTGCCGCGGCTTTCTGCTGCCCTTCTTCTGTTCTCATAGACTGACATCTGGCTGTCTGCAGGATCGTTCCTCCTCGCTGGATCGTATCGGAAACATCACGGGCAGACAGATCGATGATTTCTTCTTTTAAAAGCCCATGATAGCCTCTGCGGATACCACGTACCTTGAGACCTCTTGCCAACGCTGTTCTGACTACCGCGCGGATAGCTGCATTCATCCCCGGCGCATCTCCCCCACTTGTCAATACGCCGATGGTACGGATCCTGTCTTCGATCTCATCCAACATTCTTGCCTTATCCGCTGCTGTTTTGTTTTCTTTTGTCTCTGCCATGTTTCAATTCCACCTTTCCCAAAATAATAACCTAAACCCATTTTTTTGCTTTAAAAGCAGCCTTTGTCTATATACATTGGCTTCATTGATTATTTTTTAACACTTTGGGTAATATTCTACCCCATTTAGAAATGGTTTTCAATAGCTTTTTCTACCACTTTTATTCTGTTTTCGCCATAATGGTTCATCAGTCTCCCTAAGATTTCCTGACTGATCTGAATGTTACGATTTTTAGGCAGACGTTTCACAGCACGCTCTTTCGCACAATAGATCACCACTTCATCTTCTCCTTCTGTATCAGCCAGATATCCGTAGACGATCTGTTCATTTTCCAGATAAGACGCTTTGTCGGGGAACTGAATCCAGAGTTCCTTCTTTGTTTTTTCAAAAGGGATCACTTTCTCACAGATCAACTTACTGGCACGCTCGTCCTCCTCTGACACTCTCCCGCGTATAAAGACCTTATTATCTATTTCCAGATATTCTCTATTTTTCTCATAATCACGAGGAAAGACTACGACTTCTACCGTCCCCAGCAGATCTTCTACCGTGACGAATGCCATCATCTGGTTTGTCTTCGTATGTTTCACTGTTTTGTCTGTGATCATCCCTCCAATGATCTCCTTCTCCCCATCGTGTACTTTTGTCCTTCCAGTCTCCTCATCCGGCTGAAAATCCAATGTGGTTGCAGAAATTACTTTTTTCCACTTTTCTTCATACTCTTCCAATGGGTGACCGCTGATATAGATTCCGAGCACTTCTTTTTCAAAGGCGAGCAGATTTTCCTTTGTATACTCTCCTACATCCGGCAGTTTGATCTCAAATTCACTCTTCTGCTCCTCATCTACTAGATCAAACAGCGTCATCTGGCCTGTCATAGCATACTTTTTCTCCTGACTGACGTGCTCCATGATCTGTATATAGATACTCATGAACTGCTTTCTCGTTCCTCCGAGACAATCTAAAGCCCCAGACTTAATAAAGTTTTCAATGACCTTCTTATTCAATGTCTCTTTTATCGACATGCGGCTGATAAAGTTTTCCAGATTTTTAAAAGGTCCAAACTCTTTTCTTTCTTGCTCTATCAGTTCGATCACCGGTTTTCCGATACTTTTGATCGCCGCCAGCCCATATCGGATATTTCCTCCGTCCACGGAAAAACGCGCAATTCCCTGGTTGATATCCGGCGGAAGTATCTGGATATTCATTTGCCGGCATGCATAAATATATTCTGCCACTTTAGAAGGATTTTCAATCACCGATGTCATAAGAGCCGCCATAAATTCCACCGGATAATAATATTTCAAATATGCCGTCTGATATGCTACAACCGCATACGCGGCAGCATGAGATTTATTAAAAGCATATTTCGCGAAATCGATCATTTCGTCATAAATCTTATTCGCCGTCTTTTCATCTATCCCATTTTTGATACAGCCCGGCACGTTCGTCTCTTCATCACCATGTACGAAGATCTGGCGTTCTTTCTGCATCACGTCCCCTTTTTTCTTTGACATCGCACGACGGAGAAGATCACTTCTTCCCAATGTATAACCAGCCAGATCCCGCACGATCTGCATGACCTGTTCCTGATATACGATGCAGCCATAGGTAGGTTCCAGGATTGGCTCCAACTGCGGACAATCATAAGTGATCGACGACGCGTCGTTTTTCCCCTTGATATACTGTGGGATAAAGTCCATAGGTCCCGGGCGGTACAAAGAAATCCCGGCAATGATATCTTCCAGGCTATGGGGCTTTAATTCTTTCATAAACCCTTTCATCCCCCCGCTTTCCAGCTGGAAGATCCCATCTGTCTTGCCTGTTCCGATATACTCTAATACATCTGCGTCATTGTAATCGATTTTCGTCATATCCAGATCGGGCGTCTTCGCCCTCGCCATCTGCACTGCATTCTGGATAACTGTAAGCGTTCTAAGCCCTAAGAAATCCATCTTGAGAAGTCCCAGTTCTTCCAGCGTTGTCATCGTAAACTGCGTCGTGATCGTTCCGTCTGAAGCACGGGAAAGAGGCACATATTCATCCGCATCCTTCTGACAGATCACAACGCCTGCCGCATGCATGGAACTGTGCCTAGGAAGTCCTTCCAGACGTTTTGCCATATCGATCAGATATTTGACTTGTTCATCACTCTCGTATGTTCTTTTTAATTCCGGATTTCCCCGCAGTGCCTTGTCAATCGTGATATTCAATTCTGTAGGGATCATTTTGGCTATCGTGTCTACAAACGCATACGGAAGATCCATCACTCTGCCTACGTCACGGATCACGCCCCGTGCGGCAAGAGTACCGAATGTAACGATCTGAACGACCCGGTCTTTGCCATATTTTCGCACCACATAGTCAATGACTTCCTGTCTGCGCTCGTAACAAAAATCCACGTCTATATCCGGCATGGATACCCGCTCCGGATTTAAAAAACGTTCAAACAAGAGCTGATATTTGATCGGATCGATCGTCGTGATCTCCAGACAGTAAGACACAATACTTCCTGCCGCGCTTCCCCTGCCAGGTCCCACCGCGATGCCATGATCTTTAGCATATTTGATAAAATCCCACACGATCAGAAAATAATCAACATACCCCATATTTTTTATGGTAGTCAACTCATACTGCAGACGCTCTTTCAATGCCTCTGAAGGATCCGCATAATGCTTTTCCAGCCCTTCATAACAAAGTTTCTGCAAATATTCCCAGGACGTGTATCCATCCGGCACATCATATTTGGGGAGTTTTGTCACTCCGAACTCGATCGTCACATGGCACCTGTCTGCAATCTTCTGCGTATTTTCCAACGCCTGTACGGCATAGGGAAACAAGGCACGCATCTCTTCCGGAGATTTCACATAATATTGTCCGCCTTCGTAGCGCATCCGGTTCTCATCAGCCAGCTTCTTCCCCGTCTGTATGCACAGAAGGATATCATGGGATTGTGCATCGTCCGCATAGGTATAGTGGACATCATTTGTCGCTACCAATTCGATCCCCAGCTCTTCTGACATTTTCAGCAGACGCTGGTTTACCATTTTCTGCTCCGGTATTCCATGATCCTGCAGTTCTAGGAAATAATTTCCCTCTCCGAAAATTTCCTTGTATTCAAGCGCCGCTTTTTTGGCTTCTTCATACAGCCCCTTAGTCAGATAGCGCTGTACTTCCCCCGCCAGGCAGGCACTTAAGGCAATGATCCCCTCGCTGTATTCGCGCAGCAGATGTTTATCTACACGGGGCTTATAATAGTATCCCTCCACAAAGCCTTTCGAAACAATCTTCATCAAGTTTGCATATCCCGTATTATTTTCCGCCAATAGTACCAGATGATAATATCTGTCCTCTCCACCGGAAATTTCTCTGTCAAACCTGGAACCCGGCGCCACATAGACTTCGCACCCAAGTATGGGATTAATGCCTTGCTTTTTCGCTTCTCTGTAAAAATCGATCACACCGTACATCACACCATGATCTGTGATCGCAGCGCTGTCCATCCCCAACTCTTTGACTCTGGCTACATATTCTTTTATCTTATTAGAACCATCCAGCAGACTATACTCTGTATGGACATGTAAATGTGTAAAATTCATGTTTCACCCCTTGCCATTCTTCCTGACTCAGATCATCCGGGAGTACGAAAAAGCAAACTCCTTTTCCCCGTTTAGATCCTACGATACAAAAAGGGCGGTCCCGTCGGGGAACTGCCCTTATAACATACCTGCTTCAAAAACCGAACCAGCCTTTTCCTGTTAACGCGTACTTCTATTGTCCGCCGTTTAACATAAAATTGATCAATTTATCTGTATCTTCTTTTTCATATGCGATTATTTCCAGTTCCGGAATCTCACCATTAGAAAAGATATTCGCCATAGATACATACTGGGAAAGTTTGGACTTCAGATTCAGTCTGTCTCCCTCTCCTGTTACCAACTCTACTCTTCCCTTGCAAGAATCTACTACCTTAAAGAATGCGTCTATGTCTGTAATATTTTGTACTTTCATTTCTTAAACTCCTTTCATATTTTCATTGGATTTTACTCGGCGCTGTACAAGGCAAACACTTTCTGCCACTACGCCTATATTGCTATTATACCCTATTTGAAAGGGATTGCAAGTATATTACAGAACAAATTTTTCTATTGCTTTAGCCGCCCCTTCTTCTTCATTACTATCTGTAACATAATCTGAGGCAGCTTTTACTTCTTTGACTGCATTCTCCATATCATTGACTTCTATATTATTAAATTGCGGCAGGCTAAGAAGACGAATTCCTTTTATAGTCTTCAGTTCCTGCCATGCTTGTTCTTTTTCTTCTTTTCTCTTAAATAAAATTTCCACTTTATCGAGTTCACATCTTTTTTCTTCCAAAAAGGCAATTAAATCCGGTACCCGTTTTCTTGTCGCGCGCAGATACTGACATATTTTCGGGTCCTGATAATATTCTTCGATTTCCCAATATTGTTTTTCCGAAACATAACCTTCCCCCCTTATAATATAGATCCTGTATAGACTGGTATTTTTGGACCATTTCCAATGCTTTTTTTGCTTTCTTATAGGACAGTAAATGTTCCCCAATATTTTATTTGTCTCTACTTCTGTAATTCTGGCACCATTCGCAGTGATCATATAATGTATTCCCGAAAAATTTTTAATATCTTCCGGTACCTCTTCCCAATTTCGTCCCGTTACAATCACTATCTCCGTTCCTTTTGCTATTGCTCTATCCAAAATCTTCCGTGTATAAGATGTCAGCTTCTTTTCGCCGTTCAACAGTGTACCATCTAAATCTCATCCTACCATTCTTATTTTATCTCTCATTTTATTCCTTCTTTTCCCTGTATAGAATGGGGTATTGCTCAAATCTACAGCAATACCCCACTTTTTATCTTGTAAAATTCCAGACGTATGTGAAACAGACACTAGATTCCGACTCTTTCTTCTATTTGTAACAATTGTTCAATATCTCTCTGATATCCTCTTCTGTCATTGGTTTAAGCTTGTGCACATTTAATCTATTCATCGGCTCCTAATGTATGGTTTTTCTATATTGGCGGAATTCTTGCCGGTGCCTCTTCTGGATTATTTGGAACAATTCCAATGAATTTATTACTTTCTAACTGGTTTTATGACAAACGTGGAACTATGACCGGAATCGCCTATACCGGGTCCAGCTTAATCACTTCCCTGCTTTCTCCTATTGTATCGAAGTTGATTATTGAATTTGGATGGCGCGCAAGTTATCGTATTCTTGCTATATCTATCATAGTCATCGTATGTATTACAATACTTTTAATTCGTCTAAAACCAGAAGACATTGGACAAAAACCTTATGGCACTGCTGGTAAGACAGAGGCTGAGATACAACCTACCGGTTTTATGCGCAGAGATGCCATGAAAAAATCCTGGTTTTGGCTCTATACAGTTGGTATCTTTTTGATTGGATTAATTGTATCTGGTACATCTCAGCAACTTGTAACATATTGGACTTCTGAAGGGATCTCTGCCGAGAAAGCTGCTGCTTTATACTCCCTTGTTATGATCATTGGACTCGTAGCCAAAATTATGCTTGGAAATGTCTTTGATCGCCTTGGAAGTTCTAAATCCATTATCGTATGTGGGGTTATATGTGCTGTAGCTTTCGTTTCACTCGCATTATGCCTCGGGGATATAAGTGCTTTTGTTCCAAGCGTATTATTTGGTATCGTAACTGCTGAACTTGTAATCCTGCCAACATTTACAACACAGCGCATATTTGGCAGAATTGATTATGCTGCAAATGTCAGCTTATTCACAACTATCCTATTCCTCGGAAGTTCTTTCGGAATTCCTCTTTGCGCTGGAATTTTCGATATAACCGGCAGTTATCGTGCCGCATGGTTTATTTATGCTGTTATTGCTGTAATATTAACATTTTTGTTTTATCTTTCCAACAAATTATCAATCAGAGCCTTTCGAACTGAACTCAATATTGAAAGAGAAGACTAATTTTTCTATTATCAGTTAAGAAAGAGGTAAGCTGTACCCTAATACTAAGACACAGAAAAAAGCTGTATTGAATTTAATTTAAAATTGTCATCAAGACAAAACAGTATATCTCACAAAAAATGGCGTTCACTCCTTTATAAAGAGCAAACGCCATTTCTCCAAAATCTTACATTTTAAATATCTTTTTTCTACCGTATCTTCTTCCCATCCTGGTATACAGATCTTACCTGTTTTAATGCACTTATATCCTTCAGTGGATTTCCTGCAAGTACCACAAAATCTGCTGCTAGACCTTTTTCAATCGCCCCTGTCTTATCATCCACACCGCACAGCTTTGCTGCATTCACTGTAATACCGGCAAGAACCTGCTCATTCGATGCGCCTAAAGAAGCAATATATTCTGCTTCTTGGGGAAGACCTGTATGAATTCCGTCTGTTCCAATCCCAAACTTTAATCCACCCGAAATAGCTCCCTCAAGACAGCGACAGATAATTTCTTTTTCTTTCAGACTTCCTTCTCTACCCTGAGGCGAAAACTTAAACAATAAGGTATCATTTAAAGCATAGCTTGGCGTATATACCACCCATTTGTCTGCTTTTTTTACTCTTTCTACCTGCTCGGGCGTGATATAATACACATGTTCCAGACAGTCAATACCTGCTTCCAGACAATCTTCCAGCCCCTGCCCTCCTGAACAGTGACAGGCAGTCGTAATTCCTACACTCTTTGCCTCCTGTACAACCGCTTTAAGTTCTTCCGGACTCATAAAATGATAAATAAACGGCGTCGCATTGATAACCTTGGTCGTAAAAACTTTCAAAAAATCGACTCCATGTGCAATATTTTCTCTTGCCTGCTTTCTGAACTGTTCTGGTCCGTCAAAAGGCATTCCCACATACCCGTGTCCGTGTGACGCCCGCATTCCGATTCCGCTTACGACCAGTTTCGGCCCTGCTATTCTTCCATCCTGCTGCGCTTTTTTGCAGGTGACATCTATATAGTATCTGTCTCCCATACATCTGGACGTTGTCACACCCGCCTCCAGATCGTCTTTCATGGTCTTCAATGCCCGGATCGTCTGTTCACATTCGCAGTCATTCATTTTTATGAGATGATTTTCTAAACGAGTATCAAGAGCAAGATGGTTGTGGCAGTCGATCATCCCCGGCATCAAGGTAACGTCTCCCAAATCCGTCACTTTGTCTTTGAGTTCTTCCGGTATCTGTGTCTCCGACTCATAAATTTCTTCGATCTTTCCATCTTTCACTTCTACGGCCGCATTTTGAAGTACTTGTAGCTTACGTCCTGCTATTATATTCTTTGCTTTTACTATATACTGTTCCATCTTCATCCTCCTTCTTCCTCATGTAACGTTATTTTAATCCGTATATGATTTACACTTACTCGTTCTTTTGTTCTGCCTTCTTTTGTAATTTTTTCTGGCTTCGCCTTGCTACGAAACCAGTCAGCAAAGGAGTCAGAATGGCTGTAATAACGACAGATGCCGCTATCTGTGCTGTGGCGGATGCCGCATATGGTTCAAGGCTCGTATCTACCGCAGCTACAGCAGCAGGTGTCGCAACTGCATTACCGCCTACTGTTCCAATTGCCATTCCCATAGGGTCAGGTTTTCTTCTGATGGCGCTGTAAATAAAATACGTGAGTACTCCCGTTGAAAGAACTGTAATAATCCCTAGAATAATTCCCGGTACCCCTGCCTTGGCAATCGTGATCAAGCTCATATTTGCTCCGAATACAAAACCATTAACTGGAAGTATCATATTTAAACCTTTGGAAAGAAGTTCTCTGAAATCCGAATCTAGATTTCCAAGTATCATCCCTATGATAAGCGGTATGATGGCCGCTACAATGTCGATAACAGGAATGGACGCAAGCCCTGTGGTCCCTAATGCAATCATAGTAAGAAATGGTCCGTCATTCAAAGACAATACCGCGATCGCTCCCATATCTGTGTCATCACCAAATTCCTTTGCCAATGCAGTATAGATCGCTCCATTCGAGTTCGTGATCGCCGAAATTGCTGCAAATGGCGTCAGCCCCAGTATTCCCGCCGGCCCAAATGCCATATTCAACAAATACCCTATAAGCACGCCAATGGCCAGCTTCAGAGCAGTCAGTACCACACCTTTATAAAGCGGCATTCCTACCTGTCTCACATTGATTGTAGCCCCGCTGCAGAAGATAAACAGCCCTACCAGCGTCGCTTGTCCACTCTTAAATAATGCCGTCGTAAATCCTCCGATCTCCAGACACTGCGGAATAAATGTATTAACCAGACATCCGATCAACAATGGAATTACCATCATCCCTCCTGGAAATTTCTTCATTGTCGCACATATCTTCATATCCTTTACCTCTCTTTCGTCCTACTATATTTTCACAGCCGCGCAGCATATGTTTTGTTATATAATGTATAAGCAAACTTCATGCCAATTTATTTTTTCCGGAACTCTCTGCTGTGTATCAATAAAACCTTCTGTTTATGCACTTTTTACCAGCTGTTTAAAACTTGATTTTAAAAGTATCTCCTGTTGTGCTGCACAATTGCTGCATTTCGTTGTATTTGTTGCAACATTTCTGCCTGCTTTCTATTTTCACAACATCCACTTGCTTCATTTAAAAATTTGTTATAACAATTAATATTATGTACTCATAAAATTTTACAGACAGTAAATATAGCATGCAGCTTTGAATAAAAATTTCATTATTTAAAAAATATATTGAAAATATATTTCAAATCATGTATAATCTGGTTAAAGGAGGAAGAGCGATGACCCAAATAAATGCAAGTTACCAAGTTAGAATTCGTGGAGTGCTTTCTAGTATCACAAAGGAGAATGAAAAAAAGATTTACGAGTTTATTGAAAAAAACAAAAAAGAGATTATCCATATGTCTATTGATGAAGCGGCAGAAACTTGTGGTGTTAGCAAAGTATCAATTGTAAGATTTGCTCAAAAATTGGGGTACAAGGGATATCAGGCAATGAAAATCAGCATTGCGCAGGAAACGATCGAACCTGAGCAGCAAATTTACAGCAGACTGGCAAAAACAGATACTATTTCTGCTATAGTAGATAAAATTATAGAGTCTGATATTCAGTCATTAAAGGCAACACATGAGATTTTAGATCAAGATGCGATAGAATGTGCCATCAATATGATCCGAGAAAGTGAACAATTGCTTTTTTTTGGTATAGGAGGATCTGGAAGCATTGCATTAGATTGTCAGCATAAGTTTATTAAAATAGGCTATTTAGCTTTGGCTTTTACTGATAGCAATCTTCAGGCAATGGCGGCATCAGTGCTGAATAAAAGATCAGTCGTGATCGCGATATCCCATTCAGGTGCCTCTAAAGATATTTTGACAGCATTGGATATTGCCCGACAGGCAGGCGCTAAAACTATTGCAATTACGAATTATGGAAAATCTCCAATAGTGAAAAAAGCAGACATCGTGCTTTATACATCATCAAGCGAAACTGCATTTAATAGTGATGCACTCTCATCACGAATTGCCGAATTAGCTATTGTTGATATGTTATATGTAGGTGTTGCATTTAAAAAATACGATGAAGCTTATAACAACATCGTAAAAACGAGAAAAGCTCTTGACTCAACAAAAATATAGGAGGTGAAATAACAAAATTTTATTATAAAAGTAGAAAGAGGGTGATAGATATGTTTTGTGGAATTGATTTAGGAACTTCAAGCATAAAGGCGGCAGTTTATGATGAACAGGGAACTCTTCTTTCATGCGCACGTTATGAATGTGAATTAATAACACCTAAAACGGGATGGGCAGAACTTAATCCTTATGATTATGCAGATAAAGTGCTTGCCGCAATAAAGAAAGCGATTCACGATTCAAAAGCGTCAGTGGAAACCATTACAATTTCATCGCAGGCACAAGCTGTGCTTCCTATCGATAAGGAAGGACGACCATTGTACAATATTATAGTGACAATGGACAATCGTACTGTACCTCAATATATGTTTTGGAAAGATCATTTTGAGGAAAACGAATTGTATAAACAAACAGGAAATGCTTTTAGCTCAATTTACACAGTTAATAAGATAATGTGGCACAAACAAAATGAACCTGATATCTATAATCGAGCATGGAAATTTTGTTGTGTACAAGATTATATCGCATTTAAGTTAACCGGTGAAGGTCCGTACATTGATTATTCAATGGCTGGCAGAACCATGATGCTGTCTGTAGAGAAACCTGAATGGAATAAAACAGTATTAGAAGCAGCCGATATTAGTGAGAGCAAGTTATCAACCCCCGTATCATCAATAACTATTGTAGGAAGTCTGACAAGAGAAGTTAGAGAATTATGTGGTTTGGACACTCGTTGTGAAGTTGTGATTGGAGGGCATGATCAAGCATGTGGAGCACTTGGAAGTGGAGTTGTAAAACCAGGCATGTTAATGGATGCATGCGGAACGGTTGATGCAATGGTAACAGTTCTCCCTCAAGTCACATTGAAACATGAAATGCAAAAGAATGGTTTGTCTTGCTATCGTCATGTAGATAATACGAATTATATTACGATGGGAATGAATATTAATGGCGGATTGTTCTTAAAATGGTATAAGAATACTTTATATTGCAAAAGTGCAGCAAATGGAAAAGATGTATATACACAAATGATAGAAGAATCTACAGACACTCCATCGGATATTTATGTCCTTCCGCATTTAGAAGGAGCTGGTACACCATATAATGATCCAAAATCATTAGGAGCAATTATAGGCTTGAGAGTAGGACACACGAAGCAAGATATTACACGAGCTGTCTTAGAATCCTTGGCATATGAAATGAAAATGAATTTAGCAGTCATAGAAAAATCAACGGATTGCTCAATAAACGAGATTCGAATGATAGGTGGAGGAGCTAAAACCGCCAAATGGGTGCAAATAAAGGCTAATATATTTAACAAAAAAATCGTCACACTGCAAACAGATGAGACAGCATCACTAGGTGCAGCTATAATAGGAGCGGTAGCAAAGGGATATTATAAAGATTTTAAAGAAGCAATAAGTAATATGATACATGTAAAAAGAATTTTTTATCCTGATAAACAGATGCTAAATGAATATGGGGTAAGAGCATCTGAATATCAGGATATATATGAGGGACTAAAGAAAGTGAATCATAAAATCTCTAGCCGCACTCTATCATAATAAAATGAATGTAAATATTTGTCAAATTTTATTTTAATATGAAACATATAAAATGAGTGAACAGATGATTTATGATACTTTCTTGATTGTGTGTTAATACAACATGAGGAGGTATGTATAATGAGTGCTGGATTTTTAACCATTAATTTAATTGTATCGATTGCGATCATTTTAATATTAATATTGAAATTTAAAGTAAATCCGACTATTTCCATGGTTATTGCAAGTCTTTATATGGGATTATCATGTAAACTGGGATTAGTTGGTACTGTAGAGTCAATTAATAGTGGTTTTGGAAACCTTATGACAGGAATTGGTTTTCCAATAGGATTTGGAATTATGATGGGTCAAATATTAGAAGATTCCGGAGCTGCAGAATCTTTGGCAAGGTTTATATTAAAAATCTTTCCAGGAAAGAAAGCACCCTGGGCTTTAGGTATTACAGCATTTTTACTTTCAATTCCAGTCTTTTTTGATGTAACATTTGTTATTTTAATCCCATTAGGAATAGCGGTTGCCAAAAAAACCAAAAAACCATTGCCTTATTTCGCAGGAGCTATCGCGATAGGCGGAGTAAGTTCACAAACATTTGTGCCGCCAACTCCTAATCCGTTGGCGTCGGCAAGCATTTTGGGATTTGATTTATCTTATATTATAGTTGTGGGAATGCTCGTAGGACTTCTTTCTGCTATGGTAGCAATGTTTATCTGGTTTAAACTGCTGGACCGTCCCAAATTTTGGAATGTCGAAAAAGATGAAACGGGTATGTTAGAAATAACGGTAACAAATAATGATGACAAAAATCTGCCTTCACCATGGAGTGCCTTTATTCCAATTATTCTTCCCGTAATATGTATTTTAATTGGATCTTTTTGGCCAGTTGTAACCGGAAATGAGGCACCGGCTTTAGTATCCTTCTTTGCGCAAAAGACTATTGCTATTTTGGTGGGACTATTAGCTGCTTATTTAATTCTTGTTAAGAGAATGGGCTTAGCTTCCATTGGGGATTCTGTAAGCAAGTCATTGAAACAAGCCGGCGTTGTTCTTCTTATTACCGGTGCCGGCGGAGCATTTGGATCTGTTATCCAAGCAACAAATATAGGAGAAGTACTTGTCTCCGGCTTAACAGAAGGGGAAACATCAACCATTTTAATTTTGTGTGTAACATTCTTAATTGGCGTTTTGTTCAGAGTGGCTCAAGGGTCAGGAACAGTCGCTTCAATTACCGCGATGACAATTATGGCATCTGTAGCCGGATCAGCTGGATGTCATCCCGTGTATATAGCGATTGCCGCATTGGCAGGAGGTAATTTTATAGGACATGTAAACGATTCCGGTTTTTGGGTTGTAACTAATATGTCAGGGGCAAGTGTTACTGGCGGATTTAAAACATATACATTAAATACAGTTACTTTAAATGGAATGGCATTTATTCTTTGCTTAATCGGAGCTACATTAATGCCGTTAACATAATAGATGATAAAGTTAGGAGGAAAAAAGATGGCAATGCTTGGAAAAGAAGTGCGTATGAGTAGATTGGTGAATCCCAAAAGTAATAAAATGATGGCTATTACAGTCGATCATGCAATATCACGAGGGATTGCTAATATGACAGGAATCCAAGATATTCAGAGCGCAATAGATAAGATATTACGCGGAAAACCAGATGCGCTTACAATGACAAAAGGAATCGCAGAACATTGTATGTGGAAACATGTCGGAGAGGCGTCCATATTAATGAAAATATCTAATCCGGCTCCAGCCAATCTAACCAGAGATGTGGTATTTGGCACTGTAGATGAGGCCATTAGAATGGGAGCGGATGGAGTATCCGTTGGCGCGATCACTATGGGAGATTTTCAGGGAAAACAATTTGAAGAAATCGGAAAAATATCAGAGGAATGTATGCGAAAAGGAATGCCTTTGATCGGACATGTTTATCCAAAAGGTGAAAATGTACCATTGCAAGAGAGAACAGCTTGGGAAAATATCGCATATTGTGTTAGAAGCGCTTGTGAGTTAGGCATGGATATTGTAAAAACAACTTATACAGGTGATCCTGATTCTATGGCAAAGGCAATATCTTGTGTACCGTCATCGTTTAGAGTCGTTATTCAAGGCGGTGATGCTTGTCATACATTAGATGATTATCTTAATATGATAAGAGATGCTATGGATTGTGGGGTCGGAGGTGTTACAATGGGTCGCTTTATTTGGGATTATAAAGATGTTACAGCTCTTGTCATTGTACTTAGATATCTCATACATGAAAAATATAGTGTAAAAGAGGCAAAAGAATTGTTAGAACACCTTGAAAATAAAAAAGACTATGATAAATTTTAAAAATTTTATATTTCGAAGCGGATGGTTGAATCCGCTTCGAAGTACTTTTTACTAGTTTTTAATATTAGTGATTGGAGGATATGGCTTATGAAAATAGTTATTTTGGATGGATATACAGAAAATCCGGGGGATCTTTCATGGAGCGAGCTTGAATGTATAGGAGAGTTGGAAATATATGATCGGACAGGAAATGATAACGAGGTAATTATACAGAGAATGAAAGATGCTGAAATTGTATTGACTAATAAAACACCTATCTCAAACTATGTGATAGAGCATAGTGAAAAATTAAAATATATAGGTGTTTTAGCAACGGGATATAATGTTATTGATGTAGAAGCTGCCCATCAGAAAGGTATTGTGGTGACAAATGTTCCTACATATGGAACGGATGCGGTTGCACAATATACAATTGGATTGCTGCTTGAAATATGTCATCATATCGGTCATCACAATGCAGCAGTAAAAAGCGGTAAGTGGCAACAATGTAAAGACTGGTGTTTTTGGGATTATCCACTCATTGAACTGGCTGGAAAAACAGCCGGAATTATTGGTTTCGGAAGAATTGGACAAGCAGTGGGGAAACGAATGAAAGCACTTGGTATGAAAGTATATGCCCATGATGCACATCCCAATCTGCAAGGAAAAGATATAGCAGAATATGTAGATCTTGATACTATTTTTAAGTGTTCAGATGTCATCTCATTACATTGTCCATTAACAAAGGAAACAGAAAATTTAATAAGAGAATCTACATTGAAAAAAATGAAACAGGGAGTTATTCTTTTAAACACCTCACGAGGTGCACTTATAGATGAACAGGCATTGTCACATGCAATCGAAAGTGGAAAGGTGTATGCTGCTGCAGTGGATGTCGTATCCACAGAGCCAATACTGGCAAATAATCCCCTTCTACAAACAGAGAATTGTATTATTACCCCTCACATAGCATGGGCTGCAAAAGAAAGCAGAAAACGTTTGATGGATATAGCAATAAACAATGTACAGAGTTTTTTAAACGGAGAACCAATTAACATGGTATGAAAATCAAACATACTCAACAGTACCCTAATAGTTCAGCACAATTTCTTTTTCTGTATCTTATATTAGGGTACTGTTTACCTTTTCTGTCTGTTTATTGTTCCTATAATATTTTATTCCCTCTCAGAGTCCATGCTATTTTACAACTCTCTTCTAATTCTTCAATCCCAAAGAATGCATCCATGATTGTTTTTCCCCCAACTACAGAACCATGCTGCGCTAAGAGAAATGCATCACTGTACGGCACTGCCTTTTTAAAATAGGAAAACAGTTCCTCGCTTCCCGGAGCCGCATATGGCACAAGCCCAATTGTTCCTACCTTCATTTTCAGGTAAGGCGTATGATCCGGTACAATATCCTTCGTTTGGCTATGCTGTAAAAATGTATACATGACACTATAAAAGCTATGCGTATGGATGACTGCTTTAATATTTTCTGATTTTTCATAATATATTTTATGCAAAGGCAGTTCTTTGCTCGGCTTTTCCCCTTCCCATGCGCCGGTTTCATCCACTTTTGAAAAGCTCTCCGGCGTCAGCCGCCCAAAGCAAGTGCCGCTTCCTGTAATATAAATGCAGCCGTCATGTTTAAAACTTAAATTCGCAGAAGACCCTGTCGCTTTTCCCCTTTCAAATAATTCCTTCGCCACCCATATGGCATCTTCTATCTTCTTCTCTAATTCAGTCATTTTCTTCCTTCCCTTTCAGTATTCTCAATGCTCTTGTAAAAAAGTCCGGCTGTCCAAAGTTACCTGATTTCAAGACAAGTTTCAGTTCTTGGCAATCGAGCGGCATCATGACCGGCACGCCTGGAGCAACGGAGTCTCCGATCAAAAATGTATCAAATCCCAGTTTTTTCATAATTGCTCCTGATGTCTCTCCTCCTGCGGATATAATGCCGCTGTAGCCTTCTCTCACTAATTCTTTTGCTGTACCGCTTATGGTATCTTCTATCAGCTCTGCGATTTTTTCCCTCCCAGCTTTCTGTATTTCTCTCACCTTATCAGCAGTATCAGAAGAATAGACCAGCACGTCTCTGTCAGAGTGTGTACGTATAAACTTAAGAATGTCTTCCTTTGTCTGCGTTCCCTCCAACAGCTTTAGGGGTGAAATCTGAACAGACACTCCGCCTTTTATCTGATAATCAGCGATCTGCTCCAATGTCGCCGCGGAACAACTGCCTGCAAAAAGCGCTGCTTTTGTAAAATCGTATTTCTTTTCTTTATCTCGTTTCATCTGCTTTCTATTATTTTTATCCAGCAAATATTTTCCTAAAGGTTTCAAAAGTCCCGAACCACCTGTAAGAAATTTCAAATCTCCAAATTCCGCCGCAATCGTATTGCCGTCTTCTTCTGTCTCGTAATCCGGAATTACATAGAAATGTTTCTCTCCGGATGTCTTGGCATAAATATCTTCCATAGACTCTTTATAAAGCTCGAAAGCAGTATATCTTCCCTGGGCTTCCATCAAATATTTAATACGGCTGTCCCACATAGGAGTAAGCGGATGATCCTTCATGGAACTTTCATGCAAAGGTGTTCCATGCACATAGAGACATCCCTTTTTTACCGTCCGTCCGTTCACTGGAAGCGCCGGACACAAGATTGTATATCCTGCTTTCAGATATTCTAAGACAGCATCTGTAACAGGACCTATATTCCCCTCCTTCGTCGAATCAAAGGTGGAACAATATTTAAAATAAAACTGCTCCGCCCCTTTCTTTTCCAACCACTTTATGACTTCAAGCACATCTTGCACTGCCTGCGCCGTCTTTTGGGTACGAGATTTTAACGCCACTACGATTGCTTCTGTTTCCGCAGGGATCTCTGCTTTTGCAGGGATTCCATTTGTCAGAAGCGTACACATTCCTGCCTCCTGCAAAAAACTCGCCGCATCCGATGCTCCTGTAAAATCATCCGCCACACAGCCTAGCAATATTCTATTTTGATTTTTATCCATCACTTTCCTCCAAACCGACTTTAAGTCCTTCTTTATTCCATATGATAAAACTTCATTTTTCTCCAAAGTGTTGTTCTGTCCATTCCCAATAAAGCAGCCGCATCTTTCTTCTTTCCGCCGCTGATATGCAATGCCTGTGCAATTTTTTCCTGTTCTGACATTTCTTTTTGTACATATGGATCTACTTTTTCCTTCTGACTGAGATGTTCCTGCACAGCAAATATATCCTCCGGATATAATGCTGTCTTTACCATATACTCTGTAATCTGTTCTTCTTCACAGATTACGGCGATTCTTTCCGCCAGATTCCTCAATTCTCTAATATTTCCTTCAAACGCATAACTCTCCAACAAATGTTTTGCCTCCTTCGTACAAAAGCGGATCTCCTTGTCAAATTTTTTATTATACTTTTGTATAAAAGAATAAAATAATGGAAGAATATCTTCTTTTCTTTCTCTGAGGGGAGGAATATATATTTTCAAAACATCTAACCTGTACAGCAGATCCTGCCTAAACTTCTTTTCTTTCACCATGAGAGCCAGGTTCCTGTTTGTCGCTGCAATAATACGCACATTTACATTTACCACTTTGTCGTCGCCTATACGACGTATCTGTTTTTCCTGCAGGGCACGTAAAAATTTTCCTTGAAAACTTAAAGGCAGCTCTGAAATTTCATCCAAAAATAATGTCCCTGTATGCGCCTGTTCAAAAAAACCAATCTTTCCGCCCTTTCTGCTTCCGGTAAACGCTCCGTCCACATAACCAAACAATTCACTTTCCAAAAGATTTTCCGGCAGCGCCGCACAGTTTACAGCTACAAACGGGCCGTCATGTCTATTGCTGGCGTTATGGATACTCTGCGCCATCAACTCTTTTCCCGTCCCCGTCTCACCAACAATCAAAATGCTGGAAGAAACCTGTGCATATTTTTCTGCGTTTTTAATCGTTTTTTCCATCAATTCGCTCTTTCGGATAATATCAGCAAACGTATAATTGGCCACCAGTCCTTTTTCAGACAATTTTTTTCTAAGCTGTGATTCAATCTGCTGGATTTTCTTTACATTCTGGCAGGTGATCACAACGCCCATCACCTTATTTCCCACGCTCACAGGCATATAATCTACCGAAAAGACACTGGATCCTGTTCTTGCTATTTCGTTGTTAAGCGCTGTTCCTTTCTGTAGCACTGTCTCGCATCCTTCTCTAAAGAAGGGATAAATTTCTGACAGTTTTTCTCCGTTTACCATCCTCTTACTGTTTCCTCCAAGCTGCAGCATCTTTTGATTCACCAGCTCGATCAGCCCCGTCCTTCCTACATATATGATTCCTTCCTTAGATGACTGTGTGATCGTTTCATAAAGCGTCTTTTTTTCTCTTTCTGTCTGTATGACCTCTGTCATATTAACCGCATCATTTAAAATCTGTGTAACAGCCTCTTCTCCTGTCTCAACGGTCAGCGCATGGATATTTTTCTCTTTTGCAGCCGACTCTACCGAATAGCCTCCTATTACTGTATCGTATCCTTCCTGTATCAATCCGTCAACTAAGTCTGCTGTCCTGCTGTAATCCGATACCTTCCGCACTGTAATGCGAGAACCGAACACCATACTTAATACATTCTCGTCATGATTATATGCAGAAGAAACAATAATAGCAATCCGTTTTGACTCGAAACGGGACTTTGCTGCTAAAATACTGCGCATGATATCGTACCCGGTAATAGGAATTTCTAAAATAGACTTATCTGGATATTTTTTCTTCAAAATCGCAGCCGTATTGCCCCTTCCGATTAACAGATCATATCTTCCGCCGGCATCTATTTCTTCCACTTCTCTATCTCTTAAAACGCGAATATCCACCTGTAGATTCTTCCGTTTAAAAGATTCCTCATAAATTTTTCTCACCGTCTTTTCCAATTTCGGGTATGGAACGATCAATAATATATTCACCAGAAATTCCTCCTCTCCAGATACTGCCGTCAACAAAGCAGGGATCCCCTTCTCCCCTCTGCCGGCTCAAAGCGTGCTCCCTGCTGCCTTCCTTCTATTCTACAGTTTTAATCCCTGCTTGTAAATCTCAAACGCATTTCCTGACAGTTCTACATCCCTCAGAGTAACAGGCTGCCCCTTTTTCACCTCTCTAAGCAGTGTTGCTCCATTCAAAAGATAGAAGGGCGCCAGATCATCCGCAGACTTTCTCTCGATCAACTCTGGCTCTAATCCCTCTATAGAGTGATGATGTCCTGCCACTTTCAGCACAGTACCCTTTTCTATATTTTTCTGAGCTACTCCTGCCATCACAGAAATCTGCCTGCATTCCGGATGTGTACCGAGACCGCTTAAATCTCCCAGCAGAATAGACAGCGGCGTCTCCAATCCCATATAATGATAGGGCAGATATATGCACGCATACTTTCCGTTCTTACTCATGACATGTCCTTTACTCCTTAACAAATCCCACATTTTCTTATTTTCACATCTTACAATGATAAATTCTCCACCGCAAAAACTTGCCTCATCCTTTCCCCGCAGATTATAAAAGACATCTACCACGCCTGTTTTCTTCAAAATTCCACCATCTTCTTCCGGAATAAAGATATCTGCCAGTTCACTGGTCTTAGCGATCGGATAACTCAAAAAAGCAGAAGATGGAATCAACCCTGTTACATTAGATACCAGATTCATCTCACAGAGATCCGCAGAAATCACTTCCGTATAGCTCTTTAAGAGTTCCTTTCTCTTCTGCAAAGTCTCTATTCCCCCATATCTCCAGCACTCCTTCATCTCTGGAAGAATCTTCATATTGTCTGTTCCGTCTGTATACGTCAGTTCCCCTGTCTCATAATCCCAGACAAAATCGTACTCACTTGCTTTTCCTGCCGCAATAATCTCCAGACCAAGCGCTCGGCCCCAAGAATAAAGATCTAACAAATTCCGCGGCTGATCTCCATTTACTAAGGCATATACCGCATGATTTTCTTCTGCCGTTTTATTCAATACAGGACCACATACACTGTCTGTCTCTTTTGAGACCATGTACACATTAATACCTCGCTTAAGTGCCATCATCGCAGCTGCAGAACTGATTTCTGTGTTTCCGGTACATTCAACAAGAGCTGTAATACCGCACTCTATAACGAGTTTATAATCCTCCACTATAAGGATCTTATTTTCTCCCGCCTGTAAAATTTCCTCTTTGCTACGGCAGAGTACCATATTATCTTTCTCATAGCCAATTTCTGTGAGGACATCAAAACATTCTTCCGAATGTCTGGAACAGATGACACGCAGTTCCATATACTCTACTTTTGGAATTTGCGCCAACAACGTATAACCATATCCACGAGTTGCTCCAATAATACCTACAATCGACTTCTTCTTTGCACAGCCTGCCCACAAATTCGTATAGTCCATCCTATCCACTCTCCTTTATATATACAATGTGTTTTTCTTACATTAAAATATATAGCAATTTGTGTGCCAACTTTTCGCATCCCCTTTTGCTTATATCTGCCTTATCATAAAACGCTGCAAGCGTTGCACAAACACATTATATAACGCATTTGTTGCAACGCTTGCAGCGTTTCCTCACTATCCCCTTATACTATTTTCCAATATTTCTATTTTCCCCTGCTTCAAGAGTCTCCCCACAGCTCTCTTAAACGCCGCCTTACTCATACCGAATTCCTGTTTGATCTTCTCCGGATCTGCCTTATCAGTAAAGGGAAGCTCCCCGCCATACCGATTGATCGCCTCAAGAATTTTCTCCGCATCTTTATCCATCTGCTCGGGAATCTTTGCCCTTATGCTCAGATCCAATTTGCCGTCCTCTTTTACTGCTGTCACCCGCGCCGTGATCTCCTGTCCGACCCGCAGATTTCCAAAAACTTCTTTCCTTGGGAGCAGGGCAGAATACATATGATCCACTGCTACAAAAACGCCAAATTCTTTACTTGTGTCATAAATGATCCCCGTCACTTGATCATCTTTTTTGTAAGGAGAATCTGTCCGCAGAAGAGGATATACTTTCATTGTGGCGCACAGTCTCTCACTCTTGTCGATATACAGACTGACAAGACAGGCATCTCCTTTTTTTACTTTTGCCGTCTGTTCTTTGAAAGGCAGGAATAAGTCTTTTTCCAGTCCCCAGTCTAAAAATGCCCCCATTCTTCCTACATCCGCCACCTCAAGAACGGCTAATTTCCCCAACGTGATCTTAGGTTCGTTGGTCGTCGCGATCCATCTGTCTGCAGAATCTTTATATAAAAATACTTCCACAGGATCCCCCGGTTCCACCCCTTCCGGAACCTGTTTTTTCGGCAGCAAAACTCTCTGTTCTTCATTTCCCAGATATACCCCGAAGTCTACTTTTTTCACCACGGTCAGCATCTGTTTTTCTCCTAATCGCATCTATATCCTCCTCTCATTTCCCTTTAGTTCTACAACTGCATATGGTTTGCTGTCTGCCGTACACAATTCTACTACTGTCCTGTCTGCTTCAAAGGCTACTTTAGGATAGATCATATCGCCATAAACGGCAGATTTTTTATAATCTACCCGCAGCTGATGTACGGGTGTATCCTCCGGTATGACTTCCAGAGCCATCTGCACATACTGGCAGTTATTTACATGCTCATTTGTATCAATATGATATTTTCTCACTGGAAATGGTTCCAGGCTCTTGCATTCCTGGGGTATTTTAATTTTTCTCCCTTCATACTCCATATCCAGAGGTGCCTCTGTCCCATAAGGAAGGATGTCGTCTTCCTCTGGACGAGCCGGACGTCCCTTCTCTATATCCATGAATACCCATATAGAATTTGCACAGGCGATTCTTTTGCCTGTTTCATCCTGCATGAAAAAATTACGGTTCCCATACAATCCTTTAAACTCCGTAGCAAACGTCCCTGTCGTAATCTTCTCAGCCAGTTTTGGGAAACGTTCTACCACAACCTGCCAGTATGACAGTACCCAGGCTTTCTTCTTTTCTCTTAAAGCTTTCATCCCAAGCCCTAGGCTTTCTGACTGAAAGGTACTGCAGTCCTGGAAATAGTTGATCAATGCCGGCAGGGTCATAGTGCCCTGATGGTCTATTTCACTGTAGCGTACTCTACTGTCAAACGTATACATGCGTTTTTCCTTCTTTCTTTTCTCTTAGCATTCCAAATTTTCTTTTATTCTTTTGCGACATAATTATAATCCACCGTGATCACACACTGATAACGGGGATCTAACTTCTGTAATTTTTCCATTAGTTCCAAGGGAATCCGGTTGCGTCTGTCTTCGTCGTATTCGATCGGGATCACCATATCAAAGATTAGGTTGGTCTGTTCTTCTCCATGTACCATACGGAAATCATGGATACTGCATGCAGGATCCACCTCTTTTAGCAGTTCTTCTGTTTTTTTCCTTAGGATAAGCACTTTCTCGTCTTTCATCTCCACAGGATCCATATGGATCACAAGGAAAATGTCCATCTTTTTCGCGGCGTCCCGTTCAATCCTGTCGATGATCTCATGAGACTGCTCAATATCCACATCATTGGGCACTTCTGCATGGATAGACGCCATACTTCTTCCCGGTCCGTAATTATGTACGATCAGATCATGTGTACCTTCTATTCCATCATAACTCTCCACAAACTTTTTGATCTTCCCATAGACTTCCGGATCAATAGCTTCCCCTATCAGCGGTTCCAGCGTATCCTTCGCGATCCCAATACCTGCCCACATGACCACCAGAGCTACGCCGACTCCTATAAAACCATCTATATTGATCTGCGTGAAGCCGAAAACGATAAGGGAAAGGATCGTAGCGCTCGTTGTGACCACATCTCCCATAGAATCCACAAATACCGCTTTCATCACCTTTGAATCGATCTTTTCACCCAGTTTCCTGTTAAACAGTCCAAGCCACAATTTCACACCGATAGACAAGACCAATATCAGTACAGATACGATCTGAAATTCCAACTCTGCCGGATGCAGAATCTTCCCAAAGGAATCTTTCAAAAAGGTGAACCCTACCTGCAGGATCAGAAAAGCCACTACCAAGGCCGCTATGTATTCCATTCTTCCATGCCCAAATGGATGGCTCTGATCTGCCGGCTTACTGGCTATCTTCACTCCGATAAAACTGATCACAGAAGATCCCGCATCGGACAGATTATTAAAGGCATCTGCCGTAACGGAAACACTCCCCGTCAAAATACCGATGATAAACTTCACTCCAAACAAAAACACATTACAGAAGATGCCCACAATGCTGGCGAGCACTCCATATGCCGTCCGCACGGACACCTTCTCTACTTCTTTATAATCTTTTACAAAATGTCTGACTAAAAATTCTGTCATTTATCGTCTCCCCAGAAATACCATTTGATCCGAAACTTCGTCTCTGCTGTGATCTGAGAATATTCCTCCTCCGTTAGTACATTTTTTAATTTTTTCTTTCCTTCATCCGGCAGCACCGCATTCGTCGTATCTAGAAAGCATAGATCCGGATACAGAACACACCACCAGTTATGCCCTTTGGCATTTCCAATCTCTAGCCTGAGCGCCTCATAGTTGCCCGCCGGAAATGTCACATCCCCATATGTCTTATCTGGGAAATAGCAGGTCGTCACTGCGGCGCTCACGGTATCGTCCGAACCGTTTTCCAAAAGAGTCTTTTTACTGATCTCTTCCAGTTCATCCGTGTGCCTCCTAAGCCAGCCTGCCGTCTCATCTACGTCAAGCGCCTTGGGAAGCTCGCCTTCCATCCATTTAAGCACTGCATCCCGCACTTTCAATTTAAGTTCCTGGTCTCTTTGACTGTCACTGTTTGCCAGAACATGGAATCTCAAGACCTCCTCTGCAAGATGTTCCTGTCTCTTTGCCGCTTCCGCCGTCCGCGTTCTGCCTATAGCCGCCGCAGTCACGATCGTAGCAATTAAGATAGCCAGAAAAAAAATCAACTGATTTGCATGTTTCTCTATATACGTTCTGTCCATATGTATTCTCCTTCCATCTAACTGATATAAAGAGTATGGACATATCTGCTGTATTTATACAAAAATATCTCTTACTTGTGACGCAGCGTGTCTGCCACTGTCTCTACCTGATTGTCAATATGCTGGCTTGTGATCTTCGTTGCCCGCTCATGTTCTCTGTTTGCGATTGCCTGGATGATATCCTGATGTTCTGCTAAAAGCCGCGGATAATACTCTTTCTTTTTCAAATACTCGATTCTGTATCGGTACATCTGCTCCCGCAAATTATTCAAGAGCTGGATGAGTCTCTGATTCTCTGTCGCCATATAGATAATATCATGAAACGCAACATCCGCCTCTGCTATTTTTGTAATGTCTTCACTGTCCAGCACAGACGCAAAGTTTTTTGCCGCCTGCTGCAACTTGTGTATTCCCTGCTTATCAATTCTGTCACAGGCGAGCTGTACGGCCAATTCTTCAAGTGCGCAGCGCACCTCTAGTACATCTCGCAGATTTTTTTCTGTGATTTCCGCGACTTCCGCTCCCTTTCGCGGGATCATCAAAACAAGTCCTTCCAGTTCCAATTTTCGGATTGCTTCCCGAATGGGCGTGCGGCTTACGCCCAGCTTATTTGCCAATTGGATCTCCATTAGTCTCTCTCCAGGTTTTAACTCTCCGCGCAAGATAGCCTGTCTCAATGTATTAAACACAACGTCTCTTAAAGGAAGATACTCATTCATTGTTACTTCAAATTTCGGTTCCATCCTGCTTCCCCCTTACTCCGTGTATATTCGTCACAAACACCTGCTTTGCCAGTGCTTTTTCCCTGATCCTTGCCTGTGCTTTTCTTGCATCTGCCCGATTCTCAAACAATCCGAACACAGTAGGACCACTGCCACTCATCATAGCATTGAGCGCTCCACATGCCTGCATCTCTTCTTTTATTTTATCGATCACCGGATACATCGGTATAGTCACGTCTTCCAGCACATTCCCCATGCAGGAAGCGACCCGGCGAAGCGAGCCCTGTTCCAGTCCCTGTATCAAACCATCAATATCAGGATGTACAAGAATCTCTTTCGCATCCAATGCCTCATATACCATTTTTGTAGACACGCTGACCGGCGGTTTTGCGATCAACACTGTACATTTGGGCATAGCCGGAAGTTTATGCAGCTGTTCACCGATCCCCTCGGCCAGTACCGTCCCACGCATAATGCAGTAGGGAACATCTGCTCCTAATTTTACGCCTCTTTCCATCAGCTCTTCCTGTGTCAAATGCAACGCAAACAGGCGGTTCATTCCAAACAGTACTGCCGCCGCGTTAGAACTGCCGCCTGCCAGCCCTGCTGCCACAGGTATATGCTTATTCAGTCCGATCTTCACGCCCTGACTGATATCGAACTCCTCCAACAACATTTGTGCCGCCTTATAAGCGATATTACTGCTGTCCGTCGGAAGAAAATGCAGATTCGTCTCCAGAAATATACCGCTTTCTTCTGTTTTTTCTATCTTCACATCATCATACAGATAAATCGACTGCATGATCATGCGCACGTCATGATAACCGTTTTCCCTTTTTCCAAGTACATCCAGCCCAAGATTGATCTTGGCAAGCGCTTTTAACTCTATCTGTCTCATCTAGCTTCCTCCGTCTTGTACTTTTCAGATCCTGTCTGTTATCGTTTGTTTTTCTTTGTATCTTGTATACATAATACTTATAGTATACTCATATTTTCTTTAAAAATCAACAGCTTATCTCCTGCTTTTATCGTATCTGATTCTAATGCGTTGACCTCTTTGATCCCTTCCACCGTCGTCATATATGTTTTTGCCAGATCCCACAGTTCATCTCCTGCTTTGACGATATAGCCCACGATCCCCGGACGGTTTTCCATCGCTTCGGCATCTGTCTCTATCAGATGTGCCTCTGTGATGACCTGCATAGGAATCGGTTTTCTAAGGAAGACATCAAATGCAAGAACAGCCTTTACTTCTACAGCTTCACTTCCTGCTAATGTTACCAACAACTGTTCTACATGATAGGATAAATTATATCTCACATCCTCTGGGATCCCCGGACATTCCATAAGGTAAGAAAACGGGATCATTCCCTGCCAGCTGCCAAACGGTATATTGTCGTCCGCACGCAGATATAAAAACGACAGATGTAAAATCCCCTCTATCCGTAACCCCTCATCTGTTTTTTCTATATGCTCTGTCTGAATATTTCCTTCGCTATGGCATATCTGCAGCACATTATCTTTCAATTCCGGAAGTTCAAGACGTTCCCCGATCTTACATTTAGAATGATTCTGCATCAGGAGTTCCTCGTATACTACTTCCCTCGTCTCAAACTCACATTTTTTCTCTAGTGCGTACATATCAGCAAGCAATTCCATTTCCTCTTCCTCATAGATATTGAGCCGAAGATTGATGGTACCCTCAATCCCTAAGATCCGCATTTCTCCATCTTCATCCATACGGACATCTACCAGCGTATCTTCCAACGTATGCTGCACGTGATAATACATGCCTTCTTCTACTCCGTCGCAGGCAAGACGCCCTTCAAAAGGAACACTTTGTTCTATCCAGTCTGTCTTTTCATCCTCTGACAGATACAGGCAGAATACAAGCAGTTCTCCTTTTATCAGGAGAGCATCCATCTCCGGTCTGATCTCTAACTTTCTGCTGCTTATACTGGATACGAGCAGTACGCCTATGCTCTCTTTTGTACCGGGCAGTGTGATCTCTTCTTTTATTCTGTATGTATCTTTTTTAGTCGTATTGAGTTTTAGAAGATTTACCGATTTCATTTTTTTATAGATCGGCACTGTACTCTCTGCATCAACAGTTGTCTCCTCGTCTTCTAACTTCTCTTTTCCTATCTCCATCTCAATCATTACATGCAATCCGATTTTTCTGGAATTTACCACAGATACTGTGAACTCATCCCGGATATTTTCGATATAATAGTTTGCTCCCTCCTCATTCTCCGCATATACCATTTCCTCGAAAGGGAGTTTGCCTTCCAACACCCCCGGTCTTGCTTCCATTGCATCTGTCAAATATAAGATCTGGAAATAAAACTTCCCTGTGACTCGGATATAATTTTCCACCATCCGAATGTCTTCCACCTTGATCGTTCCTATATTTTGAATGATCTGCCGCACATCCTCTTTTGCGTCCGGCACATTATAATCTTCATCCAGCACAAACTGGTCAAACGTATGCTTTCCTTCCTGATTATAATGTATCTGCTTTTTTATCAGTTCCATACTTGCCTCCTTAATCAAACATCACATTCTTTTCTATATATTTAAGCTGTACGACCACATAAGGAAATGTGGCTGCTTCTTTTGTCTGTTCTCCTTTCTCCGGTCCAAGCAGGTTGGTATGTATATAAACAGCATTCTCCGTCTCATAAAGCGCCAGGACCTCTACACTGTATCCCGTTTTTTTCTGTGCTCCATATCCTTGTGCGATATACAAGTATCCCTGATCCGCATAGGTAAGTTTAAATGGCTTTGATTTATTTTCTTCGATCATCTCTTTTAACTCCTCCGGCACCGCCTCCTTATCCAATACTGTAAATGAAAGATCCTGTAATTTTTCTGTTTTCTGTATCCGGGATACACACCCCGTCAGAAAAAGCACCGCCAGGAAGAAAAGCCATATATACTTACATGTTTTCTTTCCCATCTCCATTCTCCGCGGCATATTTTCTCTATTATCATATTAAAAAAACAGCAGGATTATACCCTGCTGTCAAAAGATTTTTCTTCTTTATATCTATTCTGCCGCAGCATTGATCGCTGCGATTGCCCCGTCTGCAACTGCTGTGGCTGCCTGGCGCACTTGTTTTGCTCGGATATCCCCTGCCGCATATACGCCCGGCAGATTTGTACCCATTTTTTCATCCGTCACAATATAGCCGTCTGCAAGGGTAATATCTCCGTATAGTCCGGTGTTGGGCACGGCGCCCGCATAGACAAAGATTCCGCATCCATCGTCTTCTATCGTTTCCACATGCCCATCCCGTTCTCCTCTGATCTCTAGTTTTTCCACATGTTCCTTACCATATACAGCCTGCAGTCTAAAGCCCGTACGCACACATATATTCGGCGTCTCTTTTATTTTATTTAAAAATTCCGGAATACAGCCCAGGCGTTCCTCAAAATGGAGAATCGTCAATTTCTTTGCAAACTGCGCCAGATATAGTGCTTCTTTTACAGCGCCGTCCGCACCTCCTACAACATATATATTCTTGCCGGTATAGTTTTTTCCGCATTTCGCAGCGTTCATACCAATCCCTCTGCCTGCCAATTCTGTTTCTCCAAGGATATGGAGCTTTCTCGGAGTAGTGCCGTTTGCAAGAATTACCTTTTTAGCCTCGTAACGTCCCTTTTCTGTATAAATTTTCTTTATGGTTCCGTTTAGTTCTGCCCTTGTTACATTTTCATACCGGATTTCCACTCCTGCATGCAAAGCCTGCTCTTTCATACGCTCTGCAAAAGAAGATCCCGTCTCATTTGGAAGCAAAGCAGAGTAATGTGTGACTGTAGATACTTTTCCGATCACACCTCCCACTGCTTCCTTTTCCAGCAATACTGTTCTTTTTCCTCTGCTCACCGCATAAATGCCTGCGCTGATGCCTGCCGGTCCTGCTCCGATTATAAGTATATCGTAGACCATCATCCTCATCCTTTCCTTTTTCATTTTCCTCTTGTTCTTCCATATGTTTCCTATATCTGTTTTTTATTATACGCCTCCTTATCATAATGTAAAATTATATAAATTTATTTTATAATAATATATAATTATGCTTGAAAAGCATCTATATTTACGTTACTATTGTTTTAAATGTGACATTTTTAAAGAAAAGAGGATGTATGAAATGTTTCGTTTTATCTGTATTGTGATTTTTCTCGTACTCTATCTCATCTTATCGATCCCTGTATTTCTGGCAGAGTGGATCATCGGAAAGTGCAGCCGTAAAAAGAGAGACTACAGCTCCCTGCGTATCGTGCAGTGGGGATTTAAAATGATCCTAAAAATGACCTCCGTTCAGACAACGATCATCGGAGAAGAAAATATCCCGGATGAACCTGTACTTTTTATCGGCAACCACAGAAGTTTCTTTGATATTCTGCTTACATACAGTCGCTGCAAGCGTCTCACCGGCTATGTGGCCAAAAAAGAGATGGAGCACATCCCGCTTTTGTCTACCTGGATGCGCTTTTTATATTGTCTCTTTCTGGACAGAGAAAATCCAAAAGAAGGGCTAAAAACAATCTTGACTGCAATCGACTATATCAAAAAAGGGATTTCTATCTGTATATTCCCGGAGGGTACAAGAAACAAAGGCGAAGAATTAAGTCTGCTCCCCTTCAAAGAGGGCGCCTTTAAGATTGCTACCAAGACAGGGTGCGCGATCATACCGATCTCCATGAACAATACAGCGGCAATTTTTGAGAATCAATTTCCCAAGATCAGAAAAGTCCATGTTGTGCTCGAATACGGCAAGCCTATTTATCCGGATGATCTCGATAAAGAGACTAAAAAGCATATCGGCAGTTATGTGCAGAATGTGATCCGGGAAACGATAGAGAAAAATGCGGAACTGGTGTAAAAGAACGGGTATCAATTTTTTGATTGATACCTGTTTTTTACTTTATATATATGCTATAATATGCGTCAAGGGCAAAGCCGCAGTAAGTGCGGCTCCCCGATTACTCTATGGCTGTCTGCCGCAAGACAGCTGGTTTTTATAAAAAAGGAGAAAATTATGAGTGCGCATAATCTGACATTACTGACAGACCTGTATGAACTGACCATGATGCAGGGGTATTTTGAGACACAGGAAAATGAAACGGTTGTCTTTGATGTATTTTTCCGTGAGAATCCAAACAAAAGCGGCTACTCCATCATGGCCGGCCTGGAGCAGGTCATCGAATATATCAAAAATCTGAATTTTTCCTATGAAGACGTAGACTATTTAAGAAAACTGGGAATCTTCAGCGAAGAGTTTCTGCATTATCTAAGTGGTTTTCATTTCAGTGGTAATATCTATGCAGTTCCCGAAGGAACGGTCATCTTTCCAAAAGAACCCATTCTCAAGGTCATTGCGCCTATTATGGAAGCGCAGCTTGTCGAAACCGCTATCCTAAATATCATCAATCATCAGTGTTTGATCGCTACCAAAACAGCCCGTGTTGTCTTTGCCGCACAAGGTGACGGTATCATGGAATTTGGTCTGAGAAGGGCACAGGGACCGGACGCCGGACTTTACGGTGCGCGCGCCGCTATGATCGGCGGCTGTGTCGGCACATCCAATGTCCTTGCCGGCAAAATGTTCGACGTACCTGTAATGGGAACTCATGCCCATAGCTGGATCATGAGTTTTAAAGATGAATACACAGCTTTTAAAGAATATGCAAGACTGTACCCCAATTCCTGTACACTTCTGGTGGACACCTATGATACTTTGAAATCCGGCGTTCCCAATGCCATCCGAGTATTTAAAGAAATGAAAGAAGCCGGCATAAAACCTAGAAGCTACGGAATCCGTCTTGACAGCGGAGACTTGGCATATCTTTCTAAAAAAGCGCGTAAAATGCTGGATGAGGCAGGTTTTCCTGACGCTGTGATCGCCGCTTCCAACGACTTGGACGAATTACTGATCCATGATCTGAAAATGCAGGGAGCCGCTATCACTTCCTGGGGCGTAGGTACAAATCTAATCACCTCCAAAGACTGCCCATCTTTCGGCGGTGTCTATAAACTCGCTGCTATTCAAAATGAAAACGGGGAATTTGTTCCTAAGATCAAGATTTCAGAAAATACAGAAAAAATCACGAATCCCGGCAATAAGACCATATATCGCATTTATGATAAAGAAACCGGGAAAATACGTGCCGATCTGATCTGTTTTGCAGAAGAAACCTATGATACTTCTGAAGAACTTCTGTTGTTTGATCCAAATGCTACATGGAAGAAGACACGCCTGCCCGGGGGCAGCTATACAATACGTGAACTTCTAAAACCTGTATTCATACACGGTGAATGTGTCTATACGTCTCCTTCTGTCATGGAAATCGCAGATTACTGCCGTCAGGAAAAAGAGACCCTGTGGGATGAAACGAAACGATTATTTTATCCACACAAGGTATATGTAGATCTGTCTCAAAGACTCTACGATACGAAAACCAAACTCTTGGACTCTTTAAGTGTCTAGACAGGTAAAATCAAGTCAAACAACACTCTGCATTAAAGAAAGGAAGCAATCATTATGAAAATCATTGTACTGGCAGGAGGCTTAAGCACAGAACGAGATGTTTCTCTTATGTCCAGCGCCGGAATCTGTAAAACACTATTAGAAAAGGGACATGACGCTTATCTGCTCGATGTATTTCTGGGACTAGAAACTCCACCTGACAATCTGGAGGATGTCTTTACTCTCCCTGGACATGGATTGGAGATTGCTGGAGGCATCCACACTACAGAACCTGATATAGCGGCTGTCAAAGCATCTCGTACCGACAAATCTGCATGTTTTCTGGGGCCTAATGTCATTGAACTGTGCCGTATGGCAGACATTACTTTCCTTGGACTGCACGGCGGAGAAGGAGAAAACGGCAAGCTCCAGGCAACTTTCGATCTGCTCGGGATACGCTACACCGGCCCTGACTCTCTCGGCTGTGCCGTCGCTATGGATAAAGGTCTGACAAAGCAAATATTCCTACAGGCAGGAGTAGATACCCCCGGAGGCGGCTGTCTGCATAAAAAAGATACAGACAGATCACTCGCTCGATTCGGGCTTTCTCTTCCGGTTGTTGTAAAACCTTGTTCCGGCGGCTCCAGTATCGGTGTATACATCGTACATACAGAAAAAGAATATGAAGAAGCGCTTCAAAATTCCTTTTGCTATGAAGATGAAGTCGTCATAGAACCCTATATCAAAGGCCGTGAATTTGCCTGCGGCATCATCGACGGCAAAGCCCTTCCGCCTATTGAGATCATTCCTAAGACCGGCTTTTTCGATTATGCCAACAAATACCAAGACGGGGCTTCTAAGGAGGTCTGCCCGGCCGATATCAGTTCTGAGATTGAAAAGAAAATGATGGATCTGACCGTAAAAGCTTATCACGCGCTTAAATTAAACGTATACAGCCGAGCAGATTTTCTCCTGGATGAAGCAGGAACACTGTATTGTCTTGAAATAAACACACTCCCCGGAATGACTGCCGCAAGCCTTCTGCCCAAAGAGGCAAGAGCCGTGGGCATTGAGTATGGAGATTTATGTGAACTGATCATACAGAAGTCTTTAGAAGCACGTTATATACCTTCTAATTGATACACACATCTATACTTTCCATTATACTTTCTATCTAAAAAGGAGCCTTACTTACACTTATCCGGCAATGGATTGCCATTCCTATATTTTTGCTTTGGATCATCTGGTTTTTGAAAGATGTACACTTAGATCGTAACAACGCCTTTGATAAATACAAACTTTTTTAATACTTTGTGCAGAACCATAAAAGAAATGAACACAGAAGGGACTTAACCTTATGAAACATATGTCTTTAAAAGAAATTGCCGCCGCCTGCGGCGGTACCTATTTCGGCAGCCCTAAGACCGCTCTGAAAGAAGTCAAAAGTGTCGTGATCGACAGTCGGAAAGTCGAACAGGACAGCCTGTTTATCGCAGTAAAAGGAGCCCGTGCAGATGGGCATGCTTTCATCCCGCAGGTGATGAAGGCCGGCGCTCTATGCGCAGTGTCAGAACACAAATTGGAACACGCAGATTTTCCCTATATTCTTGTCTCCTCTACTCTGCAGGCTCTAAAGGATATAGCCGAACATTACCGCCGCTCCCTGGATGTCAAAGTGATCGGTATCTCCGGCAGTGTGGGAAAAACAAGTACAAAAGAAATGATTGCTTCCATCTTGTCTCAAAAGTTCAATGTACTGAAAACAGAAGGCAACTTTAATAATGAGATTGGCCTCCCTCTTACTGTTTTTCGTTTGAAAGAAGAACATGAGATCGCTGTACTCGAAATGGGGATCAGTGATTTTGGCGAAATGAGCCGACTTGCGAAAATTGCGCGTCCGGATATCTGTGTCTTCACAAATATCGGCTGCGCTCATCTGGAAAATCTAAAATCCCGTGACGGCATACTGAAAGCCAAAACAGAAATGTTGGAGTATATGAATCCTTCCGGCTCCATCATACTCAATGGGGATGATGATAAACTCAAGAATTTTGTTCCCGCAAACGGTATTTCTCCGATATATTTTGGTCTTGATGCCATGTTGCCTTATCATGCGGATCATATAGACGATCAGGGATTAAACGGTACATCCGCAAGGTTTTCTACTCCAAGTATAGCCTTTCACGCCCATATCCGCATTCCCGGAGAACATATGGTATATAACGCGCTTGCAGGCATCGCTGTAGGACAGGCACTTGGTATGAAGGAGGAGGAAATGATAAAGGGCATCGAAAGTTTAGTGCCTCTTGCCGGCAGAAACCATCTGATCCAGACAAAATTCCTCTCGATCATCGATGACTGTTATAACGCGAATCCCGCCTCCATGAAGTCTTCTCTTTCCGTACTTGCCAAAGCAGACACTCGTACCATTGCCGTTTTGGGAGACATGTTTGAGTTAGGTCCTACCATCAACGAGCTGCACGCAGAAGTAGGCGCTTACGCCGCACAAAGCGGTATCCATGTCCTCATTTGTATAGGTGAGCATTCTGCATATATGGCAAAAGGAGCAGCAAATTTTACCGGCTCCGAAAACGCTAAAACAGCTATTTACTATTTTAAAACAAAAGAAGAATTTCTGGAAAAGGCCAATACGCTCCTTAAGAAAAACGATACGGTTCTTGTCAAAGCCTCTCACGGAATGGAATTTCCTGAAATTGTCGAACATTTAAAAGAAATGAGGTAAAAATGATGGATTATCAGATGCTCGTCCTAGATCTTGACGGTACCCTGACTAACTCCAAAAAAGAACTTACTGAACCTACCCGTCAAGCACTTCTCCATATACAGGAAAACGGCAAAAAAGTCGTTCTTGCAAGCGGCCGCCCCATCAATGGTGTCCTGCCGCTTGCCGAAAAACTAGAATTACAAAAATACGGAAGTTATATCCTTTCCTTCAATGGAGCGCGTATCACCCAGTGTTCCACAGGAAAGACCGTCTATAACAAGACACTCCCCCATGAAGTCATTGAGCCTATTTACCGATTTATTCGAAATTTTCCCGGACTGGATATCATTTCCTATGACGCAGATACCATTATTTCCGGCATTGCCCCAAACGAATATACACAAAAGGAAGCCTTTATTAATAAAATGAAGGTACGTTTGGTAGATGATTTTCCCTCTGCCTTGTCTTTTCCTGTAAATAAGCTCTTAATCCCGGGTGAACCTACTGTTTTGAAAACATGCATGTCTCAATTAAAGGCGCAATATCACAGCTTCTTAAATATTTATCGCTCCGAACCATTTTTCCTGGAAATCATGCCGCAGCATATTGACAAGGCATATTCCCTCCAGAAATTACTAAACAGTATCGGACTGACAGCGGAACAGATGATCTGCTGCGGCGACGGTTATAATGATGTTTCCATGATTGAATATGCCGGATTAGGCGTCGCTATGGAAAATGCACAGTCTATTGTAAAAGACAGTGCTGATTTCATCACCAGATCCAATGATGAAGACGGAATACTCCATGTCATTCAGACATTTATGCAGTAAAATAGAAATTTAACGAAGCAACAAGCAGTGCGAAAAGAACAGATCATGCCATGTGTCATGCTTGCATGTAAACAGGGTATGATCTGTTTCTTTTCATTCGGCGACTGCCGATAGCGAAATGGAGCGGAAGCGGAATTTATTTTTGTTGTAGTTTGCCTTTTATTGTGTTAAAGTAAGAGTATCTTTTTAGAGGCGCATCTATAAAAAAGAGTTTTGTGTTTTTCCAAAAGCACAGTCTGATGATCTGCTCTATACAGATCATTCTGTTTTATCCGGTTGCCGGATCATCAATATATCCGGATCTTTATCCGGGATATTCGCAAACATTTATCCAAAGAAACAAAATCACATATTTGTGCCGGAGAAATTTTACGTCACAGGCAATTTAGGGAAAAGTGTTGTAAACCGGCAGGCTTTTCCCTATAATGAAAGGAGAAAAGTACAGATGAAACTAAAACAAAAGCCATTGAAGGATTTGAACCTGCTGGATCGTTTTTTATTCGCACAGGCGGCGGACGACCCGGATACTATGCGGGATATGCTGGAGATCATCTTGGGGAAAGAGGTTGTATTAAAACTGCTGCCCCAGACGGAGAAGGAACAGCGCACCCATCCTTTAAACCGCTATGTGCGGCTGGATGTATGGGCCATGGATGAGGAGGACACGGTATATAATACAGAAGTCCAGAAAGAGAACACGGGAAACATTCCGAAACGGAGTCGCTTCTATCAGGCACTGATCGACTCGAATCTGTTGGCTCCGGGAGAGATCGGCTTTCAGAAATTAAATCCCGTGTATATCATCCTGATCTGTCCCTTTGACCTGTTCGGATACGGACTGTACCGCTATACCTTCCGTATGCAGTGTGAGGAAGTACCGGAACTTTCATTAAAAGACGACGCTGTCCGTATCTTCCTCAATACCCATGGACCGAATACCGGGGGCGTGTCAAAAGAACTGATAGAACTCCTCAAGTATATGGAGCACACCACAGAAGAAATGAGCAGGATCTGTACCAGCGAGCGGATCCATAACATCCAGAAACGTATCCAGGCGATCAAATCCAGTGAAAAGATCGGGGTGAAATATATGCAGGCTTGGGAAGAAAAGATCATGGAACAGAATAAGGCGCGTGAGGAAGGGCATGCAGCCGGAATCTTAGAAGGCCGTGCTTCCGGATTAAAAGAAGGAATCTCAAAAGGTCATGCTTCCGGATTGAAAGAGGGGCTGGTACAGGGAGAACTGAAAAAACTACAGGAATTAATAGAAAAGAAAGTGCAAAAGGGATATTCCGCTGAAGATATAGCAGAAATGCTGGAAACAGATATAGAAACTGTCCGGGAATTCCTGCGGAAATAGAATTTCAGAAAAAAACGACTTCACACTGCTGCAGAGTTCCAAACAAAAGTGTTTTTTACCCTCCAGCGGAAAGACACAGCAGTGTGAAGTCGATTTTTTAAACGGAAAGTATTGTCTCGATAACCAGGAAATTTTCTCCTTTTGCCTCTGGAAAATGGCAGAAATGGCTTTCCGGGTCTGCCGCTTCCCATTTTTTGATTTTCTGTGACTCTTGTGCTACATGCCTGATATTGACCTGTTCTCTCTCCCGTGGTGTCTCAAAATAAGAAAATAAAATATTTTCATGCAGGGAGATCATCTGATAACGATCTCCCACAAGCAGCCCTTCTTTTACGATTGCCTGATGATGGCAGACATAGGAAAATAATTTGTCAGGATACAACACCGCAATTCTTCCACAGCATTTATCCGGTTTTTGTTTTCGTTTCCATGTCTCCAGATCTTTGGGTGTATCAAACCAGAATACCGGATACATATACGCCCATTTCTTTTCGCCTGTTATTTCCGGCCATGTATGAAGAAATGGCGCCATCTCAGTAAACCACAGTTCCGGAAGCTGTTCTATATATTTTTGCCCTTCGCATACTTCTTTCGCTGCATATGTCTCTGTATCTACGATACATTCCATATACAAAAACAACATATTCTTATACCGGAACATACCTCCTGTAAGCAGTTTTTCTTTCTGTACTTCCTTCTCCATTTTTGAGCGGCAGGAAAGAACTGCCTTCTGCAATTCTTTCTCTGCAATATCTGTTTTTAACGCCGCCCTGTACTGTGCACGGATGACCTGTTTCATTGTGCGCCTCCCTTTTCTCTGCTTTCTTTTCTGACGTGCCTCTTTTATCTTAGTATTCTTTCACGCATACTTGTGCGTCTTTGCACTGCACAAGCTCTGTAAGCGGATATTCTTTATAGCAGCCCTCTCTTCTTACCTTTCCGCTGACGGACAAATCTTTCACACTGCGCGCATAAACTGCCGGTATATCATGAGGATATACATTTCTGACAGATGGCTGTTCATCAAACAGATCAGCTTTCTGTGTCCCCTGGCTTCTCATTGTCAGATCCATGTTTTCGATCGTCACATTTTCTATCTCACATTCCGGTTCCCCTGCGATAAATAAAGCCGCTTCTACTGTCATATAGATATGATCAAAAGAAATATTCCGGATATATCCCGGGTGTTCACCTTTTCTTCTCGGCGTAGCGCTGATAAATACAGGTTCGCCTTTTCCCCACCAACGCGGAGCGAACGCTCTCTTCGGACAATCCGCATAGCGTTTTGTATTTCCTGACACATGGTGCACATGAATATCTTCGATCACTGCGCCGTCGCGCACCCAGATGCCCACGCCTCTTGAGCAGTCTCTGAACACGCAGTCACTCAACATGACATGCCGGATAGCCTCACATGTCTCCGTTCCTACTTTTAGTGCTGAATCATGAGAATACAGCACGCAGTTACTGATCGTAACATTCTCACAAGCTCCATATTTTTTCGCCATCGGCGCAGAATTTTTCACAACGATCGCGTCATCTCCTGCTTTCACGATACAGTTCGTGATCACCACATCCTGGCATGTATCCGGATCGATCCCGTCGTTATTTGCGCCTCTGACATCATTTAAAATGCGGATCCCATCTACAATAACATGACGGCAGCCTGCCATATGCAAGGTCCAAAATGCCGCGTCCTGAAAAGTCACGCCCCGTACAGTCAGATTCTCAATATCTTCAAAAAATGTGGTCCGCGGACGTTCTTCTATCCTCACATTCTTAGGGCACTCATGGAGACCTTCATCCGCGTTATCGTCATAAAATACCTTATCCCCTTGTCCGTAAATGATTCCTGCACCTGTAATACTGATATTTTTCTCATGGAAGGCACACAAGAAACATCCGCCTTCCCACCCGATATCTTCATTCGGATCATCTACATTCCTCGCGAAATCAATGATATCCTCTTTGTTCAGGCTGCTGATCAAAACACTTCCTTCTTCCAGATGCAGTGTTACATTGCTTTTCAGAACAATCGTACCGCTCAAAAAATGTCCGCTGGGCACGACAACTCTTCCGCCGCCTGCCACTGTACATTTATCTATTGCATCCTGAATTGCCTTTTGATTGTTCGTAGCGCCGTCAGCCACAGCGCCAAATTCTGTAATGATATAATCCATATCTATCCTCCTATATATGTATTAATTCATGCTTTTCATAATCAAAATACGTGCCGTCCAACATATTTGCCAGTGTGTTCACTCTTACTAGTTCGATCTCATTGTATCCCTGTTTTACAAACGCTCTCCTACAATTCCATTGGTAAGGAGTAAATGCGCGTACTCCCAATGATTCTCCGTTTAATTTTACTTCCAGGCAGTCCATGCAGGAATCTCCAAAGTCAAATGACAGTACAAATTCTTCCGGCAGTTCCTCCGGGTGAAGTACGATTTTTTGTTTCAGCGTCATTTTGCCGCTGTAATATGGAAAGCCTTTTATGTAATGGCTGTTAAAGACTGCTTCCTTCGGCAGACTAGTCAGCGTGTGCTTCTCACTCACGCCGAATTTTCCCAATACATACAGAGGATCACGCAGTCCGTCTTCTTCTTTTTGTGCCGTCACAGAAACTTCCAGTATATTCTCGCCTTGTTTTACATAATCCGTTATATTGATGAGCCGGTTATTTTCATCATTGATAAAGCGATGATAAAACTGCTCTTTGTCCAGTTCTTTCCCATTGATCTTTATCTGCCATTCACCGGTGATCGCCCGTCTGTCCAGTAAAAGTTCTATCCATTCTGTTTTCTCTTCCATCTCAAATGCAGTACGGTACGTAACGGACAATGGGAGATTCATATGGATATGTTTCGGCGTTCCGAATGTACTCTCATACTTGTAATCATCCTTTCCAAGAAGCGGAAATGCCGCCGCCTGTTCGATCAACGTCATCGGTTCTGTCTGATACCAATTTTCTCCATCTCTTGAAATAGAAAATTTTGCAAGTCGGTACACATTCAGTCCAGATAAACTGACCTCGAACGGCTGCTCTGTGGAGATGACCAGCTTTTTCTTCTCCGGTGCTTCCGGCGTCTCTGTCTTTTCTTCATGCACCGGTTTGAGACATAAATATTTGCTCTGGTATGGATGAAATTCTACAGTCTTCTCTGTTTCCAGCTTTCCTCTCGCTTTTACCGTTCCTTCTTCCATGGACAATTCCTCTACCGCAAATTTCGTGCCGGCTCTATTTTTTATAACTGCATGCGCACATCTCTTGCCCTGATTTACCAAAGACAGATATAGCTTTCCCTCTTCGTCCTTTCGTATGGACGTGATGAAATTTTTCCTTTCTTTCTCATCTGCCAACACAACCTCCAAAGGTTCCTGTGCGATCGTTCTTACTTTCTCTATAAACTCCGCTTCAATACCTGCGCTCTGCAGGCTTCCCTTTGCTTCTAAAAACACCACCTGCTGCGGATATTCCTTAAGAAGACGCAGCCACATATCTGCCGCTTCCCTGTCGCTTGTCTCTTTCTCCAGAGACAGATACGGAAGATTGCCAAGAAAGATCATATATCCTCCCGCTTCTACGAATTCTTTCAGCTTCATAAAAGCAGCTTTTTCATAGAACAATGCCGGCGGCACAACTACGATCTTATACGCGGCATTCCCCATTTTCAGTTTTCCGTTCTCCACCACAAAATCTGGAAGCATCTCGGAATCCAGATGATTAAACTGAAACTGATGCAAAAGAAGTGTTTTCGTCGTAAAGACCCAATTATCACGCAGCATGTCGCACTGTTTCTTTTCTTCTTCCGACTCTCCCATGTATGGAAACCCCTGGAACGGATTGCCAAGAAGCGCCCAGAGACTCGGAAGCGGATCCAACACGGCAATCTCCGTATTTTCTTCTGTGGCTGTGACATAAGCGCTCAGTCTCGCCGCATAATCCGCCAATTTGCGATAATGCTCCCAATACGGATTCTGATAGAATTGTGACGGCGGCGCATCATGCTTGTGGATAGATTCGATCGTATAATAAAACGCATGGAATACGTACAGATTAATGCCGCTCGCCGCCAGACGATCCAGCATCCATTTTGCGTCCTGCAGCGTCATTGTCCAGCCTACGCTGTGGAAACTCTCGATCAGGCATTGTTTCCTGCCAAGCTGCCGGGCCAGAGAAGCCACTGCGTTTGCGCTGTAGCGAAACGCACACAGATATTTGTCATAGATCCATTCCAGCTCTCTTCCCGCCTTCTCATGTGCGGTATCGCCTCCCGGAATATGACTGTAACGCTGTGTGGACAGACGCATGAACGGTACTTCTGTACAATACTGTATTCCTTCTGCGTCACACCAATCTGCGATCTGTTTATGATAACTTTCCACAAAAATCTGATGGATCACGTCATATAGATCATAGCGTATCCTGTACGCTCCCTCCCAGGATGGATCAGACAAAGCAGGAAGATTTTCCAGTATAGAATATCCTTTTCTCTCCTGAAACGCCTCCGGCAGTCTGTCTGTCCAGGGGATCGGACTTAGCATCCCTACCTCATCAGAAAAGATTCCCTTGACCTGTGCAGGCAGATCTCCACCCAGTGCTTCTTTATAGGCGTCATGGGTCAGATGGATGAACGTCTCCACCGCGTCTTTATGGCAAGGATCAAAATATCCTCCATAAAACTTAAAATCTCCCATCGGTTTCTGATAAAAGACTTCCACTGTCCATTTTCCTTCCGGCAGTACGACAGAAAGGACGCTCTGAGGACCCGCGGAAAAGAACCGTTTATTGTTATACATAGTAAGCCCTGTGATCTGATAGATTTCCTGCGTCTGCAGCACGCCAATGTCTTTTGTAAGGTCAATGCCTTCTTCCCATTCCGGTGCTCCGTCCTTTACCGGAAATGCCTTTGCATAGAGTATTTCCCCATTTTCAAACTCTTTGCTGATCTCCATCTGCCCTTCTGCTTCAAATCGTTCATGGCACAAAATCTTATGTTCTGCTTCCGGATGCAGTTTTAAAACTTCTCCGCCTCCCATACCGCTCGGATATGGGTATTCATCATACAGCCATGCTTCGAGTCCATATGCTTTTGCTCTGTCACATGCATATTTTACGAGAGAAAACCATTTTTTCGAAAGATAAGGAACAGCCTGTCCTTGTCGTGGAGACAGATAAAATCCTCCGATACCTTTCTCATACATTTCTTTGATCTGCTTCTCTATTCCTTCTTCTGTAATATCCCCATTCCAGAACCAAAATGGTTTCACTCTATAGAATACGCCTGGATTCTCAAACTCTTTTAACCAGTCCATTCCCTTTTTCCTTTCTTGTACTGTTATTTTCTTTTATTTCCAATATCAATATAAAAAGGCGTTTTGCATATCTGTATCTTTATAGAATGTGGGAGGTCTAGTCTCGCTAAACCTCCCACAACTCCCGGCTGATATAACCTTATGCCGTTATTTACTCAGATATTTCTTATTTGCTTACGACATTTTCATCATATGTCTTCTTCAGGGATGTCATCTGCTCTGCCCATTTATCCAGATACTCCTGTGCTGTTTCATTTCCAAGAAGTACATTCTGGAAATCTGTTGCCAGTGTATTTGTATGCAGATCAAAGTATCCTGTTACTTCTACCGGAAGTGTTGCGATCTTTGTCTCTGGGTTTAAGAGCATATCTGCTGCTGCCTTAACCGGTGCAGAATTCTGTACCCACTCGTCTGCCAGCGCCTCTTTGTTGCATGGAATAGAACCAAGTTTCTCATTGAAAAGACTGTTTGCTGTATGATCTGCCAGATAGCTGATGAATTTGTAAGCTTCTTCCGGATGTTCAGAATTCTTGAATACAGACAAGGAAGCCACACCGTTGGAAACCATAACGCTGGAACCATCTTCTGCCTTTAAATCAATCGCTGCGCCGAATTTGCCTTCTCCCAACGTATCTCTGTGCTGTCCATAAGAGCCAATGTTGTGGAAGATCATAGCTGCGGAAGCAGAATCAAATGCGGAGATCATCTCTGTACTTGCATTTGTAATATCGCTTTCTGGTGTATATTTATTGTAAAGTGCTGCAAAGTTCTCCAGGAATTCTACATGTTTAGGATCATTGATCGTAGAATTTCCGTCCTTGTCAAACATTTCTGTGATTCCAGAATACTGATACAGCATCTGCTCTAACTGCTGAGAGCTTCCGGCGCCGCCGCGGATAGAGAAACCATATACGCCATTGTCTTTATCTGTCAGCTTTTCTACATATTCGAATACTTCATCCCAGTTTGCAGGAGCTTCCAGTCCTGCCGCATCCAATAACTCTGTGTTGTACCACAATGCCGGCGGAACTACATAGAATGGAAGACTATATAATTTTCCATCCGGAGCTGTGTTCTTCATGCTGTCTACAAATGTATCCAGAAGCATGTCGCTGTCTCCATAATACTCATCAAGCGGAGCCAGAGCGTCCTGGATAACGAAATCGTTCATCCAGTACTGATAGATCACACCACAATCCGGTGTAGAATTAGACTGGATCGCTACATCATATTTAGATTTTGCCTGATCAGATGGCAATGGAACATATTTTACTGTGATGTCTGGATTTTCTTTTTCAAAATCCTCGATCAACTGGGTATAAACTTCTGTATGGATCGTATCTGCGTAATTGTCCCAAAATGTAATTTCAACTTTTCCATCGCTGTTCTTGGATGAGTCATCTTTGCCTTTGGATGAATCGCTTCCGCATCCTGCAAGGAGAGTCATTCCCATAGCACATGTCATTAATACTGCTACTAATCTCTTTTTCATTTCTTTACCTCCATTTTTGAAATTATGTTAAACCACTTCCGGTATTAACCTTTGACAGCGCCGGCGCTTAAGCCGGTTACAAGATATTTCTGTATATAGGCGAACAAAAGGACCGGTATCGCCATCGCGATGATCGCGCCTGCCGCCATTGCGCCATAATGTATGCCGTATTCGCCCTGCATCATCTTCAGTCCGATCGGAACCGTATATTTATTCGGATCATTTAAGAACATCATCGCAAACAGGAACTCATTCCAACAACCGATCAATGCGAATGCGGCAACTGTTACGATTCCGGGCACTAACATCGGAATCACGACTTTGAAAATCCCTCGGATCCTGCTGCAGCCGTCGATCATTGCCGCTTCTTCCAATGCATACGGAACACCTTCTACAAATCCTCTCATCATAACACAGCAGAATGGTGTCTGGAAGGTGACATTGACAAGGATCAAGGCAATATGAGAACCAACTAAGCCTACGCCATTGAAAATATTGAACAACGGTACCAGTAATACGGCCGCCGGGATAAACTGTACAGCAAGCAGCAATCCTAAAAAGGCCATTTTAAATTTGAATTTATATCTGCTCAGTGCGTATCCTACCATAATGGATATAATAACGATAAAGATGACAGAAATACCACTGACTTTCAAACTGTTGAAAAAGTATTTATCAAATCCCACATTTGTCCAGGCATCCACAAAGTTTGCCACTGTACCGTTCTTAGGCAGATAGGTAACACTCTTTCCCAGAATTTCTGATTCTTCTTTAAATGCCGTATTGACTGCCCAGTAGATCGGGAACACTACATATGTACAAATAAGCAGTAATGGAAGCCATCTTAAAAAGACGATATCTCTTTTTTTCTCTTTCATTATGAATCACTTCCTTTCCCAAAACCGGATACCTTCATATAAATAATTGCAACGATCGCCAGAATAAAGAAGCTGACTACTGAAATTGCCGAACCATATCCATAGTTGTTTGTGGTCAACGCCTGGTTTGCGATCAATACGCTGAGTGTCGTCGTCTTTCCGACCGGACCTCCGTTTGTCAGACTGAATATCAGATCCACACTGTTGAATTCCCAGATAGTACGAAGCAGCGTTGTCAGCACGATCGTATCTTTCAGAAGCGGTAATGTCACAAATCTGAATGACTGCCATTTTGTCGCTCCGTCTACCCTGGCTGCCTCATATACATCCTGCGGCAGTCCCTGCATTGCTGCCAAAAGACTGATAGCGAAAAATGGAATTCCTCTCCACAACTCAGCGATGATAACAGAACCAAGTACCAAATGCTGATTTCCCAGCCATGCTACCGGTTCACTGATCAAGCCTATTTTCATGAGAAGGTCATTTAACACCCCGTAATTCTGGTTGTAGATCAGGCTGAACAATACAGCAGTCAATACTCCTGACATTGCCCACGGTACGAATACCAATGCGCGGAAAAAACCACGTCCCTTAAAGTTCTGATTCAGTATCAGAGCCACGATCATACCAAAGACCAGCTGAAGCAGCACTAATGCGACTACCCACTTTAAGGATACCCACAGAGAAGAATAAAATTCCTCTGTAGTAAAAATCTTTATGAAGTTTTCAAAACCCGCAAATCCATTTGCGAATGGCATCGCAGGATTATAATGCTGAAATGCTAAGTAAAATGTCTTACAGAGCGGGTAAAGCATAACGCCCGCAATCAAAAGCACTGCCGGAAGTATCAGCAAATAGGGAGTCCATACCATTTTCTGTTTTACAACAGGTACGGAACTCTGTTTTACCTTTTTCATCTCTCTCACCTTTCTCTCCTATGTTTATACCCTGCCACGCAGAACCTGTCCGCCTGAAAGGCATGTATTACGGGATCCCCTGAAAATATCCCCTGACGTATCCCGAACATATTTACATGTTTCATCCTGTTAATATTTAAACATTCTTTTCCCTTTACGTAAATTTAATAAATTTAGAAATTTAGTATAATATTTTTAAACCGGCAGGCGGCAGACACCCCGGATACCCCTGGAACAAATACCTGCGGCATGTCAGAAGATTACGTTTATATTCAAAACATAAAAAAATCGACTTCACGCCGTTATATATCTCTGATCAGAAGTATGTATTTTCTTCTGATCAGAGATATATAACAGCATGAAGTCGTCTTTTCTTCTGAAATCTAATGGCGGGACCTGCCTTCTGGTCGTGAAGTTAAAAGGCAGTTCGTCAATTCAATCTTATATAATTTGACGTAATTTTACAGGCCCCAGTAATCCTGATGGTTCTACCGGCATACTCATGGACTGCCAATCTTTTATCCGATGTACCAATGTGTTGACAACTCTGATCTCCAGGTGATTTTCCCCCTCTCTGACTATATCTGTTAAGTCAAAGCAGTATGGCGCTGTCAGGCGTACACCTGCCGATTTTCCATTCACCAGGACTTCTGCTGTCTCATATACTTCTCCAAGATCCAGCTCACACTTCTCCTCTGTCTTTTTACAGGAAAAAGAAGTGCGATAGATCATTTTCCCACAAAAATCCGGTTTCTCTCCTGCACTTGTCACATTGCCTGTTTTTTGTTTCATATCATATGCGATCGGTTTTTTTGTTCCTTCCTCTTCGAGATACAATTGAAAATCTGCCAAAGAAATAGTTTCTTCTTTTTTCACACGCAAAAGTTCTCTGTTTTGCTTTATTTCTGGCATTTCCTCTAGTGTGCATTTTTTCCTGTCCACATCCACTAAAAAGAAGATCCGCATCTCTCCCGGGGCAAACTGTAACCTGAGTTTTTCGTTCTTGTTGTCTGTCTGCAGTAATGTGTTCTTCCAGGCATCATACTCTACGATATATTTTTCTCTTGATTTAGGAATTTGTAAAGAAACATCCAATGTTTCGATCGTATTCTCATTAAATAAAAGCAGAATCTCTCCTTCCTCTCTGAAATACCGGTAACTTCTTAGATATGGCGCGTAATTTTCCGCTTTTACATCTACTTCATCTAACTTTTCCTGCCGGATCAAGTGAAGCAGATTCTTTTCATCTAGTCCTTCCGTATTCCATTTGTCTGCTGTTCTGACAATCTTTAGCCCCTTCTCTTGCGCCTGTTTCATCCAGCTTAAAAAATGTGCCGGAAGATGCTCACTGGAAGGCACGACCAAAAGCCGCAGTACTTCCTGATTGATCCTTATACTCCCGTTTTCCACTTCTGCCCTTGTCAGCAGATCCATCGGGAGCACATCATAATCTATCTGATTTCTTGTCAACCATTTCCCTGCTCTTTCAAAAGGCTGCTTATCTCCCATCCACTCTGCCTCTGCCGTGTAAAGCACTCCTATCGACACATTGCGCCTTCCATTTTGGATCAAATGGCAGACACGGTTCATATATGTCATCAGATTTTTAAAATACGGAAATTGCGGATTCTTTCCATCTGCTGAAAAATGCGGCGGGCTGTCCGGATCTGGGCATGGCTTCATGGAAAATGCATGTGGAACAAATACATTGATTCCTCTTACCATCATATGATTTGCCAACCAGGTCATCATTTTCAGCCCTTCAGCCCATCCATAAGCCCCAAATATTTCACTCATGGCTCTTCCTTCTTTTTTGGGATCCAGAAAGGCAAGAGAAAGCGCCAGTTTCGCCAGTCCGTAATGATAAAATTCTCCATAATAAAACTGTTTGCCGCCAACACGATAAAAAGCAGTATCATCTAATTGTGGACGGATCTGCTGCAGCACAACGTCAATACCTGCATAATCCTGCCCCCATAAAGCACGGAAATAATGTCCCGCGCCGCCTCCAAGTCTTGCGTGCATCCCTCCGTCTTCAATGATATGTCCCATGTATTCTACGCCTTTTTCCCTGCACCATGTTCCTATCTGCCCACAAAAATTATCTGCATATAGTTGTGTTGCCAGATCCATAAAATCATAGCGCAGTCGTGGAGCTTCCGGTGTCTCCCCCCACAGCGAGGCAAGAGAGACCCTATATGTATCTCCCCATCTTTCTTTTAGTTTTATTTCCAACTCTTCACACCATGGCAGATCCATATCATAACGTCCCAGATAAATCGCATGTTCGTGTTCCCAGCCGATATTTCCAAATCCCGGTTCATCCGAAAAGAAGCCTGCAAATGTATTTCCAAATTCCTTTTTATAGTGCGCATAATGCGCTTCATACACTGTATCGATAAAAAAGCGTACTGCCTCTTTATCAATTACATTCAAATATTTCTCACGCCCGGTACTTTTCTTTGTCACTTTAATGATCATCACGGCATAAAAGCCTTCCGGTATCTCCGTACAAATAAAATCTCCCTGTATTTTATCCGATATATCTTTTATATTGCTGAAGGAAAATTGCGCCTCTTTGTCCCGCTCCAATAAAAGCGCACCTAAAAACCTCTCCCCTTTTTCCAGCTTTACCATGAAAGACAGCTCCTTGGCAGGACCCACGACATCCACCATATAATGAGATATATACTGCTTCACATACGGAGAATCTTCCGTAAGTTTGCCTGCGCAGTATCCTGTAGGATAATGTGAATCATCCAGAAACCAGACCTTCATACCGTATTCCTTCGCCAGCTTCATCACATATCCTGTATCTTCCCACCACTGTTCTCCTAAAAAGTCCGGATGCGGCCGTGACTCTATACAGACAGCGCCTATCCCACTATCATGGATCCTCTTCATTTCCAGGCCTAGTCTCTCACGATTTTCCCCACGCAGCCACAAAAACGGCAGAATATAATTTTCTCCTTTTCCCTTAAGCACCTCTTCCATCCCGTTCTTCATATTTACAGATAATCCTTTCCTAAATTTCTATTTCATTTAATCTCTCCGCCAGTAATTCCGCGATCTTCTCGCAGCCTTTATCGGACGGATGCAGACCGTCATAAGTCATATTGACTGCTTCTTCTGGATAAGGATATGGATCTTCCTGTGGATGATACGGAACAGCTGTATATTCCGGATAGGGCAGATCGACGATTTTTCCTGCCTTTCTTACCCGTTTAAAATGTACGGCATTCTCTGGTGTAAAGCCGGCCTTATTATGCAGATCCAATGTATAAATATTATCGCCTGACACAACTTCATAAATGGCTTTTGCGACTTCTGAGAGCCACAATCCATTTTCCGGCGCATAACTGCCATGTGCATGGTTCGTGTGGTCGGCAATATACACAAAATCACCTCTCTCTACAGGATTCATCACAATGATCGGCGCCGCCTTATTCAAAATACGGATATGCTCTATTAGAACTCTTAAATTTCCAAGAATACTCCCTTCTCTTCCCGCACAATACTCTTCCTTACTCCCCAATGGCGTGTGAGCACTAAACCAATCATTTGTTCCCAGGAGCACTGTGTACACATCTGCGCAGACCAGTTCTTGTTTCAGCCAGTCCGCCGTAGAAGAACCGTTGATCCCTATATTGATCAGTTCTGCCGGATAGCGCAGTTTTTCCATTGTCCGGGTCAGATACCCCTTTTTCAGGCGATAACCTGTCTCATCCAGATGGCTGTCCAGATATGTAAAAGAATCTCCTATAGCACACCATATCTTATTTTCTGCCATTTTTACACCTCTTTATGTTTTTCCCTATACTGTGTGACAGTACAATTGTAATATTTTTTAAAACTAATGCTGAAATACTGCGGATTTTTATACCCTGTCGCCTCTGCGATCTCGTAATTTTTCAAATCGCTTCCTACGATCAGCCGGGCCGCATTTTCCATCCGTATGCGGATGATATAGTCATACAGGTTAATATCAAATTTCTTCTTAAATACACTAGTCAGGTAACAGTGATTGATATTAAAATGATCCGCGATTTTCACAAGTGACAGTTCACAATCCGCATAATTCTGTTCGATATACTGCCGTACTTCTAAAACCAGGCTGTCCACATTTGAATTCATTTTCTGCAGCGCCGCCTGATAGGAAGAATACAGTTCATACAGAGAATGCATCAGGCTTCCATAGAAAAAGGACGCTTTATCTCCTCCCAGCTGAATCTGGGCGAATTGGTTGACTGCAACCTCGAGATCTCCCAATTTTCCAAAAAATTCCGATTCTCCGCCAGAATCGCTGCCCGTATAGATCATAAAAATCTGCAGGTTATCCATACAGAAGAAAAAACTCCCCTTAAATCCATTTGTCAGGACTTCACAATAATGCTCGATCTTATCCTGTACCGATTCATAAGGAATATCTTCACTGTAATGCAGATCGATAAACGCCACGATTCCATAACCATTGTTGATATTGATGTCAAATGCCTCAAAAAAGGAATCATCCATGTGCTGGAAATTTTCACGCATAAGCTTGGATATATAATTGCGTTTGATCTGGGGATATTTTTCATTCAGTATCTCACTCGTCTTACGCTCACTTTTGTATAGATTTTCTGCCCTTTTGATCACTTCGATCAGCTGGTCATGATCCACCGGCTTCGTCAGATAATCTACCGCGTTAAGTTTCAGTACCTGCTGTGCATATTCAAAATCTTTAAATCCGGAGATGAAGATAAACTTAATATTCGGATAATAGTCCTTTGCGATCGTGGCCATTTCGATCCCGTTCATGCCTGGCATTTTAATATCTGTCAGTATGATATCCGGCTGATTGTCCTTTATAAAATCCAGCGCTTCCATCGCATCCCTTGCTGTATAGATCAATTCCCAGCCGTTTGCCTTCCAGTCGATCTTCGCCTCAATCCCCCGTCTGATGATCGCATCGTCGTCCACGAATACTATCTTGGTCATTTGTGTTCCTCCTCATACGGTATTGTAAGAATCACTTCTGTTCCACAGTCGATCTCTGTCTCGACTCGTATCTTATATTGTTTGCCATATGCGATCTGTATTCTGTCCTGTACATTTTTCAGGCCATACACCCCATAAGATTTTTCAGAATACTCGCAGATAGGCTCATCCAGAGACTGCCTTACTTTCATCAGAACATCTTCTGCGACACCGCCGCCGTCGTCACCTACACAGATTTCTATATCTTCTTCTTTACGCCTCACAGTAATCTGGATAGTGCCATCTGTGCGATAAGGACGTATACCGTGATACACTGCATTCTCAACGATCGGCTGTAATATCATCCGCAATGTCTTTGCCTGCTTTAAATCATCCGGTATAATGATACAAAATTGAAAATCTTCAAACCTTGTCTGCAAAATAGACAAATACGCAGATATGTGCTTTAATTCCTCTTCCAGCGTAATATAGGATTTTCCTTTGCTTACGCCGATCCGATAGAATACCACCAACTGCTCGATCATTTCTTCCGCCTTTTCATTTTCTCCGCACGCGCACAATTCCTTGATACAATCTAAAGTATTGTACAAAAAATGCGGATTGATCTGGGCAAACAGGTACTGCAGCTGTGTCGCCTGTTTTGCCTTCATTTCCCTCTGAATAGATTCTGTCAGATTCTGTATCCTGTCCATCATCTCATTGACGCCGTTTCCAATCTGACTGATCTCCTGGTATCCGCTCACCTCAATCCGCTGTCCGTCTGACAATTCCCGTATTTTCTTCATCTGCTTTAAAAGTTTGCGGATCGGCTGAGAGAAATATCGCGGGATTACAAAATACAATATGATAAATATGAGGATGACCGCCAGCGCAAAGAATATAAAAATATGCGTAAATTCCCGTGAATTAATATATAGCTCATTCTTGGGAACCACCGCAAGTATCCCCGTATCTTTCATTTCAATAGGCGTATAAATGACATAGTATTTATCTATTGCAAAAGAACGTACTTCCTCCCCTTGTTCCTGGCTGATCTCCTTACGTATCTTTTCTATCTCTGTTTCATCCAGCATACTAAGCGCTGTATCTGTCTCTTCTGTATCCGTTCTGCTCTCCATGATCTCCCCATCCTGCCGGATAAGCGCCATTTCACTGTTTGGTGTCGGTCTGCTGTTTTGGATCTGATTAAATATCATTTCATCCCGTATCCCAATCAATACCACTCCGCTAACTTGACTGTCTGAAGTCCCTAGTGTCTGCGCCATGGCAAAATGATAAGGGAGCTGCCGGGCAATCTGATCTGGCAGCACTTCCGACATGCTGATCCAGCAAAGCTCTGCATTTTCTCCTAAAAACTGCCTATACTCTACATCCCGCATGATTGACAAAGAGTTTCCCGTATTAGACTGATAGTAATAAATGGAATTATCAGACAGCCACATACCCATACTTTCCACATACGTAGAGTAATGCTGAAGGAAATTTGTAAACCCATTCGACAGCTGCAAATACTCTCTCGGCTCGATTGGATCTTGATCCGTTTTGATATTTTCTTCCATTGTATAAAAAACACGTTCATCCAAAAGGCTTTCTGCCACCTCCTGGATATTGGTCATATCATCACTCAAATAATTCCTGCTCTGCGTCACAAGAGATTCTGCGTTTTCTTTTACCATGCTCGTGTAATGTGTCACACCTGAAATGTAAAAAGAAACACAGCAGAACACCAGCAGAAGGAAAAACGGGAACAATAAAATCGTAAGTACTGTACGTATCGGCAGTTTCAGCAGCCATTGTTTTACCTTCTGCATATGTATTTCTCCTCTCTACTTCGCCCACTCTTTTGGAAGATACCGCAAAGTCGCACGGATCATATCCTCTGCCAAAAGCCGTATATCCTCTTCTTGACACTTCTTTCCCTGCACGAGCGGATCGTGCAGAAACGCTTGTACAACTGCTTCTTTATCATAGGTAAGCGCAGCTTTTAGTATTCTTTCGTGATTTTCTATATGCGGCAGCATGAGCGCTTTTATATCTTCCGGAAGATCACCTGCAAACAGCGGCCGCACTGTATCCCGCTCAAATACCGCATTTGTCTCTACCACGGCCTCGCTTGGGAGATTGCCTATCTGCAGAACATGATTCGGGATATTTACATTACTTACCATCCGAGTAAGTCCGCAAAGCGCTTTTATCAAAAGGATCCCTTCCTCGCCCGTCGGCTGCAGCTCCACCTGTTCTTCTCCGTTTAACAGGCGTTTGCTCTTTTCCAGACGATCTTTTAGATCTTCTTTTCTCCATGCGACAGAAGTCAATGCAAATTTCCACTCCTCCACTGTCCGCGGATCTTTCAAATATTCATCCCCCGGCATAAACTCCGCAAGATGTCTGTCTCCCGCCGCGGCGATCAGTCCATATCTTCTGAACAGGTCAAATTTTACTCTATGGGAGCATTTAAAGCAAGCATTGAGCCAGTTCATGTCTCTTTCTTCATATCCTTCTTCAAAATGTGCATCCACATATGCCTTATATACCGGGAATAAATCGATACCTTTATAAGAAGCATAGTCAAACCATGTAAAATGGTTGATACCGAGCACATTCACATGAATATCCTCTCGTTTTACATCCTGTATTCCATAGACTTCTTCCACAATTCCTTTGAGCACCTTCTGTGTCCCGAATACTTCATGGCAGCAGCCAAATGCTTTGATCTGCGGAAATGTATGATACAGCGTTTTTACACATAGGGACATTGGATTAGTGTAGTTAATGACCCATGCAGACGGTGCATATCTCTTCACTGCCTCTGCGATCTCTGCAAACATAGGGATCGTCCGCAATGCGCGTATCATACCGCCGGGACCTGCTGTATCTCCTACAGACTGATAGATGCCCAGCCGCTCCGGCATATGCACATCACTTTCCATCTCATCAAAAGTTCCCGGAAGAATAGAAATCACCACAAAATCTGCTCCTGTAAGAGCCTCACCGAGGGAATCACAAGTCCGGTATTCCCATTTCCCTTTTGCGTCTTCTCTGGCGCTGACTGCATTCCCGATCACTTCATTTGCCTTTGCTGCCTCTCGGTCTATATCATATAAGCGTATCGTTCCGCTCATATCCGGTTCCAGGGCAAGATCTGTCATAAATGTCCATGCCCAGCCTCTGGATCCACCTCCAATATACGCGATCTGTACTTCTTCCGCTTTGTTTTCCTTATAAATCATAACACACACACCTTTCTACATTCAAGTGTTCCGGCATATCCCGGAAATATCTATCTACACTGGACATTATAGTAAAATATTGTATAATAATCTCAACTAATATTGCTTTATTCGCATATTTTACATACAATATTTACTTCTTCTTGCCACAAATAGAAAGGAGAGCCTATGAAACACATACTTTTTGAAGGATCCATGGAGGGTTTTTCCATCAGTCGTATTGTGCGGGACTTTGACTACACTATGCCGGATGTGCACATTCATTACAATGATTATGAAGTCTACTATCTGTTGGAAGGCGAACGTTACTACTTTATAGGGACAAGAATGTATCATATCACTCCCGGAACGCTTCTTTTTATCAAACGTAATGTCATCCACAAGACCGGTCTTGTCAAAGAAGCTCACCATGACCGGATACTTTTAGAAATCTCCCACGCCCTTTTGCATCACATTTTTTCCTCGACCGGAGAGATAAAGCTTTCTTCCTTTTTCCGGAAAGACTGTATCATACTGCCTTTACATACAGAAGAACAACATTTTATAAAAAACTTACTTCTCTGCGTCAGCCGGGAAATACAAAGGAAAGAAGACGGCTGGCGCCTGCTCATACAAAATAAGATCGCAGAACTGTTCATCTTTGCTCTCAGACACGCGGACATTTCTTCTGCATCCGCAGTTCCAACAGCTAAAAACCCTCGCCACAGACAAGCGGAAGCGATCGCGGCGTATATTGCGGAACAATATGACGAACCGCTGACGCTGTCTTCCGTAGCAGCGCATTTTTACATGAACAAGTGCTATCTGAGCCGTATCTTCAAAGAATGTACCGGTTTTACTGTCCTGGAATATCTGCACACGCAGCGGATCCAGAAAGCCCGCAGCCTTCTTGTACAAAACGACAGAAACATCTCGGCTGTCTCCGAGGCTGTAGGCTATGACAATCTGACATACTTTGAACGGATATTCAAAAAATATACCGGTATGACTCCGCTGCAATACAGAAAACAATATATATGCTGATGCTGTTTATATGACCCGTATTTCTTTCCATTTTCCGTTTTTATACCGGAGCCCCATGAGAATCGACCGGACGCACCAGTCTACAACTCCGGCAACCCACACCCCCATCAGCCCCATTTCCAGACAAGTTCCCAACACATAGCTTAACACGACCCGACATATCCACATGGAGCTTAACGCCACATACATGGTAAACTTTGCATCCCCTGCCGCTCTTAAAACTGCCGGAAGCGCAAAAGATACAGGCCAGATGAGTACACAGCTTACCGTAAAGAAAGACAGCACCTGCCGCGCTGTCTCCGCTGTCTGTAAGGAAAGGTGGTAGACAGAAAGTATAGACGGGATAAAAGGGAATACAGCAAGATTGACAAGCAGCAGACTCCCATAGGTGATCCCGACCAGTTTTCGAGTAAAAATTTCCGCCTGCTTATAGTCCCCCGCTCCCACACAGCGAGCGATCACAGTGGTGATTGCCAGTGTCACCGCCTGTCCCGGAAGCGTCTGGAAGCTTGTTATCACATTTCCTACGGCGTTTGCCGCTATCGCAGTTGTCCCATACGTCGAAACAATGCTCAGCACCAAAATCTTTCCTATCTGAAACATACTGTTTTCCAGACCATTGGGAATACCGATCCCAAGGATCCTTTTGATCATTCTCCAATCCGGCACATAACGAAACGTTTTTTCTATATGCACTGCTCTTTTCTCCTGCGCAAGCAACGCAGTGATCAAGATAGCTGCCAGCATACGCGACAGCAAGGTCGGAACCGCCGCTCCCGCCACGCCCCAGCCGCAGCCATAGATCAACAGCGCATTTCCCGACACATTCACGATATTCATCAAAATGGATACTTGCATAGATATTTTAGAATTTCCCATGATGCGGAAGATTGCCGCTCCGGAATCATAAATAGCAATAAAGGGAATCGATGCCGTCACGATCAGCAAATATATTTCCGCCTGCCGCATAACTTCTGCCTCTGTCTGTCCGAATACGATATGCAGGATAAACCATTTCGACAGATAGATCCCCGCCATGACAAACAGCGCTATAAATGCTACGAACCATAGCATCTGCGTCGCCGCCTTACACGCCATCTGTCGGTTTTTCTGTCCTAAATACTGTCCGGCAACGACTGCGCCGCCGGATGCCAGCGCCGCAAACAAATAAATAAACAAGATCATCACATTATCTACAAGGGAAACCCCTGATACGGCCGCTTCTCCCACATTTGCCACCATAACAGAATCTGCCATTCCAACCAGCACAGTCAGAAGCTGCTCTATGATCAATGGTATGATCAGTGCCGCCAGGGCACGATCATCAAACAACAGCTGTTCTTTCTTTATTCCGTACTTTCTCCACATACTTTCTCGCCTCTATTTTTCCATGGTTGTGTCTTTTCTTTATCACCTGTCTTCTTTGCGGGGAGCTGTGCCAGTATGATCGCGGCAAAGACCAGCGTACACCCGAACACTTCTCGTCCTGATAATTTTTCTCCCAGTACGAGCCAGCCAGTAAGCGCCGCGAAGACAGACTCCAAACTCAAGATCAGGGAGGCCACCGTGGGATCTGTATTTTTCTGCGCAAGGATCTGCAAAGTATAAGCTACCCCGCAGGACAAGACGCCTGCATAGAAAAGGGGCAGCCATGCCGCTCCTATGTCTGTCGGAGAAGGTTTTTCAAAGAAAAACATCGGCACTGCACACAGCAGCCCGCTCACAAGGAACTGTATACAAGACAGTTTTACTCCGTCTGTCCGCGGCGCATAATAATCTATCACTAAAATATGTACGGAAAAAATGACAGAACAAATACATACAAGCAGGTCACCTTTTCCGATTGTAAAGCCTTGCGTGATACATAAAAAATACATACCGATAATTGCAAGAATAACCCCTGCCCATATTTTCAATCCTGCTTTTTTCCCAAGGAAAATGCCAAATATCGGTACGAGCAGAATATACAGCGCCGTGATAAAGCCGGCTTTTCCTGCACTCGTATACACCATTCCTATCTGCTGTAAGGTACTCGCAGCTCCCAGCAAACATCCGCAAAACAATCCGCCCAAAAGTAACGTATGCCTTTCCTTTCTTTCTATAGCAGCAGAGACCTCTCTGTTTTCTGTGATGCTTTTCTTTTTATCCAGGATCCATATGACCGGAAGCAGCGCCGCCGCCCCTAACAGGCACCGTACAGCGTTAAATGTAAACGGTCCTATATACTCCATTCCCGCACTTTGCGCCACAAAGGCACTTCCCCAAATAAACGCTGTTACCATCAGCAAAATGTTGTTTTTTCCTCTCCCCTTCATCCTTGTCCCTTTTCTTTCTATTTTTTGTTTTTGGTTTATTCTGCAACGCCGTTTATTATAAACCACTTCTGCAGAGATTTCCATCCCCCGGCCGATCTGTGGATACTATTTTCTTTTTATTCCACTCCTTCCGCAAAAGCGAGCACTTCTTCTTTCACTGCTTGCAGACGGCGTAAAGATTCCGGCTCATTTTTTGCCTTCGCATAGAAATAAAATTTAATTTTGGGTTCTGTCCCTGATGGACGGACTGCAAACCAGTTCTCGTCCTCCAACATAAATTTTAACACGTCTGACCTGTCGATTTCTTTATAGCCATTGCTATAGTCTATCTTTTCCTCTACTTTCATGCCGCCGAACTTTGCAAACTGCTGTTTTCGAAAATTTTCCATGATACGTTGTATCCTCTTTGTTCCCTGCGTCCCTTCCAGCACAAAAGAAACTTGTTCTTCTTTGTAATGCCCGTACTGTTCATACAAGGCGCGCAGCACCTGTATGAGCGTCTTTCCTTGCTTTTTATAGTACGCAGCCATTTCGCATACAAGCATAGCGGCGCTGATCCCATCTTTGTCTCGGACTTCCTCGCTGCACGCATATCCTATACTTTCTTCATATCCAAATACGTATTCTCTTCCTTCTCTTTGCAGCTGCGGTATTTTCCCACATATATTTTTAAAACCGGTCAAAGTCTCATAGGTCTTCACCCCATAAGCCTCACAGATCTTCGCTCCCATATCTCCTGTCACAATAGATTTGATCATGCCGCCCTTTGCAGGCAGACTTTTTTTCTCTTTTCGTCCTTCCAGAATATATGCGATCAGGAGAACCCCTGTCTGATTTCCATTCAGAGCAATATAATTTCCATTCTCGTCTCTGGTCTCTACCGCCATCCGGTCACTGTCCGGATCCGTTGCGATCAGTACTTCCGCTCCTGTCTTTTTCCCCAGTGCTTCAGCCAGAGCAAATGCTTTGCTGTCCTCTGGGTTCGGATAACCAACTGTTGTAAAATCCGGGTCCGGATCTTTTTGTTCTTCCACGACAGATACATTCGAAAAGCCTCTGTCCTTTAAAATCCTTTGTACCGGTATGCTGCCCGCCCCATTTAAAGGAGTATATACGATCGCGACATCTGACGCCAGTTCCTCCCCCTCATGGATTGCCAACGTTTTTACGAGACGCAGATACTTTTCATCCATCTCCTCAGAAAGTATAACGATCTTTCCGCTTTTCACCGCATCCTCAAACCCTATGCGGCGCACTCCCTCAAACATGTTCACTTTTTGGATATGTTCCAACATTTCATCTGCGATATCTGCCATCACTTGTGCGCCTGTCTCCCAGTATACTTTGTACCCATTGTATTGTTTAGGATTATGACTAGCGGTTATATTCACACCGGCGGCGGCCTTTAACTGACGGATTGCAAAGGATAACTCCGGCGTCGGCCGCAAAGACGAAAAGGTAAATACCTTTATTCCGTTGGCCGCAAAAACCTCTGCTGCCAATTGAGCAAATTCTTCCGAATAATGTCGGCAGTCATACGCGATCACAACGCCTCTGTCCTTATAGTTCTCACCTTGCTCTGCGATATATTCCGCAATTCCCTGTGTCACTTTTCCTACTGTAAACACATTCATGCGATTTGTCCCTGCTCCCAGCTTTCCTCTAAGTCCTGCCGTTCCAAATTCCAGCGCTTTTCCAAAACATTCCTCTATTTCTTCCTCGTGTCCATCCATTTCCTCTAATTCTCTTCGCAGTTCTTCCTGCTCTTTTACTTTTTCTTTCCACTGCAAATATAGTTTCTCTGCATACATATACCCCATTCTCCTTTCTTCCACCGCACTTACGTTCAATACAAATTTTCTCTTTGCGCCAGTGCGGACAATGCCTGAAACTGTCTTTTATTGATCGTGATCTTCCCCTTGTCTGTAGATATCTGCTGTTCCCTGCACAACTGTTTTACAGAACGGTTCAATGTTTTGATACTGATCCCTATCTCACTTGCGATCACAGGTCTTGTTTTTCTTATTTTTACTGTATCCCCTTCCAGTTCCTCTGTCTTATAGCAGCGGAGCAGATACACCACGACTTAAAAAATGCCCTTTTTAAATAGATTTTGTCCCTGCTGACAGCTGGTATTGTACATTTTTTTCGCCATATTCATTGCTATATCATACAAAAATTCTCTATTTATCCTTAGTTCTTCTGCGAAAACCGAGGCCGGAATCTTCAAAACATGCATATCTTCCGCCGCGATCAAGGTAGCTGCATTGATATATGTTTCCGCCAGTACTTCCACATCGGAAACATAGTCTCCCTTTCCCAGATAAGAAAACTGATATACATTTCCATTGAGGAAGTCTGCCTGCACATAAGCCTTTCCATTTACTATATAATATGCATATTCCGTTTTTGCTCCCTTTTGAACGAGTATGCCCCCTTTCTTTATATACAGTAGGACTGCGTTTTTATACAGACGTTCTGGAATATTTTGAAATACAACTGCACTGATCATACCATTTCTCCTATTTTCAAAAAAGGTCAAATGACCCTTTTCTTGTTTTAAATATTATATACTTTATGTCTTAAAAGCACAATATAAAAGGATACCCCCAAGCCCAAAATAGCATAAGGGATACCCTTTGTCTTTTTGTCGATTATATCCTAATCTAAAATAGAGAATAGTGTACCTTTGTCATTTCTTCATAAATAAAATACCACCGATTATGATCATGGCAATTCCCAGAATCCCTATAATCCCTGTAAAGATTACCAGACCGCTTACTGCCTCTCCTGCGCGCAAAGGCAATACTGCGCCTGAAAGTCCGGTAGCGCCAAAATACATGCCTGCTATGATCAGTACGATGCCTATCCATCTTCTTTCTTTCATAACATCCTCATTTTCCTGTCATCAATAATGCACGTCTGCGATCCCGTATTCTTTCGCAAGCGCATTTTTCATCTTTTCAGCATCTGCCGTTTTTCCTGTCCACATACGGATACTTTCCACCGCCTGATTAATCAGCATTCCCAGTCCATCTATAGTTTTGGCATTTCTTTTCTCCGCCTCTTTGAGAAGCTGTGTATGGGGATGATTGGGGATTACATCACAGACGACCATATGCGGCAGGATCGTATCAAATACAATATCCGGCTTTGCATCCACCTCCGGATACAAGCCAATACTTGTCGTATTCACTAAAATATCTGTATCCTCGTCGATCGGCATCGTATGGTCCCACTCCCGATACTCCACTTGCAATTTTGTATGTTCTTCCAGCAATGCCTTCAGTTCTTCCCCTCTGGCTCTGGAGCGGTTCAGGATGATCAGTTCTTTTGCGCCTGCATTGGCAAGTTCTACCGCAATCGCTCTCGCCGCGCCTCCGGCACCCAGCATAAAGACTTTTTTCCCTTCCAGTGCTATATCTGCATTTACAAGGGATTTTATAAAGCCTTTTCCATCCGTATTTTCTCCATATAGTTTCCCATCTTTTACATAGACTGTATTGACCGCGCCCATGATCTTCGCGTCCTCTGCCACATGATCCAGATATTTCAATACCTCTACTTTATGTGGGATCGTCAGATGGATCCCTTTCATATTCCATGCAGGCAGAGCCCGGATCGCATCCTTTAGATCCTCCGGCCTTACTTCCACGGTCAGATATCGATATGGTACCTGCAGGTCTTCAAATGCCGTCTGCGCCACTACAACCGTCGGATTTTCATCCACTGGATACCCAAATACGCCAACTAATTCTTCTCTATAGGATTTCCCCATTTATTCTTCCTCCTTTACCTTCTCCAGATCATGGATCCCCAACATAGCGGCAACCCCATCCACCGCCATCTGATGATCCTGCGTATGTGTAAGCCCGGATACTGCCACAACGCCGATAACACCTACATTTTTCACAAAGATCGGAAACCCTCCGCCCATATTGCCATATACGGATGCATCCAAGTGCCCGTCTGCATAAATATCGTCTTCTCCCACATAAGGCATATAGTGTACTCGCAGAGAACTGCGATGCAGCATATTCACTGTATTTACCTTTCTTCTAAGCCAAATATCATTGAACGAATTCGTTCCCTGAAAGCCATAACGAAATACCTGATAACCGTTTATCCAAATCTCCGCCGCAATAGCAACCTGCTTGGCACGAGCCTGTTCTACAATGATATTTCCAAGTTTCCATGCATCCTCGTTATCAAAATGGCCGAATCTTAAACTTTCTTCTTGCTCTTTCACGATCCTGTAATTTTCCGTTTCTATAGACATTGCCTTCCCCCTCTTTTCTATTTCACTTCTTGGATCCATATATCCGGGCGGCGGATAGTCCTGCCATCTACAGTAATCTCACGATACACCCAGTTTCCTGTATCTGATACAATCTCTTGTCCGGTTTCCTGGATGATATACGTATCTTCCAGCTTCACTCCCGCGATCGTCGGATTCCAGGAATATCCCTGATGTGCATAGACCACTTCCTCTGTCCTCTCATTCGTACAGTAATCCCGCGTCAGATACCCTAGAGCACCTCCTTGATGATGTAAATGGAAATCCTGCTCATATCCTTGTTCTTTATACGCTTCATATCCCTTCTCCAGCACATCTTTAGATAGGACACCGGGCAGCGTATGCACAATGTATGCAGCGTCGATTTTCAGCAGTGCCTCATATTTCTTCTGTATTTCCTCAGGGACAGGTCCAAAGCTTATGATCCTGCTGATGGAGATCGTCAAACCATACTTCTGTCCGCAGATTGCGATCATTGCGTATTTCTCGATCTTTTTCTCTGTGGGAAGCGGATGGCGATACTTATACATCCTCTCATCAGAAGCAACCAGACAGACCGGCACCTGGTATCCCTTTGCCACTAGCCTTCCTGTCACTCGCCCAGCCGCTTCCAATTCTGTCTCACCTGGGTGGATCTCCCGCACACAGTCTTCCAAGATCTGTGCACATTCTGGTCCGATTTTCCGCATGCGCGCTTCTTCCTCATCTGTCAGCACATATCTTAATTTCTGTATTTTATCTCCGATCTTCTCTGTTCCGTAGATTCCCGAGTCACTTCCCACCCGTTTTCCTTCCAGATACGGTCTTAAAACCTCTGCCTCATCCTCATGCCACAAAAAATCGATCAATGTAAAACTTTCGTCTGTCAGTTCTTCTTCCATCACCCGATATCTTTCACTGGAATTACAGATGACATATGCTTTATCCGCTGTGATCAGTACCTTCACAGCCGCATCCTGTGTTGCCTTATCTACAAAACCATTTTTTCCGCCTGTTATCCAGAAGAAATTCGGCGTAGAAGTAAGAAGGATTGCTTCTAGATCTTCCTCACACATCAATTTTCTTACTCTATTTAATTTTTCATAGATTTCTTTTTCCATTTTAACGCACTCCTTTCCAAAATGCGGCGGGTCAATCCGCCGCATTGCTGCTGAATGAGAAAAAGGAATGCATGGCTCGAGCCCTCAGGCTGTCACCAGCATCCCCTTCTCACATTTCAAGCAGCCTTTTAAACTGACTATAGCTTTCTTCCCACAGTTCATGCTTCTGCGGCACAAACTCTGCGATCTCGAATGAGTCCCGGATCATCTGGCGTCCCTCTTTCAAGCTTTGTATTTCACCAACACTGCGCATCTGCACCATTAAATTTCCTACAAGCCCAGCTTCATAAGGACCCGCATAGACTACTCTGCCGCAGACATCTGCCGTAAGCTGATCGAGCAGCCGATTCTGGCCTCCGCCTCCCAGGATATAAATCTCCTCTAGGCGATAACCCAGGATCTCTTCCATCTTTTCCAGCATATACCGATACTTCATAGCAAGGCTTTCCATCACGGCACGCACAATCTCCCCAAATGTCTCTGGTCTTCCCTGTCCAGTCTTCTCACAATACTGCGCCACTTTCTCCAGCATATTCCCTGGCATATAGAAGCTCGCATCATCCGGCTCTATCATATAGCGTCTCGCCGGCGCCTTCTCCGCCTCGTATGCAGTATAGGCATGGGAACATTCTTCTCTTATCCGCCTTGCATAATCGCTCTGGCACTCCTGCAAGATCCACAATCCCATCACATTTTTGATCATGCGGTATCGATAATCGATCCCACCTTCATACGCAATATTAAGACGAAATGCTTCTTCCGTCAGGATTGGCTTTTCCACCTCTGTCCCCACGATAGACCAGGTTCCACTGCTGATATAGGCAACATGCTCCTTTGTCGTCGGAAGAGCAGCGATCGCCGAAGCCGTATCATGTCCACAGACTGAGACGACCTGCACACAAGCGCCGGCTAACTCCGGTACCCTAGTTCCCTCTAAGACACCTGACGAGGTACCTGTCGGCACGATCTTAGGAAAAATATCTTCCCGAATTCCAAGCCGCCGCATAATCCCGCTATGCCAGCTGTTTGTCCTCCAGTCCAACATCTGCGTCACGGAGGCCAGCGTATATTCTGTCTGCATCCTTCCGGTCAGAAAATATGCAAGCAGATCTGGCAGCATCAGGGCATGCCTGCACTTTTCAAGGAGATACCCTTCTCCTTCTTCCACCATAGCCGCCATCTGTATCACTGTGTTAAACAACGCTGTCTGGCTTCCGGTCTCCATATAGAGTTCCTTTTGGGAGACTTTTGCGTAGATTTCCTGTGCTTTGCGCCTTGTACGCTCATCCCTGTAACAATATACCTGATTGACAAGCCTGCCTTCTCGATCGACAAGACCAAAATCATTGCAGAAGGAATCCAGTCCCAGTGTCAACTTCTCCGCGCCTGACTCATAAACTGCTTTTTCTATTCCATTTTTTAAATTTGAATATATATTGAGGATATCCCAGTACAAACCGCCTGCCGCCAGGATCTGGCGGTTAGGGAAACGATGGATCACTTCTGCCTTTAAGCGTGCTCCATCTAATTCCCCCAGCATCATCTTCCCGCTGCTGGCGCCTAAGTCAAATCCCAGATATTTCATGTCTCTCCAATCCCGACATGTCCTTTTCTCAAATATCTGCCACCAATACTTTTACATTCTGCATATCCAAATTTTTCTGTTCTTCCTCTGTAAGCGCGCGGTCACAGATCAGATAATCTGCCTTTGATATTTCTGAAAGCTGCACGCCGCCTTTACGCCCGATCTTTGTATGATCCGCTGTAATATACACCTCTCCGGCATGACGGATCAAATTTCTTTTTACTTCGATCTCATACATGCTGCTGTCAAACAGCGCGCCTTCTGTATCCACACCGTAGCAAGACAAAAATGCCTTGCTCGGCCGGAATTTATTTGACATTTCATTAGCAATATCTCCTACACAGGAATAATTCTTATGACGGAACATTCCTCCTAAAGAGATAAAAACAAAATTATCATTGGCATATCTTGTACTTTCAAGAAGAAGCCGTATAGAATTTGTTATGATAGTTACAGAATACTCCGGATTGATGTTCTTCAAAATAGAGATATTCGTAGAACTATTGTCGATAAATATTGTATCTCCGTCCTTCACTAACGATGCCGCCTTTTTACAAATCCTTTCTTTTTCTTCCAGACATTGGATCTCACGCATCAGATATGGATACTCCGGAGACTGCTGTGTACTGTTTATACTTACAGCACCGCCGTGGGTCCTTTTTAAAAGTCCCTCCTGTTCCATCTCTCTTAAATCCCTGCGTATCGTCTCTTTGCTGACGTTTAATTCTTTCGCAAGCGTCTCCACTTCTACTCTCCCATCCTTTTCCAGGGTCTTAAGTATCTTTGTTTTCCGTTCAATACTATAGTTTTTCTTTCTCATCCGCATTTCTCCCATAGCTTAAAATTGATACTTAACATTATACAGCATAAAAAGGATTTGCGGCATAATTATCTTATCTCACCACTAAATTTAATGCTATCCACCATAACTGCGATAAAAATAATGATTCCTCTGAAAATCGTATAGGAATATGCAGACGCGCCCATCATAGTGAGTCCGTTGATGATCGCCTGGATCATTACAATACCGATGATCGCTCCGGGAAGTACCCTTCCTTTTCCTCCGAAGAGGCTGGCTCCGCCGATGACAGATGATGAGATAACAACAAATTCATCTCCTTGGGCAAAGTTTGGATTGATCACACTTAAGTTGCAGGCGCTCAGCATTCCTGCGATACCTGCAAGGGCTCCGCAGATCGCATAGGCAAGAAAGACTGTTCTTGGACCATTGATTCCCATTTTGTTCGCCCCAACCAGGTTATTCCCACAGGCAAACAACTGTCGTCCAAACTGTGTAGAAGTCAACACAAAATGTGCGATCAAGACGATTGCTAGGAAAATAAATACGAACACAGATATTCCAAATAATTTTGCGTTTGCCAGTGTCATGACCGAACTATCCAAAAATACCATTTGCTGATTGGTAAAGAACAGCCCCAACCCTTTTGCCACCGAATACGTAGCCAATGTTACGATAAAGGGAACAATCTTTACTTTTGCCACAAAGAAGCCATTGATACATCCTATCAGCAGGCCGCTTAAACCGGCAGCCAGAAAAGATACGATCAGCGGCATTCCCAAACTATTCAAAACCGTTGCCCCGACTACTGCGGAAAAGTACATGTTCATAGATACGGATATATCGATCCCCGCTACGATCAGAACAAAAAACATACCCACAACAGCAATGCCCAAAACTGAAGATGACTTCAAGATCAAAAGGAAATTGCTCACGGAGAAGAAATTTGGCCGCTGTACCGCAAAAAATATGATCAGCACGATGAAAATAAAGTACAACCCGTATGTACAGAACAGATCGACAAATCTCTTACCTGCCCCGACTGTAGACGGCTGCTTTTTCGCTTTCTCCATTATTTGACACCTCCCACTGCAAATTTCATGATCTCTTCCGGAACATATTCATCCTTCGTAAGCTCACCTGTGATCCTGTTGTTGCTCATAACCAGGATTCTGTCACATACGCCCATCAGTTCCTCGATTTCTGAAGAAACCATCAATACACAAGAATTCTTTTTTGCCAATTCCTGTATGATCGTATAGATCTCATATTTAGCTCCGACATCCACACCTCTGGTAGGTTCGTCCAAAAGAAAGATCTGCGGCTCCCGCAAAACCCATTTTGCAAATACGATCTTCTGCTGATTTCCTCCGGAAAGTGTTCCCGCCGTCTGTTTTCCTGGGTCAAAGGTTTTTACGTTCAGACTGTTTACCATCTTATCCGTGCTTTCCTTTTCTTTTGCCGCACTCATAAACAATGCATTCTTTTTATGTTCTCTCAAGCTGGAAAGTACAATATTTTCTTTCAACGTCTTCGGGATCAAAAGTCCTTCTTCACGCCTGTTTTCTGTAATAAACGCCATACCGTTCTTAATACAGTTCTGCGGATTGATCGGCGCGATCTTTTTCCCTTTATAGTACAGTTCGCCGCTATCCATCTCATCCAACCCGAACAGACACCTAAGCAGTTCCGTACGCCCGGCTCCCATCAGTCCGAACATACCCACGATCTCGCCTTCCCTGATATGGAGATTGAGATTGTCAAATCTTCCATTCTGACAAATATTCTTCGCCTCAAATGCAATATCTTTGATTTCTTTTTCGCAAACAGGATAAATATTCGTAAGTTCACGGCCTACCATCTCTTTGATGACCGTATTCGGATCTGCCTCTTTCGTCTTCCTCTGGGAGATAATTTCTCCGTCACGCAAGACTGCGATCTCATCCGTATATGCAAACACATCTTCCAAGATATGAGAAATAAAAATAATAGATTTTCCCTGTTCCTGCATTTTGTGCATGATTTCAAACAATTTTTCTTTTTCCTTATTTGACAGAGACGTCGTCGGCTCGTCAAATATGATGATCCTGGAATCTTTCATGATCGACTTGGTGATCTCCACCATCTGTCTTTGCCCCATAGAAAGATTTCCTATGATATCGTCCGGTGAGATTCCTGTTCCGCCAAGCTCCTCCATCTTTTCCCGGACAATTTTCTTCATTTCTTTTTTATTGATACTTCCAATCTTGCTTTTCTTCATCTCTGTGATAAAGAGATTTTCCATAACCGTCAAATTTGTAAATAAATTCAGTTCCTGCTGAACAAACGCGATTCCTGCGTCACTGGACACTTTGGGATTGAGTGGTTCAAATTTCTTACCATCCAGCAGTATGTCACCGCCGTCTCTTTGGTAGATTCCTCCGAGCACATTCATAAGCGTAGATTTTCCGGCGCCATTTTCTCCTACGAGTCCTAATATCTCGCCTTTCTTTAAAGAAAAGGTAATATCCTTCAACACCTTGACGGTCGCAAATGATTTTGTAATCCCTTTTAATTCCAAAATATTTTCACTCATCTTATTCACTTCCAATCTGTAGTCTTAATCCTATTACGGACACACTTTACTGCGCCAGGCTCTTTCTCGTCTTAACCAAATCAAGACTTGCAGCAACAAGAATGATCAGACCTTTAATCAAAGTAATCATATAATACGGTACATTCAGGATATTCAGCACACTGCCTATCATTGTGATAAGAAACGCGCCCATTACCGTATTGATAACTTTACCTCTTCCTCCAAGCGGGCTTGTGCCGCCTACGATAATGCTGCCCATGATGTCATTAAACATCGTACTTCCATAGTTAACTGAACCGCTCTGCATATAAGCCAATTCAATCACGCCTGCGATCCCTGCACATAATCCGCTGATAACATAAATCTTAAAGATCGTCTTTTTTGTAGAAATACCGGATATCAAAGACGCCTTGGGATTCGTTCCCACCGCGTACAGCTGTCTTCCAAGCAATGTCTTCGTCAGAAGAATATGTATACATACTGCTACCAACACTGCTATGATCAAAATATACGGTACAACAAAAAAACTGCCGTTTCCAAAATTGCCAAATGCCGCCGGCATTCCCGTCACACTGGAGCCGCCTGTATATACGACCGCAAGCCCGTTTACAAGCATCTGCGTTGCCATTGTTACGATAAAAGACGGCATTTTAAAAGTAACGACCGAAAAACCGTTGATAATACCAAAGCCTACTCCTAACAAGAGCATGACCACGATCCCCAGAAAAATTGCCAGACCGCTTCCGCCCAGAGCGCCGCCTGTACTGATGATAGAACCGCCCACAACCGTAGTCAGGGCAAGCAGTGCCGCGCTGGTAAAATCCACACCTCCGTTTAGTACGGTAAGATGTACGCCGCATGCCAAAACCATCAGGACACAAGTCTGGCTCAACAGACTTTTAATCGCAGAAAACTGTGCAAAGCCGGGTACGAAGATCAGAGAAATGATAAAAAAGATTCCCACAAACCAGAAAATCGCATCAATAGATTTTAAACTCTTCTTTATACTCACGTTGAAACCCACCTTAATCTTTTTATAGAGTGTGCCTCAAAAGGAAACCTTTTGAGGCACTTCCACTTTTGCTATTTAGACAGCAGAGGATCAATATCCTTTGAAATCTGCATAATCTGTATCACAATTCTCAGTACTTACTTCAAATCCTGGATCTGTATAATCAGAAGCTTCTTTTCCGTCGATCGCATCGAGCGCAGCCTGTACACAGAGCTTGCCCTGTTCTGTAGCGTCCTGTACAGAAACAACATCTACATATCCTTCACGGATCGCGTTTACTGCATCTGCAGCGCCGTCAAATGTAACAAGTGTGATATGTCCGTCTTCTCCCACTTTTGCATATTTGCCAAGCTGCTGTAAACCGGACTGAATAGATGGAAGAAGCGCATCTGATGGGCTGAAGATAAAGTTGATGTCATCATCTGATGCAAATGCATTCTGTACACCTGTCAGAGCCAGGTCACCTTTCCACTCTGTCGGAACTGTAGCAACCAGTTCGAACATATCCGGATATTCTGCGATAGCTTCTTCAAAACCTTCCTGTCTTGCGATCGCATTGACATCCGTCAGGCTTCCTACCAGTTCGAGGCATTTATATTTCGTTCCTTCCGGAGCGTTCTCTGCCACATACTGGATCTCACGTTTTACCATCTCTTTATTATCGGAAGAAATCGTAGCGAATACTTCTGCGCCTTCTCCAGCCGCGCGGTTCGCCATGATAACCGGGATTCCGGCTTCATTACATTTCTGGATAGCTGATACGACTGCGTCTCCGTCTGCCGGTGCGATAATGATCGCGTCAACACCCTGAGAGATAAAGTCTTCGATCTGCTGATTTTGTTTCTGTACGTCGTTCTCTGCGATAGACTCCGCATACTTCACACCAGCCTCATCACATGCTTTATGCATGGAATCCTGATACTCTGCCCACATCTGTGACTCGATCGCACACATGGATATACCGATCGTCTTTCCTTCATCACTGCCGCCTTCTTTAGAAGCATTGTCTCCTCCGGATGAACTGTTGCCGCCGCATCCTGCCATGCCAAGCACCATTGCGCTGACAGCCAGAACGCTTAAGGTTCTGCGTACTACTTTGTTTTTCATAATACTTCTCTCCTTTTCTTATAATTTTTTATGCATTAAATGTCTCGCCGACATATAATGTTCTCTCTGATCGTCGCTTTATCATGCATCTACAGTTTTTCGATCTTCACCCTTTTTCTAAGCTCACGGGCTCTTTCTCTGTCAAATCCAACCGTGCTGTTTGACTCTGCCGTCGCAGAGGATACAGAAGCTGCGATTTTCAAAATCTCTGTAAACTCCAATCCTTTCTCAAAACCATAGGCCATCCCGCTTAGGAATGCATCTCCGCATCCGATCGTATTCATCACATTCACTTTCAGCGGATGTACTCTGTATATCTCATCCTGATACCATATGTAAGAACCGTTTCCTCCACAAGATACTGCGATACACGAAATCCCCGTATGTGAAAGCTTTTGAAGTCCTTCCAGGATCATCGCTTCTCCCTTTATCTCTTTTCCTAAAATCTGAGACAATTCATCCTCGTTCGGCTTAATCAGAAAAGGTTTCCACTTCAACGAACCTGTCAGATTTTCAGAACTGGCATCTAAAAAGATTTTTACTTTCTTGTCAGCCACCGCTTCTATTATATTTGCATAGATCAAAGGAATTTCTGTATTGGACGCATCTCCCGATAAAATGAGAATATCGCCCTCCGATACTTCATCGTATATTTTCCTTATTAATTCTTGGCATTGTTCTTTTGAAACAATTTTTCCCTTTTCACTGATAAGTGTGCATGTCTTGTCTTCTTCGATCAGTGCGTAATTCATTCTCGACTCGCCCTCATCATAATGCAGGAACTTCATTTCAATATCCTCTTTTTCCAAGAGACTTTCGATCCTGCGTCCCGTTTCTCCAAAGTCGATGCCAAATGCTTTGTTCACACACTCTAAAATACTTAAATTTACAGATACATGTGTCCCCTTCCCTCCGAGAACTTCCTTGGTCTCTTTGATTCGGTTCGTATTATCTCTGTTGAACCGTGTAAGGTAGATTACCTTATCAATTGCCGGATTAACGGTTACGGTGCATATCATTATGACAACTCCTTCTCAAAATCACACACGTTTTTGTTGTTTTATTTTTGTTTTGTGCTGTTTATTTTTGTTTATGGCTTAATAATAAATCTTATTATGCATTTTTTCAAGTATTTTTTGCTTATGTCTTTTGTTTTTGTGAATTTTTCACATTTCCCTTCTACGTTTTTTGTTATAATTTCCGTTTTTGACTGTTTATTGCCCGTTTTTATTGTTTATCCTTCCGTAAGGTGTTATAATGTGCACGAATGAAAGAAGGAAGGAGGAAATTTATGAACATATCGGCTGAAACAAAAGACTATGTGATCGGTATTGATATAGGAGGAACGAATTTTAGGATCGGCGGAATCTTACAAGATGGTACTCTCATAGCAGAGCCCTTAAAATACAGCAGCCGCAGCATGTTTGAAACCGGCTCACCGATAGAGATCTTAGGACAGATCATCTCAGATTTTACTGTTTCTTACCCTTCTTATCATATGAAGGGAATCTGTATCGGTTTCCCCGGAACAGTAGACCACGCAAAGGAAAAGGTCATATCCTGTCCGAACCTGCTTTCCTTTACAGATCTGAATATAGCAGCGCCCCTTAAGGAAGTTTTCCACGTACCTGTCGTAGCAGAACATGATGTGCTGCTTTTGCTTTCTTATGATATGCGGCAAAAGCACTTAGAAAATGCCGACTGTATCGTCTCCTTCTATGTAGGGACCGGATTAGGAAATGGGATTTTTATACACGGACGTTTCTTAGACGGAAAGAATGGCGTGGCAGGAGAACTCGGACACATTCCCGTCTATGGAAAGGCCGCATCCTGTCCTTGTGGAAATAAAGGCTGTATCGAACTTTTCTGTGCCGGCCGCGCATTAGAACGGCTACATGATACATACATGCCTGCTATTCCATTTGCAGACATCTTTACCTATTATAAGCAAACGCCTGCACTCCATGAATATCTGGATTTCATGGCCATAGCCTTGTCTACAGAAATCAATATTTTAGATCCCGTACACATCATACTCTCCGGCGGCGTTGTCCATATGAAGGATTTCCCCTACCAGGAGCTGTGCCAGAAAATCTACACTTACACCAGAAAACCCTATCCGGCGGATTCGCTGGATTTCATAAAAGGGTCCAATCATCCCTTCGCCGGAATATTGGGCGCAGGGATTTATATGTGGAATAAATTAAATCATAAACATTTTAAGGAGGACAAACAATGAACAAAGTATCACCTTCCGTTATGTGTATCAACACAATGGAACTGAAAGAAAAAATCGAAAGTCTGGATAAGGCCGGGGTCGACCTCTATCATATTGATATCATGGACGGTCACTTCGTTCCCAATTTCTGTTTAAACGGATATCTTATGAAAGATATCAAAGCAATATCATCCACACCGCTGGATGTACATCTAATGGTCACCAATCCAACAGAATATATTGATTACTTCGCAGAATGCGGAGCCGAATATATCACGATGCACATTGAAACACTCACGCATCCTATCCGCGCCCTCAAACAGATACGTTCTCTCGGAAAAAAAGCAGGTCTTGCCATTAATCCGGCTACAGATATTTCTCAGCTTACCTATATGCTAGATTTCATCGATCTGATCTGTGTCATGACAGTAGATCCGGGATTTGCAGGACAGACACTGATCCCTGCTACGATCGATAAGATACGCAAGATACGCGCCATGTTCAAAGACGCAGGAAAAGACGTAGAGATCATGGTAGACGGACAGGTCAAAGAAACAACTGCTCCGAAACTGGTCGAGGCCGGCGCTGACATCCTCGTACTGGGAACTTCCGGATTATTCAATGCTTATACACCGGAAGAATATCCAAAGGCCGTAAAATTCTATCAAGAGCTTTAAAGCCATGCATAGTACGCATTTATCATAGTATCAACAAAATACACCCATTCGGGCATCCCGCAATTCATGCCTTACAGGCGGGCGGGCTTCGCCCGACAAAGTATACCCATTCGGGCATCTCGCAATTCATGCCTTACAGGCGGGCGGGCTTCGCCCGACAAAGTATACCCATTCGGGCATCCCGCAATTCATGCCTTACAGGCGGGCAGGCTTCGCCCGACAAAGTATCAAAAATTAGGAGGAAAAAATGAAAGATTTAACTTTATTCGGCATGCCGATCGCATTAGATGAAGAAACAGGAAAACTTGTAAGCAGTTCTTCTGATATACGCTGGGAAGACTACTCCCGCAAATATTCCGACAAAATGGAAGGTCTGCTGGCTGATCCGGACTACAAAAAGACAGATGATCCATACTACGATTTTTACAAAGCGATCGTAAGCGATAAGACACGCACAGCCTTTTCTGATGTAGCTCTACGCTATGATTCTACCGTTATCCTGCCGGGATATGCCGGAAAAGAATGTAAAAAGACCGCTGGTCACTTTCACCTTCCAATCCCCGGTGAAACATTCAGCTTCCCAGAACTATATCAGGTGATCAGTGGAACTGCGCTCTTTGTTATGCAGCGTGTCGATGATTACAAAAAAGAAGGCCCTATAACCGTAAACGATCTTCTTCTCGCCGAAGTACACGCCGGAGAGACCGTTGTCATCCCACCGGATTACGGACACTGTACAGTAAATATCGGTGAAGGAACCCTGGTATTTATCAACCTCGTCTCCGTCAACAGTATGAACTACTACGACAGTGTAAAACAAAGCCACGGAATGAGCGCTTATGTATACCACACAGAGACAGGGTATCAGATCGAGAAAAATCCAAATTACACATTTGCATGCGAACCTAAGATCGTTGTACCGACAGACAGTCCAAAACTGGGAATTTACAAAGACGTTCCGGTATATACAGAATTCTTGAAAAATCCCGATCTGTATCAATACCTAAATGCGCCAAAAGAACTGGAGAATGAATTCTTCGCTATGTTAAAAGAAAAATAAGGATGTGTTTCTTATGAAAGGTGATCTTCACTGTCACAGCATATTTTCAGATGGTTCCGCCACTCCGGAGCAGATCGGGAAATATGCACTGCGCCAGGGACTTGACTTGATCGCTCTGACAGATCATGATACCATGAACGGCATTTCCCGCCTTTGCACTTATGCAGATGGAACTTCTCTTACAGTCGTTCCCGGCGTGGAATGTACAACAAAAGATCCTTTTACCGGGCGTCCGGTTCATGTTCTATGCTACGCTCCAAAAAAACCGCTTATTTTGGAGCCAGTTCTAGATGAAACCTCAAGACGGCGCCGGGAAGCCAAACTTGCAATGGCCGAAAAAATCCAAAAACTTTATCCTGCCGTGCAGACAGAGGATGTGCTTGATCTTTCCAGGCACAGCGCATCTATTTTCGAGTCCCATATTATGATGGCGTTGGCAAACGCAGGGATCACCAACCACCCTTTCGGTCCTCTGCTCGGTGAATTGATAGGAAAGCAGGGCTCCTGTTATGTTCCGATCCACTACCCGGATACTCTGGAAGTGATCGACGTGATGCACCAGGCAGAAGGAATCGTTGTGATCGCACATCCCGGACAATTCGATTCTGTGGACCTTATACGCCGTCTTGCTCGCGAGAAAGTAATCCATGGGATCGAATGTATGCACTATAAGAACTCGGAAGATGTAACAAAGACCTGTCTGGAGATTGCCGCTTCTTATGACTTGCTGGCAACCGGAGGAAGCGATTTTCACGGAATGTATACGAAATCTCCTCATCCGGTCGGTTTTCGCACTACAGACAACAGAAACACACAGCGCTTTTTGGAATATATACAATAACTTATGTTTCACACTCAGAAAGGATGATATTTATGGCTGGAATTTCTTATTTAAAAGACCGTGAGGATATGTGCAAAGTCGCACATTATATGTGGGACCGGCGCCTCACCAATGCCGCGGGAGGAAATTTTGCCGTGCGGGTAGATGATGACCGTATCCTTATCTCTCCCTCCCTGATGTCAGAAAGGCATTTCTGCGAACTGCAGCCGGAAGATTTTCTTCTGATCAACTCCAATATGGATATTCTGGAAGGAACCGGAAAGCTTTCCCGGGAAGGATATATGCACGTCCTTCTCCTTACAAAATTCAACAATATCAAGGCTACTATCCACGCACATCCGCAGTACTGCATGGTATATGTGGCACAATCCAAGCCGATACCAAACATTACGGAAGCCACAATGAAACGAGGCCCCGTAGAGTGTATCCCTTACACAAAAGCATACACGAAAAACCTGCATGAAGAAATCTACAAGTATTGGGACAACAGAAGAGAACTTGCCGAAACCTATCCGATCGGCTGTATCATGCCTTTACATGGCGTAGTCGTATCTGGAAGCGATCTTCATATGGCTTATAGTATGCTGGAACGTATTGAGCAGGATGCTATGTGCGGTATATTCAAAAACAATATATGATCATAACAGTGGAGGAACAGATTATGAAAATCGCAATTGGAAACGACCACGTTGCCCTTGAAATGAAATTGAAGATTAAAGAATATCTGCAGGAGCAGGGTATCGCTGTCACAGATGTAGGCACACATTCACCGGAACGCTGCGACTATCCTGTTTACGGTGAAAAAGTGGCCAATCTGGTAGCCACCGGCGAAGTGGACTGCGGCATCCTTATTTGCGGAACAGGCGTCGGCATATCCTTGAGCGCCAACAAAGTAAATGGTATACGGGCATGTGTATGCAGTGAACCTTATTCTGCCAGACTTTCAAAACAGCATAACAACACGAATATCTTGGCATTTGGCGCAAGAGTCGTAGGGATCGAACTGGCTAAAATGATCGTAGACGAATGGTTAAACGCCAAATACGAAGGCGGACGCCACCAGAATCGCCTGGATATGATCACAGCAATTGAAAAAAGAAACTAATAAAAATAAAAACTATAAGGAGGTATCTTTATGAAAACAGTAAAAGACAAACAAATTTTAGTAGGCGCGGATATCGCAGGAGTTCCTTTGAAAAATGCAGTTGTAGAACATTTAAAGGCAAAGGGCTGGACCGTTACAGACATCGGGGTAAAGACAGAAGACGAAGAAAATCCAGAGATGTTCCATCGCATCGGTCTGAAAGTCGGCGCTAAAATCGCAGAAAGGGAATTTGAAAGAGCCCTGATCTTCTGCGGTACTGGCATGGGCATCCATATTGCAGCCAGCAAATGTCCGCACGTACACGCAGCTGTTGTAGAAAGTGTTCCTTCTGCACTGCGCTGTATCACCGGCAACGACTGTAACGTAATGGCAATGGGCGCACATTATGTAGCTCCGCAGACCGGAATCGCAATGGCCGACGCATTTTTAGAGCACAATTTGGGCGATGGTTATGAAGACTGGAAAAACTTCTATGAATTCCACAAACTCGCTTATGATGAACTGGAAGCTTTTGATTACGAAGAATTTAAGAAAAATGGTTTTGAAGTAAAAACATTAGGAGAAGTCGAATTAGGACCAGAACCTCTGAAATAAAAAAGTTTGTGCCGGAATGCCGCCTCATCCGCGTCCCCCTCACTTCCAGAAGAAGTGAATGCGTTCCGGCACAAACTTTTTTATTATATTTCGATTAAGAAAGGAATCTACTATGAACCATTTGCAAATAAAATACGAAAAAGAAATCACTGAACTGATAGACGCAAGCCATAGACTTGCGGAATTAGGATACGTTACTTCTGCAGGAGGGAATCTCTCCCTGCGCACAGAAGATGATCTTATCCTGATCACACCTACAAAGACACCAAAACGCCTTGTCCGTTTTGAAGACATCTGTATCGTCAATCGGAATGGAGAGACGGTTTTCGCGCCAGAGGGAAAAAAACCTACCGGCGAAACCCCTTTTCACGTGCGTATCATGGCTAAACGTCCTGACATCCGTTCTGTTGTTCACGCACACCCTCCTGTTCTCACAGGATTTGCGATCGCCAAGTCTTCACTGCTCGCCCAACCTGTACTCCCGGAACCGGTACTTGAGGTAGGTCCTCTTCTGATGGTTCCCTACGAAACACCGGTTTCAGAAGCCCTCTCCCTGCAATTCGACCAGGTGATCGAAGATTCAAACGGTTTCCTTATGGAAAACCACGGTGCTTTGATGTGCAGTCCTAACGGCGCGGCAGACGGTGTAGAGATGATGCAGATGATGGAATGTATGGCGCAATCTGTCGTAATCGCAGAGCTTTTGGGCAATTTCAAACCAATACCTGAAAAAGCAGTGGCACAATTGGATACTGTCATACAAAAACGCGCGCTTCCTGTCCCGGGAAAAGCAGAAAAGTTCCACTCTGTTTCAGAACTCTATAAATCCATATCAAAAACACCACAGAAATAAAAAAGAGGAAACTATCCATGAAGAAAAAAAGTGTAATTTCCGTAGATCTGGGCGCATCCAGCGGACGCGTCATTCTGCTAACACTTCTAGATGATACGCTTCATCTAGAAGAGGTCCATCGTTTTTCTAATGAAGGGATCCACATACAAGACCGTATTTATACTGATCTCTTTTATTTATTCCAAGAAATTTTAACCGGACTGCAAAAAGTTTTTCGCATAACAGATTCTGCTGAAGCTTTTGGGATCGACACATGGGGTGTGGACTTTGCGCTTCTGGACGGAGAAGATGAATGCATCGCTCCTCCCTATCAATATAGAGACGCACAGGCGAAAGGAATGATACAAAAGGCTGTGCTTCTCTTTAAAAAAGGAGGACTTTTCTCCTTAACAGGAGTACAAGATATGTGGTATAACACGGTGTACCAGATCCTGGGCATACAACGTCGTAATCCGAGGATTTTCGAAAATGCGCATGTATTCCTTATGCTCGCCGATGTGCTGGGATATTTTTTTACAGGACAAAAAAGTCTGGAATATACGAGCCTTTCCACCACACAATTATATGATCTTGCACACCAACAGTTATGCCCGGAAATATTGATGAAACTACATCTGTCCCCTTCACTCTTTCCCGAAATTGTGATGACAGGTACACATAAAGGGGATGTACTGCCGCAGATCAAACGCCAGATTGGTATCCCCTCCGGCAAAAAACTTTCCTTGATCGCCACAGCACAGCACGATTCAGCTTCTGCCGCTCACGCAGTGCCCGCAGAAGATCCTCACTATATTTTTATCAATTCAGGCACCTGGTCCATTATCGGTATGGTGACAGATCAACCCGTCATTACAGACACCGTCTATCAAAACGGCTTTTCCAACGAAGGCGCCGCTTTTGGAAAAGTCAAACTTGTAAAAACAATCATGGGAATGTGGCTGATTCAGGAGCTACGCCGTTATTGGAAAAGAAACGGTCTGCCCGACGATTATGCTACGCTTCTCAAAGCTGCAGACGAAGCTTCCGCATTTGCCTGCCTGATAGATCCGGATGATAGTCTTTTTGCTTCCCCCGAAAATATGGAGGCAGCGATAAACCAATACTGTATAAAAACTAAGCAGCCTCCTCTCACACGCCCCGGAGAATTTTATCGTGCAGTGATGGAATCTTTGGCTTTTAAATACAGAGAAAGTATAGAAAAACTGGAGCAGATCACCGGGCATAAAACAGATACTGTACATCTTTTAGGAGGCGCTTCACAAGACAAAGCATTCTGTCAGTATATCGCTAATGCTACCGGCAAAACCGTTGCCGCCGGTCCCATAGAAGCAACTGCCATCGGAAACGCCCTCATTCAGTTCCGCTCCTTAGGATATATCGAAAATGAAAAAGAAGCTGCCCGGCTTCTTAAGAATTCTTTTTCTATCACAGAATACCATCCGCAGGAACGCCCCTTATGGGAAGAACAATATAAAAGGTATCAAAAAGTCACTGCACTTTGCCATGTCGGGAAAACTATGCTATAATAACGCCACAAATATTTTTCCCTCAAAGGAGACTTTTTAATGAACCAATCCACTTCTTCTGTTACTAATACTACACTTCGCTTAAAAACACGGGAAATCGAGCAGATCTTGTCCCTCTGCAAGGAGGGCAAAAGTATCATAGAAATTGCCTCTGCATTGAGTCTTGCACAGTCTTATGTACAGGATGTCCTGCTTTGTGCACAGACTCTTGCAGAAGAAGACGCCGTCGCCATCGCTATACTGATGGAAGACGCATAACCCCCTCTGCCAGGCAGATGTGCTTATGCCGCACTCGTCTTTTTGGTTTCCTGACTTCTATATGCAGCCTCAAATTCTTTTAGCTTTTGCCTGGCTTCTCTGTTAAGATCCACAGGGACCTGGATCTGTACCGTCACATACATATCTCCATACACCTGCGGTTGTTTCATAGAGACAATGCCCTTCCCACGCAACCGTATCTTCGTCCCCGACTGGATGCCTGCCTGTATTTTGCATCTCACCTTTCCATTCAAAGTTCTAACCTCTGCTTCTCCGCCAAACACAGCCGTTGTAAATGGTATAGAAACAGACGTATACACGTCCATTCCTTCTCTTCTGAATCCCGGTTTCCCGCCAACTTTCACTTTCATCAGAAGATCGCCCGGCTGCCCCGTGCCGACTCCTTTTCTCCCTTTACCCCGCAGACGAATGGTCTTACCTGTATCAATACCCGCCGGGATATGCACCTTAAGGGACTGTCTCTTCCCGTTCTCCTCCTGCAGATGTACCAGCTTATCACAGCCAAAAACCGCCTCCTCAAAGGTTACTTCCACTTCCGTCTGCACGTCACTTCCCCGCTTTGAAAAAGCCCTTCCCGAAAAGTCATAAAAGTCAGAACCTTGGGTGTTCGTTTTTCCAGCCCCAAACATATCGCCGAACAGGTCTCCAAACAGGTCTTCCATATCACCACTCTCGAAATGATATTCCTGATAGTTGCCCGACTGTCCACGGAAACCTCTTCCTCCGCCAAAATTTTCTCCTCCGTAAAAACCACCGTTCTCACTCGGGTTTCCACTCCCATCAAAGGCAGCATGTCCAAATCTATCATACAATGTTCTCTTTTCTTTATCACTGAGCACAGTATATGCCTCTGTGACTTCTTTAAACTTTTCTTCTGCCTGTACATTCCCCGTGTTTGTATCTGGATGATATTTCTTTGCCAGTTTTCGGTATGCCTTTTTAATCTCATTTTCATCTGCATTTCTAGCAATACCCAACACCGCATAATAATCTCTTTTTTCTGCCATTTCTGATCACCTCTCTATCTTTCCAACAATGTTCAAAGAACTTTTTCTCCTGTATGAAATATCAAAATCTTCTGTATAAAGAAAAAGAATCCCCGGAATCTCTCCGGGGTATTTGTTCTATATGTAATATAGCAAATATAATTATTGTTGTCAACAGTATTTCTTTACAAACAAGTACTTATTTCATCTGATCGATCTTTCGCAAAATCTTCAGCACCTCGTCTAAATCTCCTCTTGTCGGGATGCGCATGCGTACTGCATTGGCTCCCAGGCAGTAAAAATTCTGTCCCGACACCGTACCGAGTCCTTTCTCCGCCAAAGCCTCTGCCAATTCGAAATCCGGATCCACATGACTGAAAAGCAAAATAGGGACATGCAGATCTGTACATGCAATTTTCAGATGAGTAAAAGAAGTATACAGGATAGGAAGTTTTATGCTGCGTACCGTCTTGCGCAGATTAAGAAGGAAGTTTTTTTCCTTAAGCACTCGCACGCCCATCCGCCGGGCAAGTATATTTCCATCATACGGCGTAGTCAATTTTTTCATCTCCCGTATAATCTCAGGATTTGATACCAGGTATCCAAGTCTGAGTCCCGCAAGACCAAAACCTTTGGAAAATGTGCGGAGCACAATGATATTATCATATTCCTTTATAAGCGTGACAGCAGAATTTTCTACAGGCATATACTCCCCATATGCTTCATCTACAAGTACACATATATGATCTTTTGCCGCTTCTTTCACGATATATTCGATTTGTTCCAGCGCAATACATTGTCCTGTAGGATTATTTGGATTGTCTATGTATATAACCGTGTCCGTACTCTTCATCTGCTCCAGCAGGCGAGCTGCTTCAAACCGGTAGTTTTCACCCGTGGAACAAGCCCGGTAGGCGCCGCCGCAAAATACAACGTCCGAACCATAAGAAGAATACTGCGGCGCATATCCCAATACATCTGTCCCTTTCTCGATCAATAGTTTATTGACAAGATACAAAAGCTGCTGGGAGCCATTTCCCAGCAAAAGCATATCTTTCCTTATTTCCGCCGCTTGTTTCCAGTACAAAACCAATTCATCCAGCAGTGTATTATCCTGGGGATATTCTGCCAGATCTGCTTTTGAACAACACTCCGGCAGCAAAAGATCGTTGATCCCATCGGAACAATCGATGCGTATATGAAGCTTATTTTCCCGTGCATATGTCATTTTCTGATTGGCTATTACAGATGGTTTTATCTTGATCATTCTTTTCTCCCAAAAGGCAGCCCTGCTAAAAGCAATGGGCCGCCCCACAATCTATCGTTATGCTGTTTCTGCCTCTGCGGCCGGTTCTTTACGCCATATGAACCACCCTGTACATGCATAGAGGATTGCAAACAATGGTACGATAAAGCTTAAAAATGCATACGGTATATACGCAATTCCTATTCCTAATACGGAATACATATATGCGCAGGATGTTCCCCATGGAACTAACGGCGCGCCGATCGTACACGTATCTTCCAATGTCCTGGATAATACCCGGGACTGTATACCCATTTTATCATATGCCGGCCGGAATGTACGTCCTCCGAGAATGATCGGCATTACCTGATGCCCGGAGATAAATAACAGAGAATAACAGTATACCATTGTGGAAAGGATCAGACCGCGCGGTTTGTGCACTGCCTTGAGCAATACATCTTTTACCAGACATTCGATAACACCGCTCTTCTCCAATACTGCTCCCATCGTTGCGGAAAGAATGATGATCGCAACTGTACCATACATAGAGATCATACCGCCGCGGGATAAGATCTTATCAACCATCTCCACACCAGTTTCAGAGACAAAACCATTCATTGCAGCTCCTAATACTTCCGACAAGCTTGCCTTCTGCAACACACACGCAAATACGCCGCTAACTGCGGTACAGCCCAACATCGCAGGAACTGCCGGCATTTTCATAGCTGATGTGATCAAGACCAAAAGCGCCGGAATCAATGCCAGAATGCTGATATTAAAATTAGAATCCAACGTCGTCATGATCGTCTGCACACTGCTTAAATCTGCATTTGCAGACGCACTCTTCAAGCCCAGAACAGTATATAAGATCAGACACACGATAGTAGCCGGCACTGTCGTATACATCATAGAACCGATATGGTCATACAGACGAGTTCCGGACATGTCTGCAGCCACATTCGTAGTATCGGATAAAGGGGACAATTTATCGCCGAAAAAGGCGCCTGAACAAACAGCCCCCGCCATCAAAGGCGCTGAAATGTCCATACTGATCCCCACACCAAACAGAGCAAGTCCCATTGTTGCGATAGAACCGAAGGAACTCCCCGTAAACAAGGATGTGATCGCACACAATACAAATGTCAGCGGTGTGATCACTGCCGGAGAACAAAGTTTCAGCCCATAGTAAAGCAGCGTCGGCACGGTTCCGCCTATGATCCAGATCCCTACCATCATACCTACACTGATCAAAATCAGCAAAGTCGTCGCCGAATCACCAACAACACGCTTAATCGTATTTTGTATATCCTCCCACCTATTCCCCATCAATAAAGCAAATACAATAGCAATACATCCGCCCATGGCAAGCCCCATCTGGATTCCTACTCCGCCTCTGATCGCTGCCACAACAGCGGCAATGACACAGACAAGCGCTAGAAGTGCCTGCCAGACCTTAGGTTCTCTTCGTATTCTCCTTTTTCTTTCCGTCATTTTTTCGTTTTTCATCTCACAATTCCTCTCTTTACATAATTCCCCACATTTCTCATCTACAACGGGATATTTCCATGCTTTTTTTGTATTCTTTGTTCCATTTTATGTGCCAATGCGTGAAAGGCCGCCCCCACTCGCTCTCTTGTCTGCGATGGAACAATAATATCTTGCACATATCCCGATTCCGCCGCCAAATATGGATTCATCATAACTTCTTCATATTGGCGGATACAGGTCTTACGTTTTTCTTCCGGATCTTCTGCCTGTCTGATTTCTTTTGCAAATATAATGTTGGCAGCTCCTTCCGCCCCCATAACAGCTATTTCAGCACTGGGCCAGGCAAATACATAATCTGCGCCCAGATGCTTCGAACACATACCAATATAGGCTCCTCCATAGGCTTTTCTCGTAATCACCGTAACTTTAGGCACGCTGGCTTCTGCATAGGCATATAAAAGTTTTGCCCCATGCCGGATGATCCCTCCATATTCCTGGCTTTTTCCCGGCAGATATCCCGGTACGTCTTCCAGTGTCAGAAGGGGAATCTCAAACGCATCGCAAGTCCGGATAAACCTGGCCGCTTTATCCGAAGCATTGATATCCAAACACCCTGCCAGCACCATAGGTTCATTTGCGATCACTCCTGTACATCTTCCATTGAGACGAATAAAACCCGTTCTTATATTCGGAGCAAACTCTGCCTGATACTCGAAAAATTCTCCCCGATCCGCAATGCCGTCGATCACACTGCGCATACTGTACGGCTGTCTTGGATTCGCCGGCACAATATAGTCCATATTCTGATCGCGCCGCAGCCCTTGTATCTCCTCCTTTCCTTTCTGTTGTTCCGGTTCCGTAAGCAATACGAGCAATTTCCGTATACGGGCAAAGCATTCTTCCTCTGTACTGTCTCTAAAATGTGCGCATCCGCTTATCTCGCTATGTATTCTCGCACCCCCCAACTCCTGGGATGAAACCGTCTCGCCAGTCACCTCTTTTAGTACCCGTGGTCCTGTAATAAACATCTGACTTATATCATCCACCATAAAAACAAAATCCATCAATGCAGGCGAATAGACTGCTCCACCGGCGCAAGGACCTAAGATTGCACAAATCTGAGGAATGATACCTGAAGATCGGATATTATTTGTAAAAATCTTTCCATATCCTCCAAGGGCGTTTACACCTTCCTGGATCCTGGCGCCTCCCGAATCATTGATCGCCACGATCGGAGCTCTTGTCTTCAACGCCTCCTCTTGTACTGCGGCGATCTTGTTTGCATGCATCTCGCCAAGTGTACCGCCAAGCGCTGTAAAATCCTGAGAATATGCGTATACAAGGTGGCCTTCAACATATCCATATCCTGTCACGACTCCATCCGCCGGTATAACTTTCTCAGCCATTCCAAAGGCAGAAGCATGATGTTTCACAAACAACCCGGTTTCCACAAAAGTCCCCGGATCAAACAGCAGTTCCAATCTCTCTCTGGCCGTATGTTTTCCCATGCTATGTTGTTTCTCGATCGCCTTGATTCCGCCGCCCTTGCGAAACATTTCTTTCTTTTCCAGAAGTTCTCTTTGTTCCTTCGTCATATGCTATTCCTCAAATCTCTTACTTTTTATACAACTTTCTATACATCAAGAAGCTCTCCCGGATTTTGGGAAGTAATCTTGCGGATCTCTGCTTCCGTCAGTCCCATTTCCAACATATCTGTGATAAAGTTTCTCATACCTTGTACCGGGTGCGGACGACCCACCTGCCCCAGATCAGAAGCTACCACACAGTATTCCACGCCATGGGCACGGATCATTTCATAGATTTTCTCATGGGAAGACTTATTGGAATATACCAAGGCCAACACATGTTCTACGTAGACGCCCTGATCTGTCAGTTCTTTCATCTGTTCAGCGGTCGCTTTCAAAAGATGTTCCGGATGATCCACAACGATCTTCTCTACTCCTGCCTCTTTCGCCGCTTTGATTACCGCATATGTCTCCGGCCAGGAAAGATGTCCGGTTCCAAGCACTGCATTTTTCTGTGCGATCAATTCACAGATTTCATGGATTTCGTCTATCAATCCCCCATCCTCTTTTAATATAGACAGCGGAGGATCCTGAGAAAGCGCAAATTTTGTCTTTGGCATTGCTGCCTGCGCCTTAGCAGACATCTTTGCATGCCCTTCTTTATGAAATTTAGCGGAAAGTGTCGGCATCCATATCACTTTTGCGCCACAGCCAAGCGCTGCTTCTACGACACGGGGATTCACGCCTCCAGCCGCATTATTAAGAGCTACACTTCCAAATATACGAAAGGGTGCATCTCCTACAATATATTTCTGAATGATATTTGCCGTATCCGCCGACGGTATATGCTGATCCTTAATAACGATCGCTTTTTGTCCAGCCTCCATCGCTTCCTGTGCCGCTTCTACATGATCAAGCGAACGACTGACTAATCCAGGACCACTGTGGATATGCATATCCACTGATCCCTTCAATAATGAATCTACCTGATTCATATTCTTACCTCCTTTTATATTTACGATTTTTAAGTATTATCATAATATTATAATACCTTTGTATTTATTATGCATATCAATTAAAAATCTGTCAACTGTCATATATTACTAGTTTTTCCCTCCTTTTTTTGTACAAATTATTCTACTTAAACGTATTGACAGAATACCTTTCAAAAGGTATTATCATATTATGTTAGACGCGATGTTGTGAAAGACGGTTCACGATATATCTGTCTTCCGTCGTATCTGCAAAACTAAATATAAAAGAAAGGATGAATGGCATGAAAGATTATGAACCGAAAAAGATGAAGGCAATCACCTTCACCGGAATCCGACGTGTTCTTGAAAGGGCCAGACAATTAGAAGAAGATGGCCAATCAGTAATCCATTTTGAAATCGGACAGCCAGACTTCGTCACGCCTAAGTATATCCGTGAAGCAGCATGCGCTTCTCTTCAGGCTGGTAATACACGCTATACTTCTAATTACGGAACCATGGCGCTGCGCAAAGCCATCGCAGAAAAATTAGAAAAGGAAAATCATATTCACGCAGATCCGGGCAGTGAGATCATGGTCACTGTAGGCGGTGAAGAGGCCATGGCTGCAGCTGTCCTCGCACTGGTAGATGCAGGAGATGAAGTCATTCTCTCGGATCCAGGATATTCCCCTTACGACAGTATCGTAAAAATTGCAAACGCAGTTCCTGTTTATATCCCTTTACGCGAAGAGGATAACTGGAATTTTGATCTGCAGGCTCTAAGACAGAGCATTACCCCCAAGACAAAACTACTCATGCTTTGTACCCCTTCCAATCCGACGGGTACGATCATGGATAAAAAAAGCCTGGAAGAACTCAGTCAAATCTGTATCGACCACGACATTCTTGTGATTGCAGACGAAGCATACGAGCGTATTTTGTATGAAGATCATGTGCATACATCTATCGCCAGTCTACCGGGCATGTGGGAAAGAACGATTACGATCCAATCCTTTTCCAAAAGCCATTCTATGTGCGGTTTCCGCATAGGCTATATTGCTGCCTGCAAAAAACTGATGTCAATCTTGATCCGGGTACATCAAAAACTCGTACTGTGCGCGACCGCGTCCTCACAGGATGCCGCGTTGGCCGCTCTCACTCAGGAATCAGATGAGATTGCGTATATGCTGGAACAATTCGATAAAAGAAGAAAGTTGATATACGGCACCTTACAAGAACTGCAACTTACCTGCGCATATCCACAGGCCGCATTTTATGTTTTCCCCAATGTTTCTTCTTTGGGCATGGATGGGGATACTTTTTGCCAGCGTTTTCTTGAAGAATATGGAGTAGCCTGTGTCCCCGGCAGTGATTTCGGACCAGATTCTAAAAATAACCTCCGCCTCTCCTATGCAACATCTTACGAGGACTGTGTCGAGGGTATGGAACGTTTAAGAAAATTTGTAGCGGACATCCGCGCAAAACAATAAAAAAATAAAAGGAGAATACAATTATGAAACTTTGTACTTTTAAAACAGGTCGTGAACAACGTGTAGGTGTCCTTATGGACAACGGGAAGATTCTGGATGTCAATTACGGATATGCAGCTGCTCTGAAGGCAGCCGGGAAGGCAAAACCGCAAGAGCGCGCAGATGTCATGACTCCTCCCTGCATGATCGGAATCATTGAAAGCGGAGAAGAAGGAAAAGAATGTATCCGTGAAGCTATGGCCTATGCATCACAAAATCCAGATGCAGCCGGACCGGAAGGAGAAACATTGATTTACGCACCGGAAGAGATTACGTATATGGCGCCGATTCCTGCCCCGTCCAAAATTTTCTCCATCGCTATCAACAATCGGCAGAAATACGAGATAGCGGATCTGCCGGACGGGCCAAAACATCCGTATTACTTTATTAAAGTTCCGACCTGTGTAGTAGGTCCTTATGATACACTTGAAATTCCAAAAGAAATCGGCAATGTAGGTTCTGAATCCGAGATGGCGTTTGTCATTGCGAAAAAGGGACGTTTCATTGATGAAAAAGATGCTGAAAGTTATGTATACGGCTACACGGTACACAATGATCTGACTGCTCACTGGCTCCGTGACAACAGGGAATGGATTGTTTCCAAACGTTCTGCGGAAGAAGGAGGAGACAAGAGGCTTACCTATGCCGGCAGATATAAATGCTACGACTCCTTTGCACCTATGGGACCATATCTTGTGACCGCTGACGAGATCGAAGATGTAAATAATCTGGATATCGACGCGTGGCTTGACGGAGAACATATCCAGACAGGAAATACCCGCGATATGTTCTTCAAGATTCCTTACCTGATCAGCTATCTTTCCGGCGCGCACACACTTTGTGCAGGAGACATTGTTTCCTGGGGCACTGTGCAGGGCGGCGATGAAAAACATGCTGAAAAACGCAAAGACATCAAAGTGAAATTCCAGCATGTAGATCTGGGAAAAGGAAAAGTCCTCACAACAGAAGTGGAAGGCATTGGCAAGATCGCCAATCCAATCAAAGTGATTTCTGATAATATGATAAAATAAAACAGCAAACGGAACGGGATATACACAGCATATCCCGCTCCGTCCTTTTGGACATTTTATTGACTTTATAGCACAGACGTCGATCTTCTATCCTATAAATAGTATTATTTACCGAACAGGAGGTATCCTATGAAACTTAAGAAAAAAGTCCTCATCACACAATTTATCCATCCAGACGGCATGAAAATACTGGAAGACGCAGTAGAACAAGTCGTTCTTGCACCGGATCCAAGACCCGAGACACTTCTTTCCATGATGGACGACTCCATTGACGGCATTATCGTGCGTCATAATCGTCTGACAGCCGAGATGATTGAGAAGTGTACGAATCTTCAAGTCATTGCCCGGCATGGGATCGGCACTGAACTTATCGATCTTGAAGCAGCGACCAGACAGGGTGTTCTCGTAACAAATACGCCTCATGCAGCCACGGTTTCCGTTGCAGAACACACGATGATGTACATTCTCATGCTGGGGCGCAAGATTATGACCGCAGACAAAGAACAAAAAAAGGGAAATTTTGCGATCAAAGTCACCTATAAACCAGATGATATAGAAGGCAAAACTGTTGGCATCATCGGCCTGGGACATATCGGCAGTATCGTTGCCAAATACTGTAATGCTTTTGACATGCGTGTGATTGCATATGATCCTCGTTTAAGAGAAGAAGACGGACAAAAATATGGAGCAAAAATGATGCCCAATATGAACAGTGTCCTGCAAGAGGCCGATTTTGTAACGCTGCATACCCCGCAATCAGAAGAAACCATTCATATGATGAGCAGAGAGCAGTTTGCCCTGATGAAACCCGACGCTTACTTTATCAACTGCTCACGTGGACCTATCGTAGATGAAAAAGCATTGATCGAAGCATTGGAACAGAAAAAGATCGCCGGTGCTGCTCTGGATGTTTTTGAAGAAGAACCGACAGACAAAGATGGAAAGCTTCTAGATACTTACCAGAAATTATTTTCTCTGGAAAATCTGATCGTCAGCCCTCATTCTTCTGCTCTCACTGTCAGCGGCTCTAGAAAAATGGCCGTACAGTCGGCAGAACAGATGGTAAAAGTACTAAAAGGCGAGCAAGCAGACTGGATCGTAAATACAGAAGTACTGGATAAACTCTCTTAGCAAAAACACTTTGGTGAATGACGCACACCTTGTGATCACACTTGTGCCTTAAGCGTCAGAGGTGCAGAACGGAGATAAAAATGGGTACAACATCTAACAACAAATACAATCCCTACGATAATGTCATTGCAACTGTAAAACATGCCGCCTCCCTCCTGGGATATGAGGCCAGTGACTATGAAGCTATCCTGCATCCGGAACGGGAATTAAAAGTGTCAGTCCCCGTACGTATGGATGACGGAAGCGTTCGTGTCTTTGAAGGATACCGTGTACAACATTCCACTTCCCGCGGACCTGCCAAAGGTGGTATCCGGTATCATCCAAATGTAGACAGCAATGAGGTAAAAGCACTGGCTGCATGGATGACTTTCAAATGTGCAGTGGTAAACATCCCCTATGGCGGCGGAAAGGGCGGCGTCATCTGTGATCCTTCCAAATTATCCGATGGAGAACTTAGACGTCTTACCCGGCGTTTTACAGCCATGATTGCTCCTATTATAGGGCCAGAGCAGGATATACCCGCCCCCGATGTAGGCACAAACGCCAATGTTATGGGCTGGATCATGGACACTTACAGCATGTTAAAGGGGCATTGTGTGCCCGGTGTCGTTACAGGGAAACCACTGGAATTAGGCGGAGCTCTGGGAAGAAGTGAGGCAACCGGACGAGGAGTTATGATCACTTCACTCAATATCCTGCGCGCTTTGCAGATCTCTGTAGAAGGAACTACCGCAGTCGTACAGGGTATGGGAAATGTGGGAAGTATCTCTGCACAGCTTCTTCATATGGCAGGAATGAAAGTCATCGGAGTAAGCGACGTCTCCTGCGGACTCTACTGCGCGGACGGTCTGGATATCCCGGACATCATCGCCTATTTGTCCGCAAAAAGGGGGAATCTTTTAAAAGATTACCAGAAAAATAATGTGAAACACATTACCAATGAAGAGCTTCTGGAACTGGATACCACACTGCTTGTTCCTGCCGCATTAGAAAACCAGATCCATGCCGGCAATGCAGATAAAATCCGTGCAAAAGTGATCGTAGAAGGCGCCAACGGACCTACTTCTATGGAAGCAGATGAAATCTTGCAGAAAAAAGGAGTCGTTCTGGTTCCTGATATTCTTGCCAACGCAGGAGGCGTCATCGTTTCCTACTTTGAATGGGTACAGAATATCCAATCTGTAAGTTGGAGCAAAGAGCATGTAAACGACCAGTTAAAAGAGATCTTAGATCAGGCTTTCCAGTCTGTCTGGGATATTTCCCAGAAAAAAGAGGTCACTTTACGTACCGGAGCCTACCTGATCGCTGTAAAACGTGTCATCGATGCAAAAAATATGCGTGGGATCTGGCCATAATCTACAGCCCTCATTCCAAATTCATTTGACAGGCATGTGTCAGGTAATTCCTGATTTTATTGCTTTTCAAAGGGTTGTATGATAATATTGTATGTATGGAAATATATTGAAAAGAAAGTAATGGTGAGATACTCGTGCCAAAAAATAATTCATTACAAGTCAAGCGTGTTACTTTGGTAGACGCTGTCGTAGAACAGATGGTAGAAGCAATTAAAAGCGGACGTTTTAAAGAGGGAAATAAAATTCCTTCCGAAAAAATGTTGACACAGGAATTCGGTGTTAGCAGGACGACGCTTCGCGAAGCATTCAAAAAATTAGAATATTTTGGAATACTCTCTATCAGACAGGGAAACGGAACGTATGTAGTCGATGCAGATTCTGCTATGTCTCTCTTGACTTCTGAGGAAAAATCAACGGAAACACAGTCTCTGACTTCTGCAGAAGAAGATTCTCTTCTTCCGCTTTTAGCAGATGACAACTCCAGCGTAAAGGAAGCCATTCGTTCTATGTTTACGATTGGGAATTATCAGCTTTCTCATTATATTGAAGCCCGGCACTGCATCGAAAAAGAAGCATTTAAACTGGCTACAGAACGTTTAGATGAAAGAGCGCTTATTTCTATCGAGCAGACTTTAAAAAAACAGGAGTACTGTGAATCTCCGGAAGAATATGCCAAATTGGATTATGATTTTCATTCACAATTGATCATGCTCTCAAAAAACGAATTTCTATTTCAATTTTGGAGCGCCCTGAGTCCATTTGTAAAAGAACAGCTTCAACGTTCCAGTGCTGTAGAAGGTGTGATCAAACATTCCTATTCTTACCACAGAAAAATTTTAAATGCGCTAAAAGACAGAAATTACAAAAAGGCTTATAGTCTGAATACCGATCATCTTCGTATCTTGCAAGGCCGGATGTTGACAGAGGCTTCTAAACAGACTCGTATCTCGCAGGAAAATTTTGATCATTTATAAATATTTTTACAAATATGATACGCTATTATCTCTTTATTTTTACCGGCAGGTGTTCCCTGCCGGTAATTTCATCTTCTTCTCTCCTATTCCTTTGATATCTCCCCATTTTCTTATATGGTATTTTATATTTTCTCTTGACTTCTCATAGATATAGAGGTATGATGAAATCATCATAAAGGTATTATTATAATACCTTTAAATCTATCAACTATCTATATAAAGGAGGCACAACAATGTCGTATTTTAAAGAAAATGCATGGTGGGCCAGCCCATACAATGATTTAGAAGAAGTAAAATCATTGATGACAAAAGGTCAGAAAGTAGAGATTCACGATGCAACCCTCAGAGACGGCGAGCAGACACCGGGCGTAGTATTTACAAAAGAAGATAAAGTCCATATCGCAGAAATGTTAGACCAGATAGGCGTAGAGAGAATTGAAGCAGGTATGCCCGCAGTCTCCAAAATGGACCAGGATGCGATCAAAGAAATCTCAAAGAAAAATCTAAAAGCAGAAATTTATACATTTGCCCGTGCAACAAGGCAAGACATCGACATGGCTTTAGATTGCGGAGCCAACGGTGTTGTGATCGAAGTTCCGATCGGTTATCCAAAACTGAAATATCAGTTTAACTGGACATGGGAAAAAGTATTTGAAAAAAGCGCAGACTGTATCAATTACGCAAAGAGCCAAGGATTAAAAGCTGTTTACTTTCCTTATGACACGACACGTTCCCGCGTAGAAGACTTAGAGAATCTGATGGCAGCGATCATGAGAGATGCCGCTCCAACTTCTGTCGGCGTAGTTGATACAATGGGATGTGCTATGCCGCAGACAATCGAGTACCTCGTGAAAAAAATGAAAAAAATGACCAATGGACTTCCCGTAGAAGTACATACGCACAATGACTTTGGTATGGCAGTTGCAACTGAATTGGCCGCTATAGCCGCAGGAGCCAGCTGCGTACATTCCTGTATCAACGGTTTAGGAGAACGTACCGGCAATGCATCTCTTGAAGAATTAATGATGTGCATGAAGATCATGATGGATATGCCAAACGATTATAAAATTGAAATGCTCCCACAAATGTGCAAAGAAGTGGAAAAGATTGCCGGCGTCACACTTGCAAACAATAAACCGGTGGCCGGACTCCGTAATTATACCCGCGAATCCGGAATCGGTATCGATCTTGTCGTAAAACAGCCCCTTGCCATGTATGCCACAGATCCTAGATATTTTGGCCGCGAAGGCGACATTGTACTAGGCAAGAAAAGCGGAAAAGCCTCTATCGAATATTTTCTGGATAAATTAAACCTTTCTGCGAATCCGGAACAGATTACTTCCATCCTGGCAAAGGTAAAAGAAAAAGGCATTGAGAAAAAAGGACTTCTAACCGAAGAAGAGTTCTTAGATATCTATCACGCAGAAATATAAAGTATACCGTATTATGCACCGCGCATCGCCTGAAAGGCATGTATCGCAGGATACCCAAATGGATATGCCCTTACCCCTGTATCTGTCCCCACTGACAGTACAGGGGTAAATTAACTTTCCTCTTCTGTCTATATAAAATAAATCAAAAATGTGTATAATAGATTATAGGAACCTATTTCAATCTTTTAAAAAGGAGGTAATTTTATGAACACACAGCAATTGGAACGTATGCAAAATGATACTGGTTTTATTGCCGCACTCGACCAAAGCGGAGGAAGCACTCCAAAAGCGCTGCGCGCCTATGGAGTAGACGATACCGCTTACTCTTCCGATACGGAAATGTTCGATCTGATCCACCAGATGAGAAGCCGTGTTGTCACAAGTCCTTCTTTTACTTCTACACACATACTTGGAGCTATTTTATTTGAAATGACGATGAACAGGAAAGTAGAAGAAATGTATACCGCAGATTATCTCTGGGAAAAGAAAAGGATCGTCCCATTTTTAAAAGTAGATAAAGGACTTGCCGAATTAAAAGATGGTGTACAGCTTATGAAACCGATGCCTCAGTTGGACAACTTATTACAAACTGCAAAAGAGCGTCATATTTTCGGCACCAAAATGCGTTCCGTCATCAAGGAAGCAAACGAAAAAGGAATCAGCGCCATTGTCAGACAGCAATTCGAGATCGGTCTTCATATCTTTCAGGCCGGTTTTGTTCCTATCCTGGAGCCGGAAGTAGATATACACTGCCCCGACAAGGAGATCTGCGAGAAGCTCCTTATTAAAGAGATCAAAAAACATCTCGCTGTACTAGAAGATCCTGTCCGCCTGATGTTTAAGCTGACGCTTCCTACCAACGCTGGAGCCTACTCCGAAATCATGGAAGATGTGCATGTCATCCGTGTAGTTGCCCTGTCCGGCGGATATACACGCCAGGAGGCAAACTCGCTTTTGGCACAAAATCCCGGACTGATCGCCAGTTTTTCCAGGGCGCTGCTCTCTGATCTATCTGTCAAACAAACACAGGAAGAATTCGATCAGGCGCTGAAAAATTCCATTCAAGAAATATATGACGCCTCCATAAAAGGCTGATGGAAAAATAAAAGAGTCACGCTTCCACGTCTGATACATATTTGATACTCTCCCTCTTAAGGAAAAAATAAAAACTTATTCGCTTAAGAGGGAGCATTTTCTGGCAAAACTCACTCCTGAAGATACGCTGCCATCACTTCACTGATATCCAGATATTCTTCTGTAATGAGCAATTCATCTGCCCCTCCATACGGCGCGGCTAACTGAAAGTGTATTTTCGTATCTCTGCGCTCTGCCGGCAAGATCAAAGCAGAATAGGTATCTCGGAATTTAGAGTGCCCTGTCTTTGGATCCAGCCGCCCTCTCAGCATATACACATAAGCGATCTGTTTATAATCCATCCCACGTACATAAGTATAATATTTGGCGTCGAATATAAGCTGGATATCTCCATCCTCTGCATAGTGATCCGGCTCGATATACTGCGCCGGTTTCGCTTGATTTGGATAAAACTTCCGCTTGGAGAATGACAAATGTTTGCCGGACATCTTGTCAAATACGATCGCTCGCGCCGCATCCATCCCTTTATAATATTTACACAGATAAGCAGTCACCATATCTTCCCATATAGCAGAAAATGCGTAATGCTTCAAGTAATAGCTGCCGCCTACATGTATGCCGGAGAAAAACGCGGTCAGATGATCGATCAACCGCTGCTCATTATCCTTGAATGTCTGTTGGCGCAGCTGCTGTAAAACAGTTACAACATACTCCCTGTTTTCCAAAAACGGTGTCTGCGGGAACTCTTCTCCTGTAGGAGCTGCGTCTATAAATATACCAAACTTCTGAATCGTATAGTCAATAGCGAATATCATACACTCCGTCACAAAATTCGAAAAATGATAATTTTTACGGTAATACAAGGGGAAAAGTATCATATTCCCCCCTGCCATATATTTCTCGCTCCTGCTGATCGTTTCTTTCCAACTGATACGGCCGCCTGTATTCGGTCTGATAAAAGTTTCATCCCGAAAATATAATCCATATGCGGCAAAATACTCATAGATCCCAAAGAAAGCCGCAAACGGGAAATTAGAACGATATATATCCCGGCTGTCCGCGCCTATGTATAGTTCCGGTTTCTTCTGCATATGTTCGGCAATACACGCAAAAACTCTGCGGGCATCCGTCTCTTCCTTTGTCACACGATAATGCTTCGGAAAAACAACAAGCAATTCGTCCTTCACATTCGATACAAAACCGACGAAATCAAAAATTCTTTCTGTTTTATCTGTTTTTTCCCCGGTCACCCGATCACAAACATAGACTTCCTTACTGTCTCTTTTTTCATCTATCTGAAATCCATGCATACTGATCGCCTTTGTATCACATGACTCGCCGTCATGCGCACACACTGTTATCATAGTGCACCTCCCCGGATCAGTAAGGATAAGAAGAAAGTCCCGGACTTAGAAAATGTTCAATAAACGCATCACTGAATACTTTATCTGTCCCGAATTTCTTATACAGATCGTCATAGCTGTTTATCTCTTTGTCAAACAGACTCGTTTCTGCTCCCATGACGGCGATCCCCTGTACGTCCTGCCACAGATAAAGCAGCAGTTTGTTCTTTATCATTTTATTTATTTTTTCATTTGCAGCGTCCGCCGCAGACACGATCGTGGAATGAGAATCCAGAACAACCTGCTCTGCAAAGTCAAGAAAGAACTGCCCTACCTGCTTGTCTTCTCTCTTTCCCATGCCTTTCTCTTTATCTGTGATAAATGCATTCAACGCCATATAAAACGACTGCCAGGTCGTCTCCAGATCATGTGCCCTGTTCTTGTCAACGGCAATCTTTACTTTTGGATTATTCAAATGGGAATCTCTGGTTCCGGTCGCCTTGTCGATCACAGGCTCTGTGGAAACATACTCCCAGTCAAATCTTCTCTTAAACGCCGTATCCATCGGATATACATTCTGGTCATTCATATTCACTGTACAGAGTATATTAAAATTAGACGGCAGTTTAATCTCATCTGTTGTAAGAGTAGGGATCTTATCCGCAATATTTTTATTCCGCACAGGATATCTGCTCTCGAAATGATCGTCCCGGTCCAGCAGCTGGAAAAGATCGCCGAAGATAGCGGCTACATTTCCCCTGGACAGTTCTTCCAGAATCAAAAATACATCCTTGCTGCTGTCCGCATAGGCTTCCATCAGAGCTCTTGTAAAGGGACCTTCCTGAAATACAAAGGACGCCGGCGCTCCCGGAGTCGTGTCCGGCAGCAGCTGTCCCACAAAATCCGTATACAAAAACTCCGGATGGATCGTCACTCTGAATTTCTTATCATCCCCATATCCGTCTAAATATTCCTTGAGTCTATAGCTTTTTCCTGTTCCCGGGGCTCCAAATAATATCAACTGTTCATGCATGATAACGACTCCTTACACAATAAATTTTTCCATATATTTCAACAGCACTTCACATCTGGCGAATTTCTCACTTTTAGGAGAAAACTTTGTCCTATAAGCAGCAACAAACTTACCGTATTCACTATAATCCACTTTATATCCCTGTTTGTAGGCAAAAATGGCCATGGGCAATATTTCGATCCAGTAGAATTTCTCCGCGCTGCCGTTAAAGTCAACCGCCGACGACTTTTTCGCCGATCTTTTCGGTATGATGTCGCCGAGCAGAGACGCCGTCTTCCAGACAAATGTCTTCTTTGCAAAATCCACGCTGTAGTGCTCACCTTCATATACGTCCGTTTTTGCATGATACTTTGCCGCATAATCCGAAGCATATCTGGCAAGGAACTCTTTCATACCTCTTGGAATATCGCCCGGCACGACAGAATCTTTTCCAAAGACTTCTACATACTCCATTCCCGCAGCACATAATCCTGCCAGATGCCGTAAGATCATTTTTGAAGTCAATTTTTTATTCAGTATATTGATAAAACAAAACTTATGGTTTGCAATACTATAACTTGGCGACTGCAGATGATCTGCCGCATAATCAAGCAAAGTGGGAAAAACCGTCTGCGAGACAAACGCATTTCTCGTATCTTCCCCCGCATCTGAAACAAACAGATACAGCAATATCTGTCTGCACATACATTTTGTCCCCCGCGTATAGACATAGCATCCGTTGCGTCTATAAACCGAACTTCTTGCCGGATGGATCTCAAATTCTTCTATCAGCACTCCATTCGCTTTTCCCTTTTTATAATACGGAAACTGTGCCTCGATAGCCGCATATTCTATCTTTTGCACCTGTAATTTGGGATTGTATGTATTCACAGCCTGTATGATCTTCTGTTCCACATATGGTATTTTCATGACCCCTGCCGGGGGAACAACACCAGCTAACAGAAAAGCGTCCGGGAACTGCCTGTCGTTCAAAAGAATGATCCGCTCCATGTTTCCTCCTATTCAAATATGTTATAATTCGTTACCACGACCTCTTCCCGCGGATATTTGATGCCTGTTTTCCCGATTTCTATCATATTGTAGCCATGTGCCTGTATCCAATCCAGCAAAATATGATGTTCCTTTCCTTTGTGTCTGACTACATTGGACAGCATAAACTTATATCCCGCCTCGTCAATTTCCTTAAGATATGCCAGCAATTCGACTTCATTATTTGCATTCCAGCCTTCCAGTCCCCTTTTTCCATCATTATATTCCGCATTGGTTATAAAATACGGCGGATCAAAGTAGAATATGGTATCTTTAGGAAAGTCTTTATAATTTATCGAATGATACGGTCCGCACTTCAATTCATACACAGGCGCTCTGACAGCAAAATTCTTTATGCGTTCTTCAATCCCCTCGCAATATTCATTATTCCCTACCGGTGTATTCATCTTCTGACTGTTATTGTAACGGATCATATTTTGAAACGCATAGATCTGTAATACAAATAAGTTTAAGGCTGTCTTTTCTTTCTCATTATACTGTTCACGCAGCTTTAAATAGGCCTCTTTATTCTTCTTTTTCAGTCCATATTTTTCTATGACCTGCTTCACAGAATGGATGATCTGCTCTGCGTCCTGCCCAATAATCCACTCTATGATTTCAAAAACATACCGGTTATATTCCACATACAGCACTTTGTCCATTGCCGTGATATTAGCCCCCACATTGAACGCCCCGCCCATACAGTCCACAAAAGTCCCTACGTGCTTCGGCAATTGTTTCATAAGTATCGGCAAAACCACGTCTTTACTTCCGGAATAATTCAACGGCGATTTATGGATACTTCGGTCTTTTCTAAAATAAATGACAGCTTCCTTCAGCTGTGTTCCATTTCCTTTATAACTTGCATTATTCGTCGAATACTCCCTGTACCCACTCGTCTCTACATACACTTCCCCCTCTACCGCAAACAGTCTTGCCATACCGACAAGATCTTCCAATGAAATGAGAGATTGGTTACTGTAGCTTACCAATATATGAGTAAAATCCAGCTGCCGGAACAGATCTTCAAATTCCGTCAGTACCTTTTGCTTATTGGAATATCCAGACAATTCACGATTACATCTTCTTCCGGTTTTCCCAAAGATTTTGGGCGCATCATATTTTGTAAGTGTCTCTAATATATGATAAGAATTTGTATACTGGGTGATCGTATACGGCGGATCGATATACGCTATATCACCTTCGATCCGTCTGACAAGCACGTTCGTATTCTCATTGTATATCCGGTTCACGCCATGCAGGTCTTTCTCGCATAACTCTAAGGGCAGCAGCTCAAAGGATTTCAACGCTCTCTGTTCCCAGAACTTAAAAAAAGCCTGATAGGTCCCGGATGTATTCGATACCTTAAGAACAGACTCAAGCAGGGAAGCGATCAAATAAGAATACTCCGACTCATCTACGATCCCCTGCTTATAAATTTCTTCAATATCAATCCGCATCCCATCTATCTTGATAGCATTTTCCTCAGTAAAATACATTCTGTCGCCAATCGGCGTATAGTGATTGTACATAAAAAAATCTGATGACGGCTCATACTCTCTGTCGTTAAGCCATTGGAACGGATCCGTCTTATACTTCCGAATGAACTTAACAAAAGAAGGTCTGCCTGCGTTCATCAGTTTCGCCTTTGCTATGACACTTGCAAAACCCATATAATCATTTGCAATGATCGTATATCTATCTTTAAAATAATCTCCTACTGACGACGTACCAGAAAAAAGATCCGCAAACACTTCTCCTTCGATCTGATACTTGTCAATGACATTCTCAATAAAATCAAGTAATTTCGTTTTATTCCCCAAATAACGCACTGCTTGATCCCCGTTTCTTTTCTTTGTCGTAACCCTTGAAAGGTTCTGCCGGTTTTTCCACATTTTCAGGAATAAACCATTGCTCGTATATATTTATTATATTCCCGCGGAAGAATATTTTCAACCGCTGTGTGCAGGGGAGGGGGACTTTGTACAAATGAGCATTTTTCTTTTTTATCTCGTTTCCATCGCATTTATTCCAACAAACTCTTTAATTTCCTTACATTCCTGCTGTCTAATATAAAATCTTCGAAAACTTTTCCGTCACGCAGACACACCACTCTGTCGCAAATATCCACAATAAATTCAATATCATGAGAAATGACAAAAACTAATTTTTCTTCACTTAGATCTTTCAAAATTCGACTGACTTTTCTCATATTTTCTCCATCTAAACCACTGGTCGGTTCATCAAAAAATACGATTTTTGCCTCGTCTATTGAAGCGACCGCAATGCTTACTCTCTGTTTTTGTCCTCCTGACAGCGACATAGGATGTTGCTCAGTAACCGCTTTTAAATTTAATTTTTCTAAAGATTTTTCTATTTTTTCCTCTAATTCTTCGGATTGCTTCCTGCCTAAAATCATTTCATCATGTACACTTTCCGCAAATAACTGATAATCAACCTCCTGCATTACAAAATAAGATTTTTTCAAACATTCCTTGGCAGAAAGCTTTTTGCCATTTAACTTTACTTTACCAGTTTGTTTTTTGATAATCCCGCACGCTGCCTTTGCCAACGTTGTCTTTCCTGTGCCATTTGCGCCAATAATACCGACAATTCCCGATTTATTTGAATCCACTTTTAAGTTGATATTGTCTAATATTTTCTTTCCGCCTAATTTAACAGATACCCCCTCGACCTCATACAATATTTTTTCTCGTCTGTCTCTTTTTCGTAAACGGTCGGATACTTTTAGATCAGATATATCGAACAGGCGGAGCCCTCTTCGCCGTATTTCTTCATCCTGCAGCAAAAGCGCTTCTTCAAATGTTGTTTCTTCTGCTATTTCTCCGCTGTCCATATAGAGCACTCTATCCACAATATCACGCAGATAGTATACTCTGTGCTCAGAAATAAGGATCGTTTTTCCCATATCTTTTAGTTTTTTAATGACTTTTGCCAGATTCATAGTCGAACTCATATCTAAGTTCGCCGAGGGTTCATCAAAAACATAAATCTCCGGATCGACCGCACAGATAGACGCAATGGCGATTTTTTGTTTTTCTCCGCTTGACAGTGAGAAAATACTTCGATCTCTAAGGTCTTCTATATAAAGCAAAGAGAAGGCTTCGCCCACTCTTTTTTTTATAATTTTACTTGGAAATTGTAGATTTTCACATCCGAAGGCAAGTTCTGAAACCGTTTCTGTTGTAAAAAATTGTGTCCTTGGATCTTGAAACACCATTCCCACAAAATCTGCCAACTCATAACTTTCTAAATTTTCAATATTCCTGCCATCTATCAAGATTTTGCCTGTTAATGTACCTTCATAGAATTTGGGTATCAGACCATTGATCGTTCGTGTTAACGTCGTTTTTCCACAGCCGCTTTTCCCTGTCAGTAAAAGTGTCTCGCCTTTCCGAATCTTAAAGTCAATGTTTTTCAAGGAGTTTACAAGGGAATTCTGATATTTAAACGACACCCTTTCAAAATTTATTCCTTCCATTGTAACCTCCTCTAAACATACAACTCAAAAAAATACATAAAAATCATAAAAATCACAATTACAAATACATATATAAAATCTTTCCAAGTGATCTTCAACTCCGTAAGCGAAGTCCGCAGCCCCGGTTTTTCAATTCCACGTACAATTGCCGATGCCGCTAATTCTTCTGACACTTTGACGAATCGCATCATCAAAGGCACAAGCATATATTCTAACAGTGTAATTGGTTTTGTCAAAATATTCCCTATCCCCAGTGAAACATTCCTGATCTTCATGGATTGCTTAATAATCCGCAGTTCTTCCGCAATCGTTGGGATAAATCTTAATGTCACGCCCAGTGTGACAGTTATACTCTTTGGTAGTTTCATCCTTTCTAAAGAACTAATAAACTGGCTTACGCTTACTGTTTTCGTCATTAAATAATAATTTCCTAATACAGGTGAAAATTTAAATAGTATGTATGCAGTCAGTCCAAAAAACTTACCCGCCGCTCCTAAAAAACTCAATAAAACCATACACAGAAACAGAGCTGCTCCATATGCCAACAATCGCTTAACATAATAAATTTTTTTTAAATAGGACAAGATCAATGCCATAAAGCACAGATTTATGATAATCCCTAAATTGCTTCTTACCACAAACAAAAGAATGGTCTGCGCGAATGTATGCAATATTTTTGTTCTTGGATCTATGTGAGGCATTTTTTATATCATTCCCGCCTTTTCAAAATGTTTTCTTAATAGTTTCTTACTAAATACAGTGCCAAGCAAGGCAGCAGCCAATAAAACCACCGCCGATGTAATACCAAGATAGGATCTTGCGGCATCCACAAGAGCATCCACATACCCCATGTCTGTTCCCGATACTCCTCCTGTTGCCTGTTTAATATACCAATCAGTAAATATGTAGATCGGCGCAATATCTCCGCCATAAAATCCAATCATCAGAACGACATAAGCCAACGTCATTTTTTTATAACTTTTATATCCATCCAAAGATACGATTATTTCTGCAGCCATACCAAAAACGATCATGCAAATAAGCAGCGTCTGTGCTCCCATCAATCCCAGCAGGATCCCAAGAACAACAGATGGTATCAAAAACGCCCCTTTTTTCTGAATCTTTACTGCCAACAACATATATAGCGGCGCGCATATAAATGAAAATATCGCCGGATAAAACAGATATACTGCCGGAGTGATCCCCGTGACCATCATTAAAAACATCGCCAACGCAAACATAACAGCGCTGAAAATACCCATTAAAACAAAATCTTTTATCGCAAGTTTCTTTTTCATAGCATGTTCTCCTTCTTCCAATAATTATTCAATTCATTTTCGAATCGTCTATCATCTTTCGGTAAGTTGTAGATTTTTCCAACAATTCTTTATCCTTACCGATCGCCTCGACTTTGCCATTGTCCAGCAGAACGATCTTGTCGGCATTTCGGATTGTCCTCATTCTGTGCGCGATTACAATAACCGTCTTCTGTCTGATCAATTCTGACAGCGCCTCCTGAATAAGACTTTCATTTTCAACATCTAAAGATGCCGTCGCTTCATCCATCAGGATGATCGGAGCGTCCTTGAGGATCGCTCTCGCGATCGAGATTCTTTGTCTTTCTCCTCCTGAGAGTCTCTCGCCGTTTTCTCCTATGATCGTGTCTATTCCTTGGGGCATTTTTTCAATAAATTCATCACATCTTGCTATTTTAGCGGCACGAAAGATTTCTTCATCGCCGGCTCCTTTTTTCCCAATCCGTATATTTTCTTTTATACTTGTGTTAAACAATACTACATCTTGAAAAACAATGGAAAAATTCTTCAATAGCGTTTCCGGATCCACTCCACTGATGTCTTCCCCACCTAGCAAGATCTTTCCTTCATTGATATCCCAAAACCTTGCGGCAAGTTTTGTAAGGGTTGTTTTTCCACTTCCCGATGCTCCGATAAGCGCTGTTACTTCACCTTGTTTTGCTGTAAAACTCACATCCTTAATAACCGAATGATCCTCATACCCGAAGGAAACCTTTTTAAATTCTATATCATAATTTCTCGGATAAAATTCTGTTTTCCCTTCTTGGATCGGCATTGTTTTTATTTCTTTTATTCTGCCGACAACACTATCCAGCATATCTATCATGCCCATAAAGGCGATAATACCTTCTATCGGCAGATAAATACTTGCAGTCATAATAAGAAATACGATATATACAAGGATATTGATCTCCCCTGTAAAAAACATTTGCGCGCCTGTAACCGCAACCGTTACCATTCCCATTTTTAAAAGCATTCCGGAAAACGCTACCGCAACTCCTGTTACGATCTCAACCTTCCCCTTCATCTTTGTGCTTTGCTCTAATTTTTCAAAGAATTCCTTTTGCGCCTTTTCTTCCAAGTTATACGACTTTATTTCCTGAATCTGCTCTATTTTTTCTTGAAGGTCGTCAAGCACCTCTCTGTTTCGTTCTATATACTTGTCGTTGCTCTTCTTTCTTTTGTTTTTAGACAAGAAAAAAACGAAAATAGAAACAGGGATCACCCAAAGCGCTGCTACGCCAAGCTTTAAATTATAATTAAGGATCAAAATCGAAATGATCACCGTTGAAATCGCCGTAGCATAGATCTGTGGGACTGCATGAGAAAATATTTCTTCATACAAAGACATATCACTCATCATTGTCGCAGCCAAATCTGAAGTATTTCTTTTTCCAAAATAGGATAAAGGTAACTTTTTTAGTCTATTCGCAATGTCAATTCTGACATTAGCACTTTCGCTGTAAACATTTGTATATAACCGCGCATAATCCCATCTTGCAACAAAAAACATTGTCAGCAGCATAGCCAGTATGACGCATATATAACGGCTAGGCGAAAACATCATGACTGTCCCTGTATCTTCCACATCGCTTAAAAATTGAAACATAAAGATAAAAGCAATGATCGGCGGAAACATTTTTGTCAAATTTAAAAGTGTATGAGAAAAAATGGATTTTTTCAGGTTACGCGCTCCCGTCTCAGACATAGCATATTTTTTCATAAAATAATCAAGCATTTTTACCTCCTATCTCCCAGTTAACTGACCTTTGATATTCCTCCCAAAGCCTCTTATAGCTACCCCGCTTTTTCAAAAGTTCTTCATGCCTTCCTTCTTCTGTGATCTTTCCATTTTCGACCACAAGGATCCTGTCTGCGTTTACAACTGTAGAAAGCCTGTGCGCGATCATCAGAGTTGTTTTGTTTTTGGCTAATTTTCTAAAAGACTCCTGTATAATGTGTTCATTTTCAGGATCCGCAAAAGCGGTTGCCTCATCCAGGACAATAAATTCTGCGTCCTTTAAGAAAGCTCTGGCAATCACAAGACGCTGCGCTTCGCCTCCTGAAAAATACGTTCCTTTCGCTCCATAGACAGTATTTAACCCATCTTTTAAGTTTCCTGCTAATTCTTTTGCTCCCGCACTAGAGAGCGCTTGCTCTATTTCTGCATCTGCAGCATTTTCCTTTCCCAACAGGAGATTTTCTCTTAGGCTCATTTTAAAAAGTCTTGCGTTTTGAAAAACAAATGCTATGTTTTGCATAAGAGAATTCTTATCATAGTCTTTTATATTTCTTCCCCCCAATATAATTTCTCCCTCATCTACATCGTAAAATCTTGCGGCAAGTCGGGCGATCGTCGTTTTCCCTCCTCCCGAACGGCCCACTAAGGCTACTGTCTCGCCTTTATTTACCTTAAAAGATATGTTGTCCAATATTTTTTCACCGTCATAAGCAAAGGATACATTTTTAAATTCAAGTCCACCTGTTGTTTGGTTTGCTTTTCCATAAGTCATCTCCTTGTACGCAAGGACATCTTCTATTTTGTCAAGAGCAAGTTCCGCAAAGTAAAGATATTGACTGATCGTCGCAGAACGCATAATGAAAACTCCAAAAATCGGACCTATCAAAAAATATATCACCGAATTCGCAACGACTTCATGTGGGTCTTCCCCCGCCAAAATAATGAACAGCGCTGTTGGAACAAGAAAGAACGCTGTTGACCCAGAAATCGCTTCAAACATCGACATTTTATTTCTATATCCCATGGTCATTTTCAAAACGCTGTCTTTCATATTGAGTATGGAAGCATACAGCCGCTTAAAGCTTTCTATGCTCTGACCAAATGTTTTTACCACTGGGATCCCTCTGACATATTCAACTGTCTCAGCAGATAAAATATTAATATGCTCATAATATTCTTCTCTTTTTTTCTTTCCCTGGGGACTCATCATGGTTGCCATGAAAACAAATCCCACGAGAACAGGGACAAGACTGGCCACTCCCAGCCTCCAATCAAACAAGAATAAAAATACGAGTATTACAGCCGGTGAAACGAGTGTTGACGCGATATCTGGAAGCTGATGCGCTAAGACACTATGTGTTTCAGCCGCACCATCCATAATGATTCCACGCAGCTTTCCGCTTTCTTTGTCCGCAAAATAACCCAATGGTTTATGCAATACTTTTTTTACATTGACCTTTATAATGTTATCCTCGACCTCAAACGCGAAAAGATGCGACAATATACCGGCAAAAACATACAGACAAAGCCCAATACAGGGGAGTATTGCCGCATACAGTATGTTTCCTCTTATCATCCCATAGGTCATCTTCTCATTTAATATCATCACGCTTACGATTTTATGGATATACCACGTGGGCATCAGCAGCAGGATTCCCGAAAGAGCTGAAAAAAACATTGCTAAAAAAAGCATGTATTTTCTTTTCCCGGCATAAGGCATGATTCTTTTTAAAACAGGCTTTTTCTTTTCTTTTTTCATTGTATCCCTATCCTTTCATATACAAATTTAATAAACGCTCAAGTATACGAATATTTCATCCCGATTAGTCTATTTTATCATCTCATTTTCAAATTATATTCTCCTTTCTGCTAATCAATATTGTATCATTTCATTTCTTGTGTTACAATGAATATAAGTTTTTAGGTCCAAACGGGATAATGTCTGATCGGGATATTTTTATAAAGATAGGAAAAAAGATTATGAGTTATTATGAATTTGTCAAAAACTATTTGGGTACTGAGCCCTGCGAGAACAATCATAAATATTGCGATATCGGAAATACTTTCTGTATTCTCAGCGAAGAAGGCGAGGGCTGTTATTGGTTTTATGAAACAAATCATTTCATCGTAGAAATACATGATTTTTTCATAAAAAAGGACGTAGTCAATTCTACGTTTCCTAATATAAAACCTTTTATATCTTTTTCTTCTTCGTACATAATCACCGGAAACGGCGAAAGTTTTAATCCTTACCAAACACTATCAGCCAATTCTTTGTATGTTATCGACGCAGAAAACATACATAGAGATTATAAATTCCTTTTACACAGAAATTTTCCATATTTAAGCGTAGGAATCAATTTTAAAAAAGAGATGCTTGAAGAATATTTGTACTTTTTAAAAAAGGAGAAAAATATTTCTTATTCCGATATATTTGCTTCCACAAAACCGGCGATTGTTAAATCTTTCGCCCCATTGGCAAAAGAGATATTAAATTGTAAAATGAGCTCTCCTGCTGCCGAACTCTTTTTTGAAGCCAAGGCAAAAGAATGGCTCAGTCTGACTATAAACGCTTTTTTTACGAATAAGAGTATCAACATTTCAAAGGATGATAACAAAGCATTAGAAGACGTGTCAAATTATCTTGATGATCATTATGCCATCGACGTTTCGCAAGAAACACTTGAGAAAATTGCGTCAATGAGCGGAACAAAATTAAAAAAATTATTCAAGCAGAAATACCAGATCAGCATTACAGAATATTCGCAAAGAAGACGGATGAACATAGCAGAAACGCTGCTTCTCAACTCTTCTCTGAGCATTAGCGAGATTGCTGAATCTGTAGGGTATTCATCACACAGTAAATTTAGCTCCTGTTTCCAAAAATACAAGGGTGTCTATCCTCGTGACATCCGGAAACTTGCGAAAAAGAAGGACTATGCCCCAGGCTGCTGCAAATGTCAGAAATAAAAACGCAGCAGCTTATAAGAGGGGGGGACTGCATCAACGCTCAGAGAATCCTAGATGTAATCCTCCTTTGAAGTACAGTCCCCCTGGCAGCTTCCTTATAAAGTCTCCCGCCTAGTCCCATTCATATTTCTTTGTAAATTCTTCCCATGACTTTGAAAATTCTTTATTCTTAAACGCTTCTTTAAGACCGGAAATCTGTTTCAGGCGGAAAACCTCATCTCCATCCATTCCCAGCATCTCTGCAATCTCCGCATCCGTCTTTCCTTCTCCAACCAGTCTTATGACTATTTTGGACATGTCTAAAACCTGATGTGTCCCTCTCGCACGATTAAATTGTATCGTTGCAGCTATCCTTTTAACGATATTGTGCTTTAAAACAACTACCGGTATCTCTTTTAGATGTAATTTCTTTGCGATCGTATAACGATGGAAGCCATCTACAATACAGTACTTATGATTTTCATCCTTTATAACCGCTATCGGATAACAAAAGCCATTTTCTATGATCGAGATCTCCAATAATTTCATTTCAGGTGCCGCTACTATATTCGGATTATAGTCATTTGCATACACTTCCTCGATAGGAACTAATTTCACTTCCATCGCCAACATTTTAACTTCTTGCGTCACTTTCCTCCAGCCTTTCGTTAAAATATATTATCTTATTCTCTATTTCATCTTTTTCCAACATTGCCTTTAGTTCCGCATCATCCCTTTTGGTCTGAGAAAACGATAAGATCCTACCGTAATAATCATTCTTTAGTATCATCTTCGCACATCTTCTCCATGATGCTATTTTCTTTTTAGCTTCCAAATGTTTAGGGCCAAAATCCTGCATCGGTATTCCTTTTCTTACCTCATACCATTCAATAAATCGCTCAATTTTTCTTGCATAATGGATCATCAGATCATAATTCGCGATCCCTATAGTTTCCAAAAGAAATACCGTATACTCTTGCCACGTCAGATGTTTTGGCTTTTCCAATTTCATATATCCAAGCGCCAAACTCTTAGCATACATATTTCCAAAATTAACACCTCCAACTCTTATCAAAAGTTTTGACCAAGTTTCTGGCTCTATTGCCTTAAATTGACTCAATCCTTTTCTTTGATCGTCTCCATAAGGCTGACAGATCCTTGCTTCGTGTATAGAAAGTCCGGATTTATAGAATATTTCATACAGCCTGTTGTATTTCAAGTCCAATTTGGAAACAGCAATCCATATATCTCGCGTCTGCCAGTCATAAATTGGATAAAAATTATAAATCGGAAGATTCCATTCATTTTGAACAAGTGTTGTCCAATTATACTCTTTCCATTTTTCTTTTCTAAGTGATACGATCGTTCTAAAACGATTAAAACTTTCATTCGTTCTAATACCAACGCCGCACATGACCGGTTTATTGTGTTTCTTTTGATACCATTTCGCAAAAGCTGCGATAAAAGCTTCAAACTGCATGCCGCTTATAAAAAAATCCCAGCCATATTTAAGGAGATAATTCTCCTCATTGATACAAGCATCCGGCATATCCCTTATCCAGAATTCTTTCTGCCTTTTATCCCAACATATCCAATGTGTACTTAGTTGACTTACCGAATTTCTCAAAACTAACGGCAAACAAACCCAATAAAACTCATTGATCTGACTGAGCGTTTTAAGTTCTTTTACATGATCAACCGTATACTGATAATTTCCTTCCAGATCAATGAATAAAACATCGAATTTCTTATTTTTCTTTTTCGCGACCATATTCGCCAACTGCAGCATAACGGAACTGTCTTTGCCGCCGGAAAACGAAAAATATACGGCAAAATCTTCCGAAAAGATTTTTTCTAATCTTTCAATTGCAGCAGTATAGACATTCTTCTCTAGATAAATTTTCCCCAAAACACTTCGCCTCCAAAGAAAAATCCTATTACTTGAATAGGTACTTAGATTTTACATACATCCTTTTTAAACGTGTATCATTTTCTATAATAAAATAAAGCAAGCAGTATCATAATAGGCGCTGCGAAAAGAAAACTATACAGTTTGATATTTGTTGCATCTCCCGTTTTGGGTATATTTATATTTTGAGCGCCGCTCTCCCGCAGCTGCTCCTCCTTTCCTTCGACTCTTGCAGCCGCAGACTTTGGCTTTGTTCCTGGTGTTCCATTTAAAGACCCCTTATTAGGTTTAAATGCCCATGTTCCGACAAATTCTGTTATTATGTCTTCTACTATTTTATGATCAGCATCATAGCCTTTAAATTCCCATACGCCTCCTGCAACCGCCACCTTTAACTGTGTCGGTTGAATAGGAATAACAGTATCCCCTACATGATGCTCTTGAGTATCGGCCGGCAGCAAGGCAACAATCTCTGCGGGCAATCCCTCTCCTTCTGAATCGTTCACAAACCGATATGTAACCACATATTTGCTTCCATATGCAGCTTTCAAAAATGTAGTAACTTTCCCTAATGATACAGTTACATCTATTTCCTGCGCACTGTCTGCCTGCCAGCGGGGATCATCTAAATACCATCCTGTGATCAGATGATTCGAATGATCTGTCGAAAGGAGCATATTCATACTCTGCGCAGGTGCTATTGTAAGAGAGTTCCCGTAATGCGCTATATCATCGCCTTTAACAGCTGCTGTATTATTCGCAACAATAGCTCCTTCTTCCACAGTAGCACTATTACCATTATTGCATAATCCCCCTCCCTGTGAAGCAGAATTTTCTGTGATACTAAAGCCAGTTTTTATTACAATATCAGCTCCGTTATGAGTAAAAATACCTCCGCCAAAATTTGAACTTGTATTATTTGAGATTTCACCTCCCCTTAATACAGCTTCTCCTGCATATAGCATCACTCCGCCGCCATACCCTTGTGCATTATCAGTTGTTTTTCCTACTATATTTTCCCGTATAGATCCACCTTCCATGTTAAATGCAGCATTTGCCAAGAAAACGCCGCCGCCATAACCGAAAGCATTCGTAAGGGTTTTATTATCTCTGATACTCCCGCCATACATATTAAAAACGACTTTTCCGTATCTTCCATCGCCGGCAACTGCGCCGCCCATTGCAGCTATCGCTTCATTGGTGTTACCATGGATATCACCACCGTACATATTAAATTCACCATTTGAAATATTAACTGCAGAACCTAAAGAAGATCCATTAGTTGTACATCCTGTCAGCTCAACCCCATCATAAATATTTAAGATACCTGTTTCTTCCCAAGCCCCAATGTGCAGCAAAGCAGACGAGCGTTTTGGCGCATTAACAGTAACTTTCAGCTGATTCTCATTATTTGAACCATTATTTTTCCCCAGTGATAAGACAGCGCCATTCCTTATTCTCAATTCTCCATTTGATATTTCGCTGCCTATATTAATTGTGTGTCCGTTTCCGAGTATAACTGTATTCTTAAAAAATGCGCAATTATACCCAGCGCTCCCAAAATCAATATCTCCTGTCAAACTGATCGTATATGTTTCATCAGCAGTCTTCGCATTTATTTCTTCAACTGCGGCTTTAAATTCAACAAAATCAGAAGCTTCATATATTGCTTCATCTGCTGATGCCGGCACTGCGTATACTCCTAACAGCAGCATAACAAACACACAAACAACAAAAATTCTACGCTTCATATCTGCCCCCTTTACATCCTCTTTCCAATTTTTTCAGTCTCACAAATATTCCCTTTTTCATAGCTCCCTTCTCAAATACACAAAAGCACACCATCGCTTTTTCAAGCCATGTTGTGCTTTAAAACTGTGTTTAGAATATGACTCTTTTTTAATCTTAATCAAATTTTCACTTTTTGTATATATCCAACTCCTTTTATGCCAGATTTCGCTTTTTTTATACCAGATTTTCCTTTTTTATACTATATTTTGCTTATTTTATGTTGATGAGGATATTTTTTGTTTATTGCTATTATGATAAGCAGCGTCGCTATCTTACTACTGTTACTCTTTTATCTATATCTTCTCTTTCCTTTTTATCCGGCTCCTTAACAATTCCACCAAACGGCATTTGTGCTGCTATTTTATAATTCTCGGGAATAGCAAATATTTCCTTTACCTTTGCGTCTATTACCGGATTATAATGCTGCAGTGAAGCGCCAACATTCAGTTCTCTAAGCATACTCCAAACAGAAATCTGCAGCATACCATTTGCCTGTTCTGCCCAGACAGGAAAATTATCCGCATAAGTGCTAAATCGCTCCTGCATTGCCTTCACTGTTTCCTGATCGTATAAAAATAATACCGTTCCGGCGCCCGCTTTAAACGAATCTATCTTTTCTCTTGGTACTTTGCCCCCAAATACATTATAAATTTCATCCCATAACTGATCATGTTTTTCTCCAAAAACCAGAACTATTCTCGCGCTTTTCATGTTAAATGCATCCGGCACTAATTCTGTGATCTCTTTAATTTTCTCTTCGATCTCTTTTTCTGAGACCGGTATATTTTTATCAATGTTATAATATGTTCTTCTGTTCGTTAACGACTTTATAATACTCATAACTACCTCCTTATGTTCCGCTTCTAATACTCAACTTTTTCTTTAATGAATGTATCGTTTCTAAGCTCTGAAAACGCTTTTTGCAGTTCTTCCTGCGTATTCATTACGATCGGTCCCGCCCATGCGACCGGCTCATGTAACGCTTTTGAATTCATATATAAAACTTGCGCGTCTTTTTCGCTATTCTTAATTGTAAGGCTATCGCCTTCCGTCAGTTTAACCGCTGTTTTTTCTTCTATAAGTTCATTATTGATATATACATCCCCTAAAAGTGTAAATATCATTACAGAATCATCCATAGCCATATTAAGCGTAATCTCTGCATTGCTGCGCAAATGAATATCATAATAATCCATAGGAAGATAGTCTCCCCTATATCCTTGATATTCCTCGTATGTTCCCGCCAAAAGTCGTATTTTGCCGCCTTCAATTTCTATTTCTTTGATTGCGTCCTTTTTTATACTGTTATAACTCGGCTTGCTCATTTTATCTTTCGCAGGTAAATTTAACCACAACTGCACTCCCAAAAGCCTTTCAGCAGCCGGCACCATTTCCTCGTGCATAATTCCAGAACCAGAATTCATCCATTGCACTTCTCCGTCGGAAATGCCGTCTTCATTGCCAAGGCTGTCTCTGTGAACCATTTTTCCTCTTGATACATAGCTTATCGTTTCTATTCCTCTGTGCGGATGCATTGGAAAGCCCGCTGTGTAATCCTCCGGATTAGTACTGTCAAAAGAATCCAACATTAGAATAGGATCAAACTCTTTTGTTGTCTGATTGCCCAAGACTCTTACCAAATTTACGCCCGCTCCGTCTATTGCCTTGAAGCCTTTTACCTTCATTTTCACTTTTCTTTTCATCCAATTTACCTCCTATTTTCTTTAAAAGATATACGAATTCTTCTTTTTCTTCATCATCTAAAACCGCCATACTCTCTACGATCATTGCCTCGTTTTTAGGAGCGATCTTACTGATCACATCATACCCGTCTTTCGTTAAATGCAATATACATACGCGCCTGTCTTTTTCGTCTGATAATCTTTCTACATAGTTCATTTTTACTAAGTTGTTCACTATCAAAGGAATCGTCCCTACACTGCTGAGTATTCTTTCTCTCACCTCCCCAACTGTCATATCCCCTTTACTGTAGAGAGCTTCCAAAACCATAAACTGACTAAATGTCAAATTGTACTCTGCCGCTATTTTTGCCGTCTTTTTGTCTAAAGTATTCACATTTCTATGCAGTCCGATCAGAATTTTCATTTCTGTCCTTCCCAAAATCTCACCCCCTCAGCGCAATTATATATCTAACTAGATATTATCTATATAGATATATTACTCCATATTTTTTTATTTGTAAATAGGCAGATATATATTTCCAATGACATACTACGTATCCCTTCCCCTATTAACAGTCAAATACTTATTCCCGTATTTGCTAGGTAATACCATAAATCTTTGGCAGTAAAACGGAGGAACATTCTCTGCAAACGTCTTGAAATAAGGCATTTGTTCATTTGAAAATTTGGTTCGAACTCTATGAGCACATCAACTATATCTTGCGGCAATTTTGCCTGTACTTCCTTTATACTTAGAATAAGAATCTTTTTTGTCATTTTCAACTTGCCTTTTCTCCAATATCGGTTTTTTTTGCGTAAATCCAAAAACACAAAAAAGAGCATTGCTCCACAGGTAATTACTTACCCATTTTACAACGCTCTTATGTTTATTCTCTGTTTAGATAGGAAGTACCAGACAGCCAATTACCGCAAACAACATTGCAAATACCGCTACAATGGCATTTCCGAACGTATATGTCTTCAAGCCTCCTGTAATGGTAAAGCCGGAAAGATTCGTACTAACCCAAAATCCACTGTCATTTACATGTCCGCAGCTCAGCGAACCGGATAAACATGCTATCGCCATCCATACAGGATGCATTCCGACAGCTGCCGGAACAGATGCCATGATCGTCATCGTTGTAATCGATGCAACGGTTCCCGATCCAAGCGCAACTCGAAACAGTGCAGCAATAACAAATGCGATAAACAGCGCAAGAATTGGTGAGGCTGAAATATTTTTGATTGTCTCTGCCAGCATGTCAGCTAAACCTGTCGCGCTGATCACTGCCCCAAACGATCCGCCGGCTCCCGTGATCAACAATACTATACCACAACTTTTTAATGCTTCTGTAGACGATTTCTCTCTTTCATCTTTATTCATTGTTTTTGCCGCAACAAGATATGCACTTAATGCTCCAAGAAGAAGCGCCATGTTCTTATTGCTCAAAAATGTAATGATTGACGGGACTTCTCCCAAAGCTCCCATAACCGTTCCGATCAGAATTAAGATAACCGGTAGAATAACTGGAAGCAATGCCATAAAGAAAGACAGTTCGCCTGTTGTTTCCGCACTCTTTCGTTCTTCGTATACTTCAACGCCAGTCTCGTCTTTCTGCGCTTTCCAGAAACCTTTATCAAAAAGAGTAAACAATATCTTCATCGCGATCAATGCTGAAACTAAGCCAAGTACTGTTCCCACTATCACCATAATTCCAAGATCAAAATGTAGGATCTCTGCTGCCGCCAACGGATTCGGTGTTGGCGGTACCAGTGTATGCGCTGCTCCGGCTCCGATAACCATCGCACCAACGGTGTACGGCAGCGGTTTCCGGATCTGTCTTCCGACTGCAATCGCAAGTGGAATCAAGATTACGAAAGTCACGTCATAAAATACTGGAATCGATAACAAAAATGCCGTAACTCCAAGCGCATATAATGCGTATTTTTCAGATGTCTTTGAAATCATTGTTGTTGCGATCACCTTTGCTCCGCCGGAATCAGAAAGCAGCTGCCCAAGGATTACTCCAAAACCTACGGAGAGGCCAATTCCTGTCATCAAATTTCCGAATCCAGATCCTACTGTTGTAATGGTTTCTGTTGTTCCAAGTCCAGATGCAATTCCCATAAAAAGACTTCCAAGAACTAGCGAAATCGCAGGGTTTAATTTCAGTTTTAAAATTGTAAATAATATAATCGCAATCGATATTGCCAACCATAAAAAAATCTTCACATCCATAAGAAACCCTCCTCTGTTATTATCATATAACCAAATATCTCTCAACCATTATTTTAATCTTGCTTTCAGCCGATCTTCTGCCTTTGTAAATTCACAGTTAAAAGCATCTTCTTCCAACTTATTTAGTGTTGAGAGATGATTATCATGCTGTTCTCTATCCCATTCTTCTGCAAATTCTCCGCCTTTAATTCTGTCATAGCGATTTTTTAAGAATTTTCTGATCTCTGTTGTGTCAACATCCTGGAATCCGACCAGCTGTCCATATTGGCTGGTATGTGAATGGAATGGAAGCTGGCGGAAGAAGCCTACCTCTGCTGCTTTTTCCATCATAACTGCCGGCTCTTTTGACAGATACATTTCCATAAGTACTGCTTCTTCCGGATGTCCCATCTCTACCTGTAATTTGAATGCCTCGACAAATACATTGTAAATAATCGGCCACGTTCCCTGCTCTGCCATAAGATCCAAACATGTCTCATCGTCAAATGTCACTTCTATCGCACCTTTTCTTGTTGCTCCGATCGCTTTACAAAGAGCTTTTCCATATTCCAAAGCCTTTCCGGATGCATCCTGATGAACTGCAACGAATGCCGGTGATCCTTCGCCGCTTTCATATAATTCACGAACACCTTTTCCGATCATACGGGGCGCTGCCATAACAACATCTAAGCCTTCTGCAGGTTTGATACGATGAAATGTAATATTATACCCTGATGCGAAATTCAAAACATTTCCCGGCTCCAGGTTCGGCGCTATCTGTTCTTCATAAATTTCCGGTGCAACCTCATCAGGTAATAGCAAGAAAATAATGTCTGCTCTTTTAGTTGCTTCTGCAATAGAATACACCATAAAACCATCTGCATTTGCCTGATCATAAGATTCATCATGCCGACTTCCTACTATCACATTCTTTACACCTGAATCCCTCATGTTTAACGCCTGGCTGCGTCCCTGATTTCCGTACCCAATAATTGCAACTGTTTTGTCAACTACTAATCCCAGATCTGCATCCTCGTCATAATAAATATTAGCCATAGTTCCTTCTCCTTTTCTTTTTGTTATGCCGCTAGTCATCTGATGACTGCTATCTGATGTCATAATACCACCAGGCATATATGAAGTCAATGTTTTTGTTGTATTTCAACTATTTCCCCAATATATATAGATTTTTTTATACATTTTGCACAAACAAAAAAAGATTCCTAGTCTCTTATTTTTGACCTAAGAATCTTTTTCATGATTTACAAGAAATATTTTGCTTTACACTACTTGCTTAATGTAGCCGTCAACGCCAGACTGCTCCATGCGTCCAATGCATCACGTATTGCCGTCTCCATTGCTTTTTTATCGCGTTGTTCCAGTGCAGCCAAAATCTGTTCATGATTATCGGTAACAATTTTCGAATAATCTCGATTTGCAATCACAAGAGACGGATGGAACAGCTCCATAATGCAGACGCCAATACTCACTACAAATGGATTGTGTGTGCTCTCATAAATTACATTATGAAATTTCATATCTTTATCCACCGTTGCTTTTCCACGATTAAAATCCGACTTAAACTGTTCGTGTATTTCTCGTAATTTTGCAATATCCTCTTCTGTGGCATTATCAATTGCCAACAAGCTTGCTGAAATCTCAATCATCTTTCTAAATTCTACCAATTGTGCCTGACGTTCTTCATTACTATTCAATATCAGCTGAAAAATCAAAGGATTCAGCATAGACGCATGTACACAAGTTCTGACACGGCTTCCATTTCCTTTACAAATCTGCACAACGCCTAATGCCTCAAGCATCTTGATTGCCTCACGCACACTTGACTTTCCCACTCCCAAAGATTCAGCCAATTCTGTCTCAGAAGGCAGAAAATCTCCAGGCTTAATGTCCCCATTAATAAGTGCTTCTTTAATTTTTTCAACGACCATTTTCGATAAGGATTGTTTCGGAACCGGCGTTAACCATGTACTATTTTTTTCTCCCATATTCCACCTCCATGGCACGATCTGGATTACACATGTTCATTATAGCTTTGAGTCCGTCTTTCGTCAATATTGCGACTTTTCTCGTTCAAATCTCTGTTTTTTCTGTTTTGCCATGTTCCGGTATTGTAATTTGTATTTATACTTTACTAACAGCCAAATACCTATTCGCCTCTTCTTCCTGTCTCCGTAACACAAACTCGATAATCTGTGAACGGACGCATTGGTGCTGTATTTGAAGTTCTGCTATTTTTAACATGCGGCATTCCTTTCATCACCTCTTTGTTTGTGCAAGCATATAAAATCATGTATTCCTCCAATAACATGCTTTTCCTCGCCATTTGGCAAAATAATTTCAGCTTTTACTTTTTCCGGGATTTCTACATGCAAATGGAATTCTTTTTCGTCTTTTTCCCATGATGATAGGATCTCCCCTCTTACACTCTGATACTTCGCCCGGGCAAATGTCAGACTGCCGCCAGGCAGCGGTCTGATCCGTATGCTCCTAAACCCCGGTTCTATTGGCACAATCCCTGCGCAGCGCGAAAACAGCCAAGCCACAACTGCGCCGGGTGCATAGTGGTTATGAGAATCTATCGAACTTCCGTCCTCTGTGATTCCATACCAATTCTCCCATGTCGTTGTCGCTCCTTTTGTTACCGCAAACAGCCATCCGGGTTGTTTAGTGTTTTCCAACATTCTATATGCCGTTTCGACATATCCTCCATCAGCCAGAACAGACAAAATCTGATAGGTTGTCAAAAAGCCGGTTCCGATTCTGTACTGATTCTGCACACACATTTCATTCAGCTTTATCAGTGCTTCTTCTTTTTGTTTATCTGTCAGCAGTCCCATCGCTATCGGACGTACATATCTGCACTGTCTCTTGGAACGAATCGTCCCCTTTTTCAAAAATTCTTTCTGATATGCTTCTTGTATCTCTTTCTGTAAATTATGATACTTCTCTAAATCTTCTTTTTTATCCAGCAGCTCTGCCATGTCTGCCAGCTGTTTTACCGTCTCGTAAAACCACGCCGTCGTAACTTCTGTATCCGGGAACAGCAAATCTTTGAAAAAGTCTTTATACATAGCCGTTCCCGGCTCCAGCCACTCTCCGTAATGAAATCCTGTTTCAATGATATATTTCCGATGTCTCCCTCTCTTGAAGAAGAAAAATGGATTTGTTTCAGATGCTCTTTTTATGTTAAACTCCACAAATCGCTTTACTGTATCATAGACCTCTTCCAGAATCTGCTGATCTCCGTAAAAGCGATATAAGATCCATGCCAGATTTGAAACGGCATTCGACCATCCCATGCATCCTCTTTGCCTGCCCGGCTTTCCGCCTTCCGGTACCACATAGGGCAGATTCCCATCTTCTCCCTGTTCCAGCTGATAATCCACCAGCCATTTTTTCAGGAATTTTCTCGTGTCTGACAGATAGCAGGCTGTTTCTCCAAACACCGAAATATCTGCAGTCCATCCGCTTCTCTCCCGTGTGGGACAATCTGTCGGTATATCTACAAAATTCGATTTCTGACTCCAACGTACATTTTTGACTAGTTGATTGATACACTCGTTAGAACAGGAAAAATCTCCGACAAACGGAAGATCTGAATACACGGCTCTCGCCTGAAAATTTTCCCTTCTAATCTCTTCAGGCCAGTTTTCCAGACGCACATACCGAAAGCCGCTGATCAAAGAAAAGGGGCGGTAAACCTGTCGCCCGTCTTTTAAAATATATTCCAAGCGCTGTCCTACTTCCCCGCTGATAAGCGACGCCCCTTCCGCGGCCAGATTCTCCATAGTAAAGTTGCCGTTTTTATCCAACACCTCTCCCATCGTCAGACAGACTGTATGTCCTGCCTTTCCGGAAACTGTAAATTGTACATATCCCGCCATATTTTGTCCGAAATCCAACACTGTACTTCCATCCGGCGTATGCAAGACCTGCGGTGTAAACCGTTCATGGGGCAATATCTTTTCCCCATGTGCTTCTTCCAGATTTCCATGATAAGAGCTCTTTTTGACACCGTGCCATCTGCTGTCGTCATATCCGGGGCGATCCCATCCGTCTAATTCTTTCGTTGCATCATACCGCTCGATTGTTTTTATATTATTTTCCCGGATAGGACCCGTCTGCGTAGCGCGAAAACTTTCATCCGAATATATCTCTTCTTTAGTCTCGTCTTCATACACAATAGCAAGATGACAAAAAAACTGCAGTTTTGTCCCATAATTGTTTCGCTTGCTGCCTATCCCAAGGCAGCCCCGGTACCATCCATCGCCGACTGCTGCCGCCAGTACATTTTCTCCTCTCTGAAGCTTATCCGTCACAATATATTTCTGATATTGGACTCTGTATTTATAATCCGTATATCCCGGCAGCAGCATCTGCTCATCTAATTCTTTTCCATTGAGATATCCTTTATATACTCCTAATGCCGTTATCTCCAACTGTGCCTGTTTAACCGGTTTTTCAATCACAAAAACCTTTCTGATATAGGAGGCAGGCTGTTCCTCCTCTGTACAGATGTCTAATTCCGGCTCTATAAACTTTTCTTTCCATATTTTCATGATCTGTCATTCTTTTCCTTTCGCAATGTCTTCTGAATTTCCGGCATGATCTTATCCAGATTGCACAGACTCAGACACAATAAAATAAGCAGATTGCACACAAGCGGCGAAAATGCCATTGCCGCTTTTTCCACCGCGATCGTATGAGCGCTCTGCGCCACAAGCTGCCCGTCATACGCCGCAAACGCGAGCAGCCATCCTAAAATCGCCGCCCCCAGTCCGGCTCCGGCTTTATTTCCTATACTGGTAGAACTGAAAATGATGCCTTCCATCTTCATACCCGTCTTCCATTCTCCATAATCACATACTTCCGCCAAAAGCGATTGAAAACATGCAGAAAATGCAGAACCCGCAACTCCGCATATTCCCATTCCGACCAGAAGCAGCGCTGCGCTTGGTCTGGGGAAATATACACTCACTAGTACTACGACAGAACCCACTACCGTAAAACAACTTCCCACACATAACGTCTTATATTTTCCATATTTATTGCATAAAGAAACGGCTATCGGAAGCGCAAGTATTACCGGAAGCAGCATAACCAATGTCATAAAGGTAAATACATCGATATCCCCCAATACATCCCTGCAAAAATAAATCCCAATCCCACTGATGATACCATTTCGCAAATTTACCAGCAGCCCTGCGCCTGTGGCAAAAAAGAAATATTTATTTTTACTTAATCCCACAAATGCGTCTTTTACAGACATTTTAGCCTGCGGTTTATCTTCTTCTTCACAGCTGTCTTTATTTTCTGTCCGCTCCTTTAATTTCCAGAAACTGTATCCTCCTGTGAGCAGGATCACCGCTGCATAGACAAGCATGGTATTCCGGTAGCCTTCTTGCGTATAGCCAAATTGTTTCAACAATACGGAGGTAACGGTCGTTGCCAGGATACCGCCGATCATCGTTCCCGCCATCTCCGCAGCACCCAGGATATTTCGCTTTTTTCTGTTGCTTTCTACCAACGGAAGCATCGTCGCCATTGAAACGCCGCTTATTGTAACAAATACTGTCATCAGACTAAAATATGCGATCACAAAGTAGACGATTTTGGCACCCATAGACATATTTTGCGGAACCTGAAAGAGCAGAACCAACAAAACCGCTACACCCAGAGCGCCTACTAAAAGCCAGGGTCTTGCCTTTCCCCACCTGCTCTTTGTGTGGTCGATCACATATCCCATGATAAAATCACTGATCCCATCCGTAATACGCAAAAGCAAGATCACAGTACCTATCAGCGCAGCAGGCAGTCCTGCGATATCTGTCAGATAAATCGTCAAAAATGTCCCTAAAATCGTACTCGCCAAAATATTTGGTATGGCTCCGGCTCCAAATGCCGCACCCTGACTGACCTTTACTTTTTCTTCTTTTCCCATAATTATCTCCTTGTACTTTATAGCATAATTTATTACCCATATCTTTTTCTTGGCCAATTTATATGATATATTCTAATTATATCCGGATATTTTTTATATTGATATAGAGTAAAAGCCCATAAAATATAATTTTTCACCCATTTAAAAGGAGCCTATTATGAATTATCAGTCACTTCCGCTTATCACCATACAAGGATCTGTATCCGAAAAAAACCGCCAGGATTACTACGCCCGCAATTCCAACCATCTGACATCCGACAGACTGGCACTGCTAAAAGAATTTCAGACAGATCACTTTCACATATCAGGAACAACGCAGGTGTTATCTGATTTCATCATCAGCAGCAATGCTCGCGCCAATTTAATCTATCCGATTGCATTCCTCATCCTGACAGAAGACGCCTCTTATTACACCGACCGTTCCGGTCTGCATGCTTATGAGCTCCGATATACACTGGAAGGAGAAGGATACCTTGAATATAATGGGAAAAGCTATATTTTAAAAAAAGGGGACGGCTTTTTTATCGACTGCCATAAACATCACTATTACCGTACCAACAGTACCTATTGGAAAAGTACTGTACTGCATTTCCACGGGAATCCGGTTTCTCATCTATTCAAAAAATATTTAGAAAAAGGAAGTGTCAAATTCTCTGACACCTCCTGTCCTAATTTTGAAATGATGCAGTACGAAATCCTGAAGATCACACAGAAGCTTACGCCTTACGCAGAATATAAATTATCCTGCCTGTTCAACATCTTGTTGACAGATCTTCTCGTCGGCTCAGATTCCTCCCCGACATATTCCGGACAGCCTTCTGTGATCGAAGAGATCATACTCTTTATGAAGTCCTCTTTATCTGATTTTATTACGATCGGCCAATTGACCAGACAGTTCGGTATCAGCAGCACGCACTTGACAAGAGAATTCCGCAAATATACCGGTTCCTCTCCAAAAGAATACTTGATCCAATTAAGGATCAATGAAGCCAAACGTCTTCTCAAAACAACAAACAACAGTATTGAGGCGATTTCCTCTCAGGTCGGTTTTTCTGACACGGCGCACTTTATCCAGATGTTTAAAAAAAGAGAAGGAGAAACTCCTCTGAAATACCGGAAGTTATCCCCTTCTGATCTTACTTGATCTAGTTTGCCTGCGCCTATTCTTTGCGGATTCTGTCAACAATACTTTCTCGGCTCATCTTTTTAAACTGAACCTTGGGTATCACATAGGCAATCCCCATTAAGATCGGGAGCATAAGAATGCATGGCGTTATTGTAAGACGCATCCGGAAGAAAAATGCCGCACCGAGTGTATTTGCTAAGATCTTCTCTGCTCCAAACACGACCAACACGATCGCCATTACAAATGCTCCTCCCAAATATATCCCCCCTTCCGCTATCAGCATTTTGGCGATCTGTTTTTTCGTCATTCCCACGACTTCCAAAAGTGCCAGCTCTTTTTTCCTGCTTATAACAGAAGTCGCCGTTGTATTAAAGAAATTCATAATCCCGATAAACGCTAAGATCGCTACAAGGAAGCCGCCAATCATATAATATTTGCTGACAAACCGCTGAAAACTCTCCTTCATATCCAATATCGAAAAAACATGGAGCATATCATTTTCTTTCAAAACATTTTCGTCGATGTATGCTTTTATCTGCTTATCCGCCCCTTTCTTTGCGTCGATGGCAGCATACATAGCCGCTTCATTTCCTGTTCGGGCGATATACTCCGCTTCCGGAACCAATACCGTAATATAGATGAGATCAGCGTATGGATAATCCAATGAATATGGCATCAAAGCTTCACCGATGACTTCATACTCCTTACTCTGGCCATTAGCGTACTCCATTTCAAAAACATCCCCAGCCTGATAATAAGAAATCGGATGTTCCGCATATTTATCCCCATAATCTACGATCACGCAGTCACCATTCTTGAAGGCATCCCAAGAGCACTTTTCCCCTCTCCATTCCAATTTGTCAAACACCGCCTCACTGATTCCAAGAAAATGTACGTTTACTGTATTAGAAACTTTTGCCTCCTCCCAGATCTGCTTTTCATAATCGGTCCAATTTTCTTCATACTTATCTGCGAATGTTTCCCAAGTTTTCAGAAGTTCCGGTTCCATCGTATGTGTTTCTTCGGAGTAATACACATATCCTGTTTTCTCACTTCCGGGGCATTTATACAAAATCTCTTTAATCTCCGGCGTGATACCATGAAAATTCGTATTAGATAAACTGCCGGTCATCTGATCCAGCTGAAAGTCGGATGCCAAGAATACTTTTCTGTAAGAATCAAAGTCATACCCTTGTACCAACATGACAATGCCGTTTACAACTGTCATAGAAAGAGCAATGGAAAGCATGACGATAAAGCCCTTTTTCCAGTTTCTGCACACATTTTGGACTGCCATTCCCCACCAGGATACAGAAGTATTCTTTTTTATTTTTCGCTGCGTCTGCTCTCCTTCCGCCAAATGCAGAGCTTCAACAGGGGAGACTCTTTCCACCATTTTGCACGCCTGCAGACTGGAGAGATACACCGTCAAAAGTGTCAGGATCGCCGCGGCAAGAAAGAGCAATGGATTGGCTGCTATCACTGTCTGGGACGTCTTTTCTGCCTCTGCACTGATCGCGGCATCTGCTGTCAGCGACGGAGCCATACAGACGCCTGTAATATACCCACAAAACAATCCGATCGGGATCCCGACTGCCGACAGCCGCCACGCCTGCATGCGGACAATTCTCTTCAGCTGTTTTCCCGTTGTCCCTACATTCTTCAGCAATCCATAGGCACGAATGTCTGTTTTCACAGAAATATTAAAGATATTATAAATGATCAGATAACCCGCCAGTATCACGAGCAAAATCATTACGATAAGTGAAGAAAACGAAAAGGAATCCTCCTCCAAAAGATTATATGCCGGATTCACTTCCATTCCTGTCCCCGCTTTCGTAAACCCAGCTGCCTTAGACAGACTTTCTGTCTTTTTTTCTATATTCCAAAGGTTCTTGTACCAGACACAATATTCCTTACCGCCGTTGTAGATACCGTTTTCCAATTCTTTTTGCGTCACAGGATAGCGTTCTTTTTGTGCATAAGCTTCTGATACCCAGATAATCTGTCCTAAAACCGCCTTATCCCCTTGCCAGAAACCACATACCCTGAAGGTATCTGTCTGGTATTTCTTAAGCGTAGGATTCACTTCCCAAGTGATCGTTACTTCTTCACCGATCTTTGGTGCAACACCGAGCGCTTCCAATATAATACTGCTGAGAGCAATTTCATTCTCTTCTTTCGGCAGTCTCCCTGTAGTTGGCAGGCAATTAAAGCTTTCTGCCGTATTTTTGTCCGCATATCTGACTTCTGCCGAAAAGCCAAAACACTCATCCACCCCTGCGCCCAGGAAAATACCCGTTCCATATCTCTCTACCTGTTCACTCTGTTCTATTGTCTGCTGCAGCCGCTTTGCTTCTTCTTCTGATAAATTCTGTGCATTGGCATGCGCCGAATTCATAAACTGCTTGATCTCCGTTGCTCTTCTGGAAAGAATCATGGATGCACTTCCCATAAAAAGACTTGTAAATAAAAGTGAAGTCAGCATAATTGCAATGACCGCAATGATATTTCTGGCTCGATTTATTTTCATGAAACGCTTTGTCAGCAGCCGCAGCGTCTCTTCATTCTCTACTTTTACCATATGATCGCCCTCCTGCTATATCAATCCGCTGTCGGAAACGATTTTTCCGTCTTCGATCTGTAAAATCCGATCTGCCATCTGGGCAATCTCCTCGTTATGGGTGATCATCACGATCGTCTGGTGAAACTGCCGGCTAGTTACTTTCAGAAGTCCTAATACATCCTGACTGGTTCTGGAATCCAGATTTCCGGTCGGCTCATCTGCCAGCAAAATAGCAGGTTTTGCCGCCAGTGCCCTTGCAATCGCCACTCTCTGCTGCTGTCCGCCGGATAAAGCGCCTGGAAGATTTTCCAATTTCGACTGAATTCCCAGTATATCGATGATTTCATCCACATAGTTTTTTGCAATCTTTTTCCCATCCAGTTTCACAGAAAGAATAATGTTCTCCCACACATTCAGCATCGGAACCAAGTTATACTGTTGAAAGACAAAACCGATATTCCTTCGCCGGAAAATGGTAAGTTCTTCATCTGTCATATGACTTAGCTCCTGTCCATCGACGATCACCCGCCCGGATGTCGGAATATCCAATCCGCCAATGATATGAAGCAGCGTAGACTTTCCGCTCCCCGATGTTCCAACAATCGCTGCGAATTCTCCCTTTTCTATTTCCAAATCCACGCCATCAAGAGCTCGAACTTCCGTTTCTCCCTGTCCGTATATTTTTTGTAGATTTACTGCTTTTACTATATACATGTCTTCCTCCCTGTTTAATAAAAATGCGCAGTCCCAACAAACTTTTATGACATAAAAACAACGTTTCCTATGAAATAAAAAGCCTGTATTGCGTTTTACAATACAGACTATAACATAACAATGTCTCCAACTAGTTTCCAAAATATCACAATACTGATACCTTGTCGTGCGCAGCACGCCCGCCTGTAAGGCATGTATTACGGGATGCCCGGATGGGTATACCTTGCCGTGCACAGCACGTCCGCCTGTAAGGCATGTATTACGGGATGCCCGGATGGGTATACCTTGCCGTGCGCAGCACGTCCGCCTGTAAGGCATGTATTACGGGATGCCCGGATGGGTATACCTTGCCGTGCGCAGCACGTCCGCCTGTAAGGCATGTATTACGGGATGCCCGGATGGGTATACCTTAACGTTCTTTATACAGGAAGGAATACAGAAAATGTGGATCCCCTCCCTATCTCTGATTTTACTTTCACATACCCCTTTTGGTTTTGAATGATCTCTCTTGCGAGGAACAGACCGATTCCTACTCCCGGCTGTTCCGCCACTGACAAACTCCGGTAAAACCGTCCGAATATCTTTGGTATCTCTTCCTTTTCTATCCCTATGCCATTGTCAGTCACATCAATCCTGACAAAGAAAGAATATTGCTCCACTTTAATCTGAACCATACCGTTATTTGGCGTATATTTAATCGCATTGTCCACAATGTTTCCCAATGCCTCTGCCGTCCATTTCAGATCACAGACAACATGCAAATCTGTGTCACATATTTTCAACCCAATATTCTTTTCCCTTGCTTTTGCTGCAAACTCCCGCCAAATTAGCTCCAATAACTGTTTCGTACTCACTGCTTTTGGATGTACTGCTATAATCCCGCTTTCCATTCGCGATAATTTCACCAGTGATCGTATCAGAAAATCTAATTTTTCAGTCTGCTCTAAAATGGTAGAGATTTCCTCTTGCTTTTCTCCATTTGACTCTGAGAGCATTTCCCCATAGATTTTCAAATTTGAAATAGGTGTCAGTGTCTGGTGGGCAATATCGGAAATGAGTCTCTGTATAATTTCTTTTTGTTCTTCCTGATTTTCCCTCTCCAAAAGATGTGTATCTAAATATTGTTTCATGCTGTTTTCAAGAACGGAATATTTTTCTTCGGATATTTCTGTACATTCCAATTCTCCATCTATGGCATGATCCAGCATTTGTTGTAATCGATCCAAAAGCCTTTTTTCTCTCTGATAGAAAACACTGTACCAAAAGATTCCTATTAGGACAAACATTCCGACAATACATAAAATTTCTTCGGTCATCCTTTCACCGCCCATGTATAACCAATTCCGTAGACCGTCTTGATATATGCAGGCATTTGCGCGTCCTCTTCCAATTTATCTCTGAGCCGTTTTACCGCAACTGTCAAGGCATGATCATCCACATACTCTGTATCTCCCTGCCACACTGTATCGATCAGATATTCTCGTTTCAAGATCTTTCCTCTGTTTTCACACAGCACTCGCAGCAACTTTTGTTCTGTCTTGCTAAGCTCGATCGGCTCTCCATCTTTAAAAAACTCCATTTTATCAAAATGAAATTCAAATGCATCCAACACTATACGATCTTGACTTATTATTTCTTTATTTCTCAGCTGTACAGCCACTCGCGCGCGCAGTACCATCAAGCTAAACGGCTTCGTAATATAGTCATTTGCTCCGGCTTCCAATCCTGTTACGATATCCACTTCCATGTTGTTTACAGTAAGCAGGATGATCGGCACTTGACTGTTTTTCCGTATTTCTCTCACAAAGTCGATCCCGTTTCCATCCGGCAGGTTCACATCTAATAAAATCAATGTCACACTATCCTTATTTAGAATCTGTCTCGCCTCCTGCAAGGTTCTGCACTGATAAAATATATACGAATCATTCTTTAAGGCGAGACGTATTCCCTCATTTAATTTTTTGTCATCTTCAACGATTAGTAACCTTTCTTCCATGATCTGCTCTACTTCCTTTTTTAGCATTACAACTAGCTCAATAGTATTTTAACCCTCCGTCCGGACTTTGCCGGCAATTTAGGAAAAGCTTAAGATTCAGGCTGAGAATCTTGGGCTTTTACAATCATAGATTATTTCTTATTATTGTTATTGCCGTCCTGATAATAGATATTGTGGGTCTCGCCTTTCATATAGGCATCAAAGCTAAAGTAGCGCTCCTCCGGACTCATCTCATCATCATACGCAGCCTGTGCCCGACGACTTTCCTCTATGCGCTGCGCCGCTTCATGATCTCGCTGGATGGCTTCCTGCCTCCGCTCTTCTTCAGCTTTCTGTTCCATTGCGATTTCTGTTACAGATTTTTGATATTCCCTCTCATCATCGGCAAGCGAAATACTCTCCTCAGCTACCTGATAATCGGGCAGAGATACGCCCAGATTCATCTTATAATTGATAGCAGTCATAATGTCAATATAGTCTTGCAGATACGGGTACAACTCCTGGGTGCGCTGTGCCAGCTCCAGATGAATCGGAACCAGTTTGGTCATCCAGTTTTCTATCTTGTACTTCTTTGCCGGCAGGCTCTCTGCCTGAAGAATCTCTGCAATTTCAGCAATCTGCTGTTCATTTAAGCAGATTGGATGCTTTCGGATCTCTGTCATGATTTCAGAATCTCGGATAATCACATTATCGGAGTAGTTTCTGATTCCAACCACAGCGTTGGCGAATACGATTAAAGATTTAGCGGAAATCCAGTGTTCTGACGAATTGTTTAACTTGGTGTTAATGACCCGCTCAATGCCTATAAGATGTCTTTCATTCTGTCTGCTGATAGAATCCGGCATCTGCTTCCAGCGCCCATTTTTCATTACCTTTTTCCAAAGACCATCTTTTTCTACGGTAATATTATAGGATCCTGTAGAGCCAAGATTCTTCACTTCCAGCGCGAACACACCGTGCTGACAAATCACGATGAAATCACTTTCCAAGCTCATTCCGTCTGGTTCCATGCGCACATTGGCAAGAACACGCATTTTGTCCGCACCTGCAAGCTTAGCAAAATCGTTGAGAGTCTCTGCAACTTCCCTCTCGCCATCTGCGCCGATTAAGGTACGCTTTAAGTCAGCGTTAAAACCTTTCAACTCTTCTTCATAGATTTGATTTAATCTCTCGACCGTTTTAAATGCCGGCGACTGCAGAACCGGCAAGGCTGCTGCTCTCAGATTCGGAAATTCCAGCCAGTACTTTTCCTCATACATGTATTCTCCGACGAAAATCTTTTCACCCAGAGCCGCAACAGCGTTTACATTAAATTTTAGCTGCGGCATATCGGCAAGCAGGCTACGAAGGATTTTAAGGTAAGCTTCCCGCTTATCGTTGTTCACGTACAAAGTTTCTTCTCGACTTAAAAGCAACTGACGCAAATGGATTCCGGCTTTCTGTTCTGCCTTACAGACAGACTCATCGAAAACAGAGGAAACAAGAAAATCTCCGTACAATTTTTCTCTGTTGACTTCTTTTTCTTCTGGAATCTGTGCCGCCGGATACTGAAGTTCCCTGTCGAAAGCCTTGACAAAAGCAATTCTGTCATTTCGTCTTCTTCGCTCAATATCCCAGACTGCGCTCATACCGCCTGCATAATATTCCGGAGATTTCGCTTTCATAAAACAGCCGTTCTCCCCGATAGCATCATTTAAATGCGCTATATGCAGATGGTATTCGATTTCCATCATCTGATGCAGCTTCTGGGTCAGCTTGTCCTCTTTTTCCTCTCTGACTTGCACTTGTTTTTTCTGCGTCTTCCTCTTTTTACGCTTTACCGTGTTGCCGATGAGCGCAATAACAACGGCTATGACGGCTATGACGGCAATCTTCGGCGCGATCGGATCATAAAACCACAGATAGGCATCGTAGATACCAAGCGCCCATACAATCAAAATGGAAGAAAGAATGTATCTGATCGGATTTCTGTAATTGCATACATATACGATTCCCACGAATGCCAGCGCCAACATAGTTCCGTCCAAAAGTCTAAGAACTTCATCAGCAAAATTCCGCACCGGAAAGAAAGAAATTACGGCTACAATCAGTGCCGCGATGTACGGCACCCCCCCCAATAATTTTTTGCACTCCGCTCTTCTTCCCAATTTCTCTTTCTGATAGACTCCAGAGACTGCGGGTCACCTTTGTCCAGATTGTCTTTTAAAAAAATAATATCTTCTGCAATTTTGTTCATCGTTTTTCTCTCCTTTTGCCACTATTATGATAAAGATATTATACTATAGGCGGAAAGGGAATACAAATTATATGTGGTAAGAAAAGAGGCGACGCTTATGGAGGAATTGGCTACAATATTGAAAGCCTTTCAATCGTTTTCAAATTCACGGGGGTTTGACAGTTGAATAAAGAAAAAAACCTTACAATGCCTATAAAAAGGCACTTTTTTTGTCAAATTTTTTAAATTTATTAGTGCTTGTTTGTGCTAGTTGTGATATAATAAAAAGAAAAGAGGTTTTTTATGTACGTAAATATCACAGGTAGTGCAAACAACAAAGATGTATATATTTATCAGTCCTTCCGCAAAGAGAATGGAAAAACTTCCTCCCATATCTATAAAAAATTGGGAAAGATGAACGATCTCCTCGCACAATTCGACAATGATAAGGATAAGATGATGGCGTGGGCCAGAAACGAGGCAAAGAAAGAAACCGAACTTTATAATCTGAAAAATGGAAAAGTATCAGTGGACTTTTCACAAGGAGCTCGCATCCTAAAAAATGAACAGCGCCTTTTTAATACCGGATATCTCTTTCTCCAGTCTCTGGTTACAGAGCTCCGGCTGGATAAGATCTGTCGGTCGATCAAAAGTCGTCACAAGTATCAGTATGACCTGCTCGCTGTTTTTACGGATCTGATCTATGCACGCATTCTCCATCCTTCCAGTAAACGTGAAAGCTATGAGTACTGCAAAACTCTGCTGGAACCACCAAAGTATCATTTGCAGGATGTTTACCGCGCCCTTTCTGTTATTGCAGAAGAATCCGATTTTATACAAAGTGAGTTATACCGGAATTCCAACTTTGTCCATCCCCGGAACAAAAAAATCCTGTACTATGACTGCACAAACTTCTATTTCGAGATCGAGCAGGAAGATGAACTACGCAAATACGGCAAAAGCAAAGAACACCGACCAAATCCGATTGTCACCATGGGATTATTTATGGATGCGGATGGAATTCCTCTGTCTTTCGATATTTTTCCCGGAAACCAGAATGAGCAGACCACTTTAAAACCGTTAGAGCAAAAGATCATCCGGGATTTCAACTGCAGCGAATTTATTTTCTGTTCAGACAGTGGATTGGGTTCTCACAACAACCGCCGCTTCAACAGTTTCAACCACAGGGCTTATGTAATCACACATTCCCTGAAAAAAATGAAGGCGGAAGAGCGAAAAGAAGCGATGAATCCCACACAGTTCCGCAAGATAGGAGCACAGAAGTTCATCGACCTTCGTACACTGGATGAAACAGATGAAGAAATCTATAACTCCGTTTACTATAAGGAATATCCCCTTATAACAGGAGATATGGATGAGACACTGATTGTTACCTATTCTCCGAAATATGCTGCTTACCAGAGAAAGCTCCGGGAATGTCAGATTGAACGAGCACAAAAGATCTTGGATTCACCAGGAAAAAAGAGAAAAGGAACAAACCAAAATGACCCTATGCGGTTTGTAAAACGTACGACTGTTACCAAAGATGGAGAGATTGCTGAAAAAACAGTGTATGGACTTGATCAGGAACAGATAGAAAAAGAAGCAATGTATGATGGGTTCTACGCAGTAGTGACGAATCTGGAAGGAGACGTGGGTGATATCATCCGGATTAATCAGCAGCGTTGGGAAATAGAGGAAAACTTCCGGATCATGAAAGATGAACTCGGCTCCCGTCCCGCATTTGTCCGCCGAGAAGATCGGATCAAAGCCCATTTCATGACTTGCTATATCAGCCTGATTATTTATCGGCTCTTAGAGAAAAAGATTGGGAACAGATTCACTTGTGACCAGATCATCCAAACTCTGCGGGCCATGAATATGACCTTTTTAAGTGCTGCCAGTAGTTATATTCCTTCGTATACTCGCACGGAACTTACAGATGCTCTGCATCAGAGTTTTGGATTCCGTACGGATTACGAGATCATTACGAAAGCCTCTATGCGAACAATCATTAAAAATACAAAAATTTTAAAAAGACCTGAAATATAGCACATATCGATGCAAGACAAGAAACGGCTACACCTCCCATATTTACTGGGTTTGTAGCCGTTTTTTTCTCTTCTAACTGTCAAAGACGGGATTATACTATAGGCGGAAAGGGAATACAAATTATATGTGGTAAGAAAAGAGGCGACGCTTATGGAGGAATTGGCTACAATATTGAAAGCCTTTCAATCGTTTTCAAATTCAGAAGCCGTCCCCTATTTTTATCCGTTTATATTGGAAACGGGTATTTACCTTTGATAGCTGAACAATAATGTTATCATAAGCAAGTCTGTTTTTTTGATTTGATTCAGATTGTTGTACTTGCTCATATCATTGAGATTGCTTGCAAGTAGCGTATCCTGCGTATGGCAGACAAAAATATAAGAGAGCTACCTATCTTTAAGAGTCCCTATCCAACCCACCACGTTCGTAATATCCGCATTGGGGTCTGTGAGAATCATATTGGGCATAAGCCTTTGCAGTTCTTCCCAGGCTCCCCCAAATCCAATATCCATCCCAGCCACATGAGTTGTATCTTTAGCTCTTCATCGTTGAGATAATTTTTTGCAATACTGATATCTTTCAATACAGGAAAATCACCAGAAAAACTTTTTAATCCCATAAAAGGCTGACTGGCGTCCGCACGCTCGTATATAACTTCTGCTGCCGTGTGCCCATGTGCTGCATAGTGTAATTTATTTTGTACCATTTTAAAAAACGCAATGGATTCACTACTCTTTGGGTCATAATCAACACTTGTTGCATACAGGTCAAGTACCTGTCGGTACATCACTTTTTCAGATGAACGAATATCCCGAATACGGTCTAATAACTCTTTCCAGTAATTACCGCCACCCAGATTTTTCAATCGTTCATCATCCATTGTAAAGCCTTTTATCATGTACTCTTTTAATCGTTCAGTAGCCCATCGACGGAAATTTGTGGCAATTTTAGATTTTACTCTATATCCAAGAGAAATAATCATATCAAGATTATAATGGATTGTGTTATAGTTTTTCCCATCAGCCGCAGTTGTTCGGAATTTCCGAACAACTGCGGCTTCCTCTAACTCACCTTCTTCAAAGATATGTTTAATATGCTCACTGATATTAGATTTACTGGTTTGGTAAAGCTCACATAATTGTGCCTGTGTAAGCCAAACAGTCTCATCTTGAAATTTAACATCAATTTTCGTCTGCCCATCTTCAGTTTGATAGATGAGGATTTCGTTCTCTACCATATGTAAGTTGTCTCCGAATCTCTCCATTTTTTCACCATCCTACCATTCCAAACCATTTATTGATATTTTCTCAAAATTTCATTTCATATTACGATTTAATAACATTTACTTTCTCTTTTAAGGTTTCAGAAAACAGTTCATATTTCATGTCTCACTTACTTAAAAGCACAACAAAAATGCCTATGAAGTATCTCTCGTTCCTTTTTATTAAGAATTACGACTTCATATACTGTCATAAAATCTTTAACTGCTGCATTTTCCCTCTAACTGTATTTCCTAACAGGAATATTAGAATGAACAATATGTATATCTTCCATTTGATTCATCCACAATAATTCTTTAATTCCTAATTCAAATATATCACTCTCTTCTTTAATGTAAGGATTCGTGACAATTCGTTTTACACTACTTTTCCTAAATTTGTAATCTACATAGGGTATCAATATATTACCACGTTTAAATTGCCCTTTTTCTACAATATCACCGAGACATTCCTTTTGTAACAGTAATTCTTCTGGAATCCTTAATACAATTCTATATTCATTTTCACATTCAAAATACTCATTTTTGAAAAAGCAGCTCATATTATTTACCGCCTCTTTAAAGACAAATAATATATAACCTTGGTATTTTTTAATATCATCCTTTGCTTTATTATATACTTCTTGCAATCTATTAAGTAATTCGATTATACATTTTTTCTTATCTTTGTTTTTATAGATAACAAGTCCTCTATGAATTGCAATACTATTTTCTAATTCATCACTGCTGTTTACTTCTGAACTATTGCTACCAGCAAATATATTCCATGAGTGATTGAATACTATGTTTACTCCTTCCCTAGATTGGGCATAATAATTCCACATACTAAGTGCATCAATATCTGTTGAAAAGGAACATGTATATGTTCTGTATGTTTTTATTTCATATTGATGAGTGATATTTGAATGCCCTATATAAGATTGTTGATATTCTTTTAATTCTTTCATCGCATCACTCTCAAGAATCAATTTCTGAAAATCAGCATTATATGAACCATTCATAATCACATTTTCTATCCACAACAAAATTTCTACAAATTCTGTTGAATCATTCAAAAATCGAACATCACTAAACCTTAAACACTCCTTATTTAAAATTGCTTTAAGCGTATCTACCGTACAATAGTGACATATTCCAGTCGCTTTGTTCGCAAAACCATCTGGCGCGTACATTTCTATGGTAGTCTGTTCTTTATACGGAGTATTTAAAAAATTCCTCATCGATATCCCCATACATTCCACAATAATATCACTTAACATACAATTCCCTTTGCTTCAGATTATAATACTTAGTTTCCTCATAGGCTGCTTCTCTCCACCACTGTCAAATCAAGTTCATCCATCTCTAATTCCACATTGATATGCTTCAACCTATTTGATTTAAGTTTTGAAAGCAACACGACACTTTCCACATGGCTCGTCTGGATACGCTGGATTTCTTTGATATTTTTCCGATTACGGGAATATATCATCAGCCTTTTTCACAGTTTTGCCGTTTGTGGGAATATGTCTGCAAAATTGTCTACTTCTTCGCTTTTTCTTCTAACTCAAGCAGATACTTGTCATAGTCTGACATAAACAATCTGTCTTGAATAATACGATATTTCTCAAACTCCGTTTCAGCGTGGAGTTTGGCAATTTCAGCAGAAACCTTTCCGGCATCCTGCAAAATGCCATAATCAAACATTTCAATAAAGCTGTTGAGTCTCTTTTCCCAATCCTCCATGGTAAGAGGAATACGTCTTAAAGTCATGTTTTCAGCAAAATCCAAATACGCTGTTACCATACGGTTCAATTGATGCAATTCATTTTCACTCAGATAATTTTTTGCAATCGTTACATCACTTTTCTTAATCTTGCCATCCGGAGCATCCGCCCAGGTAGTAAGTCCCATATGTTCCTTTTGGTGGTCGGCTCGCTCTACAATCAATTCAGCAGCCGTGTGACCGTGAACTGCAAAATGCATTTTGTTCTGGACGGTTGCATAGAACCTTTTCGTTGTTGCAGAGGTTTTGTCATAATCTATGGCAGTGGCATAAATATCTGTGATTTTCTGATAGAACTTCCTTTCGCTCGCACGGATTTCTCGGATGCGTTCTAACTGTTCATCAAAATACTTGTCAGTAAGATAAGTACCTCGTTTCAGACGCTCATCATCAATAACCCAGCCTTTGATGGTGTAGTCCTTTACGATACCGTTTGCCCACTTACGGAATTGTACGGCACGTTCATTGTTTACCTTAAAACCGACAGCAATAATCATCTGCAGGTTATAATGGTTCACTTCTCGCTGAACCTGGCGAGAACCCTCGGTTTGAACTATCCGAAATTTTCGGATAGTTGCCGATTCTTCTAACTCGCTATCTGAATACACCTTTTTGATGTGGTCACTAATTGTACGCACATCAACATCATAAAGCGTAGCCATCATTTTCTGTGTCAGCCATATATTTTCATCTTCGTAGCGCATTTCAATGCTATCTTCCTGTTCTCCGACAGAAGCAACATAGATAAGATACTCTGCTGCACTTGAACGAATGCTTATTTCATTTTTCTTTTTTGCCAACGCAACCACCTCCGGTTATTTTGATTGTGTCACCAGTGGTGACACTTTTATATAGAATCACGAACGAGAACTGAAAGTTGCCTATCTATTTATCTTCTTCAATACGCGATGATAAATAGGTGCATTTATTGCAGGAGTTGTGATTGGAATCAGAAGCCCGTCTTTGATGAATTCTTCTATGCGTAAGGCAATCCACCCATCTCCTATTCCTAATTGGTATTTTCCAAGAACCCGTCCAACAAGAACTCCTTCCTTAAATTCATCCTCCATAGTATTCAACTCACGGAGAATAAAAGTATCGTACAGAATTTCCGGTACGCTGACCAATTTTCCATTTATAACAGCTCGAAGGATAGAATTTTCCTGCTGAAGCTCTTTCCAATGGTTTGCCAAACTACGAAGATAATTGGTTGGCAGTTTCTTTCCCTGCAATGCCATTCGTCCTAAATGATAGGGTTCAACCTCGCCCCATCCGTTATACTGAACAATGCAGCCGTCAGTCCTTTCTTCCCACGATGGAAGTTCTACAAGGGTCACATCTAACTTTTCAAACCCGATAGGTCGTAACTGCTCCATAAGCCAATACAGACTGCACACATCATCTGGTTCTCGTCCTACCCACACACGAATAGACTCTCCGTTTTGAACCTGTTCCAATAGTGTGGCATAACTCTTACGAGATGTGTCGAGTAGTTCGGCTACAACGTCAGCAGCCATACTGGGGTGGATACTCATCAGCAGAGATAATGCAGACTCTCGCTCCAAACCAATTCCTATCTCTGAAATATTGCCTACCGACAAAGCCAACGGAAAATTGATAATGTTCTTACGGTTACCTTCAAACGGAACGGCATTCGCCCAGCCGGAACGCTCTCGTTCTTCTGCTTGACGCTGAAACTGTTCGATTTCTTCTTGCGATACCGTACCATCATTGTTAGAGATAATTACACCGGTAGCGCCGCCCAAATATCCCTTATGTCCAATCGCAACCGCCATAGTTCCTGCGGCACTATCACTAAATACTACTTCTAACATAACTTCGTTCACCTCTTGGCAAAAATCAAATTTTTCTCTTTTTAACAGTCCAATCATCAAGACCAGAATTTCACGTTTTACACTTCACGCTTCACATAGGTCAACTCAATATCGTACCCAAGAGCCTCCATCATTTTAATGAAAGTGTTGTTAACCACACTATCCTGCTTTTTGATGATACGATTCACATATGATTTGGTGGTCTGGATATCTTCCGCTATCTGTGCTTGAGTGGTACCGTTCTCTATGCACTTTACTTTTACATCTAACTCAATATTGTTTTTTACCATACCGTCCACCTCTCCGCAACTTGTTTCACATTTCAGATAACTTATTATATCGCAAAATTCTCAGAATTACAATACATCCGCAAAAACTGCCTATGAACTTTTTGTAACAGAAAACACTCTGCATTTCTGCAAGGTGCCAACTGTAGGGAATATTCCTTTATCTTCTTATGTCCAGGCTTGTGCCGGATTTAAACTCCACCGTGACTTTTTCTTCGTAGACCGTAATTTTCTCAATCAGTCTGCGAACCAACTGCTCATCGTATTCGGTGATGTCCTGTGTCTGCTCCGCAAGGAACTGCTGCATTTCGCTGATTCGCTGCTTCACACCTTCACGCTCGGCGTTGTCCACCAGGGCATTCTGCCTTGCTTCACGAAGTCGGTAAATCTCATCTGCGATGCTGTCGTAATTACCCTTGGTATTTGCCACCTTGAGCAGTTCCTTTTGCAGTTCTTCCAAACGGCTGTCAATCTCACCAAGTGGAATGCCATCTGCTCCGGTAAGAACCGCTTCCACATTTTTCTGCAAGGCTTCGTTCATGGTATCCTTTCTGGCAAGCACCCTATTAATGGCTCTTATCACAAGGCTTTGAAGTTCGGATTCGTGAATGGCATCGGCATCGCAGGCTCCGGGACCGTTCTCCATTCTTGTGCAGCAACGCCACACAACCGATTTGTCGCCCCTGTTGTTCCAGACCACTCTTCGGTAAATCTCCCCACACTTGGAGCAGTACACGATACTGGAAAGTGCATACTTGCTACTGTAAACACGCTTTTTTCGATTCTGCCCACTGTGGAGATTGGCGCGTCTTATCATTGTCAGCATCCCCAAGCTCGGCATACAATCAATAAGCACATAGTCGTAATTCTTTTTGACTTCGTTAATACAGGTCGTCAGAACACGCTCACGGCTGATCGCATTGATAAGTCTTACTTCCAGACCTGATAACTCAATATTTGAGGGTAACAGATCAACACCCTCGCTGTGATGCAGGATACCTTTCTGAACATCAAAGGGTTTATCGTCGATGATGTCCTGCATAATCGTCGCAAGGGATATGGGCAAATCGTCTGGTCGTGGATAGCCAAGCGACATTGTAAGATTCGCCTGTGCGTCTGCATCCACAAGCAGGACTTTCTTCCCCTGATTTGATAGACACACGCCCAGATTGACGGCTGTGGTGGTCTTACCCACACCGCCTTTCTGATTGGTCAGAGCAATCACTTTGCAATTTGACATATAGCGTCCTCCTTTCGCTTTTATTTAGCCTATAGGCGTTTGCGAAACGCCACAAGCCGCATAAATACGGCATTTTAACTTTTATAAAACAAAACATCTCCTCAACGGATTGTGGTAAAATAGAGTTGCCTAGAAACTATAAACCAACCACCCGAAAGGAGATGTACCTATATGATAACATATAAGCAGCTCACTTTGGCAGAAGTTTTTGAAAATTGCCAAAATAAATTCGATAATGACAAATATCAGTTTCTTTCTCTACTTGACCAAACCATTAATCTTGATGAAATTGTTCCTGTTTCTTTTGTTACTCATTTTCACGCTTCTACAGGAAGACCTCGCAAGCATCAGCTTTATCCTATAATCAAGGCTCTCCTTATTCAGCGCATTTTCTCAATCCCGACCGATACTCTTCTGATCATATTTTTAAAATATTCTCAGGAACTACGGGATTTTTGTGGCTTCCGTGTTGTTCCTGATGCCTCAAAATTCACCCGTTTTAAACAGGACTTTCTTATGGACTTACAATCGATGTTTGATCACTTAGTTGATATCACTGAACCGATCTGCCAACGTATTGATTCTAACCTTGCTTCCATGAGCATCTTTGATACTTCTGGAATTGAGGCATGGGTGACAGAAAATAATCCGAAATACGCGAACCGTATCATAAAACAGTTAAAGGCCTTTGCAAAGGCTCACAACTTTGATCCTTACAAAGCTGCTTACGGCTCAATGCCCACACACGCTGCTGCTAACCCGGCTATCCAACAGATGTATATCAACGGACATTTCTGCTATGCCTATAAGTTTGGTATTGTCACGAATGGTCTTGGTATTGTTCGCGATATTACCTTCTACAATAAAGATTTCCTAAATGCTCATCCTGATATCATTGTTGAAAAGAAATCCGATTCGCCAGATGAAGATAAATCACTTGCGGACTCTAAGGCGCTGCTCCCTGTTTTGATTGATTTCTTTCAGAAGCATCCTTTGATCAACCCTAAAACTTTTCTAGGCGATGCCGCTTTTGATACCATTGAAATCTACAAAGCCCTTTTGGATGATCTTGGCTTTGAAAAAGCATTGATTCCACTCCGGACAAAACTATCAATGGAAGAACATGGCTACACCTTCAACGAAAATGGTGTTCCTTGCTGTCCGCATGATTCCACACTTCCAATGAAACGGGAAGGGAGTAAATCTCATCTGAGAAGCAAACTTCCCAGCATGAAGTTTGTATGCCCTAAAATGAAATGGGAATACAACCGCGAAACCAAAACGAAACGCCGTGTCTGCCACTGTGAGAACCCCTGTACCACATCTTCCTGTGGAAGAATGATTTACATTTACCCCGAAAAGAATCTGCGTGCCTATCCCGGTGTGGAACGTGGTTCCGTAGAATGGGATGAGACCTACAAAATCCGTGTAAACGTTGAAAAATCAATCAACCATTTTAAAGACAGTTTCTGTATTGCCGGTCGTAAAACCCAAAATGAGAAAACACTACATGCAGATTTGTTGCTTGCAGGAATTTCTCAGTTAATAACTGTCATGGTTGCTGATAAAATTCACCAGCATCAATATATACGAAGTTTAAAACCACTCATAGCATAGGACTTACCAACTTCATAAGCCCATGAGGTTTATTTGTTGTGCCAAGAAATGAACGATTTTCACTTCCTATCTCAAGAATCCTGCATGACAGGATCCTTTGCCTGTTTTTAATCAGGATTGCGGACTTGTTTCGCAATTACCTATTATTTAGCCGCTTTGTCAAAGACGGCTATGTACTTCGCTCTAAATGTTGCGGTGAACGCAAAAAAGCCGACTGGCTGTCACACCAATCGGCTATGTATCTATTTCTATATTCAATTTTTAATTAAGGATAAGGCTTTCTGTATCTGCTCCATATCCCACCTGTCGGGGAAAATGACCGCCATGATACGGAACGCATCATATAAGCCTGCCAAATAGGAATAATCAGAGTATTCCAAGCTCTGCCTATCTCTATAATCTAAAAAAACATCACAGACCTTTCTCTGTTCCATTGTCAAATCAAGATTTTCATAGTTTCGTTCCGCCTTATCCCTTTCGTCGCTTTCTTTTTGATAATCCTCGCTGTGTATGAGCATTTTATAAACGGTATCTTCTTTTAATTTCTCCGCTGCAATTTTCACAAGCTCGGCAAAATCTTTGTCATACATCACAACCTCCTACACCAATACTTTTAGTTTCTTCACAGGGGCGTTTATGACTTTGACAATCAGCTCGTCAACACAGTCTGTATATCTGCCTTGCTGAATAAGTTGATTTTTCAATTCCACAAGGCTATGTAAAAGAATTGTTCTTTCCTCACTATCCAGATATGCGTGGTATTTTGTTTCTCTCATTGTCAGCACCTCCGTTCTTGATTTCATTATATAGAAAAACGGTCAGGGTACTCAAATGTGTAATAGGAGTATAAAAATAAGCGTACCACTATTTCTAATGATACGCTTATGACTATTAAATCACCTCAAAATGCTTCAAAGCGTCCTTTATCGCTTCCACTTTCTCTGCCGTCGGATGTTTCCTCGGCTGTTTCAGTTCTTCCACCGCATTTGGGGCATCATACATCGGCAAGCCTAAATCCCTTTTTACCTCCGCAATATATGCGGTATGTACCTTGAAGCCATATTTCGCTTCTATGTACTCCTTTATCATTTTGTAGGTAACTCTCTCTTTTGGCTTATACGCTTCTGCTCTTTTAGCAATATTATCAAGCGGTACTTTGCCCTCGCCCTCACCAAACTCGACTTTTACATTGATTACACTGTCAGGTTTTTTGTGGGAAAGCATTACAACCGTCTCCACATGCACTGTATGTGGAAACATGTCCACAGCCCGTCCTTTTCTCAGTTCATATCCATTCTCGCACAGATACTTCAGATCTCTGGCTAATGTAGCAGAATCACAGCTCACATACACGATTTTCTCCGGCTGCATCTTAACAATCGTCTCCAGCAGCACTGTGTCGCAGCCCTTTCTGGGAGGATCTACCACGATGACATCTGCGCTTGCTTTTTCTCCCGGATGTTCCTTTTCATACTGCATATAGTATGCAGGAAGTACTTCTTCTGCCTTTCCCACATAAAACTGCGCATTTTCTATACCATTGCGCTCTGCATTTTTTCTTGCGTCTTCAATTGCCTGTGGAATGATCTCTACACCATAGACCTGTTTCGCCTTTTGTGCCAAGAAAAGGGAAATGGTCCCAATCCCACAGTATAGATCCCACACCGTCTCTGTACCAGTCAGTGTTGCATATGCAAGAGCCAATCCATACAATTTTTCTGTCTGTACCGGGTTGACCTGATAAAAAGAAAGCGGCGAGATCGCAAATTTAATATTGCCTATATAATCTGTAATATGATCTTGTCCCCAGAGTACCTCATACGTATCTCCCATGATCACATTGGTTCTTCTTGTATTTGGGCTGATCGTAATACTTGTCATGTTCTTTATCGTACTTAACCGTTCTATTAAAGCACCTGCATGAGGCAGGCTGCTGCCATTTATCACGAGACAGACCATCAGTTCTTCTGTTTTAAATCCATACCGGATCAATACGTGGCGGATCAGTCCCCGCCCCGTCTTTTCATCATAGGACGCTATTTTATACTTCTTCATGAAAGAAAGGAGTATTTCTAAGATAACCTGATTCTGCGGAACCCCAAGTGCACAGTCTGTATTAGAGATGATATCATGGGTTCTCCCGGCATAGAACCCTGTGATCGGATTCCCCTCCCTATCCGTACCAAACGGAAACTGCGCTTTATTCCGGTATCCAAACGCCAAACCGGGAGCCTTTCCGCTCTCTCCTTTTTCCCCTGCATTGGCATCTGCCGGCGGTTCCATCCCCACAATGGGTTCCATCACTTGATCGAGCATGTCTTTTGCAAAACCGCCTATCCGCTCCAAATTCCCCTTTACCTTCCGTTCCTTATAGACCAGCTGACTCTTATAATTCATCTCCTGGATCTGACATCCACCGCATTTTCTGGCAAATGTACAGTATGGCGGAATCCTGTCCGCAGACGGAGTCAAGATCTTAAGAAGCCTGGCATAGCCATAGGACTTCTTTGCTTTCATGATCTTCGCCTCCACCTCGTCGCCGATAATTGTGTCCTTAATAAATAAGGTATAGCCATTTACTCTGCCTATACCTTCTCCATTCATTCCAATATCTTCAATTGTGACTCTCACAATTTCATTTTTCTGCATATTTCTTTTCTCCAAAAATAGATTTAAATAGCAGCATGATCGCATAGATTTTCTGCCGCAAATAGTTCCTATATTTCTGCAATGAGGATCATATGGATGTCCTTCTCAAATTGGATTCAAACAAACGATTATATCCCAGCCAGTCTGTCCCCGTTTTCCCTTTGAATATTTCTGTCAATGTCTGTAATTTTGCGTCCGCATTATCTGCCAAGTTCAATGCAAGCGCTTCTGCCAACGCCGGTTTTTTCGGAGAACCATATTCTAACTCTCCATGATGTGCGATCACGCAGTGTTTCAGTTCATTAGCAAGTCTTGTGGGAAAATTTTCAATCGAACGGATTGCTTCATCCAGCATTTCAATTCCAATCACAATGTGTCCGATCAACTGTCCTTCATCTGTATAATCATTATCTGGAAATTCCGACAACTCTCTCGTTTTCCCTATATCATGGCAGATTGCCGCCGTATACAGCAGATCTCTGTTTAAAATAGAGTATGCCCCTGCAAAATACTCACAAAGATGAAGTACACTTACTGTATGCTCTAAAAGTCCGCCCGCAAATCCATGGTGTACAGTCTTTGCCGCAGAATGTCCTTTAAAAGCCTTTATAAACACCTGATCATGGACAAAATAATATTCCAATACTTGCTTTAAATACGTATTGGAAATTTGACGGATATACGCCAGAAGTTCCTCATACATTCTATCCACACTCTTCTCTGTCGTTGGCATGTAATCGGCAGGATCGTATTCGCCCTTTTCTGCTTTTCTGATCTGTTTGATATTCATCTGAAGATTTCCATTATAATTAATGATATCTCCATACACCTCAATGAAGTCTTTCTCATCATAATCCGCTATTCCCTGTGAATTCGGATCCCAAACTTTCCCGTCCAATGTTCCTGTTTTATCCTGCAAAAGCAGATTATCATATGGTTTCCCATTTCTCGTCTCAGCAGAACGTTTCCCTTTGCACAGATAAATATTTCTGATTGTTTCTCCCTCACATAATCCATCTATATATCTCATATTCTTTTCATATCCTCTTTCTGTCTATACTCTTCATTATGCTGTTTTTATATCTGCTTCCCGCCATTTTCCCGACGTTCTATCACACATATCATTCCTGACTTCCTATCGTCACAGTAAACTCAATATCCACATAGCCGCCTGCTCCAAGCCGGCTACCTTTCAATTTCACATTTTCTCCGGTCTTACATTCCAGAACCGCCTTTTGATATGTGGAAGTATTCATGATAGCCGTACCATTTACATCCTGGATAATATCTCCATTCTGAATTCCCGCCTCCATAGCAGGCGAATCTACATCTACCCCTACAACATACATCCCGGTAGGCATAGACTGTTGCTTCGCTATTTCATTTGTCACCGCAGTGCCGGAAATACCGATATAAGGAACACTTTCTCCATTTACAAGCAGCTCAATAGCTGCCTTTAAATCCGAAACCGCAAAAGCATTTGCCGTAGTTCCCTTTCTCTCTGCCCAGATATGGGGCGAGATCAGACCGATCACCTGCCCGGCCTGGTTAAATAAGATTCCTGTTCCGTTCTCTGCACATGCAATGTCTGTCGCCAGTATCCTGCACTCGCCATCTGAAAATACTTCTTTATAAGAATTGGAACTGATGATCCCATATCCTGTTCCGTCCGCATAACCAAATGTATTTCCAAGCGCGATCACAACGTCTCCCGGCTTGACCAGATTAGAATTACCCAAATCTGCTACTTTTATTGCCGTCCATGTATCCGATGTGATCTCTTCTCTGGATACTCCGAAAACGGCAAGTCCACTATTCTTATCCTGCTTTTTCAGCGTTGCCGCATAGTTGCTCCCATCCGCAAAAATCACGTTCCATCCCTGTGCATCTGCACAGATTGAGTGATCTGCCAAGATCAAAAGCTCCTGTCCGTTATCTGCCGCAATCACCCCGGTAACATTTGTCCGTATCCCTGTGGATACACTTTCCCAATCTTCCGTATCTGAAGAAGCCGTCACAGAGACGCAGCTTTTAAATGCCTCTGCTGCTGTCGTATACATACTCTCCATGATCTCATTATAGCTGAACGCATTAAGCTCCTCTGGGGCGCCATCCTGTTCCGCCGTACTTTCTGTTCCGCCATTTTCCTGCGTTTCCTCGTCCTCCGGTATGGTAACTGTTTTAGGATCTCCCTGAAAATATTTCCCCGCCAGCGGTTTAAGCGCAAAAAAACTAAAGCAGGCAAAAGCGCCAAAAATCAGTCCATATATCGCAATACGCGCTAACTGGCTCAAGATTTTTTCCCTGCTTAGAGGCTGTGGCTTGATCGTTTCCTGTAAAAAAGAAAAATGTTCTCCCTCTTTTTTCTCAGAACCTTCTTTAAGATTCTGTTTCGGGTCTTCATCGTACAGCATAGACTCGGTCTCCTTCAGTCAATAGTATAACCGATTCCCCGCAATTGTTCAACTTCATTTCTCACGGTTCGCGCTATGCAAAGCGAAAAGATTTGCCTGCCCAATAACGATATGATAAGATAAGAGCAGTAAAACAAACAGGACTACGACCTCCCCTTTGACAAAGAAAGGCAGATATACCGACATGAACCAAAAAACATTACTGAAACTAGAATATGATAAGATCACAGCTTTATTGGAAGAACAGGCCTCTTCTTTTCGCGGCAGACAGCTTTGTCGGCGCCTGAAACCAATGACAGATATAGAAAAGATCAATACATGGCAGGAACAGACCGCCGCCGCGTTTACCCGCATTGTCAAGAAGGGACGCCCTTCTTTCGGCGATGCCTCCCCTGTAGAAGAATCTATGAAACGTCTGGAGATCGGCGGCGCATTGGGAAGTGGAGAACTTCTCCGCATCTGCCGTCTTCTCCTTAATACTGCACGAATCAAATCTTACGGCAGGCACGATACGCAGGAGGAATTGGCAGACTGTCTGGACAACTATTTTGAAGCACTGGAACCGCTCACACTGCTGTCAGGCGAAATCGAGCGCTGCATTATCTCTGAAGAAGAGATCAGCGACGATGCCAGCAGCACGCTCAAGAGTATCCGCCGAAATATGGAAGTCCTCAACGGGAAAGTACACGCCACTTTAAATGGTCTTGTCAACGGGCCTCTGCGCACCTATCTGCAGGATCCCATTATCACTATGCGCGGCGACCGCTATTGTCTCCCTGTCAAAGCAGAGTACAGGGGGCAGGTGCAGGGTCTTATACACGACCAGTCTTCTACCGGTTCTACTTTATTTATCGAACCAATGGCAGTGGTAAAATTAAACAATGACTTAAAAGAACTTTACGCAAAAGAACAAGAAGAAATACAGGTGATCCTTGCCCGGTTAAGTGAGGACACGGCTTCTTATATAGAAGAAATACGCACAGATTACCGGATCCTGACAGATTTAGATTTCATTTTTGCCAGAGGCGCCCTTGCCCTGTCCATGAACGCAAGCCGCCCGATTTTAAATGAAGAAGGCAGGATCCATATACGAGAGGGGCGTCATCCTCTTCTGGATGTAAAAAAAGTCGTTCCCATCACCGTTTCTCTGGGAGAAGATTTCTCCCTGCTCATTATTACTGGACCAAATACAGGCGGAAAAACCGTATCCTTGAAAACTGTCGGACTTTTTACCTTGATGGGACAGTCTGGGCTTCACATCCCGGCCAGAGACCGCAGCGAACTTGCTGTTTTCCGTCAAGTCTACGCTGATATCGGAGATGAACAAAGTATTGAACAGAGTTTAAGTACCTTTTCTTCCCATATGACCAACATCGTCTCTTTCTTAAAAAAAGTAGACCAGCGTTCTCTTGTTTTATTTGATGAGCTAGGCGCGGGAACGGATCCGACAGAGGGGGCGGCTCTTGCCATTGCGATCCTTTCTCATCTGCATAACCGGGATATCCGCACAATGGCAACAACACATTACAGTGAATTAAAGGTCTATGCTTTGTCAACAGAAGGCGTAGAAAATGCTTGCTGTGAATTTGATGTAGAAAGTCTGCGTCCTACCTACCGTCTCTTGATCGGGATCCCCGGCAAGAGCAATGCTTTTGCTATCTCCGGTAAACTGGGTCTTCCTGCGTATATCATCGAAGATGCCCGAAAAAGATTGAGCGAACAGGATGTTTCTTTTGAAGATCTGCTGACAGACCTGGAGACGAGCCGGCATACAATAGAGAAGGAACGCACAGAAATCGAAGCCTATAAACGGGAAATCGAATCTTTAAAGGCAAAAACATTACAGAAGCAGGAAAAATTAGAAGAACAGAAAGACCGGATTATCCGGGAAGCAAATGAGAAAGCTGCCGGCATCTTACGTGAGGCGAAAGAATTTGCAGACGAGACAATGAAAAACTTCCGCAGATTTGGAAAAGAAAATATCTCTGCCTCAGAGATGGAAAAAGAACGTGAACGGCTCCGTCAAAAAATGAAAGATACTTCTTCTGCCTCTTCCATACAGGTACAAAAACCTAAAAAGACGCACAAGCCTTCCGATTTCAAGCTCGGAGAGTCTGTAAAAATATTGAGCATGAATCTGACCGGAACAGTACTCTCTCTTCCGGATGCCCGCGGAAATGTAACCGTACAGATGGGAATACTGCGTTCAAAAGCCCATATCTCCGACTTAGAAATCATTGAAGAACCTGTATCTTATACGGCTAAAAACCTGAAACATACAAATAAGGGAAAATTGAAAATGAATAAATCCCTGTCGGTCCGTCCAGAGATCAATCTTCTTGGCAAGACAGTAGACGAAGCGGTTATGGAACTGGACAAATACTTAGATGACGCGCTTTTATCCCATTTGTATACAGTCCGCGTCGTACATGGAAAGGGGACAGGAGCTTTACGAAAGGGCATACATGAGTATCTCCGCCGGCAAAAGCATGTCAAGTCATATCGCCTCGGAGAATTCGGAGAAGGAGATGCCGGCGTCACGATTGTAGAACTAAAATAAGTATAAAAACACAAAACAAATAATAAGGAGGACGCTATGATAGGAAAACAAAAAATTCTGATAGTAGATGATGACGAAAATATTGCAGAACTGATCTCTCTCTATCTTACAAAAGAATGTTTTGATACAAAAATGGTTTACAACGGAGAAGATGCCCTGACGGCTTTTGAAACCTACCGTCCGAATCTTATCTTACTCGATCTGATGCTTCCCGGTATCGACGGATACCAGGTATGTCGAGAGATCCGGGCAAAATCTTCTACCCCGATTATCATGCTGTCCGCAAAGGGCGAAGTATTTGATAAAGTCTTAGGACTAGAACTGGGCGCTGATGATTATATCATGAAGCCTTTTGACTCCAAGGAAATGGTAGCGCGTGTCCGCGCAGTCCTCCGCCGCTACCAACCGGTCAAAACCGAAGAACCGGAGAAAGAGAAAACAAAATGTGTAGAATATGACGGTTTAGTCATCAACCTGACAAATTATTCCGTTCTCTGCGATGGAAAACCTGTCGAAATGCCGCCGAAGGAACTGGAATTACTCTATTTTCTCGCAGCCTCCCCCAATCAGGTCTTTACAAGAGAGCAGCTCTTAGACCGTATCTGGGGATATGAATATATCGGAGATACCCGTACCGTAGACGTCCATATCAAGCGTCTGCGCGAAAAGATCAAGGATCATGCCTCCTGGAGTTTAAGCACTGTATGGGGGATCGGTTATAAATTTGAAGTGAAATAAACACTATATATCCAAAGGAAGTGCTCTATGAAAAGTACTCTGTACTTAAAATTTATCATTTTATATATCATATTTGGATTCTTAAGTATATTCGCAACTGCCACACTTTCTCCGCAGTTGATCAAAGACCGACTGGAAGAAAGTACCTCCCAGACATTATTTAAGGAAGCACATCTGATCTCTAACGAGTACCTGCCTTCCTATTTCTCCGGAAACATGACGTCTTGGTCCGTGCACTCACAGTTAACGGCAATGAAGCTCTATCTCGGCTCTTCTCTATGGTTCGTAGATAAAGCGGGAGTCCTGATCACTTCGTCGAATCTGGATGACAATATTGCCCCGGAGACAATAGAAGATTTTGATCCTGCTGAGATTGGAAACAACCAGTATATCATCGGGGATTATCATGGCTATTTTGATGAGGATGTTATCACCGTCATGGCGCCTGTCACACAAGGTTTTGCAACAAAAGGATATTTGCTCATACACAGTCCTATTTCTTCTATTGACAAAACTTGCCAGGATCTGATGTTTACGATCTATATCACCCTGCTCGTCATTTACATCCTCTCCTTTATCTTCCTGCTTGGCTTTCATTTTTTCATCTTCCGTCCTCTTGCACAGGTCACGGAAGCTGCCAAACAGTATGCCCTGGGCAACCTGGATTACGAAATCCCGGTCTATACCCATGACGAAATGGGGTACCTGTCCGCTTCTCTAAACTATATGTCCTCACAGTTAAAGGACATGGAGGACTACCAGAAAAAGTTTGTCGCCAATGTGTCTCACGACTTTCGTTCTCCTCTGACCTCCATAAAGGGATATGTGGAAGCAATGACCGATGGCACCATTCCGCCCGAACTGCACGAAAAATACTTGAAGATCATTCTATTTGAAACAGAACGCTTAACAGATCTGACAAAAGATCTGCTTACTCTGAATGAGTTCGATACACAAGAACTGCTGCTGGATAAAACAGCCTTTGATATACAGGATGTCATAAAAAATACAGCCGCCTCCTTCGAAGGCGTCTGTACTGCCAAACATGTCTCTATACAGCTGCTGCTTCTGCACGTTCCTCCGAAGGTATATGCAGATAAACGTAAAATACAGCAGGTTCTGTACAATCTGGTAGATAATGCCGTTAAGTTTAGTGACAACGACTCTTCTGTTGTCGTAGAAGTAACGCAGAAAAATGATAAACTTTTTATTTCCGTAAAGGACTCTGGTATCGGAATACCAAGAAAAGAATTGAATAAAATATGGGAGCGTTTCTATAAATCAGATCTCTCCCGCGGCAAGGATAAAAAAGGGACCGGACTTGGGCTGTCCATTGTCAAGGAAATCATCTCCGCCCATGACGAACACATCAATGTGATCAGTACTGAAGGGGTAGGAACCGAATTTATTTTTTCTCTGAGCAAGGCTTAGGCAAAAGGTAAAAATAACTACTTATTTCCTTAAAATCAATCACGCCAATTTTACTACTTTGATCTTGATATGAGGTCAATAGAAAGGAACAGAGAATTATGACAGACCATAAAGAAATGATTGCAGCCTCCGTTACGATCTTCGATGAAAATAATCAAATCAATGATATGGAAATGCAAAAATTGTGGAAAAAAAATATAAAAGAAGGGGCAGATGGTTTCTTTATCGGCGGAAGTGTAGGCGAATGTTTCTTACTTTCTACAGAAGAACGGATCCACATGTTTGAACTAGCTGCCAATACTCTACCGGATTTTGAAACTTTTGCACACGTTGGTTCCATCAGCACAGATCACGCAATAGAAATGACGAAAGCCGCTCTTGCCTGCGGCATAAAACAGATTGCCTCCACGCCGCCTTTTTATTTTGCATTTACTACAAAAGAACTGGCACACTACTATTATAATCTGGCAGAAGCTGCTGGACAACCTGTCCTGTATTATGATATTCCTTCCAGCACACATGTAGATCTGAATACGGATGACGCAGAAATCCGCGCTCTTTTGAAATCTGGTGCGGTCGGAATGATAAAACATACCAATCTTCAGTCCTACAGAATGAAACGTATCAAATCCATCAACCCTGCTATTAAAATCATGGGAGGTTTTGAAAGCCGGATGATCCCCATGCTGAACTATCATTGTGATGGTTTTATCGGAAGCACTTTCAATTTCATGCTGCCGCAATACAAACAGATTGTTGCATTATATGATACGCCCCGGAAAAGTGAGATTTATAAAATCCTTTCCGCTTCCACAGATATTCTTCAAACACTCCTTACTGTCGGTCTTCCTGCTTCCATCAAATATATCCTTAAACGGCAGGGAATACATGCTGGAAATGTCCGTCGTCCGCTGCTTCCTCTGGACACTGCGGCAAAAGCAAAACTGGATGAAGTCATTGAAAAAAAATTAATCTATAACGGAGTATAACACTAAATAAAAGAACCGGCATACAGCAGCTTTCTCCTCCTGCCTGTACGCCGGTTTTCGTATTTTTATCGCTTCATCTTGTACATATTACTCATACAACATGTTCTTTATCGAATCTTCTTCCATGTTTTCCTTTGTCACCCAGATATATCCCGTGTTCACAACAGCTTCATTTCCGATTTCCAATGCGCTTCTTGCTGCCGCTACAACAGAAGAATACCCAATGCCGAATGGATTCTGCACGACCAGCCCTTCTACTTCCCCGTCTTTCAGAGATTCCAGCTGTGCTTCTCCCGCATCAAACCCCATCACAACGACATCTTCTCTGGTTTCCATCTGCTTCAATGTTGTAACGATCAATTGTGTAGCCGTAACATTCGTGCCAAAATACCCTTTCACTTCCGGATATTTTTCCAGATAATACTGGATCACATCCTCATCACTCATACTATCAGCCGTGATTTCTTCCTTTTCTTTCGCTTTCTTGACGTTCATTTCTTCTGCTGCCGTCTTTTTCATCTCTTCCAACTGGTCACAGTAGATTGTTTCCACAACCTTCATGCCCGGATGCGCAGCCTCTATCTCCGCCTTAAAACTTGCTTCCCGTTCTTTCGCCGTACTTGATACAGAATCATGGACAAACAGGATCACTTCCCCTTCATCCTCCAGTTCATCGCAAAGTTTATAGGCTCCTGTCTTAGCGGCATCAGCATTATCTGTCTTACATATGCACTGTATGCCCTGATAGGTATTACCGGAATCCAGTCCGATGATCGGGATCCCATTTTCTGTAGCCAGGTCAAACTGTACGCTGGACGCAGATTCATCAATACTCGCAATACCCAGTGCATTTGGATACCTCGACAATTCTTCATCCAGAATATTCACCTGTTCGTCAATATTCTCCACACTATCTGGAGCATTATAGGTGACCTTTATCTTCTCATCCCCGCTATAGCCCAGCACCTCATTTAAATCCGCCGCCGCCTGTTCGACACCGGCGCGTACCGCTTTCCAATAGGAAGAACTGTCATCCTTCCCGATGATCGAAATATATGTGCCCGGCTCAAGTTCCAAGCCTTTTACATTTCTGTATGCCGCAGGAGAAACAGCGTTTAGATTCGCCTGATACACAGGTTCCTCCTTCTTATCTCCCGTAAAGGTATTCCCTTCATGATCCGAACCACATCCGCCTATAAGTGCTGTTATACAAACGGCAGCCGATGTAAGTATAACAAATCTCTTTTTCATTTTGCAGCCTCCAGTATTATAAATCCATCTCATATCATCCTGTCTGATACGTACACTACCTATATACAATACATGAAAGTTTAAAAAAAAGAAAGGAAATTTTTCTTAATTTTTTATTACTTTGTATTTAATTTAGAGCATAAAACTGCTTGTATATTTATTTTAATTGTATTAGAATGGGGATAACAGGTGCAAATATCTGTTGTAAATTTATAAAGGAGGTACATACTATGGCACACGTAATCAGTGATGAATGTGTAAGCTGTGGTTCTTGCGAAGGCGAATGTCCAGTAGGAGCTATTTCTGAAGGAGATGGCAAATATGAAATCGACGCTGATGCATGCGTAGACTGTGGAGCATGTGAAGCTGCATGCCCGACAGGTGCTATTTCAGCAGAATAATCTTTGAAATAAATCGCAAAGTGATCACAAGCAAAAGAGACGAAGGATTTATATCCCTCGTCTCTTCTATTACTCCGTTGTCTCCGGCTCTGCCGCCTTTTCTTTATATTTTGCAGAATGCCGCTCTCCCTGACTTTATTTTACCCGATACAAATCAATGATTTCTTTTGCCAGATCTTTAAACGCAGTCCCTGTCATCAAATGATCTTGCGCATGTATCATAAGCAACGAAAGTTCTACCTTCTCACCATTCGCTTCTCCCGTTAGCATTTCTGTCTGTGCGTGATGTGCCTGTAGCAAAGATTCCTCCGCTTCCTTAATTTTCTCATCTGCCAACTTGAAATCTCCTGACTTTGCAGCGCGGATTGCCTCCATCGAACAGCTTTTCCCGTTTCCCCCATACACGATCAACTGCATAATCGTTTCTATATTTTTTTCTTCCATTTTTCTTCCTCTTATTTCTCCAGTAAATTCACTGCAAACTCCAAGACTTTACTTCCATTCATCATCCCATAGTCCAGCATAGGTATGACTCCCACAACAATCCCCTGCGGTTCTAACTGCTGTTTAAAATCAGGTTCCATAAATCTCACCTGCGGTCCTAAAAGCACCGCATCTACAAGTTCCTTTTTTATTTCCTCCATTGCCTCTGGCGCAGGAACAGCAAAAATTTCAATGTCCATATTCTTCTCTTGTGCTGCTTTCTGCATTTTACTCACTAGCAGACTCGTACTCATTCCTGCCACACACGCTAACATGATCCTTCTCTTTCCCATTTTTCTCTCCTTTCCGCTAGATTACTACCTCTCATCTCTATACTTTGGGACACAGTCCGTTGTTTCGATCAAAAATCGAAGCAGTCGTTCCTTCATTATAGCAATTTTCTCTTCAAAATGTACATTTTTTATCTCATTATACATTTCTTTAGGATCATTTTCCAAATCATAAAATTCATCACCTTCATAAAGACGATAAATATACTTATATTCTTTATCACGGATCATAACTGCCTTTGTATGTTCGGGAATCGATTCCTGCACCGAAGTCCTTGCCCAATACAGCGCTTCTGGTTTATGCCCCCCATCTGTACAGTGAATCTCATTTTCCAGCCTGCCGCCTTCACAGAATACCGCATCCCGGATTTCTTCTTCTTTTTCTAACAGCGGCAGGAGGGAAATACCAAAATGCGATTCCGGAAGCCTTATGCCCGTTAATTCTGCTATAGTTATCGCTACATCTGTCAATTCTATCAAAGCTTCTGAAATGCGGGGTGTACATGCAATTCCTTTATGGGGTTTAATAAGCAAAGGAATATTAGTCAGCACATCTTCAAATGTATTCTGATTAATTTCTGCAATTTCATATTCTCCTGCATAGTCTCCATGATCCGAAAACAACAACACATCTGTATCATCATAAATACCCTTTTCTTTTAAACATGTGATCATCCTGGAGAAATTATGATCGATATGATGCACCATAGCATAATACATATGTTTGAATTCTTTCAATTCTTCATCTTTCCATTCATACAATCTATGGTTTTTCCGTATCCCCTCTAATATTGACGCTTTATTCTTTCTCTGTTTTTCATCCAATCTTACAGGAATCTCTATTTTATCTGCATCGATTGCACGATAGTCCGCTTCCGTCGCAGCATAATGCGGATGAGGCAACATAAGGGCAAGATATATGCACAGCGGTCTGTCTCCTTTATATTCTTTGATAAAACGGAGGGCATCTTCTATCTGCGCATCCTCCAGTCCTGTATAACCTACAGCCAACGGATTGTCCGTCTCCATAAGGCCTTGATAAAGGGCATAGTAATTTCTTTTATTTTTTTCATATCTGGAGTTTTCTTTCTCTTTCTCTGCCGCTAAAATCTCTTCCTTCGTAAACTTTCCTAAAACAGAATGAAACTCAGCTTCCAAAGGCACTCCATCTCGGATACAATTATACTCGTGAAATGCATCTGACCGATAATCACAATATTCATTGACCGGTATTTCTTTTTTAAAAACATCATTCTTCCCGCCAAAATACACATAATATCCAGCTTTTTTTAATTCCCTCAAAATATTCTGGTCCCTTGCAGACTGCAAATGGTGCATGGTCCTAAAGCCTTCTACATGAGGATATCTCCCGGACAGGAAACTACATCGACTAGGTACACACACAGGGTTTTGACAAAATGCATGTTTAAAGCTTACGGCTTCTGTTCCTGCATATGTATCTAAAAAGGGGGTAGCCTTTACTTCGTTGCCAGTATGTCCTAACGCTTCCCTTCGGAAATGATCACTCACAAACAGTACTATATTCGGACGTTTTTCCGTGTTCTTTTCTCTATTAGTCAACCCCGCTCCCCTCCTACTTCTTTTTTAATTCCAGTATTTTTTCCCGAAACTGGGGCAAATATCTCTCATTTTTCAAAAGCATCTCATCCAGTATTTTACGAGCCGTCTGTTCGCTTTGCACAAGAGGATTGATCGTCATGGCTACAAGTGCTTTTCTATAGTCTCCTCTGACTGCCGCTTCTGTCGTCAGGATCTCAAACGCTTTCATCTGCTGCACTAAGCCAGCAGCCTGTATCGGCAGCATCAGTCCCGGAACCGGTATGGGTCCATCCTTAGTAATCCGGCAGCTTACTTCTACGACTACATCATCCGGCATATTCGAAATAGCCCCTTGATTCAGCGTATCTACTGTCTGAATATCTTGTTTGTCATTGTAAATAGAATCCATCAGATTGCAGGCAGCATCGCTGTAATACGCCCCGCCTCTTTGCTCTAATTCCGGTGGTTTTATATCCAAGGACTCCTCTGCGTATTTACGGAACAGCTCTTTTTCTATCTCCATTACAACTCTCGCCCTGTTGCGTTGATCCTGTGCCTCCTCCATACAATGCGCAAGCATCTGCTGCTTTTGCAGATAATACCGCAGATACCCGATTCCATAGTATCCATACCCTTTCAGGAATTCTTCTGACCAGGGGATATCTACAATATTTTTCAGGGATTCCCGTATCCCATCTCCTGTCATTTTATCAATCAGCTCTTCTCCAACGTCTTTTCCATTCACCTTGACTTCCAGAGCAAAAACCATATGATTGATGCCTCCGAACTTTACGTCCAGCTGATCCTCTTTCGTCAATCCCAGCACTTTTTCTATATCTTTCTGCATATTTACCGGCCCATTACACAGACCAATAAAACGCTCCCAATCTGTAAATCTCCTTACAGCCTCCGCATTCATCCCGGAAGGATTTGTAAAGGAAATGATCCATGCATCCGGACATAATTCTTTGCAATCTTCAATCAATCCAAATAAAACCGGAATAGTCCGAAAGGCATTAAACATACCGCCCGGTCCATTTGTTTCTTGTCCTATGACCCCATATTTCAAAGGAATCCGTTCATCATTATCCCTTGCTTCCAGCTGTCCTGCACGGAACTGTGTTGTTACAAAATCAGCGCCTGGCAGAGCCTCCCTTCTATCCAAAGTCCAGTATATCTTAATTGGTACTCCTGCCCTTTTTACCATTCTTTGCGCCAGTTTGCCGATAATTTCTAATTTATATTTTCCCTCTTCTACATCCGTCAGCCACAGTTCTGTAACAGGCAGACTCTTACAGCGATTGATCAATCCTTCTATTAATTCAGGCGTATAACTGCTGCCCCCGCCAATCGTCACAATCTTCAGTTTCTTCTCACACATGATCTCTCACCTCATCATAAGGAACTATCTTAGATTTTAATTTTTTTTCAAATTCGATATATTTCTTTTGCATCTTTGGAATAGGATTGCCGCATCCTGTGTTCATCAGTGCTACAATCGTCTGAAAAAATGGAACTATACTCAACGTCTGCAATTCTTCCGGTATTTTCCGATCACCGGTAACCAGCACTACATGCTTACATAACATAGGAAGATATTTTTCCAGCTGTTGGGTCCTCTCCTTCACGCTTTCCGTTGAAAGTAAAAATACCACATGTTCTTCTTCTAATTCTAAAAAGCCGCCATGCAGAAACTCTTCCGTTTCATATGACGTTGCAGCGATTTGCAGCGTCTCACAAAATTTCAATGCACATTCCTGTGCTATCCCTTGTCCAATTCCCGCACCGCATATATGGATCCGCTTCACGTTTTTAAGCCATATACTGTTCTCTGCATAAAAACGTTTGCCATTCTCATAACTTTTTCCCGCACATTCTGCCATATCTGCCAACAAAGCTACGTCTTTTCCAGCCACCTTCAAGGCGCCTGCCATAAGCATTAATACAGTCATGTCAAATCCTATTGTAACAAACGGTATCTCCTCTCCATGGATTCCCAGATAAGATACACCTCTACCTGTAGCCTCTTTTATATTTGGATTATCTGTTATGATATGAAGAGAACACTCTTCTTCTTTCAATTTTTTTAAGACCTGCAATATATGGGTACTATTGCCTGACTGTGAAATCAACAGATAAGACCATTTTTTAACCGGTATATAGTAATGGCTGAACGTATACGGCGTCACTACTTCTATCTCTATATCCAATGTTTTCTGCATAAACATTTTCGCACAATTAGCAGCATTGCAAGAAGAGCCTGAAGCTACAATGACCAGCCTCTCTTTTTCCCGTTTCATAAAACCAACCAGATTCTCACACCATCCACTGTCAGACAGATTCTCTTTTATCTTGTCAGGCGCCCCAGAAATATAGTCCATCATTGTTTTCATTTTGATGCCTCCCACTATATGCGCACGGACTTAGCCTTCCTGCGCTTCTCCCTTTTCTTCTTTCAGCTTTGTCCTGTCATACATTTTAATAAATGGCATATAGATCAGGATATCTACTATGACCAAAAGTACCCATAAAACGGCCGCCTTCCAGTCTAACGTTGCCAGAAATGCTGCTATAGGTCCCGGCAGTGTCCATGGCACTGGAACAAACGCCCGTCCGATCACATTCCAACTCATACACAGATATGTCACTGCACTGTTTAAAGTAGGTACTAAAAGAATAGGCAACATAAGATAAGAATTCAACATTAACGGCATACCGAACGTTACCGGTTCACTTATATTAAAAATAGTTGGAAAACCTCCTATTTTTGTAATTGATCGGATATATTTTGATTTTGCGACGAGCAGACAGGCGATTACAATTGCCAATGTTGCTCCGCATCCCCCAAAATTGACTGCCAGTATATTCCAGTTCTGAACCAACACATGAGGCAGTTCCTTCCCTGCACTCATAGCTTCCGCATTAGCTGTTAAATTAATAAGAAGGAAGGGGTTGATAATGGCGCCGACGATATTACTGCCATGAAGTCCCAAGAACCAGAATGCATTAATCAAAAATGCATACAATATAGCCGCCCATAACGTATCTGACGTTGCCACAAGCGGAGAAAAAATCTGCATGATCAATGCCGGTATCTGCATCTTAAATACACTCTGGCATATTGCATCAATCCCCATAAATAAAATCAGGTTAGCTACAAATGGGATCAGCGCTTCAAAGGGCGCTGCTACCATAGGCGGCACTGCCTCCGGAAGCCTAATATGAATATTCTTTTTCATCAGGAAATTGGTAACTTCCACGGTAACACAGGCTACCAAAATCGCCGTAAACATTCCTTTTGCGTCCAGATAAGAAACGGGAATCGCATTCGTTCCGTCAAAACCTGTAACAGGCGCAGCGATTGCAAAAAATACCATCAAGGCTCCTATACTTGTAGTCAGTTGATTTAACTTTCTTTTCCCTGCCAAAAGATAGGCAATCGTAAATGTAAGATATACGGATAATATACCCAACGTAAGACTGTTGGCCAAAGTTGTATACTCTGACAATGCTTCTGCTATTTTTTTCCATCCTCCCAGTATTGTTCCTATAAATGACGTCATATCCATATTCTCTGGTATGGGCGGATTAGCTATAACTAAAGCAATTCCTCCTATGATGGTAAATGGTGTTACTGTAACTATCCCGTCTTTGATTGCAGATATATGTGGCTGTGTATTAAAAAACGTTGCAATCTTTCCCAGGAAATTATTCATCCTCTCCTGTGTATTCATCTTTTTTCTCCTTCCTTCGTGATTTATTTTATTAATTTATATCACATTTTAAAATATATTTCAATATATATCACAATTTTTCTTTTATTTTTTGTGATATATCTTGAAAACTATCAAAATATCTTATAAAATTACTATCAGAAAGATTTTTCTTTTTAGATTCTTGTAAAAAGGAAAAACAAGACGTATATTTAACATATATATGATTTTTAGAAATGAGGATAGAAGATGACCCCTATTGAAAAAATGAACCTAGCTTCCCACAATTTTACCAAGACCGATTTTGTTATTTACAATTATATCCTTGCAGACCCGATCCGTGTCGTTCATAGTAATATTTACGATCTTGCTAAATGGACCGGTGTTTCCCGATCTGCTATATTACGCTTTGCCCAGAAGATTGGTTACAATGGCTTTTCCGAATTCAAATATGACTTCTCCCGTTACGTCCATGGCGGTTCCTTTCATACGCCATCAGAAAATCGGGAAAAGACAGAGGAAATTGCCGATATTTATCAAAAAACAATTGGTCTGATGGGCGAATTCCTACATGATACAGACGTGAATCTGCTTGCTGAAAAATTAATTCTTGCTGATCGGGTTAAAATATTTGGGTTAAACCGTACCGGGCATTCTGCCCAACAATTGCGTCAGCGTTTCCATAAAATCAATTTCGATGCAGAAGCAGTCACCGATTATGTGCTGATCCCGGAAATTGCCAACCAAGGACGCCCTGGCGATCTGCATCTTTATTTTTCCACACAAGGTGAAACGCCGATCATTTTTGAGGCGATCAAAGCAAGCTGCCAACAAAAGGTATATACCGTGCTGATCACAATGAATGGAAACACGAAAATGAAAAAGTATACGGATCTTCTCATACAGCTTCCAACTACAAAGGCTTTTAGCTCTGATTACTTTTTTGATCTCCAGCCGATAAATATGATTTTTATAGAAATCTTGATCTCCTGTCTGGGAGAAAAACTAACAAGCAAATAAAAAAACCTTCAAACAGATACCCTTATATCTGTTTGAAGATCTGCCTAATTTAAGGGAGATGCACCCATATATGCATCTCCTTTTTATGTTTCTTATCTTTCTTTCCTACCTCTTATGTCTTCTTACAAACGCCACACACACTACAGTTCCTACAGCCAACGCCGCAAGAACGATCCACAGAACAGGATGTGCAGAATCTCCCGTCTGTACAGCCTGCGATAACTGACCATTATTTTTATCAGGCGTCTTTCCATTCTGTCCCGCTGTGCCGGAATTTCCGTCTGTATCCGGTTTCTGCACTCCTAATGCCGGAATCGTAACCGCTTCCAGTGTAGTTGCCTCTTTCCCCTCTTCGTCAAAGAAATATCCTCCACATACAGAGCAAAACCAATACGCTTTGTTCCCCGCTTCTTTCTCTGTAGCCTTTTTCTCTGCCACATATTGAAGCGTATGTCCTTTTGCTGCTTCCTTTATACTATCCGGATCAATTTCTGTTTCGCCCTTTTCGTCCTGAAAATACTTTTTACATTCCGTACATTCCCAATGAGCGCCGTATCCATCCTGTGTACAATCCGCTTTCGTGCCTTCCACATACACGATCTGATGGACATGTACGTCAAAAGAACCGTCTTCATTCGGAACAACTTCTGCCCCTTCCGGAATATATTCACTTACATCACTGGAAAATGTACCTCCTGTCACACTGGGATTTCCTGTTTTAGGCGCTCCTGTAACTGCTTTTTCTCCTTCCGGCGCAATAAATGTGCCTCCTTTTATTTCTGTCGTAGCATTGGCATTGATCCCACCGTCGCCGTTCGTATTGTCATTTCCCACCAGGACAGCCGTCTTAGATACAGACCGGAATGTACCTCCTGTCACCACTGCTTTTGAATCGCCTCGCTCTCCCGCTACATAGAGCGCATAATGGGACGGACCACTTCCATGGACCGCACAGGCAATCGTTTCAAAGGATCCACTCTTTACTTCCAAAAGTCCGCAGGAATTTGCCAAGGCGCCCTGCACACCTGTAATAGAAACAGAACCTGCCGCCGCTTCTTCGATCACAAGATGTGACGCCTGCCCGCCAATACCATTTCGCACTGTATAGCCCCATCTGACAGAATCACAAGAACTGCAGGATGTATTTTTAAATGTTCCTCCTGTAATCGTCATCTCTCCATCATTGTCAATAGCTGGATACAGATCGTTGGTATATATTCCGCCGCTGATCACGGTTGTAGAACCAAAAGCTGTACGGATCACGGTTGGAAAATTCTCATAAGAACCACCTTTAAAATACGCCGTTCCGCCTGCACGGTTCCAGATACCTACAGCATTCGTATCTCTAGAGCCTTTGTATGTTCCATTTTCTATGGTAAGCGTCCCGTAATTTTCTACCGGACCAAGCCCTTTTATATTCCCTGTTGTATCGATCGTACCATTTCCTGTGATCGTCAGACTTCCTCGGTTGACAAACACACGCCCGTCAAAGTCTGCAGAATCTACGGCAATGCTTTTGCCTGCCATATCAAAAGTCACGTCTTTTCCTTCCGGTATAGTCACAATATCTGCCGTTTTCAAGTTCGTAATATCTTTTTCCAATACGACCGCTCCACTACCGGAAACTGCATCCACTGCCTCCCGCAAAGAGGAGTACCCAACGCCGTCTACACTACAGATTATATTACTCGGAGCTTTCTGCGTACCATTTTTCTGTATATCGGTATCTTCTGCTGATACCTTCATGCCGGCAGTCATTGTAAGGAGCGCTGCTGCGGCGGCCAAACATACCGACCATTTTCCATACCTTGTTTTCTTCATCATGTTCCCCTTTCGTTCCTTTGTTTATACATATACAAACATTTATACGTTTTAATTTTATTCCTTCTTTTATATTTTTGTCAATGAAAACCAAATCATATCATCCACTTTTCTTCTCCTCCGTATGCTTCCTGCCATCTACGGCACGCTTCCTGTAATTTCACTGCGATAGCGGCCAGATCGTCATATCTTTCTTTTGCATAGCGCAGATTTTTCTCTGCCTTCTGTAACCGGCTTCTTAACATCTCATTTTCCTGTTCCAGCTTTTCCCGCAGCACAGCCTTTTCTCTTTGTTCTTTTTTTCTCTGTTCTTCCGCCTTGCCTGCCGCTTCTTTTATCTCTGCCAACATCGTCTGTTGTTTTTCATCCTTGTATAACCGGAAATGCTGTTTTTCCCAGATATAGGCTTCCAAGTCTGCGCCTGCTAAGACCCAAACAATCTGTCGTCCCCCTATTGCTCCTGCCAGATACATAAAATTTGTATCCCGTTCTATGACCTCGTAATTTTTCGTTTCATCAAAAGGAGACAGAGCTTTTAATCCCCATTTCTTTCGTTCCGGCTCATACCGCTTGCACAAAAGCCAAAGTTCTCCGCCCACTGCAATAAGGTTCAGATGAGACCATGACTGCATTTCCATTTCATCCAACCTGCTTTGGCAGGCAAAAACCTTTTCTTCTCCTTCTCCAATTCCATCAAAAACAACCTGCCCTTGAAGATTGATATAAGCAAAATAAATGATTCCATAAAAAGATACGGAAGTCAGATCCGATAAATAATCGTCTTTTAACGCAAAAAGCGAAGTTCCTCTACGCGCCGGAAAGGCATGCAGCATAATACGGTTCCCTTCTGTATATATAACACTCTTTCTTCCATCCGGCAGATCATATACACTGTTCATCACTGATACACCTGTTTTTTTTAAGTATATTCTATTTTCTGCCTGACATGCAGGAAAACACATTTTTTTAGATGTGCAGAGAAAAGCCGGAACAAAAAGATTTTCTATGCATAAACTATACCAAAGTAATATTCGAGAAAGGATTTTTCCTATGCCAAAATATATGCCGAAAGGCTGCAAATGCGCTTCTAAAAAACGGTATGTAAGCAGTGGTATCGCCAACTATCCTGATTGTATAGATGTCTGCACAGCTCCCATCTGTGGAACCGCAGATAATCTAACATTGCTGGCGCCTATTGTATATGACGAGATCGGCATTAACCTATGCCGAGAAGTCCCTCTCACAGGTACGCTTCCTACCGCCGGACTTCCATTGAGCGCTTCTGTACAGGTCTTAACAGTATCCTTCGCACCACAGAACGGAGCAGCTACTTCCATAGAGCGGATCCCTGGCCGTCCAAACTGTTATCTTATCACGCTGACAAACCTTGCCGTAACTTTCGCCGTGACCATCTACGACTGTTCCAAACGTACAGTCAGTGTCTTGACCGAAACTGCGACATATCTGGCTTCCGGTTCTTCTGTTCCGGATTATCAATATCACGATGAGGAGACCAATCCTTCAAATGTAGAGCTTGAAATTTTTGCCCCCTATGGTCTGACTTATCAAGATGCAAATACAGCAGATCCTGCCATCAACTATATTGGTTTCAGCACGACCAACAATACGCTGCAGCAGGGACTCAATATGATCGCGATCCCAAAAATACTGAATTTTGATACCACAACGCCTTCCCTCACAGTGGGGATCACCTTCTATATAAAAAGCGTATACTTCTCACAGTACTTGATTCCACATAACGGAAGGGCTGTTGTGCCAAAAGGCAGCGTAGTTCCCGATGAAGACAGCGTATGTCTTGATTTTGTATCCGGAGATCTGCTGGATTATGAGATCAAACCTTTAGAATTAGGTCCTCCAAAATATGAAAAAAATTTAAAAAACGAATGTAGTCTGTGTGAACCTTGTAATGCCTGCTATACTGAACCAACTGAACCAGCCCCAGTTCCTCCTGCAGAAACTCCAGAAAACTAAAGCTTTCCATTCTTATAACGATTTAAAACAGGACCCCGATCCTATTTGGAGTCCTGTTTATTTTCTGTCCTCTGCTGACAGAATTTGACGAACGATTCCTTCTATATAGTACGGATACCTATGCTATAATAGTACCAGACTGATGGACATGCTCTCAGATTGTTTTAAGGAGGTATAATAGTGAATGGGTGAAGTCAGATTTATGATTTCCGAAGCCGCTAAACAAGTCGCAGTGGAATCTCATGTATTAAGATACTGGGAAGAAGAACTGGATCTGAAGATTGGACGCACGGAAATGGGACACCGATATTATACCAAAGAGGATATACAACTGTTTTGCTGTATAAAAAAACTAAAAGATGAAGGTATGCTTTTAAAAGATTTAAAACCCTTGATACCTGAACTGACCAAGACCCGCATGAAGCTAAAAGCGGCGGAAACAGAAAAAGAGGAAATTGCCACAGGATCTGCATTGCCTGCCTCAGCGGTATCGACAAGCACTGCAGCCGAGGTCATTCCAATCACACAATTAGAACAAGTGCGTTCTCTGATCGGCGATGTTCTGACGGATGTCGTATCTGCCAACAACGAAACACTAAAAAAAGAAATCAGCAGATCTGTCACCACGGATGTGATACGTGAAATGGATTTTCTCTTCCAGGCAAAAGAACGGCAGGAGGAAGAACACTTCCGCAAACTCGACTGCCTCATACGGCAGCAGCAGGCAAACCGCAAAGAAGCTGTAAAAATCAATCCCCTCATGAAATTCAAAAAGATGCTTACTTAGGCCATATATAAAATAAGAAGCACACTATTCGTATATATGATAACAAAACGGAGCATATCACTTTTGCGATATGCTCCATAATGTTCTTATCGATAATTTGATCGTTATACCGATCCGCCTATTTCATTTTTCCATCTACAATTTAATACGCTCTATTCAGCACTTGCCGCCCCTACTTCTGCAGTACGTTTCTTAAACATTTTGATCAATACAGTTGTTAAAACAAAGCCAACTACACAGAATCCGATCAAGGAACCAAACATTACTTTGTATCCGGCAACTTCTGACATACTATCAATTATTTTTCCGTATACCGTAAACAAAAATGCGTCCGGCGCAAAGCCGATAACACTTACAACACCTGCTGCTGTCCCCATATATTTAGCCGGAATCTTTGCTTCATCCAACGGTACAAAGTACACGCCTCTGACAGCTGTCTGCACAAGTCTGATCGAAAGTCCCATGATAATAGCGACCATAAGGAGTGATGGGATACCGGGTACTGCAACGAAGATAACGAGGAGAACTGCCATGATCGCAAAACACCATCTAAGAAATCTTGTTGAGGATTTCATTTTATCTGTAATAAGACCACCTGCAACAGCTCCGACATTTCCCACGCCATATGTATTGATAATCCCAACAATTCCTGCTGTTGTGACACCCATCTTAAATACGGAGGTCAAATATGGTGTAAGTCTTCCCATGATAGAACCAACTGCGTAACCGAAGAAAATCACAAAACCAATTGTCCAGATCATAGGGCTCTTTAAAACATAACCTAAACCTGCGAAAAGATTTACTTTTTCCTTCTTTTCTTCCCCCTTATCATGTGGAAGGAAGATAAAGCTAACGATACCGATTACTACGTATACAATACTATAGAAAATAACTACGTTTTTAAAGTTTTCTCCACTCTTTGTAAAAATCCACATTGCTGTTGAAGAGAAGATCAACGCACCCAAAGAGTTGAGCGCTTCACGGAAGCCAAAAAGTCTTCCCTGTACATCACTTTCTCCCAGCTGATTGACTGCCTTAATAACCGCCGGCCAGTATGTGAAAATTGTAGTAAATGACCAGATCACACTGATGACCATCATAGAAATATACGATGGGAAAGTTGCAAACCAAAATCCTGTAATACCTGTAACTACCAATGAAAATGTAATCAATTTACGGCTTGAAAAACGGTCTGCTATAATTCCACCCATAAAATAAGCAATTAAGTTCAATGCTCCATATATAGACATGATATTTCCCATCTGTGTATGTGTGAAATTCAATTCCGCCATCATGCTGTCATAAAACGTATACTGTAAATACGGGAAGATGTAAATGATACTTCCGCCAAAGGAAATAACAAGTAACATCAGCCACATTTTTTTTCTACTTTGTGCCATATGCTTTACACCGTTCCTCTCTCTTCAAAAATCTTAACAAACCAGCTCCAAAATGCGTCAACATCAATATCTTCCGCACAATCCACATTTTTTTCTTTTTCCGGGCAAACATCTCTGAAATCTGCCACTGTCATTCCGCGCGTAATTGTACCTTCTGTCTCGACATCCACATAATATCTCTTAAGTTTCAACACTTCTGGATGAACGATTGCACAAAATGCAACTACATCATGGAGATTTGCAACGTCAAATCCAAAATCTTTGTTTCTGCGAAGCATAAAGTTCATAACCTGAACGGCTAATTTTGCTTCTTTGGAAGGTAATGCAGCAAGTTTATCTTTTACCCACATCGGTAATTCTGTCTGAAGTGTTACATCAAGACCTACCATCACAATATCCAAACCGGAACGGAACAGGATCTGGATTGCTTCCGGGTCAACATAAGCATTAAACTCTGAAGCCTGTGTCATATTTCCACCTACAAGACATCCGCCCATGATATAAACTCGTTTGATCATGTCTACAATTTCCGGATGACGCTGGATTGCAAGTGCCATATTCGTTTGTGGGCCTGTTGCCAAAACAATCAATTCCCCTTTGTGTTTCACTGCTGCCTCATAAATCGTATCCGCTGCGTCTTTTTCATAAAAATCTCTTTCTGAATCCGGTACAACCACATCCCCAAGTCCTGTTTTCCCATGTGAGATCGCACAATGCAGTTCTCTCTTTAACGGCGCTGCTGCTCCTTTTGCCACTGGAATATCTGTATGTCCAAGCATATCTACGATATTCAATGTGTTTGCTGCGGTCCCCTCGATAGGTACATTTCCTGCTACTGCTGTAATTGCGCAAATATCAAGAATATCTCTGTGCATCAGCGCTGAAATCAATGCAATTGCATCATCTGTACCTGTGTCAAAATCCATCACGATAGGAATTCTTTTTGTTTCACTCATTTTTTGTTACCTCCCATTTCTGAAATATGATTTTGTTTCTTTTTGAAAAACCTTCTATGCATCAACGGGCTTACTCCCGCAAATACCTAAATGTTACTTTTAAAAGTCCTATTCCTGACAGCAATAGCAAAATTACCGCCGGAAGACCTCCGATCATGGAGATCATTTTTACGCCTGCCACCCCCTTGAAGCAAATCATGATCACCGACATGCTTCCCAGAAGAAGCCCCCAAACAATCTTTACCAGATTTAAATTTTTATTGCTTTTTCCCTGCTGTTCTCCATCAATGCAGGTCCCTGTATCATCAACTGTACAGCACAAATCTCCCAAAACATTGGTTGTTGAATCTGCCGCTGTAATCACTGACAATGCAACCGCAAACACAAGAAGCGGTATTAAGATATTTCCAAACGGAAGCGCTTTTAACATTTCGTATACAGCACTTTCTGTTCCTGCTGTCTGCATTGTTTCATATATTTCAACGCCATTTAACTGCTGATAAATGGACGTTCCGCCGAATACATTGATCCAAAGCCCAGAACACATAGCCGCTGCTCCTATATTGATGGCAATAAACTTGCGGACTGAATGTCCGTAAGCAATCTTTCCAAGAAACATTCCTGTAATAGGCGCCCACGCCATCCAATTGGCAAATGTAGAGATTGTCCAGAAATACGACCAGTCACTTCCCGTTCCTGCCCCTATCATCAGACTTCTTGTAAAGAAGTTATCCACATAGACTCCAAATGACTCTAAAGATAACTGCACAATATATGAGGTAGGTCCTACCAGAAATACCATAACCAGCAGTGCCAACAGAAATCCCGTATTGATATTGGAAATCCATTTAATTCCTTTTAACACACCACTGCATGCCGATAAGGTAAAAACAATCGCAATCGCAACACCGATCAACGTCCACATCGCCTTTGTACTATTATTTCCTGTGATCTGTGTAATTCCTCCCGCAATACTCAGAATCCCCTGACCTAAGGATGCGATCATTCCCATAACTGTCGCAAACACACACATAGAATCTATGATGGATGCACTCACCGGAGTCCCTGCTTTTGGAAATACTCCTGAAATACAAGAAGAAAAACTAAAAGGTTTCTTCTCGTTGTATACCGCAATTGCAAACATCAATGCCGGTATTCCATATATTGCATACGGAGTGATCGTCCAATGCAGAAACATCGTTGTCATCGAAAATACTGCTGAAGCATGCGTTCCCGGTTCAACGTCCGCAAACTCAGGCGGTGCCATCAGATGAAACACCGGCTCCGAGGAGCCCCAGAAGATCAAGCCGGCCGCTATTGTTGTACAAAGAACAACTGTAAACCAGTTTACGGTTGATAAAAGCGGCTTTGCTCCTTCTCCGCCGATCGTCATTTTTCCCATTTTGGAAAATAAGACGAGCACCGAAACAATGACCAGAAAAAGCGCGATGATTAAATACACGCCTCCAAAAGTGGCATTTAAACTACTATTTAAAAACTCCAGTCCGCGATCAAAGCGTTCAGCGTCTACCACATAAAGAATTAAAAACACCAAAATCACAAGCACAGTTGGAAAGAATACGTTCTTTCTGATTTTCAATCGTTTTCACCATCCTGTATCTCTGTTCTGCACGGAATAGATGTCTGCGCGCCCTGTCGTGTAACTACAATTGACGAAACCTTCTGAGCAAAAGCGATCGCATTTTCGTAATCCTTGCCTTCGCTCAATGCTACAACCAATGATGCAATAAAACTATCACCTGCAGCTGTCGTGTCTATACATTCGACTTTATTGGCCGGAAAATATTTTTCATTTTCTTTATCTACCAATAAGCAGCCATCTCCGCCCAATGTAACGATTACAGTCTCTACCCCTTTTCCCACAAGAATTTTAGCGGCTTCTTTTGCGTCTTCCACTGTAGAAACTTTTCTCCCTGTAAGTATTCCTATCTCTGTTTCATTTGGCTTGATCAATGTAACATTTTTCCAAAATTCATCCGGCAGATCTGGCACTGCCGGCGCCGGATCGATTATCACTTTCTTTCCTTTGCTCACCGCCAGATCTTTCACATATCGAACTGTTTCCAGCGGTATCTCCAACTGCATAATAATGTATTCGCATTCATCAAGGTATTTCCTATTCGCATCAACCATTGCTCGATCAACACAGCCATTTGAACCCTGTATTACAATAATGGAATTATCCCCGGTGTCATAAACGGATACAAACGCCTGGCCTGTCGGAACATCATCCAATTTCTGGATGGCGCTCGTATCCACATGCACCCGGCTTAAATTATTTAAAAGCTTGTCCCCATACAGATCCTTTCCCACAGCGCCCATCATCATAACATTTCCGCCCAATTTACCGGCAGCATATGCCTGATTCGCTCCTTTTCCGCCCGGAACCAACTGAACATCTTTTCCAAGAATCGTTTCACCGACCTGGGGCATCTCTTTTACGCTAATCACAAAATCCATGTTCAAGCTTCCCAGTACCATTATCTTTTTCATTTTCAGTCCCCTCCGTCCTTTTCCTTTCTATATTGCCTTTCAATTTCATCATGATAGATATGCATTGTCTTTCGATCCGGCAGTGCTTCCTGTACACCATAACGTGTTACCGTTATACCGGCTGCATATGATGCATATACAATTGAATATATCAAATCTCTTCCTTCGCTGAGGGAAACCGCCATCGCACTGATAAATGCATCAGCGCCTCCTGTCGAATCTATCGCAGTAAATGGATTTTTATCAAAATATTTTGAATACTGCTTATTTTTTAAGTAGACTCCCTGTCTTCCGCGTGTAACAATTATATTTTTCACTCCAAGTTCTAAAAGTTTTTCGGCTCTTTCCTCCAGGTTCAGGTCGTCTGTTGGATAAATCCTTTCCATTTCTTTTTCATTTGGAACAATATACTCAATTCCTTCAAGAAAATCTTCTCCGATGTTTTCTATCGCTGAAGGCTTTAAAATAATTTCAACACCATTTATTTTACATATATTTTTTGCAGCAATTAAAATATCCCCGGATAACTCACAAGATAGCAGACAATACTTCGCGCTTTTAAACAGATCCTCATGTCTTCTCAATTGTGCTTCATCCAGATTTCCATTGGCTCCTCTATATACGACAATTGCGTTTTCGCCTTTTTTATCAATATGGACAAATGCTTTGCCACTGGATGCATGCTCATCAAATTCAACTCCTTCTGTTCGAACACTATTGTCGATCAGACTTTTGTATATTCTTCTGCCGTCAACATCTTTACCGATTTTCCCTATCATATAGGAGGCCCCGCCCAGCCTTCCAACACCGACTGCCTGATTGGCGCCTTTGCCGCCCGGCATCATCAGAATATTTGTCGCGATCGTTGTCTCTCCATTTACAGGTGTAAGCGTGCCTTCAATGCTGTTATCCATATTCATACTTCCAATAACAATGATTTTTTCCGTCTTTGATTCTGCGCAAATATTCCAAATGCTGTTTCTCTCATGCAGTTCCGGAAAAAATCGTCTTGCGATCTCGCTTTCCTGCTTCTCAATTATCATTTTCAATAAATGCGACACAGCGTCTTCCGCAATCTGATGAATCGGATAATCAATCGCTGAAATCCCTCCTGCAAGATATTTCAAAACTTCTTGATCTCTTGTACAGAGAAGGGAACATTCTTCTGGTATTTTCAAACCGATCTTCTTTGCATACTCGACAATCGCTCCCGCCATTTCGGCATCTGAACAAATTACAGCCGTTGCATTGTCGCCGACACAGATTTCAAGCGCGTTTTGATAAATCTCCTCTTTTGAATTTGCAATGTATGAAGTAATAAACTCTTTTCGATGGTTTCTTTCTCTGGAAACAGCTTCCACACCATCCAATATCGTTTTTTCTGTTTCCAGAAGCATACAGCTGATTTTCTGATGCCCCGCTTCAAAAAGCGTTTTCGCCGCAAGTCTTCCGGCATCATAACAACGATAGTAAAATGTATTTTTCTGCTCGCTTTCAAAGTTCCCTGTGTGAGCTAAGTAAACCAGTTTACATTCTTCCGTACTGCTTAGGATCACCTTTGGACTGTCTATGATGACCCCCGGCACACCTCGCTTCTGTAATTCATTGAGAGTTTTTTCGATTTCTTCTTCACTAGAATCTATCGTATAAACAATAAGATAAAAATCACGTACACGGAGTGCTTCTTCTACAAACGCTATCAGTTCTGCGTAATACGGATTATTTTTCTCAATGATCAAACCGATAAATCGATTGATCAATCCTTCCTTCGCTCTATATTTCGCATAAGGCATATAACTAGTATCTTTAATGATCTGTAAAACTTTTTTCCTTGTTTTTTCACTGATATCTTTGTCTTTTCCATTCATCACTTTCGATACAGTTGAGACCGAAACACCAGCCAGTTTTGCAATTTCCTGAATATTCATTTTGTATCCTTTTCCGTTAAAATTTTTATTGTCTTTTAACAATTCCGATTATATTATTGCGCAGTTTATATTGCAATATCTGCAAATAACGAAAGTATTTTCCGACAAATCGCACAACTTTTCAGTCATTACTATAATATTTTCGCTAATATTTTTCGTACATTTTTTCGTAAAATAAAAAGCACAGCCGACAAGTTCGCACTCTGTCAGCTGTGCTTTTTTCACATACGATCCTGCTGCCGCAGTTCATTCCCAAATCTCGTGTACTGCGGCATCCAGGCAAGCCGCACGGTTCCTACCGGGCCGTTGCGCTGCTTCGCAATGATGATCTCTGCAATATTTTTATCTTCTGTATCCGGAATATAGTAATCTTCTCTGTAAATAAACATACATACATCCGCATCCTGCTCAATCGCCCCAGACTCACGCAGATCCGAAAGCATGGGACGCTTATCTGTTCTTTGCTCCACCGCCCGGCTCAGCTGTGACAGCGCAATGACCGGGACATTGAGTTCCCTAGCCAGACCCTTCAAAGAACGGGAGATTTCCGAAATCTCCTGCTGGCGGCTCTCGTTGCTTCTCCCACCGCTTCCGCTCATCAGCTGAAGGTAGTCGATGATGATCAGATCCAACCCCATCTCCAGCTTATATTTGCGGCACTTTGAACGCATCTCCGCAATAGATATGCCTGATGTGTCATCGATGATCATTTTAGATTTTCCAATCGTACCGGCCCCTTCGATCAGCTTTTCCCAGTCTGTATCCTTTAGATTCCCCGTACGCAATACCTGCGCATCTACATGGGACTCCAATGAAAACAAACGGTTTACCAGCTGTTCTTTTGACATCTCCAGACTGAAGATAGCAACAGCAAGATTTTGCCTGAAAGCCACATGCTGCGCGATATTCAGTACAAACGCCGTCTTCCCCATAGAAGGACGGGCTGCGATCAGAACCAGGTCAGAACGCTGCAGACCCGACAATTTGTAATCCAGATCAATAAAACCTGTCGGAATCCCTGTCACGGTGCCCTTTGTCTTAGAAGCCTTTTCTATGACGTCCAGCGCATTGAGCACAACTTGCTTGATCGGTGTGTATTCCTGTACACTTCCATGCTCCGCAAGCTCAAAGATCCCTTTTTCCGCCCGTTCCAGAATCGTTTCTAACGGTTGATTTTCCAGGTAACAGGTATTGGCGATCTCTTCATTGATCTTTATCATCTTTCTCAAGATCGACTTTTCCTGCACGATCTGCGCATAGTATTTCACATTGGCAGAGGTCTGTACATTTGCGATCAACTCTCTGACGAATTCCATCCCGCTTACTTCCGGCGGTACATTCTTTTCTTTTAAGTGTTCCTGCAGGGTGATCAGATCTACCGGCTTCCCTGCCTGAAACAATTCCACCATAGCGTCAAACAGGATCCCATATGCTGATTGATAGAAGTCGTCGCCGGTCACGATCTCGGAAGCCGCGATGATCGCGTCTTTGTTCATCAACATGGCACCGACAACTGCCTGCTCCGCTTCCGCACTGTGCGGAAGTATTCTCTTTATGGCTGCTTCCATAATGCATGTATCTCCTTACTGTACCTGTCAATTTTCCTCTGTCACAACAACCTTTAATTCCGCCGTCACCTGCGGGTGTAGTTTCACCGGCACAATATGCGTGCCAAGCATCTTGATCGTCTCCTTGAGCTGAATCTTCTTTTTATCAATATCCAGTCCCATCTGTTCTTTTGCTGCTGCTGCGATCTCTTTGCTGGATACGGAGCCAAAAGTTCTTCCGCCTTCCCCGACTTTGATCTGCAGTGTTACCTTTCCCGCTGCTATCTTCGCCCCCAGTTCCTTCGCAGCTTCTAAATGTTCTTTTGCCACTTTTTCCTCGTTGTTCTTCTGAAGTTTCAGGTCATTTAGGTTCTTTCCTGTAGCTTCCACTCCCATTTTTTTAGGCAGAATAAAATTTCTGGCATATCCGTCGTTCACATTGACAATCTCTCCTTTTTTTCCAAGAGATTTCACATCCTGCAGTAAAATTACTTTCATTTTAAATATCTCCTTCCTCAATCATCTGGTCTATTGTCTCTTTCAAGGCACTGACTGCCTCGTCTATATCTGTATGCTCAAACTGCGCGCCCGCAGCATTGATGTGTCCGCCTCCGCCCAGTTTTTCTGCAATGATCTGCACGTTCACTTCGTCTATGGAACGGCAGCTTAAATAAATCTTCCCTTCGTATACCGTAAGCACAAAGGATGCCTTAATGCCGCCTATATCCAGCAGTTCATTCGCTGCCTGCGCCGCAAGTACGGTAGGACTGTCTATATTACTTGGGCATACCGCGATGGCATATTCTTTCCGATATACCTCTGCTTGTCTGACAGCCTCCGCTTTCGCCCGGTAGGATGCCATGTCATCACGGAACATCTTACGTACTCTCGTAATATCCGCTCCGCATCTCCTGAGAAAAGCCGCTGCCTCAAATGTGCGCACGCCTGTCCGGTTCATAAAGTTTCGTGTATCGATCATAATACCTGCGTACAGACAGTCCGCCTCCACCGACGGAAATCTAATATCATCTACCATATACTGCAGTACTTCCGCTACCATTTCACAAGTAGACGAGGAGTACGGCTCCACATAAGACAATACCGCATTCTCGATAATATTGCTGCTTTGCCGGTGATGATCTAATACCGCTGTCATCCTGGAACGCTTCAAAAGTTCCGGACATTCTGTCATCTGCGGCTTATTCGTATCCACTACAATAACCATCGTATTATCTGAAATGCAGTCCAGCGCCTGTTCGGATGTCAGGAAAATATCATCCTCGTAAGACGGACTCTCTGCGATCTCATCATAGAGCGGACGAATAGAACTTGTCACTTCATTGATGACGACATGTGCCTTCTTCTCCAGACTTACGACAGCACGGTAGATACCCATGCAGGCGCCGAAAGAATCCGCATCGGCGATCTTATGTCCCATGACAATGACCTGATCATTGGCTTCTATAAATTCCCTTAGCGCCTCCGCTTTGACTCGGGCTTTCACGCGGGTATTCTTTGCCGTCTGCTCCTTCTTGCCTCCAAAATACGTAATGCCGCGGCAGTCTTTAATAACCGCCTGATCCCCGCCTCTGGCGAGTGCAAGATCGATCGCAACACGTGCGTAATTATAACTTTGCGCATAGGTCGCAGTATTTAATCCCAGCCCAATACTTAAAGTCGCACAGCGGGAATTTCCAATATTGACCTGTTTTACTTCTTCTAAAAGAGAAAATTTGTCCGCCTCTATCTGCCTGTAACTTTTCTTTTTAATGACAATAAAATACTTATCTTTTTCCAGTTTTTTAACAATACCGTCAAGATCTCCGATATATTTATTAATCTTCCTGTCGATCAGCGCGACCAATAGAGACTGACGCACTTCCTCCACACTTTCCATCACTTCGTCATAATTATCAATATAGATCAGGCCGGCAATCAGCCGCTGTTCTTCATTTTCCTTGATATATGCATTCAGTTCGGTGACATCCTTTAAATATACGGCGATAAAATACTCTTTTTCTTCCGGCAGCTGCAACAGCTGTTCTGTTTTACTAAAGCCTTCCAGCGAAACTCTCTTAAGTACCGCCTGATAATTTCTTTCTTTAAAAGCAACTTCCAGTTCCACGTGCTCTATATCATCCTTAGGAAACACACCTCTGTTTAGTTCTGGAATGATCTTATTTAAATACTGCTCTCGTTTCCTGCTCTCTACAAGCGCCGCAAAGCTGTCATTTTTCCAGAGTATCCTTCCATCCTCCAATGCGATCGCATACGGAAGAGCCAGTTCCTTTAAAAGTGTATTTTGTATGCCTTTATACTGTGTAGAAAACTGGATCAGATCAGCCAGTATAAGAGAACGATTGTAAAAATACAGCACGCCTGCGATCACAAAATAGATTATGATAAATATAGACAGCATCACTCCGGCTTTTTTGTCTATCACATACATCCATATGTCCATAGCAAGCAATAGGATCGTCATGATCAGCGGCCAGCGCATATACATCCTAAGCTGCCCTTTTAAACGCATCTTATTTTTCTTCATTGTTCCTTCCTCATTTCAAGTACAGACATTTTACCGGCGCCTTTCTTCAAAGTCCGCCGCTGCTCCCCATACAGGCAGTCTCCTGCCAAGTGCTCCTATTATACCACCTTTTTTATAATTATTCTACTTTTTCGTCATAACCGATTCCAAAGCCCGATAAATTCCCTTTCAGGGGCTCTGCTGACAATTCCAAAGGGCTCCGATGCTCTCTTGCTACAGCTTTCAAAAATACATTAATCGCCGTAGACATACTCATGCCAATATCGTTTCATGTTCTTTCCGCACTCGCTTTCACTTCATCTTCTATTCTAATATTAATCTGTGCCATAACAGCACTCCTTTTTCTTTTATTATCACGCACCTACACAAATTGATTCCCAGAACGCACAAAAAAACAGACACTCACAGCTGTCATTCCCGTAAGTGTCTGTAAAATATACGCTATATCCTACCAAAAGAACTTTTCTCTAATCATCAAACTCCAGATATGCTCCCTTCATTGTAGAAGCTGCATGCTCGCTGAACATCCGAAGTACGCCGCTTTTATACTTACGCTCACGGCGCGTCCATTTTGCGCGGCGCTCTGCCAGGATATCGTCGATCTCCTCTGGAGTACGGCGTTCTCCTTTTATTCCTACGATCTCCAGTTTTCTCTCCTGTACGTTGATGTAGATCAGGTCGCCTTCCTCTACCAGTGCAATCGGACCGCCGTCCGCTGCTTCAGGACTGCAATGTCCAATTACGGGACCTGTAGATGCCCCAGAAAAACGTCCGTCTGTGATAAGGGCAATGCTTTTTCCCAGTTCTGCATCTGAACTGATTGCTTCTGATGTATAGAACATTTCCGGCATACCGCTGGCTTTCGGTCCTTCATATCGGATCATAACCGCGTCTCCCTTTTGTACTTTATGATGCAGTACGGCATCCAAACATTCTTCCTCACTGTCAAAGGGACGAGCATACAGTGTAGCCTCAAACATCTCTTTCGGGCAGGCGGTATGCTTGATCACCGCCCCTTCCGGAGCCAGATTTCCTTTTAAAATGGCAATGCTGCCTTCTGTTCCGATTGCCTGATCGTAAGGCCGGATAATATCTTCTTTCGTCAGAGATATGCCATATTTCTCATTTGCCTGCTCCAGCCATTTCTGACATTTTTCATAAAAGCCATTCTGACGCAGTTCTTCCAGATTTTCACCCAGTGTTTTTCCTGTCACAGTCATCACATCCAGATGCAGCATATCTTTGATCTCTTCCATAATAGCCGGCACGCCGCCTGCATAGTAGAAGAATTCTGCCGGCCAGCGTCCTGCCGGACGCAGATCCAGAAGATAATGAGCGCCCCTGTGCAGCCGGTCAAAGGTCTCGCCTGTAATCTCCAGCCCATACTCATGTGCCAGCGCCGGTATATGTAAAAGTGCATTCGTACTTCCAGAAATAGCCGCATGTACGAGAATCGCATTTTCAAAGCTCTTCTCTGTCACAATATCAGACGGCTTTAATCCTGCCAATGCAAGGCGCACTGCCTGTCTGCCGGCGCGGTACGCATATTCCAGCAGATCTGGGCTGGTCGCCGGAAGCAGAGCGCTTCCCGGCAGAGTAAGCCCCAAAGCCTCTGCCATGATCTGCATAGTCGACGCCGTACCAATAAAACTGCATGCGCCGCAGCTTGGGCAAGCGTTGCATTTTGCCCAGTTAAATGTCTCCTCATCGATCTCACCGCGCTCATATTTCGCGCTGTACATGCCCAGCTGCTCCAGAGTCAGAAGGTTAGGTCCTGCGCTCATAGTACCGCCAGTCACCATCAGAGACGGCACATTGACCCGCGCCATTCCCATCAGATTTCCCGGCATTCCTTTGTCACAGCTGGAAAGAAAAACACCGCCGTCAAAAGGGGTCGCTTTCTCATGGATCTCTATCATATCCGCAATGATCTCACGGCTTGCAAGACTATAATTAATACCGTCTGTTCCCTGACTCTCTCCATCACAGATATCTGTACAGAAGTAGCGCGCTCCTTTGCCTCCTTCATCCTGGACACCACGCTGTACCTGTTCTACCAGCTTGTCAAGATGCCCGCTTCCCGGATGGCTGTCTCCAAAAGTGCTTTCAATTATGATCTGTGGTTTGTCCAGCTCCTCCTTTTTCCAGCCTGTTCCGATCCGCAGCGGATCTAATTCGGGAGCTAACTTCCTCATTTTCTGACTTACTAATTCCATGTGTCTTTCTTCTAAACCTCCTGCCTTATTTCCCTATTACGCTATACCTACCATGACCAGGATAGCTAAAACAATAAATGCAACGATTCCGCCAAGAGCATTTGTTGTCGTAAAATATTTGAGTCCCTGTTTCGCGTTGAATCCATACAGTGAAGAGAAAATCCAGAATCCACTGTTATTTACATGCCATCCTACCATAGAACCACATCCGATAGCAAGACTTGTAACGACTGGGTTCAATCCCAGAACCGGCATCAATCCAGCCATCAGTCCGGCTGCTGTCATTGACGCTGTTGTCATAGAACCACATACTGTCATCAGGATCGCCCCCATGATAAATGGTACAAGAAGTGCAGGGAAAGAGCTTCCTCCGATCATTTCTCCGATTGTCTGGATCGCTTCATTTTCACGAAGGATACCGCCCATAGCGCCGCCCATAGCTGTAATAAGAAGGGCGCCGATAGCGATCTTTAACGCACGCTCTACCCAGTTATTCATAACAATCTCAAACCAGCTGCTCTTTTCTGTCAATGCACAGCCATTTCCATCCTCATTTGCTTTGTCAATGACTTTCTTCTTACGTCCAAGCGCCATGAAGCCTACAGCCAAGATACCAACAAACAGGGCCAGTACCGTGTTTCCGAAAATGTTAAAGAATGTGTATAAGCCAGATCCTTCTTCACAGAATAACTTACCGATAGAACCAACCGCGATCATAACTGCCGGCAAAAGCAGTGGTGTAAATGCTGCGATAGATTTTGGAACATTGTCTTCTTTGATCAGCAGCGCTTCTACATTTTTCGTATCTTCTACTTCTTCTATTCCTTCTGTATACTGCGGCAATGGAGCTACATACTCGCTCTTTGCGTAGATTGGACGAAGTCCAAGGTATACAACTGCAAAAGAGATAACAGAACAGATCAGGCCCAAGATGATCACTGTACCGATATCCGCGCCCAACAGAACAGATACTGCCAGGATACCCGGTGTAGGCGGTACAAGTCCATGTGTCAGTGTCAGACCTAAGTTGACAAAAGGAGCCACCTGCTGCATACCCATTTTCTTACGCTTTGCAAGGATTGCAGAGATCGGTGCGTTCAGGATGATAGCGATATCGCCGAATACCGGGATACTCATGATGAAGCCTGTCAAAGATGGAGCAAGCTCCAGGCATTTTCCTTTAAACAGGCGGATAAAGTAGTTTACCATACTGGTAGCAGCGCCTGTATCGTTGATACCGGATGCGATGATCGCTCCAAAGATGATCATAACACCGATGGAGCCTAATGTTGAACCAAAATACTCTGTTATGGAAGCAAACGTATCTACGATTCCTTTTCCAGATGCAAGACCGCAGAATGTAGCGGTCAGAAACAGTACCATGACCGGATGCATTTTGAATTTCAACGTCAGTATCGTCAAAATAACAATGGCTACGGCCAACATGATCACAAATTGTAATGGTGTCATTTTTTTAATTCCTCTCTTTCTTGATTTAGATAATTATATATACTTCTACAGGCAGTCATTTTTCTGCAAAGCTGCATATACTGTCCTGTAGGCATTCTCGATCACCCATTCGGGTGTCTGCTGCCAATACTGCGGCCGGAACGTTTCCACAGATGCCATCCCGTTGTACCCTGCCTTTTTCAGAGTCTTCAAAAAAGCGTCTGTATCGACAACTCCCTCACCTGGGAAACAGCGCTTATCCTGTCCCATCTCTTCTTCCGGCACGTCATCCGCGCTCATCAGATGAACGGCAAATATCTTTTCAGACTGTACCTCTTCTATCTTGGAGAAATCATTACATTTCCCACATAGATAGATATTGTAAGAGTCAAAGACAAACCCTACATTGTCTTCATCCACGGCTCGTACAATACGGTCTGCAGCCTCGATCGTCCGTACACAGCTCTTTTTCAATCCCACCAGCTCGAAACAAAGATTCATTTCATACGGACGCGCCAATTGGGAAAGTTTTTTGAGGATGCGTACACAATCCTTTTCTGCCTCCTGTACATCGCCTGTGAATACTCCGCTTGGATCAAGCGGCGGCACAATGATCACATAATGGCTGCCGATTGCTTTTCCCACTTCACAGGATAAAAGGAAATCCTGCATAACCGGATCCTCCGCTCCCTCCTGTCCTTCTCTCAAAAAATCCTGACGCAGATATACAGCATTGATCGCATGTGGCTTTACATGGCTTTTTGCAAAAAAGTTCTGTAATTCTTCTATTGTTCCCGTTTTGAGAAAATCTCTGAGCATATCCAGTCGGATCTCGATATAGTCCATCCCTGCTTTCTCGCATAATTGCAGATCCGTCATCAGATCTGAACAGTCTCTGCCGCAGGCTTCATTATAAGATGTATACATAGTCTTCCTCTTTTCTTTATTTCAACGGAAATTTCACCGGCATTCCACTCTCTGTGCTGCGATAGATCGCTGTAAACAGTTCTACTGTCTTGCGTCCGTCTCTGGCGTCTACAAGCGGTTTCGTACCATTTTCCACAGCTTTTAGGAAGTCTTCTATCTGCTCACGGTGGTAATGATACATGGAATCTACACTATTGAAGAAATCACAGTCCCCTTTCTTCCACTCTTCCAGCATCTCTGTCTCACCGGGCACCGTCCATAAGTCGTTATACGGCGGCTCTGTGATCGTAGACATACCTGCGATGAACATAGCTCCTCCGTCTGTCTGCACACCGACTCCGGCTCCATTTTCGCCAAAGATATGTACTTTTCCGTACAGCGCCGGATTCTGACTGTTGCTTGTCACGATATTTCCAATCGCGCCGCTCTTAAACTTCACGACTGCCACTGCCGTATCTTCCACTTCAATGTATGGGTGGTTCAGATTTTTCCATACGCCGTAGACCTCATCTACATCCCCCATATACCACAGAAGCAGATCCAACTGATGAGGCGCCTGGTTGACCAGCACACCGCCGCCTTCGCCATCCCATGTGCCTCTCCATGCGTCACTCTGGTAATAGGCCTCATCTCTCCATCCGAGCATTGTGACCATGCCCAACACAGGTTTGCCTATCTTGCCGTCTTCGATCGCCTGATGGATACGCATACATGGACGATAGAAGCGCCGCTGTACCATCGTGCCGATCGTCACATGATTCTTGTCGCCTGCTTCAATGATCTTATCACAATCAGCAAGAGTAGAAGCCAAGGGCTTTTCGATCAGTACATTACAACCATTTTCTGCTGCTATGACTGCCGGATTCGCATGTAACGGATGCGGTGTACAGACACTGACTACGTCCAAGTGTTCTGTCTGGATCATCTCTGCAATATCTGTGTATGCCTTTACATGATATGCATCCGCAAAAGCCTTTGCACGCTCGTAATTTGCGTCACATACAGCAGTAAAAGTACTATTTTCCAGTCCCGCATACGCCTTCGCATGAAAATCTCCCACTTTTCCGCAGCCTATGATTCCTGTTTTCAAGCTCATTGCCTTTCCCTTCCTTTCTCATTCTGTTATATATATTGTTCAAAAAAAATATAACATCTCAAAGTTGTCATATCAAGTTGTCACATATTCGTTCTACTTTCTGACTAAAAAAATTTGTTTTTCTCCTATTTCCGCCGCTTTATTTTAGTACTTTTCGCTAATTTTTGCATTTTTTGATATATTTTATCCTTTTCTAGTATAAAATTAGTCTGACTACTTTTGCGCAAAGAAAAAGAGTTCCTGACTCGGAACTCTAACTCCAGCGTTCTCACTATCATACCCTTTTTTCCTTTTTCAGTATCTCTTTTATAAGACTGCGGTTATACGTGATATGCATCGTCATCGCCGCTCTCGCTCCGATCGGATCATGCTCGGCGATCGCCTCCGCGATCGCACGGTGCGTAGTGACTGTCTCGTCTCTCAGCTGTTTATGGGTCACATTCACAAACATCATGACTGCCGTCTCAATGATCGTCACCAGCTGCTCGATCACTTTGTTCTTGCTGCAAAGCGCGATATGTGTATGAAAAGCAATATCTGACTGGATATATGGCTGTTTATTTCGTATACGTGCCTCTGTATCATCACACTTCGCAAGCAGTATCTGAATTTCTTCTTCGGTAGCATTGTAGGCCGCCAGTTCCGCAATCCCCGGCTCCAATATCATACGCAGGTCTACCAGCTCCATGGCCAAAGCCACCTTATCCTCGACGTTTCTAAGATTCAGCGGATCCAGATCAGAGGGCACAAGATTTTGCACATAGGTTCCTGATCCCCGCCTCGTCTCCAGTACTCCACGGGAAACAAGGAGTTTCACCGCCTCTCGTATCGTACTGCGGCCGACCCCAAATTTCTCAGCAAGCTTAAACTCGTTTGGCAGACGTTCTCCGCTCTTTAAATCCTGCTGTGTGATATATTCATAAATTTGTTCTTCTACCTGTTCGGCCAGCAATATATGCTGTATACCCGTTAAGTTCTTTGCCATATTCCCGCCCTGCTCCTTTTCTTCTCGCTCCCTAGTCGGAATGTAACATTTTCACTTTCTTCTGCCTGTATAAAAAATCGTCGGCGCCGCTATATGCTGACGCTATTATTTTACCACAAAACAAACACTTGTGAACTCCCCATTGTCGCCGCAGGGTATACAAAATAAAAAAAACAAGAAGAAAAACGCCCCTGCCGTCTGTATTTTTCAGACGACAAGGGCCGCATATTTCAACTCCATCTTTGGCGGAGCCATATATGTTTTATTTTCTTCTGTTCTTTCTGATACCTACGAAAGCTCCTGTTCCACACACCGCTGCTGCCGCCAGTAAGATCCACAAAACGGATACGTTCGCATGATCTCCCGTGCTTGGCACGGAGGAAGTCTTAGCCGGTGCTTTCTCCTCTGTCTTGCCAGTATCTTTTCCCGGATCCTTGCTTCCCGTTGCCGGAAGGATCGTATCTTTCTGTGAGATTTCCTGTGTAAGAGCCGCATCTTTAAAATACTTGTCACAAGCACTGCAGTACCAATATTCAATATTTCCTGCTTCTTTCGCAGTAGCTGCTTTTGCCGATACTTTTACCGCCGTATGTCCTTTTGCCTTCAGGACGGTTTCTTCCTGCGTGATCTCTTCTGTCAATTGGGCATCTTTGAAATACTTTCCGCAATCTTCACAATACCAGTATGCAATATTCCCGTCTGTTGTACAAGTAGCTTCTTTTCTCTCAACTTTCTTTACATTGATATGTGTAACAACAGGATCCTGTCCTGTTACTTCCTGACCATTGACACTTACAGAACCGCCGCCGGAATTGGATACCGTTATTCCCGCTTTATCAATCTGCAGATCTGCGTCTCCCTTTAAAATCTCCAGCTGAGACCCTGGTTCTGCCATCACATCGATCGCTGCGTTGATCAGATCTTCCGTTCCGACAACATACAGATTCCCATTTTCTCCTGTATATCCCAATACAATCTCATCCCCGGATACATAGTCCGTCGGAGGCGTCTCAAATACACCTGCTGTGATCGTAGTCGTACTTGGGTTCTCACTTGTATATGCCTTTGTTATCCCCGGCACATAAAAATCGCCGCCATGCACACTATTGTTCGAACCGCTGAATGTATAGAACAATTCTTTGTCACTGTTGACAATAACCTCGCTGCCATCTGCCGGTTCGATCGTTGTATATCGCGTCTGGAACGGATGTCCTGTAGAAGTGATCGTTCCTCCGGTCACGGAAACAGGCGTAAGCGCTGCATAGACACCCATTGATGCAGACTCAATATTTCCTCCTGAGATCGTCACAGCCGCAGCACCGTTATTTGCATAAATTGCTGCTTTGGAAGAATAGGTCGCGCTTGTCTTAACTGTGCCTCCTCCCAGAGCAAAGGAGCCGTTATTGACATATACTGCATCTGCGCCTTCTGCCGTATTCTCAATGACACCATCTGTCATTGTGACAGCCGTACCATCTCCGTTTACCTGCAGGGCATGTCCGCCGGATGCGTTGTTGATCACGGTTCCGCCGGATATCTGTACCGCACTTCCGCTGTTTGCAAAGAGTGCATACCCATTAGCGCTGCCATTTTCCAGAGTTCCCCCTGCCAACGTCAGGCTGCCGCCATTTACCTGGATCAGCGTTTTCATGGATCCCGTTCCTGCATTCGTGATCTTTCCGCCGCCCAGATTATCCTCGATCGTCAGGCTTGCACCGGAATACAGAAAATATGCATATTGTCCATATCCCGCAACCGTTACCGTATGTCCGTTCAAATCCAGAACGACATTTCCCCTAACACTGGGATACTTGGAAAATTCTGTTTCTAAAGTCACGTTTGTCGTCAGCTTGTAGACGCCGTCGCTCGTCGGAAGGTTCGCACTGTCATTCCACTCGGTATAGTCCTGCGCATGTGTTGTAATAGGAAGAAGTGCTACCAGCATGCATAGAGCCAACAGCATCGGTAATACTTTCTTTCTCATACCCTAAAAATTCCCCTTTCTTAATAGCTCTTTATCCATAATAATTTTAGTATACCCCCCCCCTCAAATTTTTGTCAACAAAAAAAGATACTATACGGAATTTTATTTCCATATAGTATCCTGCTGTATTTCTTATAGAATTAGTCCTGTACATACGGCATCAAAGAGATATGTCTTGCTCTCTTGATCGCTACTGTAAGAGCTCTCTGATGTTTTGCACAGTTTCCTGTAATCCTTCTAGGAAGGATCTTGCCTCTTTCAGAGACATATTTCTTTAATTTTGCTACATCTTTATAGTCAATTTCATTGTTTTCTTTTCCACAGAAAACACATACTTTTTTCCTTCTGCGCGCCGGGCCTCTTCTCTTGAAACCGCCCTCTGGTCTGCTTCCTTTTTCGTAAGCCATGATCAGTCTCTCCTTTCACAATTCTCTAATTAAACGGCAATTCTTCGTCAATTCCGTCCGGAATATTCATAAATCCGTCTCCTGCGTCAACACTTGGCGCCGGACTCGGAGCTGACTGCTGGAAAGCGCCTCTATTTGCTTCACTTTCGGCTCTGCTCTCTGCAAATTCCTGCTCTTCTACGATAACTTCCGTCGTATACACCTTGATGCCATCTTTATTCGTATAACTTCCCGTCTGGATACGCCCGGAAACAGAAACTCTCATTCCCTGGCGGAAATATCTCTCCGCAAATTCCGCCGAACGCCCAAATACAACACACGGGATAAAATCTGCAGTAGGTTCATTGTCCCGCTTAAATCTGCGGTCTACAGCTACTGTATATCTGCCGACTGCTGTTCCATTTTCCCCCTGTGAATAACGAATCTCAGGATCTCTTGTCAACCTTCCTACCAAAATCGCCTTATTCATATATACCTCTTTCTCTATGCTTCCTGTTTCACGCACAAATATCTGACAACATTGTCCATGATACGGATACGCTGTTCCACTTCGCCCGGAACAGTCGCGTCAGATTCGAAGTGGACGAAATAGTAATATCCTTCTTTCATCTTCTGGATCTCGTAAGCAAATCTTCTCTTGCCCCATTCGTCAACATCTGTTACATTGCCGCCGAAACGTGCGATCAATGCCTTTACCTTCTCGATGACGTCTGCTCTCGCCTCATCTTCAAGTTTTGCGCTGACAACAACAGCTAATTCATACTTGTTCATGTGTTCTTGCACCTCCTTATGGTCTTTTTGGCCCCCGGATAAACCGGGAGCAAGGATTGTTAAATTCTGTCATTAAACGACAGTATGTCACGGTTAACTATCATACCATAAGGTTCCGTTTGTTTCAAGCCTTTTTCTTAATTTCTTTTGTATTTTTTTCTACCAGTCTGCGCGGCACCATGATCTGATGTCCACATCCTGTACACTTTAATCTAAAGTCAGCCCCTACCCGCAGGATTTCCCATTCATGGCTGCCGCAGGGATGCGGTTTTTTCATCCGGATCGTATCGCCGACTTCATATTTTTCTGTTTTTTCTGCCATTTTCTCTGCTCTCCCGCCTTTATTCTCCGCCTGTTTCTTCTACCAACACACCTTGTACCAGAAATCTTTCATCATCCCGGACATTCGTACAGGTCGAAAGACTCACGACTTTGGACTGCGCGTTCAGCTCCACATCCACTGTATAATTCGATGACTGCCGGCAGGTTTCCAGATATTTTACATAGTCCTCTTCTGTAGCATACATCATTGTATAGTTTTCTGCTGTATCTTTTATAACCCCTGCCATGAATACCTGATATGTCCTTGTTTTTCCATCCGGTGTATAAATATAAAAATATGGATGCTCCTTGCAAAAACTTTCTTCTTCATATTCATTGAGTTTGGAGAACATTTCTCCTCCACTGTTCAAATGGTGCCCGTATATAAACGTATTCCTGTCTGAAAAGCTGGAATTACTTCTCATATCCATGAAGATCGCGCCCAACTTATTGTCGTTGGCCGTAAAGGTCTTTGTGAGGTACTCCTCATTATCTTTGCTCTTGACCACCGGATAGCTGATGACAGAAGGTTCGTCAAACCGAATCCACGCCACTGTATCCGGATTCTCTTTCAGAAGCGCGTCAAAATCTACTGAAAATCCTTGCCCCTTATCATCTGTCGTGATCGCCAACTCTTTGATCTCATCATATTCTTTTCCGCCTACATAATACGGCGCCAACATCATGATCAACTGATATGCCGAAAAAACAAAGACACAGACTGCTGCCAGTAAAACGATCGTAGATATAACATTAAAGGTCTTTTTGCCACCCTGCGCTTTTTTCTTCTGTCCAGAAGAATGTGCATGTTTTCTGCGCTGTCTGTTATCCTGTGCGCCGCTTCTTTTTTTTCTATCCATCTTATCTCTTGCTCCTTAAAATCCCAGGTCCTCTCCTACTAATATCACTTTTATCCTTTTGGGTATCCTTGAAAACCGCGTAACTAAGATCTGACAGCAGATGCACTGCTCACTTTTACAATTAAAACAGCTCCCGTTCTTTACACAAGGCGTATCGATCCCGAACCTCTGCGCATTGACAGGCGCAGCTTCATTTCTTGCTCTGCTCATGGCGTCCTGCTCGGTTTTTACAACCTTATTCATGCCAACGATCAAAAGCACATTCTTAGGTCCGAAAGAATATGCCGCAATCCTGTTTGCATTTCCATCAATGTTGATCAGAATACCGTCCTCACTCATGGCGTTGACACTGCCCAGATAGTAGTCACAGGTAAATGCCCGCATTGCGATCGCCTGTTTTTCTTCAGGGCTTCCCGCTTTGTCACGATCATCAAATCTATATTCTTCTCCGGAAAGCGCATCTGTCAGTCCGATTTCACGGACAGACGCAGAACCGCCCATATTGATAGTACTTCCTTTTGGGATCAGCTCCAGTGCCTTACAGACTGCCTCTTCTTTTGTTTTCACATAATATGCTTCCATATTCCGGGATTCCAGCGCCTTTACGACCCGCTTTCCCAATGCGTCGTTTCTCTTCTCTCTGACATCCATTTTCCCTGCTCCTTTCTATTCTACAACCCGATCGGCGCTTTGACAGATATACTCGTCAACTGCATATTCACACGCTATGCGCCTGTTTCTATATTATAGCACATCCTGCAAATGGAATCTATTTGATTCCCATATTCAAAAACTCCTCCGCTTCATCCATCTGACTTAATATCTCCTGCTGCCTGTTATCAAATAACAGACCTTTGTTATATCTGTAATACTGATCACATCCATTTTCTTTGATAAACCAGACGCTGTAATAGTTCGCGTTTAATTCTGTAATAAAAGCAACCATTTCCTGGCTTTCTCCAAATGCTGCTTCCATAAAATCAAACACATGAGTCAGCGCCGCGCCGGTCTGTTCCACATATATCTCTCTTTCTTCTGTCTCATGCGCAAAGAATTTGCGCACTTTGTCAAAAGCGGCGTCTCCGATAGAAAGTTCCCCTTTCAGGTCCCGTGCATACCGCTCCAGCGTATCGATCACTTTTAGAAAGATCTGTTCTTCCCGCTTTGTCAGGCTCTCCGCCTTTTTCTGCCCTTCCAGATCCTTCTGCGCCAGATTCTTTACATCCTCCAGCATCATTACCGCCTTGTTGTCCCGATAATATACAAGATATTCATACAGTTTAGATACAAATGCATCTATTTTAAAACACTCTGTAAAAAGAGAGGAAAGTTTTCCGTTTAACAGGCTGATGATACTTAAATGCTCGTCAAAAGCCGCCTCCTTGATCTTCTTTAAAACGTTCTCCGTCCATCTGCCTTTTAGTATGTCTTCCACAGCGTAATCCTGCTTATATTTATACCAGAGTTCCAGATAGTTGGCAAAATCTTTTGCGATGGTAGGATACTGGATATATTGGGATACCACGTCTCGATCCACCTTTTTCCCAAGCTGTTCATACACCTCTATGAATCTGGCAAGATCTTCCCATCCCCGTGCTGTCGCAAAAAGTTTTCCATCTACTGTATTTTCAATCCGGTAAAAGTTTTCTCCGCGAAGTTCCAGATAGGAGATGACGGCAGGATGTATTTCCTGTCTGTAAGCATATTCTTTCCAGACGGCAAAATCCGGCTCTACATCTATTTTCTTCAAACGGTCCAGCGTCACCACGTCAAATTCACGCACAGATTTATTATATTCCGGCGGATTTCCCGCCGCTACAATGATCCAGCCCTGCGGTACCGCCTGATTTCCAAATGTTTTGCCCTGTAAAAATTGCAGCATCATAGGTGCCAGAGTCTCTGACACACAGTTGATCTCATCGATAAACAAAATGCCTTCTTTCATCCCTGTTTTTTCCATTTTCTCATAGACAGAGGCGATGATCTCGCTCATCGTATATTCCGTCACAGAAACCGTCTGTCCCTGAAATTCTTTTTCTTTGATAAACGGCAGGCCCACAGCACTCTGCCTCGTATGATGTGTGATCGTATAGGCCACCAGAGCGATATGCAGCTCTTTGGCGATCTGCTCCATGATCTGTGTTTTCCCGATCCCCGGCGCCCCCATCAAAAGGACCGGACGCTGGCGCACAGCAGGGATCACATACTCCCCAAAGGCATCCTTTTTCAAATAAGCTTCTATAGAGTCTTTGATCTCTTGTTTTGCCCGTTTTATATCCATCTTGTTTCTCCCTTTCTATTTTTGTTCCCACTCTTCTTCGGTCAATATTAATTTCATCGCCCAGGGAGGCACATCTACATCCTCATACTCCTCCTCCAGAAAGACAAACGCAGTCTGATAGGGCGGCATTTTATGCGGATATATACCATATCCGTCCGTAAAATAAATAAGCCCCTTCAAGTTTTCAAATTCGCCGGACTCAAGCAAACGTGTACAATAGGAAAATGCCGGTCTGAAATCCGTCCCGCCCTCTCCGAAAAGCCGCAGATGTTCCATATATTCTTTTAATTCTTCTGCGGAGGTGATCTTTACATCAGACTGTACTTCTTCATCGCATTGTATGATATGGACATTGACCTTTTGAAAGAAACCGTCCGTCTCTGTCAGTACACTGTATGTTTCCTCTAAAAATCTCTTTACAAGACTGCCGGAACAAGACATAGAAGTATCAATGACGACCACAAACTCCTTGACCTTTTTGACCTCCTTTGTCTCCTGGGGCTCAATAAGCGGCATATTGCCGTACAAAGATAATCCGTAACTATAGAAATGATAATCAAAGGTGTCCGGATCTACCGAGACTTCTTCCCGAAATACAGAGAATTTCCGCAAAAATTCTTTATAATCGCAGCGTTCTTTATTCTGTACCTTCAGCTGTTCTAAAAAATCTCCGCTTTTCTTTGAGGCTTCTTTTGAAAATATCTCCAGATCTGTCTCCATCTTCTCGTCGATCTTTTGCCACTTTTTCTGCAGATTGGAATCCGGTTTCTTCTGTGGATCTTGATTTTCCCAATAACAGTGGTCATCCACGCAGAACTCCTGTTCCAATTTTTCTATCTCTTTTCCCGAAAGTTCCCACTCCGTTAACAGCTGATAGATTCGTTCCGCATGAAGTGTTTTTTGTTCTTTTTCTAACCGCCGGTACGTCTCCCTCCTCAAAAGGCTTCTGGAGAAACGCACCGCCCGCTGATCACATCCATCTATGATATGTTCTGCCGCTATATCGCAGCTTACATTCCAGTATCTGTTGTCCATCCCCCGTTTTACCATATGACGGAAAATACAGTGCAGAACCATATGCAGGTACCCTCTGTTGACGAGGATACGATTCTGTCTGTACATTCCACCCAGCTGAGACGGATGAAAATACATCGTATACCCGTCTGTTCCAAAAGGTGTGACAGACGGATCCATCACATACAAAAAACTGCTCAGAGCCACATCCAGAAAACGCATGCCAAGATACAGTTCATCTCTGGAAGCCCGCAGGATCTGACAGCCGATCTGCTGAAGCTTCTCAGCCGCTTCTTTCTGTATTCTCTCTTCTGCGCCTTCTTTCCATTTTTCCATAGAGTCCTCCTGTTCTATAGTATAAATTTCTTTCTTTGCTCCGGAAACGCCTTATGCTTCTCCTGCATAAGAAAACTCATGACTTCTGTTTTCTGCTGTCCTGCCGCCGCCTCAATTCCCCTTTCCATTCCTTCCTTAGTCCAGAGTCTCCGCCTGGACAGCTCCCTTAACTCCTCTATCTTCTCCGCCTCGATCAGATAAGTAAGTACTTCTTTCTGCCTGTCCCTTACAAACTGTTCATAGCTTTGGCGCGCACTTTCTGTAAGTTCTGCCGGATAACACAGACGGCTAAACACCAAGTCTGTAAGGACAGGAATCTTATCCCGCGCCTTTGCAACCGGGAACAGTTCATCATATTTCCGGCAGTCCACTTTCTTATCATAGAAACACTGTCTGTAATTATTGCCGGAACCATGGTGCTGTGTAAATAAAATCCGGGCAGGAGTATTTTCCACAGCTTCCTCATAATGTTCTGGAAATACAAGCTGTATCCTGCGTCCATCTATATAGGAAAATACAACGTCTATCCGCTGCCATAGATCACCCAGGATCTCTTTCACACAAGATTTGTCTCCCGTCAGCATGTGTACATGTAGTTTAGAAAGACCGCTGCACCCTGTGAACGCGCCGCTTCCGATCTGTGTAAGGCTATCGGAAAATGCTAAGGTTCTTAAATTTTTGCAGCCGTAGAAAATATAATTTCCAATTTCTCTCAATGTATCCGGCAGCCTGACTTCTTCTACTTCTTCCCCTGCCAATACACGTTGTTCTTCTACAAATGCTAAGACTCCTTTTGTCTCATAGAGCAGTACGTCCTCTTCCTCTTTATCTTTCCTCGCCGAAAAAGCATATGCGGCAATCTTTGTCACCGGCATACCCTCTATCGCTGCCGGCACCCAGATCTTACTGTCTGTCCCAAAGCACCTGACCACTTCGATTTCCTGGTTTTGTATCCTATACTGAATTTTCATATCTTTTCCTTTATTTTCCGTGATTTCCCATACTACTCTGTCCGCAGCGCAGCGACCGGATCACTCTTTGCCGCTTTCCTGGAGGGAAGCAAACCGCCGAGAAGCGTAAGCACTATGCTCAGCACAACTAATATGACCGCCGGAACTGCCGGAAGCACCGCGCTGATATCCTGATTTCCTGCCAAATGGTGGATCAAAGCATTCCCCGGGATCAAGAGCAGCAGCGTGATCGCGATCCCCATCAAACCCGCAAACAGACCGATAATACAGGTTTCTGCATTAAACACCTGAGAAATATTTCCTTTTGACGCGCCGATCGCCCGTAAGATTCCAATTTCTTTCTTTCGCTCCAACACACTGATATAGGTAATGACTCCGATCATGATCGAGGAAACAATCAGTGAGATCGCCACAAACGCGATCAGTACATAACTGATAATATCAACAATATCCGTCACGGAGGACATCAGAGTTCCTACCATATCTGTATAGGTAATCACCTGTTCTTCTTTTCCTTCCTTCTCCATACGGCTGTTATACGCATCCAGTATCTTTACAACCTGTTCCTTACTCTCAAAATCCGTCGGATAAATGTCGATCGCGCTGGGACTGTTAAAATCTACATATCCCAGTTTCTGCAGGTTTCCATCATAGGAAGCATCTTCTTTGGACGCAAAGGACATTAGAAGCTCTGTGAGTTCTTCCTCACTCATATTCATCTGAAAAGCGTTTGCGAAAGCAGTGGTATCGATCTGGAGCGCTTTTCCCATACTCTCCTGCAGCTGGCTGCCTACCTGGTTAAGCGCCTGCTGCATCGCGCTTTGCAGGTTTGCGCTGATCTGGCTGATCACCTGCTGCATTACAGAAGATACCTGACCGGAGATTTCCTCTGATAAAGCGCTTGTATAAACTCCCATTGCCTCCTGCATGTAGCTGCCTACGGCGCCGGAGATCTGATCGCCCAGACTCTCCATATCCAACATCCCCATCACGCCATAGGAAAGTATCTTTTTTCCTTCTGCCGTGTTTAGATATTCCATAAAATGATCGTCCATCATAGCCGGATCCGGAAAGTGATTCTCTGCCGCATATGTGCTGTATCCGTCTGTCAGTTCTTTGGACAGTTTTGCGATCTGCTCCTGTGTGATCTCTACATCCTGGCTAACTTGAAAAATACCGCCTGTATATTGTGAAAGGATCCCCTGCGCCCCTTCTGTCTGCAAATATTCTGCAAGATATTTTCCAAAATCCTCTGTCTGTGTATATCCTGCGCCTTCTGCATAACTCTGATACCCTGTCAGGATATCCTGGGTCATCTGCTTAAGCTGCTCTGTAGAGACGGCAACATTTCCATTGGCCTGTATGATCTCTGCAACCGCATTTTTTAAAATCTGCTGTGCAGCCTCCGTCTGCAGATACGCCTGAAAAAATTCATTTAGCCGGGAATAATCTGCTTCCGGGTGCTGTGCCGCATACGCCTGATATCCCGCCACCAGACCCGCAGACAAGTTTGCCATCCCTTCTTCTGTAACCGTCAATTCCAGATCCTCCAGCATATCTCCCAGGCTCATACCGGGCATATCCGGTGTGTCTAACGAGATTGCGTCCAGGTCAAGCATGCCGGACATATCAAACGTTCCACTATCCACTGTAAAGGCCTCTGCGATATTGCTGTTTTCCATTCCGCCGGAAAGCGCGCTCTCATCAAACTGAAAGGCCTTCTGAAGCGCCGCTTCGTCTACAGTAAAAAGCGAATTCATATCAAATTCTTCCTTCTCGCTCTCCGTTCCAAACAGCTCATTTGTGAACACATCCACATCCGGATCTGCTATCTGCTGCTTTACGATCTCGCTTTCCTTTGCCTGTTCCACTACATGTTTTGTCAAAGATACCGGATAACCGATACCCGGGGTTAGGGACACTGCATTGGCATCCTCTGCAGGCTGTACCACACCTACAACGGTCAGATCTTCTCCATTCTCCACAAGCCGCTTCATGTACTCTTTATTGTCGGACTTATCCTTCCAGACTTTATATTGACTGTCATAGGCATAATAGTCTGCACTGTTTACCAGCTTGAATGTGATCCCTACAATATCTTCATAGGTGTATGTTCCCATATCTTCCGGTACATCGATATTTTCTTCTGCCAGGAACTGCTCAATCATATCCTGTAATTCCTCTACATCACGCAGACCCATGGTATATAACATGAAATCACTGATGCTTCCGCTGGAAGTAAGCACTAACACACATTCGTTATAATTCTTGGGCCAGCGTCCTGCTTTCACATCATACTGTCCCTTGTAAAGACTTTCATTTTCCGGCATTTCATAGAACACATCCGTACTCATCATAGAGGACATCAGGCTGTTTGAAGATGTGGAAGATCCAAGCCCTAACGCGGAAAACGTCTTGTCTGGATTGACCTGCCGTATCTCGCTCCCATCCTGCCTGTATATCTGGGGCATGATATTATAAGAATATTCTACTGCATTCGTATAGTTTTCAATGCCGCTCTCCTCGCTGTCTAGATACTGCTTTAGTGATTCTAGATCATTGGAATCCATGGTAGAAAACATATCCGTGACCATCTGGATCACATGCACCTCTCCGTCATCTGGCTTTGCGGCCGTGCCTTGTCCTTCTCCGCCTGTCATCATAGTCGTCAGATCGACTCCTGTACTTTGTATCTGCAGCGGATATTCTGAAAGAGTTTCTTCTTCCACCGACTGAATATAATTATTCACGCCTGTAGAAAGAGCTAGGATCAGTGCAATCCCTATGATCCCAATCGAACCTGCAAAGGAGGTAAGCAAAGTCCTTGCCTTCTTTGTCCGCAGATTATGGAAACTCAGAGACAGCGCCGTGAGAAAAGACATGGACGCTTTTCCCATATTTTTATGCTCCGGCGCTTCCAGGAGCCTCTCCTCCACTGTAAACGCATCGGAATCCGCACGTATCTTCCCATCTTTTAATTTCACGATACGGGTAGCGTATGCATCGGCCAGTTCCGGATTATGCGTGACCATCACCACAAGCCGATCCTTAGCGACTTTACGCAAGAGTTCCATGACCTGGATACTGGTCTCACTGTCCAGCGCACCTGTAGGTTCATCCGCAAGTACGATATCCGGGTCATTGACAAGCGCCCTTGCGATCGCCACTCGCTGCATCTGTCCGCCCGATAATTGACTGGGCTTCTTATGCACCTGTTCTCCTAATCCGACTTGTTCTAATGCCTTCTGCGCACGCTCCCTGCGCTCTGCTTTGCCAATCCCGGAAATTGTCAGCGCCAGTTCCACATTCGCCAGTATCGTCTGATGCGGGATCAGATTATAGCTCTGAAACACAAAGCCGATCGTATGATTTCGATAAGAATCCCAATCTCTATCCTTATATTCTTTCGTCGAAATACCGTTAATGATCAGATCTCCGCTATCATAACGGTCAAGTCCCCCGATAATATTTAGAAGTGTCGTTTTTCCCGAACCGCTGGGACCTAAGATCGCCACGAACTCATTGTCCCGCAGATTCAAGCTTACGTCGTCCAGCGCCTTTTGCACCAATTTGCCTGTCCTGTATTCTTTACATATGTGTTGAATCTGAAGCATGTCATTTCCCTTTCTGTCTTATATCCTCATGTTTTGCATTATAATACTCACCAAAATGTGAATCAAGAAGATAATATAATTTTTACATATACATATATATCCGAAAAATGGTATGATATTTCTAAAGTAATCTGTTGAAAGGAGACGCAATATGAAAAAAATAATCAAAAACGGAACCATCGCGACAGACTCTCATATATTTCAAAGTGATATTCTGATAGAAGACGGTATCATCCGGGAAATCGGAGAATCTCTGTCCGCCCCGGACGCCGAAATACTAGATGCCTCCGGAAAATATGTGATCCCGGGCGCTGTAGATGTACACACTCATATGGATCTGCAGGCAGGGAAATACCGTGCTGTAGATGACTTTTTCAGCGGAACTGTAGCAGCCGCGTGCGGCGGTACGACCTCGATCGTCGATCACATGGCGTTCGGTCCGCAAGGATGCAGTCTCTGGCATCAGGTAGAAGAATATCACCGCCTGGCTGATAACAAAGCCGTCGTGGACTACGGTTTTCACGGCGTTATACAGCATGTGGATCCCTCTGTTCTAAAAGAAATGAAAGAAATCGCTGACAACGAAGGGATCACCAGCTTTAAAATCTATATGACCTACGATTTTATGCTGAAAGATGACGAAATATACCAGGTGCTAAAACAAGCGAAAAAGGAGGACATCGTCATTGCCGTACATTGTGAAAATGACGGCGTCGTAAATCATCTCCGACGCTCTTACATAGAACAAGGCTGCACACAGCCGAAATACCATCCTTTAAGCCGTCCGGCGCGCTGTGAAGCCGAGGCTGTAAACCGTATGCTGCACTTAGCGGCAATGGCCGGGGACGCACCTGTCTATATCGTACATCTGTCCAGCAAAGAGGGACTTTTAGAAATTCAAAAGGCAAAGGCTGCCCAGCAAAAGCATTTTGCAGTGGAAACGTGCCCGCAATACCTTACCTTAACCGACGCACTCTATCAGGACGATCAAGAAGGGCTCAAAGCCATCATGTCCCCGCCTCTTAGAAAGGAAGAAGATACACAGGCTCTGTGGCAGGCGCTTCACGACGATGTACTCGACGTCGTGGCGACCGATCACTGTCCTTTCTTGTTCTCTAGAGAAAAACAGGCTGGAGCAGATGATTTTACCGCTTGTCCCAACGGAGCGCCTGGCGTAGAAGAACGCCTCCGCATCCTGTTTTCCGAAGGTGTCCTGAAAAAGCGCATCACACTGCCACAGATGGTAAAATATCTGTGCACCAATCCAAGCCGCTTGTATGGCCTATATCCGCAAAAAGGAACTCTGCTGCCCGGATCAGACGCAGACATCGTGATTCTGGATCCGTCCAAAGAACGTATCCTTACCCAGGCAGATATGCACGGAGCCGGAGATTATACCTGTTACGAAGGCTGGAAGGTCAAAGGCGATATAGAACTTGTCATGCTCCGGGGGAATACTATCGTAAAGAATAACCAATTTCTAGGAAAAAAAGGCGATGGGCACTATCTGAGGCGGCATAAAAGTGAGCTGGTGTAGGAGATTTTCTCCTATACCAGCTCTAACTTTTATTCTTCCTTATTTATATTTTTATACAAACTTCCTGATACGCAGATCGACCCCTATTTTTTCTGCCAATTCTCTGCTTTTTTGGATTTCTTCTTCCGAGAGTACATCTACTACCGTAAATTTGACTTCCGGCACATATTCTTTGCATTCTTCCGCAAATTTCAGCATACCCTCAAACGCATTTTCAAACTGGGGTCTTGTAACATCCATATATTTTTCTTTATCTGGGGCATTCAAACTGATAGATACACTGTCAACAATTCCTGCCAGTTCTGATATGATGTCTCTTCCATAATATAGATTTGCAAGTCCGTTTGTATTCACCCGTATCTTAAGCCCATATTTTTCCTTTGCGTATTTTGCAGAATGCAGAAGATTTTCCAACGCACAGGTGGGTTCTCCATATCCGCAGTAAACCAATCCTTTATATCCGCTGAAATCAAATGCGTCTATCGCAGAAATCACTTCCTCCAATGTAGGATCTTTCTCATGCCACAGTGTATCTGCATCTCCTACTTTGTCCCGATGGCTGCGAATACAAAATTTGCAGCTGCAGTCACATTTATTTGTCAAATTTACATAGACATTTTCTTTATATGTATATAATATATCTGCCATCTTATTTAATCCTCCTCATGCTGTTTCCTGTCAGTCCTGTAAATGTAGCATCTGTCTTGTTTTCCCTTTTACGTGAGCTTTATCCAGTGCTGAGGCGAGCACAAAGAAAATCAAGGCACTTCCTCCCGACTGGATCAGGCTGCCCGTAAGCGATGCAATCGGAGCAATAAAAGAACCAAATAAAATTCCCTCAGCCAGATAATAGCCTGCGGCTGAGATCGGCAGTGCAATAAAAGGAGCCGCTATATTTTTGGCCGTCAGGATTTTCTCCTGTCTGCTTGTAAAAGGAAGGGTGATCAGCATCTTGATCACAATAGTCGCCGGCGCCCACATAGGCGCTGTCAGAATATCCGCCATACCTCCTCCGATCGCCGCCGCGGCAAGGGCATATGGTCTTGGCAGAAATACTGCCGCCAGATAGATCAATGTGTCTCCGAAATGGATATATCCCCCGTTTGCCCCATATGGTATATGGCAAATATACGCTGTCATCACCGTGATCATCGCCGCAAAAAGACCGGTAGTTACGATTTTTGAAGTATTAGATTTCATTCTTGTTCTCCTTTCAGCATCCAAAGATATTTTTCATATTCTATACCATCATTTCTCGGAATCTGTTCCTGTACAGCATCCCGCATGGCACATTCGATCATTGCTCCCACCTTTTCCATTACAGATGTGATTTCTTCTTTCTTCGCAGTCCCTGCTGCCACTGCGGAAGCAAAAATATCACCCGTTCCGGAATAACTGCCTCCTATATACGGAAATGCACAGAGATGTTCCTCTGTTTTTGTGACAGACAGATTGCCCATTTTCTCCTTTCCGTCCGCTTCATCCAAAAATTGTATTCCCGTCACTATCACCATCTTCGGTCCTTTTTGCATGATATTTCGCGCCATTTGAGAAATAACTGTCAACAAATGCCTTTCTTCTGTCATATTTTCTATCATACGGTGATCTGTATCCGTCAAAAGACAAAGTTCTGTCAGATTCGGTGTAATGATATCTGCCCGTAAAACTAATTGCTTCATAAGACGCAAAAGCTCCGGCGTAAAAATAGCATATTGCTTCCCATTATCTCCCATAACCGGATCGACTAGCAAAAATGTATCTCTTTTATAAAATATGTCTAAAAAGGCAAATACCTGCTCTATCTGTCTGCTTCCTGCCATAAAGCCGGTATAGATACCGTCAAAGGCAGCCCCCATCTTCTCCCATTCTCGAAAAAAGGGTTCCATTTTGTCTGTATAATCATCTAGGAAATAACTGTCATATCCTGTCTGCGCGCTTAAAACCGCCGTAGGCAGAGGACATGGCTGTACTCCCATTGCCGCGATCACCGAGATCGCCGCTGTAAGAGAGCATTTTCCAAATCCCGATAAATCATTAATAACCGCTATCTTTTTTGTCATATTTTATCTCCTGACTCTTTCATCGTCACAGCAATCAACTCTGTATCCGACTATGCATTTTCTGTTATAATAACATAGAACTGGTTATATCAAAATAACCAGTTCTATCATATTTATACAGTCCAGTTTTATATAATAAAATCTATATCAAAAATCTCCCTCTGCTTTTTGTAAATGCAAAGGCTTCAGCACAATTGCGGAGTGACGTCCCATATTCAGTACGATTTCGCCATTTTCCACAATATATTCATCTTGTTCCGTTGTATATCCTTCCTCATATGAATACACGAGACGGATCATTCTGCCCTTTTCCGGAACTTCTGCCTGCCATACCGGCACAGTTACCTCCTTTAACTCTTTACTGTTATTCAATACAACAATAATCTGCTCCTCTTCCTGAAACCTTCCGTAAGCAAGAATATTTTTTCCCCAATACAACATCTTCAAAGAGCCTGTGCGCAGTGGTTTTTCTTCTTTGTGTATACCTATCATCTCTTTATGGAAAGCGATCAATTCCTTATCTTCATGCCCCCATGGATAGGTTCGCCTATTGTCCGGATCTGTAAAGCCGCAGACACCTGCCTCATCTCCATAATAAACGGCAGGAGCTCCAGGCCAGGTCATCTGCACGACGACTGCCTCGCGCATAACAGCTGTATTGATTCCTTCTTCTGCCGCCTTTGTCCCCAGGTTCTCTACTCTTCCTACGATATGGTTCGTCCGCGTTAAAAAACGAGAATGATCATGATTGGAAAGTTGGTTCATGGCTACCTGGAGGGAAGGGGTCAGCATGCAGGCCATAAAGTGATTCATTGTGTTGACAAAATTGTCTGCATTGCCCCACAGATCCATCCTTCTCTCATCGCTGTGCTTTTCCATACCAGTCAGAAACCACGTGACCGGTTCCATAAAAGCGTCATAGTTCATCACACTGTCCCACTCATCTCCCTGCAGCCATTCTGCCGGATCGCCATAATGCTCTGCTAGAATCAGAGCTTCCGGATTCACGCTTTTGATTTCTTTTCTGAACCGCTTCCAAAACATATGATTAAACTCATTACTGTAACCTAGATCTGCTGCTACGTCCAGACGCCACCCATCCACATTATAGGGCGGAGAGACCCACTTTTTTCCTACCTCTATAATATATTGCTCCAACTCCGGTGAGTCTTCATAATTCAGTTTCGGTAATGTCTCATGCCCCCACCAGCCGTCATACTTCTCGTTATATGGCCATGCACTGTCTCTTTCATCAAAAAAATGAAAAAATTTACGATACGGGCTGTTCGCATCCACATAAGCCCCCTTTGGATATTCCGGCTGCTGTTCGTAGATCCTCTCTCTGTCCATCCACTTATTAAAAGAACCGCAATGATTAAACACACCGTCTAAGATCACACGCATCCCACGCCGGTGCATTTCCTCCACAAGCCTTGCAAACAGAGCATTGCTTGCCTCTAAATTTTCCTTTTTTCCTGTACGGACCTGATATTTTGTCGCCCGCAGATTATCACAGCTGTCTTCTGAAAGTACTTCGCCGCCGTCCTCTGCAATCTTTCCATAATGTGGATCGATATAATCGTAATCCTGAATGTCATATTTATGATTAGACGGAGAAACAAACAGCGGATTAAAGTAGATCACTTCTACTCCCAATTCCTGCAGATAATCTAATTTTTCCAGAACCCCTGCCAGATCGCCGCCATAAAAACGACGAATATCCATTGCCTGCGGCGGCTGGTTCCAATCGCATACTTTCCCGCACGGTTCCCCTATATAGATATATTCTCTGTCTTCTACATCATTCGACGTATCCCCATTATAAAACCGATCGACAAATATCTGGTACATTACAGCGCCTTTTGCCCAATCCGGCGTCTGAAAACCTGGAACGATGGCAAAATCATAAAACGGTTTTATTTCCTCTGACACACCGCACCGATTATAATAACAGACGCTATTTTCTTTCTGGATTTCAAAAGAATAGCGGAAAGGTTCTTTTGTAAGCTGACATTCTATCTCATAATAGTCAAAGCTTCCTTTTGTACACACTTTCCGCATAATATCTTTCCCGGTTTTCAACAGAATACGCACTTCATCCACATCATTTTTGGCTGTCCTGAAACGAAGCCTGACTTTCTCATTTTCAGCCGGCTGGGCAGGGCATACATATCCTGATGTGCCGTCGCTAAATAGTGCGTCCTTGTTCATATACAAACCTCCTCATCCGGCACAAGGGAATCGCTCTTAGGATTCCCCGCCGGAAAGCTGTGGTTTATTTTCCAGCTTATCTTCTTCAAAAAGCGCTTCAAACTCGCTTCTTGTGATTTTCTCTTTTTCCAGCAACAGCTGTGCGCAAGCTTCTAATACCGCATGATATTCTTTAAGCAGCGCTCTTGCTTTTATATAGCACTCGTCAATGATACGCTTTACTTCTTCATCTATCGTACCTGCGATCTTTTCTCCATATCCTCTGGAAGTATGACCGAAATCTCTTCCTATAAATACCTCGTCGCTGTCATTATCATAGTTGATAAGTCCCAGACGCTCTGACATACCAAATTTTGTGATCATAGATTTGGCTATCGCTGTTGCCTGCTTAATATCCTGTGAAGCCCCTGTTGTAATATCATCAAAAATCTCTTCTTCCGCCACACGGCCGCCGAGAGATACCGTGATCTCCTGCAGCATATGCCCCTTTGTATTAAACATATCATCCCGTTCAGGAAGCGGCATCGTATAACCGCCTGCTCCCCCTGTAGGAACGATGGATACACTGTACACCGGCCCCACATCTGGAAGTACATGGAATAAGATGGCGTGCCCTGCCTCATGATACGCTGTAATACGGCGTTCTTTTTCAGAGACGATACGGCTCTTCTTCTCCGGCCCGATCCCTACTTTTACAAATGCATGGCGGATATCTGACTGCTGGAGATATACTCTGTTTTCTTTTGCTGCCAGTATCGCCGCTTCATTTAAAAGGTTTTCCAGATCAGCACCGGTAAAACCTGCTGTTGTCTGCGCGATCTGTTTCAGATCCACATCATCCCCCAGGGGTTTATTCTTTGCATGCACCTTTAAGATTTCTTCGCGTCCTCCAACATCCGGACGACCCACGATCACGTTTCTGTCAAACCGACCCGGTCTTAATATCGCCGGATCCAAGATATCCTTGCGGTTCGTCGCTGCCATTACGATGATTCCTTCATTTACACCAAAACCATCCATCTCCACAAGCAGCTGGTTCAATGTCTGCTCCCTTTCATCATGTCCGCCGCCCAGACCACTTCCACGCCTTCTCGCAACGGCATCGATCTCATCAATGAAAATGATGCAGGGGGCATTTTTCTTTGCATCCTGGAATAGATCACGGACACGGGAAGCTCCCACACCTACAAACATTTCTACAAAATCCGAACCGGAAATACTAAAAAACGGTACTCCCGCCTCTCCGGCAACTGCTTTTGCCAGAAGTGTCTTTCCCGTTCCCGGAGGTCCTTCTAACAAGACGCCTTTGGGGATTCTCGCCCCGACCTGGATATATTTCTTAGGCGCTTTCAAAAAATCGACAATTTCTTCTAGTTCTTCTTTTTCCTCTTTGAGACCTGCCACATTTGCAAAGGTCACTTTTATATCGCTTTGCGTGCTCATTTTTGCACGGCTTTTCCCAAAATTCATCGCCTTGGCATTAGCGCCGCCGCCCTGCCGATTCATAAGGAAAAAGATCAGCGCGATCCCCGCAAATGTGATCAAAAGCGGCAGCATGACTGTCGTCATAACAGAATCCTGCTGCACATTAGACATTTTATAATCCACGCCGTATTTTTCCAGAAGTTTTTGTACTTCTTTTACATCCGACACATACACTGTCCTGGCATTGTCTTCATTTTTTAAAGTGACTGTTACAGAACCTGTAGGAACAGCCTTATTTTGGCCGATCACAGCATCTGTCACATTTTTGTCTTCTACTTCCTGTTCAAACTGGGTGTAAGTCAGCTCCTGCTGATGCATCTGCATACGGTTCATCAACCAAAATGCAAGCACGACGATAAGGGCAAACGTCATGACCGTAACTCCGCTTACGCCCCTGTATTTCTTATTGTTCAATCCGTTTTGTCTCCTTCCTGTTTATTCTACGCCTTCTACCACACCTACATAGGGCAGATTTCTATATTTCTGGGCATAGTCCAGACCATATCCTACCACAAATTCATCTGGTATCTCAAACCCGACATAATCCACTTTTACATCTTTCACTCTGCGGTCCGGCTTATCCAACAAGGTGCATAAACGCACACTTTTCGGATTTCTGTGTTTTAAAACATCGATCAGATAGTACAAAGTACGGCCTGAATCGATAATATCTTCTACGATCAGGACGTCCTTTCCTTCGATCGCCTCATCCAGGTCTTTCGCGATACGCACAACTCCACTCGACGCCGTACCGTCTCCATAACTTCCAACACTCATAAAATCCATAGAAACCGGCACTGTGATTCTCTTTGCCAGTTCACACATAAAGAAAGCGCCGCCTTTTAAGATGCAGATTAAATGCACCTGTTTTCCCGCATAATCTTCACTGATCTGTCTTCCCAATGTCTGGACTCTATCCTCTATTTCTTCCTCAGATATTAATACTCGAATTGTCTCTGACATCTGCTTTTTCCTCCGTTATTTTTATTTCTAATATTTGTTTTGTCTCTTCTGTCACTTGATAAACCTGACTTTGCCGCATTCCCGGTATCCATATGACCTGCTGTCCATCTGCTATAAATAAAAGAGTTCCTCTCTTTTCTTCCGGGATCTTTTCATTGATCAAATACTTCTTCAACTTCTGTGTGCTGCCCTTTTTGTCAATCGCGATCCTATCTCCAGGTTCACGAGTTCTGATAAGCAGCCTATTTTTAATTATAGCATAATCAAACCATTTAGTGTAGCCTTTTTGTGGTATAGAAGAGAAAGAAAAATCCGCTTCTTTCCTAAAAATCCTACATGAAACTTTTAATCTTCGCTCTGCTATTTCCGTCTCCCCCGGTATGCATAGTTCTTTTTTGTATGCCTTTGTTCCTGTATTGTCCTTACCGGACTTTTTCTGTCTGATAAGAACACCCGGATAAACACGGCGTGCGGTTATGTGGTAGGGAAGATCGATCTGTCTTCCCACTTGACCGGCAAGCAGATCCTGCACTGCCTCAATATGGACAGAAGTAATATCCCGACACGAATCTGCTGTGCGTTCCATCACTTTTTTCACCAGAAGCTTTTGGATAACGGCGGACAGAGCTTCCCATTTTTCTTTGCAGATCAAAATACCTTCTTCCTGACGCCGTATACAATCGCAGTACGCCCTCTCCGTCTGCTCTTCCAGATATTCCCATACCTCCTGTATCTGCACGGAAGCTTCACATATATGCCGGACAGCACAGGCATTGACCCCTTTTTCAAGCTCCGGTATGATCTTATGCCGTATACGGTTTCTTGTATATGCATCCTCATCATTTGTCTCATCTGTGCAAAAGGAGAGCCTCTGACCGGCAAGCCATTGTTCAATTTCCGCTCGCTCTAGGCAGAGCAGTGGTCTTATAAAAATCTCATTTACCGGGCATATCCCACGCATCCCTTTTAGCCCACTCCCTCTTGCCAGATTCATAAGCATCGTTTCCGCATTGTCATTCCGATGATGCGCTGTCGCGATCTTTGTGCCGCCGACCTCTTGACATACTTTCCAAAAGGCTTCTCGGCGTACTGTGCGTCCTGCTTCCTCAAGAGATTGTTTCCTTTTTGCTGCGATTAATTCTACATTTTCCCGAAAAACTCTGAGGGGAACTCCTTTCTCCCGGCACAACTGTCTCACAAAAGCTTCGTCTGCATCTGCGCTTTCCCCACGGAGCTGATGATTGACATGACATGCCACGATCTGAAAGTCCAATGTCTGCTTCAGCTCTAAAAGCGCGAAAAGCAGGCATACCGAATCCGCGCCGCCCGATACGCCTGTGACCACCACATCTTTTTCCTGTATCATATGATATTTTTGAATAAACTCTTGTATTTTTTTCATCATATGTAAACTATACTCAATCTATGACAAAATTGCAAGAATCTCTGCCTTAGCATTCCCATAACCCAATCGCCAGCACAGTCATATCATCTGTCGGCGCCTCTCCCGTCCAATTTAAAACCTGCTCCAGTACATGATGAGCCATTTCTTTGGGATTCACGATCGCGCTGCCCTGTATGATCGTCTCCAGAAGAATATCCTGTTCCCCCACCGGAAGCGCATCCAGTACTCCGTCTGTCACCATAATAACAAAATCCCCTGCCTGTAATTTTCTCTTTACAGTGTCGATCTCAATCGAATGAAGGACTCCGATCGGCAGACTGGTAGAACTTAGATGCTCCACCACGTCTCCTTTCTTGATAAATGTGGAAGACGCGCCCGCCTTGATCAGCTCGCATTCCCCTGTGTACAGATCAAACACGCTCATATCGATCGTCGAATACTGTATCTCCTCTCTGCCCATCACCAAAGTCGTATTGATCATCTGGATCGCTGTTTTCTCCGGAAACCCTGCTTCCAACAATTCCTCCAGCAATTCTATCACCAGCGTGCTTTCCCTGCATGCCTTCTCACCGGAACCCATTCCATCAGAGAGCGCTGCTGCCAGTTTTCCTCCCGGCAGTTCCACCATCATAAAATTGTCCCCTGACACTTGACTGCATCCTTTGCCGATCCGAGCTACTCCGTGCATGATATAATAGGCCGGGCCTTCTATACAGACGACTGTGGCATATTCTTTTCCGAGCATCTGCCCACTGTTTTCTTCCAAAATAAATCTTCTTCCCAATATATCTGACACGCCTTTTACTAGTTCTCTCTGTGTGACACAACGATTCTGTACAGCTCTCGCAGTAACGTGTATCTCATATTTTCCTTCCCGGTTCATAAAAAAATGCGTATATAATACACGGATCCCCCTTTTCTTTAATCCGGAACTGATCTTCTTTTCCAACCGTTCATCCGTAAACATACTGTCTTCCAGCTCTTTCGCCGTCACGCGTATCATATCCGCAAATGTATCCATCTGGATCGCACATCCTTCTCTGCTTCTTGCCATTCGATTGACCCAGATCATATTCTGTCTAGCATCATGAAATGCCTCCAGCATCTCCCGCAGGAACCTGGGTGCCATGATACATTTCTGCTGTAGTTTTCTTTTTGTTTCCATATTCATCTCATTGCCATAATGATCTATTGCAGATAAAATTTCATATCCCATCTGATAGGTATGTACAAAATTTTCTCCCCAGCACCAACTGCATTTTTCACAGTTTCCGCATACTTTTTCTTTTACCCGCTGAAACATATCCTCGATCTCTTCATTGGAAAATGCCTGCTTTTTTTCTTCCAGTTCCAGAAAAGTACGAGACAGCTGTTTCAAAGAATCCGCAAATTTCTCTATCTGGGCAACATACGGGCTGTTATGTAATACTTGTCCTTCATTCATTGTATTCATACTCCTTCCTCTTGGCCTGTCGCCTGCACATGCACGCAAAAACTCCAGGAGAATTTCTCCTGGAGTTTTCTTTCGTACTTGTTCTTATTCCGCCGGCTTAAAAATCACTTCATCAGGGTCGACAAGCCCCAATTTTTCTTCCGCCGTCTCTTTTATATATTCGTCTGACTTCACGTATTCTTCGTAATCTTCAATTTCCTCGGAACGTTCCTTTTCCTTTTGGATCTCTGCTTCCAATTCCGCTTCCTGCGATTTGTATTCTTTATTTTTCGCCTGCAGCATGAAAGAATTGACTGTCAGTACCCCTGCTAAAAGCAAAAGAATAAAACCGATCCCGATCATACTTCTCTTATGATGGCGAAGCTGTGACATCTTCTTGGAACGCTGCCTGTCCACTTTTCCGCTTTTCTTTTTCGTCATTTATACTCACCCTATTTAAAAATATTTTCCCCTTGTTATAAAAAATATTCTATCTGTTTTTTTTATACTTTTCAAGATTTTTCTGTTCTTTCATCCATATTTTTTTTAAAAACATACGAAAAAAATATACAAACAGACATCCTGACACGATCCCTAAAATAAAGAACCAGCGTATACTGCCATACGTTGTCCTATACATCTGATAAAAAAGATAAATACTGACAAAAAACCAAAAAAGGAAATCCTCCACACTGACTGCCCAATACCTGTGCCGGATCAGTTTGCGGAATAACACAAGTATATCATACACAAGCATCACCGTGATTCCAGACAATCCGGCAAAAAGAAAGATCATTGCTTCTGTCTCTATTCCCAGCATCATAGGTGCTCACCTACTTAAACAATTTTGCAAAAAAGTTCTCATTCTGTCTGCTCGCCTGATTTGCATTGGAATACGCGACACTGTCAATATTCCCGGACAGATCCACCTCTCCCTTTTCTACGCTCAGCCGGTTCACATGCAGGTCTGTTCCTTTTACCATTAGCATTCCCATCTCTGTCTCCAGCAATATCTCGTTCAAATCAAATGAAAGGACATCCAGTACTCCTGTCACCATACTGGTTTTTCGGTTATTTATGATCAATTTATGTGCTTTCATGATCCGTTGTTCTTCCATACAGACGCCCCCTTCCTGTGCTTTTTTATATATATGAGGGGTTATGTTCGATTATGTCTGTAATTTACAGATATTTGAACAGTTCTTTTGCTTCTTCCTTTTTTGTTGTATCCTGTATAGCCAGAACTTCCACTTTCACAGATCTTGTTCCAAACTGGATTTCTATGACATCTCCCGGTTTTACCTTTACGGATGCCTTTGCAGATTTCCCATTTACCAACACCCTGCCTGCGTCACAAGCCTCATTGGCTACCGTCCTTCTTTTGATCAGACGGGATACTTTCAAGAATTTATCAAGTCGCATCTTTCTCCTCCCTTAAAACCAATCGGACAACTCTGTCGCTGTCATAATAAAGAGCACTTACAATGCCGTACATCATAAGTGCTCTCATATCTTTCTTATAGGGGACAACAACCTGTCCTCTTTTTATACACTCATTAGTTCAAAGCGTCTTTTAATGCCTTTCCTGCTTTGAATTTCGGAGCCTTGCAAGCAGCGATCTTCATTGTCTTGCCTGTCTGAGGATTCCTTCCCTCTCTTGCAGCTCTTTCGCTTACTTCAAATGTTCCGAAACCTACTAACTGTACTTTATCTCCTTTTTTCATCTGTTCTGTTACTACATCGATAAAAGCCTTCAATGCTTTTTCAGAGTCTTTTTTAGAAATTTCTGCTGTCTCAGCGATCGCTGCTACTAATTCTGTTTTGTTCATGGATCATGTCCTCCTCTTAATTGTACTAGAATACAAATATTCTGCCCTTTTATAAAGGTTTCGTGTATAAACGGCCACACGAAGCACCCTTATGTATGTTATAACGGTTTCGTTCTTCTTTGTCAAGAAGTTTTACTGTTTTTGCGCCTTTTTAAACTGTTTTTCGCAATAATAAACATTTACATAATGGTATCGATCATAGCAAGGATTTCTTTTCCCATCTTTTCCGCCTTTTCATCTGCATCTGTAAGGGAATTTCCTTTTATTCCATAGTAGAATTTTACCTTTGGCTCTGTTCCGGAAGGTCTTACACACACCCATGCTCCATCTGCAAGATCATAGTAAAGTACGTTGGAATTAGGCAGCCCTGTTCCTGTCACTTCTCCTGTCTGCATATCCTTGATCGTATCTGCCTTATAATCTCTTACTTTTAATACTTTTAAGCCTGCGATCGCTGTAGGCGGATCCTTTCGGAGAGTCTCCAAGATCTCCTGGATCTTCGCGATCCCTTCAATCCCCTTCAACGTGATAGATTTGATGTCATCTTTGTAATATCCATAACGTTCAAAGAGATCGATCATCGCATCCCACAGTGTCATATTCTTTGTCTTATAATATGCTGCCGCCTCACACAGCGCCATTGTGGCAACGATCGCGTCTTTGTCTCTTGCATGTGTTCCGATCAGACAGCCATAGCTTTCCTCAAAACCAAATACGTACTCACCTTTTCCGCTCGTCTCAAATCCCAGGATCTGTTGTCCTATATATTTAAATCCTGTCAGACACTCGATCAGCCCTACGTGATAGTCGTCTGCGATCGCGTCTGCCATATTCGTCGTTACGATCGTTTTGATCAGGAAACCGTCCTCCGGCAGTCCTTTGATCGCCTTTCTCTGTCCGATCTCATAATCTGCAAGCAGGCATCCTGACATATTACCGGTCAGCGTATGGTATTCGCCATTTTTATCCTTCACACGTACACCCAGACGGTCTGCGTCTGGATCTGTCGCAAGGACGATATCCGCGTCCACCTCTTTTGCCAGTTTCAATCCCAGATCAAATGCCTCTTCCGCTTCCGGATTCGGATAGGATACGGTTGGGAATTCTCCGTCCGGAAGTTCCTGTTCTTTCACTACATAGACATTTTCAAAACCGAGTTCTTGCAAAATACGGCGCGCAGGAATATTTCCGGTTCCGTGAAGCGGCGTGTATACAATCTTCAGTTCTTTTCCTGCTGCGTCTATCGCATCTTGATGCAATACTTGCTTTTTGAGTTCCGCAATATAAGCATCGTCTATCTGTGCCCCGATCGTCTCATAAAGTCCTGCTTCTTTCGCCGCTTCCAGTGACATCGTCTTTACTTCTGTATAACTTTCTACCGCTTTCACCTCATCCATGATCCCTTTATCATGAGGCGGGGTGATCTGCGCGCCATCTTCCCAGTATACCTTATATCCGTTATATTCAGGCGGATTATGGCTTGCCGTTATATTAATACCGGCAATACACGCTAATTTTCTCACAGCATACGAAAGTTCCGGCGTAGGACGCAGAGACTCAAACACATATGCCTTGATTCCGTTTGCCGCCAGGCATAAGGCTGCTTCCTGCGCAAATTCCGGCGACATCCGGCGGGAATCAAAAGCAATCGCCACACCTTTTTTCTCCCCGTTCTTTTTCAAAATATAGTTTGCCAGCCCCTGTGTAGCCTTTCTCACTGTATAAATATTCATCCGGTTCGTTCCTGCGCCGATCACGCCGCGCAGCCCGGCTGTTCCAAATTCCAGTTCCGTATAGAAACGCTCTTTGATCTCCTTATCATCTTCTTTGATAGCTTCTAATTCTGCCTTTGTCTCATCGTCAAAATAAGAATCGGAAAGCCACTGCTCATAGCCTTTTCTGTAGTCCATACTGGTACCTCCTGACATATAATAAATCTATTTTTATTATACAACAGGCCTTTATAAATTTAAAGTAAATATATTTTCTATAAATTCCAACTTTTCTTCTGCCTGCAAAACAGATAACTGCAATTTTTCAACACTCTTTTCCGGTATCCATGCTTTATTAGAATGATAATATCCGCTCGCTGTTTTCCAAAATTTTTCCGGGTACGCAAGATGTAGCGCAATATACTCCTTCTCTCCTTTGCACAGGGGTCTTACCGCCTGATAGCAATCCAACATTTTCCTGCCAAGCCGTTCATTCCACTGATGCTTTTCCATCACTTTTCTCAGAAAATAGTATAGATCCTGTGCCTGGACATCCATCCGGAAATGTTCAAAATTTGTCACTGCAGGCATGCCCGTTCCGGGCAGTAAAACATTGTGATAATTATAGTCACCGTGTATGAGATATTTTTTCTCTATACACTTCTCATACAGCTTTCTGCACGTTTCACTTCCCAGCCGGACAGTCACTTTCTCTGCCAGTTCATACATCCGCTCAAAATGCTCCAGAAACAAATATTCAAATTCATTTTTTGTTACTCTGCCTCTGATAAAGGCGCGTACTTTTTTTAATTCTCTATTGTGTCTTTTTACTTCCTCTTCGGGCACGCGGCCTGTAAACGGAATACATTCTTTTGAAACTCCAAAATTTTCATCCCAGTTTAACACTTCATGCAAGCGTGCCAACTGTCGGACTGCTTCTAAAATATCTGCTTCTCGTTTCACCTCACACTCTCGCCCGGAGAACCACTTTTTCAGCATATATTTTGTACCGTCTCTGCCCAAACATAACAGCTCGCCATTTTTTGTAAAAACCGGCGTATCTACTTTAAACTTTGTTTCCTCTTCCAGACGGCTTAACAACTTATACAAAAGAGGAGCACGACGCGCAGATATCTTTGTCTCCTTCAGCAACATCGTCCCCTCATTTGTTTCGCAAAAAAACGCACCCCTGATCCTGCGGGTGCTTCTCACTTCCATGTCATATTGTTCCAATACTTCTAATTCATACTCCTTCATGGCTGCCCCCTGCATTATGCGATTCATAGTTCTTTCTAATCTATGAAGGGAACAGCCCAAGTATGCTATAAACCAAGTTTTTCTTTCACATATTCACACAAAATCTCTTTTTTGTTGCACTCTGGATCATCGATGACCCATTCCAAAAGTTCTGAGAGCATGCTGCCCAGTTCTCTTCCCGGCTGCATGCCAAGCGCCATCAGATCTCTTCCACTCACCGCCAGATCTCTTAGTGTAACACACTCTTGATTAAGAAGTACCTCCTGATATACTTCTCGCATGGCGACAATATTCTCAATCTTTTCTCTTCTCTTATATGGACTCTGGGCTTTCGCATCTGCCATCCGCACTGCCAGATAATATGGGAACAGTTCCACCCCTATCCGGTTCATGGCGCGCCGAACATTCTTAGGCGTCGCCTCGATACGGTAATCGTGGTAGCACACCAGACGGGTCACCTTTTTCACTGTATCGTTATCGAATTTCAAACGACGCAGTATTTTCCGCGCGATCTCTTCACTCACCAACGCATGTCCCTTAAAATGATCGATCCCCTTTTCATCGGTCGTTTTCATGGAGGGCTTGCCCATATCATGGAACAACATTGTAAGCCTTAATATCTTATCTCTTTTTACATTTTTTAAAGCATGCAGCGTATGCTCTGCTACATCGTATTTATGATGCGGCGTATTCTGCTTTACACCGACCATTGCGTCCCATTCCGGCAAAACTACCCTGGTAATCCCTAGTTCATACGCATCTTTTATTTTTTCCGGATGATTCGAGGTCAAAAGTTTGACTAATTCTACCTGGATACGCTCCGCGCTGATGTTTTTAAGCGTAGGCGCCAGTTCTTTTACCGCCTCTGCCGTATTATCCTCGATCGGAAACCCAAGCTGCGCAGAAAACCGGACTGCCCGCAATATTCTGAGCGCGTCTTCTGAAAATCGTTCCTTAGGATTTCCCACACAGCGTATCAGATGGCGGTTTAAATCCTGCATTCCTCCAAACACATCCACCAGGCGTACTTCATCATTATATGCCATGGCATTGATCGTAAAATCTCGTCTGCGCAAGTCTTCTTCTAATTGGTTAGTGAAAATGACCTCTTTAGGATGACGGCTGTCTTCATACAGCCCGTCTATCCGATATGTTGTCACTTCAAAACTGTCTTTTCCGATAAGCACAGTAACTGTCCCATGCTCGATCCCCGTATCTACTGTTCTTCTAAACAGACGTTTGATTTCTTCCGGTCTAGCAGACGTCGTAATATCCCAATCCTCCGGCCGCCGTGCCAAGATAGAATCCCTCACACAGCCGCCAACCGCATACGCTTCATATCCATGCAGCTGCAGATTCTGAATGATCATTTGCACCTTTTTCGGCAATGCTATTTTCATCTACTATCTTCCTTCCATATGTCTATAAAAAATTTCTTGTTCTCTCTTTTGGCAAGTAAATATTATAGCCTGCTTTTTCGTATCCCTCAACCATTTTAATGCACTTTTTACTCTTTTCTCATCATAAAACGCAAATACGTCATCTAAAATGACTGGCATCTCCTCTTCCCCTAAGAATGCAGAGGCTGCCATTCTTATAGAAAAGTAGATCTGTTCCACCGTCCCTCTGCTCAGACGATACAGAGGGATCCTCTGCTTTCCGTCCCACACAGATATGTCAAACGTTTCTGTTATTTTCAATCCTTTATAACGTCCGCCTGTCACAATGCTTAAAATTTCAGAAGCCTTGTCATTCATCCTCTCATCTATGCTGTATCGCAGTTTTTTCGACGCTGTAAGCATCGTCTCCTCTGCCAATTTCAATGCTCTTACACTTTCTTCTGACAGGGCCAATTCTTCCGGCACAGAAAAATCCATGGCTTCCTCACGCAGATTTTCCAGACGTATTTCTTTTTCTTTCCAGTCAGACTGCAGCTTTTCCCGCTGCCACATCAGTTTCTTCTTCTCTTCTTCCGCCTTGCTTAACTCCTGCTTTGCCTCTCTTTTTTCTTCCTCAGCCTGCTCTTGCCTTTGTATATCCTGCATCTTCTGGCGTCCGGCAGATCTATCTGCATATATCTCTCTTACCAGCCCCACACCAAGCAGGATTATGCCGATCACCAGGATCACGCTGGACAGCACCATGAGCGGCACACTGCCCGGAAACCACTCCTGCTGTTTGAGAAAGTAGCCTGCCATCACTGCTATCAGTCCGACCAGGATCCCGGCAGCTCCTTCTGCAAGAAGAGTCCTGTTTTCCTGTCCTTTCTTAGGATCTTCAGCACCTGGCACATCCTCTTCCCGGCTTTTTGCAGCCTGCTCCTGCCGGGTACGCAAGCTTGCTTCGATCCGGACTTGTACATTATATCTGCTTTGATTTTCCGCGAAATCCTGCCGGATCTTTTCCATATCCTGCTCGATATATCTACATTCCTGCCGGATCTTTTCTTTTTTTTGCTCCTCTTCTTTGCTTATATATTGTACCTTTCTCTCTGCCTCTTTTTGTTTCTCCTTCAGGCATTTAAGCACCCCCTGCAGATCGACCTCTCCACTTCCGGTTTCATAATAGTTGGCCGCATAATTCCGCAGACTATCCGCTAACTCCTGTCCTGGCTTTGCCGACATCTGTCGGATTAGGACAGTGTTGTCAAACACAGCCGGCGTCATCTCTCCCAAAAGGATTTCCAGGTCTCCTTGTTCTACGGACAATTCCTCCCCATCATCCTCGCAGATCAAAACAGCAGATCTTCTATATCTGTCAAAATTTCTCTCCAGCAGGAAATTCCTCCCACCACAGGTAAACCGCATGCTCCCCGCATAGTGATTCGGGTTATCCCACGGCTCATACCTGCTGAAATCATCTCTTGCCGCCGCTTTTCCCCTTCCTCTCTCCAAGCCAAACAACATGGCACGTATAAAAGCGCAGAGCGTACTTTTCCCAAATTCATTCTCCCCATAGATGATATTCACTCCGGGTTCAAACCAAAAATGCTGTTCTGAAAATTTTCCAAAATTTTGTATGTACACTTCTTTGATGATCATATCTGCTTTTCCTTTTCTCCATGCATATTTGTCAGAATGGCCTCTACGCCCTCACAGAGTGCTTTATATTCCACACTGTTTTCGGGACAGCCCTGCAGCATGCGGATGTATACTCCCAAAAGGTTATGGGAATTTTCTTCAGCCAGGCGGGCAAAGTCGTATACTGGATGTGTTTCATCCAGGATCTCCAGAATATTTCCATATGCATCCATATTTGCCGTGTCAAATACGATGTCCGCATCCCGGCTGCCCCTAAGGGTGATCTTGTATATATTTTCCACGCCTGTCTCTTCTACCACCTGCTTCATAAGCCTGTACAGGCTTCCTGCCGTCTGTCTCTCATCGACTGGGATCTGCATATGTATATACTGCCTCTTTGCACATGGCACCCTGCGGCAGCATACCCCTTCCTGTCGTATCTCGCCTTCGACAAAACCATGTATGCCTATATCATTTCTATCGATAGGTTCCAATGAACCAGCATACAAGATCCGCTGTCGTTTCAGAAAACCAGAACCTCTCTCCTGTTTTTCCGCTGTCTGGTGGATATGCCCTAACGCCACATAGGCAAAACCACTTTTTTCCAGTTTCTCTCTGTGTATAGGAATGTGCTTCTCATCTCCTCCGTGCGCCAGCAGGATCTCAAAGGGCTGTACGCCGCATGCTACCGCCGTATCATATTTCGCCTCCACAATCTCCCTACTGTAATAACTAAACCCGTACACTGCTGTCTGAAGCTCCGAAAATGCAACATATTCCATCTCTTCTCCAAACAACGGATATACATTTTCGCTCCATTGAAATGTACGATAATAAGAATCTCTTCTGATATAATCGTGATTGCCTGCGATCAGCACCACTTTTGTATGGGAAAGGCTGGAAAATAAAAAATTCACTTCTTTCAGTTCGCGAAGCAGCGGCTGGCGGTGAAATAAATCCCCGGCGATGAGCAGCAAATCTATTTTTTCTCTTTCACAGACTTCTATGACATATTCAAATGTATCCCAAAGTTCTTTTGGACGTATTGCGCTGTATGCCTTTCCCGCGTCCGGGGTCGCCCCCAGATGTATATCTGCTATATGAATAAACCGCATTGCTCTTTTTCCTTTCTTATACACGTAAGGCGCGGCAATCCGCCGCGCCTCTCTGGTCGTTTCTGTATTTCCTGCTTTTTATATTTCTGCTTATAACTCACAGTTATTGACCGTTCTCGGAAACGGAAGGACATCACGGATATTGGACATACCTGTCAGATACATGACACATCTTTCAAAACCGAGTCCATATCCTGCATGTCTCGTAGAACCATATTTTCGGAGGTCAAGATAAAATTTATAATCCTCCTCGCACAGATCTAATTCCTGCATTCTGGCTCTTAATTTCTCATAGTCGTCTTCTCTCTGGCTGCCCCCGATAATCTCTCCAATCCCCGGTACGAGACAGTCTACCGCAGCGACCGTCTTTCCGTCTTCATTCAGCTTCATATAAAATGCCTTGATCTCCTTTGGATAATCCGTGACAAATACCGGACGTTTATATACCTGCTCTGTCAGATAACGCTCATGCTCTGTCTGCAGATCACAGCCCCAGGATACTTTATATTCAAATTTATCATTATTCTTCTCAAGAATCTCTACGGCTTCTGTATATGTCACGCGGGCAAAATCTGAATTCACCACGTTGTGCAGACGCTCCAGCAGACCCTTATCCACGAAAGAATTAAAGAAATTCATCTCCTCCGGCGCTTCTTCTAACACATAGGAAATAATATACTTCAGCATTGCCTCTGCCAGATCCATATTATCCTCCAGATCAGCAAACGCAATCTCCGGCTCGATCATCCAGAATTCCGCCGCATGTCTTGTCGTGTTCGAATTCTCCGCGCGGAAAGTCGGACCAAAGGTATAAATACTGCGGAATGCCTGCGCATATGTCTCGCCATTTAACTGACCGCTTACAGTCAAGCTTGTCTCTTTTCCGAAAAAGTCTTTCGTGTAATCAACCGTTCCATCCTCATTCTTCGGCACGTTTCCCATATCCAGTGTTGTCACACGGAACATCTCTCCGGCGCCTTCACAGTCGCTCCCTGTGATCAGCGGAGTGTGCACATAGACGAAGCCTCTCTCCTGGAAAAACTTATGGATCGCATATGCGGCCAGCGACCGAACACGGAACACCGCCTGGAATGTATTTGTTCTAGGACGAAGATGCGAAATTGTTCTAAGATATTCGAAACTATGGCGTTTCTTCTGCAGCGGATAATCCGGCGCGGAAGTTCCCTCTACCGTCACCTCATCCGCCTGGATCTCAAAAGGCTGTTTTGCCTGCGGTGTCGCTACCAACGTACCTGTCACGATGATCGCCGCGCCTACATTCTGTTTCGAGATCTCGCCGAAATTCTCCATTTTATCATGATATACGATCTGAAGCGGCTCAAAATAAGAACCGTCATTTACTACGATAAAGCCAAAAGTTTTCGAGTCGCGGATACTGCGTATCCATCCTCCTACGGTCACTTTCTGGTCCAGATACTTCTCTCTGTTTTTAAATAACTCCCGAATCGTTACCAATTCCATAACCAATACTCCTTCTTCTTTTTAAGCTGCCCAAGAACAGCTGTTTTGGGTAATGGTATTATTATAACACTGAACCCGCATGAAATACAACTATAAACCTAAAAACTGGCAAAACCTGCCGAATCGGATTTTTCGTATTACCGGATACTCTCATAGTAGGCAAATAGACCTTCTGCCATCACCGGATCGATAACAGGAAGCCCTGTAACGTCCTCCAACTCTTGTGCCGCACCGATCGTCGCAAGACCTGTGCAGGCAAGAGCGATCACTTCTGCTCCCTTTTCTTTCAGACGCATGCCGGAGGCGATTACCTGTTTTCTTCCTTCCGGCGTCATCAGATCCAACGTACTGTCCACACCTTTTGGCTTCTCCAGGATCATTTTTCCTGCCAGAAGTCTTCTGTAAGCGTCCGGCGCATACTCTGTGATTCCCAGCACGCCTACTTTTTCCCCGTAACGCAGAGCCAGAGCCGCCGTTGTCTCCCCGCCTCCGGTCACCGGCATACCCGGCATTGCCTTTCGTATCTGCCTGACTCCCGGATCATCCGCACAGCTGACAATGATCATATCCACATTCTGAAAGGATTTTGCCGTCTCTACTATCTTGGGAACTGCAATCTCACAAAGTTCGGGACTGTGTATTCCCTCCGGCTGATCCGGAATACATTTTGTCTCTACCGTCAAAGTAGGAAATTTCTCCATGATCTGCTTTTGATGAGCATATAGTACCTCCGGATCTTCACTAGTCAGGACACGGATCAATCCTATTTTAAATGCTTTTTCCTGCTTACTCATTTGTCTCCTCCTTCAAATGCCCAAACCAGGCTCACAACAAACCCCCACAGCTTTTCTGCCGGCTGCGGGGGTTATTTTTATACTTGAAATACTCCTTCTTTAATCACCAATGTATCGTCCAGATAGAGTGTGGGCCGCAAAATAATGCCGTCCATATGGCAATCTGCTTTATTTACCCCGCCAAAGGAAGTATTCGTCCCAAAGGCAATGTGCACTGTTCCATACACTTTCTCGTCTTCCAAGATAATGCCGTTTAAAACAGCAGCCTCATTGGTCCCTATTCCTAGTTCACACAACGTCGCATTTTCCTGATTTTTCAGCAGGATGTCCAGATTCTCACTTTTTTCTCCTGTCACATGGCAAAGTTTTCCTCCGCGGATCTGCATATACAACGGACTTTCTAATTTCCCGATCCCTACCATAGAACCGTCTATGAGCATTTCTCCATCTGCTCCATCTTCCAAAGGAGCGATATACGCTTCCCCGGAAGGAAGATTCCCGCATTGTCCATTTTCCCTATATACACCCGGACTGGGAACACCCTTTCTTCCTTTTAAATAAATATGTAATATCTTTCCACTCTTTTCAATTCTCGCACAGTCTGCTTTTGACAGCATATCCGTGATCTTTGCAGTCAGTTTCTCTACTGCTGTATAGTCTGCTGTCATCGCTCCTTTAGTGAACATTTCTCTGGTAATCCCCGGCATTGTCGCCACCCTGGTTCCTGCTTTTGCCGCTTGGATCCTTGCGTTTGTATGAGTCAGCGATTTTGCCGTAGGCGCGATCACGACATCTGCCGCCTTCATGGCTTCTGCGATCGCCCTGGGCGGTTCCTGCCCGCTGACGTCTCTTTCCCGCATGACAAACAGCATTCCTTCGCAGCCAAGATGACCGGCAGCTTCATACAATGCCTCTCCGATTTCTTTTCTCGTATCATCAGTGATCACAAGAACTTCTTCTCCCCGCCTGACTCCCAGACAGGATACCAGCACCTGCTCCGCGATCTTTACTAAATCTTCCATTATCTTTTTATCCTCTTTTCTTTAAATCTGTCAGTTCAGATACGACCCGCGCGAGAAGAGTACGGGGAAGAACAATCATTTTCCCTGTTTTTTCTTCAAACATACGCTTCATTTCCTGTGTATAGCCAATACAATCCAAAACGACCAGATCTGCCTCCATGTCTTTCACCCGTTCTGCCGCCTTTTCCAGTTCCTCCCATGCTCCATAAGGGGAAGCCGCGACTGAAGTCACCTTATCTACATATTGCCTCCATTTTTCCTCTGTCTGCGCAAGCTGCAATGGAGAAGGTGTCACACAGATTATATTCGATTTTTTCGTCATCAAAGGAACCAGGCGATCTAGGATGTCGCACGGATAGATCAAGGGAATATGCCTGGCTGTTAATGTTTCGGGAAATTTCCCTGTGCAAAAGAACATGATCAGCCGGCAGCCTTCTGCCTCCATCGTATCGATCGCCTCCTGCAGCCTTGGCAGGATATGCCATTCTGCAAAAGTAACCGACGTTCCGTCTGTCAGACGGGAGACAAGCACATAGTCTCCTTCTTTCGGCTGGAAGTCAGCGATTTCTTCCCTAGACAGACCGTCCAGTCCGCCAGCCTGTATAAGCTCAGCCTGCCCTTCAAAAATATCCATGATATCTGCTGTCACATCTGTTCTTGGAGCTTGTCCGATGGTAATCGCACCGATCTTCAATATACTCACCTCTTACTCTTTCCCCAGCGTCTGCAAATGTTCCATAGTCCCATACAATTTCACAATGCGGGCATATTCTGCTTCATCATAAAATTTACACTGTCCGCGCCCAAAGGCTTTCGCAACTTCCAACATAAACCGTGCCGCTTCTTCTACATCTGTCGCATGTGTAGCTCCCGTCGCACATCCCGGCACCATGACCTCTGTCGTAATGGCAACCCCCACTACCGGAGCTTTCGTCGCCGTGCATGGCTGCAATACACTGTTGATATGATGCACGTCATTTCCATAAGGCGTGATATCTTGCGTAGCCAGCGGAAATACATATGGAAGTCTGCCCGTCGTGATCTGCATCAAATCCAGCAGGTCCTCGGAAGTCCTTAAAATATACCCTTCTTTCACAGTAGGAGAAATGGCAAATCCTCTTGTATTGATCACGCGATTTCCTTTTGTTGTATCCACAGAAAGAATAGCGTCCAAATCATCCGATACTTCTTCTTTGTTCACCTGAGACATCTCTACTGGAGAACCCATAAAAGGAACCGGATCATGAGGCTGCGTCGGTGCATCCGGACAGATATGCGTAGAGATCAATACGTCTCCTTCCAGCATATCTCCTTTGTTCTGCATATCCAAAATTTTGGCGGCAAGGGCAACCGCCGCAAGAGCTCCGTCACCATCAGATACAAAACCGATCCGTTCCGGGCGTGCTCCCAGCCCGCCCAGTCTGCCAAGAAGCCCGATCGTCGGCGCAGTTCCGCCATTTGTTTTTCCTTTAGAACCAGGGATACGTACCTTGAGCATATCAGTAGAACCCTTTGGTCCTTTTAGTTCATACACCTCGATATCTGCATCTGATTTTATGCCTCTTAGATATGCCTCCACTTTCTTCCCTGTTACGTTCCCATCATCCAGAATATCGTACGCTTCCATGATCTGTTTCATCAACATATTTTTACTCTCCTTTACACGTTTTCTATTTAATAACAACATACCACTTTATCTCAATAAAGTCTTTATTCTATGTAAACAATTTTTAAACAGACTCTTTGTGCTCCATGCACATATCCCTCTTATCCTTCTTCACTTTCTGAGAAATACGCTTTCACCCGGCAAAGAAATTCCAGTTCCTGCAGCGTTTTGAAATCTCTCATATCACATTTCAGTATTTCTTCTATCTTTTTCACTCGATACAGCATCGTATTCCTATGAAGATACAGCTTTTCCGCCGTTTGCTTTTTTGAGCCTCCATTTCGCATCATCATTTCCAATGTTTCTATTAATTTTGTACCATGTTCCCTGTCATATTCTTTCAGGCAGTACAGACGCTCCTCCACATAGAGCTTCACCTGCGGCAGTTTCGCGATTTCCAGCAGAAGCTCTTCATATTGCATTTCTTCTCTCCACAGGACTTTCTCTTCCACAGAAACATTTCCGGCGATCCGTGAAAGGGCAGACAGCTGCCCGGCCGCTTTTGGCATATCTAGGTATCTGCCTATACTGTCAGATATCAACATGCACAATTCCGTATGCGCCGCTTCCTCCAGCTTTTCCAGCCTCTCTTTCAAAGCTTTCTTAAAGGGAAGTATATATTTCGGCTCGCAGAACAAGATCGTCGTTTTCTCAGGAAATGAAAGTTTAATATAGGGCAGTTGCTGTTTCTGAAAGAACGACTCCGCCTTCTCTTCCATTCTCTCTTTGTTTTGTCCACCCCATCCTTTCTTTGTATATAAGGGACGGATTTCCATCCAACGCACCGGTACCTTTGGCCAGCAAAGAGAATGCGCCCTTACTTGCGCCTCTTTCTCCTCTTTCATCTTTCCTTGAACCAGAGCAAAATAAAATGTTCGGTCTAATTCCCTCTTTTCGCTCTGTCCGATCTGACAGCAATCCTGCATTTCTATTCCATTGTTCGCTTTCACTATTGCCGTCATGACCGGATAAACCGTTTCCATAAAGCCTAAAGCATTGTTTAAAAAAAAGAGGGGGAAATGCAGTTCATCTGCCAACTTTAACGCCTCTTTGGGAAACTCTCCAAAAAAGCGTGTTTTAATCGCCAGCGCTGCGGCATCCGCCTCATGCAGATTCCGGATCAGGTCCAGCAGTTTTTCTTTATCGTTGCGGATCGCATATCCTGTAGTGATCAACAGCATATCCTTTCTAAGCCACGGCTTGATATCCGGCTGCTCCATCATGTCATAGACTTCAACAGTATGAGCAAGTCCCTCTTTTCCTGCCACTAATTCTGCCTGTCCCTTTTCCCATAATTGTCTGATGTCATTAACTGTCAGTTTCACACACCATCACTTCCCTTTTGTCTTGGTCTCTTAACGATAACATTTCAGAGTCTTTTTTTCAATGGATACAGCGTGATGATACTCTGGAGATTGTAAGATTGCAAGAATAAATGCTATGTTTAATTCTAATTGTGCTCATTTACTTCTTGCTCTTTCCGCCGAATCTCTGCTATACTATGTCTGTTGAATTTGGTATAGCTCCGGCTATGCTCGCCCCTGTCAATGTTACAGCACTGGCAAGGGCATTTTCTTTATGCTGTTGCTATCTCCTGCACCTGTGAGCGTCCGAAGAATCTCGCCTTATATACAGCTCCGTCTCCCCTGCTGCCCCAGATCAGTTCTGTACCAAACAGTGCCCTGCTGCCGTGTATCACTTCATAACCAAGAGCCTTCCATCCGCTCCATGTGTTCATGTCCTCACTGATCCCTGCTTCTGCTTTCGCTCTCTGGATACGCTTCTCATTCACCGCTTCCGCTTTCGCGGAGATCCATGCCCTATGTAAGCACTCTGCGAATGAAAGCCGCATCTTGTGGTAGTTCTTCCATGCCCTCAGCATGATCGCCCTGAGATTGTATTTCATAGTCCCGTCTCCTTCCATTGATTTTTCAAGATAGTGGCTGCATCCGGCTGAATCATCTTCCTGACTATTGCACCTCGTCCACGACTTCGCTCACAGGTATATGGTCTTCAGCTTCACAGCTTTTCGGGCTGTTCGTTTGCCTTACCTTTATCTTGATTATATTATACTATGCACATAGTTTTTCATCATATTTCACTATGTACATAGTCTTGAATATATGCTATACTTTTAACGTAAGGTGGAGAAGATAACATAATATTTGAGCGCTCCATTAAGTTGTGTACGAAAGTAGGTGAAGGAATGCCAACAAAAGAAGATAAGGCAAAATATGATATCCAGTATGCCAAAACGAAACTTAAGCGTATTCCTCTGGATGTTCAAAAAGAGAAATACGAGGAGATTAAAACGGCAGCGGGACACGCCGGAGAATCCGTAAATGGATATATCAAAAAAGCGATTGATGAACGAATGGAGCGTGAACAATAATGTTCTTTTTCCTCAGACCGAAGTTTGATATATGCAAAATTCCCAGCAACAGACTTTTTCTCTTTTTGCTATTTATTCTTTTCCCTCGAGCCATTTTGGTATTATACGAAGATGAGCCTGACGAAGCCTTTTGGGAAGATGAAGAATAACCACAACGCAACTGTAAACACTCTCACCATGAAAGGATGTGCATTTTATGAAACTATGGTGGCGCTGTCCAAATTGCGGAAACAAGGTGGATTTTACAGAAGAATTAATAGACACTTGTTTTGATTCTGAGGACGGAGAAGCTTATTTTGATCCTGAGCATGGGATTATTTTTCACACAATATTTTGCCATTCCTGCGGGGCCTCATGGATTATGGACATTGGCAGTATGAGCCGGGAATTTATCAAATAGCAATCTTATTTTCAAGAAAGGATGTGTTACTATGCCATTACTGCAGCAGAACAAAGAGTATACCATTGATGATATCTATGCCCTTCCGGATGGACAACGGGCAGAGCTGATCGACGGCCAGATATATATGATGGCGCCGCCCACGCGGAAGCATCAGCAGATACTTGGCGCCCTCTATCGTAAGGTTGCGGACTACATCGACAAGAAAGGCGGCTCCTGTGAGGTCGATATTGCCCCATTTGCCGTATTTCTCAACGCAGATGATAAAGACTATGTCGAGCCGGATATAAGCGTTATATGCAGCCCTGACAAGCTCACAGACAAAGGCTGCACAGGTGCGCCGGACTGGATTATTGAGATTGTCTCACCGGGCAGCAGACGAACAGACTACTATACCAAGCTGTTCAAATACCGTACTGCCGGAGTTCGTGAATACTGGATTGTTGACCCTGACAAAAACCGAATTCTCGTTTACAACTTCGCATCTGAAGACACCGGAGACTACACATTCTCTGAGGCTGTTAAAGCCGGGATCTATGATGATCTGAAGATTGATTTCAGTTCAATAGATATCTAAGTAAAAGGCTGCCGCTCCACACCATAACTAGTGGGGCGGCTTTTTTACAGCATTACATAGTCTAAGGCATAAGAAAACCAACCACCTATTGATGGTTGGATATACACTCACTTTTTCTTGTAATCTTCAAGAAAATGCCTTACTTTCTCGATTGATTTTACTCCATCCATTCTACTTTTAAATATATTCGCAAATGATTACAAAATAGTTGTTCATTTGCTTCTATAGGCCTATGATTTCTCATATCATCTAAAAAGAACTATCACATACAACATACAGCAATGATCTTAAAATAACAATAAATGGTAAATCAGCTATTGCGCATAACGTCAAAGTTTCAATAAATAAAATTGAAATGGATTTAGTGGATTATTTAGATTTGATAGAAGATATTAATAATTATACTCATTTCTTGATTTCACAGCTCCCAGACCGAAAAGAGCGACGGATTTACCACATTGCTATTAACGATGCAGAAAAGGAACGACGAGAGTCTTTATCATTAACTCGTCAATTAGAAGCGTTAAAAGAGGATTTTCCTAATGCTACCATTTCATTAAAGCAATCTAAAAATTATAAATAGAGTGCTTTTTTATTTCATTGTGGGTAAATTGTGGGTACAACTTGAATTTTATTCCGCTCCATGCTATACTACCACCCGTAGCAAAGCCCACAAAAACCAAGGTCTTATCGGGCTTGCCGCCGATTTCCGGCGTTAAATGAATCGTGTGTTCGAGACCTTCCACACGTAAAACAAAACTAAAGGAGAATAACAAAATGAAAGTATCAAAAAACACCCCCGTGCTGTTTATGGCACAGGCAGCGATGATTGCTGCCATCTATGTAGTGATCACACTTCTGTTCGCTCCATTTAGCTATGGTGAAGTTCAAGTTCGTCTGTCAGAGGCGCTGACGATTCTTCCGGTATTTACCCCTGCGGCAATCCCAGGTTTATTTATCGGTTGTCTGCTCAGCAATATCCTGGGCGGATGTATCGTCCCAGACATTATTTTCGGCAGTCTGGCGACTCTGCTCGGTGCGTTTTTCACCTGGAAACTCCGGAATCTGAACAAGTTCTTTGCTCCGATCCCCCCGATCACCGCCAATATTCTCATCGTCCCTTTCGTGCTGAAATACGGATATCAGGTTCCTCTTCCCATCCCATTTATGATGCTGACAGTTGGAATCGGAGAAATTGTTTCCTGCGGTATCCTGGGAATGCTCCTGTATTACGCACTGGCTAAATACAAATATACTTTGTTCAAAATTCAATCATAATATATCTTTGACAAAATTACAGTTATACCTAAACTTTTTAGCTCTCACTGTTTCACAGTGCAGAGCTTTTTTTCACAAAAAAACAGGATTTCTGTTATAATAAATACAATTCTTGGGAGGAGGAAAGCCGATCATGGAAACTACAAGTACACTGTTTGATAAGCTGCGCAGCCGCAAAAGCGGAACCAACTTCTTAAAGCAAACGCAGAATACGCCTACCTGTGCCCGGATTTTACGGGAATTATTGGAAAACGCAAAAATGTCGGCCCCGGAATGGATAGCCGGTACAGATATCAGTAAATCTTACGGATATCAGATCCTTAATGGAGATCGGATACCCGGACGCGATATCTTGCTGCGTACATCACTTGTGTTACAGCTTTCTTTGAAAGAAACGCAGCGGTTGCTGGCAGTGGGAGACTGTGGAGCACTCTATCCCAAAATACGCCGGGATGCCGCTGTAATTTTTGCGCTCAATCAAAAAATGTCTCTTCTGGAAACTGAAGAACTGCTTGCCTCTCTTCCCGAACGAAGTCTCTTTGCAAAGGATAGCTGATATGAAAATACGCGAACAATTTTTACAAGAATATCAAACACAGGTTTTAGAGCACATAGTACTTCCCCCTTGCTTAAGTGCGCAGTACAACATCTTATCCTGTTTAAAGGACGGCAAACGGCAGGTATATCTAATGCAAGATCGGGAAGGTTGGCCGGCAGTGCTGAAAGTACAGTCTTCAGGACGCAGGGATACCCTGCGTCAAGAATATCATTTACTACAGGAACTGCGGCACCCTCAGATCCCCCGTCCTCTGGCTTATCTGGAATGGAAAGGGAAGGAATATCTGGTTCGAGAGTATGTAGAAGGAGTAAGTCTTTATGAGCTTGTCACATCGCAAGGACATGTTCCGTCTAATAAAGTCCGTACACTTACCCTCTCTGTGTGTCAGGCGCTTCAGTATCTGCACAGCCAGCATCCTCCGATCATATGTCGGGATGTAAAACCTCAAAATGTCATTCTTGATCCGTCCGGCTGCTGCCACCTCATAGATTTAGGAGCTGCCCGCCGTCATCGGCCGGAAAAACTGGAGGATACGGTATTCCTCGGAACACAGGTGACTGCTCCGCCAGAACAATTCGGCTATCAGCAAACAGATGCGCGTTCCGATGTCTACAGTCTAGGTATGCTCATGCGTTTTCTGCACACAGGACATTTTGATCCAGTATCAACAGATAGCAACTTTAGATTTCTAGATCGCGTGATCCGACGCTGTACTGCCTTTGATCCTAAGAATCGGTACGCCTCTATCCGCTCAGTATACCGAACTCTGAAATATCGACAGCAACGCTGTGTTATCGCCGCTGCTGTTAGTATAATTTGTGCAGCGGTCATCCTCTGTCTTTTCCAGATCTATACGCCCAAGATGCAGCCCCCTTCTTCTCTTTTAGAAGACGCGCTTCGACAAGAACTACAGCTAGATGCGCGCGCCTCCATTCCCATAGAGCGTTTGGATGAGGTGGAACAGCTGCTGGTATGTGGACAGACACTGGTTGGAACACTCCAAGAACATGAGGAATTAGCCAATTCTACTCACGATTACTATGCAGAAAAAACAAACCATGGAGATATCAGCGACGATGATCTAGAACTACTGGCTCAATGTACCAATCTGCAGATACTGGTACTGGACTATCAACAGATAACGGATCTGTCTCCTCTTTCTGAACTGCCTTTGGAGTATCTCAGTCTTACTGGCAATCAGATTTCTAATCTAACTCCTCTGTCTGCTCTAACAAGACTGCAGGTGCTGGATTTGGGAGAAAATCCTGTGCGTTCGGCAGAAGTGTTAACCGGACTGCCCGCTCTGCGGGATATCACTCTGGAGGCCACCGGCATCACGTCTGTAGATTTCTTTGAAGGAAGTGATATTCAATCCCTCAATGTGCGCAGCACTTGGGTTACTGATTTTTCCCCGCTGGAATCCTGTTCTAGTCTCTCACGCCTGATCGTGGGAGAACTGCCCAGCGGAACAGCTGAAACACTAAAAGGACTTACGAATCTGACGGAACTTCGTCTGTACTCTACCCCAGATGTTGATCTATCCTATTTTGTCGGTTTTCATAAGCTCCAAAATCTTGATCTGTACGGCAGCACCATTTCTCACTTAGATAAGCTTGCACAACTGCCTACTCTGCACTATCTAAATGTGGGGGGAACAGGCATAAATGAGTTGTCCTTTTTATCACGATTACCTGCCATAACAGATGTGGATCTGCGGAAGAACCCACTCACTGACCTTACTCCTCTGTCAGATTGCCCCTGGCTCACACTTTTAATCTTAAGCAAAGAACAACAGCCCTTGGCTGAGGCGCAGCTGTCTCATACATCATTTGAGATACAATACCAATAGAGTCCGCTGCCGGCGTACCACTTTTTGTTCTTTATATGGTATGGTGAAAAAAACGCAGTCAAAGCTGCTATATGAGGGAGGTTACCACATGAGAAAACACAAATATTTTGCCTTTTGTCTTGCCGGATGCATGCTGCTGACACTCAGTGCCTGTACAAACGCAAACAAACCGGCGCAAACTGAAACGCCCGGCACTGGCCACACGAAAGAGCAGACCAAGATACAATATAATTATCAACTCAAAGCCGGCGAACCGATCGAAGTCTATGATATGACTTTTGACAAAATGGTCACCGTCACCGTAGATCCAGACAGCACACGAGATGGAGCTCAGGATATGCGCAGCGATATCTTTTTTGGGAGCTGTACCTTTAACAGTGGTCTTACGATTGTAGGAGACTATCATGCCATGATCAGTTTGGATGACGGTTGTTCTTTTGGTGACGGTTCTATTGTTTCCTGCGAGGCAGTCGATCCAGATGCCGCAAAGGATACCACACTGGAGGATAACCTCATCAAATTGTTTACAGCCTGCGATGGAGTGACAGTAGAAACACAAGCAGCCATGGGCGTGCTGACAGATGGACCTGCTATTGTCTTGAATGGTACAACATACAGTAAAAACGATCTTACACCAAAGACAGATTTCCTCGGTATCTACAGCTTATATGAAGGAGATACTCTTACATATCTAAAACTTGGTATCGGCGAAGATGACAGTGTAACATTTTTAGATTAATCCTATTATAATACAGCAGTCCCTCTGCCTTTGACAATTGGCAGAGGGACTGTACAAAAGTCTTATCTGTGTATAGTTTTTATTTTACATAGCCGATAAATGTATTGCCGCTGCCGCTGATCATAGCCTCCATGTCATTGACACTCACGGTGTTCTCTTCTCCTGTATTTGGGTCTACATACGTCACATCTGTTGTAGAATAACCGGTCAAAAGGATCGCATGACTGGAATCTGTCAGCGCGATCACCGGACAGCCTTTATTGATCACATACAGCACCTGGTTTAATGTACAGCCGGTTAAGTCCATTTTCTCAGCTTCCGGCGCATACTGTTCCATATATCTTTCACACGCCTCCAGGGAACTTTCACCTTCTTCTTTCTTAAATGTACCCGCATCTGTATAATAGACTAAATCTCTGTTTCCTTTTTCCCACACATAGGACTGATCCGAAGAAATCACCACACCGGAGACTTGCTCTGCCTTCTGTATCGCATATCCTGCTTTATCATATACTGCTGCCAGTTCCCCCACTCCGTATACATAATATTTCTTTTGCCTGCTCTTATCACTTAAGCTGACTGTGATCGGGCGTTCTTTTAACACCTGATTTGCCCGAAGGATCTTCGGCGACTGGCTTTTCAGTTCTTTTTCAAAAGTAAAGCGCATCTGTGTCTCTTTTAAGTCTGTCGCAACTGTTTCCAGAACAACCCCACTGTCGTTTCTTTCTTCATTATTAGTGATATAATCCGGACTTGACGCGTGATAGACCTCTCCGCTTTTTACTACTCGGTTGATCGTCACAAGATTGTCTTCCACGATAATATCCGAAATAAATGTATCTTCAGACGCATAGTTTTTTACTGCTCTATTTTCTGTATCACGGATTTCTAACTCATACATAGGCGCTATCTCGTCGCCGGCCACAGATTTCCCGGCATCCTCTGGATGAATCTTGCCATAGATAAAGTCCTCTGCCACAAAACCTAACGGGCGGACAGCCTCTCCCTTTTTCGCTTCTATCGTATAGGAATCTCCCACTGACAGATCCAATACTTTGATCTCCAAAGCGCTGTTCAAAGAGCCATTTGTCTGATACGCCAGCAAATGGCCGTCTGCCGATACTATATACTGCCCTTCCTCCAGATCCTCTGCCAGCACAGCCTTCTTGTCTTTGTCCAGATCGATCTGATACAATGTTCCTCCTGCCAATACATACAATACTTCCTGTTCATTACTGTAATATACCATTTTCCCAAATTCATCTTCCGCAACCGCAAATGATTTGGTACTTGGGATAAACGCTTTTTCTTCCACGGCATTTTTCTTGCTGTCATAATCATACACAGCAACACCTACTTCTCCTTCGTGTCCCCCTTGATTCATATAGCCGTATACGGCAAACACCATACTCCCGTCTTCTTCCATACTGATAACGCGTACTGCATGCTGGTCATTCCTACTGCGCACGTCATATCCCTCTTTATTGGCAAAACTAAATATCTGGGTAAATGTATCTTCTTCTTTGTTATACAGCCAAAGATCGCGTTCCTGGACAAAAGCGAGCATCGTATCCTCATTGTTCGTCTCATAGGCAATATCCTGTGGTGTGATTCCAAGCAATATCCCATTTTGATCCAACACTTTCGCAGTTCCGTCAAATACCTGGTTCATGCTTCGATTATAGTCCAACAAATACATTTCCCCTTCACTTAAGCGCACTCTGAAAAACTCTTTGATATTATACGTCTCAACTTCACTGCTCTCCCCCTTGCAAGCCACTTGATATTTGGCGAGAACAGATGTATACACTGTGTTGCTTTCCTTAAGGCTCCATTCTACCTCTCCGGTAATTTCAGGCTGCAGCTCCCCCCAGGAAATATGGTGGATATCCGAATGAATATTTACCGTCTGATAAGTCGTATTATCACTTGTCTCATCGGGTTCCAGATAAACACTCAACGCTTCTGCTTTAGATTCATCAAAGGTCTTATCATGAAAATCCTGCGCAAACTGCAGACATTCTTTTACAGAGAGTTCATCCGGTCTTTCAATCCTTGTATAATAATAAATCTCTCTTTCTTCTGTCACTAAAATCATGCGCAGCACTGCTTCCTGTACATCTTCCCCCAGGGCGCTGTCCAGGCAGATCTGTATTTCCTCTGCCGAAAAGTCCTCCACCTTACCAGTCTTATATACTTCTTCCCCATCCAAGGAGTATACTTCATACTTGACCTGTGTGATTTTCTCTTTTCCCTTCTCTATCCCCAGTGTTAGAGAATCTTTGGCATCCAACGGAGTGATCGTATCACGCATTGCGGTAATATCCATCTCTTCCACATAACCGAAAAGTGTATTGATCTTATATCCTTCTACAGAAAAATACACACGCGGCAGAGTAGGGTCTCCCATATCTACAGTGGCATCTTCCGTCCCTCTGTTTATGATCAGACTGCTGACCACAAGCGCCGTCAGAAATACACCTAGCAGCACTCCTGCTTTTATCAGTTTTTTTCTCATTTATTTCTCCTTTTTCTCATCCAGAAGTGTACCCAAAACGGGATGTACACAGAGCAGTTCCTCACATCTTCTGATTTCTTCTGCCGCCTTTTTGCAATTGCTGCCGGAAGGCTTCTTTACTGCGCGTATCAATATATTTTTAGGGGTATGCTCCATATCGATAAATTCCAGGATCTGTGTATCGTACCCCTCTCTCTCTAGATATTTCGCCCTCAGTCCATCTGTCACAAGCGCCGCCGCGCGTTCTTTTAGAAGTCCATAATCCAGGATTGGGCTGAGATCTGCATTACCTATCTGCCTATTCAGTTCGTGCTGACAGCACGGAACCGAGAGGATCACCTTTGCATTCCATCCAACTGCTTTCGCAAGAGCATGATCGGTTGCCGTATCACATGCATGGAGCGTCACGACCATATCGACACAGTCCACGCCTTCATATTCTGCGATATCCCCCATCAAAAAGGACAACTTTTTATAGCCGTATTTTACCGCCAGACTGCCGCAGCGCTCGATCACTTCCTGTTTCAGATCCAGTCCTATGATTTTTATATCATAACCTTTTAATTCATGCAGATAATAGTATATTGCAAAGGTCAGGTATGATTTGCCGCATCCGAAATCCAAGATTGTCAGTTCTTTATGTTTATCCAGCTGTGGAAGAATATCTTCTATAAATTCTAAGAAACGGTTGATCTGACGAAATTTATCAAATTTTGCATGTACAACCTTCCCTTCTTTAGTCATGACACCCAGATCTACCAGAAAAGGAACTGCTTTACCTTCTTCTAATATATATTTTTTGCTCCTGTTATGGGAAAGATCTACCTTTGGCAAATTGTCTTTATTCCTTTTTTCTGTCACAGTCATTTTCCCTTTTTTGCTCACCAGTACAGTATATTCCTTCCCGCCTGCCGTCATCTGCATCTGTCTAAATACATTTATATAGGAAAGGATCCGCTCTGCCGCCTTTACAGCAGGTATATTTTCGTGAAACACCTGCGTCTTCGTATACGACTCAAACTGAAAATACAGACCATCTTTCTTTTCTATCGGTCGTACCTTTATCTTTAGTATTTCCCCTTTTGTCCGCGGATTACTTATCACTGCACGTACAAAATTTATATCCATAACCTTTTCTAATATCTTCTTTAATTCATCCATATCCGGCACCTCTTTTCAGCGCTTTTTCAATTATACATTGTAAAACAATCCGCCGCTTCCCGCAACCTGTAAAGCCACTTCAACAAAAAATCTTGTAAATAGGACAAAACACCTTTCTATATTATCGAGTAGGAGGCTAATCATTAATTGATTAGCCGACCTCTCACACCACCTAGCATACCGTTCAGTACTAGGCGGTTCCTTAGTTTTCACAAACTACCAGATAATAGTCAAGCATGGATGTATATCCTAGCTTGGCTATTATTTTCTTTGAAAAGATTTGGTTCAAGACTTTCGCCATTCTCCAGTAACCTTTTCTGCTACAAGCGAGTTCCTTTGCTTTCCAATGTTCCATTCCCAATGCTTTCAGCATTCGATACTTTGTTTTGATTTTCTTCCATTGTTTCCAATAGACCGCCCGGATTCTACGCCTTGCCCATTCGTCCGTTATTTTGAGAAGTCCTTTCATATCTGCAAGTCTAAAGTATTCTACCCATCCTCGCACATACTCCTGGTATTTCCTTTCCCGTTCTGCATTGCTAATGCCTTTGTTCCTATCAGTAAGCTCTCTGATTTTATTTCTCATCTTGACTACTGACTTTTGATGTACTCTGAATCTGCATTTGCCTTTGTATCTATAAAAGGTATAACCGAGATACTTAACTTTGCTGATATGAGCCACTTCTGTTTTCTTCCGGTTCACCTTTAGGAAAAGCTTTCCTTCAATAAACGGAATGATGTTCTTCAGGGTTCTTTCTGCACTCTTCCTGCTCTTACAGAAAATCATACAGTCATCTGCATAGCGGACAAATCTGTCCTCTCTGCGTTCCAGTTCCTTGTCCAATTCGTTTAGCATTATGTTACTGAGCAACGGACTCAATGGTCCACCTTGTGGCATTCCTACTTCTGTACGCTCAAACTTCCCGTTTGCTATCACTCCCGCATTCAGGTATTTGTGTATCAATGAAATCACTCTGCCGTCTTTGATGGTTCGTGACAACACCTCGATTAGCTTACTCTGGCATACGGTATCAAAGAACTTTTCCAAGTCCATATCCACTACATATACGTAGCCATCATTTACATTCTTTTGGCATTGTCTTAGGGCATCGTGTGCCCCTCTTTTCGGTCTGAAACCAAAACTGTTCTCTGAGAACTGCTCCTCAAAGATTGGAGACAGTTCCTGAGCGATTGCCTGTTGAATCACTCTATCGACAACCGTAGGTACTCCCAGCTTTCTGTACTCGCCTTTTGTCTCTTTGGGTATTTCTACCCTTCGCACTGGGTTGGGTTTATATTTCCCTCCCTTTATCTCTTGGATTAAGGTTTCTTGGTTTTCTCTAAGGAAGGGCAGAAGTTCATCCACCTGCATACCATCGATTCCGCCTTTGCCTCTGTTTCTTTTGACTTGCTTATAGGCATTGTTAAGATTATCTTTCCGCAAAATCAATTCCAAAAGATTGTTCGTCCAATAGTCTGTGATGACACCGCTCTTTTCAGTAATCTTAGAGTAGTCGAACACTTCTGCATACTCTCTCTGTTCCGCAGATACCATTTGCAGATAGTCCTCTATATGAAGTTGTCTGTTCTTAAATCTACTTTCAGTTACATTCATTGCTTGTGCCTCCTAAAGTTCAGCCCTTCGCCGATGTTTGCAACCATCGGTTTACTATGGCTTCTGCTGACTTCTCGCCATTCATTGTTACTACAAGTTTCTTACTCTGTTTCCACTTGCTGACAAGATCTCCCTTGGTACCACACGTCACTTTCTCTCCATATATCTGCCACATATACTATAGTTAATTCCGAGTAGTTATTGGACTTTAGTTTGTTGTGCAACCTTATCCTTAACTATAGCCTCATGTGATTTCTGTTCGTCAGACCAGAGATTTGCCTCCACCTTCCTTCAGATTCGCAGTCACCCACGACACCCTTGGTCTTGGCTGTATCCTTCCCACTACTAGGGCGGATTAGGGACTTTCACCCATTAGCGACGTGCGCCGCAAGGCGCACACAAAAATAAGCGCAAAGAGAGATTCCTCCTTGCACTTATTTCTATAAACGATCTTTGATTTTAAAGTTTTTCCCAATCAGCCGATTTTGCATATACCTCTTCCTACATCTCAACCGGTTCGATCAAATAACCTTTCTGCGCCAGCATTTCTTCTATCATATCCAGTGTTTCTTCACTGTCCGCCTCTACCGTATGATAATGATAATTCGATGTAATATTTTTCAAAGGACTGGATTTGCCGCTCTTTATGTCATCCAGAAACCGCATGACCTTTCTGCGGGATGTAATATTTAGTTCTGCCTCCAGATGTCCGTACACTCTGTGATTTACCATGACATTTTTGACACTTCCCCCCAGATCTACGATTGAGATCAGTTCCTCTTCCAACTGCTCATCTGTATGCTTCACTTTAAAGACACGGCTCACATGGTACGGCTCCTGTAAAATATATCCCCTGTTCGTAGAAAGAATGTCATGTCCCGCTGCCCGGATCAAGGCTATATCCTGTACAATGACCTGGCGGCTCACATGATAATCCGCTGCCAGCCTTTTTCCGGATACAGGAACATCGCTTTGTTTGATCTGTCTCACGATTGCATTTCGTCTTTCCTGCCCAGTCATCCTCTTTTTCTTCTCCTTCTCTTGTCACTCTATACCGCATGCAGATGTTTCAAGGAAATATCCAAGATCGGCGCGGAATGTGTCAATGCCCCGCTGGAAATATAATCTACTCCCAGACTTGTAAGCCGGCTGATATTGTCTTTTGTCACATTTCCAGAACACTCTGTCTGTGCTCTTCCATCTATGATCTGTATAGCTTCTGCCATATCCTCTGTCGTCATATTGTCCAGCATGATAATATCCGCGCCTGCCTCCGCCGCTTCACGCACCATGTCCAGATTTTCCACTTCTACTTCTATTTTTCTTACAAATGGAGCATACTCTTTTGCCATCTTTACTGCTTTTGTCACGCTGCCTGCTGCTCCGATATGATTGTCTTTAAGCAAAACGCCGTCTGACAGGTTATATCTATGATTATATCCGCCGCCTACACGCACCGCATATTTCTCAAAAATCCGCATGTTCGGCGTTGTCTTTCTCGTATCTAAAAGCTTCGTTTTGCTTCCTTTCAGCAATTCTGCCACAGAATGTGTATAAGTAGCGATCCCGCTCATCCGCTGTAGGTAATTCAGCGCCACCCGCTCTCCAGATAACAGCACACGGATATCTCCCATAACTTTTCCCATTAGCTGTCCTTTTTTCACTTCATCTCCATCCTGGCAGTAAAACTCCACTTTTGTATCTGCATCCAGCAGTTCAAACACCTTCTTGAATACATCCAGCCCGGCTATAATACCGTCCTGCTTACAGATCAATTCTACTTCTCCTTTTACTGCCTCTTTCATTACCGCATTGGTACTCACATCCTCACTGGATATATCTTCTTTCAATGCCTCTAAGATCAAATGCTCCGCCTGGAGCGTCATAGTTATGTGATTCATCTTTTACTTTCTCTCCTTTTCTTTCTGTCCATATGCCGCCGTAATCTTCCTTGCGGCACGTTTTGCGAAAACAAGACTTTCCAATAAGGAATTGCTCGCCAGCCTGTTGGCTCCATGCACACCGTTGCAGCTTGTCTCTCCTACAGCGAATAACCGTTCCATGGAGGTCCGGCTGTACGAGTCCACCCAGATACCTCCCATAAAATAGTGCTGCGCCGGTACGACCGGAATACACTCCTTAGTCACGTCATATCCTTCTTCCAAACAATGTTTATATATATTTGGAAAATGCTTCAAGATCTCTGTTTTGTCCATTTTTTCCATAGAAAGCCATACATACTCTGTTCCATCCTTTTCCATTTGTTCCCGGATAGCCTTTGTTACTACATCTCTCGGAAGCAGTTCATCTACGAATCGTTTTTTGGCCTTGTTATACAGCACTGCGCCCTCTCCCCGGACAGACTCCGAGATCAAGAAACGCCTTCCCGGTTTCTTTGAATATAATGTCGTCGGATGGATCTGTACATAATCCAGATGTTCCAGACGTATCCCATGCCTTTTCGCAACAGTGAGCGCATCTCCTGTCAGATGAGGAAAATTCGTTGAATGTTCGTATAATCCTCCAATACCGCCGCTTGCCAGGATTGTATGCTCTGCATGTAATTCCAGTTCTTCTGCCGCTTTATTGACAGCATATACTCCTCTGCATATTCCCTCTGCTTCGATAATATCTGTCATTGTCGTATACTCTAATATCTGTATATTATCCCGCTCCTGCACTTGCTTAAGCAGCTTGCTCGTGATTTCTTTTCCGGTAATATCCTCGTGGAAAAGTATACGAGGTCTGGAATGAGCCCCCTCCCTTGTATATATATATTCACCGTTTTCTTTCTCAAATTCAACTCCACAGGCAACCAGATCTTCTATGATCTCTCTGGAGCTTCGGATCATAATATCCACCGATTCTTTTCTGTTTTCATAGTGTCCGGCTTTCATCGTATCTTCAAAGTACCCTGCGTAGTCGTTCTCATCCCGCAGTACACAGATCCCGCCTTGTGCCAGGAAAGAATCACTGCTTTGTACATCTGCTTTTGTCAGCATGATGATCTGCTTGTCCAAAGGCAGATTCAGCGCACTGAAAAGTCCGGCCACTCCGGTCCCTACGATCACCACATCCGCCTGTATTTTCATATGCCCATCCCCCATATCTATTTTGCCAATTCCAGCATACGCTTCAATGGCTTTTCATACACTGCCGCCTCAGCTTTTGTCATTTGTACTTCATTTTCACCGGTTTTAAGCACATGTTTGATCTTTTCCAAAGTAATACTCTTCATATCTTTACAGATTGGAACTGTATCTGTAAAGTAAAAGATTTTTTCCGGATTTTCTTTTTCCAGCATGTACCTTACGCCCTCTTCTGTACAGATGATAAATTCCTTCTGCGGACTTCTTCCTGCATATGCAATGATCCCGGAAGTACTCCCTATGTAGTCTGACATACGGCAGATCTTCTCCGAACACTCCGGATGTGTCAGGATCTGTGCCTGCGGATGAAGGTCTTTTAACTTCCGTACTTCTTTTTCCCGTACTTCATCATGAATCGGACAATATCCTTCATTATAAATGAAATGCTTTTCCGGTACTTGTTTAGCTACATGATGTGCCAGATTTCTGTCCGGTATGAAAAAAATATGCTTATTCGGAAGCGCTTTCACGATCTTCACTGCATTTGCCGACGTTACGCACACATCCGAATATCGTTTCAGCTCCGCAGTAGAATTGATATAGCAGACAACTGCCAGATCCTCATACTTTTCTCTTACTTTCTGGATCGTTTCTTTCACTGCCATATGTGCCATAGCGCAATCTGCTTGTCTGTCCGGCATCAGCACTGTTTTCTCCGGATTGAGGATTTTGGCGCTTTCTCCCATAAAGGAAACTCCGCAAAATACGATCGTATCTGCCTGCAAGGATACAGCTATCTTGCTTAAATAAAAAGAATCTCCTATATAATCAGCAATCTCCTGTACCTCACCCGGCACATAATAATGGGCCAAGATCACGGCTTTCTTTTCTTTCTTTAATTGATGTATTTCATCTACTATTGACATAACTATACTCTTCCTCCCAGTAAATTCACATCATTATACCACATGTTTTTACATGTGACAAGACACACAAGTTGACAGCTTTGCATTTACCAAAAAACCTCAAACCATTTCACTTTTTAAAGTTCATTCTGGTTTGAGGTTCTCTATTTATATGCATATTTTAGACTGTAAGCTTCACTTCCAGTGGATTGTCCAGTCCATTTTCAAAACGATACAGGCTGTCAAAATTATACCGCATCATATTCTCCACATCCCTCTCTGTATAAAACGCCGTATGCGGAGAAAGGATAACATTCGGGAAAGAGCGGAGGATCGCCATCGTCCTGTTTTCGATCACATCCCCCATCCGGTTGTAATAATACAGACCATCCTCCTTTTCCAGCACATCCAGAGCCGCGCCGCCGATCTGCCCAGACTCAAGGCCAGCGATCAGGGCTTCTGTATCTATCATACTTCCGCGTGCGCAGTTGATCAGCACTACGCCTTTCTTCATACGGGATATCGTCTCTGAATTGATCATATGATAGCTCTCCGGCGTTGCCGGCGTATGTATCGTGATCACATCCGATTCCTTGTAAAGTTCCTCTAATGTCACATATTCGCAGGGCAGCCCTTCCTTTTCATATAGATCATATGCCAGGATCCTGCATCCAAATCCTGAAAGATTCCGTATTACATTCGCGCCGATCTGTCCGGTTCCGATCACTCCCACCGTACAGCAAGACAAATCTTTACCGATCTTTTTTCTGAGCGTATAATCCTGTACCTCAGCACATTTCAAAATATACGGCATATTCCGCAGACACATCAAGATCAGCATGACCGTATAATTCGACACTCCGTCCGGATCATATTTTGTATTGCTGACACGCATGTTCAACTCTTTTGCCTTCTTCAGATCAATATGATCATATCCTATAGAACGTGTGGTAATGTACTTCACACCTAGGTCATGAAACTTTTCTAACAGTTCGGCTCCTATTTCGCAAGGCGTCGTGCTGACAGCGTCATACCCTTGTGCCAGATCTGCATTCTCCATCGTAGGATACTCTTCGCTCCATCCAAAGTCTATTCCATATTCTTGCTTTACTCTCTCTGCTACATCCAGTTCATCAAATTCACGCATAGCGTATATAAAAATCTTCATGTCTGCTCCTTTTGCGGTACTTTATCTTTTATTCTTCTGCCTCCCCTTCAATTGCGGAAAAATCGCGGGAAGGATCGATCTTCTTGAGCCCAAATCCAGTCAAAATATAAATCAATGAAATCACCGGTACAAACATCGCAAGGAAATTGTATTTGCACATAGAAGCGGCAGATACTCCTAAGACGCCAGCCACAAATACCGGTCCTGTGCTCCATGGCATCAATGTTCCCCCCAGGGTTCCGACATCTTCCATAATTCTGGAGAGATTTTCCGATTTCAGATTATAGCGCTTTAATAAAGGATTAAATAATGTCGCATCCATAACAAATGGGAAATTATATGTAGGTACTAAAGTAATCCCAAGCCATGTAGTAACATAAGCGGATACAAGAACTCCCTTTCCTGTCTTGATCTTTCTTACCAGCATAGCAAAGATTGGCTGTAAAATACCTGTACCTGTCAAAATTCCGCCCAGCCCCAATGCACTGATGAAGATAGACAAAAGTTTCAGCATACTTGTCAAACCACCACGGTTTAAGATAGAGGTAACCATTGTATCCTCTGTATTTGCTACGAAACCGCTGGTCAGGAAAGTTCCCAGCTCCGTAATAGATACACCCTGATATGCAACAGCGATCACTGCCGCGATCAAAGAGCCGACCAACAAAGAAACCACCGTAGATTTCCGCATCAAGATCATGACAATAACAACAATCAATGGGATAACCGGCAGGAAATTAATGTGATACAGTCCCTGTAAAGCTTCCACGAATGCGTCTGCCGCAGCTCTGTCATATGTGTCTCCTGCTGTTGTGATCCCCATGACCGCATACACGATCACACAAAGAAGAGCCCCCGGGATCGTAGTCCATAACATTGCTTTAATATGTACGAAAATATCTGTCTCTGTCAATGTAGATGCCAGAATAGTTGTGTCAGAAAGTGGAGACATTTTATCTCCAAAATATGCGCCTGATATGATTGCTCCTGATGTAAAAGCCGGATTGATCCCTAAGGCTGTTCCGATACCGATCATCGCCACCCCGACTGTTCCCGCAGTTCCCCAGGAAGTACCTGTAGCGACAGAAATCACACAGCAGAATAAAAAGGTAAAAGGCAGGAAAAATTTTGGTGTAATAATCTCCATACCTCCAACTAAGATAGAAGGAATCGTTCCTGCTGCCATAAATGCCGCGATCATAATTCCTACCGCCAGAATGATAGCTGAAGAAGGAATACATTTCTTGGCAGACTCATAGGCAAAATCTTCTATTTCCCGGAATTTAAATCCCAAAGGCATTGCAAAAAGGCCTGCAAGCAGCCATGATATAAACAATAAAATCGCAAAATCAATTTTAAAAATAGCAAAACCCAATGCTATAAAAAGTACGATCACTGTAAATGCTATGATCGAGTACTGCCATGACGGCGTTTTTCTGTTTGTTGTCTTTTCAGTTCCCATAATCATCTCTCTCCTTTAAATTTTTCTTTTGCTTTCTTTATAAATCATTTACAGACCTATCTTTTTAAAGCTGTTCTCCAGATCGTCGATCAAGTCTGAAACATCTTCCAAACCGACAGAGACACGGATCAGGTCTGCTGGGATTCCCTTTTCGTCATCTGCATCTTTCGGACTGATCAGGGAATGCGCTTCCCCTAAGCTTACCCAGTGTTTAAACAATTTCAGTTCCGGGATAAATTTTTCATGCAGTGTCTCATGATCTACATCCAATTGGAAACACAGCATACCGCCGAATCTTTTCAGCTGCTTTTTCGCCAGTTCATGCTGCGGATGTTCTGCAAGTCCCGGATAGATCAGGTTTTTCACAAACGGCTTTGCAGCCAAATAAGCCGCCAGCTTTTCCGCATTATCGCAGTGTCTCTCCATACGCATAGGCAAAGTCTGTATGCCGCGCATGATCAAAAAAGAACCAAAAGGACTCAGACAAGGTCCTAATTCTCCCATCATCCTCTGAAGTTTATAATAGATTTCATGTTCGTTTGTGCTGATAGCGCCGCCCAGTGCATCTCCATGCCCGTTTATATATTTCGTAGCGCTTTCACAGACTACATCGCAGCCCAATTCCAGCGGCCTGCATAGATAGGGAGAGGCAAAAGTATTGTCATTGATATGTTTAGCGCCATATTGATGAGCCAATTCACTGCACCTTTTCAGATCGATCACTTCCAGCATCGGATTCGTAACTGTCTCTGACAGGATTAATTTTGTGCCGCCTTTTTTCAATTCTTTTTCCAGTTCTTCTTCCTTGGTCATATCTACCATGACGACATCTGCGTTGAGCAGTCTTGGCAAATCTTCTCTTACAAAGAAATATGTCCAAAGATACAGATCCTTATGACAGATAATGCGTTCGCCATGATTAAGAAGCGCTAAGATCGGCAGTGTCACTGCAGACACTCCGCTCGCCGTCGCTAATGTATACGCTGCTCCTTCCAGGGAAGCGATATTCGCGCACAGTGCATCCCTACTGGGATCTCCATTTCTCTGGTAAGTCGTACCTGATGTAACCGATGCGTAGATCGGTACCGCTGAACGGTCTGTATAATTTCCCACATCAATTGCACGGGTCGCAAAGTCCATATCTTCATATTCTTTGTTTTTTTCAAAAATATGTGTTCTGTCAATTTTGGGCATTAACTCTTCACTTGTTCCCATTTTCCCCTCCTGTTTCCCATCGGTTTTGCCGGTGAATTTTTTGATATGAAATATTATATATTTGTTTTTATGAAAATAATATTCGCATTTTCAATATAATTTTTTCATTTAATTTGTCATATACGTCAAATATTTTTATATAATTATTGTTTTATGCAAATATTGTTTATTTTGTATATTTTTTCATTTATAATTTTGTTTATTCCGACACTTTTCTTCTTTTTACACATTTATTGCATATATTTTATTTACAAAATCTCTGTTTTGTATTAGCATATTTATAAATAATTATGATTTTTGCATATAGAAGGGACGCTATCATGAAAACAAGCAAAAGCGAAATCATTTCACGTCAGAATAAGATCATTAATTATCTGCGTAAAAATAATTGCATAAAAATAACAGAACTTGCGGATATGTTTGGCGTATCGGATACAACGATACGCAGAGATATACACCTTCTGGCCAATTATGGAGAAGCGATACGATGTAAAAACAATATCTGTATGCTGGATATAAAAAGAAGTCATCCGAGATTCGACGACGAAAAAGGTGCTTCCGCCTGCACGGAAGAAAAAGATAAAATCGCCCAATATGCGGCCACTTTACTTGAAGACGGGGATACTGTCTTTTTTAACAGTAGTTCTACTGCTCTTAGAGTCATCCCATATATTAAAAATAAAGCTGTCACAATTATTACAAACAATGGACGGAGTTTATTTACCGACAGAGATTCAAGCACAGAACTTGTATTGATCGGGGGTGAAGTGATCGGGAATACAAAAATGGGCAATTCTAAAATGTATACGACCGGTACTCTCGCAGTCGAGGCAATAGAAAAAATATCCGCAACAAAATGTATTCTTGGAGTAAGCGGCATCAGCGCAAAAGGTGGTCTTACTTCTATGGCTGTACAAGATCCTGCCGTCAACCAGGCGATGATCCGCCACTGCAGCGGCCCTGTGATCGTCGTGGCAGATCACAGGAAAGTAGGGATCCAACATAGCTTTTTCTTTGGAAACTTATCGGATGTTTCCTGTCTGATCACAGATGCAGAGTGCGACCCTTGTGAACTAGAGAAAATACGTCAAACCGGCGTGGAAGTCATTATCGCAGACACACAGCCAGCCCTTCCGGAAATATAAAACCGGAAAGGCTGGCTGTTGCACTCTCTATTTCTTATTTTGTCCTCCCACTGTACACCGCTGTATTTTTCTCTCCATTTTCTTCTATCTTCACATCCGGAAAGCTTTCAATATACTGCTTAAACTGTGAATATCCATAATCCCGGACTTTGAAATCCCCAAACCGGTTTCTGATCTTGTTTCCCAGCGTTCCCAGCGACACCCCCTGGCGTCCTGCATCCCGCAGCAGCTGCAAAATATATTCTTCCAACATCTCTTTTTTGCTTCTGTCTTCATACAATGTCACCGAGACCTTTGTACCATCCTGGATCAGTTTCAGTTTTGGAAAAGTCTCCAAAAATTTAGAAAGCAGGCTGTATCCATACCGACGCACGTCAAAATCCGGATACAGCTTGACAAGCCGGCTTCCCACTTCGCCCAAACCCGTTTCTTTATTATCATTTTGATTCTCTGTGATAATCTTCACTACAGCTTCCTCAATCTGATTTTTAGAAACTGCCATATCCCGGTTTACTTTGTCACTGTCTTTTCCTGACGGCGCATGGCTGTTTGCGCGTTCTTCTTTCTCTAATGTATTATCTTCCAATAGAAGCTCCAGCTCTGTAAAAATATCACATGCTTTACGAAATGGCTGCGGCGTTTTCACTTCCCCCATACCGATCACTGTCTTGCCGCTTTCTCTTAGACGGCTGGCCAGTTTTGTAAAATCACTGTCACTGGAAACCAGGCAAAATCCTTCCAATTCACTCGTATACAGCATATCCATAGCATCGATGATCATCGCCGAATCTGTGGCATTTTTCCCATAAGTATAGCTGAATTGCTGAATCGGCGTGATAGAATTCTGCAAAAGTTCACCTTTCCACCCGGCATTATTCGTCTTTGTCCAGTCTCCGTAAATCCTTTTATAAGTTACATTCCCGTATTTTGACAACTCGTCCAAGATCGGTTTGATATATTTTGCCGACACATTGTCCGAATCGATCAACAGTGCATATCGATCTTCCATGCTTTATATTCCTCTCCCTCTAAAGTTTTCCACATAAATTTTCCATTCTCATATAGCATATAGCTGTGTGCTGAATTTTCTTTCGGAATAGAAACAGACCCCGGATTCATATACCAGAATGTCTCCCCCTCTTCCCCATATATCTCTTCGCAAGCCGGCACATGGGTATGTCCGTTCAGCAAGATATCTCCTTGCTTTAACATAGGCGGCTTATGAGGATTAAATACATGCCCATGGGTAGCAAAAATAGTCGTACCGCCCAATTCTAAAAATGCATATTCCGCCATGATCGGAAATTCCAGTACCATCTGATCCACCTCTGTATCACAGTTGCCACGCACACACATAATTTCCCGGCGCAGAGGATTCAGCATGGCGATTACTTCCTTTGGCGCATATCTTTCCGGAAGATCATTGCGGGGACCATGATACAAAATGTCTCCCAAAAGCAGAAGCCTGTCTGCCCCCTCCCGTTTATATGCCCCCAGCATCTCTCCACAATAGTATGCTGAGCCATGAATATCTGACGCTATCATAAGTTTCATAAATCATATTCTCCTTTCAGCAAAAAGCTCTCCTGCTCGATTCCCAGCCCCGTCGCCGCTATTTTTTCAATGAGCGGCTGCAGCAGCGGCTCTTTTAGTTTGCGTATCTTTTCCAGTTTCTGCTTCTCCAGTGGTTCTGCATATTCCTGGTATTTTTCAAATACTTCTGTGTTCATATATACAGGCCGCAATTGCGGAAACACCTTTTCTTTTATATTCTGAAAGATTTTTATGCCGCCGTAGTCTAAATCTCCGCTGTGCAAATATGTCACTTTTTCATTTTCTAATACACTATATAGTTTTTTAAGAAACTCTTTTTCTTTCGGTGCAAAATATCCGTGACTGAATATATAAAGCGTATCCTTTCTGTATGGAACCGATACAAAATTCGCTTTGTTTTCTATCGTAATGATCCGTTTCAGATCAGGCTGTTTTGAAAGAATCTGTGTACGCTTTAACATTTCGCTGTTAAAAGTCGCCCCATATATCCAATTCTTTGTACTGACACGCCGTAATTCTCCCTGTCTCGTTTTCATTTCCACTTCCAGCGGTCCTTTTATGGAAAGTTCCTGCGCATATTCCTCGATAAAAATCTGGGACAACACCGCTGTGTCATCCATCTCTTCATCTACATCTGCACAAAATCTTCTCGCCTGTGCGATCACATAGGATTGATAAGTATTCTCAAACTTTTTAGAAGAACCTAGATATTTTTTACTGAAAAGACGTTTAAACACTGGTTCTTTCTGCACATCTAATCCTCGAAAAAGCGGGCATCTCTCCTGCAAAGCAGCATATTCCTCCCGCCACTTTCTGCCTAATTTTTCCCCCGTCTTTTCCTTTTGCCGTCCCTTTTTCATCGAAGTGGTAAACAACTCTGTATAATAAGCTCGGATCCAGGATGTTTTACACACATCCAGTTCCTGACGCAAAAGGAACTGATACTTCTGTGTCCAATACCAGCGTGGCTGAAAATCCTCATCCACATATTTTCTGTAGACTTCATAAAACAGCGGCATATCTTCCAGCTGATACGTAAGAGCGGCAAACTCAAACCCTTTGTACCCTTTGCTCCACTTGATCGTAAAAATGCCTGCGCTTTCCATTTTTTCTGCCGCTGACAATACATCTGACTGCAGATGCTCCCTGTCGCAAAGCTGCCCCATCTTATATATCCAGACTTTTCCTCCCTATACTCCCCTGTTTCCACTGACTAGTGCTATTTTCCCCTGTCCGATCATTTTTTCAAGAAGATACAAACATTCCCTGTCCTCCCAGATAGCAGAGTCCAAAATTTTCTCATCTATATATGTTCTCTCATTGTCTTTCTTCATCTGTCTGCTCTCCATCTGATAGTTGGTCGAACTCCTGTCTTTCAAATTCTTGAATAGAGATATGCCGTTTATTGGGATTCGCATATACAAAAGTCTTATCCACGTTTTCTATGTAGTTCTGTATTTTATCATTGGTTGCACTGATAATAGCCTGAAAGCCCAGCCCACGAATCAGAGAAATACAGCTTGCTACCTTCTCCGCATCCATCTTAGAAAATGCTTCGTCAAGTACGACCAACCGGATCGTAGACGGTCTTTTGAGTTTTGCCGGCAGATTGATCTTATAGATCTGCGCAAAGCTTGCGAGCAGAGCGATATACAGCGGATTCTGCCCTTCACCCCCGGAATTCTTCTTGATCATACGGCTTAAGCCGATCCGCATTTCTTTCTCTCCATGCACGATCTGCTGCATATCAAAGGAAAGATAGGTACGGTAATCCGCATATTTCTCCATATTTCTCTTTGCCTCTTCCAGCTCTTCCCGCGTCGCATTGTCGGGAGGAAGAAAAATCTGGATCAATTCATTCATCATATCTCCATATTCTTCCTCATGTTCCATTGTAAAAAGATCCATCTGATCTTCCAAATGGTCACTTAACTGGGAAGGTTTAATATCAAGTGATTCGTCCATAAACATTTTGTAATACTTCCCATCCGGCCCTTTATTTTTCGTGATCACAAACTGATATTTATCCTTTCCAAAATCCAGTCTGCTGATGATCCGGTTCAGCTCGTCTTTCTGCTGGTATGCTTCCCGTATCGCGCTTCGTATTTTATAGATGAAATCCTCTTTAAAATGTTCCACCGCAAATGACGCCTGTTCTTTGGCTGCCGCTCTGTACATTTCCAAATCTTCACACGTAAGAGACTGCAGCAGTTTCTCATAAGGCGCATTGCTCTCTATTGTCGTCGACATTGTACGATTTGGATATTTTTGAATGTAATGCGTTCGTGTATCTATCAAGGTTTGATAATTTTTTTCTTTCTTTTGCTCGATCATACTTTTCTCTCGCAAACGTTCACCTTTTAAATATTCATAATTTCCGGAGCGGTGGCTATTTAGAAATACCAGAAATTTTTCTTCCTGCTTTTCATCATAACAGAAATCTTTTTCTTTCCATGTCAACCTTTCACTTGCTTCCAGGTATTTTTCCTTTATCTGCTTCTCTGCCGCTTCATTGTTCCATATAGCTTTCTTAAGCTTCTCTGCCGCTTTCGTATTTTCTTCCTGTTCTTTTAGCAGAATCTGCTTTTTCTCCTCCCAAAGAGAAAGGGACTCCGCTCTGAGTATATCCATCTGTTCCCGCAGAGATCGTTTTTTCTTCTCTTTCGCTGCTATTGCTTCCATATCACTTGCCCATTCCATATATTCTTCAGAAGGACGCGTAAGAGATTCTAGATCAAGTACCCTCTTGATTTCTTCTAACGTCTCCTGCATAGGAAGTCTTTCTGCCTGCAAATTCTGGCATTTCTCTTCCAGCTGTCGGACACGCATGCGCATGCTTGTCTCGCCGATATAGGCACGTCTTGTATAATTTTCCGGGTTGATATGCTGCAGACGAAAACTATGATACAGCACACAGTCCGCTGTGATCCCGATCTTATATCTTCTTAGTTGCTCTACATTCTCACACTTCATCACATTCCCCAGGAAGAAATGTATATAAGCCCGCACATACTCTTCTTTTGTCACTACTTCCTGCGCCAGTGAACCTTCTTTGGCAAGAAATTGTCCCTCCATCACCTTTTCTGTATCCAGAACTGCGGCACGACAGAATTTTCTCTTATCCATATCGCGGTAGATCTCAAGCGCCGCTTTTGCATACTTTGGTTCTACGACTAGAAGCAGTTTATTATTTCCCAGATACCCTTCCACTGCATTGTGCCATCTCTCATCCCGTATATCCAGAAGGTCTGCAAGTATCTGCACCTGTACGGTTTTTCCATATTGCCGGCTAAGACGGGTACGCAGCTCGAATCTGGCTTCTTCCACTTCTGATGGATATGCCTTTTTCCCTTGTTTGAGTTCTTTTAATTCCTCTCTCGCTGCTTTCTCTTCTCTCTTGACTGCTCTGAGTCTGCTGTCTGTATCTCGTCTTTCTTCCTCCAGTTCTTCGCGTATCTCTGCCAGACTTTCCTTTAAACGTCTTAACTCTCCTTCTGTGATCTTCTGGTTCACAAAACGCTCAATATCCCACAATGTCTGATTTGGAGCCGCTTCGACTTCCATCCATCTCTTCAGCTGCACTGCTGTCTTCTGCCATTTTGCCTTGCTGTTCTCCAGCCGTTCCAAGGTTTCATTGACATTCTTCAATTCCGCTTCAAGAGCTGTATATCCGCTCTTTGCGATCTGCAAAAGAATGTTTTCATATTCCTCCTGTAAATTCTTACGCTCTTTTTCTAGTTTTTCAGCTTCTGCTTTCTGCTCTTGCAGTACAGACGCAATTTCTTTTTCTCTATCTGTAAATTCCTGCAGCTTCGTCTTCATCTGCAGCATTTCCAATTTATCGATCGCATAAGAGCACTCTTTTGCTTCTTCTCTACTCTTTGCATATGTGTCATATTCCTGGGAAATCTCCTTCAAACAGCGGACTTCCTCTATGGTTTCTTCAATCTTACCGCGCATTCTTCCATACTGCATGACACTTTCCTGCAGGTCTTCTATATGAATATCCTGTTCCATACAGATATATTCTTTCACAAAATCTTCCAGTTTGATATTCATCTTAAACGGGATCGCACGACGGAACAGCCGCGGAAATTTCTCCATATCCAGCCCGCCCAGATAAATATTGTAAAGCTGTCTTCTAAACCTTTCATTACTGGGCCCGCAATAAAATTCTTCAGAAGTAAAATTTCGCTGCAGATATTCACGTATTTCTGACGTCGTCAGGCACCTCTTATCCGCACGGTAATGATTCTCCAGCAATCCTCCTTCATGCCAGAAGAAAAGGCGTCCAATCTCATTGGTTGCCGTCTCTACATCAAATACAACACCGACACATTGTTTCTTTCCCGTCCCAGTCTCCGTAAATTCTAATACGATCGTACTGGAAAAATTCTTGTTTCTAAGATACTGGGATTCATTATTCTCCCCAATATTTACCATTCCTCTAAGATATTCGATCAAAGAACGGTCGGAATCATCCGCTGCCGCTTTATTGAAAAAACCTCTCCCGTCTGTATTGGCATATAGAACGATCTGCATGGCATCGATCACCGTAGACTTTCCACTGCCCGAATGTCCTGTAAAGAAATTAATTTCTTTGTGAAACGAAAGTATTTTCCGATCTATATAATGCCAGTTATTCAGGCATATCTTCGAAAGTGCTTTGAACGACTGCTTCTTCTCCACTGTATTCCTCCTCACTAAATGTACTCAGCAATTCTCTGACGTCGTCTCCTAGCAGTACCGCATGGATGCTTGGGTAAATCATAAAACGTGTATTTTCATTCAATTCTTCCAACACATCCATAGGTTCTATGATCTGATATTTTTTCAGCAGCGCGATCGTTCTTCGCATCTCAGTTGGTGATGGAAGCGCCGGCAATACGTGAAATTCTCCTGCCTTCCCATTGAGCATACCCATGGTGACACAGACCGAACTGCTGGATGAGACTGCTGCCATCTGTTCATCATAGAGAAGTTTCAATACCAGAAGATAAATGGTCGCCAACCGGGGAAGTTTTTCTCCCCATAATGTCTCTCCCTGTATATAGAACAGCCCCATATGCACATTTTCCTGCAAAGTAATACCGGCAACCGCGAAATATTCTTTTAAAAATGTAAAATGCCTGCCGGCTGTCCTATATTCTCCTGACACAGCCATCCTCCCGGTTCTTTTGTCAAATTTTCTTTCCAGAAGAAAAGTCTGCCGGTACAATGTCTGTATCACGTTTTTTAAACGATCCTGTTCTTCTTCGTCCAGTTCTTCATAATATGTGATCATGAACTCCTCCTTATCTTCCCCGCGGTATAAATTTCAGATCCGGATAACGGTACTTTCCATTCTCTATCATGGCGGGCTCCTCCTCCAGGGTCTGATATTTACTGTGCCTTTTTGTACTATAGTCATAGGCAAGGATCAGTTTTTCAAACGCTTCCTCATCCATCTCGCCCAGTTGTCCTGCGTCCATGATACCGTCCTGCATATGTCTTTGTATAAAATCTTCTATCTCTGACACACTGTATCTTGTCTGTATCCTGTTGAGCTTCAAAACGGCGTCGCGGGACAGATCTTCGGTTTCCTCCTCTGCCGCCATCTGACTAATAAAACTAACCCTGCTTTTCCGCCGCTTATACAAGGATTTCTCTGACAGGATTTCCAGATGGGACAGATTCATTCTCTCTGAAATCACGCTGAGAACTTCTTCCTTCTCCTCTGTCTGTGCCAACTGATTTAACAATTTGACCACAAGCCCTTTGGTATCTGTCTCGCCGCTTAACAAATAATTCAGCCTCGTCACCGTCGCTCTTACATACTTGGAGTGTTCTTTATCCATGTTCGAGATACGGTGCTCAATATCATCAAACCCCCGCTCGATCAGATCAAGAAGTTCCAGCACGTCTTCCTTTGTATCTCCGGTATTTTGTGCTTTCTTGCGGATACGTTCCACCCATTCTTCATTATCACGCATTTCCCGCAGACATTTTTTAATATCCATCTTGTAGATATAAAAATTATCTGAAGTCTTTAATATATGATATTTCTTTTTTACGATTTCCTCCACATATCCATTTAAATGTTCCTTTAATAGTTCCCCATACGTCTCTTTATTTAATAATCTTTCAAAAAACTTGTCCATATTGTGAAGCATATCCTGCAGCGCCTTATTTAATTTCCTCGTATTTATAAGCGCTGTACGGAGCATGTTCAGATTCACTCTGGGATTATTCTGAAAGGAAAAAAGTGTTGCATATACATTTTGGATATACACTTCTGTCTCTTCCATCTCCTCTGAAGTCAGACGTTCAAACGCCTCAATAAATACAGCCGCATAATCCGGTATGACAATATTGGTTGTCATTGTATTGTAATCCTCGATCTTTTTCAGCCATCCGCTTTTCAAAAGCCATCTTAAAATTCTGGAAGCCGTTGTTTCCAAAAGATCGATCTCCGTCTCATCTTCTTCCCGCATAAGCCGGATCCGCTTTTTGGCGTTCATATCTCCCAATATCTGTACACAGATCTCTTTTGTAAGAAAATAATTACTGTACTGATATTCCTCATTAATATATAATAATGATTCTATATAAATTTCTCGATTTACCGATCGAAACAAGCTCCAGAATGAATCCGGTATATCAAATCGCATCTGCATATATGTACCTCTGACTTTATATCATCTATCTGTATACTGCTTTTTCATTATACCATATCTGACATATATTAAGAAAGAAAAGAAAACAGAGGATCCGCCTCATTAGACTTTCCTCTGTTTCTTCTCTGCTGTTTCTGCTGTATATTTTTATTTTGCCGTTCTTATTCCAGCCATTTAGCCGCATATGCCATCCTGATCGTCAGCTTGCCCTCCATAATATGTACGGGGATGTCCGCATCGATCGGATAGATCGCAGGTTCCGTCTCGCTCTCAAAGAAATATACCAGTACCCGCTTCTGGTAAGGGGCTACGATCCAGTATTCTCTGACCCCCGCATTCGCATATTTCTGGAGCTTGAATACATAGTCTCTTTTGCTTGTTCCCGGAGAGATCACCTCCAGGACAAAATCCGGCGCGCCTTTTATATTCCGCCTTACGATCTGCCAGTATATCCCCTCTCCTATCTTCTGTCAACATTTCTTTTTCTATCCATGATCTTGCAGAAAATGACCGCCGCTCCTGTACTTACCGCCGTCGCTATGATCCCCGCCCCTACGATCGCCGCAGGGTTGACGCTTCCGTATTGGCTGCGGTATGCGATCACATTGACCGAAACCAGCTGCAGAGAAGAAATATTCAAGATCAGAAAAGAACACATCTCGTTGCTTGCGATCCCTTTACTGCGCATTTGTCCCGGCGCTTTCTTTCTCCTTCTTTCCTCCTCCAGCTTTTCCAGTTCTTCCATCGCTTTTAGACCGGCAGGCGTGGCTGCCCAGCCAAGTCCTAGAAAATTCGCGATAAAATTCGTTGTGATATGTTCATTCGCCTTATGTCCCTGCGGAATATTCGGAAATAAAAATCGTATCAAAGGGCGCATTTTTCTTGCAGCCATTGTTATGACTCCTGCCTCCGAGGCAATCTCCATGATCCCGGTCCAAAAAGACATGACTCCGATCATCGTGATACATAGCGTAACCGCTTCTTTTGAAGAATCCAGCGCGGCATTTGTAATATCCGGCATTTTTCCGTTAAAAGCACCAAAGATGATTCCGACAAGGATCATACCTGCCCACAGATAATTCAGCATCCTCTACTCTCCTTTCAGATCTTTCCACATATATTCTTCCACGATCGCAAACGGCGCAGGTCCGACCGAGAGAACCGCTTCATGAAATTCTTTTTGGGAAAAATCTTCTCCCTTTTCCTTTGCCCACTCTTGTTTCAACTCCAGAAATTCCACATATCCAATATAATATTTCAAATAATTTCCGGGTGAACCGATAATCAGCTCATAAATCTCTTCTATCGTTTCCGTATCTTTTATCCCATAATTTTTGAAAAATGCCACTGTATCCATCCGATCCCATCCATCATAGTGGATTCCCATATCCGCAAGAGCGTACAAGCCTAAAATAATAGAACTGTTTTTTTGCAGCAGCACTGCCTGCTCCTTAGACAGCGGGGCAAGATAATAGCTGCACATTTCCGCATAGGTCGCCCATCCTTCTATATACCCGCCAAAATGAAAAATATTTCTTACAGGATCCGGATCCGTTCCGGCGTAATACACCGTTTGATATAAATGTCCCGGATACCCTTCATGCGCCAGTGTCGTAAACAATGTCAGACTATTGTTCATATGTGCCTGATTTACATAAATGACATTTTCACTTATATCATCTATAGCCGGTATCATATAAAAGGCCGGACTTAAATGTTCCTCCATCGCTTCAGGAACATATTTTACCTGCAGTTCTGTCTTTGGCTCTGCCGGAAAAGCAGTTGTGATCTTTCCTTTCAGATCACTTAAGATCACCTCCGGATCTGTCTCTGTCATGGAAAGTGTTTCCTGTACTTCCTCTGCCGTGATCCCCAGAACCGTTTCCATAGCTTCCAGATCCGCTATGATCTGCCTGCGCGTCATATCCTCCAGTTCGGAAATATCTCTGTCAGAACCTGTATACTCTTTTACGATCTGTGCATAATACGCTTTTCCCTCCGGAAGATAACACAGCCCTTTCTCATTTTTTCCTGTTCCCTTTAGCTTCTGTATTTCCGACACCAGTTTATGATAAGCCGGATATACATAGCTTTTTAAAATTAAGGCATTTTTTTGTATATAGTCACTTTTTTCTTTCTCTGTCAACTCATCTAATTCCTGTATTCTATTCACAAAGGTAGAAATCAAATAGTTTCCATCTCCCATATCTACGAAAGCATTACATTGTTCTATGACCGTATCTGCTGCATAATCTGCCATAAATAGTCCCCTTTCTGATTTTTTCTTCTCAAAGGCGATCAGACTGTCAAAATATTCCGGGGTCGTCTGCATTAATTCCAGATACAGCGCCACATCCTTTTCTTCATAAAACTGATACTCTGACAATAGTACCGGGAGCTGCGTATGAATTCCACTGACTAGTCCCAATGGTTCTTCATATAACAGGTAATCGGCATCCGCTTCTAGTATTTCGAAATATGCACGCATTACATCATATGTCAATTGGTTTTGCACAGAAAGATCCTCATAAGAAAATGCAGACAAAGATTCCTTCATATTTTCTATCGATACGTGCATAGCTGTTTCATCCGTAAGAAAATTTCCAAATGTGACCGGCGCATTTTCAATTCCATAATTCTCAGGATTTTTTAGCGTATAATGAAGGTTAACCGTGTTAGAAGCCGCCTCCTGAGCAAATACCATTTTTGTGTATCTGCGAAATGCACTGTTCTCGTCCTGTGGCGTATTTACATGACACCCGACTGCTGTAAGCGAAAATAGGAAAAGAAAAGCAAGTGCTAATGCTCCTGCTCTCTTTTTATCAAAACGTATTCTGTTTGTTTCGGATTTTATATTCCGGGAAAATAGAAATGACATAGAAAATCCCCTGATCTGTTTGTAATATCTTATGAAATCTTTTCAGACGATATTCTTAAATAGCAGGAATCGTACTTTTTCCACAGACATATAAATAAAAAAAGCGCACAAACTAGTAGGAGGATCTGATATGCAGCTTTTTCTTTATATTGCTGATTTTATTGTTCCCTTCCTTGTTCTGTCTGTTGTAGTATATGGCGTTCTTATGAAAGTCCATGTTTATGACTGTTTTATTAAAGGAGCAAAAAATGGATTTCTCACTGTCATTCGACTCATGCCGACATTGATCGGCCTTATGGCGGCTGTGGGCATTTTACGTGCTTCCGGCTTTCTGGATTTTCTTGGACGTTTACTTGGAGAATTTACTTCTTCTATCGGATTTCCAGGCGAACTTGTTCCACTTACCATTGTGAAAATGTTTTCTTCTTCTGCCGCTACCGGACTTCTTTTGGACAGTTTTAAAGAGTATGGCACAGACTCACGCTTAGGCTTGATCGCTTCCATTTCTATGTGCTGTACAGAAACCATTTTCTATACTATGAGTGTCTACTTTATGACAGCACGTATTAAGAAATCCCGTTATACCCTTACCGGCGCCATGATCGCCACATTTGCCGGTCTGGCTGCCAGTGTGATACTTGCCGATATGATGTTATGATTCTATATTCCTTGCCCTGTACAAAAAGATTTTCTCCGCCTGATACGATCCGGCAGGCTTAGGGTCTGATAGAATCCAGCGGGTTCAGGATTGTCTTGTCACATAGGTTATGCTAGAATAAAGTTAATATCAATGTACAAAAAGGTGGTGTTTTTATGGCAAGCGTGACATTTGAGCACTTGACCAAGACATATCCTAATGGTTTTATTTCTGTAAAAGATGTATCTCTCCATATTGAGGACGGAGAATTTGTTGTATTTCACGGTCCCAGCGGGTGTGGGAAATCTACGATCCTGCGGATGATCGGAGGCCTGGAGGATATTTCTTCCGGAGAAATTTATCTTGGCAAAAATTTGCTAAATGATATTCTCCCCCGTGACAGAAAACTCGCTATGGCGTTTCAAAACTATGAGCTTTACCGTCATCTCAATGTATATGATAATATGGCTCTGGGATTAAGGCTGCGCAATCTCCCCCGTACCGTTGTAGATTCCCGCATAAAAACCGCGGCTTCTTTTTTCGGAATTACCGATATATTAAATAAAAAACTAAAAGCCATTTCTGAAGCAGACAAACAAAAAGTAGCGCTTGGCAGAGCGATCGTCTGTCATCCCAAAGTTCTCCTGGTAGATGAAGATTTCGCACGTCAAAATGAACATCGCCGCAAGGAAATGATTGCAGATATTTTAAAAATCAACAAAGTCTTCAGAATCACCGTTTTATATGTAACCAATGATTATGAGGAGGCAGTCTCCCTCAAAGAAAAAATTATTTTTATGAAAGACGGCAGTATCACACACATACAGCCGGCCAATGAAACACCGTAATTCGGCATACTCTATACCTTATCGTGCATAGCACGCCTGCCTGCAAGGCATGTATTACGGGATGCCCGCATGGGTATACCTTATCGTGCGCAGCACGCCTGCCTGCAAGGCATGTATTACGGGATGCCCGCATGGGTATACCTTATCGTGCGCAGCACGCCTGCCTGCAAGGCATGTATTACGGGATGCCCGCATGGGTATACCTTATCGTGCGCAGCACGCACGACTATAAGAAAACAGCCAGTACCGATTTGGCACTGGCTTATTTTACAGCAGATAATTATATATTTCTCTTTTGGATACTCCTCTGTCTTTTGCAACACACTTCATGGCTTCCTTTTTCTCTTTTCCTGCTTCCATGTAGAACTGCATGTGTTCCTCTATACTCATTTCCTCCCATTTAGCCCGTTCTTCCTGCTTTACTTCTTCTGCACTTTTTCCCTCTATCGCCAGTACACATTCCCCTTTTGGCGTATGTTCCGCATAAAATGCCGTTGCCTCTTCCAGAGTAAATGTCATCACGTTTTCATGCTTTTTTGTCAATTCTCTGCATACAGTGACTTTCCTGTTTCCAAGTGTTTCTCTTAATAGTACCAATGTCTTTAAAAGTCTGTGCGGCGCCTCATACAAAATAATCGTTCTTGTTTCGGCAGTAAGTTCTTTTAGGATACACTCCCGTTCTTTTTTATCTGACGGCAAAAATGCCTCAAATGCAAACCTCCGGGTAGAAAGCCCTGAAAGTGTCAGCGCCGTAATACATGCGGCTGCGCCAGGCAGTGATGTCACCGTGATACCCGCCTCATAACACATACGCACCAATTCTTCTCCCGGATCTGAAATTCCCGGCGTGCCTGCGTCTGTGATCAATGCAATATTTTGCCCTGCCTGCAGTTTTTCGATCAATTTCTTCCCTTTTTCATATTTATTATACTCATGATAACTGGTCATGGGAGTCTGTATTTCAAAATGATTAAGTAATTTTATACTGTTTCTCGTATCTTCTGCAGCAATTAAATCTACTTCTTTTAAAATACGTATCACACGAAACGTCATATCTTCCAAATTTCCAATTGGCGTTGCGCATAAGTAAAGTGTTCCTGACATAAAATACTCCTATATACTTTTTTCTATTGATACATGATGAGAGGCGGCTCTATTCTGACTCTGGATTTTGCGCCCCGTACGCCCTCTATCAATACCATGGTCGGTTCTTTGTGAATATATGGATGTACAAATTGAAGTTTTTTAGGTTCTATTTTATACTGGTTCATTTTTATCAAAATTTCTGTCAGTCTAAAAGGACGGTGTATCATATAAAACCTTCCTTTATCCTGGAGCAGCTTCATGCTTTCCCGCAAAATATCATCCAGCGAACATAATATTTCATGCCTGGCGATCGCGATCGCATCTTTTGGATTCTGTAAACCATGTTGGTGCAGCATATAAGGAGGATTTACTGTGATCACATCAAAAAAGGCAGGCTTAAAAATCTGTGCTGCCTCTTTTATGTCTCCAGTGACAATTTCAATCTTATCTTCCAGATGATTGTGCGCAACACTGCGCCGTGCCATCTGTGCACTCTCCTCCTGTATTTCCAGACCTGTAAAATGTTTTCCCTTTGTTTTTGCCGATAGCAAAATAGGGATGATGCCTGTACCAGTCCCCATATCCAGTACTGTTTCATTTTCTTTTACCCTTGCGAAATCGGAAAGCAGCACTGCGTCTACGCCAAAGCAAAAACGTTCCGGATCTTGTATCAATTCCAGTCCATTTAACTGCAGATCATCCAGCCGTTCTCCCGGCAGCAAATTATTTGTCATCTAACTTAGACGCTCCTTCATTTTTCTCAAGTTCAGCAAGCTTTTTCATCTCTTCTTTTGAAATCCTGGACTTTTTCCGTCTCGGCTTAAATCGCAGTTCTTCTGCCTTATATTCCCGTATCTCTTTCTCATCATTTTCCAGATTCACGATTACTTTGACCTGCTTGCGCAAAACACTCAAAGAATGTACAGTCCCTGTCAACCCTTCCACTGTAGTGACATTGTCTCCGACAGAAGGAAGCTGGCTGTTAAGTTCTTCATAGGTTTCTTCTTCATTTGTCAGACAGCACATCAGCCTACCGCATACACCTGATATTTTCGTCGGATTTAAAGAAAGATTTTGTTCTTTTGCCATCTTAATAGAGACAGCAGCAAACTCTGATAAATAAGTGCTGCAGCAAAGAGGACGACCGCATATTCCAATCCCGCCACGGATCTTTGTTTCATCTCGGACGCCAATCTGCCGCAATTCAATCCTCGTCCTGAAAACTGCCGCCAAATCTTTTACTAATTCTCTAAAGTCAATCCTTCCATCTGCTGTGAAATAAAATAAAACTTTATTATTGTCAAATGTATACTCTGCATCTATGAGTTTCATCTCCAACCCATGTTTCCGAATCTTCTCTAAACAGATCCGGAATGCCTCTTTTTCTTTTTCTTTATTTTTACTTACTGTTTTTTTATCCTGTTCTGTCGCGATCCGGATGACAGGTTTCAATGGCTGTACTACCTCTTCATCCCTGACTTCCTTGGGACCGCTTACAACCCTGCCGTATTCTACGCCACGCGCGGTCTCCACGATCACATGATCTCCTTGTCTGACTGTTAATTTCCCTGGTGCAAAAAAATAAATCTTCCCGGCAGTTCGAAATCTCACGCCAATTACCTTCGTCATTCTACTTAATTCTCCTTTATCGTCAATAAAAGCAGTTCCATTGTCAATTCAAAATTTACATTTGCTTTCATTCTTGCTTTTGCCTTTTCCAACGCATCTAAAATATTTTCAATCCCCTCATAGGAACTTTTACTTGCACGTTCTTTAATATATCTAAGCTGATCTGAAAAGACAACCCGATCTACATTTTTCGTTGCTTTATAAATAAGAACGTCTCTGTACCAAATAGCAATAACATCCAGGTAATCATTGATCTCCAACTTATACGTCATGCATTTCTTCAGGGCTTCTATCAGCTCACTGACGCCCATATCGTCAATATTACGGAGCAAATGTACCGCTTCTTCTTTTATCTCATTAAAGTATTCAGATGTAGCGAGCATAATTGCTTTCCCCATATTCCCCTGGGCAAAAGCGACGCATACATCTGCTTTATAGTCCGGAATCTCCATCTGCTCCATCAGATATTTTTTCACAAGTTGATCCTTAATATTCCGCAGCTTCATCATAACACACCGGGAGCGGATCGTAGGCAGCAATACTTCCGCATTTTCTGTAAGAAGCATAATGACCGCATACTCCGGTGGTTCTTCGATCGTTTTTAAAAGGGCATTCTGCGCCTGTACACTCATCAGATCTGCATCCGGAATAATATAAATCTTATATTTGCTGCTGTAAGGCTTGATAACAATATCGTTATTTACCTGCTCACGAATATCATCTACACTGATCGTGTTCGGTTTTTCATGGGTCACTCGGATAATATCCGGCTGGTTTCCCCCTAACGCCTGTCTGCATGACTGACATTTCCCGCAAGCCTCTCCATCCTCATCGCGATCCTGACATTGCAGGCTCATAGCAAATAAATTTGCCAGCATTTTCTTTCCTGCGCCTCTTTCTCCATTTAAGATATAGGCATGAGAAACAACATCTGCTTTCACCGCATTTCCTATATATTTTATAATATTTTTATGACCTACTACATCTTTAAAACTGCCCATCTTATCACCTGCTGTTTCTTTCATATAAAATCATTCTTATTTGTAAGTTTGTTTATATAAAGTATATTTTACAACAATTTTCTTACAAAAATATGAACTTCTTGATAAGTATATCATACTTTTATGTGAAGATATAGCCCTGCCCCTTACAAAATCCTATTCACTTTTTATCATATATGCCTCGATTTCATCAAGACATTTCTCAAGCTCTATATTCTGGAAACGTTTCTTGATTCCAGCCTCCTCCAACTTCTTTTCTGAAAAATCTTGTTCATCCGCCAAAAATCTTCTGCACATTTCTGCGTATTTAGGATTCTGCTGTAAATGTTCTCTCTTTAAAGCCCGTTCTAACCTCATGCCATCACTGACTTCAATATAAATAGGAAGGAGATTTTCCTCGCCAAAATATATACACATTTCCTTATAAGATTCCAGTGTTCCAATCACCAGATAACTGTCCTTTTGCAGATCGATCTGCCCGTCATCTACAGTGAAATATTTCCATATACCACATTCCGTATTATACGCTCTTAATTCAATCACCTTATTTTTACTCTGTAAACTCATAAGAACCGTTTCATCGACAAAATAGTAATCCTCTCCATCCTTTTCTCCAAAACGAATGGGACGTGTTGTATAAGGAACTACCGTGTTTAATCGTGGACATCTCTTTTTGAGTTCTTTAAATATGGTATCTTTTCCAGAAGAACTTTTTCCCATAATATAATAAATTCTATTCATCTATCCATACCTCTATTTCTCCTGCTTTTCTCGTCCCCTGTAGTTCAAATCCTGCTTCCTCGAATCTGCATAAACTCATCGAAATTTCTTTTGAAATGATTTCTCCCGGTACGACCAATGGAATACCCGGTGGATACATATACGCATACTCTGTAGAAATATGTCCCACGCTTGTCTTCCATGTTTTACTTTTTATATTTCCCGTGCATCCTCTCCTATTATACAGATCTATCTTCTCTTTTATTTCTGCACTTGTATATTTTCGTTCAAGTTCAGGTAAGGAACTTTGTATTTCCACTGTATTCTTATTTTTTCTTTCTTCTGAAACTATTTTCCTGTCTATCTCCATGATCGCACTACAAAATCGTTCCATGCCCTCTGGCGTATCGGCAGGAGACGTCATTGCCAACACATAATTTCCTGCCGCCATCTCCATTTGCAGATGATATTCTTTTAACAGAATATCATATATGTATTTTCCTGTATATTCTGTGTTCCCTGTATAAATTACCAGCTTTGAAAAATCATATTCTTCTGTCTGCACAAGTCTGAGATTTTCCAGTTCCTGCAGTCTGTTTCGTGCAGCTTTTAACAATTTTACATAGAACTCAAAGTATTGTTTTCCCTTTTTTTCTATTTCTGAAATGCACACATCAGCCGATGCCATCAAAATATAAGAAGGACTGCTTGTCTGCAACATATCTAAATAATAGCATACTCGGCTCCAGTCTACAATGCTGCCATTTTTATGCAGCAAAGCTGTCTGTGTTAAAGCAGGTAATGTCTTATGCAAACTGTGGATCACTATATCTGCCCCTTTTTGATTGGCATTTTCAGGAAAGTAGGGATGAAAACCAAAATGTGCACCATGTGCTTCATCTACAATAAGCGGAATTTTATGTGCATGCACGATCGTGCTGATCTTATCTATATCCGAAAGTACCCCATCATAAGTAGGTGAAGTAATTACAACCGCCTTTATCCCCTGCTCTTCCTGCAATATCGTTTGTATTTTTTCTGGATCTACAGCGCCATTTAGCCCTTTATCCGGATAAAATGTAGGATATACATATATAGGAACTAATTTGTTTAAAAAAACTGCATGATAAACAGATTTATGACTATTCCGGGCAATCAGTATTTTATCCCCCTCACAAGTACATCCCATGATTGCACTTAATATCCCCACAGTACTTCCGTTGATCAAAATCGACGTTTCCTCTGCATGATAAATTTTAGAAGCACGTCGCTGTACTTCTTGCAATATGCCGGTTGGATGATGCAGATCGTCAAAACCTTCTATTTCCGTAATATCCATGCTATATGGCAAATCCGCCTGCATTGCAGATGCATTTCTTTTATGTCCTGGCATATGAAAACCATAATAATCAGATTTACTGTATTTCTTCAATTCTTCATACAATGATTTCATAATTTTCACCTCCTGATAACAGGTCTTACCTATTATATATAGCAAAACAGCGCAAGCCACAAGTGGATTACGCTGTTTGGTTTTATGAGAGTGCGGGGATTCGAACCCCGGACAACTTGATTAAAAGTCAAGTGCTCTACCACCTGAGCTACACTCCCATATTCAATTTTTTCTCTTTGCAGAGAAAATGCCCAGAGCCGGAATCGAACCAGCGACACGAGGATTTTCAGTCCTCTGCTCTACCAACTGAGCTATCTGGGCATATACACTAAAGTCCATATATATGCTGAACTTTCTCGTGTAAATTGCGGGGGCAGGATTTGAACCTACGACCTTCGGGTTATGAGCCCGACGAGCTTCCAGACTGCTCCACCCCGCGATATGAAATTTTTTATCTCTTTCGAGATAAAGCCGATGATCGGACTCGAACCGATAACCTGCTGATTACAAATCAGCTGCTCTGCCAATTGAGCCACATCGGCTTACTTATAATCGCACCTATGCGATACTCACCGATGCCCTTAGTGAGCATTTGCGAACTCAGTAGTCTGCGGCGCCCGGTTCTAAGAATTAAATCGGCTAATGGATGGAGAAGGATTCGAACCTTCGAAGGCGTTGCCAACAGATTTACAGTCTGCCCCCTTTGGCCACTCGGGAATCCATCCATATTTTTTAAGTGGGGCCTATAGGGCTCGAACCTATGACCCTCTGCTTGTAAGGCAGATGCTCTCCCAGCTGAGCTAAGACCCCACATACGACCCAGAAGAGACTCGAACTCTCGACCTCCGCCGTGACAGGGCGGCGCTCTAACCAACTGAGCCACTGGGCCATGCGATAAGCATTTCAACTATAGAAGGTATATACCTTCAAAACTACATACAAAAGATCTTTTCTCCATCCATTCTCCTATCACCTTGCTTGGTTATGCCCTCGACCTATTAGTAACGGTCAGCTCCATACATTACTGTACTTCCACCTCCGTCCTATCTACCTCGTCGTCTTCAAGGGGTCTTACTAACTTTACGTTATGGGATATCTTATCTTGAGGGGGGCTTCACGCTTAGATGCCTTCAGCGTTTATCCCGTCCCGGCTTGGCTACTCTGCTATGCTCTTGGCTGAACAACAGATACACCAGCGGCCAGTCCATCCCGGTCCTCTCGTACTA
>NZ_LN912999.1 GCF_001487105.1 Mediterraneibacter massiliensis | reverse complement strand
ATGTGGCCGGTCACCCTCTCAGGTCGGCTACTGATCGTCGCCTTGGTGAGCCTCTACCTCACCAACTAGCTAATCAGACGCGGGTCCATCTCATACCACCTCAGTTTTTACCTCTGCACCATGCGGTGCTGTGGTCTTATGCGGTATTAGCAGTCATTTCTAACTGTTATCCCCCTGTATGAGGCAGGTTACCCACGCGTTACTCACCCGTCCGCCGCTCAGTCACTTCACTTTCCTTCCGAAGAATTCCACCAAAGCGCTTCGCTCGACTTGCATGTGTTAGGCACGCCGCCAGCGTTCATCCTGAGCCAGGATCAAACTCTCGTATAAAAAGGTTGGACTTGGTTCTTTCAAGTCTTACCGTTTATACGCTCCGCACGTTCTTAACGAGGTTTCCCTCGAGTTTAGAACTGTTGGAGCTTCTTTGTTCGTCCGGACCAGAATTAACTACTAGCTAATTCTTATCCTTTTACTGTTCTTGGTTCGTTTTCCAAACCGTTCTTTGAATTTTCTCTTAAGAATTTTCAAGGATCGTTGTCTATTGTTCAGTTATCAAGGTGCTTTGTTTCGCTCTTGAGCGACAACTTCTTTATCTTACCAAACTCATTGCCTGTTGTCAAGAACTTTTTTATTTTTCTTTGCCGCTGCTCAGGTTTTTCTTTTTCTTCACCTTTGCGACTATGCGCCGCTTTCTTCTCGCTTTCTAGCGTTCTCTCGCGACAGCTTGTATAGACTATCACATCTCATCGTACCTGTCAACCCTATTTTTACTTTTTTTACTACTTTTTATGTAATGTTCTCCTTTTTATACTGTTTGACACATTGCTTCATAATTCTCTAACAAGCATCGCCGCCCCTACAATCCCTGGTTCTTCCAAAAGTGCTTCTTTAAATACAACTTTCTGCATCCCTTCATGTATCATACTTCGGTAATATCTCTCCATTTTTTCAAAAAATACATCCTTCCCTTTCATCACACCTCCGCCGACTACAAACACGTGCGGATCGATCACGTGCCCTACCGCGCAGAACATCATTGCCAAATCATAGGCCATCTCATCCACAAGCTTTATCGCTCTCTCATTGCCTGCACGAGCTAATTCAAATACATCTCCGGCATCAAAAATCGTATCTGAAAAAAGTTCACGCCCTTTCCGGGTCAACGCGGTGCCGCTTGCCTCATTCTCCACCGCTCCCACATTTAAGATATTATACTTTTTACGGTTTCGGTCAATGCATATATTGCCGATTTCTCCCGCATGTCCGTTCTGACCGCTTACCACTTTCCTGTCGATCACAAGCGCTCCGCCGATCCCTGTAGAAATCGTCACATAATATACAATAGGGTATCCCTTCCCCGATCCTAAAACCGCCTCTCCTAACGCCGCTGCTTTCACGTCATTATCTATGCGAACAGGTTTGCGGAAATAGTCCTTCATATAGTCTACAATTGGAAACCCAATCAGTTTCGGCAGATTCGTAGACACGATGATTTTTCCATGAACTGTATCAATAGGACCGGGAATCCCCATTCCAATCCCCTTGCAATTTTCATATCCATCCAGACCTTTAATTAAAGAAATCATTGTTTTCATCACCGCCTCGGCGCCCTTTTCAGGATGACTTTCATCCTTGTTCATACACAAGATCGTACCATCTTCCTTTACGACAGCCGCCCTTACATTTGTTCCGCCCAAATCCACACCAATGAATGTTTTCATGATCATACCTCATTTCTTTTACATTTTTTCTTGATTTCTTTTTCCACTTTTTTATGGACAGTTTTTTCAATAACCGATTTCTCCATTGCTTTTCATCTCTGCTTGTATTATGTTGGATATATAATACGAGATACTTTTGTCCCATGCTTTAGTACATCATAAGGCAATAAGAGGATACAAAATACATATAGCAAGGAGGAAACAAAATGAAACAGCCTAATATTCTTTTCATTATGACCGATCAGCTTAGAGGCGACTGCCTGGGATATGCCGGACATCCTGATGTAAAGACCCCCTACCTCGATACCCTCGCTGCAAAAGGCATTGTCTTTGATCACGCATACAGTGCATGCCCAAGCTGCATTGCCGCTAGAGCCGCGCTTCATACTGGAATGGAACAAAGTCATCACGGACGTGTCGGTTACGAAGACAATATAACGTGGCAATATACACACTCTCTTGCCGGAGAACTCTCTACAGCTGGATATTACACCCAATGTGTTGGCAAAATGCATGTCCATCCTCTCCGCAACTATCTTGGTTTCCACAATGTAGAGCTGCATGATGGATATCTCCATTCTGCACGTTATGCAAACGTCTCCTACCAGGAATCACAATTTATAGCAGATGACTATTTCTACTGGCTGAAACAAAATCTTGGCGTATCCGCAGATGTTACAGAAACCGGTCTGGATTGTAACAGTTACCTTTCCCGTCCGTGGCTGCGTGAGGAAATATATCATCCTACCAACTGGGTCACTGATCGCAGTATTGATTTTCTGAGAAGGCGTGACCCCAACAAACCATTCTTCCTGATGGCTTCTTATCTGCGTCCTCACCCGCCGTTTGATGCACCCGCCCACTACTTTCATCTATATGAAAACAAATCGCTTCGCCCTCCATTTATCGGTACATGGGAAAGTACAGAAGAATTAGAGAAAACTGGCAGAATATTCGATTCAAAAACCGGACCGCTAGATCCAGAATTGATACGGCAGGCGCAAATCGGATATTATGCATGCATCACCCATTTAGATCACCAGATAGGGCGTTTGATCCTTGCTCTCATCGAGCATGAACTCTATGATGACACGCTTATTCTTTTTACCTCCGATCATGGCGAAGAGTTATGTGATCACCATATGTTCCGTAAATCTCGTCCCTATGAAGGAAGCTGCCATATCCCCCTATTTCTTTCTGCCGGGAAAAATGTGGATCTGGGCATTAAGCAGTCTTGTGTATGCCGCAGCATACTCGAACTGCGGGATGTCATGCCTACTCTCCTAGAAATCGCAAAAACAGACATTCCAGACAGCGTAGATGGAAAAAGTTTCCTTGCACTTGCCCAATCCCCAAAAGAAGCACCCCCTTTGCGCACATGGCTCCACGGAGAACATTCCTATGGGGAACATTCCAACCAATGGATTGTAACCGAAACCGATAAATACATCTGGTATACGCAGTCCGGTACAGAGCAATATTTCCATCTTAAAGAAGATCCCCATGAACTATGCAATGAAATCCACAACCCCGTATACCAGGACAGGATCCAATACTTAAGAACCCTTTTGATCAACTGCCTAAAAGAACGCCCAGAAGGATTCGTCGAAAACGGACGTCTGATTCCAGGAAAAGAATATCTGCCGACTTTAGCTTCCGCACTGTCCCCGGCATAAACATATCAGAATATCAGCCTTTTACGCCTCCGCCTGTAACGCCAGATATAATCTTCTCTGATAATAGGATGTATAAAATAAAAGTAGGCAAAAATACGATCACCACTGCAGCAAACAGGCCTCCATAATTTCCCGTATACTTCATAGAATTTACAATCTGCAGAAGCCCTACTCCAACAGATTTCATCTTGTCTGTACTTGCGAAGATCAAAGCAATAAAGAACTCGTTCCATACAGACAGGAAATTAAAAATCGTCACCGTGATGATCGCCGGCTGGACCAACGGGAGCATAATTACCCAGAAGGTTTTCACCGGAGCGCATCCGTCAATCGCCGCCGCTTCCTCATATGTTTTTGACAGCGTGGCAAAGAAATTCAATAGATAGGTCGTCGTAAACGGCACGTTCAAGAAAATATACAGCAACATCAGCAAGAGCCGCCCTTTTATCTGCCACTGTGTAGCCAAAGCAAAAAGCGGCATAATGATCATAATAACCGGTATACTCATTGCTATGATCAACCCTGATTTAATCATTTTGTTTCCCACAAATTCGTATCTGGACAATACATATGCCGCCGGAGCCGATATCAATATAACGAACACACAGGCAACTGCAGCGTACAGTAACGAGTTCAAAAAAAATACTGATACGTTCTGCGTTTCCCATGCGCTTTTATAGTTCTCCCAGTGAAATCCTGTCTCGAACTTAAAAATGGAACCGGTAAATATTTCCGCAGAAGTCGATAAACTTGCTCCCAATATCCAAATCAAAAATGCCGCTGTAAATACGATCCACACAGTTACGATCAGGTATCCCGGCAAAAGAGACAATTCTCTTTTCCAGTTTATTTTCTGTTTATATTTATTCTTTTTACTCATAATTCCCTCCATCGGTATAAAAACAATTTTCCCTGATTGTATGCTGTCCCTTAAAATTCCAAGTCATCCTCTTTTATCAATTTGTTCATAATAAAATAAATGATAAGAACTAAAACAGCAAGAACTACACCGACCGCCGCACCTGCTCCTGCGTCTCTTACCGCAGTATTCTTACCGCCGAACGCTGTATCATACAGATAAACAACAGGAACAATTGTCGTCGCTTCCGTATCGATCGGAGAAAACATTTTCGACCAAACGAAAAATGTGATCGTATGCACCGTCCAAAATGTGATATTCGTCTTGATAATACCACGCAGAAGAGGTATTGTAATTTTACTGAACTGCTGTATTTTATTTGCGCCGTCTATTGTCGCCGCCTCAAAAAGATCCTGCGGAATCCGTTCAATACCGCTTATAAAAATCAACATATAATAACCGATAGCGCCAAATATAAACGCAAACAAAAGCGCCCAGAACTTCATGTTCGTACCGAGCCATTTCACACCGTCAAAACCCAAAGAATTTAAAAGCCTGTTCAGCATACCATAATCCTGATTATAAATGTATTGGATCCACATGGTTGCCATTGCGACTGCACTAATAACGTTCGGAAGATAAATCGCAGCCCGAAAAAATTTCTTGTATCGAATTCCGCTTGTGAGAATCACTGCAAATAAAAGGGCGATCGACAGCGTCAGGATTCCGCCGAACAGCCATATCCTCCCCATATTCAACATAGATACACGCCAGGTTGAACTTCCGAAAATCTTCAGATAGTTCTCGATTCCGTAAAAACTCCATGTAGACACCTCGTCCGCTATATCTTCTATTTTAAAAAAACTCATTACAAGCGTTCTAATCGTAGGATATAGAAACATAGCCAGGACGCTTACCACACATGGCAGCATAAAACCAAATATCATCCGCCTGTTTTTCTTCAACTTTCCAAACCCTCCTTAAAAAAGAGGCGACCTACACAACGATATGCCGCCTCTTTTGTTATCTGACCTATATTTTAATAGAGAGCATCCATAGCCTCTGCAAACTCCTGACCTGTAGCAAATTTCCCTTCATACAGTTTAATGATCGTATCTTTAAAATTTGCTTTTAAATCAGAGTTATCATTCATTCCCATATTCCAGTCTAACGGAGCAGTTGTCTCTTTTAGAGTCTCAATAGAACCGCTTAATGTATCCGGCTCTGTATTAGACGGATCTGCTGGAATCTGTGAAGCTGTGTCAGCCATCTTCTGGTCCCATTTCCCAGATGTCAATAACATAATAAAGTCAAATGCTGCCTGTTCGTTTTCGCTGTAAGAAGAAATCGCGATAGAATTCGCCCCGGCAAATGCGTTTACCGGATCCACTCCACCTTCTACTTCTGGATAGTTAAACATTCCCCATTTTAATTCGGCGCCTGTATTTGTCGCCACCTCTGAAGTAACATAATTCGCGCACACTACCATTGCAATATCCTGTTCTGTTCCCATCTTGTTCTGACTTGCCGGATATTCGTCAGGTGCTCCTTTTGCCAGATATCCCTTCTTTACAAAGTCAATAATATCATCCGCTGCCTGTGCAACACCTTCTTGCTTACTCCATCCGCCGTTAATCGCCATATCTTTAATCACATCTTGTCCGATGATACGATCCAAATGGTAACCATAGGTAAAATCTGCATATGCACTATCTAATGCCAATGGCTGATACCCGTTATCAACTAATATCTGGCACACCTCCAGAAATTCATCCCATGTTGCCGGAGTCTCGCTTATTCCGCAGTCTTCAAAGATATCTTTGTTATACCATACACCACCAACCTGCGGCTGTTCTGTAATAGCGCACAGGAACCCTGCCCATTCAATCACCTTATCATTGAAACACGCAAAACTCTGTTCCGCATATCCTGCCTCCTTAGCCATATCGGTCAGATCATAGGAATAATCCGCATAATTCTTTGCAATATTCATGTAGCTGTCTTCAAAAATGTCGATCTCCTCTTCGGAAGACAGCGCCGTGGAAAGTAATGTATTGATATCTCTTCCCTTCCACTCAATATTGATCGTTGCTCCCGTCTCTTCTGCAAAAGCGTCTGCCGCCTCCTGAATCACCTTTCCCTGCGGCTCCGAAGAATTCCACATAGACCAATAATTCAAAGTAACTCCGCTATATTTCCCATCGCTGTCGTTTCCGCCGCCTTCTTTTGATGCACATCCTAGGACTGACGCAGCCAGCAGCGTCGTTATAAGAGACAAACTTACTATTTTCTTTTTCATAACAATTTTCCTCCTTTTACTTAGATTTGTTATTTTGGGTTTTGTTATATTAATCTTACCTTCTTCACTGTAATCTTTCTATTCGAATATTTCCTCTATTTTTATAAATATTGACTTTTTACAGTCTAATCCGTCTTATAACGCTCAAAAAACCTTTAATTATAGTGTAATTCCTTGTATTTTCGCTCTTTTATTTTTAGATTTCTTGATTTTTTTTCCTTGTTAAGGCTATAATAAAGCCATCTTCAGAGGTTTTTCATATAAATAGTCAGGAGGCCTGGTTATGAGTTATCAATATCACTCCATAAAGAATACAACTATACAAATACCACAAATCTGTCTCCGCTCTGTTTCTTTCTCTAAGGACGACTCTGATTGGGGCAGTATACTTCATACGCATGGCTTTACAGAGCTTTTTTTAGTCGTAAACGGAAAAGGAAATTTCTTATTTAAGGACAGTATCTATCCCATCAAGTCCGGTGATCTGATTATTATTCCGCCTTATGTGGGACACAGCGAACAGTCGCTCAAGGATACTCCCCTGGAGTATTATGTTCTGGGGATCGACGGTATTATTTTCACTAAGAAGGGCGAGCAGACGGCAGAACAGATTTTTTTTCATCTTAAAAACAAAGCCGTATTCACTGATCTCTTTTCTCAAATACTGCGTGAAGCACGCCGAAATGAATACGGGGCAGACGCTATCTGCCAGCATTTATTGAAAATACTCATTGTCAAGATCACCCGTCTGCAAAATTTAGTTCCTCTTCCGGTCCAAAATACACATATCGCAAAAGAATGCGCCTACATAAAACAGTACCTAGACTCCCACTATTCTGATCGCATTACATTAAATACGCTGGCGAGACTTACGCATATGAATAAATACTATATAGCGCGTTCTTTCACAAAATATGTAGGAATCCCTCCCATACAGTATCTAAATTTAAGACGTTTAGACGCCGCCTGCATGCTGTTAAAAGATACAGACCATTCTCTTTCTAATATTGCTTCTATCGCCGGTTTTTCTTCACAGACATATTTTTCACAGGCATTTCGCAATCAGTACGGAATCGCGCCTCTTAGATACAGGTATCTACACTCTTGGACTGCTCCTACTTCTGACAGATAATATATGAAAAACGTATTGCAAAGAGTTCTTACTCCTGAGCAATACGTTTTTTCTGCCGCCTATTTTTTTCTGGTTCAGATTTCATACCAGTAAATTCCCGTCGCCTCTAGATCCAATTTAAAACTACTTCCATCTCCTTTATATACGATAGTACTCTGTGGCTCATATGCATTGTTGACAACACAGTATTTTCCATTTTTCACATAGGCATGCACTTCTACATTATAATTAGAACTGAACCATTTGTGCAATTCCTTTTCTCCATGCGCAGACCATAGAACCGCTCGGTACAAAAGGCGGCTGTTCTCAGAACTATAGGGCAGTCCGCTGATATAGACACAGCGCCCGCTTCCAAATTCATTGACAGCAAGCTGCACTTCCTTTTCTCTCTGTACGAGGATCTTCGTACCATCCAACGCATATATATTCTTCTTACCCTCTCCAAAATCTATCTCGCCTTTATAGTCTTCTATAATAAAATGAGGATATTCTTTCCAATTATATTTATCTACATTAAGGGTAAAACCTGTCTCTTTTTCCACTCCCATCATCGTAGCAAGCTGAAAAAAGTGTCCTTCATACTGATGAGCCGCCGGCTCTCCCACTCCGATAAAACCTCCGCCATTGTAGACGAATCGCTTCACCGCAGATAGGATCTTCTCATCTGTCCAATTTTCTCCGCCCGTATACGCCGTGTCCGCGTCTCCCACATTGAGGAGCACATCCATCTCATCCAGAATGCCCGGCTTTTTTCTGATATCATCAAAACTTATAAAACTTATATCGAAAGGCGCTCCGCTGAGTGCCTCGATAATTCCCGCATAAGAATAATTCTGCTTGTGGTAAATAGCATGATGTACCATGTGGTTACCCCAGGCGCGCATTTTCCCCCAACAATTCAAAACTGCTACTTTCTTGACACAATACGGCTCCGCTCCTTTAATATTTTCATAAAGAGTGCGAAACTCCCGGCACACACTCTCTACATAACTGATAAACTCTGGAAATTTCACCGCCAGCTTTAAATATCCCCCATAGCCTATCCGGTCAATTGGTTTTCTCAAAATCGCACGTCTGGCCGTCACCCAATTCGTCTTCGCCTCCTTGACTGGATCTGCGCCTTCATAGAAGGTATCCGGAAAGAAATAAGGGAGAAGTCGGCCTTCCACATAGTTTACCCCTTCTATGTCACTGATAAGACGTAGCGTAGAGCCGTTCCCCACACTCCCTACGACAGCATCCAGACCAATCTGTTTAAATTCCTCCATAAAAGGCTCTGTTCCAATCCAGTGATCGCCTAAAAACATCATGGCTTCTTTGCCATATTCATGGGTGATATCTACCATCTCTTTTACCAGTTTCGCCACTTCTCTTCTCTGGAAACCCTGGAAATCCAAGAATTCCTTCGAGGGGATCCTGTACGGATTATTCATATATCCCTGATCAATAATAAATTCCGGACGAAACTTATATCCAGCCTCCCGCTCAAACTGTTCTAAAATATACGGGCTTACAGAAGCCGAATATCCGTACCAGTCCACATACTTCTCCCGCGCCAGTTCATCAAAAATCAATGTGAACTGATGGAAAAACGTTGTAAAACGAATGACATCCACATGAGCATTATCTTTCAAATATCTGCGCAATCGTTTCATAGAATAGGCATGCGTCTTCGGCTGACGTACATCAAAGGTAATCTGCTTTTCAAAGTTGCTCCAGCCATTTGTCACTGCATTGTACATATGTACCGGATCCCACATAATGTATGCCAAAAAACTTACTGTATACTCATGAAATTCTTTTGTATTATGGATGGTTACATCTCCGCTTTCTGCATCATAACTCCATTGAGACGCTGGAACTGTCACTCCTTCTGTACGATCGATTATCTCCCACCATCTCGTTATATCGTCTCTGTCATTTACCTTTAGCATATCCGGATACAGATGGTCCATTAGATGAACGGACAGCTTACTTCCCACAGCAGTATAGAACGGAGTCATTATATACATCTGCTGTATCTCGTCTAGATTCTTCTTTGCCCACTCATTATCCTTGCGTGTCGTGTAGTAAGTCGAATATACTTTGGCCTCCACATGTTTTAAGGCCTCCGGGTAATCTGTTCCATCGCAGTCCCTGATCGCATCCGCTCCCCATTTTTCAATTAATTCCAGTGTCTCTTCCACCACGTCCACATCTGTCGGAATAGTTACTCTTCCTTTTGTATATTCTTCCACGTTTTCCCCTTTCTTTATTTTTACATATTTTTTGTTTTCCACATAGTCGATATATATCCTATCTATTTTTATATTTATAATACGTAAAAATCAAGGTGTGAATCAAGACACTCGTTGCCTATATTTTTATAATTCTTGCGCATTTTGCAGCCATTTCGTACCTTTCAAACGATATTCGCTTGTAAAAATTTTCAATAGCTGATCTAATTTCAATATTCTGCATAACATATTCGTAAATTTTCTCTTTCGCACATTTGAAAAGGACACCTCATTGGGTATCCTTTAACACGAATTAATTACTTGTTTTCTTGCTATACATTTTTATTTCTTTTACGCTTTTTAGCAAATAGAACAGCTAATGCACCACTTGATCCAACAAACATAAAAGCAAATAAACTTATATTGGACATATCACCTGTTTTTGGATTTTTAGTCTGTTTATTAGGCTTTGTTGGTTTGTTTGGTTTCTGTGGCTGTTGTGGTTTGTTAGTAGTTTTTTCTTTTACTGTAACAGTAATTGTCTTTTCAGCAGAAGCTCCGTTTTTGTCAGTCACCTTATATGTCACATGATAAATACCTGCTTTAGAAGTATCTACATCATTCGCAATGATATTATCCTTTGTCAGCGTAATACCGCCATCTTCTTTGTCCGTTGCACTAACGCCTGATAATGGGTCAAAAGTATCTCCTACATTCAATGTAACATCATTTGCTGAAATCGTAGGCACATTATTGATAACACTCATATTTGGGGAAAACTTCCATTCACCAACTACCAACATATTGTCATTAACTACTATTTCTGTTCCGTCTTTCCAGCCTGTGAATACCCACTTTCCATCTTCTACCTTGATTTCAGAATCAGCAAAAATAGGTAAAGTTACTTTATCGCCTTTTTTAATGCCACTTATTGGGTCTGGAAGTAAATCCAATATATCACTTGGCAAATCTCTGTCTGCAGTTGTACTTTTAAATTCAAAAAGAATTTGATACTTTTCAGTTGGATCGACCTTATTCCCGTTGATATAGTTAATATCATAGTTTGTCAAAAGGGAATCCACAGGAAAAATATTTTTACCTGTCACAGATGTTTTTGAAAATTTAAGATTCGTAAACTCATCTGCATTTTCAGGCGGAGTGTAAAGTCCATATGAAGCGGAGTTGTTTTCGAAGCTCACATCACCTGCAAGTTTAACAGTCTGATATTTGGTTGTATCCGCCGGATTGCCATAATCAGAATTTCCGGTATAAATTGCACCGCCCTGTATTGCAAAATTATCGGCAAATGTACTGTTACTTACATTTATTCCAGCATTCTTGTGTAGGTATATTCCTCCACCATATTTAGCTTGATTTCCTGTAAATGTGGCATTTTCTATCTTAGTTTCTGCCGTACTTTCCTGAATGAAAACACCGCCGCCATGCGCTCCGTTATTTCCCTCAATCGTTCCCCCTGTTATAGAAAGTCTGCCGGTATCAGATACAGCGATACCGCCTCCGCTGGCAGTCGTCTTATTATTAGAAATTGTACCACCAGTCATGTTCATTGTGCCATGTAACATAATCGCGCCACCATTACTGTGACGGGTACTCCCCCCAACTGTAACTTCAGTGCCAATCGCTTCACAACCTTCAATAACACCACCTTCTACGTTAAGCTGTGTACCTACATCTATATAGGCCGCTCCGCCATCATAGCCTTCTGAGCTTTTGCAGTTTTCGATTCTGGCGCCTTCCTTAATCGTCGTTACGACGCCTTTGCCGTTGCCTAAGGTAACGACTGCTCCGCCTGACCACGGCGTATACGGATCACTTCCTCTCCCAAGACAGTTTCTTATAACGGTTCCCTTATCCAAGATAATCGTGGTAGCCCTTGTATGCACTCCAACACCTCCATCCGAATAAATACCTCCCATGGCATTGTTCCCATCCAGGATGATATTCTTCAGAATCAGAGACGCATCACCGCCAAGACTGAAATGCTTTGATGACCACGCCCTACCCGGGTCTGCGCGCGTAATCACAAATTGATTCCCCGGAGATGAGGTAACAGTGACCGTCGCATTCATAGGAATGACCGGAGCCCTGTCATCTTCTGTATAATCACGGGTTACCATAACGGTATATGCATTCCACTTATCTTTATTATCACCGTTAATAGCTCCCAGTGTCTCCTGAAGCGTGTCATATCGACCAATTTCAGAGCCGTCCGTGTCTTTGGTAACGATAAATGTTTTTTCCGGTGTTTCTGCTGGCGGAACTTCCAATATTATATTTTCTATTTTAAAGGATTTTGAATACATCGCAAATGATACGGTTGTATCATCTGTTTTGGTATAGTAAGAATCTGTAACATTATCATCCGTCACGACAGATACATTCATATCATTCACTTTAACAGCAGGGACATTATCGGGAAATGCTTTTCCATCTGTTACCTTAAGATTCTGGATGTCAAATCTTAAGCGATATTCTTTTCCAGCCTCGAACTGTACTGTTTCCGATGTGGGTTTTGCGTAATCCCACGTTCCGTCAGCCTGTTTTACCCTCCAGCTTAGAAATACTTCACTATCATCTGTAAGGCTGTTCCCATCATTTGGCTGAACATTAAAACTATCTGGTACTGTATCTCCAAGAACCGGCTTTTTTACCTCGTCCGTATCAAACGATAAACTTAAAACTTCCTGTAGAGCTTCTTCGGCATGTACAGACATTGTGCCTGAGAACATTGTTCCAAAAGTTAACATCAGCGCTAAAAGCATTGAGAATTTCTTTTTTAACTTTCTTTGTATCATAACTTCTTTTTACTCCTTTCTTGTGTTTGATTATCTTTTATCTAACCATTTAATTCAGATTTTTCATCTATAAGAATCACTCCCCCTGCAATCAAAACAGGTCTGATTTTCTATACCACAATATTTGTATCCCTGAATTGCTGTGGTGTCACACCTGTATATTTTTTAAAAGTGCGGTAATAATGAGACAGATCATAGAAACTCAAACACCTTGCAATTTCTCCTATCGGAACCCCTGACCGAATCATCATCTTTGATTCCTCAATCTTTCTCTGGTTGACATACTCATTGATGGATACGCCTATTTCTTCTTTAAATCTGCTACGAAGTGCACTTTCTGATAAATAGAACTGTTTTGCAAGTTCTGCAACTTTGATACTGTCATAAATTTTCAAATTAATATATTGTAAGACACATCGAATCAGGGGTGTTCTGGCCTGATTCGATTCCCCGTGAAGCTCTTTTGTAAAATGGATGATCGCACTGTCTCGCGTTGCTAAAACCCCTATAAACTCTGTTTGTTCCTCTAGCTTTCTAATATAATAACTTCTCAGTTTGATTACTGATAGAATATCCTTCCCGACCTGAATTGCCAGTGATGCCAGTTTTTCCAGAATAATAATCGTATAATTCTTTTCTGTTTTCAAAGAACTGCTAGTCAAAATTGGCAAAACACTTGTTCCCAATTCTACAAGACCACTTTTTAATAATTCAATATCGCCCTGACTTACAAGATTCATGATTTTATTTTCATAATCAAATGTGTATTGCTCCACACGGAAGGAATCATACACTGTGTCTCCAGATGGTTTCCTTACCAACTCCAACTGGTTTTGCGCCACTTGCTCATACAGTTCTTTCGAATAAACATCCTCCAAATCCATATCAAACAAAAATCCCAGAAGAATCAAACAATCTCTGATATCTCCCAGAGGATATACGGGAAGCGATACATAATATTCCCAACACTCGTTTTCTTTTAAAACTTTTTTGCTTTCTTTTGTTAGATTATTATAAACATGAGAAAAATCCGCCCTTGTAACATTGTTAACCCTAAAAGCTCCAATCACAATTTTTACATCCTTATACCACAGACATAAAAAAAGTTCATTTAACATCCCGCTATAAAATTGTACAACTTCTTCTGAGATAGTCCTTTCTTTAAATTCATAAGAAATAGGATGCTTATAAACTGATTTATAGCTTTCTAAAACTTTATTTGTTTCTTTTTCCAATATCCATACCGGCATTTTCAACATGACATGTAAGGATTTGACTTTTTTCAAATCCTGCTCATTTAAATTCATATAAAAAGTCCTCTCTCTTTGATATGTAAACACTCGCTTTCTGCCTTCCATTCTTTGCCCTTCTCATAGTGCTTAGTAGTGTCAAAGATCACCTGTTTTTACCCGAAAAAATGATTTTAATCATTTTCTACTATACAATAACTACGAAAAAAAGTTAATTGTATAAATTATGAAAAACGTGTAAATTTCATTTTATTTTAGTGATTTTCATTAAAAGAAGGATAGAAAGAATAAGTAAGTATAAAAGAACTCTCAAATTGGATATTATGAAACATCCAATTCTTTTTACCCAGACAATACGTACGAATCGTACGTTCGCCTGCTGATTTATGAATCGGAACATTGCCATTTTCGAGAAATATTCTTAAAATGGATGAAAGTTGCATTGGAAGAACCCATTAGCAAGGAATCCAGCCGGCATTCTCTAAAAACAAACTTCGACCTTACCATAACGACTACTGTTGCCTCTCAAGCAAAACAAATGCTGAATTCGTAACATGCATGGAAGATATATCTTACATCAGTTTGAAGGTTTACACAAAGTTCGGAACCTGTTAACAAACTCTCTTTTTCAGTGTTTATTTCTATATATTTTTTGAATGCCATTGCCGATAAGAAGCATTCTTCTATTGCTTTTTGAAGACCTCTTTTCTGAATTATTATCTTCTACTTAACCAAATAATTAATGATTATTTTTTTACTTCCAATGAGGTGTCTTTTAACCGACAGTAATTACCGCCTTCTTTCTGATAGGTTTCAAACACACCTTGCACCACCACATTCGTGTTGTCCTGTGGGTATTCATCCGGATATACATGACTTCCGTCATCCCAGACAAATTCTAAGCCCTGGGCACAACATGCCATAGCATCTTGAATAATACAGTAATGACAATGCCGGTCTGTCCGTTTATCATATCCGGCATAATAAAGTCCATCCATACGAATTGTTTTTCCTATATAGGCATCCGGCTCTATCATCATCTGATAAACAGTAGCATATACCATATCGCTATTCATAGTAGTAAGATCATAGTCCACGCCATCCGCACTCTGCGGAGCTACTTCTTCCAATGGTTCTGTTTGGCTGCCCATACTTGGATTTTCTTCTGTATCAATACTTCCCGTGTCTGATGTCTCTGTATCTGCGCTCTCGCTTGCATCATCAGCATCGTTGATTTGCTCTTTGATTACCTTATCAACAGAATTGCTATTATTTACAGGATTACGACTTCTGTCATTGTTGCTGCATCCCATTATCAAAAGGAACATCAGAAACAGAACAGGCAATTTTTTCACTTTATTCATATCTCTACCTCCCTACCCCCTGCCAATCACATAAGTAATTCCAAATGCCATTATATCAATCACTACAATTGTAGAACCTACCGGTGTTCCCGCAAGAATAGAAATCAAGATGCCTGCCAAAGCGCATATCACAGACAATATGGACGAACAAATCGTAACGCTCAAAAAACTCTTAAATATCCGCATGGCAGACAACGCAGGAAAGATTACCAGCGCAGAAATCAACAGGGAACCAACTAAGTTCATAGCCAGCACAATGATTAACGCAACAATAACGGCAATCAACAGATTGAATAAATCTGCCCTTGTTCCCGTTGCTTTTGCAAAATTTTCATCAAAGGTCACAGCAAAAATCTTATTGTAAAATAGCAGGAACAAGATCACCACGATAATCGACAGTACTGCGCACAACCAGACCTCGCTTTCTGTCAATGTCAAAATAGAGGTGGATCCAAACAAGGTGCTGCATACATCTCCCGAAAGATTTGGTCCAGTGGAAAAAATATTCATCAGCAGATAACCAACCGCCAACGCACCCACCGAGATCATGGCAATCGCAGCGTCTCCTTTGATTTTTGTATTTTGCCCGGTACGGAGCAGCAAAATGGCGCAAATTACAGTAACGGGCAGGATAAAAATCATATCATTTGTAAAGTTCAAGATTGTCGCCACCGCCATAGCGCCAAAGGCAACATGGGAAAGCCCGTCTCCAATAAAGGAAAATCGTTTCAATACCAGTGTTACGCCAAGCAGGGATGAACAAAGAGCAATCAAAATCCCGACAACCAGTGCATACCACACAAAGGGATATTGAAAATAAAATGCCAACTTCTCAATCATTCTACTTACCTCCTGCTGTTCCGGCAAAGCTCTTTCCAATACCGCTTTGCAGGTATTCCTGTTTCGATCCAATAAAGACACTCTGACCAATGTGTAAAATGTGACTGGCATAATGAACCGCCGCCGCAATATCATGGGAAATCATGATAATAGTCATTCCGTCTCTTTTGTTTAATTCTTCAATGAAACGATACATTTCTACCGTCACTTTTGGGTCAAGTCCTGACACTGACTCATCTAAGAGCAGCACCTTGCGGGCGGCACACAAAGCCCTTGCTAAAAGGACGCGCTGCTGCTGTCCGCCGGATAACTCCCGATAACAGTTTCTGGCAAGATGACTGATCTGCATTTTTTCCATAGCTGCAGCGGCAAGCATTTTCTCTTCTCTGCTGTAAAATGGGCGAAAACTGCAACGATTCTGGCATCCAGAGAGAACGATTTCTCTCACGGATGCCGGAAAATCCCGCTGTACCAATGTCTGCTGTGGAAGATAACCGATTTCATTCGGTTTCAGCCCGTCACCTATCAAAATACTACCGCTAACAGGAGGCTACAAAAGAAGCAATGTTTTCATCAAGGTGGATTTACCAGAACCATTCTCTCCCACAATGCAAAAGTAATCCCCAGAGTGAATAGAAAAGTTCAAATTTTGTAGGATAGCCTTACCGTCATATCCCAGCGATAAATTTTGACAAATGATTTGAGCCATGATACCCCTCCTTATTTCAACGCTTCCTTTAAAATCTCAAGATTATTTTCCATAATAGAAAGATAAGTGGCACCGTTAGAAACATTCTCGGAAGTGGTAGACTGCATAGAATCCATCGTCAAAATTTTCTGATTTTTCTCCTTCGTATTTTGGATGATTGTCTGTGCAATTTTCTGATCGGATTTTTCAATTGTCAAAGCGTTGTGCAAACCAAGTTCATCTACTTTCCCTGCAAGAAATGTAATCGTTTCAAAACTGGCCTCCGTTTCTGCGGAACAGCCTGCAAAAGCGGCATAGTAGCTTAATCCATAGTCATCCACCAGATAGCGGAACGGAAAACGATCACCGAACAAAAGTGTATTCCGTTCAGAAGTATCTACTGTCTGCTGATATTCCATATCCAAATTGGATAGTTTTTCTACATATACGTCAAGATTTTTCTTATATAATTCCGCATTATCAGGATTAAGTTCAGACAGCTCATCGGCGATTGCAGTGCAAAGGACCTTCGCATTTTTCAAGGATAGCCAAACATGTTTTGGTACGACAAACTTTTCCTTATCCTGCCTAAACAGATTTTTCAATGTCTTAATCATACGATACCTCCTTGCTCTTTTGAGATTTCTTTCTCTGTCTGCTCTTTTGCTTTCTGCGGATACGGATACCCAGAGCTTCTTTTTCGTGGATGTAAATCGTTTCTTTTAAGGCTTCATAATAGAGATTATCTGGGGAAAACAACAGCTTTTTTGGCATGATAAACTCTGATTTTATCCGTGCCCAGACGAACTGCTCCGCTGTCATCCCGTTGTACTTGATAAAACCCAAAGCTGCAAAAGGCGAAGCTCCTAAAATACACATCCAGCTTAATGTTTCCGTGCCAAAGTACGGACGGAGCACAAAATACAAAGCCATCGCCACGCCACAGGCAAAGACAGAAAAAATGAACTGCTGCATCGACAGTCCAAAAAACATACTTTCCGTATAATTACGGATCTCCTTATTTATCTTGACCTCCATATTAGCACCATCCCTTCCTAACCTCTCCTGTCGCTATAAAAAGGATGCTGCGTTTTGGGACATAAAGCAATCCAGAAACAGCATCTCCTATTTCAAATATTTTGTTGTCGTCTGCCTTTTGGAATTTTCCCACCAGTCCTTTTTCAACAGGCAGGTCGTATTCTTCTGACGCTTCAATCACTTCTCCATTCAGTAAATGAATACGATAAATCTGGTAATATTTTTCTTTTTTCTTCATTTCTATCATCCTTTCTTGTTGATACTTTCAGGCACAAAAAAATCGCCACCCAACTATAAGTGACGATTTCTGAAAGTTGTTTTGTTGTTATCGAATGAGCCAACTGTAATCCTGCCTACAATCTACCACATAATCGGCGTAGACTATATCGTCTACTATCTGGAATATGATCATATAGCGTTTCTCAAACAGGATAAAACGATAAGCATTTCTTGGGATATATTCCCCTGTGAGCCACGGACATCTCTGCGGCATCAGTTCTAATGAATTTGCAGCCTTTTCAAATTCAGCTGTCAGCCGTTCCGCCGCTTCTGGACTGACCTGTGCCAGAAAAGCAGCGTGGGAAACAAGCATCTGCGTTGCCCGTTCCGATACAATCACATGGTATTTATTCTGCTGTTCCATGACCTGCCGCCTCCTTGATTGCACTACGCATCATCGCAGCGACTTCATCAACAGAGTAGCCTTTGCTTCCACGCATCCTATCTTCCTCTACGGCAAGCAGTTCCTCACGCAGCTTCAGCATTTTTTCCCTGCGGTTATAAGTTTCAATATCCATAACGACTAAATCTCCCTCGCCGTTCTTGGTAAGGAAAATCGGCTCTGCGGTCTTTCTGCACATATCGGCAATCTCGTTGTAATTCTGGCGGATTGCTGCGGATGGACGAATATTCATAACAAAACCTCCTTCTCGTATATTAGATAGTATTATTCTACCCATATTATACTCATTTCATACAACCAAGTCAATACGCACAGAAAAATTTTGCATTACAATCCCATCATCTCACGCACTACTCGGTCTGCCATTTTGACCGCACCAACTAAGATGAGTATATTAAAGATCAGCTCGCCTACATAACTCTACACCATTGTAACTGCCGCCGCATCAGAATTGACAACAGGCGGTGCTGCGGCAAAGAGCGAAAAGATAATACAGGCAAGCACAATGATCGCTCCTCAAAGCAGACCGCCATCTACATACAGGGCGGTCAAGAGGGCAAACCACACGATGGAAAGAATACCGCAGAAAGCAAGGAATGACAATATTTTTATCATAAGCGTCCAATGCCAGATGGTAGCGTTCTTCTCTCATCGTCAGCACCTCCGTTCTTAACTTCATTATATAGAAGAACTGTCATGGTACTCAAATGTGCAATAGGGGTAAAAAATAGGCATAAGGTTTTAATTCCTATATAATTAAGTCACCACAACAAAAAATATAGAAAGGATGAAAACCTATGCCTGAATCTTATTTTATCTCAAAAATCTTCGAATTGGAAGACATTATCTTAAATGATGTAAAAACAACAAACACCGAAATGCATGTTTTCTTCTCGTTAAAACGAAAAACACATGCTTGTCCTAATTGTGGTACTCTCACGAATCGCATCCATGATTACAGAACCTCTATCATTAAAGATATTCCTTTTATGGGAAAACTTTCTTTTCTTCATTGCCACAAAAGGAGATATCATTGTCCTCATTGCCAAAAACATTTTTATGAGAAGTTTGCTTTACTGCACAAATATTGTCGTATTACTACTAGACTTGCTTTTTATGCTATTCAACTTCTCAGCAACAGACAAAGCGTTCGTTCTGTTGCTGCTTTAACCGGCGTTTCGGATTCTTTTATCTTCCGACGTATGCAGGATGTTCCATATCCGAAACCTTCTCATCTTCCTGAAGTGCTATCTATCGATGAATTTCGAGGCAATGCTGGTGGACAAAAGTTTCAGGCTATCCTTACCGATGCCAAAAATCATAAACTTTTTGATATTCTTCCGACTCATTCTCAAACAGAATTGATGCTATATTTTCAAATGTTTCCTAATAAAAAACAAGTGAAATATTTTGTTACAGACATGAATACCGTCTACAAAGATTTGGCTAGACAATACTTTCCAAATGCCACCATAGTAATTGACAGGTTCCACGTCGTTCGATATGTTACCTGGGCATTGGAAAACGTACGTAAACGCATCCAAAAAGAACTTCACCCATCGAAGAGAAAGTATTTTAAAAGAAGTCGAAAGTTATTACTTACACACCAAAACAAACTAAGCAAAGAAAGCATGGATGCATTAGAGATCATGCTTCTACAATCCTCTGATCTAGCAACCGCTTACTACTTAAAGGAATTGTTCTATGAATTTATGGCTTCCTCCACTCGAACAGAAGCCACAAGAAAACTCAAATTTTTTATACTAGCTGCTCAAACAAGTGCACTAAAAGAATTCAAAGCATGCCTCACAATGCTCGGAAACTGGTCAAAATATATCCTTAATTCCTTTGAATGCCAATATACAAATGGATATACAGAAGGAACAAACAACGCAATCAAGGTAATCAAGCGAAATGCCTTTGGCTATCGCAACTTTAATAATTTTAGAAATCGAATTTTCTTATCCTTAACGTAAACAGAGACAGGAAATCATCTCCTGTCTCTGTAATAAATCTTTTACCCCAACTCTTGACAAAGAGCCTTTTTAATTAAGGTCTATGAGAACCCGTACAATGGTATGTCTCCATTGATCTTTCCTTATATACTGTCCGTTAGCCTTTCGATAGGCTGCTGCCTGCTCGAAACTAAGCGGTAATTCAAAGGAAAGAGAACTCCTACCTTTGTGCGATAGCTGCCTGTGCTGCTGCCAGTCTTGCGATCGGCACACGGAATGGTGAGCAGGATACATAATCCAGACCCAGCTTATTGCAGAATTCTACAGAACTTGGATCTCCGCCGTGCTCTCCGCAGATACCTACGTGCAAGTTCGGATTTACCGGTTTTCCTAATGTAATAGCCATATCCATCAGCTTGCCGACACCATTCTGGTCAAGTTTAGCAAATGGGTCATTCTCGAAGATCTTAGCATCATAGTAGGCCTCTAAGAACTTACCTGCATCATCACGAGAGAAACCAAATGCCATCTGTGTCAGGTCATTTGTACCAAAGCAGAAGAAATCAGCTTCTTTTGCGATCTCGTCAGCCGTAAGAGCTGCTCTTGGGATCTCGATCATTGTACCAACTTCATATTTCAGATTGCTGTTTGCTGCCGCAATCTCAGCATCTGCTGTCTCAACAACGAATTTCTTCACATATTTCAGTTCTTTGATATCTCCTACAAGCGGGATCATGATCTCCGGTTTTACTGTCCAGTCCGGATGCGCTTTCTGTACGTTGATCGCTGCACGGATGACAGCTCTTGTCTGCATCTTAGCAATTTCCGGATACGTAACTGCAAGACGGCATCCACGGTGTCCCATCATTGGGTTAAACTCATGCAGACTGTCGATGATTGTCTTAATCTGCTCAACTGTCTTACCCTGTGCGTCAGCCAGTTTCTTGATATCTTCTTCCTCTGTCGGAACAAATTCATGAAGCGGTGGATCAAGGAAACGAATCGTAACTGGGTTGCCTTCCAGAGCCTCATACAGAGCCTCGAAGTCTCCCTGCTGCTCCGGAAGAATCTTCTCAAGCGCAGCTTCTCTTTCCTCTACTGTCTCAGAACATATCATCTCGCGGAATGCATCGATTCTGTCGCCTTCAAAGAACATATGCTCTGTACGGCAAAGTCCGATACCTTCTGCTCCCAGTTCACGTGCTTTCTTAGCGTCTGCCGGTGTATCCGCGTTTGTACGAACTTTCATAGTTCTATATTTATCAGCCCAGCCCATGATCCGTCCGAACTCACCAGCGATCGTAGCATCTACTGTCGGGATGATTCCGTCATAAATAGCACCTGTAGATCCATCAAGTGAGATGCTGTCTCCCTCGTGGAACTCTTTTCCTGCTAATGTAAATTTCTTATTTGCTTCGTCCATAGCGATTTCGCCACATCCAGATACACAGCATGTACCCATACCACGAGCAACTACAGCTGCGTGAGATGTCATACCACCACGAACTGTCAGGATACCCTGAGCAGATTTCATACCTGTGATATCTTCTGGTGATGTTTCCAGACGAACAAGGATAACTTTCTCTCCTCTTGCAGCCCATTCAACAGCATCGTCAGCTGTGAATACAACTTTACCACAAGCAGCTCCTGGAGATGCCCCAAGCGCTTTCGCCATTGGTGTTGCAGCTTTCAATGCAGCAGCATCAAACTGTGGGTGAAGCAGTGTATCCAAGTTACGTGGATCGATCATTGCAACTGCTTCTTCTTCTGTTCTCATTCCCTCATCAACAAGGTCACAAGCAATCTTCAGAGCAGCCTGCGCTGTTCTCTTACCATTACGTGTCTGCAGCATGTACAGTTTGCCATGTTCTACTGTAAACTCCATATCCTGCATATCTCTGTAGTGAGTTTCCAGAGTTTTGCAAACTTCTTTGAACTGAGCAAATGCTTCTGGGAATTTCTGTTCCATTTCTGAAATATGCATTGGTGTACGAACACCGGCAACTACGTCTTCTCCCTGCGCGTTTGTCAAGAATTCTCCAAACAGACCATTCTCTCCTGTAGCTGGGTCACGTGTAAATGCAACACCTGTTCCACAGTCATCTCCCATGTTACCAAATGCCATCATTTGTACGTTGACAGCTGTTCCCCAAGAATATGGAATATCATTGTCACGGCGATATACATTGGCACGCGGGTTGTCCCATGAACGAAATACTGCCTTAACAGCTCCCATCAGCTGCTCTTTTGCATCAGCTGGGAAGTCTTCACCGATTTTTTCTTTATATTCAGCCTTGAACTGTCCAGCCAGAGTCTTTAAATCTTCTGCTGTCAGTTCTACATCCTGTTTTACACCTTTTTCTTCTTTCATCTTGTCGATAAGTTCTTCAAAATATTTCTTACCAACTTCCATTACTACATCAGAATACATCTGGATAAATCTTCTGTAGCAGTCCCATGCCCAACGAGCATTCCCGGATGCTTCTGCCAATGTCTCAACAACTTCCTCATTCAGACCCAGATTCAGGATTGTATCCATCATACCAGGCATGGAAGCTCTTGCTCCGGAACGAACAGAAACAAGAAGTGGATTTGTCTTATCGCCAAATTTCTTTCCTGTAATCTTTTCCAATTTTTCGATAGCTTCCATGATCTGTGCCATGATCTCATCATTGATCTTTCTGCCATCTTCATAGTACTGTGTACAAGCCTCTGTAGTTACAGTAAACCCCTGTGGTACCGGGAGTCCCAGATTTGTCATCTCTGCGAGGTTTGCACCTTTTCCGCCAAGAAGGTTTCTCATTGTAGCGTCACCTTCTGTGAACATATAAACCCATTTTGCCATGTTCTAATGACCTCCTAAATAAAATTTTACAAATAAATTTGCATTAAGTCGCATATAATATTCTAATTGTTTTACCCCTTTCAGTCAAGCGTTTTATTGGTAAATATACACAATATTTATTCCCTGTTTTGTATATGTCAATATTACAAAATAGGAAATTCTGCATAAATATACCTTGTCGGGCGAAGCCGGCCTGTAAGGTCTGTATGACGGGATACACAGATAGGTATGCTTTTATATCTTCTTTCTGCTACTTCATTTGCAAAAATGCTCGATATCCTTTCACTGCCTCGTATACATCTGCCTTGCTCGTCACTTCATAAGGCGCATGCATATTCAAAACTGCCACGCCGCTGTCTATGACTTCCATACCATAATTTGCCATGATATAAGCGATCGTTCCGCCTCCGCCTAAGTCTACCTTTCCCAATTCAGCAAACTGATACGCCACCTTTGCTTCATCCATCACCTGTCTTAATCTTCCAAGATATTCCGCATTTGCGTCGTTGGAACCTGACTTTCCTCTGCTGCCGGTAAATTTATTGAACGTAAGCCCATTTGCAAAAAACGCGGAACTGCGCTTCTCGAATGCCTCTGCAAACATCGGATCATACGCCGCGCTTACATCTGAGGAAAGCATTTTAGACCTGGAAAGCGCTCGGCGGACTTTCAATTCAGATTCTCCTTCTGTAAGCGCCACCAATTCTGCCACTGTATTTTCAAAAAATTTAGAATGCATCCCTGTTGCGCCTACACTTCCGATTTCTTCTTTATCTACAAGCAGACAGCATCCTGTCCTCACCGGCTGTTTTACGTCCAGCATGGCAAATAAAGAGGTAAACGCACATACCCTGTCATCCTGTCCGTAAGACAGTATCATACTTCTGTCAAAGCCACAATCTCTCGCTTTTCCCGCAGGCACGATCTCCAACTCTGCGGAATAAAAGTCTTCTTCTTCCATTCCGTATTTTTCTTTGAGTATGCGCATCACATTCTTTTTTACAGCATCTTTCTCTGCTTGATCGAGATTTTCTGTCTGCTCGATCGGGCGGTTTCCGATCAGAAGATCCAGCTTTTCTCCTTCGATCACTTTAGACGCCTTCTTCTCCAACTGTTCCTGCGCCAGATGGACTAAAAGATCTGTGATCACAAATACCGGATCTGCTTCCTCCTCCCCTACATTCACCTTGACGACAGTCCCATCCTTTTTCACAATAACGCCGTGCAGCGCAAGCGGCTGCGCCACCCACTGGTATTTCTTGATCCCGCCGTAGTAATGCGTATCCAGATACGCCAGCCCCTCGTTTTCATAGAGAGGATTCTGCTTTACGTCAATACGCGGAGAGTCGATATGCGCCCCCAGGATGTTCATTCCTTCTGAAATCGGCTTTTCCCCAATGCAAAAAAGTGCCGCCATTTTAGACATACATACAGCATATACTTTATCCCCGGCACTTAGCTTCTTTCCTTGCGCAAGTATCTTTTCTATGTTCTGATATCCTGCCTGCTCTGCCATATCTACTGTCAGCGCGACACATTCACGTTCTGTCTTTCCTTGATCCAGGCAGGATTTATAACGCTCATTCAATTCATTCAATTCCTGCATCTGCTTTTCATTATACGTTGTCCATATATTTCTTGCTTCCATTTTCTCTGCCATCCTTTCCTTATCTCAGTATTCTTCTTCACTTCTTTTCCCCACAGACAGCCTGCGCTTCTGCTTAAAAAGAGAGGAGATACCCTTATATTAAGAATATCCCCCATCGCATTACTTCATTCTACCACTCGAACTTTTTCTCAAAGTATTCTTTCAAGTCTTCTATTTTTACTCTTTCCTGTTTCATCGTGTCACGGTCACGTACGGTAACTGCTCCATCCTGTTCGGAATCAAAATCATATGTCACACAAAACGGGGTGCCAATCTCATCCTGGCGACGATAGCGCTTTCCGATATTTCCCCTGTCATCAAATTCACAGTTATATGTCTTAGAAAGAATCTCATACACTTTCAGCGCACCTTCATTGAGTTTCTTAGAAAGAGGAAGCACACCCACCTTCACAGGGGCAAGCGCAGGATGGAAATGCAGGACTGTACGTACATCTCCTCCTTCTAATTCTTCCTCGTCATATGCGCTGCAAAGGAATGCCAGTACCATACGGTCTGCTCCCAATGACGGCTCAATAACATATGGAACATATTTTTCCTTTTTCTCATCATCAAAATAGGTAAGATCTTGTTTGGAAACTTCCATATGACGGGACAGATCGTAATCCGTACGGTCTGCGATCCCCCATAATTCGCCCCAGCCAAACGGGAACAAAAACTCTACATCTGTCGTTGCTTTACTATAGAAAGACAACTCTTCTTTCTCATGGTCACGATACCGTACTTCTTCACTTTTGAGTCCCAATGCGCTCAGCCAGTTCAAACAGAAGTTCTTCCAATAGTCAAACCATTCCAGATCTGTATCCGGTTCACAGAAAAATTCCAGTTCCATCTGTTCAAATTCTCTGGTACGGAATGTGAAGTTTCCGGGTGTTATCTCATTACGGAAAGATTTTCCTATCTGCGCGATACCAAAAGGTATTTTTTTTCTGGATGTTCTCTGGACATTTTTAAAATTCACAAAAATTCCCTGTGCTGTCTCCGGCCGCAGATATACGATATTCTTCGCATCCTCTGTAACCCCCTGGAAAGTTTTGAACATCAGGTTAAATTCCCGGATATCCGTAAAATTATGTTTTCCACAAGAAGGGCACTTAATATCATGTTCTTCTATATAGGCTGTCATCTTCTCTTTGGACCACGCATCTACACTTCCGTCAAGTTCCACTCCGTTTTCTGCCGCATAGTCTTCGATCAGCTTATCCGCGCGGAATCTTTCTTTACATTCTTTGCAGTCCATCAGTGGATCGCTGAAACCGCCAAGATGACCGGAAGCCACCCATGTCTGAGGATTCATCAGGATCGCACAGTCTACGCCCACATTATAGGGACTTTCCTGTACGAACTTTTTCCACCATGCTTTCTTTACATTATTTTTCAGCTCCACGCCCAGATTGCCGTAATCCCATGTATTAGCAAGTCCTCCATAGATCTCGGAACCCGGATATACAAAACCTCTTGATTTTGCCAGCGCTACGATCTTATCCATTGTCTTTTCTACCATTGTACTGTTCCTCACATTCTCCTTTTTCGACTGATATTTATTATAACGGGTCACTTTCCTTTTGTAAAGCATAAGCAGCTCTTTACAGCAGCGTCTCCAGTATTTCCAGAGACTTAAATTGTTTGTCTATGTATACGTCACAGTAGCGTTCCATGATCTTGCGCAACTGATCCAAGACTTTTTCCGACACTGTAAATGTATACAATGCCTCAATTCTACTGCCTTCTATATATTGCATGCTATATAATGTAGACTTGTCCAGAAGTATGTCATCAATGACGTCGCCTGCGCAGCTGTCACACACCAGACCGCCCTTTTTCACGCTGAACCGATATCCGGGCGTCTCACATCCACATACCACACATTGGAAGACCTGCGGTCCTTCCCCATTGATACAGACTGCTTTCAGTTCGAATATAACACGCACTAGTGGATTCGGGATATGCGGATTCAACAACGCTTTTAATGTCTGATACAGAAGCTTCAGCATTTCTCTCTCATCATTTTGTTCTCTTGTATAATAATTTGCAAATTCCAAAAAATAAAAGCCATAATAAGCTCCCGTAATATCTGCTCTTAATTCAGCAAAATAGTTGCGTATATGGGCAGACTGTATCGTATAAGAAGTTCTGCCTTCGTATACGACAAACTCACCGAAACTAAACGGATTGACTGCACCGATAAGAGGGCTGTTGGGTCGCCGTGCCCCCTTAGCAAATGCGGAGATTTTTCCGCGTTCTTTCGTCAGTATCACGATTCTTTTGTCATATTCCCCTATCGGTGCTGCGGACAGCACCATCCCTGTCAATACAATTTGATTCACATTCTATGCCCCATTTATCACTGCTTTTCTCTTGGGATCTTTTGCTCTTTTCCCATCTGTACTGCAGATAGTCTTCCACGCTTCCTGTCAGCATAAACTGACTCCAGTATATTTCTTCCATCAGCTCACCTCTTCATATGTGTTATGATTAGGTTCCCCGATCCAAAAGTACTCTATACCACGTAAAAACTACCAGCTTTTTTTACACGAAACACCTTGACAAAAATATTTCTACATTTCATCTTGTCTGTAGCCGAAATTCTTCATTAGGAAATCGCTATCGCGCCAATTTTTCTGCACTTTTACCCAGAGCTGCAAATGTACTTTGCAGTCTAACATCTTTTCGATCTCATAGCGTGCCGTACTTCCGATCTTTTTTAGCATACTTCCCTGTTTTCCTATGATGATCCCCTTATGCGAATCCCGCTCGCAGATGATCGTTGCGTCAATGTGCATGATCTTCTTCTGCATTTTCATCCGGTCGATCGCCACAGCAATCCCATGCGGTATTTCCTCCTGCAGACAATGCAGCGCCTTCTCTCGGATAAGCTCTGCCACAATCTGTCTCTCCGGCTGATCTGTCACTGTATCCTCATCATAAAACTGTGGTCCATAGGGAAGATATTTCATGATCACCTTTACCAACTCGTCTGTATTATCCCCATTTCTGGCAGAAACGGGAACGATCTCTGCAAACGCAAACGCCTGTCGATATGTATCAATAGCCTTCAGTATCTCTTCCGGCTTCACCATATCCGTCTTATTGATGACAAGGATCACCGGCGTTGTTCCCCTCTTAAGCTGTTCTATGATATGCTGTTCGCCTGCTCCAATAAAAGTAGACGGCTCTACTAGCCAAAGCACGACATCTACTTCTTTTAGTGTATGCTCTGCTACGTTCACCATATATTCTCCCAGTTTATTTTTCGCTTTATGTATACCGGGAGTATCTACAAAGACGATCTGTCCTTCCTCTGTAGTCAGTACGGTCTGTATTCTGTTCCTGGTCGTCTGCGGCTTATTGGATGTGATCGCGATTTTCTGTCCGATCAGATGATTCATCAAGGTAGACTTGCCTACATTTGGCCTGCCAATCAGCGTCACAAAGCCGGATTTGAAATTTTCCTTCATTTTTTCTCCTTTTCCTTCTGCATACAGATTCCGTCTGCCGGATTTTTCCCCAACAGACGGAATCCCGATCCCTCTCATTAAAATAATGTTTTTACTTCCATAAACATATCTTTCGCCGCTTCTATCTTATCTTCTCCGCCTATCACACAGAGCATATCCGCCCGCAGAAGCGCTTCCACTACAGAGGCAAGAGCACGTATGTCTGCCTGAGATGCCGTAAGAATCTCCATACGTTCTTTTTGTATCATTTCCGCAGATACATGGTTCATATAAAGATTCATAGAACGGTCTCCTTTTGCCGCCGGCGTCATTGGACGGTCGATATTGCTGATCGTTCCGATGATATACTTATTCATATCTCTTTCACTGACAGTAAAATTCTTCAGATACTCCACTACACCTTCATAAATCTGCATTGTCTCTTTCAGATTCGGATCACGGTAAGAAACAAGATACCCTTCCCCGATCCGGTTAAAATTACTCATACATCCGTATGCGCCGCCCTTTACTCGGATATTCTGCCACAGATAATCGTAACTTAAAATCACTTTCAGGATCTGCAATGTTCCGCTGTACTTTGCGCCCTCATCGATGAAATTGCCGACTCTTGCCACGTACTGTACTTTTGAAGAAGTTTTAAAACCTTCGTTTCTCTTTTTCACATGCAGGACGCATCTATTTTCCTTTTTCTGTTCTGCCTGATACAATGTATGCTCTATCTTCCGGAATGCTTCTATCGCGGGCAATACTCCGTCTTTTCCAGAAGTGTAACTGATCATCAGATTATCTGCCCGGAAAACAGACGCTGCAATACTTTGCAGTTTCTCTATCAGTTCTTCTTTTCTTTCCTCAAAATGCTCTTCTATATCTCTGACTACTTCATAGAAACCAATGCCATCCGTATCGTCCTTAAATTTTGCCATGGGAGAACCGTAAGACAATGCGCGCAGCGCCGCCGTCGTATGTCCGGACGACTGGAAAGACATCGTCAGTCTGGATTTCAGCATAGCAAGGATTTCTTTGAGCCGCTTTTCATCATGTAGTTTTGATTCCATCAGGATTTCTCTCATCATGGAAAACAAAATATCCATCTGTGCGAAAAGCGCTTTTCCTTTCATCTCAAAGGTCGCCTTAAATGCTTTTTCTTTTACATGTACCGCATCCGCATATAACTCCAAGGACGTTCCGATCCCACCCGTGTGCACATTGATCTCATTAAACAATTCTCCGTATTCATACTGGTTTGTATCAATGATCCCCAGTACACTCTGCAGTATGCCTACATAAGGCAAAAGTTCTTCCTCTATTTCTGAAAGGTCAAACATAAGCGTCACATAGCCGATCCCGTTTGTTTCTACCTCATGATATACCATAGGAACATTCCCGGCTTTTCTTTCTTCATTATAGATCGGTGCGATCTCTCTGGATATATCTTCTCTTTTGAGCACCGGAATCTTAGCCAGATCTTCCGGTCTGGATTCTTCTTCCTGGTATTTGACAAGACCAGCCGTATCTGCTGCCAGTTTTTCTATTTCTTCTGCTGTAAGTCCTTCTTTATACTTTTGCAGCTTTTCTTCTAATTCCTTATCCATCCTTGCGGTACGCCCTCTTTCCGGCTTAACCGTTACGATAGAACCATGTGTGTTTTTCAGCAGATATGTCTCGATCAGCTGTTCAAAATACCCTGTTCCTACTTGTTCTTTCAGGTACATGAACGTAGGGATTGCCTGCATATGGATAAACGGTTTTGTCTCATCATACAGCCAGCTGTCAAATAACTGAAGTCCGTACATCAGACCCTTTGGATAGTTTCCAAAGTCTGCCTCCCGGAAACGGAATTCGTGATAGTTGAGCCCTGCTTCCAAAGCCTTCCTGTCCATCCCCTTTTTCACAATCTCTTTCAAGGTATCCTCAATAACTTGGATGAAGGCATCCTTCTGTTCCAAATTAGCGTTTTTCGCAATAATGGAAAAAATCGGCTGATAGATCCCATTATCGTAAGAGCCCATGATATCCTTGCCGATTCCGGCATCTAACAGAGCCTTCTTCAAAGGAGCGCCAGGCGCTGATAAGAGTGCATAATCTAATATCTGAAAAGCGAGATACAGCTTTGCATCCAGTGAGGTCCCGATCACCTTGTTGTAGGAAAGATAGGTATTATCCACCAGTGGTTCCTCGCTGGAAACGGAATATTCCATCTCTACTTCTTTGATCTTCTCAAAAGGCTCCTGATAACGGATCCTAGAATCCACCTCATGTACAGTAAAAGCAGACAGGTACTTTTCATCCAGCCATCTAAGTTTTTCTTCCATATCCATATTTCCATAAAGATATATATAACTATTAGAAGGATGATAATACTTTCTATGGAAATTTAAAAATTGCTCATACGTCAATTCCGGAATCACATCCGGATCTCCGCCTGATTCATTTGCATAGGAAGTATCCGGGAAAAGTGAATTTAAGATCATACGATCCAGCACTCCCTCCGGAGAAGAAAATGCACCCTTCATCTCATTATACACAACGCCGTTATAAGATACCTTTCCATCCGCTTCATCCAGCTTATAACTCCATCCCTCCTGACGGAAGATTTCTTCATGCTCATAAATGTTTGGATAAAAAACGGCGTCCATATACACATGCATCAGATTCTGAAAGTCTTTTTCATTACAGCTGGCTATCGGATATACCGTCTTATCCGGATATGTCATGGCATTGAGAAATGTATTCAGAGAACCTTTCACCAATTCTACAAAAGGATCCTTCACAGGAAACTCTCTTGAACCGCACAATACCGAATGTTCCATGATATGCGGCACTCCCGTGCTGTCTGAAGGAGGCGTACGGAAACCTATGGCAAACACTTTATTTTCGTCTGCATTTTCCATCAGAAGTATCCTTGCTCCGCTCTTTTTGTGTCTTAGAAGCACACCCTTGGATTGTATATCTGCTAAGTCTTCTTCCTGCATTACTTCGTATGCTGTCAACTCATATATACTCATCTGTTTTTTTCTCTCCTTGTCATGTTTTCTATTAACAGAATATCCAGAAACCTGTCCTTTGAAACAGTCTGGCTTTTAAAACTACTCCGCTTTTTAAAGCTAACTGCTATTATAGCATTTTGTCACTAACATGAAAAGATACTGCGGAAATATCTTTTGCTGCTATCATATCCACTCCGGTACCGGCAATATTTTTCACTACGACATCCCCTATTTTCACGGGAGCTGCAGCCTCTGTTTTTTTCAGTGCAGCCATGCATTCCATGATCTTCTCCTTGGGAATCTCCTGTTTTGTTCTGACCGGCACCCGTTTATCCGCTCCGCCTTTCACTCGTATGGTTGTCGTCAGGCTTCTCATCGGATGCAGCATCTCATGGGCAGCATATTCCTTCCCTCTCTTACACCGATTGCCTTGGATTTCCATGTCTTCACCATCGCTTAAGACCGTAAGTCTGCACCCTACCGGACAGCAAATACAGATCAGTTCTCTTTTTTTTCTCTGCTCTGTCCTGCTTTCTTCTGCCATCCTTTACTCCTCCTTTATCCGGATCTGTAAAACTGCTATATCCGGGTATTTTATCAGTTCCTCTCTTTTTATTACTGCTTCTCCCATTTCGCCCGGTGTCAGTATCCGTACCTTTTTTCGCTTTATAAGCGCACCGTCTGCCAGCACTTCCACATATCTGTTTTCCAACACCTCTGCTACACGGAAGCGTATGGCGATCTTTTCTTCCATCTTCTGTACATCTAAAAAGGAGGGCACTGTATAGCGTATCTTCTCGCCTGCGCCTATCAACGTACAGTTCTCCCAGGATTTTCTTTCTGTCTTTTGCTTTTCCCGCCTTTCGTTTACATATTCCGCAGCATGTTTTCCTGCCAGAGAGGCTTCCTCCGAGACAAAATCTACTAAGTCATGCACGTGCAGTACATTCCCGCAGGCAAAGATTCCTTCTGTACTTGTCTGAAAACTTTCATCTGTGATCGGTCCGCCTGTCACAGGATTTAATTTTACTCTCGCCTGTCTGGACAGTTCATTTTCCGGAATCAGGCCCACAGAAAGGAGTAGTGTGTCACAGACATATTCTTCCTCCGTTCCCGCAATGGGGTTTCCTCTCTCATCTACCTGCGATAACACCACTGCCTCCACCCGTTCTTTCCCTTTTATCTGCGTCACCGTATGACGCAGTTTCAATGGAATCCCATAATCATCCAAACATTGTACGATATTTCTCTTGAGTCCTCCGCTATAAGGCATTAACTCTGCAACGACCTGGACATGGGCTCCCTCCAGTGTCATCCTTCTCGCCATGATCAATCCGATATCCCCGGAACCCAGAATAACCACCTCTTTGCCGGGCATGCAGCCTTCTATATTGACCAGCCTTTGTGCCGTTCCTGCCGTATAGATCCCCGCCGGTCTAAAACCCGGTATGTTCAGCGCCCCTCTGGGACGCTCTCTGCATCCCATGGCGAGAATCACCGCTTTTGCTTTCAGGACTGTCACACCTCGCTTAGCGCTGACTGCCGTCACTTCCTTTTCTGGGGAGATATCCGTCACCATGGTATTTAACCAGTACTCGATCTGTAATCTTTCTACTTTCTGTATATAGCGTGCCGCATATTCCGGTCCGGTCAGTTCCTCCTGAAACGTGTGAAGTCCAAAGCCATTGTGGATGCACTGATTTAAGATCCCACCCAGTTCATGCTCTCTCTCCAGGATCAGGATCTTCTCCATACCTTCTGCTTTTGCCGCCGCTGCTGCCGCAAGCCCTGCCGGGCCGCCTCCTACAATAATCACATCATAGCTTTCCATCATTCTCTCCCAACACCATTCTAGAATTGCCGCCTTTTTTCGTTACTTCCTCGAAGGAACAGGATAACTCCCGCATCAGGATCTCCATCACCTTCGGCGTACAAAATCCTGCCTGACATCTTCCCATCCCTGCGCGTGTCCGTCTTTTTATCCCGTCTAAAGACTTTGCGCCTAAAGGCCGGTGTATCGCATCCAATATTTCGCCTTCTGCTATTCCTTCACAGCGGCAGATGATATTGCCATACGCCGGGTTTTCCCGGATCAGCGCATTTCTTTCTTCCAAAGACATGTTATCCATTAATCGCACACCTTTTCTTGTCTTTTGAAACTTTATATTTTCTTTTAAACCTAATTTATTTCTCAATATTTCTGCAATCATCTCCCCGATCGCCGGCGCACTTGTCAGCCCGGGAGACTCGATTCCTGCACAGTCAATAAACCCCGGTGCGTCTTTCACCTCGCCAATGAGAAACTCATGCCCGTCCTCATGGGCCCTCAAGCCTGCAAAACTGGTGATCACCTTTTTTGCGGGAAGCTCTTTTACAGTGAGCTTTGCCTTCTCCTGTACGGTCAAAAGTCCCTCTCTTGTCGTATCCGTCCCTGCTCTGTCTGAAATATCCACGGCCGTAGGTCCGCTTAAAAGATTGCCATGAACCGTAGGCGTTACCAAGATTCCTTTCCCATATGCTCCCGGCAGGGCAAAGATCGTATGTGTGACGTGTCCTCCCACTTCTTTGTCATAAAGAATATACTCTCCCTTTCTGGGCGTTATATGGATTTTATCCCGGCTCACCATATTATGAAAACGATCCGCATAGACCCCAGCGGCATTGACAATATACTTTGTCTTGTATTCCTCTCCTGTACGTGTCCGCAGCTTCCACACTTCTCCACTCTTCTCAATTGTTTCTACTTCCTGCCGGAAATAAAATTCCACACCGTTTACACAGGCATTTTCCGCAAGGGCGATCGTAAGTCCGAATGGACAGACAATCCCCGCATCCGGGGCATAGAGCGCACATACCGCATCATCTGAAATATTGGGCTCCATCTGTACCAGTTCTTCTCTTTCTACAATCCGCAGATTCTCTACTTTATTTTTCACGCCCCGCAAATACAATTCTGACAGTCTGCCTCTGTCCGCCTCGTTTGTGCACACGACGAGAGAACCTATTTTTTTAAATGGAAAATCTAACTCCTGCGAGAGTTCCTCCATCATTTGATTTCCCTGTACGTTTAATTTTGCCATCAAAGTGCCCGGCACAGCATCAAAACCGGCATGCACAATCCCGCTGTTTGCCTTGGACGTACCACAGCATACATCTTCTTCCTTCTCCAGTACACACACCTTTGCCTGATATCTGGACAGCTCTCTTGCCGCTGCCGAACCGGTCACGCCTGCCCCGATGATCACCACATCATACATTCGCATCCTTCTCCTTTGCCCATCCATATGTGTATCTGACTGCCTTCTTCCAGCCTGCCAGCATCTTCTTTCGTTTCTCCTGTTCAATTCCCGGCTCAAAAGTCCGGTCTATGGCCCAATTTTCTTTTACCTCGTCTTTACTCTTCCAGTAACCGACAGCCAGCCCCGCCAGATATGCCGCGCCCATCGCCGTTGTCTCTACACACTGCGGGCGTTTCACCGGAGCGTTCGACAGATCGGCCTGTGTCTGCATAAGAAAATTATTCGCACTGGCTCCGCCGTCTACCTTCAAAGAGGAAAGATGGATCCCCCCGTCTGTCTCCATTGCTTCCAGGACATCATTTACCTGATATGCGAGTGATTCCAACGTGGCACGTATGATATGGTATTTATTTACCCCTCTTGTGATCCCTACGATCGTTCCCCGCGCATACTGATCCCAATACGGAGCGCCCAGTCCGGTAAATGCGGGTACTACATAGCATCCGTTCGTATCTTTCACTTTCTGCGCCATATATTCTGAATCCTGGGAGGAATCTAATAGTTTCATCTCGTCCCGCAGCCATTGTATGGCTGCTCCCGCCACGAAAATAGACCCTTCCAGCGCATACGTCACCTTTCCATCCAGTCCCCATGCGATGGTCGTCACTAGTCCGTTTTTTGAATACACCGGTGTATCTCCTGTATTCATGAGAAGAAAACATCCGGTTCCATACGTATTTTTGGCTTCTCCTTTTTCAAAACAGGTCTGTCCAAACAAGGCTGCCTGCTGATCTCCCGCCGCTCCGGCGATCGGGACAGGTGCGCCGAAATACCCGGCGTCCGTCTCTCCATAGATATAACTGGAAGGCTTCACTTCCGGAAGCATACATTTGGGTATGTCTAGCTCTCTTAAGATTTCTTCGTCCCACGTAAGTGTATGGATATTAAAAAGCATCGTACGAGAGGCATTGGAATAGTCTGTGACATGTACAGTTCCCTTTGTCAGCTTCCAGATCAACCATGTTTCCACCGTACCAAAAAGAAGTTCGCCCCTCTGAGCTCTCTCTCTGGCGCCTTCTACATGATCCAATATCCATTTTATCTTCGTTCCTGAAAAATAGGCGTCTATCACAAGTCCTGTCTTTTCCCGAAATTTCTCTGTCAAACCTTTTTCTTTGAGTCTATCGCAATACCCGGATGTCCTTCTGCACTGCCAGACGATCGCATTATATACAGGTTTACCAGATACTTTATCCCATACGATCGTCGTCTCTCTCTGATTTGTGATCCCAATCGCCGCAATATCCGCCACGGTTGCACGAATATTCGCCATCGCCGCCTCAGCCACCTCAAGCTGCGTCGACCATATCTCCTCCGGGTCATGTTCTACCCAGCCCGGCTTTGGAAAATACTGTGTAAATTCTTTTTGTGCCACGCTGCATATTTCGCCTTTTTCATTAAATAGTATACAACGATTACTCGTTGTTCCGGAATCTAATGCCATCACATATTTTCTCATACTTTTCCTCCTGTTGCCCGGCGTTTTTTGCACGGTATCGCTTCTTTCCATCTTCTTTTATTATAGGAAAAAGCAGGGACTTTTACAACACTTATCCCTGCCCTGCTCTCTAAAACCGGAGACAGTCTGCTTTACAGCAAAGCAGACCGTCTCTATTCTACTATTTAAATAACGCCTTTTTGCAGCATGATGTTCGCATACAGAGCAGATTCTGATGTAGCAATGATGGCATATGCTTTTTTTGCTTCTTCATAAAAAGCAAAGCGCTCTATATTTCCAACAGCTTCTGCGCCCCGGTCATCATACTTATGAATGATTTCTTTATATACATCCCAGATTGGGGTCTCCACCGTATCACCGGGCATCACTTCCATCAGACTGACCGGTTTCTCCACATAGGTATCCAGCGGGAACACCTGCAGGATCGCTTCTAGGATCTCCGGTACGTTATGTCCGTCACATCTTATGACAATCGCATCCTTTCCCATAGACTCTGCGGGAAAGTTCCCATCTGCAATGACCAGCCTGTCGCTGTGTCCCATCTCACAAAGTACTTTCAAAAGCTCCGGTGATAAAATTTTCGGTATTCCTTTTAACATTTTTCTTTCCTCCTATCTACATGCTTTCTTTCTATCAGAAAAAATGCTGGCTTTACCGCCTGTTTTTGGTAATGAATAAGGGTGCGGATCCCCACACCCTTATACATCATTTTTCTGATTTAAGTTCTTTTACAAATGATTCCTATTCGTACAGGCATGCAGCGATTTCTTCATCATCGATGTTTTCTGCTGTATACCAGAGCGCTCCTGTATCTACGTCAGATACTTCTTCTCCCTTAGCAGCTTTTACTGCAAGGTCTACTGCCTGGTAACCGATCTGTACCGGATTCTGTGTGATAGATCCTGCAAAGATACCATTTCTTACTGCGTCTAACTGGATCTTACCAGCGTCAAATCCTACGCCGACGATCTTATCAACACCTAATTTATCAAGACTTTCATTTGCTGTTACGATATTCTTTGCAGAGAACTCATTGGATCCGTAGATTGCAATCAGATCTGCTTTATTGAGCAGTGTGTTTGCTACTGTTACACAAGCTGCATCTTCTACTGTTGCAGGAATACCTACTTCAATAATAACCTTTGCTCCGTCTACTTTCTTATTGTATTTGTCATGTCCTTCTACAGAAGCTTTATCTTCACCGATCAGGCTTACCATTTTATCAATGAAACCTGCTGTTCTGTCGATGATAGAACCAGAAGTTGCGTCCTGTGATACAACACCGATTCTTACTGTGTCAGCCGGATCTGTTACTTTATCTTTGATCAGTTCATACATATTTTCTGCTGCCATTTCGCCTGCTGCATAGTTGTCTGTAGCTGCGTTTGCAACGATCGTATCATTTCCAGGAACACCTGAGTCAAATCCGATCACTGGAATATTCTGAGAAGCCGCTGTATCAAGAGCGCCTTTTACAGACTCTGGATCCAGAGAAGCAAGAACGATTGCACTTGGTTTCTTGTTGATGGCATTGTTCAGCTGCTCTACCTGCTCTGCAACCGCAGACTCATCCTTTGGTCCTACAAAGTTCATCTTTACGCCGTTTTCTTCTGCTGCTTTTTCAGCTCCGGAATTTACAGCTTTCCAGAAATCGTGCTGGAATCCTTTTGCCACAACTTCAACAGTCATATCTCCGCTAGCAGATGAACCGCTGTCAGAAGAACCCTCTGCCTTCTTATCTTTTGATCCGCAGCCGATTGCCAGAGATGCTACCATTGCTGTGCATAATAATACACTCAGAACCTTTTTCTTCATTAGAAAATCCTCCCTTTTCTTTTTTTTCATTTTCTTGTTGCTATCTGAATATCTGCTGTACAGATATTGATGCCTCTTATACAGATGCCGCTTTCTTTCTGTTCAATACGTCTGCAAATACTGCAAAGATCAGAACGAAACCTGTGATAAATAACTGATAGTGTGGCTGCAGTCCTACGAACGGAAGTCCTGTCTTTAAAACTGCCATGATAAATACACCGATCAAAGTACCGGAGATAGAACCATTTCCTCCTGAAAGAGAAGTTCCTCCGATAACTACACCCGCGATCGCATCCAGCTCAAAACCATTTCCTGTGCCCGGCATCAAAGTAGAATATACTGCCGCGTAAGAGATACCTGCAAGAGCTGCGAAGAAACCGCTGAATGTATAAGCCAGTGTTTCCCATTTCACTACATTTACACCAGAAAGTCTGGTTGCTTCTTTGTTGCTTCCAAGAGCCAGGATATAACGTCCGGGTCTTGTCTTATTTAAGATCACTGCCATGATGATCGCCATCACGATCAAAAGGATAAACCCTGTAGGGATCCCTGCCGGAAGGCTCTCTGTCTTAAATTTGAAGATATTGTGGAACCACGCGCCTGCCACATCTCCCTGTGGGAAAGTAACAGTAGCCGTTCCTGTCACGATAGAACCAAAACCTCTTGTGATCATCATCGTACCCAGTGTAGCGATAAACGCCGGCAGTCCCATCACGGAAACCATCAGTCCGTTAACTACACCGATCAAAGTACCGATTGCCAGGATAATGATCAATACAGCTGCCATCGGAACACCCTTTTCAAACAATGTACCGCCGATCAAAGAACAGCAGATACAAACTGTACCTATGGAAAGATCGATCCCGCCTGTGATAATAACGAAAGTAACACCGATCGCCATGAAACCAATATAATATGATGAATCAAAAATACTTACCAATGTACTATACTGAAAAAAGTTATCTCCAAAGATACTAAAGAAGATATACAGTAATATCAGAGCAAGTACTGCGACCATCTTCTGTGTTTTTAATGTTTTTTTCATTTTCTTAACTCCTCCCTATTCTCTCATTGTTGCCGCATGCATAATATTTTCCTGGGTTGCTTCTGAAATATCCAGCTCTCCTGTCTTGCGGCCTTCACACATAACTATGATCCTGTCGCTCATACGAAGGATCTCTGTCAGCTCTGAAGAGATCATGATAATGGATTTCCCTTGTTTTACCAGTTCATTCATTAATGAATAGATCTCACTCTTGGCGCCTACATCAATTCCTCGGGTAGGTTCATCGAAAATAAGGATATCACTGTTTCTCGTCAGCCATTTCGCAATGACAACTTTCTGCTGGTTTCCACCGGAGAGATTCTTTACAAACTGGCGGACAGAAGGAGTCTTTGTCTTTAATGCATCTACATACTTCTGTGCCTCTGCTTCCTCTTTCTTTTTGTCAATAAAGAAACCAGACATGAAATTTTCCAAAGACGCCATTGTTGTATTCTCTGTCAATGTTTTATCTACGATCACACCATAGCGTTTTCTGTCTTCAGAAAGATAACCGATTCCGCAGTTTACTGCATCTTGTGGATTTTTGATGGTCACTTTCTTTCCATGTACATAAATATCACCGCTGTCGATCTTGTCTGCGCCAAAGATCGCTCTTGCCGTCTCTGTTCTTCCTGCTCCCATAAGTCCGGAAAAGCCAAGGATCTCTCCTTTATGTAATTCAAAACTTACGTCTTTGACCATCTTGCCGGCATGCAGGTGTTCTACTTTCAATACAACTTCCGCATCTTCCGGAACATTGCTGACTTCTTTAGGATCTTCGTAAACCACACGCCCTACCATCATATTGATGATATCGTCTTTTGTACAATCCTTTGAGATCAAAGTGCCGACATACTCTCCGTCACGCATAACCGTAACTCTGTCCGTGATCCGCTTGATCTCATCCATACGATGGGATATGTAGATGATGCCAAGGTCTTTCTTCCTAAGGTCATCGATGATCTTAAACAACTCATTGATCTCTGTCTCTGTCAGTGCGGCCGTAGGCTCATCAAAAACGATAATCTTGGCATCTGTAGAGATTGCCTTTGCGATCTCACACATCTGCTGTTTTCCAACTGTCAGATGTCCCATAGTCTCTCTTGGATCAATGTCGATATTAAGCATATCGAAAAGACGCTTTGCTTCCTCCACCATCTTTCCGTCATTGATCAGTTTACCATTCATGGTCTCCCGGCCAATAAATATATTCTGGGCTACGGTCAGGTGGTTCATCATATTCAATTCCTGATGCACGATCACCACGCCTGCATTTTGTGCTTCTTTTGGATTTTTGTACTCTACTTCTTTTCCGTCATACACGATCGTCCCACTGTCTTTGCTGTAAATACCTGTCAGTATTTTCATCAGTGTAGATTTTCCCGCACCGTTTTCCCCCATAAGGGCATGTACTTCCCCTCTCTTCAGTTCCAACTGTGCATTTTTCAGTGCATGTACTCCAACGAAAGATTTATCAATATCTTTCATTGTCAAAATAACTTCTCCCACTTTCTCACCTTCCAATCTTCCCTGTTGCTTTCTTTTGTTATACTTATTATAGTTTTCTTTATATCTGTCTTGAATAGAATATTTTATAAAAAAAGGTAAATATCTTCTTTAAATGAAAAGATATTTACCTTTTTATAGTACAATATTCACTTTGCTTTTATTCTTTCCCTGTATTGACCGGGAACAGCAGTTTTTGGTTTTCCTTTGTATAGATGTTTTCCCTCGTGACTAATTTGCATCCGGAATCTATCTTTCTTTCTTCTAGTTTCCCGTATGCCGCCTCCATTCCCATCTTTACGCCCAGATACCCCATATCGAATGCACGCTGTATTACAAGCCCTTCTATGGCCCCGGATTCCAGCATCTGAATCTCTTCTTTAGAATTATCAAATCCTACGATCTTGATCTTCCCCTTCAGCCCCATATCTTTTACCAGCCTTGCCGCCCCCACCGTGGCATACTCATTTGTTCCTGCGATCACAGTAATATCCGGGTGGGCTTCCAGCATTTTCTTTGTTTCATCATAAGCAATACTATAATTAGATTGTCCGTAAACTGTCTGCACAACCTTTCTTTCATTTTCTTTCAGTACTGCCTGAATACCTCTTTCTCTGTCTTTTGCCGTAGAACTTCCTTCCACATGACTCACGATACCGATTTTTTCATCTGTACTGCTGATAGACGCGACAAATTCTCCCAGTTTACGTCCCGCCTCATAATTATCTGTAGACACCATGCAGTCTGCTACATCTTCTGCGAGACCAGAATCGATCAGAACCAGCTTGATCCCTGCCTCTTTGATCTTTTTTGCCGCCGGCAGTATGGCAGCCGTATCCGCAGGTGCCAATGCGATCACATCCGGTTCTTTCTCGATTGCTTCTTCGATCAGCACTTTCTGTCTCTCCACATCTTTTTCCTGCACAGGCGCCACCCATTCATAGTCGGCTTCCTGCTCGTCAGCTGCCATTTGTGCCCCTTCCACAAGAGAATTCCAAAAATCAATATCATCCTGTGTCTTGGATACAAAGATCACCTTCAGCGGTCTTTCCGGACGGGAACTTATATACAGTCCGCCTCCGATAAACAGAAGGAGAAGCAAAAGTTCCAGGATCTTCTTTGTCTGCCTGCGTTTACATATCCTCATTCACTCGTCCCTCCCCCGTCGGAATACGGACATAGACTGTTGTCCCACTTCCCTTTTCGCTCACATAATGCAGACCATACTCCGCTCCGTAATACAGCTGCAGACGATTCTGCACGTTGCGCACGCCGACTCCGCCGCTGCCCGGTGTATAAGTCTTCTTATCAAAGATGTGTTCCAGTTCCTCTTTTGTCATCCCGGCGCCGTTATCCCTAATCTCGATCACCACGTCTTCCTGCTCATAATATCCTCTTATCTCTATTTTCCCCGGCCCTTCTATATACTTGATCCCATGATAGATTGCATTTTCCACCAAAGGCTGTAAAGTCAGCTTCACGATCTTTTCATTTTCGATTTCTTCTTCCAGTTTGATATCAAAAGCCAGTTTATCCCGATACCGCATTTCCTGGATCGTAAGATAGGTCTCGATATAGCCTAATTCCTGTCTGATCAAAACGAGTTCCTCGGCATTTCCTATACTCTGCCGAAATAAACGGGAAAGCGCAGAGGTCATGCGCACCACTTCTTTGTTATGTTTTCCACTCTCTGCCATCCAGATGATCGAATCTAATGTATTATAAAGAAAATGCGGATTGATCTGCGCCTGCAGCGCCTGCATCTCTGCCTTTCTCTTTTTCTTCTGCTCTTTTACATTTTCTTCCATCAGGCTTTGTATTTCCTGTACCATGATATGAAAAGACTCTCCCAATCCACGTATCTCTGCCTGTCCGCCATTCTCTGCCATCAGCGCACTTTCAAAATGTCCTTTCTCCACTTCCTTCATGGCTGCTTCCAAAGACACGATAGGTCTGGTGATCGTACGCGACAAAAGCCGTGCAAAAAAGACGCCGACCGCAAGGAAAAATAGAGCAAGCAGGATATACAGACGGGTCAGTTCTTTTCCTTCCTTCATCAGTTCCGACATATCCGCGACTCCTACCACTGTCCAACCTGTATCTTCCGAAGTAGAAACCGTATACAACTTTCGCCCGTTTCCTGTATCTGATACAAAACTGCCATTAACACCTTTCTTTTCCAATACTTCTTCGATCAACTCTGTTTTAAGACCACTGTAGATCAACTGCTGCTGGGGATGATAAATGATTTCCCCGTTTTTGTCCAGGACATATATATACCCTTTCTTTCCCTGACTTACCGAGCTGCACAGGCTGTCTATGGTGGCATAATTCATATCGATCAAAAAGACGCCTTCCACCTCTTTTGTCTCCTGATTTTCGATCCCTCTGCTAAGTGTGATCACCCAATCGTACTGATTATAGATCATGTTCTGTACATGAGAGGAGGTAATATGTATCTCCTCACTTTCTTTTTTAACCGCTTTATACCACTCCTGCTCCGATACCGAAATATACGGATTCAAAGTAGAGGCGCCCCTGTTGATCACACTTTTTCCATTATCCGCGATCACCGCTACATTGCGGACATCCTTCCTGGTATTCATGATAGTCCGAAACTGATCGAGAATACGTCCATAGTTCTCCTCCTGCACTTCTTCCGGAAGATCTTCCTGGAACAAATATCTCTGGATATCTCTGCTGTTATATATCATAGAAGAAATATCCTTCATGTAATTGATATAGGAATCCAGATCGTCATTGACTTTCTCTATCAGCTGCTGTGTATATTCCTCTGAATTATTTACAACACTGCGCTCTGTAAAAACGATCACCAATATAAAGAACATGATAGAAGAAAACAAGATCAGCACCGTAAAGGTTCCCATGATCGCTGTATAGATTTTCAGACTCTGAAATTTTTCTTTTATCTGACGGATCTTATTTTTCATCTCTTATTCCTTTTTGCATATTCTTTCGGTGTCATACCTTCATTTTTTTTAAAAATACTGCCAAAATAATGGGCGTCACTGTACCCTACTTTTTCTGCGATCTCATAAGATTTCAACTGGGTCGTGCACAACAGTTCTTTTGCTTTTTCCATTCTTATCTTTGTCAATGCCTCTATGAATGTCTCCCCTGTCTGGGTTTTAAACAAAGCGCTGAAATAACTTGTACTGATCGCCAATGCTTTGCTGACAGAATTTAAAGAAAGTGAAGAGTCCTGATAATTTTGATCTATATACTCCAACGCCTTTTCTGCCATGCATTTTCCCAAGTCCTCCCGTTCTTTGGAAGCGGCTTCCATAATAGACAGGCAAAACCGCAAGAGCAATTCTTCCATCTGTTCTGCCCGCCCTTGGTTTACAATTTCTTCAAAAAGTGGTTTTTCCCACTGCAGCACTGTTTTCTCATCTATCCCTGTCTCATCTGCAAACAGGCTTAAACGTGTCATCAGATTCTGCACATACATGCCTGTGCGTGCTTTTTGGATATACAATCTGCGCATCTCATGAAAAAAACGTTCTACTTCCTTGTGTACGCCTGCTCTGTCATTTCGCTTCATCTGGCTGACCATCTGCCTTGCGAAAACGCTCGTATCAATGACTGCCTGTGTATCCCGATTGACAAATTCCTTTCCAAATACCAGTTCATTGCCCTCGAATAAAAACTCATATTCCGCCGCACGTTTAGCATTCTCGTAAGACTGCCTCAGATCTGCTCTGTCCCAGACACATACGCCTGCAATCATCATCACAGATTCATGAAAAAATTTTTCCACATGCGATCGGATAACATCCGCAATCCTCTGGATTTCTTCCTCTACCTGATACGCACTTTCCCCGCAGAATATCAAGGTCGTAATATTGCCAATATCCTGGAATACCTCACAGCAGGTTTCTTCCCTGACCAATTCTTCTACCACATTATAAAGAGCAAACAATAAAATATCCGACGGATCTTCCTGATGGATATACCGGATCTGTACGACAGAAAAACATTCCCCCTCCAGATAGATACCGTAAAACCGCATTCTGCCCTCAATGTCCTGATGTACACTTTTCTCCCGGATCAACTGACTTAAAAACCGCTCTTTAAAATATTCTTTATTCTGCTCAAATGCTTCCCTGATCTTTTTCTGTTTTTCTCTCTCTTCATGTTCTTTCTCAAGTTCCGCATGTAGTTTTAGGAGCACGTCTGTCAGCTCTCTCGCTGTCACGGGCTTTAGTATATAAGCTCCTACCTGATATTGAATCGCCTTTTTCGCATACTCAAAATTATCATACCCGCTGATGATCGCGACCTTACACTGCGGACAATTCTCCTGTACGTATTTCGCCACATCCAGCCCGTCCGCATACGGCATACAGATATCTGTCAGTACAAGATCCGGCTGCTTTTCCTGGATCGCCTCTATTGCCTCACGTCCATTTTCACAGACTGCACACAAGGAAAAACCCGCGCCTTCCCAGTCCATATTTTCACTGATTGCCTCACGGATCAGCACTTCATCATCTGCCAGTAAAACTCTATACAATTTTTTCCCTCTTTTCTTTGTCTGTTTTTCAGCCGGAACTGTCCTTGCGTCCGCACAGCAAAAGTCCGCTTTTGTTCCTGCATATCTGCTTCTTTTCTTATTATGCCATATACTTGCGCAAATGAAAAGAAAACTTCTGCGCAGGCTGAAATTCTTTCTCTGCACAGAAGTTCTCTATGTTCTTCTTATTTATACCAGTATCTTTTTAAATCTCTCATAGGCTTCATCCCAGTCTTTACTTTGCTGTGGTTCATATCTCTTAATATCCTGGGACTGACGGATGATCTTTCTTGCCTCCTGCAAAGAAGCGATTTCACCGGAAGCCATAAATTGCAGAGCCACATTTCCAAGGACTGTCGCTTCCACAGGACCTGCACTGACTGCACAGCCACACGCATTTGCCGTACACTGACACAGCAGGGCGCTCTGGGTACCTCCGCCTACCATATATACGGTTCGGTAATCCTTGCCCGTACATTTTTTGATTTCTTCCATAGCATGGCGGTATTTCATTGCCAGGCTCTCATTGATACAGCGTACAATCTCACCCTTTGTTTTCGGCACATACTGCCCTGTTCTCTCACAGAACTTCTGAATCCGTTTCGGCACATTGCCTGCCGGTGTAAATTCCGGTGCGTCAGGGTCGATAAAACACTGTAAGGAAGGAGCTGCCTGCGCCATTTTCTCCAATTCTCCAAAGCCGAATTCTTGACCTTCTCTTATCCACTGTCTGCGGCTCTCCTGCACACACCAAAGTCCGATGATATTTTTTAAGAAAGAAATCTTTTCTTCACACCCACCCTCGTTTGTCACATTGTAATGGGCTGACTTCTCATTGATGATCGGCTCGGCCAGTTCTGTTCCCAAAAGAGACCATGTTCCGCAGCTTAAGAAAATAAAGTCTTCTTCCTGCGCCGGCACGGCAACAAGAGCACATTGCGTATCATGTCCCGCAACAGCGACCACATCCATTTTGTCCAGAGAAAGTTCTTCACAGATTTCTTCTGTCAATTCCCCTATCTTCGTACCTGTAGGAACGATCTGTGGGAAAATATGAGCCGGAAGTTCCAGGGCTTTGATCACTTCTTCTGACCAGTTTCTTGCTTTTGCATCCAATAATTGCGTAGTGGACGCGATGGAATACTCTGCTTTTTTCTCTCCTGTCAGGAAATAGTTAAACAAATCCGGCATCAGGAGCATTTTATCTGCTCTTTTTAACAATTCTTGTCTGTTCTTTGCAAGAGAAAGCAGCTGGAACGCCGTATTGATCTCCATAAACTGATTGCCTGTGATCTGATAAAAGGTATCCTTATCTATCTTGGCAAAACTTTCCGCCAACATACCGTTGGTTCTATTATCCCGGTAATGTACTGGATTTTCCAACAGCCTTCCTTCTTCATCGAGCAAACCGAAATCCACACCCCAGGTGTCGATTCCGATACTCTCGATCTTTCCGCATTTTTTTGCCTTGATCAATCCCTGCTTGATCTCAAAGAAAAGCCGAAGTACATCCCAGTACATGGTTCCATTTACGATCACCGGATCGTTTGAAAAGCGGTGCAGTTCCTCGATCTCGATCTTTTCTCCGTCAAAAGTTCCGCACATTGCTCTTCCGCCGGAAGCTCCAAAATCAAACGCTAAAACTTTCTTTTCCATATCTTATCCTCTTATTTATACAGCGGCCCGTATGCAGCGCATGCTCTGTAATCCTGGCCTTCTTTATCCATACCAAACGCATTCCATGCAGACGGACGGAAGATTTTCTCTTCTGGTACATTGTGCATTGCCACCGGTATTCTAAGCATAGAGCACATGGTGATCAAATCTGCTCCGATATGTCCATAGGAGATCGCTCCATGATTTGCTCCCCAGTTGTTCATCACGTCGTATGCCGTCTTAAAAGCGCCTTCTTTGCCATTGCATCTTGGCGCGAACCATGTACAAGGCCATGTATAATCTGTACGTTTCCACAGTTTATCAGAAACTTCCTCTGGAAGATGTACTGTCCATCCCTCTGCGATCTGCAGCATTGGTCCAAGGCCTTTGACAAGGTTCAGACGGATCATCGTCACCGGCATTTCCGCACGGGTCGCAAAACGGCTGGAGTATCCGCCTCCACGGAAGTATCCGTTATCAGCTGCATTCCATGTGGTTGCATCCATGATCGCTTTCTGGTCAGCTTCTGTCACATTCCACCATTCTTTCATAACACCATTGCCATTCTCATCTTTTGCCTCTCCACAAGCATCCAGACAAGCAGCGCCGGAGTTGATCAAGTGGATAAATCCGCCCGCTTCCTTCGCAACGCCTTCTAATTCGTAATCTGCCGCTTCTTTTACTGCTTCCGGGCTCCAGTATGTACGTACATCCGCAAAGATCTGTGCACGGTTCGTCAAAAGCTTCATAAACAGCATACCAAGACCATTGAGCACATCATTTTCTGTAGCAAGAACGTATGGTTCTCTCGCTCCATTCCAGTCAAAAGAAGTATTGAGCATTGCCTCTGCAAAGTCTCCGTTCGGATAGAAATCTGTCCACTGTCTCTGTCCCTGGAAACCTGCTGCGATGGCATTGTGTCCGATTGCTTCCTCTGAGAATTTTTCCGGCAGATTTTTATTTCCGTTCATCAGGTCTTTGATGATCACTGCCATCTTTACTACGAATTCAAACTGTTCTTCTTTTTTCTCCGGTGAAGCTTGTAATTCTTCTGGATTTTTATCGAATCCGATCTTGCATGTCGCTTTTGCCCATTTCAATGCCTTTGCAAATTCTTCTTCGTCATAAATACCTTCTGTCATACGGCGGATAATCTCTACCTCATCTACTGACTCTACCCGCATGCCAAGATAAGACTCGATAAAGTCTGAATCAATGATGGAGCCGCCGATTCCCATACAGATAGAACCGATCTGCAGATAAGATTTGCCGCGCATAGAAGCTGCTGCAACTGCAGCACGGCCAAACCGCAATAATTTTTCCTGTACGTCTTCCGGGATCTCTGTCGCATCTGCGTTTTGTACATCATGTCCGTAGATACCAAATGCCGGCAGGCCTTTCTGTGCATGTGTTGCCAGGACAGAAGCCAGATATACTGCGCCCGGTCTTTCTGTACCGTTAAATCCCCATACCGCCTTGATCGTCTGCGGATCCATATCCATCGTCTCTGAACCATAGCACCAGCAAGGTGTCACTGTCACTGTGATGTCTACACCTTCTTTTTTGAATTTATCCGCACATGCAGCACTCTCGCCTACACGTCCGATCGTAGAATCTGCGATCACCACTTTTACCGGTTCTCCGTTAGAATATCTTAAATTTTCTCTGAAAAGTTTTGCTGCTGACTGCGCCATGTTCATTGTCTGTTCTTCCAAAGAACCTCTTACATCCAATGCGCCGCGCCGTCCGTCTATTGTAGGTCTGATACCGATCACTGGGTAACTTCCGATCAATCTGCTCTCTGCCATTTTTACTTCCTCCTTCTTTCTCGCCTTTCGCCTTTTTCATCTGCGAAAGAAATCAAATTGTTTTATTTTCCTTTATTATAAGCCTGACATTTCACTAATTCTTGTGGTATAATAGAAAAAAATATAATAATATTCACTTTTAAATCTTCTGCTTTTAAATGAAAGGAGGATACAGATGAAGTATATTAAGTACCGTGAAGAAAAAAAACACGGAACTTTTGATTTTCCGATCGAGTTTTATCATGTCACCGCAAGTCATCCCCGCTACGAGATGTCTTATCACTGGCATATCGAATATGAGATCATCCGCATTATCAAGGGGCAATTAACGATGACCTTTGGGGATTCTGAATTTACAGCCGGAAGCGGCGATATCATCTTCGTACCAAGCGGCGCACTCCACGGCGGTATTCCCGATCATTGTGTCTATGAATGTATCGTCTTTAACCTCAGCACTCTTTTATCGTCCAATCATGCAGGCGAAAAATTTTTCAAAAAGATCGAGAACAACGCGATCCAGATCTATCATCATATTACCGACTGTGATGAGGAGCTGCATGAGATCATAAAATTCCTATTTGAAGCTATGCGTGGGAAATCGGACGGGTATGAGCTGACGGTCATTGGTTCCTTGTATCAATTTTTTGGTTATATCTTCAGTCATCACCTGTACATCCCCGCAGATAGAGTATCTCAGAAGAATGACCGGCGTGTCGAACAATTAAAAAAGGTGTTGGAGATCATTGAAACCTCTTATGACCAGTGTCTGACCTTGGATATATTGGCAAAAGAAGCCGGTATGAACGCGAAGTACTTCTGTCGTTTCTTCCATGAGATGACACACCGCACCCCCATCGACTATCTAAACTATTATCGGATCGAACAAGCCTGTTTTAAACTGGTCACTTCCAATGATTCCATCACGGAAGTTGCCTTAAGCTGTGGCTTTAATGACATCAGCTATTTCATCAAGACCTTCAAAAAATACAAAGGCATCACGCCAAAAAAATACCTGAGCGCTTCTTTCTAAGCGCCCAGGTATTTTATGGTTATGCAAATGTCAATACGATCTTACGGATCGACGGATCTTTTGTATCTATGAAATCAAAGGCTTCCTGTGCTTTTTCAAAGGGGTATGTATGCGAGATCGTCCCGCTCAAATCCAGCTTCCCTTCCTTGATCAGGTCGATCGCCGTCTGGAACTTCTTGTTCTGCAGTCTGGAACCTCTCACATCCAGCTCTTTTGATGTGATGGCAAACTGGTTCACCTCTGTAGGTGCAATAGAAAATCCCATTGTCATCACACGTCCTGCATTCCCCGTCGCCTGCAAAAGCGTCAGCAGGGAATCCTTTGTGCAGGCTGCGTCTATGGAAACTGTAGGGCCATAGCCATCTGTCAGTTCTTTCGCTTTCTCCACCACATCTTCTTTCCCTATATGGATCGCATAGTCTGCGCCGTTTTTTAGCGCCTCTTGCAGCTTTTCTTCTACAATATCTGCCACAATGATCTTCGCCTTGCTCAGTTTCGCGATCTTTAGGATCGAGCTTCCAAGAGCTCCGCAGCCTAAGAGAAGCAGTGTATCCTCCTCACACAGTTCTGCTCTGGAACAGCTCTGTATAGCGATCGTCGTAGGTTCGATCATGACCGCTTCTGTATCTGACAATCCCTCCGGCAGCACATAGCAATCCTGCTCCGGCACTGCCATGTATTCCCTGTATCCTCCGTCAATGTGCACGCCGCGTACTTTTAAGTTTCCGCATACGTTTCCTCTTCCCTTACGGCACGCATAGCAGTGTCCGCAGTTTACGACCTGGTCTATGATCACTCTGTCCCCCGGTTTTAAATGTGTGGCATTTGTACCCACTTCTTCTACCACACCTACCATCTCGTGCCCGATCACACGAGGATAGGTAGCGGCCGCATTCGTTCCATGATAGATTCCAACGTCAGAACCACATATACCTGCCGCCTTCATTTTCACCAGGATATTGTTCTTTTCTGTGATCACCGGCTTCTCCATTTCAATCACTTTTAGTTCGCCCGGTTTTATGATCTGAATTCCTTTCATGTATCTTCCTCCTAACTTTTCTTTGCGTCATTGGAAACAGAAGCAACCAATATCAATACAAGTACCGCTCCCTGGATCAGTCTCTGCATGCCGACCGACAGACTCGCGGCATTTAAAAATGTCGTGAGCAGATACATCATCAAAGCGCCCAGACATACACCTGCTACGTTCGATTTTCCTCCGGAAGCAGCGGTACCTCCTACAAATGCCGCTGCAATGGATGGCAGGAAATACGTCGTTCCCATATCCTGGAAAGCGCCTCCATTAAACGCGCCGCACAGTGTACCGGAAAGGCCGCACAGCGCGCCGCCCAATACAAAGGCTGTGATAACGACCCTGTTTACATTGATCCCTGCATATTTTGCAGCAATTCTTTTCTGTCCTACTGCATGAAGTTGTTTTCCATATTTTGTCTTATATAGGAGCAATGCCAGAAGTACTGCCACTGCGAGACAGATTACCGTCAGCATAGAAAAACCACCTGCATGCAGATTGATAAAATCTACAAATCCTTTATCCGGCAGCGTCTTCATGCCCGGCGCTAATACAAGTACAATGGTAAAAATAATGTATCCTGTGGCAAGTGTCGTCACCATTGCCGGAACCTTCAGATAGATATTGATCAATCCATTTACCAGTCCACACAGTGCTCCTACAGCAACTGCCGCCACGATCCCGACAAGAACATTGTACTGCATCAGATCGCAAGATATGTATGCTGCCAATGTCAGTATATACTGCTGTGACAGATCGATCGCGCCTTCACCGCTTGTTACGACAATCATCTGTCCCAATGCCAAAAGAAGGGCAAATGAGCAAAGTTTTGCACTGGAAAATATCTGTCCGACACTGAATTTTCCAGATACGACTGAAATTGCGATCCATAAAAGGACGGAGCCGAGAAGCGGCCATATAAATGCATACTTCGTCATTATTTTTTTCATTTTATTTTCCCTCCTTTTTATGGGTGATCAGTTTAATCGCCAATACAACGATCAGGATCAGGCCTGTCACTGCTGTCTGGTAATTCGAGTCTACCCTAAATGATGTCAAAATCGTTGTGATAAATGACATAGCGATCCCGCCGCACACAACACCGATCGGAGCTACAATACCGCCTGCCATCTCACAGCCGCCGAGAATAACCGTCGCAATAGACATCATACAGTATGTTGCCGATGAATTTGCGTCCGCGCCCATGCAGACTGCTGTGTATGCCATACCTGCTAAAACGACCATAAAACCGGCCAGTGCATAGTTTGTCATTTTTGCCTGCAGATAGGACCATCCGGAACGTTCCACTGCCAATGGATTATTTCCGATTCCTCTTAAAATCATGCCGTATTTGGAACGGAACAATACGTACCAGCAGAATACGCCTGCAAGTACACAAAGTACGATCGGCATTGGAATGACAGGAAATTCAAATTTATAAATTGCAAGTAACCATTCTGGGCAAGTCCCGCCAGGAGACGGTGCGATGACAAGCGCAATGCCCCACCATACAAACTGCGCGCCTAAAGTAACCACGATTGCAGGAATATTGCGCACATGGATCAGTGCACCCATCAAAGCATATGACGCAATAAAAATAAGCAGACTGATAACTCCAAACAACGGGTTTCCTGTCAATATGATACCGACCAGTACATTGACCAGCGCGATCGAGTATCCATTTCCCATATCCACATCGCCTGCTGTGACGATGAACATCTGTCCCAGAGCAGCAAACACAAGCGGTACTGCCGAGGAAACCAACATACGCATTCCCATGTAAGAAAGAATCCTTGGATTCATAGAAGCATTCAAAAGAATCATAATGATCATAGCAGCTACCGGAAGCAATACCCGAGAAGTCAGAATCCTGTGTACCATACCTTCTTTCTTTTCTTCTGTCACTTTCTTATGTTTTACATCTTTAAAAGAAGCTTTTACGATATTGGCAACGGTGATCTCTTCTTTCTTTAATTCTTCTGTAATCTCTCCCTCATGCATAATGTACGCACGGTCACAGATCTCGATCTCCGCATCTTCCGTAGAATAGAGGATCACTGCCTTACCTGCTTTTTTCGCCTCTTCAAGAAGACCATATATCTCCTGCTTTGTCTCAATATCGACGCCCGCCGTCGGGTCATTTAAAATGATCAGCTCAGCGCCAGAAGCAATTCCTCTGGCGATCAACGCCTTTTGCTGATTTCCTCCGCTTAAAGACATAATCGGACTGTGGATTCCTTCTGCCTTAAATTTCAGCTTGTCATACCAAGTCTGCGCCAGGCCTTCTGACTTCTTCTTATCCAGAAATACGCCTGTTTTTACCTGATCCAAATTCCCGATGATCGTATTGTCAAAAATATCCCACAGATGGAAAACGCCTTCTTTCGCTCTGTCTCCACTTACATAAGAAACAGAGGTATTCAAAACGACGCCTTTTTTCTCTTTTCCTTTATATTTTTTAGAATCATACAAAAGATTTAAAAGAGCTGTCTGTCCAGAGCCTACCAATCCGGAGATCCCCACGATCTCGCCTCTGTTCACGTGCATATTGATATTATACAGGCCTTTCCCTGTATAATCCTTTATCTGTGCCGCTACTTGCGATGTCTGGTCACTTTCTTCTGACAGAACTTTTTCCGCCGCCTTTTTCGTTCCTGCGCCGCCTAACATTTCTACAAGCTGTTCTGTTGTGATCTCATCCGGGTCGCATTCGCCGGAATTCATCCCATTTCTCATCATCACGATCCGGTCAGACACTTTCCGTATTTCATCCAGCTTATGTGAAATATAGATAACTGCAGTTCCTTTTTCGCTCAATTCTTCCACTACTTTATGAAGCTGCTCTGCTTTATCTGTTGATAAGGCAGATGTAGGCTCATCGAGAACGAGTACTTTTAAGTTGTCTGTCATCAGTGTCTTACAAATCTCTACAATCTGTCTCTCCGCAAGTGTGAGGCGTTCCACAGATTTCATCACATCGATGTGATTGCCTGGGAAATATTTTTCCAGCAGATCTTTTGCCTCTTTTTTGGCTTTTTTCCTCCAGCCCGGTTTTGTCACAAGGCCATGATCTACATTCAGCATGGCAAAATTTTCATAAACACTCAAGTTTGTACATAACGACAGATCCTGATATGCGCAGGAAATTCCAATCTCCTTCGCTTCTTTTGTCGTATATTTTGTCATTTCTTTTTCTTCTACTATGATTTTTCCCGCAGTCGGCGGAAGTACTCCCGTCAGTACTTTCATCATCGTAGATTTTCCCGCCCCATTAGGTCCGACCAATCCGATTACTTCTCCTGCGAATATCTGAAGATCAATCTTCTGCAATGCCTTTGTAATGCCGAAAAATTTATCGATCCCCGATAACTCTATGTAAGGAGTCTGTGTTTCTGTTCTTTTCACTCTTTTAAGCTCCTTTCTGATTTCTATGTCAATGCGATCACTCTTATCGGAGAGGCTGATCCGTCTTTGATCTTATTCGCCAGTCCTATCACATACGAAAATACCGGAAGTTTCCGCAAATTTGTCAGATTCTCTATAATCGGCACTCCGCTGCCGAGCAGAATATAATGACAGGGATATGTTTCACTGCCAAAAGGATCTAAGGCAAGAGCATCTGTACCTACAGAGGCTACTTTTTTATCCAGTAAATACTGTGCTGCATCCCCTCCCAGACCTGGCCAATCTTTTAAAAATTCTTCTGCATCTTTTCCTGTACCGTATTTTTCTTCCCAGCCGAAATGCAGAAGGATAACGTCTCCCTGTTTGATTTCTCCGTTTTCTTCTTCAAACTTCTTAAGCATATCCAATGTATATACCCCGCAAGGCTCCAGAAAAGAGGCGTCTATCTTCACACCTCTGCCAATGACAGTTCTGACATCTACTTCTTCGATAGATGCTCCGCCTTTTATAAAATGTTTAGGCGCATCCAGGTGAGTTCCCGTATGTTCTCCGAAATTTATTTGTCTATGCAGAGAAACAGCTCCTTCATCATATGTCTCATAAATAATCGCTCCAAATCTTGCATGAGTAGGCCAGACCGGCATCCCCGGCTCCATCGTATAGCTTAAGTCGATCACATCGGCGCTGTCCATCACCTGCTGCATCAAAGGTATAATCTGTTCGTTCATGTGTATCTCCCTCTTTTCTGAATATAAGAACAGCCAGACCTTGTACTGCCTTTTGCGGCCTGGCTGTTTCCCTACTATTTATATAAGTTCTCTCTTACCCAGTCACGGTCGTATGTAGGAGTTCCAATCTCCTCATCTCCCATGTCTTTGTAATCCTGTACCTGATCTTTTGTCACAACCGCAAACGGATGAATCATTTCATTTGGAATATCATATTCGCCGCTCAAGATATCACAGGCTACATATACGCCTGTCGCTCCATCCCATGGATTGGAAGAAACAGAAAGTGTATCGTATCCTTCCGGCGCTTCATTTGCCCACCATTTCAGGAAATACCCTCTGTTGTCTCCGCCAATGACCGGAAGGTCCATGCCAGCTGCTTCAAATGCCTGTACAGCTGCGTAAGAATCTCCACCCTGTGTCACGACTCCGTCTACCTGATCCAGTGTCGGAAGGACAGAAGCCAACTCTGACTGCGCTTTAGAACCTGTCCAGTCTGTATAGACCTCTGCGACAACCTCGATGTCCGGGTAATTCTCTAATGTCTTCATAACACCTTCATGCGCAATATTATCAAACTCTGCTCCAGCAGTTCCTCTCAGTTCGATGATCTTACCTTTACCGCCGATTGCCTCGCACACATATTCTGTCAGAGTTCCCATCTGGTCAACTGTGTCAAAATTGATCTGATAGCAAAGTTCTGCGTCAGATTCTACCGGTCCGTCATTGATGATGATACACGGAATTCCTGCATCAGATGCTTCCTGGATGGCTCCTGTCAGAGCTGTAGCAGAAATCGGATCGATGATGATCGCATCCATACCTTCCAAGATAAAGTTTTCAATCTGCTGTACCTGCTTAGAAGCATCATTGTTTGCCTCCACGATCGTAAATTCAGAAATCTCACCAGATTCTTTCAGCTCATCTGCCGCTTCCTGTGCATATGCTTCCATCTGCTGACGGTAAGAGTTTCCATTAAAACTGTTTGTCAGACCGATCTTATAGCCACCTTTGCTTCCGCCATCAGACTCCTTCTTGTCATCTGAACCTGCGCTTCCACATGCCGCCAGGCTCATGATCATGGTTCCTGCCAGAAGGGCTGCCAATACTCTGCTTCTTTTTTTCATAATTGAATCCTCCTCTTTAAACTATTGTGGAATACGCTCCACACTTGTATACTAGTATCTTACCCTTCCCCTATATATTTGTCAACTAATTCTTCTATACTTTTGTGATTCATATTTTATTTCTCTATATTGCACAATTTTTATCTTTTTAAATGTAAAAACTGCTTTCTATTTTCTGTCATATTATACAAAAAAATTCTATCGGATTTTCTCTGCTTACTTTCAAAATCCGATAGAATTTTTCTACATTTTTTCTCTTTTTATTCCTTCTCAAAATATTGCCGGTATTTCTCCTCTACGATCCCTTCGTCAATCTTGTGTCTTGTCAGATGACGTTCCATAACAGACACTCCTCTTTCTACATCCTTTTTACGGATCGCATCCAAAATTTCCATATGATCGTCTATCACATACTGTTGATCTACTGTCTTCGTACGCAAGGCGCGCAAACGGTCAAAATGCAGCATCATATTACTCATCAGTTTATAAATATGTGGTTTATTTGTCATTATAAACAATTCTTTATGAAATTGGTTATCCAATTCCAGGAGTTCTCCCGGCTCATTATCATCAAGATAAAACTGCTGTAATTTTACATTTTTTTCCAATACCGACAATTTTTTTTCTTCTATTCCCTGGCATGCCAGAACAATAACTGCTTTCTCCATGGTGATACGCATAAACTGTGCTTCTTCCACCATGGCCCAATCGATCAGTGAAACATAACTTCCTTTCTGGGGATAGATCTTGACGATCTTACTTTTACTTAATTCGATCAATGCTTCCCTTACTGGAGTCCGTGAAATACCAAGTTCTGCTGCCAGATCATTTTCACTGATCCTGCTGCCTGGTTCCAATTCCAACAGGACAATATTTTCCTTAAGTATACGCAGTACATATTCTCTTCCTGTTTCCCGTCCATATCTTTTCTTTACGATCATACCTTTACCAAACCTTTATTTTCCTATTATTCCAGCAAGACATAAAAAGAATCTCACTTTTATCCGCATTTCCTTATTGTATACCACTAGTTTTCACAAACTAGTATACTAGGCGTATATATCTAGTATAACGACTTGCGTTAGAGCTTGTCAACATAAAAATTCCCCAACTGCACTGAACAGTTGGGGAATTCCTATGTTGCCGCTGACTATATCTGTCTTGATACCGTCTAGCTTTTGTAATTATTCTTCTCCGTACAGAGTTACCAGTTTCTTCAGATAAGCATATCTTTCCATTGCTTCTTTCTCATTCTGTGAGAAGAGTTTTGCTGCTTTTTCCGGATTTGCTCTCTTCAGCGCATTGTAACGAACTTCTCCGTCAAGGAATGCCTGGTATTCTTCCTGTTTTGGTTCTTTACTGTCAAGGAAGAACTTATTGCCTTCAGCAGCTGGATTGAACCGGAAGTTATTCCAGTATCCACATTCTACTGCAAGCTGTTCTTCTGTCTGCGCTTTGCTCATGCCCTTCTTGATACCATGGTTGATACATGGAGCATATGCAATGATCAGAGATGGTCCTGGATAAGCTTCCGCCTCTGCGATCGCCTTCACTGTCTGATTGAAGTCAGCGCCCATAGCGATCTGCGCTACGTATACATAGCCATAGCTCATTGCGATACCCGCAAGGTCTTTTTTCTTTGTCTCTTTTCCGCCTGCTGCGAACTGTGCAGTAGCGCCTGTCTTTGTAGCCTTAGAAGACTGTCCGCCTGTGTTGGAATAAACTTCTGTATCAAATACCATGATATTGATGTCTTTGCCGCTTGCAAGTACATGGTCAACACCACCGAATCCAATATCATAAGCCCATCCGTCTCCACCGAAGATCCACTGAGATTTCTTGGAAAGGAAATCTTTATTCTTCAGCAATTCTGCCTTTTCTTCTCTGTCGCATCCGCAGTTTTCCAGTGCAGCTACCAATTTATCTGTTGCTGTGCCGTTTGTTGCTCCGCATGCAAATGTATCTAGGTATTCCTGTGCGGCTGCTTTTACATCCTCGTTTTCTGCTGTTTCAGCCAGTTTTTCAACTTTGCCTTTCAGTCTTGCACGGATTGTATTCTGCGCAAGCAGCATACCATATCCAAACTCAGCATTGTCTTCAAACAGGGAATTACACCAAGCCGGTCCTTTTCCTTCCGGAGTTACCGTATATGGTGTGGACGGTGAAGAGTTACCCCAAATAGAAGAACATCCTGTCGCATTTGCGATGTACATTCTGTCACCAAACAGCTGTGTGATCAGTTTTGCATAAGGTGTCTCACCACAGCCTGCACATGCTCCTGAGAATTCGAGCAGCGGCTGTTTGAACTGACTTCCCTTTACAGTTGTCTCTTTAAACTTCGTAACAACTTCTGGTTTTACCGGAATCTCGCGTCCATAGTTGAAGAAATCCTGTTTGCCGGCATTTGCTTCCAAATTGCCCATAACAAGCGCTTTTTCGCCCTTCTTGCCCGGACATACATTCGCACAGGAACCACATCCTGTACAATCATAGGCAGATACCGTGATGGAGAATTTCATACCCGGCATACCGATCATATCGATTGCTTCCATTCCTTCTGGAGCATTTGCAAGTTCTTCTTCCGTCAGCGCAACCGGACGGATAACTGCGTGCGGACATACATACGCACAGCGGTTACACTGGATACAGTTCTCTGGTTTCCAAACTGGGATATCTACAGCGATACCACGCTTCTCATACGCAGAAGAACCGGAAGGTGTAGAACCATCTACATAATCGTTGAATGCAGATACAGGCAGTGTATTTCCTTCCTGAGAGTTTACTTTTGCCTGGATATTCTTAACGAAATCTACAACGTCTTTTCTTCCACTCTCATCTACATGAGGTGTTGCAAGGCCTTCGTCTGCCGCATCTTTCCAGCTTTTCGGAACGGATACTTCTACGACTTGTTTTGCGCCTGCGTCGATCGCGTCATAGTTCATCTGTACAATCTTATCGCCTTTTCTTCCGTAAGTAGCTTTTGCAGCCTTCTTCATCAGATCGATTGCTTCTTCTTCCGGAATGATCGCTGCAAGCTTGAAGAATGCAGACTGCAGGACTGTATTGATACGTCCGCCAAGTCCGATCTCTTTACCGATCTTGATACCGTCGATCGTATAGAATTTGATATTATGTTTTGCAATATATGCCTTTACCTGTCCCGGCAGATGTTTCTCCAGACCTTCCATATCCCATGGGCAGTTCAAAAGGAATGTACCGCCGTCAACCAGTTCCTGTACCATGTTGTACTTGTCCACATAAGATGGATTGTGACATGCTACAAAGTTTGCCTGGTGGATCAAATATGTGGATTTGATCGGCAGCTTACCGAAACGCAGGTGAGACATTGTAACACCGCCAGACTTCTTAGAGTCATAATCAAAATATGCCTGTGCGTACATGTCTGTATTGTCACCGATGATCTTGATGGAGTTCTTGTTCGCTCCGACAGTTCCGTCTGCTCCCAATCCCCAGAACTTACAGTTGATCGTTCCTTCCGGTGTTGTAACGAGAGGCTCGTCTGCTTTCAGAGACAGGTTTGTCACATCATCTACAATACCGATCGTGAATTTCTGTTTCTCATCATTATGATATACAGCTACGATCTGTGCCGGTGTCGTATCTTTGGAACCCAGTCCGTAACGTCCTGTATATACAGGCACTCCGTCGAATTTTGTGCCTTTGAGCGCTGCGACAACATCCAGATATAATGGTTCGCCAAGTGCTCCCGGTTCTTTTGTTCTGTCAAGAACAGAAATCTTCTTCACGGAATCCGGAATTGCGGCAATCAGAGCTTCTGCGCTGAATGGTCTGTACAGACGTACCTTCACAACGCCGACTTTCTCGCCTGCTGCTGTCAGGTAATCGATCGTCTCTTCGATCGTATCACATACAGAACCCATTGCGATGATCACATGCTCTGCATCTGCTGCTCCGTAGTAGTTAAACAGTTTATAATCTGTTCCGATCTTCTCATTTACTTTGTCCATGTATTTCTGCACGATTGCCGGCATTGCATCATAATATGGGTTGCACGCCTCTCTTGCCTGGAAGAAAATATCCGGGTTCTGTGCAGAACCTCTCTGACATGGATGATTTGGATTCAACGCATGCGCGCGGAACTCATCGATTGCATCCATATTTACAATGTCTTTTAAGTCTTCATAATCCCATGTCTCGATCTTCTGGATCTCATGTGATGTTCTGAAACCATCAAAGAAGTTGATGAACGGCAGCTTTCCTTCCAATGCTGCACAATGTGCAACCGGTGTTAAATCCATAACCTCCTGTACGCTGGATTCACACAGCATTGCAGCGCCTGTCTGACGGCAGGCATACACATCGGAGTGATCTCCGAAAATAGACAGCGCATGACTTGCGAGCGCACGTGCGGATACGTTGAATACGCCCGGAAGCTGTTCTCCTGCTACTTTATATAAGTTTGGGATCATCAGAAGTAATCCCTGTGAAGCTGTAAATGTTGTTGTCAGAGCTCCTGCTGATAAAGAACCGTGCACAGCACCTGCAGCACCTGCCTCGGACTGCATTTCCGTTACTTCTACAGTCTGTCCGAAGATATTTTCTCTGCCTTCAGTAGCCCATTCGTCAATGTGTTCTGGCATTACAGATGATGGTGTGATCGGGTAGATCGCTGCAACTTCTGTGTACGCATAGGAAACGTGAGCGGCAGCCTGATTACCATCCATGGTCTTCATTTTTCTTGCCATTTTGTTGTTCCTCCTTATAATTTACATTGTAAAGTTAATATTTTCACATGTATTGTAATTATATCCCGAAAAGTGACAAAAGTCTATAGAACACACTCTATTTTTTGTTTATTTTCGTGTACATTTCTGTCTTCCTCCGAGCGCTTCTTCTTTTATTTTCCTACCGATACAGAAACATTTCAGTAATACAGCAGTCGTCATATTTATTTCCGTCTCTTACCCCGGTGATCGTCACTTTACACTCACTGATCTTCACCTCTTTGCCAAAATCAATGTATATCATCCCATCGAAAGCATTCCCAGTGATAAAAGCGCTCCCCTTATCTGTATAAGAATAATCCATAGCCTCATCACCATATTCTATATGCAGCGCTTCCGGCGCTCCGTTTTTCCAGTATAATTCCTCACTGGTATATATACCCGGAAGAAAGGCAAGTCCTCTGACTGTCTGTTTCTGGGCACTCGTAAATAAAATACTTTCATTTACACCATTTCCAGCTGCTCCATCTGCCCAGCAAGTCGCCCAATCCACATCCGTCAGATTTTGCGTCCCATAGTTATAACCTGTTTCTTCTAGAACAGAAGATGCAGAAACTGTAAAATCTACCATATAAATCTCGCTTCCTGCATGAGTCAGCCCTGTCGGTGTGCCGGCAGGCTCTGCTTCAGGAAGTTCTTTTTCCTGTGTTTTTTCAGATTCGGACTGATTGTTTTGTTCCTCCTGTTCTTCTTTCTTTTGGATATCTTCCTCCTTTTTGTTGTCTTCCGCTCTTTTGGTATCTTTCCTTCTCTTTGACGTTTCTTTTTGCTCTTCCTGCTTTTTAAGCTCCGCCTGCTTTTCTCCTTCGCTCTTTTTCACAAAAAAAATTGTAGCCGCTGCCGCTAATATGAGGATGATACATATCAGCGCTGTCCAGACCGCAATGATTTTACCTTTCCCTTTTCTCTTTACCGCAGGTGCTTTTTCTATCGCTTTTTCTATCACTTTTTCTGTCGCTTCCTCTGTCTCTACCCGCTGCCCGCAATTTGGACAAAACTGTTCTCCCTCTTCTACCTTGTGTCCGCAATTTTCACAAAACATCTTTTTACTCCTTTCTCGGTTTTTTAAAAATCTTCTTTTCCATTATTTCCGTTTAAATTTGAAAATCCGTTCTTTTGCCTTCGGAGGTTTTTTCCCTTCTATCTTATCCGGCATAGGCTCGTATTTTCTCCCGATTTTTAACAGAGGTATTTTCTTATGATTCTTTCGCAGATAAAGCAATGCTGCGCCTGTTCCAACCACGATCACGCCTGCAAGAAGCTGGGATACGGCGATACCGACTCCCGGAAGCAAGAGTTGGTCCGTCCTTAATCCTTCTATCCACACTCTGCCCAAACCATAACCGAACAGATATAACAAAAACAGCTCGCCTTCATACTTTTTATGTCTGCGGTAAACGAACAGAAGGATCAAGACGATCATACACCAGAAAGATTCATAGAGAAAGGTTGGGTGCACCTGAATATAGCTGACACCATCTATCCTCTGTATATGCTGGCGCATCTGCTCAGTCACATCAGAAGATCGTACTGCATCCAGCGGCAGCCGCATGGCAAACAGGCTGTCCGTATATCCGCCAAATGCTTCCCGATTGAAAAAATTCCCCCATCTTCCAAGCATCTGTCCGTTTAATAGTGCCATTGCAACCGTATCAAAAATCTGCGGCGCAGACAAATGTTTGATCCTTGCCAACACAAGAACACTGATCACAGCTGCAATGATGCCTCCATAAATAGCGAGTCCGCCTTCCCGCAGATTAAAAATATCCAGAAGATTATCCTTGTACATATCCCAAGAAAAGATCACATAATAAATCCTTGCGCCTGCTATCCCGGCTATCACGCCAATGATTCCCATATCTAGGTAATCTTCCGGATCCTGTCTCGTTCTCTTCGCCTCGGAAGTAGCAATCAAAAATCCTAATAAAATAGCACTTCCTATTATGATGCCATAGTACGCGATTTCAAAACCGAAAATACGTATGCTCTTTCCCACATGCTCCAAATAGATACCCAGATGTGGAAAACTGATGTCATAATGCATATCTTTGCTCCCTTCCGCATTGTCCCTGTGTTCCTTTAGCCGTACCCTTCGTAAATTACTTATTATCTCTTACACAGCTGTTTCACGACTATCCCGACGCTTCAAAACATAGCAGGATCCATGCTATACATTAAATCTAAACAACATGATATCTCCATCCTGCACTACATACTCTTTGCCTTCCAGCCTGACAAGCCCTTTTTCACGGGCGGCGGCATAAGTCCCGCATGCCATCAGATCATCATAACTTAACACTTCTGCCCGGATAAAGCCTCTTTCAAAATCCGTATGGATCTTTCCTGCTGCCTGCGGAGCTTTCATGCCTTTTGTTATCGTCCACGCGCGTACTTCCGGCTCTCCTGCTGTCAGATAGCTGATAAGCCCCAGAAGATGGTAACTTGCTTTGATCAGTTTTTCCAATCCGGATTCTTCTAACCCCAGATCTTCCAGGAACATTTTCTTTTCTTCCTCATCCAGTTCCGCGATCTCCTGCTCGATCTGCGCACATACAACGAACACTTCACATTGTTCCTGTTTTGCGTACTCACGGACTGCCTGGACTCCTGTATTGCCCGCTCCGTCATCTGCCAGATCTTCTTCAGTTACATTTGCCGCAAAAATAACCGGTTTAGCAGTCAGCAGATTATAACCTGCCATCCAGTTTTGTTCGTCTTCATCTTCTGTCACAAAACTTTTCGCCAGCTGATTTTCTTCCAAATGTGCTTTCAAGCGATTCAGCAATTCCAATTCTTTTGCCGCTGTCTTATCATTTCTGGACAGCTTCACTGTCTTTGCAATTCTTCTTTCCAAAATTTCCAGATCCGAAAAAATCAGTTCTAAATTAATCGTTTCTATATCACGCAGAGGGTCGATACTTCCGTCTACATGCACGATATTGCTGTCCTCAAAACATCTTACCACATGCACGATCGCATCTACTTCCCGAATGTTTGCCAGGAACTGATTTCCCAACCCTTCTCCCTTGGAAGCGCCCTTTACTAATCCTGCAATATCGACAAATTCTATCGCGGCAGGGATGATCTTCTTTGTGTGATACATTTCTCCTAATACATCCAGACGCTTATCCGGTACGGTTACGACACCTACATTGGGATCGATCGTACAAAATGGATAGTTCGCAGATTCTGCTCCTGCCTTTGTCAGCGAATTAAACAATGTGCTTTTTCCTACATTTGGAAGTCCGACAATTCCTAATTTCATTTTTATCTTCACCTGTCTGAAAACCCTGTAATTTTGCGGGTTTTCGCCTTTCTTTATGTTTTTACTACACAATTTACTATACAATTTTTAATGTTTTTCTATCTTTTCCATTTCTTTCATTTTTTCGTCTTCTGTGACATGCACCTATAAGTTCCTGGTGATACCAACGTTTGAATACCCTAAAATGACTTGTAATGTTTTCTGCCTTATTCCTCCCTCTATCGCTCTAGCAGCGAATGTATGTCTCAATACACGCATAGATTTTCTTCTTTATTCCAATCCAAAGAAGCCCTAATACAGTATCTTGTATTATACCATACCGTTTTATCTTTGTGAATATTCAATTTCTATCCCATCTCCCATCTCCCGCCTCTTATATCACTATACGCAGCCGCCTCTTCAATTGTAAGAGCCGCTTTTCATAAAAAGGATATTTCTTCTTATATGAAAATAAGGGAGCTAATGCTCCCTTTGGGTTTAAAATCTTTCACTTATTTTCTATTACTTTTAGCCCAAGTGCAATGTTTTTCAGCTCACCATGGATAACTTTCAATTTCATTTTTCATCTGCAGACAAGCCGGGCATAATCCATATTGCGGATCCGGATCGTTCGTCGGCTGTCCGCAGTAAGAACAATATACCTGGCTTTCATTTTGTTCCCATTGCTGCAGACAAGCATCGCACATTCCGGATTCCCACATAGACATATCTCCTCTGTATCCGCACTGTGAGCAGCCGACGATCTGTTCTATATAACATTCACAGCATGCGAAACCATAAGAGCTGTCCCAATGGTCTCCATAGTTTTCATTCCACTCTCCTCCGCAATAATCGCAGTGATAGCACTCAGGATGTCGATTTCCTATATATCCGCCTCCATACAGGCAGCCGCCGCAAGTATCGCAATGAGGCAAAGTAGGTTCATAATATTTTGTAAAACATTCACCGCAATACCCATCTCGTGAGATAGACACTTCCTCCTTTTTCCTGCCACACCCCAAACAATAGGGCGGTTCCTGCTGATTTTTCCAATCTTCCGGCGCATTTGCTGGATCTGTGATCGGCGTCCACGGTTCTTCTTTGGTTTCCGTTGCTGATACCGCAGGCTTCTTCTTGTTCTCCTTCTTATTCTTCTCGTTCTTCACAGATTTTTCTTTTGTTTCAGACTGGACAGTTTTCTCTTTTTTATCAGCTTCCGCTTCTTTTTGCCCACTGCATCCGCTAATCAAAATAAGCATCGATACTAAAAGAAGATAAACATATTTACGCATCCTGTTTCCCCCTTTCTATCTCAAATGATCCGGTCAGTCTTTTGTCTCCATCAAGATCAACGTCCCATAGACAAAGGAAATCTCTACTTCGTCCGCCTCAAACTCATTGCTCACACAGAGGCTGTCATAGGGCAAAAGGGTATGGTCTGCAAGGGGATATTTTGCGCCCACGATATTGACGCCCTCTATGGTTCCGCCCAGAGAAAACACAGAAAAATAGGGCCCGAACGCTTCTTCTTTTTTTAGACAGACCTTATCTTTTAAAAGCCGTATCTGATTATGGCTGTCCAGGATCCTGGCGTCTGCTCCTGCGTCCAAAGCAATCTTTAGGCTCTGGACATTAGCCCATATATGATCAATCCTTGTGCCGGTTCCGCCTAGTATGATAATCTCTTTCCTGTGCAGATCCAGACAAAGCCGCAGCGCGATCTCTGTATCAGACGCATCCTTCACCGGATTAAATTCCCGGATCGGAACATTGGTCTGTTCTTTGTAATATTTCACAACACCGGAAGGCGCACTGTCAAAATCTCCCACTATATAATCCGGACAGATCTTATGTGCATATAAAAAGTCAAGACCTTTATCCACCCCAATGATGAACTCTGTCTCTTCATTCTGCAGAACGGATAAAGCGAACTCTTCCTCTATCATCCCCCCGCTTACGATGACTGTATGCTTACTCATATTTCTTTAATATCTCCATAAACTTCTCTGTATTTTCCGTAATATTTCCCTTGAATACACCGGAACCTGACACGATCACATTGGCACCTGCTTTCAAAACCTCTCCTACGTTCTGATGGTAGATCCCACCATCCACCTCAATATCCGCAGACAAATCTCTTTCATCCAATAAAGACCTTAATTCCTTTATCTTATGCAGAGACTCCGGAATAAAAGCCTGTCCGCCAAAACCGGGTTCTACAGACATGATCAAGAACATCTCTGCTTCTTTCAAAAATGGTTCCAGCATACGTACCGGTGTATTTGGCTTGATGGAAATACCGGCTTTCAGACCGCACTCATGAATCTCATATAATGTCTTATGCAGATCTTCACACGCTTCATAATGCACTGTCAAAAAATCTGCGCCAGCTTCCTTAAATGCCTTTACATATCGAATCGGCTCTGTCACCATCAAATGCACATCCATCACTTGTGAAGTGACTCCTTGAATAGAGGACAGCACAGGCATCCCAAAAGAAATGCTCGGCACAAAGTCTCCATCCATCACATCAAAATGGATATACTCCGCCCCACCGGCGGCAGTTGCCTGCAACTGTTCGCCCAATACTTTAAAATCTGCTGACAATATGGATGGCGCCAATATTCTTTTCATTTTTAATACCTCTCTTTCTCTTTCAGTTCCTGATACATATCTGTATAATCCTTATATCGTATTTTGTGTATCTTCCTTTCTTCGACCGCCTGCTTGACCGCACAGCCCGGCTCATGGATATGTGAACAGCCGTGGAACTTACACGTTCCTTCATACTGCGCAAATTCCCGGAAACAGTACTTCAACTCTTCTTTGTCTATTTCGCTGATATATAAAGAACTAAAGCCCGGCGTATCCATAATATAAGATCCTTCTTCTATCACGAGCAGCTCTGAATGTCTCGTCGTATGCTTTCCTCTTGCAATTTTCCGGCTGATACTGCCCGTCTCCATTTCCACTGCAGACTGTACCAAGTTGATTAAAGAAGATTTTCCCACACCGGAAGGGCCTGCTACTGCTGTTGTCTTTCCCTTTAAAAGCCGCTTTAGCTGTCCTATATTTTCTTTTTCTTTGGCGCTTGTAAATAAAACAGGATACCCGCATGCCTCATATACTTCTTTTAGTTCTGCAGTCTCTCTGTCCTGCGCAATATCCCTTTTATTAAAACAAAGTATCACGGGGATGTCTTTTAGATCCATCGTAACTAAAAAACGATCCAGCAGATTGAAATGCGGACTTGGATCTGTCACGGCAAATACGACCAATGCCTGATCTATATTGGATACTGCCGGACGTATCAGCTCATTCCTGCGCGGCAGGATTTCGACAATATTGCCTTCTTTTTTTATAGCATCCAGCACTTCGATCTTAACTTCATCCCCTACAAGAGGCTTCTTTTTTTCTTTTCTGAAAATTCCTTTTGCTTTACACTCATAAACACCGGATCCTACTACATCAACGTAGTAGAATCCGGCTATCCCTTTGATTATCTTTCCCTGTATCATCTATTTTTTCCCGCTGTCATTCCAAAAGGCCTTCTTCCTGATCCTCGCCGTCTGTTCCTTGATCGATCTGTCCGGAACCATTGCTCACTACAAAGTCTACATAAGTTCCTTCGTCTACACTGCCGCTGATAGACTGACGGATAACAAGTCCCTGGGCGAAATCTTTACTGTCCTCATAGGTAATCTGACCTACGTTCAATCCCGCATTTATCAACATCTGCTCTGCCTGTGCCTGGGAATATCCGGAAAGAGAAGGCACCGATACCTTCTTCGTCTGCGGTCCTTTGCTAATGACATAATCTACAGAAGAACCTTTATCCACTTTTTTATCCGCCTTTGTTTTCTGAGAGATGACGATGCCTGCTTCATACTTATCACTGTATTCTTCCGTTACATTTCCGGGATTTAAACCGGCATTATACAAGGCATTCGCCGCGTCTTCCGACCACATTCCCACGATGTTTGGCACAACCGCCGGTTCTGCTCCAAGACTTACATACATTTTTACCGTGGAGCCTTCTTTTACTTCTGTTCCTGCTGCCGGGTCTGTGGAAATGACCTTTCCTTCTTCTATGCTGTCATCATACTGTCCTTCTGAAATCACTACAAGATTGGCCTTTTCCAAAGCTTTCTGTGCTTTGTCTTCGTCCTGTCCGGCTACATCGGGCACAGCTACTGTTTCTGCCTTCTTCCCTGTACTGACAACGACTTTTATTTCCGTATTCTTTGCCACTTTTTTCCCTTTGCCCGGATCCTGACTGATGATCTCACCTTTATCATATTTATCTGACTCTTTTCTCTCAGAGACAACCATTCCCAGTTTCTTTTTATTCAGCGCTTCCTGTGCCTCTTTTTCCGTCATTCCTGTCACGTCTGGTACCGTCACTTTTGAGGAAGCCGTCTGCGTCGTACCGGCGCCTCCTTTAAACAGCCCCGCCGCATTTGCCACCATAAAAATGACCGCCAGCGCGATCACCGCAGCAGCTACGATCATCAAGATCTTCATGATCTTCTTTGTATGCGGATCCACTGCATTTTTTTTGCGGTTTTTTGTATATCTATCGTCCTCGTACTCGTCTTCCTCATCCTCATCATACTCGCCGTCATAATCGTCTTCTTCATCATACCGCTCTTTCTGCAAGCGATCCAACTCCTCCGTAGACATGACAACCGTCCGATCTCCTGTATTCCCGTAGACGCCGGAAACAACAAAATCTCCCTCCGGATCTACTAACGAACGTTTTAGATCTAAAATCAGGTCTTCACAGCTTAAGTATCTGGCGCTTGGATTCTTCTGGGTACATTTCAATATGATACATTCCAGACTATAGGGAAGATCCGGTACTTCTTCTGCCGGAGAAGGCACTTCCTCCTGCAAATGCTTGATCGCAACAGACACGGTAGAATCCCCGTCGAAAGGCACATGTCCTGTGACCATCTCATACATAGTGATACCTGCGGAGTAAATATCGCTTTTCTCATCTACGATGCCGCCCCGCGCCTGTTCAGGAGATGTATAGTGTACAGAGCCCATCACACTGGCACTGATCGTATTCGTAGAAGTCGTCGCTCTGGCGATACCGAAATCTGTTACTTTTACTTTTCCATCCTTGGAAATAATGATATTCTGGGGTTTAATGTCTCTGTGAACGATATGCTGGTTATGAGCTGCCTGGATACCTGTCACCATCTGGATGGAAATACTGATGGCTTCCTTTGCTGACAGTTTTCCTTTCTTTTCTATATACTCTTTCAGCGTGATCCCCTCTACCAATTCCATGACCATATAGTAGAGGCCTCTATCCTGCCCTACGTCATACACATTGACTACGTTTGGGTGCATCAGCCCCGCCGCAGCCTGCGCTTCACTTAAAAATTTCTGGATAAACACCTCGTCTGTCCGGAAATCACTTTTCAGCACTTTGATCGCCACATAACGATTCAGCTTATGGTCTTTCCCCTTATATACATCTGCCATTCCGCCGGAACCAATGCGGCCCAGTATTTCATACCGTTTTCCTAAAAATACTCCTTCTTTGATCATATACTCACCTCATCTGCGAACGGTTCCACCAATACGACTCCAATATTGTCAGTACCGCCGTTTTCTTTTGCAGCTTCTACCAAGGATTGTGCCGCTTCTACGATATCTCTTCCCCCCTGTACGATATGGAAGATTTCCTCATCTTCTACCATATTGTTCAGCCCGTCTGTACACATCAAAATGATGTCTCCCTTTTTCAAACGGTGCTCATAAAAATCCACTTCTACATCTGCCTTTGCGCCGATGGCTCTTGTGATAATATTCTTATCCGGATGATGTTTTGCCTCCTCCGGTTTGATCCCTCCGAGACGCACCATCTCCTCCACCAGTGAGTGGTCTTTCGTCAGCTGCTGTATTCCCTGGTTGATCAGATATAGACGGCTGTCACCGACATTGGCAAAATACATCATCTGTCCTTCTATCGTCGCCGCCACAACTGTTGTTCCCATTCCTTTAAGATGTGTATCCGACGAGGCTTTTTTTATAATCTCTTTGTTCGCCTTCTTGATTGCCTGCACAAGAGCTTTTTCTACATCTTCCTCTTCGCTTTGCTTTAATTCCCTCTGCAAAACTTCTACCGTATACTTGGAGGCGTAGTCCCCTGCCTGGTGTCCGCCCATTCCGTCTGCCACTACAAATAAATTTTCCAGGGTTCCAAGCGGTTTGTCTGCCGTATAGACATAATCTTGATTTACCTGTCTTACCATTCCTACGTCAGTAATGGAAAATGTCTTCATACACTCTTCTCCTTTAATCATTCTGCCTGCGCCTGCGGAGCTGTCCGCACGCTCCATCAATATCTGCGCCCATTTCCCTTCTTATAGTAACATTTATCCCATTTTTTTCAAGTTTATTTTTGAAATTCAAGGTATTTTTACTGTCCGGTCGTTTAAATTTTCGTTCGCGGATCGGATTTACAGGGATCAGATTCAAATGACAGTTTCTGTGCTGTAAGATCTCGATCAATTCTTCTGCATCTTCTTTTGTATCATTGACCTCATGTACCAGGCTGTATTCAAATGTCATTCTTCTGCCGGTTTTCTCAAAATACAGATCACAGGCATGCAGTACTTCTTCCAGATCATATTTATTTGCCACAGGCATAAGCTTCTTTCGCTTCTCCTGTGTAGAACCATGCAGAGACAGTGCCAGTGTGATCTGCAGTTCTTCCTGCGCCAGACGCAGGATCTGCGGTACCAGTCCACAGGTAGATACCGTCACATTTCTCTGGCTGATATGCAGGCCGTGCTCGTCTGTCAGAAGGCGGATAAAGCGCAGAAGACTGTCATAATTATCAAGTGGTTCTCCGGTTCCCATCACAACTACATTGGATACTCGTTCCTTTGTGATCTTCTGGATCTGATAGATCTGTCCCAGCATCTCAGAAGGGGAAAGATTCCGCACGAGTCCACCGATCGTGGATGCGCAAAAACGGCATCCCATCCGGCATCCGACCTGAGAAGAAATACAGACCGAATTGCCATGTTTATACCGCATCAGCACACTCTCCACCATATTGCCATCATACAGTTCAAATAGAAATTTATTTGTTCCGTCCAGCTTTGATACTTGTCTTTCTACTTCCCGAACAGGCAGTATGATATAGTGATCGTCCAATTTCTTCCGCAGTTCTTTCGATACATTGGTCATTTCTTCAAAAGAAGAAGCCAATTTCACATGGATCCATTCATAGACCTGCTTTGCGCGAAATGTTTTTTCTCCAAGCATTTCTATTTCTTTTTGCAATTGTTCATATGTATATGCGCCAATATCTTTTTTCATATCTTGTCACTTTCCTGTCTGCGCCTTAATCTGGCGATAAAAAAACCGTCGCTGTCGTGGATCCCCGGAAGAAGCTGCAGCCATCCTTCTTCATTTACGCTGCTTTGCAGTTCCAAGCACAGGTCTTTTCGTATATCTTCTAAAACAAACGCCGGATGTTCTTTTAAAAACCAGTGGACATTTTCTTCATTTTCTTCCTTATGTATCGTACACGTGCTGTATAAAAGAGTGCCCCCTGGCTTCACGTAATTTTGTACTGTATGCAATATCCTTCGCTGTAAAAGGACCAGTTCTTTCATCCCTGCGGGAGACACTTTATATTTCAAATCCGTCTTTTTCCCCAGCACTCCCAGACCGGAGCAAGGCAGATCGGCAAGTACAATATCCGCGCTGCCTATTGTTTCTTCATCCAATACCGCAGCGTCTTTGCAGACGGCTTTTATATTTTGAAATCCCGTACGCGCAATGTTCTCCTCGATCAACCCTGTCTTATACATAGTCAGGTCTCTCGCCTCTACCATGCCTGTCCCTTTTAGCTTTTCCGCCAGGTAAAGCGCCTTGCCGCCGGGAGCCGCGCAGACATCCAGCACCTGGTCGTTTTCCTTTACCTGCGCTGCTTCTACAGCCAGCATCGAACTGATATCCTGTACGACAAACCAACCTTTACGAAAGCACAACAGATTCTTCAGATAGTCATACCCGGATATGCGGAATGCAGAGGGCAGATAAGGATGTTCTTCGACCGTGACCCCCTCCGCTTCCAACGCTGCTTTCAATTGTTCCGGCGACGTCTTCTCCTGATTGCAGCGGATCGTAACCGGGATCTCCTGCTGAAAAGAAGCGGCTATTTTTTCTATGACAGAGAAGGGCATATCCCGCTCCCACATTTCTAAGATCCATTCCGGCATAGAATATTTCACCGACAAAGCTTTTCTTTCTTCTTCTGGATATTCGACCTGCTCCAGGTTTCTAGCCACATTTCTAAGCACGCCGTTTACAAAACCTTTTAGATTTGCAAAGCCCTTCTTCACCGCCAGCTTGACCGCCTCGTTGCAGACTGCCGGGTCTGGTATACTATCCATATATTTCAGCTGATAGACTGCGCTTCTTAAAATACCACGGATGACAGGCTTCATTTTCTTTACTTTTACTTTTGAAAAATAATCCAGTATATAATCAATCTCGATCAGATGTTCCAGTGTGCCTTCCGTGACACGGGTAATAAAAGCACGTTCTTTTTTCTCCAGGTACTGGTATTTTTCCAATGTTCTCGAAAGAACGATATGGCTGTACTGCCCTTTCTCCAAAACTTCTAAGAGAATCGCCAGTACCAGTTCCCTCTCACTTACCGGCTTAGTCATTGTCTCTTCTTCCTCCTGTCAGGATCAGCAGCCGCAAAAGCTGCAGGATCATTGCCGCTGCGCTCGCCACATAGGTAAGGGCAGCCGCTCTTAACACTTTCTTCGTCGCTTCTGCCTCCTGCGGATACAACATACCGGAAGTTTCCAATACTCTCACTGCTCTGCCGGAAGCATTGAACTCGACCGGCAGCGTCACAAGCTGAAACAACACAGCCGCCGAGAAAAGATAAATCCCCAGATTGATCAAAACGGACGACATACTTCCATTCATAAAAAGTCCGATCAAGATCAAAGGCCATGCGGCCATAGAGCCGATATTTGCGACAGGCACAAGAGACCCTCTGATCTTAAGCGGCGCATATCCGACCGCATGCTGTAGCGCATGCCCGCACTCATGTGCCGCCACACCGATAGCTGCCACAGAAGAGGAGTGGTAAGTTGCGTCAGAAAGTCCCAGCGTCTTATTGCGCGGATCATAATGATCTGTCAGATTCCCCGGTATATGGCGTACCGTTACATCATATATGCCATTCATGCGCAAGATCCGTTCTGCCGCCTCTTTCCCTGTCATTCCTGTATGGCTTTGCATACGAGAATACTTTGCATATACCCGATTCACCCTCGAAGAAGCGACCATACAGATGAGCGCTCCGATTACCACTAATATATACGTAGGATCCAGATAATATCCATAAAACATAGCATAACCTCCTTAAGATCGCAGGATACAGAAGGCTCCTCAAAAGCCCGCACTGGTAAATACTGTTCCTGTCTCTACTTTATATCCCCTCAAAAAAGCTGCTGTCTCCATTCTCTTTTTTCCCGGAATCTGCAGTTCATAAATAGAAAGAACGCCATCCCCCGTCTGTACACAGATACTGTCTTTTTTTACCGCTGTCACGGTTCCGGGCGCTGTCTTGCTTTCCCCGGATGCTTCTGCGGGATCTGCTTTTGCCTTCCAGATCTTGATCACCTTTTGGTCCCAATGGGTATAGGCGCTGGGCCAGGAATTTAGTCCCCGTATCAATCGTTCAATGACAACGGCTGACTGGCTCCAATCAATATTTCCCATTTTCTTATCCAGCATCTTGGCATAGGCTGTCGGGCTGTCGCCCTGCTTTTGAAATACAGCGGTCCCTTCTTCTATTTTCTTGAGCGTCTCTACACAAAGCCGCGCTCCCGCAGAGGCAAGTTTATCATGCAGGCTTTCTCCTGTCTCTTCTTCTTCGATAGGCACCTGCGTTTTTAAGATCATATCTCCGGTATCCAATCCTTCATCCATCTGCATCGTCGTCACGCCCGTCACTTGTTCTCCGTTTATGATGGCCCACTGGATTGGCGCAGCCCCTCTGTATTTGGGCAGCAAAGAAGCATGGACATTGATACATCCATATGGAGTAAGTGTTAAGATTTCTTTGGGCAGTATCTGTCCAAAGGCGATCACGACCATCACATCCGCATTGTACTTTCTTAGTTCCTCCACACATTCCTTATCCCGTATCTTTTTCGGCTGAAAAACAGGGATCTGATACTTCAGCGCTGTTTCTTTTACCGGGGAAAACTGCATCTGCTTTCCTCTTCCTTTAGGTTTGTCCGGCTGTGTCACGACAAGACACACCTCATGTCCGGCATGGAGCAGCGCTTCCAATGTCCCTACCGAAAAATCCGGCGTTCCCATAAAAATCACTCGCATCTACTCTGTTTCCTCCTCATCTTCCGACTCATTGTAGGTAACATCATGCAGTCCATCCTCCGTCTTATCCACATACAGCTCACCTTGCAGATGGTCTATTTCATGACAGAACGCCCTCGCTAAGAGCCCTTCTCCTTCCATCTCAAAAGGCTCCATATTTTCATTCAGAGCACGCACCTTTACATGTTCCGGCCGTGTCACGGTTCCCCATTTTCCAGGAACACTTAAACACCCTTCCTCTCCAGTCTGCTCCCCGCTCGTTTCTATGATCTGTGGATTCACCAGTACAATAGGTCCTTCTCCCACATCGATCACAACGATCTTCTTCAGAATGCCGACCTGAGGCGCCGCAAGTCCGACTCCCATCTTCTCATACATCGTATCCAGCATATCACCTATCAATATCTTTGTGCGAAACGTCATTTTTGCAACATCCTTGCACTGTTTCGTCAAGATTTCATCTCCTATTTCCCGTATTTCTCTGATTGCCATAGCTACCTCCTGTTTTTCTCATTTTATTTAAAATACATGCATCGGATTGAAATCGAACTGGATCCGCATTTTATCGAACCCTCGGTTCACTTCAATATATTGCTCCAATCTGTTTTTTATCCCTACCAGTGTATCATATCTCGCTGCTTTTATATAGAGTACTCTTCGATATATATCATTGACCTTTCCAATCCCCGGACTGGCAGGTCCGATGAGTTGTACGTCTCCTTCATGGATAAAGCGCCCGGCATATTCTTTTAAATATCTACATCCTGTCTCCAACAGGTTTTCCTCCTTCCCGCTCACCAGTACGGCAAGGAGATTTTCTGCCGGCGGGTATCCCATCATTTCCCTGTATCGTATCTCTTCTTCATAGAAAGCTTCATAATCCTGCGCCGCAGCTGTCTCGATCGCATAATGGCCGGGGCTGTACGTCTGGATCACTGCTTCTCCCTCCCGTTCTCCCCTTCCGGCACGGCCCGCTGCCTGCGTCAGAAGCTGGAAAGTTCGTTCTCCGGCGCGGTAATCATCTGCGTACAAAGACATATCTGCCGCCAGGATCCCTACCAATGTCACATCCGGAAAATCATGTCCTTTTATGATCATCTGTGTCCCGATCAGAATATCTGCTTCTCTGTCTGCAAAAGCAGACAAGATCTTTTCATGTCCATCTTTTCCTCTCGTCGTATCCAGATCCATCCTGAGTATACGCGCCGTGGGAAACTCCCGTCTTACGACTTCTTCTATCTGCTGTGTACCTGCCTTAAATTCTCCCACATGACGGGAACCGCAGATAGGACATGCACTTTTCTTTTTCTCTTCATACCCACAGTAATGGCACACAAGCCTGCCGTTTCTATGCAGAGATAAGGATACGTCACAGTGAGGACACTTGATCACATGACCGCACGCCCGACAGGAAAGAAAACCTGCATATCCTCTGCGATTTAAGAACAGCATGATCTGTTCCTTTCTCTCCAGCTTTTCTTTCATCCGTTCTTTCAGTTTCCGACTTAAGATCGAGCGGTTTCCACTCTTTAATTCTTCCCGCAGATCTATCACCGTGACGCCGGCCATCTTCTGCATCCTGCTTCTATTCTTCATCTGCAGTAATGTATACGCCCCCTTCCTGGCACGATACATGGCTTCCATAGAAGGAGTCGCACTTCCTAAGACGACGCTGGCGCCTTCTATCTCTGCTCTTTTGATCGCTGTTTCTCTGGCATGATACCGTGGCACCTGTTCACTTTTATAGCTTGTCTCATGCTCCTCATCAATGACGATCAATCCCAGATCCGGCAAAGGCGTAAACAACGCCGAGCGAGGCCCGATCATCACATCGATCTCTCCTGCTTTTGCCCGCATCATCTGATCATAACGCTCACCCGCTGACAGACGAGAATGCATGATCGATACCCGCTCTCCAAACCGTCCATAAAAACGCATCACTGTCTGATATGTCAAGGCGATCTCCGGTATCAGCACGATTGCCTGCCTGCCTGCCCCTACCACAGACTGTATCATTTCCATATATACTTCTGTCTTACCGCTTCCTGTCACACCGTACAGCAGATAGGTTTTATGGTCCTGTTTTTCATAGTCTTGCCTGAAAAGAGTGATGGCATGCTTCTGTTCCTCTGTAAGGAGGATTTCTTTTTTCTCTCGGCGTTTTCCCTTTACAGGGTTTCGGTATACCTGCTCTGTCTCCAAGGCAAGCACTTGCTGTTCCTCCAACGCGCGAACGACTGACAAGGTGATGTTTAATTTTTTATTTACCAGGTCATAGTCAAGAACCGGGGTATCCAGAAGTGCGGCCAAAAGCCTCGCTCTCGCCTTCTGATTTTTGTCCAGATAAAAAGCGAGCTGTCTCTTTCCCGTTTCTTCATCCAGAAGGAGACGCACATGCTTTTTTACTCTTGCATTTTCCTTTTGTTTGATAGGAAGCACCGTTTTCAATGCCTGGATCATCGTGCCGCCGTACTGCTCTTTCATCCACGCCGCAAGGGCGATCAACTTGGTCTCGATAACAATACCTTCTCTGGATATTTCCGCGATCTCTTTGACCTTTGACAGATCATATGCGCAGTGTTCACAAAATCCCGTCACATATCCCTTTGTCATTCTGTTTCCCCTCCCAAAGGGAACCAGCACTTCCATACCAATAGAAAGTTCCCCTTCCATCTGGGAGGGGACTTTATATTGAAAGATCTTATCTAGTTTTTCATGCGTAATATCTACTATGATATTGGCGAACATATATCTGCCTCACCTACTTTTTCTCTGCCTTTAACTCTTCCAACACTTCCCGGATCAAGACACGTTCATCCATGGGATATTTCACGCCCTTGATCTCCTGATACTCTTCGTGTCCTTTTCCTGCTAGGACGATGACATCCCCTTTCTGTCCATGCTCGATGACATAACGTATCGCTTCTTTCCGATCGCAGATTTCTACATATTGTCCATCTGTCCTGCCAATGCCCGTCTTGATATCGTCTATGATCGCCTGCGGCTCCTCAAACCGCGGATTATCCGACGTGATCACAGTCAGATCCGCGAGTTTTCCAGATACTTCCCCCATCTCAAACCTGCGGTCTTTTGAGCGATTTCCTCCGCAGCCAAACACGCATACCAGACGCTTAGGATGGTATTCCTTAAGTGTCTCCAAAAGACTTTTAAGGCTCATTGCATTATGAGCATAATCGATCATCATTGTAAACGCATCGGATACTTTTACCATCTCGATCCGCCCCTTTACCTTCGCCTTTTTCAGCGCCTTTTGTATCGTCTCTTTCGAAACGCCGAAATGACGGCACACCGCGATCGCTGTCAGGGAATTATATACACTGAATGTTCCTGGGATATCAATCTCTACCTCCATATCAAGCAGTCCTGTCACATGATATTCTACTCCCAAGTATCCTGGACTGGACAGCAGACGTACATCCTCCGCCCGCAGGTCTGCTTCTTTGGCAAAACCAAAAGTCTCGATCTGGCAGGAAGCATTTGCGAAGACATCCTTGAAATATGGATCGTCTATATTGGCGATTCCAATTTTACACTGTTGGAACAATAAGCCTTTGCATCTTTTATAATCTGCAAAATCTTTGTGTTCATTAGGACCGATATGGTCCTTTCCCAAATTTGTGAAAATCCCGATCTCAAACGGGATGCCTGCCGTTCTGTGCAGCATCAGTCCCTGAGAGGATACTTCCATGACGACACTGTCGCAGCCTGCTTTGACCATCTGGGCAAAATACTGCTGAATGGTATACGATTCCGGCGTCGTATTTGCCGCAGGTATCCGCTTTTCCCCGATGATTGCCTCGATCGTTCCGATGAGACCCACCTTATGCCCCACACCTTCTAAAATAGACTTGATCATGTAGGTCGTCGTTGTTTTACCTTTTGTCCCTGTAATACCGATAATCTTCAGCTTTTCTGCCGGATACCCAAAATAAGCGGCTGACATAAGCGCAAGGGCATACCGTGTATCCTTGACACGGATTACTGTCAGTCCTTCCGGCGTCTCTGCGTCTTTCTCTATAATGACGGCAGAAGCGCCTTTCTCTGCCACTTCTTTTATATAAGCGTGCCCATCGGACACAGCGCCGCTTATACAGACGAACACAGACCCTTTCTCTACTTTTCGCGAATCGTTGGCAAGCGTCGTCACCTCTGTTTTGTCGCTTCCCCTGACAACTTCATATTCTAAACGTTCTAACAATTTATTTATTTTCATTATCCGTTCCTCCTGCTTCAATGTACTTTATTATAACAACTTTCTTTTCCTTTTTCCAGTACAGTATGACAAATGAAAAACAGAGATTCCCCTGCGCGCTGTATAGACTATAAGCCGATCCTCAGCCCTTTGGAAAAATCTCTGTTCTGCTTTTTCTATGATATTTCTGTATGTATTCTTTATCTCATCTATATTTTATGTCAGGAGGTCCGCTTTTCGAAAAACATACTTGCTTATATAGAACTCCCTATCATCTGCGGTTATCTCTTTCTTCCTGCTCTCTGGCAAGTTTCTGTCCACACGGCGTAGTACATAAACCTCCATTACACGTACATCTGAGCTCGCTCGGAAGCTGTCGCCCTACCCGGAACAACGTCTCCGCGGTTTGATCAAGCGGAATCAGCGGATCAAATCCGCCCATGATCATATTTGCCGATACAACCGCATTTGCGATTGCGATCGCATTTCTATTAATACAAGGCACCTGTACCAGACCTGCCAGCGGGTCACAAATTGTCCCAAGAATATTCTGCACCGCGCAGGATGCCGCCATACAGGACTGAAGCGCAGAACCGCCCATAAGATATACCAGCCCGCCTGCTGCCATCCCTGAAGCCGCCCCCGGTTCAACCTGGCATCCGTAAAGTTCCGCGGAATAGTTGCAGTCTTTGCTCATGACGATTCCGATAATGGAGGTTACGAACATAGCGCGAATCTTTTCTTCTTTTGTCAATCCGAGATGATTTGCCACTCCCAGTATTGCCCCCGGGAATACTCCGGCGGAACCGCCCGTAGGCGCGCACAAAACTACTCCCATCGCGCTGGAGTATTCCATCGTCGCGGTTCCCCATGGAACAGCCGTGTTCAGTACTCCCATGTCCAGCGCTTTTGGATCTGTCTTGATATATTGCTCTACTTTCCCAGATGTAGGTTCAATAATTCCTGCCATATCTATGTCGCCTTTTAATGCTTCTTTGGAGCTGTGTTCCATTGTCTCAACCACATATTCCATATACTCCCAGACCTGATCATATGTCCAGCCGGCACGCGACATTTCGTAATCGATCGCAAGTTCCCAGAGTTCTTTTCCTTCTGTCTGTGCCGCTTTCAGCATTTCCTCGGCGCTCACAAAAGGCAGTTCTGCCGTGCGGTTTGAGGGTACAACCAATACCGGCTCTACTTCCATAACTTCTGTCACATGCTCTATCGAACGGATTGTTTCAAGAACCGTCTCTTCATATTTACATTTTTGCTTTATGTTGATCATGCCTTGCCCATTGACTGTAGAAACAGAAACCCCTTCGTTTGAAGGGAACATAGCGCAAACCTTGTTTTTGATCTCCTCGTTCTCCTTTTCCGCACTGTCTGTACGAATAATCAATTCATAGCAGTCGCCTACAATCGCCACTTCAAAACCGTCTATTTCCAGTAATTTTACCGTACCGCCCCCTGTAGAATCTGAAAATACCACGACTTTTCTCCCCTCTGTATTTTCTAAGGTAAGATGAGAAATATTCGGGACCACAGGCGCAAAATCTTCAATCACAAACTGTATCTCTACCCCTGCTTCTTCTGCTTCTTTAAATGCTCTTCGCAGACGCGGATCCTCCGGCCGTCTGCCAAGGAGTCCGTTCACGTACCCCATATCCGAACGCTGTCCTTTGTACATCTGTGTATAAGCGCCATCCTTTGCAAAAGCTATTGTCGCTTTCTTTAATTTTCCCGGAAGAAGCTGCTGCGCGAGATAACCGATACGGGAGGGGCCGCAGGTATGGGAACTGGAAGGTCCTACCATAGTAGGTCCTACAATGTCATTGAAGATACTGGGATTTTGCCTTTTCATAATTACTACCTCCGTTTTTTTAATTTATATGAAATTTGTTGAAATAATTATATAATTATGAAATATTAAAATCAACCCCTATTTATAAAAAAATGTTTTTTTGTAGAATTTTTCTGGTTTTTATTATAAAATAAAAAATAAATTAAATTTATATTGGAGGAAAACAAAATGATAAATAACGTAGGCGCACGCCTGCGCCATATTCGAAAAAGCAAAGGACTTACCTTATCTGAGGTAGCACAAAGAACAAACATGTCCATCGGATTTTTAAGCAATCTGGAAAGAGATATCAGCAGCCCTACTTTGGACAGCCTTTGGCATATATGCGAAGCGCTGGATATATCCCTGATCAAGCTGCTGGAAACCTCTGATGGCGACGGCAGACTCATCCGCGCGGATGAACGCGAGATCATCCTGAAACACAATAATTCCGCTAAATACGAAACTATCAATTTCGGCGACGATAAAATGGAGGGGATTCTGATTACGTTAGAGCCAAAATGCGAATACGCTCGTCCATGGAAACATTCTTATGAAGAACTGGGCCTTGTGCTTGAAGGGGAACTTACCATTCTGTTTGAGGAAGAAGAATACCTTCTGCACGAAGGAGACGCTTTTTATGTAGAAGCAAAAAAAATGCACAGTCTCAGCAACCATGCGGATATTCCCTGCGTAAGTTATTGGGTAAAAAGAAACCCCGGCAATTCTGAAGATACCTCTCTGTGAAAACATAAAACCGATTACTATACCAAGCCGCACTAAAATAAGTGTGGTTTTTTATTTTATATGAAAAACCACATTCAGATAACTATTTTTGTAAAATTTCTTGACATTTTATTTTTATAATTATATATTTAAAATATACTTTACATGATTATGAAATTTTTTTCATAAAATTCATGTATCTATAAGCCGGCTGTTAATGAAACGATAGTTATCACCATTTAGGAGGAGATTATGAAAAAACAAAAAAGCAGTTCTTCATTGAACTTGGTCGCATTTGTTCCGGCTATGATTATTCTTGCTATTTTTTTAATCGTAGGATTTCTCTCGCAAGACAAGTTAGCGACCTTTTTAGACACTCTGTTTGTAGGCCTTACCGACAATCTTGGCTGGTATATCAATCTTTTGGCGTTATTCTGCCTCATTTTAATTCTTGTATTTGTCATCTATAAATATGGCGATATACGAATCGGAGGCAAAGACGCAAAACCTGAATTTAAAACTTTTAACTGGTGCGCGATGACTATATGCAGCGGTATCGGAACCGGTCTTTTATTCTGGGGTATGGGAGAACCGATTTACCACTTCATGCAGCCGCCTGTAGCCGCCAATGTAGAGCCGGGTTCACGTTCGGCAGCTATTTTTGCTGTCTCACAGGCAATGTGGGGCTGGTCTTTTGTTCAATATGCCATTTATACTCTTATTGCGGTTGCATTTGCCGTCGTTACATATAACCTGAAGAAAAAACTTTCTTTTGGTTCATTGATAGAAGGCATTTTCAAACGCAAGATTCCATGGCTTGAATCTCTTATACATGGAATTCTTATTCTTTGTATGTGTCTTGCCATGGCAAATTCCATGGGCGTCGGACTTTTACAGATCGCGGCCGGATTAGAAGCAGCGTTTCATATTCCCCAGTCCGCAATTATTTTTGCAGTCATCGCCGTTATCATGGCGGTTGTCTTCATTCTCTCTTGTGTTTCCGGATTAGGCACAGGTTTGAAAAAAATTTCTTCCATTACTATTTATCTTTTTATTGCTTTGATGGTTTATGTATTAATCTTCGGAGATACACAATTCATCGGAAAAATCACAGCAGAAGCTTTTGGAGATTTATTGAATAATATGCCTTCAAAAACAACCATTTTGAATACTATGGCTCCTTCTGATACATGGTCCGCCGACTGGATCTTACAATACTGGTGCCAGTTCTTTGTATTCGGTACTCTTATCGGTATGTTTCTGAGCCGTATGGCAAAAGGACGGACCGTACGTGAATTTGTGCTCGTCAACGTGCTGGTTCCATCTTTATTCTGCTGTATATGGATCGGTATTTTCGGGGGCATGACGATTTCTCTGCAGATTAACGGAATCGTTGATGTATGGGAGGCTGTAAACACACTCGGAATGCAGACTACTATTTTCCAGATCATAGGCTCTCTGCCATTTGGCTCTATTATAACTCTCATCTTTCTTGTTACGATTTGTTTTTCTTTTTGTACATTGGCAGATCCCATGGCCTCCGCGGTATCTACTATTTCCATCCGCAATGCTTCTGTCAATGATGAACCGCCGCGTAAGATCAAAATTCTCGTCGGCGTTATTATGACCGCCGCTGCTTTTATTCAGGTAGAAAGCGGAGGAACCAGCAATGTACGGGGTATGTATATAGTCATTGGAATCATCACTTCCTTTATCGTCATACTCTGTGTCACAGCAGCCTTTAAATTCTGCCATCAATGCGTAGATAAAGCAAATTGGGGCGTAACAGACCGTTTGGAAGGCGACGTGCTCAAGAAATCCTCTTCTGACGACATCTCTTAAAAGATACGTAAGCAAGGCTGCCGCAAAAGTTCGGATACTTTTGTCGGCAGCCTTTTGTATAGTTTTATGTTATCTTTCTTCCCCATGCGCATTTTCGCAATAGAAAAATACAGACATACGAGACCGCCGCGATTCCACAGATCAGAAGCGGGACTGCTGCCCATGCTGTAAGATCGGCGGGTTCTATATATTTCTTATATGTATCTAAAAACAGAATATGCACCAGATAGATGCCAAAAGAACAGGAACAGATCTTCTCTATCCTTTTCTTACTCTTTTCTGCTGGTTCAAAATGACATCTTCGAAAGCGAATCATCCAGAGAAAAAATGCGGCAGATCCTGCTACCAAAAACGGACATCCATATTCCAGGATCCGCTCATAGTGTTCTCCGGCATTTACCGTCACCCACACGGTGATTCCGTATACCGCTGCCATATTTCCCACAAACAGAAGCAACGCCGCTTTCTGGCTGATCTGGATATGTTTTCTATATCTGTATATATAATATCCGATAAAAACATAAAACATATACACCTTATCTCCGACCAAAGGCAGATCGTAATAGGCTTCTTCATGGAGCAGAGAAGAAATATAGTTGAACACCGTCGTTATACTGATAAGAACCAAAAAAGCATATTCCAGCTTCATTCCCATAAATCTGCACATAATCTGGAGAAATGGCAGCACCATATAGATCGGTATCATTGCATATAAATACCATAGATGCGGCTCTGTAGGCACATACAGGATATCACGCAGGCGATACGGAGTTTTCATGTAAACTGTATTCCATATATAATAGAGTATGCTCCACACCACCAGCACGATCACAAACCGCATAAGCCGCTTCACATGTTTTTCAAGTGTTTCTTCCCTTCCAAGTAAAAGAGCTCCTGTGATCATAAAAAAGCACGGAACACTGACTCGTGCCACTGTATTAAGCGCCAGAGAAAAGCCATATTCTCCTGCTGAAATTTCATCATATGCGCGACAGAAATAATTCGTCACATGAATCGCGATCACGGAAAAAAATGAGAATATCCGTACTATTTCCAGATTATAATCCCTTTTCTTTATTCTTTGCTTTCCCTGCATTTTTTTCTTCTTTCTGTTGATTTTTCTTTTTCAAAAACGTCCCTTTTATCACAGCACCTTTTCCAAACCGTGCGTTTAATTCCTCCACAGCCGCATTAAGTTTCTTATGTTTTTCATCTAAAGGCTTGGGAATCTCCATATCGAAGATGGTGATCTGCTCTGGTTCCGTCTCGTCTACCAATTTTGCTGTGCGGATTCCTAAGAGCCGTACAGGATCTCCGTTCCATGTCTCCTGAAACAAACGACAAGCGGTCTCGTATAGGACAGACGGCTCATTTGTGGGTCTATCCACCTGCATCTGGTGAGAAATGGTCTGAAAATTATAATATTTGATTTCCATGCTGACCATGTACGCCTTCTGCCCTGCCTTTTTCAGTCGTCTTCCCACACTGTCTGCCAGGCTTTTAAACACTTCTTTTACTTCCTCAAAGGTTCTTGCGTCTGTCGACAGAGTTGTAGAGTTCCCGATTCCCTTTGCCTCAGTCTGTTCCGCCTGCACCTTGGAATGATCGATCCCGTTTGCGAACTCCCAGAGCATCCGCCCATGGCTTTTCAAATGCGCAGTGATCAGGCGTACATCTGCCTGTGCCAGATCCCCGATCGTCTGTATTTCCAGTTTTTTTAAAGTCTCCACACTGGAATGCCCTGCCATATACAAATCCCCGATCGGCAGAGGCCACATTTTCACCGGGATTTCCTCTGGGAATAATGTGTGCACTTTATCCGGCTTTTCAAAATCCGATGCCATTTTTGCCAAAAGTTTGTTGGCAGAGATTCCTATATTCACAGTAAATCCAAACTTGTCACGGATCCCATTTTTTATCTCAAAAGCCGCGTCCACGGAAGAATGATAGTATTTTGCGATAGAAGTAAAATCCATATAACACTCGTCTATGCTGACCTGCTCGATTTCTTTCGTAAATGTCCGAAGATACTCGATCAGTTCCCTGCTTTTCTCTCTGTACACAGTATGCTCCGGCGGCTTCATGACAAGATTCGGACACTTACGAAAGGCATTCGCAACAGGTTCCCCTGTGCGGATGCCATATCTTTTCGCAGGCAGCGACTTTGCCAGTACCACGCCCCGGCGTGCCTTCTGGTCGCCGCCGATGATAGCCGGTATCAAACGCAAGTCCTGCTCTGCGCCTTTTTTCAGTTGTTCCACTGCTGTCCAGCTTAAATAAGCCGAGTTGACATCAATATGGAAGATGGTAGGTTTCATGAAACGACCTGTCCTTTCACACTTGCCGCTAATTTACCATCTGCAACATCGATCACGATAGTATCTTCTCTACCTACATTTCCGGCAAGGATCATTCTCGCTGCCAATGTCTCTACATTTTTCTGCAGATATCTCTTAAGCGGTCTCGCCCCATACATCGGATCATATCCGCCTTCCACGACAAAATTCTTTGCCGCATCTGTCAAGGCGATCTTCAGTTCTTTTTCTTCCAGACGCCTATTCACGTCTGCCACTAACAAATCAATAATCGCATGAATATTTGTTTTCGTCAATGGCTTAAACATGATTATTTCATCCAAACGGTTTAAAAACTCTGGTCTGAAATGTGCCCTTAGATCCTGCATGACCATTTCCTGACTTTTTTCCTCTATCGTCCCATCCTCTCGTATTCCTTCCAGAAGATATCCGGCTCCAATGTTAGATGTCATGATCAGGATCGTATTTTTAAAATCTACCGTACGTCCCTGTGAATCCGTAATACGCCCGTCATCTAATACTTGAAGCAGTACATTAAATACATCCGGATGAGCCTTTTCGATCTCATCAAACAAAACGACAGAATATGGCTTTCTTCTGACAGCTTCTGTAAGCTGTCCGCCTTCATCATATCCGACATATCCCGGAGGCGCTCCGATCAAACGAGACACGGAATATTTTTCCATATATTCACTCATGTCTATACGTACCATATTGTTCTCGTCATCAAAGAGATCTTCCGCAAGCGCCTTAGCAAGTTCCGTCTTTCCTACTCCGGTAGGACCCAGGAACAAGAAAGAACCAATTGGCTTGGAAGGATCTTTGATTCCTGCTTTGGAACGGATGATCGCTTCTGTTACAAGTTCTACACCTTCCTCCTGTCCGATCACACGTTTATGCAGTTCGTCTGCCAGATGCAGTGTTTTATTCCGCTCGCTTTCATTTAACTTTGCTACTGGAATCCCCGTCCATCTGGATATGATCCTGGCGATCTCTTCCTCTGTGACAGCTTCATGTACCAGACTTAAATCCTTTGCCTTTACCTTTTCTTCTTCCTCTTCCAGCTGTTTTTGCAGCTGCGGAAGCCGTCCGTACTGTAATTCTGCCGCTTTATTCAGATCGTATTCTCTCTGCGCTTTCTGAATTTCTTTGTTTACCTGCTCTATCTCCTCACGGATCTTTTGCACATGCTCTACTGACGTTTTTTCATTTTCCCACTGTACTTTCTTCCCTGCATATTCTTCTTTCAGTTCGGAAAGTTCTTCCTGTAAATGCTCCAGCCGTTCTCTGCTTAAACGGTCGTCCTCTTTTTTCAAAGCTTCCTCTTCAATTTCCAGCTGCATGACACGTCGTCTGAGCTCATCTAATTCCGTCGGCATGGAATCCAATTCTGTCTTGATCAGAGCGCATGCCTCGTCTACCAGATCGATTGCTTTGTCCGGAAGAAAACGATCGGATATATACCGATTGGACAAAGTCGCAGCTGCTACAAGCGCACTGTCAGTAATCTTCACACCATGAAAGACTTCATAACGTTCCTTTAGTCCCCGCAGAATAGAGATTGCGTCCTCCACTGTCGGTTCTTCCACCATGACAGGTTGGAACCGGCGTTCCAACGCCGCGTCTTTCTCAATATACTGCCGGTATTCATCTAAGGTTGTCGCTCCGATACAATGCAGTTCTCCTCTTGCAAGCATTGGCTTTAACATATTGCCTGCATCCATGGCGCCGTCTGTCTTCCCCGCGCCCACGATCGTATGCAGTTCATCAATAAACAGGATGATCTTCCCATCGCTATTCTTGACTTCTTCCAGAACTGCCTTTAAACGTTCTTCAAATTCTCCTCGATATTTTGCGCCGGCAACCAAAGCGCCCATATCCAGTGAAAAGATGGTTTTTTCTTTTAACCCCTCCGGCACATCTCCGCTCACGATCCTCTGCGCAAGTCCTTCTACTACTGCCGTTTTCCCTACGCCGGGTTCTCCTATCAAGACCGGGTTGTTCTTCGTCTTACGGGATAAGATGCGGACAACATTACGTATCTCTTCGTCTCGTCCGATAACCGGATCCAATTTCTGCTCCCGTGCTCTTTCCACTAAATCCTGTCCGTATTTATTCAGTGTATCATAGGTCGCCTCCGGATTGTCGCTTGTCACTTTCTGATTGCCTCGTACAGTGGACAATGCCTGTAAAAACCCTTCCCGGCTGATACCAAATTCTCTGAAAAGTGGTTTTACCTCCCTACCGGCATATTTCAAAAGAGACAAAAACAAATGCTCCACAGAGACATATTCATCCCCCATCTGCTTTGCCTCATCCTCCGCATGGATCAGAACATTATTTAACTCCTGTCCTACAAATACCTGCCCGCCCTGCACTTTCGGACGTTTGCGCAGCAACTCCTCTGTGCGGTTTACAAACAGCGTTCCCTGGATGCTCATTTTTTCTAGTAATTTTAAGATCAGGCTGTCATCTTGTGTCACAAGGGCATACAAAAGATGCTCCTGGGCAAGTTCCTGATTTCCATAATCATATGCTAATTTTTCACAGGACTGTACTGCCTGCATAGATTTTTGTGTAAATTTATTTATATTCATAGCAACTCCTCCTTTACTGATGGTTTCATTGTTCTATTAGTAATATAGCAGTCATTATTAGCACTGTCAATAGGTGAGTGCTAGTATTTTCGTATAAATTTTGTGAAGCCCTTTAAAATCATAATTAGGAAATCGCTACGGCATTAACTAAAAAAATCAAACTCGTCCACTGCAAATCCAATCCGGCACGGAACACACTGCGGAGAATCATATTTGACTGTGCGTCTTTCAAGCCACAGATTGCCGCCATGACAGCCATGTGTAACTGTGCCGGTGTTCCGGAACTTTATTCTGTGTGCTGACTTTCAAACGACGGTCTTTCGCATTGAAATAAGCACGGTAATTCTTGACCTGCTTCCGCATGGCCGGATTCGATGCAAGCCCCATCTCATCCATCCAGATGGAAATCAGGTCTGCCCGGAACTCCTCACTGTAAAGCTCCACATCCAGAAGCCAGTTATCATCCGGGCGGTTATAGACACACGGACTGTAAACCAGATAATTTGTGGTCAAATCATCTACTGAAAAGTGTTTTTTTACAGAAAACGCATTATTTCCAATCAGAACAATCACCTTTGCATTTTCCAAAACCACTTCGTCCAGCTTATCTTCAAATTCCTTATCTTCATCGTACCAGAAGATGATACGACGCTGATAAAACTCCGGGAGAGGTGCAGCAAATCTACGGTTCAAGTCTTGTATTATTTTGTCTGTATCCATGCTGCTCCTCCTACCTTATAATTGTCCAATTTGCTTTTCGTTTTGTTCCGCTCTGTACCAATATGCCTTTTTCCTGTAAAGAAGCAAACATTCGAGAAACCGTTCTTTTCGACATGCCTATCTCTTCTGCATAATATGCCTGTGTTGCAGACGGATTTTTCTCTATAATCTGCAACAATTTTTCTATCTGTGCTTGTTCTTTATTAAGTGGCACTTCAACGCCATTAATGCCATTTCCAGCATCATTAACGCCACAATCAACGCCATTAACGCCATTTTTAGTGTCATTGGCGTTAATCATGGCGTTATTTGTATCAACCTGACCTCGATAAATATTGATACGCAAATCAACCTCGCCACCAATAAACTCTGGTTCCCGCAGTCCGGCAGCTTTTACTTTATCAATAATTCTCGGAATACCGCTTCCCCAGTGCTCGATCAGATTCATATAAGCAAACGCATGAGCAAGAGCTTCATTTCTAATTTTAGAATAGCCTTCTTTCATACGCTCCATCGTTTGTCCCATTGGCAGCTTTCCTGGAGAAGTGATTTCCAATCGGTTATCATATACCGCAACCTGTATCGTACCATGATCCAAATAACTACGATGTACCATGGCATTGATAATTAGCTCACGAATGGCATCCGGCGGAATCTCATAAACATCCTGGCGGTAAATTCCCACAATAGTAGCACCCAAATGAATATTTCTAAGAACAAACTGAAATGCTTCGTCTATCTGCTTCCAAAGCGGACCTGTATATTCTCTACGATCAACAAAAACTGCTTTTGTTGTCCCTTTGAACACACCACATTGCGTTGCAACATGAAGTCCTCCGTTACCATTCAAAATAGCGAAAGCATTAGACGGATAATCTTTTCCATCACACTCAATTAAAATGCCCCAGGAACGCAACTGCTGTCTTCCCACATCTTTAATCGATACTTTCTGTTCCTCTGTACGGGCATTTTTGACTGCCTGTTCCTTCATAGCTTTGCAAAGGGCATCAATATCTTCATCTGTAACATTTAACCCAGTACATAAAGCCTGATCGTAGTAACGATTGCTACCCTCAAACAACAATTCTTTTATCATATACTCGTCAGCAAGGCGGGTAGTTCCGGCAACACGGACATATACACCGCCATCTCTGCCAAGAGCTTTGACATAATATGGCCGCTGTCTGCCCTCAGAAACCTCTACCACAATAACAGTTTTACCATCAACCGTCTGTAACGTAATATCCGGGATAATTGCCGGTTCACAGCTGTCTGATACGGCATTGGCAATGGCATCCATTTTCTTGAACACATCTTCCTTGTCAAAGCCAACAACCTCTCTGGTTTTATCGGCAATTCCGAAAATGATTTTCCCTCCGGTTCCATTTGCAAAGGCAACCACAGACTTCATATATTTGCTGCTTTTCTCCGGCAGATTTTCCTTGAACTCCACATTCTTCGATTCTCCTGTAAGAATTTCTTCTATAGTCATTGTTAACACCTCGCTTTCAATTCGCTACGCAGTGCATAGCCTTTTTATTATTTCATCTGATATTCCAGTCTTAGTTCCTCTGCAAGATACAGCTCGCTCATGCAGTGCATATCAAAAACACCGTCACGCATTACGCATTAGATGATAGACTTCGGAATGATAAATTTTCTGAAGCAAAATCGGGTTAGCTGTCATAGCCGGATTTTTGATTTTTTCGTCTATCATCATGTATCATCCTTTTCTTTATTTTACCAGAACTATTTTTCCTTTTCACATTGACCTTTTTCTCTTCAACACATATAATAATAGTAACTCATCTAACACGTTTAGAAGGAGAATCCGGTTTTCGCATTGCGATTACCGGTTTTTATTTTGTTTCTTTTTCTATCTCTTTTATGTAATTCTGATAATCTTTTTCACAATCTTTCTTGGCACTTACAAAAAATACTGGATAAGCTGTTATCAACTGCATCCTTTTTTCACTTTTCTTTTCAAGCACAGTCAGATAATCTAATTCTTCTTCCTGATAATGTATATACAAACGCTTTTTCTTCTTTGAATTTACTTTTTCCCAATAGTTTACCCACACATCATTTTCGTTATACAATTCAATAATTTCTATGATCCAACCTACACGTAATGCACGGTAAAGACATTTTGTGCGAACACCTCCATTATTCATTGTAATTTTAAGTAACTAATTGCCATTTTTCACCTCAATCTTATTTGCTTGAAATATCTGTTCACATTGTATTTACCATTATATCACAAAAAGCATATCTCAAGATTTTAGATAAACACTTTTATGAATTTCCAACAACCGGCTCATCACCTGCTCTATTGTTTCTTTATTTTCTTCATAGAATTTTTTCTCGGTATCATTTAGCGCATTTTCTTTTATTTGGATCTTATCTGTTTTTCCTATCGTACCCTTTATATTCCGATAATGATTTAACTGAACCTCAAATTCACTTCCATCATAAATAGTGATACTGATTTCTGTATCACCCATCCTGAAATCCGCATAGCTATTCTTGACATAAAAATCCTTTTTCAAAAAAGGCAATTTTTGATTTGGCAGTTGATAGCATACGTCGTCTCTCTCTAATTCGTAGATTTGTTTTTCCTTCACAAATCCTAATTGTTCCACTTTTGTCTTAAACGTCTGGTTCATGTTTCCTTCTGTTATTTTCCAATTGATAAAGATTACCGCAAAAATAAGAAAACATGCTGCCAGACACATTCCTAATATTTTAATTCCCTTTTTATATTTACTGTAAAAATCTATTTTTTCAACAAACTCTTTATCTTCATTCAACAGCTTATCCAAGGAAACATGATACGTATTACAAATATCGATCAACATCTGAAGATCCGGCAGACTTCTTTCATTTTCCCAGCTGGAAACTGTTTGTCGTGTCACACCAAACTTTAAACCATATTCCTCCTGTGTCATGTTCGATTCTGCCCGGGTTTGTTTTATCATTTCAGCAACTGTCATTTCCGTCTCCTTTTTCTGACTTTCATGCAAACTTCTAACTCAAGTATGCCACAATCCACATTTTCAGACAAGACAATCCCTCCTTACATCGATGTAAAGCAATCTTATCGTTCAGAAATGTCTTGTAAAGTTCTAAAAGCTTTCCTATCCGGAAATGATTCGGTATGCTTTCCGTAATAAAAGTGATCGCTCTAAAAAAAGAAAGGATGAATTTTATGCATACGATTGTTAGAACAAGAAATCTTTGTAAGCAATACAAAGAAACCACTGCCTTACACAATGTCTCCATCCATATTCCACAAGGGTCTATTTATGGCCTGATCGGAAATAATGGAGCCGGCAAGACAACTCTGCTGCGTATTTTAGCCAAACTGCAAACACAAACAGCAGGAACCATTATAAAATCTGAAGGATCTAAAATGGGTGCTCTAATAGAAGTTCCTGCTCTATATCCTACACTAAGCGCCCGCGGCAATTTAGAGTATCAGTTAAGAATCAGCGGTTATTCCAAAAAAGAATGTAAGAAAAAGATAAGAGAACTTCTTTCGCTTGTCCATCTAAAAGATTCAAGAAAATTAGTCATGCACTATTCACTGGGGATGAGACAACGGCTAGCCTTAGCCATGGCTCTTGTTAGTGAACCGGATTTTCTGATCCTGGACGAGCCTCTCAATGGATTGGATCCGGAAGGTATCAAAGATATACGCTCCATTCTCTTGGAATTGAATCAAAAATTCAATGTGACCATCCTGATTTCGAGCCATATCCTTGGAGAATTACAAAAAGTGGCGACTGATTATGGCTTTTTAAAAAATGGTATTCTCATTCGTGAATTTTCTTCATCTGAAATAGAAGATGAAGATCTTGAAGTATTTTACTTTAAAAATATTTTGTCCTAAAAGGAGGATTTGCAATGAAAAAATTATTATCCATGGAACTCAAACGGGCATTTCTTTCGCCTATATTATGGCTTGGAATTGCTGCGGTCATCGCTGTCGATATCTATACGATCCTTCTGACCGGTTACGGATACACTCGCTATGTAACCAGCACAGTATTTGATAATTCCGGTTTAATCTGCCTTATTATGTCTATTTTTATTTCATTACATATTGGTCACGACTTTGCAGCCCGTACGATCAACAATAAGATAACTGCCGGCTATTCCAGAAAACAGATTTATCTTACAGAAACAGGGATCAGCGCCGTCTGTTCTTCTGTTTTATTCATAGTTGATATTATTTTTATCTTTATATGTTCCAGCATGGAACATTTAGAATTCGGTGATCACGTAACGTATATTTCTTTTATACTCAATGCCGTCATCAGCCTGCTGTGTCTTATCACAATTTCCACCTTATTCACAATGATCGTCATGATCACACATAAACAGCTCATAAGCCTGGGTCTTGTCCTATTGCTTTCCCTGGCAATGTTGTCTTTTGGTGAAAATACAATTTCCCGTTTACGGCAAGATTCCGTTTGGACGGATCCGGTCACGAAAGAAACGGTTGATAATCCATTGTATATCAAAGGAATGAAAAGAACTGCCGCGACCTTCCATCTTATACTCTCACCGTTTGCCCAAGTACAATATGAACCTTCTATGCTGACAGAACCGGAAAATAAAGCGGCTAACTCTCTGCTCCTAAAAAATGCTCCCTACCATTTTGAATTCTGTATTTTTAATTTATTGGAACTAATGCTATTTTGTAAAATTGGGATAATTTTTTTTAAGAAACAAGATTTAAAATAACGATTCTTTCTATGTATGTATAATATATAATCCCCTTCGGGCACACCGCAACTCATGCCTTACAGGCTGGCGTGCTGCGCACGTCAAGGTATACCCATCCGGGCACACCGCAACTTATGCCTTACAGGCTGGCGTGCTGCGCACGTCAAGGTATACCCCTTCGGGCACACCGCAACTTATGCCTTACAGGCTGGCGTGCTGCGCACGTCAAGGTATAAAATTCTTATAAACTTTCTTGTTTTCCTTGACATCTGACAACCTTAGCTATAACATTAGGTTGTCAGTATTTTTAAATCAAGGAGCAAATGTATATGAGAATTTCAAAAAACACACCGGTTTACAGCCGCGTCGCGTATGATATTGCTTCTCAAATCGCAAACGGTAAACTTGCAGAAGGGCAGCGATTTTCAGGTCGTTCTTTAATGGCTTCACAGTATGCGGCATCATCCGAGACGATCCGCCGCGCCATGAACTTGCTTTCTAATATGCATATTATTGAGATCCAGCAAAATGTCGGGGCTACTGTTCTGTCCAGACAGCATGCCATTGCCTACGTAGAGCAGTATCAAGTCGATAATGATCTAAGAGCTTTGAAAGCTCGTCTTAAAGAACTCATTACCCAAAGAGATCAGTTGAATCAAGATATCAACGATACGTTTCTAAAAATCATGGAACTAGAGGAACGTTTCAAAGACAGCGACCAATTTCATACTTATGAATTTACCGTCCATGCCGAAAGCAAGGCAGCGGGCAAAACGCTCGAAGAGTTAAAATTCAGACAAAGTACAGGCGGCACTGTCGTTGCGGTCAGAAAGGACGGTAAAATACAGCTTTCTCCAGATTCCAAAACGGTCCTCAATAGTGGAGATATCCTTGTTGTCGCATGTAATGTAACCAGTATCAGCTATATAGCGGAGCTTGTTGGCTGATCTCACCTTTTACTATATTGTACAGGAGGTCCCTTATGAAAAAGATTTTATCACTCGCAGTCACCTCATTTCTGCTGACAGGTACCTTTTTTTCTTCTGTTCCTGCTATTGCCGCAAACGCCGCGGATACAAAAGAAAAACAGAAGATCGTATTTGCCGATGTAGGATGGGATTCTGTAAAATTAAATAATGCTATCGCCGGACTGATCGCCGAGGAAGTCTTTGGCTATACATGGGAGGAAATGCCAGGTTCTACTCCTATCACGCACGAAGCATTGATGAAAAACGAGATCGACGTCAATATGGAAGAATGGACGAATAACATTCCTACTTATCAAACAGATTTGGATAATGGTACTTTTACAGAGCTTAGCGTCAACTTTGACGATAATTATCAGGGATTATATATCCCCAAATATGTAGCAGAGGCATATCCTAATTTAAAAACAGTCCAAGATCTTGCTAATTACCCCGAACTTTTTCCAGATCCGGAAGACCCTTCCAAAGGAATCATTTATGGAGGAATACCCGGATGGGAAGCAACAGAGATCATGCAGAAAAAAATAGACGCCTATGGTCTGGATGCCTATTACAATTATCTGATTCCAGGCAGCAATGCCGCTTTAGACTCTACCATCACTTCCGCCTGGGATAATAAAGAACCTTTCGTCGCGTATTACTGGGAGCCGACCTGGCTGATGGGAAAATATGATCTTATCCTTCTCGATGACAGCCCCTATGATCCGGCTACCTATCACGATGGCATCGGTTCTTCCCCGGCAGTTACCGTCACCGTAGCCGCCAGCAATGCGTTCGCCCAATCTAATCCGGAATTTTGCACATTCCTATCGAATTATCACACCGGTTCTGCATTGATCAGCGAAGGGCTCGCCTATATGCAGAATCATGACCCCGACGATCATAAAGCAGCAGCTAAATGGCTGCTAAAACAGCATCCGGAATTGATCGAAGAATGGCTCACTCCAAAACAGGCAGAACTTCTAAATGCCAGTTTGCAAAAGGAAGCCGGCAGCAAAACTGGTGCGGACTGGCTGTTTCATTTTCCGTTTGTATATAAACCAGATACAACTTCCATCGATCATGGTGTCCGCTCTTTTGCCGTAGCAGCTGAATCTGTATTGAACGCCATTCAAAATGTGCTAAGCGGACTGGTCAATCTATTCAAATGGTTATTGTCGCACATTCCATGGTTTCTCCTTTTGTTTCTTGTATTTCTGTTGGGATGGAAAGTGCGCCGCAGGATACAAAACGGCATTTTATATGCGGTCATATTGAGTCTGGTGGGAATCGTAGGATATTGGGATGAAATGATTCTGACGCTTTCTATTGTGCTGGCAAGTGTTGTGATCGCACTTCTTTTAGGACTTCCAATAGGTATTTTAATCTCTGGCTCTCCCAAAGCCAACCGGATTATTCGTCCGATATTAGATACAATGCAGACAATGCCCGTATTTGTTTACCTGATCCCAGCACTTCTCTTATTTGGCATGGGGAATGCTTCTGCAGTGATAGCAACAGTCATTTATGCCATTGTACCTGTTATCCGTCTTACCAGCCTTGGTATACGTCAGGTCGATAAAGAAGTAGTGGAAGCGGCTCGTTCTTTCGGATCCACACGATGGCAGACTCTGTTCAAAGTCCAGATACCACAGGCAATCCCCACAATCATGACCGGAGTCAATCAAACACTGATGATGGCAATGGCAATGGTCGTCACCTGCTCTATGATCGGCGCTCGCGGTCTTGGGATGGAAGTATTAAACGCAGTCAACCGCATTGAGATCGGCCGCGGACTCATTGCTGGAAGCTGTGTCGTCATACTCGCCGTCGTACTTGACCGTCTGACGCAGGGATGGTTTAACAAAGGTACCGACAGTACCGGCAATGGAAACGAAGAATAAGAACAGGAGGGAAAAATGGGAATGATAGAACAAAAAGAAGCGATCATTGAAGTACAGCATGTAAGTAAATTATATGGTCTGAACAAACCAGAGGCTGCCCGTCTGATGGAGGCAGGCAGTGAAAAAAAAGAAGTACAGAAAAAAACCGGCGTATCGGTAGGATTATGGGATATTAATCTCCAGATCCCCCGTGGACAGATCTTTGTCATCATCGGCTTGTCAGGTTCTGGTAAATCCACACTGGTCCGCTGTTTTAACCGCTTAAATAAACCCACCTCCGGCTCGATCCTATTTGATGGGAAAGATCTGGCGAAACTGTCAAAAAAAGAACTGTTGGAATTCCGACGTAATAATATTTCCATGGTCTTTCAGTCTTTTGGTCTGATGAGCCACCGTGACGTACTGGGAAATGTCGCTTATGGACTTGAAGTCAAGGGAATATCCAGATCCGAGCGTGAAGAAAAAGCAATGGAGGTCATCTCTATGGTCGGGCTTTCAGGCTGGGAGCACCAATCCTGCAAAAACCTTTCCGGAGGAATGCGACAGCGTGTCGGCATCGCCCGTGCGCTTGCCAATGATCCCGACGTTTTACTGATGGATGAGCCCTTTTCTGCGCTTGACCCACTCGTACGTCAAGATATGCAGTTTGAGCTCCTCCAGATACAGCGGAAACTGAAAAAAACCGTTGTATTCATTACCCACGACATTGACGAGGCGTTTAAACTGGGGGATACAGTCGCGATCATGAAAGACGGCAAACTCGTACAGGTCGATACCCCGGAACAGATGAGCGAACATCCTGCGGACAAATATGTAGCGGCATTTATTGATAATGCAGATAAGTCTCGTGTACTGTCCGTTCACAATATCATGATCACACCAAAAGCACTCATCCAGACTGACGATGGTCCGGAACATGCTATCCGCGTCATGAACAAAAACGAACTTTCTACTGTATATGTCGTCGACAAAGATTTCCGGCTTGCAGGGGTCCTTACGATCAATGATGCCCTGCGTGCCAGAAAGGAGCATTTACCTATTACAGAAATTATGGAAAAAGAGATACCGATTGTGGATACAGATGCCCTGGTCGCCGATATTATGACACTTGCCGCCGAGGCGCGTTATCCAATCGCTGCTGTGGGCAAAGACGGACAGCTAAAAGGGATTGTAACAAAAGCAAAAGTTTTATCCTCACTGGCATAAAGCCAAAAATACCCTGACAAAGGGCACATTTCTTATCTTTGTGTCCCTGTCAGGGTATTATGTATTTTTCCCTTTTCTATATCCAATCTTCTTTGTGCTTCTGTCCTATAAACTAGGAAAACAACGCTGTATGATCCTCTTGCTCACAGGAAGAAACCTCTGTACAAGCGGTCCTGTTACAAGGGCTGCTGTAAGCGTCCCGATACCAAATATCCCGCCCATGAAAAGACCTGTCACAGTAAAGATCAGATCGCAGGTGATCCGCACCCATTTAAACTGGACTTTATGCCGTTTGTTTATCGTATCCGTCAGGATGATAGCCACCAGATCATTCGGTCCAGTTCCGGAATTGCTCTGGATCACAATGGACATGCCGAAACTTAAGACGACACACCCTAAGAACATGACAACAAAACGTACGCCCATAGATGAGGATGCCAAAACATCTTCCCCGAACAAAAATAAAAAGAAATCGATGATCCACCCTCCGCAGAATGCGCAGATCACTGTCCCCGGCTTTACATAGCCTTTGGTAAAAATAAGCATCAGCACCATCAGCAAGATCAATATGATCACATGGCAGGTTCCTATGGAAATCCCACATGTTTTCGCCAGTCCCTGGATAAAGATCGTAAACGTATCGGAACCTAATTCCGCGATTAAAAACAAGGTCACACCCAAATGGGCAATTACAAGGCCTATAAATAAAGTAAGCAGTCCTTCTGCCCACTGTATAGCTGTTCTTTTTGAAGTATCCTGCAGCATATAGTTTTACAGTCTCTCACTGCTTGCGTTCATGAACTTATATTCCGCTACAGAACGGTCAAAACCTTTAATATGTCTATACAGCCACTCGATCACATTTTTGTTTACCTGCTCCACAAAAGCATCTGACGGTCCTTCTTCTTCCTCCAGCATGCTATAGAGATCTTTTACGACATTTCTGAGTTTGTCGTGTTCCTTCTTATGCTCAGCAATAGCAGGATATTTTATAGACTCCTGAAGTTTTTCTTCTTCCCCAAAATGAAACTCCGTATAATCTGCAAGATAATCCAATGTCTTTACTGCCACCAGCTTATCCTTGCTTGTCTCACAGCTATCCAGAAGTTTATTGATCTTATCGATCAGTTCCTTGTGCTGTGCGTCGATCATCTCATTTCCTGTTACCAAACTTTCATCAAATTCCGCTCTCATACATCTTACCTCCTACACTTCTCCATTTTTAAATTTCATGATCATTTCATTTGTCAGACTGTCCCTGGAACTTTTTACCGGAATATCCTCCCGCTCAAACCATTCTGCCAGAGCCAGTTCCTCTTTGTCAAGAGTAATCTGGTTTTCTCCGTCCAGATCACAATAAAAACCCATCAGCAGCGTGTCTGTAAAAGACCAGGGCTGACTTTTATAATACCGGATATTCTTGACTTTAAGCCCTACTTCCTCCATGACTTCACGCTTCACTGTTTCTTCCACAGTCTCTCCTATTTCGGTATATCCTGCTAAAAGTGCATACTTTTTAAATGCTCTGTCTGCATACTTTGATAAAAGGAGTTTATTTCCATCCGTCACGCCGATGATCACCGCAGGACAGATCTTCGGGAACTCCATATTATGACATTCTTCGCAGAACAACATTCTTTCTTTTCCATCCATTTTCATGGTATGCCCACATCTCCCACAATACTTATGAGACTGATACCAGTTAAAAAGCTGATATCCAGTAATTCCGGCAAAGGCACGAAACTGCGGCTCTGCCATTCTAAAAACTTCTGTATTTTCAAGCGTAAATTCTGACAGACGTTCCCTGTTTATCTCATTTACAAGATAGTACCGTTCTTCATCGATCGTAAACAAATATATGTAATCCTGATATATTTCTTCATTCAAACGCTCCAGATCCCGAAATCTCGGAAATATAATACCCTCCTGCGTTTTTTTGAGCAATATCCCATGCCCCTCATAGTAAAGCGCAATACTATCTTTCTCCGGAGGCTGCGGCCTGTATTGGTTATCGTATATATGCGGTGAAATATCCTGTATCATGTATCCCTCTCCTATTCTCTTTCTGTTTTATTATACCGCATGGGCTCTAAAATACAAGTACCAGAAAACAATACTGTAAGAATGCTGCCCGCAAAGATAAATAGGTCTGCAAAATTACATGTTATTTTTCGAATTTTTGTATGTTTGCTTTCTACAGCCACATAATCTACCACATGTCCCCGCACACACCTGTCCAGCGTGTTGCTCCACGCCCCTCCAGTCAGAAGAACCAGTCCGGCTTTTTCCAAGAAATTCCTTTCCCTGCCAGAAATCCATATCTGGCGCAAAGACAGGATAATAGAAAGGAACAAAGAAAGTACGCGTACAAGTCCCGGATATTTATCCAAAAGATTCATACAGGCCCCTTCATTGTATACCTTCCTTATGATCACTTTACTGCCCAGCTTTTTTTCTTCCTTACCTTTTATCTTTTTTTCTGTATAGAATTTTGCTGTCTGATCTGCCAGCAGCAGCAAGCCTGCCGCGCCTATACTTTTTATTCTTCCCGTCATCTACAGCCTCCTGTCTGAGCGGCCAATTTCCTCTCGCTTTTATTCTTCTGCCTTTTTTTCCGTTTTCCCGGCAATATCAGCTGCTTTATCCGCCACCTTTTCTACCATGTCCGCAACTTTCTCTGCCGCCTTGTGTGTCATATCTGCGGTCTTCTCTGCTGCTTTATCCGCCATATCTGCTGTTTTGTGCACTGCTTTATCTGCTATATCCGCTGTTTTGTGCACTGCTTTATCTGCTGCGTCCGCTGTCTTACGCACCACTTTTTCTACCGTATCCGTAGTCTTCTGCGAAGCCTGATCTATCGCATCTGCTGTTTTGTTCGCCGCTTTTTCTACTGCGTCCGCCGCTTTATGCCCTGTCTGTTTTTCCATATCTTGTGCCTCCTCTGTCTTTTCTGCTTTTGCTCCACAATATGGACAAAAGGCTATTTCCTTCTCTACCATTTTGCCGCATGTATGACATTTCATAGTTCCACGGACTTTTGCCATTTTATGATGATATTCCCTTATACTTCCTTCCCGGCTTTTGATTGCTTCACAATAACCGGCAGCCGCCTCATCAGTTGCCGTGTTTTCCTGATAAAGTCTATATATTCTTTTTCCAATCTCTGCGAAATCTTTTTCATTTTCCCGTTCCAGTGAACGAATCTGATTTTTCAGGCGCTGTATCTCTACCGCTTCCCCCGCTTTATTTGTCACTGCTTCTGCCGTTTCGCCTATCCGTTTAGTTAAATCTTCAAAAAATTCTTTCATTCTGCCTTCTCCCTTCATTTGAACTTTTCAAGACTCGCCTCAAGTGAGCCTGCGCATAGGATACTGTCCTGCCTGCCGCCATCTAAGACGGAAGACCCTCACCTGATATACATTATACCCCACTATACGCTGACTTCAACCATATCATTTCTGAATTTACACTTTTATAATATTTTTCCCTTTTCTGCATATATTATCACAAAGTTATTTACAAAGGAGTTTCCATGGCAAATGAAACGAAATGCAAAGAGTGGATTCTTTCTGAAGAATACCGAGATTTCATTATAAATGATAACCGCACTGCCTTTTTAGAAAATATTGCGCAAGATCCGACCTGCGAACAATCTGCAGGTTTTAACTATCGTTGTGTTTATCTTCCCAAACTACAGGCCGGCTCTCTAAACAGCAAACAATTTTCTTATAATTCCATTCCCAAATGCTATGCCCCGCTTAGTATGGATACATTAAATCAGGCCGGTATCCTTTCCATACAGAATTATCCCACTTTGCAGTTGAAAGGAAAGGGGATCTTAATTGGTTTTATAGACAGTGGCATCGATTATACTAATACCGTATTTAGAAACCTGGATGGTTCTACTCGTATCGCAGCAATCTGGGATCAGACGATACAGACCGGCATCCCTCCGAACGGTTTTTTATATGGCTCTGAATACACAAAAGATTCTATTAATAAAGCGCTCGCTTCAAATGCTTCCGCCTCACTCGTTCCTACAAAAGATGAAACCGGACACGGTACATTTATCGCCAGCCTTGCTGCCGGCTCCGCAGTTCCTTCCAGACAGTTTTTGGGCGCTGCTCCTGAATCTACAATCGCTGTGGTAAAGTTAAAGCCCGCCAAGAAATACCTAAAAGAATATTATTATATCCCGGAAGACACTGTTTGTTACCAAGAAACAGACATTCTGCTTGCTCTGCGCTACTTAAATGATCTGGCTGCTTCTCTGGATATGCCGCTCGTTCTGTGTATTGCACTTGGTACCAGCATGGGCGGACATATTGGCTCGCTTCCGTTTTCTTCCCTGCTCGAACATTACAGCAGTTCGTCCAATTGGATCCCCGTCATAGGCGTAGGAAATGAAGCAGATAAAAGACATCACTATTCTAATGAAATCCTCGACAATGCAGATACAAAAACAGTAGAAATACGAGTCGGAGAGAACGTATCCGGCTTCACCATGGAGCTTTGGACCGAGATTCCCAATCTCCTGTCCATCTCCCTTATCTCTCCCTCAGGCGAAACTACCTCTACGGTCCCTGCCAGAATAAATGATATAACAGAATTTCATTTTCTCTTTGAAAACACTGCCGTAACGATCGATTATCGTATTCTCGTGGAACAAACAAACTCTGAACTTGTAGCTTTTCGGTTTACAGCACCGGCCCCCGGTATCTGGAAACTGATCGTCAAACCGCTGCGCATAATAGACGGACGCTTTCACATATGGCTGCCTCTTACGGAATTTCTGTCCGGCGAAGTATATTTTCTGGAACCGGATCCCTACTATACATTGACAAATCCGGCCAATACGGTAAAACCTGTGATTGTTTCCTATTATAATGGCAGCACCAATGGCATTGCCTTATCTTCCGGCAGAGGATATACCCGCTCTGATCTTGTCAGTCCTAGTATCACCGCCCCCGGCATTGAAGTGGAAGGCGCCCTGCCCGGCGGTAATTTTACAGTACGCTCCGGTTCCAGCATTGCTACAGCTATCACTGCCGGTTCCGCCGCCCTTCTCTTAGAATGGATCCTGTTCCATCTTGGGAATCCTAGCATAGATTCCTATCAAATAAAAAATCTTATGATACTCGGCGCTGTCCGCCCTTCGAGCATGGAGTATCCAAACCGCGAGTGGGGATATGGACAGTTAAACCTGTTTAATTCTCTGGATGAAATGCGCCGTCTATAAGAACATGTACCGACAGGCGTACCACAATAAAAGGGGAGACACCACATTCTCCCCTTCTGCCTGTTTCCTTATTTTTTTGAAAATAAATGCTTCACAAATACATACATCACGATCACAAACGCAATCAAATACCCAAAAGCTCCGATCGCAGGGATCCCCCATATCTTAGGAGACATATCCGTCGTACAGATGATACTGGAACTGATCAGCAAGGCCATCACCCACAGTCCCATAACGATATTTCTTACTAAACGCCGCAAAAGTTCTGACAGTTCAGAGGATACATGGAGATCCAAATTGATCCTTGTCTGCCCTTTTAAATATCCACGCAGTATATCCGCCAATAAAGAAGGAATGTCTACCGCCTTTTGCAATGATCTATACAGGCTTCTCCCCCCACTTTTCAGTTCTTTTTTCAGATCCAGATTTTTGAAAAAACTGCCTGCTATTCTAGCAGATGCGATATCCACCATATTGATTTCCGGAGCTATATCTGCCAAAACTCCTTCCATGTGTGTCATACTTCTCGCAAGCATCGTCAAACCATGCGGCATCTTAATCTTATTTTCTTTCATGACCTCCATCAGATCCGTCATTACAGCCGCAATATCAATATTTCCCATGTCCATGCTGCCATATTTCAAAAGCAGTCCGTCTATATCTTCATGTAATTTGCTCTGATCCGGTTTTTCTTTAAATTCTCCCAGAGCCAGAACCGCTTCTTGGATCAATTCTACTTCATGCAGCGCTACGCCTCGCACTGCCTTGCCTATCATTTCTCTGTCATGTTCGGTAAGCCTGCCCATCATCCCCATATCGATCCAAATGATTTTTCCCTCTCTGATCTTTACATTTCCGGAATGAGGGTCTGCATGAAAGAAGCCATCCTCCATGACCTGCTTGATAAAATTATCGACAAGCTTTGTGCCGATCTCCTTTAGATCATATCCTTCTTCCAGAAGCTTCTCCTTGTCATCTATACCACATCCATCTATATATTCCATGACAAGCACATAAGAAGTTGTATATTCCTGATACAGTCTTGGGCTTCCCACAAAAGCGATGTCTTTATTTTTCTTTGCAAACTCTTCCATATTGGAAGCTTCTTTGAGAAAATTCATCTCTTCACGCGTCACTGCCCATAATTCATCCAAGACCATATCCAGATCGGCAAGTCCCTTCACACTGACTGGAGGTATCAATTTTACCGCCTTGTGCAAAAGAGCAATGTCTCTCGCCATCTTCTCATAAATCCCCTGCCTTTGTATCTTCACTACAACATCTTTGCCTGATTTTAAAACCGCCTTATGCACCTGCGCGATCGATGCCGAACCAAGCGGTTTTTCTTCAATGTGCAAAAATACTTTCTGCCAGGGGATCCCATAGGATTTTTCCAGTATCTCTGTGACCTCATCAAAAGACATAGGTGTCACTTCTGCGCGAAGCCTTGTCAGTTCCTCACAATATTCTTTGGGCAGAATGTCAGAATGCATGGACATGATCTGTCCTATCTTTATAAAGGTAGGACCCAGGTCTTCTAAAATAAGACGCAGCTTCACAGGCGTTATGCCGCCTGTGATCCCGTGCTTTCTAAGTACAGCGGTAATTTCTTTAAGTCTGGAGGAATACATACCTGTTCCTTGTTTATTCATTCACTTTTTTCCTGTTCTTCTACACTTTTAGCAGTTTGCTCCCCACTTTCTCTTTGCCGGAGTCTTTCCTTTAATGCAGTAAGCTGTTCCGGTGTCATGCTGTCAAGAAGTTCCTCTATTTCTTCTGAAGAAGACGTTCTTGCAGGTGCATTTTTCTTTTCCTGCATCGTTTTCTTCATATTATGTTTCAATTCTTCATTGAGTACTTTTCCCTGCTCTACTGTCAATTCTCCCTTTTTCACCATTTCATCCAGCAGATCTTTTGATTTTTCAGCTGTCACTGCAACTGCCCCTATTCCTGCCAAAAAAATCTTTTTTACATTTTCACCTAATTTTTCCATGTCTTTCTCCTTTCTTAATTTACTTTGATCTTCTAAATATACATTTCCTTATATTTTCAAAAAGACTGCTAATTTCGGAATAAAAATAATTCCTCCGATCAGCGCTGCCATGATCGCCGCAATCAGCACACCGCCTGCCGCCGCATCCTTAGCAATCTTTGCCAGAGGTTTTCTTTCTTCTGTCACAAGGTCTACCACTGCCTCCACCGCTGTATTCACCAATTCCAGAGCCAAGATCAGACCAAACAGCAACAGACATATACACCATTCCGTCACAGAAATCTGAAAAAGTGTTCCTGCAAGTGTGACTAAAATTGCTGCGACACAGTGTATTTTCATATTGCGCTCTTTTGCAATACAGAAAAAGAGCCCTTCAAACGCATAGCCAAAACTCTGATATAAAGGTGGTTTTTTCCTTTTTCTCATACGATTCACCTTCTCACATATTCTTATACGTATTTTAGCAAACATCCCTTAGAAAGTAAACAAGGGAGAGAAAGGACACCATATCTTTATCCCTTCTCTCCCTTGTTTCTATCTATCTCTTTTCATATTCCTCTCCACGGATCTCCGCAGCATTTTCATAGTAACTTGTAACACGTTCACTATCCGGCACTACTTGTTCCGGTACCGATGCCGTACCTGGCCCAAATACAATCTTCAAAAGAATCGGCGTAACAATCGTTGTAATCACCACTACAATGATCACAGGTCCCAAAAACTCTGGACTCATAAGTCCCATAGAATCTCCCTTGCTTGCTACGATCAAGGCAACCTCGCCACGTGATATCATACCAACACCAATTCTCTTCACTTGATAATTTTTATACCCACATAATTTTGCTCCGATCCCGCAGCCAATTACTTTTGTCAATACCGCTACGATCGTAAGCGCAACTGCAAACCCGATGATCGCGCCTGACATTTTAGGCAGCACGACTTTCAGACCTATACTCGCAAAAAATACCGGTGATAAAAGGAGATAAGAAAGAATATCAAATTTCCTCTCCAAATAGTTGGCGCGGCGCACATTTGATATGATCAGCCCTGCAATAAACGCGCCTGTAATATCAGCAACTCCAAAAACTTCTTCTGCTATATATGCCATAAGCAGACAAAATACAAATGCTACGATCGTATGTCTGTGCAACTCCTTCTTTGCATCATCCACCCATTTCCTATATAACTTATAGAATAAAAACCCTACAATGCCGGAGAAAGCAAAGAATCCCACAATTTTCAGAAGCACAACTGTCAGGCTTACACTTGCGTCAGCCATGCTCGTTACGATCGTCAGTGCAATGATGCCAAGAATATCGTCTATGATAGCAGCTCCCAATATGGCGTTTCCTGAACGGGTCTTAAGTTTGCCAAGTTCTTTTAATGTTTCTACCGTAATACTAACAGAGGTTGCCGTCAAAATAACACCAATAAATATATTTTGGAGAAAAATACTTCCCTTCGCCGTAGACTCGATCATATCCGGTCTGTTGAAAAACCATGCTACTCCAAAGCCTCCCAATAGAGGAACAATAACCCCGCAAAGCGCTATCACAAAGGATGCTTTCCCACTTGCCTTAAGTTCCTTAATATCTGTCTCCATCCCAGCGCTGAACATTAAAATGATCACGCCAATCTCAGCCACTGACTTAATAAACGAAGTTTCCGTAAGGACACCAAAACCTGCCGGACCCAGAACGAGCCCTGCAAGAAGCGCGCCTACTACCTGTGGCATCTGCACACGCCGCGTCAAAATCCCCAGGAATTTCGTACATAGCAAAATGATTGCCAAATCCAACAAATAACTATAACTGCTCATTTTTATTCCTCACTCTTTCTGTCTAATTTATTTCAAACAGTAATAAGAATACTCCATAAATATAACTTTTTCAAGTTTTATTGAGTAAACTTAACATATTTTAAACAGAGGAATATAAATTTAACTGACGAACTGCCTTATAGAGAAAGAGTAAAATTTATTATAGAAGGTACGCAAAGAAACACTATGTCAGAACACAGGACAGGACCCGCTTTACCTCATCCGTTCGAGTGATTCTAAGCACAGAACATCGACGTGTCCATTGGAACACGCAGATGTACTGCGCTAAGAACCAGGCGAACTGTATTCGGAACGCTCCTGTCAATGCCCTGCTTATCTGACATAGTGGTTCTTCGCTGTCTCTTCCAATCAGAAGTTTCACTCCACTATCAGAAGGTAGATTCCTCAATTAAATTTCAGAAAAAAAGACGACTTCACGTTGTTGTACATCTCCAATCGGAAGAGAATAGATACTTCTGCTTGGAAGTTTGTAGCAGCGTGAAGTCGATTTTTTAAAACAGGAACATGAACTTAAGCGGCGAAAGTGTATGCATGAAATGTGCACTCATTCGAGCATACCGCAACACATGCCTTTCAGGCAGGCGTGCTATGCACGATAAAGTATGTTTTGCGTGAGCGAGGAATTTCGGTGCAACCCTGACGAGCGATGTAAAATACACATTTCATGCGCCCTTTTGTCGTTTGACTTCATATTTCTTTTGGATACTTCCGCAGTGTTAGCTCAATTCCGCCTCCGCTTCATTTCGCTATCGGCAGTCGCCGAATAAAAAGAAACAGCTCACACCCTGTTTACATGCAAGCATGATACAGGGTGTGAGCTGTTCTTTTCGCACTGCTTGTTGCTTCGTTAAATTTATATTTCTAAGCTTCTTACTTTATCCCTTACCGGCAGTACAAAGGTCGGGGATACGGAAAGTTCATCTACTCCCATCTTCAGGAATGTTTCTGTCAATTCCATGTCTGCGCCTAATTCGCCGCAAATTCCTACCCAAGCTCCGCCTTTATGTCCATTTTCAATTGTTTTTTGGATCATGCGCAGAACCGCCGGATGATGCGGATCATAAAAAGTATCCAGTTTTGGATTCTGCCTGTCTATTGCCAGTGTATACTGTGTCAGATCATTTGTACCGATGCTGAAGAAATCTACTTCTTCCGCCAATTCTTCACTGATCATGACAGAAGCCGGCGTCTCTATCATAACGCCGATCTCAATATCCTTATATGCCATCCCATGCATTTTTAATTCTGCTTTTACTTCCTCTAAGATCGCCTTTGCACGTTTCACTTCTTCCACAGAAATGATCATCGGGAACATAACAGATATATTTCCAAATGCACTTGCTCTTAAGATAGCTCTAAGCTGCGTTTTAAAAATTTCTTCTCTTGTCAGACAGATACGGATCGCCCTATATCCAAGCGCAGGATTTTCTTCTTTTTCTAAATTAAAATAGCCTACTTGTTTATCTGCTCCGATATCCAAAGTACGAATGATCACTTTCTTTCCTGCCATATTTTCTGCAACTGTCTTATAGGCAAGAAACTGTTCATTCTCTGTCGGGAAATCTTCTGACTCCAGATACAGGAATTCACTGCGGAATAATCCAATCCCCTCTGCATCATTCATAAGTGCCGCCGCTGTATCTGAGACACTGCCTATATTTGCATAAAGATGGATTTTCTTTCCGCCTTTCGTGACCGTCTCTTTTCCTTTCATTTCCTTGAGAAGTTCCTGTTTTTTCAGTTCTTCCTGCTGGATCGCCTTTGCTTTATTTAAGTATTCCTCATCTGGATCTATCGTCACGGTTCCTTCATATCCATCAATCACGGCCATTTTCCCGTTCCAGTCTTTCTGGATATCCACTTCAATCAAAGCGGGGATATTCATTGTCCTCGCAAGGATCGCTGTATGAGAATTTGCAGAACCGTATCGTGTCACAAAACCAAGCAGCTTTGATTTATCCATCTGCACTGTCTCGCTTGGCGCCAGATCGTCTGCAACAAGAATCACCGGTTCCTCCATTTCTGTCACATCCTGTCCATTTCCGCTCAACACATTGACAATGCGCTCAGAAATATCTTTCACATCCGCTGCTCTTGCCTTCATATATTCATCATCCATAGCCGCAAACATTGCCGCAAAGTTATCTCCGGTCACAGCTGTAGCATATTCTGCACATGTCTCCTGCGTCCGGATGATATTATAAACAGAATCCAGATAATCGCCATCATCCATCATCATCATATGCACTTCAAAAATTGCCGCTTCTGTCTCCCCGACCTCACGCTGTGCTTTCTCGAACAAACGCTGCAACTGCTCTTTTGCAGTCTCACGCGCACTGTCAAAACGTTTAACCTCTGCTTCTACGTCTTCTACCTTTTCCCTTTTCACAGCAGTCTGATTCTTTTCGTAATAAAAAATCTTGCCGATAGCCATTTTTTTAAATATTGATTTGCCTGTATACTGTTCCATACTTTTTTCCTCCCTTCAGGCCGCCAAATTTTACTGTGTGTCCTCTTATGCCAGATACTGAACAGCTCTTTTTACTGTATGCCGCTCTGCTGCTATAATAAGCTGCTTTCCTCCTTTCTCTTTCCCTGCATAACGATTTTTCAGTCTGCTTTTTATTTTTCTTTTATACAATTTGGATATTTCCAACTTTTATCTCTTTACCATATATACACGCTTCATATGAATCGAAGCAATTCATCTGCTCTTTTTGAAAAGGAGCGGAATATTTACTGTAACAGGCTGCATACATCCCGGCTTTTTCTGCGCCCGCTATATCTTTGTCAGGGTTATCCCCTATAAACAAACATTCTTCTGGCTTTACCTTTGCTTTTTCCAAACAAAGTTTGAAAATCTCCTGTCCTGGCTTGTCCTGGCCGGCTTCCTCACTTGTGATAAAACAGTCAAAATACGGCGCAAGCCCCAGCCTTTCCACTTTTTTATTCTGGATATAAGAAGTCATATCTGAACCAATGCCCGTATAGATTCCCTTTTCTTTCAGCAATCCTAAAAACTTTTCCACCCCAGGTTCTGCACAGGCATGTTCCAAAACATCGTTCCAATATATCGTATACATCTCCGTTGCATATGGATAGATCGGTTTTTTCAAAATCTCCAATGCATTTTGAAAACGTATCTGCCTATTATGAAAAGATGGGTGTGAAAATCCTAATCTGCCGCCTATTTGCTTCTGAGCCATACAAATCGCTTCTTGTAAATCTTCCCGAACAACCTCCAGTTTCTCCACTGCATATCTTTCTACCTTTTCCATTGCATGCCTGCTGCATTGTGTAAAGGCAAATAAGGTATCATCCACATCAAAAAACACTGCTTTTATCATATACTTCTTTCCCTCTATTCATACGTCCTGACAGTACCCAAAGAACTATTTCTATTCTAGCATATTTTCTTTCAGCTTGGTACATAAATTTACGTTCTGCATATACTCATCCGAACCCGCCGCAATACATCCCTTTCAAACAGGTAGATTTTTCCTATAGCAATGCATATAAAAACACCAATACCGCCTCTTTGACGGCATTGATGTTCCTCTTTTTAAATCCCCTTTAAAATTCCTCCCGGTGCTAAAAGTGTAAATGGAAATACCGGCAGATTACGTACTATACCATAAACAACTACTATGATAAGCACGGCAACTAACAGCTTGACAGATATTCGGGAGTCTATATGGTTTTCTCCTGTAAGCATCCAATCCACAAACCTGGCTGCAATATACAAGGCCAGAAATGGAAGCAAGACCAGCAGAAGGGGATTATACGCAAACGCCTCATAGATCCGTCCATGGAGCAACGCATAACAAGCTCTTCCGGCTCCACATCCAGGGCAGTACAAACCTGTCAGCATATGTATCACACAAGGAATCGGATACACGATCGGATTATGATAGAATAAATATATACACCCCGCAAGCACTGCTACAGCTATCGCCATAACTGCCGATATGCGTGCTGTCCTTGACTTTCTGAACAATTCCTTCATTTTAATAGTAATATGCCGCACTCACACCGATCACTACAAAATATATAACCATTAAAATCCACAATACAACGCCCACAATTGCTGATACGATGATCCATATTTTAGATTTCTTCGCTGCATCTTTTGCTTCTGCCATATTACCTGCTGTTACAGCGCTGTTTATCTTTGCGGCAAATACGATTGCCACGATACCAAACGGTGTACAGCACAAAATCGTACTAAGAATAGACAACACTAAATACGGCACCCAATTTACTGGCGGTTCCTGCATATATTCCTGCTGTACCGGCGGAACATTATACACCGGCGGCGGAGTTTGCTGCGCCTGATATGCTGTCTCCCGCGGCTGTTCCATCCCCTGATAGGCAGCTGCTTGTGGCTGCTCATTGTGCATTGCTGTTTCCGGTGCCGGATTCCCCGCAGCCGGTTCTGCCTGCACTTCCGGCGCTGAAGTTTCCGCAGACGATTCTGCCTGCACTTCCGGTGCCGGAGTTTCCGCAGACGATTCTGCCTGTGCCGGTTTTATCTGCTGTGCGCCGCAATATGGACAAAACTTTGTATCATCTGGTATCTCCTTATAACAATTAATACAATTCATAATTTCTACCTCACTCTCTTGTTTTTTCATTATATGTATTTATCAATAATACCATTCTACCAAGAAAATAGTTACAAGAAAACCTTATTTTTATGAAATTTTTTTGTTTTTTGTAAATTCTGTATTCTTTTTTATTTCCAACACTGTGTATTCTCTATTCCAATTTCTTCTGCTTTAAAAACGGGATCTTTTCCTTCTTTTTTCTGTCTTTCATAATCTTTTAATACAAGGAGAGCTTTCTTTCCAAGCAGCAAAATCGCTATGATATTTACCGCAGCCATGCATCCCATTGTTATATCCGCAAAATTCCATACTACAGAAAAATCTGCCTGCGCTCCAAGAAAAACAGCAAGAAGGCATGTGCATCTAAAGACAAAAAGAACTTTTTTATTGTTTTTGATAAATAATAGATTTGCCTCCGTGTAGTAATAATTTCCAACAAGACTGCTGAATGCGAACGCAAAAATAGAAAGCGTGATAAAATGGATCCCCCAGTTTCCTACATTTGCGGAAATAGCTTTCTGCACAAATGGAATCCCATCCAACGTCCCCGGGATACCTTCTATGCCGGAGAGTAAAAGCATCACTGCAGTAGCTGAACAAATCAAAAGCGTATCAATAAAAACGGATAATACCTGTACCATCCCTTGTTTTGCCGGATGGCTGACAAATGCGGCAGCAGCGGCATTTGGCGCGCTTCCCATACCTGCTTCATTAGAAAAAAGTCCTCTTTTTATCCCGATCACCACTGCGCTTCCCGCCATGCCTCCCATAATCGCCTTCACATCAAATGCCTGCGAGAGAATAGATGCGACCACTCCCGGAAGAGCCGGAAGGTTCAGACAGATGGTAACTACTCCTATCAAAAGATAAATGCCGGCCATGATCGGAACCATAACAGATGTAATAAATCCAATCCGATGTACACCTCCAAAGATCACAAAAGCCGTTGCCAATGCTAAAAGCAGGCCTACGATTGCCGGATAGGCAGACTTGCCATAACCGGGAATATAATATTCCAACGCAGACGACATATTAAACGACTGCAAGCCATTGAAACCATAAGCAAAACATATGATCATAAGAATAGAAAAGATAATCCCAAGCCAACGCTTTCCCAGCCCCTGCTCCATATAATACGCCGGTCCGCCTCTAAAATCCGCCCCATCTTTCACCTTATAAACCTGGGCCAGTGTACTCTCGATAAAAGCAGAGGCGCCTCCTATCACGGCCATCAGCCACATCCAAAAAACTGCTCCAGCTCCCCCTGCCGCAATGGCAGTTGCAATTCCCGCGATATTTCCGGTACCTACACGGGATGCTGTTGAAATCATTAACGCCTGGAAAGAAGAAACTTGTTTCTTTCCATCCTCCTCTTTTTCTTTCTCCTTCAATACATGAAACGCTTCTTTTATCATCCTTACCTGTACGAATCGTGTACGTATTGTAAAATACACTCCTGTCCCTATAAGCAGGAATAAAAGCAGATATGTATACATAAAATCATTGATTGTTCCTAAAATATTATTTAACATCCTCTTCCTCATTTCCTCTCAATCTTATTTTCTCCATAGCTTCTGCCGCGTCTTTCTGTAAATACTGGAAAAGATAATTTCTATGGACTGTATCTTTTCTCAAGTATTCCTCCCGCAGTTCTTTTTCCGCCAGTTTGATCTCTTCCTTCAATCCTGCTGCCGACATCCTGCGTGCCCCCTGTCCTAGTATAATGACTTGTTCCAGGGCATCAGATGTAGCAACAGTAACATCATATTGACGTCCTATACGCCGTACTGTTTTCTCAATATATTGATCTGCCGTCTCCGCCTCTTTTGTATAGACAACATAGATATTATGATATTTCATTACCTCGCCTAAATTTCCTTCTACTTTATAAGCGTCAAAGACAAGGATTACCGTACATTTTTTATATCCTTGATAATTGCACAAGATATCCATTAGTTTACTGCGGGCGCCTTCTATGTTTTTTTCGGAAAGTTCCTTTAGCTCCTCCCATGCAAAAATGATATTATATCCATCCACCAACAGGTATTCTTCTTTTTTCTTTTCTTTTCCCCGGGACTCCCTTTTCCCCGTACCCTCTGCTTTTTTCACTGCATGCACTGTAACAGGACCTGTCTGATACCCTCTTTTTGCCGGATCCGGCGTCTTTACATAGATGGCATCCAGTTCTTCCTGTGTCAATTCGATCCTGGATACAGGCGGAGGATTAAAAGAAGGCGTCTGTTTTTTTGCTTCTTCTTTGACAGCATAACAGCTTTCCATGTGTGCATACTCTTCTACTTGATACCAGGGAACTACAAAGCCGGCTCCATGTGAACAGAATACTGAACCTGTAGGGTTTTCTGTATCTGCCTCTGCATCATAGCCTATACGAGAGACGATCTCCTCCTGCTCCTGGCAAGGCTCGTATCCTTTCAGTTCACAAAACAGACGTCCCTTGCCTCTTGTATAAGAAATAAACTCCTTTTGGTATCCCCTCATCTGGGATACAGGCGCACTGCCGCTTAATGTGACGATTTCTCCCGTCATCTTTGGGGGCGCAAAGCTGCCCTGCATCTTCTGGATGTCTGCCATTGCCCTTCCAACCATATCCTGTGAGAGTTCCATTTTAAATGCATAGTACGGTTCTAACAAAACAGACTCTGCCTTTTTCAGTCCCTGCCGCACTGCCCGATACGTCGCCTGTCTGAAATCTCCGCCTTCCGTATGCTTCTGATGTGCCCGTCCTGCAAGCAGAGTGATCTTCATATCAGTGAGCGTTGCTCCGGTAAGCACTCCTTTATGTTCTTTCTCCCCTAAATGCGTCAAAATCAACCTCTGCCAGTTGCGATCCAGTATATCTTCACTACAGTCAGACGCAAACTGAAGGCCACTTCCCTTCTCTCCCGGTTCTAACAACAGATGTACTTCCGCATAATGCCGGAGCGGTTCAAAATGTCCAACTCCTTCCACAGGAAATTTAATTGTTTCTTTGTACACAATATTTCCTTCTGTAAATTCCACCCATACACCAAATCGTTCCTTGATCATACGGATCAGCACCTCTGTCTGCACCTCTCCCATCAGCTGGGCATGTATTTCTCCTATCTGTTCTTCCCATACTATATGAAGTTCTGGTTCTTCCTCTTCCAACATTTTTAGATCTGCCAACATTTTATGTACATCGCACTCATCCGGCAGAACAATCCGATATGTCAGCACCGGTTCCAAAACAGGGAGTGCCGATTCCGGTTCTACCCCCAGTCCTTCCCCCGGATAGGTATGCGAAAGTCCTGTTACTGCACACACATTTCCTGCTGTCACACAGGAACTATTTGTGTATTTCGCGCCGGAATATACACGTATTTCATTTATTTTTTCTCCAGAGTCATCCACACTGTCTCTGACCTTAAGTTCTCCGCCTGTTACTTTCAAGTAAGTCAGACGGTTTCCTCGTTCATCTCTGCCGATCTTATATACTTTCGCACCAAAATCTTTTGAATATTCTGACTGCTCTGTAAATCGTAAAATCCCGTTTAAAAGTTCTTCCACACCTTCCATATAAAGCGCAGAACCAAAATAGCAGGGGAATACATTTCTGGTGCGGATGGCTTTTCTGATGAGTTCATCACCGATCTTACCAGATTCCAGGTATGACTCCATCATTTTTTCATCACAGAGGGCGAGATTTTCTAAGGCTGTATCATCCAGATGACTAAAATCCATGCAGCCTTCTCCAAACTGACGCTCTAATTCTGCCAGGATTTCTTCTTTGTCTGTGCCATCTTGATCCATCTTATTGACAAAAATAAATGTCGGGATCTCATATCGTTTCAAAAGCCTCCAGAGCGTCATCGTATGTCCCTGCACGCCGTCCGGACCGCTGATCACGAGTATTGAATAATCCAGTACCTGCAAAGTACGCTCCATCTCCGCAGAAAAATCCACATGCCCCGGCGTATCCAGAAGTGTCACATCCATTCCTTTCCAATCAAACACCGCTTGCTTTGAGAATATCGTGATCCCCCGTTCCCGTTCCATCTCATATGTATCTAAAAACGCATCCTTGTGATCCACACGCCCTGCCTTACGGAGCTTGCCGCTTAAAAATAAAAAGCTCTCAGACAAAGTTGTTTTTCCTGCGTCTACATGGGCTAAAGCGCCCAGACAGATCTGTTTTCCTTGTCTATCTGTAAAGGTATCTTTCATCAAATATATTCCTTTCCATTTTCCAGCCATGTTACTTCTTCCTGGTCCAGCACGATCTGCAATGCCTCTGCATTATCTTTCACATGGCTTTCCTTTGTCGGACTAACGATCGGGAAGACCTGCATATCCTGCGCAAGCAGCCAGGCCAAACAGATCTGAGACACTGTATGCCCTTTTCTGTCCGCAAGCTGTTCTGCCCGCTGCAGACGTTTTCTATTCTTTGGACAGTCATATTCTGCGATCGTCCCCCATCCAAGACATTCTTCGATCGTCTTTTGCCCGTCTGTTCGGTATTTGCCGGAAAGAAAGCCTCGTGCCAACGCAGAGTAAGGAAACACACAGACCGCCTCCTTCTCTGCCCATTTGCGCAGATCTTCATTCTCCCTGCGAGCCATCGAAATGCTCCCTCCCCAAGGATCCGTTGCAAGTTCGGCAAGACTAAAGCATGGACTGATCACCTCAAAACCCGTAAGTCCATGCTTCCCGGCATATTCGTTTGCTTGAAGGATACGAGGAAGCCGCCAATTAGAGCCGCCGAATTTCCCGATGATCCCCTTGTCCTTATATTCATTCAAAACTTCTACGATCTCATCCACCGGTTTCGTCTCATCATCCCGGTGGAGTATATAGAACTCTACCTTTTCTGTCTTTAATCTTCGCAAAGATTCTGCAATATGACTTCGTATCGTATCCGCAGAAAATATATCTTCACTCCCATTTTGTCCCGGATTGCAGCCTTTGTCCAGAAGCACGATTTCTTCGCGCACCCCGCGTTTATCCATCCACGCGCCTAGATTTTCCTCTGCTCTTTTATAGCTGTGAGCCGTATCAAACACTCGAAAACCAGCCTCCCACGCCATATCCAGACATGCAAATGCCGCTTGTTGATCATCTCCTTCTAAAATGGCCGTACCCGTACCGTATACAAGTCTGGACAATGGAGAATCCATTCCTTCTATTTGTATCTGTTCCATATATTTTCCTTTCTGTTCCAAAATCTTGCTTTATTTTTCCATGTAGCCTTTGCAGCCCATTATTCATATTATACGCAATTTTATTTTCTTTGACTAGTGTAGTTTATCTACATCTGCTTCATAATAACAATGCACATCCAAATAAAATCTGTTATAATCTAAGATGAAATGTTTTAAAATTTGTAAAGAAATGAGGAGATACTATATGGATTATAAGATCAAAGGATATAAGCCTGCACAATTATTTCACTTTTTTGAAGAAATCAGTGCAATACCAAGAGGTTCCGGCAATGAAAAGCAGATCAGCGATTATCTTGTAAGCTTTGCACAAAAAAGAAACTTATGGGTATATCAAGATTCCGATCATAATGTCATTATCAAAAAGGAGGGAAGCAAAAATGCTGCCGCTCTCCCTCCGGTCATGCTCCAGGGTCATATTGACATGGTATGTGAAAAAAATAAAACTGTACAGCATGATTTTACAAAAGAGGGGCTGAACTTAGAAGTAAAAGACGGCATACTCTATGCTGACGGCACTACGCTGGGGGCAGACAACGGAGTCGCAGTGGCACTTATGCTCATGGTCCTGGATGATGAGGACATCACACATCCACCTCTGGAATGTGTATTTACCACAGCGGAAGAAGTAGGGCTTTTAGGCGCAAAAGCGCTGGACAAGTCTTTGCTCTCCGCCCGCACGATGATCAATATGGATTCAGAAGAAGAAGGGATCGCTACGGTAAGCTGTGCCGGAGGTGTCCGGATAGAACTCAGCAAAACTGCCGAAAAACAGGTTCTGGACGGCACTGTTTTACACCTTTCAATTAAAGGACTCTTAGGAGGTCATTCCGGAAGCGATATCCACAAGGAACGCCATAACGCAAACCTTCTGATGGCGAGGATATGCTGCCGCCTGTTGGAGGGATCTGCCTATCACTTGGTGGAACTAAACGGAGGAAACAAGGATAACGCAATCCCCCGCGACTGCGATGCCACCCTTCTTTTTACCGATCAGAGCGCTGCTGTAAAAGCGGAAGAGCTTGCCCGCCATCTCTTCGGTCAGTTCCAAGATGAAATACTGCCGGATGAGCCCGCCTTTTCCTGGGAGGTCACAATGGAAAAAGATTCCTACGCAAAAGCTTTCACTGCAGAAGATTCCAGAGCATTTCTGCTTGCCATGTATCTTGCTCCGAACGGTGTACAGAAACGCAATCTGAAAATGGATGGATTTGTAGTCGCTTCTTCTAATCTAGGCGTCGTGAGAACAGAAGAGAACAAACAGACGATCATCTTCTCGCCTCGTTCCTCTGTATCCTCCCTATTGGAAGAATTAAAGGCACATTTTAGGATCCTGGCAAAGACATTCGGATTTACCGCCGCATTTATCGGCGAATACCCAGGCTGGAGTTATAATGAAACTTCCGCCATACGAAAGGTTTTCCAGGAAAGCTATCAAGAACTTTTCGGGCAGCCTTTAAGAATCGAGGCGATACATGCCGGTCTGGAATGTGGTCTGTTCTGCGATGCGATCCCCGGATTAGATGCTATTGCTGTAGGCCCTACGATCTTGGACTGCCATACTCCGCAGGAGCACCTGCCCTTAGATTCCTTTGCACGCTTTTATCAATTCTTAAAAGATGTATTACAGCGGCTTGCAAATGGAAATATACCGTCTTAAATATGCACAGATCACCGTCTGATATGGTATTTGACAACCATACCTTCTTTTTCTTCGGTGATCATCCGCTGCTTGATCATATAGGGAAGGATAGAAGATAAAAATGCTTTTTTATCTGTTACTTTTATCCTCTCTCTACTGAAGGGCTGGCTCGCCGTCAGTCCTTCCACGATCTCTTCCAACTCTTCTGCCGACATAGGCCCCTTTCTTCTCAACGCTTTTTTTATTTTGGCAACTCCTTTGGCAGAAAGCAGATTGGACAGATCCTGCTGCTGGCGCATAGAACGCCAGAGTCCCCATGCATAGATTACGGCTGCAGCTGCGGCAAACAATAAAATATATGGAATATAATGCATCATGCTTTCTTTTTTTCCCCTTTCCAGAAGATTAAATGGCGATCTTTCAGTATTTCCATAAATTTGATCAATCTTGAAAGTGTCTTTTCCATTTTGGGAAATTTTTTTTCCAATTCCAGCGAAATTTCATGCACATCTTTTTCGCCATCTATCAAGTTCCACACAAAACTGCCGTAATCATCCATATCAATTTCGCTGACCCGCGGACGATGAAAAAACTTCTGTGCAATTTTTGCATAAAACCCTTTCCACTCGATCAACAGAGTTACTTTCCCCTTTTCATCCATATGATATTCGATCTCTGCGTTCTTGACCGGCACAAAATCCAGATAATTTTGATCTTTTCCCTTTTTCAATCTCAATACCTCCTGACAATGCAAGAAACAGCCTGCGAAAACAGGCTGTATCTTACACAGATCTTCTTAAAAAGATCCTTTTATTTTTCCTTTTTTACACACAACATATAAAGTCCCGCCAGAAGTACAAAGAAGATAATAAAGCTTCCAACCTGCGGCAGTGCAAAAGGCAGTATGATCTTAGAATCCACTTTCAGAACCGCCAATGCAGCAAGTATGATTCCTACGATGCCTTCTCCTGCGATCATACCAGATGTAAACAGCAGACCTTTGTCCACACGTTTCTTCTTTTCTTCTTCACTTCCCTTGCGGCGCTCAACGAGATAACGCACAGCTCCGCCGGCCATGATACCAGCGCTTAAACTAAACGGCAAATACATACCAACCGCAAACGGAAGAACTGGGATTTTCACGATCTCGACTACGATGGCGATACATACACCCACCAGGATCAGTCCCCAAGGCAGTTCTGCATTCATAATCCCTTCTACCAGCATTTTCATCATCGTTGCCTGCGGCGCAGGTATCTGGTCAGATCCATATTTCCATGCAGCATTTAATAAATACAGGACAAAACCGATCGTAACAGAGGAGGCCAGTACACCTACCATCTCGCCAATCTGTTGTTTCTTTGGCGTAGCTCCGACAATGAAGCCTGTCTTTAAGTCCTGTGAACAATCGCCGGCAATTGCAGCAATGACACAGATGATGCCGCCGATCGCAATAGCTCCTACCATACCTGTTGTACCGTCTGTTCCTGTTGCTTTTAAAAGCAGTGTCGCAATGATCAGTGTCGCGATCGCCATCCCGGAAACCGGATTATTGGAAGAACCGATCAGTCCCACCATACGGGAAGACACAGTCGCAAAGAAAAAGCCAAACACTACAACTACAAGCGCTCCGATCGGGCTTACCGGAAATGCCGGAAGCAGCCAGATTGCAATTGCGATGACAAGAATCATCACCAGCAGGATCGGCATCGGAATATCCTGCTGTGTACGAGGAAGATCCGATTTATTTTTATTATTGGACATGCTCGCCATGGCCTGTTTAAATGTACGAATGATAAGCGGAAAACTTTTTACAAGGCTGATGATACCACCTGCCGCCACTGCTCCTGCTCCAATATATTTAATATAACTTCCCCACAAATCTGATGGAAGCAGTTCGCTGATAGACTTTGTCGCCGGGAAGATTGTCGCTCCTGCTCCAAACAACGCGATCATCGGCATCAGCACAAACCAGCTCAATGTTCCTCCCGCAAGCATATAACTGGAAATCTTCGGACCACATATATAGCCTACACCAGCCAGAGCAGGCAGTACCTGTATTCCTATATGAGAACCTGCATATCCCTTAAAATCATATCCAATCTCACTTGGAAAAAGCTTAAAACCATCTGCGATAAACTTATATGCCGCCGCGATTCCAAGTCCGGCAAATACAGTCCCCGCCTTGCTTCCCCCTTCTTCTCCAGCGAGAAGAACTTCCGCACAGGCTGTTCCTTCCGGAAATGGAAGTGTTCCATGTTCTTCTACGATCAATGCCTGACGCAGAGGTACCATAAAACATACTCCAAGGATACCGCCTACAAAGGCTACCAAAAAGATCGTCAATATACTAGGTGTATCTATTTTCCCTTCTTCTGCCCACAAAAACAGAGCAGGCAGTGTAAAAATAGCTCCCGCCGCTACAGATTCTCCTGCAGACCCTATCGTCTGTACCATATTGTTTTCCAGGATCGAATCTCTGCGCAGTATCACACGCACGATTCCCATGGAAATAACAGCCGCAGGAATAGACGCTGATACTGTCATACCAACGCGAAGTCCCAGATAAGCATTTGCCGCCCCGAATACGATAGCCAGAAGAATACCGATCAGGATAGATGTTACGGTAAATTCGGGAACAACTTTTTCCGCCGGAATATATGGTTTAAATTCCGTCTTATTCTTTTGCATAAATTGTTTCCATTCCTTTCTTTTCTACTTTTTTTGATATTTTTTAATCAGTCTTGATAGATTATATCATTTTATGCACAGAAAAGAAAGAGAAAAATAACTTTTGTAAAATTCTGTAATCTTCTCTATCTCTACAGACAAAAAAAGGGGCTGTGAAAAAATGAGAAATCATTTTTTCACAGTCCTCTTTTTATACATAAGCACATTTTTTTCTAAAAATGCGTATAACTCCCCCTTACCCCCCATAAGTCTAATGATTGAATGGCTTATGCGGCGGCTGCAGACCTTATCTTTTTGTTGTGAAATTTATAGAGATTCTGTCCAATAGAAACCAGAAATACTTCCAGCCGAACCGATTCTATTCCTCTTCGTACGATTCGCTTATACCATCGATCATTCTTCATAATACCGAATGTTCCTTCCGCCTGTATCGAACGGTTCATCCTGAGCAGTGCTCCCTGGATGCTTTCCAGATTTTCTATCACTTCACGGTGCATGGCTGTGAGTTCTCGATTGACCCGCACCGTACGGTTCTTATCTGTCTTTTTACACTTCTCTGCATACGGACATCCGCTACAGTCTTCGCATTGATACACTTCTTCCTGTCTGCCGTATGCATTCCCTTTTACATTTTGGCGATACTGCAAGTGAAAGGCTTTTCCATTCGGGCACCGCATCATTCCATCTTCGCCAATCGGAAAGTTGGCTGCTCTGAATGGGCCTTCCTGATATTTCTTATCCGTTGTTTCCTTCTTGAACATTGGAAACTTCATATACTTTTCCATTTCATTCTGCTCACAAAAAATGTAATTGTTGTAGGAACCGTAGCCGGCATCTGCAACAGGATATTTCGGATAGAATCCATAAATATCTTTGAACTTGTCCATCAGCGGCACAAAGCAGTCCATGTCGCTGCGGTATTGATTCACCTCTACTACTGCTATATATTCATCTGCAACACCGATCTGGACATTATAGGCAGGAAGCAGCTGATCATTTCCCATATAATCTGTCTTGATACGCATAAATGTTGCGGAATGGTCCGTCTTGGAATAGCTGTTCCGCCCTTCTCCGCATATATGGATTTTCTCCACATATTCTTCCAATTTTTCCGCATATTCCATCAGCTTCTCATAGTGACGCTGCTGCATCGATTTATGATGGCCACGGCCATGTACAAATGTGGTTTCGTCTATCTGCCACATCTGAGCATATTTGCCGACGGCCTCCTTTAGGTATTCCGGTGCATACTCCGTATTGATACAGAGCCTTGTCCCAGTATAAGCAATCTCTTCATTGATCTCCTGCAGAAGTTTCGTAATCCTATCAAACAAGCGGTATCTGGACTTCTCGGTTGCCTTTTTCCATACCCAGGAATATTTGTTTGCATTTGCTTCAAATTTGGAACCGTCGATATACAGATGCTGCAGATCCACATGTTCTGTTTCAAAGATCTTCCGGTTGATATCGTTAAATATCTCTTCGATAGAATCTCCGAGCACTTCGTTGATAAAGTAGCCGAATGTCCTATAAGACGGGGTTTCATGATCCATAAGGTACATGAAGCGAAGATTCACCTTACAACTGTCTTCCAGTTCCCGTAGTGAGATATACCCGTTTGCCATAAATCCGAATAAGACTGTTTTCAGCATGCTGACCGGGTTGTATCTGAGTCTTCCCGTATAGTGTTTCGGGATCCTTTTCAGATATTTCTCCAAATCCATTTCCTCCATAAAACGGTCAAATGTCAGCACTGGATCACAGATATCCAGATAATCCGAAATAAGTATTGGCAAAACTGCCTGTTTTGCGTTAGAATTAGACTTGTTAATAATTATCATCACAAGTTAATTTTAACACAAAAGAAGGACCTTGGGCTTATTTTTGACCCATGGTCCTTCTTTGTTTTTAGGCTATGCTTTTTTCACAGCCCCTTTTCAAATCGGAGTGACGTGATTCGAACACGCGACCTCTACGTCCCGAACGTAGCGCTCTACCAAGCTGAGCCACACTCCGAAGCTTTATTTTCTTTCTACTCATAAAGTGAAATTAAGAATCTGCATATAGCAGATTCTTAACTACGGATAGAGGACTCGAACCTCTACTAACAGAGTCAGAGTCTGCTGTGCTGCCATTACACCAATCCGCAACACTGTTGTTTTCTGTCCTTGTCGGACGCAACAACGTTATTATAGCAGACTCTCTAAAAAAATCAAGTACTTTTTAAAATTTCTTTAAATGACTTTTAAAATGTATATTTTTCTGAATATTCTATCCCTATTCATTCCATTCTCCATCAAACACTACCTCTGCCGGACCGGTCATATAGACGATATTTTTCTCTCTGTCCCACCGGATCAACAGATCTCCTCCGAGAAGCTTTACGCACACCATATCCTCTGTCCTGCCATTTAATATACACGCCACCGCAACTGCACAGGCACCTGTCCCGCAGGCAAGCGTTTCCCCTGAGCCCCTCTCCCAAACACGCATTTTAACCGTCTTTCTGTCCAATACCTCTACAAATTCTGTGTTCACTCTATTAGGAAATCGCTCGTGTGTTTCAAAAGAAGGACCGATCTTTTCTATTTCCATATCATCCACCCCATCCCAGAAAACTACAGCGTGCGGATTTCCCATAGATATACAGGTCATTTTATACTCTGCTCCATTCACGATAATAGGTGCATCGATTACGCTCTCCCCTTCTGCTTTAACCGGTATCTTAGCAGGCTCTAGAATCGGATTTCCCATATCGACTTTTACAAGGACCACCTTTTTCTCTTCCACCGTCAAATCCAGATATTTGATCCCTGCCAACGTTTCTATCGAAATATGTGTTTTATCCGTCAGTCCATAATCATAAACATATTTTGCGACACAACGGATCCCGTTTCCACACATCTCACCCCGGGAACCGTCCGCATTGTACATTTTCATCTCAAAATCCGCTTTCTTAGAAGGACAGATCAAAATCAGCCCATCCGCCCCCACTCCAAAATGTCGGTCACTGATCTTTTTTGCCAATCCGGACGGATCTTTCACTTCCTCTGAAAAGCAATTGACATATACATAATCATTTCCCAATCCCTGCATTTTTGTAAATTTCATTTTGACTTCTCCCTCAAACTTTTTCGTTACTGTGTCATTTTACACCAATCTTTCACAAAAAAAAAGTACCCGCACATAAAAAAGAACTATTGCGGAAAAATCTATCCTCTGTTGGATATAACTTCTCCGCATAGTCCTTTCACTGTTTCTTTCTATATTTATATTTATTTTTTCAGCTTATCCTCAAATATCTCCACGATTGTTTTTTCTGTGCCGACCATTCCCGGAGAAGCGATCAGCCCCATGTTACGCATCGTTTCTTCCGGTGTCTTTCCATTAATGCCATGTACGTCTGAAATGTAGATTCCCTTCATAGCAAACTCTACAGACTTATATGCCGCATCCACAGCAGCGATTCCTTTCATCGTACATCCCTGATTTCCGCCGTCGCATATCATACCTGTTATACTACTTGCCATATTATTGAGCGTATGGGTCATCATCTCTACTGTACCACCACGCAGATATACCAATGCGCACGCCATTCCTGAACCTGCTGCAATGGCACAACCACAAAATGCCGACAGCCGTCCGGAATATTCCTTGATATACATACAGACAAGGTAACTTAAGGCCGTGGCTCTAAGAAGTTGTTCTTCCGTATATCCATTTACTTTATAAGCGGCATATAAAGGCATCGTCGCAATAATGCCATGAGCGCCGGATCCGGTGATACTCATAGCTGGCTTATCCAGACCGATCACTCTAGCTTCAATTGCCGCATTGCACATCAGGGAAGCAGTAGCCTGCTCGTTGTCAGACACTTCTTTTCCACTATTTAGTTCTAATAAATGTCTCGCAAATGTAGTTCTCGGATTAGAAAGGCCTTCATGGAACAAATCCAGATTCACTTTATATGCTTCTTCTATAAAACGTATTTCTTCAATGTCTACTGTCGTTGCATAATCACACAATTGCTGCAGCGTATATTTATGTATAGAATGGATTTCTTCGCCTTCTTCCTCCTCTGTTTTCTTTTCGTCCTCCGTCTCCAGTTCGATTTGTCCGTTTACTGTGATCTTTGTAATATTTGTATGAGAATCGCGTATCGTCACGACCGCACAGGCTTCCTCTGTCTCTACTGACGCTTCAATAAAAATTCTGCTGGTAATTCCACTCAGTTCTACCGTTACGATTCCTTTATCTATCATTTCCTGCGCTTTTACATTATCCGCTTCTGTCACATCTGCCAAAGATTCCAGTCCTTTATCTGCATTTCCCGCAACTGCGCCCAGTGCTGCCGCAAAGACATTGCCGACTTCATTACTATTTGGTATGCCGCAGGTAAATGCATTTTTATACATTCCGCTGTTCATCGCCACGTTGACCCTTTTTATCTTGCCATTTGTATAGCTTCTGGCCTTTGCCACCGCAAACGCAATAGCGCCCGGTTCTGTCACACCAAGTGCCGGCTTCATATCATCCTTGATCATTTGTGATAATTCATTCATAATCTACTTCCTCCTTTTATTTTTCTTCTTTTCGCTCTTTCGCCAATACATATTCTCCATTCTTACCTTCAAATGAACGTCCCCATCCTATAATGCAGACAATGAACATAACGATCCAAATTGCCCAACTATAGAATGTAGTAAACATCATATCAGACGCCCCTAGTTCCGGAAGGAATGGATATGTATCCATCATAGATGAAACGCCGCCTAACAAAAGAAGCACACAGCCTCCAAATGGAAGGAAGAATGGGAAAGAACAGATTGTCGTCGCCAGTATCTCTGTTCTCCGGTATGGATGCAGCCCGTTTTTCTTGCCGACTGCGTTAACAAACGGTGCAACACAGATATTTGCAATGGTATTGATTGCTGCGATCAAAATTCCAAAGATAGTAGCAAGAAGCCATATCGCCACTTCAGCGCCTCTCGGTGTTTTGATCACTTTTTCATTCATCCAGTCTACGATTGTATCCATACATCCGCTCTTTACCAGCATATTTCCCATCGCCACAACAAGTATCAGGACAATACTTACTGTTGTCATGCCTGCTACGCCTTCTGGGATCGCACCTACTGCTTTTCCATCTTTCAAAGAAAACAGCGCAGAAAGTGGGAATAATCCTGCCGCGATACCTATCGCAGCGGCAGCAACAATACCTGTTCCAAGAGCCGCAAAAATATTGACTCCCTTTACCGCAAGTATAATAACTAAAATAGTCGGAATCAAGAGCAAAAGTCCCTTTGGATTCTGATATTCTTTCAGAAGTGCCGCTGCCTCTGCCGCATCAGTTGCCTCGCCGGCTCCGCCGAATACAAAGAACAGAACAGCTGCGATAACTCCCGCGATCAGTACGAATTTTGCTCTTGTACGTACAGTACTTCCAATATCCGCCACTCCATCTTTATGCATATACTCCTGACTGGAAGATGCGATGATCGCAGTGTCAGATACCGGCGCTAAGTTATCTCCAACTGCCGCTCCTGAAAGAATCGCGCCTGCCAAAACCGCCGGATTAGAACCTAACAAAATACCTGCCGGATACAAAATAAAGCTCATCGTGGAAATAGTGCCAAACCCAGAGCCTGTAGCCATAGCAAATACTGCCGCAAAGATAAATGCCGCTACCGTAAAGGCTGCGCCGCTTACATTGATCTTCACGCTTAGCCATACTAGACCTTCCACAATCTGTCCTCGGTTCAGGATATTTCCATAGATACCTACGACCAGCCATAACATAACTGCTGTCATAGCAACTTTAGAGCCAAGCCCTTCCAATACAACGTCCCAATATTCGCCTAAATTTTTAGCAAAAAACATGCCAACCAGCAAACCTATTACGCCCGCGCCTATCATCATATTTTGATCAGCCGCATTAAAAAATGACAAAGCAATTGTAATGATAATAAAAATGGCAAATGGAATCAAGGCCATAAAACTTCCGCCTCGAAATTCTAATTTCTTATTTTCTTCCATATAAGCACTTCTCCTCTCTTCAGCGTCAGATATCTGGAGACTTTATCTCCCATACAATGTAAAAAAATTTCCTCCGCTCTCCTTATTGCATATTTTCGTTGTACCACAAATATTATTTTGCTACCGCTTCAATCTCTACTTTTGCTCCTTTCGGTAATTTTGCAACCTGAAACGCCGCACGAGCCGGATAAGGTTCTGTAAAAAATTCTTGATACACCTCATTCATCTCTGTAAAATCTTCCATATCCTGCAGATATACAGTAGTTTTCAGTATCCGATCCATTCCATATCCCGCTTCCTGTAATATCATTCTTATATTTTCTAGTGACCTCCTTGTCTGGGCAGCAACTTCCTCTGATGGAAAAATTCCTGTTTCACGGTCGATCGGTAGCTGACCGGAAACAAATATAACTCCTCCGTCCATCACTGCCTGCGAATAGGGTCCGATTGCAGCAGGCGCTTTTTTTGACTCAATTTTTTCTTTCATTTCATTCACCTCCTCATCTCCTTTACTATCTGTTCTTACTTTACACCTCGCCTTTCGTTTTAGCAATAAATTTTTATTAAAAAAATAATTTTTTACTAATACGTCAATTTCATTGACTTATTTTTGTGAAAAATGTATAATAAAAATAAATAAGTAAAAGGAAGGATTACGCAAAATGACTGACCAAGAGGTTTTATCTCTCTTTATTCCATTTGTATATTTTCTTGGAGAAGTATTAGGAGAGAATACAGAAGTCGTATTACACGATGTATCTTGTCCTGAACACTCTATCGTGGCTATCGAACATGGTTTTCATTCCGGTAGAACGATTGGCAGTTCTTTGACAGATTTCGCTTTTCAGGTAAAGAATAATAGAGAGTATGAAACAAAAGATTATCTTGTCAACTATAAGGCGAAAGCCAAAGGCAAAGAATTTATCGCCTCTACTTTTTATATAAAGAATCACGGGAAATTGATAGGTATGCTCTGTCTGAACACAAATACCTCTGCTATACACAGCTTCATAAAATCAACGTAGCAGTTTATTGAGACACTGCATATAGGAGGCGCCGTATTCACAATGGAGGATGCCTCAAGTATAACGCCGTCCGTAGAAGAAAATCTGGATGTTCCCATTGTTTCCTTTGCGGAATCCATCATTGCCAAAACAATTGCAGATTCTCATATTCCGCCGGATAGAATGACACGCAAAGAAAAAATGGAGATTGTATGGCTTCTCGCAGACCAGGGGATTCCGCGCATGAAAGGCGCCATTTCTGAAATAGCACGCCAGTTAAAGTTATCCGAATCCACTGTCTATCGTTACATCAGTCAGAAATCTTAACTTGTATTTCTGATTTTTCCCAAACAAAACGGGCAGACTTTTAACAGCCTGCCCTTAAATAATAACTTTCCAATCTGCACTTTTATTGATTCAAAGAATCTACATATTTTTACAATGCCATTTTACTTTCTACGGCGGAAACTCTTCTGTCTAACTCTCTTACATTTCTCATAAGCAGATTCACTGTATCACTTTCCAAACGGTTAATTCTGTACACAGCTTTCAGCTCTTCTACATCTGCCGCGATCCTGTCGATCTTCCTTTCCAGATATGTCTGCGTCCGTCCGATCTCATCAAGAAGGAAATCTTCTGTTTTAGCAAGCCTTTCATCAATCATCCTTGGCACCTGCTCCTGAATGATCTGCGGCACCTGCTCCTGGATGATCTGCGGCACTTGTTCCCGGATCACATCTGCCATTAATTCTCTTAACAATTTTACATCTTCTTTTTCTATCATACTACACCTCTGCTGTATGCAAAACAATCTCATTTATCCCCTGCATATATTCTAACATATTGCAGACTCTATGGCTATTAGGAAATTTGACAATATTCCAACTACACTTCTCCGCTGTATATGTCCTGACGCCGTGCTTTTAAAAGAGGCAGTTCCTTACGGATCTTTTCTACATAGTCCAGATTAATTTCATTGCTGATGTATCCTTCTTTTTCCTCCATCTCTTCTATAATATCTCCCCATGGGGAAACCAAAAGACTGTGCCCCCAAGCCACATATCCTGCCTCTCTATCTCTGGCGCTCGATGTGCCAGCTACAAAACATTGATTATCCAATGCCCTGCTGCGAAACAGAATCTCCCAATGTGCAGGACCTGTCGTCATATTAAAAGCTGCCGGGACAAGGATCATCTTGGCTCCCTGTTCTACCATCATTCTGCTCAGTTCAGGAAAACGAAGATCAAAACAGATACACACGCCCATTTTTCCAAATTCTGTCTCAAAGACCGTGCTGGAATCTCCGGCTGTCAATGTCTCTGACTCTTTAAAATATTGTCCATTTTCTATATCTATATCAAAAAGATGCGCTTTGCGGTGTTTTGCGATCTGTTCCCCTTTTCTGTCAAACACATACGCCGTATTATATATTTTGCCGTTCTCATCCACCTCCGGCATCGAACCAGCACAGAGATACACCCCATACATACGCGCCAGTTCACTGCATATTTTCCAGCTCTTTTCGCCTTCTCTTTCTGCATACAGCGGAAATTTTTCCGTCTGATAGGGACACGTGAACATTTCTCCCACAGTCACTATGTCCGCCTGCTCATGTGCTGTCCTCTTCAAATATTCTCCCAGCTGAGCAAGATTCTTTTCTTTTTCTTCATAGACATGCATCTGCAGCTGTACAATCTTCATAAGACTCTTATTACTCCTGCATCTTCCAGTATACTTTCTCTGCCGTAATAGGCAGCTCTCGTTCGATCACACCGACGGCATTTTGGATCGCGTTGGAGATTGCAGGCGACGGCGTATTGATCACGATCTCACCGATAGACTTTGCTCCAAATGGCCCTGTCGGCTCATAACTACTCTCAAACTCTACACGGATATCACCCACGTCCAGCCGACTTGGAATCTTATACTGCATAAAGGAATTGCTATAATTTTTTCCTTTTTTATTATAAACGATATCCTCGTACAACGCCATTCCGATCCCTTGCGCGATTCCACCCTCTACCTGGACACGCGCCAGATTCGGATTGATCACAGTTCCGCAGTCTACCACTGCCACATAGTCGATTGGCTCCACTTTCCCGGTCTCCTTATCAATCTCGACTTCTGCCATCCCCACCATAAAAGGCGGCGGAGAGATAGGAGAGGAAAATGCCTCACTCGCCGACAATGCTTCTCCATTGTTACACATGACTTGATTACCTATCTCCGCGCGCGCGATCGTTTCCCCTGTTTTCAGATTTCTTACGCACTGGCCGTCAAATTCTGTATCCTCTATATTACAGCTCAGATATTGCGCCCCACGAGCACATATCTTTTCAATCAGCGCCTCGCAAGTCTTTACCACAGCCATCCCTGTCACATACGTCGTACTAGACGCATACGAACCGCAGTCATAAGGAGAAGAATCCGTATCTACGCCATGCACCACGATATCCTTCATTTCACACCCCAGACATTCTGCTGCCATCTGCGCCAGGATCGTATCACACCCGGTTCCCATATCCGTCGCTCCGATCAGAAGGCTGTAAAAACCATCATCATTCACCTTGATCGCCACAGACGCCGTATCCACAGCGGAGATTCCGGAACCCTGCATGGCCATAGCCACACCAACACCCCGTACTTTCCCGTTGCCCATATCTCGGCACGGATATTTTTCGTCCCAGCCGATCATTTTCTTCGCACGCTCCATGCACCTGTCCAGTGCGCAGCTATTTGCCGGCTCTCCATAATACGCCGGCATTGTCTGTCCTTCGCGCACCATATTCTTTTCTCTGAGCACTGTCGGATCCATTCCCAGTATATCTGCCATCTCATTGACCGCCGATTCTACCGCGAAAATCCCCTGTGTGGCACCATAACCTCGATATGCTCCGGCAGACATGACGTTCGTATAGACTACATCATAAGTAAAACGAAACGCTTCCGTTTTTCCATATAAAGGGATTGATTTATGTCCCGACAGACCAACTGTTGTCGGTCCATGTTCTCCAAAAGCTCCGGTATTAGACAACGTATACAGATCGATTCCCCTTATCGTTCCATCCTTATCCGCTCCCAGGCGGACATGCATTTCCATTTCGTGACGCGGAGAGGAAGCGGTCAGTGACTCTTCTCTCGTATAGACGATCTTCGCCGGCTTTCCTGTCTTCCATGTCACAAGAGCCGGATATACTTCTGATACCGATGTCTGCTTTGCGCCAAAACCACCGCCGATACGAGGTTTTATCACACGAACTTTAGATTTCGGTATATCCAGTGCATTGGCCAAAATCCTGCGGATATGGAAAGGCACCTGTGTGGAGGAAACAATATTCAATCTCCCATAGGTATCCATATACGTATATGTCCGAAATGTCTCCATCATCGCCTGCTGGTTCGCCTTTGTGTGATAGACCCTGTCTACCACATGATCACAAGATTGCAGAACTGCTTCGATGTCTCCATCTTCACTGACTTCATGCGCGCAAAGATTCCTTTGATTATCCGCTCCGACCGGACACAGACTTTTCCAGTTGTCTTCTGGATGTACCAGGATCGGATTGTCTTTTGCCTTTCTGAAATCCAGCACCGGTTCCAGCACCTCATATTTGACTTTTATCAGCTTCATCGCTTTTAGGACTGCTTCTTCACTGTTGCCTGCCACGATCGCTACCGCATCTCCTACGAACCGTACCCGCTCATCTAAGATCAATCTGTCATACGGACTTGGCTCCGGATAGGTCTGTCCTGCCATTGTAAATCGCTTATCCGGGCAATCTTTATATGTTAAGACACACTCAATCCCCGGCACTATCAATGCGCGCGCTGTATCGATTTCTTTGATAAGCGCATGTGCGTGCGGACTTCTGACAATTTTTACTATCAGACAATCTGCGGGAGCCAAATCGTTTGTGTAGACTGCCTTGCCTGTCACGAGCGCTTTATGATCCACTTTTGGTATCGGCTGATTTACCGCTCTCATGCACTCACCTCCTCTGCCTTTCTCTTATGTTCCATATATTTCTGGATTGCCCGCAGCTGTCCCATATAACCGGTGCACCTGCACAGATTACCAGAAAGATATTCCTTAATCTCTTCTATAGAAGGATTGTTCAATTCCCGAAACATCGCAAGTACATTCATGATAAAGCCCGGTGAACAAAAGCCGCATTGTTCTGCCCCTTCATTTGCCAGAAATGTCCCAAACTCTTCCGCTTCTTTTTCTACACCTTCTAATGTCGTGATCTCATGTCCATCTGCTGCCGCTGCCAGAATAGAACAGGAAAGCCTGGACTTTCCGTCCACCCATACAGTACACAGGCCGCAATTCGTTGTCTCGCATCCGCATTTTACACTCCGGCATCCCAGATTTCTTAATACATCCAAAAGGATCGTATCCCCATCTGCCTCCACAGACACTTGTTTTCCATTTAATATAAATTGTACTTCCATCCTCTACTCCTCCGCTAAAATCGCCCGCATCGCGCGACATATCAACACTTCCGCGAGATGTTCGCGATAAGCAGCGCTTCCACGCATATTAGAACCATATACAAAACATGTGGCAGCTTCTCTGGCAAAGTGTGCAAGAGTTTCTTTATCCGCATCCTTCGGTACTTCCCACTGCTTCTCGATCAGAGCTGCTTTCATCGGCCTTGCTCCCACCGAAAAATACCAGGATTCCTGTCCATTTACGATTCCTGTTACCACCGCGCATGCCAATACAGGAAAATCTGTTTTTGTCTGCCTGACCGACTCATAATGAAATTTCCTCTTACTTTTCCGAATGATAACGGAAATAAGAATATCCTTATCTTTTTTCCTGTTTACAAATTCGGAAAGGCGGATCGTCCCACCGTCATATAGTTCTACAAAAGTATCTAACGCAAGCAGTGCGGTCAACACGTCCGAAAAACCGTATCTGCCATAAATACTGCCTCCCACCGTGGCCTGATTTCTAAACTGCACGCCAACGATATGACGGACAGATTCGGCGATTCCGTCCCCGTACATTTCCTTTAATCCTTCACATTCTTCTAACTGACGCAGCGTACACATGGCTCCGATCCTAAAAACATGATCCGTTTCCTCTATTTTGTCCAGTCCAAGTCCGGATAAGTCTATGATCGTCTTAACCTTCGCGTTTCCCAGACGCATCCACATCATCCCGCCCATTACACGGCTGTTTCTCGCCTGATTCAGCTCATATGCCTCCTCCAGGGTCTTTGGCTTCACATAATTACTGATTGTAAGCAAAACAAAGCTCCTTTCTGTATCTCTATACTTTCTTACCCATTTATCCTTTTCACCGCAGAAAAAAAGGTGTAAATGCATTCTCAGTCATTCACACCTTGTAAGCGTTTTTATTCTAGCACACTCTGTAAAAAATGTCAAAAATCATTCTTTATGTTTCACATGTCTGTGTATCACCATTGCCAGCTTAAATATGATCGCCTCATCAAACACCCGTATGTCAAGTCCCGTCAATTTTCTTATTTTTTCCAATCTGTACATCAGTGTATTTCTATGTATAAACAACTGCCTTGCCGTCTCCGAGACATTCAGATCATTTTCAAAAAAACAATTTACAGTATCCAGCGTCTCTTCATCCAAAGAGTCAAACCCACCTTTTATGAAGACTTCATTTAAATATCGTTCGCATAATGGCAAAGGGAGCTGATAGATCAAACGATTGATCCCCAGATGATTATACTGCAGAACTGTTGTTTCATCCTGAAACAAATATAAAAGCGCCAAAACATACAGAGATTCTTTATAGGATTCTTTTAGTTTTCGGATATCCGACACGATATTCCCGATTCCCACCACCGGTGTGGACGCAAACAGAGCTTCTGCTTTTTCCTGGAAATATTTCCCCATTTTCTCCAGTTCTTCTCTAGAAGTATTCGCCCGCACTTCCACGATCAAGATCACATCCGTTTCTGTCATGGCAAAAGCCTCGTATTTCCCTTGTTCTTCCATATCCTGAAAAAGGCTGTTCCATTCCCATTGCGGGTCTATATGACAGAATCGGAGAAGATATACCACCCGTGGCCTCAAAAGCGGAATCTTAAGCATATTAGCCCGGACATTTACATCTTCGGAAAGGATATTTTCCAGAAACAAATTTTTATAAAATAACTGTTGATTATATTTTTCTTCAAAATAAGACTTCATCCCGGTAAAACAAACGGACAAAATCGTTGCGTAATCCTCTGCTTTCTGATCTATCCCTTCAACAAAAACAGCAAACCTTATAACACGGTTTTCATAAAAGATCCGATACGTATTTTTCCCTTCAACAAAACATTTCTTTTCTTCATTTGACCTGTTCATCAAACTGAACGTGTTTTTTTGTCCGATCAATTCTTGATTGCTGCATGAAATAATCTCCCTGTTGTCGATCACCCCAAAGGTTCTTGAGATACTGTTCTGCAACTGATACACATATCCCTGAAAGAATCTGTCCGCCATTTTTCACACCGCCTTTAATATTCTAACTGCCGTATCTGCATACCCGATTTACCGTTACCCCTCAGTATATGAAAACGTATCAGATATTATACCATTTTCGCTGTACAAAGCCAACAGAAAATAAGCTCGTTCCCCTCTCATTTTCTTCCCTGTTAAAATACCTATTCTGCGCTTTGCAAACAGGCAGAAAGTATACCTTGTCGTACAAAGCCAGCCTCTAAGGCATGTGCTCAGGATGTCCGAATAGGTATATACCTTCTGCCTGTCCTTTATCGTCTATTCAATATAGCCTCTTTCCTGAAGATATTCTTCACTTGCTCCGGCTGCCATCCACCATTTTCTCTTATTTCTTCTAAAGGAGAAGTAGATCAAGAGATATGCCGCAACAACCAGCGCGATTCCTATAATACGCATAGCTCCTTCTGCGGAAAAAGCTTTATACACAAGGTACAATACCGGATTGGTCCCTACCGTCCATGACGCGATCCCAAGTCCTTGTGAAAATGCATTTGCCACAGAGTCCATCTGAGAAGCAACCCCTGCTGATTCAGCTGCTTTGGTAAATGCCGCGCATACGTCAGAATTTAAAACATTGGCAATATTAAACCAGATTGTTCCAGATATAACGGTCATTAAAATATCCCCTCTAAATACACAGATCAGACCTGCCGTCATAAATGCCATAGCCGGGATATCTGCCAGCATCAGGATCTCATTTCCCGGCATGATCAAAGATGTAAAAAATACGATTGGGATCAAGATCAACGCTGCTGCCATGTTGTCCCCATTTCCAAAGAAAACTGCCGGATCCATTGCTACGTGGAAGAATTTCCGATTAGATTTTCCTGACTGTGCTCTAGCCTGCATAGACTGACTTAAAGGAATGAGCCCTTTTACAAACAAACCGGATACCGATGGATAGATCACCATAACACCGGCGATAGTGATAGCAGTTGTCAGGATACCAGACCAAGTCGTTATGTCTGTAAGCCCTGTCAAAGAACCTAAAACTGTGATCAGGACTCCTACGATCAGGCCGATGATCAAAGGTTCGCCCCAGAATCCAAATTTATCCTGCAGACTTTCTGCACTTACTGGTTTTGTTTTGATCTTTAATTTCATTACAATCCATCTTACGATCATAGCAAAGGGGGCGCCTCCCTGTGGAACACTTGTCAAAGTCAAGTTGTCATATCCGTTGAATTCTTGGAGGGACGGTGCGATGATATCTGCGATCAAAAGAACAACCAAGTTACACATAACCGCAGCTGCAACACCCAATGCAAAACTTCCTGTTGTAAACTGCACGATCACTGCCCAAAATACAAACTGATAATAATTCCATATATCTGTTGGCTGGAAAGTATCTACGATCTTCAGACCGAATAAAAGCAGATTTAATCCCAGACCAAGTACAAGATAAATATATCCTAATGTGTTCGAATATACAACGACAGATGCGCCCTGCCATCCGATATCAATATAAGGCAGAGAAATACCAACCGTATCGGCCATTGCTGTTACATAAGGTGTGATTGCAGTCATGAGCACTCCTAAAACTGCATTAAACAACGTCAGGCCGACCGCCATATAGATCGCACCTTGGAAGGATTTTTTCACGCCCACCCGCATACACATACTGATGATAAAAATAATGATCGGCACGATGATCGTACTGCCAAAAATCCCCATCACATTATTGAGGGTATTTCCCAAATCTATTAATATTTGCATATGTTGTTACCTCCTTCTCATTTCTCTCAACTATTTTTTCTGATCGTATCTTTACTCTGCCATGATTCTTCTGATCTCTGCCAACAGCTCTTCCGTAAACTGATCTGCTCCTACGCCTGTAAATAATGGAAGTCCTAACATAACCGGAGCGCCTGCCTTGTTCTGCGCATTTGTCTTACCTGTAACAACGATCAGATCATATCCTTCCAAATTTGGTACTTCTGTAATCTTATGCGGCGTAATAGAAAATGCAATTTTCTCTTTTTTCAAAATTTCTTTGATCTTGTCTGTCACGACTGTTGTTGTAAAAATCCCGCCTCCGCATGCTACAGCCATTTTGATTTTTGTTTTCATGTATCGTTTCCTCCTATTTTTTATTTTCTTTTATTCTGTCACCAGGTACGTATCCAGCAATTCTTTCATCTGGTGCATCAATTCTTCAGGGTCTGTCATATCTTTTAGCCTTTGGAGTACTTCTTCATCTTGGAAGATCGTACTGAACTTTTTCAGCACAGCTGTCTGGTAACTTGGATCTGTGATGCCAAATAAAAATACAAGCGGTGCATCCACTGTCTCATCCGGATCTCCCATACACTTAAAAGATACAGGTTCTTTCAAAACAGCCATAGAAAAGAAAGATTTCAAGCATCCGTCATGAATGTGCGGAATCGCAATAGGAACAGCGGTAGGAAGCCCCGTTGGATATTCTTTTTCTCTTGCCAGGACTGCCGTGATAAATTCCGGTTCGATCAATCCTTGTTCCAGTGCCTTACCGGCAAGCAGACGAATGATTTCTTCTTCGTTTTTCGCCTCTGCTCCGGTCAGCAGCAATGTCTGATTCGTATATAGACCTATCGTTTCCATCGCTTCCTCCTTTACTCTTCTCCAAATTTTGTTTTGATCAAAGCTACCAGGTCTTCCACTGCCGCCTGTTCATCTTCTCCCTCTGCGCTGATCTCTACTGTCGTCCCTTTGCACAAGCCCTGCGCGATCAGCATAACAATAGACTTTGCGTTTGCTTTACAGCTGTCTTCTTCATCCATATTCTGGATCGTGATCTTACTTGCATAATTCTTTGCCAGATTTACGAAATCTGAAGCCGGGCGGGCATGCAGCCCTGTCTCGTTTTCAATCTTTACTTGTTTTGCATACATGGTCTTTGCTCCTTTTCATGCCTTACTCTAAAAACTCACTGTTCAGATAATTTTCCACCTGCACAGCTGTAGATAATTCCAATACTGTCCGCGACATCCTCTGCGCTTTACAGATATTCAATTGCGAAATCATCTTCTTGACTGAAGCTATGGAAGACGCGTTCATACTAAATTTCCGAATACCTAATCCTGCAAGAAGGGCTACAGCCTGTGGATTTCCTCCCATCTCTCCGCACACACTTACCGGTTTTCCTTGTCTGGTAAATGCTTCTACGATCTGTTTGATCAATCTGAACATGGCCGGATGGAAGCTTTGATAATATTTTGCCACACTGGGATTCAAGCGATCCACCGCCATTAGATACTGACATAGGTCATTTGTCCCGATACTCGCGAAATCCACTTCAGAAGCCGCAATATCTGCCATTAACGCAATCGATGGAATCTCCACCATGATCCCTACCTTTACATGCCTCCCGTAAGGAATCTTCTCCTCTTCCAATTCAGCACGCACTTCCTGTACAATCTCCTTGGCAAAACGGATATCGCCTATACTGCCTACCATCGGGAACATGATCCATATATTTCCATAATATCCTGCCCGCAAGATTGCCCGAAGCTGTGTCTTAAAGATTGGTTTCATCTCAAAGCAAAGACGCAGTGCGCGCAAACCTAAGAACGGATTGTCTTCCTGCGGCAGTTCCAGATAGTCTAGCTTTTTATCTCCGCCAATATCCAATGTACGGATAACTACCGGTCTTTCCCCAAATATTTCTGCCACTTTTTTATACACCGCAAATTGTTCTTCTTCTGTCGGCAGCTTCTTCTTACTCATATACAAAAATTCCGTGCGGAATAGTCCTACACCGTCTGTATACTTTTCTAATTCCAGTTCATTTTTGTCTGCGGATCCTATATTTAAACATACTTCTATCTTTGTTCCGTCTGCAGTCACCGGTTCAACGCCTATATACTGCTTCATATCATTTTTCTTTTTTAAATATTCATCCCGCATTACTTGGTACTGCTTCTCCTGAGCCTGTGTCAGATTTGTCAGCACTTTCCCTGCATGTGCGTCCACAGCGATCTTCTCTCCATTTTCTGTATGTATGAGAATATCCGGCACGCCTAATACTGCCGGTATCCCATAATTTCTCGCAAGGATCGCCATATGAGAGGTATAGCCCCCTATTTCTGTTACAATGGCAAGTACATGCTCTTTTTGCATCGCCGCCGTATCGGAAGGAAGCAAGTCATGAGCGATCAAGATCACATCTCCCGGAAGAGAGGCCAATCCATTTTCTTCTTTTCCTGACAACAACCGGATCATACGCAGACTTACATCTTTTAGATCCGCCGCACGTTCCCGGATCAGCGCATCTTTTGCTTTAGAAATAACTGCGATGTATCTGGCATAGACTGTCTGGACCGCATATTCCGGTGAAAAAAGATTTTCTCTTATTTCTTCTTCAATCTCCTCTCCCATCGCCTCATCCTGCACGATGTCTATGTGGGCCTGAAAGATCTTTCTTTGTTCTTCTTCTAATTCCTTATCTTCTGCCAGTATCTGCAGCTCTGCCTCTGCTTTCTTTAATACTTCACGATAGGCCTGGATGCTTTCTTCGACCTTTCCCGCTTCTATGAACGATTCTTCCACGCTCCGTCCGCAAGGTCTGTATTGGAACACATTCCCGATCGCTGCTCCGTCAGAAACGGCTGTTCCTTCGTAAACCATTTCACCACCTCATTTTTTATCAGCGTTCATTTTTCCTCGCTGTTCATTTACATAAATGTTTCAATGGCAAATGCCACTCCGCTTTCCTTGTTTGACAACGTGATCTTATCCGCGCAATTTTTCACACTTTCCATAGCATTTCCCATAGCAACGCCCAAACCTGCATATTGCAGCATATACTTGTCATTTTCTCCGTCTCCGATTGCTATGATCTCATCTGGGGATATTTCATAATACTTAGCAATCCATCTCAACGCACTGCCTTTATCACTGCCTCCGATCTCAAGAGAAAAATCATAGGCTAGCTGGGCGCTCACTCTGCCTTGAAAATGTGTATCGATCCACATTTTTATAGAACGGATCCGCTCCGGTTCATCCAATACTAAAATCTTCCCTAAAGGTTCTCCGCTGTAACAAACTTCTATATCCTCTGTATAGATGACTTTTTGATCCATGCATTTTTCAAATATCTGCAAATACTTACTCTTAAGCTTCGAATAAACATCACCTTTTTGATAAAGCAGCGGTTCAAAGCCGTGTATTTTACAGTATGCTAAAATTTCTCTGCAGTCTGTTTCGCTGATCAGTTCTTCTCTCAATCGTTTTTGTCCTGTACAGTCTAAGATCACACTGCCATTCTGTGTGGCCACCACATCTTTTAGTGCGAGTTTTGCCAATATTTCTTTCAGCGCTTCGTATCCTCTTCCGGAAAACAAGATCACTTTTACGCCGTCATCCTGTATTTTTCTGATCGCCTCTATATTCTTTTCAGATATTCTATGTTCCTCATCCAGCAATGTTCCATCCACATCTACAGCTAACAATTTATAGTGGGGTCTGCCTTGTTGCATGCCTTCTTTTTCCCCATGGGCTTTTTCTATCCTCTGCTGCAGACGTCGAAACATCTCCCTATCCGCTGCCTTGATCATGCCCATCTTATGACCTGGTTTCTTTTGTTCGTCATGATAATCAGAACCCGCGGTCTGGAATAACCTGTATTTTACTGCAATCTGTCTAAAATATTCTTCCTGTTCTTCAGAATGATACGGCGTATATACTTCCATTCCCTGCAGTCCGCACTCTGTCATTGCCTGCAGCTTGCATTCATCTTTTTTTGTAAACCATTCTCCCGGATGGGCAAGTACCGGAATACCTCCCGCTTCCCGGATTGCTCGTATCCCTGTGTAAATATCCACGATATATTCTGGAACATAACATTTTCTTCCTGCAACCAGATAGTCTTTGATAAAACGGATATAAGGTTTGTCTGCTTTACTCCCGCCCGGTCTGTATACGGATAATCTTGGATCCCCGTCGTTACGCGGATCCTGCAATATGGCATTTGCAAAATTAGTGATCACCGGTGGATGCGGATATGCCAATTTTTCAACCTGTGTCATGTCTACATAAAACCCTTCCTCCTCCAGATTTCGTTTGATCTTTGGAAGGATATCGATTCGGGACTTTTGTATCTTCTCGATCAGCCGGGAAAGGCTATGCTCTTTTTCTGTCTCAATCCCATATCCTAAAATATGTACCATCCTATTTTCATCAATACAGGAGAGTTCCAGCGCCGGGATCGTCAAGATCCCGGTACGCCTTGCCTGCTCTTTTGCTTCATGAACCGCCTCCCAGGTATCATGATCCGCAATCACGATTGCTTCCATCCCATGTTCTTGTGCCTGTTCAAAAAGCTTCTCCACACTAAAGGTTCCATCACTGGAATATTCGCTGTGTATATGTAAATCCACCGTTTTTCTTTTCATACTATCCTACTTCTTTAAATCAAATAAATCCTGATGTACGCCGATTCCCCAAAGATCAAGCGCCACTTTCAGTGACTCGCAGTCTTTTGCAGCCTCCTCAAGTGGGATTCCCTCTGCTGTCGCATCTGCCGCTTTGATCAAACTTTCTACTCCCGCTGCCGCGCCCATTGGATGTGCATGCATAGCAGCGCCTGCAGAAATAGAAAAGTCCATACCAAGATCATTTGCCACATTCGGAATCAGACCTTGATATACGCCTGCTGCCGGTCCCGGGAAGGTACGTTTCATACCACGGAAGTCTGTCAGCAGAGACTGTGCGATACGTATATATCTTTCTCTCTGGATATTGACTTTGCCGTATGCGCATGGATAGATCACGATATCCGCGCCGCTCATACGCATAAATTTACCAAGTACAAGATGGCTGGAGATTCCTGAATAGTGAGATTCATACATAGCTCCCGCAAAGGCCGGATGTGCCAAGATCGGCAATCCCACTTCATCATTTTCTGCGATCATCTGCATTGCAGGCCATCCCACCGTCAGTGTATTGATCATCAGCGCCGGTATTCCAAGTTCTTTGCACATTTTTGCCTTATCCAGCATTCTGTCCGGTCTGTCTGTAATATTTGGAGAATACAGTACACGTTTTCCAGTCTTTTCATATACATCTTTCAAAATATCTACGGCAATCTTTGCTCTTGCCTCTACCGTGCAGTAATCCGTATCACTGAACAGCTCATCATCTTTGATCCAGTCGATTCCTGCCATAGCCAGTTCACGGATCAGTTTCCCTGCGTTTTCTGGCGTTGCACCTGTACACGGTTTGATCATGCTGACGATAAATGGCCGTTTCGGTACCCCTGTGATCTCTCTCAACCCATCTACCCCAAATCTTGGGCCTTTGAAACCGTCGGTAAATACCTTCGGGAAATCAATATCGATCAGTTTTAGCTTTCCGGACATTGAGATATTGCCGATCACCGATGTAAGTACCTGCGGAAGGTTTGCCCCCATATTTTCAAATGGGAATGCAATCTGGAATACTGCCATACGTTCCTTCCCCTCTGCTTCCGGCATACCAAATTCGTAACAGGGGATTTCATGTACCGCAATAACTTTTCCTCCGTGGCGTCTTCTTACTTCCGGTGTCTCAAGAGGCACCGGTGCCCATGTTCCTGTCGTCTGCTCGATAGCCATAGAACCTACCAGATTCAACAGATCGGATGTATATCCCTGACAGAAGTATGTGCAGATGATGTACTTTTCTTTATCGATCGACTCTGGTAATTTAAAAATGTTCTCATCATATTTCATTTTGTTGTCCTCCTTATTTTATGAAATATTTTTGCTGTCCCGTTACATATATGCGTTCTTACGTTCTCAACTCTATTGGCTGATATACTCTAGAAGCGTCAAAACCTTTTCCTTTTCCGCACAGTTTAGGCCTGCCGCCTCACATGCACACGGCGTCACGATCACATCATGCGCAGGTTCGCTTAAATCCATCATCCTGCGTCCTGCGATCACCGGAAGATTTTCTGGTTCTGCAAGTCCCAGCCCTCCGGCAAGAGAAGAGTCTGTCACATCATAGCCGCTTCTCTTTGGTAAGATCACCTCTGCGTTTGGAAACAGAATCTGATACTCCACCTTTCTTGTAGGATACAGTCTTTGTATGATCCCGCTTTCATGAAGGACCACTTTATCTGTACCGGGTGCCTGGATTCCGTTTTCTGCCAAAAATGTATCTATAAATTTTATTTTATCTGCCAGTTCCGGGAATTGAATCAGAAGTGCATCCAATACAAAACTGTCATCTGTTACGATACAGGTATATTTTGTCAATTTTTCTTTTATGCTTTCTGCATAGTTATTGGCCTCCTCTGTCTGTGCCAATGTCAATAGAAGATATCCACAATCTTTATATTCATTGGTGCAATATGCACACTTCCCTATCTTTTCACAAACTGCGGCAAACTGTGCGGCTGTCTGCTCTGCATGGAAAGAAGCCGGACTGATCAGGAAAAGCACCTCCGCTTCTTCTGCTCCTGCTCTGTATTCTTTATACTGTGCGTATACACACTCCCCCTGCAAAACTTTATCCACAAATGCCTTATATTTCTCTGGAACCTTATCTCCCGCAATGATCTCACTGCGGACATAACGCATCACTTCTGCCACTGGCGTATCGTCAATACTCCTTGTATCGGATTCATAGCTGTCTGTCGCCATAAATGCTTCTTTCGCCACATACTGCATGTCAAAACGGGTACCCATGGCTGTGAATACTGCCCCCATACCGGTGGAAGTATCTACACCCAGCACACGGCTGACCGGGGCAAAATCCGCAATAATATCACTTGTCAGACAGTTGGATGTTCTGTAATACAATTTCGAAAATTCTTGTGTTGCCATTGCCTTTCCCCCATTTCTTTATATTTTTGCAGCCGCGTTTTTACCAGCCAGATAAGCCGATGCGGCAGCGATTCCGGCTCCGCTTCTCTCACTTGCGAAATTTTGTCCTCCAAGAACATCTCCGCATGCAAAAACGCGTCCATTATATTTTGTATCACATACAGACATATCCTCTTTTACCTGTACGCCCATTCGCATGAACTCCTGTCCGGCAGGATGTACGGCATCTCTGTCCAGCTGCTCTGTCGTTACTTTTCCCAAATGCTGCTCCAGAAGTTCTACCCACACCTCTGTATGTCTCGCTTTGATCCCGCCGCCCACGAAACCGCCGGTTGCCAGGACTACAGCAGGAACTTCTGCTATCTCTGTATGACCGGGATGATACTGATCTGTCAATCCACTTACATACTCTACTTTTACTTTGTCATCTGCCGCCTCTATTTTCTTTACAGAGGAACCACGCAGCAGTTTTGCACCTTTTTGTTCCAATCCTCTATACAAGGCACGTGTAAAGCGATAACCGACAACAGAATTTCCAAGAGCAGCTACCTCTGCGATTTTGCAGCCACACGCTGCCTTTAAATCTGCCAAAATCTCATTATAATGGAGATATCCCAATACAGGTGGGAACAAGATAGTATCAAAAGCGTATCTATTGTTCATACAGAAGGTTTTGATCAAAGAAACCAACTCTTCCTTTCCTGCTTCTGTATCCAGATAATCCGCCAGTTCCCCATCACTTATTTTTCTTCTGTCTCCCCAGCCTTTGATCTGGATCTCTGTGGAAAAATAGGTTGCTTTTCCGCCTAATTTCTTCTGATACTGCTGGTAAGACATTGCCGCTGCCTGCGCGTTAAACGCTACATTTCCTTTCACGCCTACGACCAGGATCCTATCCTGTTTTCCGGGAACAACTGCCCCATCATACGCCATAGAAGGAACATACGCATTGACGGAAAATGTTCCCATCATATTTGGTATCCAGGCATTTTTTCCATCGAACCCTTTCAATGTATAGCCGCCTGCCTGCGCAAGAGAAAGCAGTGCTTCTGTCCCTGCGTCTAATTCCTCTTTACATTTGGCATATACATGATCCGGATATTTTTCAAGAAGCTTTTTGATCCCTTCTTTATATGACGGGCAGATGGAAGGAGTCTCTCCTGGTATTACGCCCATAATATCTATAGCTCCGGCAGAAATCTCACTGCTTCCTCCGTTTGGGAAAACCATCGTCACATGTTTTCCGGCCTGTAAAGCTGCATCTGCAGCAACGCAGGCTGCAGTTCCCCCGCCGATCACAAGCACATCAGTCTTATTCGTATTCATGATTTGCCCTCCTTATTCTAAACTTAATACGTCATAACTGCCTAAGCCTACATACATTTCCTGCATCAGTTCTGACAGTGGAAGCTGGTCTCCATACTGTGCCGCAAAATAGATTCCTTTCCATCTTTCCTGTACATAACCAAGCACACATTCTTCTGCCTGAGCCGGTGTCATATCGAGTGCCTGCTGCGCAATACCGCCTGCTTTATAAATAGAGAATGTTCCTTGTTCCTGCCCCATTCCAATCCGAGTCCGGCGGCGCAGATCTTTGAAATTCTCCACGTCTTCTTCTTGGAAGGAATAACATACTTCAGAGCCGATCATCTGTACTGCATCGTCGATCACATATGCCTGTTCCGGATATTTCTCTAAAATAGCTTTTGCAAATTCACCATAACGTGCGGTAAATTTATGTGCCGCATACCGGGAGATATGATATTTCTCATGGATCTCCTGGGCTTCTTTTTCTGCTTCTTCTTTCGTTGTAGCGCCATAGATCAATTCTTTATCCGACGTACATGGCAGTACTTTGCCTACCAGTTTTTCACAGGCCATATCGACCGCAACTTCTGCCATCAGACGGGCTGTCGCATATTTTCCTCCGGTAATGGTGATCATACCGGATATCCCTTCCATTTCTTCATGGTCCAGAAGGAACATTCCACGGCTGATATTTCTTCCTGTCTCCTCGCCTGTTGTGTAGAGCGGACGTACACCGGTACAGAGTCTGAGCATTCTTGCTTCCCTCAGTTCTGGAATGATCTCTGCTACGGAATCTTCCATAATCTTGATTTCGTCCATTCCTGGATCTGCATCATCCGGATCCTCTACGTCTACAGAAGAAGTTCCAAGAAGCGCCGTATTCTGGAAGCCCTGACTCACCAAGCCGTCGCCATCCGCCGGAGTACGTAAGATTCCGATCAATGTCTTAGTCGGACGCATACTATAGATTCCGGTAGAACCTTTATTTGGTTTCATCGGTATAGCAAAACCTGCCATCTCTGTGATCTGTGAACACCATGGTCCCGCCGCATTAATAACTAATTTTGCATACACTTCATAAATCCTGTTTTCTGTTTTATCTAATACTCGTAACCCTACGACCCGATTTTCTTCCATCAGCGCCCCGATCACTTCATGATGTGTACGGATCTGCGCGCCTTTTTTCTTTGCGTCATATGCCTGCGCGATACACAATCTAAATGGATCAAATCCTGTGTCGATCGTACGGAGCGCGAACCGGATATCCTTTGTCAAAAGGGGTTCCTCACTGATTGCCTCTTCTACAGAAATAACTTCATAGGGAAGTCCGATATCATCTGCATTTTTCATCCATTTTTGTGCAAATTCCATCTGCTCATCTGTTTTTGCCACCCAGATGGCATCTGTCGGATCCACTACCTGGGGCACGATCTTGCGGTATACTTGATTTTCCTGCAGACATTCTCTTGCCGTCTGAATATCAGACACCACGTAACGGGAACCTCCATGCAGCGCAGAATGACATCCGCCTGAAGTTCCGGCAGCCAGGTCATCCCTCTCCAGAAGCAGGGAGTTTGTAAAACCACGCAGTACCAGGTCACGTATAACGCCTGTTCCTGTGGTTCCGCCGCCGATAACTACCACATCAAAATTTTCTCGCATAACTTACGCCTCTCTTCCTAATTTTTTTTCGAACCGGCTGAAATTGTCTACATCATATCATTGTTTTTTTGCACAATCAAATCATCTAATTCTTGTATTTTTTCGTTTTTTTGACGATACTATATACAGACTGCCTCAAATATTATCATTATTTTAGGGCAATCCGTACAGTTTCTTTCTATATTCCCCAAAAAATCTCTAAAACATTTTACATAGTGCTCTATTCTGGCCTCTTTTTTTCTACCTATAAATTTTCCAACTTTTTCTATTTTCGTATCCTTGTTTTTGTTGCAAATAAAGAAAGCAGCAATTTGTTTCAATTGCTGCTTTCTAACATTCTATCTATAAAAATATACCTATACAAAAACTATCTTTTCGCACTTTCCCGCTCCACGCTATCTGTAAAGAGCATCCTCCTGCGGCAAGGCTATCTTATTCTCCCATAACCTTCACACAGATTTTTTTCTTGCGTGTTCCGTAAAAATCTGCATAAAAAATCTGTTCCCAATTTCCCAGGTCCATCTGCCCCTCCGTCACTGAGATTATTTCACTGCGTCCCATAAAGTTTCGCTTTAAATGTGCAGGGGCATCTTTTTCACTTTGGTTATGACGATAACATGGAACTTTGCAGTCTGGAATCAAGGAATCTAAAAATTCCAGCGTATCCTCTATCAGGCCTTCTTCATCATCATTAATAAAAATAGACGCCGTCGTATGCTGCACAGATATAATGATGACGCCCTCTTGTATACCACTCTCCTCCAGGATCATTTCCACATGGTTTGTAATATTTTTGACCGTCTCTTTCTCATTAAATTTAAATTCCAGATATTTACGATATGAAATCAAACTATATGCCTCCTACTTCTGCCCATAATAAGCATTCGGTCCATGTTTTCTGTAATAATGCTTATCCTGCAGTTCCTGCGGCGCCGGCTTTACATCTGGATTTATCCTCTCTGTCTGTGCCGCCATCTTTGCCACTTCTTCCAAAACGACCGCGTTATGTACTGCCTCGTGCGCGTCTTTTCCCCACGTAAACACGCCGTGATTCTTACACAGAACTGCCGGCATCGCCATATATTCCCTTTCTTTAAAATGCTCTACGATCAGAACGCCTGTATTCTTTTCATATGCCTCGTCAATCTCTTCCTTTGTCAGATTTCTGACACAGGGAATTTCTCCATACATATAATCCGCATGTGTAGTTCCATAACAAGGGATGCCCCGTCCTGCCTGTGCCCAGCTTGTTCCCCAGGGCGAATGTGTATGCACGATCCCTGTGACTTCCGGCATGCCTTTATAAATTTCCAAATGCGTCGGGGTGTCAGAAGACGGATTATATTCCCCTTCGATCTTATTTCCTTCCAGATCCATCACAACCATATCTTCCGGTTTCAATTTCTCGTACTCTACGCCGCTTGGTTTGATCACAAAATATCCTGTCTTTCTGTCGATCTCACTGACATTTCCCCATGTAAAAGTCACAAGCTGATATTTAGGCAGAAGCATATTCGCCTCATATACTCTTTGTTTTAATTCTTCCAGCATGATTTTTCTCTCCTTTTCTCTCTTCTATAGCTTTCTGTATCCTGTTTTTGGTAAAAAATTCTATTGCTTCCTATCCAAAATGGCACGCATCTTCTGATTCGACTGCGCCAAATCCTGTTTCCAGTTTTCTCCGCCCAGATACCAAAATTCCGTCACATACTTGCGGATCCCCATTTTCCATGCCTTGTCAATGATTTCTTCAAACGGCACATGTCCCTGTCCATACAGAAGATCCCGGAAAATACCTGGTTTTGTCTCTTTTAAATGCATGGCTGCCATATGTGCTCTTCCTGTTTCTATATCGTCCAATACATTTTTCCCATAAGAAACAGCTGCATTCATAATGTTTCCACAGTCTGGATAGACATTCAGGTACGGCGATTCATTTGCCTTGACATACGCCATAGCCTTTTCCACTGTATTCATAAATTCTGTTTCCATCGTCTCAAAACCCATCACGATCCCAAGACTGGAGGCCATCTGCACCGCTTTTGTGAGATTCTTTGCAAAACGTTCTCTCGTCGCTTCGCTGCCTTCTTCATAGTAGACATCATATCCGGCAAGCTGAATGATACGGATCCCCAGATCATCTGCAAGTACAAGCGCCTTTTCCATAATCTCCATGCCACGTCTGACTGTCTGTTCATCATTGCTCCCAAGGGGATATTTCCTATGCCCGCTTAAGCACATCGTACGAACAGGCACGCCTACTTCATACATGATCCTTACTAATTCCAAACATTCTTCTTTCGTCCAGTTCAGACGCTCCAGCTTTTCCTCTGTCTCGTCAATGCTGATCTCCACAAAATCATACCCGGCCTCTTTTGCCGCCTTCAGCTTCTCTTTCCATGTCAGAGTGGACGGCATTGCCTTTTCATAAAGCCCTATTGTATATTTTTTCATAAATCGACACTCCATTCTCTCTTAGTTACACTATCTTTTTAGTCTAACAGCGTCCAATATAAATATATACTTTTCTTCAAAGTTCTTCAATTAATTCTTAAAATACTTCCAAGCAGAACACAGTCCATCGATCACTGCCCTGTACCGCTGATACTTGTCCTCATATACTTTAGCGTACTCCTTACGCGGGTAAATGGTCTTGCTGATCTTGACCGTCCGTTCAATCGCCGCCGTATAATCTGGATACACACCTGCAGCAATTCCTGCTGCCATTGCTGCCCCCTGGGCTCCCAATTCCTTATCTTCTATGACATCTACTGGAATCTGCAGGACGTCCGCAAATATCTGGACCCATACGTCGGAATTTGCCGCCCCTCCTGACAGACGGATAGATTTTGGCTTCTCTCTGTTGACCAGGAGCTTCTGCACATGCGTATAATGGGAAAATACGATTCCCTCATAGACAGCCCTCAGCATATACTTTTTATTATGATAAGCAGTCAGACCTACAAACGTCCCCTTTGCTAACGGATCTTCGTTGGAACCATTTAAAAACGGAAGAAAAATAATATCGCAGTCCTGTGGTTCGATCTCTGCTACCCATTGATTAGTCATATCATAGACAGACTTTCCTGTCTTCTTTGCTTCTTCTTTTTCATAGGACAGCAGATTGCGGATAAACCACTCCATATTTCCTGCGGAAGTAGGGCTGCTCTCCTCTACCAGATAATATCCTGGTATACAAAACATAGAGTTTAAGGCGACCGTCCCATTTGTCACAGGGCTTCTCCGGATAAATTCATTGATACTCCATGTTCCTGCCACCATACACATCTGTTCCTCGTCCGACAGTCCAGAAGCGATACCGCAGGCATTGACATCAAACATCCCCGCCGCTACCGGGATTCCCGCAGGCAGTTTTGTAAGCTCCGCTGCTTCCTTCGTCACATAGCCGCATATATCCGACGAATGCCTGAGAGGAGGAAGTTTCTCATAGATCTCTTCCAGTCCAAAGTAACCCAGCAGTTCCTGATCATACGCATGGGTCGTCAGATTCACCAGGTTTGCCCCAGAAAAATCTGTATACTCAGCATAGGCTTCTTTCGTCAGCATATAACGGATATAGTCTTTGACCGCAAAAATATAGCGGGTATTTTCCAGCACCTGGGGCGCGTGATCTTTGAGCCAGGCAAGGATACTGACAGGCTGACAGGCAAGGATATCCTGAAAAGTTTTCTGATACACTTTCTCCTTTGTCCCGTCTTTCTCCCATTTCTCCACATACTCCCAGGCACGGGCATCTGTGGATATGACCCCGTTGTATGCCGGACGTCCGCCTTTCCCCACCAGATACAGTCCTTTTCCATGACCAGACAAAGATACACCTGCTATGGACTTTGGATCGATCCCGCTCCTTTCCACCGCGCTGCGCACTGCCTTTGCATTGACATGCCAAAGTTCTGTCATATCTCGCTCTGTATAGCCAGATTTCGGAGTAATTGTTACCGTAGGTACACTTGCCACAGAAATCTGCCTGCCATCCTCGTCAAATACTGCTGCTTTTGAAAACGTACCCCCATTGTCAATTCCGACTAAATATTTCATATCTGCCTCCTTGTTTTTTCCCAGACAATCCACCCGTTTCTGGAATTATTATAGCATGATTTCTATCCGGATACATCAAAAACTCTCTTTTCTAAACTTGGGAAACCATTTCCTATGAAAAAAACAGACATCCTGTATACACCACATCGTCTTTGTGTTTACAGATATCTGTTTTCTCTCTGTTATTTTTTACTTCTCATGTTTTTTCCAAAGTATGGGCGCTTTTAAGATCCCCGTCTTTTTCAGCTGATACTCATAGGACCAGCCATCCTGTGTAGTCCGCCATGCGTTTGGATCAAAATAGATCTCCTGTTCATCGCAGTCATGTACTGCTCCAAATGTATTGACTCGGTTTCCAAAGCTTATGATCTCTATCTCATGCTTTCTTGTATGTTCGATCTCAAAAGCAACTCTATATGGAGATTTGAAGATCTCTCCCACCTCTTTTCCATCTACCTTTACTTTCAAAAGAGGGGCACGGAATTTAGAGACTTCCAACATATACTTTCCTGTCTCCAGCACAAGGTCTGTCTTGTAGATCACATTGCCGCCATAAAACGGCATGCCCTGCTCTGTCAGACTGCCCCAAAAGAAGGTCTTTCTTTCCTGCTCAAGTATAGCCGAACTGCCTTCCACACACACAGAAAATGTGCCTAACAGATACACAACTTCCAGATTTACCTTTCTTGTAAAATCGACCTCCAGCATAAGTTCATGTACACCTTCCTGCAGTGTCGGCAGAGCCACTGTACGGATACACGGATCTACAAAATATCCTGTTTCTCTTTTCGGGATTTCCATACCATCCAGCAAAATCTTCGCACTGTCCGCTATTTCCAGCCCCAGAGAAGCGTCTTCTATCACATTCCTGCATACAATCTTATATTGGAGCAGAATCTTATGTGTTTTTTCTTCTTTCTTCTGTGTCCACGGCTGCGCCAAAGCAGCTCTTCTAAGCGGCAGATGAAGCCGTGTACGAATCTTATTATCTGCCCGAAGTATCTCTTCTGGCCCTTCCAATGTCTCCCCGTCGAAACAGTACTTTGGCATATCCAGCATGAGTACATTCGGTTCTTTGCGCTCGATTTCTACCTGACTTTCAAATAAATCCTTCGCCCGCCACCCTTGCTGCTCCGCTAAAGCATACGTCTCTTTTTCTGCAAATACCTCCTGCGGCAGGATTTCTTCTCTCGTCTTCCCTTCCTTCTTCTCCGGCTCCAAGTATAAGAGCAGACTGTCATGACTGTAGAACCGATGATAAAGAATCGTCTTGTTTCCTTGTATTTCTGCTTTTTTGCCGCCGATCTTTCCGGTCATGGTATCCAGCTCTGTCACCTTCCACTGACCGGCAAGTTCTATCTTCACGTCATCCGGAAGAATCAAGTCAGGATGATCCTGGGCACGTCCGTTTGCGATAAACAGCCAGCGTCCCTCTCCCTCCCGGCGCATCTGGTAGATGTATTTCTCTGTCCGTTCACCATTCCAGTTCTTCTTATGGTTCGGTTTTTTCAGATGTTTTTCCCCATAAAAACGCATTTCCAACAGTCTGTACGGCTCCAGTTCTTCCAGAAGGTCCTGCTTAGAATACTCGATCCGTGTGCATGTATCGGCAAACTGTTCTCCCGCAGTACTTAAAGACGCATCGATATACCGAGGCGGTTTTCCCATGAAGATGATCTTCGTTCCCGCCTTTTTCATCTCTTCTAGTATCGTGAGCGTCGTCTGCCTCAAGGTCAGACATCCGGGAACGATCACCGCTTTATATTCCATCTCTCCAACTGTATGCCCATTCCATTCTTCCGGAAGCAGACTTTCTGAAATATAGTCAAAATCCTGATTGTTGAATAACAGCCATTCTGTCACATCTGCAAACCTTTGGTCTAATTCCTGCCGTTTCTGCCCAGTCTGCTGGTTTGGTCCAAATAAAAGCCAGCACGATTCTACCGGATGGATCACACCGATCTTTACCACCGGTTTTCCTCTTCTAAGCGCCGTATTGACCCGGGCAAAATGGGTTTCGATCAGCCCGTATTCTTTATACCAAGGAGATTGGAAGCCAATGGCCGCTGGATAGTCTCTTTTTGCTTCTCCTCCCATACTCATCCAGTTTAAATGATGGACACGATGGGTGATTCCAAGCGCTGCCTGCCAGTCTCCCTGCAGTTTATGTCTGCGGAAATCAAAATCCCAGTTGGTGACGCCATACAGTTCGCTGACGACACCATCCTTTCCATACTGATGGCAGATACTCTCCGCCTGTTTTGCCGTCGTATATTCCCGAGCGTCACAGAGCATGTCAATCCCCGGAAGAGAAAAGCCCCGCAGACTGCGCATGACTTCTCCTAGAGCCTGAGTCTGAGACTGTAAAGTAGGTTCCTCCATCATATGCCCTGCAAGACGGATGCCATTTTCCTGACACCAGCTGCCTACCTGCTCAGAATAAGCTTTGGCAAACCGCTCCGTCACATGATCATGATACCAATATCGATACCTGGACACACCTTCTTCCGGCAGCTCCCATAATACTTCCGGTATATGGTCCAGCAGATCTTCTCCATATGCCGCTTTATAGCTTTCCGCAAAATCTTCTGTATAAGGAAGCATTACTTCTTCCTTGGAATCTGCCGTTCCCAGACATCTCTTTCTTCCAAACTGTGGTTCATCCGTAAAGATAGAAGGAATCGTTTTTCCAAATTCTTCGCCCACCGCCTTTTTATATTCTTCGTGGGTCACATCCAGAAAATAACGGATTGCCTCAGGGTTTAAAGAGTCTACATAAGACTGATCGTTAAACCAAGGACTGTCATGTGCGATCTCCAGATAAACATACCAGATCTGATACCCTGGTTTCTCCGCCGCGTTCTCTTCACACCGCATATAAGAAGCAAGTGTTCCGTCCGCATGCAGCCTGACATAATACGCCGCCAGAAAACGACCGTTTCCTTGAGGAGAAGCAGAAGCCATAGAATCCGTACTCCTATGAGTATAGGTCTTCGTCCCCTTTTTATATGGGGTGATCAGCAAATTTCTGCTCCTGTATTCCTGCCTGCTTGTCACCTTTCCGCCGCCATATCCGGAAGGCCAGCGGTCCTCATCATACAGACAGCTGTATAAATCTTTTTCTTTCGCGATCTCCACAGCCTTTTTCACACAGTCCATATATTCTTTTCCCATATACTCTGTATCCAGCCCAACACGGGTGTGCATATAAAAGCCGCCCATCCCCATCTCTTTAAACTGCGCGATCTGCTCTTCCAGACAATCTGAGCATAGTTTTGTGTTCCACGACCAAAAAGGAGTTCCGCGGAACTCCTTTCCTGGATTTTTAAATGTCTCTTCAAATTTCAAACTTCTGTTTGTCTTTTCCATTTTCCCTTATCCTTTCACAGCGCCTGCGGTAATAGAACGCACGAATGTCTTCTGTGCAAACAGATAGATGATGACAAATACCATGGCGCTCACAGTCAGAGCCGCAAATACCGGAGTATAGCCGATCGTCGCAATCTTATCCCGGATGACGGCAATCCCCACGGAAAGCGTATATTTGGACGTATCACTGATAGATACCAGCGCCCACATATATTCATTCCAGGCATTCATACCGCCTAAAATCGCCAGTGTTACCAGCATAGGCTTTACAAGCGGCACCATGATTTTCCCAAGGATACGAAATGTACCGCAGCCGTCGATCTTGGCAGATTCAATGATCTCATCGGGTATGTTGTCCATATACCCCTTGATCAGGATCAGACCAAGCGGAGCAAAGCCCTGATAATACGGAAAGACGATCGCAGCCAGGGTATTTTGGATTCCCAGATCTACTACCTGCAGATACATAGGCAGAAGAATGATCGGCGTAGGGATCAGCATATTGATCAGGATCATATAATAGAAAAACTTTTTAAATTTCATCTTCAGCTTGGAAAATGCATATCCAAGACAGGTCACAAGCACAAGATCCACCACGAGAGTCGCTACGGTATTGACTACCGTATTTTTCAGATATACTGCAAGGTTTGCCTCCTGAAAAGCAGTGACAAAATTGTCAAAGTTCAGAGAAGTCGGCAGAGACCATATACTCTGCAAAAACTGTCCCTCTGTCTTAAAGGACTGTATGATCACCCAGAGCAGCGGATACACGGAGATCAATGCTATAAACAGCATGATGATAAAGGTGATGACAGAAGTACCTCCTTGCTCGTCCGCTCCTTTTTTTGTTTTCCATTTTTTGCTCATACTCTTACTCACGATTCTTTCCACCTGCCTTTTTTACCAACTGTAAGATAATTGTAATGCTGATCATAACTACCATCATGATGATCGACGCCGCTGTTGCGGGACCGAATTTCTGAGACTGGAACGCATTAGAATATACATATGAAGTCAGGACATCCGACGCGCCGCCGGGTCCTCCCTGGGTCATGACCCAGACCATATCAAACGCGCGCAGATCATTGGTCACTGTCAAGATCCCCAGTGTAAGGAATGTCGGTATCATATGAGGGATGATGATATAGCGCAGTCTTTGCAGCTGAGTGGCGCCGTCCATTTCTGCCGCTTCCAGCTGGTCCTTCGGAAGCGTCATGATATTTGCATAACAGATCAGCATATTAAAAGGAATGGTCCTCCATATCCAAGTCACGATAATCGCAGGCAGCGCCGTTCCTACTTGGGACAGCCAGGGCTGGGCAAGACTTCCCAAACCGATCATCTCCAGGATCTGATTTAACGGTCCGATCGTAGGATCATATATGATCCTCCAAATACATCCGATCACGACCATAGAGATCAAATAGGGAATAAACAGTGCTGTGTTGAAAAATCGTTTCAGACGGATACCTTTAAATAAAATATACGCCAGAATAAAACCAATCGTAATGGAGATCAGCAGATCACAAGCAATCAGCTTAAATGTATTGCCAAACGCGCGGTAGAACTGTTCGTCCTGCAGCACTTTGATATAGTTATCCAATCCTACATAGTTTCTAAGTTCTCCGTAGCCTTTGTATTTATAAAGACTGATACGGAATGCATTCGCAAACGGAATAAACAAAAAAATGATCAATATGGCTATAGTCGGAAGAATTAATATATAAGCCGGTATGCTTTCTTTTAACTCCTGCAAAAGCCCTGCCTTCTTTTTCGTATTCACCTTGCTCCCTCCTTCTTTTGGCGCTGTGCCTGTTTTTTCTGCTTTTTACTTTCTGGCAGGAAAAAGGCGGCTAACTGCTCTTTAAGCCGCCCTTATCCCGCTTCTTTTATTCTTTATCTTCCAGATATGTATCGTATGTCTCCTGCAGTTCTGCCGTCATATCCTCCAGGCTGATCTGTCCAAGCAGATAGTTCGGGATCAGATCTTCTTTGAAAGCTGTGCTGATCTCTGTCGTGATCGTCGTCGGTACAAATGTTTCCGGACAGAAGCCGTTTTCTGCCGCCGCATTGTAGCCTGCCAGAATCTCATCCAATGCAGGATCACGTTCTACATTCACTAAACCAGAACTGGAGTACTTAAGCCCTTCATCTGTTGTAAAGTTTGTCTTAGATGTCAGATACTGTATTAATTTTACTGCCGCATCCGGATTCTCTGTGTCCGCGCTTACGGCAAAGATATTGCTGGCGCCGCCCAGTGTTCTGGATGGCAGTCCTGCAATCCCCGGCAATACATATGTACCAAGTTCCATTGTATCCGGCGCATTGTCCATGATGTATTCCAATTTATCAGGAGCGATCAGGACTTGTGCCAGTTTGCCCTGCAGGAATAGCTGTGCTGTCGTATCCAGATCAGATGTCATAAAGTTTTCCGGAAGATATCCTTTATCCCAGATCTCTTTATATGTTTCCAAACCTTTTTGTACAGATTCTGTCTGGAATGTCATTTCACCGGTTTCAAAAGATTTGTTTTCTTCTTCAATCTCTTCACGGCAGAACTGATCCCAGAATAATCTTGGCAGCCAGTCGATACATGTATTGGACTGTACTGACAAAGGTGTATATCCTGCGCCTTTGATTGCTTCACAGTTTGCCATGAAATCTTCCCAAGTCTCCGGTACAGATAAGCCCAGTTTCTCATACATTGCTTTATCGTACATCACAGCAACTGTCGTCATCGTAAATGGTACTCCGTAATCGTAGGAATCCATTTCTCCACAGCCCTTTTCTACGATCGACTGTAAGTTTTCCAAAAGAGCGGGTACATACGTGTCTCTCCATACAGCGTCTCCTTCGTAGTTATCCCCGTCCAGATATTTTGAAATATCAAGAAGAAGTCCCTCATTGATCTGATCACAGTAATATCCAGCCTGTGTCCAGAACACATCCGGCACTTCATTTGAAGAAGCCAAAGCCGCAAATTTTGCTGAATAGTTTCCGGAATCTACATAATCAAATTCTACGTCAATATCCGGATTTTCTTTTTCAAATGCCTCGATCATATCCTCATCTACGAGTTCCATCGCAGATAAGAAACGGATCTTTGTCTTTCCGTCTTCTGTCTTAGCATCATTTTTGTTTCCTGAACCACAGCCGGCAAGAAGTCCGCCGATCATTGTTGCTGCAAGCAGCACAGAAATCACTTTCTTTTTCATGTTTTTCCTCTCCTTTTGTCTTGTTTCTTTTTGATGGTTTTATTGTAGCACATGTCAAGTGGACTTTTCTTGGCTTGTGTGGTATACTTTTCTTAGATTTTTGCAAGGAGGTGTCCCCATGAAATTACGCTACAAACTATTTCTTCTCCTTTTCTTCATGGCACTGCTTCCCACCATCTGCATCACCGCGATTTCCTACTATCGCTACTCAAAAACTTCCCAGCAGCAAATGCAGGAGTACTCCGTCAATCTCTTTTCCAAGGCCGTACAGCAGACGGATGCATCTCTTGCCGAACTGGAAAACGCGACCAACCTGTTCGCTTCCTATTCTTCCGGCGATTATTCCCTGACCCAGAACTTACGCCCTTTTTCTGTCCCAGGAGTCAGACCGGACGACTTAACAACCTATCAGACACAGCAGAATATCCGGTATCTATGTCAAAATATTATCAATACTTATGACTTTATTTATGGAATCTACATCTTTACCCCCTCCGGGATCCAGTTCACTTATGAAAACACGCAAAACGACCGGCTCAATTATGGATATACGCCAGAAGACGCCCCCTGGTATACACGTACATTAGAAAATACCGGCCAGCTCTATATCAGCGACATCAGTCCTCATGCGGATATGTTTTATGGCAAAACAGACAGCTTCTTTATTTCCAAAAGCCTCTATGATATTTATGCTTCCAAAAATCTGGGCGTCCTTTTGATCAACTGCGATCCGGTTATTTTCGATCTAAGTTCCTTAAATACGATTCCGGATGTAACTTCTATCACCATCGCGGATACACAGTATGAACAGGTCATTTATTCGACGCCGCCTCTAAAAGAAGAAAATATGCCTTCTTTTCAGGAGATCAAAAAAAACGCCGCTTATTCTACCGAGTTGGATCTTTCGTCTTTACGACTTTATACATCCATAGATTACAGTAAGCTCTACCAGGAATTCAGCACGACCGGGATCATTCTAGTCTCTATCTGCGTTATCTGCATTTTGATCGGTATCACTCTTGCCCTATACTTTTCTAAGACAGTCACGAAACCGATCGAACATTTAAGTCGGAAAATGTCCCAACAAAGCGGCACCCATTTATCCGGCAGTTCCTTGTATCTAGACCGTCCTGATGAGATCGGCGTCCTCTATAATGAATATAATGCCATGGTGGAGCAGCTGGATACGGCGATCAAGACAAACTATCAAAGCAAACTGATCTCCCTGGACGCACAAATGAAATCTCTGGAAGCACGGATCAACTCCCACTTCCTTTTCAACACACTAGAAGCAATCAACAGTATTGCCAGCATAGAAGGGAGCGAGCAGATTATGACCATGGCAATGTCCCTTGGCAATATGTTCCGCTATGCCATTAAAACACAGAGCGAACTAGTCACTTTACAGGATGAGATCGATCATGTCATGGATTATATTTCTATTCAGTCTATCCGGTTCAGCCATCGGTTCCATTTTACTTTGCACATCCCGGACAATATGCGGCATCTGAAAGTACTGAAACTGATCCTCCAGCCCATCGTGGAAAATTCTTTCTCCCATGGACTGCAAAACTGCCAATTCGGACATCGCATTTCCGTATATGGTTTTTTACGGGATACTTATTTTCTGCTCTGTATCGTAGACGACGGAAAAGGCATGACGCCAGAGCAACTTTTGGAATTGACACGATCACTTCAGGAAGAACCCGCCTTCACAGAACTCGGACACCGGACAAACCAGAGTATCGGGTTAAAAAATATCAACACCAGGATTGAATTATATTATGGAAAAGGATATGGACTGACCGTGCAGAGCAAACCGGATCATGGAACACTGATGCAGATCAAGCTTCCACTCGTAGAAAAGGATGAGCTGCCGGGACAAAACTGACGCCCGATATAGAAAAAACTTTTACCAAAACGCACAAAGGAGAACCCCGATGTATCGATATATTATTGTAGATGACGAACCCCTGATCCGACAGGGGACAATGAAAAAACTAGAGCCTCTGTCTGACAGGATCTCTTGCGCAGGTGAGGCGGACAATGGTGCCCAGGCAATAGAACTTGTTAAAACCCTCTCACCGGATTTCGTCATTTTAGATATGGAAATGCCGGTCATGGACGGAACCGCGCTGCTTTCCTATCTTTCAAAAAACCATCCCAACTTGCAGCTGATCGTCATCAGCGGTTATAAAAGCTTTGACTACATCAAGCATGCCATATCCGCCAATGTCATTGACTATATCCTCAAGCCATTTACCGCAGAACAGATACAGCAGACCGTATGTCAGGCTATTTCCCGCCTGGAGACTTCTGCGTCTATCGACGCACGCATACGTCTTACGGAGGAGGAAAAAGAAGTCGCCTGTTATGAGCATGACACCCAACTTCTGCAAAATTTAATTCTGGGATACGCAGTTTCCGACACAGATATCAGCTCACAGAAATTGTCCTTTCTGACACGTTCAGATCGTCTGTGCCTCGCTGTCGTATACGCCGGAAAGTCCTTGACAGATTTCCGCCTGCAGCAGCAGATAAACGATTTTGGTTTTTCTGAAATGGCAGTCTATCTGCCCCATCCATCCAACTTCCGGCTCGGCTTTTTTATACTCGCGCTTCCCAATGATGCCTCTTTTTCTCCGAAAGACTTCTATATCAAGTTTGTACAGGATTTTATCGCTTATCTGCACACCTATGATACAGTGTCTTACTGGGGACTCAGCGATACGATCGCCGGGCTTTGCCATCTGCATGCCGCCCATGAACAAGCCTGTACATCACTAAATTCCATGCCTGTCACACAAAGTTCTTCTCAAGTATATATATGGCAACCGAATATGGGGACAGATCTGCGTGAGATCTCATGGGAGCAAAAGGAAGAATTCCTTTTCCGCGTGGAAGCCGGCATGACAAAAGAAGTCGGAAGCCTGCTCTTATCACTGCATACATATTATCAGGAAACAAAAAGCCTCTCCCTGGCAGATGTAAAATATCACTATCACCAGCTTACACAGGACTGTCTTTTAATCTTGAAACGATATCTGCATCAAAGCACTCCTTCCCAAAGCATGCAGAATATCGTAAAAGAAATGTTTACGATTGAAGAGCTCTATCAGTACTACCGGCAGTTTTTCAGCAACCTTTCCGAAATGCTCAAGCCACAGAGTGTATATGCTGTAGAAGATACGATAGAAAAGATAAAGATCTACATACAGCGTAATTATCATAAAAACCTGACGGTAGAATTTCTTGCTTCTCTGTTTTATATGAACAGCAGCTATCTAAGCCACCTGTTCCGTAAGACAACAGGAGAAAAATTTGCACAATATGTCAATGCCGTACGCATTGAAAAAGCCAAGGACCTGCTCGCTTCTACTGACCGCAAGCTCTACCAGATCGCCAAGGCAGTCGGATACGACAACAGCAAATACTTTTTCCGCGTATTCAAAAAGTACGAAGGCATGACGCCGGAACAATATCGTCAGGCAGCCCAGTAGAAAAATCTCCGGATATGCATTATTGCGCGATAGCACGCACGCCTGCAAGACATGGCGGAAGCGGTAACATTTTTCATCCAGACATTGACATCGTACTCTGCAAGTGTTATTATTTTTTATATATGGAAACGTAGATAGAGGTTGCATTTTTCATCAGTAGGATGCCGGATGTTTCAGGGACAGAAGAAGACATTCCAAAGGGAAAGATGCCGAAAGGAGAAAGTGCCTGACATTTTTTCCTTGGGCATGGCGTGAAAAACGACATGACTGTCATCGCAAGATGGAGAGCTATCTGATTTATACAACTTATGTATATGTTGGAACGGCGCATCTTGCCGTTTCTTTTTGTGTTCACCATATGTATAGGAGGAAGAAAGAATGGCAATTTTTAAAGGCGCAGGCGTGGCGATCGTCACACCAATGAAAGAAAACTTAGAGATCAACTATGAGAAGTTAGATGAGATTTTAGAGGAACAGATCGCAGAAGGAACAGATTCTATCATTATCTGCGGTACTACCGGAGAATCCGCTACTATGTCAGAAGAAGAGCATGTCAAGACTATACGTTTTGCAGTAGAACGTGTCAAGCACAGGATCCCGGTCATTGCAGGCACTGGTTCTAATTCTACCAAAACAGCCGTAGCATTATCAAAAGAAGCACAAAAAGACGGCGCAGACGGTATCCTCATTGTAACACCATACTATAATAAAGCGACACAAAATGGTCTGATCGCACATTATACAACTATTGCGGAATCTGTAGATATCCCGCTTATCATGTATAATGTACCAAGCCGCACCGGATGTTCGCTTCAGCCACAGACTATCGCTCATCTCGTGAAAAATGTAGAGAATATCGTGGGTGTGAAGGAAGCCTCTGGAGACATCGGCAATGTGGCAAAGATCATGAACTTATGTGACGGAAACATTGAATTGTACTCCGGAAATGACGATCAGGTCGTTCCGCTTCTCTCTTTAGGCGGAATCGGAGTTATCTCTGTTTTGTCCAACGTAGCTCCTAAATACGTGCATGATATGGTATACAAATACTTAGAAGGAGACGTAGCAGGAAGCTGTAAAATGCAATTAGATGCGATTCCTCTGTGCGACGCCTTATTCTGTGAGGTCAATCCGATCCCTGTCAAGGCTGCTATGAACCTGCAGGGTAAAAATGTGGGCGGCTTACGTGCTCCGCTTACAGAGATCGAACCTGCGCACAAAGAACTTCTCGAAAAAGTCATGAAAGAGTTTGGCTGTTTATAAAAAGAGCGGCGCTTATGTGAGGACTGCCATGAAAACAAAAAGATGTTTTCATGGCAGCCCCTTTTTATTCTTCTGTTATTTTCACCGGTACAAATGTCTCTTTTCCTTCCAAACCTGCTCCGCACGCATAAGTATCTCCGTCTTTAGTCAGAATATAGGTATGATCTGCCGTGTAGACATCCGGCTCTTCTGCCAGATACCCCTGATATTCATAGGGGGACGAAAAGGCAAGCCGGTCTATCCACACCATTCTTACTTCTTCTCTTACAAGCGTCGGTTCCTCAAGTATCGACGCAACCTGCGCATTCACTCCACACTGCTCCGGGCATTATCTCCCCACATCCAGAGCGAACCATCTGTCCGGATCACCGCCATGACATATCTTCCTGCTGTCACAAAAGAAGCATGTTCCATCACCTCTTCAAAACCATCATAAGAGCAAATGCTGTTTCCCGACTCATCGTACAGCGTACCGGCGCACCACACACTCCCATCCTCCTTCAAAGCGATCAGTCCGGCATTGCTGCATTTTGCATACTGTACATCTTCTAACAACAGCACAGGTATATAAGAACTGCCTGCAGCCGGAAGATTTCCTGTGCCAAACAATTCCCCTTTGTCATTGATATAGACCATAAAGTCTTCTCCCAACGCTACATGCTTTACATTCTGCGCCACTTCCATTTCCCGGTAAAATCCTTTGGCCGTCATATATTCCTGTGTATCCCCAAGTCCCAATTCTCCATTATGGTTTGCCGACGCGCCATACAGAATATTGTCCGCTCCGATGTAGAACCTGCTTTCCTCATTTGTCTCATTAGAAGAATAGCAGTCATTGATGTATATATCTGTCATCGTCAGATTCAGCGCATACATATCCGGCGTCTGCACATAAACCGGCTGTTTATCCCCCATTTCTCCTGCCTGCCCTTTCTCTGCTCCAAAGTTCTTCCGGTCATCCTGATAGCCGGCAGATTCTCCCATCTGTGTCTGCACGCTGCCTGCAAAATATGTATAGCCTGTCAAAACAGCTCCTACAACGCACGCATACACTAAAAGCAGCAAAAATGTCTTTCTTTCTTCTCGTATTCCGTCTATATCTATAAACACATATTTGCGCCCCGCATATCTTTGCAAAACAGCGCGCAGCTGTCCTACGTCCTCTTCAGAGATCGCATATTTCCCGATATACACATTGCCCAGTACAAAAAAATCTTTTCCTTCATAAATCTGACGGATCTGTTTCCAAGTCTTACGAAACTGCAGACCTTTTCTCTGCAGATACACCCCTTCCTTTCCAATCTCCAGGCGCAGCTTTTCTCCTTCCATTCTTCGTCTCTCTGCTTTTTTCCAGCTTATTTTTGCCGCCGCCATCTGTACAACACGTATACATATGCCAAATCCAACTAAGAAGAGGCAGCCTGCCTTTCCTATTTTAGAAACGTGTTCACTTCCCAAAGCAGCCATGGAAATGAGATAAAACAAAGCGCCCCCTGCGCCCCATATTTTTGCCTCTGAAAAATACGTCTGCCGCCTATAGGCCGCATACTGAAAATATGTTCTTCCGGCTGCATTACTTTTCTCTGCGCACATAACTGGATCCGGCAGAATCTCTAGCCGCAGACCTTCCGTATCTTCCTCAAAGTATTGTTCATAACACTCTTTACAATACCGCATAAACTGATGGCGTATGGAACGTACGGCGTCTCTTTTTAAATACATCTTCGGAATATCCAGTTCTCCTGTCTGGTCCAGCACACAAAATGCTTCCCCCGTCTCTTTAACACCGCTTATGTCATTGTAATAATACCACTGCTTCTCGCCTGCCTTTGTCTCGATCAACAAAAACTCCGGATAAAAAGTCCCGGAAAACCAGCCTTTCTTCTCCGCTTCTATTCTTTTTCCATATTCTCTTTCTATCCGCCTTCCCTGCCATTTTGCCGCTGTCCACAGAATTCCTGTTCCGGCAATGAGCAGTATAAGATCTGCCGCCGCCTGCTGCCAAAAAGCCTCTCCCGTCTGTATGATCTGCGGCAGGCGCAGCAGTAAAATCCCAATTAGCATCACGCTCTCTGCAAATATAATCGCAGCCGCCTTATATTTTCCTTTTCGTTGTTCATACCGTATCCGTACATTATAAGGTACTGGATCACAGATAAAATCTGGCTCTTTTTTATATTCCATTTTGTTTCCTTTCCCTGTCCATATGCTGTATGTAATCAGATTCCTTCTCCAACTTTACTTTCTCTGCCAGCTTACTGCGCCGGTACAAAGAAATGATATTTTTCCTCTTCTTCCGTATCCCGTTCCTGCCTCATGGCCGGAGCGTCTAACCCTGCGGCCGCGTCGGTTCCATAACCGACCGGACAGAGCAGGTATACCCCCTCTCCTTTCATGACACGAAAAGTCGTCTCCATATCTGCCTGAGACTTTTCTCCTGCAGAACCGGTATACATCTCCCGGCTCTTTACCTGTACTACACAATCGTAGCTGTCCCCTGCGATCAGTTCCATATACAAAATCTGACAATCCACATCTCCACCGTTGGCTGAGAAGATTTTTAACCGTTCCTCCATGGCGCACCGCACGATCCAAAATATGTCTGTCTCTTCAGTCTCTATCTTAATCCCGCCATAAGCCGTAGATTCATACTCTGCCAGTGTAGGATCCACTTTTAAGGTCTCTTTCATTTCTTTTGCCAGTGCCTTACCAAGCTCTTGCGCGTCCTCAGCCGCCAGCTTCTTCCCCCACTCTCTATCGGGAAGTTCTCCTCTTGTAAAATGTATAGGCGCAGACTTCTCCATGGTAACTTTGCAAAGAGCGACTGTTCCAGCCTCGATGTAGTCTGTATCTGAGATCTGGCAGTCCTCTTCGAGCGCCAACGTCCACTGCGGCAGGCCTCCTTTGCAAAGTGCGATTGCAAGCGTTCCAAACTGCACACATTCGTCAAAGGCATACGTTTCTTCTCCCTCCGACGGCGAAACCACGGTAATTCCCTCCGGACCAGTCTTTAATTCCCATCCGGCTGTATTTTTTCCTTCTGCACTCCAGCCTCCCTGTACAACGTTATAGACGTAATAGGTAGTGATTCCGTCCCCTCTGTCCCCATAGGTCAATACATATTGATGAACCTGCCGGTCATCCGGAGACTTGTAGGTCACTGCGCAGACATCCTCTGCAAGCCACTGCATTTTTATATCTTCTTCTGCTGTGTAAGGAAATTGATCTGACCTTCGGGCAAACCACAGTTTCTGATTCTGATAGGTCAGTACCCTGCCTGTTTCTTTCTCATATTTTAATACTGCCATATGTCTATGATCCGGCGAAACACTCGCAATCGTTCTCAGTGCATAAGGCTTCACCGACGCATATATTCCCAGTACAAGAAACAGAAGCAGAACACCTGCGCCAATTCCTGCACAAACAAGCCTTGCCAATCGTTTCTGCAGACTGATACAAAGCGCTCCTGCCACAGAGAGCGCCGCCACCGAAAAGAACAGCCAGGGAAGCCATTCTGTAATATATTCTATCTGATAAGTTCTTCGCACATATAGAAAAAAGATCTGCATACACAGCACGGCTATCGCAGGCAGAAGCGCCAACGCGCTCAGAAAAAACCTTCTTCTGCCGGATTTCTTCGCTGCCCTTTTGGCCATCCCGACTGTACCTGCTGCTTCTTTTTGTACATCCTGTTCTTTGCCTTTTCTGTCTCTTGATCTTCTTTGTAAAAATACCGTCTTTTCACTCCCTGCATTATCTATATACTCTCCCTCTAACAGCTCATCTACGCTGACCTCCAGTATCTGACTCAATTCCTTAAGTACACTGACATCCGGCATCCCGCCTCCCGTTTCCCATCTCGAGACGGCCTTGTTCGTCACGTCAAGCTGTTCAGCCAGTTCTTTCTGTGTAAGTCCGATCGCCTTTCTCCGCCTGGCTATAAATTGCCCCGTTTTATTTTCCATTTTCTGCCTCCCGCCATTTCTGCCCATTCTTTTCATGTACTGTAATCTGTACCTGCATTTATTGTAGCAAAACATCTGGATTTTACAATACACGGTTTGTTGTAACCGTATCTACGCAGCGTAGACTGCCTTGAAAACAGGCGTTATTCCAGAGATAGGGAGCAGATAGAAAGATGGAAAACACTTCACAAAGAACAAGGGTACTCCATATCTAACAGATCTTGAATAGTCACCTCTTTTAACATATTATCCAGCGTTTCCTGCACACCGGTATAATCCCCTCCTATCTGACGGAGTATAGACGCATACTGCCTGCCGGATGTCTTTTCCATGCTGTACCGGGGAATTTTCATCTTCCGTTCCATAAGTTCGATAATTTCCAACAAGGTAATCCTATTCGGTTGCTTCTTCAATTCGGTACCGCCTTTTGCCTCTGCATAGACTGTAACGATCTTTTCTTCCTGTAATGTCTCTATGATCTTGCATACATAATTCTGAGAAATGTGCAGCTGTTCGGCTATTTCTTTAGACGGCACAGGACACTTTTGCTCTGCAAGATATAAGAGTATCCGAACCGCATAATCTACTAATATCTTTAGTTGCATGCCTTTTTCCTCCTTTTTATAATCTGTTCTTTACATACGTCTAAAATACCGAACAGTCTATAATAAATCCATAAAAATCATTTAATCTCACTATTTCAGACTATTCTTTACATAGAATTTCTGCATATATACATGATGTGTTTTTCCATTTATCGCTTTTTATTTAAATTGTATAGATTACGCTTTTCTTGTACAATACAACAATATTCCTCATACTTTTTGCCAAACAATGTATTTTTCGCCTGTAAAATGATATATTGGTAGAACAATACATAAAAAATATAAATTATACAAAGGCGGTATCTATAATATGAATCTCACCGAAAAGGAACAGAAAAAACTCAAATCACTCCATGTTGTTTTAAAAATGTCAGTCTATATATCGGATTTACATTTTAAACGATTGCACTCCTATTATTCCAATACATCACACGGATTTCCTTATGACTTTTCCAGAAAAGAACTCCCTACTCGTTATATGTGGTTTGATTATGGTGTTTTTAAAGAAGTGTTTATCTCCTTTAAATATTCCGATGTGATTATTACGATCGGTCCTTTCGTTACAAATCCAATCACGCATTCTCGTTTTCTTTCTTTGATGCAGCGTCCTTCGTTTGCTCATTTATCTGCTGCAGACAAAGAAAAATACTGGCAATATTACAATACTCGTTTGATTTATTCATTGGGAGATATTCGAGATTTTATTACTCTTCTCGGAGATTTATTCAACTTAGACCTGGAACAACTTTATTCTGATGATCTGCATAAACAGGTTCATATGAATGAATTAGAAATCATGAATGAACTTTTAGATAATACAGACCTTAATTTCTTGCAGGCAGAAAGATATGCATTTTATTATGAAAATCAGATTTTAAAGCTTGTTATATCCGGGGATCTCTCCCGCCTAAAACAGGGGATCGCGGACATTGGACACAGTGTTGTCCCCAAATCGTCTGGCAATCCGGTCCGTGCAGAGAAAAACTATACCATTGTTATCCTTGAAAAATTATCTGCTCTGGCAATACACCTTGGAAAAGATATATTGGACATGATCAAACTGCGGGATTTCTATATCAGAAAAGTAGAAAGTAAGACAAAACTTGCAGATATTCTTGTCGTAAGAGACAGCGCGATCATACATTTCACAAAGGAACTATATGGTTTTGCAGACAACAAGTGTTCTCCTATGATATTATCTGTTCTTCAATATATCAATTTGAATATATATGACTCCTTCAAAATATCCGATCTCGCACAGCGTTTCTTTATCTCTGAGAGCGCACTGCGGCGTAACTTTAAAAACGAACTGGGAATCAATATCACAGAATATATTAATAAACGAAAAATTGCATTGGCTAAAATATTTTTGGGCGCGGATATCCCTATCTCCGATATTGCCCACCGCTTAGGTTTTTTTGATGCCTCTCATTTTCATCGGGTATTCAAAAAGTTTGTAGGCGCAACGCCAAAACAATATCAGGAATCGGAAGCCGCGCGCATGAAATGCTATGGACTGTACATACGGAATTAACTTTTTAGAATTGTAGTTTTTATAAAAACAGGAAGTAAAGATAGAATTTCTTAATAATTTTTCATTCCATCTTTACTTATTTAACACATATTCTTCACACTTTCGCGTTATATTACATATAAACAAAGCGCAATGCTTTTTTACATATATTTCCTCTTATTCTGCCGGGTCATACATCCCGGCTTTTTTATATAATCGCAAAGACTTCGCTCGATCAAGATTTGATGATTTTAAGAAAAACACTTGACAAGCAAAGCCAATCAAAGTATAATAATCGAGTGGCTGACAAAGCAGCCCAAAAAAGTAGGGGATTGGTCAAATGGTATGATAGGGGTCTCCAAAACCTTTGGTGGGAGTTCGATTCTCTCATCCCCTGTTTTGACATGTGCCAGAAACGTTGATTTTACGGCGTTTCTGGCTGTTTTTCTTTTTAGGAAAAACAAAAGGTAATCATCAATAATAAACTGCTGATTTTACTTGCTCCAGTCTTTTTGCTCTCCGTGCTACGCCTATATGGACTTTCAATACAAAACACAGGCATGCCCATCATACCTGAAAAAGTCTCCTCCTTGAGAGTTTCTTTTACGTGTGTGATATCAGGATGTTTTCTTTGGTACAAATTCAATCTTCAGCATCATTCCCATGTCTTCTGCAAGACGCTGCAAAGGCTTAATGGAGGGGATTCTGGTTCCGTTCTCCAGTTTGCTGATGTCAGCCTGATCGATACCTGATCTTTCTGCTAACTCCTTTTGGGTCAAGTTTTGTGAGATTCTTGCATCTACAATAGCTCAAATCACATCCATCTCAACCTTGATACCGCTATCTCATATCGTATTTTGCCTATTTCATCACATATCTTGCTCTTATCTGTCTGCACTATTTACATTTTTCTATGAAGCCTTTATTATGTCTACGCCAGAATAATCTTGAGAATCATGCTCACTTATTCACTATAGTATCAAAAATAGCATTTATAATTAATCAAGAAGGGAGCTAAAAATGGAACAATTCATCAAAATGCTCACCACATTCGGAATCCTTGCGGGAGTTCTGGACATGGTATTAAAAAACCAATGGAAATTAGGCGACAAATTCCAGCAGGGCTTCAACATGATGGGATCTATGATGATGTCTATGGTCGGTATCCTCATGATTGCGCCTGCTACAGCAGCATTTTTAAAAAATATCGGAACTCCTTTTTTCCACGCACTCAATATGGATCCCTCTGTCTTAAGCATCCTCTTCAGCTGCGATATGGGAGGATTTGCATTGTCTCAATCTCTCGCAGAGGATCCCGCTGTCGGCCTTATGCTTGGAATGATAACTGCCGGGATGTTCGGCGGCGCTCTCACATTCACGATTCCCTTAGGATTCGGCATACTGGGGCGAGAAGTCATCCCCAACTTTTCCCGTGGTGCGCTGTTCGGTCTCGGATGTATACCTATAGGAAATCTTATAGGCGGACTGATTCTTGGAATTCCTTTCATCACCATTGTCTGGAACAGTCTTCCGGTAATTATACTTTCTCTCCTTATCATCATAGGTATGATCAAACTGCCTGACAAAATGGTAAAACTCATGGAAGGGCTTGCATTTCTCATCAAGCTGCTAGGATTAGCAGGTATAGTACTAGGCTGTCTGGATTATCTACTTAATATCACCATCTTTCCTGACATGGAGCCACTAATGGACGCTATGCTTCTCGTATGTCAAATGACCATCACTATGATCGGTATGCTGCCGGTTATGGAACTTGTCTCCCGACTACTGAAAACTCCTCTCACATGGATCGGAAATTGCATAGGTCTTGATGTCATCAGTATATCCGGTCTCCTGTTCACACTTGTCTCTTGCGCTCCCGTATTTCCCATGATGAAGCGCATGAATACAAAAGGACAAATTATAAACGGCACATGGGCAATTCTTGTAGCTGCTGTATTTGGAAGTCAACTCGGTCTTGCCATGAGTGCATGTCCCGAAGTGCTCCCTGCCCTCTTTGCCGGAAAGTTTGCCGCCGGTATCACAGGCATTATTGCAGTTCTGCTTTTTCTAAAAGGGAACCGGGAATGTGAATTATAAGAAAACCGACAGAAATATCTACTATTTCGGATATTTCTGTCGGGCACTCTGCATTTTTTCTTATGCTAGTTCATTTCAGCCTAGTCCACTTCTACGATATTCGCTTTCTTTCTTCTTTCTACCACAATACGCACTGTTTTTACAATAATAGTAATGAACATAACTACTCCAACGACACCGCTCAATGGTTGGAGGATATTGACAAACTGTGAGAAAGGAAGCACACTCCCCAAGCAAATACCAAACACAGTCAACAGTACGATGAATATCTTGCTTCCTGTAGATTTTTCTTTCTTTTCAAAGAAAATATGATTGATAGACCATAAAAATCCTGTATATGTTGTAAAAATTCCAATGAAAATAATAAATGCATATGTCCAACTTCCTGTCGGCCACAGCGCATCCACTGCCGCAACTGCCGGGAAAGGCTTCATTTCATTTGTCGCCGGATTAATCACAGAATCAAAATTCATCATTACCAACAAAAGTACCAAAACGACACAAGCAAAAAAAACAATCGAACTAAATATTGCAGATCCTACTGCTTCTCCGTTCTTTTTTGAACGCTGTCCCAATGTCAGATAAAACGGAAACCCCGTCGTAATACAAAGTGTCCCATACAATACACCTTCCAGAACCGGTGAATTCCATTCAGAGAGCTGTGGAATCAGGCTGAATGGGAAAAGATCGAACATATTCGCCTGATAAACCTGTCCTGCCTTGACCATATCTGCAACTCCTGCTGCCTGCTCCATACTGGATGAAGGATTGAACATAGAAATCACCCCGAAAATGAGTACATACACGAGTATTACTATTCCCGCATATCCCAGCACATTCTGCACTCTTGCCAGTCCTCCCAGAACCACAATCACAGCGGTTGCTCCAAGCAACACAGCCCCTACCCACTGTGGAAGACCAAACATCTGCCAAAGAAGGGAGCCTGCGCCTGAAAAAAACATCATCGCAGTCGCTGCCGTAAGAACCACAACAAATATCTGAAAAAACCGTCCTAAAATTTTTCCGCCAAAAAAGTTATACGTCTCGATCGAACTACCGAAATTCACACTTTGGCCTACATAGAAAAGGCAGACACAATAAATAACTGTTGTAACAAAGCCGGCAAGCACTGCCGCCACGGTTCCTCCCCCCCAAGATCCAAAGAACTGAAGAAGTTCGTTGCCGGACGCGAAGCCTGCACCAACATTAAACGAAACAAAGGCTCCTGCTGTAAGGAGTATTGTTTTGATATTAATTTTATCTTTCATGCTCATTCCTCCATTTACATTTTGCACATATTTTTATAGTTATAGGCGCCTTTTGTTATCTATATAATACATATATATTTTGCGTACAACAATGCATATTATTGCTTTTTACCTTACATATACTGTCCATATTATATTTATCGTTCATTTTTCTAAATCGCAAAAAAATCACCGCCGAATTCACAGTATTTCTGTTCCTTCGGCGGTAATAAAATTAAACTTATTTATCAAAAAACTGCGGATACTGTACCGGTTGTATTGCTCTTGCCACCATATGGGCAAGACCGATAAAGTCGAATACAGGGCGTCCTGTTCTTCTTGCAACTTCTCTTGCAAACGGCGGAATGTCGCTGCACTCAAATACAAAACAGCCAATATCAGGATACTGGGCGATCAGATTTTCAGCTGCCTGTACAACTTCTGCCTGCATCTTTTCTGGATCAATAGTCTTTTTCTTACATGTCACATGTACATTATAGAACTCTTCCGTCTTCTGCAGACCGCCAACTGCATAATTCACTGTCTCATCAATACCAACTTTCTTAAGGAAATCTCCTTTTAAGTGATCGCCTCCGGCTGTGAGGATACCTACACGATTACCTGCACCCATCATTCTGGAAAGCATCGGTACCATCAGAAGAGGGGACAGAAATACCGGAATATTAACTACGGCTGCAACTCTTTCCTGGTAGATAGCGAAAAAGCCACACCCTGATGTAATTGCTTTGCAGCCTTCTGCCTCAAGTTCTTTCGCCGCTTCTATAAATACCTGACATCTGGACTCATCCGGTCCGATCTCATCCTGCCACCAGTCAGCCGGCAACCCCTTAAGCACCTTATACCTCACCGGAAAATTATATGACATTGCGTTCCCTACATTTCCCGGGATCAACGGTGCTGCCATATCCAGCATCAATACCCCTACAAGATCTCCATAATACGGTCTTCCTCCTACATATTCCATAATTTTTTCTCCTTTCTCTCTCTGCTTCCTGAAATACGGATACATCCGAATTCCAGTACACTTCATTTTTAATACGTTTTATATATGTTCTGTGGCATCTTCTGTGCTCTCACATTCTATCCCTTCAGCCTCTACTTCCTTCACCGCAGATTTTTTCTTAACACGCGCAAGGGCAGCAAACACAAGAACGATAAGTAAGATTCCTACAACCCCTCTGACCGGAAGAAGTACATTAATCATATTCGAGAACGGCAGTACGCCTCCCAACAGAATACCGATTACGATCATCCCGATCTGGAAGATCTTACTGTTTCTCGAAGTAATGTTTTCTTTAAACACCATCTCATCCACAGCAAATAAATAGCCTGATATCGTAGTAAACACTCCTAGGAAACATAAGATTGCATATGTCCATGCCAATATAGGTATTAGTTTTGTCACTGCCGCCAATGTAGGGAATGGATTCATTTCATATGTAACAGGATTCATGATAGAATCAAAATTAAACATCAATACGACAAGAGATACACATACACAGAACATATAACCCAGATCACCTGCAAGCCCACAAACTACTGCTTCTTTCTTACTCTTACATCTCTTCGCAAGCATGATCAAAAATGGGAAAGAGCAAAAATTCGCCTCTGCTCCGTAAACCACGCCATTGATAAATGCGTTATTATGTTCTGCCAATCCGGGAATCCAACTAAACGGCGGCAGTGAGAACAGGTTTACCTGCATGATCTCTCCCGCCTCAACAGCAGCTTTAGCCCCATAAATGTTATCAAAATTGGGTTCTGTTGTAAAAAGCGTCACAACACCAAACACAAGCAAATAAACCAAAATAATAATTCCTATGGAACCCAATACTTTTTCCAGTGATTTTAATCCACCTAACAGTGAAATAAATGTTACCACCCCTGCTAAAGTCGAACCCACCCAATTCGGCAGTCCATACTGCTGATTTAACAAACTACCAGCTCCTGCAAACATGGTCAGAAAATTAAGCAGCAGCATAATGCCTGTAAAAATCTGGACAAACTTTCCAAAACCTTTTCCGCCTACCGCGCGGTACCCGTCATCACTTCCGTCAAACTGAAGCTCATAACTCAACAGATACACACCTACTGCGCCTAAGAGAAGTACTAATACGGCACCGAGTACTGCCCAGCCCACATCTTCTCCCCATGAGCCAAAGATCTGGATACATTCATTTCCCGATGCAAATCCAGCTCCTATACGGTAGGATATTACCGCACCGGTAATTGTTACAACCGTCATAAAACTGACGGCATTCTTCTTTTTCTCCATTCCTACTCTCTCCTTTTCTCTGAAAATCTACCTTTGTCCTTTCAATATTTTCAGTAAATCTTTCATTACTATTTGTAGGATATATCCATCTTTTTCATCGCGATTCTTTATTTTCTATATATTATCACTATTAAAATATGTATCCTATTAACATAATTGCTCTAATCATTACATTTTTGCACAATTCAATATAATATACTATTTTATCTGTTTTTAGTACCCCCCTCCCAGGTATTTTTGTCAGTATATTTAAAATGTTACCACACAAAAACTGCCACCAGGCGAATGCACCCCATTAAGGTACCATTCGTCTGGTGGCATAATTTTTTCTTTCTTTTATGCTCCTTTTCGTACTCTATCAAACAAGGCATATCTCTGCCCTTCGATATGCAGCATAGCTGCCTGCTCTGCAAGCTGGGAATCTCTTTTTTGCAGGGCTTCTATGATTCTCCCATGTTCGATAGTCTGACGCTTTGCGTCTGCTCCAGCACTGCACGCTCTGGTCCTGTATCCATACGCAGATTTTTCCAGCCCGTAAAGCATCCGCAGTAACACAGGATTGCCCGCAATGCGAAATATTTCCTCGTGGAACCGTTCGTCTGCGTGCGCACCTTTTGAAATATTTCCAACACACAGGGCATTTCCAAACTCTGCATTGATTTCTTTAAGCCTCAGTATATCACTTTCCTCTACACTTCTACATGCAGTGACAACAGCCAGCCTTTCCAATGATTTGCGTATTCCGGTGATTTCGGCCATCTCCCGCCCCAGAAAATCCTGTACGATTGTTCTCCCATTTCGCCTCATGACCAATCCTTCGTTCTCAAGGCGAATAATCGCTGCACGTACCGGAGTTCTGCTCACCCTAAGTGTTTTTGACAGCATGTATTCTGTCAAATGCTCTCCTGGAAGTACCCTGCCGCTTATGATCGCATATCGCAGAATATGATAGACCATCTGATGCAATGGCTGCGCAGAGTTATTATCATTCATACCCGGATTAAACTCCAGAAGATCTGTCAATCTATTTTCGGCGCACAACTCCATGTGATCACCGCCATATCTGTCCCAATGTTCGTCAGCTCATGAGGCTCGCCTTCATATACGAGAATCGTATCTCCTTCATGCAGCTCATAATATTCATCCGTGTCCGTATTATGCATCAAAACCTCACCACGGCTCACATAAAAAATCTCATGTCCTTCCGGATGTCCCGGATCAATGCCACCTGTCTGTCCTGGGTAAAGTGTAGAGGAACCAAACACGATCTTAGGCGTAATGACATATTCTCTGCATACTTCTGGTCCGTCTAAATATACTCTTGCTTCTTCTTTTTTGATCACTTTCATCTACATATTCTCCTTTAATATTCTTTTTCATGGTAAATCAATGGAACTACTTCTTTTTTCTCGCCGCTCTTCACGTTACCTATAAATAATACATGGTCGCCTTCGTCAATCTCCCGTGTCAATGTACACCACAGATGTCCTGCCGTACCGTTTACTACAGGCACGCCGTCCTCTATGCAGTAGTCCATATCTTTTGACTTATCCATATTTTTTCCTGACGTATATCCACACTTCTTCGCCAACTCTTCCTGTCCTGCTCTCAACACATTAATCGAAAATTTCCCTGCTTTTCGTATCATCTCAGCTGTATAATGCTTTTTCCCAACTGCCAGTAGGATTTTCTTGGGATTCCCTGATACCTGGGTAATCCATGCAGCTGTCATAAAGTTTACTTTCTCTGCGTTTTTTACACCGATCAGATATACTCCTTGAGTCAGTGCATCCATATAATTTTCCATATCATCCACCATCCTCTTCATTTGATCTAATGAATCGATCTCAATGTGTCTTTCCGTATCCTGCTTGATTGCCCGATAAAGTCTATATAAAGTCATACCGTCCTGTCAAAACACTCCGTCAGATCTTGGAACAGCTTGCAGTACATCTCATAGTTTTTATCATAGATGGCTTTGAGTTCGGACTGTGCCTGATACTGGTCTTTCACTTTGATCATATTCTCCACTGCATCTTCTACACTCTCAAACACACCTGTCGCCGTACCTGCCAATATTGCTGCTCCAAGGCAAGCCGCTTCTTTAGACTGCACAGTCACGAGTGTGATGTCATTTGCATCCGCTTTAATCTGATTCCATACACGGCTCTTAGAGCCTCCTCCCAAAGAGCGTACCTCTTTCACACTGATTCCCATATCTTTTAATGCTTCCAGATTTCTTCTCAGGATAAATGCAAGAGATTCCATAATAGCTCTTGCAAAATGTGGTTTTGTATGATTTAAGCTAAAGCCAAACCATACTCCCTTTGCCTTTGCATTCACGTCCGGTGCCAGAGAACCGGACAGATGCGGCAGCATCACAAGTCCATCACATCCCGGTGCGATCTTCTCTACTTCTTTACTGATCAGATCGTAAGCATCTCCCCCGCCACTATTCTCCACAGCCATTTCGTCTGCACAAAACTTGTCACGGAACCAGCGCAGCGTCATTCCGCCTGTGGTAAAGGTATGGATCATATACGTATCCGGCAGTGCAAAATAATGAAGCGGCATCTTCTGGTTTGGATCAAATACCGGTCTGGAAACCGGCGCACAGATTGCAAGCGCCGCACCAATCGTCTCTGAGAACATCCCCTCGCGGATATTTCCCGCACCGATCGCACCTGCCACCTGATCCAGAGCTCCGGTAGAAACCGTTACTTTACAAGGAAATCCTAATTCTTCTCTCACTTCATCAAGTATCTCATCAACTACTGTGGCAGATTCCACAACCTCCGCAAGCTGATACTCACTGATCCCGATAAACTCCAGCATTTCTTTCCAGTAACATTTATTCAGAATATCCCAGTATACAGAAGAACACACAAGCGATCCTTCGGTATTGAAACTTCCAGTCATCCGGTAGATCAGATAATCTTCCAGGAGCAGGAATCTATCCGTATGTTCAAATACTTCCGGCTCATGATTTTTGATCCACAGAATCTTAGGTGCCGGCCAACAAGGCTCAAAGCTTACCTGACCAGTCACTTTATAACATACTGCATTTCCAAAATGTTGTTCCATGGCTTTCGCCTCATCCACTGCGCGATTATCCATCCACACGATTGCTTTTCGTAATGCCCTGCCGGTTTTGTCAATGCAGATGAGTGTTTCTCCCTGTGCGGAAATTGCAAGCGCTATCTCATCCTCCGGCCGTATCTCGTAGTTCTGCCTGATCTCCGCCAGACCACTCTTAAACGCCTGCCAGTAGACCTCCGCATCTACCTCTACATAATTTATCTGGGGCGTTTCCAATGCGTATTCCTGCGTTGATACTCCTAAAAGCTGACCTTTCGCATCAAAAAGCGCTACCTTTAATGCAGTCGTTCCTGCATCCAGTCCGAGTAATAACTGCATAGTATCCTCCTATCTGATAAATGTCATCTTGACTTTTTTCTCCGGTAACGGCTGGGCAACCCCTGCCGCTTTTCCTGCTTCTATACATTTCAGCATCCATGCCATATTCTTTCCGAGAAGACGCATCGTCTGCACACCTTCTTCGTCTTTTAACAATTCTTCTGGCGTACGTCCAAATATCATATTGTAGTAATTTGACGAAACAACCGGCATACCCACAAGATTGAAATATCTATGGATCACATCAATAGACGACGTCATACCCGCTCTTCTTGCGGTAGCTACAGCTGCTGCCGGCTTCAGAGCAAACCGATTGCCCGCCATGAAGATTCGATCCAGAACAGAGACAAGAGATCCTGTCGGTGAAGCAAAATAAACAGGAGTCCCCACGATCAGCGCATCTGAATCTTCCATTTTATCTAAGATTTCATTTACAATACCACCGTCAAATACGCATCTGTGACTCTCGGAACAAGCGCCACATCCGATGCAGCCTTTTACACAATTTCTTCCCACCTGAACGATCTCCGAATTGACATTCTCTGCGGCAAGCGCCTCTGCTACCACCTCCAGAGCCGTGTATGTACATCCCTTCTCATTCGGGCTTCCATTGATCATTAATACTTTCATACTCTGTTTCCTTCTTTCTTCTATTATTACATGAAAAATAGCCACAGTGAAAAATCCGCTGCGGCCACCTTTCTTTCTGATACGCTTGCAGCGTACATATATGAGGGCTGGTCACGACCGACTGTGTCTTAGACACATGGCAGATCTTAATATAGCAGGCAGCCGCAACCCTAAAAAATAGAAAATTATCAATTTAATTTCAATATGTCAAATCCCATGTAATCACAGAATGCTTCCATCTCTTTTGTATAGTCTCCTTCCTTGATCACAAAATGATGATCCATACCGCCCTTGATGAGCTGATCGATCACAGAACGCGCCGGCACATCATACTGAAGGTTTACCAGCAGCTTTGATCCGCCTTCTACCCACTCTTCATGGGTTACGCCCAAAGTTCTTCCTTTTGCGACAAATACTTTATATTTTCCACCATTTCCTACGATTGCGCAAGTCGTTACTGTATCGAATGCCTTGTGAGGAACTCCGACAAATGTACCTAACTCTCCACTCGGATTGATCTGTGCCCTGCTTAGGTCATCGGCCAGAGACATCGGTGTACTTCCTTCGTGAGCGACTGGAATAAGATTTCTCTTTTCATCAATGCTCCCTGCTTCTCCGAGGGCGACAACTCCGCCTCCGGCAAACTGATTCAGAGTATTGATGATAAAGGTATGCCCCAAATCTCCTTCTGTATCCAGATAGAAGCCTTCATCTCCCAGCCAGGAAGCGATCAGATTCATCAATCCTCCGTAATTTGGATAACACTCTGCTGCAAGGGAAGTCAATTGGTATTTTGCAATAATCTCTTTTGTCGCCATATAGACTTTTGCATTATAGAGGAGAGCCGCATCAGAAGCAACCGACTTCCCACTTCTCTTTTTCAGCCCTTCCAAAGTCACAGCAGCATCGGCATCCGAAATCTGATCTGCAATCTCTGTAATTTCTTCCATCTCAATATGAACAAAAGATACACCCGTCTTGATCGTGAAATCCCATTCTTCTTTACTCATGTCCTGTGGACCTGCCACTCTCCATGTCTGTCTCGGACCTGCAAGTCCGATGATCATGTTCTTTGTATTTTCTACTGCAGCTCCAACTTTTGCATACGTGCGGATTCCCTCGATCACTTCCGCCTCTTCCGGAAGTCCATATACATAACCATATGTAAATCCCATCGCCTTCAGGATGGAGCCGTAATGCTGAATACAGCCGATAGAAAATGTCTCTGTATATGGAACTGCCCAGTATACAGTCGGCACCTGAAGTTGTGTTGTGAAGATATATTTCATAGAATCAACAACCCATGTGATGTCCATAACAACAAGAGAATTGATTTTCTCCTCTTTCAGTTTTGCGCATGCATCGATTGCCGCAGCAGCGTCCCAGATCAGTTCAGGATATGTCACTACTTCCATGCCGGCATCCGTGATCGCCTTTTTTGCTCTTGCGAGAAGATGGTCTCCTCTCTCCCCTCCGGACTCTACCGGACTTGCTACTGCAACCAGACCAATCTTGATTTTTTTCATATTACCTACCCCTTTCCTGGGAACGCCTCGGGAGGGTGGCATTCCCAATCAGTTTTTCTTTCTCTATTTTAAACCTGCAATCTTCAATGCTTCTTCTATTTCTGCCTCCTGCTCTGCCGTTGCCGGGATCATTGGAAGTCTTGGATCTCCTGCTGCATGACCCATCATCTCTGTCGCTTTCTTAAGAAGTGATGGGAAGTTTGCCTCATCTCCGATGACGCGAGTCAGCGGGGCAAGATTCCAATAGATCTTCTGTGCCTCCTCGATCTTTCCTTCATTCACAAGATCCATAATATCGATCACCTGCTTTGGCGCTACATTTGCTGTAGCAAGGATGATTGCCTTTAATCCGATCGCACAGGATGGGAGTGTTAAGTCATCGCAACCCGTGAATAAAGTAATCTCATCTGTACTGTATCTTCTCAGAATCTCTGCCAGGAATGGAAGGCTTCCGCTTGTCTCTTTCATACCTACTACATTCGGAATCTGGATGAGACGATCAAACATATCTATGTCAATCGTAATGCCTGTAGCTGCCGGATGATTGTAAAGAAGAAGTGGAATACCGACTGTTCCCAGTGTCTCATAATGTTTCACCATGCCATCTGCTGTTGTATTGCCGATCGGGGAAAGTACAAGAGCAGCATCAGCTCCCGCATTTTTCACATCTTTTACAAGTTCCAAAGTTTCTGCAGTCGTCAGCGCACCTGCCCCAGCTATCACATAACCATTTCCGATCACCTCACGGCACGCTTTAATTCCTTCGATTCTCTCTTCTCTTGAAAGAAATGCGTGCTCGCCGCTGGACCCGCTGAAGCATACGCCTGCGCAGCCTACGCTCATGTAATACTTCACACTTTCTTTTAATCCTTCAAGATCAATGCTGCCATCAGCCTTGAAAGGTGTGATCAGTGCCGGAAATACTCCTTTGAATACAATTGATTTCTTCATTTTTTGTCCTCCTATGTTCTGATAAATAAACTAAAAGATTAAAAATATTTCTTTATAATGATCCTCCCGGAAGCGAAAGGAAACATTTCTTTTATTTGAGCAGTCCTAACACATACTCCAGATTCTCACGGAAAGTTCCGTCCTTTACAAAGTTCTTATTAAATAGTGCGCTTCCCATCGTAAATGTCCATGGGTTCATCTTCAGCACCTCTGCCACTCTCTCATCGCTGCCGACACTGCCTGCGAGGATCACCGGCTTTTTAGCCTTTGCAACATACTCTGCCGAAAGCGCTGTCGGATCACCGTCCACATATCTGTAGCCAAGCAAATCTGTTCCATCGCACCCTTTTTCTGCAAACATCGCTTCCTGATCCAGCATCTCTTGAGCTGTCCCTTGAAGAATGCTCGGGTTCTGCGAAACTTTTCCGGCAAATGGGCAGTATTTTAAGTCTGTCGTTTTTATGTACTCATATACACTATCGTAGAAAAGTGTTCCGATCAGATAATCAAACCCACATTCAACAGCTAGTTTTGCTCCTCTCATACACTCTTCCTCCGTGTAGCTCACAACTTCAAGGAATGTTATCTTTCCATTTTCTTTCATATACTGTGCAAGTTCTTTCATCTTCGTCGGTTCCATACCGTGATCTTTATATCCCCAGTATTTCACCGGCATATCTTTGCACTCCTCAAAAGTTTCCCTTGCATTTGGTACTGTTACATCGTTGTTTGTCAACATGACGATCAATTCTGACATTTCAACACATCTCCTTTTCTTTTTTTGTTTCTCCGTCTCTTTTCTTACTCCTCAATTATTGCTTTTGCTTAGCACACTCTTATATTATCCTCTGTCTACATTCCTTGTCGATTAAGTATATTGCCCGTGGTATTACTTATTTTGCTTTCGTCTGTTTCTTCCTAATAATATATCTTTTTATGTTCTGCATTATCTTGCCATATGCATTACATATCTTGCTATTTTAGTATCTTTTAATTGTGAATCTATTTCCGTTGTGCTATGATTTCCTATAACAATTATTGCTTTTACTGTTTACAAAAAGGAGGTTGTTTCCATATGGATAAAGCATTGTTTCTATCGCAGGCAGATGTTTATAATGGTCATTATTGTATTACAAAACGGGATGCATCCCATGAATTCACAAAAGAACTTCACTATCATGATTTCTATGAAGTCCAATTCTATCTGTGTGAAACTGCAAATGGCATCATCGGAGATATCATGATCAATGGGCAGAAACGTACCCTGATGCAGGGTTGTCTCGTATTGATCAATATGTTTGATCCACATCAGATCCACATTACCTGCAAAGAGCCTTACACGAGATACTGTATCTCTTTTGATTCCAGCCTCCTCCTTTTTGCCTGTTCAGAGAATACGAATCTATTTAACATCTTTTCAGGATGTGCAGACGTCAAATATTCCAGACCACTCACCCCTGAACAAATTAAAGCTTTCGTAACGATTTATAACAAACATGAGTCTCTCAATGTCCAAAATGGGAGGGATATTCTGGAAAAAGCTATGATTCTCGAAGTATTCGCCCATATTTACGACATTTTTTACACCGGTCAGGAAATCAGTTCCACCGATTCCAGAAGCATGGAAGTTGTCACAAAACTGATCGGTTATATCGATGCCCATATTGCCGAGGATCTTTCCCTAGAGACGCTCTCTGAATATGTCAGCTTCAGCACATTTCATCTAAGTCGGATGTTTAAGCGTTACACCGGCACAACATTAAACAAATACATCATCAACAAGCGTATCGACAAGGCCAAACTTCTTTTAAAAGGACCAATGTCGATCACCGCTGTCAGTAAGGAAGTCGGCTTTAACAATTACAACCATTTTTATCGAACATTCAAAAATGTTACCGGAACAAGTCCTGCCGACTACAAAGAATCAAAAGAAAAGGAGATATCCCTATGAAAGAATTTACACAAAAATATTTTGTCGGCGATGCCGCCGCACATTCACGTTCCGTATACAAGGGAAGTGGATATGACCCTCAAGACCTTAACCGACCACATATCGGTATTGGAAACACTTTCAGTGAAAACTCAGCCGGACATGCTCATCTTCGTGAACTGGCAGATGCGGTCAAATCTGCTATCTGGCAAGCAGGCGGAATTCCTTTTGAATTTGGTCTTCCCTCTACCTGCGCAGAGGTCGCTATCGGATCAGATACTATGTGTATGGATCTCGCCATGAGGGACATTGTAGCTGCCGGAATTGAGGTAGTCGCAAGTGTACAACATTTCGATGGTCTTGTACTGCTTTCCGGATGTGACAATATCGTTCCGGGCACTTTGCTTGCTGCAGCACGCCTGGATATTCCCACAATCTGCTGCACAGGCGGTCCAATGCTCTCAGGTCGCCTAAACGGAAAGCAGTTCCTTCAATGTGACGTAACAGAATTTTCCTATGGACAGATTTCAAAGGGAAACGCAGACAAAGAAGCAATCCTTCAGGCAGAATGCCAGGCTTGTCCGTCCATGGGGGCCTGCTCTAATATGGGGACCGCCAACACCATGCAGATCTTAACTGAGGCGCTCGGCATGACTCTGCCCGGTTCTTCAACAATTCCAGCAGTCTATACCGATAAAATCGTAAGCTGCAAACATATCGGACGCAGGATCGTTGAAATGGTCTTTGAAGATCTAACTCCTTCAAAGATCATCACAAGAGAAGCACTGGAAAATGCAATCCGCATGGATCTTGCCATCGGTGGATCTACCAATGCAGTCATGCACATCCCGGCACTTGCAAATGAACTGGGTATTGATATGACAGCTGATGAATTTGAAAAATTCAACCGCACAACTCCCTGTATCGCCAATGTGCGACCCAGTGGTATTTATGCCGTAGATGACCTGCACTTTGCAGGAGGTGTTCCCCAACTCTTCAAACAACTGGAACCTCTGATCCATAAGGAATGTCTGAACGTAAACGGACAGACTCTTGGTGAAATTCTCGAACATGTAAATAGTTGTCCAAGCGACGTTATCCGTTCTATGAAAAATCCAATCTCGGAAAACGGCGGACTCTGTATTTTAAAAGGGAATCTTGCGCCCAATGGTTCTGTGGTACGCTCGTCTACAGTTAAGAAAAGCATGCTCCACTTCAGGGGAACAGCCAAAGTATACCAGAGCGATTCTGAAGCTCATCAGGCAATCATCTCTGAAAAAGTACAGCCCGGCGATGTCGTCGTTGTCCGAAATGTAGGACCTGTTGGTGCTCCGGGCATGGTAGAAGTCATGGAAGCAACAGAGGCGATTGTTAACCTCGGTCTGGATGAAAGTGTTTCCTTAATCACGGACGGACGTTTCTCAGGATTCTGCCACGGTCCTATTATCGGGCACGTGTCTCCTGAGGCGGCAATCGGCGGAGCAATCGCTCTGATTAAAGACGATGATATGATTGAGATTGATATACCAAACCGTTCTTTGAAACTGGACGTATCTGAAGAAGAACTCGAAAAGAGAAGAAAAAATCTTGTTCTTCCCGAACCAAAAAGGAAAAAGGGATTCATGAGAACATATGCCAAAAATTGTCTTCCCCCGGAAAAAGGAGCTGCTATGCAGAGCTGGGATTAAAAAGAAGAGGATGGTGTGCCAAAACGGCGCTCCATCCTCTTCTTTTTTACCTATTAGAAATAGAATTATTTAAAATCGTTATAAACAAAACGGCAATCCCTTTCTATTACTTGGATTGCCGCCTTTATTACATTCTTTGTTCATTGTTAAGAAATTCTGCCACACCATCATGATCACAATCTGGAAGAACTCCTGTCACCATTTGTTTAATCTCCTCCAGAGCGTTTTCCGGAGCATAACTCCTGTCCGCGATTTCTATCATGGGAACATCGTTATAATTATCGCCAAATACGACAAGTTCTTCGCATCCCACCATTTCTTTCAGTCGCAGCAACGCATTTTTCTTGCTTGCTTTTTCGCTGAATATTTCCATACAATACATTCCATTGTATATATTCAGATAAAACGCGATGCTTACTCCCGATATTTTTTCTATTTCTTCTTTTACCGGAGTCAGTTCTTCCTGGTTTCCCGTCAATGCAAAGTAAAATACGCCGCCCTTGTCCATTTCAGCCCTGTAATCTTTTGTATAAGCGACTTCCTCGCATTCTTCCAACGCACGGTTACTGTAATACTGTGTCTGTTCCTTTAGTTTTTCGCTTCCATAATATAATCTTATCCTATTTCCTGTCAGAATATACATAAAACATTCTAAACCGCATCTTTGAAAGGCTTCTGTAACTTTTTCTGCCGCCTGTCTCGGAATCATCTCCGCGTGTAAAAATTCCCTGTTTCGAAAGTCATAGATAAACACACCGTTTGTCAATATTCCCGGTGTACTCATTTTAAGTGCATCCAGCCGATAATCACATCCATACGGCATTCTAGCTGTCGCCACAGAAAATAACATTCCTCTTTCTATACATCCATTCAACAGTTCAACACTTCTCGCACTTATTTCTTTTTTACTATTAAACAATGTACCATCCAGATCTGAGACATATAACGTTTTCATATTTTCCCTCTTTTCTTTCACAAACTGTATTCTTTTTCAAGACTATCCAGATAATCCGTCTTCTCGTCCTCTCTTATCTCTCGAATTACTCGACACGGCGCTCCCGCTGCCACTACGTTTGCCGGAATATCCCTGGTAATTACGCTGCCGGCTCCAATAATCGTATTATCTCCTATAGTAATCCCATGATCCATGTGGACACCACCACCCACCCATACATTATTTCCTATCTTTACTGGTTTCGCAAAGCAGGCTCCTGCTGCTCTCTCCCGCGCATCATAAGCATGACGAGATGTATAGATAGAAACACGAGGACCAAACAGCACATGATCTCCTATGATAATCTCACCTGGATCCAAAAGTATACAGCCAAAATTAGCATAAAAGTTTTTCCCCAATGTAATGTTGAAACCAAATTCACAATGAAAATCTGGTTCGAAAAAAGCTCCCTCCCCTGCATGTCTGACCAATCTGCGCAGGATTGCTTCCCTTACTTCCGAAGCTTTTCCGTAACTTGCATTGTATTCCTCTGTCACTTCCACCGCTCTTCGTCTTGCCTCAACCAGTTCCGGCGTCAGATCATTGTACATTCTGCCAGATAAAATTCTTGCTTTCTGTTCTTCAAACGTCATAACCGCACCTCTCTTCTACTCCATAAACACTTAAGAAAAGTATAGTCTATTTTCTCCTATCTGACTATGATTTAAATCGCCATCTACATAACATTTTTTGCTTTGATTTACCTCATTCACAGACCTAATTTTATGTAAACACAAGATTTCTACTCTGCTTTTAATGCATTTTCTGAAATCATCGCCGCATCTAATCGCCTCATATCTTCCTCAGCGATCTCATACCCCTTACCGTCTGTTTTGATCACATGCAGGGTCACATTCTCCACTTCTCCGTATTTTAATCCTTCGTCACAAGCCTTCTGCAAAACTTCATAATAAATCTGATACACTTCCTTTTGCATTTGCTCGTCTGTCGGTATCTCGCCCCCTGCCATGACTTCATTTGAAACCTGTTCTGCATATTCTTTTGCCTTCTCCTGGAAAGTGTCATATGTATCATCAAATAAGGTAATTGGTTTTACCATGACATTAACCGTATAGTTTCCTTCCTTATCTTTCACTCCTTCTTCCACTGTATAATTTACTTTCTTAGCAATATTTTCAAAGAGTACCCTATATTTTCCTGCCAGATCTTCCGGAAGTTCTAAAGACTCGAATTCTTCCATTGTTACATCCAGATTTTTTTCAAAAATCTGTTTCGCCTCTTTTTCCGATGCATCTGTCAGCTCTATATATTCTTTTATCTGTTCTTTATACGATACGTCCAAGACTGCTTTTACATAGGCCTGTGCATTAAAACGGTTTATGTAGACATAATAACCGGCTGCGGCTGCAGCTGCTATAATACATACCAGCGCTATAAGCCAATACTGTTTCTTTTTCTTCATTTCTTTGTCCTCCTTTTCCCTTATGGGCTTGCCACAGTGTACCATATTTCATAAGAGAAAAAAGGAGAATTGTGTCAGAAAGGTTTAATATTTATCATTTTTTATTTATCAAAAAAACACCCAGAAGTAAAAACTTCCAGGTACCTTTTCTCTCATTCTTCAAGGGTTATATACCTTCAAAACTACATACAAAAGATCTTTTTCATCCATTCTCCTATCACCTTGCTTGGTTATGCCCTCGACCTATTAGTAACGGTCAGCTCCATGTGTTACCACACTTCCACCTCCGCCCTATCTACCTCGTCGTCTTCAAGGGGTCTTACTAACTTGACGTTATGGGATATCTCATCTTGAGGGGGGCTTCACGCTTAGATGCCTTCAGCGTTTATCCCGTCCCGGCTTGGCTACTCTGCTATGCTCTTGGCTGAACAACAGATACACCAGCGGCCAGTCCATCCCGGTCCTCTCGTACTAAGGACAGCTCCTCTCAAATATCCTACGCCCACGCCGGATAGGGACCGAACTGTCTCACGACGTTCTGAACCCAGCTCGCGTACCGCTTTAATGGGCGAACAGCCCAACCCTTGGGACCTACTTCAGCCCCAGGATGCGATGAGCCGACATCGAGGTGCCAAACCACTCCGTCGATGTGAACTCTTGGGAGTGATAAGCCTGTTATCCCCAGGGTAGCTTTTATCCGTTGAGCGATGGCAATCCCACTTTATACCACCGGATCACTAAGTCCTACTTTCGTACCTGCTCCACCCGTCGGTGTCGCAGTCAAGCTCCCTTCTGCCTTTGCGCTCTTCGAATGGTTTCCGACCATTCTGAGGGAACCTTTGAGCGCCTCCGATACCCTTTCGGAGGCGACCGCCCCAGTCAAACTCCCCACCTGACATTGTCCCCCAGCCGGTTCACGGCTGCTGGTTAGAAACCCAATACTGCAAGGGTGGTATCCCAACAGCGGCTCCATGGCAACTGGCGTTGCCACTTCCTAGCCTCCCACCTATCCTGTACATGCAATACCGAATCCCAGTATCAAGCTGGAGTAAAGCTCCATGGGGTCTTTCCGTCCTGGCGCAGGTAACCAGCATCTTCACTGGTATTTCAATTTCACCGGGTGCATTGTTGAGACAGTGCCCAAATCATTACGCCTTTCGTGCGGGTCGGAACTTACCCGACAAGGAATTTCGCTACCTTAGGACCGTTATAGTTACGGCCGCCGTTTACTGGGGCTTAAGTTCAAAGCTTCGCTTGCGCTAACCTCTCCCCTTAACCTTCCAGCACCGGGCAGGCGTCAGCCCATATACCTCACCTTTCGGTTTTGCATAGACCTGTGTTTTTGCTAAACAGTTGCTTGGGCCAATTCTCTGCGGCCTGGTCTCCCAGGCACTCCTTCTCCCGAAGTTACGGAGTCATTTTGCCGAGTTCCTTAACAATGCTTCTCCCGTCGGCCTTAGGATTCTCTCCTCATCCACCTGTGTCGGTTTACGGTACGGGTATTTTATGAACAATAGCGGCTTTTCTTGGCAGTTAGCTCACGCTCTTCCCTACTCTTACTTCGGTCCGCTTCACGCCTTCCCCTTGCACACCGGTTTTGCCTGATGTACGGGTACTTCGCTTGCACCGGGCTTTCCATTCCCGGCTCGCGCTCTCTCCCTGCGTCCCCACAGTTCTGTCATAAAATAGTACAGGAATCTCAACCTGTTATCCATCGACTACGTCTTTCGACCTCGCCTTAGGCCCCGACTTACCCAGAGCAGATCAGCTTTACTCTGGAAACCTTAGATATTCGGCCGGAAGGATTCTCACCTTCCTCTCGCTACTCATTCCGGCATTCTCTCTTCTTAATGATCCACTGCTCCTTCCGGTACAGCTTCTTCTCTTTAAGAATGCTCCTCTACCAACTGACATTCGTCAGTTCCTAAGCTTCGGTAGTGTGTTTTAGCCCCGGACATTTTCGGCGCAGGACCTCTCGACTAGTGAGCTATTACGCACTCTTTTAATGTATGGCTGCTTCTAAGCCAACATCCTAGTTGTCTTTGAAATCCCACATCCTTTTCCACTTAACACACATTTTGGGACCTTAGCTGTAGGTCTGGGCTCTTTCCCTTTCGACTACCCAACTTATCTCGGATAGTCTGACTCCCATACATCATCTACACGGCATTCGGAGTTTGATATCCCTTGGTAAGCTTTGACGCCCCCTTAGGAATTCAGTGCTCTACCTCCGCAAGACTCGTATGAGGCTAGCCCTAAAGCTATTTCGAGGAGAACCAGCTATCTCCGGGTTCGATTGGAATTTCTCCCCTATCCACACCTCATCCCCACCCTTTTCAACGGATGTGGGTTCGGTCCTCCATTGCCTTTTACGGCAACTTCAACCTGGACATGGATAGATCACCCGGTTTCGGGTCTACTCCGGCTGACTGTTTCGCCCTCTTCAGACTTGGTTTCCCTTCGGCTCCACACCTCTAAGTGCTTAACCTCGCCAGCCGACGTAACTCGCCGGACCGTTCTACAAAAAGTACGCAGTTCCGCATTTAAAGCGGTTCCACAGCTTGTAAACATATGGTTTCAGGTTCTCTTTCACTCCCCTCCCGGGGTCCTTTTCACCTTTCCTTCACAGTACTATGCGCTATCGGTCACTAAGGAGTATTTAGCCTTACGGGGTGGTCCCCGCTCTTTCAGTCAAGGTTTCTCGTGTCTCGACCTACTCTGGATACCGCCTTGTCAACTCGTCTTTCGCTTACGGGGCTTTCACCCTCTCTGGCTGGCTTTCCCAAAACCATTCTGCTAAACTCATTGAATCAATTCCGCGGTCCGAACCCCGGAGTGCACGCACTCCGGTTTGGGCTCTTTCCATTTCGCTCGCCGCTACTTTGGAAATCACATGTTGTTTTCTCTTCCTCCGGCTACTTAGATGTTTCAGTTCACCGGGTTCCCTTCCT
>NZ_LN912998.1 GCF_001487105.1 Mediterraneibacter massiliensis | reverse complement strand
GGGAAGGCTACAAAGGGTAGACTTCCCATGGCGTAAAAAGAGAAAGCCAGCGCCTTGAGGCGCGGCCAAGTAGGGCGGGCTTAGAGCCCGCGTCCCGAGCCACCCGTTTTACGGGTGGGGGCGACTGGAATGAGTTAGAAAGCCAGAAGAAAAGTCAGAGTGAAAGGTACGGTATAATATGGCAAAAGGAAACAAAAGCGTATTTTTCTGTCAGAATTGTGGACATGAGGAAGCAAAGTGGCTGGGACAGTGTCCTTCGTGCGGAGAATGGAATACTTTCGTAGAGGAAAAGGTAAGCGCCGGGATCAGCCGAGGAAGTACTGCGGCAGCAAGGGCGGTCAGAGAGACAGTTCCGGTTTCTCTGTCTAAGGTAAGTGCGTCGGATGATGTACGTATTGAGACAACGATTAAGGAACTGGACAGAGTCTTGGGCGGCGGGATCGTTCCGGGATCTCTTGTCTTGGTGGGAGGAGATCCCGGGATTGGAAAATCTACACTCTTACTGCAGGTTTGTCAAAAACTGGCTGAAATGAAGAAGATTCTTTATATTTCCGGGGAGGAGTCACAGACGCAGATAAAATTGCGGGCAAATCGCATGGGAGAATTTGCAGAAAATCTGTTGCTTTTATGTGAGACAAACCTGGGGATCATCCGGGCGGTCATTGAGAAAGAAAGACCGGAGCTGGTGATCATTGACTCTATCCAGACAATGTATAGTGAAGAAGTTACTTCCGCTCCGGGAAGCGTATCCCAGGTCAGAGAATCTACCAATGTATTTATGCAACTTGCGAAAGGACTTTGTATCCCTGTTTTTATTGTCGGACATGTGACGAAAGAAGGAACAGTTGCAGGACCTAGGGTTTTGGAGCACATGGTAGATACTGTGCTGTATTTTGAAGGAGATCGGCATGCGTCCTACCGTATTTTGCGCGCTGTAAAAAACAGATTTGGTTCTACTAACGAAATCGGTGTGTTTGAAATGCGCCAGAATGGACTCAATGAGGTGGAAAATCCATCGGAATACATGTTGAGCGGGAAACCGGAGAATGCGTCCGGTTCTGTCGTGGCATGCTCTATGGAAGGAACCAGGCCGATCTTGATAGAAATACAGGCATTAGTATGCAAAAGTAATTTTGGTATGCCAAGACGTACGGCGGCGGGATGTGATTATAACAGGGTCAACCTTTTGATGGCAGTGTTGGAAAAGAGGATCGGACTTCCGCTTTCTAGTTATGATGCGTATGTCAATATAGCAGGGGGGATCAGGATGAATGAGCCGGCGATCGATCTGGGGATCGTGATGGCTCTGGTATCCAGCTACAAAAACCGCCCGATAGATGAAAGAGTGATCGTATTCGGTGAAGTAGGACTAAGCGGAGAAGTACGTGCGGTGAATATGCCGGAGCAGCGAGTGGCTGAGGCAAAGAAGCTGGGATTTGAAACTTGTGTCCTGCCTGGTGTTTCAGAAAAAATGGTAAAGGGGACACGAGGGATCAAAATCGTAGGCGTGAAGACGATCAGCGATGCCATGGATTTTATATAAGTATTTACTAGAAAAATAAGCTTGGCGACAGTATAAAGCAGAGAGGCTGTTTATGGATCAAGGAGATGAGAAATTCGGATCCAGAGCAGCCTTTCTGTTTTAATGCGTATAATGCTCCAATAAAATATCCAGCATCTTAGCTGTGCGATCCTCCAGAGAATAGGAGCCTTCATGCAATCCCCAGTCGTAGATGATCCCACGGGTCAGGCAGAGGATCTCTTCGGTTATCTCTGCCGCAGATCCATTTAATACAGCAGAGTCGATTCCTGATTGAATGGATTCCTGAATCTTCTTATAGAAGAAACGGGAAGGATTCAGTATATATTTCTCAGAGCAGGAAAGTTGGTTCTTAAAATACTGCATAGCCGCAAAAGGTCCCATCTTACTCATTGAATTAGTCTGGATCGAAACGAGAAAACGGATCCTGTCAATGGAATCATCCGGATGAAAATGATCCCATTCTTCTTCTGCCTGTGCATCAAATAGATGATACCCTTCTTCTAATATATCGTCTTTGCTTTTAAAATGATGATAAAAAGCTCCGACAGACACTTCGGCAGTTGAACAGATTTCCTGTACAGTAATTGTTTCATAAGCTTTTTTGGAAAAGAGGGAAAGCGCACATGTGAAAATTTTTTGCTTTGTGGCCAGCGCCTGCTTTTGTCTGTTTGTTTGAGGTTTCATAAAATATTCCCGACTTTCTTAAATTTATAAAGATAGAATATCACAGATGAGAAACACCTGACAAGATAAGTTAGTGTGATTTGCATTTAGAAGAAATTAAAAGAGGATATTTGTACATATTTAACAAAATAATATTCGCCGAATTGTATTCTGTTACTATAGTAATCTTTTATAGACTGTGCTATGATTACTATTAAGTAAGATTCAGAAATTTGCGCTTCTATATTGGAATATACAGATAATAAAGAGGCGATTTCTGAATCAAGGAAAATAGCAAGAAGCAGTTTTTGAAAAGGAGGATGTACAGATGGCAACGAAATATGAACATTTATTTTCACCGGTGAAGGTCGGAGGCATAGAAATCCCGAATCGTATTGCGATGATGCCCATGGGAGTCTTTTCACCGCGGCTGATGAATCCGAAGACCGGAGCTTATACCAAAGACGGAGCGGATTATTATATTGAACGTGCGAAAGGCGGAACAGGCCTGATCATTACGGGACTTGCTCCGATCATCCCTATGCCGTTTATGAATCCGGTGAATCACCCGGAAGAATATATTGAGCAGATGAAATATCTGACAGAAGGAATTCACAAATATGGTTCTAAAATCTTTATTCAGCTGACCGCTATGACAGGAAGAGCGGCACATCTGGAAAATGAGATTTCATGGAAGATGCTTCCGGCGCCGGCTCCGATTCAGAATGTGTGGGATCCTACGATTAAAAATCGTGGTATTACGAAAGACGAGATTCATCTCTATGTCAAGAATTTTGCGCAGGCAGCCTATGAGGTGCAGCAGGCAGGCGGAGACGGTGTGGAGATTCATGCCGTACATGAAGGATATCTGCTCGATCAGTTCGCGATTGGATTCTATAATAAGAGAGACGATGAGTATGGCGGAAGTCTGGAGAATCGTTTGCGTTTTCCGAAGGAGATCGTGGAAGCGATCAAAGAAAAATGTGGTAAAGATTTTCCGGTCTCCTTACGCTTCAGTGTGCGCAGTTATGTAAAGGACTTTAACCGCGGTGCTCTTCCGGGAGAAGAATATGAAGAAAAAGGAAGAAATCTGGAAGAAGCAATAGAGGCTGTTAAATTACTGGAGTCTTATGGCTATGATATGCTCAATTGTGATAACGGCAGTTATGATTCTTGGTTCTGGGCGCATCCACCGGTATACATGCCGAAAGCATGCAATCTGGCAGATGTAGAAAAGGTAAAAGAGGCTGTATCTATTCCAGTTGTCTGTGCCGGACGTTTTGATAATCCGGAACTGGCAGATAAAGAGATCGCCGAAGGCAAAATCGATATTATGGGTATGGGACGTCCGCTGCTTGCAGATCCTGAACTTGGCAAGAAATTCTATGAAGGAAGGCTGGATGATATACGTCCGTGTATTTCATGCCATCAGGGCTGCCTGGGTCGGATTTTCCAGGACAAAGATATCAGCTGCGCAGTAAATCCGGCATGTGGACGTGAGAAATCCTATAAGCTGCAGCCGGCGGAGCAAAAGAAGAAAGTGCTTGTGATCGGCGGCGGACTTGGCGGTATGGAAGCGGCACGTGTCTGTGCGATACGTGGACATGAAGTGGATCTGTATGAAAAGAATAGTGAACTGGGCGGCGTATTTATTGCTGCTGCAGCTCCGGAATTTAAGGAAGATGATAAGAATCTGTTGAAATGGTACAGAAAACAGATGTGTGACCTGGGAGTAAATGTGCATCTGAATACAGAAGTGACGGAAGAGATGACTTCTGGATATGATGAAATCTTTGTTGCAACAGGCGCAAAAGAACGTAAGCTTGCTATTCCGGGATTTGATGCAGAAAATGTGACCTATGCGGTAGATACATTGCAGCAGGTAAAGATAGACGGAGAGAATGTTCTGGTCGTAGGAGGAGGTCTGACGGGATGTGAGATCGCCTATATGCTTGGAAAGGAAGGCAAAAAAGTTACGATAGTAGAAATGACAGAAACCATATTAAATGCATTTGGTCTGTCTGCGGCAAATTACAATATGCTGATGGAGCTTCTGGATTATTATAAAGTAAAAGTCATCAAAAATGCTGTGGTTGAAAGTTATAAAGCTGGTATCGCAACTGTAGTTGAAACTGAGAAGAACTACCCCAATACTGCAAACCGTGCAAAGAGAATGTTTGCACTGGGTGTGCAAGGCATGAAAGTAAAACATGAGATCCCGGCAGATCATATTGTGGTATCGGTCGGCTATATACCGGAAAATACATTATATGAAAAAATCAAAGGCGATCATGTATATCTGATAGGAGACGCAGAACAGCCAACGAATGTTATGGATGCAGTCTGGTCGGCTTACGAGACAGCGATGAAACTGTAGAAAGGTACAGTGCGTTACTAGGCACATATAATGTGGTCAAAGGAGCTGGCAACGGTGGAAGAATATTCTGCTAGAGTGAACAGCTCCTTTTTTGTGCAGAAATATTAGAGAAAAAACAATCTAAAAAACGGGTGGATCCGGGAAAAAGATATTTATATACACGGTTATTTTATCGTCTGAATTGTCTGAATTGTGCGAAATATATAAAAAAGATAAAAAACGTTGACAATTATCGGGTGAGATGGTAAGATAACATTCGTCGCTGAAAACGACAGGCACATAACTGCAAGCAGAGGAAAAAGGAAGCCGCAAGGGATTGGAGAGCGACCAGGATTCAGAAGCGAAAATAATGTTGAAATAACTCGAAAAAAGTTGTTGACAAAGAAAAAGTTGTGTGATAATCTATACAAGCTGTCGCTTGAAGAGATGACAAAGAAAAATAAAAAAGTTCTTGACAACAGGCAATGAGTTTGGTAAGATAAAGAAGTTGTCGCTCAAGAGCGAAACAAAGCACCTTGATAACTGAACAATAGACAACGATCCTTGAAAATTCTTAA
>NZ_LN912997.1 GCF_001487105.1 Mediterraneibacter massiliensis | reverse complement strand
CGAACCCCGGAGTGCACGCACTCCGGTTTGGGCTCTTTCCATTTCGCTCGCCGCTACTTTGGAAATCACATGTTGTTTTCTCTTCCTCCGGCTACTTAGATGTTTCAGTTCACCGGGTTCCCTTCCTGACGTTATGGATTGGCGTCAGGATAACTGAGGTTTGCTCAGTTAGGTTTCCCCATTCAGATATCTCCGGATCGATGGATATTTGCTCCTCCCCGAAGCTTTTCGCAGCTTATCACGTCTTTCATCGGCTCTTAGTGCCAAGGCATCCACCATACGCTCTTATCAGCATAACCAACTGATGTCATCCGCGGGTACGGACTCCATCTACACATGCATAGCGTTGCATGCGTTGGTAATAGTCAATTTTATTTCCGTCTGTTTTCTTCAGACTCGTTAATGTTCTTAATAACATTACCTCGGATGTCTTTGATATTTCTATCTATCTCTTTCGTATGCAGTTTTCAAGGTACATAGAAATGCAAGCGATTGAAAAATAAGATTGTGTTGAGAACTTGTTCTCATAAGCAATTTTACTTTTTCAAGCATTGGCATGTAATGCCATGAGCGATAAAACCAAAGGTTTTAGAGCTTCGCATTTCGGTTGACTGTTTTATCAGTCATTAGAAACCAGAATCTTTTCTGCTCTCTGATCACTGGTAAAACATCTATCTTAACAGCACTGCCCTGCTGATTGGGTTGGCGGTGATAAGTGGTTGCTCATCCTTGCCTGTATCTATTCCTAAAGACTTCGCACTCTCTTTTTGCGCCTTACCGGTCACTATCCCTGCTCTTGTCTTTTTTCTTTTTTAAATTTGGCGGCCACCTACTCTCCCACACCGTCTCCAGTGCAGTACCATCGGCCGTCTGCGGCTTAACCATCGTGTTCGGGATGGGTACGGGTGTTCCCCGCAGGCGCATCGCCACCA